>CAWFYL010000001.1:0-1215901 GCA_963820025.1 uncultured Acidimicrobiia bacterium
ATCGAACCAACTGAGACCGACCACGATGCCGTCAATCGTGAAATGGACGAGGAACTCGGGATCACGGTTCGTCCACGCCACACGAGGTCTGGCGCTGCACCAGCTCGAACGGTCGATACGAACTTCGCTGGTGGACTGCGACGCCGACCAACAGGTCACTCCGACCCGACCCCGCAGCGGTAGCCGCCACTCGATGGTGCACGAGCGAAGAGTTCCTGCAGCTCCACCCGACCTTCGCCGGTGATCAACACTTCATCGCTGAAGTACTACCGACGCTCGAACCCGATTGAGCCGCGTGACCTACAGGTCTCAGCCCGCTGACGTAGGCTCTGGTCGAGGTCGTGACTGGCGTTTCGAGGTGGGGTCAACCACCGGGAAGCGATCTCCAAGCTGCGCCGAACGCCTGGGCATCTCATCAGAGGGGGTCCCATCATGGCCAACGGCGCGCTGCTGACCAGCTATCTCTCGAGGTTCGGCGTTCGTGCCGAAGAGATCTCCGGTGAGACGGTTGCGTTCGCGGCTGCCCTCGACGCTGTCGCACGAGTCGAGCCGGCTGTCGCGGACGCTGTTCTCCAGGAGCTGGCGGACGAGCGCCGCCATCTCAAGCTGATCGCCAGCGAGAACTTCGCCAGCTCCGCGGTGTTGCTGGCGATGGGCAACTGGCTGAGCGACAAGTACGCGGAGGGCAGTCCTGGTCACCGGCTCTACGCGGGCTGCGACAACATCGACACGATCGAACGGAGGGTCGATGAGCTGGCCTGCGCCCTGTTCGGCGCTGACCACGCCTACGCACAGCCACACAGCGGGATCGACGCCAACCTGGTTGCCTTCTGGGCGGTCCTGTCCCAACGAGTCGAGTCCCCGGCCCTTGCCGCCCTCGGCGTGCGGCACGTCAACGACCTCGCGGCTGAGCAATGGGAACGGCTGCGTCAGGACCTCGGGAGCCAGACGCTCCTCGGCATGTCGTTGGAAGCAGGCGGCCACCTCACTCACGGCTTCCGGCCCAACATCTCCGGCAAGCTCTTTCGCCATCGTTCGTACGGGGTCGATCCCGAAACCTCGCTTCTCGACTACGACGAGGTCCGACGCCGGGCCCACGAAGAGCGCCCACTGATCCTCGTCGCGGGGTACAGCTCATATCCCCGACTGGTCAACTTCGCCCTGATGCGGGAGATCGCGGACGAGGTGGGTGCGACGTTCATGGTCGACATGGCGCACTTCGCTGGTCTTGTCGCCGGCAAGGTCCTCACCGGCGACTACGACCCGATGGTCCACGCGCACATCGTGACCACCACGACGCACAAGACCTTGCGCGGGCCGCGTGGAGGCCTCGTTCTGTGCGACACCGACCTCGCCGAGTTCGTGGACCGCGGTTGTCCGATGGTTCTCGGAGGCCCGTTGCCTCATGTCATGGCGGCGAAGGCCGTCGCGCTCGCGGAGGCGTCCGATGCTTCCTTCAGGACCTACGCGCGGGCGGTGGTGGACAACGCACGGATCCTCGCCGAATCGCTCATCGCCGGTGGCGTGCCGGTGGTCACCGGCGGCACGGACAACCACCTCGTGCTCATCGATGTCCGCCCGTTCGGGCTCAACGGACGGCAAGCGGAAGCTGCCCTTCGGGCCGCGGGCATCACGTTGAACCGCAACGTCGTTCCGAATGAGACGAACGGTGCCTGGTACACAAGCGGGCTGCGGCTCGGCACTGCTGCGGTCACGACCCTGGGCATGGGCGCCGCCGAGATGAGCGAGATCGGAGACATCCTCGCCTCGGTTCTTCGCGCCACCTCACCCGGCGTGATCGACTCCGGGGCAAACCGAGGGAAGCCGTCACTCGTCAAGTTCCGGAGCGAGGAGACCATCGCGGCCTCCGCTCGGTCCCGAGTGAAGGACCTGCTCGAACGCCACCCGCTCTACCCCGGGATCGAGCTCTGATCGCCTTCGAGGAGACACATCCTGCATCACGAAAGTGCCGATCTGCCCTGCCGGTCATTGAACCGGCGTTGTGGGGCAGGTGAGGCTGGTGGATCCCGGTCAGGAGGCTCGGCGGCGGCCGACGACCGCAACGAGTCCGCTCATGAGTGCCTCGTCGCCGAAGGCGTGGCGGACCTCCGCGTCGACACCGAACCTGGCCAGGAGCTCGGGGAGCCGGCTGGTATCGATGAGCACGTTGTCGTGGGTCTCGTCATCACGACGCCAAAGTTCGCCATCACGGACGAACATCGTCATCTCACGCCGAAAGATCCGATCATCGATGACCGAGCGGCGCGTGGCGAGGACCCAGTCATCTCCGAACCAGACCCCGGGTGGCTGTTCGCGGCGGGCGGCTCCCCACTCGAGGTCACAGATGTCGAAGGCGAGTATCCCGGAGACCTCGAGCGCACCCGCCATGGCGGCCAACGAACGATCGATGTCTTCCTCACTGTCGAGGTAGCTCAACGCATGACCGACACTGACGATGGCGTCGGCGGTCGGCAGCGGATCATCGGGAAGCCGAAGGACCTCGACCGGCACCGTGGGAACGAAGTCACGGGCGAGGTCGACCATGGCCGGCGACGCGTCGGTCGCGAGCACGCGATGGCCCGCCTCGACCAGAGACTTCGTGAGCAGCCCGGATCCACAGCCGAGCTCCAAGACGAGCCCGCCACGCTCGAGGACCGGCTCGAGGATCGTCAGGATTCCGGGTGCCACCGCATCCGCGTGGAACCCGAACCCTTCGTGATGAATGCGGGCCAGGTCCGATCGGTAGTACGGCGAGGCAGGCATACGACGCGATCGTGGCACAGTGCTCCACTGTGAAACCAACCGCAGCCTCACGCCTCGCAGCCGGCGTTCGGGGACACCCTCGATGAGGTGCCCCTGAGCCGGTTCAGCGCGTCGCAGATGTGGTGGGGGGAGAGGAGGGGAGGAGGGGGGCTCGGGGTCAGGTGTCGATGCGTTCGTACGTGAGCTGCAGATCGTCTTCCCACGCGCCACCGTCGTGGGACATGGTCCCACGCGCGTCGAGACGGTCGCCATCGGCGGCGATCGTCAGCACCATTCGCTGGGCAAATCCCGCTTCGTCGCGATGCCATCGGACCTCGTGATCAGTGACCTCAACGGTGTACCGGCGCGAGATGTCACGCTCGTCGAAATAGATCATCGTGAACGTGCTCGCAGCGTCGTCGGAGCCGATGACCGCCACGGCACTCGGAATCTCCGGTTCGTCGATCTCGGAGCGCATCACGACAAACGCGCCGGCCTCGGACCACTCGAACGACGTACGACCGTGGAACGTCGCGCCCGGGATCAGAGGATGGACCCCGGTCGTTCGCCACATCCCAATCAACGGCGCCAACGCTGCGAGCGCAGGATTGGGCTTCCGGGCTTCCGGGCCAGAGGTGTAGCCATCCACGCGATCATCTCACGCACTCAGAGGCCGCGCCGCCCGACCGCGACCCTCGTCGACCATCCGGCGATCAGGGCGCTCGACTGAGACAATCACGACCCACCGCGAGCGATGGCGCATGCGTCGTGCACGCGTCGCTTGTCGCTCACACGCTCGACGGAACTGCTGGACTGACAGAGTGAACGAGCTTCGGTGTCGAACGGCCGGAACGAAGGAATTCACCTTTCTCGCGACGATGCTGGGTGAGGCCGCGGTCTGGCGGCCTGACAAGCCGACACCGACCGCTGAGCAGGTGATGGCCGATCCGCGGTACGCGCTGTACCTCGCGGGATGGCCGAGGCAAGGCGACTACGGACTGGTCGCCGAACACGACGGACCGGTGGGCGCGGCTTGGTATCGGACGTATACAGAGGCGACCATGGCATGGCTTCGTCGCTGAGGACGTGCCCGAACTGTCGATTGCAGTCATCGCGGTCGCGTCGGCACGAGGGGATCGGACGACGGCTCCTCATCGAACTGATCGAGCCAGCGTTGCCCAGGGATGCCGAGCCCTGAGTCTCAGCGTCGCCGAGAACAACCCAGCGTGTGGCCTCTACGAGTCGGCTGGCTTCGTCCTGGTCGAGAGGCATGGACATCGTGCACAATGGTCCGACACGCCGCCCGATGAGGCTGAGCGACTCGTTGGATCATCGCCGCTCACGAGAGCACGACGAGCATCGCAACAGGTACGCCCAGTGCCCACCCCCTGGCATCTGTCGCCGAAGTGCCGTTTGGGGATGCTCTCCGGGCTGATCTACGCCGAGAGCTGATCGCAGGCCTGACGTTCCGCTTCATCGACGAAGCGCAGTACACCGTCTCAGCCACGGCGCCACGCGACCGCGGAAAGTTGGCGCGTACACGTTCCAGAACGGGGAGAGAAAAATTTCTCGGCGCGCGTCGCGTTTCTACGTGCGCGATGCGCATAGGCATGACATGCGACCAACCAGATCCACACCTCGGCAACAGGTCAGGACCGTCCGGCAATCTCGATCGGACACTCAGACCGACCACGCGACAGTTCAACGAACCGTCGCTCGCCCGCGGATCGGGCAGGCGACGGGCACGCCGACGAGGGCCCACACCCCCGCGACCAACAAGTGCCCTTCTGACCTGCACGAATCCACTTCCCCGCCCTCGTAGCTCAGGGGATAGAGCATCGGTTTCCTAACTTCTTGTCACGCCTCCTTCCGGTGCAGGTCACAGCGTTAGGCACCAAGTCACGCTGCGTTCCGAGTTACCGCCAGTGACCACGAGTGACCACCAGTACGTGTGATGACGGGCACGCAACGGGCACGGGTCCGGGCACGAACGGGCACGTCGCCGCGCAGTGCGGTCGTTGCGCACCGGCTCACCGTTGTCATCCGGTGCCAAGAACTACGCGCCCGGACACGCATCACGGCGGAAGCGGTCGGACGGGTGAGGCTCGGTGCCGGGCGGAGAGGACGAGTCACCCCCTCATCGTGCCGTTGCTCCCTTCACGAGCGTCTGCACCCACGTTGCACACCCCGTCAGCACGAGTGATTCCACAGAGCTTCTGACAGTCCCACCGGTGGGTCGTCACTGCCGTCCGAGCAGGAGCGCTCTTCAGCGCCGGCGACGTCGCGTTCCTGGTCGCGGGACGGGCGCAGCAACTGGATGTCGACGGCGTGGATCACGCCTTCGAACGGGAAGGTGCTCTCGTAGCGGTCGCTCACCGGCATGCCGTGGTCGTAGCCGACGCTGCTGCCGACGCTCGAGACGACCCGCATCACGAAGGGGATCTCGGCCGACCCGACCGGGCGGCCGTCGACGACGACGGTGGCGGCGGCGGCGTCGCCGGTGCGACGGAACCGCACCCCGAGCACGCAGGACCCGGTCGGCAGCGGCTCCTCCGACTCGATCACGGTGTGGTCGCCGAACGCGTTGTAGTCGAAGACCAGGCGATCGTCCTGGACGAAGACGGACAGGCCGGCGTTGCCGTTGCCGAGCGCGTAGAGCACCCCGCCCTCCCCCGCCGCGCGCTCGACGCGGGCATCGAGGGCCCAGCTGCGGCCACCGATCGCCGGTGACACCTGCCCTGGCAGGTACGACATCGGCGGGCGGTACCGGTAGTGCCGGTCCGGGCGGTGGGGGGTGCGCTCGGCGAACCGCGTGCCGAACAGCTGCATCATGCGGTCGTCGAGGGGCAGCACGCCGTGCGCCTCGGCCTCCTGCCACCAGCGCTCGACGAGCCCCGCGAGCCGCTCGGGCTGTTCGGCAGCCAGGTCGTGGCACTCCGACGGGTCGCGGGTCAGGTCGTAGAGCTCCCAGGAGTCGTCGTCGAACGAGGTCCCCTCGTCGTGGCGGGTGACCGCCTTCCAGCCGTCGACGTACATGCCCCGGTGACCCATCATCTCGAAGTACTGGACGCGGCGGCGGCTGGGCTCCCCGGCGGCGTCGGGCGCGAAGGTGTAGGCCATCGACGTGCCGGCGACCGGCAGCTGGGGGACGCCGCGGTAGGTGTCGGGGGCCTCGACGCCGACGAGGTCGTAGATGGTCGGGGCGATGTCGGTGACGTAGTGGAACTGGTCGCGGATCGCGCCCGCGTCGTCGATCCCCCTCGGCCAGTGCACGATGCACGGCACGTGGCACCCGCCCTCGTGGGTGTTCGACTTGTACCACTTGAAGGGCGTGTTCCCGGCCTGGGCCCAGCCCCACGGGTAGTTCGAGTGGGAGTGCGGTCCACCGATGTCGTCGAGGCGCTCGACGACGTCCTCCGGCGTCTCGAACAGGAGGTTGAAGAACTTCATCTCGTGGAGGACACCGAAGGGGCCGCCCTCGCGGCTGGCGCCGTTGTCGGAGAGCACGACGATGATCGTGTCGTCGAGCAGGTCCATCCGGTCGAGTCCGTCGACGAGCCGTCCGATCTGCTCGTCGGTGTGCTCGAGGAACCCGGCGAAGGCCTCCTGGAGGCGGGCCGCGAGGCGGCGGTGCGCCTCGGGCATGTCGTCCCAGGCGTCGACCCCGGGGTTGCGCGGCGCCAGCTCGGTGTCTGCTGCGATGACGCCCAGCGCCCGCTGGCGGGCGAACCAGCGTTCGCGGGCGACGTCCCAACCCTCGTCGTAACGGCCCCGGTGACGCTCGAGGTACTCGGCCGGGGCCTGGTGGGGCGCGTGGGTGGCGCCCAGGGCCAGGTAGGTGAAGAAGGGCCGGTCGGGACGGATCGACACCGAGTCGTTGACGAACTCGAGCGTCTTGTCGACCAGGTCCTCGGTGAGGTGGTAGCCCTCCTCCGGCGTGCGCGGTGGTTCGATGCTGTGGTTGTCGTAGATGAGGTCGGGCGTGAACTGATCGGTCTCGCCGTCGAGAAATCCGTAGAAGCGGTCGAAGCCCCGCTGCAGCGGCCAGTTGTCGAACGGGCCGGCCGCGGAGGCCTCGTCCATCGGGCAGAGGTGCCACTTGCCCACCATGAAGGTCGCGTAGCCGACGCCGCGGAGCACCTCGGCCATCGTGGTCGCCTGCTCGGTGATGCGGCCCCGCATGTGGGGGAACCCGGAGTTGAAGTTGGAGATCGCCCGCATGCCGACGGTGTGGTGGTTCCTCCCCGTCAGCAGGGCGGCCCGCGTCGGCGAGCACAACGGCGTGACGTGGAAGTTGCTGTATCTGATCCCGCCGGCCGCCAGCCGGTCGACGTTGGGGGTCGGCAGGTCGGACCCGTAACAGCCGAGGTGGGAGAACCCGAGGTCGTCGAAGAGGATCACGATGACGTTCGGCGCGTGCTCGCCGGGGTGCTTCGGCTCGGGCCACCACGGCTCGGATTCCGCGAGCGTGCGGCCGATGGTGCCGCGGAAGTCGGCACGGTCGGGTGCGCCGCTCACCATCCGCTCCGCATCGAGTGCATTCTGCCTCCCCCGTCACTTCCGGACCGCCGGGACCGTCCCACTCCGCGGGACCGAGCGGAGCGCGGGGAACCGCCCGACTCGTACAGTCCCCCTGGGAGCTCTCGTTGCACGGTGGCGAAGCGGGCCGGGAGCGACGCAGCCGGAGGAGCGGGATCGTGGCGCACGCGGTGTTCACAAGAATCGAGGAGGCGAGCGGCGAGCTCGCCGATCGATCGGCGGCCGCCGACGAGCTCGGGCGGTTGCCCGACGACGTCGGCAAGCGGCTCAAGGACATCGGCGTCGTCCGGATGCTGCAACCGGCCGACTTCGGAGGGTACGAGGCGGACCCGCGCGACTTCCTCGCCGCGGTGATGGAGATCGGCCACTCGTGCCCGTCGGCCGGGTGGGTCTCGGGCGTGGTCGGCGTGCACCCCTGGGAGCTCGCGCTCTGCGACGAGCGGCTCCAGGCCGAGGTGTGGGGCGACGATCCCGACACCTGGATCGCCTCCCCCTATGCGCCGATGGGCACCGCCACACCCGTCGACGGCGGCTACACGGTGGAGGGCCGGTGGAGCTTCTCGTCCGGGACCGACCTGTGCGACTGGGTGGTGCTCGGGGCGATGGTGCCCGGCGGTGGCGTCGACGGCGTGCCGTTCATGGTCCACGTGATGCTTCCCCGCGGCGACTACGAGATCGACCCCGACTCGTGGAAGGTGATGGGTCTCGAGGGCACCGGCAGCAAGGACGTGCTCGTGCGCGGCGCCTTCGTGCCCGACTACCGGACCATCGACGCGGTGAAGGTGATGAACGGGCGGGCCGCGGTCGAAGCCGGTCGCACCGAGGCGCTGTACCGCCTGCCCTGGTCGACGATCTTCCCCTGCGCCGTCGCCGCCGGCCTGATCGGGATCGCCGAGGGCGTGCTCCTCCATGCCCTCGAGTACCAGGCCGGCCGGGTGAACGCCGTCGGCACGGCCCAGGTCGGCGATCCCCACACCCGCCGGACCCTCGGGGAGGCGGCCGCCGACCTCCGCGGGGCGCGCACCCAGCTCCTCTTCGACGTCGGCGAGCTCTACGACCGGCTCGCCACCGGCTACGACGTCACCCTGGCCGACCGCGTCGCCATCCGGCGCGACCAGGTGCGGTCCGCCTGGCGCGCGGTGGAGGCGGCCGACCAGGCCTTCACCTGCTGCGGCGGCAACGCCATCCGGCTGGACAAGCCGGTCCAGCGCGCCTGGCGCGCGATGCACGCCGGCATGAACCACGCGGTGTTCGTCCCCGGCCCCGTCTACGACGACGCCGCCGGGATGCTCATGGGCCAGGATCCATCCGGCCCGGCCGCCGTCACCTTCTGATGACCGTCGCGCTCGGCGCGGGCCCGGCACCCGGGATCGCCGGCCTGGAGGACCCTCGATGACCACCACCGAACTCACCGCCCACGCGACGAGCCGGACGCTTGCCACCCCGGCCGGGGAGCTGCACTACCACGAGGCCGGCGACGGCCCCCCGCTGCTGCTCCTGCACGGATCCGGGCCGGGGGTGAGCGGCTGGGCCAACTTCAGCGGCAACCTCGGGCGCTTCGCCCGCCACTTCCGGACCCTCGTGCTCGACCTTCCGGGCTTCGGCACGAGCCACCCGGTCGACGGGAACCCCGTCATCCACGCCCCGGCGGCGGTCCTGGCGTTCATGGACGGCCTCGGCATCGACCGGATGGCGATGGTGGGCAACTCCCTCGGCGGCGGCGTCGTGGCCCGGCTCGCCGCGTACGACCCCGAGCGGGTGAGCCGGCTGGTCACGCTGGGGGGCGTGGGTGTGCCGTTCTTCAGCGCCTCGCCGCCCGAGGGGATCATCCGGCTCGTCGAGTTCGTGGAGGCGCCGACCCGCGACCGGCTCCTGGCGTGGATGCGCTCCATGGTCTTCGATCCGGCGGTGCTCACCGACGAGCTCGTCGAGGCGCGCTGGTCCGCCGCGAGCGATCCCGAGGCTCTCGCCGCGATCCGCACGATCTACAACCGGGACCTGCTCGACGCGTTCCGGTTGCTGACCGTCGCCAACCCGGAGGTGCTGGGGATGCTGGGCCGGATCCAGGCACCGACGTTGCTGACCTGGGGCCGCGACGACCGCGTCACGCCCCTCGATGGCGCGATCGCCCCGTTGCGCCTGATCCCCCGAGGCGAGCTCCACGTGTTCCCGGACTGCGGGCACTGGGCGATGATCGAGCGCAAGGCAGAGTTCGAGAGCGTGGTGCTCTCGTACCTCTTGCGCGACCAGGAGTAGCAGTGCCGGAACCCGTCGACGAGGCCGGCCGCGTTCACGCGGTGGCGGACGCCCGTCGCCGGGCCGCGCACGATGCCGCGGCCGAGCGCCTGATCGACGCCGCCCGGTGGAAGCGCCCGTGTCGCCCGGTGCGGGAGCTGCTCCCCGACGGCGGCCTCGACGACGGGTACGAGGTCCAGAAGATCGTGCACACCCGCACCTCGACCGCTCGCCGCCGCGTCGGTCGCAAGATCGGCCTCACGTCGGCCGCGGTCCAGCAACAGATGCAGGTGGACTCCCCCGACTTCGGGGTGCTGTTCGCCGACATGGCCTACGGCGACTCCCAGCCGATCCCCTTCGGCGACCTCCTCCAACCCCGGGTCGAGGCCGAGGTGGCCTTCGTCTTGGGTGCGGACCTGCCCGACGGCGACGTGACGGGTCCGGAAGTGCTGCAAGCGATCGAGTTCGTTCTCCCCGCCATCGAGGTGGTCGACAGCCGCATCGCGGGCTGGGACATCTCGATCTTCGACACCGTGGCCGACAACGCCTCGTCGGGCCTGTTCGTCACCGGTGGGTCGCCGCGCTCGCTTCGCGACGTCGACGACCTGCGCGCCGCCGAGATGGAGCTCGTCCTCGAAGGCGACGTCGTGAGCTCGGGCACCGGTGCCGCCTGCCTCGGGCATCCCCTGAACGCCGTGGTGTGGTTGGCCAACGTGCTCGCCGAACGCGAAGAGCCGCTGCGCGCCGGGGAGCTGGTGCTCTCCGGGAGCCTCGGCCCCCTGGTCCCCGTCCGCCCCGGCCTGACCTACGAGGCCCACATCGGCGGCCTCGGCTCGGTGCGGGCGGCCTTCACCACCGAGGACGGCTGATCCCGGTGGAGCACTTCGGGCCGGCCGCCGTTCCGCTCTCCGGTACGACCGGCTGCGCCCGGCCGCCGCGGTGGCGAAGATCGACGGCGTGACCGCTCGTCCAACTGCCGCCGTCGTCGGCTCGGGCAACATCGGCACCGACCTCGTGTACAAGCTCCTCCGGTCGGACGCGCTCGAGCTGCGGTACGTGGTCGGGATCGACCCGGACAGCGAAGGCCTGCGCCGGGCCCGGGACCTGGGCCTCGAGACCTCGGCCGAAGGGGTGGACTGGCTCCTGTCGCGCGCTCGAGCTCCCCGACATCGTCTTCGAGGCCACCTCGGCGAAGGTGCACCACCACCACGCCCCCCGCTACGAGGAGGCAGGGATCCGGGCGGTCGACCTCACCCCCGCGGCCCGGGGGCCCTACGTGATCCCGCCGGTGAACCTCGAGCGGCACCTCGGTGAGCCGAACGTGAACATGGTGACCTGCGGGGGCCAGGCGACCATCCCGATGGTCCATGCCGTGTCCCGGGTGACCCGGGTGGCCTACGCGGAGATCGTGGCGACGGTCGCGTCCCGGTCGGCGGGCCCGGGGACGAGGAACAACATCGACGAGTTCACGCGCACCACCGCGTCGGCGGTCGAGGTGCTCGGCGGTGCCGAGCGAGGCAAGGCGATCATCATCCTCAATCCCGCCGAGCCGCCGTTGACCATGCGGGACACCATCTTCTGCTCCCTCGAGCCCGACGCCGACGCCGCCGCCGTGACCGCGTCGATCGAGGCGGCCGTCTCGGACGTGCAGGAGTACGTCCCGGGCTACCGGCTCCTGGCCGAGCCCCAGGTCGAGCGGGAAGCCACGCCCGACAGCAGAGGTCGGGTCGCGATCTTCGTCGAGGTCGAGGGGGCCGGCGACTTCCTCCCCCCCTACTCGGGCAACCTCGACATCATGACGGCAGCCGCGGCCCGTGTCGGCGACGGGATCGCCCGGTCGCTCATCCGATCGGAGCAGTGAGATGACGTCTTCCGACGACCTGGACGTGCGGGTCACCGACTCGTCGCTGCGCGACGGGTCGCACGCCAAGGAGCACCGCTTCACGGTCGACGACGTTCGCCGGGTCGTCGACGGGCTGGCCGGTGCCGGCGTCCCCGTCGTCGAGGTCAGCCACGGCGACGGCCTCTCGGGCTCGTCGTACAACTACGGGTTCTCCGCGGTCGACGAACGGGTGCTCATGGCGAGCGCGGTGGAGGCCGCCGCGGGCCGCTCGCGCATCGCGGCGCTGATGCTCCCCGGTCTGGGGACGATGGACGACATCCGGGCCTGCCGGGACATCGGCGTGTCGGTGGTCCGGATCGCGACGCACTGCACCGAGGCCGACATCGCGCGCCAGCACTTCGCCATCGCGCGCGAGCTCGGTCTCGAGACGGTCGGCTTCCTGATGATGAGCCACACCCGGCCGCCCGAGGCCCTCGCCGCCCAGGCGCGGGTGATGGCCGACGCGGGGTGCCAGTGCGTCTACGTGGTCGACTCCGCCGGCGCGTTGATCCTGGAGGAGGCCGGCGATCGCGTGTCGGCCCTCGTCGCCGAGCTCGGCGCCGACTCGCAGGTCGGGTTCCACGGGCACCAGAACCTCTCGCTCGGGGTGGCCAACACCGTGCTGGCGATCCGCGCCGGCGCGGTCCAGGTCGACAGCTGCACCCGGGCGTTCGGTGCCGGGTCGGGCAACACGCCCACCGAGGCGCTGGCCGCGGTGCTCGACCGGCTCGGGATCCGTTCGGGCATCGACCCGCTCCGGATCTTCGACGTCGCCGAGGAGGTGGTCCGTCCCGTGATGGACCGGGAGTGCGTGCTCGACCGCATGAGCCTGATCATGGGCTACGCGGGTGTGTACTCGAGCTTCCTGCGCCACGCGTACCGTGCGGCCGATCGCTACGGGGTGTCCGGAGCGGAGATCCTCCTGCGGTGCGGCGAGCGACGGCTGGTCGGCGGCCAGGAGGACCAGATCATCGACGTCGCGCTCGAGCTGCGCGCGGAGAAGGCCGCCGGGGCGACCGCCGTCTGACCCGGAGACGGCGGCGGGCCCGCCCGTCCGGTCGCGGCTGCCCCCGGCGGTCGTTCAGGGGCACACTGGTACCGTCCGGTCGTTCGGCGCCGTGGGGGGAAGATGGTCGTTCACCAATCACACCTCGAGGTGGGGTCCGAGCTGGATCGGCTCGAGTCCTCCACCGGGCCGCTCGACGCGGCCTCCGACGACGAGGCGGGGGCGCGCCGGTCGGTGCTCGGGCGGGTCGACCGCATCATCGGTGCCTTCGACAGCGCAAACCATGCGTTGACCCTGCACGAGCTGACCGAGCGGACGGGGCTGCCCAAGTCCACCGTGCACCGCATGGTCGACCAGCTCATCGGTGTCGGGTGGATCGAGCGGGAGCTCTCCGGCTACCGCATCGGGATGCGCCTGTTCGAGATCGGCGGCCTCGCTTCGCGCCGCAGCCGCCTCTCGGACCTCGCCTACCCGCACCTCCACGCCCTCTCGGTGGCCACCGGGTTGGCCGTGCAGATGGCGATTCTCGACGGCGTCGACGTCGTGTACCTGGAGCGGATCCCCATGAGCGGCTTCAGCCTCCCCACCCGCCAGGGAGGACGCCAGCCGGCGTACTGCACCGCGCTCGGCAAGGCGATGCTGGCCTTCGACGACGAAGCCGCGGCCGACGCGTTGGCCGGGGAGCTCCCGGGGCGCACCCCCCGCACCCTGACCACCGCCCGCGAGCTCGAGACCGAGCTGGAGCGCATCGCCGAGACCGGGCTGGCCTTCGACCACCAGGAGTCCTACGACGGCCTGGCGTGCGTGGCCGCCCCGGTCCGCAGCAGCGGCCGCGCCATCGCCGCGGTGTCGGTGACCGGGCCGGCGAGCAGCATCGACCTCCATGCCGTCGCCCCGCTCGTGCGCAGCACCGCGGCCGCCATCTGGAACGAGCGCTTCCAGCGGGCGTGATCGAACCGGGGTGCCCGGTCGCGCCGGCTCCGCCGTCCCGCTGAGCGGCACCGCGGCCACGGTCCCGAAGACGCCGACCGTAGTGTTGCGGGCGGTCGGTGCCTGCGGGTGCGACCACGGCCGTCGACGGGCGCAGCGAGGGCACGCATCCCGAAGACTCGCGGGGCTCGCCGCACCAGGAGATGCTCGAGGATGACCAACGATGGCCAGCGGTTCGGCGGAGTGGTCGGTCGCACGGTGCGGGAGTCGACGCCGTGGTGGCCGTCCCCGGTCCGACCCCCGCCGCGCAGCCCGAACGTCGTGGTGGTCCTGCTCGACGACATGGGCTTCAGCGACACCGGACCGTACGGCTCCGAGATCCCAACGCCGACGCTCGACCGGCTCGCCGCCGACGGAATCCGGTTCACCAGCTACCACACCACGCCGCTCTGCTCGCCCTCCCGGGCCGCGCTGCTGACCGGGTTGAACCCGCACCGGGCCGGGTTCGCCGGCGTCGCCAACTTCGACCCCGGCTTCCCCGGCTGGACGATGGAGATCGACCCGTCGGTCGAGACCCTCCCCGAGGCGCTGCGCGCCGCGGGCTACGCAACCTTCGGCGTCGGCAAGTGGCATCTGACCCGGGACAGCGCGATGCACGGCGCCGCGCCGCGGGACTCGTGGCCGCTCCAGCGCGGGTTCGAGCGCTACTACGGCGTGCTCGAGGGGTGGACGAACCTCCACCATCCGCACGCCCTGGTCCGGGACAACTCTCCGGTCGACGTCGACGAGTACCCCGAGGGCTACTACTTCACCGACGACATCACCGACCAGGCCATCAGGTACCTGAAGGAGCTGCGCGCCCACGACGCGGACCGGCCGTTCTTCCTCTACCTCGCGCACGGCGCGGTCCACGGGCCGCTCCAGGCCAAGCCATCCGACCTCGCCCGCCACCGGGGCCGCTACGACGCCGGGTGGGACGCCGTCCGGGAGCAGCGCTTCACCCGGCAGAAGCAGCTGGGCCTCTTCCCGGAGGGGACCCCGCTCCCGCCACGGAACCACGAGGCCGGCCACGAGGTGCAGGCCTGGTCCGAGCACACCGACGAGGAGCAGGCGCTCTTCGCCCGGTACATGGAGGTGTACGCGGCGATGGTCGACAACGTCGACCAGAACCTCGCCCGCCTGCTCGACGTCGTCGACGCCCTGGGCGACCTCGAGAACACCGTCGTGATCTTCACCTCCGACAACGGCGGTACCGAGGAAGGTGGCGCGACGGGATCCCGCAGCTACTTCAAGAAGTTCGGCGGGTTCACGGGGATGACCGGCTGGAACCTCGACGTGGACCGCGATCCCGAGCTGATCGGTGGCCCCCAGATGCTCGTGCACTACCCCCGCGGCTGGGGGATGGCCTCGAACACCCCGTTCCGGCTGTACAAGTCCTCGACCCACGCCGGTGGAGTGCGGGTCCCCCTGGTCGTGTCGTGGCCGGCCGGCATCCCCGAGGCGGACCGCGGCACGTTCCGTCACCAGTACCAGTACGTGACCGACCTGTACCCCACCATCCTCGACCTGATCGGGCTCCCCGCCCGGCCGGACCGCGACGGCGCCAGCTTCGCGGCCGCCATCTCGCACGACGCCTCCGAGAGCACCCACCTCGAGCAGTACTCGGAGTGCTTCGGGAACCGGAGCTTCTACCGGGACGGGTGGAAGCTGGTGGCCCTCCACCGGCGCGGCGCCCCCTACGACGACGAGGAGTGGGAGCTGTACGACATCGCGTCCGACCCGACCGAGACAGCCGATCTCGCCTCGGCGCGCCCGGACCAGGTGCGCGAGCTCGCCGCGGCGTGGGAGTCGGCGGCGTGCGACAACCAGGTCTTCCCCCTCGACGACGGCACCGGCCTGCTCCAGCTGCTCCGGCGGCCCGACGACGAGGCGTTCCACCGCGAGGTCCGGCTCCTGCCGGGCACGCCGACCCTGGAGCGGTACCGGTCCCAGCGGCTGATCGCGTTCCGGGACTTCACGATCGACGTCGAGGCCGACCACCCCCTGGACGGCGAAGGCGTGCTCGTCGCCCACGGCGACCAGGGCGGCGGCTACGCGATCTACGTCGAGCACGGGGAGCTGCACCTCGCGTACAACCACTACGGCGAGATGCACCTGCTCGACGGGGGGCCGATCGACACCGGGCCCCGCACGGTCAGCCTCCGCGCCGCCGCCGGGCCCGGCTTCACGTGGGACTTCGAGCTCGCGGTCGACGGGACGGTGGTCGCCTCCCTCCCCGGCGCCCCGATGCTGCTGGGGTTCGCCCCGTTCCAGGGCATCGACGTGGGGATCGATCGGCGCTCGCCGGTCTCGTGGGGCGTGCACGAGCGTCACGGGGCCTTCCCGTACTCCGGTCGGCTGGTCGCGGTCACGTACCGGCCCGGGCCCGCGGCCCCCTACGACCCGCAGCACCTGGTCGAGGCCATCCGGGCCGCGGGCCGGGCCGGCCAGTAGCGCGCGGAGGTTTCGGGGATGGATCTCGTCGACTCGGTCGTGGTCGTCACCGGTGGCGGCTCCGGCATCGGCGCGGCGTTGGCGCGGGCGGCGGCGGCGAGCGGCGCCCGCCACGTGGTGGTGGCCGATCGCGACGGCGGCGCGGCCGCGTCCGTCGCCGCGTCCATCGGTGGGGCGGCGGCGACCCTCGACGTCCGGGACGAGGCCGCCATGTTGGAGCTCGTGCGCTCGACGGAGATCGCCTACGGCGGAATCGACCTGTTCTGCTCGAACGCCGGCTTCGTGACCCAGGGTGGGGTCGAGGAGCCGGACGAGGTCCTCCAGGCCTTGTGGGAGGTGCACGTCCTGGCGCACGTGCACGCGGCGCGCGCGGTGCTGCCGTCGATGATCACCCGCGGCCGCGGCTACCTCCTCAACACCGCGTCGGCGGCGGGCCTGCTCACCCAGGTCGGGTCGATGGGCTACACGATCACGAAGCACGCCGCGGTGGCGCTCGCCGAGTGGCTCGCCATCACCCACCATCACCAGGGGATACGGGTATCGGTCCTGTGCCCACAGGCGGTGCGGACCAACATCACCGCCAACAGCCCCGACGCCCGGGTGGCGGACCCCTCATCCCAGGGCCCCCTCGGCGTGTCGTCCGCCGATGCGGTCCTCGAGGCCGATGACGTCGCCCGTGCGTGCGTCGAGGCCATCGCCGCGGAGCGCTTCTGGGTGCTCCCGCACCCCGAGGTCGCCGGCTACGTGGCCCAGAAGGCCGGCGACATCGACCGGTGGCTGGCGGGCATGCGCCGCTACCAGGACCGGCTCTACGGCGACCGCCCGCGGCCCGGCGATCGGCTCCTTCCCGGGACCTGACGCCGCGCCGCGGGGCGGATTCCGTTGGCCGGGACCGGAACAGGACTTCCCGCGGTGCCGCCGGGCACAGTGGCGGCACACTGGTCGGGGGACACGGTTCGCACGGATCGAGCCTGCGGGCCGGCCCGGCGCACCGAGCTGGAGAACAGATGGACATCCACGCACTCGGCTACCTGAGGCTCGAGGCCACCGACCTCGGCGCGTGGGAGCGGTTCCTCCGGGACGCCCTCGACATGGACGTGGTCCGCGATGGGGACACCTCGCTGCGGGCGCGCATCGACGAGCGTCCCGCCCGACTCGTCGTCACGGCCTCCGACGTTGACCGGCTCGCGGCGGTCGGTTGGGAGGCGTCGGGCCTACGGGCACTCGCCCGGGTCACCGCCGCGCTCGAGGGGGCGGGCGTCGCGGTCCGCGAGGCGACGGCCGGCGAGCTGGCGGACCGGCGGGTCGAATCACTGGTGCACGTCGACGACCCCGGCGGCACCCACCTGGAGATCTACGCCGGATCGGCGCTCGACCACCGTCCGCTCACCCCGAGAGCGGGGACGCGCTTCGTGGCCGGGGATCTGGGCCTCGGCCACATCGTGCTGCCCCAGCCGGAGATGGACGCGGCAATGAGGTTCTACGAAGAGATCCTCGGGTTCCAGCACCGCGACTCCATGCGCCTCCCCGGCGGGGTGATCCCGGGCCGCGACCCCGAACACGGCGACGCCTGGATCCGCTTCCTCGGTTGCAACCCCCGGCACCACAGCGTCGCCCTGTTCGAAGGGCCGGTGCCGAGCGGCATCGTGCACCTCATGGTCGAGGTCGACGATCTCGACGCGGTCGGGCGGGGCCTCGATCGCTGCCGCGGCCTCGACGCCCCGATCTCGGCGTCGCTCGGACGTCACACCAACGACCACATGGTCTCGTTCTACGTGGGGACCCCCGGCGGGTTCGACGTGGAGTACGGCACCGGCGGCCGGCTGGTCGACCCGGCCGAGTGGGTGGCGACGGAGATCACCGAGGTGAGCTACTGGGGCCACCGTTGGGGGAGCGCCGGCTGATGGCGCGCCCGCGCGAGACGACTCGCAAGTGCAACAGCATCAGGCACGACGACAACGAGGGGGACCCGTGCGACGAATGCGCGATTCTGGGATGACGGTGGCGATCGCCACGCTCGTGGCGGTCGCGTCGATCAGCGTCAGCGGGTGCACATCGAGCTCGAGCCAGTCGAGCCGACCACCGAAGCAGACCTCCTCGAGCACCGCAACGACAGGCGGGGGTGGTGACCAGGCCCTCGCGGCCACCGATGTGGGCGTCACCGCCGACGAGATCCGCATCGGAGTGATCGCCGACGTGGAGAACGATCTCCAGCCCGGCCTGTTCCAGGGAACCCCCGACGCGATGAAGGGCTTCGCGAAGTACATCAACGACCAGGGCGGTCTCGCGGGCCGCAAGCTCGTGGTCGACTTCATCGACTCGCACCTCGACGCCGACCAGACGCGCAACGCGATCATCAAGGCGTGCGAGAACGACTTCGCGATCGTCGGCACCACGTCGCTGTTCGTGAACAATGTCGACGACATGGTGAACTGCGCGAACGCCGACGGTGTGGCCGTGGGCCTGCCCGACTTCCCGGTGCTGACCACCGAGCCCGTGCACCAGTGCTCGCCGGTGTCGCACCCGATCACTCCGCCGGCGCTCGACTGCTCGACGATCAACGACCACCCCCAGACGTACCAGGCGAACACGGGTCCGACGAGCTACTACCTCAAGCAGCACGGGCATCTCTCCGGAGTCTTCCTGTACCCGTCCGACCTGAAGTCGGCGAAGAACGCCCAGGTGCCGGCGTTCATGGGCCAGAAGCAGAAGGGCATCAAGGTCGACGCCGAGTACGACCTGTCGGCGCGTGCGCAGCAGAGCGCATACACGCCGATCGCGCAGCAGATCAAGGCGGACGGCACCACGTACGCGCGCAGCGGCCTGGCCTTCAGCTCGACCATCTCGCTGCGCAAGGAGGCGAAGCTCCAAGGCGTCAACAGCGTCAAGGTCTGGGACTGCTGGACCGCGTGCTACACCCGGCAGCTGATCGAGCAGGGAGGTTCCGACGTCGAAGACCAGTACGTGAGCGTCAGCTTCGTCCCGTTCTACAGCGAGGCGAAGGCGAACCCCATGACCAGCAACTTCGTCAAGTACACGGGCAAGGACAAGGCCGACGGCTTCGGGATCCAGGCATGGGCTGCCGGCGTCTACTTCCGTGACGCCGTGAACACCGTCGTCGGCGCCGGTGGGAACAATGCCCTTACGCGCCAGGCGGTGCTCCATGCCGCCGACGGGATCAACGGCTTCACCGCCGACGGGATGATCGGCTCGACCGACGTCGGTGACCGCCGGCCGTCGTCGTGCTTCGCGTTGCTGCAGGTGCAAGGCGGCAGCTTCAAGCGCGTCTACCCGAAGAAGCAGGCGTCGTTCGACTGCAAGACCAGCAACCGGGTCACGCTCAAGCTCAACCTGATCACCAACTAGTTGAGTCCGCACGATTCGGAACGTCGCTGCGACGCTGAAGCAGCGGCACCACGGCTTGGGGGGAAGATGCGGCGCCATCGGTCGATGCTCGTTTCGGCGCTGCTCGTCGCCGTCTTCGTCGGCTTCGTCGCGACCGAGTCATGGTCCGGGCGGCCCATCACCGTCGACTCGCTGTTGTTCTTCCTCATCGTCGGCGTCACGCTCGGCTCCATCTATGCGGTCGCTGCGACCGGTCTCGTCGTCACCTACACCACGTCGGGGATCTTCAACTTCGCCCAGGGTGCGATGGGGATGTTCCTCGCGTTCGTCTACTGGGAGCTGAAGGTCGACGGGGGCATCCAGACGCTGGTCGCGCTCGCCTTGACGGTGCTCGTCGCAGCACCCGTCATGGGTGCGTCGATCGAGCGGCTCTTCATGCGCCGACTGTCGACGGCGCCGCTGGTCTCCCAGCTCGTGGTCACCCTCGGCCTGATGTTGTTCCTGGTCGGCCTCACCGCGACGCTCTGGGACCCGGACACCACCAGGACGGTCCCTACGTTCTTCGGCAGCGAAGGCTTCGACCTCAGCGGAACCTTCGTGCCCTGGTTCCGGGTCATCACGATCGTCGCCGGCGCGCTGCTGGCGATCGGCATCCGCCTGATCCTCTACCGGACGCGGCTCGGCATCGCGATGCGCGCCGTCGTCGACAACCGAGACCTCAGTGCCCTCAACGGAGCGCGGCCCGGGCTGACATCGCAATTTTCATGGGCGCTCGGCACTGCGATGGCTGCCCTGGCCGGCATCTTCCTGGCCGAGGAGCTCTCGACGCTCTCGATCGAGACGCTCACGCTGCTGATCGTCGACGCGTTCGCCGCCGCGATCATCGGTCGGTTGAAGAGTCTGCCGATGACCTACATCGGTGGACTCATCATCGGCTTCTCCCTCTCGTTCCAGGTGAACTTCCTCACATGGTCAGGACGTTGGAGCTCCGCGGCGCCTGCCATCCCGACGATCATCCTGTTCGTCGCCTTGTTGTTCCTGCCTCAGGCGCGCATCGAGGGTCGGCGGATCACGAGTGCCGTCTCGCCCCGCCCGCCGACGATTCGCCGGGCGCTCCTGGGGTTCGGTCTGCTGCTGGTGGCGGTGGCGTTGATCGTGGCGGTCGCGGCCCGGCCGGACGTCCGCATCGTGGGTCTGGCACTCGTCACCGCGTTCATCATGCTCTCGCTGGTGCCCCTCATCGGATGGTCGGGCCAGATCTCGCTCGCCCAGGTCACCTTCGTCGGCATCGGCGCGTGGGCGGCGGTCGAGTTCGCGAGCGGTGGCGGGCAGGTCTTCGGCATCGAGCTGTTCGGTCCTGGCAGCCCGTGGTTGCTGCTCGCCGGGGCACTCGTCGCGATCCCCGTCGGCGTGCTCATGGCGCTCCCCGCGCTGCGTCTGCAGGGCCTCTACCTGGCGCTCGCCACGCTCGCCTTCGCGCGGCTCGCGGAGTTCGTGATCTTCGATCAGCCCGAGGTGTTCGGCGGTGCCGGCCGCCGGATCGCCGACCTCGAGGTGTTCGGCTCCGCGCCGGCGCATCCTTTCACGATCCTCGGCATCCACTTCCCGGAGGACGCCGGCTTCGTGCTCTTCGTCGCGGTGATGTTCTGCGTCTTCGGCTTCGCGATCGTCATGACCCGACGGGGTGCGTTCGGACGGCGCCTCGTAGCGATGAAGGACAGCCCGGCCGCGTGTGCAACGCTCGGCATGAACCTCACGAGCACCAAGGTCGCGGTGTTCGCGCTCTCGGCCGCGATCGCCGGCTTCGGCGGCGCGATGCTCGGCATGCTGCGGGGTTCCGCATCGACGGCCAACTTCCAGGTGCTCCAAGGCCTGCCCTACGTGATCCTCATCGTCGTCGGCGGGGCATCCGTCGTCAGCGGAGCACTGCTCGGAGCAGTCCTGTTCCAGCTCCCGGTGTTCCTCCTCGATCGGCTCGGCACCTGGGAGGTCAGCGCTCCTCTCGTCTCGACGTTCAAGCCGTTCGTCATCTGGAACCGCCTCTCCACGGGCTTCCTCGGCATCGCGCTGGGCCGGCGTCCGGACGGCATCGTGCCGGCGGTGAGCAGCGAGCTCGAAGAGCGGCGCCAGCTGCGGCAGCCGGACGTGCCGGCGACCGAGACCCAGAGCCACCCGGCCCGGTCGACGGCCGAGCCGCCGCGCGAGCTCGGTGAGGTCGTGCTGACCGTCGACGACATCGTCGTTCGCTTCGGCGGGCTCTGCGCCGTCGACGGTGTCTCGTTCGCCGTCCGTGAACGGGCCATCACCGGGCTCATCGGCCCGAACGGCGCGGGAAAGACGACCCTGTTCAACGTCATCACCGGGCTCCAGGCGCCGACCAGCGGGCGAGTGATGATCTCCGACGAGGACGTCACGAACCTCAAGCCGCACACGCGGGCCCGCAAGGGCATCGGGCGGACGTTCCAGCGGCTCGAGACGTTCGGCACGCTCACGGTGCGCGAGAACGTGCTCGTCGGCGCAGAGGTGCGAAGGCGATGGTCACGCGACCCGTTCGACGCGAACGCGCTCACCGACGAGCTGATCGACCGCGTCGGGCTCCGAGCGGTTGCCGACGAGAAGGTCGACCGGCTTGCAACCGGGACCGCGCGCCTCGTCGAGGTCGCCCGCGCACTCGCCGGCAACCCCAAGGTCCTCTTGCTGGACGAACCGTCTGCCGGGCTCAACGAACACGAGACGCGCGCGCTCGGGTCGCTGCTCGGCGAGCTGACGCGAGAGGGTCTCGCGGTACTGCTCGTCGAGCACGACATGAGCCTCGTCATGGCGGCCTGCGACCACATCCACGTGCTCGACTTCGGGAGCCTCATCGCCGAGGGCTCGCCGGCCGATGTTCAGGCGAACGCCGATGTGCAGGCCGCGTATCTCGGCTCGGACGAAGAGGGTCGGGCGAGGCACACCGGGCGCGTCGAAGCGGCCGCGCGCGCGGCCGGTGCCGAGGCGGACCTGCCCGTCGTGACGAAGGCGGACGCGGACGGGCACCGGGAGCGATCGAGCGGGCGTGGTGATGCCCTCGTGCTGCGCGACGTGCGGGCCGCGTACGGCCTCATCGATGTGCTCCACGGCATCGACCTCACGATCCCCACCGGATCGGTGTTCGCGTTGCTGGGTCCGAACGGAGCCGGCAAGTCGACGACGCTGCGGGTCGCGAGCGGGTTGCTCACGCCGACTGGAGGCGCGGTCGAAGCCCTCGGCGTCGACGTCACCGGGGAGAGCGCCGACACGATCGCCCGCCGCGGGGTGTGCCTGGTTCCCGAAGGTCGTGGCGTCTTCCCGAACCTGACCGTCCTCGAGAACCTGCGCATGGCGACCTACAGCGGTACCGACTTCGCGACCGTGTCCGAGCGCGCGTTCCAGCGCTTCCCCCGGCTCCGGGATCGGCGCAAGCAGGTCGCCGGCACGCTCTCGGGCGGTGAGCAGCAGATGCTCGCAATGGCGCGCGCGCTGGCTACGGAGCCGAAGCTGCTCCTCCTCGACGAGCTCTCGATGGGGCTCGCTCCGCTGATCGTCGAGGAGCTCTACGAGGTTGTCGCACGGATCGCAGCCGAGGACGTCTCGATACTCGTGGTCGAGCAGTTCGCGCACGAGGCGCTCGGCATCGCCGACGTCGCCGCGGTCATGCTCCACGGTCGCATCGCGCACATCGGCGCGCCGCGCGAGATCGGCGACACGCTCGGCCGAACGTACCTCGGGCAGTCAATCGCGCCTTGATGCCTGGTCACGTGAGGGGGTAGCGGCACCATCCGAGCCGAGAGCCGTCGCCGAACCGGCCGAGGGACGGTCGCTCACGGCTCAGGTGGTTCGACCGTCACCCGTCGACATCCGGGATCGCGATGTGCACACCGTGCTGGGAGGGCATCAGCCCCGTGACCCGTCAGACGTCGAGGTCGGCGGCCAGCCTCTGGGTCACGTCGACGTACTCGTCCACCATGTCGAAGACCACCTGCCTGGCGGTTCGGACCGAGTTCATCCGGCTCACGATCTGGCCGACGGGCATGCCCACGAGACCGGGCGGCGGGTTCAGCCCCATCTTCTCGGTGGCGTACGAGTGCAGGATGAACTGCAGCGGCATCGGAAGCGTGCCCGGTGACTCGGGCGCCTCCCAGGCTTCGGTCCATCCGGTGCGCAGCATCCGGGCCGGCTTGCCGGTGAGCGACCGCGACCGCACCGTGTCGGTGGAGGTCGCATCCAGCAGCTTCTCGGTGACGAGCGGGCCGGTCCCGTTCTCGATCGTGGTCAGCCAGATCGACCCGGTCCACGCGCCGTCGGCGCCGAGGGCCATCGCCGCCGCCATCTGCCGGCCCGACCCGATCCCACCCGCGGCCAGCACGGGCACCGGGGCGACGGCATCAACCACGTCCGGCACCAGCACCATCGTCGCCACCTCGCCGGTGTGGCCTCCTGCCTCGTAGCCCTGAGCGATGATGATGTCGACGCCCTCGTTGACATCGCGGACGGCCTGTTCGACCCTGCCGATGAGCGCGGCGACCCTGACCCCCTGCGCATGAGCGGCGTCGATGGCGGCCTTGGGTGGCGGTCCGAGCGCCGATGCGAGCAGCGCGATGTCGTGAGCGAGGGCGATCTCGATCTGCGTGGCGCCCGTGGCTTCGGCCCACCCGAGCACCCCGCTGCCGACCAGCGACCCGGAGCCCGCGACGGACGTTGCGTCGTCGGGGCCGTCGGCCGAGGCGGGGGCGTCGTCCTGCACCCCCTGGTCGGCCAGGATCTTGTCCACGTAGTCGAAGTGCGTCTGGGGAACCATCTCCCTGAGGTGCGCGCCCAGGTCCCGGTCGATGCCCTCCTGGCGGTCGACGCTCCTGACCGGCATCACCACGTCCACCCCGTATGGCTTGCCGCCGACGTGCTCGTCGATCCACCTCAGCTCGAGCTCGAGCTGCTCGGGTGTGAAGGCCAGCGCGCCGAGCACCCCCATGCCGCCCGCGTTGGTCACCGCGGCGACCACGTCGCGGCAATGGGAGAAGGCGAAGATCGGGAACTCGATCCCGAACATCTCGCACAGACGATTCCTCATAGTCCGGCCTCCTGGGCGAGCTCGGTCGCTCGCGTGTAATCGGGCTTGGCCGAGGGTTGGCGGGGTACCTCCTCGACCGCGAGCACGGCTCGCGGCACCTTGTAGCCGGCGATGTGCGCACGGCAGTGCTCCGCAAGGTCGTCGATGCTCGGCGCCTGCATGCCCGAGCGGACTTGGATCAGTGCAACGACCTTCTGACCCCAGCGCTCGTCCGGCAGTCCGACGACCAACGCGTCGAACACGGCCGGGTGCGCCTTGATGGCGGACTCGACCTCCTCGGGGTAGATCTTCTCTCCACCGGAGTTGATGCACTGGCTCCCCCGGCCGAGCAGCGTCATGGTGCCGTCGAGCTCCAGCCGGGCGAAGTCACCCGGCACCGCGTAGCGCTCGCCCTCCACCGCGATGAAGGTCGCGGCGGTCTTGACCGGATCCTTGTAGTAGCCGAGCGGGACGTGGCCACCCCGAGCCATACGGCCGATCTCACCCGGCTGGACGGGCGTGTTCTGCTCGTCGATGACGATCGTGTCCGGTCCCCGGTTGACGTTGATCATGCCGCTGCCGTTGCGGGTCGCGTCCTTGTCGAGCAGGCGCGCTCCGCTGAAGCCCGTCTCCGATGAACCGACCGCCTCGGCGATGAGCACGTCGGGCAACAGCTCGAAGAGTCGGTCCTTCACCACGGGGCTGAAGACGGCTGCGGTGGACGAGATGATGAAGAGGGATGACGCGTCGTAGTCGCCGTCGACGTAGGCATCGATGAGCGGGATCGCCATCGCGTCGCCGGTGATCGAGATGCCCGCGATCTGGTGCGACTCGATGGCCGCCCACACTGCGTCCGGATCGAACCGCTCGAGCAGCACGACGGTGACACCCTTGAACAAGTTGCCGAAGGTCCCCCACTGCGCGGCGCCGTGCATGAGCGGTGCGAGCACGAGCGCCTTCGACGGTGCAGTCTCGGACCCGTCCCGCGACAGCTGGTACTCGTCGGTGATGAACTCCCCCGATGCGAAGTCGATGCCACCACCGAGCGTTCGGAACACGTCCTCGTGCTGCCACATCACGCCTTTGGGGAACCCTGTCGTGCCACCGGTGTAGAGGATGTAGAGGTCGGCGGCGGAGCGAGGCTCGAAGTCTCGGTCCGGCGAGGCGGCCGCCAGCGCCTCGTCGTATCCCACCGCACCTGCGGGCCGCGGCGTGGCGCTACCGTCGTCGATGACGACGACCTGCCGGAGCAGCGGGATCATCGACTGGACGCGATCGACCAACGGAGCGAAGCGCGCCTGGACCACGCACGCAACCGTGTCGGCGTTGTCGAACAGGTAGCGGAGCTCGTCTTCGACGTAGCGGTAGTTCACGTTGATCGGGACGGCTCGGATCTTGAAGCAGGCCAGCATCGTCTCGACGAACTCGATGCTGTTGTACGCGTACACCGCGACGTGGTCGCGCTCACCGATGCCGTTGGAGGCGAGGTGGTGGGCGAGTCGGTTGGATCTGGCCTCGAGCTGACGGTAGGTGATCTCGCGGTCGCCACAGATCGAGCGCGCTGCGGTCGGGGACCGCGTCGACTGCGTGCTCCACCAGATCAGCAAGGTTGAACGCCATGACGTCCAGAACTACAGGCTGGCGTGTTCGACGCCAACCATCCGTTGCGCCCAGTGGGACGCAGCGAGGATCGGCGGGATCCCGGTGTCCGGGACGCCCCGGTGCGGCAACCAGGAAGACGTGTTGTACTCCCGAAGATGTCGGCGGAATCCCTCTTCACCATGGAGCTTCCGTATCGCCGCCGCCTGGGCCCGGTGGTCGGCGAGTTCCTCACCGGGTTGCACGACCAGCGCATCCTGGCCAGCCGAACCTCTGCTGGACGCGTGCTGTGTCCACCGCTCGAGCACGACCCGGACACCGGCGAGGCCGTCGATGTCGACCTCGTCGAGGTCGGCCCAGCCGGGACGGTCAGGCAATGGGCCGTCGTCAGCGAACCGCTGCGCCATCACCGGATCGACCATGTCCTTCGCGTGGGCGTTGATCCAGCTCGACGGTGCCGACACGGCTCTGATCCATGCCGTCGACGCCACCGAACTCGACCACGGCACGAGGGTCGTGCCCCGCTGGAGCGAGGAGCGCATCGGCCACATCACCGACATCGCCTGCTTCGAGGTGACGCCTTGACCGGGGCTCCCACCGAGCCGGTGCGGCTCATGCAACAGGTGATCTCGCTCGACTACCGGCAGATCCGCCCGCCCGTCAGCCGGGAGTTCGGCCGGGCGCTGGTCGAAGGTCGGGTCATCGGCCACCAGTGCCCTCGCTGCGGCCTCGCGTACGTGCCCCCCAACGCCTACGGCGGCGCCGCCCAGTACTTCGCCATGTGGATCCTGCGAGACACCAAACCCTGACCGGGAGTCAGACCATGAACGCATCCGACATCGACCTGCTCGACCGCGACCAGTTCGCCAAGGACATCCCCCACGAATGGTTCACCTGGCTGCGCAACAACGAGCCGGTCTTCCACCACGCCGAGCCCGACGGCCCCGGGTTCTGGGTGATCACCAAGCACGCCGACATCATCTCGTGCAACCGGGAGTGGGCGAAGCTGTCCTCCGCAGGCGAGCGGGGTGGCGTGATCGCCATCGAGGAGAGCCGCGCCGAGCAGATGAGCGAAGGGCCCTCGATGGAGGGCAACCTCATGTTGCAGATGGACCCTCCGCGCCACACGCGGTACCGCAAGCTGGTGAGCCGGGGCTTCACGCCCCGCATGATCCAGCAACTCGAGCCGCACATCCGCGAGCTCACGGTCAACATCCTCGAGGACACGCTGCCGAAGGACCCGTGCGACTTCGTCACCGACATCGCCGCCGAGCTCCCCCTCGAGGTCATCGCCGAGCTCATCGGGGTGCCCCGCGAAGACCGCAAGAAGATCTTCGAGTGGTCGAACGCGATGGTCGGGAACGAGGACCCGGAGTACCAGGTCGACGAGTCCGAGATCAGGGAGGCACAGATCGAGCTGTTCCTCTACGCCCAGCAGCTCGCCGAGAAGCACCGTCAGAACGGAGGCGACGACATCATCTCAGCGCTGCTGTCCGCCGACATCGACGGCGAGTCGTTGTCGGACATGGACTTCAACCTGTTCTTCCTGCTGCTGTCGGTGGCCGGCAACGAGACGACCCGGAACGCCATCAGCCACGGCATGAACGCCTTCATGGAGAACCCCGCGCAGTACGACAAGCTGGTGGCCGACCCTGCCGGCAGGGTCGAAGCGGCGACCGAGGAGATCCTGCGATGGGCGTCACCCGTGCTGTACTTCCGTCGCAACGCCACGACCGACTTCGAGCTCCGGGGCCACCCCATCAAGCAGGGTGACAAGGTCACGCTCTGGTACATCTCGGCGAATCGCGACGAGGACGTCTTCGACGACCCGTTCACCTTCGACATCGAGCGCACCCACAACGTCCACATCGCCTTCGGCGGCGGCGGACCGCACTTCTGCCTGGGAGCCCAGCTCGCCCGCATGGAGATCAACGTGCTGTTCGAGGAGCTGGCCACGCGGGTGTCTCGCGTCGAGCCACTCAGTGGCCCCGACCGCCTCCGCTCGAACTTCATCGGCGGGATCAAGCACCTCCCGGTGCGCTTCCAACTGCACGAGTCGTGAGCACAGGCGCGCGCTCCTGACGGCCATGCGAATCGATCCTCGGCAGCGGCCGCAGCCGTCGGCATGAACGGAAGCGGAACGCCGGCGAGCCGATGCCTCGACCCTGGATCGGATCTGGAGAACGGTGTCGGCCGGTATCCGGCTCCACGGCAACGCCGAGGACGCGGCGAGGAAGCTGAACCGGACCGAGAACGTCCGTCCCATCCCGCCCGGTGACCCGGACTTCGATCGGCTCTACCCCCGCCGCAACGACGCCGAGTCCATCAACCGCGACCTCGACGACACCCCCTGGCTCCGCCGCGCCCACAGCCTCGGCCACGAGCGCCAGCTCGTGAACCTGCTCGGCTACGGCGTCCGAGCGATGACGGGCAACGGTCGGACCCGCGCCGCGAGCCCAACCGCCCTGGCCCCCGAAGTCAGGCCTCCGGCTGCTGGTCTTTGGGCTTCACGGACGTTGAGCCGCCGGCACCGCTCTCACGCGCGCCCGCGGAGCCAGGCTCGGAACCGTGGCGAAACTCGCGTGCCGCCTGACCCAATGAACGGGACAACTTCGGCAATTGCGACGGCCCGAAGATGAGCAACGCCACCACGAGAATGATGAGCAGCTCCGGTGCGCCCACGTCCATGGCATCCATCGTATGCCCGTCCGCGACGCTCAAGCGCACCGTGAAGCCGAGCGCGGAGGCACCGCCGCGTCGGCTGGTCGACAAAGATCCCCCTTGTCACACCGCTGGCGTCGGTCGGAGTGCTCGAGCCTCAAGTAGCGCGTGTTCAGCGCGTCCACGTCGGATCTGCTTCCCGCCTGGAACACCAGGCGGCCGATCGCCGCACGACCAGTACTGAACCGCGCCGGGTTTGGTAGAGGCTCTGGGATGCCGCGGGTTGGCGGCGGGCAAGCCCGGAAGCACAATGGTCTGGTCGAGGTCACCGGGGGTGGTCGCGTGAAGCGTGGGCTGGCACGGATCGCCGTTGCGGCTCTGCTCGTCGGCGTCTGTGGCGGTGCGCCGTCTCCTGCGGGCGGCGCGACTGCGGCTCTGGTCGGGGTCGTGCCATCGGCGGGCCGCTCTGGCGGCTGGCAAGGATGGCTGGCCAATGGCGGCCACGGAGTCGTCGTCGAGGGTCGGTTGCACTGCGCGGCGGGTGCGGGGTTCGGCGTCCAGGTGACGGTCGCCCAGCCGCCCTCCCATCCGACGCTTGTGCGCACCGGTGCGACCATCGGAACCTGCGCACCGCAACGCCAGCGCGTCACCTGGACCGTCGACGCCGCGACCCCGGGACGCGGGACCGGGTCGTTCACGCCCGGCGTTCCCGCGTCCGCGATCATCACGACGCGGGTCGTAGTCCACGCCCAGACGAGCCGAGTCGTGACGCGGTTCGTCGCGATGACAATCCGCCCGTACGTGTACTACGTCGCGCTCGGCGATTCGGTCCCAGTCTGGAACGGCACCGACTCGTACCCGAATCAGATCCAGCACTCGTACGTTGCCCGCCGGCTGCCGACACTGCAACTCGTGAACCTTGCCTGCTCGAGCGAGACGACCTCCACGATGATCGGCGGCGGGATCTGCTCGTACCCTGAAGGTTCTCAGTACCGAAGCGCGCTCCGATTCCTCGCCAGCCACCGGAGCCAGATTGCGCTGATCACGATCGACATCGGCGGCAACGACCTCGTCGCGTGTGTGCTCGGACCCACGGTGGACCAGGACTGCGTTCAGCACGCGTTGCCAGTCATCGACAGCAACCTCGCGATGATGCTCGTCGGACTGCGTGCCGCCGCGGCCCCGACGACTCCGATCGTCGGCATGAACTACTACGACCCACTGCTCGGGGACTGGCTCCAGGGATCCGACGGAGAAGCATTCGCCCGCGACACGGTCACGCTCCTGCAGTCCCTCAACGGTCGGCTCGCCGGCACCTACGGGAAGATCGGTGCCCCGATCGCGAACGTGCAAGACGCGTTTCACGCCACGGATCTCTCAACGCTGGTGTCATCGCAATGGGGAACCGCGCCGATCGGAGTCGCTCGCGCCTGCACCTGGCTCGACATCTTCTGCCAGCCCGGGCAGTGGGAAGGCTTCGGCGACGACCCAAACGCAGCCGGCGCCACCGTGATCGCGCGCGCCTTCGAGTCGGTCATCCCCACGCTGCGCACGCGACCGCCGCCCGGCTGATCGTGAAGATCTGTGTACTCGATCACCGGGGTCGTCGACCCGACCGCCCTCAGTCTCTTCGGGAACACGGTCCGAGTCGGGTAGCTCCCGGGCGACGACACGAACCCGAACTGTGGCCATGAGCACACGCCGAGGTTTCTCGCCGCGAGGCGGACGTTACGGCATCGACGCTCCCATCCTGATCCCAGTTCCGGTCTTCCTCATCATCGGCGGCATCGCTTGGGGCGTGCTCTCCCAGCAACCGTGGCCCTTGATCGGCGCGGCGATCGTGTTCTTGTGCACCGCCTGCTGGCTGCATGCAACGCTTCGCGGCAAGTTCGTCGTCTGGTCGCGCCTGCTCGACGCCGAGCACCTCACCGGTGACGAGCGAGCGTTAGATCTCGGGTGTGGCCGAGGTGCTGTGCTCCTCGAAGTGGCGCGACGACTGAGCACCGGTGTCGCGGTGGGCGTCGACTCGTGGACTCGCGCCGATCAGTCGGGCAACTCGCCCGACGCCACGCGTCGTAACGGCGTCACCGAAGGAGTTGCGGACCGCATCGAGATCAATACCGCTGACGTGACCTCTCTGCCCTTTCATGACGGCGAGTTCGACCTGGTCACGGCCAGCCTCTCCCTCCACAACGTGAAGCCACGCGTCGCGCGGGAGCGCGCGATCGACGAGGCCGTGCGGGTACTTCGACCCGGCGGACGGCTACTCATTGCGGACATCGCCGCTACCCACACCTACCGCCAGCGGCTGATCGCCCTCGGCGTGACCGAGCTCCATCACCACGACGCCGGCTGGCGTATGTGGTTCTGCGGTCCGTTCCTGCGAACCAACATTCTCACGGCCGCAATGTCGCAGACCATACGAAGCCCGACCGACATCCGTGCCGAGTAAGCCGCGCTCGTATGGTGCGCGCGCTTGCGGCCGGCGTGGCAGAGACGGGCGGTGGAGTTGACCCACTCTGTTGGAGATCGTGGGGTAGTTCTCCAGCGCGCTCTGGCGTCGTCGGCGGGGGGCGACTCCCGGTGCGACGCACGGAGTTCCCAAACAACTCCGCAAGCTCGCTGCAGTTCGAGAGGATGTCATCCTGTCCGATGACGAGTTCACCGCGCAGAAGGCGCGCCTCCTCGCGGGATAATCACCTGGCCAGTCGCACGACACGGTTTGATGCCCGAACCGACTGCTGAGACGCTCGGAGATCGCAGCCACCGAACCGAACTCACTCGGAGTCACCCGCTGCGCCGACGACACACGGATTCTCGAACCGACGCTCACGCGAGGGCAAGCGCTGACGGACGCTCCACTCGCCGATTGCGACCGGCGCGCACCGACCGCGCGGTCGCGCTGACCAGCACCGATGCTTTCGGACGCAGCCAGCGACGCACGATGCAAGAAATCGTTGCTCACGCGAAGAACGGGCACGCGGCGGGCTGGAATCGGACACCGCCTTCGACCGCGAAGCTCGAGAAGTACCCTCTCACCAGCACAAACACTCCCCCGCCCTCGTAGCTCAGGGGATAGAGCATCGGTTTCCTAATCAGGTCCCGCCGATCTCATGACCTGCGCCGATGCGCGAGCATGCCCGCTGACCAGACCGAACGCGTCACGGTGCCTCACGCTCAATCACCCTCGATCCCCAGCTCTCGCGGCCTGACCGCGGCCTGCCGACAGGATCATGGTCACCTCCCGTCTACCACCGCGCCCCCGAGAATCGCTCGCTCCCGTCCAGGATCCGGAAGTCACTTCAGCGCTGTGAACAGCGGCGATGAGTTTCCGGCACACAGGCCTCCGACCTACTGGCGTTGCGGGACGCGGCGCGTCGGCCGAGCGGACCGGGTGTCGCCAGTCGGGCTCGCGAGGCGGCGCTCCAGGTCGGTGAATGTCCTGATGAGTTCGGGTGCCTCGAACGCGCGGTTGCGCTGACCGACGTTGACCTGTCTCAGGATTTTCGCCTCGACGAGGCGGTTGATCGCTTCGTTGGTCGCCTGGTAGGTCCGGCGATCAACTCGGCCGCGCCATTCACGGTCACGATGGGTGCGCCGGGCAGCGCGCCGATCATCAGATCGGCGGCGGACTTGGCGCGGACCTTTCCGAGGCGTTCGCGCCAGCGGCCCTGCAGCGCGGAGACGCGCTGCTCGAACGTCTCTGCGTCTTCGATCGCCCGGCGGCACGCGGTCGCGAACAGCGCGATCCATTGGTTCGCTCCGGCGTTCGCCGCGTCGGACGTCGGTTTGCCGGTGTAGCGCGTCGCGGTCAGGCCTGCGACATAGTCCTGGGACCACGTGGCCAGGATGAGCGAAATCGGCGGCAGCACGCGCACGGCGAGGCCGCGCCGACGGAGTACGAGATCGATGAGCGCGCGCCCGATGCGCCCGTTGCCATCGACGAAGGGGTGGATCTTCTCGAACTGCGCGTGCGCCATCGCCGCCTGCACGATCGCCGGCAGACACCATCGACGACCTCCTCGCTCGGCTCGAAGCCGCGTTCGACGCCCAGCGCCGCTTTGCCGCCAACGCCTCCCACGAGTTGCGAACTCCAATCGCCGTCGAACGCGCCGTCGTCGAAGTGGTCCTATCCGATCCCGACGCCACCATCGACACTTACCGGGCCGTTTGCGAGGATGTCCTGGAAGCAAGCGCGCACCAAGAGCGACTCATCGAAGCGCTGCTCACTCTGGCTCGAAGTCAACGCGGCCTGGATCGCCGTCGGCCGCTCGACCTCGGCGCGATCACCAGCCAAGTCGTCGATGCGTGCGACCCCACGGCCAAGGCACGACGGGTTGATATCGAACTGGCGGTCCGTTCGGTTCCGCTGAGCGGGGATTCCCAACTCATTGAGCGTCTCGTCACGAACCTGATCGACAACGCCCTGCACTACAACCATCCGGGCGGCACAGTCCAAGTCGTGGTCGACATCCACTCGGGAAGGCCCACGCTGAAGGTCGCCAATACGGGGCCCGCTGTGCCGATCGACGAGATCAGCGGGCTTCTCCAACCGTTCCATCGCCTCACCGCGGACCGGGTCGGCAACCATGACGGTCTCGGCCTCGGACTCTCTATCGTGGCTGCGATCGCAACCGCTCACGGAGCACACCTCGACATCCGGCCCCGCGGCGCGGGCGGCCTGGAGGCCGAGGTGCGATTCCCAGTCGTGCCGAACGAACCCGACCGGAACGGGTCGAGGCGGCCAGCTGGAACGCAGAGCATCGTTGAAGGACCGCGCGTCGGGCCGGCCGATGGCACCTGACCGGGCCGCGTTGCCAACGTCTCCTTGAGCGGCACTGTTGCATTGGCGCACAAGCGCGGTCGGCGGTCAGGGTGGCGGGATGAGGTCGCGTCGTTCTCTTCCGATGGATTGCGAGATGATCCGGAGACGACGACAGGAGCGTCTTGATGAAGCACAATCGATCCGTCCCGCCGACGACGGTGGTTCCGATTCTTTCCTACCCCGACGTGGGCGACGCGGTGGCCTGGCTGACGATGGTGTTTGGCTTCGTCGAACGCACCAGGATCGGCGATAACCACCGGGCGCAACTGAGCATCGGTGACGACGGAGCGATGATCGTCGCGGATGGCGGCGGCATTCTGGCTCCACGGAGCGGCGGCTCAGTCGCTCATGCGATCCGGGTGCGAGTCGAGAATGTGGACGCCATGTTCGAGCGGGTTCGTGCCCACGCTGCTTCGGTGCTGGAGGCCCCGACTGAACGCACATACGGCGAACGAGACTTCACCGTGGAAGACCTTGGAGGGCATCGCTGGCAGTTCTGCGAGACGCTGCGCGACGTTGCTCCCGAAGAGTTTGGATGCGAGACAGTCGTGCCATGGCCCGACGCCGCACCTCCGTGAGCGACTCATCGGGAGACCAGCAAGCGGAAAGACCCTGAACAAGCAATCCCGATATGACCCTGTGCCTGCCGGAAACTCCTCTGAGCCTGTGATCTGCGGCTTCGCTCGCGCTCGCGCTTACGGTGAGACGTTCGGCGGATGGCGCGCTTCGACCGTCTTGTCCACCTTGTAGCCGACGTCCTCCTCCTGCGAGGCCGCTCCGACCGGTCGAAGGACATCGAGATCCTCGTGCTCGGGCACCAGCTCAGCGTTCTGCGTCGACAGGTCGCCCGACCTCGCTTCGATCGCACGGACCGTGTCTTCCTGGCCGCCTCGCGCGCGCGCTCGATCGTGACCGGTGGTCGATGTTCTTCGTGAAGCCCGACACGCTCCTCGCCTGGCATCGCCGGCTCGTTGCGAACCACTGGACCTACCCACACCGCCAAGGCCGCCCACCAACCGCCCGCGAGATCCGCGCACTCGTCGTGCGGTTCGCGAACGAGAACCCGACGTGGGGCTACCGGCGCATCCACGGCGAGCTCGGCCGACTCGGCATCACCGTCGGCGCGTCGACCGTCTCGTCGATCCTCAAGACCGAGGGCCTCGAACCCTCGCCGGGCCGGACCGCAGAGACCTGGACGACATTCCTCCGCACGCAGGCTGCGGGGATCTTGGCGTGTGACTTCTTCACCGTCGACACGGTGTCGCTGCGGCGCCTGTACGTCCTGTTCTTCATCGAGCTCGACACCGGTCGCGTCGACCTCGCCGGCATCACGAAGAACCCGACTGGTCCGTGGACCACCCAAGCCGCCCGCAACCTCCTCATGCGCCTACCGCGGAAGGTCCGGTTCGTGATCCGCCACGGCGCCGGCCAGTTCACCCGTGACTTCGACGACGTCTTCGCTGCAGACGGCGCCGACGTCATCCGTACCCCACCCCGGACACCAGTCGCGAACGCGTACGCGGAACGATGGGTCGGCACCGTCCGACGCGAGCTCTGCGACCGGACCCTCATCTGGAACCGCAAGCACCTCGCGCCGCTCCTCGACGAGTACATCGAGCACTACAACACCCACCGACCCCACCAGTCGCTCGGCCAACACGCACCCGACCGCCACGAGGTCATCCCGTTCCGGTCCGGCCAACCGATCCGACGACACCCCCCACACCCGAGTTGTGGATCTGCGCCATCAGGGCAGCTCGTTCGGGGTATCGCCAAGAGGGTCGGATTGAGCGGGGCTTGCGAGGCGTTCGAGGCTTTTCAGCGGGTCCTTCCTAGCCAGCAGCCACGCCAGCGAGCGCGGCTACACGCTGAAGAGCTTCGCCGGATCGAGAGAGTCGCGACGCGGCTCAACGCGCGTGCTGACGTCACCGGTGCACAGCATGCCGAGGCGCTTCGTGCGATCGCACGACGGCGCGAAGCGGTCCGCGACAGTTGAAGCGGACCTGCGACGCATTAGAGATCGTTGCCGGCGTAGGAGAGCCCGAAGCTCTTGTTGGTGAGCGGGAAGTCGGGGACGATGGTGTCCTTCAGGGCTACGGGAAGCGCCGGCCAGTTGAAGAACGAGGGGTCGACGATCTTGACGCGGGCGAGGACGGGTCCGGGGTTGATCTCGACGCGGTGGACGAGTGAGCCGCGCCAGGCTTCCACGATCCCGACGCCGGAGCTCGGTTCGGTCGCCGGTGGTATGGGCGCGATCGCAGGTTCGCCGTGGCGGCCAGAGAGTCGCTCGAGGAGCCATCGGATCAGCTCGACTGAGTTGGCGAACTCGTCGCGGCGGACCCGGAAGCGTGCCATGACGTCGCCGTCGCGGTCGACGACGACGTTGAGGGCGGGGCTGAGATCGACGAAGGGATGGTCGCGGCGGGCGTCGATGTCGACTGCTGAGGCACGGGCGACGTAGCCCAGCGTTCCCAGCTCCGTCGCCGGCTGCGTGGGCAGTATGGATGTGCCGGTGAATCGGTCGACCACGGTGGCGTTCTCGAGGGCGAGCGACGCGGTCTCGGCGAGGTCGGTGGCGATCTCGATGAGCTCTTCGGGTTCGGGGAGGTCGAGGACGTGTGCGCCGCCGAGCACGATGGCACCTCGGAGCAGCCGGTGGCCGGTGACCCGCTGGTTCACGCGTAGGAGACGCTCGCGGATGCGGAGCGCGTGGGCGTTGATGATCCCGTATCCGACGTCGTTGGCGAGTGCGCCGATGTCGGCGGCGTGGTTGTAGAGCCGTTCGAGCTCCAGGAGCAGTGCGCGGAGCCATTGTCCGATTGCTGGTACCTGGACGCCGAGGGCTTCTTCGACGGCGAGGCAGTAGGCGAGGCTGTGTCCGATCGGGGTGTCCCCGGAGACTCGTTCGGAGAGGTCGATGCCGTGTCGCGGGTCGCGGCCTTCGAAGAGCTTCTCGATGCCCTTGTGGGCGAACCAGAGGCGAGCCTTCATGGTGATGATGGTCTCGCCGACGACCGAGAAGCGGAAGTGGCCGGGCTCGATGAGGCCGGCATGCACGGGCCCGACCGGTATCTCGTAGACGCCGGGACCTTCGACGGTGACGAACGGGAACGGCTCGCGGCTCTCGTCGGGTACCGGTGTGGGTCCGGCGTCTCGTCGCATGGGATGCCAGCCCTCGGGCCAATGCTGGTGGTGGACGAGGCGACGCGGGAGCGGGTGGCCGACGGGTTCGATCCCGAAGAGGTCGGCAAGCTCGCGTTCGAAGCGACCGGCCGGAAAGGACAAGCTCGCGAGGCTCGGAAGCTCGGGGTGCTCGTAGTCCGGTGCCACGATGAGCTCGACGCGCCTGTCGTCTCCGGGCAAGGTGAACAGATAGACGACGTGCAGCGCGTGTCCGTTGTCGTGGCCGGCGATCATGGCGAGCCGGTACCCGTTGGCGAGCAGCTGTTCGCATGCCTGTTCGAGTGCCTCGGGCCGTAGCTCGATCGTCATCCGATGTCGGGGGTGAGCCAGCCACGCGGGCGTCAGGCGATACGTCATTGGGCCACGACGTGGGCGGCGGCGCCGATGAGGCGCTCGATCGGCCAGATGGTGATGCCGATCGCGGCGAGGGCGACCAAGCCTGCAACGAGAGGCACGCCGGCTCCCCGGGCGCCCCTAGGGCTGACGCTCGCGGTGTCCGCTTCGCCGAGCAGCATGCTGCGGGCATGCACCAACACGGCGGCGACGACCACGAGCAGGAGTGAGAACGCGGCGGCCGTGACCCAGCCCATGTTGGCCGAGAACCCGGCGCGCGCGATCGCGAGCTCGCTGGCGAACAGGCCGAACGGCGGGAAGCCGAGGAGGGCTAGGAGCGCGAGACCGAAAGACCCACCGACCAGCGGACGGCGCGCGAGAAGTCCGTGTACCCCGGCGATCCGGGTTGTGCCCTCGGCCAGCAGGATCTCTCCGGAGCACAGGAACGCGACGGTCTTGCCGAGTGCGTGGGCGAGGATGTGTAAGAGCAGCGCGGCGATGGCGAGCGGTGTGCCAATCGCCGCCGCGAGCGCGATGAGACCCATGTGCTCGATGCTCGAGTACGCGAGCAGCCGTTTGTAGTCGCGTTGCGCGATCAGGAGTGAGGCGGCGACGACGAGCGAGAGCAGCGCGGCGGCGACGAGCAGGTTCCGGAGAAAGGTCGGACCCAGGGCGAGGTCGACAATGACCTTGACCCGCAACAGCGCGTAGAACGCCACGGAGAGCAGTACGCCGGACATCAGCGCGGAGACCGGCGCGGGAGCCTGGCTGTGGGCGTCGGGCAGCCAGGTGTGCATGGGCGCGAGCCCGACCTTGGTGCCGTAACCCAAGAGCAGCAGCACTGCCGCAACGCGGATCACGGCGGGGTCCAGGTGCCGCGCGACGCCACGCATCGCCTCCCAATCCAACGTCGAGCGAGCACCGGGACCGGCGTGTTGGGCCGCGTACGACAGCAGCACGGTCCCGAGAAACGCGAGGACGATCCCGACCGATCCGATGATCACGTACTTCCACGAAGCCTCCAGCGAGGAACGGTTCCGGTGGTGACCGACGAGGAACGTCGTCGCGATGGTCGTTGCCTCAATGGCGACCCACATGATCCCGAGGTTGGCGGCGAGGACCGCGAGCACCATCGAGGCAATGAACGCCGGTACGAGGAGACCGAACAGCCGGGCCGCGCCAGCTGTGGTGTGTCCTTCGGCGATCTCGGTTCGTATGTAGCCGACCGCGGACCACGACGCGAGGAGGGCGACGGTCGCGATGACGAGCACCATGAACGCGCTGAGTGCATCCGCTCGCAGGACGTGACCGCCGAAGGACGCGGTGTCACCGTCCACGACGCCGACGGCGAGCCAGATGCCCCCGGCGAGCAGGCCGGCTGCATCAGCGACAGCGAACCAGCGCCACCGACGCGCGCCAACCGAATGCCGCGGTCGCGAGCGCGGGAAGGATCGGGAGCAGCACCAGGGCGAGGAGCATCAGTCGGAGAGCTCGGTGAGTCGGTCCAGGTCGAGGGCACCGAACTTGGAGCGCATGCGGCTGGTGAGGACCTGGAGCACGAGCACGGCGAGGAGCAGGTCGAGCGCCGCGCCGAGCTCGACGACGAGCGAGACCCGGGCGGTGGCCACGAGCGCGACGAGCGCGATCCCGTTCTCGAGCAGCAGGAAACCGACGAGCTGGGTCAACGCGTTGCGTCGGGCCACGAGCCCGAAGAAGGCGACGAGCACGATCGCGAACCCAACGGGGATCAGCTCGGTCTCGGGGCTCGGAGCGAGATCGACGAGTCCGCGCGTCGCCCCGAACGCGATCACGGTGAGTACCGCTGCCGCGACGAGCGCGGTCGCGGTGTTGATCGACGGTTGCGTGTCGCGCCGGTTCGGGCGTCGCGCACGACTCGGCTGAGCACCATCGGGATGACCGCGACCTTGAGCACCAGCACGCCGGCCGCGACGATCAGTTCGGCCACCTCCCGGTGGTGGATGCCCAGCAGGAGCGCCACCGCCGCGATCGCGAGACCCTGTACGGCGAGGATCCGCACGATTGCCAAGAGGCTCCTCCGCCAGAGGGCGAGCACCGCGGCGACGAGCGCGACGCCGCCGGCGAGGCCGAGCAGCTGCGAGTACATCGCGTCGGTCACCGGCCACCGCCGAGGAATGCCGACGCGGTGACCGCGACGAGCGCGACCACCAAGGACACGGCGAGCAGCTCGGGAACCCGAAACAAGCGGAGCTTGGCGACGAAGACCTCGAAGACGCCGAGGAACGCGCCCAGCAGCACGAGCTTCACGCTGAGCACGACAGCTCCAACGAGCATCTCCGCGAACCCGGTTCCCGTTGCGATGCCCCACGGCGCGAAGAGGTTCGCGAGGAGCGCGCCGAACAGGAGCAGCCGCATCGACGCGGCCAGCTCGACGAGCGCAAGGTCAGGGCCCGCGTATTCGAGCACCATCGCCTCGTGAATCATCGTCAGCTCGAGGTGCGTGCTCGGGTTGTCGACCGGAAGCCGGGCGCATTCGGCGAGCGTGACGATCCCGAGCGCCACAAGTGCAAGGACACCCTGGGCCGAGAGCACGACACTCGGCCGGTCGAGCGCGGCGTTTACGATCGCCGCGAGGTTGGTCGATCCCGCCCGGGCCGCCAGTGCCGTGACCGCCAGGAGCAGGGTCGGCTCCGCGAGCGCCGCGACCGTCATCTCGCGACTCGCGCCCATCCCACCGAACGCGGTGCCCGGGTCGAGCCCGGCCAGGGCGAGGAACACGGTGCCCAACAGCAGCAGGGACACGACGGCGAAGAGGTCACCCACGTGATCGAGCGGTGAGGCCACGGTCACCAGCGGCACGATCATCGCGATGACTACCGACGACGCGACGAGCACGAGCGGCGCGGTGAGGAAGACCCAGCTGGTGTGCTCCGGCGCGATCCGTTCCTTGCGCCAGAGCTTTCGGAGGTCGCGCCAGGGCTGGACGATGGGAGGACCGACGCGGCCCTCGAGGCGCGCCCGGACCTGGCGGATCAACCCCGCGAGCAGCGGTGCTCCCCCGACGACGAATGCGATCTGGATGACCACGGCGGCGATCCGTCCCGGATTCATCGCGCGACCAGCAATCCGACGATGAGGGCGACGAACGCGTAAGCGAGGTAGCGGTGGACGCTGCCGTTCTGGACCGCCCGGGCCCGCTCTCCCCACGCCCGGTAGGCGCGGAGCACCGGCCGGTAGACGTGGTCCTCGATGCCGTCGCGGACCCCGGCGCGGAGCCGGATGGTGCGCTCGTACCAGCGCGATTCGTCGGCGTGGGTGACGTCGATGTCGAGGTCCGGTCGGAGAACGTCGTCGAACACCCGTTGCAGCGGCTCGGCAAACGAGCTCGCGGTGTACTCCATGCGCGCGGTCTGCAGCGCCCGGCCGCACCCCCAGTTCTCGGCGCGTCGCCGGTCGCGAGCCGAGATTGTCAGCCGCATGACGGCCAGCACGGCGACCACTCCCCCGGCGAGCAGCAGCGCGATGAGCGTCGGGGAGATGACGCCGCGGACGCCCCCAAGATGCAGCACGCCGCGCTCGACACTGACCGGTCGGTGGAGCACCCCGGTGCCCGTCGCTCGTACCGCGCGATCGAGCTGGGTGCTCAACAAGCTGGGAGCCACGCCAAGCGCGGCGCAGCCGAGCGCGAGGAGGCCCATCGCGGCGAGCATCGTCCCCGGCGACTCCCGCGCCTCAGCCGCCGCCGGTGATCGTGGGAGTGCGAGGAACCCGGTGCCGAACGCCTTGACGAACGTCGCCGCCGCGAGACCCGCCGTCAACGCGACGACGCCGACGGCCAAGGGCATGGTCACCGCGGCTGAGGCGACATGACTCCCGCCGCCGGCGACGAGGCCCTGGAAGAGCATCCATTCGCTGACGAAACCGTTCAGGGGTGGCAACGCCACGATGGCCAGCGCTCCGACGCCAAACAACGCGCCCGTCACCGGGAGGCGACGCACCAGCCCGCCGAGCTCGTCGAGGTTCCGGGTCCCGGTGGCCCGCAACACCGAACCTGCACCCAAGAAGAGCAGTCCCTTGAACAGCGCGTGGTTGAGCACCAGCAGCAATGACGCCGCGAGCAGGACGCCGACGAGCGGGGTCGCGTGTTCGGCGCCCAACAACATCGCTGCGCCGACGCCGATGAGGACCAGTCCCATGTTCTCGGTGGTCGAGTACGCGAGGAGCACCTTGAGGTCACTCGCGACGAGGGCATGCAGGATCCCGAACAGCGCCGAGCCCGCGCCGAGCGCCAGCACTACGAAACCCCACCAGCGGGGGCCGCCACCGAGGATGTCGAGACCAACCCGCATGATCCCGTACACGCCGAGCGTGACCATGACGCCGGACATGAGTGCCGAGACATGGCTCGGGGACTCCGGGTGGGCTCGGGGAAGCCAGACGTGCAGTGGCACGATGCCGGCCTTCGAGCCGAACCCGACGAGTGCGAGCAGAAACACGACTGACTGCCATCCCGCGGGCACGTGGGCCGCTCCGGCGCGCATCGCGGCGAACGATTCGCCGCCCACCTGTCCCGCGAGTAGCGCGAGCGCGACCAGGATGGCGACGAACCCGAGATGGGTCATCACCCCGTACCACACCGCGGCCGTCCTTGCGCTCGCTCGCTCGCGGTGTTCCGTTGCGACGAGCAGCAACGACGTGAGCGCCATCAGCTCCCAGAAGACCAGGAAGGTCGAGACGCTCGACGCGGCGGGCACCAGCAGCAAGCTGAGACAGAAGAGCGGAAAGATCGCCTGGATCGCGCGTGTGCGCAGCGCGTGGTCGGCGTAGCCGATCCCGTACAGCGACGCGACGACCACGATGACGCCGGCGGTCAAGGTGAACCAGGCTCCGAGGGGATCGAGGCGAATCGTGATGCCGGCGAACGGCAACAACTTCGGGAACTCGGCGACGATCGACTTCCCCGAGCCGAGGACGCCGAGCGCGGCGCCGATACCGGCCGCGCCCATCGCGACGCTCCAGGCGCCGACGACTTGGACCCGCAGGCGTTGCGAGACGATGAATGCCGATGCGGATGCCGCCAGGCCACACAGGCACGCGGCGACGAGCGCTCCGGCCGGGCCGCTCAACGGCCGGTGAGGCCCCGCAGCGCTGCGACGATCGCCTCCGGTGCGGGCGGGCAGCCTCGTACTTCGAGGTCGACGGGTACGAAGTCAGCGACCGGACCGGCGACCCCGTAGCCGCCGCGGAAGACCCCGCAGTCGCACGCGCAGTCGCCCAGGGCGATCACCAGCTTGGGTGCCGGGGTCGCCTCGTAGGTCTTGCGCAACGGCTCGGCCATGTTGTGGGTCACCGGCCCGGTCACGAGGAGCGCGTCAGCATGCCGAGGAGACGCCACCAGCCGGGCGCCGTACCGTTCGACGTCGTAGGTAGGCCCGAACGCCGATGCGATCTCCAGCTCGCAGCCGTTGCACGATCCTGCGTCGACCGCCCGGATCTGGAGCGAACCGCTTAGCGTCGCGGCGGCGGGCTGCGAATCGGGACTTGGGTCACGCGGCGGTGCCTTTTCGGCGATGCGCCCGATCTGGCGCATCTTGCGGACCAAGCCAATCATCGATGGGTTTCCGAGAAGAGGCCCGCGGTGTCGGTGAGATAGGTCAGCAAGATCTCCCTGGACAGCTGCAGCACCTTGGCCAGGCGCCGGTCGGCCAGCGAGTAGATGACCGTCGAGCCTTCCTTGCGGGTCCGGACAAGATTGGCGCGCCGGAGCACGCCGAGCTGCTGGGAGAGATGCGAGCTCTCAAGGCCCACCTCCTCCGCGAGCTCCCCGACGGATCGTTCACCTTCGATGAGCAGCTCCAAGACACGGATGCGCGCCGGATGTGCAAGCGCCTTGAAGAACTCGGCCTTGACCTGCTGAATCGGTTCCGTCACGAAATGCCTCACGAGAGAGAGCCCGTACCCACGCCGAGCGCAGCGCGTGCTCACTGATCGACAACCTTAGCATATTATCAGAAGTTATTTCGCGCTCATTAGCCTCCCCGCCGGCTCCGGATTCCTCCCGCTTGCGCTTGACCGTCCCAAGCAATCAGGTTAGGTTGCCTTAACTCAACGGGGGAGGTCGGATCGTGAGCCTGGAGAAGACGCTGCTGCTCGGCTTCATCGCGGGGGTGACGATCCTGCTGGGCCTGCCGATCGGACGGCTGAAGCGGCCCGCCCCGACGCTGCGCATGATGCTCAACGCAGTCGCGGTCGGGATCCTCGTGTTCTTGGTGTGGGACGTGCTCTCCGCCGCGTGGGAACCGATCGACGAGGCGCTCGGGAAGTTCCACGACGGCACCGGCGACCTCGGCCCCGCGTTCGGCTACGGCGCCCTCTTCGCGGCCGGGCTCGCGGTCGGGTTGCTGAGCCTCGTCGCCTACGAACGATGGATGGACCGCGTCACCCACACCCCCGACGCCACCCTCGTCGACGATCCAGCGGACCCGCCTCCCAACACACCGATTCCTGCCGGAACACCGACCGCAGCCGCGAGCGGCAGCATCGCAGTACTCGACAAGACACCGACACTCACCGGTCTGGCCAGCTGGTCGCCCGCGCGACGTCTCGCGCTGTTGATCGCGGTCGGAATCGGGCTGCACAACTTCGCCGAAGGACTCGCCATCGGCCAAGCCGCGGCCAAGAGCGAGATCGCGCTCGCGACCTTGCTCGTCATCGGCTTCGCGCTCCACAACGCCACCGAAGGGTTCGGTATCGTCGCGCCCCTCGCCGCGGACACCAACCCTGACGGGACTCGCGTGATCGCCAGCTGGGGATTCCTCCTCGCGCTCGGCGCCATCGGAGGCGGACCGACCTTCATCGGCACCGCCGTCGGCCACGCCGTCACCTCCGAAGCCCTGTCGGTCATCTTCCTGACCCTCGCCGCCGGTTCGATCCTCTATGTCGTGGTCCAGCTCATCGGCGTCGCCGCCAAATCCCGCCGCATGGACCTACTCGCCTACGGCCTGCTCATCGGACTGCTCGCCGGGTTCTTCACCGACGCGATCGTCACCGCCGCCGGCGTCTGAACCACACACCTGTCAGGGTTGGATCGCGCGCTGTTGCATCGGCACACAAGCGCGGTCGGCGGTGAGCGTGCCCGGATGAGACCTCGTCGTTCGCCGTCCGATCCCAACTGCTCCGAGCTCAGCGTTCAAGGGCTTCCGGTTCCGACCCGACTTGGCCCTGGGTTGGCACCTCCGGTACGGCCAGTCGTATCGCGACGTTGAAGAGCTGCTCGGTGAGCGCGGGATCGTGGTCGACCACCATCTGCCGGTGGGTCCAGCGATTCACACCGTCTGCTCGAAGGCGCGGCCGGCCGATGCCGGCACACCGTCGACGAATCGACCCGCGCGTGAGCCGGCTCGTCTGCTCGCGCCCGGACATCGACGATGCGACCGTCGGCAATCTCCAGCAAATAGCCCTCGAGTACCGCCGAGGCGGCATCGGTGAACACTCGGTCGGCAGTGAGCAGCATCGGACTTCACCTTCGCAGACCCGAGAACAGAATGCACCTGCAAACCACGACACCGAGGGCAAGATCCCGTTGGCGCGTCTTGGCTCCCTGACCGCCAGACGCGACGCGTTCAATTCGGCTGCGTCGTGACGCACGGTTTCCTGAACCGCTGCTCACGCGCCGGCGAGAGCCGACGGTTGCTCCAATCGCCAATCGCGAAGAATGTGCATCAACAGCGCGACATTCTGACCAGCACCGACGCGCCGCCGCGGGCTCGGTGACACACGGTGCAAGCAACAGCTGCTCACACGAAGCACGGGCACACGACGGGCTGGAATCGGACACCGCGGTCAGGTACCGGACGCAACAAGTACCGTCTGACCTGCGGAAACGAACTCCCCGCCCTCGTAGCTCAGGGGATAGAGCATCGGTTTCCTAAACCGTGTGTCCCAGGTTCGAATCCTGGCGAGGGCGCTCCCCTACCAGCGTTTTCATACCCGTCGAGGGGTCGAGCCGTGCCAGATGGCACGGCACACCACACGGATCCCACACGGTGCCGACGCTCCCGGCCATGCCCGTGACCCCGCTGGACTTCGGTCTGGATCTTGTTCAGCGCGCCGAACTGCTCGCCGACGAAGCCGGTCCCCCGTCATCGTCGACCTGGTCCGTTGAGAGCGACATCCTGCGTGGCGCTCAATCACCGTGGACAGCCAACGACTACCACGACGTCCGCTTCCTCTCTGTCGCACTGGCCTATTGCTCGGCGGCGTGTCCCGACCGACGCTGGGGCGATCTCGCCCTGCGGTCGGAGTACATCGTGAATCGCGGCGTGTAAATCGCGACGGGACAGAACGCGATCGCATCCGCTCTCGACCAGCTGACTGCGAGGCCGTCGGGACACACGAGCCCGACCTCACCGTCGGAGGCGTGACCGAGACGCCTGCTCGCGAGCCGACGTGGACCCTCAGTTGTGTCGGCGGGCAAGAACCGCAGCGATGCCACGGCGCCGGAGCCAAAGGCCTCGATGTAGTGCTGTTCGGTGACCGCCGTGGACGAGTGCCCGGCGAATGCCGACACATCGGTGAGCGGCAGGCCCTGTGCAGCGGCGTGCGAGATGACGGCCGACCGCAGCTTGTGCAGCGTGACGCCAGCCGGGAGGCCAGCCGCCTTGACGAACCGCGCGAGGGCGCGCCGCCACGAGTCGGGGTCAAGCGGGCGACCGTCCCTTCGCGTGAACACGAAGTCCGACTCGACGTAGCCCGGACCGAACGAGAGACGCTGCTTCTTCTGTCGCGTTGACCACGTCCGCAGTCCGTCCACGATGCCGCCGATCAGCGGTGTCGTGCGGGCCGAGCGTTCGGTCTTCGGGGGCAGCAGCTCCAGCTGCTGCGTGCCCGGCACCCGGTGCAAGCCGCCGACGACCTTGGCCGACGGCTGGTCAGCATCAAGGTCGAGTGCCGACCACTGCAGTCCGCAGATCTCCGAGCGGCGCCATCGGTCGCGAGGGCGAAGCCGATCGGCATCGACCACTCGGTCCCGGCTGCTGCGTCGATGAGCTTGAGCGCCGCGTCGTACGGCGGCACCACACCCTTACGCCGCGGCGCCATCTTCGGCAGCTCGAAGTCGTCGGCCGGGTTCGGCCGGTAGCCCCTGCACGCGACGTGGACCAGGAGGCGTGACGTGTCGGACGTCGCTCGCGATCCGTCCCTGCATCCGTCCCTTTTGGAGGGGCATCCGTCCCTTTGGGAGGGGCATCCGTCCCTCCGGGGACGCATCCGTCCCTCTATCCGTCCCTCCCGTCAGCCCGGAACGACGGTCTGCAGGCCTGATCAGCGACGGATGGGACGGATTCGGCCCTACCCTTCACCTTCGCCCTTGAAGAGGAAGGGGATAGAAGAGGGCGTAGGTACTAGGGATAGGAATTATCCGTCCCATGCGTCCCACGGGTCCCTGAGGCAGGGCGGGCAGGACGAGACCACCGCGCCGAACGGGCCGACCGTGGACCGTCGCCGGGGCCGCGGCGCTGCGTCACATCGGCAGTGACCCGTTGCTGCCGCCGGCGCTGCTCCCCGCGGATTGGCCCGGCTCCGCCCTCCGCGCGGAGTACTGGCGATGCCAGCGGGCGTTCGACGCGACCGCTCGGGAGTGGTTCCGCTCCCCGTAGCGGGCGCAACCGCTACTGACCGAGGATGCCATTGCGTCGGAAGTACCCGTCGATGTCCTTGCCCAGCGACCGGGCGTAGGTCGCGGTGAGGTGCCCTCGATCCATCTTCACGACCTTGCCGTCGATCACCGGGTCGCAGATCGGGAGGTACGGGCACACGAGACGGTCCAGGTCGAGCGACCAGATGCTGCGGTCGTCCGCGATCGCGCGATACATCCGCTCGACGCCTTCGGGCCCCGGGGACACGACGTAGCGGCACTCGTCGACAACCTTCGCCGAAGAGAGGCACACCAGCGGGTCCTCTTCCCTGGTCGCGTACGGAGTCGGCTCGACGAGGACGACCTTGCGGCCGTCGCGGCGGAGGTCCTTGATCGATCGTTCGGTCGCGCGTTGCACCGCGGGGAGGAATGCCGGCGTTCCGGATCGTACGAGCCCGTCCGGCGTCTCGAGCGACGTGATGAGGCTCGGGTCGTCGAACGTGCGGTTCATCACCACGACGACATCCGGGTCGATCTCGGGAACGAGCCGGCCGTAGACATCGCGGTGATGCGCGACGCATTCCGCGTACCGGCGGGGGTTGTTGGCGAAGTAGAGGCCCTCCTGCCACGGGCAGCTGTCGTGGGTCGCGACCGAGAGCGTCGCGTGCTCTCGCTCGGCGAGCGCTTCGAAGGCCGGCACGAGCATCCCGGCGTTGCTGTCGCCGATCAGGAGCATGTGGGGCTTCCCGCCGCGCACGGCGGTGCAGGCCGCGACCGGCTTGTCGATGCAGCGCGGCCCGGCGTCGTAGTCACCGCGTGCCGACCTCCAGTCGATGCCGCGCGTCACGCCCGACGCGGTCGTGCTCGCCCCGCCCCCTCGGGTGACCGCGGCTTCGGAGCCACCCCCTTCGACGATGGCCGGAGCCACGACGAACGCACCGATGACGCTCAGGGTCAGTCCCAGCGCGATCACCGGCAGCCGGTACCGATCGAGCGGCTTGGACGCCCGGACCGGTCGTTCGAGGAGCTGGTAGCTCAAGGACGCGAGTCCGGTGGCCAGCCCCGCGGCCAGCAGGAAGAGCGAGATCGAGCTCATGTCGAAGAGTCGGAGCGCGATCACGATGATCGGCCAATGCCACAGGTAGGTGCCGTAGGAGACCTGACCGAGATACACCAACGGCGCACGAGAGAGCGCGGGTTGCGCGAGGCTGTCCGGCACGCTTTCGAGCGCGACGATCAATGCGCACGTGACGGCGGTGACGACCGCGCCGCGGGTGATGGGCCCGAGGTCCACGAGCGAGCTCGCGAGCACGAAGAGCGCCACGATGGATGCCGCCGCGATCCAACGCAGCCGGCGCCGGTGCCGGTGCGCGAGCTCGAGGAGCCCCGGCGTCATGGCCAGGAAGGCTCCAGCGAGGAGCTCGTACGCGCGCGTGTCCGTGCCGTAGTAGGCCCGGTTGAGGTCGGTGCCCGCGAGGTGGAGCGCCGCGATCAGCGAGCACCCCGCGGCCACCACCACGACGCCGCGGATCACGTGCCACTGCGCCCGTCCCGCGCGACGAGTGGTGACGACCAGGCCTGCGAGCAGCACGGGCCACACCGCGTAGAACTGCTCTTCGATGGAGAGGGACCAGAAGTGCACCACCGGGCTGGCGTTGATGTCGCCGGCGAAGTAGTCGTTGGACTGGCGGATGAAGAACCAGTTCGCGACATAGAGGAACGCGGCCTTGATCGAGCGCAGCGCGTCGATCACCTCGGCCGGCGCCGCGACCGCGGCGAAGGTCGCGGCCGTGACCGCCAGCACGACGAACGACGCGGGCAGCAACCGCCGGAAGCGCCGGGAATAGAACCGTGCGAAGCCGATGCGGCCCTGGCTCCGGACATCGCGCAGCAGCAGCTGGGTCACCAGGAAGCCCGAGAGCACGAAGAAGACATCGACGCCGATGAACCCGCCGTCGAAGCGTGCGAGGCCGGCGTGGAACGCGACCACGAGATACACGGCGACGGCGCGCAACCCGTCGAGCTGGGGACGGTAGTGGGAGGGCGCGTCTCCGACGCCGGTCCCGTCCGCCAGCTGCGCGCTTCCTGCCACCACGGGAGTGCACGCTACGACCCGCAGCAACGCCGACCGGGTTCCGCGGGTCAACCGCGTTCCGCGCCGGGGTCAGGCCGTGGGCGTGAAGGCGCAGGGCATGCGCTTGATGCCGTGGATGAAGCTGGAGGGCGGAGCTGTCGCCGGGTGCTCCTGTCGCTTGCGCGCCACGCGGCCGGTCAGGCCGATGTAACCGCCAGCTTCGGTTCTGGCAACTGTGTGCCGCAGGTTCGAATCCTGCCGAGGGCGCTCCGCTACCGGCCCTCCATGGCTGGTCGCGCTCGCCGGTCGCTCGCCCCGTGGTCGGCCTTTGTGGACGGTCCGATCGACGCGACGGTCAGGCACGTGGGGTCAGCGGGTCGTCGATGGCGACTCGCCAGGTCCGGTCGCGCTACCGACGCGCCACGATCGTTCCACGACCCTGGAGGTCGAGCGGCCCGCCGTCGGGCGCCATGGCGGACAGCGTCCATCGGGCGTGGATGAGCGCGAGCGCGTCGCCTTCGACGACCTTGATCACCGTGCTCGTCATGGTGGGCTTCATCGCGAAGATGGGGGCGGCTGCCGCGCGGATGGCCTCGAGGCCGTGGACGGTTCGACCCTCGGGCCGGGGGGACGACGGTGGCGTCGGGCGTGTGGAGGGCGATGAAGGCGTCGAGATCACCGGTGCTGAACGCGTGGGCGATGGCTGCGTTGAGCTGCTCCGGCTTCGTGATCTGGTCGGTCGTGGTACGTCCCATGGCGCTCCTCGTTCGTTTCGGTCACGTCGATCCTCCTCGGGCGGGGAGCGGGGAGCCGTCCCAGGATCCTGGGTTCCTCGAGCCGAGGCCTGCTTCTCCGACCCCGACGAGCCGTCGGGCACCAGCAGGTATCTTGCGAGCGTGACCTTGCCGCTCGAGTACACCGGTGATCGGCTGCTCGTGCTCGACCAGACGCTGCTGCCGGGACGCGAGGTCGTCCTGGAGCTGCGGGATGCCGACGAGGTGGCGGCCGCGATCCGGCGACTCGCCGTGCGCGGTGCACCGCTGATCGGCATCGCGGCGGCGTACGGGATGGCGCTCGAGGTGACGCGTTCCCCGGGCCCGGAATCGCTCGAGCGCGGGGCAAAGCTCTTGCGCGACGCGCGCCCGACGGCCGTGAACCTGGCCTGGGCGGTCGACCGGATCCTCGCAGCTGCCGCCGCCGCCGACCCGAAGGACCTCGTGCCGACGGTGCAGGCCGAGGCCGGCGCGATCGAGGCCGCCGAGCACGCAGCCAGCGCCGCGATGGCCGCGCACGGGGCCGATCTCCTCACCGGCGCGCGGCGGCTGATGACGATCTGCAACAGCGGCGCGCTCGCGGCGGGCGGACGCGGGACGGGACTCGGCGTGATCGCCGAGATCGCCGGACGTGCCCCGGCCCGGGAGGTCAGCGTCCTCGCCTGCGAGACCCGCCCGTTGCTGCAGGGAGCGCGGCTCACGGTGTGGGAGCTCGCGGGCCTCGGCATCCGACACGCGTTGATCGCCGACAACGCCGCGGCCGGGCTGATCGCACGCGGTGAGGTCGACGCGGTCATCGTCGGGTGCGACCGGGTCGCCGCCAACGGTGACGTCGCGAACAAGGTCGGCACCTACGGCCTCGCGCTCGCCGCTCGCGCGGCTGCGATCCCCTTCGTCGTCGCCGGTCCCTGCTCCACCATCGATCGCAGCACGCCCGACGGGGCGGCGATCGTGATCGAGGAGCGTGACGCCGACGAGGTCCGACGCGCCGGCGGCGCGCTCCTGACCCTCCCCGACGTCCCGGTGCGCAATCCGGCATTCGACGTCACCCCGGCCGAGCTGATCACCGCACTGGTCACGGAAGCCGGCGTCGCCGCGCCGCCGAGCTCCGCGACGATTGCTGCGCTCCTGGCCGGCTGAGTCGAAGCCCCCGGTCAGATCGTTCGGTCGGTACCACCGTCGATCGGTATCTGGGCGCCGGTCGTCTTGGCGAAGGTCGGTGAGCACAACGCGACGATCACCTCGGCCACGTCCCGGCTCGTGATCTCGACCCCGAGGAGGTTGTTCGTCTTGTACGCCTCGACGTCGAGGTCGTAGCTCTTCGCCCGCGATGCGATCGTCGCTTCGTCCCAGATCCCGGTGTCGAACACCGCGTTCGGGTGCACGATGTTGACCCGCACGCGACTCGAAGCCCACTCGAGCACGGCGACCCGCGCGAGTTGGGTCAGCGCCGCCTTCGAAGCCGAGTAGGCCGCAGCTCCCGGTCCGGGGGCGTGCACGTTCTTCGAAGCGTTCACGACGACTCGGCCGTACCGTGGCGAGGCCGCGAGCAGCGCGCCGCAGGCGCGCAGCAACGACAGGTTCGCATCGACGTTGACGGCCATCACGCTCCTCCACTCGTCTGCCGTCAGCTCGTCGATGCGTCTCGAGGGTGGGAACACGCCGGCGTTCAGGACGAGGATGTCCAGGCCGCCGAAGCGCGCCACCGCGCGTTCGAGAGCTTCGTGGATCGCCGCCTCGTCCGTCACATCACATCGATGCCCGAAGTACGCGTCGCCGCCGAAGAGCCCATCGACCCGGGCGTCGATGTCGATCCCGACGACGGCGGCCCCGGCGCGCAGCAGCGCCTCTGCCGTCGCGCGACCGATGCCCGACGCCGCGCCGGTGACGAGCCCGATCTCGCCGGCCAGCGGCAAGGACGCGCCTCGCTGCTTGAGCTTCGCCTGCTCGAGCGACCAGTACTCGACGTCGAAGAGCTCGGCTTCGGGCAACGGCTGCCAGTCGTCCAGCATCGCGGCGCGTTCGATGGCATCAAGGGTGTGCACGGCGATGTCCCGGGCGATGCCCGCATCCCGGGCCGCGCGTCCACAGGTCAGCAGCCCGAACGCGGGGTCGAGCACGACCCGGGGTGCCGGATCCAGCATGGTCAGCGGCTCGGCCGCGCGCGGCGCCAGCCGGCGGAACATCTCCCGGTAGTCGTCGGCATAGGTTTCGACATCACGGTCGACCAGCGGAGCCCGCTTCGTGCGGATCACGTGATCGGGCGTCATCGGACCGCGCGTCGCGAGGTCCGCATGGTCGGATCGTCCGACGAACGCGGCGACCCGCGGCGTGCGGGTCGACTCGACGATCATCGGCGCGCCGACCATCGCCGAGATGTCGGCTCGCAACCGTGCGATCTCGTCTCGCGGCGGTGTGGGGGACGCGAACTCGCGTTCTGGGAGCGTCCAGGCGCCCTGGTCCTGCAGGTACTCCTCCGCCATCGTCACGAGCCGGATCATCCGGTCGTAGGACTCACGAGCCGAATCGCCGAACGAGAACACGCCATGGTTCATCAGCATCATCCCGATCGTGCGCTCGGTGCACTCGACCGGGAACTGCGCCGCGCATCGGCGCGCGAGCTCGAAGCCCGGCATGGCGTAGTCGACGATGACCACCTCGGGGCCGTACAGCTCCGCGATCCGTTTGCGTCCGCTCGGCGTGTTGGTGATGGTGAGCACCGCGTCGGCATGGGTGTGATCGACGTAGCGAGCCGGAAGGCACGCGTGCAGGATCGCCTCGACCGAGGGTGCCGGGGCGTCGGCGCGCGTCGTCGCGAGTCGGAGCTGCTGGGCCATCTCCTCGTCGCTCAGCTCCTCGAGCGAAGCGAGCTCGGTCAGGCGCTCGAGCTCGACCGGCGCGAAGTCACGTTCGGTGATCGACGCGAGATCCGATCCGGAACCCTTGACGAACAGCACCTCGACGGGACGACCGAGGATGTCCTGCTCGGTCAGCTTCACCGAGGTGTTCCCACCACCGTGGAGCACGAGCTGCGCGTCGGCACCCAGCAACCTGGAGGTGTAGACCCGCTCACCGAGCGGTCCGACGTGGGCGCGGGCATCGGCATCAGACCAGCGATTTCGCATGACGAGAGTCTGGCCCACGCCCTGCCCCGCGGCGAACCCCACGGCGAGAGGTGACGTTCCTCGTTACGCTCCGGCTCAGACAGCAGAGGGGAGGGACGATGCCTTCGATCACCGGCGCGCACCATGCGGCATTGACCGTGACCGACGCGGATCGGAGCGCGGACTGGTACTGCGACCTGCTGGGACTCGTCGTCCTGATGTCCGGCGACGAGGACGACGTCCGCTACCGGGTCCTGGCCCACCCGGACTCGGGTTGGGTCTTGGGCCTGCGGCAGTACCCCAACGCGCACGACGGCGCGTTCGACGAGTTCCGTACCGGCCTCGACCACTTCGCGTTCGGGGTTGCGAGCCGGGCCGAGCTCGACGAGTGGGAGCGCGAGCTCGCCGCGCGCGGCGTCACGTGCTCGCCGATCAAGGAGACGCCGATCGGGACCGTGATCACCTTCCGCGACCCCGACAACATCCAGCTCGAGCTCTGGCTGCCGATCAACGCGTGACGCGCACCCAGTCCACGAGCATCTCGGACGGAAGCTGGACTGGCGGGGAGATCGACGGGGACACCGCCAGGTTCAGGATGAGGTACATCGGTGACCCGGTGATGCCCGACGTCACCCGGCCGACCGGGACGCCGTCATAGGAGTAGGTGACGGAGCCGGGCTCCCAGTCGGCGGCGTAGGTGTGCCAGCCGGACGGGTTCGCGAGCGGCGCGCAACCGCCCGGGCCGCCCAGGGTCGAGTGGAAGTGGAAGCACGCGTGGCCCGCGAGGCCCTCCATCACGTCGAGCTCCCCGGTGGTCGGCCACGTGCCGGTCCCGTTCGCCCAGAACGCGGGCCAGTTGGCGACGCCCCCGGCGCCGGGCGGCACCCAGATGCGGGCCTCGATCTTCCCGTAGGTGAAGGTGAAGTGCCCCGCGGACTCGATCAGCCCCGAGGCGGAGGGGTAGGTCACGCCGTTGTTCGCCCGGCACGCCCGCGACGCCGCGTTCAGGTGGAGGGAGCCCCCGCCGACCGACACCTGCGCCGGGTCGTAGCACGACTGCTCGTTCGAGTTCACGGGCTTGGTGACCGCGTCGTCCGTGCCGGCGAGCCAGTTCGGACGCCACTTCGAACGGTCGAGCGAGGCACCGTTGAAGTCGTCCCGGAAGATCTCGTTCGCCGCGGGCGGCGCGGGCGCAGGAACGGTGGTGGCCGTCGGCGCGGGCCGCGTCGTCGGGACAGTGGGAACGGTGGGGACGGTCGGCACGATCGAAGGAGCCGTGACCGGGCCCGGCGATCCCACGAGGCTCACGGAGAGCACTGGCCGGTTGGCCGCGTTGCGGGACGCCGAGGTCGCGATGTCGACCTGCGTCCGTACCCCGTCCCTCGGCGCGCGGTGGTCGAGCGCGACGCGCACGACGAGCGTCCCCGGCCGCGCCATCGGACGGATGGCGCCGGTGACGTCGACCGCGAGGCGGCCGCGGACGGGAACCGTGCTCACGAGCCGCGTCGCTGCACGCGCGTACGCCGCGCGCCGCATGGTCCCGTTGGTGTACGCATCGACGACCAGCTTCCGGCCTTCGAGGTGCTCGATCCGCCACACCCGCATCGACACGTTCGCCCGGCCGCCGCCGTGCACTGCCTCCAACGCCCGCGCCGACACCTTGAACGGCAACAGCAACCGGGTGTCGCTCCCGTCGCCCGGGGCCTCACCCACCACCAACGACCGCACGCCGCTCGCGAGTGCCGCGACCGGCGTGCCCGCACCGCTCGGCGCGTCGAGCGCGACGGTGCGGGCCGGACCGGCCACCTGCGTCAGCACGGTGCCGCCCGCGTCGGCCGACGGCAGCAGCTGGAGCGCGCTCGAACGCGAGCGCGACCACCGCGAGCAGCGCGATCGGGACGAGTCGGTGGGGAGCTCGCGGACGGGACGACGGGAGCACTGGGGGCACAGCGTTCTCTTCGGCTGGGAACGGGAGGAACGAGCGGTGCACCACCGGTCGCGGGACAGGGAGGGCAAACCGCTCGAAGCGAGTGCTACCCATCTGCGCCAACCGGCAGTCCCCCACCATCGGCATGGAAACCGGACGAACTTGAAGATTCTGTTCGAACCCCTCCCGGAGACGCACGGGCTCCGGCGCCCGTCGCCGTACATTGTCCGGCCATGACGGCGGCCCATCGGTGATCGACCATCGCGCCGTCGCGAGCCGGCCGACCGCATGACCGGTTGGGACGTCGTCCTGGTCGCCGTGGCCGGCGCGGCGTGTGGGGTGATCAACAGCATCGCGGGCGGCGGCTCGCTGATCCTGTTCCCCGTCCTCCTGCTGACCGGGCTCAAGCCGCTCGACGCGAACGTCACCAACTCGGTCTCCACCTGGCCCGGCTACGTCGGCGGCGTCGGCGGGTTCCGGGAGGAGATCCGCGAGCGGCGGCACCGGCTTCCCCGCCTGCTCGTCGCGACCGTCGCGGGCTCGGTGACCGGTTGCGTGCTGCTCCTCGCGACACCGTCGAGCGCGTTCGACGTGATCATCCCGTGGCTGGTGCTCGCGGCGACGGTGCTGACCGCTCTCCAACCGGCGGTCCGGAAGCGTCTGCGCGAGGGATCCGCCGCCGATGGCCAAGCCGGCGGCGGCGCGCTGGTGATGATCTTCCTGGCCGCGATCTACGGCGGGTACTTCGGTGGCGCGCTCGGTGTCATCGTGCTCGCGGTGCTCGGGCTCACGATCCACGACACCCTCCGGCACCTCAACGCGACGAAGTCCGTGATCTCGCTCGTCGACGCGTCGATCAGCGTGATCGTGTTCGGCCTCTTCGGCCCGGTGCACTGGGCGTACGTCGCCGTTGCGGCGCCCACGACGCTCGCAGGTGGGTACCTCGGTGCCGCGATCGCCCGCCGGCTCGACGAGCGCGTGCTGCGTGCATGCGTCGTCGTCTTCGGCCTCGCCGCGGCGGCCTACCTGTTCGTCCGGCACTGACCAGCCCGGCCGGGCGTCAATCGACGATCTTGCCCGGGTTCAGCTGGTGGTTCGGGTCGATGCCGTCGAACAGCGCGCGGATCATGCCCACACCGGCGGGTGAGATGTCCTCCTCGAGCCAGGGCGCGTGCGCGAGCCCCACCGCGTGGTGATGTGACAGCGTCCCGCCCTCGTCGATGAAGGCCTGCTGGATCGCCCGCTTCACCGCGCCGTACTGGTCGAGGACGTCCGATCGCTCCGAGCCCTTGAAGGCGAACGTGAAGTACAAGCACGCGCCCGAGTGGTACGAGTGCGAGAGGTGGCACATGATCCAGCCCTGGACCTCAAGCTCCGCGAACGCCTTCTCGGCCGCCTCGATCACCCCGTCGTACAGCTTGGGCAGGACGCTCCAGGACGCGGAGGTCTCCGAGACGTCAGCGAGGGCACCGTACGCGAGCAGGTGGTCACGGATGTACGGGGTGTCGAACTTCTTCTGGTCGTAGAGCTCGCCGGGACTCGACCCGATGCAGATCCCGTTGTGGCGCGACACGATCTCGCCCACCAGCTTGCGCTGCAGCTTCACGTGCTTGTCGGTGCCCTCGTAGCCGATGAACCCGAGGCACGCCTGTTCCATGTCGTAGTGCTTGACCCGGCCGAGGAACTCCTTCAGCGCCACCGACGAGTACTTGTCGATCAGGTTTCCGGGCTTCTTCGTGGCGAACGAGAACTGCGTCTCGTGGGGATCCGCCACCCGGGTCACCGACGGCGACGCCTCGCTCTCCGCGATCTCGCCCATCGCGTCGAGCGCGTCGTACCAGTCGGGGAACAGGTAGCCGAGGATCTTGCGGTTCTCGGGCGCGCGGTGCACCCGCACCGTCGCCTCGGTGATGATCCCCAGCCGACCCTCGCTCCCGAGCATCATCTGGTTCACGTCCGGACCCGTCGACTTCGAGGGCACGGCGCGCGTCATGAGCACGCCCGCAGGCGTCACCGCGCGGAGCCCGGTCGTGATCTCCGCGATGTCGCCGTACTTGTCCGACTGCATGCCCGACGAGCGCGTCGCGATCCAACCGCCCAGCGTCGAATAGGTGAAGCTGTCGGGGAAGTGCCCGAACGTCCAGCCCCGCGCGTTCAGCTGCTCCTCGAGGCGCGGCCCGAGCACCCCAGCCTGCACGCGGGCGAGGCGTGCAACGTTGTCGATCTCGATCACCGCGTCCATCCGTCGCATGTCGACGGAGAGGACCGTGCGGGTCTCCCCGCGCGGGGGCTCGAGACTCTCGGAGATGTTGGTGCCACCGCCGAACGGGATCACGACCACGTCGTGGCTGAGCGCGGCGGACATGATCGCGACGACGTCGTCCTCGTGCTCGGGGTACACGATCACGTCCGGCAACCGGCCCAGGTCGCCGCGCCGCACCCGCAGCAGGTCACGCAGGCTCTTGCCGTAGGTGTGGACGACCCGCTCCATCGGCTCGGAGGTGATCTGGTCCGGCCTGAGCATCTCGGCGAGCGCGTCACGGAACCCATCGCTCACGATCGGGGCGTCGATCGACAGGGACTCGAAGTCGATCACCGCGTCGCGGGGCCCGTCGAGGTCGATCCCGATCTTCTCGCGCACGAACGGCACGAGGTCGGGCTTGTCCTCGTGAGTGAACGTCACCTGCTCGTCGCCCCAACCCCACCACTTCATGTGCTGCACCATCTGACGCTCCTTGCCGCTCGGCGCTCCGCCGAGCTCCCGCACTTCCGCTTCCAGCCGCTTGGCGAGCCGGAGCGGCTTCACGCCCGGCTCGGCTACCACGGTCGCATACATCGGATCGCCCACGACGACGGTGACCTTGCCCCGGCGCAGCCACCGCTTGCCCTTGGGCCAGGACGCGTACGCCCCGTCGATGTGCATCGGCACGATCGGCCCGTCGAACTGCGCGCCGAGCTCGTCGATCCCGCCCCGGAACCGCTTCATCTGCCCGTCCGGCGACCGGCCACCCTCGGGGAAGAACACGACCACGTCGCCGGCCTGGCACGACGCACCGAGCCGCGCGAACGCGTGCTGGCGGGCGGCGCGGCGCTCGGCGGTCTCGCCGAGCTGACGAACCGGCATCGGCTCGAGCCGCAGCGCGTTGCGCAGCAGCAGTCCGAAGCGCGACGGCTTGCGGCCCGCGGCCTCGGCCATCGCCGAGCCGAAGAAGTAGTCGCCGGCCGCGGCGAGGTGGAAGCGCCGGAAACCGCCGCCGGCGACGTGCATCAGGACGATCGAGTCGAGGTGCGACGCGTGGTTGCTCACCACGACGTACCCGCCCGCGGGCAGCCGGTCCCGGCCCCGAACCTCGAGTGTGATGTACGCGCGGAACACCGACCGCGCGAACGCCTCGAAGGCGAGCGCGACCACGCGACGCGACAGCGACATCCGGTCCGTCGACTCGGAGCTCTCCTGCTCGGGTGGGGCGCCCTCTCGCATTGCGACCAGACTCTCATGCCCGGCACCACACGAGCCAACACTCGCCATCCCGAAGATCTCCGGAGGGCGACCGCCGAACTCGGTGCGCACACCGCCCTCAGGCGGTCCGAAACGGCCGAGCACTATGTTCCTGTGTGTCCCACCCCCCGAGAGGCCACCGATGACCTCACGTACTGCCTTGCTCACGGGCGCCACCGGGTTCCTGGGCAGCAGCCTCGCCCTCGAGCTCCTGCGCGCGCGGACCGCGAGCGCGTCTACTGCGTGGTCCGCCCGCGCGGCGACGTCACGGACCGCCTGCACCGGGCCGTGCGCGCCGCGGCCGACGCCGCCGGGATCGCGGACATCGACGAGCTGCTCACCCGCCTCGTCGCGCTCGAAGGTGACATCGCGGCACCGGACCTCGGGCTCGTCCCGGCGGACCGGGCCCGGTTGGCCGACGACCCACCGGACGAGATGTGGCACACCGCCGCGTCGCTCCGGTACGAGGACAAGCACCAGGCCGAGATCATGGCGACGAACGTCGACGGCACCGCGCACATGGTCGATACGGTGGCCGGGCTCGGCATCCCGGTCCTCAACCACATCAGCACCGCCTACGTAGCCGGCCTGCGCGTCGGCGACGTGCACGAGGAGCCCTACGACGCGACGTTCGAGCCGAACAACGGGTACGAGGCGTCGAAGCGGCTCGGCGAGGACATCGTGGTCGCGCACGCGTCTCGCTTCGAACGGGTGCGCATCATGCGGCCCTCGATCGTGGTCGGCAACCTGTCGACTTACCGGTCGTGCTCGGACAGCGGCTACTACGGGTTCCTGCGCGGCCTCGAGCGCTTCTGCCGCCTGATCGAGCGCCAGGAGGACGGGTACCTCGACCGTCACCGGGTGAAGCTGTTCGTCGAGCCGCACTCGTCGCTCGATCTCGTGCCGATCGACGTGCTCGTGACCGAGGCGATCGAGCTCGCGGACGGTCCGGACCCGGCTCGGTACTTCCACCTCACCAACCCCTTCCCGATCACGATCGGGCAGGCGCGCATCGGGCCGGAGACCTCGATCGACCGGCTCCGACTCGACCTGGTCGAGGACCGCGCGCTGCTCGGTGAGTACGACGCGCTCCTCGACGAGGCTCTCGACTTCTACCGGCCGTACCTGCGCAACGACAAGCGCTTCATCCGGGCGCGTGACCGAGGCTCCCCCCCAGACGCGATCCGCATCACCGAGGACGACCTCGCCGCGCTCAGCGTCATGCACTTCGAGCAGAAGCGCGAGGCCGTGGGCGCCCGGCGGTCGCGCGCGACGCTCGACCCCACCGGCGCCTGACGCACCTCGGGTCGTCGGCGACCGTCCACGATCCTTCGCACGCGCCGACCGCCGAGGACTGATCAGCGGGGCTGGGCGCGCAGCCAGGCTCCCGCCACGGGTCCGACCCGCTCCTGGACCGCCCGGGTGAGCGCCCGGTCCTCGGCCGTCCAGGTGTGGGGCTCGCCGAACGTGCACGGCTCCAGGATCCCGACGAGCTGCCCGTCGTCGTAGACCGGCGCGTGCACGAGGGCGCGGTGCCCGAAGGACGCCTCGAACTCCAGGTTCAGCACCTCGGGTCCCGCCGTCTCGATGTCCTCGATGAACAGCGCCTCGGGGCTGCGCGCCGCGAGCCCCATCATCGGATCGACCGTGAACAGGTCTTCGGGCTCGGGCTCGAACGGGCGGCGCATGTCGGCGCCGCGCGCGTCGACGGACCACGACGCGACCGTGCCGCCGCGCCCGCTCGACGGATCCCGGAGATAGAGGAAGCAACGGCCGGCGTGCAGTGCCGTGCACACCTCCGGCATCAGGGCGTCGAACACCGCCTCGGGGTCGTCCTGCTCGAACGCAGCTTCGATGCCGGGAGGGAGGTCAGCCATGGACCGGAGCCCACTCGACGCGTGTTTCGGCACCGAGTCCCGATCGCAACCGGGCGGTTACGAGGCCCCAGGACGAAGCCCTGCCCGTCGGGCATGATCAACTGCTCCGCGATCGGCGCCTCCGGGTGCCGTCCAGGACGAGGAGCGACGTGCTCCGCCCCGACACCGACGGCATGTTCCCGCCACCAACGTCCCCGAGCCCGCGGTGCGCCGCGAGCGTCCACTCGTCGTCCCGGCTGATCCTGCCGGTCCACCCCTGACGCGCGCGCCGGCGCGCACACGAACCCACCCGCCTGCTCCCGCGGAGCCGTTAGCGTGGCCCGGTGATCGAGGCCGGACTCTGGGGGTTGCTCGGCCAGGCATCCTTGGTCCTCGGCGCGTGGCTCGCGCTGCGCGTCGTCGTGCCGCGGCGCCTGCTCGGTCTGATCACCGCGTTCGGCGCCGGGACGCTCGTCGCCGCGGCCGCCTTCGAGCTCTCGGTGCCGGCGTACAAGGAGGCCGGCGGCGCTCGCACCGGCCTGTGGATCGCGGTCGGTGCGCTCACGTTCTTCTTCGCCGACCGGGCGGTCGCCCGGCACGCGCCGGCCGGCGAGCACGCGTCCACCGGCATCGCGCTCGGCGCGCTGCTCGACGGGGTCCCCGAGTCGGTCGCGATCGCCATCTCGTTGATCTCCGGCGCGACCGTGAGCGGCGCGATGGTCGTCGCGGTGCTGCTCTCGAACCTGCCCGAGGGCATGGCCTCCACGCCCGGGTTCATGCGCGCCGGGTGGCCGACCCGGCGGATCCTGCTGCTCTGGGTTGCCATCGCGGCGGCGGGTGGGGTCGCCGCCGCGCTGGGCTACGCAGTCCTCGGCGACGCGTCGGCCTCCGTCCTGGGCGCCGTCCAGGCGTTCGCGGCCGGGACCATTCTCACGATGCTCGCATCTGTGATGATGCCCACGGCGTACGCCGACGGGAAGGAGCCGGTCGGGCTCGCGTTCGTGTTCGGCTTCGCCATGCTCGCTTTCCTGACGACGCTGGGGGCGTGAACGCGATGGGACTCAGACTCGTCGGCGCGGGGCTCGGACGCACCGGCACGACCTCGCTCAAGGCCGCGCTCGAGCAGCTGCTCGGCGGGGCCTGCTACCACATGAGCGAGGTGTTCGGCCGGCCCGACATGGCCGAGATGTGGCTGCACGCGGTGCAGGGCGACCTGCCGGACTGGGACGTCGTGTTCGCCGACTACCGCGCCGCGGTCGACTGGCCGGCCGCCGGCTTCTGGCGCGAGCTCAGCACCGCGTACCCGGACGCGCCGGTCCTCCTCTCGACCCGCGACGCCGACGCATGGTGGGAGAGCGCGAGCCAAACGATCTTCCCGGCGATCGCGCGCGAGCAGCCGGCCGGGAGCCCGATCGCGCTCGAACGGCAGATGATCGTCGAGCTGCTCGACGTGCGCTTCACGAAGGGCTGGCAGGACGCCGACACCGCGAAGGCCGCCTTCCTCTGCCACAACGACGCCGTGCGCGCCGCGATCCCGGCCCACCGGCTCGTGGAGTGGCACCCCGGTGACGGCTGGGGCCCGCTGTGTGCGGCGCTCGACCTCCCGGTGCCCGACGCGCCCTACCCGCACGTCAACACGACCGACGAGTTCCGCCAGATGGCCGGGCTCGACGAGCCGGGCTGACCCGCCGTGGTCATGGCCGACCGGCCGGGCGTGCAGACCGCGCCGCTGCCCGAGACCGCGGTGACGCTCGCGGAGCTGGGCGCACGCATGGCGGCGACGATGGCGACGCTCCCGATGCACCAGCCGTGGCGCGGTCCCGAGTCGCTGATGGACAACACCATCCACGAGAGCGTCCGCGAGATCATCAAGACCCTGCTCAGCTACGCGCTGACGCTTCCCACCCCGCGCCTGCGCTCGTTGGAGAAGTTCCTCGACGACCTGTGCCGCGCGGTGCTGCGTCCGATCGCCACGCGTGACGGCGTGACGGTGACCGACGCCGAGGTCGGAGGGATCCCCGGCGTCTGGGTCCGGCCAGCAGGCCGGCCGTGCGCCACCGTCATCTACCTCCACGGCGGCGGGTACCTCGCGACCACCCCGTGGATGTATTCGATGTTCACCGCCGAGCTCGTGCGTACGATCGGCTGCGACCTGTTCATCGTCGACTATCGGCTCGCTCCGGAGTTCCCGTTCCCCGCCGGTCTCGACGACGCGATGCAGGTGTTCCAGGCGATGCTCGACGACGGCCGGCCGCGCTCCGAGCTCTTCGTGGCCGGCGACTCGGGCGGTGGTGGCCTCGCCACGTCCTTGTTCGAGGATGCGCGCGCCGAGCATCTCCCCGAGCCGGCGGGCGCGATCCTGTTCTCCCCCGAGGTCGACCTCGTCATGGGCGAACCGTCCGTGACCGCGAACGCGGAGCACGACGTCCTGCCCGACGAGATCCCCGTGCTCCAGTACCTCGGGGGTGCCGACCCGAAGGACCCACGGGTCTCGGTCGTCTACGCCGACGTGCACCGGTTCCCGGACACGTTCGTGGCCTACGGCGGCGAGGAGATGTTCCGCGACGAGATCGTCGAGTTCATCGGCAAGCTCAAGGACGCGGGCGTGACCGTGGACTCCTTCGAGGCACCCTTCCTGTTCCACGTCTACGAGATCCTGATGCCGTGGGCCGACGCGTCGAAGGACACGATCGCCGAGGTCGGCCGGTTCGTCGCGCAGCGCCTCGCAGATTGACGCGCGAGCAGCTCGCCATCACCGCACCCCGAGCGCGCTGAGCGCCGGCACGATCTGCTGCGAGTTGTTGTCGCCGTACTCGGTGACCGCGGCCTGGCACTGCTCACTCGTTCCGGTGCAGGTGCGCAGCACCTCGGCCACGACGGACGCCTCGGTCCCGAGCCCGGCGAGCAGCTTCGCCACCGCCTTCGCGTCCGCCGCGGGCGGCGCGCCGGCGCCCGCGATGGCGAGCCGGAGCGCGGCGTTCGCGTCGGCGACCTTCTTCCCCGCGGTCTGGACCTCGGCGATCTCGCCCCCCTGGATCGCGGCGAGGAACGCCTGCTGCGCGGTGGCGTACGTGCCGACCAGCGCGGCGCGCCACTGCTTCGCCCATGCCGACACCGGCTTCGGCGCGGTGGAGGTCGTCGTGGAGCTCTCACCGGACGAGGGCGAGGAGCCCGAGGATCCGTTGCAACCGCCGAGCGCGGCGACGGCGAGCAGCGCGACCGTGCCGGATGCCAAGCGTGGGGCCCTCGGGATCACGGTGCCCTCCACACCGCGTGGTTCGGGTTCCAGTCGCCGTGCCCGGTCGTCGTGGTCGAGAGGCAGGTGCCGACGTGCAGCTCGAACAGCTCCTCGTCCGCGAACCCGGGCGTCTCAGCGTCCATCTGGCGCTCGTCGACGAGGTACTGCCGTGCGATCCGCGCCCGGAGATCCAGGTCGGATCGCGGCTCGGCGACGCCGGTCAGGTAGAAGGCGTCCTCGTTGTCCGGCGCCGGAAACGTGTGCAGCGCGTAGCGCGGGTCCCGATGCAGATCCGACCGCTTCGGTGACGCGACGAGGAAGAGGTACAGCCCGTCGTCGGTCAGGATCGGGCACACCGGATGGACCCGCGGCCCGCCGTCGGCCCGCACCGTGCCGAGGAACCCGAGCCCCACCCCGAACTCGTAGAGCCGGCTCCGCCCGCGGGCGGCGAGCTCCGGCTCGGCGGCGGCGAACGCGCCCCAGGTCAGCATGGGACGTCACGCTCGCGGACCGCGCGAGCGCCGTCAAAGCGGTCGGGCCGCCCGACTCCGCGTCCGGGTCGGCCGTGCCATGATGCGGCGCCGGAGCGGAGGTGGGGATGGCTGCCGAAGACATCGTGAACGAGTTCATGGCCCGGATCCAGCGGATGGACCTGGACGCGGCGTGCGAGCTCGTCAGTGACGACGTCGAGTACGACAACGTGCCGATGGGCATGGTCTCGGGCCCGGACGGCATCAAGAGCATCCTCGGCCCGATGGTCGGGATGCTCGACGAGGTCGACTGGGTCGTCCACCGTCAGATCGCGTCGGACACGCTCGTGCTCAACGAACGGACCGACCGCTTCGGCAAGGGCGGGAAGTGGATGGACCTTCCCGTCGCGGGCGTGTTCGAGGTGCACGACGGCAAGATCACGCTCTGGCGCGACTACTTCGACCTCACCTCGATGACCAACCAGCTCACCGACCTGGCCGGCTGACCTCCAGCCGACCACGCTCTTCTCGCCAGGAGGCGCTCCACCATGCCCGAAGCGGTCATCGTCGCCACCGCCCGCACGCCCATCGGCCGGGCGAACAAGGGGTCGCTCGTCGACCTGCGCCCCGACGACCTGGCCGCCGGGATCGTGCGCGCCGCGCTCGACAAGGTGCCCGAGCTCGACCCGTCGACGGTCGAGGACGTGATCATCGGGTGCGCGCAGCCCGCGGGAGAGCAGGGCTACAACCTCGGGCGCGTCGTCGCGATCCTCGCCGAGCTCGGCGACGTCCCGGGCACGACCGTGAACCGCTACTGCTCGTCGAGCCTGCAGACGATCCGCATGGCCGCGCACGCCATCCGCTGCGATGAAGGCGACGTGTTCGTCGCCGCGGGCGTCGAATGCGTGAGCCGGTTCGACAAGGGCCGCTCCGATGGCGGACCCGGCACGACCAACGACCGCTTCGCGGACGCTCGATCCCGTTCCAAGGCACGCCAGGAGGCCGGCGCGCCGACCTGGACGCCGGGCCCCGGTCTGCCCGACGTCTACATCGCGATGGGGCAGACCGCGGAGAACGTGGTGCAGGCCGAGGGCGTGACGCGCGAGGAGATGGACGAGTTCGCGGCGCGCTCGCAGCAGCGGGCGGTCCAGTCGCAGGAGAACGGCTTCTTCGAGCGGGAGATCACCCCGGTGACGACGCTCGACGGCACCGTGGTCAGCAAGGACGACGGTCCCCGGCCCGACACGACGGCCGAGAAGCTCGCAGCGCTGAAGCCGGTGTTCCGCCCCGACGGCACCGTGACCGCGGGGAACGCGTGCCCGCTCAACGATGGCGCGGCCGCGGTGATCGTCATGAGCGACACCCGCGCGAACGAGCTCGGGATCACGCCCCTCGCCCGCGTGGTGTCGAGCGGGGTCTCGGCGCTCAACCCGGAGATCATGGGCCTCGGGCCGATCGGCGCGTCGCGTCAAGCACTCGCCCGGGCGGGCCTCACGATGGACGACATCGACCTCGTCGAGATCAACGAGGCGTTCGCGGCCCAGGTCATCCCGTCGGCGAAGCACCTCGGCATCCCGTGGGAGAAGCTCAACGTCCACGGCGGCGGGATCGCGCTCGGCCACCCGTTCGGGATGACCGGTGCCCGCATCATGACGACACTGCTCAACGGCCTCGAGGACGCCGACGCCCGCTACGGCCTCGAGACGATGTGCGTCGGCGGCGGCCAGGGCATGGCGATGATCGTCGAGCGCCTCCGCTAACCGTCGCCCCCGGGATTTGGCGTCATGTACCCCCCTCGGCGGGGGGTACATGACGCCGAAGCCGTGGGTGGGTCAGGTGTACTGGTCGCGGAGGGCGCGCTTGCGGATCTTGCCCATCGGGTCGCGGGGCAGCTCGGCGGCGAGCTCGACCCGACGGGGCGTCTTGTACGCGACCAGATGCTCGCGGGCGAAGGCGATCACCTCGGCGGCGGTGAGCTCGCCGTCGGGGACCACGATCGCGGTGACGATCTCGCCATACTCGTCGTCGGGCACGCCGATCACCGCGACCTCGGCGACGGCCGGGTGCCGGACCAGGACGGCTTCCACCTCGGCCGGGTAGACGTTCGCGCCCCCGGTGATCACCATGTCCTTGCGGCGGTCGACCACGAAGAGGTACCCGTCCTCGTCGACGTAGCCGAGGTCGCCCAGCGTCGCGAGGTCGCCGCGGTAGACGGACTCGGTCAGCTCGTCGGGCCCGGAGTAGCGGAAGCCGCGGCCCCAGTCCGAGCCGATGTAGACGAGCCCGGTCTCTCCCGGCGGGAGCTCGACGCCGTCGTCGTCCAGGATCTTGATCGTCGACCCGAGTGCGGGACGCCCGACGCTGCCCGGGTGCTCGAGCCACTCCTCGGACGTGATGACCGTGCCCATCGTCTCGGTGCCTCCGTACGTCTCCCAGATCGAGCCGGGCGGGAACAGCTCCATCACGGCGCGCTTCAGGCTCGGCGCGCACGGCGCCGAGCCGTGCATCACGCGGCGGACGCTCGAGACGTCCGCCTGCTCGCGGACATCCGCCGGGAGCTGGGTCAGCCGGTAGAGATGCACGGGCGCGCAGATCCAGTAGGAGACCCGCTCGACCTCGATCGCCCGGATCGCCTCGGCCGCGTCGAAGTGGTCGAGCAGCACCGACGTGTGCCCGAACATCAGCGCGCTGTGCGTCCCGCTGAAGCCGGCGAGGTGGTGCAGCGGGGACGCGGTGAGGTTGACCTCGTCGAGGCCGTCGAGCCCGTAGGACTCGTAGTAGCGGACCATCCCCACGATGGCCGCTTCGGCCGATCCGACGGGCCGGATCACCGCCTTGGGCCTCCCCGTCGTCCCCGACGTGTACGGCCGCAGCACGACGGAGTCGGGAAGGGTGTCCGGGCGCCGCTCGGTCGGCGCGGCGTCGACGTCGGCGAGGAACGCGTCGAGCCCGTCCTCGTCGAGCAGGAACGCGACCTCGCCGTCCTCGCAGAAGTACGCGCGCTCCTCGGGCGTGGCGCCCGACGGGATCGGGACGACCTGAGCGCCGAGGCGCGCCGCGCCGAGCGCGCCGACGAACCACTCAGGCCGGTTGCGCAGCGCGATCCCGAGCCGCGCGTCGGGCCCGACGCCCTCCGCGCGCAGGACGTGTGCGGCTGCCGTCGCCGCCGCGTCGAGCTCGGCATAGGTCATCCGACGATCACCGGCCACGATCGCGACCTTGTCCGGCCGGAGCCGCGCGTGAGCTGCGACCCCGTAGCGCTCGAGCACCTCGTCCATGCGAGCGGGAGCGTACCGATCCCGCCGGTGGGCCCGGATCAGGCGCCGTAGACGGGCGCGGGTGGCGGCGCGTCGGCGAGCAGGTCGCGCACGACGGGCCCGAGCTCGGCCGGGTCCCACCGGGCCCCCTTGTCGACCTGGCGGCCGTGCTGCCAGCCGTCGGCGACCGACACGATGCCGCCTTCGACCTCGAACACCCGCCCGGTGACGCCCTTGGACTCGGTGCTCCCGAGCCACACGACCAGCGGCGCGACGTTCTCCGGTGCCATCGCGTCGAACGCGTCGCCTTCCGGGGCCGCCATCGCGTCGGAGAACACCGCCTCGGTCATCCGCGTCCGCGCCGCCGGTGCGATCGCGTTGGCGGTGACGCCGTAGCGCCCGAGCTCGGCGGACTCCACCATCGTGAGCGCGGCGATCCCCGCCTTCGCCGCGCTGTAGGTCCCCTGGCCGACGCTGCCCATGAGGCCGGCGCCGCTGCTCGTGTTGATGACGCGTCCGTCGACGGTCGCGCCCGCCTTCTGCTGCTCGCGCCAGTACGCGGCGGCGAAGCGCGTCGGCGCGAAATGACCCTTCAGGTGAACCCGGATCACCGCGTCCCACTCCTCCTCGGACGTCGACACGATCATGCGGTCGCGCAGGAACCCCGCGTTGTTCACCAGGACGTCGAGCCCGCCGAACGAGTCCACCGCGGTCCGCACCAGACGCTGCGCGCCCTCCCAGTCCGCGACGTCGTCACCGTTCGCGACGGCCTCGCCACCCGCGGCCCGGATCGCGTCGACGACCTCGCCCGCGGGGCCCGTCGACCCACCGGTGCCGTCGGCCTCGGCCCCCAGGTCGTTGACCACCACCTTCGCGCCCTGGCGTGCGAACTCGAGGGCGTGCCCCCGCCCGATCCCCCGGCCCGCGCCGGTCACGATGACGACTCTCCCGTCGCAGATTCCCATGGTCCGGGAACCTATCCCGCGAGCGGTTCGGCCTCCGGGCCCGGGATCGGGGAGACGTCCTCCGGCTCGTCGACGATCGCGGGCTCGGACGCCGGCGTTCCCCGACCCCAGAAGAACGCGAGCACGGTCAGCAGCCCGACCCCGATGGCGGTGACGATCCACATCGTCTCGACCCCGGCCGCGTCGTAGATCGGTGCCGCGCTGAACGCGGCGATCGCCGCGGCGGCGGCCGCGACCGCGCCGTAGAGGCCCTGACCCGCGGCGGTGAGCGACGGCGGGGACGAGCGAGCGACCGCGGACTGGCTCGACGGCGTCGTGACCGAGTCCATGACGCAGTGCACGAGGGCGAGCGCACCGGCCGCGAACACGGACCCGACCACGCCGTACAGCGCGATGATCGGCACCGAGCACAGGAGCGCGACGACGCCGATGCGCGCCGGGCCGCGCCGGTCCGCCAGCCGGCCGCCGAACGGGCTGAGCGCGACGAGCGGGAGCGCGAAGACCGCGAGCGTGACCGCGATGACCGCGGTGCTCGCTCCGAGGTCGGACAGGTACTTGGCCCAGATCGTCTCGAACACGCCGATCGACAGGTACAGCGCGGTCGCCATCGCCAGGCCGGCACGCACCCCGCGGATGCGGACGAGCACACGCAGCGCCTGCTTGGGCTGCTCGTCGTGGACCGGCGGCTCCTCCAGCCGGGCGACCGCCGGCGAGGTGAGCGCGAGGGCGGCCGCGATGACGATGAACGGTGCATGCAGCCCGAACCCGGCCGCGATCAAGGCGGCGAGGGGCGGGCCGCAGATGAAGCCACCGACCTCGACGCTCGCCATGCGCCCGAGCGCCTCGCCGGAGTGCGGCCCGGCGCGCGTCACCGCGACGCGGCGCGCGGCCGGGATGAACATTCCCGACCCGAGGCCGAGCAGCAGGCGCGAACCGACGAACTCCCAGAGGTTCGACGCGATCCCGAACCAGAGCATTCCGAGCGCGGCGACCGCGAGCCCGGCGCGCAGCAGGAGGCGGGTGTGGCCGCGGTCGGCGTAGCGCGCGAGCCCGATCTGCGCCGCCAGCGCGGCGAGGAAGCTGGTCCCGCCGATGAGCCCGAGGCCCCAGGTCGGGAGTTCGTACTTGTCCTGCAGCTCCGCGAGGAGCGCGAAGATCGCGCCGTACCCCAGCGCCTCCAGACCGACGGCGGCATAGAGGAGCATCGGGACGCGTTTCGACCCGACTCCGGATGCGGCCATCCACCGATGATCCCACGTGGCGTTCCGATACGGTCCCGGAAATGCATTACGGCGTCACCATGTTCATGACCGACCAGACGATGGGGCCGGTCGAGCTCGCGCGTGCGGTGGAGGACCGCGGGCTGCATTCGCTCTATCTCCCCGAGCACACCCACATCCCCGTCTCCCGGCGCACGCCACCACCCACGGGCGACGAGCAGCTGCGCGAGGAGTACAAGCGGACCCTCGACCCGTTCGTCGCCCTCGGGGCGGCGGCGGCGACGACCGAGCGGGTGCTGCTCGGCACCGGCATCTGCCTCATCGCCCAGCGGGAGCCGATCGTCACCGCGAAGGCGGTCGCGACGCTCGACCAGCTGTCCGGCGGCCGCTTCGTGCTCGGGATCGGGTTCGGGTGGAACGAGGACGAGCTCGAGCACCACGGGGTGAGCATGAAGGAGCGCCGCGCCGTCACCCGGGAGCGCATCCTCGCGATGCGCGCGCTCTGGGGTGACGACGAGGCCGAGTTCCACGGCGAGCACGTCGACTTCTCACCGTCGTGGTCCTGGCCCAAGCCGGCGCGTCACGGGGATCTCGCCGGGCCGCCGGTGCTCATCGGCGGCGCGGCCGGCCCGAAGATGTTCGCCGCGATCGCCGAGTACGCCGACGGCTGGATCCCGATCGGCGGCCGGGGCATCCGGGACGCGCTCCCCGAGCTCCACGCCGCCTGCGAGGCGGCAGAGCGCGACCCGGCGTCGTTGCGCATCGTCCCGTTCGGGACGGTCCCGGACGCCGGCAAGCTCGAGTACTACGCGTCCCTCGGCATCGAGGAGGTCGTGCTGCGCGTCCCGAGCGGCCCCGCGGACGAGGTCCTCCCCCTCCTCGACCGCTACGCCGACCTCGCCGCCCGACCCGCCCGACCCGCCCAACCCGCCTGAGCTTCGCCCCCCCGCCTCCGCCCCCCGCCCGCCTCCGCTTGTGCGTGAAACGACACTCCACGCGCGGTTGCGCACAAACGGAGGAGGGGTTGGGGCTAGAGACGCTCGATGATTGTGACGTTGGCCTGGCCGCCGCCCTCGCACATCGTCTGCAGGCCGTAGCGGCCACCCGTCCGCTCGAGCTCGTGGAGCAGCGTCGTCATGAGGCGGACGCCGGTGGCGCCGAGCGGGTGCCCGAGGGCGATCGCGCCGCCGTTGACGTTGACCTTCTCCAGGTCGGCGCCCGTCTCGCGCTGCCAGGCGAGCACGACGGACGCGAACGCCTCGTTGATCTCGACGAGGTCGATGTCGTCGAGGTGCATCCCCGTCTTCTCGAGCGTGTACGCGGTCGCCGGGATCGGTGCGGTCAGCATGTAGATCGGGTCGGCGCCACGCACCGAGAGATGATGGATCCGCGCCCGCGGCGTGAGGTTGTGCTCCTTCAGCGCGCGTTCGGAGACGACGAGCATCGCCGTGCCGGCATCGGAGATCTGGCTCGCCAGCGCGGCGGTGAGCCGCCCACCGTCGACCAGCGGCGGCAGCGACTTGATCTTCTCGACGTTCGGCTCGCGCGGTCCCTCGTCCGCGGCGACGCCGGCGATCGGGACGATCTCCAGCTCGAAGCGACCTTCGCGCTGGGCCCGCAGCGCGCGCTCGTGTGACTCGATCGCGAACGCCTCCATCTCGTCGCGCGTCACGCCCCACTTCTCCGCGATCATCTCCGCGCCGCGGAACTGGCTGACCTCCTGGGTCCCGTAGCGGGCGACCCAACCCTCGGACGTCGAGAACGGGTCGGTGAACCCGAACTGCTCGGCCACGAGCATCGCCGAGGAGATGGGGATCATGCTCATGTTCTGCACGCCACCGGCCATGATCACGTCGCACGTGCCGCTCATCACCGCCTGCGCGGCGAAGTGCACCGCCTGCTGGCTCGAGCCGCACTGCCGGTCGATCGTGGTGCCGGGGATCTCCTCGGGGAGCCCGGCGGCAAGCCACGCGGTCCGAGCGATGTCGCCGGCCTGGGGGCCGATCGCGTCGACGCAGCCGAAGTACACGTCCTCGACGGCCATCGGGTCGAGGTCGTTGCGCTCGACGATCGCTTTGATCACGTGCGCACCGAGGTCGGCGGGGTGCACCCCGCTCAGTCCGCCTCCGCGCTTGCCCACCGGGGTGCGGGCGGCGTCGACGATGTAGGCCTCGGGCATGGTCAGCTCCTCGTCTCGGTGCAGCTACAGGATCGCACGGGCGACGCGCTCACGGTGCCAGGCGCCGTCGCCCCACGTCACAACCAGCGCCCACACCCGTTTCATCCACAGCTGCAGGTCGTAATCGAACGAATAGCCGATCGCCCCGTGGCACTGGAGCGCATGGCGGGCCGCCAGGATCGCGACGTCCCCGGCGCGGGCCTTGGCCATCGAGACGTGCACCGACGCGTCGGGCTCGTCGTGCGTCAGGGAGTACGCGGCGCGGTACGCGAGCGGCCGGGCGAACTCGAGGCCGACGCGGACGTCCGCGAGCTTGTGCTTGATCGCCTGCTGCGACCCGATCGGCACCCCGAACTGCCGGCGCTCGGACGCGTACGCGACAGTCGTGTCGAGCAGGGCGGCGGCGAGACCGAGCAGCTGAGCCGCGGTGCCGAGCGCCCCCCGGTCGAACCCGACCGCGAGCTCCTCCGGGCCGCCGACCTCGGTGATCCCCGCCCCGGCCGCGTCCCAGTCCACCGCGGCCGCGTGGCGGGAGTGGTCCACGGAGGGGCGGGACTCGACGACGAGTGCCGAGCGCGGGACGAGCAGCAGTCGTTCGTCGTCCTCGAGCAGCACCGCGTCGGCGGAGTCGGCCGAGGGCACCAGGGGCGACGGCCCGAGCGCCGCTGACACGGTGCGCAACGACGACGGGACGACCGGCGCCGCGACCATCGCGTGCTCGACGAACGGCTCGGGCAGCGCGACCCGTCCGGTCGCTTCGGCGAGGAGCACGAGATCCAGGTCGCTCAGGCCGAGCCCGCCGGCGGCCTCGGGCGCCCGGGCCGCGAGCACGCCCATCTCGCCGAGCGCGTCCCAGCAGCCCTCCGTGCGGCCGGACTCGTTCGTCCATGCGGCGCGAACCGCTTCCGGTGGGCACTCCTTCTCGAGCAGGTCGGCGACGGCGTCGCGAAACGCGAGCTGCTCCTCGGTGAACGCGAAGCGCACGGCCGGCTACCTCCGCGGGAGCCCGAGGACGCGCTCGGCCACCACGTTGCGCTGGATCTCGTTGGTCCCGGCGTAGATCGGACCCGAGAGCGCGAACTGGTAGCCCTTCATCCAGCCGTTGTCCTCGAGCTGCGCGGCGGGGCCGAGCATCCGGAGCGCGACCTCGTGGAGCCGGACGTCCATGTCGGACCAGAAGACCTTGGTGAGGCTCGACTCCGCGCCGATGCTCGCGCCGTCGCTGATCCGGGTGACGGTCCCGAGCGTCTGGAGCTGGTACGCGTCCGCATCGATGAAGGCGTCGACGATGTCGTGACGCAGCGCCGGGTCGACGGCCGCCGGCCCGTCGGCGGGATCCGTCTCGCGGGCGAGCTCGAGCAGCCGCCGGACGGTCGCGAGGAACCGGCCGGGGCTCCGGAGGGTCAACCCCCGCTCGGAGCCGGTCGTCGCCATCGCGACCCGCCAGCCCTCGTCCACCCCGCCGAGCACCAGGTCGTCGGGGACGAGCACGTCGTCGAAGAACACCTCGGCGAAGCCCTCGTCGCCGTCGAGCCGCCCGAACCCGCGCACGGTCACCCCGGGCGAGTCGAGCGGCACGAGGAAGTAGGTGAGGCCGTGGTGGCGCTGCGCCTCCGGGTCCGTGCGGAACAGCCCGAAGAGGTGGGTGCAGAACGCGCCCCGGGTCGTCCAGGTCTTCTGGCCGTTCAGCCGCCAACCACCCGCGGCCTCGTCCCGGGTGGCCCTCGATGCGATCGCGGCCAGGTCGCTGCCGGCGTCCGGCTCGGACCAGCCCTGGCACCAGGTCTGCTCGCCGCTCGCCATCGCCGGGAGGAACCGGTCCCGCTGGGCCGGGGTCCCGAACTCGAACAGCGTCGGCGCGAGCAGGAAGATCCCGTTCTGGGTGACCCGCTGGGGGGCGCCGGCCCGGTAGTACTCCTCCTCGAAGACGAGCCACTCCCAGAGGCTCGCCTCCCGGCCGCCGTACGCGTCGGGCCACGAGACGACGGCCCAGCGCGCGTCGAACAACCGCCGCTCCCACTCGAGGTGCAGCGCGAAACCCACGCGGGTGTCGCCGCTCGGCAGCGGCTCTGCGGGCACGTTCGCCGCGAGCCACGCGCGTGCCTCGGCCCGGAAGGCCTCCTGCTCGGCGGTCCAGGTGAGGTCCATCGGGCCGCCGAGGCTACCGGTCGATCTGACGAAGCGTCAGATCGTGGCTCCTGCGCTACTGCGCCGGCGTCACCCGCGCGACCGAGCGGCCATCGACGTCCGCGGCGGTCACCGAGACCGGCCCGGTCACGTTCGCGATCCCGCAGTCGACCGGCAGGGTGGCGCTCCCGGAGCTCCCGGCCCGGTCGATCTCCTCGACCATGGCGGCGCGGATGATCGCCACCTCCTCGGGACTCAGGCCCTCGATGGCCGAACGCAGCTCGGCGTCGACGAGGTCCGAGAACCCGAGCCGGTCGATCATGTCGAGCAGAGGCACCTTCTGGGCGTGCCAGGTGAGCAGAAGCTCACGCACGCTGGGGTCGCCGAAGACCGCTTCGGCCTTCTGCACCGCCGCCAGCGGGGGTCCCATCTGGTTGGCCTCCGTTCCCCACCGCACCCGGTGGAACGTCATGGACGAGGTGTTCGCGGGCCGGAACCCCGTGCGAAACAGGCCCTGTCCCACGCGAACGCCCACTCCACGCAGTCCCGTCTCACCGAGCGTCGCCCCGAGCCTCCGGCACGGCGTGTCCCGAGCCCGGATTCCAACCCGGGGGCGTTAACAACCGGCTAAACCGTCCGCTCCAACGGGTTGGTACTGTCCGCACCCCACGGCGCACCGCGACCGATCGCCGGCCGGCTGCGGGTAGCCGACCGGGCGAGCGCGCTGGGCGGTGGGATGAGATTTCTCGTGCTGGGAGCCCTCCGGCTGCGACGGGGCGACGACGACATCCCCGTCACCCGCCCGAAGAGCCGCGGCCTCCTCGGCCTGCTCCTCGCCCGGGCCAACCACCCCGTCCCCGCCGACCAGCTGATCGAGGAGCTCTGGTCGGGCCGGCCGCCGAGCTCCGCCCGCGGCGCGCTGCGCGTCCACGCCACCCACCTCCGCCGAGCCCTTGCGGCCGCCGACGACGGCACCCGCCCGGACCGGCTCACCGCCGACGCGGCCGGCTACCGGCTCGCGGTCTCGACCGAGGAGGTGGACGCGCTCGCGTTCGAACGGGCGTGCCGCACGGCGCGCGATGCGGCGGACGCCGGCGCGAGCCACGAGGTCCGCGAGCTGCTCGGCGGCGCGCTCCGGTGGTGGCGCGGGACGCCGTACGCGGACCTGACCGACTTCGCGCCGCTCGCCGCCGAAGCAGTCCGCCTCGGCGAGGTGCGCGCGTCCGCGCTCGAGCTGCTGGCCGACGCGTTCCTGGCGCTCGGTCGGCCCGAGGACGCGGTCGACCTGCTGACCGGACCGGTGCGGGACGACCCGGTACGCGAGAGCTTCACCGAGCGCCTGATGCTCGCGCTCTACCGGTCCGGTCGGGCCTTCGACGCGCTGCGTGCGTTCAGCCGCCTGCGCGAGGCGCTGGACGAGCAGCTCGCGGTTGAGCCGGGGCCGGCGGTGCGCCGGCTCGAGGAGTCGATCGTGGTCCGGCGGCCGGAGCTCGACCTGCCGGGCGCGCCCCGGCGCCCGACCACCGTGTCGGTCCTCGACCCGTTGCCGATCGTCGGCCGGCGGCGCGAGATCGCGGCCATCGAGCGCGCGTGGGAAACCCTCGACGACGCCCGGCCCGGGCTCGTGCTCGTCTCGGGGCCAGCCGGCATCGGCAAGACCACCCTCGTGCAGAGCGCGACGCGACGCATGGAAGCCGACGGCGCGCGCGTGCTCGTGGGTCACTGCGATCCCGAGCCGTCGAGCGACTACGAACCGATCCCGCAGCTGGTCCGGGCCGCGCTGGCCCTCCTCGACCCCGAGGACCGTGAAGACCCGCTGCTCGGTGAGCTGGGCCGGCTCGTCCCGGACGAGGCCGGACGGTTGCCGACCCCGCCGCTGACCGTGGACGCGTCGACCGGCCGGCTCCGGCTCTTCACCGCGGTCGCGGCGCTCTTCGAAGCGTTGGCCCCCGCACCGATCGTGCTCGTCGCCGAAGACCTGCACTGGGCGGGATCCGATGCGTTCGCGCTCCTCCGCCACCTGCTCCACTCCGGTGGGGGATCGATGTTGCTCGTCGTCACCTACCGCGACGACGAGCTGGATCCCGGCTCGCCCGCGGCGGAGGCGATGGCCCAGGGTCGGCTCGCCCGCCCCGACGTCGCGATCGGGCTCGACGGGCTCGACGCGGGTGAGCTGAGCGCGCTGGTGCGCGCGTGGGGCGTGGAGCAGCACCGCCGTCACATGCTCGCGAGCATCGACGAGCTGCGTGACCTGACCGCGGGCAACCCCCTGTTCGTCCGCGCGGTACTGCGGGAGGTGGGCGAGTCCTCGGAGATGCCGGCGCTGGACACGCTCGCGCCGGGCGGGATCCGGGCGCTCGTGGAGCGCGGGCTGGCGCGGCTCCCGATCGCCTCGCGCTCCACGCTCGCCGTGGCGGCGGTGCTCGGGCGCGAGTTCTCGGTGGCGCTGCTGACCGCGACGGCGGGGATCGACGAGACCGACGCGCTCGCGGCGATCGACCAAGCGCTGAGCACCCGGATCCTCGTCGAGACCGACCTGGTGGATCACCTGGCGTTCAGCCATCTGGTCGTGCGCAACACGATCTACTCGACGACCACGGCGGCGCGCCGGGCGCGGCTGCACCTGCTCGCGGGTGAGGCGCTGGCCGACGGGTTGGACGGCGACCCGGAGGGGCGGGCCGCGGAGTGCGCCCGCCACTTCCTCGCCGCACTGCCCCTCGGCGACCCGGCCCGCGCCGCATCGTGGGCCCGGGTGGCCGGGCGCGAGGCGACCCAGCAGTTCGCGCACGCGGACGCCATCAGCTGGTACCGGCGTGCCGTCGAGCTGGCCGAGCCCGCGGGCTGGTCGCCCCGGGACACCGCGACGGTCCTGCTCGAGCTCGCCGGAGCTCTCGACGACAACGGGGCGCGGAACGAGGCGCGGGCTCGCTTCCTCGACGCGGCCGAGATGGCCCGCGCCGCCGGCGACCACCTGCTGCTCGCCGACGCCGCCATCGGCGCCACGCCGCGATACGTGGCCGTGTACGAATTCGACCCCGCGCAGCGGGCGCTCGTCGACGAGGCGCTCGAGCTCGTCGGCACCGACCAGCGGCGCCTCGCCTCGCTCCTGTGCTGCGCGAGCGCCGGCCGCTACTACCAGGAGCCGGGCGACCGGCCGTACGCGATCCGGGCCCTCGCCCTCGCACGCGAGTCGGACGATCCCGAGATCCGCGCGACCGGGCTGCTCACCTACCACCGCTACCTGACCCACGATCCCACCGCGGCCGAGGAACGGCTCGCGCTCAGCCGCGAGCTGCTGGCGATCTGCCAGGCCGCCGGGCTCGACGAGCTCACCGGCCGCGCCGCGCGCGCCGTGCTCATCGATCTCCTCGGCCTCGGGTACCTGCACGACTTCGACCGCGAGCTGGACGTGCTGAGCGCGTACGCGGACGAGCACGGCGCGCCCGCCGACATCTACTGGGTGAGCGCGTTCCGCGCGACGCGCCGGCTCATGATCGACCCCTGGGGTGAGGCCGAGGAGCTGGTCCGTGCGGCGCGGCGGATCGGTCGGGAGCTCCAGCAGGACGACGCGGAAGGCGCCTACATCCTCCACTCGTTCGCGCTGCGGTACCAGCAGGGCCGGGCCCACGAGGTCACCAGCGGGCTCGAGACGCCCGAGTCCGGGCACCCGCGCATCCTCGCCGGGCTCTCATTGCTCGCCGCCGCGCTCGTCGCCGCCGGGCGGGTGCGCGACGCCCGTCTCATCCTCGACCGCACCGCGGTGGGCGAGAACATCCGGTTGCCGCACGACAACCTGTGGCTCGGCGCGACTGCGCTCTACGCGGGCGTGGCTGCCGCGACCGGCAGCCCCGAACAGCGCGCGTTGATGGTCCGCACACTGCTCCCGTTCGCGGACCACTGGTGCGTCTTCGGTGCCGGCGGCGCCGTGTTCGGCACCGGCTCCCACTGGCTGGGCCAGCTCGCGGCCGCAGCCGGCGACCTCCCGTCGGCGCGCGCGTACCTCGAGCGCGCGGTGGAGCTGTCAGAGATCGCGAAGGCCGACTACTGGGCGCAGATCGCGCGCGCCCAGCTCGACGCGATCAGCTGGCCTTGATCGTGCCTCCCATACCGCTCAACGTGTGGAGGATGCAGTGCGGCTTGGCCGGAGCGCCCGCCGGCTGCAGGCCGCTGTACGGCATCTCCCCGCGACCCAGACGTCGCTCACGACGGCCGGGGTCATCCCGCCGGGGATCGACGTCGAGCGTTGACACCCGCCCCGTCCGGCAGGAAGCCTGCGCACCATGATCCTCGCCGACGTCACGATCGAGGTGGACACGGGCGCGCTCCTGATCCTCCCGCTGGTGCTGCTCATCGGCTGGTTCGCGTCCCGGGTCCTCGGCGTGCGCCAGACCTGGTTCCGCACCTTCGTGACCGGCTTCTTCGGATGGGTGCTCGGCGTCCTGGTCGCCGGGATCTCGGCCGAGCCGCACGCGACGACCGCAGAGCTCCTGCTCCGCATCGTCCCGTACAGCATCCTCGCCACGATGGCGTTCGCGATCGCGTTCGACTTCATGGCCCGTCCGGGGTCGAAGGACCCGTACGAGCGGCTCGGGCGGCTGCCGCAGGTCCCGCACCCGGTGCGCCGGGTCCGACGCACGATGGCACCACCGCTGCGCTTCCGGCAGGTGCTCGGCATCGCGCGCCACGAGGGCCTCCTGCACCGACGCTTCGCGTCCGCGGCCGGGATCGCCGACCCCGAGTTCGGCCCGCGCCTGCGCTCGACGCTCGAGCAGTGCGGCGGGATGTTCATCAAGCTCGGCCAGGTCGCCTCGACGCGCAGCGACCTCCTCCCCGCCCCGGTGATCGCCGAGCTGACCCAGCTGCAGGCCTCGGTACCCCCGGCCGAGCCCGGAGCGATCCGCGCCGTCGTCGAAGAGGAGCTCGGTCGACCGGTCGAAGAGGTGTTCGCGACGTTCGACTGGACGCCGCTCGCGGCCGCGTCGATCGGCCAGGTGCACCGCGCCACCCTCGTGTCGGGCGAGGGCGTCGTGGTCAAGGTCCAGCGCCCGATGGTCGCGGACGTCGTGAACCGAGACACGCAGGCGATGCTCAGCCTCGCGTCGTTCGTGCAGCGCCGGACGTCGATCGGCCTGCGCACGGACGTCGTGACCCTCGTCGGCGAGTTCACCGACGCCGTGAACGCCGAGCTCGACTTCACCAGCGAGGGTCAGGCCGGTGAGCGGGTGCGCGCCGACCGCGGTGGTGACGAGGGCATCCACATCCCGGCGGTCCACCTCGACCTGTGCACCCGACGCCTCCTCGTGCTCGAGGAGGTCTCGGGGGTCCCGGTGTCGGACCAGGCCGCGCTCGACGCGAGCCCGGTGCCCCGCGAGGTGCTCGCCGATCGTCTGCTGCAGTGCTTCCTCGCGCAGATCCTCGAGGACGGGGTGTTCCACGCCGACCCGCACCCGGGCAACATCCTGCTGGCCGAGGACGGGACGCTGAACCTGCTCGACTTCGGCTCGACCGGCATCCTGGATCCGGCGACGCTCGAAGCCCTCGGGGGACTGCTGCTCGCCTCGTCGCTGAACGACCCCGAGCTGCTCCAGCGGTCGGTGCTCGAGATCTCCCCGCCGCCACCCGGCACCGACCTCGCCGCGCTCGAGGCCGACCTGGGCCGCTTCATGGTCGTGCACATGAACAGCGGCACGGGCTTCGACGTCCAGATGCTGAAGGCGATGATCGAGGTGCTCCAGCGCAACCACCTCGCAGTGCCCGTGTCGCTCACCCTGCTCAGCCGCGCCCTGATCACGCTCGACGGGACGCTGCGCACGATGGCGCCCGGCTTCGCGTTCGCCGAGCAGGCCCAGAGCCTCGCGGGAACCATGGTGATGCCCGCGGGGACCGAGGACGTCCAGAACCAGATGCAGAAGGAGCTGCTGCGCGCGATGCCGTCGCTACGCACGCTCCCCGGGCACGCCGAAGCCATCGGCGCGCAGCTGCGGTCGGGCCAGCTGACGGTCCGGACCACGCGCTACGCCGATGCCAACGAGGCGACCTTCGTGCGCGACCTCGCCAACCGGGCGATCCTCGCCGCGTCGGGCCTGGTCGGCATCCTCACCGCCGCGGTGCTCCTCCTGGCCGCGGCCAGCACCGGAGACAGCAACGAGGCCGCGACGCTCGAGGGGATCGGCTACGTCGGCCTGTTCCTCGGCACGATCATCACGATGCGCGTCGTCGCGCTCGTCGTACGCGACCGCTCCGCGTAGCTCGCCGGGCCGCTTCGATCGTGCAGTTCGTCCTGCTCGAGCGCGTGATCTTCCGCCCCCCACCGAACATGCGTCAGAAGAGCCGCGTGGAGGCGCTCGAGTGACGCAAGTTCGGTCGGGCGCGCGGGGTCAGGTGGCGGTGGCGGTCGCTTTGGCCCAGCGGTAGTCGGCCTTGCCCGACGGGGACCGTTGGACCTCGTCGACGAGGTGCACCTCGCGCGGGACCTTGTAGCCCGCGATGTGCTCGCGCACGTGCGCGGCGAGGTCGTCGACGGTCGGCGCGCTCCCCGGCCGTGCCTTCACCACGGCCGCGACCCGCTCGCCCCAGCGCTCGTCGGGCACGCCGACCACCACGACGTCGAACACGTCGGGGTGGCTCTTCAGCGCGTTCTCCACCTCTTCGGGGAAGACCTTCTCGCCACCGGTGTTGATGCTCACCGAGCCGCGCCCGAGCAATGTGATGAGACCGTCGGCCTCGACCATCGCCATGTCACCGGGCAGGACCCACCGCTTGCCGCCGGCCTCCGCGAACACCGACGCGGTCTTCTCCGGGTCCTTGTAGTACCCGATCGGCACGTACCCGCCGCGGGCCAGCCGACCGACGACGCCGCGGCCCGGCTCGACCGGGATCCCGTCGTCGTCGAGCACGGTCGTGTGCTCCCCCATCGTGAAGCGCGGCCGGCCCTCGTCGTCGGCGCCGGCGAACGTGCCCTGGTACCCCGTCTCGGATGCGCCGATGCTGTCCGAGACGATGACGTTCGGCAGCCGCGCGGCGATCTTCTCCTTCACCGCGGGTGAGAGCATCGCGCCGCCCGAGCCGACCACGTACAGACCGGAGAGGTCGTAGCTCGCGCCGGCGTCGTCGAGCGCTTCGATCAGCGGTCGGGCCATCGCGTCGCCGACGATGGTGATCGCCATCACCTTCTCGCGCTCGACGGCCGCCCAGATGGCGTGCGGGTCCATCTTGCGTTGCGACGTGAGCACCAACGTGCTCCCTCCGAACATCGCCATGAGCGCCACCCAGAGGGCCGCGCCGTGCATGAGCGGCGGGATCGGGAACGACACCGTCGGGGTTCCCTCGGTCGCGAGCTTCACGACGTCCGCCGGGTCGGAGAGCTTGTTGCCGCTCAGCTCGAGCAGCGGCCCGATGGTCGAGAGGAAGAAGTCCTTCTGCGTCCACATGACGCCCTTGGGCATCCCCGTCGTGCCCCCGGTGTAGAGGATGTACAGGTCGTCCTCCGAGCGGGGCGGGAAGTCGCGCTCCGGTGATGCCGCCGCGAGCGCAGCCTCGTACTCGATCGCGCCAATCGGCGCGAGGTCCTCGCCGCTGCCGTCCTCGACCGCGACGAACGAGACCAGCTTCGGGAGCTCCGCGCGCACCGCGGCGATGCGGGGCACGAACTCGCGCCCGTGGATCACCCCGACGAGGTCGGCGTTGTCGAACAGATACCGCAGCTCGGCCTCGACGTAGCGGTAGTTCACGTTGATGGGAACGGCCCGCAGCTTGTACGCGGCGAAGAGCCCCTCGAGGTATTCGGGACCGTTGTAGAGGTACAGGCCGACGTGGTCGCCGGGCTTCACCCCGGTGGCGGCGAGGTGATGGGCCAGGCGGGTGGCGCGTTCGTCGAGCTCGCGGAATGTCAGCCGGCGATCGTCCACGATGACCGCGGTGCGGTCGGGGACCGCGTCGGCAACCGCCTCGAAGAGGTCGGCCAGGTTCCATTGCGTGGGGGTCGTCAAGGTCTTCCTTCTTTCCCAATATCTCCGGAGGGCGATCGTCGAAGTCGGAGTCGACGGGCGCCCTCCGGCGGCTCCCAAGATCTCCGGAGGGCGATCGTCGAAGTCGGAGTCGACGGGCGCCCTCCGGCGGCTCCCAAGATCTCCGGAGGGCGATCGTCGAAGTCGGAGTCGACGGGCGCCCTCCGGCGGCCCCCGAGAGCTCGGAGTAGGTGGGGTCTAGCGGCGCAGGATCACGCAGCTGCCGTGGCCGAACAGCCCCTGGTTCACGGTGAGCCCGACCCGCGCGCCGTCGACCTGCCGGTCACCCGCGCGACCCTGCAGTTGCCACGTGATCTCGCACACCTGGGCGAGCGCCTGCGCGGGCACCGCCTCGCCGAAGCACGCGAGCCCGCCGCTCGCGTTCACGGGGACGCGCCCGCCGATCGTCGTGTCACCGTCGTTCAACAGCCGCTCCGCCTCCCCCGGCTTGCAGAGGCCGATGTTCTCGTACCAGTCGAGCTCGAGCGCGGTCGAGAGGTCGTAGACCTCGGCGAGGTCGAGGTCCTCCGGGCCGAGCCCGGCCTGCTCGTACGCGGCGGCTGCAATCGAGTCGCGGAACGTGTGCGTCGGGGCGGCGACCCCGTGCGCGGAATCCGTCGCGAACGCGGGCATCTCGATGATCGTGTTCGGGTAGCTCGGCGTGACGGTCGAGATCGCGGCGACGCGCACCGGGGCACCCGACGCGTGCGTCTTCGCGTACTCCATGCTCGACAGGACCACCGCGGCCGCGCCGTCGGAGGTCGCACAGATCTCCAGCAGGCGCAGGGGTTCGGCGACGACCGGGGCCGCGTTGACCTCCTCGAGCGTCACCTCCTTGCGGTACCGCGCGTTCGGGTTCTGCAGGCCGTGGCGGGCGTTCTTGATCTTGACCTTGGCGAAGTCGTCGGGGGTCGCGCCGAACATCTCCATGCGGCGGCGCGCGTAGAGCGCGAAGTACGTCGGGTTGGTCGCCCCGAGCAGGCGGAACCGCAACCAGTCCGGGTCGTCGCCCCGCTCCCCCGCGTTCGGTGCGAGGAATCCCTTCGGGGTCGTGTCCGCGCCGACCACCAGCGCGACGTCACACAGCCCGGCGAGGATCTGCGCTCGCGCGGTGTTCAGCGCGGTGGCGCCGCTCGCGCACGCCGCGTACGACGACGCCACGGACGCGCCCTGCCAGCCGAGCGCCTGCGCGAACGTCGCGCCGGCGACGTACCCGGGATACCCGTTGCGCATCGTGTCCGCACCCGACACGAACTGGATGTCACGCCACTCGACCCCGGCATCTGCGAGCGCGGCCTGCGCGGCGACGACGCCGTACTCCACGAAGTTGCGCCCCCACTTGCCCCACGGGTGCATGCCGACCCCGAGGATCGCGACCTCACCGGGAGCACTCCCCGCGACGCTCATGCCTGCCTCCAGCTCCAGATCACGTACTCGTGGTCCTCGTCCTCGTACAGCGTCGTCAGCGCGACCTCGACCTCCTGGCCGACGGCCAGCGCGTCGGGATCGGACGCCGGGTCCAGCGGCCCGAGCACGACCATCTGCTCCTCCACCAGCTCGACCGCGACGACGGTGTAGGGCACGAAGGGGTCGGGGGGCATGTACGGCTCGGGCGGCTGGTAGTGGTTCGTGGTCCACGACCAGACCCGACCCGTCCGGGACAGTGCCACCTCTTCGAGCTCCTCGGCAGGCGCGGCCGGGTTGCGCGAGAACGCGAGCGTGGGCGGGAAGAAGTAGCTCCCGGTCTCGACGCCGCGCCGACCGAGCAGCGTCGGCGCGTCCGCGTCCATCGTGAACCAACCGTCCTTGGCCGGCACCCTCGTCTTGGTCGTCATGCGGTCGTTCCCTCCAGCCGGCGCAGCGTCGCCTCGGCCTCGTCCATGATGGTCGCCACGATCTCGGCCACGGTCGGCAGGGCGTCCACGACCCCCACCACCTGGCCCGTCGGGAGCACGCCGGCGTCGAGCCGGCCGTCCACCAGGGCGGCCTTGGTCAGCATCGGGGCGTTCCCCGCCATCGCCACCTGGGCCCAGGTCAGGCCCTGGTTCTTCCGCATCGCCAGCCCCTCGCGGGCGAGGTCGTCGAGCGAGCGGCCGCTCAGCTTCCGGAACCGCAGCGCGTTCGCCACCGACCGGGGCAGCGCGGTGATGCGTCCGGCCCCTTCGAGGTGGTCGACCAGCTCGGTGCGGATCACCCGTTGCGGGTAGCCGTCGACGCTCGTGGTGACGACCGTGTCGGTGACCGACGCCGCGAGGTACCGCGCCTTGACCGCGTCCGGCACGGTGCTCTCGGCCGAGAGCAGGAACCGTGTGCCCATCGCCACGCCCGCCGCGCCGTACGCGAGCGCAGCCACGAGACCGCGCCCGTCGTGGAAGCCACCCGCGGCGAGCACGGGGATGTCGACCGCGTCGCACACCTGGGAGAGCAGGAGGCTCGTCGGGACCGTGCCGGTGTGGCCTCCGCCCTCGGCACCCTGCGCGATCACCGCGTCGACGCCCCATCCCGCGACCTTCTCCGCGTGCCGGCGCGCGCCGACCGTCGGCATGACGACGACGCCCTGGTCCTTCAGCAGCTTCACCAGCCGCTCGCCGGGCGCCTGGGCGAAGCTCGCCACCTTCACCTTCTCGCGCACCATCAGCGCGATCCGGTCGTCGACGTCGGGCTGGTCCGAGCGGAGGTTCACGCCGAACGGGTGGTCGGTGCGGCTCTGGACCTCGTGGATGGCCTTCGCCAGCTCGTCGAAGGTCATGGTCGCGCTCGCGAGGATCCCGAGACCACCGGCCGCGCTCGTGGCCGCCGTGAGGCGCGCGCCCGCCACCCAGCCCATGCCGGTCTGGACGATCGGCAGCTCGACGCCGAACAGCTCGCAGGCGCGCGTCGACAGCGCCGCGTGGCGGGTCACGGGTTCGGGACCTCCTGCTCGCGCAGGCCGGTCGGGTCGAGGATCTCGTGCACGAGCGCCAGCTCGTCGGGCGTCGGCGCCCGGGTCTCGGGCACCGAGTCCGGCACCACCAGGTCGAAGCCCGTCGCCGCGACGAGCTCGTCGACGGTCACGCCCGGGTGGACCGACCGCAGCCGCATCGTGTGGTCAGGGGTCTCGAAGTCGAGCACGCCGAGGTTGGTCACCACGTGGCGCAGGTTGTGGAACCGCCCGGCCGGGCCGAGCTTCGCCGCACGGTCGTACCCGATGCCGCTCACCACGTCGACCTGCTCGACGAAGACCTTGGGCGAGTGGCTCGGGATCCAGTAGCTCGTGGTGTTCTGGATCGTGTTGCCCGGCGCGCCGCGGAAGCCGAGCAGCTGCGCCTTGGGTTGCTCCCACGAACCGATGAACGCGAAGTTCTGGTTGCCGTAGCGGTCCATCTGCGACGCGCCCATCATCACGTGCCGCCGTCCCGACCAGACGACGTCGAACATCGACCGGTAGGGGTTCCAGGCCTCGACGACCTTCGGCTGTTCGGACGGGCTGATCGGGTACGCGCCGGCGATGAGCAGGGCCTCGCCATCGGTCATCACCAGGTCGGGCTCGAAGCTCGCGCGCGCCAGCCGACCGCCGATCGCGGGAATCGTGCCGATCGGGTTGGCCATGATCTCGCCGTCGCCCCGGAAGCACTCGGCCACCGCGACCACGCAGTACTCCGCCCGCGTGATCAGCTCCGTCGTGTCCCCGCTCACAGGCCGACCACCTTCCGGTACTCGTCGTGACCGCCGCAGTCGAGGTACTTCGTCCGCCAGGCCTCCCACGCCTCGGTGGTCTTCGCGCTGCCCGCGTACTCGCGCTGGAACGGTTCGTCGCGGCCGTAGTCGGGGACGCATTCGGTGAAGTGCGCACCGAACGGCGCTTCGATCACGCCGTCGGTCATCAGGCGGCTGATCCGGAGCGTCTGCACCGGGCCCTCGCCCGCGAGGTCGTCGGTCTCGAGGATGCGCTCGACGCTCATGAAGCGACGAGTTGCGGCCATGCAGAACAGGTCGTCGAAGTAGGGGTCGACGTTGAGGTACTGGCCATTGCCGCCGGAGTCACCGCGATGCATGTGGATGAGCGCGACGTCCATGGTGAGCGCGGGTGCCGCCACCAGCTCCTCGCCGTCGTCGTAGGGCGACACGACCGTGCGGATCTCGGGTTGGCGTTCCAGCACGTCGGAGCCGAGGCCGACGCGGGTCGGGATGAACGGGACCCGCCAGGCCGCGGCCTGCAACCCGAGCAGGAACATCCCCTCGTCGAGCTCCAGCGTCGACACAGCACCGGTCTGACGGGCGACGCGGAAGTGCGGCTCGAGCGCGATCGAGTCGAGCGAGCAGAACGGGTACACGACCCGGCTGACGTTGCCGGCCGCGCACAGGAGCCCGACGTCCGGTCCGCCGTACGAGACGATCGTGAGGTCCCGCAGGCCGGAGCGCGCGATCGCCCGCACGATGCTCATCGGCTTGCGCCGCGAGCCCCACCCGCCGACGCCGATCGTCATCCCGTCGCGCAGCTCGGCGACGACCTCCTCCTCGGTGGCTCGCTTGTCGCTCACGCGCTCGGTATCCGTCTCCCGCTTGGCCACGAACGCGTCGCGGTGCTCGTCCGCGACGCCGGAAAGGTTGAGCTCGAAGGTGAAGCCCTGCTCGAACCGGTAGGAGCGCTTGACGTCGACCGGGTCGATGCCGTTGAGCGACTCCTTGGCCGCCCGGATCACCGTCGGGCTCTTCGCCGCGATCTGCTCCGCCACCTCGTACGCCGCGTCACGCAGGCCGGCGGAGGCGACGACCCGCAACACCGAGCCGTAGTGGTGCAGCTCGGCCGCGGTCGCGGTGGCCGACGTGTAGACCATCGCCCGCATCTTGTGCTGGGGCACGAGCCGGGCCAGGTGCGTGGCCGCTCCGAGCGCGCCCCGGTCGACCTCGGGCAACCCGAACGTCGCATCCTCGGCGGCGACGATGACGTCGGCATTGCCGACCAGGCCGATCCCGCCGCCCAGGCAGTACCCGTTCACCGCCGCGATCACGGGCACCGCGCACTCGTAGACCGCGGCGAACGCCGCGTAGCAGCCCCGGTTCGCCCCGATCAGGGCGTCGAAGCCCTCCGTCGCCTGCATCTCCTTGATGTCGACCCCGGCGTTGAAGCCCCGACCCTCGGCCCGCAGCACCACGACCCGCACGGCCGGGTCCTCGCCCAGCGCGCGCACGATCCGGGCGAGATCGAACCAGCCCGCCACCGTGAGGGCGTTGACCGGCGGGTTGTCCATCACGACCTCGGCGATGCCGTGGTCGTCGACGGTCCGTGAGATGCCCATGCGCGCGCGACTGCTTTCTGATGGGTCGTCAGATCGGGTGCCAAACTAGCCCGCATGGCGAATTCCGGCCCCTTGGCGAGCGCGGCCCCCGACCTGTCGGGGCAGGTCGTGATCGTGACCGGCGGGGGGCGCGGCATCGGCCGCGGCATCGCCTCGGGCTTCCTGGCTGCGGGCGCCGACGTCACGATCTGCGGGAGGTCGGAGCCCGAGCGCGTGCCGTCGGTCGAGGGCCGCAGCGCCGTCTTCGTCGCCGCGGACGTCCGCGAGGAGGCAGACATCGAACGCGTCGTCGCCGGCACCGTGTCCCGCGCGGGGCGCGTGGACGTTCTCGTGAACAACGCCGGCGGGTCGCCGCCGGCCGACTCTGCCACCGCGTCACCGCGCTTCTCCCGCGCGATCGTCGAGCTGAACCTGATCGCGCCGCTCGTGTTCTCGCAGCAGGCGAACGCGGTGATGCAGCAGCAGGAGACCGGTGGCTGCATCGTCAACATCGCCAGCGTGAGCGGGATCCGCCCGTCGCCGAACAGCGCCGCGTACGGGGCGGCCAAGGCGGGGCTCCTCAACCTCACCACAACGCTCGCGGTCGACTACGCGCCGAAGGTCCGTGTGAACGCGGTGACCGCCGGGCTCATCGTCACCGAGCAGGCCCACCTCTTCTACGGCGACGACGAGGGCATCGCGGCGGTCGGCGCCACGGTGCCGCTCGGGCGGATGGGCACGCCGGACGATGTCGCGGGCGTCTGCCTCTTCCTCGCCTCTCCCCTCGCCGCCTACGTCAGCGGGGCCAACGTGCTCGTCCACGGCGGTGGGGAGAAGCCCGCGTACCTCGACGCGGCCACGAACACGAGCACGTAGCCGACGTCACCTCGGCTTCAGTCCCGGGGGCGTTCGTTCCGACAACCCCTCTCTGTGACCGGAGCCGGGACGCACTCGAGGAAGATGCTGGGCGCGGGCGTCCTCGCCGGTGCGGTGCTGCTGGCGGCGTGCTCGAGCGGCTCCTCGCCGACCACCGCGCCCTCCCGGGCCGCCGCGGCCACCCCGCTGCGGGTGTCGGCGAGCTCCCGCGGCATGGTGTTCGGCGCTGCGGTCGCGACGAATCTCCTCGCGAGGGACTCGCAGTACCGGCAGACGCTCGCGACGGAGTTCAACGCGGTCACGCCGGAGAACGCGATGAAGTGGGACAGGATCCACCCCGCACGCGACCGCTACGACTTCGGGCCCGCGGACGCGATCGTCGACTTCGCGCGTGCCCATCACATGACCGTGCGCGGCCACAACCTCGTCTGGTACCGCGAGGTGCCATCGTGGGTCACCGACCACCACTGGACGCGCGGTGAGCTCGAGCAGATCCTGCACGAGCACATCCGAACCGTCGTGCGTCACTACCGCGGCAGAGTCGCGCAGTGGGACGTCGTGAACGAGGCCGTCGACAAGGACGGGAAGCTCCGCGACAGCATCTGGTCGAAGGTCATCGGTCCCACGTACATCGACCTCGCATTCCGGTGGGCACACGAGGAGGACCCGAAGGCGAAGCTCTACTACAACGACTACGACATCGAGTCCCCCGGCCCGAAGGCGTCCGCGGTGACCGCGCTCGTCCGCGGGTTGCGCGCCCGGGGCGTCCCGATCGACGGGGTCGGCATCCAGGGCCACGAGGTCGCGTCGCATCCGCCGTCGGGTCATGAGCTCGAGTCCGCGCTTCGCACGTACGCGGCGATGGGTCTCGACGTCGCCGTCACGGAGGCCGACGTCGCGCTCTCGCTGCCCGCGAACGAGCACGAGCGCCAGGTGCAGGCGGGGGTCTACGACCACATGCTCCGGGCGTGCCTCGCGGTGTCCCGGTGCCGCACGTTCGTCACGTGGGGGTTCACCGACCGCTCGTCGTGGGTCCCGGCGGAGAACCCCGGGACCGGCGATGCACTCCCGTTCGACCGCGGCTACCGCCCGAAGGCCGCGCTCGGCGCCCTCCGGACCGTGCTCGCACGAGCCCGGCGCTGATCCGGCCGGCGGACCGGGACGGGCTCCACGGCAGGTTGACATCTGACACGGGCGTCATGAAGATCGGCCGCATGCCCACCACGACTGCACATCCGCTCGACATGGTCACCGGCGAGGAGATCACCCGGGCGGTGGAGATCATGCGGGACACCGGGAAGCTGACCGACGCGGCGCGCTTCGCCCACGTGGTGCTGCACGAGCCGGACAAGGCGGCGCTGGCGCAGTGGAAGCCGGGCGACCCGGTCGATCGCGAGCTCCGCGCGCTCGTCGTACCCGGACCCGAGCTCGAGATGATCGACGTCGTGGTGTCGGTGACGACCGGCGAGGTCCGGCGCTGGGACCTGGTCGAAGGCATGCGGCCCGCGCTGCTCTTCGTCGAGGCGATGAACGCGATCTTCACGACCAAAGAGCACCCCGAGTACGTCGCGGCGCTCGCGCGCCGCGGGATCACCGACCTCGACAACGTGCAGATCGACCCGTGGCCGGCCGGGTCGTTCGGCTACGACGCGGAGACGGACCGCCGCATCGCGCGGTGCATCTCGTTCCTGCGTGAGACACCGGAGGACAACGGCTACGCACGACCGATCGAAGGGCTCATCGTCCACTTCGACCTCGGGCGCAACGAGGTGATCGAGGTCATCGACCACGGTGCCACGACGCTGCCCGTCGAGCACGCTCGGTACTTCGCCGCGGACCAGGAACCGCTGCGCGACGACCTCAAGCCGCTCGAGATCACCCAGCCCGAGGGCCCGAGCTTCACCGTCGAGGGCAACCTCGTGCGTTGGAGCCGGTGGTCGCTGCGCCTCGGCTTCGACCCGTACGAGGGGCTCGTGCTGCACCAGGTCACCTACGACGACCACGGGCGCGAGCGTTCGGTCGTGCACCGCGCGTCCGTGAGCGAGATGGTCGTCCCGTACGGCGACCCGACGCCGCTGCACGGCTGGAAGAACGCGTTCGACGCGGGAGAGTGGGGGCTCGGGCGCATGACCCAGCCGCTCACGCTCGGCTGCGACTGCCTCGGCGAGATCCGCTACTTCGACGCGGTGATGGCGAGCGAGACCGGTGAGCCGTTCACCGTCACGAACGCGATCTGCCTGCACGAGGAGGACTACGGGATCCTCTGGAAGCACGTGGACCTGTTCAGCGGCACGAGCGAGGTGCGCCGGAGCCGGCGGCTGGTGATCAACATCGTCGCGACGGTCGGGAACTACGAGTACGGCTTCTCCTGGTACCTGTACCTCGACGGGAACATCCAGCTCGAGGTGAAGCTCACCGGCATCGTGTCGCCCATGGCGATCGAACCCGGGACGCAGCCGGCGTTCGCGAACGTCGTCGCGCCGGGCGTCGCCGCGCCGCACCACCAGCACCTGTTCAACGTGCGCCTCGATCTCGACGTCGACGGGCCCGAGAACGAGGTCTACGAGGTCGAGGCCGAGACGATGCCGTGGGGGGACGACAACCCGTGGGGCAACGCGTTCCGTCCGCGCGTCACCCGGCTGGACTCCGAGCTGGACGCGCAGCGCGAGGTCAACCCGGCGACGAGCCGGTACTGGAAGGTCGTCAACCCCCACGTGGTGAACGGGCTCGGCCAGCCTGTCGCGTACAAGCTCGTCCCGACGATGAGCACCCCGACGCTGCTCGCACAACCCGACTCGAGCGTCGGCAAGCGCGCCGGGTTCGCGCAGCACAACCTGTGGGCGACCGCGTACGCGCCCGACGAGCGCCGCGCCGCGGGCGAGTACCCGAACCAGCACGAGGGCGGCGACGGCCTGCCCCGCTGGACCGCCCGCGACGCCGACCTCGCCGATACCGACGTCGTCCTCTGGTACACGTTCGGCGTCACCCACTTCGTGCGCCCCGAGGACTGGCCGGTCATGCCGGTCGAGTACGCCGGCTTCCTCCTCACCCCCTACGGCTTCTTCGACCGCAACCCCGCCCTCGACCTCCCCCCGTCGAAGCACTGCCACCCCGACGAGGTGTAACCCGCCCCCATCTCCGTTTGGCGTCACTTTTCCCCCTCCGTGGTGGGTACGCGACGCCAAAGCGGGTCAGGCCGCGCGATGACGGTCGCGAAGTGCCTGAGCGACCGCAGAGCACATCTGCGCGGCTCTGCTCCCCAGCTCGGTCGGCCCGACGTCCACCGTGATCCAGCCGTTCGCGAGCAGGCGATGACGGCGACTGCGATCACGACGCGTCGCATTCCGCCCCGTGTGGAACTCGTCGGAGTCGTACTCGATCGCGATCCGCTCGGCGGGATACGCAGCATCGACTCTCCCGATGAGCTCACTGCCGATCCAGATCTCGTGCTGGACGACCGGAGCGGGGAGCCCCGCGGCTCGTAGCGCATGGAGCAGCAAGGTCTCCATCTCGCTCTCTGTCGGGCGCCGGCTCGGATCCCTCTGGTCGAGCAGACGGCGCAGCGTCGGACCGCCGGCGCGGCCCGGCCGACTCAGTCGCCGCACCAGCACGTCGATGTCGCGCTCCGTGAAGAGGCCTCGGCGCAGGCCGTGTTCGAAGACGATCTCGATCATCCCGTCCCGGTACACGGAGCAGAGGTCGAACAGCGTGCGGATCGGCGTCGTCACCGCGATCCCGTCGACGACGGTGATGTCCCTCGGATCGAGCCGCTTGGTCTCGTGCACGACAACCCCGTCCTGACGGCTCCGGCGCCATCGAGGGCACACGATCTCCACGAACTCGCGCCTCCGTCCCGGCATCTGGTGCAGCTCCGCGGCGGACCGGTGCGATGCCACTGCCCGGAACCCCCCGGCCCAGCACGCCGCGAGCAGATCGCCTTCCCAGGTCGCCGGCGCGCCGTGCAAGCGGTAGACGTCACGATGAAGCCTGAGCCAACGATGCTCGAGAATGCGCCGCTCGATCTGACGCTCGGTCAGCCCCACCATACGCGCGTGCGCGCCCCGGAAGACTCCGTGATGCTCTGCGGCGTGGCGCGCCAGGGTCTCGTCAGCATCCGTGTCGACGGTCATGGCGGCATTCCAGCCGCGAGGTGGGACAACCACACGCTTTGGCGTCACTTACCCCCCTCTGTGGTGGGTAAGTGACGCCAAACGATCGAGGGGGGTCAGGGGTGTTGGGAGCTGACGCTGACGATCTCGCCGGTCATGTAGGTCGAGTAGTCGGAGGCGAGGAAGACGATGACGTTCGCGACCTCCCAGGGCTCCGCGGCGCGGCTGAACGCCTCGCGCGACGTGAGCTCTTCGAGGAGCTCGTCGCTCGTCACCTTGGCCAGGAACGGGTGCATCGCGATGCTCGGCGCGACGGCGTTCACGCGCACGCCGAACTCCGCCGCCTCGATCGCCGCGCACCGGGTCAGCGCCATCACGCCGGCCTTCGCCGCGGCGTAGTGCGCCTGGCCCGCCTGCGCGCGCCAGCCGAGCACCGAGGCGTTGTTCACGACGACGCCCGATCCGCGGTCCCGGAGGTGGCGCAGCGCGGCACGGGTGCAGCGAAACGTCCCGTTGAGGGTCACGTCGAGCACCGTGCTCCACTGCTCGTCGGTCATCTCGACGAGGTTCGCGGTCCCACCGAGACCCGCGTTGTTGATCACGATGTCGAGCCCGCCGGTCTCCGTGATCGCACCGTCGAACAGCGCCTGGACCGCGGCCTCGTCGGTCACGTCGCACGGGATGGCCGCGGCGACTGCGTCACCGAGCTGCTCGGCCGCCTCACCGAGCCGTCGCTCGTGCGCGTCGCTCAGCACGACCCGCGCGCCCTCCTCGACGCAGCGCTTCGCGGCCGCGAACCCGATGCCGGTCCCGGCGGCGGCGGTGACGAGCGCGGTCTTGCCCGCCAGCAGTCCGTGGGCGGGCGGGTACGGCGGGGCTTCGGGAGGCATCAGACGACCTTCGGCTCGGGGGGCAGGCCCAGGACTCGCTCGCCGATCACGTTGCGCTGGATCTCGTTCGACCCGCCGTAGATCGTGTCGGCTCGGCTGTACAGGAACAAGCGCTGGAACGCGCTGAGGTCGTACGGACCTCCGTCGGCGACGTCGGCCCACGGTCCCAGCGCGTCCATCGCGAGCTCGCCGAGCCGCTGGTGCATGGTGCCCCAGAACAGCTTCGAGATCGACGTCTCGCGCGTCACCTCGCCCTTGGACATCGCGGTCAGCCCGCGCAGCGCGTTGTACCGCATGATCTCCAGCTCGATCCACGCCCGGGCCAGTCGCTGGCGCATCACGGGATCGGTGTCCTGCCCGAGGTCGCGGGTGCGGGCCAGGATTTCGCGCCACTCGTTCGCGAAGCCGAGCTGCTGGCCGAGCGTCGAGCGCGCCGCGCTCGAAGGCGAGCGTGCCCATGGCGACCCGCCACCCCCCGTTCACCTCACCGACGACGTGGTCCTTCGGGGTGCGCGCCCCGTCGAAGAAGACCTCGTTGAACTCCGAGTCGCCGGTGATCTGCTCGATCGGGCGGATCTCGACCCCCGGCTGCTCCATGGGCACGAGCAGGTAGGAGATCCCGCGGTGCCGCGGCGCGTCACGGTCGGTCCGCGCGAGCACGAAGCACCAGCTGGCCCAGTGCGCGAGCGAGGTCCAGACCTTCTGGCCGCTCACCGACCACTCCTCGCCCTCCGGGCCGTCGACGAGCTCGGCCCGCGTCGCGATGTTGGCGAGGTCCGAGCCGGCATTCGGCTCCGAGTAGCCCTGGCACCACAGCTCCTCGCCGCTCGCGATCTTGGGGAGGAACCGCTGCTTCTGCTCGTCCGTGCCGAAATGCAGGATCGTCGGCCCGATGAGACCCTCTCCGACGATCCCCACCCGTCCGGGCCCGCCCGCGCGGGCGTACTCCTCGTAGAAGATGACCTGCTGGAGCAGGGTGACGTCCCGCCCGCCGTACGCAGCCGGCCAGGACAGGCAGGTCCACCCGGCCGCGCCCAGGGCGCGCTCCCAGGCGAGGCGCTCCTCGAAGAGCGAGTGCTCGTCGCCCGGCCCGCCCCGGCCCCGCACCACGGCGAACTCACCCTCGAGCGCGGCGGTCAGCCAGGCCCGGGCCTCGGCCCGGAATCGCTCGTCCTCCGGCGAGAAGTGAAGGTCCACGGCGGGAGTCTCGCCGATCCCCGCCGCTCCGGGTAGAACCGGTTGCAGTCCCGTGCGGCGGCTGACATCCATCGCTCAGGGTTTGCGTGCAGACTGCCGATCCAAGGAGAATCTTCTGTCCGCTGCGACACCGGGCGCGGCTGTCGTGGCAGGGAGCCCTCGTGAAGACGTTCCGCCGTTCGTCGCTCATCGTGATCGCCGTCGCGATCATCGTGGGCTTCGGCGCGGGCGCGTACCTGCTCGTCCCGTGGAAGGGCAGCAGCAACGAGGCCGACGCCGCGGGCGCGCCGAAGGTCCGCCCGACCGGCAACGGCCGGTTCAAGCTGCTCGCCTCGCCCGCCCCGGGCGCGACCGGCATCCCGCCCCAGACGACGATCAAGGTCGACGCGCAGAACGGACGGATCAAGCACCTCACGGTGAAGGGCCCCGACGGCACCCCGGTGCACGGGTACCTCGACCAGAACGGCGAGTGGTGGCTGACCACCACGAGCCTCGCTCCCGGGGCCGCGTACAACGTGAGCGCGCGCGTGGTCCCGAACCGCGGCAAGCCTCACACCAAGAAGTGGACCTTCACCACCGTCACGCCCACCGGCTACCTCGGCGTCCGGGTCGTGCCCGGCGACAACGAGGTCGTCGGCGTCGGGCAGCCGATCGCCCTGCGCTTCACCGCGCCGGTCGCGAACAAGGCCGCGGTCGAGGCCCGCCTCAACGTGATCACCACCCCTGCGGTCGATGGCTCGTGGCACTGGATGAGCGACACCGAGGTGCATTGGCGGCCCGCGGACTACTGGCCGGCGCACACCGAGGTCTGGTTCGACGGCAACCTCGACGGCGTCGACGCGGGCAACGGGCTGATCGGCAACGTTCACCGCACCGCGCACTTCCGCATCGGTGACTCGCACGTGAGCGTCGCGAACGCGGCGACGCACACGATGACGGTCACGAGCAACGGCGCGGTCGTGAAGACCTTCCCGATCAGCGCCGGGCGCGACAAGTACCCGACGATGAGCGGCAAGCACCTCGTCCTCGGCAAGGCCGCCGACGTCATCATGGACTCGGCGACGAACGGCATCCCTCGCGACTCGCCGGACGGCTACTACGAGCACGTCGCCTGGGACACGCAGATCTCGTCGGCGGGCGAGTACGTGCACGCCGCGCCGTGGTCCGTCGGCGACCAGGGCAGCAGCAACGTGTCCCACGGCTGCATCAACATCAGCACCGCGAACGCGGAGTGGTTCTACGGCTTCAGCCAGCGCGGCGACGTCGTCGAGGTCACCGGTACCGCGCGGCCGCCGAACGACGACATCGCGATGGTCGACTGGAAGCTCCCGTACGACCAGTGGCAGGCGGGCAGCGCGCTGTTCGACCCGACGCCGGCTCCGCACGCCCCGCCCCGCCACTAGCCCTCCTCGCGGAGCGGCCGGCCCCGGACCTACCGGGCGCGTGCGGCGGTGAGACGACGGCGGGCCAGCACGACCGCGCTCGCCGCGGCCAGCACGACCCCGGTCGCGATCTCGACGCGGATCCCCTCGGGCGACTCACGCTGGATCCGCATGTGGAACTCGTCGAGCCAGCCTGGCCAGGGGTTGAACCCGAAGAAGTACTCGCACGGCTTGTCCGCGTCGAGGAGCGCGGCGCCCGCGATCCCCGCGAGCAGCGCGGTCCGCGGCGGCAAGCCCGCGGCGGCAACCAGTGCGACCACCCCGAGCCCGAGCACGCCGTCGCGCTTGGCCACCCTGATGAAACCGTCGCCCTCGACGGTCGGATCGCCCCAGTGCGGGGTCATGTCCATCGCGACATGGGTGGCGACGCCGGCACAGAACGCGAGCACAGGACGGCGGCGCAGAGCCGTCCCCGCGAGCGTGCCTGCGAGCACGTGGTTGGTGATGAACATCGCTCCGGTAGTGTGCCCGACGCACCGTCGGCTCACTGAAACGAGAGCGCAATGGCCCGCTTCCGCGTGGGAGTGCAGCTCCATCCCCAGGTCGCGACCGTCGACGAGCTTCGCGCCGCGTGGCGCGCCGCCGACGCGCTCGAGGTCGACAGCATCTGGGTCTGGGACCACTTCTTCCCGTTGTACGGCAACCCGGACGCGAACCACTACGAGGCGTACACCCTGCTCGCCGCGATGGCCGCCGAGACGACGAACGCGCGGATCGGGGCGCTCGTCACCTGCAACTCGTACCGCAATCCGCAGCTGCTCGCGGACATGGCCCGCACCATCGACCTGATCAGCCACGGCCGGTTCATCCTCGGCATCGGGTCGGGCTGGTTCGAGCGCGACTACACGGAGTACGGCTACGACTTCAAGACCGCGCCCGCCCGCCTCCGTGACCTCGCCGAGGCGCTGCCGCTCGTCATCGACCGGCTCGGTCGGCTCACTCCGCCGCCCCAGGGTGACGTGCCGATCCTGATCGGCGGAGCCGGCGAGAAGGTGACGCTGCGGTTGGTGGCCGAGCATGCCGATGCCTGGAACACGTTCGGACCGCCGGCGAACTTCGCGGCCAAGTCGGCGGTGCTCGACGAATGGTGCGCCAAGCTCGGCCGCAACCCGGCCGAGATCGAGCGCACGGTCGGGATCTCGGGCGACGAGGTCTCGAACTGGCAGGAGTACCTCGACGCCGGTGCCGACCACCTCATCGTGATGACCGGCGCACCGTACGACCTCGGCCCCGTCGAGACCCTGCTCGCCGCGGCCCGTTCGTAACGCCCGCGACGGGCGGCGCGGCGTGGACCACCGGCGACTGCTCCCACCCGGGAGCGGCGCGGGCTTCCTCGGTGCGCTCGCGGTGCCGGCCGATCTCTACTGGGTGACGCGTCACCCCGCGCCGCTGGCCGGCATGGGCTATCCCCGCGCCAACTGCTGGAACGAGCTGCACGACGCGGGGATCCGCCACGTCGTGTGCCTCACGCACGCCGAAGCGCCGTACGACGCGTCACCCCTCGCGCTCCATCACGCCCAGCTGCAGGACCTGTACACCCGGACCGAGCCCGACGACCCCGAGCGCGAGCGCGAGCTCGCGATCGGTGCGGCACGGCTCGTGGCCGACCGCCTCGACGCAGGTGAGGGCGTCGTCGTGCACTGCCACGCCGGCCGAGGCCGGACCGGCACGGTGATCGGCAGTGCGCTCGTGATGCTCGGCCATGATCCGGTGACGGTCGTCGACTGGCTCCACCGCGTACAGCGCACCCGGGGAAAGCGCGGGTGGCCGGAGCAGTCCTGGCAGGCCGACGTCGTGCTCAGCGTGCGGTGGCGCTGATGCTGACCGGGCCGGCGTCGGGCGCGGTCGTCCACGTGAGCAGCTGCGTCGCGGGATCGTAGGTCGTCTCCCCCGCCGACACCCGGACGTCGGGGACCTCGGGGTAGTGCAGCCGGGGCAGGTAGACGACCGTCGGCGCGTCGATGGCGGGCTCGCGGCGGAGCTCCGCGGTGAACTCGCCCGAGTCGAGATCGAAGCGCATCGATCCCGGCGCGCCGGCCCAGTGCCGGACGTACGGCCGGCAGAAGGCCCGGGTCGCGCGCCCGCCCGAGTCGAGGTCCTCCGGATCCGTGACGTCGTCGGGACTGAAGATCGAGAGGTCCTCGTCGTTCCACTGGTCACCGTGCTCGTGGGAGTTGTCGGCGGTGTAGTTCCACTGGGTCGTGTGCAGGAGCAGCTGGTCCATCGCCCGGTAGCCGGCGTCGAGCGCGGCCTCCTGGCTCGACCAGTCGCCGTTGCGGAAGGCCTCGCCGTGGTTCATCTCGTAGGGGATCCCGAACTCGCCGATGAGCATCGGCGGGTCGCCCATCCGGTCGCGCGAGACCTGCTGCAGCCCGCCGAGCATCTTGACGTGCTCGGCCGCGATCGCTTCGACGCCGGACACCACCTCGCCGGAGAGCGAGCGATACGCGTCGACGTCGAACGAGCGCGTGATCAGGCTCATGACGTCGTACCAGTGGCGGGCGTTGCACACGAGGGGATCCGGGTCCTGCCACTCCGTGTCGAGCTCCATCGGCGAGCCCTCGAGGAAGATGAAGCAGTCGGCGTGACGCGCTCGCATCGCGTCCCGGAACCTCCGAGCGAACGGCTCCATGTGGTCGTGCCACCCGCGGCCACCCAGACCGTCGGCCATGAGCAGCACCGGCGTGCCGGACGCGTCGCGGTCCCACAGCCCGACCTCGCGCCACGGGCACCCGTCCCGCCACACGCCCGAGGCCTCGGTCGCGGCGAGCTGCTCGAGTGGGCTCCGCGGCTCCGGGCCGGAGTCGTCGCGCGCCATGAACCGGCGGCCGCGGGTGAAGTCGCGCCCGCGCATCCCGATGTAGCCCGGGTTCGGCTCGTTGAGGGTGTCGTACCCGAGAACGTTGTCGAGGTCCGCGATCCGCTCCGCGACCGCGCCCACCGACGCGAGGTACCGGTCCTGGAGCTCGCCCTGCACGCCGTGCAGGCGCGGGGGTCCGTACGTGTCGCCGCCGTAGAAGATCGTCCACATCGACGCGACCGGCGCGGTCTGGTAGTTGCCGGGCCAGTCGAACGCGTGCAGCGCGACCGCTTCGGCATCGACGAACCGCTCGGGACGCAGGCCGGCCAGCTCGAGCGTCCAGTAGGGCGCGCCGTCGCCACCCGTCCAGCGGCTCCAGACGTCCTGGTGCGGGTCCACGAAGACCAGGAGCCCGCGCTCGCCGGCGCGCCGGACGCAGTCGCGCACGTAGTCGAGGTACGCCTCGTCGTGCTCTCCGGGGCCCGCGTGCTCGATAGCTTCCCAGGTCACGAGGAAGCGCAGGACGTTGAACCCCCAGTGCGCGATGCGGTCGAGGTGACGGTCGATCTCGTCGAGCGGCGCGGGGCGGCCGACGAAGCTCACGTCGCGCCAGTGCTCGAAGTCCACACCGAGATACGTCGCGCCGTCGGGCGTGAACGGGACCTTCGTGCTCCCGCCGAAGTTGACGCCGCGCAGCAGCGTCGGCCGGCCCTCCGGGTCGACGAACCAGGCGGGCCGGGTGCTGTATCCGTGGGTCATCGGGCCGAAGCATCGCGCGTCGCGCCGGTAGCCTGGGCCGGTGCGGATCGACTTCCAGGCGTCCGAGCGCGCCAGCCTCGGCGTCGAGGTGGAGCTGACGCTCGTCGATCCCGAGACCGGGGCACTCGTGAGCGCGGCGTCCGGCCTGCTCGAGGAGCTCGGTCGCGACCACCCGGGCGGTCTGCACCCGAAGGCGAAGCACGAGCTGTTCGAGAGCACCGTCGAGGTGATCACGGGGATCTGCCAGACCCCGGCCGAGGCGAGACACGAGCTCGCGGCGACGATCGCCGAGGTGCGCGACGCAGCCAACGCTCGGGGACTGACCCTGCTGTCGGCGGGCAGCCACCCGTTCTCGCACCCTTACGAACAGCAGATCAGCCCGGACCCCCGGTACCACACGCTCATCGACGAGATGCAGTGGATGGCGCGCCGGCTCCAGATCTTCGGTGTCCACTACCACGTGGGCGTGCGCTCGGCCGAGAAGTCCATCGTCGTCGCGAACGCGATGCAGTTCTACCTCGCGCACCTCCTGAGCCTCTCCGCGTCGAGCCCGTACTGGGAGGGTCACGACACCGGTCTCGCGTCGTGCCGGGTCAAGGTGTTCGAAGGGCTGCCGACCGCGGGGCTGCCACCCGTCATCGACGACTGGGCGGACTTCGAGCAGTTCATGCACACGCTCGTGGCCGCCGAGGCGATCTCCACCATCCGCGAGGTGTGGTGGGACGTGCGCCCGCACCCGAACTTCGGAACGGTGGAGATGCGCATCTGCGACGCGATGCCCACCCTGCGCGAGGTCGCCGCGGTCGGAGCGCTCGCGCAGTGCCTGGTGCACCGCATCGACACCCGGATCGACGCCGGAGAACCCGTCTACATCCCGCGGGAGTGGACGATCCGCCAGAACAAGTGGCTCGCCGCCCGCCACGGGCTGGACGCGAAGCTCATCGTCGACGACGAAGGCACCCGGTGCACCGCGCGCGAGGTCATCGGCGCGCTGGTCGACGAGCTCGCGCCGGTTGCTCTGGAGCTCGGGTGTGCCGACGAGCTGGCCGACGTCGGGAACATCCTGCGGGTCGGCCCGAGCTACGTGCGCCAGCGCGAGGTCGTCGCCGCGGGCGGCGATCTGGTCGACGTGGTGCGGATGCTCACGACCGAGCTCGAGACCGACGAGCCGGGGGCCCGATGAGCGCAGAGCGGAGCGGGCACGAAGTGCGGAGCCGGAGCGGGCACGAAGTGCGGAGCTCGGAGCGGCCCCGAGCGGCGGAGCGGAACCGATGAGCGCAGAGCGGAGCGGGCACGAAGTGCGGAGCTCGGAGCGGCCCCGAGCGGCGGAGCGGAACCGATGAGCGCAGAGCGGTCCGCGGTCCCGTCGCCCGACCCGCGACTCGACGCGTTCCTCGACGGGCACCTCGAGGAGCTGATCACGTTCCGGCGCGAGCTCCACGCGCACCCCGAGCTGAGCCACGAGGAGCACGAGACGACCGCGCGTGTGTGCGAGCGCCTGCGCGTCGCCGGGCTCGCGCCCCGCATCCTCGACTGCGGGACGGGGCTGCTCTGCGACCTCCCCGGCGCGGGCTCGCCCGACGCGCCCGCGCCACGGGTCGCGCTCCGGGCCGACCTGGACGCCCTGGCCATGGCGGACGAGACCACGGTCCCCTACCGCTCGCAGATCCCGGGCGTCGCGCACGCGTGCGGGCACGACGTCCACACCACCGTCGTGCTCGGCGCCGGGCTCGCGCTCACCCGGCTGCTCGCGGCGCCCGACGCGCCTGCGGGTTCCGTGCGGCTGCTGTTCGAGCCGGCCGAGGAGTCCGCACCCGGCGGCGCGCTCGACGTGATCGGGGCGGGTGGGCTGACCGACGTCGACTGGCTGTTCGGCCTGCACTGCGACCCCAAGCTCGACGCGGGGCAGATCGGGGTGCGGGTCGGGCCGATCACCTCGGCGGCCGACCTCGTCGACATCCGGCTCCATGGGCCGGGGGGCCACACCGCGCGGCCCCAGCTCACCGTGGACCTCGTCGCGTTGGCCGGGCGCATCGCCTCGGAGCTGCCGCGCGCCCTGCGCGAGCGCGACCCCGCGCTCAACCTCGTCTTCGGTGCGCTCCACGCCGGTGACGCCGCGAACGTGATTCCGGCGACCGCGGTGCTGCGCGGAACCCTTCGCACACCGGACCGTGATGCCTGGGACAACGCGCCCGAGCTGCTGGCGGACGCGTTGCGGGGGTTCGTCGACCCGGCCGGCGCGACCGCGGAGATCGTTCACGACCGCGGGGTGCCCCCGGTCGTGAACGACGAGCGCGCGACGACCGTGCTCGCGGACGCGGCGCGCGCGACGCTCGGCGTCGAGGGCGTCGTGGCGACCGAGCAGAGCGCAGGTGGCGACGATTTCGCCTGGTACGCCGAGCAGGTGCCGAGCAGCTACGTCCGCCTGGGCGTGCACGACCCGGCCTCGCTCGAGCCCCGGCGGGACCTTCACGCGAGCACCTTCGACGTCGACGAGCGTGCGATCGCGATCGGCGTCCGAGTGCTCGTCGCCGCCACGCTTGCCGCGCTCCGGACCCCCTGAGACCACCCGGGACCCGTTCCGGGGTCTCGCGGTCGCCGGGACGACGGTGACGCGCCCCGAAACGAGTGGGCGGGCGACGCGGGACGGGGTTAGGGTCGGTGCACCACGCGGGAGTCCGGTGCGCCGGGCTGAGAGGGGGGCACGCAGCCCCCGACCGTCAGAACCTGATCCGGGTCATGCCGGCGCAGGGAGCCTTCCAGCCTTCCCGTCGTCGGTCCGCCCCCGAGCCGTGGGAGTGACGATGGAGGCGCTGGTGTTCGCCGGGGGCGACCCACTCGACGCGCGCTGGCGGGCCCACCTGCCCCGCGGCGCGTGGACCGTGGCGGCCGACTCCGGTCTCGAGCACGTCCGCGCGCTCGGGATCCACGCGGACCTCGTCGTCGGCGACTTCGACTCGGTCAGCGCCGCGACCCTCGCGGCGGCCGAAGCGGACGGGACCGTCGTCGAGCGCCACCCGGCGGACAAGGACGCGACCGACCTCGAGCTCGCGCTCGGTGCGGCGCAGCGTGCCGGCGCGACTCGAGCGACCGTCGTCGGGGCCGGCGGCGGACGGTTGGACCACTTCCTCGCCAACGCCCTGCTCCTCGCCGCGCCCGCGTGGTCGTCGATGGAGGTCCACGCGCTCGTCGGTCCGGCTCATGTCGCCGTCGTGCGCCATCAGATCGCGCTCCGGGGCCCCGTCGGGTCACTCGTCACGCTGCTTCCCATCGGCGGCCCGGCGCTCGGCGTCCGGACGACCGGGATGCGCTGGCCGCTCACCGACGACGAGCTCGGATCCGGCTCCAGCCGGGGCGTGAGCAACGAGATGACCGAGACGACGGCGACCGTCGCGGTGGGCGCGGGCGTCCTCCTCGCGATCCAGCCCCATGCCGAACCCGGCCTCCTCTTCCCCGACGACAAAGGACACTGACGTGCGACCTCGCCTCATCACGGCATTCCTGCTCGGCACGCTGGTGCTCGCCGCGTGCGGGAGCAGCGGCTCGAGCAGCGGCTCGAGCGGTTCGAACGGGAGCGCCGGCTCGACCGTCACGCTGGTCTCCCACGACTCGTTCGCGGTCTCGAAGCCCGTGCTGCGGGCCTTCACCGAGCAGACCGGCATCCGGGTGAAGGTCCTCAAGAACGGCGACGCCGGCGCCGCGCTCAACCAGGCGATCCTCACCAAGGACAACCCGCTCGGCGATGCGTTCTTCGGGGTCGACAACACCTTCCTGTCCCGCGCGCTCGCGTCCGGGATCTTCGTGCCGTTCACCGCGTCGGGCCTCGACCGGGTGCCGACGTCGCTGCGGCTCGATGACCGCAACCGCGTGACGCCGGTCGACTACGGCGACGTGTGCATCAACTACGACAAGCAGTGGTTCGCGTCGAAGCGCGTGACGGTGCCGCGCACGCTCGACGACCTCGCGGGCCCCGCGCTCAAGGGCAAGCTCGTGGTCGAGAACCCCGCCACCTCGTCGCCGGGGCTGGCGTTCGTGCTCGCGAGCGTGGCCAAGTTCGGAACCGGCGGCTGGCAGGACTACTGGAAGCGGCTCCGCGCCAACGACGTCAAGGTCGACGACGGCTGGGAGCAGGCGTACGACTCGGACTTCTCGGGCAGCGCGGGCAAGGGTGCCTACCCGCTCGTCGTCAGCTACGCGTCGAGCCCGCCGGCCGAGGTGTACTACGCCAAGCCGCACCCGACGACCGCGCCGACCGCGGTGCTCACCGACACGTGCTTCCGCCAGGTCGAGTTCGCCGGCGTGCTCAAGGGCGCGGCCCACCCGCGCGCTGCGCAGGAGCTGATCGACTTCATGCTCAGTGAGCGGTTCCAGGCCGACATCCCGTTGCAGATGTTCGTGTTCCCGTCGCGTACCGGGACCCCGCTGCCGCCCGTGTTCACGAAGTTCGCGACGGTCCCGAGCGATCCCTTCACGCTGCCGCCGGCCGAGATCGGCGCGAAGCGCGACACCTGGATCTCGCAGTGGACGAACACTGTGCTGCGGTGACTCGACCCGTCACGGGGTCGCTGGCCGCACGGCTCTCCCGCGGCGGCACGCGGTTCGTGCTCGTCGCGGTCCCGGTCGCGTTCCTCGCGATCTTCTTCGCCTGGCCCGTCGTCGCGATCATCGGGCGCGGGCTCGTCCCGAAGGGCCGGCTCGACCTGGACCCGCTCGGCGAGGTGGTCACGGATCCGGGGCTCCGCCACGTCGCCTGGTTCACGGTCTGGCAGGCCGCGCTCTCGACCGTGCTCACCCTGGCCATCGGCGTTCCCGGCGCCCTCGTGCTCAGCCGGTACCGGTTCCGGGGCCGGGCGCTGGTCCGCGCGCTGGTCACCATCCCGTTCGTCCTCCCCACGATCGTCGTCGGAGCCGCGTTCAGTGCGCTCGGGATCACCGGCTCGCTCGGAGCGATCCTGCTCGCCCACGTGTTCTTCAACTACGCGGTCGTCGTCCGCACCGTGGGCGGGCTCTGGTCGCACCTCGACCCCCGCCCCGAGGAGGCGGCGCAGATGCTCGGGGCCAGCCGCTGGCGGACATTCCTCGGCGTCACGCTGCCGGCCCTGCGCCCCGCCATCGTCGCGGCCGGCTCGATCGTCTTCCTGTTCTGCTTCACCTCCTTCGGGGTGATCCTCGTGCTCGGCGGGCCGCGCTACGCCACCCTCGAGACCGAGATCTACCGCCAGACGTCGCAGCTCCTGAACCTGCCCGTGGCCGCCGCGCTCGCGGTCGTCCAGCTCGCGGCGGTGCTCGCCGCGCTGAGCATCGGAGGTTGGGCACGGGGACGCCGGACCGCCGCGCTCGGACTGCGGAGCGCGAGTGAGGTACCGCGCCGGCTCCGCCGCGCCGGCGCGCGGGCGTTCCTCGCGGGAAACCTCCTCCTGATGGCCGCGCTGCTCGGTACGCCGATCGCCGTCCTCGTCGCACGCTCGTTCGACCACGGGCTCGACGCCTACCGCCAGCTCGGTCACGTGAGCAGCGGCTTCCTCGAGCCTCCGATACGAGCCGTGTGGACGTCGTTGCGGTACGCGTCGATCGCGACGGTCATCGCGCTCGTCGTCGGCGGCGCGGCCGCGTTCGCACTCGCCGGTGCGCACCGGGCCAAGCGCCGCCGCGCGTGGCTCCTCGACCTCCTGGTCATGCTCCCGCTCGGCGTCTCGGCCGTCACCGTCGGGTTCGGGTTCCTGATCGCGCTCGACTCGCCGCCGCTGGACCTGCGCGCGTCGACGGCGATCATCCCCATCGCGCACGCGCTGATCGCGATCCCGTTCGTCGTCCGGGTCATGCTCCCCGTGCTGCAGTCCATCGACCCCCGCCTACGCGAGGCCGCCGCGGTCCTCGGCGCCGGCCCGCGGCGGGTCTGGCTCGAGGTCGACCTCCGGATCGCGGCGCGCGCGGCGCTGGTCGCGGCCGGGTTCGCGTTCGCGATCTCGCTCGGCGAGTTCGGCGCGACGCTGTTCATCGTCCGCCCCGAGACGACCACCCTGCCCGTCGCGATCTACCGCCTGCTCGCACGGCCGGGATCGTCGAGCTTCGACCAGGCCATGGCCGCGAGCACGATCCTCATGGCCCTCACCGCGGTCTCGGTGCTCGTGATCGAGCGGCTCCGGGTGCGCGACGTCGGCGAGTTCTGATGCTCGAGCTGGCGGGAGTCCGGGTGCGGTACGGCGACACGGTCGCGCTCGACGGCGTCGACCTCACCGTCGCCGACCGCGAGATCGTGTGCGTGCTCGGTCCGAGCGGCAGCGGCAAGAGCACGCTGCTGCGCGCGATCGCAGGGCTCGAGCACCCGACGACGGGCACCATCCGGTGGGACGGTGGCGACCTCGAGGACGTGGCACCCCACCGGCGGCGCTTCGGCCTGATGTTCCAGGACCACGCGCTGTTCCCCCACCGCGACGTCCTCGGCAACGTCGCGTTCGGCCTCCGGATGCAGCGGCGGCCTGCCCACGCGGTGGACGCCGAGGCGCGTGGTGCGCTGGCGCGGGTGGGGCTCGCCGGGTTCGAGTCGAGACGGGTGCACGAGCTCTCCGGCGGCGAGCAGCAACGGGTCGCGCTCGCTCGCGCCCTGGCCCCCGATCCCCGCCTGCTCATGCTCGACGAGCCGCTGGGGTCCTTGGACCGCGAGCTCCGCGAGCGCCTCGCGGCCGAGCTGCGCGCGCTGTTCGTCGAGCTCGGCGTCACCGCGCTGTTCGTGACCCATGACCAGGACGAGGCGTTCGCGCTCGCCGACCGCGTCGTCATCATGCGGGCCGGGCGGATCGAGCAGGCGGGGCCGCCGCAGGAGGTGTGGCAGCGTCCCGCGTCCGAGCCGACCGCCCGCTTCCTCGGCTTCGCGAACGTCTTCGACGGCGCGGTCCGCGATGACGGGATCGCGTCGCCCTGGGGCCTGCTCCCGCGCCCGCTCGCCGACGGCGCGCCCGGCGGCGACGTGCGGCTCGCGGCTCGTCCCGATGGGCTCCGGATCGTTCCCGACGGGGGGGTGCGAGGCCAGGTGGCCGGCAGCACCTTCCGGCGCGACCACTTCCTCGTCCGCGTCGACACCGCGATCGGCCCGCTCGAGGTCGCGGCCGACGTTCCTCATGCCGACGGCGAGGCGGTCGGGATCGCGCTCGATCCCGACGCGGTCGTCGTCCTGCCCGCCTAACGTCGGCGTCGATGACGGAGCTGACGTTCGACCACCTCTACCCCTATGCCGAGCTCACCGACGCGCTGCACGCGATCGCCGCGGAGCACGCGGACCTCGTCGCGCTCGAGAGCATCGGACAGTCCCACGAGGGCCGGGACATCTGGCTCGCCACGATCACGAACCACGCGACCGGGCCCCACGACGAGAAGCCGGCGCTGTTCGTCGAGGCCAACATCCACGCGACCGAGATCACCGCGTCGACCGCGGCACTGCACCTCGTCCATCACCTCGCGTCCCGGTACGGGACCGACGACGCGGTGACCCGCGCGCTCGACACCCGGTGCTTCTACGTCGTGCCGCGCCTGAACCCCGACGGCGTCGAGCTGGCGCTGGCCGACGCACCCACGTTCCTCCGGTCCAGCACTCGCGTGTACCCGCGGCCCGACCAGCAGCCGGGGCTCGTCGAGGGTGACGTGGACGGCGACGGGCGCGTGCTCACGATGCGCATCGCAGACGCGAACGGCGCCTGGAAGGTGCACCCTGACGACGCCCGGCTCCTCGTGCCGCGCGCGCTCGACGACGACGGGCCCGGCGACTACTACCGCCTGCTCCCCGAGGGGACCATCCACGAGTACGACGGCGTGACGGTGCCCATCGCGCCCGAGCACCGCAGTCTCGACCTGAACCGGAACTTCCCGCAGGACTGGCTCCCCGAAGGGTCCCAGCAGGGCGCGGGCCCGTTCCCCACGTCCGAGCCCGAGGTGCGCACGCTCGTCGAGGCCGTCGTCGCGCGACCCAACATCTGCGCGTACATCGCGTACCACACGTTCAGCGGCGTGATCCTCCGGCCGTACGGCGGCTACGCCGACGAGCACTTCCCCACCCCGGACCTGAAGGTGTACCAGGCGCTGGGCCGTCGCGGCACCGAGATCACCGGATACGAGGCGGTCTCGGTGTTCCACGACTTCAAGTACGACCCGAAGACGTCGATCACCGGCGCGAGCGACGAGTGGGCCTACGACCACCTCGGGATCTTCGCGTGGACCACCGAGTTCTGGAGCCCGATCCGCGCCGCGGGCATCACCGACTTCAAGTACATCGACTGGTTCGACGACCACCCGGTCGAGGACGACCTCACGCTGCTGCGCTGGAACGACGACGTGCTCGGCGGCGCCGGGTTCGTCGACTGGTACCCGTTCGACCATCCCCAGCTCGGTCGGGTCGAGCTCGGCGGGTGGGACTTCTTCCGCACCTGGACCAACGCGCCGCCCGAGCTGATAGAGGCCGAGGTCGCGCCGCACAGCGAGTGGGCGGTCGCGCACCAGCTCGCGTCGCCACACCTCGAGGTGCGGTCGTTCACGGCCGACCCCGTGGGCGACCACGTGTGGAGGGTGCAGCTCGTGGTCGAGAACACCGGCTGGCTACCGACGAACGTCAGCCGGAAGGCGTTGGAGCGCAAGGCGGTCCGTCCGGTCGAGGCCGAGCTCTCGCTCCCCGACGGCGCGTCGCTCGCGGTCGGTGAGCCGCGCCGGGAGCTCGGCCAGCTCGCAGGCCACGCCCGGGCCCGGCAGATGCTCGCGATGTTCGACGGCGGCTTCGATCCGACCGAGGACCGGGCCAAGACCGAGTGGGTCGTGCACGCGCCGCCCGGCGCGACCCTCGAGGTGACCGCCCGCCACCCCCGCGCCGGCACCACCCGCGCCACCCTCACCCTCCCGTGACCCACCCTCCTCCCCTGTCTGTTGCGATTCCGTCGTGCTACGCCCGATCTGCAACAGACGGACCGGGGCGAGATGAGCGGGTGAGGCGTTGAGCGGGGTGTTGCGGGTCGGGTTGGCGGGCGCGGGGCCGTGGGCGCGGTCGGTCCACGCGCCGGTGCTCGCGGCGGGGCCCGAGACCGCGCTCGCCGGCGTGTGGTCGCGGACGGAAGCATCGGCCCGGACGGTCGCGGCCGAGCACGGCGTCGCGGTGTTCCCGTCGTTCGACGGGCTGCTCGACGGGAGCGACGCGGTCGCGCTCGCGGTGCCACCCGCGGTCCAGCCCGAGCTCGCGGTGCGCGCGGCGCGTGCGGGCAAGCCGCTGATGCTCGAGAAGCCGCTCGCGCTGGACGTCGCGGGCGCCGAGCAGATCGCGGGTGCAGTCGCGGAGGCGGGCGTCGGCTCGGTGATGGTCCTCACCTACCGGTACGCGCCGAGCGTGCGCGACTTCCTCGTCCGGGCCGAGACGTTCACCGCGACGGGTGGTCGGGCCTGCTTCCTCTCGGGCGCGTTCCTGGGCGGCGCGTTCGCCGGATCGGGATGGCGCCGGGAGCACGGCGCGCTCCTCGACGTCGGCCCGCACATCCTCGATCTCGTCGACGCCGCGCTCGGACCGATCGTCGGCCTGCGCGCCCACGGCGACACCCAGCACTGGCTCGGCATCCTCGCCGAGCACGAGGGCGGCGCGGTGAGCGAGACCTCGATCTCGTGTCGCGCCGCGATCACTCCCAGCCGGACCGAGGTCGAGCTCCTCGGCCCGGAGGGCTCCCTCGCCGTCGACGGCCGGGCCGACTCGCGCGACGTGGTGTTCGCGAACCTGCGCGCCGACTTCGCCGCGGTCGCGGCGACCGGCGGCCCGCACCCCTGCGATGCCGAGCGGGGCCTGCACCTCCAGCGGCTCCTCGCCCGGACCCGGAGCGCGCTGCAGGAGGCCTGACCCGGCTCCCACCCGCGCGCCGGGACGGTGACCGCCGGCGACCGCCGGGGACTGGGCCACAATGCAGCCAGGAAGTCGGTGCCGGTGGCTGCGAGGAGACGGCGATGGGTACGACCTTCACCAGTGTGAACCCGGCGCGGCCGGCCGAGGTGCTCGGGACCTACGCCGAGGCCACCGTGGCCGACGTGCACCGGGCGGTCGAGGCCGCAACCGCGGCCCAACGCGAGTGGGCCCGCGTCCCGGTGCCGGCGCGCGCCGAGGTCATCGACCGATGCGGGACGATCCTGGCGAGCCGGAAGACGGCCTGCGCGACGCTCGTCGCGCGGGAGGCCGGCAAGATCCTGATCGAGGCGGGCGGCGACGTGCAGGAGGCCATCGACATGGCCCGCTACGTCGCCGGGCTCGGCCGGGCCGCGCAGGGCGAGACGATGCCCTCCGAGCTGCCGGACAAGATCGGATGGACGACCCGCCAGCCGGTCGGGATCGTCGGCATGATCACGCCCTGGAACTTCCCGGTCGCGATCCCGTCGTGGAAGTGCTTTCCCGCGCTGCTCGCGGGCAACGGCATCGTGCTCAAGCCGTCCGAGCACACGCCGGCATGCGCCGACGAGTTCGTCGCCGCCCTGCGCGAAGCGGGCGTCCCACCCGAGCTCGTCCAGGTGGTCCACGGGCACGCCGAACCCGCTCAGGCACTCGTGGTGCACCCCGGCGTGCGGGCCGTGAGCTTCACCGGATCGGTCCCGACCGGTCGGCTCGTCGCCGCGGCCACCATGCAGTCGGGGCCACGGCTCGTGAGCCTCGAGCTCGGGGGCAAGAACGCGATGGTGGTCCTCGCCGACGCCGATCTCGCACTGGCGACCGACGGCGCGCTGTTCGGCGCGTTCGGCACCGCGGGTCAGCGCTGCACCTCGACCTCGCGCCTCATCGTGCACCGCGCGGTGGCGGACGAGCTGGTGGACGGCTTGGTGAAGCGCGCCGCCGAGCTCCGAATCGGCGACCCGACCGATCCCGCGACCGATGTCGGGCCGGTGATCGACCTTCGCTCGGCCGAGCGGATCCACGGCATGGTCGAGGGCGCGATCCAGGAAGGCGCGGTCGCGGCGACCGGAGCCGAGATCGTCGCAGTCGACGGCTGTGCGGGAGGCGCCTTCTACGCGCCGACGATCCTGCGCGGCGTCCGACGCTGGGACCAGATCGCGCGTGAGGAGGTGTTCGGCCCGGTGCTCTCGGTCATCGAGATCGAGTCGCTCGACGAGGCCATCGACGTCGTCAACGAGAGCGAGTACGGGCTCTCCGCCGCGGTCTACACCGACGCCATCGCTCCTGCGCTGCAGGCCGTCGACCGGATCAACACCGGCATCGTCTACGTGAACGCGCCGACGATCGGCGCCGAGATCCACCTGCCGTTCGGCGGGACCAAGCACACGGGGAACGGCTTCCGTGAGGCCGGGCGGCGCGGCATCGAGCAGTTCAGCGAGATCAAGACGGTCTACGTCGACTACTCGGGTCGCCTCCAGCGCGCGCAGATCGACAACCGGCCGCCGGTCGAGGGCAGCGAGTGACGGACCCGGCCACGACCGGCGCCGACGCGGTCGCCCACGCGCTGCGGTCGCTCGGGGTCGACGTCGCGTTCGGGCTCCCAGGGGTGCACAACCTCGCGTTGTGGCCCGCATTGCACGAGGCGGAAATCCGCATCGTGGGTTCGCGACACGAGCAGGGCACGGTCTACGCCGCGGACGGCCTGGCCCGTTCGACCGGCGGGCTCGGCGTCGCGCTCACCACGACCGGTCCCGGCGCGGCCAACACGGTCGGCGCGGTCGGTGAGGCGTGGGCGTCGCACTCGCCCGTGGTCGTGGTCGCGACGGACATCCCGACTGCGCAGCGCCGCCACGGCGTGTACCGCGGCGTGCTCCACGAGAGCATCGCCCAGGCCGCGATGTTCGTCGCGGTCACGAAGTCGACGATCGACGTGGCGGACGCCGACGGGATCGGCACCGCGATCGTCACCGCCGCCGCCATCGCCCGCGGTGCGCCGACCGGCCCGGTCTACGTCGGGATCCCCACCGATCTCCTCGACGCGCCCGCGCCGGTCGTGGAGGGCGGGGAGGCCGGGTGGACCCGGAACGCGAACAACGTGCAACCGGTGCTCGACGCGATCGCCGCGTCCGGACGACCGCTGCTCTGGGTAGGTGGCGGTGCGCGCGGTGCCGGCCACGGCGTCGCCGCGCTCGCCTCCAAGCTCGGCGCGCCGGTCGTGACCACCTATCAGGGCCGCGGCGTGCTGACCGCCGACCACCCGATGCTCGTCGGTGCACCGCCGCACGAGCCGCCGGTCACCGAGCTGATCGGGCAGGCCGACCTCGCGATCGTCGTGGGCAGCGACCTCGACGCCATGACGACGATGGCGTGGCGGCTCCCGCTCCCGGCCCGGCGGGTCGCGATCAACGTCGATCCGACCGACGCGACGAAGAACTACTCGATGGACACGGTCCTCGTCGCCGACGCGCGCATCACCCAGCTCGTTGCCGACGCGATCCCGGAGCGGAAGCCCTGGGCCGGCGACCTCCGTGCGTTGGTCAGGGACCTGCGCGAGGAGCTGCGGACGACTGCGGAGACCTCGGAGTCACTCGCGTTCCTCGAGCACACCGAGGCCGCGCTCCCGGGTGACGCGGTGGTGTTCGCGGACATGTGCGTCCCCGGCTACTGGCTGGCCGGCCACTACCGGGTGCAGACCGCTCGCTCGTTGCACTACCCGATGGGGTGGGGCACCCTCGGCTTCGCGTTCCCGGCCGCGATCGGCGCGGCGGCGGCACTGCAGACCACCGGCCGCCGGGTGGTGTCCGTGAGCGGCGACGGCGGGATGCTCTTCGCGATCGGCGAGCTCGCGACCGCGGCCCAGGAGCAGCTCCCACTGACCGCGGTCGTGGTCGACGACGGTGGCTACGGCATGCTGCGCTTCGGCCACGATCCGGCCGTCGACGTCGGCACGGAGCTCGCGACCCCGGAGTTCGCGGCCGTCGCCCGGGGCTTCGGCCTCGAGGCACGCGCGGTCGACGGGGTCGGCGAGGACTACGCCACCGCGCTCGCGGACGCCGTGGCGTCGGGCGTTCCCAACCTCCTGCACGTGCGCGCCGCCCTCTACCCGCCCCGCAGCACCTCACCGCGATGGCCCCTCCGAGGAGCGTGATCCATGGCCTTAGGTGTCTTCCACCCCACGCAATCGGCGGACGACGACACCCGCCCGTACCCCGTGCAGCACCGACGCGAGCAGAGCCGAACGGTGGTGGCGACATGACCAGGGTGGACCACGCTGACCTCGCGGACGCGACGGCGCCGGTGCTGGTGACCGATCTGCCGGGCCCGAACGCGGCCGAGTGGATCGAGCGCGACCGCCGGGTGACCAGCCCGTCGATGGGCCGGGTCTACCCGCTCGTCCCGGCTCGAGCCGCCGGCCTGGTCATCGAGGACGTCGACGACAACCGCTTCCTCGACCTCAACGCGGGGATCGCCGTCACGTCGACGGGGCACTGCCATCCGGCGGTCGTCGACGCGATCTCGCGCCAGGCCGGCGAGCTCATCCACTACTGCTCGAGCGACTTCTACCCGCCCGTGTACGCGGAGCTCTCCGAGCGGCTGGTCGCGCGCGCCCCGATCGCTGGCGAGTCCAAGGTGTTCCTCACCAACTCCGGCACCGAGGCGGTCGAAGCGTCGATCAAGCTCGCCCGGCACTCGACCGGGCGCCAGTACGTGATCGCGTTCCTCGGCGCGTTCCACGGGCGCAGCCTCGGCAGCCTGTCGCTCACCGCGAGCAAAGCCAGGTACCGGCAGGGGTTCAGCCCGCTGCTGCCGGGCGTGCACCACGCGCCGTACGGCGTCGACGGCTACATCGAGGACGTCCTGTTCCGGCACCTCGTGAGCCCCGAGGAGGTCGCAGCGGTCATCGTCGAACCGATCCAGGGCGAAGGCGGGTACGTCGTTCCGCCCGCGGGCTGGCTCGGCCGACTCCAGGAGCTGTGCGTCCGGCACGGGATCCTGTTCGTGGCCGACGAGATCCAGAGCGGCATCGGCCGCACCGGGAGGCTCTGGGCCGTCGAGCACGAGGGCATCCAGCCCGACGTCCTGCTGTCGGGCAAGGGAATCGCGAGCGGGATGCCGCTCGGCGCGCTCATCGCCCGGTGCGACCTCATGAAGTGGAGCGCGGGCGCGCACGGCTCGACGTTCGGCGGCAACCCGGTGGCGTGCGCGGCTGCGCTCGCGACGCTCGACCTCGTCGAAGGCTCGCTCACCGACAACGCCGCGACCGTCGGCGACCTGCTGATGACCGGGTTGCGCGAGCTCCAGGCCCGGCAACCGATGCTGACCGACGTACACGGGCGCGGTCTGATGATCGGGATCGACTTCCCCGACCACGACGCCGCGGTCGCAGTCGAGCAGGCCTGCTTCCGGCGCGGGCTCCTGGTGCTGACGTGCGGCGAGCGCGCGATCCGGTTCGCGCCCACGCTCACGATCCGACCCGACCAGGCGGAGACCGCGGTGTCGATCCTCGCGGACGCGTGTGTCGAGGGTCGCGCCCTGACCTCGAACGTCTTCGCCGCGCGGCCGGGCTCCCGGTCGCGGTCGAGGCCCGCGGGTGCGAGATCGTCGACGAGGCGGGCAACCGCTACCTCGAGGCGTGCTCCGGCGCGGTCGCGGTCAACGTCGGGCACGGCGACGAGATCGTCATCGCTGCGCTCACCGACCAGCTCCGTCGCGTCGACTCGGTCCACGCGATCGCCTTCACGACCACGGTGCTCGAGCGGTACGCGGCCGACCTCGCGCCGCTGCTTCCCGTCGACGACCCACGCGTCTACCCGGTCAGCGGCGGGAGCGAAGCGGTCGAGACCGCGTGCAAGCTCGCCCGGGCGCATCACCTGGCCCGCGGGGAGACCGACCGCCACATCGTCCTGGCGCCACGGCTCGTACCACGGCAACACCCGCGGCGCGCTCGACCTGTCGGGCCGCGACCCGTTGCGCGCGCCGTACCTCCCGTGGTTGGGGCTCACCGCGCGTGGCCCCGCGGTGCACCCGTACCGCGTGAACCTGTCGGCCGAGGAGCACCGGCTCACCGGTGCACCGGCTCGAGAACATCACCGTCCCCCTGCTGATCGCGCACGGCGAGCTCGACGTCCGCGTGCACCCCGGACAGTCGGAAGAGCTCGTGGGCGAGCTGCGGCGGCTGGGCAAGACGCTCGACTACCTCACGTACCCGAGCGAGGGCCACGGGTTCCTGCGCCGGGCGCCGTTCCTCGACTTCTCCCGCCGGCTCGACCGCTTCCTCGACTGGTACCTCGGCTAGCTGGCGGCCGGCCCACCCTGCTTGGCGGCACCTAGGCTGCTTTCCGTGGGCGCCGTCGTCGTCGGGGTGATCGTGCTCCTCGTGGTGGGAGCGACCGCGACCGGGCTGCGCCACATCTTCCTGAAGGTGTCGCGCCCGCGCGGGTTCGAGTGCTCGCTGCGGGTACACGACGGTGCCGTCGCGGGCCTCACCCACCGGTTCCGCGCCGGGTACGCCGGGCGCGAGGTCGACACCTTCGTCTGGCGACGCATGGCCTGGCCGTCACCCCCGGTGCGGTTCCCGGCCACCGCGGTGCGCCTCGACGAGGAGCGGGCACCGAGCGTGCGCGACCACATCCTCTCCGTCCCGGCAAGCTTCGCGGTGCTCGCGGTCGAGCTCGAGGACGGCACCCGTCTCGACCTCGCGCTCGCGCGCCGGCGGCGCGAGCGGATCATCGCGGCGCTGGGCTCGTGAGCACCGTCTGCGTAACCTGGCTCGATGAGCCGAGCCGGGAGCGTCCAGGACCCGTTCGACGTCATCGTCATCGGTGGTGGCCACAACGGGCTCGTGGCCGCGGGCCTGCTCGCCAAGCAGGGCGCGCGGGTGGTCGTGCTCGAGCGGCGCGACGTCGTCGGCGGCGCGGCGATCACCGAGCAGCCGTGGGGCCCCGAGTACAAGATGACCGCGCTCTCCTACGTGGTCAGCCTCATGCCGCCGATGATCCTGCGTGAGCTCGAGCTCGAGCGCCACGGGTACCGGATCCACCCGCAGGGCCCGTACTTCGCCCCGCACCCGGACGGTCGCGCGCTCGCGCTCTCCGACGATCCGCAGCGTCGGCGCGCGTCGATCGAGCAGTTCTCGAGCCGTGACGCCGACGCCTACGAGCGCTGGGAGACATGGCTCGGCGGCATGGCCGACGTCCTCTCACCGCTGCTCACCGAGACGCCGCCCCGGTTGGGGTCGCACCACCCCGGCGACCTGCTGGAACAGGCGAAGCTCGCGTGGCAGGCCCGGTCGTGGGACGTCCGGGCCACGGCCGACATCACACGCCTCTTCACGTCGAGCATCGCGGACCTCCTCGAGGACGAGTTCGAGTCCGACGCCATGCGCGGCGCGCTCTCGGTCAGCGGTGTGATCGGCACGTGGGCCGGACCGCGCTCCCAGGGCACCGCGTACGTGATGGCGCACCACAAGATCGGCGACGTCGGTGACGGAAAGCTCGGCGCGTGGGGCTTCCCCGAAGGTGGGATGGGCGCGGTGACCCAGGCGCTGCGCGACGCAGCCGAGTCCTTCGGCGCGACCGTCCGGACGGGAGCCGCGGTCGAGCGGATCGTCGTGCGCGGGGGCGAGGCGCGCGGCGTCGTGCTCGCCGGCGGCGAGGAGCTCACGGCAGACGTCGTCATCGCCGCGACGCACCCGCAGATCACGTTCCTCCGGCAGCTCCACCCGTCCGAGCTGCCCGACGACTTCGTGGACGACCTCCGCCGCTGGAAGACCCGCAGCGGCACGGTCAAGGTGAACCTGGCGATCGACCGGCTGCCCGAGTTCACCGCCGCGCCCCGCTTCGACCCGGACGTCCACGGCGGCACGATCGTGCTCGCGCCGTCGCTCGTCCACGTGGAGCAGGCGTTCCAGGACGCGGTGGCCGGCCGCCCGGCCGCGCTCGCCTTCGCCGACATCTGCATCCCGTCGGTGTTCGACCGCACGCTCGCGCCGGAGGGCAGGCACGTCGTGTCGATGTTCACCCAGTGGGTGCCCCACCAGTGGTCGTCCGAGCCCCACCGCGACGAGCTCGACGCCTACGCGGACCGGATCGTGGACCAGGTCGACGCGGTCGCACCGGGGTTCCGCGAGTCGATCCTGCACCGCCAGGTGATCGGGCCCTACGACATGGAGCACACCTACGGGCTGCTCGGCGGCAACATCTTCCACGGCGAGCTGTCGCCGACGCAGCTGTTCCACATGCGCCCGGCACCGGGCTACGCCGACTACCGCACGCCGATCCGGAACCTCTACCAGGCGAGCTCGGCGACCCACGGCGGCGGGGGCGTCACGGGGATCCCGGGACTGAAGGTCGTCGAGCAGATCCGCCACGACCGCCGCGACCGCTCCCCCCTGGCCCGCCTCCGCGCCCGCACCTGACCGACTGCGTCCTCGCCCCGCGGCCGGCCCCCGTTTCGCTCGCGTTCGTGCGTTGAGCGACACCTGGTGTCGTTCGACGCACGAACGGCGGCGGAGGGAGGCGGGACGAGGGCGGGAGGAGGGGAGGTCAGGCGGTGGTGGCGACGGCGGCCGCGACCGCGTCGAGCGCGGTCCGCACCTGCGCCTCGGTGACCACCAGCGGAGGCATGAACCGCACGACGTTGCCGTAGGTCCCCGCGTTCATCAGCAGCAGCCGGCCCTCGTCACGGCAGTGCGCGATGACGTTCCCGATGCGGGCGGAGTCGTGCTCACCGTGCGCCGCGTCGCCGATCTCCAGGCCGACCATCAGCCCGGGACCGCGCACCTCGGCGGTGAGACCGTGCTCATCGACGATCGCGCGCAGGCCGGCGCGCAGCTGCTCGCCCCGCGCGTTGACCGCGTCGACGAACCCGGGCTCGGTCAGGACGTCGATGGTCGCGAGCGCCGCGGCACAGCCGATCGGGTTCCCGCCGTACGTGCCCCCGTGGGAGCCCTTCGGCCAGCGGGCCATGAGCTCGCTCGACGCGCCGATGGCGGAGATCGGGAACCCGGATGCGATGCCCTTGGCCATCACGATGACGTCGGGGACGACACCGGCCGCCTCGATCGCGAACATCGAGCCGGTGCGCCGCGAAGCCCGTCTGCACCTCGTCGGCGACGAAGAGGATCCCGTGCTCGCGGCACAGGTCGTGCACCCCGCGCAGGAACGCGGCCGGCGCAGGGATGTATCCGCCCTCGCCGAGCACCGGCTCGAGCACCATCGCCGCGGTCTCCCCGGGTGCGGTCTGCGCCAGGAGGAGGTGGTGCAGCGCGGTGAGCGCGCGCTCGACCGACTCCGCTTCGCTGGCGCCCTCGGCCCACGGGTGCGGGAACGGCGCGACGAACACGCCGCTGGGCAGCGGCGCGTACCCGGCGCGGTATCCGTGCTTCGACGTGGTCATCGCCATCGTCAGGTGGCTGCGCCCGTGGAAGCTTCCCGAGAACACGATGACGTTCGGGCGCCCGGTCGCCTGCTTGGCCAACTTCACCGCGGCCTCGGTCGCCTCGGCACCGGAGTTCGCGAAGAAGAACGAGTCGATGCCGTCCGGCGTGATGCCGGCGAGACGCTCGGCGAGCTGCTCCAGGATCGGGTTGCGGTAGCAGTTCACCTGCGCGTGGATGAACCGCGCGGCCTGCTCCTGGATGGCCGCGACGACCTTCGGGTGGCAGTGACCGGTGCTCACCACCGCGATGCCCCCGGTGAAGTCCAGGTAGTCGGTCCCGTCCGCGGTGGTGACGGTGCACCCGGACCCGGAGACGACCGGCAGGTCGGTGACCTGGAACCAGACGTCGGCGAGATGCGAGCCCACCGGCCCAGCGTAGGTCGTCGTCGATCCTCAGGACTCGGGCCGCAGGCGGGTGAGCGGTCGGCCGTCGGTCCACGCCGCCGGGTCGCCCGGCTCCCACCGACCTCCGGTGAGCGCCTCCGCGGCGATGCGCTCGCGCGCGAGCCGTTGCGCGGCTCGACCGGGCGCGATCCCCCACTCCCGCGCGGCCAGGAACACGCCCGCGGTCGTCGTCTCGATGCGCTCCGTCGCCGCGAGCGCCCGCTCGCGCGAGTAGCCGTGGAACTCCTCGGCCAGGTTCAGGATCCCGCCGGCGTTCGCGACGAAGTCCGGTGCGTAGACGATCCCCCCATCCGCGAGCGCGTCGTCCATCTCGTCCGACTCCAGCTGGTTGTTCGCGCCGCCGCAGACGATCTCGCAGCGCAGCGCCCCGACGGTCTTCTCGTTGACGACCGATCCGAGGGCGCACGGGGCGAGGACGTCGCACGGCTCGGTCACCGCGTCCTCGACCGGGACGGCGTCGACACCGACCGTGCGGACGAGCTCGCGGACCCGCCCATCGTCGACGTCGCTGACCGCGACCGTCGCCCCGTCGCGCACGAGCAGCTGCGCGAGCGCGGCGCCGACGTGGCCGGCGCCCTGCACCACGACGTGGCGGCCCCGCAGCGACGGGTCGCCCCATCTCGCGGGTCGCGGCGGCGCGCATCGCCCCGTGCACGCCGACGGCCGTGAGCGGCGACGGGTCGCCGGAACCGCCGTCGGACTCGCTGACCCCGGTGACCCAGGGCGTGACCGCGGCGATCCCGTCCATGTCCGCGGTCGTCGCCCCGACGTCCTCCGCCGCGAGATACCGCCCGCCGAGCTCGTGGATCGCCCGGCCCAGCGCGGCAAGGAGCTCCGCGCTGCGAGTCCGGTGCGGATCCTCCCAGCGGACCACCGCCTTCCCGCCGCCCTGGTGGAGCCCGGCCATCGCGGCCTTGAGGCTCATCGCCTCCGAGAGGCGCAGGACGTCTCGTACCAGCTCGTCCTCGGTGTCGTAGTGCCAGAACCGGATGCCACCGAGCGACGGACCGAGCGCGGTCGAGTGGATCGCGATCACCGCCTGCAGGCCGACCGCCGGTTCGGCGACGAAGACCACCTGCTCGTGGCCGTGCTCGGTCATCCACGCAGTGACGTCCACCTCCGCGAATGTACGCCCCGGCCCTACGTTGACCGGCCATGACGACGGACGCCGACGCCTTCAGCCACGCGGCGACGCTCCCCGCAGCAACTGGAAGACCCACACCGACAACTCACTGCGTGCACACCGCACCGGCGCGCGACGGTGCGGTGTACGCCGGGAAGTGGTTCCGGCGTCTACGACACCGGCCGGCTCGACCCCCGACACGAGAACGGCGTCTTCGCGTTCCAGCGGTGAATCCGCGACTCCCTCGCCGCGCACCCCTGACGGGCTGCTCAGCCGTCGGCGTCGGCGTCGGCGGGGTCGAGCTCGAGGGACAGCGAGTTGATGCAGTAGCGCTGGCCGGTCGGCTGGGGACCATCCGGGAACACGTGGCCCAGGTGGCCACCGCAGCGCCGGCACACCACCTCTTCGCGCACCATCCCGTGGCTGGCGTCCAGCCGCACCTCGACCGCGTCCGCCACCGCCGGCTCGTAGAACGACGGCCACCCGGTGCCGGAGTCGAACTTGGTGTCGCTGGCGAACAGCTCCGCCCCGCACCCCGCACACCGGTACATCCCGGCGTCCTTCGTGAACGCGTACTCCCCGCTGAACGCGGGCTCGGTCGCCTGCTTGCGCAGGACCGCATACCGCTCGGGACCCAGCTGCTCCCGCCACTCCTCGTCGGTCCGCTGGAGGCCGTCGCTCGTCTGGTCATCCATGTCAGAACCGTACGCCTGGGGCCCCGGATCTGTTCCCCGGCCCGCCGGTCGGGCCATCTCCACAGAATCTCCACAGGACCGGGCAGGACTTCGGACCGGGCGATCCTTATCCTGGCCCGGTGGCTTCCGCAGCGATGTTCGCGCCCTCCGCGCGAACGATCCTCATCATCGAGGACGAAGCGACCATTGCGGGCGCCGTCGCCGCCCGCCTCCGCAGCGAGGGGTTCTCGGTCGAGATCGCGTCCGACGGCCCGATCGGGGTGGAGCGCTGCCACGACCTCCAGCCCGATCTCGTCGTCCTGGACCTGATGCTCCCGGGCCTCGACGGCCTCGAGGTCTGCGAGCGGATCCAGGCCGACCGACCGGTGCCCGTCCTGATGCTCACCGCCCGGGACTCCGAGCGCGACCTGGTGGTCGGGCTCGGCGTCGGCGCGGACGACTACATGACGAAGCCGTTCAGCACCCGCGAGCTGGTCGCCCGGGTCCACGCGCTGCTGCGCCGGGTCGACCGCGACCGGGCCGAGGGCCCGGGCGCCACGGGCTCGGGCATCGTCGAGATCGGTGCGGTGACCCTGGACCCGCAGACCCGTCGGGTCACCCGCGGCGGCGACGTCGTCCACCTCACCCCGACGGAGTTCGACCTGTTCGCCTTCCTCGCCGCGGCGCCGGACCGGGTGTTCACCCGTGAAGAGCTGCTCGCCGAGGTCTGGGGCTACGAGGTCGTGTCCGGTGGGCGCGCGGTGGACTCGCACGTGCGGGCCGTGCGCCAGAAGCTCGGCAACGGACTGATCCGTACGGTGCACGGCGTGGGGTACGCGCTCGACGAGGGGAGCAGCTCGTGAGGCACGTGCCGGAGCGCCCGCTCGATCCGTTGCCCTCGATCAAGATCAAGCTGTCGGCATTGATCGTCGGTGCAGTCGCGACCACGGTCTTCGTGTTCTGGTTCCTGCTGCGGATCCTCGGGCTGTGGCCGAGCGTCAGCGGGATCGCGGCCGCGGTCGTCGCGCTCGTGCTCGTCCGCTTCGTCGCCGCGTGGCCTCACCACCCCGTTGCGCGAGATGGCCGCGGCCACGCACGCCATGGCCCGGGGCGACTACTCCCGGCACGTCACCGACACGTCACGCGACGAGATCGGGGACCTCGCCCGTTCGTTCAACCGCATGGCGGCGGAGCTGGGCGAGACCGACCGCGTGCGTCGCGATCTCGTCGCCAACGTGAGCCACGAGCTGCGCACCCCGCTCACCGCGCTGCAGGCGACGCTCGAGAACATCATCGACGGCGTCGCCACCGCGGATCCCGAGACGCTCCTCACGATGCTGGCCCAGGTCGAGCGGCTCGGGCGTCTGGTCGTGCAGCTCCTCGACCTCTCCCGGCTCGAGGCGGGCACCGTCCCGCTCGACCGCCACGACTTCGCGGTCGCGCCAGTGCTCGAGCACGCGGTGCGGGAGCAGAAGCTCCACGCACCCGGGGTCGTGATCGAGATGAACGTGGACGAGCCCGGCCTCGAGGCGGACGGCGATCCCGAGCGCGTCCACCAGGTGGTGGCGAACCTGCTGGAGAACGCGGTACGCCACTCGCCCGCGGGCGGCGCGGTCGAGGTGCGCGCCGCGCCGCAGCGCGTCGGGGGTGACGATCGAGGTCATCGACGAGGGCCCCGGCATCCCCGACGGGGAAGCGAGCCGAGTCTTCGAGCGCTTCTACCGGGCCGACTCGGCCCGGGCCACGACCGACGGTGGTGCGGGCCTCGGCCTCGCCATCGCGCGCTGGATCGTGGACCTGCACGGCGGCGAGATCCATCCCGAGCGGCGCGATCCGCACGGGTGCCGCATGGTCGTGACCCTCCCCGGCACGCGTCCCACGGCGGTCCGGGCCTGATGCTCCACCACACAGGAGAACTCAACATGAGCCGATTCGCGACGGTCGACGAAGCCCTGAAGCGCATCCGGCGCGGCGAGATGGTCCTCGTCGCCGACGACGAGGACCGCGAGAACGAGGGCGACCTCACGATGAGCGCGGAGTGGGTGACGCCCGAAGCGGTGAACTTCATGCTGCGGTGGGCGCGGGGCCTCGTATGCATGCCGATCCAGCCGGAGTACCTCCAACGGCTCGACGTCCCGCCGATGGTGGCGCCCGGGCGCGCGGGCTGCGACACGGCGTTCTCGGTCTCCATCGACCACATCGGCTCGGGCAGCGGGATCGGTGCGGCGGACCGCGCGCACACGATCAAGAAGATCATCGACCCCGGCTCCCGGCCGAGCGACTTCATCCAGCCCGGCCACGTCTTCCCGCTGCGCGCCCGCGCGGGTGGTGTGCTCGAGCGCCGCGGCCACACGGAGGCCGCGGTCGACCTGTGCCGGCTCGCCGGGCTCGCGCCCGCCGCCGTGATCTGCGAGGTGCTCCACGACGACGGCTCCCCGGCCCGCCTCCCGTTCCTCGAGCTGTTCGCCCAGGAGCACCGGGTCGCGATCATCTCGGTCGAGCAGATCGCCGAGCACCGCATGCAGCTCGCGGCCCGGTCCGGGTCGGACGCAGTCGGCGAGACCGCCCGGCTGCTCCTCTGACCTCGACCCGCCGTTTGTGCGGATCTGGACGCTCAACGTCCGATCTCGCACAAACTGGGCACGGGAGAGTCAGACCAGCTGGAGGGGGGATTCAATCCCCCGGTGCTTCGCCGATCTCGCGCAGGGCCGCGGCGATCGCGGCCCGCAAGCGGCGCGCGGTGGACGGCGCCAGCTGCGCGACGACGCCACGTGCGGCTTGCCCCTGCTCTTCGAGCGTGAGGCTCACCCGCGGCGACCCGTCGTTCGAGGCGTCCGGGTCGTCGCTGAGGCCGACCATCCAGGAGACCACGGGGAACTCGTCGTCGACTGGGTGGTCGTCGAGCGCGTCGTCGATCGATCGTCGCATCGAGCCAGCGTAGGGCGGAGCACTCACGTGACGAGGGAGAGGACGAGCCCGGCCTGACCGAGATGGTACGTGACCATGATCGCGGCGCCGGCCCACGGTCGGGGGCGGACGAACCGGGTTTCGCCGATCAGCGCGTCCGACGCCATGAACAGCAGCGCACCCACCGCCGCGAGCGCGTTGCCACTCGCCACCGCGCTCACGACCATCGCTCCGATCACGACGACGTACACGAGCACCGGCCCGACCAGCGCGTCCTCGCCCGCGGCCCGGATGCCCCGCACGAGCCGGACCGCCAGGAACCCGGCGACGATCGGGACCGGGATCGCCAGCAGCCAGTTGCCCTGGGTGTGCAGGTTGAGCCCGACGGCATAGGCGATGTGGCCGAGGAGGAACGCACCGAGCCCGAACACGAAGAGGTCGGCCGGGAGCATCAGGAACACGTCGCCGAGCAGCGACAGCACGAGCGCGACGACGAACCACGTCCGCATGTCGCTGTGCGCGGGGTCGAGCGTGAGCGCGACCGCGATCAGGAGCGCGAGGGTCGCGGGCTTGCACACGTACTCCGCGGGCTTCGAGCCGACCGCGACCGCGACCCAGTTGCCGACCGCGAACAGTGCGGCGACGGAGAGCAGGACCCACGCCGCGGTCGTCATGGCTCGACCCGCTCGCGCATCGTGTCACCATAGGTGACGTGCCCGGCGCCGACCCTCTTCTCGACGCGCTGGTCGACGTTGTCGGTGTGGAGCACGTGCTCGTCGACCCGGAGCTGCGCGCCGCGTACGAGACCGACTGGACCGGCCGCTTCCACGGCGAGGCGCGCGCGGTCGTTCGGCCCGCCGACCCGCGCGAGGTCGCGGCGGTGCTCGCGACGTGCAGCGGCGCGCGCGGCAGCTGTCGTCGCGCAGGGCGGCAACACCGGCCTGGTCGGAGGCAGCGTCCCGCGCGGTGGGGAGATCGTGCTGAGCCTCGGCCGGTTGCACACGATCGAGATCCACGCGGGTGCCGGCGAGGCGATCGTCGATGCGGGCGCAACCCTCGAGGCCGTGCAGCAGGCCGCGCGCGGTGAGGGATGGGACGTCGGTGTCGACCTCTCGTCGCGGGGCTCGTGCACGATCGGCGGGATGGTCGCCACGAACGCGGGCGGTGAGCACGTGCTCCGCTTCGGCGCGATGGTCGAGCAGGTCATCGGCGTCGAGGCCGCACTCGCCGACGGCAGCATCGTCGGGCACGTCCCCGCGCTCCGCAAGGACAACACCGGCTACCACTGGCCGGGCGTGCTCGGCGGGAGCGAGGGCACGCTCGGGGTGGTCACGCGGGTCCACCTCCGCCTCGTGCCGTACCTCCGCGACCGCGTCGTAGCGCTCGTCGCGCTGGACGACCTGGCCGCGGCGGTCGCCCTGTGCTCCCGCGTGCGCCACGACCTCGACGCGCTCGTCGCGCTCGAGGTCTGCTTCGCGGACGGGATCGAGCTCGTCCGCGCCCGGCTCGGGCTCCAGGCTCCGTTCACGCCGCCGGCGCCCGTCGTCCTGCTCGCCGAGTGCGCGGGCCACCGGGGCACGGACGCACTGGTCGAGCAGCTCGGTGGTGCAGTCGACTCGGCGCCGGGGGTGCGGGCCTCCGCGGTTGCGGCCGACGAGCACCAGCGGGCCCGGTTCTGGAGCTACCGCGAAGGCCACGCCGAGGCGATCAACGCGGCGGGCGTCCCCCACAAGCTCGACGTGACCCTCCCCCTCGACCGGCTCGTCGAGTTCGAGCGCGCGGTGCGCGAGGTCGTCGCGGCCACCGCCCCGAGCGCGGGTGATCCTCTTCGGCCACCTCGGCGACGGCAACCTCCACGTGAACGTCCTCGGGCCGGCGCCCGACGATCTCGTGGTCGACGACTCGGTGCTGGACCTCGTGGCCTCGATGGGCGGCAGCATCAGCGCCGAGCACGGGATCGGCATCGCCAAGCGGGACGCGTTCGCACGTACCACCCCGGCCGCCGACGTCGCGGCGATCCGCGCGATCAAGCGCGCGATCGACCCGCGCGGGATCCTCAACCCGGGCGTGCTGTTCCCCTCGTGAAGCCGGTCGATCGGTGGCGGGAACGCCTGACGCGCGCCGGCGAGCGGCACCGATGGATCGCCGTGCCGGTGCAGGTGCAGCGCCGGTTCGGGGAGGAACGGGGTGCGAACCTGGCCGCGGCGATCAGCATGCGGGCGTTCCTCTCCCTGTTCCCGGTGCTCGTGCTCGCCATCGCGTTCGTGGGGTTCATCGGCGGGAACCCGCACGTCGTCGCCGACGACATCGTCCAGGCGCTCGGACTCAGCGGCCGCGCCGCGTCGACGATCACGGATGCGGTGAAGACCGCGCAGGACACCAAGGTCGCGTCGAGCCTCATCGGGATCGTCGGCCTGCTCTGGACCGGGACCGGCCTCGCTGCGTCGCTCACCGCAGCCTGGAACCAGATGTGGCGGATCCCGGGCGGCGGCGTGCGCGGCCGGCTGCTCGGCTTCGTCTGGCTGCTCGGCGGGCTCGCGCTGTTCGCGGTCGCGCTCGCGCTCCTGGCGCTCGTCGGTGGCCACGGCGCGCTCCCCGAGGTCGGGATCGTCGCGGGCGTCGTCGTCGACACCCTCGGGTTCCTCTGGACCGCGTGGGTGCTGCCGACCCGGCGCACGCCGATCCGCGTGATGTTGCCCGCCGCGGTCGTGGGCGGGGTCTGCTTCGAGGTGCTCAAGCTCCTCGGGACCTTCGTGATCCCGCGCATCGTCACCCGGTCGTCCGATCTCTACGGGACCATCGGCGCGGTCTTCGCGCTGCTCGTGTGGTTCCTGGTGCTGGGCCGCCTCGTCGTCTACGTGACGCTCATCGAGCACGAGACGTGGCTCGCGCGGCGCGGCCCGGGGGTCACGGCGCCAGACGCTCGATGACCCAGGTGTCGCCGTCGCGGCGGTAGCGGATGCGGTCGTGCAGGCGATCGGCGCGGTTGACCCAGAACTCGAACGCCTCGGGCGTGAGCCGGTAGCCACCCCAGAACGGCGGGAGCGGCACCTCCGACCCGTCGTCCGCGAACCGGGCTTCGGCGTCGGCGAACAGCGACTGCAGGAACGAGCGCTCGGGGATCGGGGTGCTCTGCGGTGACGCCCACACGCCGACCTGGTGCCCGCGGGGCCGTCCCGCGAAGTACGCCTCGGACTCCACGCGGTCCAACCGCGACACCGGCCCCTCGACCCGGATCTGACGGTCGAGCTGCGGCCAGTAGAACAGCGCCGCCGCGTGCGGGTTGGCGTCCAGCTCCTCGCCCTTGCGGCTGTCGTAGTTCGTGTAGAAGACGAGCCCGCGCGCGTCGAACCCGCGCAGGAGCACGACGCGGGCGGACGGCCGCCCGGCACGCGTCGCGGTGGCGATGGTCATCGCCGCCGCGCGGTCGTCCGTCGCGTCCTGCGCCTCCGCGTACCACGCCTCGAACTGCGCGAACGGGCTCGCGTCGACCGAGCGCTCGTCGAACCGGCCGAGCCGCGAGAGATCGTCGAGCCGCCCGCGGCCGTCGTCCGGTCGCGGTCCGGAGATCGGCCGCGGGAGATCGTCGGAGGATCCGGATGACGGGCCCATGTCGGCACGGTACCCTGGCCCACGTGAGCTTCCACCACGTCGCCATCGCCACCAATGACCTCGACGCCACGCACCGCTTCTACACCGAGGTGATGGGCTTCGATCTCGTGAAGGTCGTGGCCGGCGAGACCTTGGAGGGTGGTTGGGCCCGCCACGCGTTCTACGACACGCACCACGGCGGGCTCATCGCGTTCTGGGACATCCACGACGAGACGCTGCCGGAGTTCAACCCGTCGATCAGCCAGGGCCTCGGCCTGCCGGCCTGGACGAACCACCTCGCGTTCGACGCGCCGACGCTCGAGGACCTCGACGCGCAACGCCGCCGTTGGCTGGACCACGGCGAGAAGGTCGTGGAGATCGACCACGGGTGGTGCACGTCGATCTACGTCAACGACCCGAACGGGATCATGGTCGAGTTCTGCACGACGACGGTCCCGTTCACCGATGCCGACCGGGCCGAGGCTGCGGCGCTCCTCGTCGCGGAACGTCCCGAGCTCGAGGACAACCCCACCGTCGTCTTCCACGAACCCACCAAGACCCCCACCCCCTGAGCCTTTGGCGTCAGTTACCCCCCTCCTTGGTGGGTTCGCGACGCCAAAACGCTTCGATCGGTCACGCGACGACGCCGGCGGCCCGGAGCGTCGCGAGCTCGGCGTCGGTGATGCCGGCGAGGTCGCGCAGGACGACGTCCGTGTGCTCGCCGAGCGCGGGTCCGACGGTGCGCACCGCACCCGGCGTCCGCGACAGCTTCGGGACCACCCCGGCCATCGGCACGGGCTGGTCGAAGCCCGCGGCCAGGCGAAGGACCATCTCGCGGGCGGCGAATTGCGGGTCGGTCGCCAGGTCGGGCGCGGCATGGATGAGCCCGGACGGCACCGAGTGGTCCCCCAGGCGCGCGAGCAGATCGTCGGCGGACCAACCGACGGTCCATGCCGCGATCACGTCGTCCAGCTCGACCTGGTGCGCACCACGCGCTTCGTGCTCGGCGTAGCGCGCGTCGGCGGCGAGCTCGGGCCGCTCCATCGCCGCGCACAGCCGGGCGAAGACCGCGTCGGCGTTGGCCGCGATGACGACGTCACGGCCGTCCGCAGTCGGATACGCGTTGGAGGGTGAGACACCCTTCAGCAGGCCTCCACTGCGCGTGCGGGTCACACCGCCCAGCTCGAAGTCGGCGACTGTGGACTCCATCAGCGCGAACACGGCTTCGGCGATCGCGACGTCGACCTCCTGACCGGTGCCGTTCCGCGTTCGCTCGTGCAGCGCGGTCAACGTACCGATGACCGCGAACAGCGCGGCGAGCGAGTCGCCCAGCGAGATCCCGGTTCGGGCCGGCGATCGGTCGGGCTCGCCCGTCGTGAAACGCACGCCACCGACGGCCTCGCCGATCGCGCCGAACCCGGGTTCGTGCGCGCGGGGTCCGGTCTGCCCGAAGCCCGAGACGTGCACGAGCACGACCGCGGGGTTCGCGGCGGCGAGCGCCTCGTACCCCAGGCCCCACCGCTCGAGCGTGCCGGGTTTGAAGTTCTCGAGCACGACGTCGACGTGCTCGGCCAACCGTCGGACGACGTCGCGGCCACGCTCGTCGCGCAGGTTCACCGCGACCGACCGCTTGTTGCGGGCGATGGCGGGCCACCAGAGGCTCCGCCCGGCGTCGAGCACACCCCACCGCCGCATCGGGTCGCCGGCCTCGGGGGGTTCGACCTTGACGACGTCCGCGCCGAGGTCGCCGAGCAGCTGACCCGCGAACGGCCCGGCGATGAACGAGCCGAGCTCGAGCACGCGCAGCCCGTCGAGGGCGGGTCGTCCGGCCGGCATCGCCGGTAGCCTGCCATGTCATGTCGACCCGACCCGCAACTCGGATCGGCCACTACGACAACCCCTACCTCGTGGCCGAATGGCACCGCGACCCGCCCAATGGGACCGCCTGCACGCCGCTCGTGCTCGAGACCGCCGACCGCGCGGTCGCCCACGGCTGGCTGTACGCGCGGGGCGGCGAGCGGACCGTCGTCGTCCTGATGCATCCGCGCGCCGACTTCTCGCACCACTACCTCACGCCGGGGCTGCTCGAGGCCGGGCTCGCGGTGCTCAACGTGAACAGCCGTTGGCTCAACAACGACGCGACGCTCATCCACGAACAGGTGCTGCTCGACGTCGCGGCTGCGCTCACAGCCGCCAGAGCCCGCTTCGACCGCATCGTCCTCTGCGGCAACAGCGGCGGCGCGTCGCTGTTCACGTTCTACCTGCACCAGGCGCTCGCGCCGGCCGGTGAGCGCCTGACGCACACCGCCGCCGGTGACCCCTTCGACCTGAACCGCTTCGAGCTCCCACTGGCGGACGCGATGGTGTACCTGGCCGGGCATCCGGGCGAGGGGCACTACCTGATGCACGCGATCGACCCGTCCGTCGCCGACGAGGGCGACCCGGTCTCGTGCGACCCGACGCTGGATCTCTACGACCCGGGCAACGGCTTCGTCGAGCCGCCCGACGAGCCCCGCTACTCCCCCGAGTTCCTCGAGACGTACCGCAGCGCGCAACGGGCGCGGGTCGAGCACATCGACGCGGTCGCGCGCGTCGCGATCGAACGGCGGCGGGACGCGCGCCGGCGATGGGCGGAGTCCGGCGAGACGGCAGACCGCCGGCTCTCGATCGCCACCGACTTCCTGCGCATCTACCGGACCGACGCCGACCCGCGGTGCGTCGACCGTTCGATCGACCCGTCGGCGCGGGCGTACGGATCGCTCTGGGGCACCCGGCCGGACTGGATCAACTACGGCGCGGTGGGGTTCGGACGCGTGGTCAGCCCCGAGGCCTGGCTCTCCACGTGGTCCGGGCTGTCCTCCAACGCCGAGATCCCGACGACGGGCGCGCGCATGACGCTTCCGGGCCTGCTGGTGTCGTACACGGGCGACCCGTGCGTCTTCCCGTCGGACAACGACCTGATCGCGGACTCGCTCGCGACGACGGAGCTCGAGCGCGTGGAGGTCGCCGCCGACCACTACGGCTTCCCCGTCGCGGCGGGCCGCGAGGTCGCGGTCCGGACCATCGCGGACTGGATCACCGCTTCGGGGTAGGTCCCACGCCGGGGTCGTCGGTGGGCCGGTAGGGTGCCGAGCGCCCGTCGCCACCGAAGGAGCGCCCATGGACTTCGCGATCTCCCCCCGGTCCGAGGAGCTCCGGGGGCGCCTGCTCGACTTCGTCGCCGAGCGGGTCGAGCCCGCGACGCCGGTGTACTTCGAGCAGGTCCGCGAGTCCGGCGACCCGCACTTCCATCCCCCGGTGATGGAGGAGCTCAAGGCCGAGGCGCGCCGGCGCGGCCTGTGGAACCTCTTCCTCCCGAACGACCGCTACGGCGCGGGCCTGAGCAACGTCGACTACGCACCGCTGTGCGAGATCATGGGCCACAACCTGCTGACCGCCGAGGCGACGAACTGCGCGGCGCCGGACACCGGCAACATGGAGATCCTCGCCGAATTCGGCACCACCGAGCAGCAGGAGGAGTGGCTGGTCCCGCTGCTCGAGGGCGAGATCCGCTCCTGCTTCGCGATGACCGAGCCATGGGTCGCGAGCTCGGACGCCACCAACATCCAGAGCCGCATCGAGCGCGACGGCGACGGCTACGTCGTCAACGCGCACAAGTGGTGGACGAGCGGCGCGGCATCCACGCGGTGCACGTTCGCGATCCTCATGGGCGTCTCGGACCCCGACGCCGATCCGTACCACCGGCACTCGATGATCATCGTCCCCATGGACGCACCCGGCGCGCGGGTCGTGCGGACGCTCTCGGTCTTCGGCCACGACGCGGGCGGCGGCCACTGCGAGACCCTGTTCGAGGACGTGCAGCTCCCCGCGTCGAGCATCCTGGGCGGCGAGGGCAACGGCTTCGCAATGGCGCAGGCGCGGCTCGGCCCGGGGCGCATCCATCACTGCATGCGCGCGATCGGCCTGGCCGAGAAGGCGCTGGAGCTCCTGTGCATGCGGGCGCAGATCCGGCGCGCCTTCGGCAAGCCGCTCGCCGACCAGGGCACCGTGCAGGACCGCGTCGCGGAGAGCCGCATGGAGATCGAGCAGGCGCGGCTGCTGACGATGAAGGCCGCCTGGCTCATGGACACCGTCGGCAACAAGGGCGCGCGCTTCGAGATCGCCGCGATCAAGGTGCTCGCGGCGCGGACCGCGACGAACGTGATCGACCGCGCGATCCAGGTGTTCGGCGGAGCCGGGGTCTCGCAGGACTGGCCCCTCGCCGACATGTACACGCACGCCCGCACGCTCCACCTCGTCGACGGCCCCGACGAGGTGCACAAGCAGCAGATCGCCCGCCGCGAGCTGCGCAAGTACGAGGCGCTGCGCACACCATGAAGGTGAGGATCGGGTACGGGCTCGGTGCGCAGCGGGGCCTCACCGCGGCGCGGTTCAACGATCTCGTCGACACCCTCGAGGCGCTGCGCTTCGACTCGCTCTGGCTCTCGGAGCGCGTGAGCGGCGACGCGCCGGACCCGATCATCGGGCTGTCGGTCGCCGCCGGGCGCACGAAGAAGCTGAAGCTCGGCACCAGCGTGCAGGTGCTCCCGGGGCGCAACCCGGCGCTGCTCGCCAAGGAGCTCGCGAGCCTCGACGTGCTCTCGGGCGGGCGCCTGCTCCCGGGCTTCGGGCTCGGGGTCGTCAACCCGGCCGAGCAGCAGGCGTTCGGCGTGGCGCGCGAGGACCGCTCCGCCTGGTTCGACGAGGCGCTGCCGCTCGTGCGCCGGCTCTGGACCGAGGACGAGGTCGACCACGACGGAACCCGCTTCCACTACGAACGGCTGCGCGTGCTCCCGAAGCCGGTGCAGCAGCCGCCGGACGTCTGGCTCGGCGGGCGCGCGCCCGGTGAGCTGCGACGGGTCGGGCGCCTCGGCGACGGCTGGCTCGCGTCCTTCTCGACCCCGTCGGTGTGTGCCAACGGCCGCCCGGTGATCGAGGCCGCGGCGGCCGAGGCGGGCCGCGCGATCGACCCCGAGCACTTCGGCGCCATGGTCTTCTACTCCCACGGCGAGGTGCCGGAGCCCGTCAAGGCGCTCATCGCGTCGCGCAACCCCGAGGCCGACCCGGACGAGCTCGTCCCGAGCAGCGTCGACGCGCTCGAGCGCCAGATCGAGGAGTACGTCTCGCGCGACTTCTCGAAGCTCGTGCTCGTCCCGCTGCAGGAGCCCGACGACTGGCGCGCCGAGCTCGAGCCGCTGGCGGAGCGCATCCTCGCCCTCCAGAACTAGCCCCGCTCGGCTCCCGCCGGCTGGCGGATACGGTCAGATGTCGAGCTCGCTCTTGGTGCGGCCCTTGCTCGACCAGTAGCTGTCGGTGCGCCCGAGCCGGAACCGTTCGGGCTTCTCCGCGTCCGCGAGCACCTCGGTCTCGAGCCACAGCCGCTTGAGGTGCCGGATCTTCCCGGCCGGACGGTCGTCCGCGTACGCGTCGCGCGCGTGCAGCACGTGGTAGTTGTCGACGAACTGCATGTCGCCGGGCTCCATGGTCATCGACACGTGGAACTCGGGATCGGCGCACATCGCGTCGACCCGGTTCATCGCCTCGCACGCCGCTTCGGACGGCCGCGGCGCGTCCGCGTGACGCCGGGTCGCTTCGATGTAGGGGCGGATGTACCGGACGAACAGCCGGTCGCCGCAGCGGTTGAAGATCGGCATCGTGTACCACTGCTTCGAACCCGGTGCCTGCTCGCCGCGCAGGTCGTACGGGAACGGCGCGTAGAGCTCCGCCGCGAGCTCGGGCTCCGTGCGCACGAGCTCGTTGTGGATGGTGAGCGCGTTGGCGACGAGGCTCGCGCCCCCACCCGCACCCGCGTCGAGGCAGAAGAGCCCGACGAGATCGGAGCCGTCCGAGTGGAACGGGAACGCGATCCCGCCGATCTCGTTCCCGCGCGACGTCGGGTCCTCGGGGGCCTTGCCCTGGTCCGTCACGTCGCCGAGCAGGTGGCCCTTGGCGTTCTGCGGCCACGGCCGGCCGAGGTACGTCCCGACGCCCCAGTAGATCGCCGACGCGCGCGCCTTCGTGTAGCGATCGACCGGGACGCCCCGGATGAGCACGACCCCCGCACCGTCGATGAGCTCCGCCGCGAGCGCCGTGAGCACCGGGCCGAGCGTCGGCAGCGGGAAGTCGTCGCGGGTGATGTCGAGCACGTCGTCGGTGTGCGCCTCGGCGTGGACCAGGGCGGCATCGAGCTCGGCGACGTGCTCGTCGGTCAGCTGATGCACGTACCGGTCGCCGAGATCGGCGGTGCGCCACTCGCACGCGGGTTCGAGCGGCACCAGCTCGGACGGGTCGATCGTCGTGGTGTCCGTCGCGCTCATCGGCGTCCTCCGTCGGATGCAGTGTCGGGCGCGGGCTGCGGGCCGCGCACGAGCCGGCCGGGCCGCGGCCCCGTGGCCCGACCTTCCTCGTAGGTGACCTCGCCCGCGACGAGCGTCGCCGCGTAGCCATCGGCCGTCTGCACGAGCCGGCGGCCCCCGGCGGGCAGGTCGTACCGCATCTCGGGCCGGCGCACGGTGAGTCGGTCGAAGTCGATCACGTTCACGTCGGCCCGGTACCCCGGAGCCAGGACGCCGCGATCGAGCAGCCCGACCGCGCGGGCCGTCGCCTGGGTCTGGCGGTGCACCAGGAACGGGAGCGGCAGGCGCCCGTGGTCGCGGTCCCGTCCCCACAGCGTGAGCAGCGTCGTCGGGAAGCTCGCGTCGCAGATCGTGCTGACGTGCGCACCGCCGTCGCCGAGGCCGACGATGGTGTCCGGATGGGCGAGCATCTCGCCCGCCGGGTCCAGGTTGCCGTCGCCGTAGTTCAGGACCGGGGCGTAGAGCATCGCCCGACCGTCCTCCTCGAGCAGCAGGTCGTACGCGAGGTCGAGCGGCGAGCGACCGGCACGCTCGGCCCGGGTCGCGATGCTCGACGCGGGTTGCGGCTCGTAGTCCGGCGGGTCGAGGACCGGCCACATCCGGGCGAAGCCCTGCAGGACGCGTCCCGCGGTCCGGTCACCCGCGCTCTGGGCCGCGTCGGCGGCCAGCACCCGCGCCTTGAACGCCGGGTCCCGGAGGATCTCGACCCGCTCGTCGAGCTCGAGCGCGGCGATCTCCCGGTAGACGGGGTTCGCGAGGAGCGGATGGAGCGTGCACTGCAGCCCGAGCATCAGGCCGACGGGCCGGGGCGCGACCTGGGCCCGCATCGTGACGCCGTCCCGGTTGGCCGCGGCCAGGCGGTCCAGCTGGTGGCGCCAACCGTCACCGCGGGTCTGCAGCAGCGAGAACGAGAGCGGTCGCCCGGACTCCTCGGCCATCCGGCGGAAGATCCCGAACTCGGCGTCGGCGTCGGTGAAGTCGGAGACGACCTGCAGGACGCCGCGGCCGGTCGCGCCGATCGCGTTCGCGATGCCGACCAGCTCCGCGGCCTCCGCGGTCAGCGTGGGTGTCGGCTCGCCCCGACTGGTGCGGTGGTTGAGCGTCCGCGAGGTCGAGAAGCCGAGTGCACCGGCCTCGATCGCCTCGCGCGCGAGCTTCGCCATCGAGCGCGATGTCCTCGTCGCCCGCCACCTCGCGGTTCGCACCGCGCTCGCCCATCACGTGCAGCCGCAGGGCGCCGTGGGGCACCTGGACCGCGACGTCGACGTCGAACGGGCGGCCGTCGAGCGCATCCATGAACTCGGGGAAGGACTGCCACGTCCAGGTGAGACCCTCGTCGAGGACGGCCCCGGGGATGTCCTCGACGCCCTCCATGAGCTCGACGAGCCGGCCGTGGTCGGCGGGGTGCACCGGCGCGAAGCCGACACCGCAATTGCCGGCGACGACGGTGGTCACGCCGTGCCACGACGACGGGATCATGCGCTCACCCCAGGACGCCTGCCCGTCGTAGTGGGTGTGGACGTCGACGAAGCCGGGCATGACGAGTCGGCCTCTCGCGTCGATCGTCCGGCCGGCAGGTCCCTCGACCGCGCCGACCGCGGTGATGCGCCCGTCGTCGATCGCGACGTCGCCGTCGAAGCCCGGCGCGCCGGTGCCGTCGAGGAGGGTGCCACCTTCGATGATCAGCTCGTGGCCCATGCGGCCGCTCCTTCCCGGACCGCGGGGAGGACCTCGCGGGTCAACAGCTGGTCGGCGGTGCGGGCCTGGTCCCGATCCGCACGGAAGCTCGGGCCGGTGACGACGAACCGTTCGAGTCCCAGTCCGGCAAGCGCGCGCAGCCGCTCGACACAGGTGTCGGGCGGGCCGACGACCGCGAACCGGTCCACGAAGTCCGCGTCGAGCGCGTCGGTGTGCGCGGCGCGGTTGCTGAGGTGCTGGTTGCTGTCGTAGCGACGGCCGACCTCGGCCACGACGGCCCGGTCCCGCGCGTCGAGACCGGCGCCGGTGGAGCCGGGCATCGACGAGAAGTGGGCGAACGCGGCGACCGCGCCACGGATGAGCTCACGGGCCACCGCCACCTCGGGATGGCATCCGACGTTGACGTACACGCCGAACGAGATCGCGCCTGGATCCCGGCCGGCGTCGGCTGCGGCCGCGCGTGCGAGGTCCAGTGCCCAGGCGACGCGATCGGGGTCGGCACCGACCGCGAGCGTGACCCGCTCGGCGACTCGTGCGCCGAGCCCGATCATGCGCGGTCCCGACACGGCGACGTCGAGCGGGACCTTCGGCTGGTGGGTCCGGTCCAGCCAGCGCATCCGGCTCGGGTAGCCGTCGCAGTCGACGGTCTCGTTGGCGAGGTAGCCCTGCAGGTCGGTGACGAGCGCCGCGAACTCCTCGACCCGCATCGGCTTCCGACCGAGGTGGAACAGGGCGGTGTCGCCCCGACCGATGCCCAGGACGAACCGTCCGCCCGACGCCTCCTGCACGGTCGCGGCGACGTTCGCCAGCGCCGCGGGATGGCGCGTGAAGGCGTTGGTCACGCCGGTGGCGAAGCGGAGCCGATCCGTCGCCGCGGCCGCGAGCGCGACGCCGACGAAGGGGTCGGCGACGAGGTTCTGCGAGTCGGTGAACGTGATCCCGTCCCAGCCGTCGCGCTCGGCCCGCTGGGCCTGCGCGACCACGGTGCCGGCCTCCGGGATCCGCATCGCCCAGAGCTCCACCTGACGTCCCCCTCCGGCGGGCCGAGGCCTGGTTCGGCGCGCCTGCCCACCCACCTTACGGCGCGTCAGTCGTCGATCGCCCCGTAGGCGCAGGTCCAGAAGTCGCGACAGACCGGGGGCGCGACAGGCGACGTCCACATCGCCGGCGTCATCAGGATCGTCACCATGTCCTCGACCGGGTCCGACGACCACGTCGTCCCGAGCCCTCCGTCCCAGCCGTACTTGCCGACCGGCTCGGTCGGGTCGTCGCGCCGGGTGACGACGGAGAGCCCGAAGCCCCACCCGTGGTTGTCCCAGTAGCCCGGGACCATCTCGGAGCGGTCCTTCTGGGCCCGGGTGAGCTGGTCGGTCGTCATCGTCTCGACCGTCGGTCGGGAGAGGATGCGCGTGCCGTCGGGCGCGCGCCCGACCGGCGAGGAGCATCCGGCCGAAGGCGACGTAGTCCTGCGCGGTCGACACCAACCCTGCGCTCCCGAGCGGGAACGCGGGCGGTCGGCTCCACTGACCGTCGGGCGCGTCGAAGACCGAGCGCGCGCCCGTCGCCGGGTCGGTCGCGTAGCTCGTCGTGAAGCGGTCGAGCTTCTCGCGCGGGACGCTGAAGCTCGTGTCGGCCATGCCGAGCGGCTCGAAGATCCGCTCGCGCAGGAACGCCTCGAACGGCCGGCCGGACGCGCGTGCCACCAGCACGCCGAGGAGATCGGAGCCGGTGTTGTACATCCACCGCTCGCCCGGCTGGTACATCAACGGCAGGGTGCCGATCCGTCGCATCCACTCGTCGGGATCGGGCGTCGAGCGCGGGTTGGGGCGGCCCGACGGCGAGCCCGACCGCGTCGAGCGCGTCGAGGATCGGCAGCGGCTCCGCGGTCCAGAGCCCACCGAACCCCAGGCGGAACGTCAGAAGGTCGCGCACCGTGATCGGGCGCGGCGCGGGCACGGTGTCGTCGACCGCGCTCTCGATCGTCCGGAGCACCTGACGGTCCGCGAGCTCGGGGAGGAACCGGTCGACCGGCTCGTCCAGACGGAGCCGGCACTCCTCGACCAGGATCAGCGTCGCGACCGCGGTCACCGGCTTGGTCATCGACGAGATGCGGAAGATGGTGTCCGCGCGCATCGCCGCGCCGCCGTCGACGGCCGTCGTCCCGATCGGATCGAGGTGGACCTCACCGCGGCGGTCGACGACGCTCACGAGCCCGGGCAGCACCCCGCGCTCGACGTACCCGCCCAGCACCTCGTGCATCCGCTCGAGCCGGGCCTTCGACAGTCCTGCACCGCTCATCGTCAGATCCCCCAGGGTCTCGGCGCCTTCACCCCATGAGACCGCGTACCGGCCGCGGAATTCATCGCCGCGCCGCGAAGGCGAGGGCAGAGCACACCGACTTCGCCGCCGCCCGGCGCCCGAGCCGGGGCCCGAGCGGCCTGCGCCGCGGGCGCGGGAGCGGGAGACGCGGGTCAAGGGGCGGCCGGCGTGATCGCGGGGTGTGCGTCCTCGCCGGTCACCAGCGGGGAGCGGGACAGGCTGATCGTCCCCGCGATCATCACGACGACCGCCGTCGCGGTCACCGTGATCGCGAGTGGGCCGCTGGCGCCCAGCGTCTCACCGAACAGCGTGACGCCGATGATCGACGAGAGGACCGGGTTCGTGACCGTGAGGGCGGGCAGCGAGGCCGCGAGGTGACCGGCCTGGAACGCGCTCTGGTTGAGCAGCAGCCCCGCGACCGACACGATCGCGAGCGCGTAGGTCTCCCACGCACCCACGACCCCCGAGACGCCATGGTCACCGAGCACGTCGACGACGGTCTTGGTCAGCGCCGCGGTCACGGCGTAGGTGGCGCCGGTGGCGAACGCGAGGCTCGAGCGCGCGGACGTGGGGCGGCGCCCCGCGAGAGCACGATCGCGCCGCCTGCGATCGACCCGCACACGGCGAAGACGATCGCCCACTGCCAGATCGGTGCCTGCGACGAGCCGCCGTGCGGCGAACCGACCGTGACGAACGCGGCGATGCCGAGGGTCAACGCGACTGCCGCGACCCACTCACGGCGGCCGGGCTTCCCGACGCGCCCGATCGCGGAGAGGGGAAGCGCGAACAGCAGCCCGCTGACGAGCAGCGGCTGCACGACGACGATCGACCCGACGGAGAGTGCGGCCGCCTCGAGCAGGTAGGCGCCGACGTCGAAGGCGATGCCGGCGAGCCACAGCGGGCGCTTGACCAGCTGGAGGAGCAGGCCGGGTCGCAGCGACAGCTCGGGCGGCTGCTCGGCCGCGACGTGGTGCTGAAGCACCGACGCGAGCGCGTAGCAGAGCCCCGCTCCGAGCGCGAGGACGACGACCATCGGGGCGCGGGCCGCCTCTACCGCGACGAAGTGATGCCGTGCTCACCGACCGGGCCGACGACGAGGCCGCGGTCGGCGAAGCCCTTGCCGAGCAGTGGGAGCGCGTCGAGCGTCGCGCGCCAGCTCTCGGGCGCCGAGGTGCAGTCGGAGTCGTGGAGGAGCACGGTCCCGCCCTCGACGAAGCCGTCGAGCACGTCGCCCGCCACCGATGCGCCGGTCGCCTCGGCCCGCCAGTCCCGGCCCCATGCGGTCCACAGCACCACGCGCAGGTCGAGGTTGCGGGCCGCGAGCAGGCCCCCGACCGAGAGGGTCCCGAACGGCGGCCGGTACCAAGCGGGGCGGGTCCCGGTCGCGGCCGCGATCGTCGTCGGTCGCGCGCTTGATGTCGTCGTGGGTGGTGCGCGGGCCGAGGCGGAGCAGCGTGCGGTGCCGGTCGCCGTGGACCGCGACCTCGTGGCCCGCCGCCGCGACGTCGGCGGCGAGGCCCGGCGCCTTGCGCACCATCTCACCCAGCATGAAGAACGTGGCCCGCCATCCGAGTCCGTCGAGCGCCTCCAGGACCGCCGGCGTCGAGGCCGGATCGGGGCCGTCGTCGAAGGTGAGCGCGACGTGACCGCGGTCGCCGACGCCCGCGAGCGAGGGCGCGACGTGGCGACCGATCGAAGAAAGGGCGATCAGCGACGGGGCGGTGTGGACCGCCGCGGCCGCCGCGAGCCCCAGCCCGACCCCGATCCCGAACGACGAGCGCCGGCGGCTCCCCGAAGATCCCCGGCGCTCGATCGCCGGACCGCCACCGAACGACGAGCGCCGGCGGCTCCTCACCGGAGCTGGGCGAGCGAGGAGACCGAGAGCCCGGCGTGGTCGACGACGTCACGGAAGTCGACCAGCGCGACGCGAAGCGACTCGGTGTCGCGCTCCCGACCGTCGAGCACGTACACCTTGCGGGCCTTCACCGTGTCCGGCACCCGCTCGGGCTTGAACACCGAATCGGGCTCGATGAGGCGCTGGCCCCGCCGGCGGCACCAGATCTGGTCGAACGCGTCGAGCCGGCGCTCGGGCACGAACTCTTGCACCTTGTAGCCCGTGGTGGTCCGGATCAGGTCGGCCGTCTTCGCCACGTCGTTCTTCGCCCGCAGGAAGCGGAACGGCCGGCCCTTGCCCCACCCGCCGTTGCCGATGTCCACGTGGCGGTCGGTCAGCCGCTCGAGCGCCGGGCCCTCACGGCGGGCCACGTGCCCGTCGATGATCGCGGTGACCCCCATGCCGTGGAGCTGGCGCTGGATGCGGGTGCTGCCGAGCTGCTCGTCGGTGAGGCGCACGCCGACGAACACCTCGGAGTGCGCGCTCTTCGGCGCGCGGGCGACGCCGACCCCCATCGCGGAGACCGCCTGCGCGCCGAGTGTGAGCCCCAGGTACAGCAGCACGAGCACCCCGACGACCCCGGTGAGCCGCCGTTGGGCCTTCGGTTCACGGATCGGGACGACGACCTTCTCGCGGTCCCGGTGCTCGGCGAGCTCGAGCACGTCGACCTTCGCGTCGCCGGCGAACAACGCCGCGGCCCGGCCGATCTGCTCGTCCCGGTCGGGGCCGGGCCGGGTGACGGTCTCCAGCGTCTCGCGCAGCTCGTCCTCGGAACGGGCGTAGCGCGAGACCCCGATCGCGGCCATGCCCTCGGCGTTGTCCTTGCCGTGCCCGGCGATCGGCTTGAAGGTGACCACCGGCAGGCCGACCGCGAACGCCTCGTTGGCGGTGAGCCCGCCCGCGTTCTCGACCATCGCGTCGCAGGCGGCCATCAGCGCGGGCATCTCGTCGGTCCAGCCGATCACCGTCCCCGTACCGAGCTGCTCCAGACTGACCTTCAGCGCCTGGTCGCGGCCGCACACCGTCACCGGGTGGTAGGTCCCGGCCCGCGCGATGGCCTCGACGGTGCCGACCACGTCGCCGATCCCCCAGGAGCCCGCGACGACGAGCACCGCGCGCTCGTCGGGCCCGATCCCCAAGCTCTGCCGGGTCGCGGCACGGGCGCGACGGGACGCGTCCGAGAACCGCTCCGACACGAGTGGGCCGGACGCGCGGGCGTCCTTGCCCCCGCGCTCCGAGGCGGTCTCCGCCGCGAAGGGGCTGGTGGCCACGTGGGCGTCGATGTCGGGGTGGACCCAGAGCGGATGGACCGCGAAGTCGGTGAGGAAGGTCAGCGCCGGGACCTTGAGCCAGCCCTTCTTCCGCATGTTGCCGAGGACGAGCGAGGACAGCGGGTAGGTGGAGACGACGACGTCGGCGTCGCTCTTGCGGATGGCCTTCCGCAACCGCCGGCCCGCGACGAACGTGTCGAGCCGGACGATGAAGCCCCACGACGACGGCAGCTTGTACCAGAGCCGGTAGGTGAGGTCGTAGGACCAGGGGGCGAAGCGCAGCTGGAGCAGATAGCTCCACTTGATGAACCACCCGATCCCGAACGGGCAGCAGTCCAGGAAATCGATGATCTTCGCCTCGTGCCCTTCGGCCTCGAGGCGGCGTTCGAGCTCCCGCGCGGCGCCGTCGTGCCCTGCGCCCATGGAAGCAGAGACGATCAAGATACGCCGCTGCATCGGCCCATCATGGTAGTCCCGGTGCCCCCGGGCATCTCGGTTTCCCGGGGCCGTCGGACCGCCGGCGCGCCGCGCCCCCGGGGCGGTACCGACGCCGCGGCAGTACCTTCGCCCGGGCATGGCCGTCCCCCTCGCGCTGTCCGCCGCGGTCGCCTACGCCCTGGCCTCGGTCCTCCAGCAACGGGCCGCCCGGGCGGTCCCCGAGTCCCTGTCGATGCGGCCGGGCCTGCTCTGGCGGCTGTTCCGGCGGCCCCTGTGGCTCCTCGGCACCGTGGCCGACTGGGTCGGGTTCGGGCTCCAGGCGCTCGCCTTGGGGGTGGGTTCGCTGATCGTCGTCCAGCCCCTGCTGTGCACCGGTCTCCTCTTCGCCCTGCCCCTCGGCGCGGCCTGGGAGGGCCGCCGCCTCGACGGGCGGGACTGGGTCGGAGCGGTGGCGATGAGCGTCGGGCTCGCGGTCTTCCTCGTCGTGGGCGCCCCGAACGAGGGCCGGGACTTCGCGTCGACCCACGCGTGGATCGTGGCTGCGCTCGTGCTCGGGCCGGTCATCGCGGTGTGCACGATCGCGGCGATGCGGACCCGCAACACGCCGCGAGCGGTCCTCCTCGCGCTCGCGACCACACTCATCTACAGCCTCACCGCGGTGCTCACGAAGTCCGCGGTCACCGAGCTCGGCGAGGGCCTCGACGCGTTCGTGACCAGCTGGGAGCCGTATGCGGGCCTCGCCGCGGGTGCCGTCGCACTCCTGCTCAACCAGTCCGCGTTCCAAGCCGGTTCGCTCCAGGCCTCGCTGCCGACGCTCACCGCGGGCGAGCCCGTCGTGGGGTCGCTCCTCGGCTTCCTCATGCTCGGCGAGCTGCTGACCGCGAGCGGCCCGCTCGAGTGGACGCTGGTCGTGCTCTCCGCGGTCGTGACGGTCGGCGCGGTCGTCGTGCTCTCCGTCTCCGCCGCGCGCTTCGAGGAGGAGATCGACGACGAGCAGGCGCGCGCGGGCTGAGTGCTACATGGTCTCGATGTCGAGCTCGCCCGCCGCGTGGCGGGCGCGCAGGACCTTCTTGTCGAACTTCCCGACGCTCGTCTTCGGCACCTCGTCGATGAAGCTCCAGCGTTCCGGGAGCTGCCAGCGCGCGACGTGTCCCGCGAGGAACTCGCAGAGCCCGTCGGGCCCGATGTCGGCGCCGTCCTTGCGCACTACGCACGCGAGCGGGCGTTCGCCCCACTTCTCGTCCGGCACGCCGACCACGCTCGCCTCGACGACGTCGGGATGGGCCATGAGCAGCCCCTCCAGCTCGACCGACGAGATCCACTCCCCGCCGGACTTGATGACGTCCTTGGCCCGGTCGGTGATCTGGACGTAGCCGTCCGGGCTGACCGACCCGACGTCCCCAGTGCGCAGCCACCCGTCGTCGAACTTCTCCGGCGACGGGTCCAGGTAGTACGACGCGGTGATCCAGGGACCGCGCACCTCGATCTCGCCGACCGCCTCGTCGTCCCACGGCAGCGGCTCGCCCGCGTCGTCGACGATCCGCAGCTCGACGCCACCGAAGATCCGGCCGGTGCGCGAGCGCCAGTCCATCTCCTCGTCGGTTCCGAGCTGGACGTGGCTCGGCGGATGGGCGACTGCGGCGAGCGGGCTCGTCTCGGTCATCCCCCACGCCTGGACGATGCGGACCCCGTGACGTTGCTCGAACGCCTCCATCAGGCTGCGGGGCACCGCCGAGCCGCCACACACGATCATGCGGAACGACGACAGGTCGATCGGGTGGTCCTCGGCGAAGCGCAGCACGTCGGCCCAGATCGTCGGCACCGCACCCGAGAACGTCGGCCGCTCCTGAGCCACGAACTCCATGAGCGGCTCGGCCTGCAGGAACCGTCCCGGCATCAGGAAGTCCGCGCCCACGAGCCAGCCTGCGTAGGGCAGGCCCCACGCGTTTGCGTGGAACATCGGGACGATCATGAGGATGCGATCCTTCTCGTTGACCGCGAGCGCGTTCGCCGACGTCACGCCGAACGAGTGCAGCCACGTCGAGCGGTGCGAGTACACGACACCCTTCGGGTTGCCCGTCGTGCCGCTCGTGTAGCACATCGCCGCCGCGGCGCGTTCGTCGACCTCGGGCCACGCGAACCCGGTGGGTTCGGCCGAGAGCGCTTCCTCGTACCCGATGATCTGCGCGTCGGTCGCCTCGGCGAGCGCGCCACCATCACCGGTGCCGGTCACCACGAAGGTGCGGACGGTCGTGAGGTCCGGCGCGACCTTGGCCAGGAGCGGGATCAGCGTGTCGTCGACGATCACCACCTCGTCGGCCGCGTGGTTGATCACGTACGTGAGCAGCTCGGGGAACAGCCGGATGTTCAGGGTGTGCAGCACGGCACCCATGCTCGGGACGGCCAGGTACGCCTCGAGGTGCTCCTGGGTGTTCCAGCAGAACGTCCCGACCCGTGTGCCGGTGCCGACCCCGAGCCGCGCGAGTGCGCCCGCGAGCCGGTCGACGCGGTCCCCGACCTCGGCGTAGGTGGCGCGCCGCGACCCCGTGCCCTCGAAGGTCACGACCTCGCTGTCGCCGTACACCGCACGCCCGTGTCGGAAGATCATCCCGATCGTGAGCGGGAAGTCCTGCATGGTGCTCTCGAGCATCGGTTCCCCCCGGAGTCGTCGCTGGTGGGGCGTCCCGCGGCCCGGGTGCGCACCCTGACGTGTGGCCGAGAGCGTAGGACCCCCGGCACGTAACCTCACGCGGTGACCCGGGACACCGACCCGCCCCCGAGCGACGCGGACGCCCCGGCACCCGAGGCCGCGACGCCGAACCCCGATGAGGGGGAACACCCCGCGGGCCGGATCGCGCACGCGCGTGCAGGCATGACCAGGGCGCAGGCCCGCGCCCAGGACGTGTACGAACGGCTGGAGCAGTCGCGCACGACGAACCACTTCGTAGACGCCGGGTTCCACATCTACGAGCGGGACCTCGGTGCGGGCGGAGGCGTCCTCGCGGGCGCGCTCGCCTTCCGGCTGTTCATCTTCGTCATCCCGTACGTCTTCGTCGTGATCACCGTCTTCGGATCAGCGGCGGAACTGCAGCACGAGTCCGGGCAGAGCGTGGCCCGCAGTGCGGGACTCACCGGGCTCATCGCCAAGGCCGTCACCGATGCGCAACGCCAGGCCGACGGCACGAAGATCCTCAGCATCGCGGTCGGGCTCTTCGCGGTCTTCCTCGCCGCCCGGGCGGTCGTGAAGACCCTCCGGGCGGTGCACGCGCTCGCGTGGCGCGTCCCGCTGAGCCGCCTCCGGAACTCGTCTCGGGCGGCCGTGCTCTTCATCGCGGTCATCTTCGGGACCTCGATCATCGCCGCGGGCATCGGCAAGGTGCGATCGGACCATCCCTTGATCGGCCTCGTCGTCGGGCTCTCGGCGATCGTGGTCTGGGGCGGAGCCTGGTTGGGGATCTCGTGGCTGCTCCCCCACGCCCGCGACGTGTCGGCCACGGACCTCATCCCGGGAGCCCTGCTGTTCGGCCTGGTCGTGTGGGCGATGCACCTGCTGACGGTCTTCTACTTCGCCCGCAAGATCTCGCACGCGTCGGAGACCTACGGCGCGCTCGGCTCCGCGATCGGCATCCTGCTCGCGCTCTACCTGCTCGGCCGCGCGATGTCGGCCTCCGCGGTCCTGAACGCCACGCTCTGGGAGCGCAAGCAGCGCAAGGACGCGCGGTGACGGGGCGGTCGGGGCGCTAGAAGCCGGCGATCGCGCCGGCGATCATGCCGAGGATCAGCAGCCCGCCGGCGCGCCGGGTGAGCAGGAACGCGTGCGGGGCGAACCAGAGCGGCCACACGGGGTTCGGCATCGGCGACTCGGCCGGTTTGGGCCGGCCGAACACATTCCAGACCTTCCCCAGCAGCGGGAAGGAGGCGAACACCAGCAGCGTGAACACGGGCAGGATGCCGGTGATGACGAGCGCGCCCACCAGCAGGTAGAACGCGAGGAACATCCCGCGGGTGACGTCGCGCGCGACCTTGTCGCCCAGGATCACCGGGAGCGTGTGCGTCCCGGCCGGGCCGTCCCACGGTGCCTTGTCGATGTGCTTGCCCATCAGCACCGTCGTGCACAGGACCGCGTACGGCAGCGATGCGAGGACGACCGCGCCGGGGATCGAGCCGGTCGCGGCGTAGTACACCCCGCCCACCATCAGCGGCCCCCACACCGCGATCACCGTCGGCTCGCCCAACCCGTGCTTCTTCAGCCGGAGCGGCGGCGCGGTGTACGCGGCCGAGAGGACGAACCCTCCGAGCGCGAACGCGACGATCGGCCAGCCGCGCTCGGCGGTCAGGAAGATCATGATCGCCAGGCACAGGGCGTTGACGACCAACGCGTACACCGCGAGGCGCTTGCGTGAGACGACCCCCGAGATCACGGGGTGCGGCGAGTACAGGTTGCGCGGGTAGTCCGCCGTGTCGGTGCCGACCTCGAGGTCGAAGAGGTCGTTCATGATGTTGTTCGCCATGTGCGCGAGCACGATGCCCAGCGCGGCGAGCGTGAAGTACAGCCAGTTGATGCTCGCATCGCGATAGACGGCGAGCAGGCCGGCCAGCGCCGCGGCGACGAGCGTCATCGGCAGGACGCCGGCACGGGTCAGCCAGAGCCACTTCGAGACCGGGTCGAGCTCGCCCTTGGGCGGGTTCGTGGTCGCCAGCACGTAGAGCCACCGCTTCGGCAGGGACTGCTGCCCGGCGCCCGGCTCGGTGGTCTTCGCCATACGCCGGAGCGTAGGGCCGCGGGAGCCTCGGACGCAGCCCGGGCCCGATCAGCCCGCGCGCATCACGCCGAGACGGGCGCGGTGCGAGAGGAGCGACCAGCGCGAGCGGGAGCTGAGCGCGGAGCCGATCGACGCGAACGATCCCATGGAGAGGATCGAGCAGGTCGAGCCGACCGACCCGATCGACAGGAACGAGCCGACCGAGCCGATCGACAGCATCGAGCCCTTGGAGCCGATCGAGAGGAAGGAGTCCTCCGACCAGAGGGACCAACGGGACCTGGAGCGCGTCGTCACCGCAGCAGTTTCGCGCCACCCGAGAAGCTGCGTGTGAGACGGGCGCACCCGGGTTGGCTCACCGGGCGCGTTCGTGAAGCCGGTTCTGGCGTCAGTTGGGCACCATATGGGTGTCCAAGTGACGCCAGAACGAGGGGAGCGGTCAGGTGGGCGCGGACTCGGCCTGGCGACAGCTCTCGGCCCGGCAGGTCGTCAGGGTCTCGACGCGGCGGTGGAGCTCCTCGAGCCGCGACGGGCTCGCGCTCGTCGCGATGTTGTGGAGCTCGTAGGGGTCGCGGGACAGGTCGTACAACTCCTTCTCCCCCGTTGCGTACTCGACGTACAGGTACCTCGGGGTGCGGATCGCGTGGAACTCGGGCGCCGGGTCGTGCGCCGCGGCACTGTGCATCCCGGGCACCTTCGGGCCGATGGACGGCTCGGTCTCGTCGATCGCCTGGTCGGGGTCGGGCGGTTCGAGCGGCGAGCCCCGTCGGGCCTCGGCCTGGCCCGGCGTCAGGATCTCCCGCCAGTGCTCGAGCAGGAACGCATTCCGCCAGTGGTCGGGCACCGGGCCGTCGCGGAGGAGCGGCACCAGCGAGCGGCCGTCCACGAAGTCGGGTGGCTTCACGCCGGCGAGCTCGGCCAGGGTCGGCGCCCAGTCGACGTTGCCGATCAGCTCGTTGCGCGCCCGGTCCTTCGCCACGCCCGGGCCACGAACGATGAACGGCACGTGGACGTCCTCGTCGTACGCGGTCTGCTTCCCCGCGGGCAGCCGGTGCTCGCCGAGGTGGTAGCCGTTGTCGGACGCGAACACGACGTACGTGTCGTCGAGCTGCCCGTTGCGCTGCAGGGTCTCGGTCAGGTTCGCGACTTGCGCGTCGACGGCCTGCAACGACTGGATGCGATGGCGGTACAGCGCGTCCACCCGGGCTCGGATCGCGGGGGTCATCAGTGGCGTGGTGCGCAGCCAGCTCGGCTTGTCGCCGATATCCCCTTCGTTGTAGCTGGGCACACGCGGCGCCCGCGCGCCCGGGAACAGGTTGCCCTCACCGGGCGGCGGTGTCGCGGGGTTGTGCGGCGCGTACACCGGCAGGAACGCGAAGAACGGCTTGTGGTCACGGCCCGCTCGGGTGATGAAGTCCGACGCGAGGTGGCTGTACACGTCGGTGCCATAGTCGGCCGGCGCGTCGCGGAAATGAACGATGTGCCCGTTCTCGTTGAGGTTGTAGTCGTACTGCCGGTACGGGGTGCCGCCCTTCGTCGGGCTGTCGAACTCGTCCCAGCCCGGCGGGACGAACGTGTCGCTCGCGCCGTTGGGGTACCCGTTGAGGTACTTCCCGAAGAGCCCGGTTCGGTAGCCCACGCCGTGGAGCCACGTCGCGATCGTCGAGCTCTCGACCCCGTTGCGGTGTGCGGTCTCGAACCCGCCGTTCGCCCCGCCGTTGGTCTCGACCCCCGTGTTGTGCGAATACTGGCCCCGCAGGATGGTGGTGCGCGACGGGCAGCAGAGCGAGACGCTGACGAATGCCTCGGAGAAGCTCGTCCCCTGGTCCGCGAGCAACGCGCGCACGCGCGGCATCACGGACAGGTCCGACCGCGCCATGTCGTCGGTCAGCACGAAGAGGATGTTCGGCCGGGGGCGGTCATTCGGCGCCGCGGACGCCGAGGCGGCCGGCACGCCCACCCCCGCCGCCACGAGCACGGCCGTGCACACCCACGTCAAGCCCCGACGCACGAACGCTCCTCCTTCTCCGTCCTACGATGCACTCCGCCGAGTGAGAAGACGGTGAGATCGTCGACCGCCCTGCTCAGCTCACCCGCCGTAGTTCATGCGGGTGTCTTCCATGCGGAGCACCGCGGTCTCCTCGTCCTTGAAGAACCCGGCGTCGACGACCTCGCCGACGAAGAAGGTGTGGTTGCCGGCGACGAGGCGTTCGCGCACCTCGCAGTCGATGTACGCGACCGCCTGCCCCAGGATCGGCGCGCCCGTGACCCTCTCGACGTACGCGAAGCCGTTGAGCGTCTTTGCATCGAGATCGACGTCGACGGGCTTGGTGAACTTCCGGACGATCGCGCGGTCCTCCTGGTCGATCAGGGAGAGCGCGAAGCACCCGCCCGCCTCGATCAGCTCGTGGGTGAGCGCACCGCGCTCCACCCCCACCCCGATCCACTTCGGGTCGAAGCTGACCTGGGTCACCCAGTTGGCCGTCATGCCGTTGCGCCGGTCACCCCGATCGGTGCTGCCCACGACGTAGAGGCCCGACGGCATCTTCCAGAGGACGCGCCGGCGGAGCCGGTCGTACTCGTCGTGCTGCTCGTCGGTCTCCGTGCCGGGCGGGTACGGCCCGACCGGTCCGCTGCCCCCGGGTTCGGCCATCCGGAGAGGCTACCGACGCGACGACCCCCGCCCGGAACGGCGTCTCCCACTCGTTTCGGGGAGCGTCGTACGTCTCCCCGTACGTCGAACACGCCCCGAAACGAGCATGAAGCCCTGGACCGACCGATGAGTTCGGGGGCGGCGCCGGGTCTGCATACTGGGAGACCCCGCTCAAGGAGCAGATGATGGCGCTTCCCGATGTCGTGAGTCCCGAGGTGTGGAGAGCGGCACGGGTGCAGCTGCTCGCCGAGGAGAAGGCGATGACCAGGGCGCGCGACGCGCTCAGCGCCAAGCGGCGCGAGCTGCCGATGGTCGAGATCACCAAGGACTACGTGTTCGAGGGGCGCGAGGGTGAGGTGACGCTGCGTGAACTTTTCGACGGGCGCGACCAGCTCATCGTGGTCCACTTCATGTTCGACCCCGAATGGGAGGACGGATGCCCGAGCTGCACGGCGGGCGCGGACGAGATGTCGCCCGGCCACCTCGAACACCTGCACGCCCGTGACACCTCGCTGGTGTACGTCTCACGCGCTCCGATCGGCAAGATCGAGCGGTACAAGGCCAAGCGGGGCTGGACGTTCCCCTGGTACTCGTCGTTCGGCTCGGACTTCAACTACGACTTCCACGTCACCCTCGACGAGTCCGTCGCGCCGGTCGAGTACAACTACCGGAGCCCGGAGGAGTACGAACGCCGGGGCACGACGCTGTACTCCGGCGGCAGCGTGGAGTATCCGGGCCGCAGCGCGTTCCTGCGGGTCGACGACCGCGTGTTCCACACCTACTCGGTGTACGCACGGGGCACCGAGACGATCGGTGGCTCGTACTACCTGCTCGAGGAGACCGCGCTCGGCCGGCAGGAGGACTGGGAGGAGCCGAAGGGGCGGGCCGAGAGCGTGCGCGGCGCGGTGCCCGACTTCGCCGACTGACCCCTAGCCGACCTCGGCGCGGGAGGCCTCGAGCCGGGCGACGAGCTCGTCGGGGTGCGCCAGTGCCGGCAGGTGGCCTCCCGGCATCTCGTCGGGCACGATGCCCAACCGCTCGCGCACGACCCGGCGCTGGAACTCCGCGGGGAAGAAGCGGTCGTCGCGACAGAGCAGGAACCTCGTCGGCACGTCAGGCCAGGCTGCGAGAGGCCACGGCGCTGCGAACACCGAAGCAGGCTCTTCGCGCGATCCGCGCCGCATCGCCGCTGCGGTCACGTCGGCGGGGACGTCGTGGAAGAAGAGCGCCTCGAGCCGGTGGTCGTCCGGGTCGCGGCCGTCCCGCTGCGCCTGCGCACGCGCCGCGGCCTCGTAGCCGGTGTGCCCCCACCACTCCCCCGGCGACTCCCCGGGGCGCGGCACCATCGCGGCCACGAGCACCAGCACGTCCACCGCCAGGCGGTCGCACACCAGTGGAGCGGTGAAGCCGCCGAGCGAATGCGCCACGACCACCAGGTCCGTGCGGTCCCCGATCGCGTCGACGACGACGTCCGCGTAGTCCGAGAACGTGACTCCGTCTTCGCCGACGGGGAGGTCCGGGTTCACGACGTCATGGCCGAGTGCGGCCAGGCGCGGGGCCACGAGATGCCAGTACCAGGGGTCCGAGCCGGCGCCGGGGATCAGCACGTAGGTGGCCATCGTCACGTTCCCTTCGCCGCCCGCGGGCGTGGTGGTAGGGATGTCCTCCACCAGTGCAGACGGTCGAGAGGCCGGCGAATCATCGGAAGGGCGAGAAGCGATGGACGAGATCATGGCCGCGGTCGCCGAGCAACACGCCGAGCTCGCCGGTCTGCTGGAGGGTCTGGACGAGGAGGGCTGGCGGCGGCCGGCACCGGCGTGCCCGGGTTGGACCATCGCCGACGTGGTGCTCCACCTCGCGCAGACCGACGAGCTCGCGACCTCGTCGGCGCGCCGGCAGTTCGGCGCGGGGTTCAGCGAGCTCTTCCGCGGCGAATCGTCCGCGAGCAACGTCGACGAGGCTGCGGAGGTGATGGTGGTCGCGGAGCGCGGCACGACGAGCACCGAGCTGTTCGAGCGGTGGAGCACGAGCGCCGCGGAGATGCGGGACGCGCTCGCCGCGTGCGACCCCAGCGCGCGGCTGCAGTGGGTCTCCGGCGAGCTGTCGGCGCGCACGTTGGCGACCACCCGGCTCTCCGAGGCCTGGATCCACACGGGCGACGTCGCCGGCGCGCTCGGGGTCGAGCTCGCGCCGTCCGATCGCCTCTGGCACATCGCCCGGCTCGCGTGGCGGACCGTCCCGTACGCTTTCACCCGCGCGGGTCGAACCCCGCCCGGCACCGTCGCGTTCGAGCTGCGCGGCCCCGACGGCGACGAGTGGGCCTTCGAGCCCGACGATCCCGCGAGCACGACGATCCGCGGCGACGCGCTCGATCTGTGCCTCGTCGCCGCCCAGCGCGCCGAGCCGGCGGCCACCGGCCTGCGGGGTGACGGCCCCGGCGCGGCCGAGGTGCTCGAGCTCGTGCGGACCTACGCCTGACCCGCGCCGCTGGGGGCTACGCCCCGGACAGCTCCATCGGCCGGGCCGGTCCGCCGTCGAGGACCGCGCGTAGGAGCACCGGGAGCTCGACCGGATACACGCGCTCGTCGGTGCGCTCCAGGTCTTCGACGGTCCACCAGCGGTGCGCCAACAACGCGCGCTGCTCGATGGCGTCCCAACCTTCGGCCCCGGGTGCGAACCGGTCCACGGGAACCGCGAAGAACCACTCCGCCTGCTGGAAGTCCTTCCCGTCGAAGCTGAACTCGGCCCGTCGCGTCGCAACGACCGGGCCCATGGCCGCGGGCTCGAGGATCAACCCGGTCTCCTCGCGCACCTCGCGCGCCGCCGCATCCTCGAGCGACTCCCCCGCGTCGATCCCGCCGCCGGGCGTCAGCCACCAGGTGCCGGCCTCGGGCCGAGCCGGGTCACGTCCGTGGATCAGCAGCACCGACCGGTCCGCGACGAGCAGCACGCGCGCGGCCCGTCGTTCGACGACCATCCACTCGACCCTACGCGCCAGACCGCCGCCGCTCACCGGGCGATCCCGGGCACGGCAATCGAGCGGCGGAGATCTTCGGAACGGAGCCTCAGACGAACCCGGTCTTGGCGTCGTCGAAGCGGAAGCGCCACACCGCCACGACGGCGAAGAGCGCGCTCATCCCGAGCAGCATGACCGTCGGGCGGAGCACGCCGCCGAACCCCTGACCGTCGAGCACAACCGAGCGCATGCCCCGCATCGCCCAGTAGGTCGGGGTCGCGGGGGCAACGGTCTGGGCCCAGCCCGGCAGCACGTTGAACGGGACGAACGCCCCACCGATCGCGCCGAACAGCACCATCCCGGTGAACGCGAACGCGTTCGCCTGCTGCGCGGTTCGGCTCAGCGCGGTCGCGGCGACACCGAGCAGGACCAGGCACACGCAGAACGCGACGACCAGCGGGACAAGCGCGATCGTGTCGCCCCGCATCGTGAGCCCGAAGAGCACGACCCCCGCGGCCAGCACCACGGTGAACTCCACGATGCCGATGGCGATCCTCGGCAGGGACTTGCCGACCACGATCTCGATCGAGCTGGCCGGGCTGGCCCGCAACCGGTCCCACGTGCCCCATCCGTGCTCGGCGAAGAACGCGATCGTCACCAGGGACACCAGGAAGAACGCGCTCATCACCGCCTGTCCCGGGACGACCTGCTCCGCACCGGTCGCGTTCGGGTACCCGGCCTGGACCAGGGCGGGCTTGAGCGCCGGCTTCAGGAACGCGATCGTGATCACGGGGAAGACGATCAGCACCATGAGCGGCGTCGGGTCGCGACGCGCGAGCCGAAGCTCGTGCTCGACGATCGCGAGGATGCGCCGGAGCGAGCTCACCGGGCCGCCGCCTCGGCCTCGGTGTCGTAGCGCCGGCCGGTCACCGCGAGGAAGACGGACTCGAGGTCGGGGCGGATCACCTCGATCGTCCGCAACGAGCCGGCATCGGCCCCGAGCTGCGGCAACAACCGGCCGGCGGTGCGCGCCGGGTCGTCGGTCGGGATGCGCACGGCGTCGCCTTCGACGACCGCGCCCGCACCGCACGCCACGGCCGGGACCTGCCCGTCGAAGGTCAGCTCGAGCGCGGAGGAGCCGTGCGCGCGGACGAGCTCCACGACCCCACCGCGCGCGACGACCCGTCCATGGTCCATGACCGCGACGTGCGCGTCGAGCTGCTCGACCTCGTGCAGGTAGTGGGTCGAGTACACGACAGCCGAGCCGTCGGCCGCCACCGACCGGACGAGGTCGAGGATCTCCGCGCGGGTGCGCACGTCGGCGCCGACCGTCGGCTCGTCCAGCAGGACGAGCGCCGGTCGGTGCACCAGGGCGATCGCGGTGTGGAGACGGCGCCGCTCGCCACCGGACAGTTCCGCGGCTCGCCGGTCGAGCAGCTCACTCAACCCCAGCGCAGCCGTCACCTCGTCGATGCGATCGCGCCGGGTGCGGCCGCGCAGACCCGCGAGCGCGGCGAACAGCCGCAGGTTGTCGCGCACCGACACCGGCAGGTACACGCCGGTCTCCTGCGGTGCGAGCCCGAGGTGCCGTCGCATCGCATCGGGATCCCGCCCGCCGTCGATGCCACACACCCGGACCCGGCCCGCGTCGGCCCGCCGGAGGCCGGCGACGATCGAGACCAGCGTGGTCTTCCCGGCCCCGTTGGGTCCGAGCAGCGCCAGGACCTCGCCCGCCGCGACCTCGAGGTCGACGCCGTCGAGCGCGGTCCTCGCCCCGTAGCGCTTCCGCAGCCCCTCGACCACCAGCACCGGTCCCCGAACCGACCCACTCGACCCGCTGGTCTCTGACATACTGATGAGTATGCAGGAGACCACCCGGTATGACAAGGCCGGACCGTGAGGTTCGAACCGCTCACCCCGGAGCGCCGGCGGGCGATGACCCGCCGCCATCTGCTCGACGCCGCCGCCGACGTCTTCGCCCGCCAGGGCTTCCACGGGTCCACGATCGACGAGGTGGCCAAGGCGGCGGGCTTCACGAAGGGCGCCGTGTACTCGAACTTCACGAGCAAGGACGACCTCTTTCTCGCGCTGCTCGACGACCGCATCGAGCGGCAGTTCGCGATCGTCGCCGAGGTGCTCGAGACCGGGCCACACGACCAGGTCGTGCAGCGGCCGCGCATGCGCGACCTCATCAAGGCCGCGACCTTCTTCGCCAACGAGAGCTGGCAGACGCTCTACCTCGAGTTCGTCCTCTACTCCCGTCGCCACCCGGAGGCGGCCGAGAAGCTCGCCGCTCGCGCCGAGCGGGAGCGCGAGTTCGTGGTGCAACTCATCGAGGGCGAGCTCATGGCGGTCGGTGGCACGCTGAAGTACCCGATCCGCGAGCAGGCCTCGATCTCGCTCGCATTGTTCGAAGGTCTCGGTATGGCGCGGCTCATCGATCCCCGCTCGGTGACGGACGTGACGCTCGACACCGTCCTCGCTCTGCTCTACGACGCGTGGGGAGTCCCCGAGGAGCCGTGAAGCGTCGCGCCGCGCGTCACCAGAACGAGTCTTCGGCCTCCAGGCCGAGCTCGGGATGGCCGCCGGTGATGATCGGCTGGCAGTTGCCCAGGCCCACGCCCCCACCGACGGGATCGGTCACGCGGATGACGGTGTCACGGATCTGGTGCAGCCGGCGCGCGCTCTCGGGGTCCGCGCAGTCGGCGACGTGCTCGCCGTCGACGTGGTGCTCCCCGCGCCATTCGCCGTGGTGGTGCCCGTCGAACCCGAAGTAGAGGCCGGCACCGAGCTGGACGCCGGTGTGGGCGAGCACCTCCACCGCGAGCTCGCGCGTGACCCCGTCTCCCGTCGTCCCGCGCACGGCACCACCGCGCAGGCGCCGGTTCGCCGGCTCGTACGCGAGCTCCGGAGCGAGGTCGAGCCACGGTTCGACCGTCCCGTCGGGGTGCTCGACCCCACCCATGACGATCTTGTGCACGACGCCCAGGCCGGGCGCGGTGACGATCTGGAAGTGGAGGAGCATCCCGTAGCGCGTGCCGTCGTCGCGCTCGAACAGCAGCGGGCACCAGAGCATCTGGAACCCGAGCCCAACGAGGGGGTCCGCTTCGGGGACGTCGGGTGCGGGTGGGCCCACGTCGTAGCGCACGCCCCACGAGTGGTCGCGGGTCGAGACGCACGCGTCACCGCCGAGCTCCGTCCGCTCGCCGTCGACATCGACCCAACCCGATCCGGTGCCGATCTGGTGGTACCGCACGAGGTCCGCCGAGGTGCGGTACGCGTCCTGGTGCACCGTGCGCGCCTCGAACGCGGTCGGCAGCGCCGCCTCGAACGTCCACTCGAACGCGACGGGTTGCACGTCGTTGGCGTCGAGCGAGAAGCGGACGACCCGCAACGGCTCGAGCACCTCGTAGCGGAGGGGCGCGACCGCGGCCGACTCGGGATCGGCCGCGAGCCGGCGGCTGGCCCGCACCGTCCACTGATGCCGGCCCCGTGAGACCGCGCCGTAGCCGTCGATGACGTTGCGGTTCGTGTACTTGCCCATCCCGAACCCGAGCTGGATCGAGCCGTCGCGCGCCATCGCCATCGCGCAGACCTTCTCGGTCCAGGCGGGATCGCTCGGCCCGACCGTGGCGAAGGTGTCGGCGACCTGGTGGTGGAAGCCCTCGTCCGCGGCGACGATCGGCCCGATCGGGTTGGTCATCCCGCGACGGCGTCCCAGTACGTGCCGTCGAGCAGCCGCTCCAGCGACCGCCGGTGGAGGATCAGGTTGTCCGGGTCCTCGGGCATCTCCTGGTCGCCGAACTGCACGCCGCGTCGGGTGGCCCGCGTCATCACGATGGCATGACGGACCGCGCCGTACACGATGAACCAGTCGAGATCGACGGGCTCGTGCCCGGAGACCTTCGCGTAGTGCGCGGCCACACGGTCGCGTCGGAACATCTGCGGCAGACCTTGCATCTCCATGTCCTGGCAGAGGTCCTGGAAGAAGCGGTGCAGGAAGATCATCCAGCCGACGTCGAGCTCGCGTGGCGCGACGCCCGCCATCTCCCAGTCGAGGACGCCGACCGGCTCGAAGTCGCGGAACATCATGTTGCCGACACGCGCGTCCCCCCAGCTCAGCGCGGGCGCGTTCGCGTCGGCCGCCTCCGGCCAGTGGTCGTCGAGCCAGTCGAACGCCCGCTCGATCAACGGGAACCGGAGACCGTCACGGGCCCACTCGTAGTAGCCGCGCTCGTGGGCGACGTGCCGGCGCAGCGCGGTGTCGCCCGGCTCCGAGAACTGCAGGAAGTCGAGATCGGCGACCGCGGTGGTCGTGTCGTGCACACCGGCAAGGACCTCGACCGCGCGCTGCTCCATCAGCTCGCGCTGCTCCTCGGTCGCCTCCGTGACCCAGCTGCCCATCGGGTACGGCATCACGTCGGGCGGCACCAGGCCGTCGATACGGCGCATGACGAAGAACGGCGTGCCGACGTGCTCGTCCGACGGCTCGTCGAACACGACCTCGGGCACGGGCACGCTCGTGCGCTCGCCGACGAGCTGGATCACGCGGGCCTGTCGGGCCAGGTCGTACTCCCGGAAGATCGGGTACGCGTCGTCCGCCGGGCGGAGCCGGGCGACGAACTGGCCCGCGACGTCGTCGTCACCCCTGCGCCAGTGCGCGTCGAAGAGCACGGTCTCGCTCGACATCCCGTTCGCGGACGGCCGGTCGAGCGACGTGATCTCGGCCGACTCGTCGCCGGTCCGGCCCCGGAGCCAGCGCTCCAGCGCCACGCGGAGGTCCTCGGCGGTACGGGTCGAGATCGTCAGCGTCTCGGGATCGGTCCACTCGACCGTGGGCATCTCCTCGTCCATGGCGCCCATCATGTCGGATGCAGGCGGACCGGCACCACGCCGCACGCATCGCTCAGGAGCGCGGCGTCCGCTCGAGGTACGCCATCCCACGCGGCGAGAGCCGGTAGCCCACCGTGAGGCTGAGCGTGAGCCCGAGGTTCTTGAGCTTGCGCACGTCGAGCTTGAACGGGGCTCGCTCGCGCCCGAGCACTTCGGCGAGGTCGCCGGCGCGCAGCTCGGGTCGCCGGGCGATGATCGCGAGCGTCTCGCGCGTCCACGCGCCGTGTGAGCTCGCGGCGTCGAGCCGGTCGAGCCGGCGGTCGATGGTCGCGACATCCGCGTCGGTCAACGCGTCGTCGTGCGCGAGGGCGTCGCGCGGGTCGGGTCCGGGCACCGCGTGGAACTGCACCCGGTAGACGGGGAGGTCGTCGGTGCCGCGCAGGTCGGCGAGCACGGCGGCCGCCGACGGGTACCCGCTGCGGCGGGCATCGGCATCGGTGATCGACCCGGCGTCGACCACGTCGACGGACTCCACCTCGAGGATGCCGACCGCGGTGCGGTAGCGGTGGCCGGCGATCGCCTGCGACCGCTTCCAGCGCCGGAACGTCACCGTGACCGAGCCGTCCTGCACCCCGTCGCGGAACCGGACCTCGAACAGCACCGCGCGGACACTACGCGCCCCCCAACCCCACGTTTGGCGTCGCCAACCCACCACCAAGGGGGGTAGGCGACGCCAAAGCAGGGTGGAACCAGGTCAGGCGTTGTGGACGGCCTCGACCTCGATCTCGATCCTGGCCTTCTTGCCGACGAGGACCCCACCGGACTCGAGCGCCTGGTTCCAGGTCAGACCCCACTCCTCACGGTCGAGCTCGGTCGACGCGGAGAACACGGCCTTGTCGTTGCCGAACGGGTCGGTGATGCTCCCCTGGTACTCGAGGTCGAGCGTCACCGGCTTCGTCACCCCGTGGACGGTCAGCTCGCCGTCGACCGCGTAGCGGTCACCCGCCGGGCGGACCCCCGTGCTCGCGAACGTGATCGCCGGATAGGTCTCGACGTCGAAGAAGTCGGCCGACGTGAGGTGGCCGTCGCGCTGCGGGTCACCGGTCGAGATGCTCGCGGGCGAGATCTCCACCCGGACCGAAGACGCCTCGGGGGTGTCGCCGACGTGGATCGTGCCGCCGAACTCGGCGAAGCGGCCGCGGACCTTGGCGACCATCAGGTGGCGCACGACGAACTCGACCGACGAGTGCGACGCGTCGATGGTCCAGGTGCCGGCGGCGGGCAGGGCCCGGGTCTTCGGGGCGGCGGTGCTGGTCATGGGGGGCTCCTCGGCTCAAGTAGTTGCGGGATCAGATGTTGTTACAGAAGATATCTTCCCATACAGATAATGATCTGTCAAGCAAGACCTGGTACCCTCGTCGGTGTGAAGACCCGAGCCCCCCACCAGGCCCGCGAGGACGAACGGATCCGCGCCTTCGGCCTGCTCCACGAGGCCCACCGGCGACTCGACCGGGCGTTCAACGGCTCGCTCGAGGCGGCCTGCGGGATCAGCGGCCCGTTCTTCGAGGTCCTGCTGCGCGTCGGCCGCTCCCCCGGCGACCGGCTCAACATGAGCGAGCTGGCGACCCAGCTCGGGCTCACCAGCGGCGGCACCACCCGTCTGGTCGACCGCATGGTCGCGGCCGGGCTCGTGGAGCGCGAGTCCTGTCCGAGCGACCGCCGGGTCCAGTGGGTCGTGCTCAGCGACGCCGGCGAGCGCAAGCTGGACGAGGCGCTCGACGTGCACCTGGACGACCTCCAGCGTGAGGTGTTCGACCGCCTCGACGCCACCGAGCTCGCGGTGCTCGAGCGCGCACTCGACAAGCTGCGCGCGACCGACGAGCCGCCGCGGTGACCTGAGCGTGACGGGCGGGGTGCCGGAACCGCGTGCCGTCGCGGTCGAGGATGCCGTGGTCGGCCTCTACGACTACGGCGACCCGACGGGCGCCCCGGTGATGGTCTTCCACGGCACGCCCGCGTGCGGCGCGGGGTTCGCGTGGGCCGACGCCCCGGCCGCCGAGCGCGGCCTGCGCCTGGTCGCGCCCGACCGTCCCGGCATCGGTCTGTCGAGCCGCGTCGCCGCGTGGACGATCGCGGAGTACCCGGCGCGGGTCGCGGCGCTCGCCGACGCGCTCGGGATCGACCGGTTCGCGGTCTGGGGCTACTCGGGAGGCGGGCCGTACGCAGTCGCGTGCGCCGCCCTGCTCGCCGACCGCGTGACGACGGCGGCGGTGGCTGCGGGGATGGGCCAGATCGGGGTCTGGGCGACGATCGACGAATCCGAGAAGACCGACCGCCAGATGCTCGAGCTCTCGACGACGCGCCCGGCCGTCGCCCGGGCCCTGCTCGGCGCCAGCGGCTTCGGCGCGCGCGTCAGCCCCAGGATCGCGATGCGCAGCTTCGAGAAGCAGCTCAGCCCGAGCGACCGCGAGGTCGTCCCCACGCTCGGTCCGCCCCGCGAAGCGATGGCGCTCTTCACGCAGGCCTTCCTCCACGGCGCGCACGGCGTCGTCGCCGACTACGCGGCCATCGCCGGTCCGTGGGGGTTCGACGTCGGGTCGATCACCACCCCGATGGCCGTGTTCCACGGCGACGCCGACACGATGGTGCCGCTGCGCCACGGCGAGGAGCTGGCCGCACGCGTGCCGGGCGCGACCCTGACGGTGTGGCCCGGCGCCGGGCACCTCGGCACGATCACCCACGTCGGCGACGTCCTCGACGCGCTCGGATAGGCCGATGCCGATTGCGTCGATGGAAGCCGCGGTGGGGGCAGTCCGCAGCCGGGACCGCATCGCGGTGCCCCTCGGGCCCGGGATCCCGGGCACGTTCCTGCACGCCCTCGGAGCACGGGAGGACTTCGAGGACCTCCAGGTCTTCGGCGCGCTGCTCACCGACGTCTACGAGCTCTTCACCCGGCCCGGGGTGCGACTCCTGTCCGGGTTCTACGGACCCGCCGAGCGGTACCTGCGCGACACCGGCGCGCACGTCGAGTTCATCCCGTCGGACTTCCGCCGCTTCTCACCGATCGTCGAGCGGTTCCACCCTCGGGTCGTCGCAGCCGCGGTCTCGGCGCCCGACGCCGACGGTTGGCTGAGCCTCTCGCTGCACTCGGGCGCGGCCTGGTACGAGCTCCGACGGGTGATCGCGGATCCGGAGCGGATCGTCGTCGCCGAGTCCTCGCCCAACTTCCCCCGCACCGCCGGGCTCGAGCCGGAGTTCCCGCACCGGCTGCACCTCGACGAGATCGACTTCGTCATCGAGACCGACGCGCAGCCGTACGCGCTCCCCACCGCGGCGCCATCGAGGATCGAGCGCACCATCGCGGAGAACGTCCAGCCCTTCATCCACGCCGGCTCGACGTTGCAGATCGGGATCGGGGGGATCCCGGACATGGTCGTCACGCTGCTCGCGGACGGCGACGCCGGTGACTACGGGGTCCATTCCGAGATGTTCACCAGCGGGCTGATGCGGCTGCACCGCGCGGGCAAGGTCACCAACGCGCGCAAGGGCCAGTTCGAGGGGTTCTCGGTCACGACGTTCGCGGCCGGGACCCCCGAGCTCTACGAGTGGCTCGACGGCAACGACCAGGTGCGCTTCCTCCCCGTCGACGTCGTGAACTCGCCGGAGACGATCTCCCGCAACGTGGACATGGTGACGGTCAACGGTGCTCTCGCGGTCGACCTGTGGGGCCAGGTCACCGCCGACTCCCTCAACGGCCGCCAGTTCTCCGGCATCGGCGGGCACGAGGACTTCGTGTCGGTCTCCGGGCTCGAGCTCGGCGACCGGTCCGTGATCTGCCTACCGTCGACCGCGACGGTCGGGGGCGAGGTCGTCTCGCGTCTCGTGCCCGCGCTCCCCGAGGGGATGCTGGTCACGACCCCGCGCCACCAGCCGGACCTCGTGGTGACCGAGCACGGCGTGGCGCACCTGCGCGGCCGGACCGTTCGCGAGCGCGCGCTCGCGCTGGCGGCGGTCGCCCACCCGGACTTCCTTCCCGACCTCGAGCGCCGTGCGACCCTCCTGGACTGACCGACCCGACTCGGTTCCGCGCGTGTCCGGCCGTCGTCCTGGCGACGATGACGCGCCCCGAAACCAGTGGGAAGGGCCGGTCAGAAGGCGAGGTCGCCGCCGCGGTCCTGGAGCGCCGCCAGTCGCTCGGGCGCCTTCTTGAGCTGGAAGCTCAGCAGGATCTGCAGCAGGCCGGCAACGATCGAGTAGATCCCGATCAGCAGCAGGATCACGTAGGCGGTGACGTCCGGCCACGCCAGCATCAAGATGCCGACGATCGCCTCGACGATGCCGAGCACGACGAGCCACCCCCAGCCGTAGCCGCGCAGCATGGCCGCGGCGACGACCCGGGCGATGCCGCCGACGAGCAGCGTGATCCCCCAGATCACCGCGATCACCAGGAAGGTCACGCCCGGCCAGGCGATGACGATGATCCCGCCGATCACCAGGAGGATCCCGAGCACGACCGCCCACGCGCGCGACCCGCCGCGGCGTCCGCCCGAGACCATCTCGACCAGCCCGTCGAAGATGAGGAACGCGCCGACGATGATCGCGATCGTCGTCGCTCCGGCGGCCACGTTGAACAACATCACGAACCCGAAGACCGTGAAGATGATGCCGATGACGAGCACCACCCACCACACCCTCGCCACCTCGCCCACAGCTTCGTCCAGCGTCGGATCTCGGCGATCGGTGCCCATGATCTCCCCCTCTGCCGTGTCGGGCCGGAGCGTACCGGGGCGACGACGGCGGCGGCGCGACCTACGCGGTGGTCGTCCAGTCGTAGACGACCGACGTACGGACCGCGATGTCGTGGATGCCGGCGCGGCGGCGGCTCACGATCACCCACGCGAGCGCGATCGCGCCGAGCGTGGCGCAGATGAGCGCCCGAAGGAAGGAGCGTCGGGGGCGGAGCGGCCGGCCGCCGTTCGTGACCACGCGTAGGCCCATGACGCTCTTGCCGATGGTCCGGTTCGTGCCCGTCCAGCCGGCGGTGAGGTACAGGACCGCGATCACCCATTCGGACCCGAGCGTGACCCCGGCCGGTGGCCGCGGCACGTGGAAGGTGCCGCTGCCGACGAGGTAGTCGGCGAGCGCCACGCAGATCAGGATGCCGATGTAGATCAGCACGACGATGCCCCAGTCGATCGCGTCCGCTGTCACCCGGCTCGCGATCCCGGCACGCCTGCCCTGGAGACCGCGCGCGATCGGGTTCCGGATCGGGCTGCTCGTCGCCGCGGTCACGCGTCCTCCTCGGGCGCCGCGGGGTCGTAGCCCGGCACCACCAGGTTGCGGGCTCGGCGCCGGAACAGGATCCGGTCCGTGACGCGGTCGACGAACCCGTCGAGTCGCATCGCCGTGACCCGCCCGCCGTCCACGGCGTCGCCGGTGATGGAGCCGGTCGACTGGCGCACGATCGCGCCGATGTCCACCTCGGCGATGATCTCCTCGGCCATCGGTGCGATGTCGACCCGGCCCATGATGCCCTGGACGTCGACCCGCCCGACGATCGCGTTGACGTCGACCCGGTCGATGATCTTCTCCACGTCCACCCGGTCGATGATCTTCTCGACATCGACGCGGTCGATGATGCCCTCGACGTCCACGCGGTCGAGCAGCGCGTCGATGTCGACCGTCGCCACAACGGCGTCGATCGGCAGCTGGCTCATGAGCGAGTCCATGTCGAGCTGCGCGATGACCGCGGTCGCGAGCTCCGGTGCGAGCCGACGAATGAACTCGGTCACGAGCGCGCGGTTGCGGGCCTGCTCGACCTCACCCACGTCGCTCCAGCGCTCGAGGTAGCCCTCCGTCGCGCGAACCGGGCCACCGACGATCGGAGCCCGGGCGAGCGAGCCGGCGATCCCCGCGAGCCCGCGCTCGACGCGGGCCGAGACGTCGAGCATGCGACGCTGCGCGACCAGACCCGCACCCATCAGCGCGCCGGGCACGAGCCGCACCAGCCCGGGCGCCGACACCTCGTCCTCCGCGTCAGCCGGCTCTCCGGGGACGAAGCGTTCGATCGCGTCGACCGCCGCCGTCGTCGCGATGCTGGCCGCGCCGAGGCCGAGGTCGCTCGCCCGGCGCAGGAACCCGGTCAGGCCCAGGGCGGGGGGCTCGGGCCGGGTCCACCGAACGACGGCCGTGGTCGGGGGGACCCGTCCGTCGTCGGGGTGCGGTGGCCGCTGCTCCATGGTGGATTCCTACACCTCGGCGGACGAGCCCGGTCCGCCCGGGTCTCGGCCCGCGGCGACGGCGAGCAGGTTGCGGATGCCGCCGTGGCGGACGGATTCGGCCACCGCGGCCGGGGAGTATCCCGGGTGGTGCGGGGCGACGCGCACGCGCAGCGCGCCCGGGACGATCTCGAAGCGCAGCGGCGAGTCGAAGTGCAGCGCCTCGCCGTCGACACCGGCTTCGATCGACTGACCCGAGCGGACCTCGAAGCGGTCCGTCTCCCACTCGCGCCAGCCGTGGAACCGCGACACCGTTCCTGCGGTCTGCGCCGCGACCAGCGCGGCGACGTCCGCGCCGCCGCGCACCTTCACCACGACGATCCCGAGCTTGCCCGAGTCCATCCGGGCCCGGGAGCCGAACCCGCCGATGCGATCCAGCCGGTAGCTGCCGTTCGAGACGAGCATGAGGTCGGCCGACTCGTGCTCGGTGCCTCCCGGGCCGACGTACTCGAGGTCGAACGGCGTGCTCTCCGGTCCCAGCAACTGCGGGAGCATCTCCGCGACCGTCCCGAGCTTGTTGTCGCGATATGCGTCGGACTGGACCACCCGGGCGTAGACGCCGAGCGAGACGTTGTTGACGAAGACCCGCCCCGCGCACCGTCCGACGTCGACCCGGCGCTCGTACCCGCCGGCGAACGCGTCCAGCGAGCCGACCACGTCGTCGCGATCCACGCCGAGGTCCAGCGCGAGGTGGTTCCGGGTCCCGGCCGGCACGCAGACGTAGGGCAGGTCGTGCTCGACCGCGATGGACGCCACCAGCGCCTGCGAGCCGTCGCCTCCCGCCATCCCGATCGCGTCCGCGCCACGCGCGACCGCCTCGCGGGCGAGCACCTCGAGGTCGTCCCCGGGACCGAGCACGACCGGCTCGATGCCCCGGCGGCGCGCTTCGTCGACCAGGTGGTGCTTCTCGACCTTGCCGCCGCCGGATTTCGGGTTCATCAGCAGCACCGGTCGCTGCGCCGCGCCCATCCGGACACCGGGCGGCCGACGGGTGCGCATGGTCTTCGGATCCGCGCCGACCGCGTAGCGCGCGGCCAGGGTGGCCGCAATGAGCAACGCGACGACGACCACGATCTCCAGCACCGTGCGGTTCCGGAGCAGGATCAAGGCTGCGAGCACCACCATGACGACCGCGATCGCCGCCGCGACCGCGCGCGGGGTCCCGCGTCGCGTCGCGGCGGTGAACCCGGCGACCGCAGCGACGATCGCGGCAGCCCACGCACCGACCAGCGCGAGCACGTCGTCGGCGAGCAGCACCAGGATCGCCACCAGCGTCACGGCGTACCCGAGCAACGCCACGACGGCCATGACCCGGCGTGAGCCCGCGGGCCGTTCCGACTCAGCCACGGAACTGCGGGCCGTCGAACCGGTCGATCGTCGCGAACTCGTCGACCGGTCGTCGGGTCAGCCGCGTCGGGAACCGGTCGGGGACGCCGAGCGCGACGACGGCGGCGAGCCCGACGTCCCGAGGCATGCCCAGCACGGCGCGCGCCGCGGGTTCCTGGCGAGCGAGGAACGAGGTGAGCACCCCGCCGAGTCCCTCGTCGCGCGCCGCGAGCAGCAGGTTCTGGGCGAACGGGTACACCGATCCTCCCCCGACGATGCTCTGGCGTTCGAGGCCCCAGTCCAGCACCGCGAGGCTCGGCAGGTGGGCGCCGACGACCAGCAGCGCCGGCACGCGATCGAGCGTGTCGACGAAGGGGGCGGGGCGGGGCGTGGCCCGCGCGGCCTCGAGGTCGACGTCCGACCGGTTGGGCCTCCCGTCCGGCTCGGGCCCGAACGGCACCTGGCCGGCTTCGACGAACGCGACGTACTCGCGCCATCCCAGCACCACGAGGTCCCGGATCGCGCGGCGCTGCTCCGGGTCCTTCACGACCACGACCCGCCACGGCTGCCGGTTCCCACCGCTCGGAGCGAAGCGAGCACGCTCGAGCACGCGCGCGATCGTGGCGTCGTCGACGGGCGCGTCGGTGAAGGCCCGCACTGCTCCCGTCGTGCGCATGACCAGGTCGAGGTCCATCAGCCGCCCCCGATCATGGTCGCCGCGTAGGCGCGCATCCGGTCGATCCAGTCGGCACGCGTCGTGTGACCGTCGAACTGCACGGCGAGCCACGTCACCCCGGCTGCCTCGTAGTCCCTCGGGTCGTCCTCGAGGCCGAAGGGCGCGAAGCAGACCTCGAGCGGCGCGGTGCGCCCGACTGCCTCGGCGTGGTCGCGGGCCGCACCCAACCGCTCCGCCAGCTCCGTCATCGACGTGATCGCGGGCGTCTTCGTGGCTCGGGCCGCGGCCGGCGGGTTCGGGAACGGCACCCACCCGTCCCCGAGCTCGACCGCCCGCCGCATCGCGCGCGCACTGTTGCCGCCGATCCAGATCGGCACGGTCGGCCGGCTCGCGGGACGGGGCCGCTGCGTGACCGCGCGGGCCTTGAAGTGGCGGCCCGCGAACTCGACCTCGTCCTCGGTCCACACCTTGCGCATGACGTCGATGCTCTCGTCGAGCAGCTCGTTGCGCTCGTCGAAATCGACCCCCAGCGCACCGAACTCGGGCCGCAGGTACCCGGCGGCGACCCCGAGGATCACCCGGCCGCCGGACAGGGCGTCGAGCGTCGCGACACCCTTCGCCGCAAGGAACGGGTTGCGGTACGCGGCGACATACACGTGGGTCTGCAGATGCAGCCTCGTCGTCGACGCGGCCGCGAACGCGAGCCCGACGAGCGGCTCGAGCGCGTGGTGGCCCCCGCCGGAGAGCCACTGCTGGTCCGCGGCCGGATGGTCGGTGACGTACGCGGCGTCGAAGCCCGCGGCCTCGGCCGCGGCGGCCATCTCGCCGATCGCCGGCCCGGTGACGAACTCGCTCTCGGCGTCGACGTGATCGACCGGCAGCCCCACACTGAATCGCATGGGCGCACGCTACCGTCGCGCCACCGTGCCCACCCGGAGGACCGCAGCACCATGACGAGCCCGGAGATCGGCGACATCGACCTGAGCGACATCGAGTTCTGGGCGAGGCCCGACGACGAGCGCGAGGCCGTCTTCAAGCTCCTTCGCGACGAGGCGCCGATCACCTTCTACGACGAGGTCGTGATCGAGGACTTCCCGCAGGGGCCCGGCTACTGGGCGTTGACCCGCTACGCGGACGTGGTGCAAGCGAGCCGTCACCCGGAGCTCTTCGTCTCGGGACGGGGCGGCACGAACATCGGCGACATCCCCCAGGAGCTCGCGGAATTCCTGGGGTCGATCATCAACATGGACGACCCGCGCCACAAGAAGCTGCGCGGCCTCGTCAGCTCGGGGTTCGGCCCGAAGCAGCTCAACCAGCTCCTCGATCAGGTGCGCGTCCGGGCCGCCGGCGCGATCGACGCGGTCGCGGAGAAGGGCGAGTGCGACTTCGTGAGCGAGATCGCGGCGCGCATGCCGCTCCAGATCGTCTGCGACATGGTCGGGGTGCCGCCGTCACTCGAGCAGACGGTCTTCGCGCAGACGAACATCATCCTCGGGGTCGGCGACCCGGAGTACGTCCAGACCTACGAGGACCTCATGGGCGCGTTCATGACGTTGCACCAGATGGCGACGGAGCTGGGCCAGGACCGGCTCGACGACCCGACGGACGACATCACGAGCATCCTCATGCACGCAGAGGTGGACGGCGAACGGCTCAGCGTCCCCGAGTTCGCCTCCTTCTTCATCCTGCTCGTCGTCGCCGGCAACGAGACCACGCGCACGGCGATCAGCCACGGGATGCTCGCCCTGCAGCAGCACCCCGACCAGAAGGAGCTCTGGATGAGCGACTTCGATCGCTACGCGCAGGACGCCGTCGAGGAGATCGTGCGCTGGGCGACTCCGGTCATCCACTTCCGGCGCACCGCGACGCGGGACACCGAGATCGGCGGCCACCCGATCAAGGAGAACGAGAAGGTCGTCCTCTTCTTCAACTCCGCGAACCGTGACGAGCGCGCGTTCGAGCGCCCGTACGAGTTCGACATCACGCGCTCACCGAACCCGCACGTGGGCTACGGCGGGGGCGGCCCCCACTTCTGCCTCGGCGCCAACCTGGCCCGGCGCGAGATCCGGGTGATGTTCGAGGAGCTGTTCCGCCGGCTCCCCGACCTCGAGATCACCGGCGAGCCCGACCGCCTCCAGTCGAGCTTCATCCACGGCATCAAGCGCATGCCCTGCCGGTTCTGACCTCGCCGCTGCTCGTCCGACACCGGCGCACAGTGACCGGGAATCGGACGAACCGAGGGAGGGTCAGGCGGTGGCCTCGTGGTCGGGCTCGAGCTGGGTGTCGTCGTACCGGCGTCGGGCCTCGGCGATGTCGGTGCCGTGCTCGGCCGCCCAGCGGGTGAGCGCCATGATCGGCTCCAGCACCGACTCCCCCAACGCGGTCAGCGCGTAGTCCACGCGCGGCGGGACGGTGGCGTGCACCGTGCGCGACACGATGCCGTCGCGCTCGAGCTGGCGCAGGGTCAGGGTGAGCATCCGCTGCGAGATGCCTTCGATCTCCCGACGCAGCTCGCTGAAGCGCCGCCCCCGCTCGCCGAGCAGGGAGATGACGAGCACGCTCCACTTGTCGCCGACCCGATCGAGGATCTCGCGCACCACGATGCAGGTCGAGCTGGTCCGCCGTTCGTCCGCACTCGGAAGTGCCGAAGGCAGGTCTGGGTTGCCGGGGAACATCAAAGTGCCTTCTTCCCAGGTGGGGACGGGTTCCGTATCGTGGCCGAGGAACAAAAGTATACCGAGACGGGTTCCGTCTCGAAAGTCCCTCCTCCACCCCCCCGGGAGCACCATGACCGCCACCACGTCCACGACCATTCTGCCGCTGGCCCCCGGGCGATGGACCCTGGACAAGAACCACTCCAGCATCCACTTCGTCGTCCGGCACCTCGGCCTGAGCAACGTCCGCGGCCGCTTCGACTCGTTCGAGTCGAGCCTCGACGTCGGGACGACCCTGGACTCGATCGGCGTGACCGCGGACGTGGAGCTGTCGTCCGTCGACACGAACAACGCCGACCGTGACGCCCACCTGCGCAACAGCGACTTCTTCGACACGGATCGGCACCAGACGATGACGTTCCGGTCGACGTCGATCACCGGCTCCGACGACGAGTACCAGATGGTCGGCGACCTGACCCTCGCCGGGGTCACCCAGTCCGTCACCTTCGACGTCGAGTTCAATGGCACCGAGGTCTTCCCGGGCGACCAGAGCACGCACGCGGGCTTCACTGCGACCGGCCAGATCAAGCGCAGCGACTTCGGCGTCGACTTCGGGATCATCCCGGGGGCCGAGAAGCTGATGCTGGGCGACAAGATCAAGGTCGAGCTGGACATCCAGTTCGTCGCGCCCACCGGCGACTGAGGCCCGGGCGGGTCACTCGACGGCTCCGGTACGGAACCACGCGCGGGCGGTGGCGTCGAACGCGCGCTGGTAGCGCGCGTACTCGGCGCGCAGCGCGGGCCCGGGCCAGTCCGCCGGGAGGAGCTCGGTGGGCAGGAGCGGGTCGTTGCCGATGTGGTGGAGCGTTGCGGCACCGGTGACGAACGCGTCGGCGAGCGGCTCGGGCTCGTCACCGCCCAACCGGTCGGTCATCTCGCCCAGCCGGCTGCGCAACGCCTCGGCCCGGCGAGCCCAGCGGCCGGGGTGGAACAACCGCGTCACCAGCGCAACCGGATCGTCGTCGGGGCGGGCGGTGAGCCACTCGCACTGGCGACGCACGTCCGCCGCCACCTCGACGTGGAGGTTGTCGGGGCGCATCCACACCCCTTCCCGCCGTTCCGCGAAGTGGAGTCGGCGCATCGAGTCGCGCAACCCCGCGCGCGTCGGCGCGTCGCGGCGCGTCGCGACCACCACTGCGACCCGCCACTCCCCCCGCCAGCCTGCGACCTGCGGACGCAGGCTCGACTCCTGGCGGTCCTGGCGCCCGACGAGACGGCCGGCCAGCCGGTAGCGGCCGTCGCGACCGACGATCTCCCCCTTCGCCGCCATCCGGTGGAGCGCGACCCGCGCGGTGCCCTCGGCGATGCCGAACAGGCCGCACCAGCGGACGAGGTCGGCGACCCGGGCCTCGGGGGGCCGGCGGCCGAGCAGGAGGCTCGCCATCACGGACCGGGCCGAGAGCGGTCGTTCGAGCAGCGGCTCGGGGCCCGACGGGGAGCGGACATTACGTGTTTGCTGCATATGTTGTAATCACCGTAACATCGACCTCATGGTGAGCAGCGGCGAGGCCAGCACCGCGGGCACGAGCACCGGAGAGACGCGCACCCGGGCGACCGGTTCGATGGTCCCGGACCAGCGCCTCCTCGTCGCGCCGCGACCGGACAGCCGGCTCACGCCCATCGCCAAGCCGGTCCCGGAGTGGCGCGAGGAGCTGCGCCGCATCCCGTCGTTGCGCAACGCGCTCACCATCGTCCTGCTGTACGGACTCACCGTCGGGGTCGTCGCGCTCGCGGTCTGGGCGAACACCCCCCTCGTCTGGATCCTCGCGTTTCTCGCGATGGGCCCGGTCATCGCTCGGTACAACATCCTCATGCACGAGGCCGCGCACCGGTTGACTCTTCGCCAACCGGAAGCTGAACGACTTCGTCGGGCGCTGGTTCCTCGGCTACCCCGTGTTCGCGCCGATCGACCTGTACCGTCGCGGTCACATGGCCCACCACCGCGAGGAGTTCGGGCCGAACGAGCCGGACATCCCGCTGTACTCCGGCTACCCGATCAAGCGCGACTCGATGCGCCGCAAGCTCACGCGCGATGCGCTCGGGATCACCGGCTTCAAGCTCATGCGCGGACTCTTCCGCGGCCTCCGCGCGCCGAGCGGTGCGGTCAGGCGCCAGGCCTGGAGCATCCTCGCGACCCAGGTCGTGATCCTCGGCCTCTTCACCCTCGCCGGCCATCCGTGGCTGTATCTCCTCCTCTGGTTGCTCCCCGACCTCACCGTCTGGAGGGCGATGAACCGGCTCCGCTCGATCGCCGAGCACGGCGGGATGCGGGCGTCCGAGGACCGCCGCAACACCACGCACTCCGTCCGTCAGTCCTGGGCGGCGCGGTTGACGATCGTGCCGTACAACACCGGCTGGCACCTGGCGCACCACGTCGACTCCGGGATCCCGTTCCGGAAGCTGCCGGCGTACCACGCAGAGCTCGCGGCCTCCGGGTACGTGCAGCCCGCGCTCGAGTACCAGTCCTACCGGGCCCTCTGGCGCGCGCTCGCCTCCGGCTGACGCGTGGGCCGACTCGCCGTGATCGGCGGCACCGGCGTGCGCGAGAGCGCCTTCGGCGCCGGCGCCGAACCCGTCACCGTCGACGGGGTGCCACTGCTCGACGCCGGCAAGCTCGTCATCCTGCAGCGGCACGGGCTGGGCGCGTACGTGCGCCCGCACGAGATCGACCACGTGGCGAACCTGCGGGCGCTGAAGGCCGCGGGCTGCGACCGGGTGCTCGCGCTCTCGTCGACCGGGAGCCTGCGGGTGGACTGGCCCGTCGGTACCGTGGTCTGCCCCGACGACTTCTACGCTCCACAGGTGAACGTCACCGCGCACCTGGACGCCCGCAGCCACACCGTGCCGGGGTTCGACCCTGCCTGGCGGGCGCGTGTGCTCGCCACCTGGGCGGAGCGCACCGCGACGCCGATCGTCGATGGGGGCGTCTACGCCCAGACCCGAGGCCCGCGCTTCGAGACGCCGGCGGAGGTGCGTGCGCTGGCGCGCGTGGGCGATCTCGTCGGCATGACGATCGCCGCCGAGTGCATCCTCAGCCGCGAGCTCGGCCTCGCCTATGCCGCGGTCTGCGTTGTCGACAACCTGGCCAACGGGCTCGCGGCCGCGCCGCTGACCGTCGCGGAGTTCCAGGCCGCGGTCGAAGCGAACCGAGTGAGGCTGCTCGCGGACCTCGACGCCGTCCTCCCGGTCCTGGGCGGCGAGTGATGGCGCTCACCGTCGTCGACGCGGTCATCGATGACACGCCCGTCGGGCTCCGCTCGGAGGCCGGCGTGATCACCGCGATCGGGCGCGAGGTGACCGCCGTGCCCGGGGACGAGGTGCTCGATGCACGAGGTGGGGCGCTCGTCCCGGGGCTCGTCAACGGGCACACGCACGCGGCGATGACCCTGTTCCGCGGCTTCGGCGACGACCTCCCGCTGATGCAGTGGCTCGAGCAGCGGATCTGGCCGGCCGAAGCCCGCCTGACCGCGCCGGACGTCTACTGGGCGACGCGGCTCGCCTGCGTGGAGATGGTCCGCAGCGGCACGGTGCGCTTCTGGGACATGTACTGGCACCAGCTCGAGGTCGCTCGCGCGGTCGTGGACAGCGGCCTGCGGGCGTGCGTCGGGCAGCCGATCCTCGAATTCGAGGGTGCACCTCCCGGGGCCCGACCCGAGGCTGCGGCGGACGGCATCGCGCAGCTCGGCGACCTCGGACCTCGAGTGCGGCCCGCGCTCACGCCGCACGCGCCCTACAGCGTCAGCGAGCCCTCGCTGCGCCTCATCGGCGAGCTGGCGCGTGAGCACGGGGTCCCGATCCACACCCACCTCGCGGAGACCGAGCAGGAGGTGCACGACAGCATCGCCGCGCACGGGTGCCGGCCCGCCGAGTACCTCGACCGGCTCGGTCTGCTCGACGAGCGCACGGTGCTCGCGCACGGCGTCTGGCTCGACGACACCGAGCTCGCGCTCGTGGCCGAACGAGGCGCGACGATCGTCACGAACCCGGTGTCGAACATGAAGCTCGCGGTCGGCCGGGCGTTCCCGTACCCGCGCGCGCGCGCCGCGGGGGTCCAGGTCGGTCTCGGCACGGACGGCGCGGCCTCGAACAACTCGCTCGACCTCCTCGCCGACGTGAAGGTGCTCGCCCTGCTCCAGAAGCACGCTTCGAACGATCCGGCGACCCTGCCGGCAGCCGAGGCGTGGTCGATCGCGACCGGCGGTCTCGCCCCCGCGCTCGGCGCGACCCCGGTGGCAGTCGGTGCCCCGGCGGACTTCCTCCTCGTGGACCGGGATCACGCCGCGATGACCTGCGGACCGCTCGTCGAGTCGCTCGTCTACGCGACGAGCAGCGGCGCGGTGCGCTCGGTCGTGGTGGACGGAGCGATCCTCATGCGCGACGGCAGGATCGACGGCGAAGAGGAGATCCGCATCCGGGCGCTCGAGGCGTCACGGCGCGTCTGTGCGTGACAGATGCCGCGGCGGTACCGTCCCGGTCGTGACCGCGGACGACACCGACTACGGCACGGCGTACTCGACCCTGCGCGGGTGATCGGCCTCGTCCGCGGTGCGTCCGAAGCCCAGCTCGAGGCGCACGCGCCCGCGACGCCCGAGTGGCGCGTGCGCGACGTGCTCGCCCACGTCGTCGGCGTCACGACCGACATCCTGAACGGGGCGATGGACGGGGTCGCGACCGACGCGTGGACCGACCGGCAGGTGCAGACCCGTCGCGCGCCGGTGCGCGACCTGATCTCGGAGTGGGAGGCGAACGGTCCGGCGATCGACCCGCTCATCCCGTCGTTCGGTGGAGCCGTCGGGCAGTTCCTGACCGACGCGGTGACGCACGAGCAGGACATCCGCGGCGCCTTGGGCCAACCGGGTGCGCGCGAGTGCGAGCCCCGCCCCGACCCGCTGGTCGAGTAGGACCGGCGGACACCGCGCGCGGCCGTCAGCCGGGATCGACGTCGGCTTCGAGCTCCGCATCGGCGTCGAGCAGGGCTCTCGCCGCGTCGAGGTCCTCCTCGAACACCATCACCCGGAAGCCGTCCACGAGCGCGATGTGCGGCAACCACCCGCCCGCGTCCCCGTACTTGCCCGACGCCTGGATGCCGTTCGCGTCCAACCGCGCGATCGCGGCGTCGGCCTCCAAGCGCGACCCGAAATTGGCCACCTCGACGATCTTCCCGTCGGGCCTCGGCGCGCGGGCTCATCGCGCCAGGGTAGGAGCCGTGGCCCCGACGCGTCCGGGACGGCCCGTGCCGGACCACGGGTAGGTTGCTCGGGCCGTGCTCCGCTCGCTCTCCCCGCTGCGCCACCGCATGTTCGCGATCCTGTGGACGGGCGCCTTCGTCTCGAACATCGGGACCTGGATGGAGACCCTGAGCGTCGGGATCCTCGTCACGAACGCGACCGGTCAGGCGATCTGGACCGGGCTGGTCGCGGCCGCGGGGTTCGTCCCGAGCGCGGTGCTCGGTCCCGTCGGTGGCGCGCTGGCCGACCGCGTGCCGCGCCGGCGGCTGCTCCTGACCACGACGTCGATCCAGACCATCCTCGCGGGGTCGCTCGCGGTGCTCGCGGCGGCGGGCAAGCCGAGCCCCGGGGTGGTCACGCTGATCGTGCTCGCCGCGGGCTGCACGCAGGCGATCGGGTTCCCGGCCTATCAGGCAGTCCTCCCCGACCTCGTCCCGCACGACGAGATCGTCGGGGCGGTGGCCCTGTCGTCGGCGCAGTGGAACCTCGGCCGGGTCGTCGGGCCCGCCCTCGCCGGGATCGTCATCAGCATCGGTGGCTACTCGTGGGCCTTCGGCATCAACACGCTGAGCTTCTTCGCGGTGATCTTCGCGGTCACCCAGCTGCGCATCCCGCCCCCGGTGGAACGGCGCGGCGCAATCGGTCTTCGCGTCGGTCCGCGAAGGGCTCGCGTACACCCGCCGCGATCCCGGACTGCGCGTCGTCGTCGCGTACATGGCCGTGAACTCGCTGCTGGCGGCGCCGTTCATCGGCCTCGTGGCGTACATGGCCGAGAAGGTGCTCCACGGCGGCGCGGGCGCGACCGCGGTCCTCGTGACCGCTCAGGGACTCGGTGCGGTGCTGATGGCGCTGTCGCTCGCCTCCCTCGCGGCTCGCTACGGGCCGAAGCGGGTCCTGCTCGGAGTGCTCTGGGGCCTTCCGCCCGCGCTCGTCGTCTATGCGCTCATGCCGGTGCTCGCGCTCTCGGCCGTGGCGATCTTCGTCGTCGGGTACCTCTACCTCGGCGCGCTTTCGAGCTTCACGAGCATCGCCCAGCTCCGGGCTCCAGCGGCGGTGCGCGGTCGGGTGATGAGCGTGCTCCAGGTGCTCCTGGGGTCGCTCTACCCGATCGGCGCGATCGCGCAGGGCGCGATCGCGGACGTGATCGGGCTGCGCGAGACGACGGCGATCGCCGCACTGCTGATGCTCGCGCTCCTGGTCGGTGCCCGCGTGGCCTGGCCGCGCTTCGCGGAGGCGATCGACGCGCCGGTCGCCGAGCTCCACGGCGAGGCCTCCGGCTCCGTCGAGGCGCCATAGGCACGTCGCCGCCACGCGCTACGGTCCCGCGACCGGAACGGGGGAAGGAAGCCGATGGCAGTCGTCGAGAGCGAGAAGCGGGATCGCGTCGCGATCATCACGTTGAACCGACCCGAAGCGCGCAACGCGGTGAACGGCGAGGTCTCGGAGACGATGGAAGCGATCCTCGACGAGCTCGAGGCCGACGACGGCATCGTCGTGGTCGTCGTCACGGGCGCGGGTTCGACGTTCTGCGCCGGTGCGGACCTCAAGAAGGTCGCCCAGAGCCAGGGCGGTGAGATCGTGACGAAGCGCGGCGGCTTCGCGGGCCTCACGACCCGGACCTACTCGAAGCCGATCATCGCGGCGGTCAACGGTCCCGCGCTCGCCGGCGGGTTCGAGCTCGTGCTGGCGTGCGACCTGGTGGTCGCCGCCGACCACGCCACGTTCGGCATCCCGGAGGTGAAGCGCGGCCTGTTCGCCGCCGCGGGCGGGCTGATCCGGCTGCCCCGCCGGATCCCGGTCGCGGTCGCGACCGAGCTCGCGATCACCGGCGACCCGATCGACGCGGCGCGGGCCTTGCAGCTCGGGCTCGTGAACCGGGTCGTCCCCGGAGACCGCGTCGTCGACGAGGCGCTCGCGTTGGCGGCCCGCATCACCATGAACGGGCCGCTGGCGGTGCGCAACGCGCTCACGATGGTCCACGAGGCGATCGACCTCACCGAGGAGCAGGCCTGGCCGCGCAACTACGAGCTGGCGATGGAGGTGTTCTCCTCGAAGGACGCGATCGAGGGCGCCACCGCGTTCGCCGAGAAGCGCGAGCCCCGCTGGACCAACACCTGACCTCGATCTGGCGCTAGACGCCGGCGAGCAGCTGGTCGTGCGCGTCGGTGATCTCGCTCACGACGGTGCGGGCGGTCATCGCCGCGGTCAGTGCGAGCATCACCGTCACCGCGGTCACGATCGCCATCGCGACGGCGCTCATCGTGGCGCTGAAGCACACCGCGACGACCCCGAGCAGGCACCCGATCCAGAGCAGCCACCAGCGGCGCACGAGCGCGCGGGCCGGGTGGCGCTCGGGCAGGAGGTCCAGGGTCGACTGGTACGGCCACCACAGGTTGAGCACGGGGATGAAGAACGACGCCGTGGCCAGGCCCGGCGCCCGACGGGCGCGCAGACCCGTCTGCGCGGCGGTGTTCGCCGACCGGTAGAACCAGAGGAGGAAGAGCACCGCACCCACGATCGCCACCACGAACGCGAGCTGGATCACCACCGCGGCGGTGGAGTTGCCGCTCTGGTTCGTGGTGCCACCGTCGCGCGTGAGCTCGTCCCAGTGGTCGGCGACCCAGTGCACCCAGAACGCGATGCCGATCGCCCCGGCGCCCACCGCGGGGCCGGCCCACGCGAGGCCGATCTTCGCCCAGCGCGAGGCGGTCCGCTCCTCGGCCACGCGCACCGTCGGGGCCTGGACCACCGGTCCCGTGGGCGGCGCACCGCTGACGTGCCCGGTCCACTGGTGACCGTCCCAGTAGCGGAGCGCGGCGACACCCCACGGGTCGGGATGCCAGCCCGGCGGCGGCGCGCTCGCCGGGACCTCGGCCGGGGTCGGGGTCGGGTCCGCGACCGGTGCAGCAGGCCCGGGCACAGGGGCCGTGGGCGCGTACGGCGTCACCACCGGCGTCACCGCCACCGCCGGGGTCGCACCTGCGCCCGCGGCCTCGACGCCGCCGACCGGGCGCGTGGTGCGCGCCCAGGCGACCCCGTCGAAGTACCGCTCCCCGGGCGTGTCCCACGGATCGGGGTACCAGCCGGGGGCCCGGCTCCCGCCGCTCACCGTCGCGCTCCTCGTCGCCCCTGCATCGTCATGTCGGTGCCATGCTCGCGCAGATGAGTGCTCCCCCTCCCAGCAGGCCGGGCCGTGATCCCGGATCCACGGGGATTTCCACGCCCGGGCGAGCGCGGTGAAGGTCCACGACCTCCCGACGCCGGCCCTCGTGGTGGACGGGGCCGGCTTCGAGCAGAACCTCGCCACCATGGCTGGCGCGCTCCCTGCCGGACGGTGCCGGCCACACGTCAAGGCCCACAAGACCACCGCGCTCGCTCGGCGCCAGGCCGAGGTCGGTCACCGCGCCTTCTGCGCCGCGACCCCGCGGGAGATCGTCGGGATGGCCGCCGCAGGGCTCGGCGACGACCTGCTCCTGGCCAACGAGACCGTCGACCGCGACCGGCTCCGGACCCTGGCCGAGTGCGGCGCGCGAGTGACCGTCGCGGTGGACTCACCGGAGACCGTCGCCGCGGCCGCCGAGAGCGGCATCCGCGAGGTGCTCGTCGACGTCGACGTCGGGCTCCCCCGCTGCGGTTGCGCGCCCGACGACGCGGGCCGGATCGCCGACCTCGCCCGCACCGCCGGGATGATCGTCCGCGGCGTCATGGGCTACGAGGGTCACGTCGTCGGCAACGACGACCGCGCGTGGCGCATCGAGCAGACCGAGCGGTCGATGACGAAGCTGCGCACCGCGTACGACGCGGTCGGCGGGGACGTCATGTCCGGCGGTGGCACCGGCACGTTCGACATCAACACCTGGTGCAACGAGATCCAGGCCGGCTCGTACGCGCTGATGGACACGGCGTACGCGAAGCTCGGCCTGCCCTTCCGTCAGGTCCTGTGGGTCGAGGCCACCGTCGTGTCGACGTCGGCCCGAGGCTGGTTCGTGGCCGACTGCGGGCTGAAGTCGCTCGGCATGGACCACGGCGACCCGAGCGTCGACTCGGGCGAGGTGCTCTTCTGCTCGGACGAGCACGTGACGATCCGGCCGGAGCCGGGCCACGCACCCGACGTGGGTGACCGGGTGCGGATCTGGCCCGCCCACGTCGACCCGACGGTCGCGCTCCACGAGCGGATGCACCTGCTCGACGGCGAGGACGTCGTCGACACCTGGGCCGTCGACCTCCGGGGCTGGTAGCCGCCGCCCGGGCACCTCGTGCCCGCTCAGGCCCACGCTCGCCATTCCGGGTCGCTCCGGCCTCCGCACCTCGTGCCCGCTCCGGCCCACGCTCGCCATTCCGGGTCGCTCCGGCCTCCGCACCTCGTGCCCGCTCCGGCCCACGCTCGCCATTCCGGGTCGCTCCGGCCTCCGCACCTCGTGCCCGCTCCGGCCCACGCTCGCCATTCCGGGTCGCTCCGGCCTCCGCACCTCGTGCCCGCTCCGGCCTACGCTCGCCTCCCATGACGGACGACTTCGCCTTCCTGGACGCCACCGCCCAAGCCGAGCTGGTCCGCAGCGGCCAGGTCTCGGCGCTCGAGCTCGTCGACGCGGCGATCAACCGGGTCGAGAAGCTGAACCCGGAGCTCAACGCGGTGATCCACCCGCTCTTCGACCAGGCCCGCCGCCGGGCGTCGGGGCCGCTGCCCGACGGTCCGTTCGCGGGCGTGCCCACGCTGTTCAAGGACCTCGGCTGCGCGATCGAGGGCGAGCCGTACCACGAGGGCATGCGCTTCCTGAAGGATGCGGGCTACACCTCGCCGCACACCGACAACCTCGCGCAGCGGTACTTCGCCGCGGGCTTCGTCCCCGTCGGGCGGACCAACACCCCCGAGCTGGGTCTGGTGCCGACGACCGAGCCGGTCGCGTACGGCCCGTCGCACAACCCGTGGCAGCTCGGCCGGACGACCGGTGGTTCGTCGGGCGGCTCGGCCGCCGCCGTGGCCAGTGGCATGGTGGCCGTCGCCCACGCGAACGACGGCGGCGGGTCGATCCGCATCCCCGCCTCGTGCTGCGGGCTCGTCGGGCTGAAGCCGACACGCGGGCGGACATCGCTCGGCCCCGACCTCAACGACATCTCGCAGTTCCTGATGGTCGAGCTGTGCGTGAGCCGCACCGTGCGCGACACCGCCGGCGTGCTCGACGCGGTCAGCGGCCCGTTCCCCGGTGACGCGACGCACGCGCCACCGCCGGCGCGCCCCTACCGCGACGAGGTCGGATTCGATCCCGGCCGGCTCCGGATCGGTCTGCAGACCGCGAACCCCATCGGCGACACGGCGGTCCACCCCGATTGCGTGGCGGCGGCCGAGGGCGCGGCGAAGCTGCTCGAGTCCCTCGGCCACTCGGTGGAGGTCGCGGCGCCGGCCGGGTTCGACGACGAGGAGCTGATCATGCAGTTCGGCGCGGTCTGGGCCGCCGACTGCTCCTACCTGCTCGACGACTGGGGCAAGAAGGTCGGGCGTCCGGTGACCGAGCGCGACGTCGAGATCCTCACGTGGGCCCTCGCCGAGATGGGCAAGTCCGTCACTGCCGCCCAGCTGGTGGGCGCGGTCACCGATGCCATGAAGGCGAACCGGCGCGCCGCGACGTTCTGGGCGCCGCAGCCCGAGGGCGACGGCTTCGATCTGCTGCTCACGCCCACGCTCGGCGAGCCGCCGGTCGCGCACAGCACGTTCGACTCCACCGCCGACAACCCGCTCGGCGGCTTCTTCCGATCCGCCGCGTTCGTACCGTTCACCGCGCAGTTCAACGTCAGCGGCCAGCCCGCGATCAACCTGCCGCTGCACTGGAACGCCGACGGCCTCCCGATCGGCGTGCAGCTCGTCGCCGCCTTCGGGCGCGAGGACCTGCTGCTGCGGGTCGCCGGTCAGCTCGAGTCCGCGCAGCCCTGGATCGACCGGCGCCCACCCGTCTTCGCGTAGGGCGATCCGATGGGTGACGATCTGGCCGAGCTCGACGCGACCGCGCAGGCCGAGCTCGTTCGCCGCGGTGACGCCTCCCCGACGGAGCTGACCCGGACGGCGATCACCCGCATCGAGGCGCTCCAACCCACGCTCAACGCGCTCACGACCAACCGCTTCGAGCGCGCGCTCGAGGAGGCAGCACGCGCGGATGAGGGCGCGTCCGCCGGGCGAGGCGACGCGCCGTTCCGCGGCGTGCCGTTCCTCGTGAAGGATCTGGCGATCACGATCGCGAGCGAGCCTGCGCACGAGGGGATGCGCGCCCTGAAGGAGGCCGGCTACCTCGCGCCGGAGACGAGCCACCTCGCGCGGCGCTGGCAGGAGGCCGGGCTGATCATCCTCGGGCGCACGAACACGCCCGAGCTCGGGATCCTGCCCACCACCGAGCCGGCCGCGTACGGTCCGACCCGGAACCCGTGGGACACGAGGCGCACGCCCGGCGGGTCCAGTGGCGGCTCGGCGGCCGCGGTGGCGAGCGGGATGGTCGCCGCCGCGCACGCGAGCGACGGCGGCGGCTCGATCCGCATCCCGGCGGCATGCTGCGGGCTCGTCGGTCTGAAGACCTCGCGCGGCCGCATCTCGGTCGGGCCCGGCAGCGGGGAGCTCGCCCGGCCGCTCAGCGTGCAGTTCGCGTTGACGCGCACCGTGCGCGACGCGGCCGCACTGCTCGACGTCGCCGCGGGGCCCGAGCCCGGCGATCCGTTCGTCGCGCCCGTGCCCCGGCGCCCGTACCGCGACGCGGTCGGTGCCGATCCGGGATCGCTGCGCGTCGGGCTGATGACGACGTTCCCGGGCGGCGCCGAACCGGTCTACGCCGACGGCGTCGCCGCGGCCGAGCTCACCGCGCGGCTCTTGGAGTCCGCCGGCCACCGGGTCGACGTCGCGCACCCCCCGGTGTTCGACGAGTCCGATCGCATGGAGTCGTTCATCCCCATGTGGTCGGCGATGGCCGCCTCCAACCTCGCGAGGTCGGGCCGGGCCATCGGGCGCGAGCTCGGCGAGGAGGACGTCGAGCCGTTGACCTGGATGCTGGCCCGGCATGGGCGCGCGGTCGACGCGGTCGCGTACACCGACGCACTGTTCGCGATGCAGACGTTCGCCCGCCGGTTCATGCAGTGGTGGGCGGACGGCTGGGACCTGCTCCTGACCCCGACGCTCGGTGAGCCCCCACCCGAGCTCGGCGTGCTGGACACCCCGGACGAGCCGTTCGTCGGCTTCGGGCGGGCCGGGACGTTCACGCCCTACACGCCGGTCTGCAACCAGACCGGCCAGCCCGCGATCTCGGTGCCGATCGCCCAGGGCTCCGACGGTCTGCCGGTCGGCGTGCACCTCGTCGCCGACTACGGCCGCGAGGACCTGCTGCTGCAGGTCGCGGCGCGGCTCGAGGCCGCGATCCCGTGGTCGGACCGCCGGCCCGCCGTCCATGGCTGACCCGGTCCGCCTCGGCGGCGGCCAGGGCTTCTACGGCGACTCCCCCCGCTCGGTCGAGGGCCTGCTCGCCGAAGGCGTCGACTACCTCTGCCTCGAAGCGCTCGCCGAGCTGACCCTCGCGATCCTCCAGAAGGACCGCGCCCGCGACGAGTCGCTCGGCTACACCCGGGACCTCCCCCGCTACCTCGCGGCGTCGCTGCCCGCGGTGATCGACGGACGCACGAAGGTCGTCACCAACGCGGGAGGGATCAACCCCGCGGCCGCCGCGCACGCGGCCAAGGAGACCGCGAAGCAGATGGGGCTCTCCGGGCTGCGGATCGCGACCGTGCTCGGCGACGACCTCATGACGCGCCTCGGCCCGTTCCAGCGCGAGACGACCACCGGCCTGGCGAACATGGACACCGGCGAGCCGTTCGACGCGCTCCCCTCGCCTCCGCTCTTCGCGTCGGCGTACCTCGGGGCGTTCCCGATCGCCGAGGCGCTCGCGCAGGACGCGGACGTCGTCATCACCGGACGCGTCGCCGACGCCGCGCTGTTCCTCGGGCCGCTGATCTACGAGCACGGCTGGACGCCCGACGACTGGGACCACCTCGCAGCCGGCATCCTCGTCGGCCACCTGCTCGAGTGCTCGGGGCAGGTCGCGGGCGGGAACTTCTCGGGCGAGTGGTGGACGATCCCCGAGCCGTGGAAGCTGCCGTACCCGATCGCCGAGGTCACCGCGGACGGCGCCGCGGTCATCACCAAGCCGAAGGCATCCGGTGGACGGGTCGACGTCGACACCGTGCGCCACCAGCTCCTCTACGAGGTGCACGACCCCGCGTCGTACTTCTCGCCCGACGTGGTGGCCGACTTCACCAGCGCGCGCTTCGAGGACCTCGGCGCCGACCGCGTGCGGGTCGACCAGGTGCGTGGCAAGCCCGCGACCGACACCTACAAGGCGCTGCTCGCCTACCACGCGGGCTGGGCCGGCGAGACCCGGGTCGCGTTCTCGTGGCCGGACGCGGAGGAGAAGGCGAAGGTCACCGCGGCGATCCTGGCCAAGCGGGTCGATATGGCCGGCATCGACGTGCGCGAGTGGAGCTTCGAGTGGTGGGGCGTCAACGCGCTCGGCGGCCCGACAGTGCCCGCGAGGGGCGCGGGCGACGAGCCACCCGAGTGCGTGCTGCGCGCCGCGTGGCGCTGCGACGACGAGCGCGCCGCCCGCGCCGTCGGGCGCGAGCTCGTGCCGCTGACGCTGTCCGCGCCGCCCGCCGGGCTGACCGGGATGGGCCGCGGGATGGCCGGTGCGAGCACCGAGCTGCTCGGGATCTGGCCGACGCTGGTGGACAAGGCGCTCGTCGATCCCGGCGTCACCGTGACCGTCGAGGAGGTCTAGCGATGCCCCGCCTCGCCCTGCGCGAGCTCTGCGCGTACCGCTCCGGCGACAAGGGCGACACGTCCGACATCGCGGTGTTCGCCTACGACGACGAGACCTACGCCGTGCTCGTCGAGCAGGTCACGGTGGAGCGGGTCCGGGCGCTGTTCGGCGCGATGGTGCGCGGCGAGATCACGAGGTACGAGGCGCCGAACGTGCGCGCGCTGAACTTCGTGCTGAAGGGTGCGCTCGGCGGCGGCGGCCCGAAGAGCCTCCGCTCGGACAACCTCGGCAAGACCCTGGGCGGCGCGCTGGTGCGCCTCGAGATCGACGTGCCCGACGAGATCGCGCAGCGGCGCCGGCCGCGGCCCGACGTCACCTGGGCCGACGCGATCCTCGACGCCCTCCCCCGGGGCTGACCCTCGTCGGTAGGATCGAGCTTCCCGCCGTCATTCGAGGAGCATGAGATGGGCTTCCTGGACAAGGTCAAGGACACCGCGAGCAAAGCTGCCGACTCGGTCCAGAAGGCCGCGGAGACCGGCCAGGACAAGCTCGAGGAGTCGAAGCTCAAGAAGAAGGTCGGTGACCTCAAAGAAGAGCTCGGCGGGGTCGTCTACGGCCAGCGCACCGGGTCGGCGCCGGCCGGTGACGAGGAGATCACGCGCATCGTCGGTGAGATCCAGAACACCGAGAAGCAGCTCGAGGAGCTGCGGGCCGACGCGGACGGCTGAGCCGTGACGCCGCCATGGCCCGGCTGCTAGACAACCCGGCCATGGCAACCATGCGCGAGACCATCCACATCGACGCGTCGCCCGACACGGTCTGGGCGGGAGTGCGCGACCCGCTCGCGCTGCTCGACTGGTTCGACGGGATCGACAGCGGGGAGATGGTGGGCAGCGCCCGCAAGCTGAAGATGGGCGACATCTCCGTGACCGAGGAGATCGTGACCGTCGACGACGACCTGCGTCGCTTCCAGTACGCGATCACCGAGATGCCGATCCCGGTCGAGTACCACCTGTCGACGATCGACGTGCTCGCCGACGGTGACGGGACGTTGATCGTCTACGGCGTCGACGTCCGCCCCGACATGCTCAAGGACATCCTCGCCCCGACGATCGCGGGCGCGGCGAAGGGCATGAAGCAGCACTTCGAGCACCCCTGACCCCTTCTCGGCACGCTGAGCCACACCACGTGTGGTTGAGCGTGCCGAGAACGGTCGGGGTGGGAGCTGCTGCCGGCCGTCGACCAGCTCTGGGCCTGGCGATCGGCCGGCAGAGATCTTCGGAAGGGCGTCAGCCGCCGGAGACGTCCTGGGGCTTGGCCTTGCCCGCACCGATCCAGGGCATCATCGAGCGCAGCTGCATGCCGACGGCCTCGATCGGGTGCTGCGCGGACTCCTTGCGCAGCCGGTCGAAGTTCGGGCGGCCGGCCTCGTTCTCGGCGATCCACTCCTTGGCGAACTCGCCGCTCTGGATCTCACCGAGGATCTTGCGCATCTCGTCCTTGGTCGACGAGTCGATGATGCGCGAGCCGCGGGTCATGTCGCCGTACTCGGCGGTGTCCGAGATCGAGTAGCGCATGTTCGCGATGCCGCCCTCGTAGATGAGGTCCACGATCAGCTTCACCTCGTGCAGCGTCTCGAAGTACGCGGACTCTGGTTGGTACCCGGCCTCGACGAGCGTCTCGAACCCGTTGCGGATCAGCTCGACGAGCCCGCCGCAGAGCACGACCTGCTCGCCGAAGAGATCGGTCTCGGTCTCCTCCTCGAACGTCGTGTCGAGGACGCCGGCGCGGGTCGCACCGATGCCGCGCGCGTACGCCAACGCGATCGCGCGGGCGTTCCCGGATGCGTCCTGCGCGACCGCGACGAGCGCGGGCACGCCGCCGCCCTCCTCGTAGGTACGGCGGACGAGGTGTCCTGGACCCTTCGGCGCGATCATCCAGACGTCCACACCGTCGGGCGGGGCGATCTGGCCGAAGTGGATGTTGAACCCGTGTGCGAACGCCAACGAGTTGCCCGGCTGGAGGTTCGGCGCGATCTCCGCCTCGTAGACGCGCTTCTGCTCCGTGTCGGGCAGCAGCACCATCACGATGTCCGCCGCGGCGACGGCCTCACCGGTCGGCAGCACCGCGAGGCCCGCCTCCTCGGCCTTCGCCGTGCTCGTGGACCCCTTCCGGAGGCCGACGACCACATCGACCCCCGAGTCCTTGAGGTTCAGCGCGTGCGCGTGACCCTGCGAGCCGTAGCCGAGGATCGCGACCTTCTTGCCGTTGAGCAGCCCCAGGTCGGCGTCGTCGTCGTAGGAGATCGTGGCGGGCATCGGTTCCCTCTCGTGGAGTGGTGGCGTGGCGGTCGGGCGGCTACGCACCCTTGTTCTTGACGAGCTTGAGCTTGCTGGACTCCCGGGACAGCTTGGCCAGGGCGATCCGCCCGGTGCGCTGGAGCTCGACGATGTCATACGGGGCGAGCAGCTCCGTCATCGCGTCCAGCTTCTCGGGCGCACCTGCAACCATGAGGGTCATCGCCTCGTAGCCGACGTCGAGGATCTTGGCCTCGAAGATCGACGCCAGCTCGGTGACCTGGGACCGGAACGCCCCGTCCGCCTTCACCGTCACCAACATCAGCTCGCGCTCGACCGCCTGGTCCTCGCTCAGCTCGCTGATCCGGATCACCGGGATGAGCTTGTTCAACTGCTTGGTGACCTGCTCGATCGGCGCGCTGTCACCGTCGACGACGACCGTCATGCGGGAGTAGCGCGGGTCCTCGGTCGGGCTCACCGCGAGCGAGTAGATGTTGTAGCCCCGCCGGGAGAACAGCCCGGCGATGCGGCTGAGCACACCGAACTTGTTCTCGACGAGCACGCTGAGGATGTGATGCGTTCCCTCCATGATCACCGACCTCCCGGACGGTCGGCCTCGGGGCCGAGGATGATGTCGTCGTTGGACGTCCCCGCGGCGACCATCGGATAGACCTTCTCGCGGTAGTCCGTGCGGAAGTCGATCACGACCGGACGATCGTCGATCTCGTTCGCCTTCTCGATCGTCGGGACGACGTCCTCGGGGGTGTCGACCCGGAAGCCGACGCACCCCATCGCCTCGGCCCACTTCACGTAGTCGGGCAGGTCGGGCGAGAGGTACACCTCGCTGTAGCGCTCCTCGTAGAAGAGCTCCTGCCACTGCCGGACCATGCCCAGGTAGGCGTTGTTCAGGATCGCGATCTTCACCGGGATCTGCTCGGCGCTCGCGGTCACGAGCTCCTGCGCGGTCATCTGGAAGCAGCCGTCGCCGTCGACCGCCCAGACCATGCGCTCGGGCATGCCGACCTTCGCGCCGATGGCCGCCGGCACCGCGAAGCCCATCGTGCCGAGCCCGCCGGAGTTGATGAACGTGTAGGGCTGGCGGAACGTCCAGTGCTGGCTCGTCCACATCTGGTGCTGGCCGACACCGGACACGACGATCGTGTCCTCGGGCGTGTGGTCGCGCAGGGCCTCGATGCAGAACTGCGGCTTCAGAGGTCCCGCCTCGTACTGCTCGTAGCTGAGCGGGAACTCCTGCTGCCACGCGTGCACCTGGTTGTGCCAGGGCGTGAGGTCCGGCTGCTCGTGCTTCTTCTCGGTTCGGAGCGCGCTGATCATCCGTTCGATGACGTTGCGGCAGTCGCCCACGATCGGGACGTCGGGCCGGCGCACCTTCCCGAGCTCGGCCGGGTCCACGTCGACGTGGATGATCTTCGCGTCGGGCGCGAATGCACCGACCTTGCCGGTCACACGGTCGTCGAAGCGCGAACCGAGCGCGACCAGCAGGTCCGCCTTCTGCATCGCGGTCACCGCGGTGTAGTTGCCGTGCATTCCGGGCATGCCGAGGCACAGCTCGTGGTCGTCCGGGAAGGCGCCCCGCGCCATGAGCGTCGTCACCACCGGGATGCCCGTGAGCTCGACCAGCTCCCGCAGCGGCTCCGCCGCCCGCGCCTTCAGGATGCCGCCGCCGGCGTAGATCACCGGGCGGTGGGACTCGTTGATGAGCCGCGCCGCCTCCTTGATCTGCTTCGGGTGACCCTTCAGGTTGGGCTTGTAGCCCGGGAGATCGACCGACTCGGGCCACTCCCAGGTCATCAGCTGGTTGGCGACGTCCTTCGGGAAGTCGACGAGGACCGGACCGGGGCGGCCGGTCGTCGCGACGTGGAACGCCTCGCGGATGATGCGCGGGATGTCCTGCGCATCGGTCACGAGCCAGTTGTGCTTGGTCACCGGCATCGTGATGCCGAGCGTGTCGCACTCCTGGAACGCGTCCGAGCCGATCGAGCTGAGCGCGACCTGGCCCGTGATCACGACGAGCGGGATGGAGTCGAGGTACGCGTCGGCGAGCGGCGTGACGATGTTCGTCGCCGCCGGGCCGCTCGTGACCATCGCCACGCCGGGGCGCCCGGTGGACTGCGCGTAGCCCTCGGCCATGTGGCCCGCGCCCTGCTCGTGGCGGACGAGGACGTGGCGGATCGACGAGTCGATGAGCGGGTCGTAGACGGGCAGGATCGCCCCGCCGGGGAGGCCGAACATCACCTCCACGCCTTCCATCTCGAGGCTCTTGATGAGGGCCTGGGCCCCGCTCAGCTTCATCGGTGCTCCTGGGATCGTGTCCGGGGCACCGGGAGCGCCTCCGGACGTGAAAAACCCCTCGCAGAGCGAGGGGCGGGAGCGCACGGACGCGGAGAACGCCGTGCGCTAGGTAACTACGAGAATGTCGGAGGCGTGCAACATGGAACCTGCATCTTCGCACGGAGGTGCCGCCGGGTGCAAGGCATTCGTGGGACCCGTCGGGCGCGACCCCGTGCCGCTCATCCGACCGGGACCGCGGGCTTGCGGCCGATGGGCACGAACGCGGGCATGAACCCCTCGGCGCTCGCGGCGGCGATGCCCGCGGCCACGATGTCCCCCTTCGACCGGTAGACGAGGTATCGGGGCACCCATCGGGGATCGAACTTCTCGCTGAACGTCAGCAGCGACTCGATCTGGAAGTACGGGTTGAGCCGGCGGACCAGCCAGGCCTCGGCCGACGCGAGGAGCTTCAGGTCGGCACCCTCCTCGATCAGCCCCTTGAACACCGCGAAGTTGAGCGAGACCTCGCTGATGCCGTGCGTGCGCGCCCAGGCGACGACGTCCACGATCATCCGCTCGTTGACCCCGTTCGGCCCGACGTGGTCGCGCCGCATGGCGTCGATCGACAGGCCGCGTCCGTTCTTGCACGGCACGTAGCGCTGGAACGCGATCGCGGTCCCGGTCTCGTCACGGGCGACGATCACGAGGCACTGCGGGTCACGGCCGGACAGCAGGCCGTCGAGCGCCATCGAGAACCCGCGCTCGGGCTCGCCGTTGCGGTGCCGCTCCGCGATCGCGCGGAGCGCGGAGCGCAGGTCGGGCTCGAGCTCGCCCTCGCGCATGATCTCGGTCGTGATCCCGTGGTTCCGGGTGCGGTTGGCGGCCTGGCGCACCGGGCGCATCGCCCGGCCGTCGAGCGTGAACGCATCCACATCGATGATCGCCTCGTCACCGAGGTAGTGCGCGCGGAGCCCCGCTTCCTGCCAGAGCGCGATGCGGTCGTGGCGTACGCCGATCGACGCCGGCCGCCAGCCGTGGGCGTCACAGCGCTCGACGAAGCGCGCGATGACCTGCGGATGCGTGGCCGGGTTGCCGACCGGGTCCGCGGAGGCGAGCCCGATCCCGTTGACGTACCGGTACGCGAGCGCGGCGCTTCCGTCGTCGGACATCACGTAGCACTTGTCCTCGCGCAGCGCGAACGGGTCGAGCGTGTCCCCGTCAGCACGGTCGAGCAGCGGTCGGATCCGGTCCCGCGCCTCACCATGGTGGTGCGACGCCACCAGCTCCGCGACCGGCGCAAGGGCGAGGAAGCCGATCGCGACGAGGCTCACGACCCCGAGCACGGTGATGGAGATCGGGAACCAGTGGCCGAAGCGGCCGTGCAGCTCGAGCGGGCCGACGCCGCCGAGCAGGCGGGCCACCACCTCGCGCAGCGCCAACGCCGGCGTGAGCGAGGGTCGGACGCGGTCGTGGCGCAGCGTGAGCCCGAGCACGCCGTAGGCGACGTCGAACGCCACCACGACCGGCACCCACCGCAGCAGCGACTGCCACCGGGCCCGAGGCGTGGGTTCGATGAACAACCGCCGGCCGCGGACGAGCAGTGCGGCGACGACGATCATCATCGCGGCTTCCTCGACGTCGAGGCCCTTGGCGACGTGGGTCACGACCGAGACGCCGAGCATCGTGATCGCGGCGAGGAAGGCGAGGCGCCGGCGATGGGCGAGCCCGCGGGCGACGAGGATCAGCGCCAGGCCCATGAGGGCAGTGGCTCCTCGGGCGAGCTCGCGGACGTCGGGAGTGAGGCTGGCCGCGACGAGGTGGACGCGGGCCACGATCTCCGGGGTCAACCCCGAGACGACGTTGACGATGCCGGCGATGGCGACGACCAGGGCCAGAAGCCGGGCGTCACGCCGGCGCCGCCGTTGGTCCCGGCCGGAGCCGGGGTCGCTCGCCGCGGGTGTCACATCCGGGGTCGCCGGAGCGGACGATGCAGACAAGGGGGTCCATCCTACGCAGTCGTCGCCGGAGACCGTCGTCGCGGCTTTGGTGCGATCGCGGACCGGTCAGGTGGCCGATCCGGGGTTCGGTACCCATATTCGGACGATCGCGCCGCCGGATTGAGCGTTCGTCGCCTCGACCACGCCGCCGTGCGCGGCGACGATCTCGCCCACGATCGCCAATCCCAGACCCGCACCCCGGCCCCGTCCGTGGCTGTCGCCACGCGCGAACCGCTCGAACGCACGGTTCGCGGGCAGCTCGGGCGGGAACCCCGGACCGTCGTCGCGGACCTCGAGCCACGACCCGGCACCGGGCTCCTCGCCGACCTCGATCTCGACCCGACCGGCGGCGTGCCGGGACGCGTTCTCGACCAGGTTCGCCACCGCGCGCTCGAGCGCCGCGGCGTCGCCGCGCACGACGGCGTGACCACGCAACGAGATCTCGACCGTCCCGGCGGCGCCCGAGCGCTGCGCCGAGTCGATCACCGACGCGGCGACCTCGCCCAGGTCGACCTCCGGGCGAGGTCCGACGGTCCCGGTGCGGGTGCGGGCGAGGACCAGCAGGTCGGTCGTGAGGTCCTGCAGGCGGAGCACCTCTTCCATCACCGAATCGAGCATCTGGGCCTGCTCGCTCCCGTCGGGCGCGCCCATGCCGCGCGAGCTCGACCTCACCCCGCAGGATCGCGATCGGCGTCCGGAGCTCATGGCTCGCGTCGTCCAGGAAGCTCCGCTCGTGCGCGACCGCGGCCTCGATGCGGGCCAGCATCTCGTTGAGCTGCTCGGCGAGCTCGGCGATCTCGGTGCCACCCGCCGCCGGGACCGTGAGCCGGCGTCCGGGCTCGCGCATCGAAAGCTCGTCCGCCTCTTCGATCATCGAACGGACCGGGGTGAGCGCGGCGCCGGCGAGGAACCAGCCCCCGAGCGAGACCAGCCCCGCGAAGATCGGCAGGCCGACCACGAGCGCGAGCACGAGCCGCTGGAACGCGCGTTCGCTCTCGGCCAGGCGCGTGCCGACCGCCAGCACCACCTCGCGGTCCCCGACGTGCGCGGGCCCGACGAGGAGCCGCGCCCGCTCGCCACCGGGCGCCACCGACCGCACGAGCGTGGAGCGCACCTTCAAGCCGTGCGTGATCTCCTTGGCGTCGAGCACCTGCGAGTCCGCCAGCGCCCGGGGTGACGCCGCGAGGACGTTGCCCCGGCCGTCGAGCACCTGGGCGAAGCCCTCACCGCGGGGCAGCGACGATGTCACGTCCTTCACCTCGTCGCGGGGTGGCACCGCGGCGAGCGCGCGCTGCACCGCGAAGTACCGATCGTGCAAGCCCTCGTCGATGATGTCGGTCTGCTCGGACCGGAACTGCACTAGCACGACCGCGCCGAACAGGCCGGCGAGCACCACCGTGCTGATGCCGAAGAGCAGGGTCAGGCGACCCTGGAGCGTCGGCGGCCTCAGGTCCCGCTCCGCATCCGGTAGCCGACGCCTCGCACCGTCTCGATCGAGTCCCGTCCGAAGGGACGGTCGACCTTCTCGCGCAGGTAGCGCACGTACACGTCGACCACGTTGGACGTCCCGTCGTACGCGAAGTCCCAGACGTTCTCGATGATCGCGGTGCGGGTGAGCACCTGATCGGCGCGACGCATCAACAGCTCCAGCAGCGCGAACTCCTTGGCGCTGAGGTCGATGGCGACGCCGTCCCGCGTCACCGCGTGCGCGGCGGGATCCAGCCGCAGGTCGCCGACCTCGAGCACCGCCGGGCGGGCCTGAGCCGAGCGACGGGTCAGCGCGCGCAGGCGGGCGTACAGCTCCTCGAAGCTGAACGGCTTCGGGAGGTAGTCGTCGGCACCGGCATCGAGCCCGGTGACGCGGTCGGTGACCGCGTCGCGCGCGGTCAGCAGCAGGATGGGCGCCCAGCGGTCCCCGGCGCGGAGCCTCCGGCAGACCTCGAACCCGTCCGGCGCCGGGATCATCACGTCGAGGATGATCGCGTCGTACTCGTTCTCGGTGCCGAGCCAGACCGCGTCCTCGCCGTTGTCGGTGGCGTCCACCGCGTAGCCGTCGCGTTCGAGAGCCTTCCGGACGAGTGCAGCCATCTTGGGCTCGTCCTCGACCAGGAGGATGCGCACGACCGCGATGCTACGTGCCGGTCCCCGCCGTCGAGACCCCCCGGCTCCACGTCCGCTCCACTCCGAGCCCGACGAACAGCGCGAGGATCTGCTCGGCCTGGGCGGCACCGTGCACGACGCCGGGGCTCCGCACCAACGCGGCGAGGAAGTACGCCGCGACCGCGACCAGCGCGACGACACCGGCGGGACGGGAGCGGGCGAGGAGGACACCGGCGAGCGCGCCGACCACCGCGGCGAGCCCGGCCGATGCGCCGAAGTCGAGGTGCCGGTACAACGGCTCGACGGCGGACCACGAGGCGAGGTGCGCCCCGACGGCCACCACCGCGACGCACAGCGTCGCGACCACGTGGCCGATGAAGAACACGACGAGCGCGCGGAGCGGCCCGCGCAGCAGTGCGTACGGCAGGAGGAAGGAGACCGTGAACACGGTCGTGGGACCGACCATCCGCACGTTGGGCAGCAGCAGTGCCGAGAGCGGGAGCGCCCACAGCGCGCCGTGCACGAGGCGCTCGGGCGAGTAGGCCGCGAGGAAGTGCGTGGCATCGTGGGTCGCCCCGTCCGCGCCGATGAGCGTCAGGCCGACGGGGATCGTGAGGAACGCGGCGACGCCGAGCAACCGGAGCAACGACTCCGACTCGGAGTGCGCGGGGTCGTTCACGACGCGCCCGCGGGCCGGAGGCCGGGACGGGGGCAGGGGCAGGAGAGGCCCCGACCCACCGGTACCCACGGGCGTCGCCGCGATCTCGGGGTCGGCCCGGGCGGCCGACCGGTTGACGAGCTTGGTGGTGCGGGTGGTCGTGGCCGCCAGCCGGGATCTCCCCGAACGAAGCGAGTCGGCCATGGCCACGTCGGCAGTAAGGCAGGCCCCGCGTGAGAGAACGATGAGCCGGATTCTTGGGCCGGCCGCCGGCGCTCGTCGTACGGTCGCCGCCCGGCAATCGAGCGCCGGAGATCTTCGGAAGGCCGCTAGTGCTGGTGCACGGGACAGGAGTACGTCGTGCGACCACCCACCGTCCGCCGAATCATCTCGGCGCCATCCCTCGGGCAGTGACCCCCGAGCTCGCGCGCGGGCATGTGGTCGCCGGTGTGGGAGCCGCCGCGGCGTTGGAGGACCCGCACCGTCGTGGAGATGGCGCGCGCCAGCGAGCGCACCTCGTCGTCGCCCAGCGTGTTGGCCGGTCGCGCCGGGTCGAGACCGGCGCGGAAGAGGATCTCGTCGGTGAGCAGGTTGCCGAGGCCCGCGATGCGGGACTGGTCCAGGAGCAGTGCCTTGATCGGCGCCCGGCTCTTCGCCACCTGGGCGCGCAGCGCCGGGAGCCGGAGCGCGAACGCGTCGACGCCGAGCCGATCCTCGTCCGGGTCGAGCTCGGCCGCCCCGAGCCGGCGGGGGTCGCGCAGGTACAGCGACCCGCCGTCCGCGAACGTCACCCCGAAGCGTCGCCAGCGCGGGTCGTCGCCATTCGACGCGTACAGGAGGGGATCACCAGCGGCCTCGTCGTCGATCACGACCCGGCCGCTCATGCCGAGGTGGAGAGCGAGCGTGGGACCGTTGCCGTCGGTGTCGAGCAGCAGGAGCTTGCCCCGCCGGCGCGCCGAGGTGAACCGGTGGCCGGGCAGCGCGGCCGCCGCGGCCTCGGCGGTGAGGCCCCGCTTGAGGAACCACGCGTCCGGTGCCTGCACGGTCGCGATCTCGCGCCCCAGCGCGCGCGCCTCGATCAGCGCACGCGCCTTCTCCACCTCCAGGATCTCCGGCAAGAGGTGCCCCTTCTCGGACGCCGGTGGCTTCTCGTTCTCGGCACGTTCGACCACACGTGGTGTGGTTCAGCGTGCCGAGAACGCTCAGACGTTCGTGATCGCGCCCTTCTCGGCGCCCTGCGCGAGCTTGGCGTACTTGGCCAGGAACCCGGTCGGGTAGGCGGGCTCGGGGAGCTTCCACTCCGTGCGCCGGCGAGCGAGCTCGGCCTCGTCGACCAGGAGGTCGATCGTGTGTGCGTCGGCGTCGATGACGATCCGGTCCCCGTCCGCGACGAGCGCGATCGGCCCGCCGTCGACCGCCTCGGGCGCCACGTGGCCCACGCAGTAGCCGTGGGTGCCGCCACTGAACCGGCCGTCGGTCACGAGCGCCGCGTCCTTGCCGCGCCCCGCGCCCTTCATCGCCCCGGTCACGGCGAGCATCTCGCGCATGCCCGGGCCGCCCTTGGGGCCCTCGTAACGGATCACCACGACGTCGCCGGCCTTGATCTTCCCGGCGAGGATCTCCTCCATCGCCGCGGCCTCACCGTCGAAGACCCGCGCGGTTCCCTCGAAGCGCGGCTCGTCGATCCCCGCGACCTTCACGACGCCGCCGTTCGGTGCCAGCGACCCGCGCAGGACGGCGATCCCGCCCTGGACGTGGATCGGCGCGTCGAGCGGGTGCACGATCTCGCCGTCGGGCTTCGGAGGATCGAGATCGGCGAGGTTCTCCGCCATCGTCCTGCCGGTCACCGTCAGCACGTCGCCGTGGAGCAGCCCGGCGTCGAGCAGCTCGCGCATGACGACGGGCACACCGCCGATCCTGTCGACGTCGGCCATGTGATATTTGCCGTGCGGCTTCGTGTCCGCGATGTGCGGCACGCGCGCCCCGACCTTGTTGAAGTCGTCCAGCTCCAGCTCGACGCGCGCCTCGTGGGCGATCGCGAGCAGGTGCAACACCGCGTTCGTCGAGCCTCCGAGCGCCATCGTGACCGCGATCGCGTTCTCGAAGGCCTCCTTCGTCATGATCTGGCGGGGTCGGAGCCCGAGCTCGAGCAGGTGGAGGACGGCCTTGCCGCTCTCGTACGCGAAGTCGTCCCGGCGCCGGTCGACGGCCGGCGGCGACGCGCTGCCCGGCAGCGACATCCCCAGCGCCTCACCGATCGACGCCATCGTGTTCGCGGTGAACATGCCCGCGCAGGATCCCTCCGTGGGGCACGCGCGCATCTCGATCTCACCGAGCTCGTTCTCGCTGAGCGTCCCGGCCGCACACGCGCCGACGGCTTCGAACACGCTCACCACGTCGAGCGCCTGGTCCTTGTAGTGGCCGGGTAGGATGGACCCGCCGTAGAGGAAGACCGACGGGAGATTCAGCCGGGCGGAGGCCATCAGCATCCCCGGCAGGCTCTTGTCACAACCCGCGAAGGACACCAGCGCGTCGAAGCGCTCGGCGTGCATGACGCACTCGACGGAGTCGGCGATGATCTCGCGGCTCACGAGCGACGCCCGCATCCCCTCGTGGCCCATGGAGATGCCGTCGCTGACCGCGATCGTGACGAACTCGAACGGGAAGCCGCCCGCGTCCCGGACGCCTTCCTTGGCCCGCTTGGCGAGCCGGTCGAGGGGGACGTTGCACGGCGTGACCTCGTTCCAGCTCGACGCGACCCCGACCTGGCTCTTGCCCCAGTCGGCGTCGGTCATCCCGACGGCCCGCAGCATGGCGCGTGCCGGCGCCCGCTCCATGCCGTCGGTGACCTCGTAGCTGCGCGGCTTCATGTCGTCGGTCATAGGGATGAGGTTACGCCGCGCCCGCTCGGGGTCCCTCCGGATACCGGCGGGACCGAGGCGCGCGGCCACCGTGGGCGCGACGAGGACCGGTTCCGGGCCGCGCTACGTTCGTGCTGTGCGCAGTGTCGGAGCGATCGCGTGAAGGTCGACGCGCCGCTCGTCACTGCCGCCCTCGCCGGGGTTCCGTCGGTCGCCCGTGAGATCGAGGCGTTGGGCTACGACGGGGTGTACACGTTCGAGGGCCCGCACGATCCGTTCTTCCCGCTCGCGCTCGCGGCCGAGCACACCGAGCGGATCGACGTGGCCACCGCGATCGCGGTCGCGTTCGCGCGGAGCCCCGTGAACCTCGCCCATGTCGGCTGGGACCTGCAGGCCCTGTCCAGGGGCCGGGCGATCCTCGGGCTCGGCTCGCAGATCAAGCCTCACATCGAGAAGCGCTTCTCCATGCCCTGGTCCCGCCCCGCGGCGCGGATGCGGGAGATGGTCTCGGCGATCCGGGCGGTCTGGGCCACGTGGCAGCACGGAGCGCCGTTGCGCTTCGAGGGTGAGATCTACCGCCTCACCCTCATGACCCCGTTCTTCAGCCCGGAGCCGAACGACTTCGGGACGGCGCGCATCTTCGTGGCCGGCGTCGGCGCGGGCATGACCGAGGTTGCGGGCGAGGTCGCGGACGGCTTCCTCGTCCACCCGTTCAGCAGCGCCGAGTTCCTGCATCAGGTCACGCTGCCCGCGCTCGAGCGAGGGTTCGAGGCCGGCGGTCGCACGCGCGCCGGTTTCGAGATCTCGTACCCCGCGCTCGTCGTGACCGGTGCGACCGAGGAGGACATGGCCGCGGCCGCGTCGGTCACCCGCGCGCAGCTCGCGTTCTACGGCTCGACGCCCGCGTACAAGGTCGTCCTCGACGTGCACGGCTGGGGTGACCTCCAGCCCGAGCTCAACCGGTTGTCCAAGGAAGGACGCTGGGACGTCATGGCCACGATGATCGACGACGAGATGCTCGACACGTTCGCGGTGTGCGGTGCACCGGGCGAGATCGCGGCGAAGGTCATGGCCCGCTACGGCGACGTCGTGGACCGCGTCGCGTTCAACGCGCCCTACCGTGCGGACCCCGCGGCCTGGACGGAGACGCTCGCCGGGTTCGGTGCCGGATGAGTCCGCTGCGCATCGGGACCGCGGAAGGGCTGGTCGAACCGCCGGCGGGCGTCACCATCGAAGGTCCGACGCGTGTGTTCGGCGACGCCGCGATCGGGGCCGACGGACGGGTCCTGTGGCACCGCGACACCGGCTGGACGGAGCTCGCGGTCGCACCGGACCTCCTGTGCGCAGTGGACGCTCCCGGCGGGCTCCTCCTCGGGAGCGAGGGTGCGCACCTCATCCGGGTCGCCCCCAACGGACTCGAGCGGATCCAGAGCTTCGAGACCGTGGCCGGCCGGGACGCGTGGTACACGCCGTGGGGCGGCGCGCCCGAGATCCGGTCCCTCACGCGCACGGACGACAACGTCCTGCTCGCCAACGTCCACGTCGGTGGCATCCCCCGCTCCGACGACGCCGGCCGGAGCTGGCACCCGACGATCGACATCGAGGCCGACGTCCACCAGGTCCGAGCCGCGCCCGGCCGGCCCGACCTGGTGCTCGCGGCGGCGGCCGTCGGGTGCTGCCGTTCCGACGACGGCGGCGTGTCGTGGCGCGTCATCGCCGACGGTCTGCACGCGACGTACTGCCGCGCGGTCGCGATCACGGGTGACGCGATCGTCGTCAGCGCGTCGGAGGGACCGCGCGGCCGGCAGAGCGCGCTGTACCGACGCGGGCTGGAATCGACGGAGCCGTTCGAGCGGATCACCGACTGGATCGACGGCAACGTCGACACCTACGCACTCGACGCGCTCGACGGCCGGGTCGTCTACGGCACCCGCGCGGGCGCGGTCTGGGAGTCGACCGACGCGGGCACGACCTGGTCCGTCCTCGTCGACGACCTCGCGCCCATCACCTCGGTCAGCCTCACACCCTGACGTTCTACTGCGAGTCGATGGCCTTGAAGAGCTCGGCCGTGCGACCGTCCGGAAGGCCGACCGCGGCACCGTTCGCCCCGCCCCACTCCCGGATGCGCCGGTCGAGGCCGGGCGGGTCGGGGATCTGGCTCATGTGGCACTGCAACGCGGCGATCTTCTTGTCGATCGTCGCGGTCGTCTCGACGTAGACATCGCTCTCCGGGTGTGCGAACAACCAGAGCTGGGGCACCGTCCACGGCTCGTACCCGGCCGCGAGCAGCTCTGGGTGGGCAAAGGGGTTCCGGGCGTCCGGGTAGACCGCGCTGATCGCAGCCTCCCCGGCGGCGAGGTGGTCCGGGTGACTCGCGAAGACGCGCTCCCAGATCCGCTCCGAGGACTGGCAGACGACGCGCTGCGGCCGCACGATCCGGATGACGCGCGAGATGTCGCGCCGGAGCTCGATCGTCGGCTGCAGCCGGCCGTCCGGGTGCGCGAGCCAGTGGAGGTCCGTCACTCCGACGGTCGCCGCCGCCGCGGTCTGCTCCTCCCGGCGGATGCGGGCCATCTCGGGTCGGGGCATCTCGAGGTCAGAGCCGCCCGCGTCTCCGTCCGTGACCATGCAGTAGCTGACGTCGATCCCCGCCGCGGTCCACGTCGCTATGGATCCCGCCACGCCGAAGTCGACGTCGTCGGGATGGGCACTCACCACCAAGATCCGCTCGACGCCTTCGTTCGAGCCTTCGTGCTGGGGCACTACTGCAGCCTCTCGTCGAGCAGCTGGTTCAGCAGCTCGGCGTTCGCCTTGCGGTCGGTGGCCTGCATCACCTGACCGAAGAGGAAGCCGCGCTTCTTCCCACGCACCTTCTCGTCACCCCCGCGGTACTCGGCGACCGCGTCGGCGTTCGCGGCGAGCACGCGGTCGAGGACCCCGGCGAGCTCTCCTTCGTCGCTCACTTGGGCGAGACCCCGCTCCTCGACCACCTGCTTCGGCCGCTTCGGCTCGCGCAGGCACTCGTCGAGCACGTCCTTGGCCAGGCTGCGGGACAAGGTGCCGTCCGCAACCAGGCCGATCAGCTCGGCCAGGCCGTCCGGCGCGAGCGGGAGCACCTCGGGCGAGAGCCCGGTCTCGTTGAGATATCCGAGGATCACGCCGGTGCACCAGTTCGCGACGTCCCGGCCCGGCGCGCCGACCGCGACCGCCGCGTCGGCGTACTCGGCCAGCTGCGGGTGGTCGACCAGGACCCGCGCGTCCTGGTCCGCGATGCCCCACTCCGCCACCAGCCGCGCCCGCTGCTCGGCCGGCAGCTCGGGGACCTCGGCGCGCGCGTCGGCGCGCATCGCATCATTCGGCGCCACGGGGACGAGGTCCGGCTCGGGGAAGTACCGGTAGTCGTTCGACGCTTCCTTGCTGCGCATCCCCTGCGACACGCCCGCGCCCTCGTCCCAGCCGCGCGTCTCCTGCACGATGCGCTCGCCGGTCTCCATCGCCGTGATCTGGCGGTCGATCTCGTAGTCGATCGCCCGCCCGAGCGAACGCAGCGAGTTCATGTTCTTGATCTCGACCTTGGTGCCCAGCTCCTCGGTCCCGACCGGCCGGATCGACACGTTGGCGTCGACCCGCATCGAGCCTTCCTCCATCTTGACGTCGGACACGCCGATGGCCTGCAGCACACCTCGCAGCTCGCCGACGTAGGCGCGGGCCTCCTCGGCGCTGCGGATGTCGGGGCGGCTCACGATCTCCATGAGCGGCACGCCGGCGCGGTTGTAGTCGACGAGGGAGTGCGAGGCGTCGTGGATGCGCCCGCCACCACCGCCGACATGCTGGGTCTTGCCGGTGTCCTCCTCCATGTGGGCGCGCTCGATGCGGATGCGCGTCCCGTCGATCTCCAGCCACCCGTCGACGCAGATCGGCGCGTCGTACTGGCTCACCTGGTAGTCCTTGGGCATGTCCGGGTAGAAGTAGTTCTTCCGGTGGAAGATCGACTCGGGCGGCACGTCGAAGTGCATCGCCTCGCCGAGCCGCAGCGCGTACTCGACCACGCGGCGGTTCAGCACCGGCAGCGAGCCCGGCAGCCCGAGGCAGATCGGGCAGATGTTGGTGTTGGGCTCGGCGCCGAACTCGTTCGGGCATCCGCAGAAGAGCTTGGTCGTCGTGGCCAGCTCCACGTGCACCTCGAGGCCGATCACCGCTTCGTACTCAGCCATCGCGCAAGACTCCCCGTCCATGACCGATGACGCTGCCGCGCTCCCGCCCGACCCCGACCTGAGCCCGACCGAGTTCGCCGACCTCGACAACGATGTGCGGCTCGCCTACGTGTGCGAGGGGGCCGGTGGCATGCCGCTCCTCCTCGTACACGGATACCCGGAGACCAAGCGCATCTGGTGGCGGAACCTCATGCCGCTCGCCGACGCCGGGTTCGAGGTGATCGCGCCGGATCTGCGCGGCCACGGTGAGTCGAGCCTGGCCCCGGACGGCTTCTACGACATCGCCGCGTTCTCCAAGGACATGTACGCGCTCGTCCACGACGTGCTCGGCCACGAGCACTGCGTCGTCGCGGGAGGCGATGTCGGCGGTCCGGTGATCTACGACCTGAGCCTTCGCTACCCCGGCTTCGTGCGGAAGCTGTGCTTCTTCAACACGGTGCCACCGATCCTCGACGTGGCGTACGACGCGGCCGGCATCCCGCCCGACGCACCGCAGGCGATGCGGTCCACCTCGGACTACTTCATCCGCCAGGCCACCGATCCCGACGGGCTGCTGAAGGAGCTCGACACCCCCGCGCGGCGACGGGCATACGTCGCCGAGATGTACGGCCACCGCCTCTGGGCCGGCCGCGGCGCGTTCACTCCGGACGACGTCGACTTCATGACCGAGCCGTACGCCGACCCGGACAAGCTCCGCGCCAGCTGGGGCGTCTACGAGAGCTCGACCGGCAACCGGGCGATGAGCGACGCGCCGCGCTTCCTGGAGCCGAACCCGCTGCCGACGCTCGTGCTCTACGGGCCGGAGGACCACGTGATCCCGCGGTCGTTCTCCGACCGGTGCAGGGTCGCGTTCACCGACTGCATCGGGCCGCTCGAGGTCGCCGGCGCGGGCCACTTCCTGCAGTGGGAGGCGGCCGACATCTTCAACCGCGTCGTCACGCACGTCTTCCTCTAGGGCGAGCCGGCGCGGCGTCACGACGCGGCACCTTCGATCGCGCGCGCGACCCTGAACATCAAGGGCTCCCCGAGCGCGGGCGCCAGGACCTGGACCCCGACCGGCAGGCCCGCCGCGCCGATGCCGAACGGGACGGTGATCGCCGGGTGACCGGCCAGGTTCGTGGGGATGGTGCACACGTCGCTCAGGTACATCGCCAGTGGGTCGGCGGTCCTGGCCCCGAGCTCGAACGCGGTGGTCGGCGACGTCGGGGAGAGCAGGACGTCGAAGGACTCGTAGGCCCGCTCGAAGTCGCGGATGATCAGCGTCCGGACCTTCTGGGCCTGGCCGTAGTACGCGTCGTAGTAGCCCGCCGACAACGCGTAGGTGCCGAGCATGATGCGCCGCTTGACCTCGGGACCGAAGCCGGCCGCGCGCGTGTTCGCGTTCATCTCGGCCACGTCGGCGCCGTCCACCCGCAGCCCGTAGCGCACCCCGTCGTAGCGGGCGAGGTTGCTCGACGCCTCGGCCGGCGCGATCAGGTAGTACGCCGAGAGGCCGTACGCGCAGCTCGGCACCCGGACCCGCTCGACCTTCGCACCCGCGCTCTCCAGACCGGCCGCGGCTCGCTCGACCGCCGCTTTCACCTCCGGCTGGATGCCCTCCGCGTCGGTCAGCTCCTCGACGATCCCGATGCGAACCCCGGCGACGTCGCTCGCGTCGCCGAGCGGCTCGGGGACCGAGTCGATCGACGTGCTGTCGAACCGGTCGTGACCCCAGATCGCCTCGAGCAGGAGCGCGGCGTCGTCGACGTTCTCGGCAAACGGGCCGATCTGGTCGAGGCTCGACGCGAACGCGATCAGGCCGTAGCGCGACACGCGCCCGTAGGTGGGCTTGAGCCCGACCACCCCGCAGAGCGCCGCGGGCTGGCGGATCGAGCCGCCGGTGTCCGATCCCAGCGCGAGCGGTGCGAACCCGGCCGCCACCGCGGCGGCGGATCCACCGCTCGACCCGCCGGGCACCCGGCTCGGGTCGCGTGGGTTGCGGGTCGGGCCGAACGCGGAGTTCTCCGTGGACGAACCCATCGCGAACTCGTCGAGGTTCGTCTTGCCGATCGGGATGCCGCCGGCCTCGCGGAGGCGGTCGACGACCGTCGCCGTGTACGGCGGCTGCCAGCCTTCGAGGATCCGCGAGGAGCAGGTGGTCGGGACACCCCGGGTGCAGAGGTTGTCCTTGAGCGCGACCGGCACCCCGGCGAGCGGACCGGGATCCTCGCTGCGGGCGACGAGTGCGTCGACCTCGTCGGCCGCGGTGAGCGCGTCGTCGCGCATCACGAGGTTGAACGCGTGCAGCTCCGGCTCCCGCGCTTCGATCGCGGCCAGGTGCTCCTCGACGACGGACCGCGCCGAACGATCGCCGCGGCGGACCGCGGCCGCGATCTCCCGTGCGGTCACGGCGCCTCGCCCAGGATGCGCGGCACCCGGAAGCGACGGTCCTCGGTCGACGGCGCCTGCGCGAGCACCTCGTCCCGGTCGAGGCTCGGGCGCACGTCGTCGGGTCGCAGCACGTTGGTCAACGGCAGCGGATGGGCGGTCGGGGGCACGCCCTCCAGGTCGAGCGCGGCGACGTCCTGGGCGTGGTCGAGGATCACCGTGAGCTGCTCCGTCAGCTGCTCGACCTCGTCGGCTGTCAGCGCCAGGCGGGCGAGCTGCGCGACGTGCTCGACGTCGGAGGGAGAGAGGCGACCTGACATGTGAGGCGAGCGTAGGCGGGAGCGGGCACGAAGTGCGGAGCCGAAGCGGCCCGATCCGGCGCGACTTACGAGTAGGGGTCGAGTGGCCCGTCCGGGTACTGCCACCAGTCGTCGGGTGGCGGCGTCCAGTCCGGGTCGGGGTAGATGCAGTCGACCGGGCAGACCGGGGGAAGGCACTTCCCGCATCCGCTGCACAGCTCCGGGACGATGATCACGTCGATGCCGTGGTTGAAGATCGCGCCGAACTGCGGCGGGCAGTGCCGGATGCACGTGTCGCAGTTGATGCACTCGGACATCTCGATCCGCAGCGGCGGACTCTGCCACTTGGGGTTGCGTTCGTGCGCGGCGATGCGCTCGTCGCGGGTCGATGCGGGCACGGAGCCAATGTAGACGGGCCCTCGCGAGCGACGATCGGCCTCGCATCGGCCTCGACTCCCCCTGACCGTATCGGTAGGCTCCGCCCGTTCGAGCCCGTCCCGGATCCAGCTGCAGGAGGCTCCCGTGTCCAAGCATCCGTTTCTCTCCGACGAATGGTTCGCCGTGGTCGAGAAGCTCGTCGAGGAGCACGGTGCCGACGCGCCGGCGGGCCACGCGGTGCTGGTGAACCTCGTCGTCACCGACACGCCGTTCGGGGACCAGCGCCAGATGCACATGGGCACCCAGGACGGGAAGGGCCACTGGGGCATCGGGCTCAAGGACGGCGCCGACGTCACTCTCACGACGGACTACGCCACCGCGAAGGACGTCTTCGTCTCGGGCAACCAGCAGGCGGGGATGCAGGCGTTCATGGCCGGCAAGGTCAAGGTCCAGGGCGACATGACCAAGCTGATGATGAGCCAGCAGGGCGGCGGCAACGAGGCGCTCACCGAAGCCATCCAGGGCATCACCGAGTAGCCCCACTCGACGCTCACCGTCGGTCGAGGCGGGCCCGCAGCCCGCTGCGCACCTCGGGCCACTCGGCCACGACGATCGAGTAGATCGCCGAGTCGCGGAGCTTGCCCTCCTCACCGTGCACGTGGGACGGCTGCCAGCTCCGCAACACACCTTCGAGCCGCCCGCCGATCGCCGCGATCGCGTCGCGTGACCGCTGGTTCCGAGCGTCCGTCTTCAAATCCACCCGCCCGACCCGCCAGACGTCGAACGCATGGGTCAGCAGGAGGAGCTTCGCCTCGACGTTGATCCCGGACCGCGGCGCGGTGGCGCCGAGCCAGGTGCCGCCGATCTCCACCGCGTAGGGCGCGGGCGCGCCGGGCTCCCAACGCAGGGTGAGGAAGTTCGTCGCGCCGACCGCACGACCGTCGGCCACCCGCACCTGGGTGAACGGGATCCACTCCCCCGACGCGGCGAGCTCGAGCCGCGCGCGGACGGAGTGCCGCATCTCGGCGTCGCCGTCGGGCACGGTCGTGAAGCCGTAGGTCGTGCGGTCCGTTCCTGCCGCGGCGACGAGGTCGTCGACGTGCGCCGGCGACAGGGGCTCCAGCCGCACCCGCGTCCCACCCAGCGTCGGGGGTTCGAGCACCGCCATCGCGCCACCCTGTCACGGTGGGCACGGTCGCCGGTCGGCATTTTCCGGTCCGCGTCGGGCGACGAACGGACCACGACGATCGCGTGCAGACTTCCCCGCATGACCGCACGGGGCAGGCGGCTGGGGCTGGCGCTCGCGCTCCTCGTCGTCGCGGGCACGACAGGGTGCGACGGCGGCACCCGGGGGACGCAGCCGATCCGCGGCGTGGGACGAGTGGTATCGCCGCGCCGGCCCCTCGTCGTCGCGCCACTGCCCGCGGGCTGGGCGGTGCAGGAGGTGCGGCGCCCGGGTCGGGTGCCGGACGCGGTCCAGACGCTGTACCTCGCGCCCGGCAGCACACCCGAGCACGGACCCGCGCTGGCAATCGGCAGCTTCGGCCAGGACCAGGGGTTCACGCTGTGCGGCCGAGGTCGCAGCAGCAGCATCCGCCTCGACGGTCCGGAGCCGTCCCCGACCGTGGTGCAACACCGGGGTTCCCTGCGGAACATCGAGGGCGAGATCTCCACCGACACACCCGGCTACGTCTTCGCTCGCGACCTGAGCGAGCGCCAGCTCCTCGCCGCGGCACGCGCCGCCCACTTCGCCGGGCGCACGCGCGTCGAGATTCCCGCGCGCGGGTTGCCGGACGGCTTCCGCCGGGTCGCGTCGGCACCGGTGATCCCGAACGGGACGTTCGGCGATCGCATCACGCTGACGACGGGCGACGGGCGCCACTTCGTCAGCATCGGGGCCTACGACGGCGATGCCGCCGCCGACCTCCTGACCCGGTTCTGGAACGCGACCGCGACGAAGGCGCCGTGCGGCGGCAGGGACGACGGCAAGCTCGGCCGCGCCGTCGCGGGCACCGACGTGTACCTCAGCGGGAACCCTCCTCAGGTCGTCGACGAGGTCGCCGACCACCTCGTCGCGACCGATCCGGCCGGGTTGCAGGCGTTCCGGGCCAAGGTCGACGCGCTCCCGGCCGCCGCGCTCGTGCACGGTTGCCTCACCGATCTGTCTCGCGCGGTGATCATCGGCGGCACCGTGGGCCGCGTGCGCTGGGTCGTCGGTATGGATCGCTCGACGCGCGCGCCGACCAGCTGCACCGCGTTCACGGTCGACGGGCACCCGGAGCCCGGCGCGGTCGGCGGCGGGACGCCGGCGGTCGCCGGGCCCGGCAGCCACGAAGTCGACGTGCTCGGCGGCGGCTCCGCCGGCCTGCCGACCGGCACGGTCACCGTCGTCGCGGGGTCCGTCCCCCGGCCGACCCGCCGGGTGGTCGTCTCCGATGCCACCGGCGCACAGACCGAGGCCACGCTCGCCACCGTTCGGTTCGATCCCGCGCACCAGTACTTCGGCGGGGTGCTCTCGCCGTCGTCGATCTCGAACGCATCCCTGAGCATCACGGTCGTCGCCTACGACGCCGCCGGCCACGAGATCGGCCGCTTCAATCCACCGACGACGACCGGCTGAGCGCCGCGCGACTCGCGCCTCGGTACGCTGCGGCCATGTCCCCCGCCGTGATCGCCCTCGTCGGAATCGTGGTGGCGGTCGGGATGATGCTCTGGGGTGGCACGCTCGCCGACGCGACGGACGACGAAGCTGAGGCGTTCACCGCGGTCGGGCGCACACGACGCTCGCTGCTGTTCATCGGCTGCACCTGGGCCGTCAGCGGACTCTGGTTCTGGCTCGTCATCCGCGCGCCGGTGCGTCGAGCCGCGCTGGCCATCGAGAGAACGGGGAGCTCGTCATGACCAACGTCCCGGCACCCCCACCCGCGTCGCCGCACTACCGGGAACCCGGGTGGTTCACCCGGAACATCTTCAACCGCACCGTCGCCGGTCTGACCCGGCTCGGCGTCAGCGTCTGGGGCAGCCGCGTGCTGGAGGTCCCGGGACGGAAGAGCGGCGAGCCCCGCCGTACGCCGGTGAACCTGCTCACGTTCGAGGACCGTCAGTACCTGGTCTCGCCGCGCGGCAACGGGCAGTGGGTGCGCAACGTGCGCGCCAACGACGGGCAACTCGACCTGCTCGTCGGTCGCCGTCGGACCCATTGGACCGCGACGGAGCTCGCCGACGACGACAAGATCGACGTGCTGCGCGCGTACCTCCGGCGTTGGAAGGCCGAGGTCGGCGTGTTCTTCGACGGCGTCGGCCCGGACTCCTCGGACGAGGAGCTGCGCCGCATCGCCCCGAAGCACCCGGTCTTCGCGCTCACCCAGGACTGATTCACTCGCGATTCGTTGGGGATCGCGATGCGCCTCCTCGTAGCCTGGGCCGGCCATGCCCTCCCGCCGAGACCACGATCCGATCACGGAGGAGGCGACGGACGCGCTGGTCGACGGCGACCGGACGCTCGCCACCGGCACCGCGGTCGCGGCTCTCCGGCACCGGGACTTCCGCGTCGTCTGGGCCGGCACGTTCGCGTCGAACGTCGGCACCTGGATGCAGAACGTGCTGCTCGGCGCGTTCGCCCTCCAGCTGACCCACGACGCCTCGTATGTCGGGCTCGTGTACTTCGCCCAGCTCGGTCCGCTGCTGTTCCTGGCCCCGCTCGGCGGGACGCTCGCCGACATCCTCGACCGGCGCAAGCTCCTCATCTGGATGCAGCTGGAGCAGGTCGTGTTCTCGGTCGGGCTCGCGGTGCTCGCCGCCTCACCGAACCCGAACCGCTGGGCGATCTTCGGCTGCGTCCTGCTCGTCGGCATCGGCAACGCGCTGAGCGGGCCTGCGATCAGCGCGCTCCTCCCCACGCTGGTCCCGCGCGAGGACCTGCCCGGCGCCGTCTCGCTGCAGTCCGTGCAGATGAACCTCTCGCGGGTCATCGGACCGGCGATCGGCGCACCCCTCTACGCCCTGCTCGGCGTCGGGACGGTCTTCGGGCTCAACGCCGCGACCTACGGGTTCGCGATCGCGAGCCTGGTGGTGGCCAGGTACCCGCCCCGCCACTCCCGCGCCGAGGCGCAGTCGCCGTTGCGCCGGTTCCTGTCGGGGTTCCGGTTGGCCGCGGCCGATCCGCTGATCCGACGGATCCTCCTCACGATGACGACGTTCTCGTTCTTCTCGCTCACGTTCGTGGGCCTGATGCCCGAGATCGCCGAGGCGAACTTCGACATCGGTCCGAAGAGCATCGTGTACGGGCTGCTGTACGCGACCTTCGGCCTCGGTGCCGCCTGCGGGGCGGTCACCGTGGGGACGTACCTCGCGCACCACTCGAAGGCGAAGATCGCCCGGCGCTCGCTCCTGGCGTTCGCCGTCGTCCTCACCGTGTTCGCGTCGGTACGGAGCCCGGCGCTCGCGTTCCCGGTCGCGTTCGTGCTCGGGTTCGTGTACTTCATGGTGATCACCGCGCTGTCGATCTCGTTGCAGCAGCACCTCGACGATGCGATCCGCGGCCGGATCATGGCTCTGTGGATCATGGCGTTCGGCGGTGTGGTGCCCCTCGGCGTGCTCGCCGGCGGCGCGCTGGTGGGCGTCACCACGATCACCGTGGTGATGCTCGTCGGTGCGGTCGTCGCGCTCGGCCTGGCCTGGTACTGCGACCTCGCGGCAGTCGGCGCACCCGACTGACAGTTCAGCTACGAAGTGCGGTCGCCGACCGACTCGCCCTGGCGGGGCTCGAGCTCGATGGCGCTCCACCAGTCGGGATCGAGCCAGGGCCGCGGGCTGAGGCTGCGCTCGGGCTCCGGGCGCACGGGCCGGCCGTAGCCGTTGCCGGGGCGCGCGTTCACCGGGCGAGTGGTGCCGCCCCGTGCCGGTCTGCGCATCCCGCCCTCCTGTGGACTCCCGTGCCGTCGGCCACCGACGGCGGCCTCGCCACTCTGCGTCCTTACCACTCTGCGTGTGATTATCGTGCGGCAGAGAGTGGCTCACAAGCCCTAAATCCTGGAATCTCACGTAGAGTGCGGGGCTTTTCTGACCAATTGCCCCAGGTCAGGAGCGTACGTCCAGGAGAAAACGGGACCGACAAAGGGTGCGCACCCACGGTGGGAATGTCACTCACGCGAGGCGCGAGGGGCGCGCGCTGCGCTACTTCTCGGGCTCGAGCTCGGCCGCGACGCCCGCGAGCTCGCTCACCGTCCAGCGGTCGCCCTTGTCGATCTTCTCCGACAACGTCCACGGCGCGAACCGCTGGACGACGCCGCCCTGGACGAGGAACGCCTCGCCGCTGAAGGGGCAGCCCTCGGTGGCGAGGTAGGCCACGAACGGCGACACGTTCGCCGGATCCCACGCATCGAAGGTGCCCGCGTTCTCGGGCACCTTCACGACCTCGCTGAGACCGGGGGTCTGCTCGGTCAGCCGGGTGCGGGCCGCCGGGGCGATCGCGTTGGAGCGCACGCCGTAGCGGCTCAGCTCCATCGAGCAGATCTGGGAGAAGGTGGCGATCCCGCTCTTGGCCGCGCCGTAATTGGCCTGGCCCGGGTTGCCGAGCAACCCCGAGGTCGAGGAGGTGTGGATGATCGACGCCTTCACCGGCGTCCCGGCCTTGCTCTGCTCACGCCAGTAGGCGGCGGCGAATCGGGTCGGGCAGAAGTGTCCCTTGAGGTGGACGTGGATGACCGCGTCCCACTCCTGCTCGGTCATGTTCACGATGACCCGGTCGCGCAGGATTCCGGCGTTGTTCACGAGCACGTGGAGCGTGCCGAAGGTGTCGACCGCGGTCTGGATGAGCTTCTGCGCACCCTCCCAGTCGGCGACGTTGTCGACGTTGGCGACCGCCTCGCCACCCATCGCCTTGATCTCGTCCACGACCTGCTGGGCGGGCGCGCGGTCGTCGCCGGTGCCGTCGATGTCGCCGCCGAGGTCGTTGACGACGACCTTGGCCCCCTCGGACGCGAAGAGGAGGGCATGCTCGCGACCGAGGCCGCGTCCAGCGCCGGTGATGATGGCAACCCGGCCGTCGAGTGCACCCATGTTCGTCAATCTCCCGTTCGTGAGGTCCGTGGAGCCGCTGATCTCGGTCCGGGCCGCATGGTAGGCGCGGGCGCGACGAGGGACTCAAGCCGGCTCGAGGCCGCCCCACGCGCGGCGCGCGCCGCGCGCCGGGCTCAGAAGATCAGCGTGAGCGCCATGCCGCGGCGGTAGGGCAGCCCCTTCGCGGGCGACTGGGCCTTGACGGGCTTGCCCGGCGTGTACGCGCCCTGGACGGTGACGGTGAGGCCGCTCGCCTGGGCGATCGCGGTGGCGGCGTCGATCGTCTTGCCGGTCACGTTGGGCACGAGGATCACGCTCGTGCCCTTGCTCACGACGACCGCCACGCCCGAGTCACGCGGTGCCTTGGTCCCGGCCGCCGGGTCGGTCCGGATGACCTTGCCCGCGGGCACGGTGTCGCTGTAGGCGTCGGTCCGCTGCGGCACGAGCTTGCCCGCCTGGAGCACGGCCGCCGCGTCGTCGTACGTCTTGCCCGCTACGTTCGGCACCGTCACCGGCGCCGGGCCGTCCGAGATGGTGAGCGTCACCTTGGTGTCGGGCGGCGCCTTGCCGGACGGCGTGGTGCCGATCGCCGCGCCGTTGGGGACGGTCTCGTCGTACCGGTGCTCCGGCACGGGCACGAACTGCGCCTGGACCAGCGCGTTCTGGGCCTGCGCCGCGGGCACGCCGGCCACCGCCGGGAGCGCGACCGGCTTGGGGCCGTTCGAGATGACGAGGTTCACCGTCCCGCCCCGCCCGAGGAAGAAGCCGGCCTCGGGGTGCTGTCCCATCACCGTGCCCTTCGGGTCGTCCGCGGTGCGGTGCGAGAAGCGCACGAGCAGGCGGGACCGGTTGGCCTGGTTCTGCGCGGCCTGCTCGGTCATCCCCTTGAGGTTCGGGACCGTGACCGTCGCCCCGGCCTCCGGTCGGGTCAGCGCGAAGACCGCGCCGGCGATCGCCAGGATCAGCACCGCGCCCACGACGAACGGTGCGACGTTGCGCGGCCGGTCGGGGCTCGTGACCGCCCGCGTCGCGACCGGCACGCTCTTCTTCGCCCCGCTCTGGTCCTGGTCGAACACCGCCTCGGAGGTCCTGCTCACGACCTGGGTCGGGTGCGGGTCGGGCACGGTCTCGCCCAGCCCCGCGAGGGTCAGCGGCCCGGGCGGCGGCAGGACCCGGATCACGTCGTCGAGCGCGGCGGCCATGGTCGGCGCGTCCGGGTACCGGTGGTCGGGATCGACCTGGCCCGCGCGCTCGATCACCGCGCCGAGCGCGCCCAGCCGGGCCGGCGCGGCGATCGGTTCCTGGGTCCGCAGCGACAGCGTGCCGAGCGGCGAGTCGGCGACCAGCGGAACGGCACCGGTGACCGACTCGACCAGCACCAGGCTCAGTGCGTAGAGGTCGGCGCGGCCGTCGAGTCGACTCGCCGAACCCTGCTCGGGGGACGCGTAGCGGGCGGTGCCGAGCACCGTGCCGGCGGGCTCGGTCCAGCTCGCCTCGGCCAGCGCTCGGGCCAGGCCGAAGTCGGCCACCCGCACGATGCCGTGCTCGTCGAAGAGGAGGTTCGCGGGCTTGATGTCGCGGTGGACGAGGCCCCGGCCGTGGGCATATTCGAGCGCGGCGGCAACCTGGCGGCCCACGTGCGCGGCCTGGGACGGCGTCAGCCGGATCCCGGCGTCGAGCATGCCCCGCAGCGATCCGCCCTCCAGGAGCTCGAGCACCATGAACGGGATGCCGTCGTCCTCACCCCAGTCGTAGACCGCCATGACGTTGGGGTGGTGCAGCGACGCTGCGAGCTGCGCCTCGGTGCGGAAGCGGCGCAGGAAGCCCGCGTCATCGGACAGGCCCGCGTGGAGGACCTTCACCGCGACGCGCCGGCGCAGCCGGACGTCGTCCGCGGCGTACACCGAGCCGCCCGCGCCTGCACCGATCGAGCCGAGCAGGCGGTAGCGGCCGGCAAGGACCCGGCCGACGAGGTCGGCCATCGAGCGGCTGGCCATCGGATCCACGGTATCGGGCCCCACCGCACGCGGCTGGGCACCCGATGCGCTCCAGGTGCCCCGCAGCGGTACCGTCGCTCACCGATGACCGCGCCGAGCCCCCCGCCCGCGACGCGCCGCAAGGCGATCGAGCATCCGGGCCGTTTCGCGGTCGTCGCGGTCGGCCTCACGCTCGTCGCCATCCTGATCGCCGCCGCGATCTCGGGCGCGGACACCGAGGACCGGCGCACCGCGCTGCCGAGCCAGGTCCAGTCCGTGTCGCCCGAGCCGGGCACGATCGTGCCGCCCCAGGAACCGATCGTCGTCGACCTCCGCGACGACCTGACGGCCGACCTGCAGCTGTGCGGACCGACCGGCGGTTGCGTCCCGCTCCCCGCGGACCAGGTGAGCTTCGTCCCCGGCCTCGGCCAGCTCTCCTTCCAGCCCGGCGAGGGCAAGGACGTCGACGGCTACGACCCCGGCCAGAACACGGTGAAGGTCGCGTACCGCTCCCAGGCGGACCCGGACCGGGACACCGGGAGCTTCAGTTGGAGCTTCGTCTCGAAGTCCTGACCTGCACCATCGGTCCGGCGGGCGCCGGCCCACAGATCGCCCTCCCGGTGCCCGAGCTGCGCCGCCGCGACGGTCAGGTGGGGACCGCGAACGTCGCCCAGCCCTTGATCGCCGTCCCGCCGCCGACGCGAACCGCGGTGAGCTCGAGCTTCACGCTCCGCTCGCCGTCGTCATCGACCTGCTCGACGACCACCCCGGAGCACACGAGGTGGTCGCCGGGCCAGACCTGCTCGCGGAACTGCACGCCGAACCGGCGGACGTTGTCGGCCCCGAGCCAGTCCGTGGCGAACGTGGCGAGGATCCCGGCCTGCAGCATCCCGACCGAGAACACCGACGGGTAGCCCGCAGCCTGGGCGAACTCCTCGTCGTGGTGGATCGGGTTGAAGTCGCCGGAAGCTCCCTGGTAACGGACGAAGTCGGTGCGGGTGAGCGGGCCGACGGTGCGCGGCTCCGGCGCGGCGCCGACCGACAGGTCGGCCCAGCCCGGCGCCATCACGCACCTTCCTTCGCGGTCGCGGGCTTGCCGGTCTCGATCGCGGTCGAGTGCGCCTCCGCGACGAGCGTGCCCTGCTCGTCGCGGAACTCGGTCACGGTGACGACGAACGTCATCGTGCCGCCCCGCTTGCCCTCCTTCTCGTAGACCTCGGCGACGCGGGTCTGGACCGTCAGCTGCTGGCCCGCACGCGGCGGTGGTCCGTGGAAGACGTACTCCTGCCCACCGTGCAGCACGCGCTTGAGGTCCATCTTCACCTTCGAGAACACGGACTGGCCCGTCGGCGTCCAGAAGCTCACCGAGGTGAGGAACGTCGGCTCGATGGGCGGTGTCGGATCGTCGAGGTACTCGGGGTTCTCCGACATCGTGGCCCGCGCGAACTCGCGGACCTTCCCCCGCTCGATCGTCATCCGGAACGGCTCGTCGGTGATGCCGACCGCGCTGGCGTTGACCATCAGTCGTCCTCCTCCTTCTTCTTCTTCCTGCTCTTCGTGGCGGGCATGGTGGGCCTCTCCGGTTCGGCCTCCGTGGTCGTCTGCTTCACGGCCTTCGCGGCCTTCGCCTTTGCGGGCTTCGGCTCGGGCTCGGGTGGTGGCCCGTGCTCGAGGAGATCGACGAAGGCCACCTCGTCGAGGATCGGCACCCCGAGCTCCTCGGCGCGCGGGAGCTTCGAGCCCGGATTCTCGCCCACGACCACGAAGCTCGTCTTCTTCGACACGCTGCCGGTGATCTTGCCCCCGCGTGAGGTCACCGCCGCGGCCGCCTCGTCGCGGGTGAACCCCTCCAGACCGCCGGTGAGCACGAAGCTGCGTCCGACGAGGGTCTGCTCCTCGGTCGGGTCCTCGGCGGGCGCGGGCCCGGTCAGGTTCACGCCCGCGGCACGCAGCTTCTCGACCAGCGCCCGGTTCGTCGGCACCGTGAACCACGCCGCGATGCTCTGCGCGATCACCGGCCCCACCCCGTCCACCGCGACGAGCACGTCCGCGTCCGCCGCGGCGATGCGGTCGAGGTGGCCGAGCGCGACGGCGAGCGCCCGGGCTGCGGTCGGGCCGACATGACGGATGCCGAGGGCGACCAGCACCCGTGCCAGCGCCTGGCGCTTCGATGCTTCGATCCCGCTCACCAGGTTGCGGGCCGAGATGTCGCCCATGCGCTCGAGCTCGACGAGTTGCTGGTGGCGCAGCTCGTAGAGGTCGCCGGCATCCTGGACGAGCCCGGCGGCGACGAGCTGGTGCACGCGCTCCTCGCCGAGGCCCTCGATGTCCATCGCCCCGCGGCTGGCGAAGTAGATGATCTTCTGCTCGCGCTGCACCGGGCAGTCCGAGCTGACGCAGCGGCGGTCCGCCTCACCCTCGAGCCGCACGAGCGGCTGGTGCAGCTCGCAGGGGCAGAACTCCGGGAACTTCCACTTCGGCTTGCGCCGCTTGCCCTTGACGATGACGGGCCCGACGACCTCGGGGATCACATCGCCCGCCTTGCGGACGACCAGCGTGTCGCCGACGCGCACGTCCTTGCGGGCGACCTCGTCCTCGTTGTGCAAGGTGGCGACCCCGACGGTCGATCCGCCGACAAACACCGGCTCCAGCACCGCGAACGGCGTCGCGCGGCCGGTGCGCCCGATGCTCACCATGATGTCGCGCAGGAGCGTCGTCTTCTCCTCCGGCGGGAACTTGTAGGCGATGGCCCACCGCGGCGCGCGGCTCGTCGTGCCCATCTCCTCGCGCTGGGCGATGCTGTCGACCTTCACGACCGCGCCGTCGATCTCGTAGCCGAGCGAGTGGCGCTGCTCCTCCATTCGCCGGCAGAAGCGGTAGACCGCGTCGAGGTCCTCGAGCTGCTCGATGTGCGGGTTCACGGGGAAGCCGAGCTGCACGAGCCACTCCAGCGTCTCGTGGTGCGTGCGCAGGCGGGGCCCGCCGGTCTTCGCGCCGGGCTGGTAGCAGAACAGCGAGAGCTGACGGCTGGCCGTCACCGTAGGGTTGATCTGGCGCAACGCACCCGCGGCCGCGTTGCGCGGGTTGGCGAACAGCCGCAGCTCCGCCTCCTCCTGCCGGCGGTTCAGCTCCTCGAACGAGCGCAGCGGCATGAACACCTCACCGCGCACCTCGAGCACGCTCGGGTGGTCCTTCCCCCGCAACCGGTCCGGGACGTCGCCGATCGTGCGGACGTTCGCGGTGACGTCCTCGCCGACCTCGCCGTTGCCACGGGTCGCGGCCCGCATCAACCTGCCGTCCTCGTAGAGCAGCGAGATCGCGAGGCCATCGAGCTTGGGCTCGCCGACGTACGCGATCGACTCGGTGACGAGCCGCGCGATTCGATGGCCCCACGCCGTGAGCTCGTCCTGCGAGAACGCGTTGTCGAGCGAGAACATCGGCTGGAGGTGGCGGACCTCGGAGAACGGCGTGGGCGCGGACGCGGCACCGGGGCCCTGGGTCGGCGAGTCGGGCGTGACGAGCTCGGGGTGCTCGGCCTCGAGCGTGACGAGCTCGCGCAGGAGCGCGTCGTACTCCGCGTCCGAGATCTCGGGTTCGTCCGCGCCGTAGTAGCGCTCGTCGTGGTAGCGGATCGCGGTGCGGAGCTCGTCCGCGCGCTGCTCGACATCGGTCGCGGCCACCATGGAGCCGAGCCTACCGACGGGGTGGGACGCCGAGGGCGGTCTACGCGCCGAAGGTCTCCCTCGGCCGACCGCCGGACCGCGCGGCCGTCCGCGGCCGAGGGCGGTCTATGCGCCGACGGTGAGCCGGGCCGCGACCGCCTGGTCGCCGACGCGGCCGGCGATGTCCGACGTGAGCCGGAGCGCGCGCTCGGCCTGCGTGCGACCGTGGCCGGCGAGGCCGCACGCCGGCGTGATGATCCCGTGGGTGCGCAGGCGCACCGGATCGCAGCCGCGCCGAGTCAGCTCGCACCAGACCGCGACCAGCCGACGCCAGAGCGCGTCGGAGGTGTCGCCGATGGGGCGGTCCGTCGGTACCGCGCCCCACGCGACCCAGCCACCCGCGTCGATGTGGCGCGCGATCACGTCCGCGTCGTCGATGAGCGCGTCGGTGACCGGCGCACCGAGGACGGACGGTCCCGCCTCGAAGGCGAGCCGGAGATCGCCGTCGCCGCACACGTGCACGCCGGTCAGGCACGACGCGGCGGCGAGGCTCGCCGAGAGCAGATCGACCGCGTGCTCCCGCTCCACCGGCGCAGCGTCACGTCGCCACAGCACCAGTGCCGGCTCGTCGAGGAACAGCAGCACCGGCACGTCGGGAAGGCGTGTGGTGAGCAGCTCGTCAAGTGCCCGGACCCACGCGCGCACGGCGGCCGCAGCGCGCTCGAACGCGAGCGACGTCGGCAATCCGGCGGCGTCGAGCGCGACGCCGAGCGTCAAGGGCCCGACGATCTGCACCTTCACACGCGGCGGCGCGACCGGCATCACCTCGATCGCCTCGAGGAACGCGAGCAGCCCGCCGTGGGTCGCGCCCGAGAACGCGGGCGCGATCGGCTCGACGATCTGCGCCCGGTCGATGGTGCAACGCGCCGTCGGTCGCGACCGCGACCTCGGGCAGCGCGCCAGCCCACTGGGCCACCAGACCCTCACGGCGATCGCGCTCGGGGAGCTCGGGCGCGGCCGGCAGCGTCGGGTGCACACGCAAGGTCAGCTCGGCGGCTTCACGCGCGTCGAGGTGCGGCAGGCTGCCGATCCCGGTCGCGAGTCCCGGTGCAAGTGCGGCAGCGTGCGGGCTCGTCACCATGAGGTTCGTAGTATACGAACGCGCGTCGTACCAACCCCGAAGCCGGCGCGCACACTTGATGTGAACATCTGGTTGCTGCGCGTCGCGTGGATCGTTCTTCCGGTCACGACCGGAGCCGTCGTCTCCGACGCGCTCGGATCGTGGTCGACCTCGACGCGCGCAACCGCCGCGGTGCTCCTGTGGGTTGCGTGGTTGATGGTGCTCGTGGCCGTACTCGCGCCGCGACCGATCGGACTCACTGCGGCGCGTGTCGGCGCGCCACTCGCGCTCGTCGCGACGCTGATCGCGGTTGCAAGCGACCACGCGTCCGCCGCTGCCTCCATCGCCGCCCTCGTCGTCGCGACCCTCTGCGTCGCGCTCGTCGCGGCCCCGTCGTTCTCACGCGCGTGCGCGCAGGGTGCAGCATACGGCGACGAGCAGCGCTTCCCTCTGAAGGTGCCCCCCGCCCTCTTCCTCGGCGTGCTCCCGTTCGCGGTGCTCGCGGTCGGGGCGGGCATCGCGGTGGGCCCGTTGCTGCTCGCCGACGGGACCATCGTGGCGGGCGTCATCGTGCTGGTGGTCGGCTGGCCGCTCGCGGCGGCGCTGCTCCGCTCCCTCCACCTGCTCTCACGGCGGTGGGCGATCCTGGTCCCCGCCGGCTTCGTGATCGCCGACCCGATGACGCTCTCGGACCCGGTGCTCTTCGTGCGGGAGCACATCGTCGGGCTCGGCCCGGCCGACCCCCGGGTCCGCGCCCCCGCCGAGGCCACCGACCTGCGGCTCGGCGCCGCCCACGGCTCGCTCGCCCTGCTCCTCGACGAGGACATCGACGTCTACCGGCGGGCCCGGGGCTCCGCCCGGGGTGAGCGCACCCACCTCCTGTTCGTCGCGCCGGTGGCCGCCGGTGACCTGCTCGAGCTGGCCGCGGCCCGCAGGATCACCGTGCGGCTTCAATAGCTTGACGGCTATATAGCTATACGGCAATATAGAGCCGTGACGGTCCTCGAGGTCCTGGCCGAGCCCAACCGGCGGCGGATCCTCGACCTCCTGCGCGAGGGCGAGCGCCCGGTGGGCGAGCTGGTCGGGGCGCTCGAGGTCTCGCAGCCCACGGTCTCGAAGCACCTCAGGGTGCTGCGTGACGCCGGCCTGGTCGACGTGCACGCGTCGGCGCAGCTCCGGCTCTACCGCCTCCGGACCGAGCCGCTGCAGGAGCTCGACGCCTGGCTCGCGCCGTACCGCGCGATGTGGGCCGACCGTCTCGACGCGCTCGCCGCGCGTCGTCGACACCCTTCCCGACTGACCTGGAGACGACGATGAGCCCAACCTCTCCCTCCGATCCCCGCTCCGACCGGCTCGGCACGCTCGAGGAGACCTCGGCGCGCTGGGAGCGGCGCTTCGTGCGCCGGCTCGCGAAGCCCCCGGCGCTCGTCCGCGTCGTAGCGCGCCCTACGCCGCGATCCCACCGCCGAGCAGCACGTCGCCGCGGTAGAGCGCGATGACCTGGCCCGGGGCCACGCGGGGCTGCGGGGATGCACAGACCACGCGGTCCCCGAGCCAGGTGCCCGCGAACGGAGTGGCGTGCGCCCGCACCTGGACGAGCAGCGGCTCGTCGGGGCCCGGAACCTCGGCGACGAAGCTCGGGGCGTCGACCTGGAGCTCGTCGCGCAGGAGCTGCTCGCGGTCGCCGACCGTCACCCGCCCGGTGTCCGCATCGACGTCGACGACGTAGCGGCGCGCCCCGAGCGCGACTCCGAGCCCGCGCCGCTGCCCGACGGTGAACCCGTCGATCCCCGCATGCTCGCCGACGACCTCGCCGTCACCGGTGACCAGCTGGCCGGGTGACCGCGAGATCCGCGCGCCGAGGAACGCGTCCTTGCCCCCGCGGGTGATGAAGCAGACGTCCATGCTCTCCGGCTTGTCCGCAGTCCGGAGACCGAGCCGGCGGGCGTGGGCCCGCACCTCGGCCTTGGTCAGCTCGCCGACCGGCAGCCGGACCCGCTCGAGCGCGTCCTGGCGGAGCATGTAGAGCACGTAGGACTGGTCCTTGGCCGCGTCCGCTCCCCGGGCGAGCCGCGGCCGCCGGTCGGCGCCGACGGTGATCCGGGCGTGGTGGCCGGTCGCGACGGCGTCGAACCCCATCGCCCGGCTGCGGGCGAGCAGGCGCCCGAACTTCATCGTGCGGTTGCACTCGACGCACGGGTTGGGCGTCCGGCCCGCGGCGTACGCGTCGGTGTAGGGGTCGACGACGCTCGCGTCGAACTCCTCTGTGAAGTTGAAGACGTAGTGGGGGATGCCGAGCTGCGCGGCGACCCGGCGCGCGTCCTCGACGTCGGCGACGCTGCAGCACCCGGAGTCGGACGCACCGCCCCACAGCTTCAGCGTCACCCCGGTGACGTCGTGGCCGGCGTCCAGCAGTCGCGCGGCGGCGACCGACGAATCCACGCCGCCGCTCATCGCGACGAGCACGCGCTCTCTCATGGCGCGGCCGTACGAAGCTGCTCCACCACGCGCGGGATGACATCGAGCGCGGTGGCGACGTCCGAGTTCGTCGACGCGAACCCGAGGCTGAACCGGACGGACGCGAGTGCATCGCGCCGCGAGAGCCCCATGGCTGCGAGCACGTGCGACGGCTCGCTTGCGCCCGAGGAGCACGACGATCCGGCCGCGGCCGACACGCCGGCGGCATCGAGGCTCAGGAGCAGCGCCTCGGATTCGACGCCGGGAAACCCGACGTGCAGGTTGCCGGCGACCTTCCGGTCCGGCTCGCCGTTGAAGAACACCGACGGCACCGCATCACGCAGGCCGCGCGTGAGCCGGTCCCGCAGCACGGTCACCCGGTCGACCTCGACCTTGCGCCGCTCGTCGGTCACGCGCAGGGCCGTGGCGAGCGCGACCGCGCCCGCGACGTTGACGGTCCCGGCGCGCCGCCCGCGTTCCTGCCCGCCGCCCTCGATCTCGGGCTGCAGCCGGGTCCCGTCGCGCACGACCAGCACCCCGACGCCCTTGGGCCCGCCGAACTTGTGCCCCGAGATGGCGACCAGGTCCACGTCGGCGACGTGGTCGGCGACATCGAGCCACGGCACCGCCTGGACCGCGTCCGTGTGCAGGAGCGCGTGCGGGGCACGGGCCCGGACGACCTCGGCGACCTCGGCGAGGGGCTGGATCGTGCCCACCTCGTTGTTGACGAGCATCACCGAGACGACTGCCGTCCGGTCGTCGACCGTGGCGGCGAGCTGGTCCAGGTCGACGATCCCACCCCGGTCCACGCCGACCGAGGCGACCCGGAAGCCCTCGGCCTCGAGCCGCGCCGCGGCCGCGAGGACCCCCTTGTGCTCGACGGCCGAGGTGACGACCCCGTCGCGCCCGGACGCCCGGGCCGCCCTCGCCCCGCCCTTCACGGCGAGGTTGTCAGCCTCGGTGCCCCCGCCGGTGAACACGACCTCGCCCGGGGCGCAGCCGAGGATGGCCGCGACCTCCTCGCGGGCCTCCTCGAGCGCGGTCTTCGCCACGCGCGCGACGGCGTGCCCGCCCGAGGGGTTGCCCGGGTGGTCCGAGAGGAAGGGCAGCATCGCCGCGACCGCCTCGGGTCGCATCGGCGTGCTCGCCGCGTGGTCGAGGTACGCCGGCACGAGCCGAAGTGTACGAGCCGGGAATAGTTGTCCCACCCCCGGGCGATACTCCAGAGGTGACCACGCAGCTCCTCCTCCTCGAAGGCGGCCAACGCACCCGCCACCTCGACGCTCGGACCCGCCAGGTGGGTCGGAAGGGCGTCGAGGAGGCGCGTCGGCGGCTCGCGGCGATGCAGGTCCCCGAGCCGAGCGAGCTCGGCCGCCTGCTCCGCCGCGCCAGCTGACCGACCGCACGACCGCAGATCCGACGACCGCCGGCGGGCGTCCATGTCCCGGGTGTGGCTACCCCTCCCGGGCTCGGCGTGCAGGCTTCCTGGCCAAACCACCGACGGAGCCGTCAGACTGAGCCCCTCACTCGGGTGCCCGCAGGCTGCGGTGCAGGGGAGAGCAGAGGAGGGGCCGTGCGCATCGAGTCTTCCGTCACATCGATCTCGTGGATCCCGTCGGAGGCGATCGCGGGGATGACCAAGCTCCCGTTCGCGTTCGGAGTCGCCCACTACGACGATCCGCCTCCGGACACGATCGAGGACCTCGGCGTGCTCCAGGCCGAGGATCGCTTCCGGTTCGCCAACGAGCTGCGCGCCTGGATCGACGTGGTGGACGGGGAGATCGTCGACTACGGGCACGCCGGCGGCGGCCGGATCGGCTCGACCACGCTCAAGCTCGGTGCCCACGACATGACCCTGGCCGCGACCTCGTTCTCGGACCTGCGCCCGGAGCCCGAGCTCCGGCCCGACTCCGTTCGCTTCGTCCAGACCGCCGGGGGCCAGACCGGCGCGCCCGCCCCGCGGCGCGTCGCCAAGCCGCCGTTCCTCAAGGTGTCGGCCCCGTCCGCGTGGACGACGCTCGAGCTGGTGATCAACGCCGACGGCACGTCCACCCGCAAGCTGACCGGGTGCAGCCCGTTCCCGCGGCACTGGATCTACGACCACAACGGCGAGCTGGTCGAGAAGTCGGGTCTCATCGAGTTCAAGTCCTGGTACCGCAAGGCGTTCGGCAAGCACTCCCCCTGGGGCGACGAGGAGTCGCCGGCGTACGCGACTGCGGTCGAGAGCGCGCTCGAGCGTCAGCTCTCGTTCCACATCATGCGCAACGGCGTGAACCCCAGCATCAAGAACATGGCGAAGGGCAAGACCATCGTCCAGCAGGGCGACGAGGGCCGCGACCTGTTCCTGATCCTCGACGGGGTCGTCGAGATAGAGGTCGACGGTGAGGTCGTCGCCGAGTTCGGCCCAGGCGCGGTCCTCGGTGAGCGCGCGCTCCTCGAGGAGGGCAACGGGCGCCGGACCGCGACGATGCGCACGGTCACGAAGTGCAAGATCGCGACCGCGACCCGCCACGACATCGAACCCGACGTGCTCGCCCAACTCAGCGAGACCCACCGCAAGGACCCCGCGGGGGCGTGAGCTAGCGCGGCTGGTAGACGCCGAACTCCTCGCGCAGCACGTCGCTGACCTCGCCGAGGGTGGCGAAGCGCCGCAGCGCCTCCTTCATCGGCGGGAGCAGGTTCTGGGTGCCTTTCGCCGCGGCCCGGAGCTCCTCGAGCCCGGCCTTCACCGCGGCGGCGTCGCGCTTGGCGCGCAGCGCGCGCAGCCGCTCGGCCTGGTCGCGCTCGAGGCTCGGGTCGATCGGGAAGACGTCGGGCTCCGCATCGGTGTCGCTGGTGTAGCGGTTGAGGCCGACGATGACCTTCTTCTCGGCGTCGACCGACGTGGCCCAGTCGAACGCGGCCTTCTCGATCTCGTCCTGCATGTACCCGGCCTCGATCGCCGCGACCGCGCCGCCCATCTCGTCGATCTTCTCGATGTACCTCCAGGCGCCGGCCTCCACCTCGTCGGTGAGCGACTCCACGAAGTACGAGCCCGCGAGCGGGTCGGGCGTGCCGGTGACCCCGGACTCGAAGGCGATGATCTGCTGGGTCCGCAGCGCGATCGTCGCGGCCCGCTCGGTGGGCAGGCCGAGCGCCTCGTCGAAGCCGTTCGTGTGGAGGCTCTGCGTGCCGCCGAGCACCGCGGCGAGCGCCTGGAGCGAGATTCGCACGATGTTGTTCTCGGGCTGCTGGGCCGTGAGCATCGAGCCCGCGGTCTGGGTGTGGAAGCGGAGGAGCTTGGACTTCTCGTCCTTCGCACCGAACCGCTCGCTCATGATCCGGTACCACATGCGGCGCGAGGCGCGGAACTTCGCGACCTCCTCGAAGAAGTCGTTGTGGCCGTTCCAGAAGAACGAGAGCCGGGGTGCGAACTCGTCGACGTCGAGCCCCGCGTCGATCGCGGCCTGGACGTACGCGATGCCGTTCGACAGCGTGAACGCGATCTCCTGCACGGCGGTGCTGCCCGCTTCGCGGATGTGGTAGCCCGAGACCGAGATCGTGTTCCACTTCGGGACGTTGTCGCGGCAGTAGGCGAAGATGTCGGTGATGATCCGCATCGACTCGCGCGGCGGGTAGATGTAGGTGCCGCGGGCGACGTACTCCTTCAGCAGGTCGTTCTGGATCGTGCCGCCGATCTCCTGGGACGGCACCCCCTGGCCCTCGGCGACGAGCTCGTAGAGGCAGAGCAGGATCGCCGCGGTCGAGTTGATCGTCATCGAGGTGGTCACGGTGTCGAGCGGGAGGCCGTGGAGCAGCAGCTCCATGTCCTCGAGCGAGTCGATCGCCACGCCGACCTTGCCGACCTCCCCCTCGGAGCGCGGGTGGTCCGAGTCGTAGCCCATCTGCGTGGGGAGGTCGAAGGCGCAGCTCAGCCCGGTCTGGCCCGCCTCCAGCAGGAAGTGGAACCGCTGGTTGGTCTCGGCCGCGCTGCCGAAGCCCGAGTACTGGCGCATCGTCCACGGCCGGGTCCGGTACATCTGCTCGTAGATGCCGCGGGTGTACGGCGGCTTCCCCGGCGTGCCGAGCCGGGTCTCCGGGTCGAATGCGGCGAGGTCCTCGGCCGTGTAGAGCGGCCGGATCTCGATGCCCGAGTCCGTCTGGCGCGGCGTCGCTTCCATGGGTCGCAGGTTACCGGTGTCCCGCGGCGTGCTCCCAGGTGGGCCGGCGGGCGTGACGGGGAGCCGGTCGGGCTACCTGGTGCCCGCCGTCGGGAAGCCGCCGAGGTAGGCGAGGACCCGCGACCCGACGTACGCCGAGAGGTACTCCCCCAGCGCGTCGAGCTTGTCGGAAGCTCCGCCCTGGGCATCGACCCCCGCGATCTCGTAGGCCCCGACGACGAGCGTCGGCGACACCTTCTTGGACCGGAGCACCCCGACGCCCCGCTGCACCTGGCTGCGGCCGAGGTCGAGCGCGCTCTGCATCGCCTGGTCGTTCGAGATGCCGGTCACCTCGAGGTCGCTGTTCACCTCGCCGAGCGAGTAGTACTTCGAGAGCAGCTGGGACGTCCGGGTGTACAGCTGCACCGCGCCGCCGAGCTTGGCGTAGTTGGCGGTCTTGGCCGACCCGAGGTACTTGTCGAGGCCGCCGTTCAGCACCCCGAGCGAGGACTGCGCGAGCGCGTAGTCGAAGTCGTTGCCGCTGAACGCCTCCTGCGCCGCGTCGGCACTGACGCCGGCCTCCTGGGCCTGCGGATCCACGATCAGCGAGTTGAACGCGCTGAGGTTGGCCTCGGCCGCCTTGCGGAAGAACGCGGCGACCGGTCCGATGTCCGCCTTCGAGAGCTTGGTCCCACCCGCGCCCTTGCCGATCTCGAAGATGTCGTTGGTGCCCTGCACCTGGGTGCCCGCCAGCTCGTAGAGCACGGCGCCGATGATGGCCTTCTCGAGCGCCTTCGACGGGTCCGTCTGCTGGCTCGCGGAGGCGAGCACGTTCTCCGCGTAGTTGCTGAGGCTGATCGCGTCGATCGTGTTGCTGTACGCGCTGATGAGGTCCGACGCGTCGCTCACGGTCTTCGGCTTGAACGCCTTCAGCTCGTCGACGAGCGCCTCGACCTTGCCGTCGATCGCGGCACTGGCCTTCACCTGCTCGGTGAACGCGTCCGCGCCCTGGGTCAGGTACACCTGCACCAGCTGGCCGGTCTTGACCGCCGCGTTGGCGTAGGCCGCCGCGGCGAGCGCCTGGTTGTAGGCCCCGGCCTGCAGCCCCTCGTCGGTGAGCTTCTGGGCCTGCGTGTGCGAGTCGTTGGCGCTGGACGTGATCGAAGTCAGCGCGTTCTGCACCGCCGGGGTCAGGCTGTTGAACTCCCCCGCCGAGGCCTCGAAGTTCGCGAGCTGGCCCTTCACCTTGGCCTTGATCTGGCGGTAGTCGTCGCCGCCGAGGGTGACGCTGCTCGCCGGCTTGGGCCGCGGGAGCGTCTTGCCGGTGAACGCCTTGTAGGCGTCGTAGATGTCGGCCACTTCCTTGACGTGGACGCCCTTCTGGTCACCGATGTCCACGACGTCCACGAGCTTGCCGCTGTCGTCGGCGCTGTTGCGCTGGCCGAGCGGGATCAGCATCGTCTTGGCCTTGGCCTGCTTGGCCCCGTCCACCTTGTAGGGGATGCCGCCGACCGGGCCGACGGTCCCGTCGGGGTTGATCGTGCCGGTCATCGTGATGCCGGGCTTGATCTTGTCGCCGCGCATCAGGGAGAGGAGGCCGACGGTCATGAGCGCGCCGGCGCTCGGGCCGTCGATGCGGCCGTTGATGTCGTAGTCCACGCGCACGCCGGAGAGCGGCGCGCCGTTGAGCAGCGTGGCGACCGCCGCCGCGTTCCAGCCCGCGGCCTGCCACTGGTCGCCACTGCCCGCAACCTCGTCCTCGCTGAAGCCGACGCGGAAGTCCGTGCCGCCGACCTTGCCGTACGAGACGGTGAACGCGTTCGTCGTCCCGGTCGACGCCTTGCCGCCGCCGCCCTCGACGACCGCGAGCGCGTGCAGCGTCACGTGCTTCTCGTTCGCCGCGCCCGCGGGCGCCGCGACGACGAACATGGCCGCGACCAGCGCGACCACGACCCCGATCGCGGTACGTCGCGTCCCGGCACCGACCGTTGTCCGACCCATATCTCGCCCCGTCTCTCCCCTGGACGCCCTCTCCCGGCGCCCGCCCGGCAGCAGGTTAGCGACCGCGCGGCGTCGCGCGCCCACGGAGCGCAGGCGCGGCCCACGTCCGCCGGCGCGATCCCAAAAGGTGTCGCGGGCCCCGACCATCCGTGGCCGGGGCCCACGACGCTCGCGTCGCGACTCAGAGGTGGGGGAGGCGGCCCCCACGCGCGTCGCCGGCCCGACCAGCGCGCGAGATGTTCACCGTGCCCGCGGCAGGGTCGGGCCAAACGGCGTTCGTCGATCCGTCTCCGAACGCCGGACAGGTCGGGAGGAGCCGGTCACGGTGCGCGCGGGACGCACCGATCGGGCACGCACTCGCGCCCGCTCGCGCCGCTCGGTTCATGCCACCCTCCCAGAAAGCGTCCGTGCCCCGGCCCGGAGGTTGCCTTCGAATTTGTAGCAGCGCGCCGCGCGGATTGCCATGGGAACTTGGAAGTTCTCAGCCCGTCTGCGGGCTCGCGCTCGCGGACGCGCCGATGTCCTGCGCGCGCATGCCCGTGATCCGGAGGAACGTCATCTCGACCGGCCGGCGGAGATGCACGGTCACGCGATCCGGCTCGACGATCACGTCGATCTGCGTGCCCGGTGGAAGGCCCGACGCGCGCGAGCACGCGATCGGCAGCGGCACGCGCCGACGTCGCGTCGAGCCGGACCTCACTCCCCGCGGTCGCGCGGAAGTGACCCTCGTCGATCGCGGAGGCGCCGGCCAGCGCGGCCGAGTCGGCGACGCTCTGGAGGTCACGCCGCGCGGTGAACAGCCTGGCCCCGTCGATCGCGAGCCCGGCGAACGCGAGACCGACCACCAGCGCGCCGATCAGGACCACCGACGCCTGCCCGGTCTGGCGGCGGCTCACGGTCCGCTGCGGTACCGGTCGACCTGGACCACGTGGGTCGCCTCGACCGGCACCGAGACCGAGGGGAGGACGTCACCGAGGAACGGGATCCGGACGACCGCCACCTCGGCGCGTACGCGAACCCGGAGGAGCTCGCCCCGGGCCCGCCGGCCCTCGAGCGTCGCGTGCAACGCCCCCGGGGCGAGCCCGTGGTTCCGACCCGCCTGCTCGACGACCAGCTCGCCCCGGCGCAGCGCATCGTCGGGCGAGTCGGCGAGCACGACCGCGCGGCCGTACTCGCGGGCCGCGGCGCTCGTGGCGAGCGTGGCCCGGTGGAGGACGCCGAAGAGCACGACCGCCTGCACCAGCACGCCGAAGACCAGGGTGCCGAGCAGGGTGAATTCGACGATCGAGCTGCCCCGCTCCCCCGCCGGGCCTGCGGCGCTCACCCGAGCACCGCGTCCTCGTCGAACGCGGTCGCCTCGGCCTCGACGTCGAAGTGGGGCAGGAACGGGAGGATCACCGGTGCCGTCCCGCGCGCTCGCACCGCGACGGTGTCGCCCTGTTCGTCGACATCGACGGCGAACGCCCGGCCCTGCCCACCGAGCCCGTCGCCGAGCAAGGCGCGCGTCCTGGTGACGCCGTCGCCCAACGGCCGGCCCGTCTCGGCTGCGGTCCGCGCGCCCTCGTGGACCGCGCTGACCGCGACGTCGCGCGCCCAGACCCAGATCGCGAGCTGCGCGATCGCGAGGAGGCAGACCGTGGTGAGGATCGTGACCGCGAGGAACTCGACCATCGTCGAGCCCGACTCGCCGCAACCCGGCCTATCCGCGCAGCTTGTCGAGCGCATCGCTCACGATGGCGGTGAGGTCGGGCTGGACGATCGCCCACAGTGCCATCACGATCCCGATGCCCATCACGAGCAACATCACCCACTCGGGAATCGAACCTCGCGCTCCGTTACACCTGCTTCGCATCCGTGCCCTCCCATTCATCGAGCCAACGTCCTGATGGCGACAACCCCGGGGTAGAAGGCGAACGCCTCCCTCACAAACAGGAGGGATCAGACGAATGACCACGAACACTCAGGCGGACCAGACCGCCGCTCAGATCCGGGAAGTCGAATTCGACTCTCCGGCGGAGCAGGCTCGGTGTGATCAGGACGTGATGGATCTGCGAGACCTGTTCGCCTTCAACCGGATCCCGGAGGCGGACGCCGCCCGCTCCGTGATCGTCGTCCTCGGGTTCTTGACGAAGGCGGCGGTCCGGCTCGTCGACGAAGGCTTCGATCCCGACGGAGCGATGGCGGACGCGTTGGGTGAGACGGCGATGGCAGCGGCGCACCTTCTCGGAGCGGCGTCGTGAAGCGGCTCCTCGTCCTCATCCTCGCCGGAATCGCTCTCTCGGCGTGCGGGTTCCAGGCTCCGCCTCCGAGCCCGTCGACGAGCACGAACCCAACGCCGACGCGTCCCGTGCTCGGCCCGGCGTGCCACGTCGAGAACGGAGGACCGCAGATCTGCTCGAAGTAGCATTAGAGACTTCGGCGCCGCCACCTGCCCGCGGCGTGAGCGAGAAGCCCGGCTTCGGCCGGGCTTCTTCGCGTTCAGAGACGGGAACCGTCAGTTCGCTTGCGGCGCGTCAGATCTGACTACCCGACGCTTCGGCGGCAACGACACACCCAAGGCGATCACGGCGCCAGCCCAAAGCGCCGCTCTCGACCAGCCGACCCAACTTTCTAGGTCCCGTGCGGTGCGCACGTTCTCGAAGGCGAAGCGCGACTCCAGGAGATATGGCACCACGAGCCCACCAACGGCTACGAAAAGGGTGACCGCGGATAGAAACCGGATCGCTCGACTGAACGTCACCCCTCCGAGTTCGATCCGCGAGAACACCCAGGCGACCACCAACGCGCCGATGAACAGCGCCAGCTGCGCATGGAGTTCGTCGAAGCGATGATCCGTTCGGTAAAGCCCCTGGTAGAGCGTGAGGTTCCCGCCCCAAAGCCCGAAGGCTGCAATGAGCGTCAAGATCCAGAACACGGAACGCGTCGCCCTTCTGAGCACCTCGTTCTGTTCATCAGCGAGGGATACGAAGGAAGCGAAGGACGCTGCGGCTCCGAATGCAAGAGCCTCTGATCCGTAGAGCAAAGTTACGAGTTGCGTCGACTTGTCAATGGCGCTGCCTGACTCGGAGTAAACGTAAGCCGCCAGGAGGAGGAGGAGCACGCCCGGAACGAGCACGGCGATTGCGCGGGTAGCCGGTGTAAGCCTCGATCCAGCACGGGAGTGGCGGTCTGCACCAAGGAACGACTGAGCAAGCAAGCCGATCAGCGCTACCGAGAAACCTGCCAAAACAACGGCGACTTGCGCATACAGAGTCGATGCAACAACGAAGTTCGACTGGATTTTCAAGTTGCCGGGCAATGCGTGGCCCGCTCGACAGCGGCCGACCTGTCGAAGACACTCAGCAGCTGTGCCCATCCCCGTCACATGCACGCACCGCAAACGCTAGCCCGCGGAGTCGCGTCGTCTGCCTTCCTCTCACCCGAGGCTCCGGGGCCGGAGGCCAGGGAGAGCGTGCTCGCCTCTAAGTTCGTGCCCGGCTAGCCGCCTCCGCTATGGCCCGTCGGGTGACACTCCGCGCCTCTCTCGATCTTCGGCGTTGATCCGTGCGAGGTTCCGCCGCCATTCGGCGTCTTCCTTCTCGTCGACGGCGCTGGCTCTCCTCTGCGCGAGCCGCTCTTCTGTCCGAAGGCGACGCTCGTCAGCGTGAGCGTTGACTGTCGACACGAGCGCGTCCCGGAGAGCGCTATCGCGAGGGAGGAAGGCGAAGGCGAACCGATCACCATCCCTATGAGCGAGAGTTGCAGCGGGGAATCCCTTGTCGGACACCCATGCCTCGGCATGAACGACAGAATCGAGTGCCATTCCTCCACCGCTGGATCTACGAGGAGTGAAGAAGACTCCCTCGGGCGTCACGACCATCCAACCTGCGACAGATGCTTCTAACTCCTGCGCTACGCCTTCCGCGACGATGGTGGCCGCCCGGTTCGCTTGACGCGCACACACAAGCGAGGTTCGCCGCTCGTACTTGTACGCCCATCGCGTCGCGATTCGGCTTGGCGATTTCACTGGCTCAGGATCGGCAGGCTTGACGGCCCACTTGAGACGCCAATCAGGAAGTACCGTTCTCCTAACGCTCGGTCTCAGGCTCAGCGTGTGACGATCGCTATCGCAGTCGTCGCGATGACGAGCACCCACGTCGCGACGACGAGCCCGCGGGTCGTGCGAACGAGGTCACGGTTCGACTCGTGCGCGATCCGCGGCTTGGAGCACCATCCGAATGTATTCGACCTGATTGGAGTTGCGGTCTTCCGGATGGAGCGCACCGAACCTTGCGGCGAGGGCAGGGATCGGCAGTTCCCACAAATCGTCGATCCCCTCTGGATCGTCGCTTTGTTCGTGATGGCTCATCGGTCCTCCCAAAATCATCGGACGCCCCTAGCATCGTCCCCGTGCGCGACTCCGTTCGATACCAACGCGAACTCGATACAGCGAGGCAGTTCCGCGCCGCATTCGAGGCGTACACAGAGACGATGGTCTACGCGTCGGACAGTTCGGGCTTAATGGGCCAGTGGATCGAGAAACTCGGCTCGGAGCCGGACGCGGAACGACTTCGCCAAGAACTTGACCGAATGTCCGGCCGACTCGGCACAGTCGTTCCACGCGAAGGACTGCATGATCGCAGTCTCGCCGCCCCCGATGATCGGCGGACCGACTCGGCTCATGAACTTGGTCTTGAACTGGTCGCATCCGTACGACCCAGGCAGCGATACACGCGTCAGCGACGTGCGCTCGGTGATTGATCGGATGATCGGAATCCTCGAACAGAAGCAGGAAGACGCGCTTGAGCGCGAGCACTCGCTCGCAGGACGAATCGCTCGCCTTCTTCGCTTCCCCATCGAGGTCAGAGAGGCAGTCGGCGCTCCTGCGAAATCCGTTGGCGGAGTGGCGACGGTTGGAGTTGGATACGTCTTCTACGGAGTGGTCGTCGTGGCCGGAGGGACCGTACTCGGCGCGCTCATCCTTCGCTTTGTCTAGCTGCCTGTCTGGCATTGGAACGATTCGCTCGTGTTTGTCTTTCGATACGCCACGATCCGCCTTACTCGTCCCGCACCGGCAGAGATGACGGAGCGTCCGTACGACGCGAGCAATGGACTCCGAGTCGAGACTGCGGTTCTCCACATGCCGACTGGGGTCGAGCAAGAAGACGCTGAGCGGCCGGGCGGAATGCGATTCGATTGGACCCGAGAAGGCGACGTGACGAGCGTCGGCGTCTTCGTGGAAGTTCAGGCGCCGCTTGAAGTCGATTCTCGATCGTGTGTTGTGGTTCCTGACGAGGAGCGCCGACGTGCCGAGGCCGCAATCGTGGAATACGGCGATCTCCTTGGCGTGATGCTTCAGTGCAAGCGACAGTTCCGATCTCCCGATCCCTGCGTAGCGGTGACGTTTACGCCCGAGGAGGTGGCGAACGGCGTCGTAGGTCTCGCTCGGTCCCACGACAGGTTCACCAAGGCACGAGTGCTCCGGCACAGCGAGAAAGATCCTTCGATTGTCGAGAGGCTCGTCGCCGATCGACTCGACGGAATCGCGCTCTTGGCTGACTCGTTGGCGGAGGACGGCGCCGCGGCTCGTGTGCGCGATCTCTTTCGCCTGTTCGAGCGTGCGTTCGCGCTCAGTCCGGGCAGGGCAATCAAGCCGCTGACCTCGTTCCTCGCTTCATCGCCTCGCCGACTCGGGTACACGGAGTCCGAAGTCGCTTCATGGCTCGTGAGTCTGCGATCCAAGCTCTCACACGCCGACCGGCGAGATGATTACGCCCGAAGTCACGACGCCGATCCCTTCCTCGGACGCATCGAGTACGCCGCCTACGACGTTCTCTTCAACAAGGCGAAGTGGAGAGATCAGTCCGCCGACCGCCGCGACGGACTCCGATTCGCTTCGGCCGTCGACCAGTCGAGAACGAACTCCGTCGTGTTCGAGCGCGTACGCGACGGTTCATATTGAATGGCTCGATCCGTTCGGAGTCTTCCCCGTTGACCATCGAGCGCGGGCCTTCAAATCGGGGATGCGGTTACGAACCTCGTCGGCTGACCTTTGCCTGACGACGTACTTGATCCCAATCAAGGTGTAGCGAGGAACCTCTGCTCCGTCTACGACGGAACGCGGCCGTACGCACGCGGAGGGTCGCCGTGCAATCGGTATCGAAGTAGTCACGCAAGAGCGGACGCAGCGGTTCATCCACCTTCCCGCTGAGCACCGTTCCATCGGCGGTCTCAAGTTCGAAGTTGTCATGAATCGTGCTCGCGCCCGCGAGCCGACCAGTTACGGCGATCTCAGCTTCGACTACGTCGATCTCATCGAGAACGCGTCGGAGCCGCTCGGCACCGGGACGACGGAGAGTGACCGTCCGCTGCGGAGCAGTTCTCGGGTTGAACGTGAACCGTGCTGCGGCGTCGACAGACGAGAAAGTGCTCGCCAAGTCGCGAAAGGTGATGGTGAGCGCGCGATCCGATACCCGCGAGGAGACCGAGGACCTCTTCGTTCGAGGATCCGTCACCTGACGAGGCTCCTGTCCGTTCGATCACGTCGAGGACGAGAGCAACCGCCTGATCGAACACCGGAAGTTCCGCCACTCCCTCTTCCTCCTCGAAGAGCGAGATGAAGTCCTCCTGAATAGGGCGGGGTCCGGCGAGTGCGATACCAAATGAGCCGCTGAACATGCCCACGACTCGGAGTTGTGTTGCGCTTCGTACGACGCCGGGAATCGGCGCTCGGTCCGTGGGCCGGTCGATGATGCCTTGTCCAACCGAGGAGATCGCCTCTTGAAGTGGACCGAGCGTGTTCGCGAGGAAGTCCGCGTGCACGTCGCCGCGTCCGACGATGCCGGGCGCTTCGAGTAGGACCGTGAGCGCGGAGATCTCTGCGTTCCCGAGTTCATTCACGAGTTCGGCACGTCGCGCTTCGAGTTGCTCCAGGTTCATGAGCGCGGCTGGATACTGCTGAACGGTCTCTCGATCGCCGAACGTGTCGATTGCACCGTTCAAGTCGCCGAGTTCGGCACGGAGTGATTCGGGGGTTCTCATTGGACGACCACGTAGCCCTTGGTCAGATGCCCACGCGGATCATCCGGCCGTGTGTGTCCCCACCAGTTGTGCCAGTAATCGATGGCACCTTGACACGCAGCCCACATCGGATGGCCCGGGTTGTAGAAACCGACGCCGAAGGAGTCGACCTTCCAGAACTGTTCCGTCCAGTGTCCGTTCATGAGCGAGAACGGCAAGAACCGCTCCTCGTCAGTCATCGCATCCCATGCGTCGCCGTCGTACACAGTGACGATATCGACGTCGTCGGGATCGACCTTGCTCTCGGTGAAACTGCCGTCGAGCCATTGCTCGTGAACGTTGACGAGGTTCGTCAGCGTGTGGCGATGAAGCATCCAGCGGTCGTAGATGAACTGACGTCGCGTCGACGTTGGGAACTCATCGACAAGGTCATGGTGAACCTCGTCTTCGGTCTCCACGTAGCGCCCGGCCGGAAGTAGCCCGTTCGAGTCGAAGTCCGGAAGCGCCACCTTGCCTGCCCCTCGTTCCCAGCTACCCGACTGCTGCTCGCCGAGCGTGTGGGGGTGTGACGGTATCGGAACTTGACGATCAAGTTCCAGGATCTCGGGGAAGTCGACCATCACGCCCACAGAATAGAGCGGTTTGGCAACCAACCAAGTCGCGTGATCGGCGTCACACGCAGCGACCTGGAGTCGAATCTCCCGGGCCGCGCCGATCACCGGAATGCCGGTCCTGTCGCCCACGCGACGAGTGCGCGCCGTACGCCGGACGTGACCGGGCGGACCTCGTGCCGCGTCCATGCCGGGTAGACGATGACGGAGCCGAGAGCGCGCGGCGCTACGTCCGCGTTCGGACGATGGTAGAGACGAAGGTCGCCTCCCTCGTACGTGTCGGGCTCGCTCAACTGGATCGAGACGCTCAACTTCCAAGGCGCGTTACCCGGAACGTTGTCGACGTGCGCGGGATGCGACGCGCCGGCCGGGTACGTGACGACCTGGGCGGCGAGGCTCGCGAGGTCGAGCCGCCACCACGTGCCGTTAGCGGCACCGATGATCGCTCCGAGGCGCTTTCGGAGCCACTCGTCCTCAAGCGGTCCCTGGCAACGTCCGAGCCGCTTCGAGACGCTCGGCGAGTTCGACTGATTCAGTCGTGGCGGTCCGACCTCGTCCGCGATGGCGAGTACGTGCTCGACCTCATCCGGCGAGAGAGCAAACTCATGCGACGGCTCGTACGCGGTCGAGTACGCCGTGACGGCGTCGAGCCCAAACACGCGCGGCCCATCGTCCGTCCATTGGACGACCGGCTCCGTGAACGGAGCGAGAGCCTCCCCGCCGACGTGATCGAGTTCGTCGCCGAGGAAGGACGCAAACTCGGAGTCGCTCGTATGCTCGTACTGGAGTGCGTGTCGGATCTCGTCGAGCCCGGAGCGGAGCTTCTCTTCCTGACCGGCGGGAACCTCCGAACGGAGCACGGCGAGCCCGACGACGGCAAACGTGAAGCGCTCCGCTGGAGTCGGGATCGAACGTGGTCCCGCAGGATGGGCGCGCGCCCACTCGTCAACCGAAGAGAAGTCCATCGGCTCCGAGCTTCCCGTCGTTCATGTAGAGGACGCGGTCCGCTCCCGCGGTTGCGCCTCGCGTTCGAATACGACCGCCGCGCCGCTTCTCGCGTGCGACACGAGCGAATTCATCCGGCGTCGTGAACGTCACCGGGTCGGCGCAGAGGAGAACGTCCGGCGTCTCGATCGGCTTGTCCGCTTCGTCGACGAGGAAACCGATCGAGCCCGTGGCCTCGCGCTCTCCCGCCGTCGGCTCGACGAGCCCGGCGAGCACACGGAGCAACGTCGTCTTCCCGGCGCACGATGGACCGACGATGGCGACGATCTCGCCGCGCTCGACTTCAAGGCTCACGCCGTCGAGCACCCGCGCTCCGTCGAACTCGACGATGACGTCTTCGAGCTTCGCGATCACGGAGCGTCCGGCGGAGGAAGCGTCTGGAGGAGCCGTAGCCGCGAGTGAGGGACGAACGTCTCGCCGATCAGATGAGTGCCCGGAGCGGCTTCGGACACGATCCGCGCCGACGTGAGCACGAGCCCGTCGGCTCCGACGCCTGCGAGCACTCCCTCGATCGAGGAGCCGTCCGAGGTTTGGACGAGCACCCGGCGCCGCGTGTGCCGACGGAGCCACGAGAGCCGCTCCAGCATTAGCACGACGAGCGCCGCAGCGCCGAGCCCGGCGAACACGAGGAGGAGCGTGGTCTCGATCACAGACCGCTCACGCTGCAACCGTCGGGAGACCGGCGCCACGCGCTCGGTTGGAAGACGGAGATCGAACCGGAGCCGGAAGTCCGGCGGACGAGCACGGAGAAGCCGAACGGCGAAGCGCCGAGTGTTTGACCGTGAAGCCAACGGAACACGGCGGTTCCGGACGTCGGACCCGTCGCAGTGATCTCGTCGGTCGTGCCGACGAGCGGAGACGCACACGAGACCGAGAGCTTGAACGTGTCCGCGCCGCCGATGCTCCAGTCGACGTGAAGCTCCAGACCCTCGTGAGCGACCTCCGGCAACGTGAGGAAGTACGCCGGGACGAGCGAAGTCGACGAGGTCGAGTAGGCGGTCGCCGTTGAGATTGTCGCTACCGCCGGAATCGACGGAGCGACGAGACCTCGCCCGTCTGCCTGGAACCGGACCGCGCCATTCGCGTCGAGCGTCGCGAGCCCGTAGTTCTCGCCGTCCGGAAGCTGCCCGAAGATGACGCGCCGTGAGTCGTCCTCGTCGTAGACGTCGAGGCTCCCCTCTTTGACGGAGGAGTTCGTAAGCCGGTCCGTCCGCTCCATGATGCGGATCCGGCGCTCAAGATCCTTGAGATCGCGCTCGATCCGGGCGGGAAGGTGCGCGGAGACGTCTGACACGCGTTGCTCCTTATCGGCGTTGGGAAGTTGCGGACCGGCGACGGAACCGTGAAGGCGTCGCCCCCGGTTCGCTCGACGGCTAGTCCGAGAGCCCGGTGAGGACCACTCCGGCGGACGGGCGCGGAACGTCGAACGCCCAACGGCCTTCGACCGTGATGGCGACCTTGCCCGTGACGAGGAAGTCCGAGTGATCCTGCGAAACGGCAATCGAGATGCCGGGATCCCGCAGGTACACGGTCGCGAGCGTGGCGAAGTCGGCGACGACTGCCGTGCCATCGTCGATCAGGGTCGACGTGACGAAGGAGCGGAAGCCGAACTCCTCGGCAAGCTCACGCTTCCACGTGTGGAAGCCCGCCTCGTCGGTCTCCTCGATCATGGCGAGGAGTGCGGCCGGATGGATCACGGCGTCGAGCGGTCCAGTGTGGTCCGCCTCGCGCACGGTCTCCAGCGCCGCCCGGAAATGCACGGAACGGAGCGACGTCGAGAGGTCACTCGTGGGCACGTCCCACGAGTCATCGAGGATGCCAGTCACGCGCTCGCCCGTGCCGTCGCCGGTCAGTGCGAGCGAATCGGCGATGCGGTCGAAGTCCTGCTCCATGACCGTCGTCACCACGTCATCGAAGATCCGCGAGTCGTCGAGGATGCCCTTCGTCGCTTCGACCCACACGCCGACGCGCTTGTAGCCGCGGACGGTACGCGTGAACGAGACGTTCGACTGCGGAAGAGCGGTCCCATACGGCGTTGCGTCCGCCGCTTCGGTCCGGTCTCCCTCCTCGGCCGCTGCCGCCTCCTCACCCTTTGTCGGGACGAGGTTGAACAACGGCAGGACGCGGCTCCCGCGGTTCGGCTGGAGTGCGATGACCTGCGGCGCCGCGGGCGGGTTGACGAGACCGCCCGCAGCGCTCGCGTCGACCGTGGCGCGGATCCGAAGGTATTCCTCGGCGTCGAGCACCGGGACTGGCGACTTGTCCACGATCCCGCCGCGCGTGATCGACTCGCCGACCTCACTCGCGAGGTAGCGGAATCCGGGATTGACCTTCGAGTAACGCACGATGCCTCCTCAGGCGACCTTGACGATTCGAGCGCCTGGGTCGACGCCCTTGACCACGATGGAAATTTCGAGAAGCTCGGCCCGCTTTATGACCTCGACTCCGTTGTCCTGCGCGATCTCTTCCGGGATGAAGCCGATCGAGACCGAGTCCAGACCTCCGGCGCGTGCGGCACGCGCCACGGACGCGGCGCGTTCGCTCTCCTCGACGAAGAGATCCGCCGAGAACTCCAGAGCGGACGGCGCGTCGATCAGCGATGCGGCGCCGATCGGCGAGAGCCAGTCGTGAGACAGGAACAGAGGAACGACTGGCTTCGTCTCGACGCTCGCCGTGAACGCGCCCGGTTCGATCCGCTCTTCGATCCCGCCGCCGATGCCGTACTTCACGCCGTAAACGCTCGCGACGCCCTCGATCCGTCCCGTCGTGTTGGCCGAGCGGAGTCGGATCGTCGGGTACGAGCGGGAACGGACGTTCGCCGCGCTGCGCGTGCCACGCCCGCAACATCTCGCGAGCGTCAGACTTGGTGAGATCGAGCTTGACGAGGTACGTCGCAAGGTCTTCCCGCCGCCATCGGACCTGACCGCCGACGCGCTTCGGCTTCGGGAACTGGCCGGCCGACACGAGGCGTTCGACGGTCCGGTCAGACACGCCGAGCGCCGCGCCGACCTCGCGCTTGCTCAGAAGCGGGACTATGGGTGAGGGAGTCGCTGGCACCTTCCAAGGTGCCACGAGTTGCGACAACCGTCGACAAGGTTCGTCAGGTGACCGCCGCGGTCGCCCGCCAGGCGTGCCCGGACTCGGGCCGGCGCGTCCGCTTCCGAGTCCGGCCGAGACGCTCGTCGAGCCGTGTGAGCAACTGCGCGCCGACCATCGCGGGCGTGTAGGCGTGGATGCCGTGCTCCGTCTCGCAATGGCACAGGAGGAGCCCGGCGGTCGGAGCCTCGTACCCGCACCGAGGCTGGACGCACTTTCCGGCACCAAAGGAGCCCGCGGGAGCGAAGCCGTCGTACAGCCGCCATCCCGGCAGACGAACGACCTTCGACTCCGTCCGACGCTTCGGCGCCGCTGCGCGCTTCGCCCGGCGGACCGGAGCCCGCGTTCCAGTGAGTCCCGCGGCGCACTTCACTCGTTCGAGCGTCGCGGTCGACACGCCGAAGCGCTCCGCGACCTCGCCGTTCGTTGCGCCGCCCGCTCGAAGCGCGTCGACGATGCGACGGTCCCGATCACGACGCTCCGGCGTGCATCCCCGCTCGTGTTGGCCGAGGGATCGCTCGTTCTCTGTTTCGAAGTCGCACTCCTGGCACTTCATCGCATGATCTCCTCTTGTAGAACCTCTGCGAGCCGGTCGCCCGCCTCCTCAAGCGCCTTCTGACGCTCCTGGAACTCTGCGACGGCAGGACTCGCCGGAGAACGCCGTAGCGCCCAGCGGACCGCCTTCTCGTCGATGCCGAGAGCGCCCGCGATCTCCCGGCGAGACACGCCCGCCGCAGCGAGGCGCTGGATCCGGTCGACGTCTAGCTTCTCCATCGAATCTCCAGTGTTTTGGTGGGGATTATCGGGCTTGTTGCCCTTCTCTACTAGATTGGTGGGAAAAGTGGTCCAATTGCCGTGTGAGCCGCGAGGGGAGTGCGGAGGTCGGCGCCCGCTCCGGAAATGGGGCGACCCCTACCCCCCTGCCGTCACGCCGCCACAAGAGCGACGACTCGTCCGTCTCCCTTCACAGCGAGCTTCACGAGCGCGCCGACCTCAGGTGCCTCACGGGAGCCGAGGAGCACGAGGTACGCGCGGCCTCCCTCTTCGTCCTCCGCCCGGACCGCGACGTCGCCGTGCGAGTCGGGCTCTCCGACCGCCACGACCCACGCCGAGTGCCACGGCTGGTCCCGGTTCCGGCTCTTCATTTCGTGCTCTCCTCCGACCGGGTCCATCCCACGTCTGAGCAAACCGTTGGAGGTCCGTCCGTGTTCGTTGTCGCACGCCGTCGGTACGCTTGAGACGTGGGCAAGCGAGCGCGCAAGAGGATGAGAGCCGAGGCAGTAGAAGTGAGCGCGGCGCGCAAGACGACCAAAGTGGCCCTGCGCGGTGAACCTGGGATGAGCCCGGTGGTGAGGGTCCACCGATAGAAGGGGGGCCTCCACGAATCTCGTGACTGCTTGAAGGTCCGAGATCGAGGAGGCCCCTGGTGGACGGTAGTAGCGCGATCTGGTTCGGCGCGCCCAACTTCTCAGTGCTCGACGTCACCGACGACGGCCATGAGCTGGTGGTCGCGGTTGAGTCGACCGCGACCGTGGTCGGCTGTTCGGGGTGTGGCACGCGCGCGAAGCCGAAGGACCGCCGGTGGGTGAGCCTGCGCGACGCGCCGGCGAGTGGCCGGGCGGTGCAGCTGCGATGGTGGAAGCGGGTCTGGTCGTGTCCGGATCCGGACTGCGAGATCAGGACCTGGACCGAGACGTCCGACCTCGCAGGGGCTCGCCGGGTGCTCACCACTCGCGCGTGTACGTGGGCGACCGACCGAGTGCGCGCCCTCGAGGGGACGCCGGCATCGATCGCCCGCCAGTTCGGAGTGTCGTGGTCGACGGTCTGGGCGGCGGTCGAACACGCCGGCCGGGCTCGCGTCGACACGGCTGATCGGGTCGGGCCGGCCGCGATGGTCGGGTTCGACGAGACGGTGATGCAACCCGCACACCGGAGGCGGCGGCGCCGGTTCGTGACCGCGGTCGTGGATGTCGCCACGGGACAGATCCTCGACGTGTTCGAAGGCCGCAACGCCGTTGACCTGCGCATCTGGCTGGCCGGACAGCCGCCCGAGTGGCGCACGCAGGTCAAGGTGGTCTCCGTCGACCCGCACGAGGGTTACCGGTCCGCGCTCACCGGAAGCGGTCTCCTCGGTGACGTGACAGTTGTCGTCGACCCGTTCCACATCGTGCGGCTCGCGAACCAGACCGTCACGCGCACTCGCCAACGTGTGCAACAGGAGACGTTCGAGCATCGTGGATGGAAGGGCGACCCGCTCTACGACATCCGCAAGCTCCTGTTGCTGGGTGCGGAACGCGTCGACGAGCCGGGCTGGGATCGCATCCACCGAGCGCTCGACACGGGAGACCCGCACGACGAGGTCCAGGATGCATGGGTCGCGAAGGAGAAGGTCCGCGACGTCTATCTCACCGACGATCCCGTCCATGCCGCCGAGCTGCTCGACGATGCGATCGCCTGGTGTGTCGCGGCCGAGGCCGGACCTGAGCTCTGCCGACTAGCGAAGACGCTTCGCCGCTGGCGCCACCAGATCGTGGCGCACCATCACACCGGCGCGAGCAACGGTCCCGTCGAAGCGGCGAACCTGACCATCAAGCAGGTCAAGCGATCCGGCCGCGGGTTCCGGAACTTCGCGAACTACCGCCTCCGGATCTTGCTCGCCGCAGGCCTCGCCCGCGAGGCTCAACCCGTCACGAGACTCCGAGCCCGACCCAGGTCAGTCGCGTAGGGCCACCAAAGTCGAGGCGGCGGTAGTGGCCGCGTCGCTCACGTTCACCGCGGGTGGAGTCGCCGGGCTCTTTCTCTGCGACTCCCGACCGTGCGTCGACTTGGCCGAGATGGCTCGGAAGGCGAACCTTTACCCGAAGGGTCAAGGGGTGGGTGAAGGTTCGTTCACCTTCCACGGGCCGAGCATGGTGACGTCGAACCTCGCCATCACAACGACGTCCAACACCTACGCGGCTCAGATCGGGGACTTCTCGAACTACCTCTCGCCCGAGTAGCTCCGTCTGGAGTTGACGCGGCTACGCATCATCGCGACGCGTCCCGGAAGAACTCGGCGATCGTCCGCGGATAGGTGGCTTCGTTCCGTCGCCACGAGTCGATGCGTTGCTGCGCGAGATCTCGGAGTGCGACGGACTCCAGGTCGGCGAGATCGCTCCCGGCGACACGGATCACGATGGCGAACCCGCTCGGATCCTTCTGGCTCGGAACTGCGTGAATGTCCATGTTCATGGCCTCTCTCTCAGAAGTTGTCGGGAACGCGAGCGGGCCGAACGGAAGGACGGAAGGGTTAGGAAGGGATTTCCGCTTTCTCTCCCATGAAGGGCTCTATGGGAGAGGTTTGGGAAATGGGTTCCGTAGGGTTCCGTCCTTCCGTTGACGAGGTCGCGAGCCCGATCCCGACCCACTTCATGCCGTCATCTCGGACCTTTTCGAAGCCGCGCTCCTTGAGCCGAGCGGAGAACCGGACGGTCCCGACCGGCTTCTCGCCGCGCTCCACGCTCCACGCGCAGTAGTCAGCGTGGAGGATGGACGACTTCGTCCGCGCCTCGGCGACCGTGACGGTTCGCTCTTCGAGCCAGGCGCCGAACGAGTCCATCTCCTCCCGGTATCCAGCGGTCGCCGCCCGGACCTCGTCGGGAGCGTCGAGCCCGCGCTCTTGCCACTCCACAGCGCCGCGCACGGCCCACGCGAGGATCCCCGGAAGCTCGACTCGCATCTTGAGCTTGAGCAGCTTGTCGACCTCATCCTCCGGAATGCGAACGTCGAACGGGATGAGATGGATGCGATCCCACGCCGCTTGATCGTCGCCGGAGAGACTCGGCCGGTGATTGGTCGCGAGCCAGATTTTGAACTCCGGCAGGAAGTCCTGGAGTTCTTGGTAAAGCGGCCGCGCGGTGATGAGCTCGTCGCCGGTCAACTCCTTCATGAGCGCCGTATTGAGCCGCTTGCCTTCCTCCGCCTCCGACGCGAACCGTGAGCCGATGAGCTTCACGATTCCGCGGTTCTCACCCTCGGACTTCTTGTGGACGATCGTGTCCATGCTCGTTCGCGAGCCGTAGTCGCCAAAGAGGTAGCGGAGCACTTCGAGGAGCGTCGACTTCCCGTTCCGACCGGAGCCGTGAAGGATGAAGATCGCACGCTCGGAAATGTCTCCGGTCAACGTGTGTCCTACTGCGCGCCGCAGGTAGTCGATCACCTCGCGGCGGTCGTCCATGATGCGAGCAAGGAACTCGTCGAAGACCGGACACTCGGCGCTCGGGTCGTACTCGACCGGCGCTAGTTTCGTGATGTAGTCCGTCGGATCGTGGGGACGTAGCTCGCCGATCTCCAGGTCCAGCGTCCCGGTCGCAACGTTGAACAGGAACTTGTTCGTATCGAGCGTGTCTGCGGTGACGACGAGGCGATGCTCAGTACGAGCGAGAGCGACCATCGCTTCGATGCGGGATCGCGGTCTGCGATTGCGCCGCCCACGAGAGGATCTTCGTTCGTTCCTCTTCGGTCTCGGCGTCGTGTGCCTCTTCGGCGATACAGAGCGCCGTCTCTTTTGCGAGTTCGAAGATCACGCCGCGCTCGTCAAGCTTCCAGCGTGTGCCATCCCACAAGTACCACGCCTTGTGCTGCGGGACGTAGCGGATCACTTCGCCGAAGCGGTTCGCGAGCCGACGGGAGTTCCCGACGTCGGTCCGGTTGACGACGTCGTGCCGCTCGATCTGGATCCGATCTACCGGGTTCTCATTCGTCACGAGGGCGCTCCTTGTAGTGACGTCTCGGCAATGGTGAAGAGGCGGCCGCGAGCGTGCTTCGCACGTGGTCGGTTCCGCTGTCCGAAGATCGACGGGCGGTCTCGGACCGGAACCTCGCGCTCTCGATTCCCGGACGCGCTCGACGGCGCGGTGAATGTCGAGCCGATGCTCGCCGTCGACGGTCCACGGACGGATCCCGGATGGAGGGAAAACGACGGCCCACGGAAGCTCTCCGGCGATGAACTCCGAGAACAGAGCGTCGACCTCCTCGACGATGCGAGCGAACCGCTCACGCTCCTCGTCCGTGAAGATGGAGACCGTCGGCGGTAGTAGCGCCGGTCCGTCTGGCTTTCGTGTGAGACACTGTGCGTACACGAGACTTCTCCTCGTGGGTTTGGACGTTGTCCCGGTTCGGCGCCGGGACTTCGTCATGTTCGGACGGGTTAGGCCGCGCGCTCCGACTTGCGAACGGACGCGGATAGAAGCAGCGAGCCGAGCGCGCGGCATTGCCGGGGCGCTGTCCGGCGACGGAACCGCAGGGAGTCCTTGAGCGAGGCGCGCGCGGTGGACGTGCTTGCGCGTGGCGTCGAGGTTCATGACTCTCGAACCTCGCGGCGACCGGCAATGAACGAGTCGAGGTCGGCTTCGGAGATGCGACGCGCTTTGCGTGTCAGTCGGACGGACGGAAGTTCGCCGGTCCGGATGAGTCGGAAGACAGACTCACGGCACAGACCGAGTCGGTTAGCCGTCTCCTCGACGGTCAGAAGATGCGTGCCCACGCGTTGCTCCTCGGGAATCAGGCTCAGATCTGAGCCGTATCGAGGCGCCGCCTACGCGGGACTTTCCGGGGGTACGCCGATCACTCACTACGTAGAGTGTACCACGACCACAGAGCGTGAGACGAACGTGCGTTTGGGTTGATACGTGTACGTGTCAAAATCAGCAGACCTGACGGTTCTCGGTGAGCACTATTCGAGCAAGCCGAGGTTCTTAGCTAGCGATACCGTGTCACCACGTGAACTCACACGAAGCTCGCGGTAGATGGCGATAGCCTCGGTCTTCACGGTATGACGGCTCACGAATAGCTCGTCTGCTATTTGCTGGAAGCTGAGGTGGGTTGGCAGATACTGCAGCACACGCAGCTGTGCGGTCGTGAGTTGCACGCGCGAGCTGTGCGGCCGTAAGTCGTATCTCGTTGGACGCGTTGGCGACCGGATCTCCGGTCCCGAGACGATCAAGTCCAAGTGCGATGATTATGCTCTCCACTCCTGCACGCCAGTCATTAAACAGATCTACGGCTTGGAAGTCAGCCAACTCTTCTGTAGAGCTTATTTGTCTATGGGGGATCGAACATTGATCCAGCCTAACGGGAATGAACCAAATCCGATTGGCTGGACGCCTGCGTATCCCGTCCACGATCTGTGTCAGTTCCTCGTTCATGTATGTCTTGTCACGAGCGGCATACTGCGCGGGAGAAACAGGCGAGAACAGCATCGCCTTCGTCGATCGCCCCCTTGATCTCGTCCTTCCAACGGCTCCCGGGACGCAAGTGAGTCCGGTCCAGCCAGACGTCAACGCCGGAGCGCTTGAGGTCGGCGACGAGGGTGTCGACCGAATTCTCGATCCTCACGAACGTACGAGACGAACACGCGTTTGAGTCGTCGTCCGCGGTCATTCATGACGATGATCGTAAATCGCGGCGAGATCGCCGTCGTAGTAAGAGCCGATCGGCTGGGCCAAACGTTTGGCTAGATGCGCCAGTACGGCTCGACGCGGTCCGGATTGAAGTTGCCGGGTCCGCCGCGCTTGTTCGCGCGCCGGATTACGACGTGATCGAGGAGCGCCACAAGCCAGGAGCGTTGCTGATCGATCTCGGCGTGCTTCCACTCCGCGACGATCTCCTCCGGCGGCGTCGTCAACGTGAGCGCCGACGAGCGCCGGTTGATCTCCTTCGTGATCTCGCCGATCCGCTCCTCGGCCGCGTGCTCGCGCCTTCCGAACGGCGGACCGTGTCGGACCGGACGCAGTCACGAACTCCGCCATGAGGTCGCCGAGTCGGCCTTCGATCTCTTCCGCTCTCGAAGTAGCGCTCGCAGGTCGACCGAGTGGTCGCCTTCGATAGCGTCGAGCATCTTCTGAACGAACTTCGGATCGGAGACGAGAGCTAGGAAGTCTTCCGAGACGACGCGGTCGACGTGCTCGGCAACGGCGGCGTTCTTCTCGCAACCGCGGCAGACGTACATCCATGGGCGCCTACCGGAACGTTCCCGCTTGCGGCCCATGCGAGCGCCGCACGCCCCGCAAACTGCCAGCGTGGAGAGGAGTCCCTGACCTCGTGGTCCTCCGCCGCCAGTCGAGCGAGCTTTCAGGAGCGCTCCGACTTCGTAGAAGCGCTCCGGCGTGATGATTGGCTCCCACGAAGCGGTACGCCCGTCATAGAGAGCAGCGATGCGGTCGTCGACGAGGAGCCGATGCACGAGCCCGTGATCCCACGGGCGCCGCCTCGCGGCCTCGTGACGCCCCGGCGGTTCCACTCCCCCGAGATCCATCGGAGCCCGCGCCCTTTGAACACCCACTCGACCGCGTCCACGAATCGCCTGCGCCTCCTCCGGCACGATGACGAGAGTTCCCTTCGGTACCTCCGGATGATCCTTTGAGTGATTCTGATAGCCGAACGGTCGCGGCGTTCCCGTGTAAAGCCCGCGGCTCTCTGCGCGATCGCCTTCGCCTCTCGGACGCGCTTGCTCTTCTTCGAGGACTCCGTGAACGCGCTCCACGCTTCGATCGTGGCGACGAGACCTCCAGCTTCATCGTCGGGCGCGGTCTCTCGACCCTCGGCGACGATGGTCACGCCAGCTTTCCGGCAGGCGGAACGGAAGAGAGCGCCCTCGACCTCGTCGTGTGAGAAGCGGTCCATCCGAACGGCGAGCACGTACCCGACCTCGCCGGAGACGATCGCCGCCATGAGCCCGGCGAAGCCCGGCCGCTCCTTGCCCGAGTAGGCCGAGATTCCGTCGTCCACGAAGACGTGCTCCGCCTGGACGGTCAGACCACGCCGTTCCGCTTCGCTCTGGAGCCGTCGAACCTGCGTGGCGCAGGTCGCGACCTTGTCATCCTGGCGACGGGAGAGACGGGCGTAGAGAGCGGCGGCTTGCGGCATATGCCCGCAATGATACACTCCCTTCCTAGAGGAAGGCGAAGACGATCGCCACCGGGAGGATGAGACCCACCACCGGCACGAGCATCGACACCTGCTTGCGACCGGCGGCCTCGATCACGTCCCGCTTCTCCGACTCGCGCACGTCCGAGGCCATGGCGCGCAGTGCCTCACCGAGTGGCATGCCGCGCTCCTGGGCCGCGACCACGGCGCCCACGAAACGGTCGAACGGAGCGAGGCCGAGCACCCGCGCCCGCTCGGCCAGGGCGTCCGCGAGCGGAGCCCCGCCACGCGAGATCCGGAGCGCGGCCCGCAGCTCGCCGGCCAGTGGACCGCGGCCGGAGCGGGCAACCAGCTCGAGCGCGCTCCGGAGGCTTTCGCCCGCGGTGACCGCGAGACAGACCATGTCGACCACCGTCGGGAACTCGGAGCGGGCCCGCTCCCGGCGTGTCTCGATCGCACGCGTCAGCGATCGGTCGCGAGCGACGATGCCGATGGCCCCGAACGCGACTGCCATGGCGAGTCCGACGACCGGGGAGATGGTGCGACCGCTCGCGGCGAGCCCGACGGCGAGGGCCACACCGCCGACGAAACCGGTGAGGGCCCAGGTGGCCTGTTCGGCCCGGAAGCCCGACGGGGTGAGCGCCGATCCAGCCGCTCCGAGCCGGGCCGGCAGATCCTGCCCGTCGTCGCCGAACCAGCGCTGCAGCCGGGTGCCGAGGTCCTCGAGGAAGGGCTGGAACGCGGCGGCGATCCCGTGGCGCGGGGTGCGGTCGGTCGCGAGGAGACGCGAACGCTGTGGCCCGAGGGCGCCGAGGTAGGGGGCGAGGCGTTGAGCGAGCGACGGTCGGCGGAACCGCGGGAGACAACCCACGAGCGTCGTGATGCCGAGCAGCCCGATCCCGACGACCACGATGGCCCGCAGCGCGCTCACTGCGCCTCCTCGAGCACGGCCCCGCCCGCGCCCGCGAGCACCCGCGGCTCCTCGGGCAGCCGGCCGACCGCGACCATGAGCCGGTAGCCGAGTGCCGTCGCGGCCGCGCCTGCGACGAGCACGAGCACTCCGGCGAGCGAGTCATAGGCGTGCGCGCCCTGCGGACGGCTCGCGACCAGCAGCAGCACGAGCCACGGCGCGGCCGCGGCGACGCGAGCCGCAACGAGGGTCCAGGACTGCCGGGCGACGATCTCCTTGCGGATCGCAAGGTCTTCCCGCAGGAACGCGCCCAGCGTCCGCAGCACCTGCCCGAGCTCGCGGCCACCGACCCGGTGCGCGATCACCAGTGTGGCGACGACCCGGTCCGCGGTGGGCTCGGCGAGCGCGGCGCCCATCCGCTCGAGCGCTCCGACCAGGTCGCCGGAGACCCGGTGATCGGCCACCACGGCCCGGAACGGCATCCGCAGTGGCTCAGGTCCGCGCTCGGCGACCAGCGCGACCGCCGCGGGCAGGGTGTCGCCGGCGCGGACCGCGCCGGCGAGGAGCTCTATCGCCTCGGGCCAGCACTGCTGGCGGGCCCGCCGGGCGCCCCGACCCCGGGCGCGGTGGTACGCGACCGGCGCGTACGTGCCGCCGACGAAGCCGAGCGTGGCCACGGCGCTCGAGCCGATCGTGACGACCAGGACCGCCGCCAGCCCCAGCCCGCAGCCGAGGCACGCGGCCATGAACTGGGTGGGCGAGGCGCCCCCCACGCCGTTGGCGGCGAGCCAGTCCGCGAGGCGGAGGCGGATCCGTTCGCCGACGGGCCGGTGGGCGGGTCGCGGCGGCCCGGTACAGGCGTCGAACACCAGGAAGGTCCCGAGGCCGAGCACCAGTGCGACGACGACGTTCACCGGAGGACACCCATCAGGTCGATCTCGTGCTCGGCGAACCGTTCGAGACCCTTCGGGAGCTCACCGGTCCAGCGCAGCTCCGCGCCCGCCCCTTCGAAGATCACGCCGGTCGTCGGTTCCTCGCCGTCACCGACCTGCGACGACACCGCAAGGATCTCGGTGATCGCGCGCGCACCCCCGGTCCGTCGGCAGAACACGACGAGGTCGACGCACGCCGCAACGGTCGACGCAACGAACCGGCGATCGAGGTTCTCTCCGGCCAGCAGGGGAAGTGTCGTCAGCTTGCGCAGCGCTTCGCGCGCCGAGTTGGCGTGCACGGACGTCATGCCGGCTGCGCCGCTGTTGAGCGCGAGCAGCATGTCGAGCGTCTCCGCGCCGCGCACCTCACCCACCACGATCCGGTCGGGGCGCATCCTCAGGCTCTCTCGCACGAGGTCCCGGAGCGTGACGGCTCCCTCGCCCTCGAGGTTCGTCTGACGGCACTGCATCGAGACGACATCCGGCCGAGCGATGCGCAGCTCGAAGACCTCTTCGCACGTCACGATGCGGTCGCGCACCGGGATCGCCGACGCGAGACAGCTCAGAAGCGTCGTCTTGCCCGCGCCGACCGCACCTGCAACGACGATCGAGAGCCCGGCGCGGACGGCCGCGTCGAGGAACCCGGCCGCGGCGGGTGAGCACGAGCCGAGTGCGACGAGCTCCTCGAGCTGCGCGGCTCGCAGCCCGACGAACTTCCGGATGTTCACCGCCCACTGGTCGGTGATCGGCGGGATCACGACGTGAAGGCGGCTGCCTTCGGGCAGGCGGGCGTCGACGAAGGGCTGGGACCGGTCGAGGCGGCGCCCGGCGCGGGCGAGCATGCGCTCGACCAGCTCTTCGACCTCGGCCGCGCTGAGCACGACGGTGGTGAGCTCGTGCTCCCCGCGGCGGGCCGCGAAGACCCGTCCGGGTTCGTTGATCCAGATCTCCTCGACCTCTGGATCCTCGAGCAGGTGGGTGAGCGCGCCGAAGCCACCGATCCGGTGGTGGAGCAGCTCCACGTCGTCGTCGGTGAGCGGCGGCAGCCCGCCGGAGAGGTACCGGTCGCGGTAGTCGAGGACGACCTCGTCGACGAGGCTCGCAAGCGCAGCGTCGTGATCGAGCGCCATCTCCCGCCGGGCGAGCAGCTCGCGGATGTCACGCTCGATGATCTCGACCGCGCGCCGGTCCGGAATCGCGGCCGTCGTCATCGGGCGATCACCGGCACGAGCGAGCGCAGCTCGCGGAGCCACGGCGATCGGGGCACGAGCTCCTGCAGGACCCGGCCCTCCCAGACGGTCCGTTCGAGCTGCGGCTCGCTCGGCAGCAATGCCGCCGGCGGGTGGCCCGTCCATTCGGAGACCTGCGCCGAGCACTCCTGGGCCCGGCGCGCCGATCGTGGCATGCGGTTGAGCAGGACGCGGGTCCGTGCCGCCACGCCGGGGCGCGCGTCGGCGAGCGTGCGGTGTGCGACGATGCCGCGCCGGATGCCCACCGGATCGGCGCTCGTCACCACGAGGACGTCGTCCGCCGTGGCCAGCGCGGTGAGCGTCATGAGGTTGCGACGATGGGGCACCCGGTCGAACGCGAGCTCCTCGTCCTCCTCGATCGGCGCGGCGAGATCCACGATGACGACGTCGCGTGCGTGGCGCGCCGCGTCCAGCACCTCGGTCCACGCGCGCTCGCGCACCTCGGGCCAGAGCTCTGCACGCGCGAGCCCCGCGAGCACCGAGCACCCGGCCGGTCCCTCCTGGAGGCAGCTCTCGATCGGTTGGCGCCAACCCTCCCCGGCCAACCGCGCGGCCTGCGCGACCGACGGCGACTCGTCCAGGCCCAACAGCTGGGCCACGGAGCCCGACCATGCGTCACCGTCGACGAGCGCGACCTCGGCACCCGACCGGGCCGCCTCGGCGGCGAGGTGCACGGCCACCGTGGTCCGCCCGGGCGCGCCGGGCGCACCCCAGACCGCGATCATCCGGCCCGGCGCCGGCGTGGTCCGGTCCCCGGACGGCGCGACGACGTCGGGCGACCGTTCCCCGCTGCCGATGCGGTGGACCAACCCGGCGACGTCGTCCGCGGTCGCGCCCTCCGGGAGTCGGTGGGCCACGCCGACCCGATCGAGGGGACGATCGTCGGCACCGACGGCCACCACGGTCACGCCATGGTCGTGCAGCGTCCCGACGAGGTCCCGGTCGAGCCACGGCAAGCTCGCCGCGACCACTGCGACCCGCGCCTGGTCGCGTACCGCGACACCGAGGAGCTCGCCGTGGTCCACACAACGACGGACGAGCTCGACACCGAGCTCACGGCGTTGCAGCCCGCGCACGAGAGGAGCCTCCCAGGGCGCGCCGGCCGCGCAGGTGACGACCCGCACCGGCGTGCTCATGGGAGCTCGGTCGCGTCGAACCGCGCCCGTGTGTCGCGCCGCGACCCGCCCGCCCGCACCACGTCCACCTCACCGTTTCGCACCGCGAACGCGACGAACACGACATCGTCCGGCGCGACCGAGAGCGTCAGGGCGGTGAGCTCGCCCTCGTGCTGGCCGAATAGGCCGTCGGCGTGCACGACGTCGACCACTTGCGCGCCCGCGGCGACCGTCAGCGTCTTCGCCGCATCGGTGCCCTTGTCGAAGCTGGCCAGGACGTCGACCCGATCGCCGGCCTCCAGCGCACCGCCGAGCGCGTGATCGGAGCCGATCGGCACGGTGATCTCGCGACCGGTCGACGCGACGCCGCCCAGCGTCGCCGTCGCGACGAGCCCTCCCTCACCCAGCGGGAACCGTAGGACGCGGTGCACCGGCGGTGACGCCGCATCCGCCCTGACCAGACCACCGAGGACCTCGTCCGACGCGCGGATCCGCGTGATCCGGAAGTCCGACGCGACGAGCACGTGGTCCGCCGGGAGGTCGTGCGCCGCGGCGTACACGGCGACCGTGCGATCCGAGCCGGAGGCCAGTCGCAGCCCCCCGATCACCGACAGCGCCACGAGGAGGAGACCGACGACGAGGCGGGTGTCGAGCTTCGGCAATCGGAGCAGGCGGCGTGCGCTCCCGGTGCCGGGGGCGGCCAGCGTGGTCACCCGCGCGCCGCCGTTGCCACGACGGCAGGATGCCGATTCGGTACGCTGGGGGACGCAACCCGAGGCAACGTCACGTTCCCGCCCGCACCGAGGAGCTCCGCAGTGGAAGACCTCCCGGCCCCCCTGCTCAAACCGTCCGAGGTGGCCGGTGTCCTGAACGTGACGGTCTCGCAGGTGTACACGCTCATGCGCAGCGGCGAACTGCCGGCCCTGAAGATCGGGCGCAAGGGCGTGTGGCGGGTCAGCCGGGAGGCTCTCGAGGCGTACCTCGTCGAGCGCACCGAGGAGTCGAGGACCCGCTCGCGGTAGGAGCTCACGCGCCCGGCTCCCGGATCAGGCGCGCGATCGCCTCGATCCGCAGGTCGTGCACGCGCAGCAACCGGGCCCGTCGGCTCCCGGTCTCGTCCGCGACCTCGCCGACCCGCAGCCAGTCCGCCCCGACGAGCACGACGCGCCCCCGGACCGGGGCGCCGTCGCTCGCGACGACCGTGACGACCTCGCCCGGTGGGATGCGCCGGATCTCATCGACGAAGCGACGGGTCGCGGTTCCCGCGGCGACGATCTCGTGCGCTTCCTCGAGCTGCTCCGACGTCGCCTCGACGCGCAACTCGGACAGCTCTGCCGCGATCGCCTCGAAGGCGTCCGACGCGTCGGAGGCGCCCACTCCGTCCTGGCCCATGTGCCCTGCTTCCGTCCGTGGAAGGTGGTGGAACTGTACGTATTGTCCGAAACAGGTGTCAAAGCCCAATCTCTCGGCAATTCCTCCCAGCATCTGGGGCCTTGACACCGTGCACCATGCTACGCGATGGTTCCGACCGTAACAAGATGATATATCAGGTAACGAGGCTGATGTTGTTCATGTGAGCAACGAGGCCCGGTCGACCGCACAGGAGCCACGGATGGTTCGAGAACCCCAGGACGGGGCGTTGGCCGATCTCGTCGGACGTGCCGCCCTCGGCGCCGCGGCGGCGAGCGTGGCGCTGCTGCTCCTCGGCGTGACGGCCGAGCTGTTGCGACGCCGCCGTCGCGGGCACCGCCTCGTCGCGCTGCTCGACCTCACCGTGCCGGCCGGCGTACGCGCGTCCGTGGTCACCGCGCTCGCGCTCCTCTCGACCTTCGTGGGGCCGCGCCCGGTGGGTGCCACCGACAGCGTGCGCGGCTGGCTGCGCAGCGGGGTCCCGACCACGACGACCTCGACCACCGCACCGGTCGTCGCGACGCCCGACGCAGTCGCCGCCCGCGAACAGTCGCCGTCCACGAGCGCGCCGGCCGGTCCCGTCGTGCTGGTCCCACCCACCACCGTCGAACGCGAGGTGGCGCCCGCGGCGGTCGGCCCGCCTACGCCCGTCCCCGCGGCACCCGTCCCCGCCCCGACCGCGACGGGGCCGGGGCCGGGGCAGGAGTACGTGGTGCGACGCGGCGACTGCCTCTGGTCGATCGCGGCCGCGCGCCTCGGCCCGCGCGCGACCGCAAGCACCATCGACGCGGGTTGGCGTCGGATCTACGCCGCCAACCGCGCCGCCATCGGTGACGACCCGAACCTCATCCACATCGGCCTGCACCTCGCGCTTCCCCCGCTCGACGCCCGACCCTGACGCGCCCGCGCAGAGGAGACCCATGACCGCGACACTCGCCATCCGCCCCTGGCCCGACCCCGTGATCGACACGCTCGGCCACGACCCGAGGTCCATCTACGTCGAGCGTTTCTGGCTCCCGACGTTGGGCCCGACCTCGCTCCTCCTTCTTCGACGGATCGCCGCCGGCCTGGACGAGCACCCGGAGGGGATCCAGCTCGATCTCGGGGAGCTCTCGCAGGCGCTCGGCCTCGGCCACCGCGAGGGGAACTCGTCACCGGTGGTGCGCAGCCTCGACCGTCTGATGCAGTTCGATCTCGCGTGCGGCGAGCGCGAGGCCGGCTACGCGGTGCGCCGCACGGTCCCGCCGGTCAATCGCCGGCACGTCGGTCGCCTGCCCGCGCCGCTCCAGGAGGAGCACCGGCAGTGGGCCGAGCGTGCGCTCGCGGAGCCGCCGGTCGCGATCGCACGACGCCGGGCCCGACGGCTCGCCTTCACCTTGATGGAGCAGGGCGACGACCTCGACCACGTCGAACGGGTCCTGCACGACATCGGCTTCCACCCGACGATCTGCCGGGAGAGCGCGGCCTGGGCGCACGAGCGTCACCGCCAGGCGCTCGCGGAAGCGGTCGCGGCCGGGTACGACCCCGCCGCCTAGGTCCGGGTGAGGGTGACGTGCTCCCGCTCCCCCGCCCGGCGCGTCACCCTCACCCGCCCAACAGCTCCGGATCGCAGGGAGGCCGGCCGGTACCCTCACCCGCATGGCCGCCGACGACGGGCTCGACGTGATCGCGGCGTGGATCCGCGACGCGGGCACGATCGTCATCCTCACCGGCGCGGGGATCTCGACCGAGTCCGGGATCCCGGACTTCCGGGGACCGCAGGGCGTCTGGACGAAGAACCCGGACGCCGAGAAGACCGCGACGCTGTCGCACTACGTCGGCAATCAAGAGGTCCGGAAGCACGCGTGGCAGAACCGGCTGCGCAGCGAGATCTGGGACGCGAAGCCGAACGCGGGCCACCTCGCGATCGCCGAGCTCGAGCACAAGGCCAAGGTGCACACGCTCGTGACCCAGAACATCGACGGGCTGCACCTCGCGGCCGGGTCGTCGCCGGCGCGGCTCATCGAGATCCACGGGACCGTCCACGCCGTGAAGTGCCTGCAGTGCGAGTGGCGCGGGCCGATGGACGAGACGCTGGCGCGGGTCGAGGCCGGTGAGGAGGACCCGGCATGCCTCGAGTGCGGCGGGATGCTGAAGTCGGCCACGATCAGCTTCGGCGAGAACCTCGTCGCCGCCGACCTCGAGCGTGCCCACCGGGCCGCGGCGCAGGCCGATCTGTTCCTGGCCTTCGGGACGTCGCTCGGCGTCTACCCGGCGGCGGGCCTGCCCGAGGTCGCCCTCGGCAACGGCGCCCGGCTGGTGATCGGCAACGCGCAACCCACCCCGTTCGACGGGTACGCAGCCGCCACGAGCGCCACACCCCTCGGCGAGCTGCTCCCGGAGCTCGTGTCCCGGGTGTGAGGTTGGGGAATATCCGACCCCTGCGGTAGCCTTTTCCCTGCACAGTCACGTTCTCTCCAGGAGCACCGATGCCCAGCTACCGAGAGCTGCTCGCCCAGGCCAAGGCCCGGATCAAGGAGATCTCCCCGGAGGCCGCCGAGGCCAAGCTCGGCCAGGCCACGTTCCTCGACGTGCGTGAGCAGGACGAGTTCGACGCCGGGATCGTCCCCGGCGCGATCCACATCCCCCGCGGCTTCCTCGAGAGCCAGGTCGAGTCCAAGATCCCGGACCACGACGCGCCGGTGATCATCTACTGCGCGGGCGGCATGCGCTCCGCGTTCGCGGCGGAGACCCTCGAGCAGCTCGGGTACTCGGACGTGGTGTCGATGGCCGGCGGCTTCGGCCAGTGGAAGAACGAGAACCACCCGTGGATCACCCCGGCCGTCCTCACCGCCGAGCAGCGCGACCGCTACAAGCGCCACATCCTCCTCCCCGAGGTCGGCGAAGAGGGCCAGCAGAGGCTGCTCGAGTCCAAGGTGCTGCTCCTCGGCGCGGGCGGTCTCGGCTCGCCCGCCGCGCTGTACCTCGCGGCCGCGGGCGTCGGCACGATCGGCATCGTCGACATGGACGTGGTCGACGCGTCGAACCTGCAGCGACAGATCCTCCACAACGTGGACCGCATCGGCGACCGCAAGGTCGACTCGGCGAAGAAGAGCCTCACGCTGCTCAACCCCGACGTGAACGTCGTCACCCACGACGTGCGCCTCGGCGCGGACAACGTGCTCGACATCATCGACGGGTACGACGTCATCCTGGACGGTGCGGACAACTTCCCCGTCCGCTACCTGCTCAACGACGCGTCGCTGCTGAAGAAGATCCCGGTCGTGCACGGCTCGATCTTCCGGTTCGAGGGCCAGGTCACGGTGTTCAAGCCCTACGAGGGCCCGTGCTACCGCTGCCTGCTGCCCGAGCCGCCGCCGCCCGAGCTCGCACCGAGCTGCGCGGAGGCCGGGGTGCTCGGCGTGCTGCCCGGCATCGTCGGGTCGATCCAGGCGCTCGAGACCATCAAGCTCCTGCTCGACCTCGGCCACCCGCTCATCGGCCGGCTCCTCGCCTACGACGCGCTCGACCAGTCGTTCCGGACCTTCAAGGTCCGCCGCGACCCGGAGTGCCCGGCCTGCGGTGAGCACGCGGCGCCGATCGTGATCGCGGAGTACGACCAGCAGTGCCTGCCCCACGCGGTGCTGGCCGACGGGTCGGTCCTCACCCACTGACGCACTCCGGTCGGGGGCGGGTCAGCGTCCACCGACGAAGGCCGCCAGACCGTCGAAGTACGCGAGCGTGACGCGGCGTTGCACGCGCCGCGCCACCGGCGCGCCGAGCCGGGCGAGCGGGTCGGCGGGACGCGAGAAGGCGGAGATCCGGAACGTCACCGCGTCGTCCGTCGCGCGCGACGACGAACGCCTCCTCGCCCCGCTCCGGGTGGCTCCGCAGCGTCCCGTAGACGAACCCGAACCGGTTCGGCTCGTCGACGACGGCGACGACGCGGCACGCGGCGAACGCGAAGACGCCGAAGCACGGGAGGGCCATCACCACGGTGACGCCCTCGTGCAGCCCGGGCGCCGACGTGAGCAGGCGGATCCCCACCGCGTGGTGCGCGCGCCACTGCCTCAGGCCCTCGACCGCGCGCGCGAACGCGTCGGCGCCATGGCCGATGACCCGGGTGTCGTCGTCGTGGCGGTAGCCGAGCGGCGGCTCGTCGAGGATCGTCCCGACCTCGGCGTACGACAGCGGCTCCTGCACCGCCCGGGCCAGGAACCGCTCGAGGGTCGCGGGATCGGCCCGGCGCGAGAGCAGCACGCGCACCAGCGTGGCAGCCCGCGTGCGACCGCCTCGCCCCTTTCGGCGTGAGTTCGCGTGGCTCTGGCGACGCGAACTCACGCCGAAACGAGGTGGGCCGGGGCCCGAAGGGTGCGAATCGGGCGGATCCGGGGGATCCCCCACCTCGCCGGAGCGCGCCGGTAGTTTCTCGGCTCCTGAGGGCCACGCGGGCGGTCGGCACGGGGAGAACTGCTGTGGGCGGACGGCGTCTACGCCGCCTCCAGCGGGCTCGCCACCACCGCGTCGGCATCGCCGTCGTGGCGACGGTGGCGCTGCTCGCAGGAGCGGTCACCATCTTCACCACCACCGTCGACCGGGGCGAGGCCGCGACCGGGAACGAGACCGCCTCACCGGCGCAGCACGCGCAGGCGCGCCCGCTCACGTTGCGGGCGCACACCGTGGTGAAGACGGTGCTGACCAAGGACCGGGTGAACCCGTACCCGCCGCCGCCGCCGAACTCCGGCGCCGGCCGGCGCGTCGTCTACTGCGGGTCCTGCCAGCGGGTCTGGTTGATCGAGGCCGACGGGTGGGTCTACGTGTCCTATCCGGTCTCGGGCCGCCGCAACTACCCGCGCACCGGCACCTTCAAGGTGATCCGGCGGATCAACCCCGGGTGGTCACACACGCTGCGGCTCCCCTACTTCGTCGGCTTCACGTACGGGAACACGACCGACATCGGGTTCCACGGCATCCCGCTCAACCCCAACGGCAGCCAGATCGAACCCGACTCCCAGCTCGGGACCTACCGCAGCCACGGGTGCGTCCGCGAGAGTCAGTTCTTCGCACGCGTGATGTGGGACTGGGCGTCGATGGGAACGCCCGTCGTCGTCGTGGCCTAGCGAGGGACTTCCGTCGGCTACGAACCCGAGCGCTTCGGCGCCCTGGGCGTGGGCACCGAGCTCGCGTCGACGTGCACGACGAACCCGACCGCGGGGCGGGCCCTCGCGGTCGCGGGGTGTCGCATGCCGGGCAGGGGCGGCGGCTTCGGCGTCTTCGCCTTGCGGTAGTCGACCGACTTGGGGTGCTTGGCGTCGAGGTACTTCTGGATGTCGAGGCTGTCGGTCGCGGGGACGGCCGGGCCCGAGCAGGGCAGGACCCGCTCGATGTTCGAGGGCGTGCTGGTCGTGAAGTGGTTGCCGGCGAAGCAGTTGCCCGACCCGCCGAACCAGCCGAGGTCACCGACGCGCGACCGGTACACGAGGTTGTCCACGACCTGGTTGTCGTACGGGAACCACACCGACCCGCCCGGGTACGGCACGATCACGATCCCCGCGAGATCATGGTCGAACACGCGGTTGTGGGTGACGAGATCGTGCACCCCACCCGCGACGAGGATGCCGTTGCCCTCGGCGAGAAGCGCGTCGTCGATCGCCGGTGTCTTGCTGTTGTTGTTGTCGTAGACCAGGTTCCCGACGATCGTCGCGTCGTGCTGGGGCGGGTTCTTCTCGCCGTCCTCGCTGTTCGGGACGATGCCGACCCGGTTGCGCCGCCAGGTGGACTTCGTGATCACCAGGTCGCCGCCCGCGTTCGTGCCCGAGAACCCGATCCCGTTGTACTCCGCGAGCACGTTGGTCACGATCGAGTTACACGGGAAGCACTGGCCGATGTAGAAGCCCGCGTCGGGGGAGCCCGAGCCGTAGTCGTGGTCGAGCTTTCCGTCGACGGAGTCGAACGCGTAGATCGCGTAGTCACCGGTGCGCGTCGCGGTGAGGTACGACCCGCGGTAGCCCTTCGCGCCGGTCCAGAAGAACCCGTTCTTCGTGTAGTTGCGCGCGGTCATGTTCTCCACGGTCACGCCGCTCGCGCCGAGGACCTTGATGCCGTTGTCCAGCTTGAAGCCACCATCGAGGATCGTCCGGTTACGATCCAGTCCGCGGATCACCAGCCGGTCGGTCGTGACGGTCACGGCCTCCTTGTAGACCCCGGGCGACACGAGGATCAGCGAACCCGCGGGAGCGCGGTCCACCGCCTCCTGAATGTGCTGCACGTCCTTCGGGACCTGGATCGTGCGAGGCCTGCCGGTCGCGGTGCGCGGCGCGCGGTGCGACGCGGCGGCCGGGATCGTGCCGTCGGCGTTCTTCACGATGATCGTGCCGTACATGCCCTTGCCCGGCGCGCCATGGAACGAGCAGAAGTACCCGTAGACCCCGGGTGTGTCCATCCGGTGCTCGTAGCTCTTGTGGGGCGGGATCGTCGGGCTCTTCCATCCGACGGACGCCGCTGGTCGGGGATCACGTTGTGCTTGTTGCGTCCGTCGTTGTCCCAGCGGACGACGGTCCCCGGGTCGACGGTCAGCGTCTGCGGGAGGAACGCGTTGTCCTGCATCGTGACCGCGGTCTCGGTGTAGTCGTCGGCCGCGGGGCGCGCCGCGGACGCGGGCGCCGGCGCGGCCGAGCCGAGCGCGGCCGGCCCGAACACCGCCAGGAGGACGAGCACCCCACCCCCGACCGCGACGGCCGCGAGCAGGCGCGACGGCGCGTCGGGTCATCGCGCCCCGTTGGTGCTGGGCCTCTTGAAGGTGCTGAGCAGCTCGACGAGCGTCCGCACGCCGAAGCCGGTGCCGCCGCGCACGTACACCCCGTCGTCCGAGCCGGCCCGCGACGGGCCTGCGATGTCGAGGTGGGCCCACGGCACGTCGCCCACGAACGCCTGCAGGAACAGCCCCGCGGTCAGCGCGCCGCCGTAGCTGCCGCTGCCGATGTTCTTGATGTCGGCGACCTCGGACTCGATGAGCTTGTTGTACGCGTCCGGGAGCGGCAGCGGCCAGAGCTGCTCGCCGGCGCGGTCGCCCGCGGCCCGCACCTGGTCGCCCCAGGACTCGTTGCTCGTCATGAGGCCGGCGATCTTCTCGCCCAGGGCGACGACGCACGCGCCGGTGAGCGTCGCCAGGTCCACGATCGCGTCCGGCGCCTCCTCGACCGCGAGCGAGAGCCCGTCGGCGAGGATGAGTCGACCCTCGGCGTCGGTGTTCAGGACCTCGACGGTCTTGCCGTTCCGGATCTTGAGCACGTCGCCCGGGCGGATCGCGGTGCCGCTCGGCATGTTCTCGACCATCGGCGTGAACGCGACGACCTTGGTCTTCACACCGAGCGCCTTGAGCGTCGACATCGCACCGATCACCGCGGCGGCGCCGCCCATGTCGGTCTTCATCGTCTCCATGCCACCCGCGGGCTTGATGGACAGGCCGCCGGAGTCGAACACGACTCCCTTGCCGACCAGCGCGACGGTCCCTCGGGCACCCGGGGGCGCGTACGTCATCTTCACCATGCGCGGCGGGTTGTCCGAGCCCTGGCCGACGCCGAGCACACCACCGAGCCGCTCCCGGGTCAGTGCCGCACCCTCGAGGACCTCCACCTTGACGCCCTTGCCCCGCAGCAGCGTCTGCGCCGACTTCGCGAACGTGGCCGGCGGCTTCTCCTTGGCGGGGGTGTTCACCGCGTCACGCGCCCAGATCACCGCGTCGCTGATCACGCGGCCGCGCTCCAGCGCCGCGCTGACCCTCGCGCCGCCCCGGCCCACGACGATGACCTCCTCGAGCTTCGAGGGCTTCGCGTCCGACTTGTACTCGAGGTACTGGTACCCGCCGAGCGCGAAGCCCTCCGCGAGCGCCTGCGCGACCGCGGGCTTGTCGAGCCCGGCGGGAGTCGCGTCGAGCAGCGTGGTGGCCACGGTCTTGACCTTCTTGCCCCGACGGGCCAGCGCGGCCGCGGCGTTGCGCATCGTGTCGAGGGTCAGGTCGTCCCGCGCGCCGAGGCCGACGAGGACGGCCGCCTGGGCGCCGAGGCCGCCGTTGGTCGGGACCGCCAGCGTCTGGCCGGGCTTGCCCTCGAAGCCGGCCTCGTCCATGAACGCGGCGAGCCCGCCACCGACCGCGCGGTCGACGACGTCGGCGCCGGGACCGAGCTCCGCGGGCGCGAAGACCGGAACGGCCAGGAGGTCCGCGCTGACACGGTCCGCGGGCGTGGACACGAGGGAGAAGGAGAGGGGCACTGGAGCCTCCGGATCGGTGGGTGGGTTCAGGGGGTGGTGGTGCTCGAGGCCCGGGCCGGGCGGAACTCGCCCTCCTGCCAGCGGGCCAGGGTCCAGCACAGGTCGGCCAGCCGGTTGAGGTACGGGACCACCTGGCTCTCCGGCTCCAGCCAACCGACCGTCGTCGCGGTGACGGACTCGCGCTCGGCCCGGCGCACGATGGTGCGCGCCAGGTCCAACGCGGCGGCGATGCGGTTCTCGCCCGGCAGGACGAACTCGGTCGGCATGTCGAAGCGGGCGGTCAGGTCGTCGATGAGGGGCTCGAGCGCGGTCACCATCTCGTTGGTCACCCGCGTGGTCCCGTCGGTGAGCTTGTGCCGGTTGTCGGGCGCGGTGGCGAGCTCGGCGCCGACGACGAACAACTCCCGCTGCAGCCGCACGAGCAGGACGTTGAGCTCGCCGTCGGGCGGACATTCGGGACGGGCGAGACCGAGTGCGGCGACTGCCTCGTCGGTGGCGCCGTAGGCCGTCGGACCCGGCGCGTCCTTGGGGATCCGTCCGCCGTAGAGCAGCCCGGTGCTGCCGTCGTCGCCCTTGCGCGTGTAGACCTTCATCCGCCCCGGAGTCTACGGCCGCAGGGCTCGCAGCCGCCGGGCGCTCCGTACGGTGACGGTGGCGATGTTCACGGCGAGTCAGGGGCGCCGGTTCGCAAGGACGCAGGACGAAGGCGCAGTGGGGTTCTGCGTCGAGGACGAGGACGCCGCGAGCGGCGTTCCTGGCCGGCGGGAACGCGCCAAGCGTTGCCGGTCGGGGCGCAAGAGGTGCCCCATTGGTGGCGACCCGCTCGGTCATGATGGACCCCATGAGACCGCGCTCGGCCCTGGTCGTCGCCGCCCTGATCCTCCTCGCGGCGTGCGGCGGCGGCAGCGGGTCGGAGAGCTCGCCCACCACCACGACCCCGCCCTCGACCGCGCCCAGCGCGCCCGGTGTGCCCACGCTCACCGCGCCGGGCCGCGAGAACATCGCGTTCTACTACCAGCGGATCACCCGCACGACCGACCTGAGCAAGCTCGGCGACGTCAGCCTGGTCGTCACGGGCAAGACCGCGGGCCGCACCGCGGCGGTGGCGATCAAGAAGACCGGCGCCCAGGCCTACCGCGGCGTCCAGGCCTACTGGTTCGCCGACGGCGACAGCTACGACGGCCTCGAGGTGACGAAGCGGATGGACTGGGCGTTCTGCGAGTCCGGCTCCACGCCGCTCGTGGCCCGCACCGATGCGCGCGGCGTGACGTGGTACTTCCTCGACTCGAACGAGATGGCGGTGCGCAAGGCCTTCGCCGAGCGGATGACGATCCTGCGCCAGCAAGGGTGGAACGGCATCTTCTTCGACCGCGGCTTCGCCGCGTTGACCGGGCGCGACGACGTCGCCAACCCCGCGTGGGACAAGGTCTCGACCTGCACCCAGGATCCGGTCCGGCCCAACGCCACGCTCTCGGACGCGTACGTCGGTATGGCGTCGGAGGTCCGGAAGTCGGGCCTCGATCTCATCGTCAACTACGGCGTCTCGCCGTTCGACGCCACAGTCCCGATGCGCCCGGATCCGCGCGACCCGAAGTGCCAGCAGGAGCAGCCGGGCTGCAAGACCCTCGGCGACGTCTGGTCCGAGGTCGACGGCATCCTCGACGAGGCGGTCGCCCATCCGAAGGACATCAACTGGGACAACGACTTTCGCTCGAACTCGCTCAACGAGCAGATGTCCCACCAGGGGAAGAACGTGGTGGGCCTGCTCACCCAGGGCACGATGGGCGGCACGCACAACCGTGACGTCGCGTACTACGAGTGGGCCCGCGTGAAGCTCTTCACCATCCCGCTCGCGGTGAACACCGGTGACGACAACTGCGGAAACCCGGCGCCGGGGACGTTGTGCAACCGCCAGGCGCTCTATCCCGAGCTCGCCAACGTCGCGTTCGGCACGCCGATCTACGAGCGCGCCGCAGTCGTCGCAGTGCACCTCGGGCTCGAAGATCCACTGCATCTGGGTGCGCCGGTACGCGAACGGGATGTCGCTGGTGAACGCGTCGCCGACGAAGAAGCAGACCGGGTCGCTCCCGCTGGGCGTCAAGGGCTGCCGGTATGTGAAGGACGTCGAGACCGGCCAACCGGTCGCCGGACCCAAGGCGTGCATCACGTCCGTGTCGCTCGACCTCGCCCGCTGGTCCGGCCATCCCCTGGTGTACAGCGAGAGTCCTTGGTAGCTCGAGCGGACGAGGCTCCTGCCCGTCCGGCAACCGAGACGCGGGGTGAACGGGTCTCCGCCTACGCGCTCATCGCCTTCACGCTGCTGTTCGCGTTCGTGGTCCAGTCGCTGTTCTTCCACATGTCGTGGGACATACACGGCGACGTCGCCTACCACCGGGGCGTCGGGCTCGAGATGCTCGGCGGCGATCTCCAGGGCGCAGGCCCGTTCCGCCACCTGACCGCGTACTTCGGCGGGCTCTACCCGCTCGGGCTGGCCTGGGGCAGCCACTGGCTCGGTGCGTCGTTCGACGGCTTCCTCTCCGTCGTGTCCTGGTTCGCGACGCTCGCGCTCCCGCTCGTCTGGATCTGGCTCGGTCGGCGCATCTGGCCCGGACGTTGGCTCGAGCCGGCGCTCCTGGCGTTCCTCGGGACGATCGGCAGCTCGCTCGCGTTCGACAACCAGCTCATCTGGGTCAAGAGCGTGCTGCCGTCCGGGACGAACCTCTGGCCGCTCTACCCGCGCGACGTCGCGCTCGTCCTCGTGATCGGCACGCTCGCGATCGCAGTCGGTGGACGCACGTTGAAGCGCGCCGCCGTGATCGGCGTGATCCTGGCGGTGGTGTTCTGCCTCCACGCGCAGCTCGGGTTCTACGGCGTCGCGATCATCGCCACCTACGGCCTCTGGATGGCGTGGCGCGACCAGCTGAAGGCGTGGGCCGAGCAGCTCGCGCTCACGACCGTGCTCGCGTTCGGGCTCTCCGTCTGGTGGTGGTGGCCACGCCTCCACATCGTGCTGGACACGCGCACGCTGCTGCTCAAGAGCTGGCCCGGCCGACCCAGCCCGCCGCTGTCCCCATGGGGGATCCTCGTGGCGCTCGGCATGGTCGGGGTGCTCGCGATCCCCGGCATCTTCCTCACCTTTCGTCGCCCGGAGCGCACGTTGCGCTACGCGGCGACGTGGCTCGCGATCGCGGTGCCGCTCGCCCTCGCCGCGAGCGCCCTCGGCGATCTGGGCTTCATCACCGACCGGCGGGTGTGGCTGTTCGCGGCGATCCCGATGCTGATCTGCGCGACCGTCGGCACGGCATGGCTGGTCCGCAAGGCGCCGCTCGTCCCCGCGTTGCTCGTGATCGTCGCGCTCGTCGCGGTGCCGAGCTTCCGCGAGGCGCAGCGCACGCTGGACACCGTCGACCTCCGGTGGAGCCGGGTCGAGCGACCCGATCTGTACGCTGACGCCGACTGGAACCCGGTGTTCACCGAGCTCCAGGACGAGGTCACAGAACGCGGGCACCGGGTGCTCGTAGCCCCCGACGGCGACGCCGACTTCGTGTGGACCGAGACCGGCGCGCAGCCGTTCAGCCTCTGGCTCCCGGGCTCGATCAAGCTCGGGTTCGACCCCAAGGCGGAGACGGGGCTCGGCTACCTCGAGCGCGTGCGACGCTCGGAGGCAGCCTTCCACGAGGGCCTCCCCGGGCTGTGCCGGCTCGCGCGGGACCAGGACGCCGCCCTCGTGCTGCGCCAGGAGGGATCGCTCCTGGGCACGCGCGACGTCCGGCCGTCCGCGCAGTACCGGGTCGGGCCGAAGCACCGCACCGCGAGCTCGCTCACCCGAACGGTCGCGCCCTACACCGTCTACAACGACCGCAACTCGTCCGAGGCATTGATCCTCTTCCCGGGTGCAACCCTTCCGCTCGGGTTCGCCGGGCCCGGCATCAAGGTCCTCGACGTGATCCTCGAGCCGATGTACCCGGACGTGTTCGCCAACCCGCGGCTCACCCTGCACTTCCCGGACGGCCGCGACGTCCAGCCGGTCGACAAGCGGCTCGGGCGCAACTCCATCCGGCTCCGTTACCGCACCCCGGCCGGGATCGCGGACGGCGCGCAGCTCGTCGCCCAGGACCGGGTCAGCATCGTGCGGGCGATCGGCTACGAGCAGGTCCCCGGCTTCCACGGCACCGGCTCGGGCCCCGTCGTCGTGGACCAGGCGAAGGTGTGCCCGCGCTGAGCCGCGGTCAGGACGAGGACGGCGAGACCGCGTAGAGCCGGTAGCCGGGCCCGGTCCGGACCAGGCGCAGCCCGGGAGCCTGGTCGAGCGCGTCGTAGGCGGTCGGGAACAGCAACGGCGTGCCGAGCACGTTCGGCTCCGTCGCCACGAGCACGTAGTCGATGCCCTTGGCCCCGGGCGGGAGCGGGTTCTTGGTCGGGTCGGTGAAGAACGCCACGCTCTGCTCGAGCAGGTGGTTCGCGCGCTCCAGCGGGTGGGGCTCGGAGTAGGGCGCGCGACCGTCGAGCACACCCCGTCCTCCCAGCGCGGTGACGAAGCCCTCCGAGTACACGTTCGTGAGGACGAGGTCGTGCGGGGAGAGCCCGAGCGCGCGAAGGTCCGCGAGCGTCTCGCGCGTCGGTTGCTGGCGGTCGAGCTGGTCGTAGAAGGCGTGCCCGTGCACCGTCACGCCGACGCCGAGCACGAGGACGATGATCACCGCGCCCGCACGCCATCGCGGGTTCCGCACCGCAGAGATCACGAGCGCGATCCCGGCCGGGAGCAGCCCGAACGTCAGCGGGACGATACGGCCCCACCCGGTGCGGGTCGGCACGTACGTCGACCACCGCAGCGCGAACCACACCGACACCGCGACGCACCCGGCGACCACGAGCAGCGCCATGACCGAGTACTCCCGCGCCGCCCGGCGGATCGCACCCCTCCCCCGCCACACGACGAAGAGCAGCAGTGCCACCACCAGCACCACGACCGCGAAGTACCACCACGCCCCCAACCCGGCCAACCCCCGGCTGATCCCACGCCGAGCCGCGTCGGTCGCGCTCGGCGCCGGCCGCGCGACGAGCCGGCCCGCGACGAGGCTCACGAACTTCCACGTCGGGTCGCCCCGGTCCGACGGTGGCAGACCTCCGAGCTTGCTCGCGCCGGACAGACCGCTCCCGAGCGCGAGGTTCCCGACGAGCCAGCCGGCGACGAGCACACCCACGAGGAGGAAGCCGGCCCGAAGCGCGACTCGACGCTCGTCCGAGAACAGGACGCTGCCGACCGCGAGACCACCGACGACGAGCGCCGCGAACAGCCACCCGATCCCGTGCACCTCGCTCAACGCGAGGAGCGCGACCGTTGCGAGCACCAGGTCGACGTTGCGGCGCTGGTCGAGCCACAGCTTGGCGAGCGCGCCGACGATGAACACCAGCGCGTAGCCCGTCGCCTCGGGACGGTAGGAGACGAGCTTGCCGACGTACGTGGTGCTCGCGAAAAGCACGATGAGAGACACCGCCGCCGCGGCCCGGGTTGCGCCGACCACGCGTGCGAACAGGTACGCCCCCGCGCCCACCGCAACGAGCGTCACGATGCGGACCGCCTGCGCCGCGACCATGGACTTGGTGCCACCCACCGCGAGGAGGAGGGCGGTGCCCGACGTGAACGCCGGGTAGTCGTCGAGGAACGGCAGGTGCGTCGCCCATTCGGGCGAGCTGGCCGGGACCCCGTGGACGTGCGCGACGGCCACGCGCGAGATCCAGGTAGTACCAGGGCGTCGGGCCGTTGAGCGTGTCCGTACGCCCGGCGATGATGATCAACAGCGGCAGGGCGACGACCACCGAAGCGGCGAGCATCACCACGAGCTCGAGGAGCAGCGGCTCGCGGCGCAGCGTGCGCAGCCCGGGGCGACCCGGACCGAGCGCGACGACGAGCGAGGCCACGCCCACGACGGCCGTGGCGACGACCGCACCCGTCGTCGTCATCAGGTCGAGCCGGGCGAGGAACTCGCTGCCCAGGAACCAGACCGAGAGACCGCTCGCGACGCCGACGGTGAGGACGCGCACGGGTGCAACCGGGGACGCCTCGCGGCAGACCACTGCCGCGGTCGCCACCCCGGGGAGCAGGATCCACGTGACGAGGGCGACGACGGACCAGAGCCCGCTCACCGCGCCGCCACCGACATCCGCCGCCGCATCACGCCGGGAGGTGGACCATCAACGCCGCCAGGTGCGGACGATCACTCCGAGGTAGCCGAGCGGGTACCGCAGGCGGCGGGGCTTCTTGCTCTCCCCGTGGCTGCGCGACCGGATGTGCACCGACACCTCGTGCATCCGAAGTCCCTGATGCGCCGACTCGATGATGAGCTCGGCGGCCGAGAACCGGGGCTCCTCCAGCCGGAGGCGCGCGAGCGCGTCGCCGCGGATCGCGCGATAGCCGTTCGTGCAGTCGGTGATGCCCGCGCCACTGGCGAGGTTGATCAGCTGGGTGAAGCCGCGGATCCCGACGTCGCGTGCGCCGCCCGCGTCGTCGTACGCGCCGAGATAGCGCGAGCCCTGCACGTAGTCGGCTTCGTCGGCGAGGATCGGCGCCAGCAGGGTCGCCATCTCCTCGGGGCGGTGCTGCCCGTCGGCGTCCATCGTCATCACGACCGCGGCCTTGCGCTCCAACGCGAGCGCGAACCCTGTACGGAGCGCGTCGCCCTGGCCCCGGTTGACCTCGTGGCGGAGCGCGACGTGCCCGGCGCTGGCCACGACGCCCGCGGTGTCGTCGGTGCCACCGTCGACCACGACGATCGGCGTCACGCGGTGCCCGGAGAGCTCGACGGGGAGCGCCTCGAGGACCGCGGTGATGGCATCCTCCTCGTCCAGTGCGGCGATGACGACCGCGATCTCCGGTTCCGGGGACGGCTGTCGGTAGCTGGCGTCCAACTCGTCCAGCGCGTGCGCACGGACGACCGCGCCGAGCTGCCGGTCGAAACGCGCGCCGGCGAGCGCGCTCGGACCGCAACTCCATCGCGAGCGGGACAACCGCGACTGCGGCGGCCGCCCCGAGCAGTCGGCCTCGGATCCTCATCCGCGCTGCAGGCTGACGAACCAGTTCGCGCGTGACGCGCAAGCCTTCGTCCAAACCCACTGACGGCCGGTAGCCCAACGTGCGACACACGCGTGTGATGTCCGAGAAGCTCCGGGCGATCTCTCCGGGGCGCGCCGGCTCGTACCGGACGTCGATCTCACGGTCGGGGAACACGGCCACGAGCGCGTCGACGAGCTCGGACACCGACGTCTCGACGCCGGTACCGAGCTGGAAGAGCTCACCCTCGGGGCGGCGCCCGAGCACCGCGACCACCACGCGACAGAGGTCGTCCACGAAGAGGAAGTCGCGGGTCTGGCTCCCGTCCCCGTAGACGACCAGTGGCTGGCCGTCCATGATCCGCTTCATGAACGCCGCGACCACGCTGCCCTTGTGGTAGCTGTACGGCCCGTAGACGTTGGTGAAGCGCAGCGCGTTCGCCGGGAGCCCGTAGGAGCCCACGAAGGCCGAACAGAGGCCCTCGCCCGCGAGCTTCGACGCCCCGTACGGGGACAGCGGCCTCGGGGCGAGGCCCTCGTGACCGGGCGGCTCGACCGACCCGAGGGGCGCGCCCGACGACGCGAACACGAAGGCCGACGCGCCGCCGTCTCGCGCCGCGAGGAGCGCGTTCAGGGTGCCGCCGACGTTGACCTCGAGTTCACCGCGTGGATCCTCGATCGAGTCGACGACGCCGGTTCGCGCCGCGAGGTGGACGATCCCGTACACGCCCCGCGCGGCCCGGGCGAGCGCGTCGGCGTCGAGGATGTCCGCCTCGATGATCTCCGTGAAGCCGGCCGCCTTGCCGTCCTCCAGTCGACCGGTGGAGAGGTTGTCGTACGCGACCGGCTCGTAGCCCGCCGCGACGAGGCTTCGAGCCAGGTTCACCCCGATGAATCCGCAGCCGCCGGTGACGAGGACGGTGCGGGACGCGTTCGCCCCTGATGTCCCGCTCGTGTTCACAACGACGGGGAGCCTACCGGTCGGCCCTGGCGCCGGCGGCTCATGCGCGCGCCGGGTGCTCACGGCGGAGGGAGGAACGGTGGGAGCCGGGAGATCGCCTCGCGTTGGGCGTCGAGCTCTTCGGCCGAGCGCGGATGCGAGGTCGACGCGAACCAAGGCAGCACGACGAGCAGGCCGGACTTGTCGCCCGCGATCACCTGCATCTTCGAGACGTCGTTCAGCGGGCGGGTGGTCATGTCGGGCCGCTGCGGTGGTGCTCCGGTGAGCCAGAGCACGCCGTCGGTGGGCAACGACTCCTCCGCAGGCGGGCGCCCGGTGACGATGAAGGTCACCGGACGGTCGACGCCCTTCCAGTGGAGGTAGTCACGGATCAGGCCGGCCGTTCGGTGGGTGGACGAGCCCACGATGATCCGCCGGCCGGGTGGCGCGTCGCGCACCTCGCGCGCGAAAGCCCGGAAGTTCGTCTTGTCGGTGCCGTAGTACGAGATCGACGCGGCCAACGAGAGCCCTGTGAGCACTGCGATCGCGACTGCGCCGATCGCGATCGCAATTCGTCGGGCGACGTGCATGGCCCGCAGCCGGTCGACGCCGGCGACGAGCGCGATGGCGATCGCCAGGATCATCGGCGCGACGAGTGACTCGACCCGCCGGTACGCGAAGTACGTGCCGAGCGCCCGGGCCAGCGGCACCAGCACCACGAAGAAGATGAGTACGTATGCCAGCGCGGCCGCGGCGACGACCCGCGTCCTGCCCCGGGCGAGCAGCGGCGCCGCCAGCGCGCTGACCACCGCGAGCACCACAAGGACGGTGAGCGTCCCGGAGTTCCCGAGCAGCCACTCCCCGCCTCGCTTGAAGAGGTCGCCGTCGAGCGGGACCGCGAACTGGCCCGACGGGTTGAGCGCGTACGACTTGCCGTTCAGCAAGTTGGGGATCCAGGTGACGGCGCCGTAGACGTACCAGGGCAGGATCAGCACGACGCCGATGACGATCGCGAGCCCGTACCCGCGGCGAAGCACCCGGACGTCCGGGGTCCCCCGCTCGCGCCAGACGAACCACCCGACGACGAGTGCTTCGAGCAGCAGGACCAGCGGTGAGAAGGGGTGGGTCAGCTGCATCGCCGCGGCCACGATCCCGTACCAGACCCACGCGGCCCGGTCGCGCCGGCGCACCGCCCGCAGCAGCAGCCACCACGACACCAGCGCGAGGGTCGAGAACAACACGTAGTAGCGGTTCTCCTGGCTGTAGCGGACCGCGAACGGCGCGACGGCCAGCAGCAGGCCCGCGACGAGCGCGGTCGTGCGCCGCCCCGTGGCCTCGCGGGTCAGGAGGACCAGCGCGAGGACCTCGAGGGTCCCGAAGATCGCCGACGGGATGCGCGCCGCGGTCTCGAACCCGAACGGCAGGTGCAGGGCCGCGAGCACCGTGATGTAGTGCAGCGGCGGCTCGAAGGGGCCGCCCCGGCTCCGCAGGTCCGAGAGCAGGTGTCCGGAGCGCACGAACGACGTGACGCTGATCTCGTCGATCCAGAAGCTCTGCGACCCCAGCGCGTAGAAGCGCAGGAACAAGGCGAGCAGCCCCACGGCCGCGCAACCGGTCAGGTACCAGCTGCGCTCCCGGCGGCGAGCCGTGCGGGTCAGTGCCGCGGGTCGTTCACCGCCACTGCGTTGCTGGGGCGATGGCCCGGAGACTGACACGATCCTTGAACCGCTCGACGGTGTGGAGCATCGTCTCGATCAGCTCCTCCGACAGCAGCCGCGGCTTGAGGCCGAGGTCGACGAGGCCGGTGTGCTTCGGGTTGTAGTAGTGCTCCTCGAGCTCGACGCGGGGGTTGTCGCAGTGCTCGATGCGCGCGTTGTATCCGAGGCTGTTGGCCGCGTTGCACACCTCGGTCGCGAGCTGCATGACCGAGAACGCCTCGGTGAACTGGTTGAAGACCCGCATCTCACCCGCCGCGGCCGGGGTGCGCGTCGCGAGCTCGACGCACTGCAGGGTGTCGCGGATGTTGAGGAACGCCCGCTGCTGGCTGCCGCTCCCGTACACGGTGATCGGGTGGCCGATCACCGACTGCACGCAGAACCGGTTCAGCGCCGTGCCGAACAGCTCGTCGTAGTCGAAGCGGGTGAGGAGCCGGTCGTCGAGCTCGGTCTCGTCGCTGTGGAGGCCGTAGACGACCCCCTGGTTCAGGTCCGTCGCGCGCAGGCCCCAGATCCGGCACGCGAAGTGGATGTTGTGCGAGTCGTGCACCTTGGACAGGTGGTAGAAGCTGCCCGGTAGCTTCGGGAACGGCAGGCGGTCGCTGCGACCGTTGTGGTCGATGTCGAGGTAGCCCTCCTCGATGTCGATGTTCGGGGTGCCGTACTCCCCCATCGTCCCGAGCTTGACCAGTTGCGCGTCGGGCGCGACCTCGTGCATCGCCCAGAGCAGGTTCAGCGTGCCCTCGACGTTGTTGCGCTGCGTCTCCCAGGCGTGGTCCCGGTCGATCATCGAGTACGGCGCCGAGGGGATCTCGCCGTAGTGGATGATCGTGTCCGGCGCGAAGTCGGCGATCACGGCCCGCAACCGGCCGAAGTCGGTGATGTCCAGGACCTCGGCGCCGATCTCGCGGCCGCCGATCTGACGCCATGCCGCCACCCGGTCCATCAGCGGGCTGATCGGCGTCAGGCTGTCGGTACCCCGCTCGATGTGGCACGCACGACGGGTGAAGTTGTCGACCACGAACACGTCGTCGCCCCGCCGCGAGAAGTGCATCGCGGTCGGCCACCCCAGGTATCCGTCACCACCCAGGACCAGGATTCGCATGTAGCCCCCAAAGTTCTCCTCGACGACCGGTCTCCGGCCGCGTCCCGGCCAGTCCCCTCCGTGCGGTCTTGGGGGCGCAGGCTATCCGTCCGCCTGCTCGAATCAGGGAATGGTCGGAGCGGCCGCCGCGAGCCCGCGGCGCATGGGTCCCGCGAGGAGCGCGCCCATCGCGAGCGACGCCGCGATCGCGCCGAGGAGGAAGCCGAGCTCGACCCGCAACAGCAGATCCTGACCCAGGAGGGTCACCACCGCGAGCACCGCGAGACCGATGCCCCACCCGAGCGCGACCCGAGGCTGCCCCCGCAGCGCGATGAGTGCCTGACAGAGCGTGAGCGCCAGCAGATAGATGCAGGATGCGGCGGCGAGGATGGCCAGATCGCGACTCCCCAGCGCGAAGTCGTCGCCGAACGCGATGCCCACGACCGCCGGCCCGAGCAGCCAGGCCCCCGCGGTCGCGGCCACGCAGAGCGCACCGATGGCCAGGGTCATGCGCCGGGTCTCGGTCCGCAGATCGTGGACCTGGCCCGCGCCCGCGTGCCCGGACAGGCGCGGCAGCAGCGCGGCTTGCACGCCTTGGAACAGGAAGACCGGAATGCGTGCAATGACCAGGCTGGCGAGGAACTGGCCGGTGGCGGCGTCGTTCTTCTCGGAGCCGAGCACCTGCACGAGGATCGGTCCGGTGTTGATGAGGGCCTGGGCGAAGAGCGAGCCCGCGAGGAGCCAGCCGAAGGAGCGGCTGAGCTCACGCCAGGGCGCGGGCGGCCCCGGCGTGACGAGCCCCTCACGTCGCCGCAGCGAGATCAGCACCCCGATGAACGGAGCGACGCCGAGTATCACCCCGTACGGGCCCGCGGTCGCGACGCCGAGGGCGACCATCACGATCGTCACGAGCAGCCGACTCCCGGCCTCGCCGCCGACCAGGACGCCGTACGGGCCGAAGCGCGAGTTGCCGGCGAAGATCCCGCGCACGAGGTACTCGAGCGCGTAGCCCGCGAGCAGCAGCAACAACCCCACGAGGAGCAGGACCTGGTCGTCGAAGAGGTCGTGCACCAGCCACGGTGACGCGATGAGCGCGAGGACGACCAGCGTCGCCGCGAGCACCGCGGCGCCGATGCCGGCCCGGTGGACGAGCGGTCCACCACCGAGCCCACGTGCGGCCCGACTCGAGAGCGCGCGCGCGACCTCCTGCTCGACCGGCAGGCACGCCCCCGGGCCGAGCAGGAACCCCAGTGCCCACAGCGCAGAGAGCCCGCCGTAGCGCTCGGGGCCGAGCGCGCGGCCGGTGAGCGTCAGGAACCCGTAGCTGGCGACCCCGCTGAAGAGGATCCAGGCCCCGACGACTCCCGAGCCGCGAGGCAGGATCGAGCTCGCGCGCGCAAGCACGCGACGCGGACCCGCCGTCGTCATGGCGCGGCATCGTAGTTTCCGAAGCTCTCGGGAGGACGACCGCCAGACCGCGACGACGCCGACGTCCTCCGGCGTGCTTTCCGAAGATCTCCGGAGGACGACCGCCGGACCGCGACGACGCCGACGTCCTCCGGCGTGCGTCGCGCCCCGGCGACGCGGCTGGAGGTCCTCCACCCGAGGTGTCAAATGGGGAACGGCGCGAATGGGCAGTAATCTCTCCGGTCTGATGGCAGACTTCCTCGGCACCCTCGAAACGCGCGTGCTCCTGCTCGACGGAGCGTTCGGCACGTGGGTGCAGGCGCAGGACCTCGGCCCCGACGACTTCGGTGGTCCGGAGCTCGAAGGCTGCAACGAGCACCTCGTGCTCACCCGGCCCGACCTGGTCGCCCGGATGCACTGCGAGTACTTCGAGGCGGGCGTCGACGCGGTCGAGACGGCGACGTTCGGCGCGTTCGGGCTGGTGCTCGCCGAGTACGGCATCGCGGACGTCACGTTCGACCTCAACGTCGCCGCGGCCCGCATCGCGAAGGAGGTCGCAGCCGAGTTCGCGACGCCCGAGCGCCCCCGGTTCGTGGTCGGGTCGATCGGGCCCGGCACCCGGTTGCCCTCGCTCGGCGCGATCACGTTCGCGGCGCTACGCGACGACTACCAGGTGCAGGCCGCGGGGCTGCTCGAGGGCGGCACCGACGTCCTGCTGGTCGAGACCGTCTACGACCTGCTCCAGGCCAAGGCCGCGATCGTCGCCTGCCGCCGGGCGATGCGCGACGCCGGCCGCACCGTCCCGCTCATGGTGCAGGTGACGATGGAGACGACGGGACGGATGCTCGTCGGCTCGGAGATCGGCGCCGCGGTCACCGCACTCGAAGCCATGCGACCCGACGTCCTCGGACTCAACTGCGCGACCGGCCCCGCCGAGATGACCGAGCACCTCCGGTACCTGAAGGAGCACGGCCGCACGTTTCTGTCGTGCCTCCCGAACGCGGGGCTGCCGTCGGTCGTCGACGGGCACACGCACTACGACCTCACCCCCGACGGCCTCGCGGACGCGCACGAACGCTTCATCGCCGAGTTCGGGCTGAACATCGTCGGCGGCTGCTGCGGAACGACGCCGGCGCACCTCCGGGCGGTCCGCGAGCGCATCGGCGCGCATCCGGTGCCGGTGCCGCGCGACCCCGACTTCGAGCCCGGCTGCTCCAGCATCTACTCGCACGTCCCGTACCACCAGGAGCTCGCGTACCTCGCGGTCGGCGAGCGCACCAACGCCAACGGCTCCCGCAAGTTCCGCGAGGCGATGCTCGAAGGGGACTGGGACACGTGCGTGCAGATGGCCCGTGAGCAGGTCAAGGAGGGCGCGCACGTCCTCGACGTCTGTGTCGACTACGTCGGTCGGGACGGCACCGTCGACATGGAGGATGTCGCCTCGCGCTTCGCGACCCAGGCGGCACTGCCGCTCGTGTTCGACTCCACCGAGCCGTGGGTGGTCGAGGCGGGCCTGCAGCACTCCGGCGGCAAGGCGATCCTCAACTCGGCCAACCTCGAGGACGGCGAGGCCGAAGGCTCACGGCTCGACCGCATGATGACGCTGGCGTCCGAGTACGGCGCCGCGGTCATCTGCCTCGCGATCGACGAGGAGGGCCAGGCGCGCGACGCGGACTGGAAGCTGCGCGTCTGCAAGCGCATCTACGACATCGCCATCGAGCGCTACGGCATCGAGCCCACCGACCTGATCTTCGACATGCTCACCTTCCCGCTCGGTTCGGGCCAGGAGGATCTCCGCAAGGACGCGATGGAGACGATCGAGGCGATCCGGCGCGTCAAGGCGGAGCTCCCCGGCTCGTCCACGATCCTCGGACTCTCGAACGTGAGCTTCGGGCTGAACCCCGCGATCCGGCACGTTCTGAACAGCGTGTTCCTGCACGAGTGCCGCGAGGCCGGGCTCGACGCGGCCATCGTGCACGCAGCCCGCATCATGCCGATGCACAAGATCGACGAGCGGGCGCGCGAGGTCGCGCTCGACCTCATCTACGACCGCCGCCGGCCGGACTACGACCCGCTCACCGAGCTGATGGCGATCTTCGAAGGTGTCGAGGCCGGGACCGTCGAGCGCGAGGACCGCTCGGGGTGGCCGGTCGACGACCGGCTCAAGCAGCGCATCATCGACGGCGAACGCGAAGGCCTGACCGATGAGCTCGAAGAGTCGATGGCCGCGGGACGCAAGGCACTGTCGATCATCAACGACGTGCTGCTCGAGGGCATGAAGGTCGTCGGCGACCTGTTCGGTCGGGGCGAGATGCAGCTGCCGTTCGTGCTCCAGAGCGCGGAGACGATGAAGGCTGCGGTCGCGTACCTCGAGCCGTACATGGAGAAGGCCGACGCGGGCGGCAAGGGCGTGTTCGTCATCGGCACCGTCAAGGGCGACGTCCACGACATCGGCAAGAACCTCGTCGACATCATCCTCACGAACAACGGCTACGAGGTCCACAACATCGGGATCAAGCAACCGCTCCAGTCCTTCGTCGACAAGGCCAAGGAGGTGGAGGCCGACGCGATCGGGATGAGCGGGCTCCTGGTGAAGAGCACGATCATCATGCGCGAGAACCTCGAAGAGCTGAACAACCTCGGGCTCGCCGGGACGCCGGTGATGCTCGGCGGCGCGGCACTCACCCGCAACTACGTCGAGGTCGACCTCCGGCGCGTGTACGAGGGCCGGTTGTTCTACGGCAAGGATGCGTTCGAGGGTCTCCACACCATGGACACGCTCATGACCGGCATCAAGTCCGGCGAGCTCGACCCGGACTTCGGCCGGGCGGAGGGCGGGCGCAAGCTGCCGCCCCGCAAGTCCCAGCTCGACGCCGAGACCCCGCCCGTCGAGGTGCCGGCCCGCTCGGACGTTGCGGTCGACGTGCCGATCTTCACCCCTCCGTTCCTCGGCAGCCGGGTCGCGAAGGGGGTGTCGCTCGACGACATCGCGACGTACATCAACGAGACCGCGCTCTTCCGGAACCAGTGGCAGTACCGTCCCGAAGGAGGCGAGTCCGACGACGAGTTCAAGACGCGGATCCGTCCCCAGCTGCGCGCCGCGCTCGACGAGGCCAAGGCCGAGGGCTGGCTCGTCCCCGCGGTCGCGTGGGGCTACTTCCCGGCCAACGCGGAGGGCGACGACCTCGTCATCTGGAAGGACGAGGACCGGCGCGACGAGCGGCTGCGCTTCCACTTCCCACGCCAGCAGAAGGACCGCTTCCTCTGCATCTCGGACTTCTTCCGGCCGATCGAGAGCGGCGAGGCGGATTACGCCGCGTTCCACGTGATGACCGTCGGCTCGCGCGCCACCGAGCGCGAGCGCGAGCTCTTCGCGGCGGACAAGTACGCGGAGTACCTCTTCACCCACGGACTCTCGGTGGAGATGACCGAGGCCCTCGCGGAGCTGTGGCACCGTCGCATCCGCGAGGAGTGGGGGTTCGCCGACGAGGACGGGCCCTCGCTCGCCGGCTTGTTCCGGCAGCAGTACCGCGGCTCGCGCTACTCCTGGGGCTACCCCGCCTGCCCCGACCTCGAGGACCAGGTGAAGCTCGACGAGCTGCTCGGCCTGGAGCGGATCGGTGTCGTGCTCACCGAGGAGTTCCAGCTCGAGCCGGAGCAGAGCACCTCCGCGATCATCGTCCCGCACCCGGAGGCGAAGTACTTCATCGCGTAGTGCTTCATCGCGTAGCCACCGGAACGATGCCGGTGACGAGGATCACGTACCAGATCCCCGGAAGCGCGAGCAGCGCGGTCAGCGTCCACCGTTGCCAGAGTTTCGGCACCCAGGCGACGAGCACGACCGCCATCAACGGGAGCAGCCCGAACGTGTACCGGCTGTCCGCACCGTAGAGAATGTGGGTCGCGAACGCGTACACCAGTACGTAGTACGGCCCGGAGACCGCCACCGCCGCGAGGTACGCGATGCCCACGGAACGGCCGACGCGGTCGGCCGTCCGGCCGACGAGCGGGAGGAGCAGGAGCGCGATCTGCACGTACATCGCGATCTGGATGAGCACCCGGAGCCGCCAGTCCGCTCGCCACACCGACGGGATGAACGCGCCCACCGTCGTGACGAGTCTGAACAGCGGCTGCTTGACCAGCTGATCCGGGTCCAGCGACGAGATGACGAACCGGTTCCAAGGATCGATGTGCTGCAACGGGACGTGCTGCAGGTGGTCGACGACCAGGCCCCACGAGACGGTGGCGAGCAATGCGCCGCCCACGAGCGAGCCGCCGAGCAGGAGCCCCCACTTCGGCCGCCCGGCCCACCACAGCGCGAGCAGGGCCGCGAGCGCGAGTGCGAGGGCGATGAGGGGCGCGGTCGGCTTGACCAGCCCGCCGACGGCGCCGATCGCAGCAGCCGCCAGGAGGTGCGGCATCCGTATCGGCGGGCCCTTGAGCATGATGACGAGGACGAGCAGCGCGCACGCGGCCCACGACCACACTGCGATGTCGTTGCTCACCACGGACGCGGCGAGGACCAGCGGCGGGCTCAGCGCCACCGCCAGGCTCAGGAAGGTGGACAGCGCGGCGCCGATCGCGAACCGCCGCAGTGTGAAGTACAGCGCGACAGCACCGATCGCCAGCCAGAGCGCGCCGACCCGGCGGATCGAGTCCAGCCCCCGGCCGGGAGTCACGCGGCTCACCTCCGCGGTGATCGCGTAGTACAGCGGTGGCTGCGTCGCTTCGTAGGAGAATGCGTGTTCCGAGTACGAGCGCTTCCGCCAGTTCCTGCAATTTCCATGGTCGGCGAAGCCTGCGGGCGTCTCGATGCCACGGCACGCGTACTCACGCCGCGTCTTCTCCGTGAGCTTGTCGCCGATCACCGGGTAGCTGCCCGCGAGGATGCGGTTCACGATGTCGAGATGCGCGTGCTCGTCGAGGGGGCCGAGCTGCCGGTACTCCGACACATGAACGCAGACCACCGCGCCGCACACGAGCACGATCAGCGCGACGGGGAGGAGCGCGGTTGTCAGCCGCCACACCCACGAAGCGCGACCCGGGGCTCCGCTCGCGTCGGACCTCGGCGCGTCGACGGCGTCGGGGGCTTCGTTGCCCTCCTCTGGAGACACAGCACCACCTGCCCCGTCGCGACGGGAGCCCGGGACTCTACTGTCGGCCGCGAGTCCGGAGCTTCATGGGGTCAGCAGCGCGCGGGCGACGACATCGGTGCCGAACGCGGTGAGGATCGCCAGGTACAGGAGCCCGGTGGCGGCCATGACGGCCGAGTAGTACCTCTCACGCAACGCGAGCCGAGTCACCAACACGAGCACGATCGTGGTGAGCGCGGACACGACCCACATCCAGCCGAGGAGCCCGCCGTAGCCGTCGTCGACCGAGCCGTTCAGCACCCCGATCATCCCGGGCGGGAGCAGGAGCGCGACGACCTCGATCGGCCACACGTAGAGGCACAGCGTCACCAACTCCTGGAGCGGCGCCCGAGCGAGCCCTGGCTGCACGAGGTACCAGTGGCCGAGCAGCATCGCGTCGGTCACTGCACCGAGGAACAGCGCGCCGCTGAGCAGGCGGACGGCCGCGAGCCAGTACGCGCCCCCGGTGACGGCCCCGAGTCCGAGCAGGCCGACGACTCCGAGCGCGGGCGCAACGACGTCGAGCACGAGAGGTCCGCGGTCGTCCTGGACGCGCCGGGCGTAGCTGATGCCGAACGCGACCAGTGTCGTCGCCACCAGCCCCGCGGCGCCGGCGATCGCGACGACATGCCCGGCGCTACTGTGGTCGGAGCGGACTTCGAGGAGCAGCGCCACGATCCCCAGCGCGCCGTAGACCCCGCGCAGCAGCCAGCCGTAGCCGACGCCGACCACCTCCCGGCGCGCCGTCCACCAGAAGAACAGCAACCCGCCCGTCGCCCACTGCAGCAGGACCGTGCCGAGATCGAGGTTCACGGAGTCGGATCAGCCGACGATCGCGAGGTCGCGGGGAGCCGCGTTGAGCCGGTCCGGGCCGTCGGGTGAGGCAACGACGATGTCCTCGAGCCGCATGCCGAAGCGGCCAGGGAAGTAGATGCCGGGCTCGATGCTGAACGCATGGCCCGGCTCGAGCGGCTCACGGTTGCCCGACACCAGGTACGGGTCCTCGTGCGCCTCGAGCCCGATGCCGTGCCCGGTGCGATGGATGAACCGGTCGCCGTACCCTCCGGCCGCGATCACCCGCCGCGCGGTCGCGTCGACCGCTTCGCACGGCGTTCCGACCGTCGCTGCGCGCACCGCCTGCTCCTGCGCGTCGGCGAGCAGCGCGTACACGTCGCGCACCTCGCTCGCCGGTTCGCCGACCACGAACATCCGGGTGATGTCCGAGCAGTAGCCGTTCATCGTGCCGCCGAAGTCGCACACCACCACGTCGCCGTCCTCGATCCGGCGCGCGCTCGCCTCGTGATGGGGGCTGGCGCCGTTCGGACCCGACCCGACGATCGCGAAGTTCACCCGCTGGTGCCCGTGCTCGAGGATGCGGTCGGCGAGCTCCCGGTGCACCTCCAGCTCGGTACGACCGCCGAACGGCCGGTGGCGCATCTCGGCCCCGACCGCGTCGACCGCGTGCGCAGCGGCGCGCAGGGCCGCGATCTCGGCCGCGTCCTTCACCACCCGCAGCGGGCCCGTGACCTCGGAAGCCGGCCGAAACGCGGCGGCGGGCAGCGCGTCCTGCAGGTGGAGCACGAACCGGGCCCAGGTCTGGTCGCCGACGGCGACGTGCTCCGCCGGGCCGACGAGACCGGCCACGATCGCGACGGGGTCCTCGGTCTCGGACCACGAACGCAACGCGAACACCCCCGGGCGCGCCTCGACGCGCGGCGCCTCCAGCTCGGGCACGACGAGCGTCGCCTCGCCGCCGCATGGGAGGACGAGCATCGTCAACCGCTCGAGCGGCATCGCCTCGTATCCGGTCAGGTACGGGAGATCCGCGCCCACGGACAGCAGGAGCGCGTCCAGCCCGAGCTCCTCCATGCGGTCCCGGGCTCGCGCCTGCCGCGCGGACAGCGCCTCGGTCAGGCCCATCCGGGCCGAGTCAGGTCGGGGAGATCCCATTCCTTCGCTCCAAATGAGATGGTCACACGGATCTTTCTAGACCGACGGCTGGCTTCGGGCTGCATCCATCCTCCGAGCTCCGGAGGGGTTTGCGAGCACGGGTGGCGGGACTGCAAACGAACGAGCAGGCAGGCTCGACGTCGTACCGCCACCGCCCGTTGTCTGGCCTGGAGACGCCTGCTCTGGCATCCTGCGCGGGGGCACGCCGGAGGAATCCATGGATTACAGGTGGCGCCTCGCTTGGGTGCTCGTCGCCGTGCTCGTCCTCGTGATCGCCGTCATCGCGCTGAGCGGAGCGGCATCGGACATGTGCCCCTGCCCGAACCCGAACTGATCGTTGGCATCCGTCAGAGTGCGCGTTCGGGCGTGCTAGGGACGCCACGCGACCGCGAACAGCTGGGTCGCCTCGGGGAGACCCTTCAGAGCGATCGTGCCACGGTCTTCGAACTCGAAGGTCTTGCCGATGCAGAGCTCGCGAACGGCGACCGAGACGGCGATGTCTCCCGCGGGTGCGGCATCGCACAGACGTGCCGCAAGCTGAACCGCGGCGCCGAAGAGATCACCGTCGTCATCCGTGACCGGTTCACCCGCACTGATCCCGACGCTCACGTGGAGCGGGACGGCCGCGGCATCGTTCCGATGAGCCAACTGTCGCTGCACGGTGACCGCGAACGAGACCGCGGACGCGACGGACGAGAACGACGCCATGATCCCGTCGCCCGTGTGCTTCACCTCTCGCCCGGCATGGGACTCCAAGGCGGCGCGAACGATGTCGTTGTGCTCCCGTAGCAACTGCATGTGGCCGTCATCACCCAACTGCTGGGTCTGGGCCACCGAGCCACACACGTCCGTGAACACGATCGCTCGCATTCCGGGCGCCGTGTAGGCCGTTCCCGTCGGGTGACTCGGGATCTCGCCGAAGAGCGCGTTGAGCGGAGCGGCGGGGTCGAGCTCGATGATCGCCGAGGCGATCTCTCCGTGCGCCTGTCGATGTACGGCTTCGATGGCTTGCCGGCTCGGCCCTTCGGCAAGGCAGAATACCGAGCCGTTCGACGGGTCGAACCAGTACGTGTGATAGCGCACGCCGTGCGCGTCCTGCGTCGCCTCGTCCTGGCGATGTGCTTCGGCGAGTTCCTGGGGAGTGATCCCTGGAAGGTCGTGTCGATCGAGATACATGGGCACTTCAGCGACCTGCCTGACTGGAGCAAACATCGATCTCGCGCCAGGGAAGGTACTCGGCCACTCGAGCGGCGTTCCACAACGCACGACGAGCCCGAGACTCGCCGGCGCGTCGACGCGACGCCCGTTCGCAGGAACGCGGCAGGTAGCGTCGCGACGTGATTCGCGGGCAGGCCGCACTCGGTGTCGCCGTGAGCGTCGCGCTCGGCGGCGTGCGGGGCGTCGGCGGGCCGCGCCGCACCGGAGCCGAAGGGGCCCGGGACCGCGCTCTTCGACGGCCTGACCGTCGCGGAAGGCACCCGACTCGTGGGGCCGGTGTTCATCGAGCCGCTCCAGGCACCCGATGGCGAGCAGTCGATCGCGGTCGTGTCGATCGACACCGATCCGGTCCGGGCCTACGACGCGTATGCGGGGCAAGCCCGCCTCGCCGGCTTCCCGGTCGGCGGGAGCGGCACCGTCTCGTCGATCGGTCAGCCCACCTGCAGCTTCGTGTTTCCCGACGGCCCGCGCACCCCATTCGACGCGCCCGAGCCGAAGCCGCTCGTCCCCGGATCCGTCGCGAGGACGACGCCGCGAGTCGGGTCGAACGTCGCGACCACCACGACGACCACCCGCACGGTCGCGCCCGTACCATCGGTGACGCCTGCCGGCGCCACCGCCGTTGCCTGCAGCGGCGGGGCCAGGCGGGCCAACACCACCGACACGCTCACGATCGAGGCGACGTGGGGAACGATCGGGTGGTCACCGCCGACGCGCCACGTCGTGCTCTCCGCCGGTGCGCAGCCGCGGTTCCAACCACAGGCACTCGGTGACGCGCGCGTCCCCACCCCGACCCAGCTTCCGCGCGTCGCCGCGCAGTACGCGACGGAGCCGGGCGAAGCGTTCGGAACCAAGAACGACGCGTTCGACTCGGGCTACCGACGATTCACGCTCGCCGCGGGCTCGAGAGTCGTCGCCGAGCTCCCCGACAGGACGCTCCTCCACATCGACGGCAACGCCCACGAGGTGCTTCGCGAGTACGCCCGCCAGCTCGGTCAGGGCGGCGAGCACGGGGAAGGCCAAGGAACCCCACCGGTCAACCAGGTGCACACATCGCGCGGGGCAGTGCTCACGGTCGTGAACGGCCCGATCGGTGGGGGCGGCGCCCACCTTCTCACCGACCCGAGCCAGAGATGGCTCCTCATCACGACATCGAGCGACTGAGAGAACCTCAGCCCACCGGGCTCGCGCTCAGGAGACCCATCCGGGCAGGCCGCTGATGCTCGTCGCGTTCTTCTTCTCGCGGTACTCCGCCAGGCCTTCCTCGCCGTGCTTCTCCGCCCAGTCGGTCAGCAACGTGCGCTCGCCGACATGGTCCATGAGTGGGACCCCGTAGCCGCAGGAGGCCGAGATGCGCGTCACGTCGACCACGATCACCGCACGCGCGCCGGGCGGCGACGGGAGCCGCTCGAGGAGCGGGACCGCCTCGGGCGTGTTCGCCGGAACGACCGTGCCGCGGCCCTGGAGCCGGATGATCTGCGGCCGGCCCGTGAACGCGCAGAACATGAGCGCGATGCGCGCGTTCTCGCGGACGTGGGCGATGGTCTCGATGCCGCTGCCGTGGAGGTCCAGGTAGGCCACGGTGTGGTCGTCGAGCACCCGGAACGAGTCGAGGCCCTTCGGCGACACGTTGACGTGGTCCGCGGTGCTCGCAGGCGCAGTCGCGACGAAGAAGACCGGCTGCGCCTCCAGGAACTCGGTCAGCTCCGGCGTGATCCGCTCCAGCTCCCGTCCCATCAGGCCTGCACTTCCAAGATCTCCGACGGCCGATCACCGGGCTCGGAGGGTTCCGGGGGCCGTCGGCGGCCCTCTTCTCCATGCAGCTCCACGGGCTGGGGTGCCGTGACGCTCGCGGCGCCGGCGCGGGCGTGGTAGCTCGAGCGCACGAGCGGGCCGCTCTCGACGTGCGTGAACCCGAGCGAGCGGGCGAACGCCCCGAGCTCGTCGAACTCCTCCGGGGTCCACCAGCGCACGACCGGCAGGTGAGCGCTCGACGGGCGCAGGTACTGGCCCAGGGTGACGAGCTGGACACCCACGCTGCGCAGGTCCACCAGCGCTCCGTGCAGCTCGTCGGTCGTCTCGCCCATGCCCAGGATGATGCCCGACTTGGTCACGAGGCCGGCGTGATTTGCCCGGCCGAGCAGCGTGAGCGACCGCGCGTAGCCCGCCGACGGCCGCGCCGCCCGCTGGAGCCGGGCGACCGTCTCCAGGTTGTGGTTCAGCACGTCGGGGCGCGCCGCGAAGATCGCGTCGAGCGCGTCCGGGTCCCCCTTGCAGTCCGGGATGAGGACCTCGACGGTCGTGGTCGGGACGCGCCGCCGGATCGCTTCGATCGTCGCGACGAAGCCCGAGGCACCGCCGTCGGGCAGGTCGTCGCGGGCGACGCTGGTCACGACCGCGTGCGCGAGGCCCAGCCGCGCGACCGCGTCGGCGACCCGTGCCGGCTCGTCCGGGTCGAGGGGCTCCGGCTTGCGGGTGTCCACCAGGCAGAACCCGCACGCCCGGGTGCACCGCTCGCCCAGGATCATGAACGTGGCGGTCCGGTCGGCCCAGCACTCGAAGATGTTCGGGCAGCCGGCCTCCTGGCACACCGTGTGCAATCCCGACTCGCGCATCAGGCGTTGGGTCTGGCGATAGCCGGCGCCGAGGTCGGCCTTCACCTTCATCCAGCCCGGGCGCCGGAACGTCGGGTCCGGCACCGGCGCGTCGACGCCCGCCGCCGCGAGCCGACCGAGCAAGCGGACCGGGACGTCGGCGCGCTCACCGCGCGAGAACGCACTGAGGTCGTCCGGCGCCTGGTGCCGCGCCACGTCCTGGCGCTCGACCGTGTCGTGACCGAGCCGGTCGGCGACCGCCGCCACGACCGCGTCGGTGACCTCCCGCATCAGCGGCGCGACGCCGAGGATCCGCGCCAGCGAGGTGACTCCCCGATCGCGGATGCCGCACGGGACGATGTGCCCGAACATCTCCAGGTCGGGGTCGACGTTGAGCGCGAAGCCGTGACGCGTCCGCATCGCCGCGACCTTGACGCCGATCGCGGCGACCTTGTCGTCACCGACCCAGACCCCCGACAACCCGTCCTCCCGGTGCGCGTCGACGTCGAACCGGCGCAGGGCGTCGATGAGCGCCGACTCCAGCCGCCGCACGTGTGCGACGACGTCGGGAGCGCCGTCACGCCAGGGCGCGAGCGTCACGATCGGGTACCCGACCAGCTGGCCGGGCCCGTGGTAGGTGACGTCGCCGCCGCGATCGGTGCGCACGAGCTCGGCGCCAACGCTCGCGGGCGGGACGAGCACGTGCGCGGGGTCGGCGCGCGTCCCGAGCGTGTAGGTGTGCGGGTGCTCGAGGAGCAACAGGTGGTCCTCGTCGCCGCCCTCGTGCAACGAGCGTTGGAGCGACTCGGCCTCGCGGTAGTCGACCCGGCCCAACCAGCGGACCCGCAGCGGACGAGTCGCGGTCACGACGCGTGCGCGCTCATGCGAGCTCGGCCTCCCAGTCGCGGGACTCGAGGACCTCGCGCACCGCGTGGAGGAACGCCGCCGCGTACGCGCCGTCGAACGCACGGTGGTCCCAGGCCAGCGCGAGGACCCCGACCGGGTGGATCGCGATCGCGTCGTCGCCGTCGGGTCCCTCGACCACGACCGGGCGCTTCCTGACCCCGTCCGTCGCGAGGATCGCGACCTGGGGCTGGTTGATGATCGGCAAGGTCATGAGCGTGCCGTACGGGCCCATGTTCGTGACGGTGAACGTGCCGCCCAGGATCTCGTCCGGCCCGAGCTGCTTGGTGCGGGCGCGGGTCGCGAGATCGCGGATCTCACGTGCGATGAGGCGGAGCCGCTTGCCGTCCGCGTCGCGGATCACCGGGGCGATCAGGCCGCGGTACTCGAGGTCGACGGCCACACCGAGGTGCACGTCGTGGTGGACCACGAGCGAGTCGCCGTCCACGCTGGCGTTGACCTTCGGGTAGTCACGCACCGCGTCGCAGAACGCCCTCACGATGAACGGGAGGTAGGTGAGCGAGAAACCCTCCTCCTGCTTCCACTCGTCCTGGTGCGCGCGCCGGATCCGGTCGACGCGCTCGAAGTCGACCTCCACCGAGGTGTACACGTGCGCGCTCGTCTGCTTCGACATCACCATGTGCTCGGCGGTGCGCCGCCGGAGGTTGTCGAACGGGACGACCTCGTCGCCATGACGGACCGCGCGGGAGACCGCGGCCTCCGCCGGCGCCGCGGCCGCCGTCGGCGCGGGTGCGGATCCGCGCGGACTCGGTGGACTCGAGGGGGCGGGTACGGCGTTGAGCACGTCGCGGCGGGTGATACGCCCGCCCTCACCGGTGCCGGTGATCGACGCGGGGTCGAGCCCGCGCTCGGTGATCAGCCGCCGGACCACCGGTGAGGTCACCCGACCGTTGCCCGCCGCGGGAGCAGGAGCCGCGGGAGCGGGGGGCGCGGCGGGAGCGGGGGCCGCGGCGGGAGCGGGAGGCGCGGTAGGAGCGGGACCAGGGGGCTCGGGTGCGGGAGCAGGAGGCGCCGCCGGGGCGGGCGCCTCGACCGGGGGTGCCACCGGCTCGGCCGCGGGGGCCGGCGCCGCAGGTGCCGGCGCGGGCGCGCCGTCGGTGGCGTCGCCGAGCACCGCGAGCCGCGCACCGACCTCGACGGTGTCACCTTCGGGCACGAGGATCTCGGTCAGCACCCCGGCGGCCGCGGCCGGGACCTCGGAGTCCACCTTGTCGGTCGACACCTCGAACAGCGGCTCGTCGAGCGCGACCTGGTCCCCGACCTGCTTGAGCCAGCGCGTGATCGTCCCCTCGGTGACGGTCTCGCCGAGCTGGGGCATGGTGATGTCCACTCGATGCGCCTCCTGTCAGCCGTGCAGCGATCGACCGGTGAGCGCGAGCGCGGACTCGCCGAACAGCTCGCTCAGGGTCGGGTGCGGGTGGATCAGCGCGCCGAGGTCGTCGGGCGTCGCCTCCCAGTTCACGGCGAGGTAGCCCTCCGCGAGGAGCTCGGTCGCCCACGGGCCCACGATGTGGACGCCCAGGAGCGGGCCGTCCTTCTCGGCGACGATCTTCACGAGCCCGTCGGGTTCGCCCATGATCACCGCGCGGCTGTTGCCCGCGAAGCGGTGCACCGAGGTGACGACGTCGTAGCCGCGCTCCCTCGCCGCCGCTTCGGTCAGGCCGCTGAACGCGACCTCCGGGTGGCAGTAGATGCCCCACGGAACCTTGTCGTGGTCGAGCGGGATCACGTCCTCACCGAGGATGGTCTTGATCGAGACGATCGCCTCGGCGAAGCCGACATGTGCGAGCGCCGGACCCGCCACCAGGTCACCGACCGCGTAGACGCCGGGGACGGTCGTGCGCTGGTGGTCGTCCACGACGACGAAGCCGCGATCGTCGACGTCGACACCCGAACCTTCGAGCCCGACGTCCTCCGAGCGGGGCCGCCGACCGATGCTCACGACGACCTGGTCCACCTCGAGCGTCTGCGCAGACCCACCGTCCTTGTACCGAAGGCTCAGCACCGCGTCGCGGTCCAGGCCCTCGATCTCGACGCCGGTGACCACCTTGATGCCACGCTTCTTGAACGCGCGCACGACCTGGTCCGCGGCCTGCTTGTCCACGCCCGGGAGCACCGCGGGCATCGCTTCGAGCAGGGTGACATCGCTGCCCACGTCGGCCAGGTAGGACGCGAACTCGCACCCGATAGCACCGCCCCCGATGATCGCGGTCCGCGCCGGCACTTCGTCGAGCACCAGCAGGTGGTCCGACGACAGGACGTCGGTGCCGTCGAACGGCATGCCGGGCAGCTCGCGCGGCAGCGATCCCGTTGCGAGGATCAGCGCGTCGCCCACGAGCTCGGAGCCGTCCGAGACCCGGATGTGGTGCGCGGCGGCGTCGACGATCGTGCCCGTGCCCGGCACCACGGTGACCTTGCGTCCCTTGAGCAGCGATTCCAGGCCCTTGGTCAGGCGGTCGACGACCTGCTGCTTGCGGGCCTGGGTCGTCGGCAGGTCCAGCGTGGGCTGGCCCGCGTCGACGCCGAACTCCTTCGCGGTGCGGACGGTGCGCAGGACCTCGGCGGTCTGGAGCAGCTCCTTGGCGGGGATGCAGCCGCGGTGCAGACACGTGCCCCCGACCCGGGTCTCCTCCACCATGGCGATCCGCAGCCCGGCTGCCGCCCCGTAGAGCGCGGCGGCGTACCCACCGGGCCCGCCGCCCAGGACGACGACGTCGAACCTCTCAGCCACCGTGCTCACCACCTTCGGGTCGGGATGCCGGCACCGGCATTGTGCGCACACGCCAGGGGCCACCGGAACCCATCATCGGGCGCTTACGACTTGCCCGTGAGGAAAATCAAGACTTGGACCGCGAACGCGGCGAGGATCGCCAGCCCGGTCACCAGGGCGAGCAACAGCAGCGTGCGCGTCTTCATGCCCACCATCTTCCCTCGGTGGGCTCACGCAGGCCGACTCGCCGGGGCGCCCGGTGCACATGGGCACGAAAACCCCGACAAACCGCCGCTATGCTGACGCGCCGTCAGGCTGGAGCCCGGCAGCGGGGTCGAACGGCGTCGCGACGTGCCGAGCGGCGTTGCGATGCCGCCGAGGATCCGCGAACCGAGGGGCTGGAGCTCGCTCGTGCGTGACCGTTCAGGAAAGCTGATCGAGAAGGCCCGGGGCGCCGTCCCCGAGGGCACCTTCGCGGTCGGCGCGGGCCTCGGCATCGCCGCCGTCACCTCGTACCTGTTCGTCATCGTGGCCAACAAGGGCCTGAGCGCGCAGCAGTACTCGGCGTTCGGCGCGTTCTGGGGCTTCATCTTCGTGGCCGGACCCGGGCTGTTCCTTCCGCTGGAGCAGGAGGTGGGCCGCGCGCTCGCGCACCGCAAGGCCCAGGGCATCGGCGGAGGCCCGCTCGTACACCGCGCCGCGCGCCTCGGTGCGCTCCTCACCGCCGCGACCGTGGTGCTCGTGCTCGTCACGTCGCCGCTGTACGTGGACGGGCAATTCCACGGCAACTGGCTGCTCGTCGCGAGCCTGGCGCTCGGTCTCGTCGGCTTCTACTGCATGCACACGACCCGCGGCACGCTGTCCGGCAACGCACGGTTCCGGCCGTACGGCGAGATGCTCGCGACCGAGGCCGTCGTCCGGCTCGGCGGTGCGCTCGTCCTGCTCGCGGTCGGCGTCAACAACGCAGGTGCCTACGGCATGTGCATGGCGCTGGCGCCCTTCGTCGCGGTCGCGGTGTCGCTGCGCAAGCGCGACAACCTTCTCGAGCCCGGTCCGCCGGCGCCGTACAGCGAGCTGTCGAACGCGCTCGGCTGGCTGCTCGCGGGCTCGGTGCTGATGCAGCTGCTCGGCTACTCCTCGCTGCTCGGGGTCAACGTCCTCAAGGGCCCGGGTGACACCGCCGCGGTCGCAGCGTTCACATCGGCGTTCTTCGTGGCGCGGATCCCACCCCTGCTGTTCCAAGCGGTGCAGGGGACGCTGCTCCCCAAGCTCGCGGGGCTCGCGGGCGCCGGGCGCCACGACGACTTCCGGACGGGGCTCAAGCAGCTCCTCCTGATCGTCATCGGGATCGCGGTCACCGGCACGATCGCCGCGTTCACCATCGGTGTGCCGGTCGGCAAGATCCTGTTCCCACCGTTCAAGATCGACAGCGTGGACCTCGGGTTGCTCGCCGCCGGCAGTGGGATGTTCATCATCTCGCTGACGGTCGCGCAGGCGATCCTCGCGCTCAAGGGACACAAGCAGGCTGCGCTCGCGTGGCTGCTCGGCGTGGTCGCATTCGTCGCGGTCGCGGCGGCGGCGGGCTCGTTCGCCGAGCTCGAGATGCAGGTCGAGCTCGGGTTCCTCGTCGGCGCCTCGGTGAGCACGGTCGTCATGGGAGCCGTGCTCGTCAGCCGGCTCAAGCGCGGGGTGCCCGAGGGCGGCATCGAGGGACTCATCACCCAGATCGAGCACGAGCCGCTCGAGATCTGACGCGCCCGGGGGACGAGAAGGCCCCGGTAGGCTCCTCCGATCGACCCCGTCCGTGTGGCGCTCGACGGCACGCCGTTGCTGGGCCACCGCACCGGCATCGGCGAGGTCACCGAGGGCCTGCTCACCGCACTCGCGACCCGTGACGACGTCCGCCCGGTGGCGTACGCGTTGACGTGGCGCGGGCGCAACGACCTCGCCGCGGCACTGCCTCCGGGCGTGGGTGCCGCGACCGCAAGGCTCCCGGCGCGACTGGTGCGCGAGCTCTGGGGCCGCGGCGCGAGCTGGCCGCGCGCCGAGCGTTGGACCGGGGTCGTGGACGTCGTCCACGCGCTGAACTACGTCGCACCCCCGGCGGACGCGGCGGTCATCGTGGCCGTCCACGACCTCACGTTCGTCCGCTTTCCCGAGCTGTGCACGCCCGACACGCTGCGGTACCGCGACCTGATCGGGCGTGCGATCGGGCGCGGCGCGCTCGTGCAGACCGGGAGCGAGTTCGTCGCGGGCGAGATCCGCGAGGAGTTCGGGTTGGATCCCGCGCGCGTCGTCGCGATCCCCTGGGGGATCGGCCAGGTGACGGGCGGCCGTCCCGATGCCGGCGCGCGGCTCGCCGGTGGGCCGCGTTACGTGCTCGCCCTCGGAACCATCGAGCCCCGCAAGAACCTTCCCGCGCTGGTCCGGGCCTTCGGTCCGGTCGCGGCCCGTGACCCGGACGTCCGCCTGGTGGTCGCCGGACCCGACGGCTGGGACCAGGAAGGCTTCGACGCCGCCGTCGAGGGGTCACGCGATCGCGCCCGGATCGTTCGGCTCGGGTACGTCACGGGCGAGCAACGACGCGACCTGCTCGCCGGCGCGACGGTGTTCGCGTATCCGACGCGCTACGAGGGATTCGGCCTGCCGCCGCTCGAAGCGATGGCCGCGGGTACCGCGGTGCTCGCGGCACGGGCGGGCTCGCTGCCGGAGATCCTCGGTGATGCGGCGCTCCTGGTCGACCCACTCGACGACGACGCGATCGCGGGCGGGCTCGCCGAGCTGCTCGACGACCCGGCCGGCCGCGCCGCGCTCGTCGCGCGCGGGCGCGAGCACGTCGCCCGGTTCGCATGGAACCGGACCGCGGCGCAGTTCGCCGAGCTGTACCGGACCGTCGCATGAAGGTCGCACTGCACGTCGGACAGCTGCTCCAACCGGTGCCCGGCGGGATCGGTCGCTACGTGGATGGGCTGCTCCGGACGCTCCCGGGCGTCGGCCTCGACCTGGTCGGGTTCGCCGCGGGGCCCGCGCCGGCGGACCGCCGTGCCGAGCTCCCGCGCTACATCGACCTCGGACGGCCGCACGCGCCGCTGCGCTACGAGCTCTGGCACCGGCTGCGCCGACCGCGCGTTCCGATCGACAGCGACGTCGTCCACGCCCCGAGCCTGGCCGTGCCACCGACGGGTCGGACGCCACTCGTCGTCACCGTCCACGACCTGGCGTTCCTCCGTCACCCCGAGGTGTTCACGCGGCGCGGCGTGGAATTCCACCGCCGTGGCCTGGCAATCGCGCACCGGGAAGCCGCGGTGGTGATCGCGATCTCCGAGTTCACGCGCGGCGAGCTGATCCAGAGCGGCTTCGAACCCGAGCGCGTGGTCGTCACCCCCATGGCGATCGCGGTGCCGGAGCCTTCGGCCGACGCGGTGCTCGACGCACGCGTCGCCGCCGCCGGCGTCGTCGGGCCCTACATCCTGAGCGTCGGCACCATCGAGCCGCGCAAGGGCCTCGACACGCTCGCCGCCGCGGTCGCGATCCTCCGCCAGCAACGCCCGGAGCTAGGGCTCGTGCTGGCCGGACCGACCGGCTGGCTGTCGGTGAACGGGATCGACGGTCCCGGGATCCACCGGGTCGGCCGCGTCGACGAGGCGACGCTCGACGCGTTGTACCGACGCGCGCTCCTGTGCGCATTGCCGTCACGCTACGAGGGCTTCGGGCTCCCGGCGCTCGAGGCGATGGCCCGCGGCTGCCCGGTCGTCGCCTCGAACGCGACTGCGCTGCCCGAGGTGGTCGGCGACGCAGGCGTGCTCGTATCACCACGTGACGTCACCGCGTGGACCGATGCGCTCGCGGACCTCGTCGACGACGAGCCCGCGCGCGCCGATCTCGCCGCGCGCTGGCCTCGGGCGCGCCACCCAATTCACGTGGGCCGCGACCGCGCGGGCCCATCTCCGGGCATACTCGGCCGCGCGGACGCACGCGGCGCGCTCGTAGACTCCGCTGCCGTGCGCCTGCTGCTGGACGTCTCGGCGGTGCCCGACCACCCTGTGGGCGCCGGCGTCTACACGGTGCAGCTGGCTCGGGGCCTTGCCGACCACACCGAGCTCGACCTCCATCTGCTCGCCCGGCACGGCGACGCGCAGCGCTGGGCGGAGCTCGCGCCGAAGGCGGCCGTGCTCGCCGAGGTGCCGGTCCGGCGGCCGGCCCGGCTCGCGTGGGAGCAGGGGCGCGCCCCGGGGCTCGCCCGCCGGCTCGGGATCGACGTCTGGCACGGTCCCCACTACACGATGCCCGTGCGCCTGGGCGTTCCGGCCGTGGTCACGGTGCACGACCTCACCTTCTTCGACCACCCGGAGTGGCACGAGCGCAGCAAGGTCATGTTCTTCAAGCCCATGCTCCGCGTGAGTGCGCATCGCGCCCGCGCGTTGATCGCGGTCAGCCTTCACACCGCCCGCCGGTTGCGCGCCCGGCTCGCGCCCGAGGCACCAGTGGTGGTCGCCCCGCACGGCGTGGATCACGCGCGCTTCACGCCCGCGCCGCGTGGCGACGCGGCAGATCTCGCTCGGCTCGAGCAGCTCGGCATCCGTCCGCCCTACCTTGCCTTCGCGGGCACGCTCGAGCCCCGCAAGGACCTCCCCACGCTCATCGACGCGTTCGCCGGTCTCGCACGCTCCCGGCCCGACCTCCGGCTGGTCCTCGCCGGACGGGACGGTTGGGGTGCGACCGCGGTGCGGGAGGCGGCGGCGGCCAGCGGGGTCACGACGCGCATCCTCCGGCCCGGCTGGCTGCCCGGCGCTGCGCTGGCACCGTTCTTCCGGCAGGCCGAGGCGGTGGTGTACCCGTCGCTCGAAGAGGGCTTCGGGCTCCCGGCCCTCGAGGCGCTGGCCTGCGGCGCCGCCCTCGTGACGACGACGGGCTCCGCGATGGCCGAGGTCGTCGGCGACGCCGCCCGGCTCGTGGCCCCCGGCGACCCGGACGGCCTTCGTGTGACACTGGCGGCCGTGCTCGACGACGAAGCGCTCGCCTCCCGACTCCGCGCCGCCGGCCCGCCCCACGCCGCGCCGTTCACGTGGGAGCGGTCGGTCGCGCTCCACCTCGACGCGTACCGGCTCGCGACCGGAGCGGACCGGTGAAGGTCGCGGTCACTGGCGCGCGGGGCTTCGTCGGTCCGCACCTCGTGGCCCACCTCGAGGCCGCCGGCGACGACGTGCTGTCGCTCGACCGGCACGGACCCGATGCGTTCGACGTGACCGACCCGACGGCGGTGCGCGAGCGCCTCGCCGAGACCCGCCCGGAGGTGGTGTACCACCTCGCCGCGCTGAGCCACGTCGGTGAGAGCTGGGAGAGCCCGGCGACGTCGTTCCGGGTCAACGCCGAAGGAACGTTGAACGTCCTGCACACGTGCACCGAGCTCGGTCTCTCCCGCGTGATGGTCGTCCTGAGCTCCGAGGAGTACGGGCGCGTCGCCGAGGTCGACCTCCCGCTCACCGAGGAGTCGCCGCTCCGCCCGGTCACGCCGTACGGCGCAGCCAAGGCGGCCGCCGACCTGCTCGCGCTGCAGGCGCACCTGGGCGACGGCCTGGACGTGATCCGCGTGCGCCCGTTCAGCCACACCGGGCCCGGGCAGACCGCCCGGTTCGTCGTCCCGGCGCTCGCGGCGCGCATCGCCCGGGCGGAACGGGACGAGATCGACGAGATCCCGGTCGGGTCGCTCGACGCGGTGCGCGACCTCACCGATGTGCGCGACGTGGTGCGGGCCTACCGGCTGCTCGCGGAGCACGGCGCGCCGGGCGAGGTCTACAACGTGTGCTCGGGGACGGGGGTGAGCGTGCGCGAGATCGCCGACCAGCTCCTGGCCGGGGCGACGCGGCCCATCCGGCTGGTCGTCGATCCCGAGCTCGTCCGCCCCGTGGAGGTGCCCCGTCTGGTGGGCAGCAACGCCCGGCTGCGGGCCGCGACCGGATGGACCCCGACGATCCCCCTCGCCCGGACCCTCGCCGACGTCCTCCAGTCCGCGAGAGACGCCCTCTAGACCAGAGCACGAGCCAGGGCGCTCCCTGACGCGCGCGAGCGGCAACCCGCGGCCGCGCTCGAGGCAACGCCCCCCACGCGCGCGAGCGGCAACCCGCGGCCGCGCTGAGGCAGCGCCCCGACGCGCGCGAGCGGCAGATCCGCGCCCAGCGAAGCCCGCGCTCGGCGCCGATGCTTCCCGCTTGGCCCATACGGCCCTCAGGGCCGCTCGCAAGGAGCGCGCCAGCGCTCCTCAGGAGGTCTGCCGGTCCAGCCAGCCGAAGAGCGACGCGATCGCGCGCGGGTCGTGGCGGATCCGGCGGCCCGCGGTGAGCACGACCCGGAGCTCGGCCGAGCCGTGGGCCTCGGCGAGGATGCGCGCGTCGTCGAGCGGCGCGACATCGTCGGCGGAGCCGTGGAGCACGAGCAGCGGACGGGGCGCGAGCCGGCGGGCCGCGGCGACCGCGTCGACGCCCGCGATCTCGCGGGCCCACGCGGCCGGGTCCGCGGGCGCGTCCGGGCTCCGCAGCACCCCCATCCGCCGGCAGTGGTCGATGAACCGCGAGCTGTCCCAGCCGCGCAACGTCGCCTGGGCCCCCAACGTCGCCACGCCTCTCACGCGCGGATCGCGCGCCGCGGTACAGAGCGCGAGCGTGCCCCCGGCACCGGTCCCGACCATCCAGATCCCGTTGACCTCGTCACTCGAGGCCAGGAGATCCACCGCCATGCGCTGGTCCGCGAGCCAGCCGCCGACCGAGAAGTCGCCTTCGGATCCACCCGTACCGCGGAAGTTGAACGTGAAGACCATCCAGCCGACGTCGCGGGCGATGCGGTCCGCCAGCTCCGGGAAGGTCAACCCGGACGCGAGCGACCCGCGTGGCGGCGTCGGGAAGTCGTGGCACAGGATGACCGCCGGAACCGCGGCGTTGGTCGCCGGTCGGGCCACATGGGCCGCGAGCGCGAGCCCATCGACCTCGATCCGTTCCTCCACTGCTGCTCCTTCGGTTCGCACCATTATCCTGGGCCGGGTGACCACCGCTGCACACCGCGCCCCCGCCTACAAGGAATGGGCCGCGGTCGTGCAGGCGCTCCTCGAGGGTGAGCAGATCCTGGACGTCCGCAAGGGCGGCATCCGCGAGGACGGCCGGCACTTCTCGGTGCAGGCGACGCGGCTCTGGCTCTACCCCACGCTCGAGCACCAGCGTCCCGAGCTGCTCAAGCCCGCGTACGCTCGCTGGGCCGACGCGACCGAGACCGCCTCGGTCGACCGAGGGAGATCTCCGGAAGGGCAGGACTTCGTGGTCTCGGGCTGGGCCGACGTCGTCGGCGCCGCGACGACCTCGGACCCGGACGTCCTCGACGCGCTCGACGGCAAGGTGGTCTGGTCCCGCGAGTACGTCGAGACCCGGTTCAAGTGGAAGCGACGGGACCCGCTCTGGATCCTCGCGCTCCGGGTCCACCGCCTCCATGAGCCCGTCGCGGTGCCGTACCGCGACGCCTACGGCGGGTGCACCTCGTGGGTGGAGCTCGACGGCCTGCCCGACGATCCGGCTTCGCTGCCGTCGGAACCGGTGCTCTCAGACGTGGCGTTCGCAGCGAAGCTCAAGGGCGCCGCGGACGTGATCCCCGGCGGGTTCCAGCCCCCGACCGTCGGCTGACAGCTATCCGACCGCGCTCGGCGCCAGGTACGCCCGGTACCCGCGGTTGCGGGCCTCCGCGGGGGTGTCGGGGCCGAAGCAGGTGAACTGCTCCGACGCCATGAGCTCGTCGACCAGCGCGGGATCCAGCCCCGGGTCGTCGAGGTCAAGGTAGCGCTGCGTCCGCTTGTCACCGACGTAGCGGAAGTCCTCGAACTTGCTCGGTCGGCTCATCGACTCCCCCCACGTCCGGATCGCAACGACGTGGTGGGGGCACACGTTGTGCCCCCACCACGAAGGAAATGTCTCGGTGCACCGTCGATCGGGTGTTGCTCGAGGGGGGACCAGCTCCTCGACCCGTCCGACGGCGGCGCAGCGGTGGAATTCCGCCAAGCGGTCCAACGAGCTACCGGCCTAGCGGCCGCGCACCTCCAGGGTCCCAAAACGTTGATCATGCATTGTTTGGACCACCTCCTTCCTCTGGTACCGGAAAGGATATACAGCCCGGTCAAGCACCCCGGGCGCGGTTTCGGGCGCGGCCGGCGTGGTCAGTCGGAAGCGTCGTCGGCGCCCGGCGCGGGGAGCGGGGCGTCCGCCTCCTCGCGTTCGGCTCGCGTCAGGTCGACGTGGGCGGACGAGGCCGGGAGGCCGGGGTGCGGCACCTGGAACCAGACCACGGTGTCGCCCGGGTCGCGCGTCACCCCCCAACTCGACGAGAGGCCGTGGACGAGGTGGAGCCCGAAGTGCTCGGCCGGCCGCCCGCGCTCGTACGGGATCGGCGCCACCGTGCCCGCGGTGCCCCGATTCGTCACCTCGACGCGGATCGGATCGCCGATGTCGACGGCGACGCGGACCTCGCTGCCCCCATGGGTGACGGCGTTGGCCACGAGCTCGTCGAGCAGCAGCAGGCACACGTCGCACGCGTCGCCCTCCAGGCGCTCGGCCGCGAAGACGCCGTCCAGCCACACGCCGCGCCGCGCGGACGCTCGAGAGGTCGTGCGGCAGCTCCCGCCCGACATGCAACCCCACCCCGCCTGCACTACCCACCACTCGGGACAATCACTCCTCTCCGACTCAGGTTTCCCGGGCCGCGCCGCCGTCCTCGTCCTGATCGGAGCCCGCGGCCCGGCCGACCGCACCGATGAAGCGGAGGTAGGCCAGCTGGCACTCGACCACCCCGTCGACCTGCTCGGGCAGGTACGCCTCACCGGTCGCGGCGGCCCGGTCCAGGATGTACTGGACGGTCTCGGCGGTGCCGAACACCACGGCACCCGAAGGCCGGATCCCCGAGCCGTTCGACGACACGCCCTTGCGCTGGAAGAACTCGAGCTGGAAGTCGAGGATGCGCCGGACGTCTTCGGGCGTGAGCGTCGCCGCGACCAGGTCCGGCAGGTGGCGGACCACCCAGTCGTAGGCGTCGTCGGGGTCGAAGATCGCGGCGGGCGGTGCCTCCGACATCCGCGCCGCCTCCCGGAAGACGAACACCGCGGCGATGGCGAGGACGAGCCCGACGACGACGAACCCGACCACCAGAGCCACGGAATTCAGCCTACGGCGCGGACGAGCCGCCGCCGGAGGACGCCGGGACTCCCGCGGTCCGGCAGTCGTCCTCCGGAGATCTTCGGGAGAGGCGTATCAGATGCCGATGCGCTGGGCGAGGAGCTCCCGGTGGTACGTGGCGTCGCCGAGAAGGATCTCCGAGGACTTCGCGCGCTTGAAGTACAGGTGCGCGTTGTGCTCCCACGTGAAGCCGATCCCACCGTGGATCTGGATGTTCTCCGCCGCGGCGTGGAAGTACACGTCCGAGCAGTAGGCCTTGGCCAGGCTCGCGACGACCGGCGCCTCGTCGTTGCCCTCCGCCGCGGCCCAGGCCGCGTAGTAGGCGGCCGATTTCGCCGACTCGACCTCGAGCAGCATGTCCGCGCACTTGTGCTTGATCGCCTGGAACGAGCCGATCGGGCGGCCGAACTGGACCCGGTCCTTCGCGTACTGCACCGACTCCTCGAGGACGAACTGGGCGCCACCGACCATCTCGTTCGAGAGCGCCACCGCGGCCTGGTCGAGCGTGGTGGAGAGCGCCGCCCAGCCGGTGCCGGGCGTGCCGAGCTTGGCCGCCTTCACGTCGGCGAACTCGAGGCGAGCCTGCTTGCGGGTCTGGTCCATCGTCGCCAGCGCGGTCCGGGTCAGCCCGGGCAGCGTCACCCGCGACCGTGAAGAAGGCGATGCCGTCCTCGCCGCTGGTGCCGGCGGTGCGCGCGACCACGACGACCAGGTCCGCAGTGTGACCGTCGAGCACGAACATCTTCGTGCCCGAGAGCACGTAGCCGTCGCCGTTCTCGCGCGCTTCCATCGTGATCCCGTCGGCGTCCCACTTGCCGTTCGGCTCGGTGAAGGCGAGGGTCGCGATCGTCTCGCCGCTCGCGATGCCGGGCAGCAGCGCCGACTTCTCGTCGTCGGTGCCCGCGTTCAGGATCGCGTTGGCGGCGAGGACCACGGTGGAGAAGTACGGCGCGCAGAGCAGCGCGCGGCCCTGCTCTTCGAGCACGATGCCGAGCTCGACGAAGGTGAAGCCCTGGCCGCCGTAGGCCTCCGGGATGTGGAGGCTCTGCAGGCCGAGCTCGTTCGCCATCTGGCTCCAGACCGCCGGGTCGTAGCCCTCGGTGGTCTCCATCAGCTGCCGCACCTCGCTCTCGGGGCTCTTGGCCTCCAAGAACTTGCGGACGGCCTCCCGCAGCTGGTCCTGCTCCTCCGAGAACGCGGAAATTCACTGTGGCTCCTTCTTCCCCTGGGGTGCGTTACCTGGGCTCGCGCGGGAGTCCGAGCACCCGCTCGCCGATGATGTTGCGTTGGATCTCGCTGGCGCCGGCGTAGATCGTCTCGGACCGGCTGAACATGAACGTGCGCTGGAGCTCGTTGATCTCGTAGCCCTTGCCCGGCTCTCCGTCGATGATCGCCGCGTCGGGACCGAGCACGTCCATCGCGAGCTCGCCGAGGTTGCGGTGCCAGGTGCTCCAGAAGAGCTTGCCGATGCTGGCCTCCGGCCCGAGCACGCCCTTGCGGGCGAGGCCGGTCAGCATGCGCAGGCCGTTGTACTTCATGATCTGGACGCCGACGTACGCGTCGGCGAGGCGCTGTCGGAAGGTCGCTTCGCGCGCGGTGCCGTTCTCGTGCGCGACCCCGATGAGCTCGGTCAGCTCCTGCTGGAATGCGAGCTGCTGGCCGAGGAAGGCCGTGCCGCGCTCGAAGCCGAGCGTGGCCATCGCGACCTTCCAGCCGTCGTCGACCTCGCCGAGCACCATCGAGCGGTCGGTGCGGGCACCGTCGAAGAACACCTCGTTGAACTCGGCCGTGCCGGTCATCTGCTCGAGCGGCCGGACCGTCACCCCGGGCTGGTGCATCGGCACCAGTAGGTACGAGAGGCCCTTGTGCGCCGGGGCTTCGGGGTTCGTGCGGGTGATGCAGAAGCACCAGTCGGCCCGGTGCGCGAGCGTCGTCCAGACCTTCTGGCCGTCGACGACCCACTCGTCGCCGTCGAGCACGGCCCGGGTCTGGACGTTCGAGAGGTCCGAGCCCGCATTCGGCTCCGAGTACCCCTGGCACCAGAGCTCCTCGACGGCCTGGATCTTCGGGAGGAAGCGCCGCTTCTGCTCCTCGGTCCCGTACGCGATCAGCGTCGGCGCGAAGAGGCCCTCGCCGAAGAAGCTGATGCGCGCGGGTGCGCCCGCCTTGGCGTACTCCTCGTTGAAGATGACCTGCTCGACGATGCCGGCCGCCCGCCCCCCGTACTCCTCGGGCCAGGCCATCCCGACCCAGCGGTCGCGGCCGAGCCGCCGCTCCCACTCGAGGCGCAGCTCGTAGCCGGACTCGTCGGCCGGCCCGCCACCGGGCCCGATCTCGGCGAACTCGCCGACCAGGTGCTCCCGGAGCCAGGCGCGCACCTCGTCACGGAACGCTGCCTCGGCGGGAGTGTCACGGAAGTCCATAGGGCCGGGTCGACCGTACTTGACCGGCCGGTCCAGTTTCCATACGCCACGCCGAGGGTGGCCCGTTCCCTTCGGCCGTTACGCTGATCGCGTGCCCCCGACCACGACACGCCCCGCGCACTACGAGACCGCGGACGTCCGCATCGACAAGATCGTCGTCGGCCCGTACGAGAACAACGTGTTCATCGTGCGGTCCAAGGGCACCGGCGACGCGGTCCTCGTCGACGCCGCCAACGAGCACGAGCTGCTCCTCGAGGTCTGCCGCGCGACCGGTGTGCGCCGCGTGTTGACCACCCACGGGCACTTCGACCACATCGGCGCGGTGACCGCGGTGCGAGACGCCGGGATCGACGTCGGCATCGCACCCGAGGACGCCGCGATGCTCCCCGCGTACGACTTCGTGCTCCCCGACGACGACGTCATCGAGGTCGGCGACCTGCGGCTCAGAACGATCCACACCCCGGGTCACACACCGGGCTCGACCTGCTTCCTCCTCGACGGCCATCCGGTCGTGTTCAGCGGCGACACCCTCTTCCCCGGAGGTCCGGGCAACACGAGGTTCGAGAACGCCAGCTTCGATCAGATCATCGAGTCGATCGACCGCCGGCTCTTCACCCTCCCCGAGGGCGACCTGGTCCTGCCCGGCCACGGCCTCGACACCACGATCGGCACCGAGCGCCCCCACCTCGACGAGTGGATCGCCCGGGGCTGGTAGCGATGGATCCCACCGTGGGCCGCCGGCGGGCGTCCGATGCACCTCGGTCCGGCGATCGCCCGGCGGAGAGCCTCGGAGCCGAACAGAACGCCGACGTCGCCCGCGAGCTCGAAGCCGCGCGGGCCCGGACGCTCGCCCTCCTCGAGCCGATCGGCGACGCGGAGCTCGTCTCGCAGCACTCCGAGCTGATGTCGCCGCTCGTGTGGGACCTGGCGCACATCGGCCACTACGAGGAGCTGTGGCTCCTCCGTGAGCTCGGCGCCGCCGAGCCGACGGACCCGCGCTTCGACGACGTCTACGACGCGTTCCGCCATCCGCGCGCCGAGCGGCCCACGCTCGACATCCTCGGCCCGGCCGAAGCCCGCGACTTCGTGGCCGACGTGCGCAAGCGCGCGCTCGACGTGCTCGCGGCGTCGGACCTCGGCTCCGACGACCCGCTCCTGGCGGGAGGGTTCGTCTACGGGATGGTGGTGCACCACGAGCACCAGCACGTCGAGACGATGCTCGCCACGATCCAGCTCATGGACGACCCCCACGGCGACGCGGGTGACGGCGAGGGCGCCCCCGGACCCGATCCGGCCGGCCTCCCGCTCGACGTCGTCGTCGAGGGGGGCGAGTTCGTCATGGGCACCTCCTCCGACCCGTGGGCCTACGACAACGAGCGTCCCGCGCACGTCGTCCACGTGCCGACCTTCCGGATGGACACCACACCGGTCACCAACGGCGCGTACGCCGCCTTCGTCGCCGACGGCGGCTACGACGACGAGCGCTGGTGGACCGAGGAGGGCTGGGCCTGGCGGCACGAGGCCGATCTCGTCCATCCGCAGTTCTGGATCCGCGCCGCCGACGGAGCGTGGAGCCGCCGGCGCTTCGGACGGATCGAGCCTCTCCCCGCCCGCGAGCCGGTGCAGCACGTCGGCTGGTTCGAGGCCGACGCGTACGCGCGCTGGCGCGGCGCCCGGCTGCCCACGGAGGCCGAGTGGGAGAAGGCGGCACGCGGCGCGTCCGGTTTCGGTGGGCTCTCCCGGTCCGGCCGCCGGTTCGGGCCCGACGAGGTCGGCGCCCACCCCGAAGGAGCGAGCGACGCCGGCTGCCTCGACCTCCTCGGCGGGGTCTGGGAGTGGACGGCGAGCGACTTCGAGGCCTATCCGGGATTCGCCCCGTTCCCCTACCGGGAGTACTCGGAGGTGTTCTTCGGGGCCGGACGCTCGGAGCACGGCCCGAGCTACAAGGTGCTCCGCGGTGGCTCCTGGGCGACGGACCCTGTCGCGGTCAGCACCACCTTCCGCAACTGGGACCTGCCGATCCGCCGCCAGATCTTCGCCGGCTTCCGCTGCGCCACCGACGTCTGAGCCCCGCGACCCGTGTGCCGCCACCTCGCGTACCTCGGCCCCCCGATCGCGCTCCGCACGTTGCTGTTCGACGCGCCGCACGCGCTCGTGCGGCAGGCACGGACGCCGCGCTTCCAGCACAACGGTCGCGACAACCCGGACGGGTGGGGCGTCGGCTGGAGCTTCGCGGGCGACTCGCGAGCGGAGCATCAGCGCTATCGCGCCGCGACGAAGATGTGGGAGGACAGCAGCTTCTCCGGCGACGAGCAGGCCACGACCGTGCTCGCCGCGGCGCGCTACGCCTCCCCGGGATCCGAGCTCCGCATCAGCAACGCCGCGCCGTTCGCCTCCGGGCGCTGGCTGTTCTCGCTCAACGGCTTCGTGTCCGGCTTCCGCGAAGAGCTCGGCGCGCAGCTGCGCGCGTCGATCACCCCGGCACGAGCGGCGGGCATCGAGGGCGACACGGACTCCGAGGTGGTGTTCGCCCTCGTCCTCGACCGCCTCGATGCCGGAGCATCGGCCGGCGAGGCGCTCACCGACGTCGCACGGCTCGTGCGCGACGAGAGCACGGGCGCCCTGAACCTCCTGCTCACCGACGGCCGGGACGTCATCGCCACCGCCATCGACAACTCGCTCTACCTGCGCACGGAGCCCGGGCTCACCCTGGCCTCGGAGCCGCTCGACGACGACCCGGGCTGGGTCGAGATCCACACCGGCTCGCTCGTCGAGAACGATCGCATCAGCAGCCTCGGGCTCTGAGCCCCGGAAGGATCCTCGATGAGCGTACGAGTCGACGTGCACCTCGGGCCGGCCGACCTCCACGACGCGCTGGCCTCGGACGCGCGCCGGGGGCTGACCGCAGCACCCAAGGAGCTCCCGCCGAAGTGGTTCTACGACGACCGCGGCTCGCAGCTGTTCGACGAGATCACCCGGCTCGAGGAGTACTACCCGACCCGCGCCGAACGGGCGATTCTCGTCGAGCGCGCGGACGAGATCGCGGCCGTGGCCGGCGCCGACACGCTGATCGAGCTCGGCTCCGGGACCTCGGAGAAGACCCGGCTGCTCCTCGATGCCCTCGCCCGCGCCGGCCGGCTCCGACGCTTCGTGCCGTTCGACGTGAGCGAGCAGACCTTGCGCGACGCCGCCCGCGCGATCGACGAGGAGCATCCGGGAGTCGAGGTGCACGCGGTCGTCGGCGACTTCGAACGGCACCTCGACCAGCTGCCGCGCGGTGGTCGCCGCCTGATCGCGTTCCTGGGCGGGACCATCGGCAACCTGCCGCCCGCGACCCGGGCCGCGTTCCTCGTGGCGGTGGCGGCGGAGCTCGAGCCCGGGGACTCGTTCCTGTTGGGCACGGACCTCGTAAAGGACGTCGACCGGTTGGTGGCGGCGTACGACGACGCGTCCGGCGTCACCGCGGCGTTCAACCGCAACGTGCTCCTCGTGCTGAACCGGGAGCTCGGCGCCGACTTCGATCCCGACGCGTTCGCGCACGTCGCCCGATGGAACGCCGAGTCCGAGTGGATCGAGATGTGGCTCCGCTCGAACTCGGCCCAGGTGGTGAAGGTCCCGGAGCTCGACCTGGTCGTCGAGCTCGCGGCGGGTGAGGAGATGCGCACCGAGATCTCCGCCAAGTTCCGCCGGGCCGGCATCGAGGCCGAGCTCGGCGCCGCCGGCCTCGCCCTGACCCACTGGTGGACGGACCCCGCGGGCGACTTCGCCCTGAGCCTCAGCACACCGGCTTGACCCTCGACTTCACGCGGGCTTGCCGGCGACCACCAGGAACTGGCGACCGATGACCCGCCACACGGGTCGCATCCGCAGGTAGGCCTCGATCACGAACGAGGGCGGGACGGTACGACCTGCCATCGTGGCGGGCAGGAAGCGCGGGATCATCTCGACGATCTCGAAGCCGCTCAGGGCGAGCGCCTCCGCGAGCGAGCGGTCACTCAGGGGCACGACATGGTCGAAGAAGTCCCAGTACTCCCCGGCCATGTACCGGATGTTCGGGCCGAGGCACACCAGCCGACCTCCAGGTCGCAGCGACCGGTACGCGTGGTCGAGGGCGGATGACACCGCCTGACGACCGGGCAGGTGCTCGAGAAAGTTGCTGGTGAAGACGAGGTCCAGCGAGCCCGCTTCGAGCGGCCAGTCCTCCAGCGCATCCGCCGCGATCAGCTCGACGCCGGGATCGAGCCGGTCCCGGGCGTCGGGGTTGAGGTCGATCGCGTACTTATGGGATACGTCGACCTGGTTGATGAAGTGACCCCAGCCCGAGCCGAGATCGAGGACCGAGTCCACGCCGACGAGGTAACGCCCGAACCACGACCGGACCAGCACACGCCACACCTCGCGGCGGGCCGCCTGCTCGGACTCGAAGCGCCGCCGGTAGAGTGCCTGAAGGTTCTCGCTCACGGTCGTTGCTCGCACATCTGCGCCCGGCACTGTACTTGGACCCTCCTCGAGGACCGCGCCCTCCGAGCTCGGAGCGGCTCCCGGCCGAAATGATCCGGTCTGCTCGCGCGGATGGTTGAGTTTCCACTACGGGCATAGTGCAATTATCATGGGGGTGTGACCGATGCCCAGGCCCTGCTCGAGATCGACGACCTCGCGGTCGCCGCGGACGGCAACCCGATCCTGAACGGGCTCTCGCTCGTCGCCCGCCGGGGCGAGGTGCACGCGCTGATGGGGCCGAACGGCTCGGGCAAGTCCACCCTGGCGAACACCCTGCTGGCGAACCCCGCCTACGAGGTGATCCGCGGGCGGATCCTGCTGCAGGGCGAGGACGTCACGTCCCTCTCGACCGAGGAACGGGCGGCGCGCGGCCTCTTCCTCGGGTTCCAGCACCCGGAGGAGATTCCCGGGGTGAGCGTCTTCAACTTCCTGCGCCAGGCCATGGCGATCCGCAAGGGGATCGACGACCTGTCGGTCCTCGAGGTCCGGCTCGCGGTGATCGAGTGGACGAAGCGGCTCGGCATGGACCAGCGCTTCACCGAGCGCTACCTCAACGAGGGCTTCTCGGGCGGCGAGAAGAAGCGGAACGAGATCCTGCAGATGGCGCTCATGGAACCCGACTTCGCGGTCCTCGACGAGACCGACTCGGGCCTGGACATCGACGCCCTGCGCGTTGTCGTGCGCGGCATCCATGAGGTGCGCTCGGACCGGCCCGACCTCGGGATCCTCCTGATCACCCACTATCAGCGGATCCTCGAGCACCTCACGCCGGACGTCGTGCACATCCTCCTCGACGGGCGGATCGTGGAGTCCGGGGGACCGGAGCTGGCCCGCCGCGTCGAGTCCGAGGGCTTCGACGCGTTCCGGAGGGCGGCCTGATGGGTTTGGACGTCGCCAAGGTCAAGCTCGATGTCCCGATCCTCGAGCGCGAGGTCAACGGGAAGCGGCTCGTGTACCTCGACAGTGCGTCGAGCTCCCAGAAGCCGATCGCGGTGCTCGACGCGATGGAGCACCTGTACCGGACGTCGTACGCGAACGTGCACCGGGGCGTCTACACGATCGCGGCGGAGAGCACGCAGGCGTACGAGGCAGCCCGCGCCAAGGTCGCCGGCTTCGTCAACGCACGCGAGACCGAGGAGATCGTCTTCGTCCGCAACGCGACCGAGGCGATCAACCTCGTCGCGTACACCTGGGCGCGCGCCAACCTGGCCGAGGGTGACGTTGTCGTCCTGAGCGAGATGGAGCACCACGCCAACGTGGTGCCGTGGCTGATCCTGGCCGCCGAGCGCGGCATCGAGCTGCGCTGGATCCCCCTCACCGTCGACTACCGCCTGGATCTCACCTCGATCGGCGAGACCCTGCGCGGCGCCAAGCTGCTCGCCATCACCGCGATGTCGAACGTGCTCGGCACCATCAATCACATCGGCCCGCTCGCACGCGCCGCGCACGCGGCCGGCGCTGCGGTGCTGGTCGACGCCAGTCAGGCCGCGCCGCACCTTCCGGTGGACGTGCGCGACTGGGACGCCGACTTCGTGGTCATCACCGCGCACAAGATGCTCGGCCCGTCCGGCATCGGCGCCCTCTGGGCGCGTCGGGAGCTGCTGGAGGCGATGCCGCCGTTCCTCGGCGGCGGCGAGATGATCCGCGACGTGCGCAAGGACGGGTTCACGACCAACGACGTGCCCTGGAAGTTCGAGGCAGGGACACCCGCCATCGCCGAGGCCATCGGCTTCGGGGCCGCGGTCGACTACCTCGAGGCGTTGGGGATGGACGAGGTGCGCCGCCACGAGGTCGAGCTCACCCGGTACGCGCTCGACGCGCTCGACGACCGCCTGGGCGACAGGATCACGATCTACGGCCCGCGCGACGTGGCCGTGCGGGGCGGCGCGATCTCCTTCCTGTTCGAGGGGATCCACGCCCACGACATCTCGCAGGTCCTCGACGAGGACGCGGTCTGTGTGCGCGCCGGCCATCATTGCGCCAAGCCCCTGATGCGGGTCCTCGGCGTGCCCGCGACGACGCGCGCCTCCTTCTACGTGTACAACGACGAAGCCGACGCCGACGCGCTCGTCGAGTCGCTGGTCAAGGCCGAGAAATTCTTCGCCCCCTAAGGATCAGACACCGTGCCCGGACTCGAAGACCTCTATCGCGAGATCATCCTCGACCACTACCGCTCGCCGCGGAACCGCGGGGAGCTCCCCACCCCGCCGGCCACCAAGTCGGAGGGCTTCAACCCGCTCTGCGGAGACGAGGTCGTGCTCTACCTGGTGGTGGAGGACGGCACCGTCGTCGACGTGAAGATCGGTGGCCAGGGCTGCTCGATCAGCCAGGCGTCGACCTCGATGATGAGCGCCGCGGTGAAGGGCAAGTCCGTGGAGGAGGCGCGCCGGCTCATCAGCGCCTTCAAGGCGCTGATGTCGATCCACGAGTCCAAGCTCGAGGGCGAGTCCGACGGAGCGGACCTGCAGGCCGAGCTCGACGGTGTGGCCCTCGGTGACCTCGAAGCGCTGCAGGGCGTGGTGAAATTCCCGGTCCGGATCAAGTGCGCGACCCTGGCCTGGAACACCCTCCAACAGGGGCTCGACGAGGTCCCGGCGTAGCTCGAGCGCTCGCCCGCCTCGCGCATTGGGCCGGTCAGCCCATTGCGCGACGAGTGTGACTGTTGTCTTCTTCTTGAGGAAACCTTCCTGACACGGGTATTGAACTCTCGCGAGGTAGGTTGACTTCTACGCCGACCGGGAGGAACCCATGGCTGATCAGATTGCACTCGTGAGCATGATCGACGCAGCACTCGAGCGCTTCGGCAGCCGTGACCTCGTCTCGGGCGCCGAGGTCCTCGACTTCCTCCTGGACCTGCGCCTCGCGATCCCGGGGACCCCGGACGCGTTGGAGCAGCTGCTGGAGGAAGAGAGCCAGCCGACCGGCTGATCGCGGGGCTGGTTCCTCGCCTACTCGGCGAGGAAGTCCCGCACGAGCGCGGTGAGCTCGTCGGGCTTCTCGAATGGCAACCAGTGCGCGGCACCTTCGACAACCGCGAGACGCGCGTCGGGGATCTCGGCGGCGAACGTCTCCGCGTACGCGATCGGCACGAGGCCGTCCTGCGCCCCCGCGACGACGAGCGTCGGCGCAGTGATGCGCCGGAGCCGCCCGCGCAGCTTCGGGTTGTGGAGGTACGGGTCCCAGCCGAGGCGCGCGGTCGCACCGAGCGCCTTCCACATCGGGAGTACGAGCTCGATCGGGATCTCCGTCTCGCGGCCGACGTCACCCGCGAACGCGTCCATGTCGTGCATGGCCGCGGCGACCGGGAAGGTCTGGTCGGCGAACAGCATGTCGGCGAGCTCCCCCGGCGTCCGGCCGAACATCTCGCCCATCGGCGCGTCCGCGAGGTAGATGCCGACCGGGTTCACCAGCACCATCCGCGACACCCGCTCGGGGTAGCGGCTCGCCAGCTCGAGCGCGAGCCACCCGCCGAGCGAGAGCCCGAGCACCAGCGGCGCGTCGAGCCCGAGCAGCGCCCACACGTCGAGCAGGTGGAAGACCGCGTCTTCCATCCCGTCGATCCACTCGATCCCCTCGGACTCCGCGAAGCCGGGGAAGATCGGCACCAGCACCTCGAAGCTCTCCGCGAGCTGCTCGAGCGCGGGGGTCACGTTCTCGCCCCCGGCGGAGTGCAGGTAGACGAGCTGCGGGCCGCTTCCCGCGCGCCAGACCTGGATCGTGCCGACCGGAGCGTCGACGCGCTCCTCGACGAACTCCGGCATCAGGCGACCTTGGCCGACGGCCGGTGGACCGGCGCGCCTTCGGGGAACTCGGCTCGCAACCGGGGGAGGACCTTGTCCGCGAACAGCTTCATGTTCTTCGCGGTGAGGTCGTGCGGAAGACTGCCGAGCTGGAAGAGCCCGAGCAGGTTACCGGTGCCGAGCCGGCCGAGGCTGTCGATCAACGTGTCGGCCACCGTCTCCGGAGAGCCGACGATCGCATACCGGCCCTCGACGATCTGCTCCCACGTCTCCACGTTCAGCATGAACGTTCCCGCCGACTTCAGGATGCTGGCGAGCGAGCGCACCGAGGTGTATCCGGGCGGTTGGATCGTGATCCCCGGTAGCAGCCGCTTCACGAAGTACCAGAGGTGCTCCTCGTACTCCTTGCGGGCCTGCTCGTCGGTCTCGGCGACGTAGATCGGTACCAGCCATCCCGCCTGGAGCGGGTCGGCGGTGTAGCCCTCGGTCTCGCACGCGTCGCGGAACATCGAGAAGTACCGCTCGAACACGTCGAAGCGGAAGTACGGGATGCCCATGTACGAGTAGCGGTTGTGCGCCACGAACTCGAACGTCTCGAGCGAACCTGCCCCCGGGATCCAGATCTCCGGGTGGGGCTGTTGGAGGGGCCGGGGCCACGGGTTCACGTAGCGGATGCGGAAGTGCTTGCTCACCCACTCGAACGGCCCGGGCTCGGTCCACGCCCTCTTGATCAGGTCGTGCGCCTCCCGGAAGCGCTCCCGCGCCTGGGTCGGGTTCACCGAGAACGAGTAGTACTCGGGGCCGCCGCCCACGACCATGCCGGCGATGAGCCGCCCGCCGCTGATCACGTCGATCATGGCGAACTCCTCGGCCACCCGGGTCGGGGGGTCGTAGAGCGGAAGCGCGTTGCCGACCACGGCGATCTTCACCCGCAACGTCTGGCGGGCCAGGATCGACGCGATCAGGTTCGGCGACGGCATGTTTCCGTAGGCGTTCTGGTGGTGCTCGTTCACGCAGACACCGTCGAAGCCGAGCTCCTCGGCCGAGATGAGCTCGTCGAGGTACCGGTTGTAGAGCCGGCTGCCGACCGCGGGGTCGTAGAGGGCGTTCGGCACCGTCACCCACGCCGGGCCCTCGTACGACGGATCCAACCCGATGTAGGGCATCAGATGGAACGCGAAGCACCGCACGCGGCGAACGATATCGCCCTTGACCCAACGGTCAAGTTAGGATCGCGACCCCGCAGGGAGCCGCGCGATCGGTACGATTTCGTCTCCTTCCCCCCTCGTTCCCGAAGGCCGAATCCGCTGAAGAAGAAGCTCGCGCGTCCCTGGATCTGGGTCACCGTCGGCGCGGTCGTCGGCGTCCTCGTGATCGCCGGCGTCGCGTTCGCGCTCCTGCGGTCGGACTCGGACCACTCCGCGTCGGCCGACCTCGGCAACGCCAAGGGCGTCGCCGACCGGGACACGACCACGACCGTCCCGGCCACCACCAGCTCCACCCGGCCGGGCCTGATCCAGCCCGCGGCGGTGACCTTGCCCGCCATCCCCGGCGGGACGATGGGTCCCGGAGCCAGCGGCGACGTCGTGAAGGCGTACCAGCAGCGCCTGGTCGACATCCACTTCGATCCGGGCGCGGTCGACGGCCGGTACGGCGGCGAAATGGCGTACGCGGTCGAGGCGCTGCAGAAGATCATCGGCGCGCCCCGCACGGGCAAGATCGGACCGGTCGAGGCGGCCGCGCTCGCGAGCTTCAAGTACCCCGAGCCGCTACAGCCGACGGGTGAGGCGAACCGCACCGAGATCGACATCACCAAGCAGGTGATCACGCTCTACCAGGACTACCAGGTGCGCCTGATCACCACGACGTCGAGCGGCTCCGGCGCGCGCTACTGCTACAGCACGCCGCGAGTGAACCCGACCCAGCGCGTCTGCGAGTACGCGAACACACCGTCGGGCCGGTTCACGTACAAGCGCTTCGTCAGCGGCTGGGACAAGTCGCCACTCGGCCAGCTGTACAACCCCTTCTACTTCAACGGCGGCATCGCGGTGCACGGCTACGAGGAGGTGCCGACGTACCCCGCGTCGCACGGGTGCACGCGCATCCCGATGCACATCGCGGAGTACTGGCACACCCTCGTGCACGTCGGGGACCCGGTCTACGTGTTCGGCGGCACGCCCGAGAAGATCATCTCGAGCACGCCGATCGCACCCCCGCCCACCACGGCACCCACGGTCCCACCGACCGCACCCCCGGTGGTCCCGCCACCGACCGCGCCGCCGGCCACCGTCCCGCCGAGCACCGCGCCGACGACGCCGACGACCGCGCCGACGCCCCCGACCACCTGAGCCACACGCTTCACAACGCGGGCTGAGCGGCTTCGACCGGACTCGACGCAGCGCAGGTTCGTGCCGATGCTTCCCGCCCGACGCAGCCCCCCGCCAGGGCCGCTCAGAGACTTGGGGGGCTGAGCGGCTTCGACCGGACTCGACGCGGCGCAGGTTCGTGCCGATGCTTCCCGCCCGACGCAGCCCCCCGCCAGGGCCGCTCAGAGACTTGGGGGTCAGAAGCCGGGGTCGGCGAAGGGGTCGGGCTCGGTCGCGACGGACACGGGGGCCACCAGCTCGATGCCGAGCTGCTCGGCCAGGCCGTCGTAGCCGGTGCGCTCGAGCTCGTCGGCGAGCTCCGGGCCACCACTGGTCACGACCCGCCCGGCCATGAAGACGTGGACGACGTCGGGGCGCAGTTCGGTGAGCAACCGCGAGTAGTGCGTGATCGCGAGGACGCCGAGGCCGTCCTCCTCCGTCATCGCCTCGATGCGGCGCGAGACGTCACGCAGCGCGTCGACGTCGAGGCCGGAATCGAGCTCGTCGAGGATGGCGAAGCGGGGCTTGAGCAGCGCGAGCTGCAGCGTCTCGGCGCGCTTCTGCTCGCCGCCCGAGAAGTCGATGTTCACGCCGCGCGTGAGGAATTCGTCGGCGACCGCGAGCCGCTGCGCCTCCGCGCTCACCCGCTCGCCGAGCCCGGTGTCGGACCCGTCGCCGGCCGCCTCGAGCAGGTCCTCGACGCGCACGCCGGGGATCTCGACCGGGTACTGGTGCGACAGGAACAGCCCCGCCGCGGCGCGCTCCCAGGTGGGTCGGCCGAGGAGCTCGGCCCCGTCGAGCTGCACGGAGCCCGCGGTGACCTCGTAGTCGCGGCGGCCCATCAGCACGTGCGCGAGCGTCGACTTCCCGGAGCCGTTCGGGCCCATGAGCGCGTGCACCTGCCCCGAGCGCAGCTCGAGGTCGACGCCGCGCAGGATCTCCTGGCCCTGGACCGACGCGTGCAGGTCCTTGATCGTCAGCATGGAGCTCGTCACGGGAGGGTCACCACCACGTCGTCGCCGTCGACTCTCACCGCGTACACCGGGACGGGTTCGGTCGCCGGCAACGCCTGCGGCTCGCCCGTGCGCAGGTCGAACGTCGACCCGTGCTTCGGGCACTCGATCTCGCACTCGTCCACCCACAGGTCGCCCTCGCTCAGCGACTCGTCGGCGTGCGAGCACCGGTCCCCGATCACGTACCAGTCCTCCGGGTCGAGGTGCACGACGCAGAGCCGGTGACCGTCGAGGTCGAAGCGCCGCGACGACGGCGACGGGACGTCCGCCGTCGCGCACACGCGCACGTCAGTCGCCATGGAGGTGGCCGACCTTCTCGTGCACCGATCGCCGCAGGGCGCCGGCCAGGGACGGGATCGGCAGCCGGGCGAAGACGTCCTCGAAGAACCCGAGCACGATCAGCCGCTCCGCATCCTCGGGCCGGATCCCGCGGCTCTCGAGGTAGTACCGCTGGTCGTCGTCGATCGGGCCGACCGTCGACGCATGCGAGCAGCGGACGTCGTTCGCCTCGATCTCGAGGTTCGGGATGGACTCCGCGCCGGCACCCTCGCTCAGGACCAGGTTGCGGTTGGTCTGGTACGCGTTGGCCTTCTGGGCGTCGTGGCGCAACCGGATGAGGCCGCTGTAGACCGAGCGCGCCCGGTCCTCGACCGCGCCCTTGAACAACAGGTCGCTGCGCGTGCGGGGCGCGGCGTGATCCTGCAGCGTCCGGAAGTCGAGCATCTGGTCCTGGTCGCCGAAGTACACCGCGAGCAGGTCGCTCTCCGCACCCTCACCCGTCAACAGGGACTCGCTGCGCAGCCGCGCGTACTCGCCGCCGAGCGCGACAGCGGAGGAACGCAGCGACGCGTCCTTCCCGACGTGCGCGCGCTGCAGCACGATCGACCAGGTGCGCGGCCCGTGCTCCTGGACCGACAGGTACTTCACGTGCGCGTTGTCCTCGACGAGGATCTCGACGACCCCGTCGACAAAATGATCGACGTCGGGTGACCCGAAGCGGTCGAGGACCGTCACCTCGCTCTGCTCCTCGGCGACGACGAGCGTGTGCGGGAACGACGCGAGCTCGTCGCCGTCGGACCAGTGCAGGACGACGATCGGCTTCTCGACCACGACGCCGGCCGGCACCCGGAGGAACGCGCCGCCCGCAAGGAACGCGTCGTGGAGCACGGTGAACGCATCCGGCGAGGTGTCGGAGCATCGGCCCAGCCAGCGGCCGACGTCCTCGGCTTCGCAAGTGGCGAGCCCGCAGACGACGACACCCTTGGCCACGAGATCATCGTCGACCTCGTGGTGCACGACGCGCCCGTCGCGCACGACGATCAGCCCGGACCGATCGCCCGCTTCCGCCGCGAGCACGCCGCCGCCGGGCGCGTTCTCCTCGCCGACCGCGCCGATCTCGTCCGCGGTGAGCGGGCGGTACCGGTCCAGGTCGAAGTCACCGATGCGGCTGTAGCGCCAGATCTCCTCGGAGGCGGTCGGCCACGCGACCTCCGCGAGCTGTTCGGCCGCGCGACGACGTCGCTCCACCAACCAGTCAGGACCGCCGAGCGCGAGGGAGGCTGCAGGTGTGAACCGGGAGCTCCCGGTCAACCGACGGAGCCCTCCATGTTCAGCTCGATCAACCGGCTCAGCTCGACCGCGTACTCCATCGGCAGCGTCTTGGTGATCGGCTCGATGAAGCCGTTGACGATCATCGCGACCGCCTGCTGCTCCGAGAGCCCCCGGCTCATCAGGTAGAAGAGCTGGTCGTCACCGACCTTCGACACCGTCGCCTCGTGGCCGATGCGCGCGTCCTTCTCGTCGATCTCCATGTACGGGTAGGTGTCCGAGCGGCTGTCCTCGTCGAGGATCAGCGCATCGCACCGCACGTGGCTCTTCACCCCGTGGGCACCCTCGTTCACCTTGACCAGGCCGCGGTACGTGGTACGCCCACCGTCCTTGGAGATCGACTTGCTGTCGATGATCGAGGTCGTCTCCGGCGCCGCGTGGGTCATCTTCGCCCCCGCGTCCTGGTGCTGACCCGGGCCGGCGTAGGCCACCGAGAGCACCTCGCCGTGCGCCTTCGGGCCGGTCATCACGACCGCGGGGTACTTCATGGTCAGCTTGGAACCGAGGTTGCCGTCGATCCACTCGACGGTCGCCTCGGTCTCGGCCCGCGCCCGCTTCGTGACCAGGTTGTAGACGTTCGACGACCAGTTCTGGATCGTGGTGTAGCGGATCCGGGCGCTCGGCTTCGCGATCAGCTCGACGACCGCGGAGTGCAGCGAGTCGCTCGAGTACACCGGTGCGGAGCAGCCCTCCACGTAGTGCACCGACGAGCCCTCGTCGGCGATGATCAGCGTGCGCTCGAACTGGCCCGCGTTCTCCACGTTGATGCGGAAGTAGGCCTGCAGTGGCATGTCGACGTGCACTCCCGGCGGGACGTAGATGAAGCTGCCGCCCGACCACACCGCGGAGTTCAGCGCGGCGAACTTGTTGTCACCCGGCGGGATCACGGTGCCCATGTGCTCGCGCACCAGGTCGGGGTAGTCGATCAGCGCCTGGTCCATGCTCGTGAACAGGATGCCCTTGGCCGCGAGGTCGTCGCGGTTCTTGTGGTACACGACCTCGGACTCGTACTGGCTCGTGACTCCGGCGAGGAACTTGCGCTCGGCCTCGGGGATGCCGAGCTTCTCGTAGGTCGCCTTCATCTCGTCCGGGAGCATGTCCCAGTCGTTGACGACGCCGTCCGTGGGCTTGATGTAGTAGTAGATGTCGTCGAAGTCGATGTCGGGCATGTTCTTCGCGAACCACTCGAGCATGGGCTTGCGCTCGAAGCGCTTGAGCGCGTTGAGGCGCCAGGTCGTCATCCACTCCGGCTCGGACTTGTGCCAGGAGATGTCCTTGACGACCTGGTCGTTGACGCCCTTCTTGGGCTTGTAGACGTAGTTCTCGGTGTCCGACCAGCCGAGCTGGTACTTGCCGAGGTCGATGCCCTTGACCGCCATGAGCGAGCTCCGTGGATCGGGGACCGGCCGAGGGTGGCCGGGGATTTCCACTACGTGGATAGTAACAATACCCTGCGACCCGAACAATCCCGCCCGCCGGGGCCCTCCGGGGCCCGTCCGAGGCACTGCGGGCGGGGCCGGGCGGCACGCGCGAACCGTGGTCGACGCGGGAGCCGCAGTAGTACGGTGCCGCGGCGTGGAGGAGGGTTTGGCAGCCGACGTCTCGATCGAGCACCGGACCACGGCCGACACCGACGAGCTGCTCGCAGAGATCGCGCGCCTGACCGAGGCGAACCGGCGGCGCCGTGACCGCGCGTTGGAACGTGACCTGCTCTGGCTGCGCCACCTCGTGGGCGCCCGTCGCACCCAGCCCGGCAGGCGTCCCGCCCCGCACCCGGCCCCCCGCACGGGCGAGCTGCCCGCGCCCCAGGCGGACCGGCTCCCGGGCTTCAGCCCCGATGCGCTCACGCCGGGGGTGCTGCGGGCCGCCATCCTGCGCGACGGCTGCATGATCGTTCGGGGCCTGGTCGATCCGGCCGAGGCCCGTCGGCTCGCCGGTCAGATCGAGCGCGCCTTCGAGGAGCGGGAACGCAAGGATGCCGGCGGTGAACCAGCCGAGGGGTATTACGAGGAGTTCGAAGCGAGACCCCCGTATCGCACACCGCTCCGGCGGTGGATCAAAGAGGGTGGAGGCCTGCTCGCTGCCGACTCCCCGATGCTCGCCTTCGAGCTGATGGAGATCTTCGCCGCCGCGGGGATCCCGGAGCTCGTAGCCGAATACCTCGGCGAGCCGGCCGCCCTCTCCGTCGACAAGACGACGCTCCGCAAGGTCGAGCCGTCGACGATCGGCGCCTGGCACCAGGACGGCGCGTTCATGGGCGACGTGCGTTCGGTCAACCTCTGGCTCTCCCTCTCCCGGTGCGGTGACGAGGCGCCGGGACTGGACATCGTCCCGCGGCGCCTCGACGGCCTGGTGCCGCGCGGCACCGATGGCACCTACATGCAGGATCAGGTGTCCCAGGCCACGGCGGAGCAGGCCGCGGCGGGTCTGTCGATCGTGCGACCGATCTTCGAGCCCGGCGACGCGGTGTTCTTCGACGAGCTGTGTCTGCACAAGACGGGTGCGGATCCACGCATGCCGAACACGCGCTTCGCGGTCGAGTGCTGGTTCTTCGGCGGATCTGCCTTCCCCGACGTCTACGCCCCGATCGCGGTGTAGCGCGCCGGGCTCAGTGGCGCGTGGCGAGCGCTTGTGAGCTGCGCGAGCCGCTCGTGGTCGTCGTGGTGCTCGTCGAGCTCGACGTGCTCGTCGAGGAGGTCGAGCTGCCGGCCTTCGACGGGTTGGCCAGCGCGTCCGACGCCTGCTGGAGCAGCTGGCCGAGCTGCTTCGAGAGGGTGCCGTACTGCGCGAAGTCCCCGGCCTTGAGGGCGTCCTGGGCCTCGTTGTAGACGCGCGACGCCTGGGTCAGGATCGACTCCACCGTCGGGTTCGTCGGTGTGGTCCCGCCGGTGCCACCGGTCCCGCCGGGAGTGCTCGGCGTCGACGGTGTGGCGATCCCCTGGAACTGCGGGAACTGCGCGAGGGCTTTCTTCACCGTCGTGTCGATCACGGCCTGGCCCGCGTAGAACACGACGACGAAGCGGAACGCGGGCTGCTTCTGGCTCGCGGACAGGACGTAGATCGGACGGATGTACAGCAGAGAATCCTCGATCGGTATCAGCTGCAGGCTGCCCTGGACCACGCGCGAGCCCTGCTGGTTGAGGAGCGTGAACTGCTGCGAGATCGCGGCGGTGTTGAGAATCGTGCTGTTGACCTGCACCGGCCCGTCGACCGCGCTCTTCCCCGTGGGCATGGTGAAGCTCTGGAGGTCGCCGTACTGCGCCGGATCGGACTTCGCGACCATGAAGGACACGAGGTTCTGGAGCGCATTGCCCTTCGAGACCGGAACGAACGGGCGCAGCAGGATGAACTGCTCCGTCTTCGCGTCGGGCAGCCGCACGAGTAGGTAGATCGGGTCGATGCGCTTGCCGGTCGACGACGCGGCCTGGGGCGTGTTCGTCGTGGTCGGCGTCTGCGCGGTGGCGTCGTTCAGCGACGGCGCCGCGACCTCACCGGAACCGGGGTCCGGCGACACCTCCCACAGATCGGCCTTGTTGTAGAAGGTCGTCGTGTTGGTCATGTGGTACGTGCGGTAGACGTCGGTCTGCGCGCCGAACAGGTCCTGCGGGTAGCGCAGGTGCTTCTTGATCGCCGCCGGCATCTTGTCGTAGTCCGTGAAGAGGTGCGGGAACGCGGACCGGTAGGCCTGGATCACCGGGTCCTTCGGGTCGATCACGTAGAACTTGACCGTGCCGTCGTAGGCGTCGATCGTCGCCTTCACCGAGTTGCGCACGTAGTTGAACGACCCGTTGAGGCCGCCGGTGCCGCTGAAGCTCTGCGAGTACGGGTACTTGCTGCTCGTCGTGTAGCCGTCGACCATCCAGACCAGGCGACCGTCGGCGATGACCGGGTACGGGTCGGCGTCGTAGTGCAGGAACGGTGCGGCCTTCCTCACCCGCTCGAGGATGTCGCGCAGGTACAGGACCTTGGTCTTGGGCGTGATCTGCCCCGAGATCAGGACGTTGAAGTCGTTGAACCGCAGCGCGAACGCGGCGCGGCGCAGCCAGCTCGAGAGCTCCACTCCCCCGGTGCCGTGGTACCGGTTGAAGTTGTTGTCCGCCCCCTTCTGCGGGTAGTTGAACTCCTTCTGCTTCGCGTCGACGAGCGAGAACCCGGCGAGGTTCTCGCCGAAGTACACCTCGGGGCGCTGGAGCGGGATCTTCCCTTGGGGCGGGATGTCGCTCAGCTCGTAGTTCGGCTGGCCGACCGAGCTCGCCGAGTTGGAAGGCGAGAGCACCGCGCCGTAGCCGTGCGTGTACACCAGGTGCCGGTTCACCCACGTCTGGCTCGGCAGGTCGGCCGGGTTGAGCTCCCGCGCCGCGATCAGCGTCTGCACGAGCTTCCCGTCGATCACGTACCGGTCGACGTCGACGTCCGCGAACTTGTAGAAGGTCTGCAAGGCCTGGAAGAGCTGGAAGTTGCGCAGGATGACCGGCGGATCCCAGAGGCGCGTGTTCTCGATGGTCGTCGAGTTGTCGACGATCGACTGCGCGTTGAGGTTCTGCTGGTACGGGAAGTTCTTGACCGCCACCTTGTTCAGGTCGAAGGCCTCACGGGTCGCATGGATGTTGCGCGCGATGTAGGGCTGCTCCTTCTGGAGCTCGTTGGGCTGGACGAAGAACTGCTGGTACACGACCGGCACGATCGTCCCGATCACGAGCGACACGAACGCCCAGAGCCCGACTGCGATGATCGGCAGCACCCAGCCCCGGCGCCAGATGTTCCAGACGAAGAGCGCGGCGGCGACGATGGAGATGACCATGAGCAGGTTCAGCGCCGGGAGCTGGGCCGCGACATCGGTCTTGCTCGCCCCCTCGACCACGCCCCGGGTCGAGAAGTTCAGCTGGAAGCGGGCGTAGTAGTACTGCGCGGTCTTCACCAGCGCCATGAGCGCCAGGATCACCGAGAGGTGCGCCTTGACCTGGGGCGTGACCCGTTGGAACGGGCTCTGGAGCCGGATCCCGCCGTTGAGGTAGTGCGCGACCGCGGTGACGATGAGGATGATGATCAGCGCGGCGAAGAGCCAGTCGAACAGGAACGTCAGGAACGGGAGCCGGAAGACGTAGAACCCGACGTCCTTGTGGAACTGCGGATCGTCGATCCCGAAGGACTTCGCGTTGGTGAAGAGAATCCACTGCTGCCACTGGCTGGCGACGCTGCCCCCGGTCACCAGCGCGAAGAACGCGGAGACGGCGATCCGGATCCGGCCGCTGTAGGGGCCGACCGAATGCTGGTAGCGCGCGAGGAGCTCGTCCTCGGGTCCCATGGTGCGCGTGCGGGGCGCGAGCCGGTCGGCGACCGTCAGGCTGACCAGCATCAGGACGAAGAAGAGGACCGTGAACACCGCCGTGGGCGCGAAGCGGGCCCACAGCAGTCCCCGCCAGGTCGAGCCGAACCCGACAGAGTCGAACCAGAGGTAGTCGGTGTAGAAGCCGGCCAGGCCCCGCGCGCTCAGGAACAGCACCACCAGGACGACGACGACCGCGATCATCCATCCGCGGATTCGGAAGCCGCCGCGGCGACGTCGCTCGGCGGAGGGAACGCGCATCGAGGGGGAGCCTAGAGGGCTGCCGCTCCCGACCGGGAGCAGGCCGACGCTTCCGCGCTAGTTCCCGGGGCCGGGCTCGGCGAGGACCAGGAAGCAACGGCAACCGGGATGGGCCGGCGGGTGGACCTGGCCGGTCGGGAACGGCGCACCCTTGGCCGTGGGCTCGAGCGCGTTGTCGTCGCAGTCCGGGCAGCGCCCGATCTCGGCCGGGATCCAACGCAGCCGCGTGCCCTCCGGCACTGCGGCGTACTCGCCGCGCGCCCAGGCCTCGGCGAGCGCGTCGCCGAGCGCATCCTCGAGCTCGTGGCCGCGGTACTCGCGGTAGCGCGCGCCGAGCCGCTGGGTGACGGCGTCCGGATCGTCGGCGGCGCCGTCGATGGCCGAGACGAGCCGCTGGCGCCATGGCGCGACCATCGGGCGGGCCAGCTCCTCGAACAGCTCGGGCGGAGGTTCTGCATGAGGGGCGTCGGCGCGGATCGCCGCGGCTCCGCCGGCGTACGCGGTGCGCAGCGGCGTCTCGAGCACCTGCGCCCAGGCCGCCTCCTGCGCGTCGACGGCCGGGAGGACGGCGTCGGCCACGACCTTGCCCTTGATCGTGCGGATCTGGTCGAGCAGCTCGTTCTGCTCGTCCTGCAGCGCACGCTTGGCGGCTCGGTTGAGGTCGCGCGCGAGTGGCGCCATGACCTGGTCGCGAGCGACGCGCAGCTCGTCGTCGGGCGCCATGGTGACGGCCGGAGAGTCCGCCGCGGCTCCGGGGGAGGACGGAGCCGCCGCGGGCGCCGCCTCGGCCTCGGGCTCCGGTTCCTCGGTGGCGGCGTCCCCCCCGGTCTCGCCGTTCGGGCCCGAGGTGGTGTCGGGCGCGGACACGGGCGCCGGCAACGGGTCGTGCGGCTCCGGGTCCGTGGTGTGGCTGGCCCGGAGCCGGGCGAACAGCGCGTCGACCGCCGCGCCCGAGTCCGCGTCCTCGGGCGAACCGTCGTCGTCACCGGATGGGGGCTCGTCGGTGCCCACGACCGCGTCGATCTCGATCTCGACCGCCGCGTCCACATCGGTGGGGGGCGGCACGGCGCCGGGCGGAGCGCCCTCGAGGATCTCGAGCTCGCCCTCGACCGGCGGGACCGCGACACGCGCCGGCGGTGCGGCGAGCTCCGCGTTGGCGCGGGCCTCGACCTGGGCCAGGGCGTCGGTGGCGTCGGACAGCGTCCGCTTCACGACCCGGTATGCGTCGAGCAAGCGGTCACGCCCGCTGCGGAGCTCGTCGACCTGCGCCTGCAGGAGCGAACGGCGCCGACCGAGGTCGGCGAGCACGCGTTCGCGCACGGTGCGCGCTTCGTCGACGAGCGCGCGGCTGCTCGCCTTCGCGGCATCGAGCTCGTCGGCCGCCGCGCGCTCGGCCTGCTCGCGGGCCGCGGCGGTCTCGGTCGCCGTCGCTTCGCGAAGATCAGCCGCTTCCTGCTCGGCGTCCTCGCGCACCTCGGTCGCGCGCGCGGCCGCCGCGGCCTCGAGCTCGGTCGCCTTCTCCTCCGCGGCTTCACGGCGTGCCGTCGCCTGCTGCTGCGCGGTCTCGCGCAGCCGCCCCGACTCCTCCTGGGCTTCGCGCACCAGCCCCGCGGCCCGCTCCTCGGCACGCTTGCGGATCTCCTCGGCCGCCTCCTGGGCCGATCGCAGCACCCGCGCGGTCTCCTCGCCGAGCGAGCTGAGCAGCTGCTCCTCGGTCACCGGGGGCGGGTTGCGAAGCTGCTCCTCGAGCCGGCCGACCTGGGCGACGAGGTCCGCCTCGCGGCTGCGCATCGCCACCAGCTCGTCCGCGACCCGGCGCAGGAAGTTGCGCACCTCGGTCTCCGAGAGGCCACGAAAGGCGCTTGCGAAGCCGCGGTTCGTGATCTCCTCGGGCGTCAACCGCGACGAGCTCGCGGCGGCGCGTCGGTGGACGTCGGCCATCGCGCCATCGTATTGAAGGCGAGGCGGCGTTCCATGGATGACCGGACAATTACGCGGCGGCCGCCACCGGGGTCTTCCGCACCGGTGCGCCACCGTGCTCGCGCAGGGCGCGCAGCGCTCCTTCGATGGTGCTGACACCGATCACGGTCGCCTTCGAACCGGCGCGAGCGCGCGCGTCCTTGACCTCCGCCTTCGGAACGAGGAAGAGCTTCGCCCCGTCGTCGAGCGCGGCCGCCGTCTTCTGCGTCACGCCGCCGACCTCGCCGACGTTGCCATCGAGGTCCATCGTGCCGGTGACCGCGACCTTTTCGCCCCCGGTCAGGCTTCCGGGCGTGAGCTCGTCGATGATCGTGAGCGTGAACGCGAGACCGGCGGACGGCCCGCTCACCGGGCCCGGGTCGATCGTGATGTCCACCGGGTAGTCGAAGTCGAGATCCTTGGTGACCGGGATGATCCCGACCTGGGGCTTGCGCTTCAGCGGTCCCGTCCTCGCTGCGACGGTCGTGATCTCCTCCGACCGGGTGGCGCCCTTGCGGGTCACCGTGAAGTCGAACGTCGTGCCGACCGGCCGGGCCCGCACGATCGTTCCGACCTGCTCGGCCAGGCGGACCGGCTCACCGTCGATCGCGGTGATCACATCACGTTCCTCCAGGTGGCCGGACGCCGGGCTGCCCTTGACGACCTTCGCGACGATCGCGCCGCTTCCCGACTCGGTCACCGTGTACCCCAGCTGCTCGAGCGCCACCTTCTTCGCCGCGGCCTGGGAGTCGGTCATCGCGGCGACGTTCTCCTTCTCGACGCGCGCGAACGCGACTGGCCCTGCAGGAAGCTGTTCTCGCCCACCACCTCCGAGTCGGGGTCGAGCGAGGCCTGCGCCCAGCGCCAGACGTTCGGCCGCTCCGTCGAGACCGAGACGGTGAGGAAGAGGACCTCCCCGCGGCTGCGGTACGTGCGGGCACCCGAGACCTTCACGATGCCCTCGACCGGGGTCGCGTCGCCCGGCGAGTAGATGACGTATGGCAGCCGGATGACCGCCCCGAGCAGCCCGACGAGCAGCGCGAGCCCGACGACGACCGCGACGACGAGCGGCCACCGCCGGCGTGGTGACGGCGGCGGGACCGGCGGATCCGGTGGCGCGGGCGCCATCGGGAGGTCGGGCGACGGGGCGGTCAATGGGGCTCCGAGCTGGATGCCGATCGGTCGGCGCAGGGTACCTGCGCGCCCGGCGCCCGCGGCGGCGCGCTACTGACCGGGGCGCGGCGTCGACATCAGCTGGGCGTGGACGACGATCCGCTGCGCGGAGCTGCCGATGGGGTGGCAGCTGAAGATCGTCAGCGTGCGGCCCGGGTGCTGATCGACGATCGAGAGCGCGGTGTTCGGGACGATCTCGATGCCCGTCACGTGATACGTGTACGTGCCCACGGCGTCCGACAGGATGATCGGGTCGCCGGGGTTCAGCTCGGCCACCCGGAGGAACGGCTCGGTGTGCGTGGTCCGGTGCCCCGCCAGCACGACGTTGCCCCAGGAGCCGAACGCGGCCGTCCCGGGCCAGTGCGCGGGGCCTGCGTCGATCACCATCTGCTCGACACCCTCGTGCACGACCTGGTCGAGGCCGATCTTCGGGATCTGGATGCGACCGAACGCCACGAGGGGCACGCGCGTGGCCGGGTTCGGCAGTGGCGCGGGCACCGGCAGGGGCGGCGCCGGGTTCGGCGGCGGCGGCGGGGTCGGCGGCGTGGCGGCCGCGGTGGCGAGCGTCGGCTCGACCGCCCGCGCCGCGACCGTCGGCACGACGTTGGACGGCGCGACCACGAGCGACGGGACGCTCGACTGGCCCTGGGCCCGGCCCGGGGTCAGGGCGATCGCGGCGGCGCCGAACACCAGCGCGAACGCGAGAGCGAACAGGAGCGGGCTGCGGCACCGAAATTTGGTCATTGGCCTCACCAGCGGCGTTGTGGGACCTGATCCTTATCGGCACGCAGCGTGGTCATCTGTAGATCCAATGCCACGATGAGTGACGCCGGCCGCGAACCGGGTTCCCGCGCCGGCGACATCGACCGGGCCGCCCGCTACGCCGCCACCGGCCCGGAAATCTCCCAATTCCTGGGGGTCGAGCTGCTGGCCGCGGTGCGGACGCATCCGGACCCGCGGGTGCGGACGGCCGCGCTCGGCGCGCTCGTGCGCGCCACCACGACCGGGCGGGGACGCGCGGCGTGGCGGTCGGCGGTCTCGGACCGGTCCGCGGCGGTGCGCCGCCGGGCCGCGGAGCTCGCACCGTCCGTGCGGCCGGTGCCGGTGGTCGGCCTGCTCGGGCTCGTCGCCGACGACGACCCGCTGGTGGCCGAGACCGCGGCGTGGGCCCTCGGCGAGGTGGCCTGGACCGGGCGGACCCGGGCCCGGGTCGTGCGGGTGCTCGCCGCCGCCGTGCGGAGCCACCCCGATCCGCTCGTCCGCGAGTCGGCGGTCGCCGCGCTCGGCGCGGTGGGCGACGCCCGCGGCCTGCCCGCGATCCTCGCCGCGTGCGCCGACCGGCCCCCGATCCGCCGCCGGGCCGTGCTCGCGCTCGCACCCTTCGACGGCCCCCTCGTCGACGCCGCCCTGGCCGCGGCCCTCACCGACCCCGACTGGCAGGTCCGCCAAGCCGCCGAAGACCTCCTCTGATGGTCGCTCCGGGCTCCGCACTTCGAGGCCTCGGGCATGGTCGTCGCCCTGCGCTCCTTGCCGGCTCGTCGGGCTCCTTGTCGCTCCGCTCGCCGCGGTCCCGGTCCGGCGGCGCGGCGAGCGCCCGCGACCGAGGCGCAGCGAGCTCGCAGGAGCGGCGAGCTCGCGAGCGGGACCAGAATTACGTTCGGGGGCGGCCCATGAACATGTCCTTCAGGCGGTCGAAGGACTCCAGGCAGCGACCCGCGCCGAGCACCACGCACTCGAGCGGCGCGTCGACCAGGTGGACCGGGAGCGCGGTCTCCTTGGCGATGCGCAGGTCCAGGCCCCGCAGCATCCCGCCGCCGCCGACCAGGTGGATGCCGTGCAGGATCAGGTCCTGCGCGAGCTCGGGTGGCGTCTGTGCGAGCGCGGCGACCACCGCGTCGCAGATCGCCCGCACCTGCTCTTCGATCGCCCCGCGCACCTCTTCGGGCGCGAGGATGATCGTCTTCGGCAGCCCGCTCATCAGGTCGCGGCCGCGCACCTCGGCCTTGTACTCGTCCGGCGTCGGGAACGCCGAGCCGATGGCGAGCTTGATCTCCTCCGAGGTCCGCTCGCCGATTGCGATGCCGTATTCGCGCCGTACGTAGGCCTGGATCGCGGCGTCGATGTCGAACGAGCCGACGCGCACCGCCTCGAGTGCGACGACACCACCGAGCGAGATCACCGCGACCTCGGTCGTGCCGCCACCGACGTCGACGACCATGTTTCCCATCGGCTCGTGGATCGGCAGGCCGGCCCCGATCGCCGCGGCCATCGGCTGCTCGATCAGGTACGTCGCGGCGGCGCCCGCGCGCCGGGCCGCCTCGAGCACCGCGCGCTGCTCGACGTGGGTGATCGCGGAAGGCACGCAGATGAGCACGCGGGCCCGGTACAGCCTCGACACCCCGGCGCGCTGGAACAGCAGCCGGATCATCCGCTGGGTGATCTCGAAGTCGGTGATCGCACCGCCGCGCAGCGGGCGGACCGCGACGATGTACCCGGGCGTCCGGCCGATCATCTGCCAGGCCTCGTGGCCCATGGCGAGCACGTCCTGCGACCGGCTGTTCAGCGCGATGACCGTCGGCTCGTTGAGGATGATCCCCTGCCCGCGCGAGTAGACGAGGGTGTTCGCCGTACCGAGGTCGATGGCGAGGTCCCTAGCCAGAGCGGCGACCCCGTGGGTCCGGCTCGCGCTCCTCGTCCGGGGCGAGCGCCTGACGTCGAGCCTCGAAGTCCGCGATGCCGGCGTCGATCCCGGTCGGACGGCGATTGCGCAGCACCACGATCATCACCCCGATCGCGATCAGCACCACAGCCAGGATCAGGAACTCCACGCGGGCGACCTCCTCGTCGCGTTCAGGCTCGGGACTTGCTCGACGTGCCGACCGCCCGGATGGGCTGCTCGGCCGGGGACCAGTCCGATCCGTCGGACCAGTGCTCGCGCTTCCAGATCGGCGCGCTCTCCTTGAGCGTGTCGATGCAGAACCGCGCCGCCGCGAAGGCCTCGTCGCGATGGGGCGACGAGACGACCACGGCGACCGACGGCTCTGAGAGGGCCAGCTCGCCGGTCCGGTGCAGCAGCGCGACGCGCGACACGTCGGGCCAGCGGATCCGAGCCTCGGCTGCGATCTCGCCCAGCACCCGCGCGGCTTGGACCTCGTATGCCTCGTACCCGAGTCCCACGACCCCGCGACGCCCGTCTGCGTGGTCGCGCACGACGCCGAGGAAGGTGATCACGGCACCGGACTCCGGCGTCGTCGCCCACGCCACCGCGGCCTCGATCGGCAGGGGCGTCGCGAGCAGCGCGATCCAGTCGACGCCTTCGGGGGGTGCAGCCACGGGCGTCATTGTAGGGACGGAACCCCGGAACGCTCCCAGCCGCCCTCGACGGCCGCGGTCCCTTGCGCCGATCGCGTCGGTACACTCCGCCGCATGGCCCCCGAGGAGGCAGGGGACGAGGACGCGAACGGCCCGCCGCCGCATCCCCTCGATCGGCCCTGGGTTCACCCGAGCGAGCTGTTCGCCAGCGGCCGAGCGAGCGCGCCGGCTCGCTCGGCCCGGGGCCGCGCCGTGAGGCCGCGTGACGTCGCGCTGGCGGTCGGCGCCGGGGTGATCGGAGCGCTCGCGATGGTGGTGGTCCTCGCCTTCGCGGGGCTCCTCGGCGAGCAGTCGAAGCCGGTGACCGTCGCGCGTGCCGCGGACCGGCCGAACGAGCCCACCGGCGCGGCGCGTCTGGTCGACCTCGCCCACCAGAGCGTCGTCGGGATCCTCGCCACGACTCCGAGCGGCGTGCGGAAGGTCTCGGGTGTCTTCCTGCGCAGCGGCCAGGTGATCACCACCGCGGCGGCCGTCGAGGGCGCGACCGCCCTGACGGTCGTGGCCGAGGATGGCAAGCGCGAGGTCGGCGCGATCGTGGGCGAGGACCCGACGACCCGGCTCGCGCTGATCCGGGTGGACGGAGGACCGAGCCCCGCGAAGCTCGCGGCGAAGGACGACCTGCAGGTCGGGCAGTGGATCCTCGCCCTCGGCGCGAGCGACGGGTCCGGGCCCTGGGTGGCGACCGGCGTCGTGGCCTCCCTCGGTGGCTGGGCCGACGACGGCTCGGGCGCCCCGAACGCCGGGATGATCACGGTGGATGCAAACCTCCCACCGCAGGCCGCGGGGGCGCGCTGCTCGACCGGGAGGGGCACGTGGTCGGCATCCTCGCCGGCGCGACCAGGGACCAGAAGGGCGGCCTCGCCACGCCGATCGCCATGGCCCGCAACGTCGCCGCCCAGCTCGCGACCACCGGCAAGGCCGCGCACGGCGCCCTCGGCGTCCAGGCCGAGGACGGTGATCAGCCCCGCGGGGCCCGGGTCCTGTCGGTCGTCGCCGACGGCGCCGCGGCCCACTCCGGGATCACCGCGGGCGACGTCGTGATCCGGATCGACGACCAGCCGATCCGTGACGCGGCCGACCTCGTCGTCGCGGTGCGGCGGCACCGACCCGGCGACCGGGTGGCGGTGACGGTCCTTCGGCGCGACCGTGCCCGCCACATGGACGCGATCCTGGGCTCCACCGACGGCGCGTCGCAGGCCGCGTCGAGCACGACCGTGACCTCGGCCCCGGTCACCCCGGTCAGCACCGGGTAGGTGCGTCACGGCCCGTCGGCGCGAGAATGGCACCGATGAACACCGATGTGGCGCCGGAACCAGAGCCCGAGCCCGAGTCCGACGGCCTGGACGACCTCGACCGGGAGTTGCTGAACGCGCTGCAGTGGGACTTCCCGGTCGTCTCGCAGCCGTACGCCGCGCTCGGCGAGCGGCTCGGACTCTCCGAGCAGGAGGTCCTGGAGCGGACCCGCCGGGTCAAGGCGTCGGGCATCCTCCGGCAGCTGTCCGCGATCTTCGACACCCGCGCGCTCGGCTACTCGTCGGCGCTCGTGGCGGCGCGCATCGACCCGGACCACGTCGACGAGGCCGCGGCCGTCATCAGCCGCCACCCCGGAGTCAGCCACAACTACAAGCGCAACCACTCCTACAACCTCTGGTACACGCTCGCCGTGCCACCCGGCGAGGACTTCGACCAGCACCTCGACGCGCTCCACCGCGAGTCGGGCGCGCTCGTCACCCGAAAGCTGCCGACCCTCAAGCTCTACAAGATCGGCGTGAAGCTCGACATGACCGGCGCGACCGCGGCCGACGCGAAGGCCGAGGTGCTGGATCACGAACGGCCGGAGCGCAAGGCCGAGATGCCCGCGCCGGACCTGAGCGACTGGGACGTCGCGGCGATCTGCATCGCGCAGGAGGACCTCCCGCTCGTGGAGCGTCCGTTCGCGGTGCAGGCGGCCGAGATCGGTGGCACCGAGGCCCAGCTGCTCGCCACGTTGCAGTCGTTCAAGGACCGCAAGCTGATGAGGCGCTTCGCCGCGGTGATGAACCACCGCAGCGCCGGGTTCAAGGCGAACGCGATGGGCGTGTGGGCGGTACCCGAGGAGCAGCTCGAGACCATCGGCCCGCAGATGGCCGGGTTCGCCGCCGTGTCGCACTGCTACAAGCGCCCGACCTACGAGGACTGGCCGTACACCGTGTTCACGATGGTCCACGGGCGCACCGGCCGGGACTGTGAGGCGACCATCGACGCGATCCGAGACGAGACCGGCGTCGACGAGTACGCGCTCCTGTGGTCGATCAAGGAGTACAAGAAGGTCCGGCTCCGCTACTACGGTCCCGAGTGGGACGAGTGGCGGGCCGAGCACCTCACCCCCGCCGGCTGACCCGCCGCCGGCGCCGCCGGTACGCGACGGTCAACCCGGTCGCGATGGTCGCCGCGGCGATCCCCGCGACGACGGCCATCGTGAGCACGGACGGCACCCGCGACCGCGGGCGCGCGTCGACGGTCTCGAGGATCGTCTCCTCGTTCGTGTGCGTCGGCTGCCAGCCGAGCGCCTGCAGGCGGTCCGACGCGACGACCCACGGGAACACCAGGTACGGCACCACCGTGGGCGGCACGTCGCCGACGCCGCTCGACCACATCCGCGCCAACACGCGCCGCAGGACATCCGCGGGCATCGCCGGCACGACCACGCGCGGCACCAGCGCATCGAGGTCCTCGGCCGCGAGCCACCCGTCGGCGGCGACGTTCAGCACTCCGGCGTGGTCCTCGCGCACGACGAGCGCGAGCGCCTGCACGACGTCGTCGACGTGCACGACCTGGACCGGCGGCGCCGCCCCGCGCACGCGCACGCGCCAAGGGCTCGTGAGCAGGCGGGCCCAGAGGTGGTGCGCGCCGGCGCCGAGCACGGGAGCGGCTCGCAGCGTCGTGATCGTCACCGCGGGGTGATCGTGCTGCCACTCGGCGAGCAACCGCTCCACCTCGGCCGCGTGCACGGCCGCGGTGTAGCCGGGATTGGGGCGCAGTGGCGCATCCTCGGTCAGCGGCAAGGGGTTCGTCGTCCACGCGCCGTACGCGGCGGTGGTCGAGAGGCGCACGATCTTGCGCACGCCGACCGCGGCCGCGGCGTCGAGGACGCGCCGAGTCCCTTCGACGTTCACACGTGCGATCAGCGCCTCGTCGTCGATCGGGTCCACGATCGCGGCGAGGTGCACGAGCACGTCGACGCCTTCGAGGACGGGCTTGAGGTCGTGGCCGGCGATGTCGACCCGGTGCAGCTCGAGCTGCGGCGACCGGCGCGGCGGCTCACGGACGTCCAGCCCCACGACGCGGCCGATCGCGGGATCGGCGCCGAGCGCGGGCAACAACCGCTGGCCGAGGAAGCCTGCGACACCGGTGACCGCGACGGTTCGAGAAGTCATGGGAGTCCATAGACTGACCGCATGACCGACGTTCCTCAACCTGGGGGTCCCGACGGCCCGGAGGACGAGGAACCGGGACCGTTCGGGATGGCCGGACTCCCCAATCTCCCCGGCCTCGACTTCTCCCAGCTCGACATCGCGGCCGTGATGCGGCTCCTCCAGTCCGAGGGGCCGGTGAACTGGGAGATCGCGGGGCAGGTCGCGGTGTACGTCGCGCTCGACGGCGCGACCAGTGAGCCGCCGGTACCCGCGGACGCGAGCGAGGAGCTCGACGAGCTCGCGCGCGCGGCCGAGAGCCACGTGGTGGCCGAGACCGGGCTCGACGGCGTGCTCGGGCTGCAGACGCGCGCGATCAACCGGCGCGAGTGGGTCGACCTGCACCTCGAGGCGCTCAAGCCCGTCCTCGAGGCGCTGGCGCTCACGCTGCGCAAGGCGCTCGAGGAGGAAGGCGACGACGACCCCACCGACGTCGCGGGCCAGCACCCCTCCGGCGGGCCGTTCGGGTTCGCGATGGGCGGCGGCGCCGATCCGTTCGGTGGCCTGCTGACCATGCTGGCGCCGCTGCTGCTCGGCGTGCAGGCCGGCTCGATGGTGGGATACCTGGCCCAGCACGCCCTCGGCCGGTACGACCTGCCGCTGCCCACCGCCGACGCGCCGAGCCTGGCGTTCGTCGTGCCGAACCTTGCCGGGTTCGAGGAGGCGTGGTCGATCGAACGGAAGGACCTCCGCTTCGCGGTCGCGCTGCACGAGGTGGTCCACGCCGCCGAGCGCTCGGTGCCGTGGGTTCGGGAGCGCCTCCAGCAGTTGGCCGTCGAGTACGTGTCCGCGTACGAGGTCGACCCGCACACGTTCGAGGCGCAGTTCGGCGAGATCGACCCGAGCGACCCATCGTCGTTCGCCGGTGTCGCCGAGGATCCCGAGGCGCTGCTGGGTGCGATGCAGTCCGAGCGCCAGCCCGAGATCCTCGCCCGCATGCAGGCGCTGACGATCGTGCTCGAGGGCTACGCGGACGTCGTGACCGAGCGGCTCGGCGGCCGGCTGCTGACCGACTTCCCCCGTATCCACGAGGCGATGCAGCGCCACCACGTCGAGCGCGGTGAGGCCGGGCGGTTCATCGAGCAGATGCTCGGCCTCCAGCTCGAGCGCCAGCACTACGAGCTGGGCGAGCAGTTCTGCCGGGGCGTGATCGAGCGTGCGGGCATGGAGGGGCTGAACCGGCTCTGGGAGTCGGAGCGCATGCTCCCGACCCCCAACGAGCTCGACGCGCCGGGCCTCTGGCTGGCGAGGATCGACCTCCCCGACCTCGGCGAGTAGGCTGGTCGCACCATGTGCATCCGCTATTCCGGCTGGTATCTCTTCTTCGACACCGGGGCGTCCCCCGGGGTCTCAGCCGGCCGCGTCTAGCGGTTGCACGAGGACTCCCGCGGAAGCCCCGGCCGGAACGGCCGGGGCTTTTTCGTTGTGCGGGTCCTTCGGCCACCAACCCCGGGCCCCTCGCCCACGCCACCACGAAGGAGCACTCCCCATGACCGTCCCACCCTCACCGCACCCGCTCGTCGGCGGCGACGGCGCCCGACCCCGGTCGCTCGTGCGCGTCGGTGAGCACTTCGTGGGCGCGGGGATGTTCACCTTCGTCGCGGGGCCGTGCGCGGTCGAGAGCCCCGAGCAGCTCGCCGCCGCCTGCGAGGCCGCGGTCGCGGCCGGCGCGACGATGCTGCGCGGCGACCTGTACAAGCACCGGACCTCTCCGTACTCGTTCCAGGGCCTTGGCACCGACGGGCTGCAGATGGTCGTGGAGCAGCGGGACCGCTTCGGGCTGCCGTGGGTGGCCGAGGTGCTCGATGCCAGCCAGCTCGACGCGGTGGCCGAGGTCGTCGACGTCCTGCGGGTCGGGGCCCGCAACATGCAGAACTTCGAGCTGCTCCGAGCCTGCGCGCAGACCGGGAAGCCGGTGATGATCAAGCGCGGGCTGTCCGCGACGATCGAGGAGTGGCTGCTCGCGGCGGAGTACGTCGCCCACTCGGGCAACGTGGACATCATCCTGTGCGAGCGGGGCATCCGGACGTTCGAGCCGTCGACGCGCAACACCCTCGACCTGTCGGCGGTGGTGGTCGCGCAGGAGCGGTCGCACCTGCCGGTGATCGTCGACCCGTCGCACGGCACCGGTGGGCGGACCCTGGTCGCGCCCATGGCCCTCGCCGCGGTCGCCGCCGGTGCGGACGGGATCATGGTCGACGTGCACGCCGCGCCGGCCGAAGCGCGTTGCGACGGCCCGCAGGCGCTGCTACCCGGCGAGGTCGTCGCGCTCGGTGCCAGACTCCGGGAGCTGGCCACGTGGAGCGGCCGGCAGGTGGACCCGCCGGTGGGCATGAGAGAGGTGGAGACCACATGAGCCCAACCACACGGACGATCGGGGTGCTGGGGGCCGGGGTCATGGGCGGAGGGATCGCGCAGGTGTGCGCGACCGGTGGCTTCGACGTCGTCTGCTACGACATCGACTCGGCGGCGCTCGACGCAGGCCGCGAGCACGCGACGACCGGCCGCTTCGGCATCGAGTCGGGCGTCGAGCGCGGCAAGCTCACCCGCGACGAAGCGGACGCCGCGATCGCGCGGCTGACCTTCACGGGCACGTTCGAGGACGCGGCGACCACCGACCTCGTCGTCGAGGCGGTGCCCGAGCGCCTCGATCTGAAGATCCGGGTCTTCCGCGACCTGGACCGTGTCGCGCCCCCGACCACGATCCTCTGCTCGAACACCTCGGGCTTCCCGATCCAGGCGATCGGCGCCGCGACCGACCGGCCCGACCGCGTCGTCGGTTGGCACTGGGCGTCGCCTGCGCCGGTGATGAAGCTGGCCGAGATCGTGCGGACGCACGCGACGAGCGACGAGACGGTCGAGACCGTGCGCACGGTCGCACGGCAGTGCGGCAAGAACCCGGTCGTGGTCAAGGACACCGCGATGGCCTGGGGCTTCGTCGCGAACCGGGTCTACTTCGCGATGATCGCCGAGGCCCAGAAGGTCGTGAACGAGGGCATTGCGACGGCCGACGAGGTCGACCAGCTGATGATGGACTGCTATCGCTGGCCCTCGGGCCCGTTCGGGATGGTCAAGGGCGCGGGCAGCGGCTGGAGCTAGCGCGCACTTCGCGTGCGCGCGGCCCGGGCCAGCGCCTCGCCGAAGCGACGCGCGCCGGCCGAGTAGCCGGAGCACTCCATCGTCGCGTCAGGCGTCCCGTGGCAGTCGAAGTGGAGCCCGTCCGTGGCGCGCACGACGACGCGACCGTCGTGACAGAACGGCTCGCCGGGGCGGCACGGCAGTGACCTCGTGAACCGCCGGCCGGGCGTGGCCACGGACGCGCCGGTGTCCACGACGTGCAGGAGCCCGTCGGTCACGGCGAGGTCCCGAACCGCGGCCGCGAGGCGACGCGGGTAGTCGGGGGGAGCGGTCGGGTGGTCGACCGGGGGCGCGGTCGCCCACACGACGGTGGTGCCGGTGAGGTGAGCGACGCGCAGCACCGCGCGCAGGTCGTCGACGTAGCGGTCGCGCCAGGCCGCCGAGCCGATGTCGAGGAGCCGGCCCGCAGCGTCCCGCATGCACGGCGTGAACGAGTTGCCCGAGAACTCCAGCACGACGACCTGGGGTCGCCGGGTCGAGAGGTCGGTCGGGATCTCGCTCCGGAAGTCGCACAGCGCCGTCGTCGGGTAGGTCGAGGCGTGGAGGTCGACGGGACCGGTCGCCGCCAGCGCGGCCGAGAACGCGGCCTCGGCCTGGTGCGCCAGCGAGTCGCCGAACAAGGAGACCCGGGGCGGCGGCCTCGGGTCGACGGCTGCAGCTCGGGACGGGCTCGCACCGGGGCGCGAGGGCGACGCGTCTGCACTCGCGACCTGGATCCCGACGAGGGCGATCGCGGCCGCGACGAGACTCGGACCGAACGCACGCATGCCTTCAGTGTCGGCATGCTGAGTTCATGGGTTGACCCCACCCGGATCAGAACCAGGTGAAGATTGTACGGCGCGCGCTCGGCTGCGAAGAAGCGGTCCGCGACCTGCAGGGCGCGGGCTCGCACCTCCTCGATCCGACCCGCGCGGGCCAGTGTCGAGGCCGGCAGCGTGCCGAGGACGAGCGATCCGAGCGCGGCGGCGTCGAGCACGAGGTCCGCGGCGGTGTCGGTCCGGGCGCACCGGGCACCGTCCGGTCCGCCTTCGAGCCGGAACCGTCCGGCCGCCGCGCCGTCCGGGCGCATCGGGTCCTGCACCTCGAGCACGAGCGCGTCGGCCGATGCGTAGCGGCGCGCGCCGAGCAGCGCGGCGACGTCGATCGGGCGGAGCCACAGCCAGTCGTGCAGCTCCACCGCGCGCATCTGCCGGCTGTCGCGCAGCCGCCACGGGAGCTCGATGTCCTCGGGCACCCAACCATGGTCGGTCCGGCGGGTGAGGTCGATGTCGCAGAGGTACTGCCAGAGCGCGGCCTCGGCGTCCGGCGTGGTCGCGACCAGGTCCTGGACCGACACCGTCCGCGTGTCGAAGTCGGGACCGGACTCGTCCGAGACGCCGTAGACCGCGTAGCCCTCGACGCGCCCGTCGACCTCGTACACGACGTCGAAGCGGTGCTTGATCGAGTCCTTCGGCACCCATGGGCCGGCCCACCAGACCGGCGGTCGGGAGACCGCGCCGTTGCGCGTGGGGTGCACCCGCGCGAAGAGCTCGGGCGCGACCTTGACGCTCTCGTCCGGCTCGATCAGCCGCAGCCGTCCCCGGGTGACCGGTTCGGTGAAGACAACCGCGTGTCGATCCAGCTCGATCGACAGCACGCGCGACGCGACGCCGTACCCGAACCGCCCGTAGATCGCGCCCTCGGACGCGGTCAGGATCGACGCCGGGTCCCCGCGGCCCGCGCCGTCCTCGAGCAGGAGCGTCATCATCGATCGGAGGATCCCCCGCCGCCGGTGCGTCGGCCGGACCGCGATCCAGCTCACCGCGGCGGTGGGCACGACCGCGCCGCCGGGCAGCGTGAGGTCGAGCGAGTAGTTGCGTCCGGTGCCGACGATCTCGTCCCCGTCGAAGACCGCGATCGTCCGGTCGAGCTCCGTCTCGGCCCAGCCCGGGTCCAGCTCGCGCTGGTCCTGGCGGACACCGAACCCGTAGTCGTCGTTGCGCTTGAACGCGGCGAGCTCGTCCACCGAGATCGGCCGCGACACGAGATCCACGGACGTTCGTTGTAGCCGAGTCCGCGGCACCGCGGCGCCGGTTTAGGCCGAGGGCGGTGGGCGCGGGTCGCGTGCCGGCCGGGGCCGGGGCCGTGCCGGGGGCGCCGGGGGCGGGAGCTGGCGCGTCTCGTCGCGCCGCGGCTCGACCTCGGGCGGTGGGTGGGGACCCCACTGGTGGCGGGCCCGGAGGCCGCCGACGTACGAGAGCCCGGCGAAGCCGAGCACCAGCGCGAGGAGGAAGAAGCCGCTGCGCCGGGTGAGCACGTCGAGCAGGGCGACCGGGATCAGGGCGCCGCCGCACCACGCGAGTTGGAACCGCGTCTCGAACCGGGCGAACGCGCGGCCGCGCAGGTGCTCGGGACCATCGCGCTGGAGCAGGCTGTCGAACGCGATCCGGCCCGAGGAGGCGCCGACCGCGATCGCGAACGCGATGGCGACGGACCCGATGCGTCCACCGTCGCGCGCCGCGAAGAGCGCGACCACCGCGGGCACGACCAGCGCGGTCGCGAGGATGGTCTCCTCCTTCAGCCGGCGCCGGAGGACCGGCGTGATGATCACGCCGAGGAACCCCCCGAGCGCGCTCATGACGAGCACGACCCCGAAGAACCACGCCGGCTGCCCGCTCCCCTTGAGCAGGAACGCGAGCTGGAAGGTGAGGAACCCGACGCAGCCCCGCATGACGGCCATCGCGGTGCCGGAGAACACGATGCTCGGTGCGGCGAGCTCCTGGCGCTCCTCGGGCGTCTCGACCGCAGCGGGCCGGCCCGCGGCCGGGATGCGGGTGCAGAGGAAGCCTGCGACCGCGAACACACCGGTCGCGACGACGAGCGAGATCCGGGCGTCGAAGAGCGCGACGCAGGCGGCCGCCGGCAGCCCGCCCACGACGCTGGCCACCACGCTCACGAGCGAGAGCCGCGAGTTCGCCTCCACCAGCGCGTGCTCGTCGTTCACGACCGCGGGCAGCAGCGCCGACTTCGCGACCGCATGGCCCTTCGAGAGCACCAGCGCGACGAACGCGAGCGGGAACAGGAACAGCGAATGGAGGTTGCCGACCATCAGGAAGCAGACCGCGGCCCGGCCGAAGCACCCCACGGCCATGAGCGTCCGGCGGCCGGCCCGGCTGCGATCGAGCGCGGGCCCGATGATCGGCCCGACGACCGCGAATGGCGCGATCGTCAGGAGCAGGTAGAGCAGCACCTGGGTGCGTGACTGCCCCACCGGCTGGGTGAAGAAGATCGACCCGGCGAGCGAGACCGTGAGGCACGCGTCTCCCACCATGCTCGCGGCCTGGGCCACGACCAGGTGGCCGAACGGGTTCAGCGCGTACGTGCGCGGATCACGGGTCGCCATCTCGAAACTGAGGGTACGCGTCGAGCCACGCGAACGCGCGCGCCCCGTGGTGCCGGGCCGTACCGGGGTCGTCCCGGCGATCGTTCACCTGGATGTCACCCACTGTTCGGCGGCGAGGCACGCAGGCCGCGGCCGTGCTGCGTAGGGTCGGGGAGTCGGGTCGACGCAGCAGTGCGACCCCGACCAGGCCGGGAGATCCGAAGAGCCCCCTCGGACCCGGCCACTCGCGATCCGCTCCTCCCCGGGCGGATCGCGCGCGCGGGAGCGCCCGGGCCCGCGGCCCGGGGCACCGGTACGATTGCCGTCGTGGACTCCCTCGACGCCCCGGACGAGCCGCGGCTGCTGAACCGCGAGCTGTCGTGGCTCGAGTTCAACGCGCGGGTCCTCGCGCTCGCGGAGGACGCCGACCGGCCCCTGCTCGAGCGGGCCAAATTCCTCGCGATCTTCGCCACCAACCTCGACGAGTTCGTCCAGGTCCGCGTCTCGGGGCTCCAGGAGCAGGTCGCGGCGGGGATCCGGACCCGTACGCCCGACGGGATGGACCCCCTGCAGCAGCTGCGCGCCATCAGCCTCCGGATGGACGAGCTCGTCACCCGTCACGCCGAGCTGTTCACCAAGGAGATCGCCCCCGCGCTCGAGGACGTCGGGATCGCGTTCTCGAAGTGGGACGAGCTCGACGACGACGACCGCGAGTACCTCGTCGAGGTGTTCGACGCCAGCGTGTTCCCCGTGCTCACGCCGCTGGCCGTCGACCCGGCCCACCCCTTCCCCTACATCTCGAACCTCTCGCTGAACCTCGCGGTCGTGGTGCGCGACCCCGAGACCGGGGAGCAGCGCTTCGCGCGGGTCAAGGTCCCCCCACTGCTCCCTCGGTTCGTGGTGATGCCCGACGGCGAGCGTTTCGTGCCGCTCGAGCAGGTGATCGCCGCCCACCTCGACGGCCTGTTCCCCGGGATGGAGATCCTCACCCACCACCCGTTCCGCGTGACGCGCGACGCCGACTTCGAGCTCGACGACGAGGACGCGGACCTTCTCGAGGCGATCGAGAGCGTCCTGACCCTGCGGAAGCGCTCCGGCCACGTCGTGCGGCTCGAGGTGGACACGCACATGAGCGAGGAGGTGCTGGAGCTGCTCTGCCGCGAGCTCGAGCTCTCCGAGCAGCACGTGAACATCGTCGACGCGCCGCTCGACCTCTCGGGCCTGTGGGCCGTCTACGGCCTGGACCGCCCCGAGCTGAAGGACCCACCGTGGCAGCCCCAGACCCAGCCGGTGCTCACCCGTACCGACCCGCCACCGGACCTGTTCCGCGTCCTGCAGGCCGGTGACGTGCTGGTCCACCACCCGTACGACTCGTTCGCGACGAGCGTCGAGGCCTTCGTGGACCAGGCGAGCCGCGACCACAGCGTGCTCGCGATCAAGCAGACGCTGTACCGGACCGCGGGCCCGGAGGGGGCCATCGTGCGATCCCTGGTGCGCGCCGCGGACGCGGGCAAGCAGGTCGTGGCCCTCGTGGAGCTCAAGGCACGCTTCGACGAGCAGGCGAACGTCGAGCGGGCCCGTGAGCTCGAAGAGGCCGGCGTGCACGTCGTGTACGGGCTCGTCGGGCTCAAGACCCACACGAAGATCCTGCTCGTCGTGCGCCAGGAGCATGACGGCATCCGCCGCTACTGCCACATCGGCACCGGCAACTACAACCCGGTGACGGCCAACCTGTACGAGGACCTCGGACTGCTCACCGCGGACCCCGACCTCGGCGCGGACCTCACCGAGCTCTTCAACTACCTCACCGGGTACAGCCGGCAGGGGCGCTACCGCAAGCTGCTCGTCGCCCCGGTGAGCCTGCGGCCTGGCATCGTCGACCGCATCATCCGCGAGACCGAGAAGGGGCCCGAGGGGCGCATCGTCCTCAAGATGAACAGCCTCGTGGACCCGGGCATCATCGAGGCGCTGTACGCCGCGTCGAACGCCGGCGTCAGCATCGACCTCATCGTGCGGGGCATCTGCTGCCTGCGGCCCGGCGTTCCGGAGATGTCCGAGAACATCCGGGTGCGGTCGATCGTCGGGCGGTTCCTCGAGCACTCACGCATCTACCGCTTCGGCGAGCGCGGCAACGCCGAGTACCTCATCGGTTCGGCCGACCTCATGCCCCGCAACCTGGACCGCCGGGTCGAGGCCACCACCCCCGTCGTGTCGCGCTCCCTGCAGGCGCGCCTCGACGAGATCCTCGCCACGAACCTCGCCGACGACGTGCTCGCGTGGTCGCTCGGCGCCGACGGGACCTGGGAGAAGGTGCCGACCGTCGACGGGATCGACACCCACCGTCGGCTCACGGAGCTGGCGGAGGCGCGGGCTCGAGACGGGCGCCCCGCCGATGCCCGAGCGTGAGGTCAAGCTCACCCCGGTTCCCGGCTTCCGACTGCCCGCGCTCTCCCACGTGGTCGACGGGGTGATCGCACACCCCGACGAGATCCTCGACCTCCACGCGCAGTACTACGACACCGCCGACCTGCGCCTCGCCCGGTCCGGTGCCAGCCTGCGGTTCCGCGACCCGGAGGGCTGGACCGTCAAGCTCCCCGAGCCCGGCGACGGCGCGCTGCTCGTGCGCGGTGAGCACACGTTCACGGGCGGACCCGACCGTCCACCGGCCGCGGCCGTCGACCTGGTGCGCGCCTGGGTGCGGACCGCGACGGTGCACCCGGTCGCGCGGCTGAGGACCCGACGGCGGCGCATCGAGCTGACCGACGCCGGCGGCAAGAAGGTGGCCGAGGTCGTCGACGACGAGGTCTCGGTGCTCGACGAGGGACGCATCACCGGCCGCTTCCGAGAGCTCGAGGTGGAGCTGGGCGAAGACGCGCCGATCGAGCTCGCCGGCACGCTCGTGGCCCGCCTGCAGCGCGCCGGCGCCGGCGCACCGGAGCCGACGCCGAAGATCGTGCGCGCGCTCGGGCCAGCGCGCCGCCGCGCCGCCGGACGTGGTGGCGGTCACGGACCTCACGCCCGAGTCGGCGGCGCGCGACGTCATGCACGCGGCGATCAGCGCGTCGGTCCTGCGGCTTCTCCGGCACGACCCGGGCGTCCGGCTCGGTGACGACCCGGAGCAGGTCCACCAGGCGCGCGTCGCGACCCGGCGGCTCCGCTCCGATCTCCGGACCTTCCGGTCCCTGCTGGTGCCCGAGTGGGACGAAGCGCTGCGGGGCGAGCTCGGCTGGCTGGGCGCCGAGCTCGGCGCGGTCCGGGACACCGAGGTCCTGCTCGAGCTCCTGCGGTCCAAGGTCGCCCGCCTCGCCGACGGGGACCGCCCGATCGGCGAGGAGCTGCTCGCCCAGCTCGTGCACCGGTGGGAGGACACCCGCGTCGAGCTCCTCGCCGCACTTCGCTCCGATCGCTACGCGCGCCTGCTGGACCAGCTCGTCGACGCCGCGCGCGCACCCGCGCTGCTCGACCGCGCCGACGGGCCCGCACGCGAGATCCTGCCGCCGCTCGCGCGCGGTCCCTGGCGGCGGCTGCGGAAGGCGGTCGAGGCGCTCCCGGAGGACCCACCGGACGAGCAGCTCCACGCGGTGCGGATCCGCGCCAAGCGCTGTCGCTACGCGGCGGAAGCGGTCGCGCCCGCGCTGGGCCGCCCGGCCCGACGCTTCTCGAAGGCGGTGGCCGCGCTCCAGGACGTGCTCGGTGACCATCAGGACGCCGTCATCGCGGCCGGCTGGCTGCGCGGCGTCGCGCAGCAGGCCGAGCGCGGCGACCACGTGTTCGTCGCCGGCATGCTGACGGGTTTGATCCGCGAGGTCGAGCACCAAACGCGCGACGCCTGGCCCGCGGCGTGGAAAGCCGCCCGCCGCTCCCGCCTGCGTCCGGACGACACAACGCCCGCTCGCCGGCCCCGTATCTCCGACAGTGGCGCACGATGAGCCCTCGTCGGACCGACGGCGGAGGATCGAACGGCAAGGGTCAGGTCGGTGAGGTGCGGGCCGCCGGCGGTGTGGTGTGGAAGCCGGACGCCGCCGGCCGTCCGGAGGTGCTGCTGGTCCACCGGCCCCGGTACGACGACTGGAGCCTGCCCAAGGGCAAGCGCGAACCGGGCGAGACCGACGAGGAGTGCGCCCGGCGGGAGGTGCTCGAGGAGACGGGCCTCCAGGTCGAGCTCGGTCCCGAGCTGCCCGAGGTGCGGTACCGCGACCACAAGGACCGGCCCAAGGTGGTGCGCTACTGGGTCATGCGGCCGGTCGACCCGCCGGGGCCGTTCGTCCCGAACGAAGAGGTCGACGAGATCCGGTGGTGCCTGCTCGACGAGGCCACGGTCCGGTTGAGCTACGAGCACGATCGTCATCTGGTGGCCCGATTGCCGGGTTAGTCTCTTCGCCGGATGGAAGCGTTCGTGGTGCGGCACGCGAAGGCAGGGAGCCGTCGCCGCTTCGAAGGGAACGACGCCCTGCGCCCGCTCTCGCGCAATGGGCAGCCGCAGGCCGACGGGATCGCCGAGCTGCTCGCGCACCGCGACATCGCCCGGATCCTGACCAGCCCCTTCACCCGCTGCGTCGAGACCGTCGAGCCGCTCGCCGCGCGGCTGGGCCTCACGGTCGAGATCGACGACGAGCTCGGCGAGGGCCACGGCTTCCGCCACACGCTGGCGCTGGTCGAGGCAGCACGCGAGCCGGTCGCGCTGTGCAGCCACGGCGACGTGATCGGCGACCTCATGCACCACCTCGCGGCGCTCGGTGTCCCCCTGGACGACGACCGCATCGAGAAGGGCTCGACCTGGGTGCTCCAGGTCGAGGAGGGCGAGATCGTGAAGGCCCGGTACCTCCCGGCCCCCTCGTGACCCCCGACGAGCTGGTGCGCCTGCTCGGTCGCGGCAACGAGCACGCCGACGAGGAGGCGGTCGACGTCCTCGACCACTCGCTGCAGTGCGCGGCGCTGCTCGCCGAGCGCCATCCCGACGACGTCGAGCTGCAGCTCGCGGGGCTCGTCCACGACGTCGGTACGATCCTGGAGCCCGACGATCCGGAGCGGCACGCCGCGACCGGCGGGGCCGCGGTCGCCCCGTTGCTCGGGCGGCGGGTCGGGTGGCTCGTCTCGTGGCACGCGGAGGCCAAGCGCTACCTGGTGACGACGGATCGCGCGTACCGGTCCCGGCTCAGCGCCCGCAGCGTCGTCACGCTCGCGGCGCAGGGCGGGACCATGGACGACGCGGAGGTCGCGGCCCTCGCCGGCGCGCCCGACCTCGACGCGCTGCTCGCACTCCGGTGGGCCGACGACGACGCCAAGGTCGTCGGGCGGGGGGTCCCCGGCCTCGAGGCCTGGCGCCCCCTCCTCGCGCACTGACGCCCGGGACCGGCGGTGGTCAGCCGGGGAAGGCGACCGCGGGGAACTCGGCGATCGAGTCGAGCAGGTGAGTGTGCGGCGCCGAGGTCGAGCTGCGCGCGGTCGTGGGCTCCGGTCAGCACCCCGGCCACGATCGACGCACCCGCGGCCGTCCCGGCGACCAGGTCGCTCGTCGTGTCGCCCGCAACCGCGACCTCCTGGACCGCGTCGACCTCGAGCCGCATCAGCGCGGTCAGGACGAGGTCGGGGAACGGGCGGCCGCGCACGCCGTCGCCCGGACTGAGCGCGAGGTCCACGCGGTCACGCCAGCCCAGCACGTCCATCAGCAGCTCGCGGGTCGCGGACGAGAAGCCGGTCGTCAGGCAGATCCGGACGCCGTGGGCCCGCAGCGCGTCGAGCGCCACCTCACTGCCGGGCAGGGGCTCGATCTCACCCCGGGACACCGCGCGGTCGAACGCGGTCTCGAAGCGTTGGTTCGCCTCCTGCGCCCGGGCTTCGTCGCCGCCGAAGACGGAGCGGAACACACTGATCTTGGACTGCCCCATCGTGCGGCGCACGTAGTCGACGTGGGCCCGCAGCTCGTCGCCGTCGGGGTCGAACCCCATCTCTCCCAGCGCCTCGACGAACGATCGCCCGACCACGCCGCCGTCGCGCACCGTCGTGCCGGCCATGTCCAGCACCGCGAGTCGGATCACCAGCCCATCCCTTCGAACGTCTCGGCCGCGATCGCGGGCGACAGCGTCATGCCCCGACCGCCGGGACCGGTGACGATCACGAGCCCGGGCTCGGGCGTGACCCGGAGGCACACCGACGCGCCGGTCGCCTGCGAGTAGACCCCGGCCCACCGGCGCTGCACCGGCGGGAGCGCACGCCCGAGGATCGATGCCGCCTTCGCCGCGAGATGCTCGTACGGCTCCTCCTCCACCGCGAAGTCGAAGGGCTCGTCGTAGACGTGCGTGTCCCCGATCGTCAGCTCTCCGTCCGCGCGCTGCGAGATGAGCAGCTGCGCGCGCCACGCCGCACCGACGGTGGCCTGCGGGGGCAGCGCGCGGGCGGCGGGGACGTCGAACGCCGGGTAGTAGCGCAACGAGTCGCCGTCCGCGACCGACGTCGTGAGCCGTTCGCCGAGCGGCGCGGTCTGCATCATCTGCAGCCGGCAGCGGCGCACCGGCGCCCGCGCGAGCCAGGGCGCGGCGACCCCAGCATGCATCGCACCGGGACAGACGACCGTGACGTCGGAGCGCCACTCCTCGCCGGTGTGGTCACGCACGAACCCCGGCCCGGTCGCGACGGCCGTGCGGCCCCCCACGAACGAGTAGCCGCCGCGCGCCTCCATCGCCGCACGCAGCGCGGGGAGCGCACGCCGCGGCTCGACCACGGCGTCGCGAGCACAGTGGAGCGCGCCGAGCACGGAGCCGCGGATCACGGGGTTGACCTTGGGCACGTCGGCCGGCTCGAGCATGCGCACGCGGCGTGCGTCGGCCTCGGGCGCCGCGGCCACCGCCTCGAGCACGGCGAGCTCGGCCCGGTCCTGCGCAACCGTGATCGAACCGTCGGGACGGAAGCCGACCCCGGGCACTTCGGATGCGATCAGCTCCCACAGCTCACGGGCACGCAGCGCCAACGCGAGCTCCGGCCCGGGCGCGCGACCGCTGACCCAGACCAGACCGAAGTTGCGCACGGAGGCCTTGCGCGCCTCGAGATCGGCTTCGAGCTGGACGACGGTGTGGCCCCGCTTGCGAGCGGCATAGGCGTGCATGGTGCCGAGCACGCCACCCCCGACCACCGTCACCGTCGCCATCCGGCCCTCCCGGTCGCTCCCGCGTGCGAGCGTGGCCCAGCCGAGACGCTCGGCGCAAAGGCGCGACCGGGAACCGATAGGTTCGCCGGCGTGCGCGTGCTGGTGACCAACGACGACGGCGTGGGATCGGAGGGGATCGTCGCACTCGCCCGCGCCCTCGCGGGCGCGGGCCACGACGTGTTCGTGGTCGCACCCGCGTCGGACCTGAGCGGCGCGGGTGCCTCGATCGGTCCGCTGCACCGCTCGGAGCCGATCCCGGTCACGGAGCACACCTGGCCCGGGCTGCCCGACGTCCCGGTCCTGGCCATCGACCGGCCCCCGGCGACCGCGGTGTACCTCGCGTGCCTCGGCGCGTTCGGACCACGTCCGGACCTCGTTGCCTCCGGCATCAACCCGGGCGCCAACACCGGCCACCTGATCCTGCACTCGGGCACCGTCGGCGCCGCGCTCACCGCGGCCGGGCTCGGCGTCCCCGCCCTCGCGGTCAGCGTGAAGTGGAGCGAGACGGGCTACGAGTGGGAGACCCCGGCCCGCATCGCGGTGCCCGCGCTGGACTGGGTGGCCGCCGACATCGGTGCCGGGCCACCCCGGATCCTGAACCTCAACGTCCCGAACCTGCCGTTCGACGAGGTGCTGGGCGTGCGCGAGGCCGAGCTCGCGCCCTACGGCGAGTTCTGGGTCGCGTCCTCCGAGATCACCTCCGGCGACCTGCGGATCGAGTTCCAAGGCCCGGCCATCGAGCCCGACGCCGAGACCGACGCCGCGCTCGTCGTGTCCGGGTACGCGACGGTCACGCCCTTGCTGGGGATCGTCGCCGCGCCGCTCAAGGGCGCGGCCGTTTCGGTCGAGAACGCGTTGGCAATCCGGTCCCGCGGCCCGACCCGCTGACCGGCGCCAGCCCGTACACTTCGGCGGTTCCCTCCGTCGACCCAGGAGACCGTCCCCATGACCGTCGAGGTTGGTCAAGCCGCCCCCGACTTCACCCTGAAGGACCAGGCCGGCAACGACGTCAGCCTGGCCGACTACAAGGGCAAGCAGGCCGTCGTCCTCGTCTTCTACCCGTTCACGTTCACCGGCGTGTGCCAGGGCGAGCTGTGCGAGATCCGCGACGACCCGTCGACGTTCGACTCGGCCGACGCCGCGGTCCTCGCGATCTCCTGCGACACCCGCCACGCGCAGGCGCAGTGGGCCGAGCAGCAGGGCTTCACGTTCCCCGTCCTTTCGGACTTCTGGCCGCACGGCGCGGTGGCGAAGAGCTACGGCGTGTTCAACGAGCAGCTCGGCTGCGCGAACCGGGCGAGCTTCATCATCGACAAGGCCGGCAAGGTGGCTGCCACCTTCGAGTCCGCCAACCTCGCGACGCCGCGGTCACGCGAGGAGTACGAATCCGCGCTGGCGCTCGTGTCGTGAAGTTCTCGGAGCTGCTCGGCGAACCCGAGCCCGATCCGGAGCAGCCGGAGTCCGAGGGTGACCCGATCAGCGTGTTCGCGCCCGTCCCGGCCCCCACGCCGCCGACGACCGCGAGCGCCGAGCCGCCACCACCTCTACCGCCACCGCCACCCCCGCCCCCACCCCCGGTCACGGCCGCGCTCGCCCCGTCGCCGGTCCCACCCGCGGACCCGGCCGGGTTCAGCGGGCTCGCCGAGCTGAACGTGCGCCAGCCGGCACCCGAGGCGCCGACCGCGCCGTCGCCGATCGGCGACCAGCTCGTCGGGCTCACCGAGGTCGACGACGACCTGCTGCCCTCGGGGCGCCGCCACCGCAGGTAGACCTCGGCCGGTCAGCCGCGGGGATCTTCGGTCGCCGCCGGCGCTCACCGTTCGGCCGCGGTGGGGAGAACGAGCGCCGGGGATACTCCGTTACGTCGCAGCGACCCGAGGCTTCTCGAACCGGTAGCCGACCCCGCGCACGGTCACGATGCGCGTGGGGTGACCCGGATCCTCCTCGACCTTCGTGCGCAGCCGCTTGACGTGCACGTCCAGCGTCTTGGTGTCACCGAAGTAGTTCGGGCCCCAGATGCGGTCGATGAGGACGTCCCGGGTCAGCACCCGACCCGCGTTGGCGAGCAGCAGCTCCAGCAGCTCGAACTCCTTGAGCGGCAGCGCGACGAGGTCGCCGCGCACGGCAACCTCGTGACGCGCGACGTCGAGGCGGACGTCGCCGATCTCGAGCACGTCGTGCTCCCCGGTCGGCTCGTGGCCGACCGGGACCCGGCGCAACGCGGCGCGCACGCGGGCGATGAGCTCCCGCAGCCGGAACGGCTTGGTCACGTAGTCGTCCGCGCCGACCTCGAGTCCGACGACCGCGTCGATCTCCGCGTTGCGGGCCGTCACCATGATGATCGGGACCCGGGACCGGGTCCGGATCTGCCGGCAGACGTCGACCCCCGAGACGCGGGGCAGCATCACGTCGAGGAGCACGAGCGCGGGCTGCACCGCGTCGAAGCGCTCGAGCGCGTCGACGCCGTCGGCAGCGGTCGCGACCGCGAAGCCCTCGCGTTCGAGCGCGACCGTGAGCGCGTCGCGGTACGACTGCTCGTCGTCGACGACGAGGATCAGCTGGGGATCGGCCATCAGCGCCGCTCTTCGAAGAGGTACCCGGCCGGCGACGATCCGCTGCCGACCTGCGCGAGCCGGAGCCGGAACGTCGAGCCCTCGCCCTCACGCGACTCGACGGTGACGTCACCGCCGTGGGCCTGGGCGACGTGGCGGACGATCGCCAGGCCGAGTCCGGTGCCGCCGGTCGCGCGGCTCCGGGCCCGGTCGACCCGGTAGAAGCGCTCGAAGATTCGCTCGAGGTCGCGCGACGGGATCCCCGGCCCTTCGTCGCGAACGGTGATCGTGACCATGCCGTCCGACGCGCTCGCTCCGATCTCGACCGCGCTCGGAGGCTCGGAGTACTTGATCGCATTGTCGAGCAGGTTGGTCAGCGCGCTGAGGACCTGCCGGCGGTCACAGGGCACCGACACGTCGGGAAGGTCGGCCGCGACGTGGAGCGGGATGCCGAGCGCGTCGGCCGCCGGCCGTACCGCCTCGACCGCCTCCGCGATGAGCACCGGGATCGGCACCGGCTCGCGGCTCGGCGACTCCTGCGCCTCGATCAGGCTGAGGTTGAGCAGGTCGTCGATGATCCGCCCGAGCCGGTCGGCCTCGCGCGACACCCGCTCGGCGAGCTGGCGCACCACCGCCTCGTCCCCGCTCCCGGCCATCGTCTCTGCCAGCAGGGCGAGCGCGCCGATGGGCGTCTTGAGCTCGTGGCTCACGTTCGCGACGAAGTCGCGCCGCACCGCCTCCTTGCGGCGGGTCTCCGACACGTCGCGGATGAAGACGACCGCACCGAGGATCACGCCGTCGGCGATGAGCGGCTGCGCCCGCAGGAAGAGCACCTCGCGTGGCGGCCCGAACAGCTGGAGCTCGCGCTCGCCACCGTGACCCTGTCGGGCCCGGGTGAGCAGCGCGTTGATCTGCTCCTCGGCCAGCGCGTCGCTGTGGCGGCCGTTGCGGAAGCGCTCGGCGGCGTCGTTGCGCAGCAGCTCGTTGCCGTCCGTGTCCACGACGACGACTGCGTCCACCAGGGCGCGCAGCGCCTCGCCGAGCTGCTCGCGCTCCTGGAGGACCGCGTCGTTGTCCTCGTTCCCCCCGTCGCCGGTCGCTCCGCCGGCCGACCGAGTGCGCAGGGTCATCCGAACCGACCGGTGATGTATCCCTCGGTGCGCTGGTCCGACGGGCTGGTGAAGATCGTGTGCGTGCGGTCGAACTCCACGAGTCGGCCGACCCGACTCGAGTCCTCGGCGACGTCGGTCGTGAAGAAGGCGGTCATGTCGGAGACGCGCGCCGCCTGCTGCATGTTGTGGGTGACGATGACGATCGTGAACTCCTGCTTGAGCTCGACCATCAGGTCCTCGATGCGCGACGTGGCGATCGGGTCCAGCGCGGAGCACGGCTCGTCCATGAGCACGACGTCGGGCTGCACTGCAAGCGCGCGGGCGATGCAGAGTCGCTGCTGCTGCCCACCGGAGAGCGCGTAGGCGCTCTTCTTCAGCTTGTCCTTCACCTCGTCCCAGAGCGCGGCCCGGGTGAGCGCCTGCTCGACGAGATCCCCCATGTTCCCCTTGAAGCGGTTGATCCGCGGCCCGTAGGCGACGTTGTCGAAGACCGACTTGGGGAACGGGTTGGGCTTCTGGAACACCATCCCGATGCGCCGGCGCACCTCGGCCGCGTCCACCTTGGAATCGTAGAGGTCCTCGCCGTGGTACCGAATGCGGCCGCCGACCTTCGCACCGGGGATGAAGTCGTTCATGCGGTTGAGGCAGCGCAGGAAGGTGCTCTTCCCGCAACCCGAGGGACCGATGATCGCGGTGATCTCGCGCGCGCCGACGTCGAAGGTGACATCGTCCACCGCGAGGTTCGAGCCGTAGCGGACCGAGCTGTCGCGGATCTCGAACACGACTTCGCGGTCCCGTCGCGGCTCTTCGACTCGGTCGGTCACCGGCGCGACGTTAGTTGGGGTCAACTCGAGATCATCCACAGGCTGGCTCCGGTCATCGAGGACGCTCATACGCGGTGCTTCCTTGCGAACATGGCCGAGAGGGCTCGGGCGAGCAGGGTGAAGATGAACACGATCGCGATCAGGGTCAGCGCGGCCCCCCAGGCCCGCTCCTGGGGGCCCGGGAACACCTGCTGCGCGTTGCGGAAGATCTGCACCGACAGGGTCGTGTTGGGTCCGTGGAACAGGTTCGTGTTCGTCTCGTTGACGGTCAGGATCGTGAACAGCAGGGGCGCCGTCTCGCCCGCCGCGCGGGCCACCGCGAGCAGCGCGCCGCTCACGATGCCGGGTGCGGCCGCGGGCAGCACGACCCGGAGGATGGTACCGGCCTTGCGGCCTCCGAGCGCGTACGCGGACTCCCGCAGGTCGGAGGAGACGAGCTTGAGCGTCTCCTCGGTCGTACGGATCACGACCGGCAGCATGAGGCACGCGAGGGCGAGCGCGCCCGCGAACCCGGACACCCCGTAGCGCAGCACCCAGATCGAGTAGATGAACAGCCCCATCACGATCGACGGGACGCCGGTCATGACCTCGGCCAGGAAGCTGATGCCCCGACCGAGCGCGCTGTGCGCGCTGTACTCGTTCAGGTAGATGCCCCCCAGGATGCCGAGCGGCACCGACATGACCGTCGCGGCGCCGGTGATCAACAGGGTGCCGACGACGGCGGGACCCATGCCCGGGCCTTCGGACCGGGAGAGGATCGGGATGTCCTGGGTGAGGAACGCCCAGCTGATCGAGTCGATCCCTCGCACGATCACGTACCCGACGATCAGCACCAGGGGCACCAGGGCGACGACGAGTGAAGCGACGATCAGGAAGCTCGCGATCGCGCTCTTGGCCCGCCGCCACGGGCTCGCCGTGCTGTTCGAGACCGAACCTCGCGCCGGGGGCGGCGCGGGCGGTGCCGGCGTCATCACCGCGCTCATCGTCCCCGCTCCTGGCCGTTCCGGCCGGGCCGACGACCATTCCTCCGGCGAACCGCTCCGTTCGGCGTGTCGCAGGAACCGCGCGCTGCGTCCACTGCGCTCATGCCGCACCCAGCTTCCGGTCCGCCCGCGCCAGGGCGGTGCGGGCGATCACCCCGATGATCAACGTGAGGAAGAACAGGACGACACCCATGCCGATGAGCGCGGCCTGGTAGGTGCCGGTCGACTCACCGAACTGGTTCACGATGACCGCCGGCAGCGCGTCACCGGAGCTGAAGAGCTTCTCCGTGATCTGCGGTGAGGACCCGATCACGAGCGCCGCTGCGATCGTCTCGCCCATCGCGCGGCCGAGCCCGATCAGGATCGCGGCGGTCACGCCGCTCCGACTGTGCGGGAACACCGCGGCGCGGATCATCTCCCACCGCGTCGCACCCATGGCCAGGGCGGCGTCCTTCTGTGGCTGCGGCACGGTCGTGAACGTCTCGCGGGCCACCGCGGTGATGATGGGCGTGATCATGATCGCCAGGATCAGCCCCGCGGTCATGAACGCCTTGCCGGCGATCGGGTCGCCGTCGAAGACGCTGCCGAGCACGGGCACGTCGGCGAAGAGGTCGTGCCAGCTCTGGTAGAAGCCGGGCAACGCGGGCACGAGCACCAACAGCCCCCAGAGCCCGTACACGACCGACGGCACCGCGGCCAGCAGGTCGACCAGGGTCACGATCGGGCGCCGCATCCACCTCGGCGAGAGCTCGGTGACGAAGAGCGCGATGCCGATGCTGATCGGCACCGCGACCACGAGCGCGATCACCGAGATCACCAGGGTTCCGAACGAGAAGGCCAGCGTCCCGAACGCGGCGTTCGCCGGGTCCCAGGTGTCGCTGGTGAAGTAGCTGAGACCCTCGTCGCGGAACGCCGGCCATGCCTTCGAGATGGTCGAGTACGCGATCAGCACCAGGATGACGAGCACCAGGAACCCGGCCGCGAAGGCCAGGACCCGGAACGCCCGGTCGGTGGTACGGCCGGGCGGGCGCGCGCCACCGAGGTGTTCGGGGGCGGGAGTTGGGGGGAGCTCGGTGTCGATCGCCATGAGCAGGGTGTCGGGTGGGGGCGGGCACCGGGCCCACCCCCACCGGACAGAGATGCTAGGAGACGGTGATCTTCGCGACCTGCGCCTTGGCCTGGCTCAGGATGTTGTTCGGAAGCTTGGCGAAGTCGACCGAGGCGGCAAGACCCTGGCCGTCGCCGTAGATGAAGTTGAGGTAGCCCTTGAGCGCGTTCCCCACCGCCGAGTCCGTCTGCGACGTGTACACGAGGATGTACGTCGGCGACGTGATGGGATACGCCGAGGCGCCGCTCGCGTCCAAGGGGTCGAAGGTGAGGTCGGGGTTCACCGTGGCCCCCTCCATCGCCGCGGTCGCGCCGGCAATGGACGCCTTGACGTACTTGCCCGACGAGTTCTTGATCGCGGCGAACTTGAGGCTCGCCGCCTTCGCGTCGGAGAAGTCGACGTACCCGATGGAGCCGTTCGTGCCGGTGATGATCTGCGCGACACCCGGGTTGCCGTTGCCGGCCTGCTGACCCGTGGGCCAGTTCACGGTCTTGTCCGTGCCCAGCTTCCAGGTGGTCGGTGCGGCCTTGGTCAGGTACTTGGTGAACCCCGCGGTGGTACCCGAGCCGTCGGACCGGTGCGCCACGGTGATCGCGGTGCTCGGCAGGGTCACGCCCGGGTTGTCGGCCTTGATCGCCGAGTCGTCCCAGGTCTTGATCGTGCCCTGGAAGATGCCCGCGATCGTGTCGGCCGACAGCTGCAGCTTGTCGACACCGGAGAGGTTGTACGAGAGCGTGATCGGCGCGCCGACCGTCGGGAAGTAGAGGAACGGACCCTTGTACTTGGAGGTGTCCGTGCTGGGAACGGTGCTGTCCGAGCCCGCCCACTGCACGAGGCCGGCCTGGAGGTCGGTCTGGCCCTTGCCCGAGCCGCCACCGGCGTAGGTGATGGTCACCGCGGGCTGGGCCTCCTTGAAGGACTGGATCACGGTCTCGTCGTAGGCCTGCTGGAACGTCGAGCCCGAGCCGTTGAGCGTCGCCGCCGCGAGCGCCTTGGTCTTCGCGGTCGTGCTCGTCGTGCCGCCGCCGCCGCCGGAGCTGCCGGAGCTGCTGCCGCAGGCTGCGGCCACCAGGCCGAACGCTGCGACCAGCGCCACTGTCCACCGCAAGCGCGGCGTGATTCGATTCATGGTCGGGGTGTCCTCCCGAGTCGGGAACTGGAGCCGTTGCGCGCCGGGTCCGGCACGGATCGGGATCGTAAGGATGCCGGTTGGACCCCGAGTGGCGCCTGGGTGGCGCGCGGGTGAACACGGCGTGTATTCCGCCCCTCGCCGGTGGTCCGACCCCGGGGCGACACCTGGCGGACCGCCATCGCCTGGCCAACAGGTGAACCAACAGGGAACACTCCGGCGCGGAGCCCCACCGATGCTTTCCATCGGGCGAACGCGCGACGATGATGCGAATGGTCCCTACTCCGGAGGTCGCGTGAGCATCCCGGCCGCTACCGGCGACGAAGGTCGCAAGACGCTCCAGGAGGAGCTCGACGAGGTCCGGAGCGACATCATCCGGCTCGCCGCGCTCACGACGGAGGCGATCGCGGCCGGCACCCAGGCGTTCCTCGACGGCGACCTCTCGATGGCCGAGGCCGTCGTGGAGGGCGACGACCGCGTCGACGAGCTCTACCACCGGGTCGACGATCGGCTGTTCCTGATCCTCGCGACGCAGTCACCGGTCGCGGTGGACCTGCGCGCCGTGGTCACGATGATGCGGATCAACCACGAGCTCGAGCGGGACGCCGACCTCATGGTGAACGTGGCGAAGACGACGCGGCGGATCTACCCCCACGAGCTCGACCCCAAGGTCCGGGGCATCATCGACCGGATGGGCGTCCAGTCGTCCAACCAGACCCGGCTCGCGATCGACGCGTTCGCGGACTCGGACCCGTCGTGGGCCGCGGCGTTGAGCGACATGGACGACACGATGGACGAGCTCACCAAGAGCCTGTTCCGCCACATCCTCTCCTGGGGCGCGTCGGACGAGGCCACCGTCCTCCAAGCCGTGCAGGTCGCGCTGGTCGCCCGGCACTACGAGCGCATCGCCGACCACGCGGTCACGATCGCCGAGCGCGTCCAGTTCATGGTCACCGGGACGCACCCGGGCACCGACGACGAGCTCGGCGTCCTGGGCTAGCACGACCGCCGCCGCTCACCGGTGCGGTCACGGCCGCGGCAATCGAGCGGCGGAGATCTTCGGTTAGGGAGCGGGGGCCTCTTCGTACCCGAGGTCCCAGTCCAGGATCAGGTTCTCGCGCTCGGCGTCGCGCATGACCCGCTCGCGGTTGCGCCGGAACTGCGGGTCGTGGGGCGGGAGCAGCTGCAGACGTGCGAGGGCCCGCTGGCGGAACTCGTCGATCAGCTGGCGCTCGCCGAAGACGCCTTCCACGTCCCAGTGCGGCGCGACCGGACCCAGGTAGACGACACGCACGTGTCCGACCGGCGGGACCTGCTCGAGCTCTTCGGGTTCCTGGGCCATGGGGTCTCCTCGATCGAACGGGACCCGACATCGTACGCCCTCGATCCCGGGCCGTTCGGACTGCGGTCCGGCGATCGCCCTCCGGAGATCTTGGGAACGCCGCCGGAGGGCGCCGTGCGACTGCGGTCCGGCGATCGCCCTCCGGAGATCTTGGGAACGCCGCCGGAGGGCGCCGTGCGACTGCGGTCCGGCGATCGCCCTCCGGAGATCTTGGAAAGGTCAGCCCGTCGGCCGGGTGCCGAGGGTCACCGAGACGGTCCGTTGGGCGCCGCCGCGCTCGATCACCACGTCCACCTTGTCCCCCGGCTTGTGCTGGCGCACCGCCCCACCGAGCCCGTCGGGCGACGCGATCGGCTGACCGCCGAACGTCACGATCACGTCGTCCTCCTTCAGACCGGCCTTGGCCGCCGGCACGTTCGCGGTGACCTTGCGCACGACCGCACCGGTCTGGGTCGTGAGGTGCATCTCCGTGGCGAGCGCCGGCGTCACCTGCTGGGTGACGACGCCGAGGAAGGGGGTCTGGACCGCACGCCCGACCCGAAGGTCCTCGATGACGGACTTGGCGGTGTCGATCCCGATCGCGAAGCCGACGTTCTGGGCCTCCTGGGGATCGGCGATCGCGGTGTTGATGCCCACGACCTCACCGTCGGAGTTGACGAGCGGTCCGCCGGAGTTGCCCGGGTTGATCGCGGCGTCGGTCTGCAGCACGCCGTACAACGTCGCGCCGCTCTCCTCGGGCACCGTGCGGTCCTTGGCCGAGATGATCCCGCGCGTCACGCTGAGCCCACCCTCGAGCGCGAGCGCGTTGCCGATCGCGACGACCTCGTCACCGACCTGCAGCTTGTCCGAGCTCCCGAGCTGCGCGAAGGGGAGGGCCGTCCCGTCGACCTTCAGCACCGCGAGGTCGTTGTCGGTGGAGCGGCCCACCACCTTCGCCCGCTTGCTCGTACCATCCGTGAAGGTCACCTGGATCTCGCCGTTCGCGCCCTCGACGACGTGGTTGTTCGTGACGATGACACCGTCCGCGGAGATCACGAAGCCGGTGCCCGCGCCGCCGCTCTCGGTCCGGTCGCCGGACACCGCGCCGCCGGTGCGGATCGCGACGACCGCCGGCTCCACCTTCTGGAGGATGCCCTGGATGTCGTGCGGCTCGGCGATCGTCGACGTGTTGCGCGAGCTCCCCCGGCGGCCTGACGCACGATCACCGTGTTCGTCGAGGTGTCGTCCTTGGTCGCGAGGTACACCGCGCCGGCGCTCCCGCCGCCGATGAGCGCGCCCACCAGCGCGCCGGCGACGAACGGCTTCCACGACGACGAACGGCGAGCGGGCGCGCCGGGAGACGCGGGAGGTTCACCGGCCGGGGCCGCGGGCGTCGGAGCCGGCGGCGGCCACGGCGGCGGCCACGGCGGGCCGGCCGGCCCGTCCGCGTCGAGCGTCGGCTCGTCGGGGCCCGAGGCTTCGGTGGAGGGGTCGGGGCCCGTCGGGGTCGGCTCGTCGCTCACGTGCGCCTCCAGCGGTGGTTCCTGGCACTCGGACCGGTGCGTGCATCATGGTCGGGGGAACCGGCTCGCAGCACGGTCCCAAGCGAACCTGAGACCAGACTGAGAGCGATTCGGGGAACCATCGGTCGTCGCGTACCGTTGCACAGCCCAATGGATGACTACCCGCTTCCGACCTACGACGCCGAGCACGTGTGGATGCTCGATGGCCACTGCCGCGGACGAGACCCCTCGTTCTTCTTCCCGTCGGACGGTGTCGGCGTCGATCACGCTCGCAAGGTCTGCGCGGGCTGCCCGGTGAAGGTCGAGTGCCTCGAGTACGCGCTCCAGTACCGGATCGAGCACGGGGTCTGGGGCGGTGCCTCCGAGCGGGAGCGCCGCCGCATCCTGCGCTCGCGGCGCACCGGCATCCGCACCTGATCCTGACGCCCGTCGCCCCGGTCGTCGGCACGCCGGCGCGGGCGTCAGCCCCAGGTGAACGGCGCGGTCACGAAGCGGCCCAGGTCCTCGAGCGCGCTCGAGCTCGCCGGTGACAGGTCCTCGGCCACCGCTCGCACCTCGCTCATCGGAGCGTCGGTGACGGACGTGTACGTGACGTCGTCGTCCCCCCACACCAGCGCGGTGCCGGCCCCGGTCCGGTAGACGCGCACGCGGAGGTCACCGAGCTGCTCGGTCCGGCCACCCGCGGGCAGCGAGTCCCAGACGAGGTCGCCGGCCCGCTCGAACACCGAGAGCCCGAACAGTCCGTCGCTGTAGTACAGCTGCACCGATCCGTCGGGCTGGGAGTACACGCCGGCCAGCCGGAATCCGAGGCCGGCCTTCTTCGGCGCGGTGAGGTCGTCGGGCACGTCGCCGAGTGGGTGCGGGGTCGCGCCACGCGTCTGCGCGCTCGGCGTCGGCACGTCGCCGGGCTTCGCCGGGCACGCCGGGACCGGCGGGGTCAGCCGCACGAACGCGAAGCTGCGAGTCAGCCTGCCCTGCTCGTCGAGCTGGTCCCGTCGGAGGAGCACACCGGTCTCACGGTCGAAGGCGAACCGCTCGGCCACGTGCGACGCGCCGGCGCGCGTGACGTCGACCTCGACCGCCGGCCGGTCCGCGACCGTGGTCCGCCCGCTCACGACGAAGCGGTACTTGCGCGCCGGGTCCGGCTCGGAGCCCTTGGGCCCGCCCGCCCACATCAGCTGCCAGCCCGCGTCGGTGCGCAGCAGGCGGCGGGCGCCCACGCTGACCAGGCGATCGTCGCCCATGCGCAGCACCCCGTCGTCCATGTGCACCGGGACCGACTGACGGTGCCAGCGCGCGCCGTCCCGCCACCTGACGACCACGGTCCCGTCGAAGCCGAGCTTGGCCGCCTGGCTCCCCGCCCGGTGGAGCAGGGCCAGGCCCTCGCCACCGTTGTCGGCCCCCGCGTCGTGCGCGCCGGCCAGCCCGACCACGAGGACGGCGAGCGCGGCGACGGCGCTGACCGCGACCGCGAGAATCCGGCGGTTCATCGTCCGACCTTCACCGGCTTCGAGACGGGCGCCAGCTGTGACACCGGGTCCTCGGTCACCGACGAACGGACCGCGTGCCGGCTCACGAGCGTCGCCACCGCGGGCTTCACCCGGGACGGTCCGGGCACGAGCACGACGACCGCGATCGCGGCCGCCGCGGCGGCGCCCGCGATCCACGCGATCGCGCGCGAGCGCCGGCGGCCGGGTGCCGAGTCGATGGCGCGGACGGACCCGGCCGGCACCGGCGGCGCGATGTCGGGGTGGAGCAGGCCGTCCCAGAACCCGGTCGGCGCCTCGCGCACGGGCGACGCGAGCAGGAGCGCGCGCGTCGAACGGAGCTCCTCGAGGACGTCGCGCCACACCTCCGACGTCGCGAGCTGCGCCTCGACCACGCGCGCTCGTCCGGCGTGGCCTCGCCGTCCAGGTAGGCGGACAGCAGCTCCTCGGGCGGACCGCGCCGCGGCACGCTCATGCTTCCCGCTCCGTGCTCATTCCAGCGCTCCGCTCTCGACCAGGGCGGTCCGGAGCATCCTCCGGCCGCGGTGCAGGCGCGACCGGACGGTGCCGACGGGGACGCCGAGCGATCCCGCGATGTCCTCGTAGGTCCGGTCGGCGACGTCGCGCAGCACGACGGGCACGCGGAACTCCTCCGGCAGCGTGGCGAGCGCGATCTGGATCTCGTCGGAGAGCCCCGCGGCGACGGCCACCTCGTCGGCGCCGGCTGCGGCCGGCAGCACCCGGTCCGGGTTCTCGGGCAGCGCCTGCTCCGGACGGCGGCGCTTGCGTCGAACCTCGTCGAGGAACACGTTCGTCACGATGCGAGCCAACCATCCCTCGAGCGATCCCGGCTGGTAGGTCTCCAGTCCGCGGCGTACGCGAAGGAGGCTCTCCTGCACGAGATCCCGTGCGTCGTCGTCGTTTCCGGTCAGGCGGTAGGCCACGTTGTAGAGAAAGCGCCCCTGGTCGCGGGCGACCTCTTCCCAGGTGGGGACACCGTCAGTCGTCATCGAGAACGACGGGGCAGGGGGTCAGGTTCCCGAAGCGGGCGGGTCCGGCAGACGGGACAGCGGGGGCCTAGTGGCCCTTCTCGCCGTCCTTGCCCTCGTCCTTTGCGCCCTCTTCGAGCCCCGACTTGAACTCCTTCTGCGCCTGCCCGAGAGATCGGGCCAGCTTCGGGATCTGGGTCCCGCCGAAGATGAGAAGAACGACACCCAGGATGATGAGGAGTTCGAACGGCCCTAGATTCATCCTCGAGACCTCTCAGTGAGAAGGGCGACAGCCTACCTCTCCGCGTCGAACTCCCCAGCCTCATCGGCGGTGGTCGGGGTCCTCGCGACCCCGAGCGCCTCGGCCAGCAGGTCGATGTCGTCCGCGGCCCCGACGTGGAACGGCACTGCCCCGACGCCCAGGACGAGGGTCTCGACCCCGAGACCGGACCAGGTCGCGGCCTGCTCGCGCACCTGCTCGACCGTGCCCACCAGCCGTCCGACCCGCCACTCCTCGAGCGTCGTGCGGTCGAGGACCCCGGCGGGCGTGGTGGTGCGCAGGCGCTCGAAGCGCCGGGCCAGGTCGGCTTCGTCCTCACCGCACAGCGCGTAGAGGCCGAGCGATCGCCAGACCGTCGCGGGATCACGCTCGGCGCGGTCACACGCGGCGTTGAGGACGTCGAGGCGCCCGCGGTAGGCGTCCGGGGTCCAGACCCAGCACGTGTTCCAGCCGTCGGCGTGATCGACCGCGAGCCGGATCAACCGGTCCCCCTTGCCGCCGACGAACACCGGCGGACGCGGGGTCTGCAACGCGGCGGGAAGGTTGCGCGCGCCGTCCACGCGGTGGAAGCGGCCGTCGTAGGTCAAGGGTCCGCCCTCGGCGGCGAGCAGCTCGGTCACGATGTCGACGCACTCGCCCAGCCGGGCGAGCCGCTCCCCCGGCGACGGGAAGTCCATGCCGATCGCGGCGTACTCGGGCTCGTACCAGCCCGCACCGAGCCCGACGTCGAGCCGGCCACCCGTGATGCGATCGAGCGAAGCCAGGGCCTTGGCCAGGACCGTCGCGGGGCGCAGCGCCTCGCAGACCACGAGGGTGCCGAGCCGGGCGCGGGTGACGTCACGGGCCAGCGCGCCGAGCGTCACGATCGGCTCGAACGCACCGACCGGCTCGGGGCTGCCGCCGTACTTCCCGACGTCGAAGAAGAGGTGGTCGGAGAGCCACAGCGAATCGAAGCCCGCGGTGTCCGCAGCGGGTCGCGTACCCGCGCAGGGTCTCCCAGGTCAGGGGCGACTCGCCCGCGACCGAGAAGTCGTACTGCGGCAGGGCCAGCCCGATGCGCACGCCCCGCTCCCTATCACAGACGTCCACGATCCGGGGCCCTCCGGCTGCCTTCTGCCTCCGGGCTCCGAGGGTGACACCGTGGAGCGGCTTCGACTCGACGCCCGCCGCCGGCCGTACCCTTGGACGGTGCTCGAGTGCGTCGTGAACATCTCCGAGGGGCGCAGTCCCGACGTCGTCGACGCGCTGGTCCGGGCCGCGGGTCCCGAGCTGCTCGACGTGCACACCGACGCCGATCACCACCGATCGGTGTTCACGATCGCCGACGTCGACCCGGGCGCGACCGATGCATCGGCCCGGCGACTCGCGGCCGCCGCGGCACGCGCGCTCACGCTCACCGAGCACGACGGCGTGCACCCGCGCCTCGGCGTCATCGACGTGGTGCCCTTCGTCGCGCTCGACCCCACCCCGCCGCAGGTCGCGATCGACTCCGCACGCGCCTTCGCGGCGTGGATCGCAGCCGAGCTCTCGGTCCCGGCGTTCCTCTACGACCTCGCGGACCCCGGCCACCGCACGTTGCCCGAGGTGCGCCGGGGCGCGTTCTCGGCCCTGGCTCCCGATGCGGGCCCGCCGGCACCCCACCCGACGCTGGGCGCGACCGCGGTCGGAGCCCGGCGGGTGCTCGTCGCGGTCAACGTCGAGCTGGACGACGACGACCTCGACCTCGCGCGTGCCGTCGCCCGCGCGGTGCGTGAGCGCGACGGCGGGCTGCCGGGGGTGCGCGCGCTGGGACTTCGCCTCGGGTCGCGGGCGCACGCCCAGGTCAGCATGAACCTCGTCGACCTCGACGCGACAGGCCTCGAGCCCGCGTGCGTCGCGGTGCGGACCCGGGTGGAGGCCGCCGGTGGGCGGGTCGGGAGGGTGGAGCTGGTCGGGCTCGTACCGGAGGCGGTGCTCGCGGCCTGCAGCCCGGAGTTCCTCGCCTGGAGCGGGCTCAGCACCCGCGAGACGGTCGAACAGCGGGCCGGAGCGCACCACCCGGGCCCCGGCGGCGGGGCCGGAGGCGCTGGCGGCGCCACACCGGCGGCGGGCCGGGCGACCCCGGCCTGACCCCGCCGCGGCGCGCGGTGGCCGGCACGCGCGGGATCAGGCCGAGGCCGCGGCTCGACGCGCCAGCGCCCGCTGGCGGCGCAACCGGCGCCGCTCCCGCTCGGACAGACCGCCCCAGATCCCGAACTTCTCCCCGTTGACCAGCGCGTACTCCAGGCAGTCGAGGCGCACCTCGCAACTGCCGCACACGGACTTGGCCTCCCTGGTGGACGCGCCACGCTCGGGGAAGAACAGGTCGGGATCGACACCGAGGCAGTTGGCACGCTCCTGCCAGCGCTTGTCGCCCACCTGACTGGCGTGGACACTGGCCACGATCATCTCCCGCACAAACTGCCCCTTCCTTGAGGCGTTCAGAATGACGCCGTTGGAATTACAACGGTGTTACTCTGACAGGAGCGCCCGACCGGCGCAAGGGGGATCTCGGCGGGCGCGCCCGGACACGGGCCCGGGAACCGGGCTCGTTCGGCGGTTCGGCGTTCCGACCGGTCGCCGCGGGACCCAGACGCACGAGGGCGCGGGCCGCGGTGCACTCAGACGCGGAACACCTCCGACGGACGCATCGCACCCCGGCGGCGCCCGAGGACGTCGCGGATCACCGCGACGAGATGGTCGGGCTCGAACGGCTTCGTCACGTAGGCGTCCGCCGAGAGCTCGCGGGCGCGGTTGCGGTCGGCGTCGCTCGACTTCGCGGAGCACACCACCACGCACGGCCGCCGGGAGCGACCGGCCAGCTCGGCGAGCACGAACCAGCCGTCGAGCACGGGCATCATGATGTCGAGCACCACGAGGTCGGGGCTCTCGTCGTCGATGCGGCGCAACGCCGTCTCACCGTCGGCGGCGAGTGCCGGGTCGAAGCCCTCCGCCTCCAGGATCATGCGCAGCGTGAGGAGCACATCCGGTTCGTCGTCGACGATCAAGACCTTCGGCTTAGCCGACATGTGCGACCTCCCTCTCGCTCGATTCCGTCACGCCGGTCCGCAACGCGACCCGGAACGCTGCGCCCCCACCGGGCGCGTCCTCGACCCACACCGATCCCCCGCAGGACTCCACCAGGCCACGGACGATCGCCAGGCCCAGGCCCATGCCCGGCTTGGTCCCGTTCGGATCGGCCCGGTAGAAGCGCTCGAACACCTTCTCGCGCTCGTCCAACGGCACGCCGCCGCCGTGGTCCACCACCGACAGCACGACCTGCTCCTCCGCCGGCTGCACCGTGATGCGCACCGGCATCGCGCCGTACTTGTGCGCGTTCTCGATCAGGTTCCCGACGATCCGGCGCACGGCCTCGGGGTCGGCGCGCACCTCGCACGCCGGGGGCGCCTCGACCTCGACCGGCCGACCCGCCACCTGGGAGTCGAGCGCGGCGAGGCGGACGAGCGCGGCGAGGTCGATGCGGCGCAGGAGCGGCCGGTTCCCCTCCTGCTCCATCTTCGCCGCGGTGAAGATCTCCTCGACCATCGATTGGAGCCGCAACGACTGACGTTCGATGACCTCGAGCAGCTCCAGGCGTTGCTCCGGCGTGATCGACCGGCGCGACGCGGCTACCGCACCGCGGATCGACGTGATGGGCGTCCGCAGCTCGTGGCTCACCGACGCGACGAACTGCGTCTTCATCCGATCCGTGTCGAGCAGCTGCGCGACGTGCGCACGCTCGGCCTCGTAGAGGCCCGCCTTGGCGATGGCCGCCGCGACCGGCTCGGCGAAGAGGCTGAGGATCTGCAGGTCGTGCTCGTCGAAGTCGCGTTCCGAGGACGCGCTCACGTTGAGCACGCCGAGGAGCTGACCTCGGTTCACGAGCGGCACGCACATCGCGCTGGACGTCGTCTGCTCGCGGTCCACGTACCCGGGGAAGTCCCCTGGCGCGACGATTCCGGAGATGAGGAGCGGCTCGCGACTCGTGGCGACGCGTCCCGCGATCGACTCTCCGAGCTTCACCCGGGCATCTCGCGCCAACCGGCTGCCGCGCACCGCGACGACGCGCAACGAATCCTCGTCGGCGACGAGCATCACCGACCCGGTCGCCCCGCCGAGCAGGTCGAGTGCGTTGGCGAGGATCGCGTCGAGCACCTCGTCGAGGTCGAGCACCGAATTGAGGGCCTTGCCGGCGTTGAACAGCGCCGCGTTCATCTGGAGCCGGTTCGCCATCGCGGAGTTGAGGACGCGCTCGTCGACGAGCAGGCGGCTCAGCCGGTGGAGGTGGATCTCCTTCTCGACCGCGTAGAAGCAGAAGCCGAGCCCCAGCGCCGCGACCGCGGCGCGCAGGATCCACGGCTCACCGGAGATCAGCCCGACGTTGCCGGTCGTCCACGAGGCGATGAGGGTGGCGAGCCCGAGGACGATGACGATGACGAAGGTGAGGAACCACAGCTGCATCCGGCGCCGCTCGACCATCTCGATCGAGGGCGAGCGCGCCTCGCGCAGTCCCGCGACCCGGGCCTCGTGCCGGATGCGCTGGCTGATCTCGACTGGCAGCTGGTCCATGGGGCCCTCGCACCGACTCGACGATTCGAACCATCGGCGCACCTTGCCTGCGCCTTGAGAGCCGGTACGGGCGATTTCAGGCGGGTACGGGAGAGGGCGGCGCCGGGTCGTACTCCATCGCCCGCGGCGTGGCGCGGGCGGGCTCGACGCCGGAGAGCCGGCCCACGACCCACAGCGCCATGTCGATCCCGGCCGAGACACCGGCCGCGGTGACGAGGTTCCCGTCCTGCACCTCCCACGGCCCGGCCCGGTCGAGCTCCTCCGCGTCGGCGAAGACCAGGATGCCGGTGGTGAACCCCACTAGAGCTCCACGGTCGTGGTGTCGGCGGCGCGGAAGCGCTGCCGGTACTGGGCCGGTCCGACCCACAGGGACCGCAGGAAGGCGCGCCGCATCGTCTCGGGCGTGCCGAAGCCGCAGCCGTGGGCGATCTCCTCGATGCCGGCGCCCGAGTCCTCCAACCGGCGGCGGGCCTGCTCGACGCGAGCGTGCTCGACGAAGCGGGCCGGCGTCACGCCGGTCTCGGCGCGGAAGACGCGGGCGAAGTGGCGCGGGCTCATCGCGGTCCGCTCGGCCAGGCGCGTGACGGACAGGTCGTCGTCGAGATGGTCCGCGATCCAGCCCTGCACCTCGGCGAGCACATCACGCTCCGCGAGCTGGGTCGAGAGGTGGGTGCTGAACTGCGCCTGCCCGCCCGGGCGCTTGAGGAAGACGACGAGCTGGCGGGCGACCGCGAGCGCGAGGTCGCGGCCGTGGTCCTCCTCGACGAGCGCGAGGCAGAGGTCGATGCCCGCCGTGACGCCGGCGGACGTGTAGACGTCGCCGTCGCGCACGAAGATCGGATCCGGGTCGACCGTGAGCTCGGGATACCGGCGGGTCAGGCGCCGACAGGACGCCCAGTGGGTCGTGACCCGGCGCCCGTCGAGCACCCCCGCTTCGGCCAGCACGAACGCACCGGTGCACACCGACGCGACCCGACGGGCCCGCCCCGCGGTGCGGCGCACCGCGGCGACGAGGTCCGGGTCCTCGACCAGCGCGTCCACGCCCTGGCCCCCGGCGACGACGAAGGTGTCGACCGGGGCCCGGCCGTCGCCCAGGGCGCGGGCCGGCGTGAGGGTGATCCCGCTCGTCGTGACCACCGGAGCCGCGGTCGGGGCCACGACCTCGACCTCGTACGGCGGGACGATGCCGTGGCGGGTGGCCACGTCGAAGACCTCGACCGGGCCGACGACGTCGAGGGACTGGGTGCCGTCGAACGCGAGCACGACGATCCGGCGGGGAGCGGGCATGGGTCCATCCTGCGGGTTCCGGGCGCTGTCCGCAATGCCTTCCACCCCTCGATTCCTGCCACCCGGACTCGTTTGGTTACGCGTCGTCGGCCGGGTTGTCCACGAACTCGACGATCTCGACGAAGTCGATCGTCGGCGCGACGCCGTAGATGCCCGCGATCTGCTCGCGCCGCTCCGAATTGAAGAACGAGAGGCCCTGGTCCTCCCACTCCCAGACGTAGACGTTGACCGCCCTGCGGCTCGCGTCGTCGACCGTGAAGGCCTTGCTGCGAAGGCCCGGCATCCCCTCGAACATGTGACGCGACTCCGCCGCGATGTTCACCAGGCGCTCGCGGTCGAACTCGTCGCCGTACTGGAACGTCACCAACACTCCGAGCATCAGGCCCTTCCCCCTCGTCCGACTCCCGGCCTGGGGCCGCACGATACCGGCGCGTCGGGCGCCGCGTGCTGCGCAGGCTTGCTGGACGCGTCGGCAGGCCGCGCTCCTGATGATGGCTGTGCTCGAGCTGATCCCGGCGGGCCGGTACTTCATGCTCGGCGACAACCGTCCCGACTCGCGGCCAAGCTCTGAATGCTTTCGGCGTGAGTTCGCGTTGCCCTGGCGACGCGAACTCACGCCGAAAGGAGGGAGGCGAGACGGCAAGCCGCCCACGCTCAGCTGGCGCGGCGGCGGGCCTGGCGGTGCTCGAGGAAGTCGACGAGCACGTAGTCGCCGAGGGTGTCGGGGCTGGTGAAGAACGCCCGGCCCTGGTTCATCTTCATCATCCGCCGCACGAAGTCCTGGAGGTAGGGGCTCTCGTCCAGCATGAAGGTGTTGATCCGGATCCCTGCCCGGGTGCAGCGCTGCACCTCGCGCAGCGTCTCCTCGACCGTGATCGCCGACGGCGGGTACTGGAACACCGCCTCGCCGTGGTCGATGTGGGCGGTCGGCTCGCCGTCCGTGACCATGATGATCTGCTTCGTGCCGGTCTCGCGCTCGAGCTGGGTGCGGGCCAGCAGCATCGCGTGCTGCATGTTCGTGCCCCATTCGAAGTCCCAGCTCATCTCGGGCAGCAGCTGGGGCTTCACCTCACGCGCCACGCGCCCGAACGCGACCAGTCCGAAGTAGTCGCGCGGGAACTGGGTCGTGATGAGCGAGTGCAACGCCATCGCGACCTTCTTGGCCGGCAGGAAGTTGTCGCGCATCGGCATCGACAGCGAGACGTCGAGCATGAGGACGGTCGCGGAGCGGGTGAGCAGCTCGGTCCGCTCGACCTCGAAGTCCTCGGGCGACAGATGCACCGGCGTGCCCGAGCCCTGGCGCCAGATCGCGTTCTTGACCGTCTGTTCCACGTTCAGGTGGAACGGGTCGCCGAACTCGTAGGGCTTGTGCTCGTACGCGCGCTCGTGGCCGACTCCCGCCGCGCTCGACCTCGTGGCGGCCCGCCTTGTTCTGCATCATCTTGCGGAACAGGTCACCGAGGGCCTGCTGACCGAGCGCGCGGACACCCTTGGGCGTGAGCTCGTAGCGACCCTCGCGCTGGTCGATGAGCCCGGCCTCCTCCAGGATCTTGGCCAGCTCCTGGAGCCGTTCGAGCGAGCGGGCCGAGTCCTCGCCGAGCAGGTCGCGGGCCTGGTCGATGTCGACCTCGGCGAGCTGGCCCGGCTGGGTCACGCTCTTCAGCATGTTCTCGAGCTGGTCGAGGTCGCCGAGGGTCTCGAGCAGCCCGGCCATCTGCCCCATCTGCAGCGGGTCGCTGCCGCTGAAGTTCATGCGCTGGTTCCACGGCATGTCGGGGAACGCCTGTTGGAGATTCCGCGACAGCTCGTCGACCTGCCACCGGAGGTCGAGGTCCTCGAGCAGCGACTGCGCGAGGCCCTGGAGCTGCGCGCGCTGCTCGGGCGTCATCGAGTTGAGCATCTGCTGCATCTGCGCCATCGAACGCGCCATCTGCTCGAGCAGCTCGTCGAGGGTCTCCGGGTTGCCGGGGAAGAAGTCGCCGTAGCGCTCCATGAACCCGTCGAAGTCCGGCTCCTCGCCCCGTTCGCGCTGCTCGAGCATCTGGTTGAGCTCCGAGAGCATGTCCTTCATGCGCGCCATCTGCTCCGGCGACACATCCTGCATGCCCTCGGCCATCTGGTTGAAGTAGCTCTGCATGAGCTGCTGGCGCAGCTCGTCCATCAGCTCCTCGAAGCGTTGGCGCGCCGCATCGTCCATGAAGTCGTAGTCCTGCATGGCCTGGACGCGTCCCGCGAGGTCGGGCGGCATGAGCTCGAGCTCCATCTGGCGCGCCTGGGCGAGGTCCTCGGTGATCTCCTGCCGGCGCTGGTCGCCCGAGTCCCGCGCGTCCTGCAGCCGCTGCTCGATCCCGGCCCGCTCCTGGTCGAGGATCTCGTCGAGCTGCTGTGCGATGTCGTCGTACACCCCGCCGAGGTCCCGCCGCTCGAGCTCCTCGCGCCGGCGCTGCCGCAGCTTCTCCAGCATCTCGCGCATGCCTTCGAGCCGCTCGCCGTTGCGATCCTGGAAGCCCTGCTGGAGCATCCGCCGCAGCGCCGCGTTCAGGTCACCGTGGTAGAGCAGGTCGTCGGACATCTCGGCCAGCAGCGCGTCGGCGTCGAGGTCGAACCCGACCTGCGTGCCGTCCCAGCGGGAGTATCGGAAGGCGGGACGCGGCATGGGCCGAGGGTATCGCTTCCCACCGGGCGCGATTCCCCGGGCGCGCTGCCCGCGCCCCGCTCCCCCGCCCGACTCGGCGTACGGTCCCCGGCCGGTACACAATCTGGTCATGCGCCGCGCGCTCGCCCTCGCCACCGCAGCTGTGAGCCTCGTCGCGCTCACGGTGCTCGCGGGCTGCAAGGAGAGTGAGGACGCGGCCTCCGACCTCCCACGCCCGTCGGTCGCCTTCTGCAAGGCCGCGGGTCACTACGACAACAAGATCCAGTCCGCGAAGCTCCCCGCGCAGATCGAGATGGTCGCCAAGATCGCCGAGCACACGCCGAAGGACGTGTCGCACGACGCGCAGATGTTCCTCGACGCGCTGAAGCGCCGTCAGGCCGGCGACACGTCCGTGGTCGACAACCCCAAGATCAAGGACGCGATCGACCACGTCAACCGCCGCGCCGGGCAGGACTGCGGGTGGTACAAGCGCAACGGGATGTGACCCGAGCGCGATGCGCGCCGGGTCAGCCGCGCGAGCGGTAGGTGGCGCGGCCGCCGACCGCGTCCTTGTTCAGCCGCTTCGCCAGGTGCAGGCCCTCGAGCACGAACTCGATCGCCGACGCGAGACCGGCCGGGGTCTCGCCGACACCGAGGTCGCCCAACGCCTCGCGCAGACCCGGCGTCTCGGCCACGAGCGCCGCGTACTCCGAGGACGGGACGTCCTCACCGGTGTGCACCACGCGGCCGTCGTCGAATGCGCGCACCAGCTCGGCGAGCCGCTCGGCCCGGACCCGGGATCGGAACACCTCGAGCACGCTGGCCTTCAGGATGCGCTCGAGCACCTGGCCCTCGCGCCCGTCGTCGATCGTCTCGATCTCGATCTTGCCCGCGGTCGACGCGACGAGCGCCTCGAGGTCGCTCACCCGCGGCACCACCTCGTGTTCGCCGTTGCGCAGCGACCGGCGCATCGCGTTCGCGATCAAGGTCTCGTAGTTCGCGATCGACAGCCGGACCGAGACGCCGGAGCGCTGGTTGACGTGCGGCGAGCGCCGGGCCTGCTGGCTGATCTCGGCGACGATCTCGGTCATGAAGTCCGGGACGCTCACCACGAGGCCGTCGGCGCCGAGCGGGCGCGCCTCCTGCTCGACGACGTCCATCTCGGTCTCGACGTCGAGCGGGTAGTGCGTGCGGATCTGCGAGCCGAAGCGGTCCTTGAGCGGGGTGATGATCCGGCCCCGGTTCGTGTAGTCCTCGGGGTTGGCGGACGCGACGAGCATCACGTCGAGTGGCAAGCGGATCTTGTAGCCCCGGATCTGGACGTCGCGCTCCTCGAGCACGTTCAGCAGACCGACCTGGATGCGCTCGGCGAGGTCGGGCAGCTCGTTGATCGCGAAGATGCCTCGGTTCGTCCGCGGCACGAGGCCGTAGTGGATCGTCAGCTCGTCCGACAGATAGCGGCCCTCGGCGACCTTGATCGGGTCCACCTCGCCGATGAGATCCGCGATCGACGTGTCGGGCGTCGCGAGCTTCTCGCCGAATCGACGGTCGCGGTGCACCCACTCGATCGGGGTGTCGTCGCCGCGCTCGGCCACGAGCATCCGCGCGTGGTGTGACACCGGCGCGTAGGGGTCGTCGTTGATCTCACTCCCCGCGACCATCGGCATCCACTCGTCGAGCAGCTGGGTCAGCGAGCGGATCATGCGCGTCTTCGCCTGCCCGCGCTCGCCGAGGAAGATGATGTCGTGGCCGGCCAGCAGCGCGTTCTCGAGCTGGGGGATGACCGTGTCCTCGTAGCCGAGCACGCCGCGCACCGGCGCCTCGCCCGCCGCGATCCGGGTGATGGCGTTCGCCCGGACCTCCTCCTTGACCGGCCGCGACTCCCAGCCGTTCGCCCGAAGGTCACCGAGGTTCGCTGGACGGCTCATGTCCGCACTGTACCCAAGCCCCGCGGGCCACTCTTCCGCCCCATATCCTCGGCGGAGTGACCGCGACGAGTGCATTCCCCACGCCCCGTGACCTCTCCGGTGCGTGGCGGGTGCACACGTCGAGCGGCGAGCTGGCCCGCCGGTTCACGGACCCGTCGATCTCCGACGCGGACTGGCCCGAGCTCTCGGTGCCCGGGCACTGGCGCAGCGCGGCGGACTTCGCGTCGAGCGACGGTCCGCTGCTCTACCGCCGCACCTACGAGGGCACGCCACTGGCACCCGGCCGTCGCCGCTTCCTCACCTTCGACGGCATCTTCTACGACGGCGACATCTGGCTCGACGGCGGGTACGTCGGCGCGACCGCGGGCTACTTCTTCCCGCACACCTTCGAGGTGACCGACCAGGCCCGCAACGTCCCCGACGGTGGGCATCTGCTCGCGGTGGAGGTCGCCTCGCCACCGCAACCCGACCGGACCAAGAAGCGCACGATCACCGGCGTCTTCTCCCACTGGGACAACCTCGATCCGGACTGGAACCCCGGCGGCATCTGGCGGCCGGTTCGCCTGCGCGACACGGGACCCGTCCGCATCAAGTGGCTGCGCGCCCTGTGCCGCGAGGCGACCGAGACACGCGGGCGGCTCCAGCTCGACGTGACCCTCGACTCCGGCCGCGACCCCGAGCCGGTGCCGCTCGGCGCGCGCCTCTACGCGACGGTGACGGGGCCGGACGGCAAGCTCATGGCGGCGACGACCCGTGACGTCACGCTCGCCGCGGGCGACAACACGCTCAACCTCACGGTCGAGGTCGACCATCCGCCACGCTGGTGGCCGTGGCGCCTCGGCGCCCAGCCCCAGTGCGACGTCGAGGTCGTCGTCGAGGTCGGCGGGATCCCGAGCGACGACCGCCGGCTCCGCACCGCGTTTCGCGAGCTGCGGTTCAAGGGCTGGCAGCTGACCGTCAACGGCGAGCGCATGTTCCCCATGGGCTCGAACCACGGCCCGACCCGCATGGCGCTCGCGGAGACGACACCGACGGAGCTCATCCGCGACGTGCAGCTCGCGGTCGACGCGAACCTCGACCTGCTGCGGATCCATGCCCACGTGACGCGTCTCGAGCTCTACGACGCGGCCGACGCGGCGGGCCTGCTGCTCTGGCAGGACTTCCCGCTGCAATGGGGGTACGCGCGGAGCACCCGCAAGGAGGCGGTGCGCCAGGCCCGGGAGATGGTGGACCTGCTCGGCCACCACCCGAGCGTCGCGATCTGGTGCGCGCACAACGAGCCGCTGGCGATCGACCTGCAGCCCGGCGACGAGATCCGCGGCCGCGACGTCGCGAAGACCGCGGTCTCGATGTTCCTGCCGAGCTGGAACAAGGACGTGCTCGACCGGTCGGTCGCGCGGGCGCTGCACAAGGCCGACCCGACGCGCGCGGTGAACCCTCACTCGGGCGTGCTCCCGGGCGTCGGCAGCGGTGGCACCGACACGCACTTCTACTTCGGCTGGTACCACGGCCGGATGGACGGTCTCGCCGGCGCGCTGCGCGCGATGCCTCGGCTCGCCCGCTTCGTCACGGAGTTCGGTGCGCAGGCCGTCCCCGGCACCGCGGGGTTCATGCACCCGGAGCGCTGGCCCGACCTGGACTGGGAGGACCTGTTCGAGCACCACGCGTGCCAGAAGCGGTACTTCGACCAGCACGTCCCGCCCACGCTGTTCGACTCGTTCCCGGCTTGGCGCGACGCGACGCAGCACTACCAGGCCGCGCTGATCCAGCTCCAGATCGAGGACCTCCGCCGGCTCCGGCACGACCCGACCGGCGGGTTCTGCCACTTCTGCTTCGCGGACGGCCATCCTGCGGTCACGTGGTCGGTCCTCGACCACGAGCGCGTCCCCAAGGCGGGCTATCACGCGCTCCGTGACGCGTGCCGCACGGTGCTGCCGATGCTCGAGCCCCGCACCGGCCAGCTGCACGTGGTCAACGAGGCCCGGGCCGCCTACGACGGCGTCGTCGTCGAGGCCCTCGTGGACGGGCGCCGGAGCGCCTGGACCGGCGACCTCCCGGCCGACGCGATCGCCTACCTCGGCCGCCTCGAGGTCCCCGCCGACGCGCAGCACGTCGCCCTGACGCTGCGTCACCCCGAGCTCGAGAGCGTGACCAACGGCTACGACGACGTCCTGGAGTGGCTCCGTATCGTGTCCGGCTGAGGTCGAGGGCTAGGTTTCGCGCGAGACCGCCGTGTGGGGGGACACACGCCCGGAAGGGGATGAGCGCAGGTGGTAGCGGGCACGAAGTGCGGACACCGGAGCGACCCGGCCAGGAGCGCGAGGCGGGCATGGCCAAGGTAGAGGTTTCGACCGCCGACGAGAGCGCCGGCGCCGACGACGCCGACCGGCTCGTCCGGTACGAGGGGGCACCGGTCCCTCGGCCGCGGCGCACCGGTCACCCGCTGCTGCGGTTCTGGCGGTCCGCGGTGGGCAAGAAGTGGGTCATGGCGCTGAGCGGCATCGCGCTGCTCGGCTTCGTGCTGGCCCACATGATCGGGAACCTCAAGATCTACCTGGGCCCGACGCACCTCAACGTCTACGCCGAGTGGCTGCGGACCCTCGGCGAGCCTGCGCTCCCGAGGACCGTCGTGCTCTGGGTGCTGCGGGTCGGGCTGATCCTCGCGTTCGTCCTGCACATCGTCTCGGCGTACCAGCTGACCCGGATGAACCAGCGGGCCCGCCCGGTCCACTACCAGGCGCCTCGGGACTACGTCGCCGCGAACTTCGCCTCGCGCACGATGCGGTGGACGGGCGTGATCGTCGGCCTGTTCCTCATCTTCCACCTGGCCGACCTGACCTGGGGGACGCTGAACCCGCACTTCGTCCGCGGCGACGTCTACGACAACGTGATCGACAGCTTCAACCGGGTGCCGGTGGCGATCATCTACATCGTCGCCAACATCGCGCTGGCGATCCACATCTTCCACGGCGCCTGGAGCATGTTCCAGAGCATCGGGTGGAACAACCCGCGCTACAACATCTGGCGCCGGTGGTTCGCCGCCGGCTTCGCCGTGATCATCGGGGTCGGCAACGTGAGCATGCCGTTGCTCGTCGTCACCGGGGTGGTGACCAAGTGACGGACCTCGTATTGGATTCGCACGTGCCCGAGGGGCCGATCGCCGGCAAGTGGGACGAGCACAAGTTCCACGTGAAGCTCGTCAACCCCGCCAACAAGCGCAAGTTCACGATCGTGGTCGTGGGCAGCGGGCTCGCCGGCGCGTCCGCCGCCGCGTCGCTCGCCGAGCTCGGCTACCGGGTCAAGCTGCTCACGTTCCACGACTCACCCCGACGCGCGCACAGCATCGCCGCGCAGGGCGGCATCAACGCGGCGAAGAACTACCGCAACGACGGCGACAGCATCCAGCGCCTCTTCTACGACACGGTCAAGGGCGGCGACTACCGGGCACGCGAGGCCAACGTCTATCGCCTCGCGCAGATGAGCGTGAACATCATCGACCAGTGCGTCGCCCAGGGCGTCCCGTTCGCGCGCGAGTACGGCGGGCTGCTCGACAACCGGTCCTTCGGTGGCGCGCAAGTCAGCCGCACGTTCTACGCCCGGGGTCAGACCGGCCAGCAGCTCCTGCTCGGGGCCTACCAGGCACTCGCGCGCCAGGTGCACCTCGGCAACGTCGAGCTCCACGAGCGCACCGAGATGCTCGACCTCGTGGTGAAGGACGGGCGCGCGGTCGGGGTCGTCAGCCGCAATCTCATCACCGGTGCGGTCGAGTCCGTGTCCGCGCACGCCGTCGTCCTCGCGACCGGTGGCTACGGCAACGTCTTCTTCCTCTCCACGAACGCGAAGGCGAGCAACGTCACCGCGATCTGGCGGGCCCACCGGCGGGGCGCGCTCATGGCGAACCCCTGCTACACCCAGATCCACCCGACGTGCATCCCCGCGAGCGACGACTTCCAGTCGAAGCTCACGCTGATGAGCGAGTCGCTGCGCAACGACGGCCGGGTCTGGGTCCCGGAGACGATGGACGACCCGCGCTCTCCCGACCAGATCCCGCACGCCGAGCGCGACTACTTCCTCGAGCGCCGGTACCCCGCGTTCGGCAACCTCGTCCCGCGCGACGTCGCCTCGCGTGCGATCAAGCGCGAGGTCGACGCCGGGCGCGGGGTCGGGCCGCTCAAGAACGGCGTCTACCTCGACCTCGCCGATGCGATCGCCCGCCTCGGCAAGGACGTCATCGAGGAGCGGTACGGCAACCTCATCCAGATGTACGAGCGCATCACCGACGAGGACCCCTACCAGGTCCCGATGCGCATCTATCCCGCGATCCACTACACGATGGGCGGGCTCTGGGTCGACTACAACCTGATGAGCAACGTGCCCGGCCTGTACGTCCTCGGGGAGGCGAACTTCTCGGACCACGGGGCGAACCGGCTCGGGGCGAGCGCGCTGATGCAGGGCCTCGCCGACGGCTACTTCGTGCTCCCCGCGACGATCAGCGACGGCCTCGCGCCGCTGCTCGGCACCGATCCGGTCCCGACCGACGACCCCGCGTTCCGCGAGGCGGAGGCCTCGGTGGCCGAGCGCGTGCACCGGCTGCTCTCGGTCAAGGGCACCCGCTCGGTCGACCACTTCCACCGCGAGCTCGGCCGGATCCTGTGGGACAACTGCGGGATGGCCCGCAGCGCGGAGAGCCTCGACAAGGCGATCGGCGCGATCCCCGGACTGCGCGACGAGTTCTGGTCCGACGTCCGGGTCCTCGGGGAGAACGAGACCTACAACCAGTCGCTCGAGAAGGCGGGCCGGGTGGCCGACTTCCTCGAGTTCGGCGAGCTGCTCGTGCGCGACGCGCGCCACCGGGAGGAGAGCTGCGGCGGGCACTTCCGGGTCGAGCACCAGACCGAGGAAGGTGAGGCCCTCCGCGACGACGACGAGTTCGCGTACGTCGCGGCCTGGGAGTGGCAGGGCGAGAGCACGCCGCAGGTGCTCCACAAGGAGCCACTCACGTTCGAGAACGTCGCGCTGGCCCAGCGCAGCTACAAATGACCGCCGCCGGCCGCGCGGAGGCACACCGGCCGGAGACGGGCCGGCGGAGAACTTCAACAAGGGAGCTCCGCGCGTGGACCTGAACCTGAAGGTGTGGCGCCAGGCCGGGCCGGACGCGCCCGGGCGCTTCGAGACCTACGAGATGCGCGACGTCAGCGCCGAGATGTCGTTCCTCGAGCTCTTCGACGTGCTGAACGAGCAGCTCAACGCGCGGGGCGAGGAGCCGGTCGCGTTCGACCACGACTGCCGCGAGGGTATCTGCGGGTCCTGCGCGATGATGATCGACGGGCGGGCGCACGGGCCCCAGGAGGGCACCGCGACCTGCCAGCTCCACCTCCGCAAGCTGACCGACGGCGCGACGGTCACCGTCGAGCCGTGGCGGGCCGCCGGCTTCCCGCTGATCCGGGACCTCGCGGTGGACCGCAGCGCATTCGACCGCATCGTCGAGGCCGGCGGCTACATCACCGCGCCCACCGGCAGCGCCCGGGACGCGAACGAGATCCTCGTGCCGAAGGAGTCGGCCGACGCGGCGATGGACGCGGCGGCGTGCATCGGGTGCGGCGCCTGCGTGGCCGCGTGCCCGAACAGCGCGGCGCAGCTGTTCACGTCGGCGAAGTACTCGCACCTCAGCCTGCTCCCCCAGGGTCAGCCCGAGCGCTACACGCGCGTGGTGGCGATGGTGGAGGAGATGGAGCGCTGGTTCGGCTCGTGCACGAACCACGGCGAGTGCGAGAAGGCCTGCCCGAAGGAGATCTCGATCGACTTCATCGCGATGATGAACCGCGACTACGGCAAGGCACTCTTCAAGAACCGCTCCCTCGCGGCCCAGAAGAGCTGAACGGCGGGAGAACCGCCGGAGGGCATCAGTCGATCGCGGTCCGGCGGTCGCCCTCCGGAGATCTTTGGAGAGGCGAATCAGGTGCTGATCGGGATGTTGTCCACCCAGGTCTGCGGCCAGGTCACCGGCGGCGCGCCGTTGGTGACCCCCGCCTGGATGATCGCGTTCGCCTCGGCCGGGTCCCTGATCTTGCGCTTCTCGAGCCAGTTCGTGAGCCACAGCGTGGCGTTCTGATCGCCCTTGATGATCCGGAACAACTCTTCGTCCTCCTTCGGCTTCGGCAGCGCCTGCAGGCACGGCTTGTTGTGGTTCGCGGTCGAGTTGTCCACCGCGAGCGTCGACGAGCAGTTGCCCGCGAACAGCACCAGCGGTGAGCAGGACACGACGCGGCACGCGATGCGCCCCACCGTCGCGACCTGCTGGTTGCACTGCCCGTAGCGGAACGCGGTGCATCCCGCCTTGCGGTTGTTGCAGTCGCCCCTTGCGCACCCGCACCCCCATGGTGCGTTCGAGCACCCGTCCGGGCAGATGCTTCCGCCACCGCACCGGCACGTCGCGTTGCAGTCGATGTAGTAGCGCGGGCCGTTGCAGTACGCGGACCCGTCGGCCTTCCACCACCCGCCGGCGATGGTGCCCGGCGGGCACATGTTCTCGCCGGTCATCGTGCAGCAGAACTCGGTGAAGCCGTCGCAGCACAGCGACCCGCACGCGCAGTTCTGCCCACCGCACGCGCACAACGCCTGGTACGCCGAGCCGGGGCGAAGCAGGTAGTCCTTCGGCACGACGGCGAGCGCGCTGCCGACGAGCGCGGTCTTCTGGAGGAACTTGCGGCGCGTCGGGCCTCGGCCACCGAGCAGCTTCGCGGCGCGCTCGGCGAGGCGCTGGCTCACGCCGAGGTCCTCGTGGAGAGCGCCTGCAGCTGGGGCAGCGCGGTGAGCGCGAGGAAGACGAGGTACGTCGCGGTGCCCACGAGGAGCAGGAACGGGATCCCGAGCAGGTCCTGGTCCGCGAGGACCGATCCGATGCCGCCGCCGGGACCGATCGCGACTGCGATCGCGGTGACGACCGCGCCGAGGTTGACGACGACGTGGATCGGGCTCGGCGGGGTGTCGACCTTGCCGAAGCAGCCGCAGGACCCGATCGGGAGGTGGCGGGCGAGCGCGAGCACGACGAAGCCCGTGAAGAGGAGGTACGACACCGCGACGAGCGCCGCGGCGGCTGCGCTCCCCATCGCGACCCGCGGCGACGCCGACGACCACCTCGACGGCACCCCCGACGCGCACGACCAGCGCCGGCGCGGGCAGTCCGGCGCGCCGCAACGCGCCGGTCGTCGTCGCGGGGTCGACGGCCTTGAGCGCGCCGGCGACCGTCAGCAGCAGCGCCGCGACGACGAACGGACCGGCCCAAGCACCCATGTGCGACAAACCTACCCGGCTGCCCGCGGACGGATCTCGACCGTCGCGAGCACGGAGTTCACGAGCTGCACCAGACGGGAGCTCGCCGCTGCATTGCCGAGCACGACGTACAGGCAGAACGCGCGGCCGGCCTGGTGGAAGAACGTCTGGAACCCGACCTGGCCCGCGATGCCCCGTCGCAGCATCGTCGGGTCGAACTGGCTCGCACGCAGCGACCGCGGGATCCCGCGCGCCTTGAACAGCGGGGCGCCGGCGGCCGCGGGCTCGTACTCGAAGAGCACGATGAGCACGTCACGATCGCCCATCAGCTCGACCGCTCCACTGCCGAAGTCGCCGCGCTCCTCGGGGAGCGCGAAGTTCGCGAGGTGGGCCACCGGATGGGGAACCGCGGTGAAGACCTCGCGAGTGCCCTCGATCGCGAACGCCTCCGGCGCGCCGTCACCGCGCACGCTGATGCGGCCGTCCCAGCCCGCGGGCAACGTGCACCCGATGTCGTGTCCCCGCAGAGCGGCCATGCGCCGGCGGTCAGTCCTGCGGGTCGGCGGCCGGTGGCTCGGCCGGCGGGTAGAGGCTCGGGTGACCGGGGTGGATGCCCGCGGCCATCAGGATCTCGTCGTTGCGTGCCTCGCGGGCGCGGTCGTCGAGCCGGCGCCGTTCGGCCCGTTGTTCGCGCGCGTCCGTGGCGGCCCGTGACGCGCGCATGGCCGCGTCATCGGTCGCCTCGGTCATCAGCCGCACCGCCTGCTCCCAGCCGGGCGCGGTGCCCTGGCCCACGACCCGGCCGCTCCCGCCCTCGACGAACACGAAGTACGGGGAACCGGGGACCTCGTAGTCGTCCCACGCCTCCGAGGACATGACGACGCTCACGTCCGGCGGCGCGAGATTCAGCACCGCCGACTCGCTCTCGGCCTCGGCACCCATCGTGACGATGACGAGGCGGGCGCCGCCCGGGAGCGCCTGGGGGGTGGTGAACGCGTCCCAGAAGTGGCGGCACGTGATGCAACCGCTCGAGAGGAACGCGAGCAGCGTGGGCTGCGGTGCCGCGGCGACCCCCACGACGACCGCGTCGCCCGTCGGCGTCACCCCCGCGATGTCGTTGCCGGTCGTGACCGCGCCGGGCGCGCTCGGCGCCAGCGTCGGTGGCGCGACGAGCGAGGTCGCTCCACGCGGCGCCAACGGATCGCGGCCCGCACCCAGGTCGTGCAGTGCACGGAGGATCTCCGCGTGGCTCCGGAGCAGCCCGGCGACGAGCAGGGCCAGGAACGCCAGCACCACCGCCTCGATCACCACCAGGACCAGCATCGACCCCAGGATACCGGCGCCCAATCCCGTTCTCGGCTCGCCCGTTCTCGGCACGCCTGACCACACCTGATGTGGTTCAACGTGCCGAGAACGGCTCGGTCGGGGTCAGGCGAGCGCGTGCTCGAGGTCGGCGAGGAGGTCGGCGAGGGTCTCGATCCCGACCGAGAGCCGGACCAGCGCGGGATCGACCGCGAGCGGTGAGTCCGCGGCGGAGGCGTGGGTCATCCGGGCCGGGTGCTCGATCAGCGACTCGACCGCGCCGAGCGACTCGGCCAGCGTGAACACCCTGGTGCGGGCCACCAGCTCGAGCGCGGCGGCCTCCCCGCCCGCGGCGAGGAAGCTGACCATCCCGCCGAAGCCGTCCATCTGGCGGGCCGCGACGTCGTGGCCCGGGTGCGCCGGGAGTCCAGGGTAGAGGACCCGTTCGACGGCCGGGTGCGCGTCGAGCATCTCGGCCACCGCGGACGCGTTCGCACCGTGCCGGTCCATCCGCACGCCGAGCGTCTTGATCCCGCGCAGCACGAGGTAGCAGTCGAACGGGCTCGGCACCCCGCCCGCCGCGTTCTGCAGGAACCCGATCCGCGCGGCCAGCTCGGAGTCGTCGACTGCGACGAAGCCGCCGACGACGTCCGAGTGACCGCCCAGGTACTTGGTCGTCGAGTGCACGACGACGTCCGCGCCGAGCTCGAGCGGGCGCTGAAGGTACGGGGTCGCGAAGGTGTTGTCGACCACGAGCACCGCGCCACGCTCGTGCGCGACGCTCGCGACCGCGGCGATGTCGACGATCCCCAGCGTCGGGTTCGTCGGCGTCTCCACCCACACGACCTTCGTCGCGTTGGTCATCGCGGCACGCAGCGCTTCCGGTGACTCGAGGAGCGCGGCGCTCCAACGGACCCCGGTGGGGGCGAGCACCTTCGAGACGAGCCGGAACGTCCCCCCGTAGGCGTCGTCCGGGATGACGACGTGATCCCCCGCCGCGAGCAGCGCGCGGAACACCGCGTCCTCGGCGGCGAGCCCGCTCGAGAACGCGAGGCCGTGGGCCGCGCCCTCGAGCGACGCGATGCACGCCTCGAGCGCGCCCCGTGTGGGGTTGCCCGATCGGCCATACTCGAAGCCGCGGTCCTCGCCGACCGCGTCCTGGGCGAACGTCGTGGCGAGGTGGATCGGGACGACCACCGCGCCCGTCGCCGGGTCCGCGTCCTGCCCCGCGTGGATCGCCCGGGTCTCGAAGCCGGGGCCGTCCGGGCGGTCGGTCACCCCGCCGCCTTCGACGCGAGGAACGTCAGGAGATCGGACCGGCTGAGCACGCCGACCGGGTGCCCGCCGTCGAGCACGAGCACCGCGGGCGAGCGGTTCAACCGGTCCACGACTGCCGGGATCGGCTCACCGATGCCGATCATCGCCATCGCCGGGCTCATCACCTCCGACACCGCGTGCTCCAGGACTGCGGGATCGCGGAAGGCGAGGTCCATGAGCGAGAGCTCGTCGAGCGTGCCGCTCACCTCCTTCGCGGCGAGCGGGGGCTCCTTGCTCACGCTGACGACGACCTGCGAGACCCCGAGCGAGCGCATGAGCGCCCAGGCCGCACGCGCGGTCTCGTCGGGCGTGACGAGCACGAGGTCCGGGATCGACCCGTCCTTGCTCGCGAGGACGTCGCCCGCGCACGCGTCGCCGCAGGTGATGAAACCGAAGTCCATCATCCAGTCGTCGTTGAAGATCTTCGAGAGGTACCCCCGCCCCGAGTCGGGGAGCAGCACGACGACCACCGCCTCGGGACCGAGCTCGCGGCCGACGACCAGCGCGGCGTGCACCGCGGTGCCGCACGACCCGCCGACGAGCAGGCCCTCCTCACGGGTCACCCGCCGCGCCGCGTCGAAGGACTCGCGGTCCGTGACCATCACGACCCGGTCGACGAGCGACGGGTCGTAGGTCGGGGGCCAGAAGTCCTCCCCCACCCCCTCGACCAGGTACGGCCGGCCGGTGCCGCCCGAGTAGACCGAGCCCTCGGGGTCCGCACCGATGATCTGCACGTCCGGGTTCATCCGCTTGAGGTACCGCGCGACCCCGGTGATCGTCCCACCGGTGCCGATCCCGGCGACGAAGTGGGTGATGCGCCCGCGGGTCTGGCGCCAGATCTCCGGCCCGGTCGAGCGCTCGTGCTCCTCGGGGTTGTGCGGGTTCGAGTACTGGTCGGGGCGGAACGCGTTCGGAGTCTCGCGCGTGAGCCGGTCGGCCACGGAGTAGTACGACGACGGGTCCTCGGGCGGAACCGCGGTCGGGCAGACCACGACCTCGGCGCCGTAGGCGCGCAGCAGCGCGACCTTCTCCGGGCTCATCTTGTCCGACATGACGAAGACGCACTGGTAGCCGCGCGGCGCGGCGACGATCGCGAGACCGACCCCGGTGTTGCCCGACGTCGGCTCGACGATCGTGCCACCGGGCTTCAGCAGACCCTCACGCTCGGCCGCGTCGATCATCGCGATCGCGGGCCGGTCCTTCACGCTCCCGCCCGGGTTGAACATCTCGAGTTTGGCGACGAGATCGCACACCAGGCCCGAGCCGACCCGTGGGAGCCGCACCAACGGAGTGTTGCCCACCAGGTCGAGCAGCGAGTCCGCGACCTCCATCGTCGGCTGCTCGTCGGGGGCCATGAACGCGACGCTATCCCGCAGGCCTAAGGTGACTTGCCGTGCAACATCATGAGTACTCGCTGGTCCTGCACGCGCCGCCCGAAGAGGTGTGGGAGCTGTTCTGGTACCGCGGCCCCGACCGGCCGCAGGGAAAGATCGGCAGCATCGAGATCCTGCATCCCGGTGACGAGGTCGGTGAGGGTCTCGTGCGCCACTGCACGTTCCCGGTGCCGAGGTTCCTGCTCTCCGGCGGCGTCGGGAAGTCGTGGGAGTGGCTGACGCAGGTGAAGCCGTGCGAGTCGTGGCGCTACGACGCGATCGGCAAGCCGTTGTGGTCCAGGGCCGTCGGCCAGACCCGGCTCGAGGACCTCGGTGACGGGCGCACGCGCATCCACTTCTCCGAGACCTACGAGTGCTTCAACCCGTGGATGCGGCGGATCGGGCTCGAGCGCTACGTCCACGAGCAGATCTCCAAGGACAACGACACGTTGCTCGCCGCGCTCGAGGGCGGGCTGAAGTGGCACCGCAAGCGCCGGGCCCGCGAAGCCACGGCGAGCGGTGCCGCGGCGCCGGACCCGGCTCAGCGGGCGTCGCGCGCGGACGCGTAGGCCGCGCGCACCTCGGCCGCCGCGTCCGGCGCCAGCACCGGGTCGACGGTCGTTCCCATCCCGAGCGCCCAGGCGTCCTGCACGTCCGCGATCGGGGCGCCCGACACCCGCGCCGCGGCCTGCACGCACGCGCCGAGCGCGACGGGCTCGTCCTCGGTGCTCACGACGACGGGTCGCTGCGCGAGGTCGGCCAGCACCTGCCGGTACGCGGTGCTGCGCGCGCCACCGCCGACGAGGAACAGCCGCCCGGCGTCGGTGGGAACTCCCGCGGCCCGGAGCGCATCGAGCCCGTCGAGCATTCCGCACACGACGCCTTCGAACGCGCAACGGGCCACCTGCTCGCGGGCGACGTCCGAGCGCAGCCCCGAGATGGTCCCGGTCGCGTCGGGCCGGTTCGGCGTGCGCTCACCGTCCAGGTACGGAACGAACACGATGCCACCGCATCCGGCCGGGACCGAGAGGGCCATGTCGTCGAGCTCGGGGAGGTCGACGCCGAGCAGGTGCGCGGTCGCGTCCGTGACCTTCGTCGCGTTGAGCGTGCAGACGAGCGGCAGGTAGCGACCGGTCGCGTCAGCGAACCCGCACACCGTGCCGGTCGCGTCGGCCGTCGACGTCTCGCTCACCGCGAACACCGTCCCCGATGTCCCGAGCGAGATCGCGACGTCCCCCGGACACAGTCCGAGCCCGAGCGCGGCGGCCATGTTGTCGCCGGTGCCGGTGGCGGCCTCCGGGCCGAGGACTGGCGGGAGGACGGATGCCCAGTCGAGCTCACCGTCGACGAGCTCCAGGAGGTCGAGCCGGTACTCGCCGGTCGCCGGCGACCAGTACCCGGTGCCGGACGCGTCGCCCCGGTCGGTTGCGAGCCGGCCGCTCACGCGCCACGCCAGCCAGTCGTGGGGCAGCATCACGCGGGCGATGCGGGCGAAGGCACCGGGATCGGTGCGGTGCAGCCACGACAGCTTGGTGATGGTGAACGCGGCGACGGGCACCGAGCCGCAGGCCGCGGCCCACCCGGCTGCGCCGTCGTCGAGCCGGCCGACGAGCCAGTCGGCGTCGGGCGCCGACTCGGTGTCGTTCCAGAGCTTCGCGGGGCGGATCACCTCGTCGGCGGCGTCGAGCACGACGAGGCCGTGCTGCTGCGCGGCGACCGAGACCGCGGTGGACTCGCCGAGCGGTCCGACCTCGGCGCGCGCGGCGACGAGCGCGGTCCGCCACACCTCGGGATCCTGCTCCGAACGGGGCGGCGTCGTCGCGGGGTGCGGCGCCCAGCCGTTCCCGAGGAGCCGGCCCGAGTCCGCGTCGCGTGCCTCGACCTTCGTGGACTGCGTCGACGAGTCGACACCCAAGACGCTCGGCATGACTCTCACACTTGCACGTGCGAGCGGGAGCGGAGTGCGGGAGCGAGCACGGAGGCTGAGCGCAGGCGGGAGCGGGCACGAAGTGCGACGCCGGAGCGACCCGGAGTGGCGGACGCCGGAGCGACTCGGGCCTAGCGGAGGCCGAGGAGGAGCTCGGTCACGAGCTGGTCGAGCCGTTCGTGACCCCAGCCGATCGCCGCGAGCGCGTCGACGTCCGCGGTCTCCTTGCGCAGCCGCGCGAACCGGTCCTCGCCGGTCTCGGGGAGCGTCGGCAGGCTGAGGTCGTCGACGTGCGCGGCCGCGAGCGCCTCCTGGATCTCGGTGTCCTCGGCGAACCGCTCGACCTTCTCCTTCAGGATCAGGTACGTGCGCATGCAGCCGCGTGCGAACTCCCACACGCCGTCGACGTCCTCGGTCCGGTACGCGTGCGCGTCGAAGTGGCGCATGCCGTCCCACTCCGCGTCCTCCAGCAGCTTCACGAGGTAGAACGCGTCCTTGACGCCCTCGGACCCGAACCGGAAGTCCTGGTCGTACTTGCCGGGGACCTGGCCGTTGAGGTCGATGTGGAAGAGCTTGTCGGCCCAGAGAACCTGCGCGACCGCGTGGTGGAACGAGAGGCCGCTCATCGTCTCGTGGGCGAACTCGGGGTTGATGCCGACCATGTCCGGGAACTCGAGCTCGTGGATGAACGCGAGCGCGTGCCCGACCGTCGGCAGCAGCAGGTTGCCCCGCGGCTCGTTCGGCTTCGGCTCGAGCGCGATCTCCATCAGCCAGCCGCGCTCCTCGATGTAGGCGCAGCACGCGTTGACGCCCTCCGCGTAGCAGTCGAGCGCGGCCGGGATGTCCTTGGCCGCGTCGGACTCGACGCCCTCACGGCCGCCCCACAGGACGAACACCGACGCCCCGAGCTCGGCGGCGAGATCGATCGCGTCGAGCGTCTTGCGCAGTGCGTGCCGACGGACCCTCGGATCGTTGGCGGTGAGCGCACCGTCCTTGAACACCGGGTTCGAGAAGAGGTTCACCGTCGCCATCGGGACCTGGACCCCGGTCTCGTCGAGCGCGGTGCGGAACCGCTTCAAGATGTCGTCTCGCTCGCTCGCACCCGAGCCCGGCGGGATCAGGTCGTCGTCGTGGAAGCTGACGCCGTAGGCGCCGAGCTCGCCCAGCCGGCGCACGGACTCGACCGGGTCCAGCGGGGGTCGGGTCTCGTTGCCGAACGGGTCCCGTCCCCGGTTCCCGACCGTCCAGAGCCCGAACGTGAAGTGATCCTCGGGTGCCGGTTCGTACGTCACCCGAGGATCACTACCACCGGCGGGAGTTCGCTACCAGCGCGGCTCCTCGCCGAGCACGCCGACCATCGTCTTGCCGACGATCTCGTGGACCAGCGCGTTGTTCGCCGGGTGGAATCCGCCACAGCGCACGTCGCGGTACAGGCGCTCCAGCTCCTGGCCCTTGAACATGCCCGAGCCGCCCGAGACCTCCATGGCCAGGTCCACGGCCCGCTTCGCGCTGTCGACCGCGTGGTGCTTCGTGGCCACGAGCTTCATCGGCCACATCCCGCCGTGGTCCACCCCGCTCGACCAGTCGGACGCGGTCTTCTCGACGTGCGGCACCGCGCCCTCGACCTCCAACGCCATGTCGGCGATCGTCGTGCTGGATCTCGGGGTGGTACGCGAGCGTCCGCCCACCGAGCGCCACCGAGGTCCGCTTCTGCGCCATCCCGACCGCGAGCTCGAGCGCCCGCTCCCCGATGCCGGTGTAGATGCTGGCGAAGGTGCACTCGGCCCAGGCGAAGATCCCGAGCACGAACAGGTCGGCACCGGCGAGCCCGGCGGGCACGTTCCGGGCGATGTACCTGTCGGGCACGAACGCACCGTCGAGGATCGTGTCGTCGCTTCGCGTCGCCCGCATGCCCGAACGTGTCCCACGTCTCGACGATCGTGTAGCCCTTCGTGTCCCGCGGCATGAACGCGTGGACGATCTTCGGGTTCGCCGGATCGGTCGTGTCGATCCCGTGGATCCCGAGGCGGGTCCAGACCGGGGTCAGCGAGCCGAACATCTTGTGCCCGGTGAACGTGTACCCACCGTCGACCGGCTCGGCCCGGGTCACCGCCATCAACACGGGGAAGTCGTTGCCGGCCTCGCCGTGGCCCGCCGCGAAGACCTCGCCGGCGACGGCCTCGTCGAGCATCCAGGTCAGCGAGTGGTCGCCGGCCCGGTAGAGGTCGGCCGCGAGGCCGGTCCAGTAGACGTGCATGTTGGTCGCCAGCGCGGTGGCGGGGGCCCGGCGGGCCAACCGGCGCTCCTCCCGGCAGACGTCGGCGAGGGTGTAGCCGAGGCCGCCGAACTCCGTCGGCACGGCCATCGTCAGGTAGCCGGTCGTGCGGAGCTCCTCGAAGTCCTCGGCGAAGAACCGGTTGTCCCGGTCGTAGCTCGCGGCTCGGTCGCCGAAGCGCTCGATCATCTCGTCGTCGAGGACCCGGCCCGGTGTGGTGACGGTCGCGGTCATCGTTCCTGTCCCTCCTTCGAAGACCGAGGTGGTCTTCCAACGTCGACGGTATGGAAGGGGCGCCGGCACAACCTCCGGAGCAGTACGGAGATCGGTACGGAATCGCAGTACGGAGGCCCGCGCCGTTACCGGCCGAGCTCCAGATCCAGCTCGGCGGCCCGGCGGGCCAGCTCGACGCGCGACCGCACGCCGAGCTTGCTGTAGGCGTTGGCGAGATGCGTCTCGACGGTGCGCTCGCCGATGAACAGGCGGGCGCCGATGTCCCTCGCCGACAGCCCCTCGGCCGCGAGCCCGGCCACCTCCCGCTCACGCTTCGTGAGCGACTCCGGTCCGGCCACCGCGGTCCGCGCTCGCTTGCCGGCCTTGCCCAGGCCGGCGAGCAGCTGGACGGCTCGAGCCCGCCGCGCGACCGCGCCGAGCGCGCCCAGGTCCTCGGCCGCCCGCTCGAGCCGGGCGACGGCGCCGGCGCGGTCGTCGCGGCCGGCGATCTGCCCCGCGAGGACCGTCGCCCGGGCCGCGACCAGCGGCCAGCCGGACGACGTGAACCCGGCGGCCGCCCGGTCGAGGGCCGCCACCGCGCGGGTCCGGTCCCCGCCGACCGCGCTCGCGACGCCATGGACGGCTTCATCGAAGCAGCGCAGCGCAGGCACGTCGCCAGGCCCGAGCCGCTCGAGGCTGGCCGCCGCGAACGCGACGGTCGCGTGGTCGGCGGCGTCCAGCGCCCATTCGGCGAGATCGAGTGCCATCATGCGGCCGAACACGGCGGACTGCTGCCGAGCTTGACGCTCGAGCGCATCGCGCACCGTCGCGAGTCCGCCGTCGGTGTCGCCGCTCCACACGGCCAACGCCCCCTCGGCCCAGGCCGCGATGTCGCTGTGCACCCACCAGTCGCGGCCGCGGAACACGTCGCGGTACTCGGCGAGGACGTGGCCTTCGTCGAGTCGACCCGACTCCCCCGCCGCGAGCGCGCCGAACGCGAGGCCGAAGCGACGAACGGAGGCGCCGCCGCCGGCGCCCAGCGCGAATGGCGACCGCGCCGCTCACCGCGGCGGGAAGCTGACCCTGGAGCCAATGGCAGATGATCTCGAAGTCGGGGAGCAGCGTGTCGCGCCAGGAGGGGTTCGCGGCCTTCCCGGCGGCGAAGTGGTCGTGCGCGATCGCCGCCTGGCCGAACAGGGCGGCCGCGAACGCCAGCTGACCGTGGAGATAGGTCACCCGGTACCACTTGCCGTCCTCGGCCGCGATCGCGAGGGCGCGCTCCATGCACGGGCGGGCCTCGCCGACGCGCCCGGTGAGCAGCAACGAGAAGACCAGCGAGACCAGGCCCTGGAGGAGACCGAAGCGGTCATCGGCTGCCTCCGCGCCGGCGATGACGCCGCGCGCGATCTCGCCCTGACGCGGCGGGTCGCCCCCGATGGCCGCGAGGTAGCTGAGCTCGTTCTCGGCCAGCCGGACCCGGTCGGCCTCGCCGGCCTCCTCGTAGAGGTCGCGGGCCTCCTCGACGGTCCGGGTCGCGATCGCGAGGTCCTCCGAGTTCCAGGCCCGGAACGTCCCGAGGTGGAACTTCACCGTCGCCCGGCGCTCGGGGTCGGGATGAGCCTGTACGAGCTGCTCGATGTTGCGCATCGCCCGCACGGCCATCTCGGTGGCGTCGTCGGTGCGGTGCTCGACGACCCAGTCCGCCTGCCACGAGAGCGCGTCGAGCACGTCGAGCCACCGCCGGTCGCCCCCGGGGAGGACGGTGAGCAACGCCGCGAGGAGCGCGAGCGCCTCGTGGTGCTGCTCGCGGGCTTCGGCCTGGCGCAGCGCCTCGCGCAGGGCCTCGACCGCCTCGGCATCGCCGACGTCGGCCGAGCGCACGAAGTGACCTGCCGCCGCGCCGTAGTGACCCTGGGCGACGAGCACGCGCGCGACGAGCCGGTGGAGCGCGCGCTGGCGAGCCCCGCCGATGCGCTCGTAGATCGCGTCCTGGATCAGCGGGTGGGCCAGCTCATAGCTGAGCTCGCGGCCGTCCTCGCCCTCGTCGACGAGTCGTCGCCAGACCAGATCGTCGAGCGTCTCCGCCGTGCGCTCGAGCGGCTGTCCACTCACCGCGACCAGGTCAGCGAGGTTCATCCGGTAGCCGACGACGGCGAGCAGCTCGAGCAACGACCGGCTCGCGGGCGAGAGCAGCTCCAGGCGGGCGTGCACCCGCGCGGCAAGGTCCTCCGGGAGCTGGCGGAGCGCGGGGTGCTCCAGGTCGGCGTCGCCCTCCTCGGCCAGCGCGCGCAGGAGCCCGACCGCGAACAGCGAGATGCCGCGAGACCGGTCCTGCAACCAGTCGAGCAGCGGGTCGCCGATCCGGTCGGCCTCGAACCAGGAGGCGGCGAGCGGTCTGAGGTCGTCGCGTGTGAGCGGCTGGAGCGTGCGTCGGCGCAGGAAGCCGTCCTGCTCGAGCGCGTGGACGATCTCGGAGCCGATCTTGTGCTCCTCCAGCTCGACCGGACGGGCTGTCAGAAGGAACAGGATCGGCGAGCCCGACAAGTTGCGGGCGAGGTGGTTGAGCGCCTCCCACGACGAGCCGTCGGCGAGGTGCACGTCGTCGAGCATCACGACGATCGGCGCGCCGTCGCTGATGTTCTCGAGCAGCGAGCCCAGGGCGCCGAGCAGGCGCGCCGGGGGCGGGTCGGCGTCCACCCGTCCACCGCCGGCCCGGGCGACGCTCGGCAGGATCGCGGCGAGGTCGTCGACGTACGGCCCGCAGAGCATCAGCACCTCGCTCGGGTCGAGCGAGCGCAGATGACGCTCGATGGCCTCGGTCCAGAGACCGAGCGACGCGGTCGCGCCGAGCGGGTACGCACGCGCGCTCAGGCTCTTCACGTCGTTGCGGTGCCGGTCCAGGAGCTCGCTGACAATGCGCGTCTTGCCGATCCCGGGCTCACCGAGCACGAGCACCGTGCGGCACTCCCCCGCCCGGGCCCGCGCCAGCTCCTCGTCGAGGTCTTCCACTTCGCGGCCGCGGCCGACCATCGGCATCGTTCGCGGATCGAGCGAGCGCGCGCGGTCACGCTCGGACTCGTCCGGCGTCCACTCGACCTCGACCGTCGCGAGCGGCGGCAGCCCCTTCAGCTCCAGCTCCCCCCTGGAAACGAAGGTGTGGCCGCCGCGCGAGCCGGCGAGGATGCGCACGACGTCCGCCGCGAGGATGTGGCCGCCCTCGGCCCGCGCGCAGAGGCGACTGGCTTCGACCGGTGGTGTCCCGAAGTAGTCGCCGTCCTCGAACGACACGTCGCCCGCGCTCAACCCGATGCGGACCTCGAACCGGTCGGGCGCGCGCCGGTTCCGCTGCTCGAACGCCTGCTGGATGGACACCGCGGCGCTCACCGCGTCGCTCGCCGCGTTGAACACCGCGATCATGCCGTCGCCCGTGTGCTTGGCGACCTCGCCGTGCCAGTTGGTCACCTGCTCGCGCAGGAGCCGGTCGTGCTCGGCGCGGAGCTCGTCGAACCGGTCCTCGCCAGTGTGCACGCGCAGTGCGGTGGAACCGACGAGGTCGGTGACGAGGAGGGTCACGACGCTGGTCGTCATCGCTCCACCCACATCGCGGTCGGGCTCATGGAAGCCCACCCATCACACGGCATGCCCGGGCACCTGTTCGCTGCAGACGTTAGACGGGTCTACGGCGGCCTGCACCCGGGGGATCGCGGTCGGTTCAGTGACTCATGACCTCCGCGGGTGCCGCGACCGTCACGAGCTGAGCCGGCGCGCGCGCCTTCGGGCCGCGGCGCTCGACCTCGGCGAGGATCCACTGGGCCGCGAGGACCGTGGCCAGCCCGAAGCACGCAACTCCGAGCAGCGCGACGAGCAGACCGGGTGCGAACGGGACGCCGTTGTGGGTCAGGCTGCGGGAGAACAGGTCGAACGAGGTGGCATGCGCGAGAGAGGCGACCCGGCGGAGGATGCCGGCCTCGAACGCGAGCGACGCCCACACCTGCGCGCCCAGCACAGTGAAGAAGGCGGCCAGCCCGCGGAGCAGCGGCAGCGCGAGAAGCGCCGCGGCGACGCCGATCGCGAGCGCCGCGATCCCCGGCGAGAGGTAGCGGCCGTGGGGTGCCCCGCCATTCGTGACGTGCACCGAGATCTCCGCGATGCATGCCACGAGTGCCCCGGCCACGCTCAGCCGGGCGAGCATCAGCGGCCGCCGCGGCGCGGGGCTCTGGCGCGGCCCGGGTGACGACGCACGGCGCGCCCGTGCCGAGCGCACGCAGGCCGTGATCGCGCCGGCGGCGACGAGCACCCCGGCGAGCGACGCGATCCAGGCCGACGACCGTGCGCTCGACTGGTTGCGAGACGGGAGCCCCCCGAAGCTCTGGCGCCAGAGCTGGGCCCACGACCCGGGGTCGGCGAGGAAGTGCAGGATCGATCCGGACGACGGCTCACCCGCGCGGTCGACGACGTTCGCGTACACGACGGATCCGCCGATCGCGTCCCCGTACCGGTCGATGTTGAGAACGTAGAACCATCCCGCGACGAGGAGCGTCGTGCCGACGACCAGGCCCGCCTGCGCGAACCCGGTGGCGAGTCGGCCTCCGAGTGGCCTCCCATCCGGACGGATCACCGCCGCGGCGACGAGCGCAAGGGCGACCACGGCGACGATGGGCAGCATCGTCGCCCGGGTCAGCGCACCCAGCGCGCAGCACCCGCACAGGGCCGCGAGGCTCCACCGATCGGATCCCCGCAGCACGATGCGGACGAGTGCGACCAGGGCGGCAGTCGCGAACATCGCGGCGAGAGAGTCGTTCTGGATGGTCGCAGACGCGAACGTCAGCGGGGAGAAGACGGCGGTGAGGGCCGCGGCGCCGACCGCGAGGACCGCGCGCCGACGACCGCCGACCATCAGCGAGAGTGCGGCGACCAGGACGATGGTGACGAGCGTGAACGCCGCCGTGAGCAGCCGCGCCGCGTAGAACCCGGTGTCGCGATCGTGGTCGTCCATCCCGAGCCGGAGGATCACACCGGACACCGCGTGGTACAGCGGCGGGTGGTTCGCGACGTACTGCCCGGTGCGCGGCTGCCCGGACAGGTAGCGCGGCCCCTCCTGCGTGCCGGCCTCGGGGAGGTGACCCTCGGCGACGCGCACGGCGTAGTCGACGTGCGCGCTCTCGTCCTGCGTGAGGAACGGCGCGACCGCGAAGACCTGGAGCACCGCGAGCGCGGCGTACATCACGAGCGCGCCCCCCACGCCGAGGCGGACGAGCCGCCGCTCGCGGGCCGTGAGGTCCGGCCCCCCGGGCCGAGTGACGCCGGGCTGGGGCGTCCGGCGATCAGCCACAGAGACGCGGATCCGCACGTCCCCGGCCGCGGCGCCGAGGCGCGACGTGCTGGTGCATCGCGGGAGGGTACGCCGAATCCGAAGGCCCGAGGCGAACCGCGGCGATCTCGCCGCGCGCCGGTGTGCGGTCGGCCACGGAGCGATGACACACGCGGGGCGAACGCGTAGGGTCACCATCCGTGACCCAGCCTCCGCCGCCGCCCGTGACGCCACCGCCGTACCAGCTCCCGGTGACGGTGCCGCCGGTCGAACGGGTCCGCACGGCCTACCTGCGCCGCAACGAGACCGACTACATCTTCGAGTTCTGGACCGCGTTCGGCTGGACCGTGCTGACCTGCGGTGTCTACCTCGTCTACGTCGTGTACCAGCTCGTGCGACGGTCCCGCGACCACAACATGCGCCGGCTGGAGCTCCTCGACGCGGCGAATGCCGTCGCGTGGGAACGGGCCGTCGCGCAAGGGCTGGCCGACGAGCTCCGCCCGAACTTCGAGCGCGTCGCCACCCATCTCGACGGCCTGCGCCGGCTCACGCACGAGTTCCGCGATCCGGTCGTGTGGCTCGTGCTGTCGATCATCGCCCGCGGCATCGTCGAGCTCATCGTGTTCGTGCTGCTCGACGGCGACCTCGTCAAGCACGACTACGACGAGGGCGGCGCGGAGAACGAGCTCGCGTTCATCTTCACGCGGTTGGGCACGCCGGTCGACCATCCGGATCCGAACCGACTCCACGAGAAGCAGAACTACGTCGGCCGCATCCTCGCCGCGGTCTTCACCTGCGGCGTGTACACCTTCTTCTGGCTCTACAACGTGATGGACGACGGCAACCGCCACTTCGCCGGGAACTGGGCGTGGGAGGACTCCCTCGCGCAGGCCGTCCAACAGGGCGGGGCGTGAGCACCGAGACCGACGCGCTGCTCGCCCGGGCGCGGCGTGACATCGACTCGGGACTGCTGCCCTCGTGTCAGGTCGCGCTCGCCCGGCACGGTGAGCTCGAGCTGTTCGAGGCGCTCGGGGACGCCACCACGGACACGCGCTTCATCGCGTTCTCCGCGACCAAGGCCTTCGTCGCGGCCGCGTTCTGGACGCTGCTCGCGGAGGGCCTCGTCGACGAGCACCGCAAGGTCGTCGACTACATCCCGGAGTTCGCGACCAACGGGAAGGACGTCATCACCGTCGAGCAGGTGATGCTGCACACGTCCGGGTTCCCGTACGCGCCGCTGGGTCCGCCGAAGCAGTGGACGCGCGAGGGACGGGTCGAGCAGTTCGCACGGTGGCGCCTGAACTGGGAGCCGGGCTCGGCCTACGAGTACCACCCGACCTCGGCGCACTGGGTGCTGGCCGAGATCATGGACCGGGTCGGCGGCCAGAGCTACTGCGACCTCATCGAGGCGCGAGTCACCGGCCCGATCGGGCTCCCCCGCGTGCTCGGCCTCGCCCGGGACCGCCAGGACGGCATCGCGGACGCCGTGAACGTCGGCGACGAGGCGACGCCCGACGAGCTCGAGGCGGTCCTCGGCGTGCGGGAGCTCCCGTTCACCAGCGCCACCGCCGACGTGCTCCTCTCCCTCAACCTCCCCGAGATGCGCGAGCTCGGCGTGCCCGGGGGCGGCGGGGTGATGCGCGCGAGCGACCTCGTGCTCTTCTACCAGGCGCTGCTCCACGACCCCGCGGGGATCTGGGATCCGGCGGTCCTCGCCGACGGCACCGGAGCGGTGCGCAACCACCTGTCCGACCGCTGGACCGGCATCCCGGCCAACCGGACCCTGGGGCTGGTCGTCGCCGGCGACGACGGTCGCGCCAACCGGCGCGGCTTCGGGCACACCGGCTCGCCCCGGACGTTCGGCCACAACGGCGCAGGTGGGCAGATCGCCTGGGCCGACCCGGAGAGCGGGATCTCGTTCGCATACGTCACCAACGGCATGGACCAGCACGTCATCCGCCAGGGCCGCCGGGGCATCGCGCTCTCGAGCCTCGCGGCCCGCTGCTGACTCCACTCCGAAGATCTCCGCCGCTCGAACGCCGGACCCCGTACGACCGGCGAGCGGCGGCGGTCCACCGAAGATCTCCGCCGCTCGAACGCCGGACCCCGCACGACCGGCGAGCGGCGGCGGTCCACCGAAGATCTCCGCCGCTCGAACGCCGGACCCCGCACCACCGGCGAGCGGCGGCGGTCCACCACCTGACACCGCCGTCAGGAGTGCGCGAGGCTGCCTCCCTTCCGTGACGTGCGTCGAGACGAGGGGGAGCCGATGGCCGGAGCGCTCGATGGAGTGCGCATCCTGGACCTGTCCTGGGGCATCGCCGGTCCGCTCGGCGTGATGCTGCTCGCCGAACAGGGCGCGGACGTGATCAAGGTCGAGCCTCCCGGCGGCGACCCGTTCCGCGCCTACTCGGGCTACGCGGTCTGGAACCGGTCCCGCCGCTCGGTCACCGTGGACCTGAAGCGCCCTCGGGGCCACGAGGCCATGCTGCGCCTGATCGACGACGCAGACGTGCTCGTCGAGACGTTCCGCCCCGGCGTGACCGAGCGCCTCGGCATCGGCTACGACGCCGTCCACGCGCGCAACGAGCGTCTCGTCTACTGCTCGTGCCCGGGCTACCCCGAGGGGCACCGCTTCGCCTCGCGTCCGGGCTATGACGCGCTCGTCCAGGCGAGCAGCGGCCAGCAGTGGGAGCAGCCCGGTTGGCGGATGGGCCCGATCTTCCTGCACATGCCCATGCCCAGCATGGGCTCGGCGTTCCTGATCCCGGCCGGCATCCTCTCCGCGCTCGTGGCGCGCGAGGAGACCGGACGGGGCCAGCACGTCACGACGTCGCTGTTCCAGGGAGCCCTCCTCTACTCGACGCAGGTGTGGCAGCACGTCGAGAAGGCGCCGGCCGCGTTCCACGACCTGATGGGCAAGAGCTATCCGCCCGGCATCCATCAGCAGATGCTCTTCGAGGTCGCGAACGGCGAGTGGGTGCACGCGTCGGTGATGAGCGGACTCACCCCGAAGAAGAGCCAGGACGAGCTGCTCGGCCTCGAAGATCCGCCCGACCCGATGACGTTCCTGACCATGCCGGCCGAGGAGCGCGAGAAGTTCACCGTGCGCCGTCGCGAGGCGTACAAGCACCACGACCGGGACGAGCTGGTGCGCGAGTTCCAGGAGAACAACCACGCGATCGAAGCCGTGATCACGATGGAGGAGGCGCTCGGCGCGGGCGGCCACCCGCATCCGCAACTGGTCGCGAACGACATGGTCGCGACCGTCGAGGATCCCGAGCTGGGCACGACCACGCAGATCGGTGTGCCGATCAACCTGCTGGGGACCCCCGGCGGGATCCAGGGCCCCCAGCCGCAGCCCGGCGAGCACAACACCGAGATCTTCGGCCTGCTCGGCTACAGCGACGCGGAGATCGCGGCCTTCAGCGGAGAGGCGGACTGATGGGCGCACTCGAAGGGGTCCGACTCATCGACTTCGGTCAGTACCTCGCCGGACCGTTCGGGCCCATGATCATCGGGGACCTCGGCGCCGAGGTCATCAAGGTCGAGCCCGTCGCGGGCGACGGCATGCGGCTCGCGGGCAAGCCGTTCTTCGGCTGTCAGCGGGGCAAGCGCGACATCGCGGTGGACCTGAAGTCGCCGGAAGGGTTGAAGGTCGCGCTCGAGCTCGTGGCGCAGGCCGACATCGTGCACCACAACATGACCGCGGGCGTCGCGAACCGGCTCGGCATCGGGTACGAGGACTGCAAGCGCGTCAACCCGGACGTCGTCTACTGCAACACCTGGGCGTACGGGCTCGAGGGTCCGCTCGCGCACTTCGGCGGACTCGACCCGCTGTACCAGGCCGCCACCGGGCTCGAGTACGAGGCCGGCGCGACCCACACCGGGAACGACCCGCTGTACTACCGGTTCGGCATGTGCGACGCGGCCAACGCGATGCTCTCGGTCGTCGGCGTCCTCGCCGCGCTGTACCACCAGCGCCGCACAGGCGAAGGCCAGGAGCTCTGGACCTCCCTGCTCGACGGGGGCGCGGTGTTCGCGTCCGACGCGCTGCTGGTCGACGGCGAAGCGGTCCCCCGGCCGCGCATGGACCAGGGTCTGCACGGGACTGACGCCTGCTACCGGCTCTACGAGACCCAGGACGGCTGGATCCAGATCGCCGCGGTCGAGGAGTCGGAGTGGACCGCGCTGTGCGCCGCGCTCGGCCTGCCGGAGCTCGCCGACGACGCCCGCTTCGCGGTCGCGCAGCTCCGGCGCGAGCACCGTGAGGAGCTCGAAGCATTGCTCGCGCCACGGTTCCTCGCCAAGACCGAGATGCAGTGGGCCAACGCGTTCAACGACGCCGGCGTCCCCAGCGAGGTGCCGGTCGACACCAAGGCCGGCGACCTCGTGCTCTACGACGCGGACAACGTGGCGCTCGGTCTCGTCGCCGAGTACGAGCACCCGATCATGGGGACCCTGCGCCAGTTCGGCGAGCTCGTCCAGTTCTCGGACGCACCGGGGAAGATCGACACGCCGCCGCCGCGGGTGGGCGAGAACACCCGCGAGATCCTCGAGTGGCTCGGCTACGACGAGGCGCAGATCGACGACCTGAAGGCGGCCAACGTCGTCAACTGGCCCGAGGCCGAGTACCCCTGGGTGATCTGAGGGTCACCCGCCGTTGCACCACGCCCCGGGACCGGGATCAGACCCCGGGGCCGGGGATCACCGGCTCGTCGCCCGCGCCGCTCGCGATCGCGAAGTTCGCGCCCGACGCGTCGCGGGGGCGGGCCGACTTCCAGCGGAGCGCGGGGCGCTCGACGAGGAACCAGCTCCCCAGCGCCAGCGGGACGACGAGCACCAGGGTCAGCAGGAGGTAGACGCCCACGCCCCACCGGTACCCGGCCCGCACCGCGAGGAGCTGCTGGACCGGGAACGCGTAGAGGTAGATGCCGTACGACAGGTCGCCGCGCCGCTCGAGGTTCCGGATCGGGAGCTCGAGCCCGACCCAGACCACGACGTACGCGAACGCGATCAGGCCGCCGTAGTCGAGCCAACCCGCGGCGAGGCTGGCCGCGCTCAGCACGAGGGCCACGACGAACCACGTCCGGGTCATCGGGATGACGTCGCTGAACTGGAACATGGTGACGCCGAGGGCGAACGCGACCACGACTCGCACCGTGAGATCGGACACCTCGAGCGTCTGGGTGATGTTCACGACCGAGTGCCGCTCCACGACATACGCGAGCACCACGAGCGATGCCACGGTGCACGCGGCGATGACGGCGCGCCGCTCCCGCGCGAGGAGCCCGAGCATGCCGAGCGCGAGGACGCCGAGGTAGCAGAGGAACTCGTAGAACAGCGTCCAGAGCGACCCGTTCAGCAGCCCGGCCGGGACGACGTAGTACGGGACACCGATCTGCGTGCCCCGGATGCCCGACTGGCTCATGAACAGCGGGAAGTTGTCGGCGATGTAGCCGAGCGCCGAGTTGCGCCCGAGGAGCGGGAACCCGCGCCCGGTCCCGTGCAGGCTCACCCAGCACAGCGGCGCGATCACCAGCGCGATGACCGCGAGGCAGACCCAGAAGCCCGGGAAGATGCGCAGGACGCGGTGGCGCAGGAACGCGGCCGGCCGGGGTCGGCGGACCCAGCTCCGCGAGATCAGGACCCCGCTCAGCACGAAGAAGCCGACGACGGCGACGGTGCCCAGCGTGTCCACGTTGTGGCCCAACCCGACGAGCGGCTCCGGGCCGAAGCCTCCGAGCACCCAGGCGTGCGAGACGAGCACCGCGAGCGCCAGGATCACGCGCAACATCCCGATGCCGTTCGGGCCCGCGTCCAGCCGCTCGCCCAGCGTGGATCCCGATCGCACGCGGGCGAGGGTACCTGACCCCCCGCCCGGTTCGGTCCCTTCGACGTCAGGCCGCGTCGGGCGCCAGGTCGATGTCGATCCGCCCGTCGGGGTCGCCCCGGTCGAGCAGGAAGAGCGCAGCCTCGTGGCGCTGGGCGTTGGCGATCGCGTGCGCGGCGGCACCGGAGAACCGTTGCAGGACGGCAACGTCGTCGTCGTCGAACCGGTTGGCGGCTCCCGCGCTCAGCCGGACCAGACCCAACAGGTGGCCGTCGCGGACCAGTGGCACGCAGAGCACGGACACCGTGCCCGAGTTCAGCAGCGCCGGCTCGCGGGTGCGCCCGACGATCCGGAGCAGGTCGTCGCTCGGCTCTCCGGCCTCCGGCGGCTCACCGCTCGAGAGGTCGACCTGGGTCGCGACCGCCCGGAGCTCGCCCTCCTCGTCGGCGAGGCGCAGCGACGCGCTGCCGGCCGCGACGAGGAGGCAGGACTGCTCGACGACGGACTGCGCCACCTCGTCGAGGTCGATCGTCGAGTGGACGACCTCGATCGCGTCGGCGACCACCGCCGAGCGGAGCATCGAAGCCGCGAGCGCGGCGTCGAGATCCTGGACGTCCCGGCCGAGGCGGCTCAGCCGCTTGAGGTGCTGCTCCTTGTCGTAGAGGTACGCCGCGCTCGATGACGCCGAAGCCGATCAGCGCGATGCGCGCGAGCTCGGGATCGATCCAGCTGCGGTCCCGCACCTCGGTCCACACGTCGTTCGCCACAGTGGTGAACAACAGTCCAACGAGCACGACGACGGCCACGAAGAACATCTGGCGTCGCCGCCGATGGATCTCCGCCGCGGTGACGGTGCCGTCGGCGCGGACGTTGGCCACCCGCTCCTCACGGGTGATCTGGTCTCGCAGGTCTTCGATGGTGGACACGGCCGCTCCGTCTCATCAGCCTGGCCCCCGGGACATATCGGCGGAAAGGGTGCGTTGCTTTACCTCACGGCTGACGTAGCGTCGGCCCGATGAGCGACCCGGGGTTCGACCAGCTCCACGCCGGGGAGCTCCCCGCGGTCGCGGCCCTCTGCGCGCGCTCGCTGGCCGACCCACCCCACCCCGACGAGCTCGCACGCACGCTGTTCGCCCCGGACCAGCCGGTCATGGTCCGCGGGGACCCCGGCGTCGGCGTCGTCGCGACCGTCGAGGGGATCGCCGCCGCCGGGTCGGCCGGGCAGGGCTTCGTCCGGCTCCTGGTCGTCGCGCCGGAGCACCGGGGCCGTGGCACCGGCCGGGCGCTGCTCGCGGCCGCCGAGGCGGACGCCCGCGCCGCGGGGCTCGCCTCGCTGACGACCGGTGCCGACGCGCCCTACTACCTCTGGCCCGGCGTGGAATCGAGCGAGCTCGCGCTGCTCTGCCTCCTGGAGCGGCTCCGCTACGCCCGGGTCGAGGCGAACTTCAACATGGACGTCGATCTCGCGTCGATCCCCGCCGACCCGGGCGGATGGGCGCCGGCCGGCCCGGCCGAGCGCGACGAGATCGAGGCCTGGGGGGTGCAGCACTGGGCGAACTGGGAGCTCGAGCTCGTTCGCGCCGCCGAGCGCGACACCCTCGTGATCTCGCGTGACGCGCAAGGCATCGCGGCCGTCTGCGCCTACGACGTGAACCGGGCCGGGTGGATCGGCCCGGTCGCGGTCCGGCCCGACCGGCTCGGCAAGGGAGCCGGGGTCGCCCCCTTGCTCGGCGCGCTGCACCGGATGCGCGCGCAGGGCCGCGCCCGTGCCGAGATCGGCTGGGTCGGTCCCGTCGTACCGTACGCGCGGCATCGGCGCGACGGTCGGGCGGGTGTTCTTCGTCCATCGCAAGGAGCTTCGGTGAACCTGCTGCCGGTCCCCCGCCACGTCGACCTGCTGGAGAGGACGGTCCCGGCCCGGGAGCCCCGCGTGCACGTCGGCGCGAGCGGGCTCGCCGACGAGGGGTACGAGATCACGATCGGGCAGGACGGCGAGGTCTCCGTCGACGCGGCCGATGCCGCGGGCGCGTTCTACGCGCGCCAGACACTCGCCCAGCTCACTCACCTCCATGACGGTGAGCTGCCCGTCGGCCGGATCCGCGACTGGCCCGACCTCCCGATCCGCGCGGTGATGCTCGACGTCGCGCGCGACAAGGTGCCGACGATGGAGACGCTGCTCACCCTCGTCGACCGTCTCGCGTCCTGGAAGGTCAACCAGATCCAGCTGTACTCCGAGCACACGTTCGCGTACCGCGACCACGAGGTCGCCTGGCGGGACGCGAACCCGATCACCGCCGAGGAGATCCGCGCGATCGACGCGCACTGCCGAGCGCGTCACATCGAGCTGGTGCCGAACCAGAACTGCCTCGGTCACATGGGGCGGTGGCTACAGCACGACGCGTACCGACCCCTCGCCATGGCGCCAACCCCGGACCAGCCCGATCGAGCACCCACCACGATCGAGCCGACCAACCCGGCCGCGCTCGCACTCGTCCGAGAGCTGCTCGGCGAGCTGCTGCCGAACTTCTCGTCGCACCGCTACGTGAACGTCGGCCTCGACGAGCCGTGGGAGCTGCCTCCGGAGCGCATCGGCGACTACCTGGAATGGGTGCGCGTGCTGCGCGCGCTGCCCGAGCTCGGCGACCGGGAGATGCTCGTGTGGGGTGACATCCTCGCCGGCGAGCCCCAGCGCATCGCGACCCTCCCCGACGGGGTGACCGTGTGCGAGTGGGGCTACGACGCCGGCTTCCCGTTCGACGCGCGCGCCGCGACCTACGAGGCCGCGGGACGACCGTGCTGGACCGCGCCCGGGACCTCGAGCTGGCTGACCATCCTCGGCCGGGTCACGAACATGCGGGCGAACATCACCGAGGCGGTCGACGCGACCGTCGCCCACGGCGGCGACGGCATCCTCAACACGGACTGGGGCGACCAGGGGCATCTCCAGTACCTCCCGATCAGCGACCCGGGACTCGCGTACGGCGCGGCCGTCGCCTGGTGCGCCGCGACCAACCGGGATCTCGACCTCGGCGCGGCGCTCTCCACCCACTGCTACGACGACCCGAGCGGCGAGCTCGGCCGGACGCTGGTCGCGCTCGGCGACGTGTACCTCGGCATCACCCCCCAGATGGGAAACGTCTCCACGCTGGTGCTCCCGCTCTACTGGCCCCAGCTGATCGCGGGTCGGTGGCCGCTCAAGGGTACGGACGCCGACGAGTACGACGCCGTCGACGCGGAGCTCGCCGCGTGCCGGGCGGCGCTCGACCGCGCGGACCCCCGCCGGGCCGACGGTGCGCTCGTGCTCGACGAGCTGCAGAACGCGATCGCGCTCGTGTCGCTGCTGGCGCGCGACGGACGGGCGCGGATCGAGGGCGACGGGTCACTCGCGTCCATCGCGGAGCCCACCCGCCACCGCTTCGCGGCCGAGCTCCCGCCCGTGATCGCCGCGCACGAGCGGCTCTGGCTGGCGCGCAATCGCCCCGGCGGGCTCGCGGACTCGGTCGCGTGGTTGCGCCACCTCGAGGAATGCTACGAGACGGGTACGGCCGACTTCACGTGGAACGGCGTCCACCCCTGACGCCGGATCCGGTGCGGCTACTGCGCGCGCCGCAGGATCTGATCGACCGCGTACGCGTTGCGGCACTCGTCGTGCTTCAGCAGCTCGGTGTCCGCGTACTGCTGGTACCGGCGCCGGCACGCCCGACACGCCTTCGTCGCGGCCCAGTCGGCCAGCCGGCTCCGCTCGATCGCGTCGACCTCGTCCGCGACGCTGCCCATGTACACGAGCGTCGCCTGCTCGGGGGGCGGCTCGTCGTCGTGGTCCTCGATCACGAGCGCGAACGCGTCGTCGTTGTCCTCGGCGTCGAGACGGTCGACATCCCAGAAGCCGTGCGGGTCGTCGAGCTCGACGAGCACCTCGTCGTCGAGCTCGTCATGGGACTTGGTCTTGCGGCTCATCGGGTCACTCCGGGCGTGGGGGACGACCAGGGGACGTTGGTCTCGCACCCCGCGGTATCGGTCGGTCGCGGCGCCCGCTCGACCAGACAATTCAGCCTAATGCCGGAGAGGCCGCCGCCTTCCTCAAGGCCCGGAACATCAGGCGCGCGTCGCCCAGCCGGTGGCGCAGCTCGCGCTCGAGGCCGCCGATCGGGTACAGGTTCTGGGGGGCCCGGGGATCCTTGTGGGGCTCGCTCGCGAAGCGGCTGAGCGTCACCCCGACCGTCGCCGCCAGGGCACGGGCGTCGGGCACCGGCACCTCGCCCGAGCACTCGACCCGGACCACGCCGGCCCAAGGCGCGTCGGCCGCGCCCGGGAGGCGCAAGTACCAGGACAACTTCGACCAGGGTCGGCCACCGATCAGGAACAGCGGGGTCCGCGCCCCGGGGCGGAGCGTGCCGACGATCTGCTGCAACGGCGGCGACAGGTAGGCGGCCGAGTGCGACTTCACGACGCCGATCGTCCCCGAGATGTGCTGGCGACCCTTGAGCGGTCCGTCGACGACGACGAGGGCGTCGTCGGGGTCGGGGCATTCCGCCCGTGCGGCCTCGGCCGCCTCGACCTCGCGCCGGGTCATGCGGTCGTGGAGCGCGAGCCACAGCGCCTGGGGATCGCTCCCGGTCGCGGCGTGCGGCGTGTAGCTCCCGTGCTTCGTCTCGATCGCGGTCGCGGCGGGCGACGCGCTGAACACGCCGCGCCCGACGCTCGGGTGGATCACCGTGGCGCGCCGGCCGGCACCGCACCGCACGACGCCGGCCGCGTATGACGCGCAGACACCGGGTTGCGCGTCGCCGCTCGCGTCCTCGATCCAGACCCGGGCGTCGACCCGCCGGACCCCGTCGGTGAAGAGCACGTCCGCGGGCTCGCGCGCGCCGGGCACCGGGGGGATCTCGGACCACCGGTCGCGGGGGACCTCGACGTCGGGGTTGACCTCGGCCTCGGAGGGCTCGAGCTCGCCCTCGACCGATGCGCCGTACTCGACGTTCCAGGGGTCGACGCGGAACTTCACCGGTTCACCCGCTCGACGGTGGCGGTCTTCGGCCCCTTGGCCACCACGTACTGCACCGGCATCCGCTCGGCCAGGTCGCGCACGTGGGTCACGACACCGACCGTCCGGTCATCGGCGCCGAGATTCTCGATCGTGGACGCGACGGTCTCGAGCGTGTCGAGGTCCAGTGCGCCGAACCCCTCGTCGAGGAAGATCGACTCGAGCCGCGCCGCGCCGTCGGCCGCGAGGTCGGCGAGCTGGTCGGCGAGCGCGAGCGCCAGCGCGAGCGACGCCTGGAACGTCTCGCCGCCCGACAGCGTGCGCGCCGAGCGGCGCTCGTCCGCCGCGAAGTGGTCGACGACGAGGAAGTCCCGCGAGGACTCCTCGAACGCGAACGAGTACTGCCCGCCCGACAGCTCCCGCAGGCGCACCGACGCCCCGGTGACCAAGAGCTCGAGCGCCTCCGCGACGAGCCACCGCTCGAAGTTCCGGGCGTCGAGCAGCCGCGCCAGCTCGCGCGCCACCTGGACGCCCGCGGCGGTGGACGCGACCTCTCGCTCCAGTCGCGCCCGCTCCGCGATGCCGTCCTTCACTCGCCGCTGCTCGGTCTTCGCCGCCCGCTCCGCGTCCTCGACCACGTCGAGCAGCTCGTCGGGGCCGGCACCCCGGGGCACGTCGACTTCGGACTCCTCGGCCCGGACGACGAGCGCGCCGAGCTGGTCGTCGCGCTGCCTCCGGAGCTTGGCGACCGCGGCGTCGGCCGTCGCCGCCGCCCCCTCGCGGGTCGGGATCTCGGCTTCGGCCCAGCGCACCAGTGCAGGCCAGTCGCTCGCGAGCTCCCCCTGCTCGGGGGGTGGGGTGACGCCGATCCCGACGAGCGCGTCCCGCTGCTCCCGGAACCGGGTCGCGGCCTGCTGGAGCTTCGCGTCCACCGCGCCGACGGCGTCACGCGCGTCCTGCTCCTTGCGGCGCGCGGCCTGCTCGTCCCGGCGCGCCGCGTCGACCGCCTTCCCCGCGGTCTCCATCGCCGCGAGCGTCCGCTCGAGCTCCTTCGGCTCCGGGGCGTCGGCGACCCGCGCCGCGAGCGTCTCCGCCTGCGCTCGCAGCCCCTCGACCGACTGCTGCGCGGCGGCCGCCTTCTCCCGACGCTCCTGCTCGCTCCGGCGCGCCGCCTGCAGCTTCTTCCGGAGCGCGGCGCCCGCGGCGGGGGCCTTGCCCCGGCGCGGCACCGTCTCCACCACCTGCTCGCACACCGGGCACGGCTCGCCAGGTTCCAGGGCGGCCACGAGGGTGTGCACGGCATGGGCGGCGCGCAGATCTTCGTACTCGCCTTCGAGGCTCCTGAGCGTCGCCGTCGCCGGCTCGACCGCGGCGGCGGCCTGCTCGGCGCGCGCCCGCGCCCGGTCCAGGCCGGTACGCACCTGGACGAGCTCGGCGTGCACGCGCTGGGCGGCGACGAGCGGGTCCCGCTCCCCCAGCGCGGTCAACGCATGCTCGACGTCGTTGATCCGGGTCACCGCGTCGGTGACACCCGCGGTCGCGGCACCGAGTGCGGTCAGAGCCTTGTCCCGCTCGCCGGTGAGCTTCGTGACCGCGGCCGGCATCCTGGCCTGCCCGAGCCGCTGCACCACGTCGCGCTCACGTAGGGCAACCGCTTCGGCCGCGGTGACATCGTCGGCCAGCTTCACGAGTGCGGCGCGGGCGGCGCGCACCTCCTTCCGCAGCTCGGTGTAGTGCTCGAGCCACTCGTCCCAGACGGAGAGCTGCTCCACGGTGCAGTCGGCGAGCGCCTCGATGCGCGGCTGCGCGAGCTTGATCGCGCTCTCGTGCTCGGCGGCGCGGTTGCGGGCGGCGCGCATCATCCGCTCGTAGACGTCGAACCCGAGCAGGCGGACGAGGAGGTCCTGGCGAGCGGCGGGCTTGTCGTGGAGGAAGCGGGCGAACTCGTTCTGCGGGAGCACCACCGCGCGGGTGAAGTGCTCGAAGGTGAGGCCGAGGAGGCCCTCGACCGCGGCGTCGATCTCGCTGACGGACCCGGCCAGGACCTCGCCGTCGACCACCTCGAGCCGCGCTTCGCGGGTCGAGGCGCCGGTCCCCGACTTCTGCCGGCGCACGACCCGTGTCGCGACGTAGCGCGTGCCGCCGGTATCGAACATCAGGCTCACCCGCGCTTCGAGCGCGCCGGTGGTGACGATCGGGGCGACACTTCCCTTGTTCCCGTACCGGGGCACACTGCCGTAGAGCGCGAAGCAAATCGCGTCGATGACGGTGGACTTGCCGGACCCGGTGGGGCCGACGAGCGCGAAGAGCTCCGCGTCCTCGAAGTCGATCGCGGTCGCCTCGCGGAACGCGCCGAACCCCTGCACCTCCAGCCGGACCGGCTTCACCGTTCCCGCTCCGGTGCTCGGAGCCGCTGCGAGCTCCGCACTCCGTGCCCGCTCCGCCCTCCGCTCACGCCGTGAGCTCCGCGTCCAGCAGCTCGGCGAAGAGCGCGACGAGCCGGTCGTCGTCGATCGCCTGCTCCGCGAGGTAGCTCCGGAAGAGCTCCTGCGGAGTACGTCCGGAGCGGGCCGACGACGGCGCTCGCTCCGTGTCGTCGCGGCCCTCGGCTCGCACCTCGACGACGCGCTCGCCGAACAGCTCGCGCACGGCGTCGTTGAGACCCGCTCGGGCCGACTCGGTGACCCGGACCCGCAGCCAGGTGCCGGTCAGGTCCTGCGCCGCGGCCAGCGTCTCCAGCTCGGCCAGCGTCCCGGTCAGCGTGCGGAGCTGGTCCCCGCTCGCGAGCGCGACCGACTCGACCTGCGCCGGCTTCCCGGGCGACGCCTCGACGAGCAGCACGTGCTTGCCGGCGCCGGCCTCGCCGAAGTCCACCTGGACCGGCGACCCCGAGTACCAGATCGGCGGCCCGCCCGGCAGCCGCTGGGCGAGATGGAGGTGGCCGAGCGCCACGTAGCCCGCGGTCGCGGGGAACGCGCTCGCGTCGAGCCAGTAGTCCTCGTGCGACGTCTGCGCGTCCCGCTCGCCGCCCCCGACCCTGCCCCCGCGCACCATGCCGTGCGCCACGACCAGGTTCACCGCGTCGCCACCGAAGTCCGCGGTGAGCGCGGCCACGATCCGGCGCACGCGCTCCGCGTAGAGCCCGATGTTCTCGTACGCGTCCCGGCTCATCAGCTCGGCGGCGCGGATCGAGTAACGCTGTGAGCAGAACGGGAGCAGCGCGAGGTGCGCGCGCTCGCCGCTCGCGGTGGTGTGCTCGACCACACCCCCGTCCTCGGGGCGCGCGACGTGACCCAGCACCGTGATCCCGAGTTCCGACATCACCGGGCGGATCGCCTCGAACCGGCCCGGGTTGTCGTGGTTGCCGGCGATCACCACGACCTTGGCCCCGGTCGCGTGCAGGTCGAGGAGCGCGGCGAGCACCGTCCGCTCGGCCTCCGCGGACGGCGCGGCCGACTCGTAGAGGTCGCCGGCGACGAGCACGACGTCGACCGCGCGCTCGCGCGCCACTGCGGTGATCTCGCCCAGGACCCGGCGGTGCTCGTCGAGCCGGGACTGCCCGCGGATGGTCTTGCCGACGTGCCAGTCCGAGGTGTGAAGGATCCTCATGTGCCCGGGAAGCCCGCGAAGGGGTCGTCGACCGGCTCGGGCTCCGGGGTGGGCGCCCCCTCGTCGGAGGGCTCACGCCGACGCGCGGGCCGTGACGCGCCGCCCGTCCCCACCTCGTCGGGACGTGTCGCCCAGGCGGGGAACGGGAACTCGGCGACCAGCGGCACGGGGATCTCGGGCTGGCTCACGAACATCGTGCCCGGCTTCGCGATGCGCGCCCGCTCCCGGTGGGCGGCGGGGAGGAAGCCGTACTCGGGTCGCATCGCCTCGGCCGGGTCGAGCCGACCGGCGACCCGCAGCGCGGAGTTCGCGATCACGCGCCGCTCGACCTCGCTCGCGGTCTGCTGCGCGCCGACGAGCACGATGCCCATGCTGCGGCCGCGCTCGGCGATGTCGAGCAGCAGGTCCTTGATGGGGCTCGCACCTTCGCGGGGCGCGTACTTGTTGAGCTCGTCGAGCACGACGAAGAGGAGGGGCTTGCGCGCGCCGCTCTCCTCCTTCTCACCGAACGCCTGCTTGAGGGTGACGCCCACGACGAAGCGCTGCGCCCGGTCCGCGAGGTTGTGGATGTCGACGACCGTGACCTGCGCCGAGTTCACCGTGCGGACGTGGCGGTCGGGCCGGAGGGGGACGTCCGCGCGCACGAGCTGCGCGAGCGAGCGCTGCGACGAGAGGAGGCGACGCACGAACGCGTTGATCGTCCCCAGGCCGACCGCCCGGCCCGCCCAGTCGGCCATCGTCGTGTCGTCCGAGAGCCGCTCGACGATCAGGTCGACGAGCTGCGAGTACGTGGTGACCGTCTCACCCTCGATGCGCCAGGCTCCGTCGTCGCCGACCGGCTCGCCGTCGGTCTTCAGCTTCCGGACGACGTTGTGGATCACCATCGTGTACTGCTGGCGCTCGTCCTCCGCGTCCGCGAACACGAACGTGAGCAGCTCGTCCTCCACGAAGTCGGCGATGGTCCAGTAGAAGGTGCTGACGCCGGTGGTGCGGGTCGCCACGTCCGGGCCCGCGTTCGGGTCGCCCCGCCGGGGTGGCGCGGCGACGCCGACCGACCCGAACGGCCCGGGCACCATGCCGAGGGTCCGGTAGCGGTCGTGCTGGTCCTCGTCGAGCTTGCGGTTGGGCTGGTCGAGGAAGAGGAGGTCCTCGCCCTTCACGTTGAAGATCAGCGCCTTCGTGTTGACCGACTCGGCGCCGAGCACCCCCGAGTGGAAGAGGCTGAAGAGCAGGAAGGTGGCGTAGCTGGTCTTGGTGGCGACGCCGGAGATGCCGCTGATGTTCACGTGCGCGCCGCGGGTGCCGTCGAGGAACTCGAGGTTGGCGAAGAGCGGCTCACCGTCGCGGCCGAGGCCGATCGGAACCCGGTGCTCCATCGCGTCGAAGAAGAGCGCGTGGTCGCGCTCGGCGAGCTCGGCTCGGCGGACCTCGGCGCCCGGCACCGGCGGGACGTAGACCTCGGGCTCGACCCGGCTCACCGTGATCTCGGCGACCTCGACGGTCTCGCCGGGGAGCACCCCGTCGGCGATCAGGAACACGTCGGACGCGAACTGCGCCCCCTCCTGGCGGCCGATCACCTGGGTGACGATCCCGGACAGGGTCACGGAGCCGCCGTCGGGGAGCGGGCGCTCGCAGACCACCACGTCGTCGAGCTGGAGGTAGCGGTCAGGACCGAGGGCGACCCAGAAGTGGAGCGGGGTGCTGTCCTCGGTGCCGACGACCCGGCCCACCGGCCCGGCCCGCCGCTCCTGATCGGTCATTCGCGGAGCGTATCGAGAGGCTGGGACGGCGCCTCCGGATGGTCGGGTTCAGGCCGGTCGGTCGAGCGCGGCCTCCGGACGCGTGGGCTCGAAGAGCTCGACCGGGTTGCCGGACGGGTCGTCCAGGAGGATCTGCTTGCCCCCGACGCCGGTGACGATGTCGTTGCGGAAGTGCGCGCCCTGCTCGCGCAGCGTCGCGACGAGCGCCTCGAGGTCGTCGACCTCGAGGGAGAACCGGTTCCAACCCCCGGGTTCGGGGAGGGTGCCGTCGGCCATCGCCTGCCCGCCGCCGGGTCCGCCACCCGGCGCCGAGAGCACCAGCCGGAGGTCACCGCGCGACAGCATGGCGAACGTCGGGGCCGGGTGCATGTCCTCGGTGAACCCGAGCTGGGTGCAGTAGAACGCGATCGACGCGTCGACGTCGTTCACGATGTAGCGGACGCTGACGGTTGCCATCAGGACCTCCTCGATCGATGGTTCAAGTGACGCGGGGTTCCCAGCGGAAGTGGCGCACCGCGACGACCCCGGCGGCCACGCCCCACGCCGCGACGACGGCGAGATCGCCCCACTCCAGCCGCGACCCGCTGTGCAACGGGTCGAAGGTTGCAAAGGTTGCCTGGAGGAACGGCCGGACCGGGAACACGTTGGCGATCTTCGCGAGCACCGAGTCTTGGTCCACCGGGAAGAAGGTGCCGGACAGGAACACCAGCGGGAAGAAGACCGCGTTGACGATGGCGGGCGCCGCGTCCGAGTTCGGGACGATCGACGCGAGCGCGACGCCCATCGCACTGAAGGACGCGGCCCCGACGAGGAGGACGAGCACGAGCTGAGGAAGGTGGGACAACGGGAAGTCGACGTCGTAGACCACCGCGCCGAACGTCATCGCGAAGACCGTGAGGATCGCACTGACGAGAAACGTGCTCGCGAGCAGTCCGAACACGAACGCGGGAATGGGCAGCGGAGTCCCGCGCATGCGCTTGAGCAGGCCGGTGTCGCGCCGGAACGGGAGGTTGATCCCGATGTTGACGAGGCACGCGTCCATCAGCCCGAAGGCGACGATGTTCGGGGTGAAGAACTGGTTGAAGTTGATGTTGCCGAGCTGGCTCAGACGCCCGTTGATGTTCATGGACCCGAAGATCACCAGGAAGAAGACCGGGAACGCGATTGTGAAGGTCGCGCTCGCGGGGTTGCGCCAGAACCGCTTCTGCTCGAGCACGAGCTGGTCGAACGCGAGGCGGGTGGGGCTCACGCGTGCTCCCCGTCTGGATGCTCCGTGAGCTGGAGGTAGATGTCCTCCAGGTTCGGACGGGTCACGGTGAGCGCTCGCAGCGAGACGTTGCGCTCGAGTGCCCACCCGGTGAGCTCGTTGAGCACTGGCGTCGGCTCGTCCGTGCGGAGCTCGACGTAGCCCGGTTCCTCTTGCGCCGCCGGTTCTACCTGCACGGGCAGCTCGGAGATCGCGACGCCATCGGGAAGCGCGAAGCGGATCAGCACCGCGGCGAGATCGCGACCACCGATGGTCTCTGGCGTGCCCTCGGCGACGATGCGGCCGCCGGCGATCACGGCCACCCGGTCCGCGAGGTGCTGCGCCTCATCCATGAAGTGCGTGGTCAGCAAGACCGTCTTGCCGAGCCGGCAGAGACCCTCGACGATGTCCCACGCGCCGTGACGCGCCGACGGATCGAACCCGGTCGTCGGCTCGTCCAGGAAGATCAGGTCGGGATTGCCGACGAGCGCGAGGGCGAGGTCCAGTCGGCGTTGTTGTCCGCCCGACAACGTCTTGACGCGCGCATCTGCCTTCTCCGACAGCCCGACGAGGTCGAGGAGCTCGTCGACCGGACGCGGCGCGGCATACGTGCGACCGGTGTGCAGCACGTACTCGGACACGGTCAGGTACGGATCGAGACCACAGGACTGCAGGACGATCCCGATGCGCTCGCGCATCGCCCGTCCGCCGTCCGCGGGGTCTGCTCCGAGCACTTCGACGCGACCCGACGAGCGCGCCCGGTATCCCTCGAGGATCTCGACGGTGGTGGTCTTGCCTGCACCGTTCGGTCCGAGCAACGCGAAGACCTCGCCCTCACGAACCTCGAAGCTCACGCCGTCGACCGCGGCGACATCCCTGTAGGACTTGTGCAGGTCCTCGACGACGATGGCCGGCACGGGACGCCTACGGCTTGGTGCGCAGCAGCCCGCGGCCGGGCACCAGCGGCAGATCGAGCACGGAGAGCAGACCCGGCCGGGCCTGGCACACCGCCGGGATCGCGTTCACGAGGCGCGCCGCGGTGCCGACCAGCCCTCCGGTGTTGTGATCGCCGTCGTCGCCCATCATCTGGACGTCGCAGGTGTAGCTCGGGTTGCCGCTCACGATGACGCGGTACCCGCTGTGGCCCACGGGCTGCGGCCACTCCGGGGCCAGCGCGTCGTCCAGGCGGGTCACGTGCTCCAGGATGATGCGCGGCTCCCCGTCGACGATGCCCTGCACCTCGAACCGCATCGCCGCGGTCGTCCCCTTCTCGACCACCCCGAACCCGAGGTCGATGGTCTGCTCGGCCGGCAGCCGCTCGTGGACCTCGCGCAGCTCGTCGAGCTCGACGCCGAGCCCGGCCGCGAGCACCTTGACCGTCCCGCCCCACGCGAACGACAGCACCCCGGGAATGAGGAGCAACGGCGTGGCGTCGAGTGCCTGCCCGAAGCCCATCGTGTCGAAGAGCACGGTCGGTTGCGCGTAGGTCGCGTAGTTGACGACCTCCATCACGCGCAGGGTGTCGATGTACTCGCACTGCCCGGTGAGCACGAGCGGCAACAGGTCGTTCGCCCACCCCGGATCGATGCCCGACGTGAAGCACGACACTCCAGCTTCGTTGCACGCCTCTTCGAGTGGTCGGCGCATCCCTTCGTCGACGTGCGGCGGGTACACCAGCGGCACCACCGAGCTCGACACGATGTTCTTGCCGGTCATCGCGATGCGCGCCATGTCGGAGATCGCCTCGGCCGGGCGCAGGTCCGCGGTCGCGGTGTAGCAGACACAGTCCGCGTCGAGCGCGAGGAGCGCGTCGACGTCATTCGTCGCGGTGACCCCGATCGGGTCCATCCCGGCGAGCTCCCCGGCGTCCTTGCCCGCCTTCTCGTCGCTGTGCACCCAGAGGCCCACGAGCTCGAGCTCGGGGTGCTCGGCGATCAGTCGCACGGCGAACCGGCCCACGTTGCCGGTGCTCCACTGGATGACCTTGTACGTCACGACACGCTCCTCGCCGGGGTCGCCGGAGCGTAGGCCGAGGGTCACGATTCCCGGATTCTGACGGTGTTCTGGCTGCTCAGAGGGGTGGAAGCCGCCGGAACCGGGTACCCGTCCCGGGTGGCCCACTTGGCGGGCCGGGGCGGACCCCCGTTACCCTGGCCATCTCCCGTGACGTCCCGAATCTCCTTCGTCGCGCGCGCCCGGCAGTTGGCGGTGGCCCTGCTGGCAGTCGTCATCGTCTTCAGCGCACCCACCGCAGCCGTGGCGGCGTCGCGCCCGCGTGATGCCGCGAGCGACGCGGACAGTCGGGTCGCCGCGGCCCAGCGCGCGGCGAACGCCGAAGCCGGCCGGTACCTCGCGGCGCTCAGCGCGTTCGAGAGTCTCAAGACACAGACGGCCGGCATCGAGATCGCGATCGCCGCGGGCGAGCAGCGCGCCACCACGTTGCGCCGCGTCGTGCGCGAGCGCGCGGCGCGCGCGTACATGCGTGCAGGTTCGAGCCTGCCGTCGTTGTTCACCGTCGACGACCTCCCCGATCTGATGCGCAGCGACAAGCTGCTCGCGACCGCCAACCTGAAGGACGGCGACGCGCTGTCGTTGTTGAACGCACAGCAGGCCGACCTCAGTACGAAGCGTGACGACCTGCACCGTCTCGAAGCGCAGCAGGGCAGCGCACTCGATTCGCTCCAACGCATGAGCCGCAAAGCCGACGCGCTCCTCGCGTCCGCGTTGCACGACCGCAGCGACGTGCAGGCGCGACTCGCCGCGCAGGCCGCCGCGGCCAAGGTGACGCGCAGCACGGTGCGCTCCACGTCCAGCCGGACGACGCGATCGACGCGTACCGCGGTTCCCGCGGTGGCGACGGTTCCCGCGCCGCCCGGCTCCGGGAGCGGCTCGCACCACGACGACCCGTTCCTCTCGTGCGTCCGTCAGCGTGAGAGCAACGGGAACTACGGCGTGGTGAATCCGGCGGGCCCGTGGTACGGCGCCTACCAATTCCTCGCGTCGACCTGGAACGTCGCGGCGCGCCACGCGGGCCGGATCGACCTCGTCGGCGTCATCCCCTCGGCCGCGGCCCCGTCCGACCAGGACGACATCGCCTGGAGCCTGTACCAGTGGCAGGGTGCCGGCCCGTGGGGCGGCGGCTGCTGAGCCGCCTCTCCACGATCCCTGCCGGCCGATCACCGGACCCCGAACGGACACCGGCCGGCAGCGGCCCCTCCGTTTGTCCGAATATCGCTCACAGTGAGAGGTTCTCGGACAAACACCGAAGAGGAGCGGGCACATGCTGGAACGGTTTCGGGTCGACGGGAAGGTGGCGATCGTCACCGGTGCGGGGCGGGGGATCGGCGCCGCGACCGCGCTGGCGCTCGCCGAGGCCGGAGCCGACGTCGTGCTCGCCTCCCGCACCCGCGAGCAGCTCGACGCGGTCGCCGACCAGGCCCGGGCGTTCGACCGCCGCGCGGTCGTCGTGCCGATGGACGTCACCGAGAACGAGGCGCTCGAGGCCCTCGTGCAGACGACGGTCGACGAGCTGGGACGCGTCGACATCGTCGTGAACAACGCGGGTGGCACGATGCCGCGCCCGTTCATGGACACGAGCCCCGGCTACCTCGAGCGGGCGTTCCACTTCAACACCACCAGCGCATTCGTGCTGAGCAAGGCCGCGGCGCCACACATGCTCGGGCAGGGCGACGGTGCGATCGTCAACATCTCCTCGGCGATCGGGCGGCTACGTGACCGTGGCTTCGTCGCCTACGGCACCGCGAAGGCCGCACTCACGCACATGAGCCGGCTGATGGCCGCGGACCTCGCCCCCAAGATCCGCGTGAACGCGATCGCGGTCGGGTCGATCGCGACGAGCGCACTCGAGACCGTGCTCACCGACGACGCGATCCGCGACGAGATGGTGACCGGCACCCCGCTCAAGCGCCTCGGCGAGGCCGATGACATCGCGCTCTGCGCGCTGTACCTGGCATCGCCGGCCGCGAGCTTCGTCACCGGGAAGCTGTTCGAGGTGGACGGCGGGCTCGAAGAGGCGAACCTCGCCCTGAACCTCCCGGACCTGTGAGCTGACCGTGCGCTGGACGGTGGCGTTCCCGATGCTCCCGGCCGACCATCTGCTCCCGATGGCGCGCCGCGCCGACGAGGTCGGCTTCGACACCATCACCGTGCCGGACTCGGTCTTCTTCCCCGAGCGCGTCGAGACCGATTACCCGTACTCGGGGGACGGCTCGCGCTTCTGGTCGGGCGAGACGCCGTTCGTCGACCCGTTCATCTCGATCGCGGCGATGGCCGCGGTGACCGAGCGGATCCGCTTCCTCACCAACGTCGTCAAGCTGCCGATCCGCGATCCGCTGCTCGTGGCCAAGCAGCTGTCCTCCATGGCCGTCCTGTCCGGTGAGCGCGTCGGGCTCGGCGTCGGCCTGAGCTGGATGCCGGAGGAGTTCGCGTGGACCCACACGGACATGCGGACGCGCGCGGCAAGCGGGCCGACGAGATGATCGAGATCATCCGCCTCGTCTGCGGCGGCGGTGGCCCGCGGTGGGTGGAGTACCACGGGCGGCACTACGACTTCGACCGGCTGATGATCTCCCCCGCGCCCGAGCACGCGGTGCCGATCTCGGTCGGCGGCCTCTCGGAGCCCGCGCTGCGCCGTGCGGCCCGCCTCGGCGACGGGTGGATCTCCGTGCAGAACACGGAGGCCGACATCGCCGACGCCGTCGCCGCGCTGGCCCGGTACCGCGCCGAATACGGGCGCTCGGACGTGCCGTTCGAGGTCAACGCGCTGTGCATCGACGCCTTCGACCTCGACGGGTACCACCGCCTGGCCGACGCGGGCGTCACCGAGCTCCAGGCCGTCCCGTGGTACTTCTACGGCGGCGACCCGAACGAGCTCTCGGTGCAGCTCGACTCGCTCACCCGTTTCGCGGACGAGGTCATCGCCCGGTTCTGATCGCCTCGTCGACCGGCGCGACGGACGACTCGCGTTCCGGCTCCGGCGTGGGCTCCGCAGCCGGCGCGCCGGTGAGCCCTTCCGGCTGCTCGGCCTGGAGGTCTTCGGGCGAGGGGACGTACCCGGCGGCGCGATCGATGACGCGGTGGACGCTCGAGAGCATCCCGTCGTGGCTGTCGTGGTGGCGGTGACGCGCGAGCCACGCGGTGAGCAGGCATCCGATCGCGAACGTGACCAGCGGGAACAGGACGCCGAGCACGTCGCCGAACACGACCGAGAACTGCTTCCCGAGCCGGTCGGCCACACCGGACCACCCGCGCAGGCTGACCGTCCCGACCGCCCACGCGGCCAGCCCCAGTGCGAGCACCGAGCCCGCGAGCGCGAGCGGCACGCGCATCACGGTGAGCGGGTGCGACGTCTCGCGCAGCACGCGCCGGCGGCGCCAGAGGCCGAGCGCGAGGATCAGCGCCGCGAACCCCGCGCCGATCGCGGCGCCGGCAGCCAGCGCGCGGCCGACCGGCCGGACCTCGGCGATGTCGACGAGGTCCACCTGGCTCGGGTGCCGCGGGTCGTACCGGATCGGGAGCCGCCGGTCGATCCACTTCCCTCCCGATGCCTCGACCTCGACCTGCGCGTCGCGGCGCTCGCCGGCGCGGTCGAAGTAGGTGAGCCGCAGCGACAGCCCGTCGCCCTCCCGGACCTCGGTGATCGTCGCGGTGCTCCGGACCCAGTCCCGCCCGATCGTCCGCTCGTGGCGCCAGTCGGTCCAGGCGGTGTGCAGCCGCATCCCGCCCCCGATCAGGAGCGGGAGCGCGACCGCGATCAGGACGACGCAGAGGCCCCCGATGAGGAGCCGCACCGGGTTCTTGACCAGCTCGGACCCGTACCGCTTCGTCCGGCGTCCGAGCGCGGCGAGGCGGTCCATGCCGCGATCCACCCGCGTGCCGCGTGCTCGGTCCTGCATCAGATCCTCATGGTCGCCTGTGCTCGCGTGATCGGCCGTACCCGTCCGGGGCTGAACGAGAACTCCAGGGTCGCGCTTTTCGGGCGCCGGCTCCGGGCGCGCGCCGGGCGCGGCTCCCGTCCACGCCTCCGGGGAGGCCCTCCGGGCGGCGCGATACCGTCCGGAGATGCGCTACGAACCCCTCGGTGATTCCGGTCTCGTCGTCTCGGTCGTCGGCCTCGGAGCGAACAACTTCGGGCGCCGGCTCGACGTCGACGGCACCGGCGCCGTCGTCGACGCCGCACTGGACGTTGGCATCAACCTCGTCGACACGGCCGACATCTACGGCAACCAGGGTGGCAGCGAGACGCTGCTCGGCGAGGTGCTGCGCGGCCGGCGCGAGCAGGTCGTCCTCGCGACGAAGTTCGGGATGGACATGGGTGGGGCGAACGGGGCGGACTGGGGTGCGCGCGGCTCCCGCCGCTACGTCCGGCTCGCGGTCGAGGCATCGCTGCGCCGGCTCCAGACCGACTGGATCGACCTGTACCAGCTGCACCAGCCGGACGGCGTCACCCCGCTCGGCGAGACGCTCGCGGCGCTCGACGATCTCGTGCGCGAAGGCAAGGTGCGCTACGTCGGCTCGTCGAACTTCGCAGCCTGGCAGGTGGCGGACGCCGACTCCATCGCCCGACACACGGGCACGAGCCGCTACATCAGCGCGCAGAACGGCTATTCGCTGCTCGACCGCACCGTCGAACGCGAGCTCACCCCCGCATGCGTCGCGCACGGCGTCGGCATCCTCCCGTACTTCCCACTCGCGAACGGACTGCTGACCGGCAAGTACCGGCGCGGGGAAGCCGCGCCGGCGGGCACGCGCATGGAAGACCGCCTGGCCCACGTGCGCGACCGGACCTTCGACCGCGTCGAAGCGCTCGAGACGTACGCGCGCGAGCGCGACCTCACGTTGCTCGACGTCGCGATCAGCGGACTCGCGGCGCAACCCGCGGTCGGGTCGGTGATCGCCGGCGCGACGCGGCCCGAGCAGGTCAAGGCGAACGCCGCGGCCGGTGAATGGCAGCCGACTGCCGACGACCTCGCCGCGCTCGATGCGATCGCACCACGCGGCACGCGCGCCTAGCGCGCGCACCGCTCGGGGTCGCGCTGATCCGGGCCCGGCGGGACTACCGTCGGCGCCATGGCTCAGACCCCGCAACCGCCTCTCGCCGGCCGGTACGAGCTGCGACGCCAGCTCGCCACGACCAACGCGGCGCGCGTCTACCTCGCGCAGGACCTCGAGCTCGGACGGCCCGTCGCCATCAAGGTGCTCGGGCCGGATCTGGCCCGTGACCCGCAGATCGTCGAGCGGTTCCGGCAGGCTGCCAACGCCGCGGCCTCGGTGCACCACCCGAACATCGTCACGATCTACGACACCGGCGAGGACCAGGGCGCGGTCTTCGTCGCGATGGAGTACGTCGAGGGGGCCAGCCTCGCCGAGACCCTGCGCGACGCCCACCGGCTCGGCATCGCACCGACGATCAACATGGGGGTCCGGGTCGCCGAGGCGCTCGACGCCGCGCACGCGGCCGGGCTGGTGCACGGCAGCCTGAAGCCGGCCGACATCCTGCTCGGTCGTGACGGCACCGTGAAGGTCACGGATTTCGGCACCGCGACGTCGGGGCTCGCCGCGCTCGCCGGGCCGGTCGCCGTCGCCACCTACGACGCACCGGAGCAGTTGCAGGGCCAGGCGCCCGATGCACGCTCGGACCTCTACGCGCTCGGCACGGTGCTCTACGAGTCGATGACCGGTGCGCCGCCGTTCGCCGGGACCGACGCGTCCGTCATCACCCAGCGCAAGCTGCAGGAGCGCGCGATCCCGCCGTCGGTCGCGATGCCGGGGATCCCACCCGGCTTCGACGCGATCGTCGACCGGCTCCTCGAGCGCGACCCGGCCCGCCGGTACGCGACCGGCGGCGCCGCGGCGACCGAGCTCATCCGGCTCGGTGAGACCGCGCAGGTGCAGCTCGCGGCGCCGACCCAGGCTGTCCCCGCGGTGGCCCCGACCGCCGCGATGCCCGTAGCGCCGGCCGGGACGCCACCCAAGAAGAAGCGCAGCGCGACCGGCTGGATCGTCGCCGCGATCATCCTGCTCGTCATCGTCGTCGGTGGCCTCGTCGCGTACACGATCAGCCAGAACGACGACAACAGCAAGGCCAAGGTGAAGGTGCCCGCGGTCGTCGGCACCCGGGAGGCCGAGGCGGTCGCCGCGATCAAGGCCGCGGGCCTGAGCCCGTCGACCCAGGACGTCGCGAACGACTCGTTCGCGGTGGGCATCGTGTTCGACCAGGCGCCGGTGGCCGCGACCACGGCGACCAAGGGGTCGGTCGTGGTCCTGAAGGTGAGCTCGGGGCCGGCCACCACGACGACGTCGAGCACCAGCACGTCCACGTCGACCTCGACCACGACCTCGACCAGCACCACCACGACGACCACGACCGCTCCCCCCACCTCCAGCAGCACCTGACCCACCCCCGACCTGCGGGGGCGGATGCCCGTAGCCTGGGGGCATGACGATCGCCGAGCTGCCGCTGGTGCCGGTGCCGGCCGCCCCCCCGGGCGCGGCGCCGAAGACGATCACGGTCGAGCGGTTCGCCGGGCCGTGCGGGGCGGTGATCGGCGGCGTCGACCTCGCGACGGACCTCGACGACGACGTCATCGCGGAGATCCGCCGGGCGGTGCTCGACCACGGCGTCGTGTTCTTCCGCGACCAGTCTCTGACCCCGGAACGCCAGGTCGCATTCAGCCGGCGCTTCGGCCCCTTCAGTCCGGTGCCGTTCGTCCAACCGATCGCGGAGCACGACGAGGTGATCGCGGTGGTGCGCGAGCCGACGGAGCGCCAGGGGTTCGCGTTCGGCGGGATCTGGCACTCGGACTTCTCGTTCCTGCCCGAGCCGCCGATGGGCTCGATCCTCCACGCGCTCGAGGTCCCGCCGTTCGGCGGCGACACCCTCTGGGCCAACCAGTACCTCGCGTTCGAGACGCTCTCGCCGGGGTTGCAGCAGACGGTGCGCGCGCTGACGGGCGTCCACAGCGCGCGCAACGCGTACTCCCCGAAGATGCAGGCCATCCACGACCAGTTCGAGGGCATGACGGTGCAGACCAGCGACGACGCGAACCGGGTGCAGAGCCATCCCGCGGTGCGCGTCCACGCGGAGACCGGCCGTGAGGCGCTCTACTTGAACCAGCAGTACACCGTCGGGCTCGAAGGCTGGTGGCCGCACGAGGCGAAGCCGCTGCTGGACCAGCTCTTCTCGCACGCGACCCAGGACTCGTTCACCTGCCGCTGGCGGTGGGCCGCGGGCGACGTCGCGTTCTGGGACAACCGCAGCCTGGCGCACATGGTGATGGCGGACGTCGAGGGACACCGTCGGGCGATGCACCGCACGACCGTGGCCGGCGAGGCCCCGGTCGCACCCGCGTGACGCTCGCGGAGCAGCGCATGCAGGTGGTGCGCGAGCACATGGAGTCCGAGAACCGGCGCGCGTTCGACAAGACGCTCGCGACCTTCGCCCGCCCGCACTACGAGCTCGTCGCGACCGGGACCGCCCTGACTCCCCTTCTCGGCACGCTGGACCACACGAGGTGTGGTTGAACGTGCCGAGAACGGTTGGGTGGGTCAGGTTGTGGGGACCCAGTTGCCGTGGAAGCCGAACGGGACGCGCACCGGGAGGTGCACGGTCGCGACCGGATCGCCGGTGAAGTCCTGGGCGTCGAGGATGACCACGTCGGCGCGGTCGGTGGTCGCGTCGTAGACGTACGACATGACCCAGCCGTCGTCCTCGTCCGCCGCGCCCTCCCGGGCCACGAACACCGGCTCGAGAGTCTCGCGGCCCGGACCGTAGTCGTGCTCGACCGAGGTTCCCGCGACGAGGTCGTGCTTGATCGCCGGCCCACCACCCGCGTCGAGGCTGCCGAACGTCGCGCCGTAGCCGTAGCGGTTGCGCCGCCCCTGGTACGACTCGTTCAGGCGCGGGAACTCCTCGAGGTGGTCGTCGAGCGCCGACTCGAGGACCTTGCCCTCGGCCGGGTCGATCGTCCAGCGCTCGAGCCGTGACGGTCCCTCGTTCGGTCCCTGGCGGTTCTTGTTGAACATGGTGTCGTAGCGCACCGCGTCGAGGACGACCTGACCGTCGTCGAGGTCGTACGCGTTGAGCGGGTGGTAGAAGTAGCAGGGGTCGATGTCGAACCAGCGCACGTCGGAGCCGTCGGTCGTGGTGCTAGCCCGCGGGAGCAGCCCGATGCGCGCGCCGTAGGAGTCGTTCCAGAAGTACGGCAGCGGCGCGCCGGCCATCGCGGCGTCGACGTCGAACGTCACCGGCAGGTCGAACAGCAGCGCGTAGGTGTCGGTGAACGCCATGTCGTGCACCATCGGGCCGCCCGGCGTGTCGACGTCGACGACCTTCTGCACCTGGCCGTCGGCGGAGATCGCCATGTACCGGATCTTGTTGCCCCAGCCCCAGAAGTAGGCGACGACGTGCCACTCCCCCGTCTGCGGATCGCGCTTGGGGTGGGCGCTGAACGGGTGCTCCAACGTCCCCGAGAAGTTCGACGGGCCGACGGTCTCGAGCTCGTCGGTGAGCTCGACCGGCGGCGCGCCCGCCTCGACGATCGCGTACGTCGTGCCGGCGATCGACACGACGTTCGTGTTCGCGGCGAACGAAGGGACGCCCTCCGCGTACGGCGTCGGCGACGCCGGCTCGCCGAGCGCGGCCGCGACCTCGGCGCTGCGCACCCAGCGATTGCGGTACCACTCCGCCTTGCCGTCGCGCAGCCGCACCCCGTGGACCATCCCGTCACCGGTGAACCAGTGGTACTTCTCGGGGTCAGGTGCGGTGACCGGGTTCGGGCCGTTGCGGATGAGCCGGCCGTCGAGCTCCGCGGGGATCGAGCCGGTCACCGGCAGGTCGACGGCGGTGATCTCCTCGTGGACCGGGCCGAAGTTGCCCTCGAGATAGTTGTGCTCGGGTCGGGTCATGGCATTCCTCCAGTGGTGCCCAGCTCGGCGACGTCACCGACGCCGAGCACGATCGATTGCGAGAGTGCGATGAACTCGTCGAGCCCGAATGACGCGTCCGCGCCCGGGAGACCGCCACCGCGCACCCAGAGGTCGGCGAGGCCGTGCATGGTCGTCCACAGGACGGACGCGAGCCGCGTGACGTCGACGTCGGGGCAAAAGCCCTCACGCTGGGCGTCGGCGACGATCCCGGCCAGCTGACCGAAGGAGGCGAGCGATGCGGCGACGTACGCGGGGTCCGTGCCGTCGACCCGCTCGGGTCGGAACATCACGGTGAACACGCCAGGGTTGGCGATCGCGAACGAGACGTACCCCCGCCCCGCCGCCGCGAGCCGCTCGATGGCGGGCGCGTCCTCGGGCAGCGCTGCGGTCTGCCGGTCGACCGCGGCGATGAGGTCCTCGAACCCCTCGGCCGCGACGGCTGCGAGCAGGGATGCCAGCGACGGGAAGTGCCGCAGCGGTGCGCCGTGCGAGACCCCGGCGCGCCGCGCGATGGCCCGCAGGGTCAGCCCGTCGAGCCCCTGCTCGTCGAGCATCGCCCGGGCCGACCCCCGCAGCCGGGCCGCGGTCGGGGACGCGGTGCCGGTCGCGTGGGTGGCCGGGTCGGCGGCGGGGGCGCGCACTGCCATGTAGACACTGTCTACCGAACGGTGGGCGGTGTCAACCCCGCCGTTCACCCGCCGGTGACCGGCCGGTAGGCTGCTCGGGGCTTCCGGGGACGACAGCACGGCGGAGCGAGTCGCGAAGTGCGGGCAGCACGTTCGACCACAGCAGCATCCGGCGTCGAGGGCGCGTACGGGACGCTGCTGCCGTACGTCCCCCGCCTCACCGTCGAGTGGGCCGACTCGGCCCCCGACCGGACGGCCCGGACCGTCGACGGATCGCTCCTGTTCGTCGACATCTCGGGGTTCACCAAGATGTCCGAGCGCCTGGCGCGCCACGGCAAGGTCGGTGCCGAGGAGGTCACCGACGCGATCGGCACCTGCTTCGAGGCCCTGCTCGAGGTCGCGTACCGGGCCGGGGGCGGCCTCCTGAAGTTCGGCGGCGACGCGCTCCTGCTGCTGTTCACCGGCCCCGACCACGCGGCCCGCGCCGCCGGCTCCGCGCTCGGGATGCAGACGCGGCTCGCGGACGTCGGCCGGCTGGACACGAGCGCGGGGCGCGTGGTGCTGCGCATGTCCGCCGGCGTCCACACCGGCGCGTTCTCGTGCTTCCTCGTCGGCGACTCGCACCGCGAGCTGCTGCTCGCGGGTTCCGGGGTCTCGACGCTCACCGACATGGAGGGCGGTGCGGGCGCCGGCCAGGTCGTCGTGAGCGCCGCGACCGCGTCCGAGCTTCCGCGCGACCTCGTCGGCGAGGCGCACGGCGCGGGATTCCGCCTGCGGCGGGTGCGGCGCGCCACGACGCCGGCCGAGGACCTGACGGTCGCGCCGACCGTGCGGGACGTCGACCTCGCCGGCCTCGTGCCCACCGCGATCCGGTCCCACCTGCTCTCGGGCGGCGAGGACCCCGAGCACCGTCAGGCGACGGTGGCGTTCCTGCACTTCGACGGCACCGACGAGCTGGTCGAGCGCGAGGGACCGCAGTACGTCGCCGACGCGCTCGCCGAGCTCGTCGCCGACGCCCAGGCGGCCGCGGACGAGCACCTCGTCACGTTCCTCGGCACCGACATCGATCACGACGGCGGCAAGATCATCCTCGTCGCCGGCGTGCCCCGCGCGATGGGCGACGACGAAGAGCGCATGCTCGGAGCGGTCCGCCGCATCGCGGACGGCGAGCGCCGGCTGAACGTTCGCATCGGCGTGCACCGCGGGCCGATCTTCGCCGGTGACGTCGGCCCCCGGTACCGCCGGACGTACACGGTCATGGGCGACACCGTGAACCTCGCGGCGCGGCTCATGGCCCGCGCCGAGCCCGGCCAGATCCTGGCGACCGGCGCGGTGCTCGACCGGTCCCGTGCTTCCTTCGAGACCGAGGCGCTCGAACCGTTCTTCGTGAAGGGCAAGCGCAACCCGGTCGAGGCGTTCGCGGTCGGCGCGGTCCAGCGCCGCGTGGAGTCCGCCGTCGCCAACCTGCCGCTCGTGGGCCGGGACGAGGAGCTCGCCACCTTCGCCGAGGCCCTCGACGCGCTCGCCGCCGGCGAGGGGCGCGCGATCGAGCTGGTGGGCGACCCGGGCATCGGCAAGAGCCGGCTCGTCGAGGAGTTGCGGACCCGCGCCGGCGACATCCCGACCTTCGTCATCGCGTGCGACCCGTACGAGGCCACGACGCCGTACGCCCCGTTCTGGTGGCTCCTGCACGACCTCCTGGGCCTGCTCGAGACCGCGCCGCCCGAGCACATCGCCGACCGGCTGCGCGAGCTCGTCGAGCAGAGGTGTCCGGAGCTGCTCCCCTGGCTCCCGCTCCTCGGAACCCCGCTCGACCTCGACATCCCCGACACCCCCGACACCGCCGCGCTCGCACCGGAGTTCCGGCGCGAGCGGGTCGACGAGGTGATGGCCATCTTCCTCGACCACGCGCTGCCCGAAGGCGTGCTCGTGGTGCTGGAGGACGCGCACTGGATGGACGAGGCGTCCTGCGGTGTGCTCGACATCGTCGTCGACAACCTCGCGTCGCGGCCCGCGCTCATCTGCACGACGCGCCGCAACGTCGAGAGCGGGTTCATCCCGCCGCGCCATCCCTACGTGCGGACGCTCCGGCCCCAGCCCTTGACCCCCGAGCAGGCGACCGCCGCGCTCATCGCGGCGACGGAGGACTCGCCGCTGCGGCCCCACGAGATCTCCCTGCTCACCGAGCGGGCGGCCGGCAACCCGCTGTTCCTCGCCGAGCTGATGCAGGCGGCCTCCACGACCGGCGATGTCGACTCGCTCCCGGACTCGATCGACGCCGTGATCACCGCGCAGATCGACCGGCTGCCCAATGCGCAGCGCAAGCTGCTGCGCTACGCGTCCGTCCTCGGCCACACGTTCCGGATCGACGAGCTCGAGGCGTTGACCGCCGACGAGCTGGCCGCGCCCGACGAGGCGACGTGGCGGAGCCTCGACGCGTTCCTGGCCGTCGTCGGCAGCGACGTGGTGCGCTTCCGTCATGCGATGCTGCGCGACACCGCGTACGAGGAGCTGCCGTTCCGGCGCCGGCGCGAGCTCCATGCCCGCGCCGGCGAGTCCATCCTCTCCGGCCTCGGCGACCATCCCGAGACCGAGGCGGAGCTCCTCTCCCTGCACTTCTTCCACGCGCAGCGGTTCGCCGAGGCGTGGCGCTTCGCACGCATCGCGGGTGACCGGGCTCGCAAGAAGTACGCCAACGTCGAAGCCGCGGAGCTGCTCGAGCGTGCGATCTCGGCTTCCCGGCGCGTCGCCCACATCGACGCCACCGAGATCGCGGAGGTCTGGGAGGCGCTCGGCGACGTGCGTGAGCGCTCGGGCATCTTCGACGGCGCCCGAGCCGCCTACCGCAACGCCCGCCGGGCGCGCGCCGGGGACGCCGCGGGCGAGGCCGGGCTGCTCCTCAAGGAGGCCTGGATCGCCGAGGCGGACGGGCGCCTGTCGAACGCGGTGCGAACCGTGCGGCGCGGCTACCGGCGCCTGGAGAGCGCGCCGCCCGACCAGGTCGGGGGCGTCCGGGCCAGCCTGACCGCGTTCTACGCCGCGCTGCGCGCGGGTCAGGGCCAGTACGAGGAGGCGGTCCGGGCCGCGCTCGACGCGATCGACGAGGCCACCGTGTCGGGGAACCTCGAGGCGGAGGCGCACGCGCGCTTCATCCTGGACTGGGCGTACGTGGTGCTCGGGAGGTCCGAGCTGGCGGTCCACTCGAGGCGGTCCCTGGAGATCTACGAGGCGCTCGGCGATCTCGACCGTCAGGCCGGCGTGCTCAACAACCTCGGCGGCTTCGCGTACTACGAGGGCCGGTGGCACGATGCGATCGCGCTCTACGAGCAGGCCCGCGATGCCCGCCTCCGCACCGGCAACGCGGTCGAAGCCGCGTTCATCGCCTGCAACATCGGAGAGGTCCTCACCGAGCAGGGCCGGCTGGTCGACGCCGAGTCGGTCTTCCTCGACGCGTTGCGGGTGGCACGCGCGGCGAAGAAGCCGTACGTCGCCGCCTCCGCGCTCCAGCGTCTCGGGCGGATCGCCATGCTCCGCAGCGACTCCGACCGTGCGTTCGAGCTGCTCGGGGACGCTCGCGAGCAGTTCGAGACCATGAAGAACGCCGACGACGTGTCCGAGGTCGATGTCCTGCTCGCCGAGTGCCACCTCGTCGCCGGCGCCCCGCGTCAGGCACTCTCGCTCGTCGCGGACACGAGCGCGGCGAACCCGACGCGGCTACCGGCGCTCGAGCGCACCCGGGGCCGGGCGCTCGCGGCCCTCGGTGACGAAGCCGGAGCGCGCGAAGCGCTCGAGTCGAGCCTCACCGAAGCGCGCGAGCAGGAAGCGCTCTACGAGATCGCGTTGACGCTCGACGTCCTCGTGACCCTCGATCTGCGCGACGGTGACGTCGCGTCAGCCGAGCAGCGCGAGGCGGAACACACCGCGCTGCTCGGCCGACTGGGCATCGGGTCCGGACCCGACCGTCAGATCGACCTCACCGCCGAGAGAACTTCGGATCTCCCGACAGCAGCAGGACTTCGAACGTAACGTCGCCGTGGCGGTCCACCGACCGGGCGTTCACGCACGGCGACGGGTTCGCGATCCCGCTGTGGGGGCCGAGGCGGTCACGCAGGTGGTGCAGCCACCAGAACCACCAGAACCGCCAGGAGCTGAGCTCGTGGTGGTGGCGGTCGAAGCGGGGTGGCGCCGCGCAGTCGGGCACGGGCACGTTCGGACCGTCCGGCGACTTCTGCACGTAGAGCGTGGAGAAGATGCCGCGGCCGGCCACCGTACGGTCCCACGTGATCTTGAGCTTCGGCGGCTGGAGCGGGTTGTCGTAGCCGGTGAACGGGCTCACGAAGGCCGTCTTCCCGCTGCAGCGCCGGCCGCCGCAGAACGTGAGCGACGGAGGGTTCTCGGCCAGCAGCGAGATCGGGGCGCCGGGCCCCGAGTTCGGCAACGTGAAGCTGATGATCGTGTTGTCCGCCGGCGTCGCGGTGGTGCCGGTCGCGAGCGTCCCGCCCGGCGGCACGAAGCCCGAGGCCTGGCCCGGGGTTGCGGTCTGGACCTGCGTCGAGGACGACGCCGGTGTCGCGGGCCCGGTCTCGGTCGACGTGCCGTTCGCGGTCGTCGTGACCGTGCCCCCCGGCGGTGGCGTCGCCGGCACCCGGATGACCGCGCGGATCGTCGCGTTCGCGCCGCTGTCGATGGTGCCGAGGTGGCAGGTCACGGTGCTGCCGGTCGGCGCGTCGCACGTCCCTTGGCTCGGAGTGATCGAGCTCAACGTCGTGCCGGTCTGGAGCGTGAGCGTGACGTCGACCCCGGTCAGCACGCTGGTGCCGGTGTTGCTCGCGGTCACGGTGTCGAGCGCTTGACCGCCCGCGGTCACGACTGCGGGCTCGGTCGTGCTCGAGATCACCAACGTTCCGGCGGCCGTCGGCGTCCAGGTCTTGGTGACGTCGTTCGACGTGACCGTCGTCTCGCCGTCGAGCGCGCTGGCGCGAATGGTGTCGGTGCCGGGCGTCGCGCTCCCGGTGTAGGTGAACGTCGCCTCTCCCGACCCGTTCGTCGTCCCGCTGCCGGTCGTGCCCGCGTTCGGTCCGGACACGACCGAGAACGTGACCCCGACCCCGGACTGTGGCGCGCTGTCGCGGGTGGCGGTGGCCGTCACGGTGTGCGCCGTCCCGACCGGGTTGGTCGCGCTTGCGGGCGTCAACCCGAGCACCAGCGGCGACACGGTTCCGGTGACCGTGACCGATGCGGTCGGGCCGGTCGGCGCGACCGTGTAGTCCGTGGCGGTCCCGCTGGCCTGGTTCGCGTAGGTACCCGGCGTCGAGGATGCGGTGACGCCGAAGTGGATCGAGGCGGTGCCGTTCCCGGGCACCGAGATCCCGGTCCAGGTCAGCTGCTGGCCCGAGATCGTCGGGTTGGCGGTCGTCGCACCGGACGTGGAGCCGGCGGTGTAGCCGAAGCCGGCCGGGAGGTCGTCCACCAGCGTGTCGAGCGGGACCGCGACCGCGTTCGGGTTGGTCGCGGTGATCGTGTAGCCGTCGGTGCCACCGGGCGCGACCGATCCCGCGTCCGCGGTCTTGTCGAGCGAGAGCGGGAGCCGGCCGAGCGGCGAGAACGTGATGAGCGACGAGACGGTGGTGGAGCCCGAAGCCGGGACGCTCACGTCCCAGCTCAGACCGGCGCCGTTGTCGAGGTTGGTCGCGCACGTGCAGGTGTTCGGGAACGGTTGCATCGACGCGATCGTCGACCAGACCGTCGAGTAGCCCGACTCCAGGTAGGAGCTGCCGGCGGTGAGCGGGAACCACTGCTCGATGCGGCTCCCGGGATCGAGACCGGTGGTGCAGGCGACCGCGCCGCTCGCGGTGTCGACCGCGCCGAACCCGGTGTCCGAGCTCTGCAGGAAGCAGTCGGCGGCTCGGTAGACGCGCACCGACTTCGCGGTGCCGCTGGAGTTCGTGAGTTGGACATCGGTCCGGTACGACTCGAGCCCGGTGACGTAGGTGTCGGTCTCGGTGATGCCGACGCCGGTCGTGCCCGCGGTGACCGTGGTGACGATCTTGAACGGGTCCGCTTCGGTGCCGCTGCCGGTCGGGCCCGTCTGGTTCACCGCGGTGAACGGTGTGGCCGAGGGCTGGCCGGCCGGGATCGTCGCGGGGCTGAAGTACATGGTCCCGTCGACGACGATGAACGTCCCGCACGCGGTGTCGCCGAAGAACTCGCCCGACGTGTCCCCGGTGTGGTTCACCGAGCAGTTCAGCTGGTCACTCACCCCGACCGAGGTGAGCGGCCCGGTGCTGGTGATCGTCGCGGTGGCCGCATCCGCCCCGGTCGCCCCGACGATCAGCACCAGCGGCACCATCACCACGACCAGGACGAGCGCGATCAGCGATCTCGTCCCACGACGTGCCCCACCAACGCCCCGAACACTGCCCCGCATGACCCGCCCTCCCACGATCTTCCATGATCACGACAATTGGGTCACCTTAGAACGACATCCGTCCGCTTGGAAAGGGTCGGTCCACCCTCCGCGTCCGGAGTGGACGATTCGTGGCGAGGGGCCGCGGCGCCCCGAAACCGGTCAAGCGGAGCGCCACCACGGTCGAAGCACCGAGGGTGCTGCGCGAGAAGAAGATCAACGGCTACAAGCTCGAGCCGTTCGCGAACCTCCAGGGGGCACAGCTCCAACGGGCGCGCCTCGGAGGCATGAACCTGTACTGCATCAACCTGCGCGGCGCCGACCTGAGCGAGGCCGACCTGCGCGGCGCCTATCTGGCGGAGAGCCAGCTGAGCGGCGCGGTCCTGACGGCGTCGGACCTCTCGGGAGCGAACCTCTCGGGAGCGACCCTCCACCGGGCGCTGCTCAACGGGGTCGACCTGTCGGAGGCCAACCTCCGCAACGCCGACCTCACGGGAGCGAGGATGTACGGCGCCGACCTGCGCGGCGCCAAGTTCTGCAAGACGATCATGCCCGACCTTCGCATCAACTCCGCCGACTGCTGAGCCGGGCGAAGCCCCGCCCCCGGCACGGGACCACTCGAAGACCACCGGAGACCCCACCCGGCGCGGTCACGGGCCGTGGTGCCCCTCCGCAGGGAAGGACCGCCGGAGGCCGCCAGACCACCCACGGTCCGGCGATCGGCCTCCGGAGATCTTCGAGAAGGAGTAAGTAGCCTGCGACGGATGTCGGATTGGAGCTTCGCCCGGGTCTGGGACTCGATCGCCGAGGCCGCCCCCGAGCGCGAAGCGGTGGTCTGCGGGGCGACCCGGCGCACGTTCGCGGACCTCGAGCGGCGCGCGTCCGGTCTCGCGTCCTGGTTGTGGGTGCACGGCATCCGTCCGGACGACAAGGTCGCGATCAACCTGGTGAACCGCCCGGAGTACCTCGAGGTCTTCTACGCCGCGGGCAAGCTCGGGGCGGTGCCGGTCAACGTCAACTACCGCTACGGCGCCGAGGAGATCGGGTACCTGCTCGACGACAGCGACGCGAAGGTCGTGGTCACCGAGCCGGCGTTCGCGAAGGAGACCCGCAAGGCCGCACGGCGGCTCGGTCGCCGGCTGGGCCGGAAGTTCGAGCCCCGGGTGCTCGAGATCGGCGCCGAGCTCGACGGCGCGACCGGGGCCGGCGGCGACGAGTCCTGGCGCGACCGCCGGCCGAGTGGCGACGACCTGATGTTCCTGTACACGGGCGGCACCACGGGGATGCCCAAGGGCGTGATGTGGCGCAACGACGACCTGTACGTCGCGCTCTGGCAGATGGGCCGCCCGGGGACCGAGCCGCCCGACCCCCTCGAGGCGGTACGCGCCGGCAAGCGCGCCGCGACCGCGCTCCCGGCGTGCCCGCTCATGCACGGCACCGGCCTGTTCATCACGCTCTCGACCCTGGCCGGGGGCGGCACCGTCGTGCTCATCGACCGGACGGGCCTCGACGCCGCGCTGATCTGGAGCGAGGTCGAGCGCAACAAGGTGCAGATCCTCACGATCGTCGGCGACGTGTTCGCCCGTCCCCTGCTCGCCGCGCTGGAGGCCGAGCCGGACCGGTGGGACCTCTCGAGCCTGCGGGCGATCACCTCCAGCGGGGTGACCTGGAGCCCCGAGGTGAAGCAGGCGCTGCTCGGGCGGGTGAAGCAGGCGACGATGCTCGATTCGCTCGGCGCGTCCGAAGGGCTGATGAGCAGGTCGGCCGCGCGGGCCGGCGACGGTGAGATCGCGCCGGCGCGGTTCGCGGTCAACGACCGGGTGAAGGTCGTGACGAGGGACGGACGCGAGGTCGGGCACGGCACCGACGAGGTCGGGATGGTCGCGGTCGGCGGGCGGATCCCGCTCGGCTACTACAAGGACCCCGAGAAGACCGCGCAGACGTTCCGGCTCGTCGACGGGGTGCGGTACTCGATCCCCGGCGACTACGCGACCGTCGACGCCGACGGCACGATCCGGCTCCTCGGGCGCGGTTCCGCGACGGTGAACACCGGCGGCGAGAAGGTGTACCCGGAGGAGATCGAGCTGACCCTGCGCAAGAACGCGGGCGTCTTCGACTGCGTCGTCGTCGGGGTGCCCGACGAACGCTTCGGGCAGACCGTCGTCGCGCTGGTCCAGGTCACCGACGGGTACCACACCGACGAGGACGAGCTGCGGGCGTTCTGCAGGGGCCGCGGGCTCGCCGGGTACAAGATCCCGCGGCGCGTCCTGTTCGTGGACACCCTGCGCCGCGCGCCGAACGGCAAAGCCGACTACAAGCTGCTGCGCGAGATGGCCGCCGACCTCCTCACCGTGACCGGAGACTGATCGTGGCCGACCACTTCGTGATCGACGGATCGAATCTCGCCACCGAGGGGCGGACCGAACCGAGCCTCGCCCAGCTCGAGGAGGCGGTCGCCGCTTTCCGCGCCGAGCACCCCGGTGCGGTCGCGACCGTCGTGGTGGACGCGAGCTTCGAGCACCGCATCGACCCCTCCGAGCGCGCCGCATTCGCGAAGACCGAGGCGGCGGGTGAGGTCGTCTCGCCGCCCGCGGGCGCGGTCGGGCGCGGTGACGGCTTCCTGCTGCAGATCGCGGACCGCACCGGCGGCACGGTCCTCTCGAACGACTCGTTCCAGGAGTTCCACGCCGAGTACGAGTGGCTCTTCGAGCCGGGGCGCCTGATCGGCGCGAAGCCGGTGCCCGGCGTCGGCTGGATCTTCTCCCTGCGCCGACCGGTGCGTGGGATCGTGAGCCGCAAGACGGTGCAGAAGGCCAAGCAGGAGACCAAGGCCGACACCAAGGTCAAGAAGGCGATCGCGGAGGCCACCGCGAGCGCGCTGCAGCCGGACGCGCCGAAGCGACGGAGGCGGCGCGGCGGGCGCGGGCGGAGCAGCCGCGGCACCACGACGCCGGCGAACAAGGCGAACGACAAGCCCGAGCCCGAGGCCGTCAACGAGCCCGCGGCGTTCCTGCGATTCGTCATCGACCACCGTCTCGGCACCGAGGTCTCGGGGACGGTCGACGCGTTCGCGTCGCACGGCGCGTTCGTCAACGTGGACGGTGTGCGGTGTTATGTGCCGCTCAGCGCGATGGGAAACCCCCAGCCCAACCGCGCGCGCGACGTGCTCACGAAGGACGAGACGCGCACCTTCGTGGTCCAGGCGGTCGACGCGCCGCGGCGCGGCATCGAGCTGGGCCTCCCCGGCTACGCCACCGTCGCGGGTGCGCCGAGCGAGGAGACGGTCGCGGCCGAGGTCGGCCGGGGACGCGCCCGGACCAAGGGCGCCACCGCGGAGAAGTCGGCGGCCCGCAAGCCGGCGGCGAAGAAGGCCACGGCGAAGGCCACGGCGAAGAAGGCCACCGCGAAGGCGGCGAAGGCGACGACCACGGCGCGGCCCGAGCTCGCCCCGGCGCCGCACCCGACCGAGCCGCCCGCACGCAAGCGGTCCCGTCGAGGGGCGACCGAGACTGCGGCCGTGGAGCCCGCGGCCGCCGTGGCACCGCCGGTCGGGCGGAGCCGGGCGAAGAAGAAGGGCGCGAAGCCGGCCGCGGGGAAGCCGCGGCCGACCGAGCAGGACTCCCGGACCGCCGAGAAGCGGGCGCCGAAGAAGAAGGCGCCGGCCGCGAAGACCGCGGCCCGCAAGACCGGCGCCCCGGCGGCGCGGGCCAAGGAGTCCGGGAAGGCCACCGCGAAGGCCACGAGGACCGGTACCGACAAGGCGGCCAAGAAGACCGCCAAGACGGCCAGAGCGACCCCGAGCCCGGCCGCGACGACGTCGAAGGCGGCCCGGCGCCGCCGCTGACCGGCCCGGCCCGCAGTCCGCGCCGGACCCACCACTAGGGTGGGGGCCGTGAGCACCTTCAAGCCGCGAGCCGTTCCCTCGACCACGGTCAACGAGCTCGACGCGCTGAAGTCGCCGATCCTCCTCGATGTGCGCGAAGCGGACGAATGGGAGGCAGGTCACGCGCCCGACGCGTGGTTCTGGCCCCTCGCTCGCCTCGACCAGGTGCGCGCCGAGCTGCCGTTGGGACCGAAGATCGTGTGCGTCTGCCGCTCCGGCGCACGATCCGCGAAGGCGACCGACCTGCTGCGCTCGTGGGGTCTCGACGCGGTGAACCTCGAGGGTGGGATGCAGGCGTGGGCCGCGGACGGTCGCCCGGTCGAGCGCGACGACGGGTCGCCCGGCACCGTCATCTGAGCGAAAGCGCGCGGTCGCGATCGCGCGTGGCGCGCGATCGAGAGATGACGCGACTTACCTAAAGCATCAGCATCACTCCGTCGCCGTCCGGCACGACATGAACCGGACATTCATGCATACACTCCTCGGCGAGCGACGGGGTGGCGGGTTCGTGCGGGGCGACGGACCGAAAGGTCTCACCACGGAAGGTAGTGATCCAAGGATGGAGCCTCCGTTCAACCAGCCCGCCACTCCGCGCTCGTTTCCCGTGAGCCGCGCCGCCCGCACTGCCGCTCGCGTCGCACTCGTGACGGCGCTGGTCGGTACCGCGACCCTCGCGACACCATCGGCTGCGCACGCGGCAACCACCGCGACCGCGTCGACCGATCCGACCGGCGCGCACGTGCAGCTGTCTCGACGCGGCGTGTGGGTGGAGGTGCGCGCACCGGCCGACGGGAGCACCGGCACCGGCTCCACCGGCGCGACGGGTTGCCTGCGGCGGTGGGTGCCGACGAAGTTCCCGCAGCATCTCAACCCGGGTCGGGTCGATCCCGACATCCACGCCACGCCGATGCCGCCGCGGCCCGGTCCCGAGTACGTCGCGTACTACGTGTACTGCGGCACGACCTACCTCGACAGCGTGTGGCTGGCGCCCAGCGCGTTCGCACCCCAGGCCGGGGCAGTCGACGTGCGCGCGATCGCGCAGCAGGCCGCGCGCGACCTGCCGTACCCGGTCGCGTCGATCCACGCGAGCCCCGACGGCCGAGGCCTCACGGGTCTCGAATCGTGGTTCTGGGTCGGCGGCTACGCGGGGCCGATCGACGACGTCGTCAACCAGTTCGGGCTGCAGGTCGAGGTCGTGGCGACCCCGACCGCGGCGCAGTGGGACTTCGGCGACGGCAGCCCGGCGCAGTCGGGGACCCTCGGTGTCGCCGCCCCGGCCCGGTCGGACGTCGTGCACACGTACCAGCGGCGCAGCCGCGGTGGGCCGATGAGCGTGCGGGCCACGGTGCGGCTGGACGTCCGCTACCGGGTCGACGGCGGCGCGTGGGAAGCCCTCGACCCGGTGTTCCGGACCGCGGCGCGCGGCTACCCGGTCGCCGAGTCGCGCGCCGCGCTCGTCACCCCGCGCTGACCACTCGGCCCGGAGCGGTGGTGGGCCAGTTGGATCGGCCTGCAGATCGCAGTTCGCGGCGTTACCGCTCGAGCAGCGTCGCCCAGCTCCGAATCGAACGCTTGTAGCCGTCCGGCATCCGCAGCGTGTCGATGTCTCGTATGGGAACGAGCCGTAGCTCACTGTGCTCGACGCTCACGACGGGATGCGTGTCACTCTCGAGGCTCGCTGCGAACGTCACAACGAACACTGGTCGTTCGGGTCTCGGCTCGTAGACCCAGACGTCCAGAAGCGCGAGCAACTCGACGTCCCATCCGGTCTCCTCTCGCACTTCTCGGATGACGCAGGCCTGTGGCGATTCCCCGGCTTCGAGTTTGCCTCCTGGCAGCTCCCACTCTTCTCGCTCGTTGCGCAAGACCGCGACACAGTCGTCGCGGCCCACGACAGCCTTCACGGAGATCGGCAGTCTCACGCGTGCTCCAGACGCCTCATGTGTCGCACAGACTGTCCCGTCCGCGTGTGCTCGTCGAGGCGCGTCGGGTCGGTTGTCGCAGTCGGGCTGGTCGAGGTCCACTCCGCCGACGGGACCGGAGTGAACCGGTAGCCTGACCTGCATGCTGGCACCCGCCTTCGATCGGGCCCACGCGCTCCGGCGCCTGGGTCAGGAGCGCTTCGACGTGCTCGTCATCGGCGGCGGCATCACGGGTGCGGGCGTCGCGCTCGACGCTGCGTCGCGCGGCCTCACCGTCGCGCTCGTCGAGCGGGACGACTTCGCGAGCGGCACGTCGTCGAAGTCCTCGAAGCTCGTGCACGGTGGTCTGCGCTACCTGCAGCACCGCGAGTTCAAGCTCGTCTACGAGAACCTCTACGAGCGGCAGATCGCGTTGCGCAACGCGCCGCACCTCGTACGCATCCTCCCGTTCCTCATCCCGGTCCTGTCGAAGGACGGGCTGATGAACGCGAAGCTCGCACGCGCGCTCGGCACCGCGCTCTGGCTCTACGACTTCACCGGCGGCGCGCGCATCGGCAAGCTGCACCGCCGGGTCAAGAAGGAAGTCGCGATCGCGCACATGCCGACACTGCGTACCCCCAACGTCGCGGCCGCGTACATCTACTACGACGCCCAGACCGACGACGCCCGGCTCACGCTCACGATCGCGCGCACCGCCGCGTCGCGGGGCGCGGTCGTGGCCAACCATGCCGGCGTCACCGGCCTCCGCAAGAACGCCTCGGGCCATATCCTCGGCGCCACGGTCGAGGCGGACGGGCAGACCATCGAGGTCGACGCCCGGTACGTGGTGAACGCCACCGGCGTCTGGTCCGACGACGTCCGCGCGCTGGACGAGCCGACGCATCCGCACTCCATCCGACCCGCCAAGGGCATCCACATCACCGTGCCGTGGAGCAAGGTCCGCAACGACATCGCGGCGATCGTCCCGGTGCCCAAGGACAAGCGCTCGATCTTCGTGGTGCCGTGGGGCGAGCTCACCTACATCGGCACCACCGACACCGACTACACCGGCCCGCTCGTGGACCCCGAGTGCACGCCCGAGGACATCGACTACCTGCTCGACGCGATGAACCTCGTGCTCACCGAGCCGCTCACCACCGGCGACGTGGTCGGCACCTGGGCCGGGCTGCGACCGTTGATCGCGGGCGGCAGCGTAGGCGAGAAGACCGCGGACCTGTCGCGCGTACACAAGGTGTTCACGTCGCCTGGCGGGCTCGTCACGGTGACCGGCGGCAAGCTGACGACCTACCGGCGTATGGCGTCGGACACGGTGGACACGATCGTGAAGTCGCTCGGCCGGGGCGGGAAGTGCCGGACCAAGCGGCTGCCGCTCCTCGGGGCCACGTCGTCCCAGGGCACCGCGATGGCGCGCGGCTCGGCGCCGCGCGACGAGCACCTCGCCGACCGGTACGGCGCGCTCGCGCGCGACCTCCTGGACCTCGAGCGCGACACGCCGGAGCTCCGCGAGCCGCTCGTCGCCGGCCTCCCCTACCGCCGCTCGGAGGCGGTCTACGCAGTCCGTCAGGAGATGGCGACCACCCTGGACGATGTGCTCTCGCGCCGCACCCGCGCCCGCCTCCTCGGCCGCGACGCGACCGCAGCCGCGGCCGAGTCGGTCGCCGAGCTGATCGCGCCGGAGCTCGGATGGGACGCACGCCGGACCGCGACGGAGGTCGCGTCGTACCGGGAGGCGCTGGCCGCCGAACGGGAGCACGCAGGGCTGCCCGAGCAGGCGATCGACGAAGCGATCGGCGCTTGACCGACTCGGGCGCCCCCACGCCACCGATCGCGCTCGCGACACCGACCGCGGACGTCCGCGACCGGCTGACCCCGCGCCGGGTCGAGCTCGACGACGCGCGGCTCCGCCGGCTGGGCGACGCGTGCGCCACGGTGCTCGTGGACCCGGAGACGCTCGTCGAGTCGAGCCGCGACTGGTGGCCGCTCACGACCGTGTGGTCGCTCGAAGGCCAGATCGCCGCACGCGCTGCGGCCGTCGCCCGGCCGACGAACACCGCGGAGATCGCGGCCGTCCTGTCGCTGTGCAACGACGCGCGCATCCCCGTGACCACCGCGGCCGGCCGCAGCGGCGTGTGCGGCGCGAGCGTGCCGCTCCACGGCGGCGTCCTGCTCGACCTCACCGCGATCAGCGGCATCGTCGGCGTGGACGCGGTGTCGATGGTGCTCGACGTGCTGCCCGGGACGTTCGGCACCTGGCTCGAGGACACTTTGCGGGCCGAGCACGGGGCGACCCTCGGCCACTGGCCCCAGTCGATCGACCTCTCGACCGTCGGCGGCTGGCTCGCGTGTCGCGGCGCGGGGCAGATGAGCACGCGCTACGGCAAGATCGAGGACATGGTCGTCGGTCTCGACGTCGTGCTGGCCGACGGGCGCGAGATCCACACCGGCGGCTGGCCGCGCGCCGCGGTCGGCCCGGACCTGACCCAGGTGTTCGTCGGGTCCGAGGGGACGCTCGGCGTCATCACCGGGGCGCGGCTGCGCCTCCACCCCGCGCCGCCGGCCGAGCAGCGCGCCGCGTACGGGTTCGGCAGCTTCGCCGACGGGCTCGACGCGTGCCGGCGGATCCTCCACCGGGGCGCGACCCCCGCCGTCGTCCGCCTGTACGACGCGATCGAGGGCGACCGCTCGTTCGAGACGGGCCCGGACCGCCACGTCCTGCTGGTGATGGACGAGGGCGACCCGGCGATCGTCGCCGGGACGATGGGGGTCGCGGCCGAGGAGTGCGTCAGCGCGGAACCCCTCGACCCCGAGCTCGTCGGGCACTGGCTCGAGAAGCGCAACGACGTCAGCGCGCTCGAGGCGCTGATCCGGCGCGACTACGTCGTCGACACGATGGAGATCTCCGCGCCGTGGGCCCGGTGCGCGCCGATCTACGAGGCCGCGACCGCGGCGATCAAGGCCGTCCCCGGCGCGTTGGTCGCGAGCGCGCACCAGAGTCACAGCTACTCCGACGGCGCATGCCTGTACTTCACGTTCGCGGGCCAGCCGCCCGCCGGTGAGAAGGACGCGTTCTACCGGGCCGCGTGGGACGCGGGCACGCGCGCGGTGCTGGCCCACGGCGGCGCGCTGAGCCACCACCACGGCGTGGGCCTCAACCGGTCGCGCTTCGTGCGTGACGCGCTCGGCGACGCCTTCGACGTGCTCGCGGCGGTGAAGCAGGCGCTCGACCCGAACGGGATCCTCAACCCGGGCAAGCTCGGCCTCCCCGACCCCTGGGGCGACCCCACCTGGCCATGAGCGCCCGAGTCGAGAGCGCAGCGGACCGGTCTCCGACTCGTCGCCGTCGGACGAGCGGAGCGTGGCCCGAGCGGCCCGGGCCGAAGGACCGAGAGCGGGAGAGATGAGCCTTCTCGTCATCGACGTCGGGACGTCGTCGGTGCGCGCCGCGATCATGGAGTCGGACGCGTCGTTGCACGACGAGCAGCTGCGACCGTTCCTGCCCGACTCGCCCGAGCCCGGCACCGTCGAGTTCGACGCCCGTGCGCTCGCGGACACCGTGCTCGACGTCGCGACCGCCGCGCTGGCCACGCACGACGGTCCGGTCGAGGCGATCGGGATCACCAACCAGCGGGCGTCGACCGTCGTGTGGGACCGCGCCACGAGCGAGCCCATCGGCCCGGCGATCGGGTGGCAGGACCTCCGCACGATCGGCATGTGCCTCGAGCAGCAGGCCCATGGCTTCCGGTTCGCGCCGAACGTGTCGGCGACGAAGATCGCCTACCTGCTCGACACCTACGACCCGGACCGGTCCCGGGACCTGTGCTTCGGCACTGTCGACTCGTGGATCACCTGGATCCTGACCGACGGCGCGCACCACGTCGTCGACGCGACCAACGCCGCGATCACCGGCGTGCTGCGCGGCGACGGCTCCGGCTGGTCGCCGCCGCCGCTCGAGTCGCTCCGCATCCCCGCCGCGATGCTCCCGTCGGTCGTGGACTCCAGCGGCATCGTCGCCCCGGCGACCGCGCTGCCGGGCGCGCCGCCGATCGCCGCGCTCGTGGGTGACCAGCAGGCGTCGCTGCTCGGCCAAGCTTGCGTGCGCCCCGGGCCGGCGAAGATCACGTTCGGGACCGGCGGGATGCTCGACATGGTCCTCGGCCCGGACCGTCCCGAGTTCGAGACCCGGGGCGACGGCGGCACGTTCCCGATCATCACCTGGCGGCTCGGCGGCACCGACACCTGGGGACTCGAGGGGATCATGCTCGCCGCGGGCACCAACGTCGAGTGGCTGCGCGACGACCTCGGCATCCTCGAGACCGCGGAGGAGAGCGACGCGGTCGCGCGGCAGTGCACCGACGCGGGCGGGGTGGTCTTCGTCCCCGCGATGCTCGGGCTCGGGACCCCGCAGTGGGACTTCGGCGCGCGCGGCACCGTCCTCGGGCTCACCCGGGGATCGGGACGGCCCGAGCTCGTGCGCGCGGTGCTGGAGGGTGTCGCGCAGCGGGGCGCCGACCTGGTCGAGGCGGCCGAGACCGACGGGACCGGCACGATCGAGGTGCTGCGCGTCGACGGCGGGATGTCGAGGAACGCGACGTTCGTGCAGGCCCTGGCCGACGCGGCCCAGAAGCCGGTCGAGGTGTCGCCGGTGAAGGAGGCGACGACGCTCGGCGCGGGGTTCCTCGCCGGCCTCGCCGTCGGCACCTGGCCCGACCTCGACGCGCTCGACGGGACGTGGAAGCCGCGGTCCCGCTGCGAGCCGCAGGGCGTCCTCGACCGGGACCGCTGGCGCGAGGCGGTCGACCGGGCGCGGGCCTGGATCCCCGAGCTCTCCACCGTCGACTTCTGATGCGGCTCGCGGCCCTGGCGGTCGCGCTGATCCTCGTCGGCTGCAGCTCGACCACGCCCGGGGCGTCCTCGGTGCCGGGACCGTACGGTCCCGCCGCGGCCTACGCGCGCCGCCGCGGCTCGGACGTGCTCCTCGTGCAGCGCGACGGTCGGACCGTGACCTCGATGTCCACCGCGGGCTGGAGCGAGAACCGCCCGCACCGGCTCGCGAGCGGGACGAAGAGCTTTGCGGGCGCGCTCGGGATCGCGGCCGCGGGCGCCGGCCTGCTCTCGCTCGACGAGCGCGTCGCGAACACCATCACCGAGTGGCGATCCGACCCGGCCAAGTCGCGGATCACCGTGCGGGAGCTGCTCGACCAGTCGAGCGGCCTGGACCCGAACGCCGGCCTCCCCGCCCGCGACATGTACCGGGCCGCGATCGAGGCGCCGCTCGTCGCGGCGCCGGGAACCAAGTTCGACTACGGGCCGAACCACTTCGGGGTCTTCGCCGCGCTGGTGCAGCGCAAGATGCGCGCCGCGCGACTCCACGGCGATCCGCTCGACTACCTCGAAGCGCACGTGCTGCGGCCCATCGGCCTCCACGTGTCCGGGTGGGACCGCGACGCGGTCGGTCAGCCGTTGTTCGCCGCGGGTGCCGACCTGAGCCGCGCGCCAGTGGGCGAAGTTCGGGCGGCTGATCGCGCAGCACGGACGGTGGCACGGCCGGGACGTGCTGGCGCCGGAGCTCGTGGCCGAGATGCTCGCGCCGAGCCCGGCGAACTCCCGGTACGGGCTCGGGTGGTGGCTGAACCCCGGGCCCGAGCTCGAGGACCACACCCCGCTGGCCCGGGTGCCGCCCGACCTCGCACTCGCGGCGGGCGCCGGTGACCAACGGCTCTACGTCGTCGCCTCGCACGATCTGGTCATGGTGCGCTTCGGCGAGGACGAGCGGTTCGAGGATCGCGAGTTCCTCGCGTGCATCTTCTCGTCAGGTCCCTGCCCCCGCTGACTCGTGGGCGTCACGGTCCACCGGCGCCGGAGCCGCGAACAGCACCCGGTCGAGCACGACGAACTGGGCGACCCAGAGCAGCCCGAACCCGCCCAGGTGGCCCGCGAGCACCGCGCCGAGCTGCAGCGACGCCGGCAGGTGGACGTGGCGCGCCCACGAGTCCGCGATGCCGACGGTCACGGTGGAGAGCGCGAGGCCGCAGAAGGCCATGACCCAGAACGGCAGGACTTCGCGCAGCGGGTCGCTGGCCTCGGTGCGGCCCCACGTCCAGCGGCGGTTGAGGTGGTACGAGGGGACGGTCGCGACGCTGGTTGCGATGACGTTCGCGATCCATGCCTCGATGCCGAGGAACGCGGTGGCGGTCACGAGCGTGGAGACGCTGATGACCGTGGTGACGACCGAGACGCTGAGGCACCGCCGCACCCGCTGCACGAGCGAGCCCCGTCCGAGGTGGGTGGGCGCCGCCTGGACGGCGGTGGCCATGGTCACCCTGCGCCGCCGGCGAAGGTTCGCACCGGTGACGAGGCCGGAACCCGCCGATCCCGGAGCGCCAGCCGCGGGACCATCGTGAGCGCCTCGCCGACGATCGCCAGGGACATCTTCGACGCGCCGGCGGTGCGCTCGCGGAACACGATCGGGACCTCCCGGATGACGGCACCGACCTGCTCGGCCCGATGGGTCATCTCGATCTGGAACCCGTAGCCGGACGCACGGAGCGACTCGAGATCGATGGCCTCCAGCAGCTCGGCGCGGTACGCGCGGAACCCCGAGGTGATGTCCCGGACCGGCGAGCGGAGCAGGTGCCGGGCGTACCAGCCGCCGGCCCGTGAGAGGGCCTCGCGACGCTTGGCCCAGCCGACGGTCTTCCCGCCGTCGACGTAGCGCGAGCCGATCGCGAGGTCGGCGCCGTGCTCGACTGCACCCAGGAGCTTCGGGAGGTCGTCGGGGTCGTGGGAGAGGTCGGCGTCCATCTCGACCAGGGTCTCGTACCCGTTCGCCAGGCCGAACCGGAACCCGTGCCGGTAGGCCGGGCCGAGCCCGGCGGGCCCGGTCCGGCGCAGCAGGGTGACGTTGCCGTCCGTCGCGGCCACGACCTGGACGATCTCCTGCGTACCGTCCTCACTCCCGTCGTCGACGACGAGGACCTGCGCCGCCGGGACGGCACGCCGGACGCGTTGCAGCACGGCCGCGATGTTCGGCGCTTCGTTCAACGTGGGGATGACGACGAGCGTCCGGTCGCCGACCGTCGCCGGGAGGGTGGGCCGCGGCTGGACCGCGACGTCGATCGCGACATCGCGTCGGGCCGGCGCGTGCGTCGTGAGCAACCCGATGATGAGGACCACCATGAGGAGGGGGCCGAACACGAGCGCCATGCGCACGGTGAGCGGGTCGTGCGCGAACGGGTGGCGCAGCACGTCATAGGTGAGGAGGAGGACGAGGCCGCCCGCGGCCGAGATCCTCGCGAGCCGCGACCGGTGGTCGAGCGCCGCGGTCGGCAGGCCCCAGGCCATGTAGCCGGGAAGCGCCCAGGACGCCCCGAGCGCGAGCATCGTCATCGTGCCCGCGACCGCATCGCGTGCCGGGCCGCGGGCGTGACGGACGAGGACGACGAGCACGAGCGCCGCGAGCACGGCCAGGGCGACGTGCGGATCCGGCAGGGAGAATCCGAGCCTCGGCGCGAGGACCCACGGTGACCCACGGGAGAAGAGCGAGCCGGCGGTTGCCATCGGGGTGAAGAGCGCGGCCGGGCCGGCGAGCAGGTAGCCGAGCGCGATCACGCCCCCGCCGCCGAGCGCCAACCGGCTCACCGCGCGGCGGTCGCCGCGCACGTACGCGGTCACCACGAGCGCGACGAGCCCGACGACTCCGGTGATCTTCACGAGCGCGCCGAGGCCCATGACCGCGCCGCTCCCGACCGGATGCCCACGCTCGAGAACCACCACGCCCGCGAGGATCGCCAATCCGACGAGGATGTCGTTGCGCGCGCCGCTCACGATGAACATCGCGATCATCGGATGCACCGTCAGGAACGCCACCGCTGCCGCGGAGCGGGTGCGCCGCCACACGAGGACGGCGGCCGCGCCGAGCGCCGCGATCGCGAGAAGCTGGTAGAACACGCGTGTGGCCAACACGGCCGCGCCCAGCACGAACGACGCGCCCGCGGAGAGTGCGGTGAACGCGGGCCCGTAGACCGAGTACGTGTGTCGCCAGCTGCGGCCGACCCGGTACAGCATCGGATCGTGCGGGAAGCTGGCCGGCAACCGTGTGTACGGGCTGGCGTGGTGAGCGGCGACGATCCGTCCGTACATCGCGTACGACCAGAGGTCCCCGGTGAAGTGTGCGGGTCCGCTGAGCGCCGCGACCGCGGTGATCGCGCCGGCCGACGCGACCAGGCCGAGGTTGAGGCCACCCCACCAGCTCTCGGTCGCGAGCATCACCAGGTACGCGATCGAAGCTCCGAGCACGAGCGCGACCTGGGTGGTGTTCGCCAGGGTGTGGGCCTGGGCGATCACGATCGCCGTGGTGGTCGCCGCGACCACCAGGGAGGCACGGCTCAGCCAGCGCAGGGGGACTCGCCGGCCGGCCGTGCCATGTCGCTCCATGGAGCCCACGGTGGCGGAGCGAGGCTGAATCCTCGCTGAACGGGCTCAGCCCACGGCGTCCGACACCGGCAGCCGCACCGTGAAGCGGCCGCCGGGACCCGGGTCGAGCGAGATCGACCCCCCGTGCGCGACCACGATCTCCCGGCTGATCGCGAGGCCGAGCCCGGTGCCTCCGGCGCTCCGACTGCGGCTCGGGTCGTGGCGGGCGAAGCGCTCGAAGATCCGCTCCCGCTCCGCCTCGGGGACACCCGGACCGTCGTCGGCGACGGTCAGCACCGCGCTGCTCTCGGTCTCCGCGAGGGACACCGTGATCGTCGACCGTGCGTACCGGGCGGCGTTGTCGAGCAGGTTGCGCACCACGCGGCTGAGCTGCTCCTCGTCGCCGTCGACCTGGGCACCCGAGACGGCGCCGGTGTCGATGGTGGCGTTCGCCCGGTTCCGAGCCCGTCGCACCTCCGCCATCACGATCTCGTCGAGATCCACCGGGTCACGGCGCGTGACGTTCGTCGGGGCCGCGTCCGCCGCCGCGAGGGCGAGGAGGTCGTCGACGAGACGCTGGAGCCCGATCGTGTCGTCGAGGATCTCCTGGGCGACGGTGCTCCACTCGACCTGCTCCGGATGCGCGAGGTTGACCTCGAGCTCCGCGCGCATGCCGGTGAGCGGGCTGCGCAGCTCATGGCTCGCGTCGGCGACGAACCGCCGCTGGCGGTCGGTGGCGTCGTCGAGCCGGGCGAGCATCGCGTTCATCGTGCCCGCTAGGCGGCCGATCTCGTCCTCGACGATCGGATCGGGCACACGCCGGTGTAGGTCCTCACCACCGATCAGCTCGACCTCGCGCCGGATCGCCTCGACCGGACGGAGCGCGAGGCTCACCGCGATCCAGGACAGCAACCCGGCGAGCAGCGCGAGCAGCGGGAGCCCGAACGCCAGGAGCGTCGCGAGGCTGTCGGTGCTCCGTGAGACCGGCCCGAGGCTCGACGCCACGTACACCGTGTAGTCCTGGCCGCGGGCGTGCACGAGCTTGACCGCCACGCGCAGCGGATGCTCGGCCTCGGGGTAGCCCCGCACGGTGCGCGTCACCGTCTTCGTTGAGGCGGGAACCGTCCGCGACAACCGGGGATCGTCGGCCACGTTCTTGGACGCGGCCACGATCCGGCCGTTCCCGTCGACGACCTGGGCCAGGTTGTTCTCGCCGCGGGGCACCGGGATCTCGTGGGCGAAGGTGCCGTCGCTCACCGACTGGGCGACGTCACGCGCGCGCGTGCGTGCCGTCGAGTCGAGGTCGCTCGTGAGCGCCCGCTGCTGCAGCCGGACGAGGGCGACCCCGCCCACGGCGAGCGCGGCGCCCACCACGAGGACCGTCGCGAGCGCAACCCGGAGGCGGACGCTCGCGAAGCGGCGGATCACCGGTCGTCCTCGGCGACGAGCCGGTACCCGGACCCGCGGACGGTCTCGATCGACCGCGCGCCCGAACGGCTCGTCGATCTTCTTGCGGAGGTGACGGATGTAGACCTCGACGATGTTCGGGTCGCCGTCGAACGCGAAGTCCCACACGTTGTCGAGGATCTCCGTCTTCGAGACGACCTCGCCCACCCTGCGGAGCAGGTACTCCAGCGTCGCGAACTCGCGCGCGGTGAGCGTGATCTCCTCCTCGCCGCGGAAGCAGCGGTGGGTCGCCGGGTCGAGCCGGAGGTCGCCGGCCGCGTGCGTCACCGGCGCGCCACGGCTCCCGCGCCGCAGCAGCGCGCGGATCCGGGCGAGCAGGACCACGAACGAGAACGGCTTGGTGAGGTAGTCGTCGGCACCGGAATCGAGCGCCTCGGCCACGTCGTACTCGCCGTGCTTGGCCGTGAGCATGAGGATCGGGGTCCAATTGTCGGCCTGGCGCAGCCGCTCGCACACCCGGAACCCGCTCATGCCGGGGAGCATGATGTCGAGCACGATGACGTCGTAGGCGCGCTCACCGGCGAGCCAGAGGCCCTCGGCGCCGTCGGCCGCGACGTCGACCGCGAAGCCCTCCGCCTCGAGTCCTCGACGCACCGCGCCCGCGACCTTCGCCTCGTCCTCGACGACCAGCACGCGCACCGGGAGCGACCCTACGCCCGCGGGCCCGCTGGTCGCGTGCGGCGCCGCGAGATCCGGCCGGTTTCACCACCCGGCGCCGTTGGTACGATTTTGGCGCCCCCACCAGCTCGGGAACGGACGAGCCCATGACGATCGCGGATCTGGTCACCGGGGTCTTCGGCGAAGACCTCCCCATCGGCCTCGAGGCCTACGACGGCAGCCGGGCCGGGCCGGTGGACCCGCCGGCGAAGCTCGTCGTCAGGTCCCCCGACGCGGTGCGCAGGCTCCTCACCGCGCCGGGCGATCTCGGCTTCGGCCGCGCGTACGTCGCCGGCGACATCGACATCGAGGGCGACCTCTTCGCCGCGCTCGAGCTGCGCCGCCATTTCGCCGGCTTCCACTTCGACCGCGAGCAGTGGAAGAACGCCATCCGGCTCGCGACCGCGGGCGGCGTCCTGCACCGGCCACCGATCCCGAAGGAAGAGGTCCACCTGCGCGGGCGGCGGCACAGCCCGGCACGCGACGCGGCGGCGATCGCGCACCACTACGACGTGTCGAACGACTTCTACCGGATCGTCCTCGGCCCGTCGATGACGTACTCGTGCGCCGTGTGGTCGTCTCCCGACGTCGGGCTCGAAGCCGCGCAGGCCGCCAAGTACGAGCTGATCAGCCAGAAGCTCGATCTGAAGCCGGGCATGCGGCTGCTCGACGTGGGGTGCGGCTGGGGCGGCATGGTCATGCACGCGGCGCAGCACCACGGCGTGCGCGCCGTCGGCGTCACCGTGTCGCGGCGCCAGGCCGAGCTCGCCGAGAAGCGGGTCGCCGAGGCTGGGCTGAGCGACCGGGTGGAGATCCGGCTGCAGGACTACCGCGACATCCAGGACGGCCCGTTCGACGCGATCAGCTCGATCGGCATGTTCGAGCACGTCGGGCTCTCGCAGCTCGAGACGTACTTCGACCAGCTGTACGCGCTGCTCCTTCCCGAGGGCCGGCTGCTGAACCACGGGATCAGCCGCCCCGCGTCGCGGAAGGGCAGGACCCGGTCGCGATTCAAGAAGCTCTCGTTCATCGACCGCTACGTCTTCCCCGACGGGGAGCTGCACGAGGCCGGTTCGGTGGTGAGCGCGATCCAGCGGCGCGGCTTCGAGGCCCGCCACGTCGAGAGCCTGCGCGAGCACTACGCGCTCACGTTGCGAGCCTGGGTGAAGAACCTCGAAGCGGACTGGGACCGCGCCGTCTCGCTGGTCGGCGTCGGCCGGGCCCGCGTGTGGCGCCTCTACATGGCCGCGTGCGCGATCACGTTCGAGGAAGGCAGCAACCAGATCCACCAGGTCCTCGCGGTGAAGTCAAACGGCGGCCGCAGCGGCATGCCCCTCCGCTTCCTCGTTTCGGCGTGAGTTCGCGTTGCGATAGCGACGCGAACTCACGCCGAAAGGTGGCTCAGCCGGAGCCGAGCTCGGCGTTCGCCCGCTCGGTGACGGTCACGAGCACGCGGCGCGCGGTCTCGAGGTCGTCCGGGGCGATGTCGCCGTAGAGCCGCGCCGCGATCCCGCTCGTCGCGGCCGTGAGCTCCTGCACCCACGCTGCACCGCTCGCGGTCAGCTCGACCTGCGGCGGCTCGCCGGGGATGCGCACGACCAGGCCGACGCCGATGAGCTCCTCCAGCACGCCCCGCGCGGTGCCGTCGTCCACCTTGAGGCCGTCGGTGATCCGCTCGATGGTGGCGGCTTCGGTGACGATCGGCCCGGCGGTCGCGATGAAGCTGGCCATGAGCCAGCCGGCGAACGGGATGCCGGTCTTCGCCAGTGAGGCTTCGAGCAGGGCGCGGGTTGCGTAGTGGGCCTGGCCGATGTGCTGGCCGGTCAGGATCGGGGGTCGGGTCTGGGTCATCGCTGGCTCCTCAGGGTTCCGGGTTCGGTACGGCGAGCAGGGTCTCGAGCGCGTCGGTGAGCGCGCGGGTCTGTTTGCCGCGACGACCGCCGAGCGGTGCGGTGAGCTGGTCGAGCAGGGCGCCGACGACGGCGATCGCCTGCTGCGCGACCTTCGTGCCGCGCGTGGTCGGCGCGAGCAGCACCGCGCGCGTGTCGGCCGGGTTCGCGGCGCGCTCGACCAGTCCCGCGCGCTCGAGCGCCCGGGCCAGCTTCGAGACGTGGAGCGGCTCGAGGCCCGTGTGGTCCGCGAGCTCGCGCTGGCTCGGGTGCAGGCCGGCCACGGTCATCCCGTGGAGCGACGCCAGCACGGAGTACTGGGCGTGCGTCAGCCCGAGCGGGGCGACCGCACGGTCGACCGCCGCCCGCCACTTCATCGACAGCCGCCAGACCAGGAAGCCGGGCGTCGGCGCATGTCCCTTGATCACCATCGCGAATACCATACATGGATACTATCTCCATGTACAGCGTTTCTCTCCGGACGACAGACGAGCGGCCGTCCGCCCACCGGCTCGCCGGCGTGCTTCCCACCTACCGCGACACCCCGCGCGATCTCCCGCTGACCCGCGACGCACCGGCGACGTTCGCTACGTCGTCTCGGTGAAGGTGCCCGTGCCGTCGAACGGGATGCGGTCGCGGCCGACGAGCAGCTCGCCGTGCACGAGGTCGGGCGTCTCCCACTCGAGGTCGAGACCGACCGCGACGCGCTCGCCGACGTCGCTGCTCGCCGCGTCCTCCTCGTCCTCGTAGCGCAGGCCGAACGCCTCGAGCCCGAAGCCCCAGTGCTCGCCGGGTGTCTCGCACACGAGCTCGGCCCAGAGCCCGTCGGCGCGGATCTCGAGCAGGCGGCCCTTGGGCGGGTGCACGTCGGCGTCGCGCACGACGATCACCCCGTCGCCGAGCTCCGGACCGGACAGGTGCAGCTCGTAGCGGGCCTGCCCGGTCGGCGGCAGCTCGAGCTCGACCGAGCCGCGGGTGCCGTCGTCACCCGAGAACTCCAACCGCCAGACGGTCACGGCAGCGGCGTGTAGTACGGCACGTCGGGGTCGGGCATCGTGTCGTCGGGCAGCTTGTCGATCATCGACAGCGCTTCGTACAGGTCGAGGCTGTCGCGCGGGACGGTCCAGTCCAGGTCCTCGTCGACCCCGGCGACGCGCGCGAACGGGCGGAGGAACGTGAAGTAGACGTACGCGCCGGCGTCGATCTTCTCCTGGCGGCTCATGCCCGCGATCAGCCGGTAGAGGTCCCGCTGCGCGCGCTTCACCGACCCGCGGACGTCGTCGAGCCCGGTCATCGGCACCCGGGTGAGCGTGCCGCCCGTCGAGTCGAAGACCCCGGCGGCCACGACGTGGTGGAGGTAGTCGACGGGATCGGTGACCGTCGTGCCCCAGTCGTTGACCTTCACCTCCACCCCGTCGAGCACGAACGCGACCGTGAGGTTGGCGTGCGGGAGGTCCACGCCGATCGCGGTGCTCCACGGGAAGTGCGACACCGCCATCTCGTTGAAGTCGCGCACGAGCAGCATGCGGCCGTCGGGCAGTGGGTACGGGCCGGTGTCCTGGTACCCGGCGCGGGTGTCGAAGTAGAGGAGGAACAGGTACGACGTGAGCGCGGCGTTGAGCTTCGAGAGCGAGGCGCGGGTCACGTCGTCCGCGACCGGCGTGGTGCCGGCGACCAGCTCGTCGATCACGTCGGGCACGTAGCGCGGCACCGTGAAGCCCGCGTCCCAGGCCTGGAGGTGGCCGTCGCCGCGGAACGCGGCCGCCGCGGGCTCCCAGAACCCGAAGATCGCGTCGAGGGTCGCGAGGTCGGTGACCGGGTCGATCATCCCGAACGGGGCGAGGATCTGGCGGCCGACGAGCGCGATGTTCGCGATCGACCAGAGGTGCACCGCGTCGACCTGGTTGCCGGGTCGCTTCGCGGCCGCGCCGATCTCTTCGGGCGGCATCGCGGCGGCGATCTGCGCCATGAGGTCCGGGTAGCGGCGGTAGCACTCGATGCCGGAGATCAGGATGTAGGCGGTGACGGGGATGAGCGCGGACTCGAGCGCGGTGCGCTCCGCGGTCATCCTCCCCGCGATGTCGCCGTGGTAGAGCAGCGTCCGGTTGACCGCGTCACGGTCCGGCGCGGCGGGCATCCGCTCAGACCGCGCGGACGATGCCGGGATCGGCGGAGCAGTCGACCTCGACCTCGGTCCCGTCCGCGGGCACGCCGTCGGCGAAGGCCGCGGCCATGATGCAGGGCACCTGGTACTCGCGGCTGACGATCCCGATGTGGCTCGCGGGCGTGCCCGACAGGCAGACGACCGCGGCGAGCTCGTCGAAAATCGGTGCGAGGAAGGTCGCGCCCGCGTCCTGGACGCCCGCCACCACCCCGTCGGCCGACGAGTCCATGAGCTCGAGCACGTCGTCGGGGGTGTGGAGCATGCGCCAGGTGCCGCGCACCGCGGCCGCATCGAGCGCCTTCGTGCCGGTTCCGAGCGTGGCTCCCATGACGCTGCGGGACCCTACCGTCATCCGCCGGCGCGGCGCGCGAGGCTCTCCGACCGTGAGCGAGACGCCGAGCGAGGACGACCGCGTGCTGCACGAGCTGCGGGTGCGCGGGACCGCGGCCGACGACAGCGCATCCGCGGACCGGCTCGTCGACGCGGGGTTCGCGATCCGGCGCCGTTCGATGCTGATGCTCACGCCCGACGGGCGCGCCGAGGCCGATGTGCGCTTCTCCGTGCTCGGCACGCCCGACGAGGAGACCGTGCAGGCCGCGTACGCTCGGTTCGGGCCGTTGAACCGGCAGCTGATCCAGATCTGCAACGACTGGCAGGTGCGCGCCGGTGGCGTCCCCAACGACCACTCCGATCCGGGCTACGACTGGGGCGTGATCGACCGGCTGGTCGCCCACGACGAGCAGGCGGGACCGGTGGTGCGCCGCGTGGGACGCAAGGTGGACCGATTCGCGCAGTATCGTGAGCGCTTGCGCACCGCCCGCCGAAGGGTCGAAGCGGACGAGCACGACTGGCTGCTCTCACCCCGCATCGACTCGTACCACACGGTCTGGATGCAGCTGCACGAGGACCTCCTGCTCGGGTTGGGCGTCGGACGAGCCGATGAGACGAACCCATGATCGATGACGGGCGCGTGAGCCCGAACGACGAGCTGTCGGCGCGTGAGCGCTGGGTCGACGTCGACGGCCTGTGGGTGCACACCGCGGACTGGGAGCCGTCGGTGCTCGACCCCGACGCCCCGCCCGTCCTGCTCGTGCACGGCCTCGGCGGCAACACCGTGAACTGGGAGCTGGTCGGCCAGGGCCTGGCGGACGAGCTCGGCCGCGTCGTCACCGCGATCGACCTCCCCGGCTTCGGCCGGACCCGGTCGGACACGCGGGCGCCGGTGTTCCCGCTCTACCTCGAGCTCCTGGTCGACTTCCTCGGCGGACGGAAGCCGGCGCTGGTGATGGGCAACTCGATGGGCGGCTCGCTCGGCGTCGCGCTCGCCGCGAACCATCCCGACCTGGTGACGGGGCTCGTGCTCGTGAACCCCGCGCTCCCCGACCGCGCGGCAACCTCGAGCAGCTGTCGCGCACCGCGAAGTTCGCCGCGCTGATGCTGCCGCGCGCGGCGACGCCGATCGTGCGCGCCCGCGCTCGCGCGCTGGGCCACCAGGGTCTCGTCGACGCGACGCTGTCGATGGCCATGGCCCATCCCGAGCAGCTCGATCCCGCGGTGCGCGCCCGCCTGATCTCGCTGTCGGCCGAGCGTCACGGCTTCCCCGACACCGCGGCGTCGTACACGCTCGCCGGCGGCTCGCTGTTCCGCTACCTCGCAGGTCCCATGACGCGCGACCTGGCCGCGATCAAGTGCCCGACGCTGATCGTGCACGGCCGGCGCGATCGGCTGGTCCCGGTCGCGTGGGCGCGGGCCCAGGCCGCGAAGCGCAAGGACTGGACGTTCGTCGAGCTCGACGGCTGCGGCCACGTCCCCCAGCTCGAGCAACCCGACCGCTTCGTCGGCACCGTCACGAGCTGGCTGAGCCGGGTCTCCGCCTAGGCCTGACCCCTCCCCCTCCAGCTTCTCGGCACGCTCAACCACACCCGGTGTGGTTCAGCGTGCCGAGAATGGCGGCAGGTCAGGTCATCTCGGCCAGGCGGCGTTCGAGGTAGCGGCGTTCGGACTCGCCGGTGGTGAGCGCGAGCGCGGCGCGGTACGCGATCGCGGCCTCCTCGCGCCGGTCGAGCCGCCGCAGCAGATCCGCGCGGGTCGCGGGGAGCAGGTGGTAGCCGTCGAGCGCGCCGCCGGCCTCGATCTCGTCGACCAGCCGGAGCCCGGCCTCCGGACCGTCGGCCATCGCCACCGCGACCGCGCGGTTCAGCTCCACCACCGCCGACGCGTTCAGCCGCGCGAGCGCGCCATACAGCGTCGCGATCTCGACCCAGTCGGTCTCGGCCGCGGTCGGCGCGGTCGCGTGGCACGCCGCGATCGCGGCCTGCACCTGGTACGGCCCGGCCTGCTCGCGCCGCAGCGCGGCGTCGAGACGCTCGACCCCCTCGTCGATCTCGTCGCGATCCCACCGGGCGCGATCCTGGCTCTCGAGCGGGATGAGGTCGCCGGCGTCGTCGACCCGCCCGTCGCGCCGCGCGTCGTGCAGCAGCATCAGCGCGAGGAGGCCGAGCGCCTCGGGCTCGTCGGGCATGAGCTCGGTCAGCGTGCGGGTGAGCCGGATCGCCTCCTCGCAGAGGTCGCGGCGGACGAGATCCGCGCCCGACGTCGCCGCGTAGCCCTCGTTGAACAGCAGGTAGAGGACGCCGAGCACCGCGGTCGTCCGCTCGGGCAGCAGATGGGCGGGCGGCACCCGGTACGGGATCCCGGCGTTGCGGATCTTGCGCTTGGCCCGCACGATCCGCTGGGCCATCGTCGGCTCGGGCACGAGGAACGCGTGCGCGATCTCCGGTGTCGTGAGCCCGGCGAGCGTCCGCAGCGTGAGCGCGACGCGCGCTTCGAGCCCGAGCGCGGGGTGGCAGCACGTGAACATGAGCCGGAGGCGGTCGTCCTCGACCCCGCTGTCGTCGACGTCGATCACCTCCCGCGTCTCCCCGTCGTCCCCCTCGTCGGGCGTCATCACCGCGACCTCGCGGAGCTTCGCCGCCCCGACCTTGGCCCGGCGGAGCCGGTCGACGGCCCGGTTGCGCGCGATCGTCGTGAGCCACGCACCGGGGTTGCGCGGCACGCCGTCACGCGGCCACGTCTCGAGCGCGCGCGGCGAACGCGTCCTGCGCGCACTCCTCGGCGAGGTCCCAGTCGCCGGTCACGCGGATCAGCGTGGCGACGACGCGTCCCCACTCGTCGCGGAACGCGGTCGCGAGCGCCGCCTCGACCGCGGGCGCTACATCTCCCAGACCGGCCTCACTTCGATCGAGCCGCCGTCCTGGGCGGTCGGGATCTTCGCCGCGATGGCGATGGCCTCGTCCAGGTCCTTCGCGTCAACCAGGTAGAAGCCGGCCATCTGCTCCTTGGTCTCGGCGAACGGGCCGTCGGACGCGAGGACCTCGCCGTTCTGCACGCGCACGGTCGTGGCGTCGCTCGTCGGGTGCAGCCGCTCGCCGGCGAGGATGGCACTGCCGGCCTGCTCCTGGAACTCGAAGTACCGGGCCATCTGGGCCCGGCCCTCCTCGGGGCTCATCGCCGCCTGAGCCCTCTCGTCCAGGCAGATCAACAGGGCGTAGCGCATCGGGTGCTCCTCGGCTCGGGGTCGGTGCTCGCCGCGACGACGAACAGGATCCACCAGATCGACAGGTTGCCCGAAATCCGCGCCGGGAAGCGACGGCCGATGCGTGCAACCGGGCGGGCCGCACCGCGTAGCGTGGCCGTGGGGACAGGCCGACACCGGGGAGCGACAGATGACGGCCAGCGACAAGTCGGGCAACGCCGGGTCGGGCATCGGGTTCGTCACCGAGCCCGCGCCGACCCCGGAGGTGGAACGCATCTACGACGAGGACCGCGACGGCCTCGGCTACGTCATGAACGCCACCCGGATGTGGGCGCACCAGCCCGCGGTCCAGACGGCGATGTTCGACCTGATCGGCCGGGCCGCCGAGTCCGCGGGGCTCAGCTTTCGCGAGCGCGGGATCCTCGTGACCGCGTGCGCGTCGACCCGGGGCGACAGCTACTGCTCGCTCGCCTGGGGCGGGAAGCTCGCGGGCGAGGCCGGGGACGACGTCGCGGCCGCGGTGCTGCGAGGTGACGACGCCGCGCTGGAGCCAGCCGAACGCGTGCTCGCCCGATGGGCCCGCCAGGTGGTCCGGGACCCGAACGCCACCCGGGTCGACGACGTGGCAGCCCTGCGCGACGCGGGGTACGACGATGCGCGGATCGTCGCGATCACCGTCTTCGTCGCGCTCCGCCTCGCGTTCTCGACGGTCAACGACGCGCTCGGCGCGCCACCCGACCACGCGCTCGCCACCGGCGTGCCCGCGGTGATCCGTGATGTCGTGACCTTCGGGCGTCCTGCCGGCTGACCTTCACCGGTCGAGCAGCGCGAGGTCGAGCTGCGCCAGGCGACCGGGACAGGCGACCAGCTCGTAGCCGGCGACCCGGTCGCCCTCGATGGCGAAGGTCAGCACGGACGTCAGCCGGCCCCGTGGCGCGACCACGATCCCGATCCGACCGCGCCTACTCGACGGCGAGCGCCACCGCGGGGCGAGTGCGCGCGGCGGCGCGCGACGGCCACAGGCCGACCAGGTTGACGAGCAACAGGACACCCGGGATGACGAGGAGCAGCGCCAGGGTCGGATAGTCGGGCGTCGGAGTGACGCCGATGCTCTCGGCGACCCGGCGCCAGACCACGCTGCCGACCACGACCCCAAGAGGGATGCCGACGAGGAGGCCGACCGCGGCGATCGTCGTCGCCTGCCACGCGAGCGTCGAGCGGACCTGGCGCCGCTCGAACCCCAGCGCGCGCAGTACCGCGAGGTCGTGGCGGCGCCGGCGGGTCGTCGTCGTGAGCGTGTGCGCGATCGCGACCAGCGCGAGGAGCGCGACGAGCGCCGCGACCAGCGGCGGGACCCAACCGATGTTCCGGAGTCGATCGACCTCCGGCGGCCGGACCGAGCCGGAGACGCCCTCGTCGAAGACGAAATTGCTCTCGTGGACCGGCGCCCGGAACTGTGGCATCGAGTTCACCCGGTGCAGCACGGTCGTGCGGCTCGCGCCGGGCTCGATGGTCCCGACGATGTAGCGCGTCGCATCGTTGTCGATGAGCCGGTGCGCCCCGGCACCCGTGAACGCGGCACCGTCCGCGAGGGGCTGCGTATCGCCTAGCTGCATCTCGGGGAGCACGATGCGACCGACGATTCGGTACGTCGCCGAGCCGGCGTTCCCTCTCGCCGTCACCGGGTCGCCGATCGTCTTGCCGAGAGCCTGCAGGGTGGACGCGCCGAGCGCGACCTCGCGCGGGCCGCTCGGAGCTCGGCCCTCCACCACCTCCGGCCCGATGGACCCGCGCACCGGGGTGAAACCCCACCCTGTCGTCGGGTGCCCGTCGACCGCGACCTGGTCGTAGCAGACCGCGGAGACGGCGCGGATGCCGGGCAGGCGCGAGACGCCGAAGTCGTTCCCGTTGCACCGGACGCTGAAGGTGTCGTCCGGGGCCTTGAAGTCCCACGTGTACCCGAAGAGCTTCGGCGTCGCGTCGAGATGGGCCAGGCTCGCGCCGAAGACGATCGCCGCGGTGAGGCCGATCACGCCGAAGACCGCACCGAAGTACGCCGACCGGACCGGGAGCGCGCTCGGGCCGCGACCCGGCTCCAACGCCAGCCGTACCCCGCTCGTCACGGGCGGGCGCAGCCCCGCTTCGGCCGCGCGGTCGGCGATCGTCCGGCGCGCGACACGGCTCGCGGGTTGCTCGATACGGAACGGGTGGCGCGTCGCCCGGAGCGCGGCCACGGTCCCGACGACGAGGACGAACCCGATCACCGCGACGAGGCCCAGGCCCAGGATGAGGCCGTCGAGCCGGAGACCGGGCGTCGGTTCGGCCCGCCGGGCGATCCCGATCGGGAACAGGGGCGACATCGCGACGGCGAGCCCGACCGCGACGATCCCACCCGCGAGCGCGATCAGCAGCACTCTCCCGCCGACCGTGGCGACGCGCTCGCGCCGGACGAGCCCGAGCGCGGCCAACATCGCCTGATCGTGCTCGGACTGCGCGACGTCACGGGAGAGCACGATGCCGAGCGTCACCGCGCCCGCGGCCGCGGCGATCGCGGCGAAGGCCCAGAGCGCGACGGTCAGGACGTTGACCGCGTCCTCCCCGCCGTGCGACTCGGTCGCGACGTTGGTCACCCCGCTCAGCTGGGCTCCGAACGCCCGTCGGGCCGCGGCGGTGACCGCAGGGATGTCGGCCGCGCCGTTGCGGGTCTCGACCCGGACGACCGTCGTGTACACGCCGATCTGGCTGGCGTAGTGCCGGTCGAACGCGGGCGTCTCGATGACCACGCCTCCCGAGGCGGCCAGGTCGCCGAGGTCCAGGGGGCGTCGGACGATGCCGACGACCTGCAGGCGCACGAGCGGTCCGGCCGGGCGACCCGGGTCGATGTTCTGCTCGAGGAGGGCGAGCTGGGCGAGGCTGACCGAGTCGGCATCCAGGTGGCTCCCGACCCGGAGGTGCAGCTGCTGGGCCAGCGTCTCCCCGATCGCGACCTCGTGGACCGCGTGCGGGTTCGGGAACCGGCCGGTGAGGAGGCGGGCGCGGTCCAATGCGGTGCCGAGCTTGCCGTCGATCGTGGCCGCGTTCTTGAGGTTGGGGGCGCCGCGGGGCGTGAGCGCGTAGGCGTGCAGGACCGCGAAGTCCCGGATCATCGGCGACCGCGCGAACGCGTGCAGTTGGGCCGGAGTCGGGTCTCGCAGCGCGATCTCGGCGCTCGACGACCGGCTGAAGGCGATGAAGCGGTCGAGCGCGGAGCTGGTGCGGTGAGCGCCGGCCGCGGTCGCGATGACGATCCCGCCGACCACTCCGACCAGCAGGATCAGCGCGACCGCGCTCGCCCACCGACGCCGGAGCTCGCTCCGGGCGAGCACGACCACGGCTGCCACCCCGCCACAATGCGTGACCGGCGCGGCGATCTCAAGGCGGGTGAGCCCCGAAGTTCAGGGGGGCTAGCCCCCGCATCCGCGGGGGTCGGGGCTACGACGGCCCGTAGGCCTCGTTCCCGTAGCGGCGCTCCAGCATGACGTTCGCGGGCCAGATCGCGATCCAGAAGACCTTGGCCAGCTCGGCGTCCGCGAACGCGATCGGGATCGAGAGCGCGAAGACCGCGGGCGGGATCGCGCCGCGCAGCGTGTTGAGCCGCACGAACTCGGGCGTCATCGCCGATGTCAGGTGCGCGTGGTTCATGTACCACCACAGCAGGACGGAGACGGAGCCGACCGCGACGATCGAGCCCGCGTAGGTCACGGTGGCGAGGGTGGTGTCGCCGTACTTGCCGAGGAGCTCGGTCGGGAAGGGCAGCAGCGCGACGAACCCGAGGACGGCCAGGTTGATCCAGAGCAGGGTGCGGTCGACCTTGATCAGCGAGCGGAACGTCCGGTGGTGCGCCATCCAGTACATGCCGACCACGAGGAAGCTGAGCGCGTAGCTGAAGAACTCGGGCCCGAGGTGGCGCAGCGCCCGGCCGAGGTGCTTCTCGGAGACGGTCGGCACCGTGATGCTCAGGACGAGCAGCGTGATCGCGATCGCGAAGACGCCGTCGCTGAACGCGACAAGCCGGTCGACGTCGCGCCGGACGGCAGACGCGTCGTCCGGCGCCTGGCTCACGTCGGGATGAGCCCCAGCGAGCGCACCTCGTCGCGTTCGGAGAGCAGCTCGTCGGTCGTGATCTTGATGCGGGACTTGGCGAAGGCGTCGTGCTCGATGCCGTCGACCACCTTCGTCTGCTTGCCGTCGCTCACCACCGGGAAGCCGAACTGCAGGCCTTCGGGGGCGCCGTACTCGCCGGTGCTGCAGACCGCGAGCGAGTGCCAATCGCCCTTGGTCGTCTTCTGCCAGACGCTGTTCACGGAGTCGATCGCCGCGTGCGCCGCGCTCGCTGCGCTGGACGAGCCGCGCGCCTCGATGACCGCCGCACCCCGCTTCTGGACCGTGGTGATGAACTCGGCCTCGAGCCAGTCGGGATCGCCGATGACGTCGGGCGCGGGCTTGCCGCCGATCTTGGCGTGGGCGAAGTCGGGGAACTGCGTCGCCGAGTGGTTGCCCCAGATCGCGACGTTGGTGACGTCCCGCACCTGCACGCCCGCCTTCTTGGCCAGCTGCGCCTTGGCCCGGTTCTCGTCGAGGCGGGTCATCGCGTACCAGCGGTCGGCCGGCACGTCGGGCGCGTGGCTGCGGGCGATCAGGCAATTCGTGTTGCACGGGTTGCCGACCACGAGGACGCGGACGTCCTCGGCCGCGTGATCGTTGATGGCCTGACCCTGCGGGCCGAAGATGCCGCCGTTCACCTTGAGCAGGTCACCCCGCTCCATGCCCGCCTTGCGCGGGATCGAGCCGACCAGGAGAGCCCAGTTGGCCCCGTCGAACGCATCCTTGAGGGAGGCCGTCGGGACGATCCCTTCGAGCAGCGGGTGCGCCTCGTCCTCGAGCTCCATCACGAGCCCTTCGAGCGCCTTCATCGCCGGCTCGATCTCGAGGAGACGAAGGACGACCGGCTGGTCGAGCCCGAGGAGCTGGCCGGAGGCGATCCGGTGGACCAGGGCGTACCCGATCTGGCCCGCCGCACCCGTGACGGTGACGTGGAGGGGCTGCTTGGAAGGGGACATGCCCCGGAATCTAGCGCCGGGGTGGCGGATTGCCCGGGCCGGGCGTCAGCTCGCGCGGAGGTGGCGGCGGGGCGCGTCCTGGGCCTCGGGAGCGGCGGCGGCGGGGTCGTGCGCACGGGCGAGGCGTTGGCGCGGGAGCACCACGTCGCAGAACTCGACCAGGCGTTCGCGCACCTCCGGATCGAGGTCGACGAACTGGCAGCCCCAACGGTGATGCTCGCCGTCGGGTGCCGGTGCGGTCGAACGCACCTCGACCGGGAGCGCCGCGTCGTGGAGGTGTCCCGTCACGTCCGGGAGCCGGCTGAGGAGGGTGAGTCGCGCGCCGATCGGCGCGTCGCGAACCACGTTCAGGGCGGCGCCGTCGGGCGTGATGTCGACGACGTCGACGCGCACCGTCGTCCCGTCGATCCGGGCCCGCATCGTGACGTCGGTGCGGAAGCGGGCGCGACGCTGATGGTGGCGGACGAACGGGACCAACGTGCGAGCGAAGCAGTAGAGCTCCCAGACGCCGAGCGCGATCACGACGGCGACCGCGCCTTCGGGGAGCGTCGGGAGCGCGAGGACGCCGGCGACCGTCAGCACGCGGAGGAGCAACGCGATGAGAAGCGCGGCGCCGACCGTCGTGCAGAGCCCGAGCATCCGGAGGACCTGGAGTCCGCCGTCGTCGACGCCTTCCTTGGGCGTGACGTCGAAGCGTCCGGCCGACCGGAAGACGAGCGCGACGATGCCGCGCAGGTAGATGCCCATGGTCGCGAGCCCGTAGCGGGTGGAGTCGAGCGGGCCGAGGGTGCCGCGACCGAGCCCGAGGGTGGCGACGAACGCGAGCACCGACCACGGCAGCCAGAACGCGAGCAGCATCGCGAGGGACGTGTGCATCGGGAGCCGGCCCGAGGCGAGCGTGGCGATGAGCACGAGCAGCAGGGTGAGCCGCTGCAGCCCGCTGAAGTAGTTGAAGAGCGACGAGAAGTAGCTGACGCGCTGCTTGGCCGTGAGGCCGCGGCAGGTGATCGGGTTCTCGCGGGTGCGGAAGACGCCGAGGTTGCCCCGGGCCCACCGCGCGCGCTGGAGGAGGAAGCCGGCGAGGTCGTGCGGGGCGCGGCCCTGCACGAGCACCTCGTCGTCGTACCTGGTCTTCCAACCCTGCGCGTGCATCGCGATCGTGGTGTGGAAGTCCTCGGCGACGGTGTCGGTGAGCACTCCCCCGACCGCTTCGAGCGCCCGCCGGCGCACGACGGTCGCGGAGCCGCACCAGAACATCGCATTGTGCCGGTCCTTGCCCGGCGCGATGACGCTGTAGAAGAGCGACTGCTCGTGACGCTGGTACTTCGTGTGCTGGACCGAGTCGCGGTTCGAGAAGTCGTGCGGCGTCTGGACGAGCGCGACCTTCTCGTCGTCGAAGTAGCCGACGGTCGCGTCGAGGATCTGTGGGAGCGGGACGTGGTCGGCGTCGAGCATGAGGATGAGCTCGCCGTCCGTCACGGTGAGCGCGTGGTTGATGTTGCCGGCCTTGGCGTGCGCGTTGTCGGGGCGGGTGACGTACCGCGCGCCGAGCCGGTTCGCGAGCGCTTCCATCTCCGGCCGGCGGCCGTCGTCGAGGAGGTAGGTCGTGTGCGGCGCGGTGATCGCACGGCAGCCGATGAGCGTCGGCTCGACGATCGCGACCGGCTCGTCGTAGGTGCAGACGAACACGTCGACGGGGACGGTGTGGTGCGCGGTGTGTCTCGTTGCCGGAGGGACCGACCAGGCGAGGAACGCGTAGAAGGCGAGGCTCAACCAGCCGAAGATCTCGGCCGCGAGGAGGGGGAAGTAGAGCGGGAGGTACGCGCCGCGGCCACTCCAGCCGATCCGCCAGGTGAGGTAGACGACGCCGGCGAGCAGCGCCGCGACCGCGAGGACCTGCACGGCGCTGGTGTGGCGTCCCCACCAGCCCGAAGAGCCGTCAGGGATGTTCCCGTCCGCTGTCGGCGCGCGTCGTTGTTCATGGCCCTCCATCACGGTTGGATCGACGGGTGCTGCGCCGGACTTGAGAAGGGCTGGCGGGGTCGATTTCCCTATCGTGCCGTGGGCCGAATCACAACCCGCGCTCGTGACGGCCGGCGAAGGTCCTGAGTGCAGAGCCCACGGCGGCAAAGAGTCGCGGTACCACCGCCGCGCCTATCAGGCACGGACGAACAGCGCCCAGCGGGCGACAGAAACCTTGCCACCGACCATCCCAGCTTGTATCCGAAGACGCTACGCAATCTTGGCGAAGCCACGCTTGATAACGCTCGCCATGCGTTTGCGCCGCTCGATCAGAAATTCTTCGTAGGTCATCGTGTGCCATGTATCGGGTAGAGCGTGATCCGCGTACATGGTGGCGAGCTGTTGCTCACCGTCGTCACCCATGTTTCGAACCTTCGCCTCGTAGCCAGGCACGTAGCTCGACGGCGGATCTGCCGAGATGTCGATGTTGTCGGTCCACTCAACAAGTGTGAAGTTCGCGATCTGATTCACCTCTCGAAGATTCTCGATCCCAAGCGTCTTGAGATAACCGCGCGGGAACAGGTGGTGCCGATCTAGCGCGGCCTTCTTGGCCTTGACCTGAGGGTCGAGGAGTTCGGCAACGGTCAGACTGGAGTACAAGACCCGAGTGCCCAACAGGCGCTGCGCCGCATAGAACGCGTAGAGCGACGGGCTGCGGGCCGCTGAGGTCGAGAGTGCGTTCGGCAGTTGGAGCTCCCAGTAGTCATTTGTCAATGCGCCGACGACCTGCTCTTCGAGGACACCGAGGAAGTCATCAGCGGACCGGGCAGGACGCAGGCGCGCGAGGTCCTCCTCGATCCGGGTCTCGGGCGAGTTGGTGTATCGGCCGGTAAGCGACGACATGAAGAACCAGCGGGCAATCGTCGTCCGGAGCGTCGTGTGGTTCACGCCGAACGAATGCCGACCATGCAAGTACAGGACGTAGCTGTACAGAAGCGCGTTCTCAGACGTGATCACGTCCTTCGAGCTATAGCCACCCGCGAGCACGCACTTGAGGAACTCGTGCCAGTTGGTCAGGTCGACCACCTTCGCCTGCGCGGTGGCGAGAAGATCCAGCTGGACTTGGCGTTGCTCGGGTGAGGGCAGACCGGTCTCGAGATCCTTGCCGCGCAACAGGTTGTAGACGTTCTTGAGACGGCCGCGTGAGAATGCAACACCGACGTCAACCCGCAGGAGCTGGTCGGGCGACGGCTCGATGAATCGGTTGAAGGGAGATGGTCCGGTCGTCGATGGCTGCTTGGCGCTGCGGCAGAAGTCCTCGAGTTCGACGCGACCCTTCTCCCAGAAGACCGACATCAGGGTCAGGATGAAGTCGGCCTGATTGAGCTTCACGCCCTGCGAGTTGATTCGTACGAAGACGTCGGCGACCTTCTCCTCGTCAAGCGACGCATTGAGTTCGAGCGCGGTGAAGGGGTACTGCTCGAGCTCGTTCAGTCTCGAGATCGCGTGCGGAATCGCCTTGCGCTCCTCGGGAGTGAACTCGCGGTGCTCGCCGAGCTCCCGCAGGAATCGCTCAACGAAGGCGTGCTCCCCCTCGCCGCTCGTCCAGAGTTCTGCGATGTCGGGGATGTACTCCGGGTCCTTGCGGATGGCAGCGTCCGTCACCGCGAAGATCTCCTTCAGCGGGTTGAACGCAATGTGGATCCTGTGCTCTGAGTAGTCGTCGCGGAGCACGGGCTTCTTCTTGAGCACGGAGTACAGCGACGTGAGGCGCTGCTGCCCGTCGACGATGAGAAGGTCGGCTACCTTCTGCTTGGCATCGACTCCGATCCCGCGGCCTTCACCTGCGAGGGTCTTCCAGAAGAGCAGGTACCCGACCGGGAACCCTTGGTACATGGAGTCGAAGAGGTCACGAACGCGAGCCGGCTGCCAGACGAACGGCCGTTGGATGTCGGGGAGGCTCAGCGACCCCAGCTCGATGTCGCTCAGCAGCTGCGCGAGCCGGTATTCGACCTTGTTGAACACTGCGGTCGTCAAGCGCCTCCCCCTTCAGGTATCAACCTCTTGCGTTGACGACGGATGGGTCCGCAGCCGACGTGCCCGAGTTCCAGCCGCACCTTTACCCGGCGGACGTCCGTCGCTCGCTGAAGGCTCGCGCGAAAGACCCCGACGATCCGCTCGAGATCGTGATCGTGCGCGACATGTGGCTCACCGGCTTCGACTCTCCGTCGCTGCACACGATGTACGTCGACAAGCCGATGCAGGGCGCAGGACTCATGCAGGCCATCGCCCGGGTCAACCGCACCTTCCGCGACAAGCCTGGCGGTCTCATCGTCGACTACATCGGCGTCGCGCAGAACCTGCGTGAGGCTCTCGCCGCGTACTCCCCATCTGATCGGGGCCAGGCCGGGGTGCCGATCGAGGAGATAGTCGCGATCCTGCTCGAGAAGCACGACATCGTCCGCGGGATCTTGCACGGCTGTACTTGGAGTTCGGATCCGGCGCTCGAGCCAGCGTCCCGGCTGGCTCAGCACTGGGACGTTATGAACTTCGTGCTTGCAGACCCGGACCGCAAGACCCGCTACCTCGACCAAGTGCTCGCTCTCGCCAAGGCGTTCGCCCTCGCCGGTGCGCGGGACGAGGCGCTCGCGATTCGTGACGACGTGAAGCTCTTCACCGACGTGCGTTCCGCGATCGTCAAGCTCGACACGGAAGGCGAGCCCGGTGGCCGGGGTGGAACCGGCGAAGTGGACACCGCGATCGCCCAACTCGTGTCGGAAGCGGTCACCGCCGACGAGGTCGTCGACGTGTACGCCGAGCTCGGCATGGACCGACCCGACCTGTCGATCCTCTCCGACGAGTTCCTCGAAGGGCTCTCCGCGGACCCGCGACCGAACCTGCAGATGGAGATGCTGAAGCGCCTCCTCGGGGACCGGATCCGCACGATCCGCCGGCGCAACGTGGTGCAGGCCCGCCAGTTCTCGGAGCTCCTCGACGATGCGATCCGCCGCTACACGAACCGCGCGCTCACGACCGCCCAGATCATCGGCGAGCTCGTGAAGCTGGCCAAGGAGATGCGCGACGCGGAGGCGCGCGGCTCCGAGCTGGGGCTCCGTGACGACGAGCTCGCATTCTACGACGCGGTGTGCCAGAACGAACCCGCCGTGCTCGAGCTGGGCGACGACGTCCTCAAGCTCATTGCGCAGGAGCTGGTGAAGGCTGTTCGGGAGTCGACCAGCATCGACTGGAACCTCAAGGAGAGCGTGCGGGCCGGGCTGCGCGCCAAGGTCCGTCGTCTCCTCACGCGGTACGACTACCCACCCGACAAGGAAGAGCGCGCCATCCAGCTCGTCCTCGAACAGGCCGAGCTGCTGGCCGAGGAAGCGGCGTGACGGCCCTGGTGGGCGTCGAATGGGGCACGGTCCCTGCTTGGGGTGCGGTGCTCGGTGCTGTGGCGGCGGCGATCGCGATCGTCGTGCAGAGACACAACAGTCGACTGCTGGGCCGGATCGAACGAACGGTGGCGCTCCATCGCGACCTGACTACGGGAGAGGTCGGCGCGTCGCGTGACCGCTTCACGGAGCTGATGTGGCGAGAGGGCTCCCATACGCAACCGGGCCAGTGCCACCAGCCGTGCTTTGCGGAGTTGCTCGATGCTGAGTTCACCCGCGACTCGGTCATCCCAGGTCGCGGCGCCCTCGCTCGGTACCCCGACGACGTCGCACAGCAGGGAGCGTCTCCGTCCCGTGACCTCTACAAGGTGCTGTGGTGCTTCGAACGGATTGACGCATTGCTCGCGAGCAAGCAGCTCGATGCAGGCTTGGCAGTTGAGCTGCTCGGTACCCACACGGTCTGGTGGAACTCCCTGTGCGCCCGGATCTCGGACGCGGACACCATGCACCGCCGCGCGCTTGGGAGAGCCGCCGAGTGGATGACCGCGAAGAACCCAAGCTTGAGGACCTACGCGAGCCAGGACTTCAGACCTGGCGATCCCGCTCGCTCATGCACCAACGAATAGCTCGCGGGACAATTGTTCGCCTGCGGCCGATCGATCTGAACCGAACACATTCCCGCTCGGATTGTCCGATTGCTACGTCGCGTCTCAAGACTCGCGCCGGACCCGCTTGGGCGGAACATGAAGTGGAACCGCCCGTTTCAGAAACTCGTCGAACTTCGGTACCGTGAACGCGGCGTAGCCGAAGTTCGGTGTGTAGAGCAGCCCCTTGTCGATGAGCCGAGCACGGGTCGGACCGCATTGCTGCGACGTTCGGTCAAGCAGCGATGCGACGTCACCGGCCGCGTGCGGCTCTGGCCCGAGTTCGGCCATCGCCCGCAGATAGGCCCGCTCGAGGTCAGAAGTGCGGTCCAAACGCACTCGGAAGAAGCTGGCGTCGAGCTTCTCCTCCACAACCGTGGTCGCCGAGCGCGCATCCTGAACAGTGACGGCGGGTCCGTCGGCCAGGTCCCAAGCGGCTTTCCCGAATTCCTGGATGAAGTACGGGTAGCCCTCGGTGTAGCCGACGATGAGCTCGATCGCGTCGTCATCGAAAGTGACGCTCTGAGCTTCAGCCGGTTCCACCAGGGCGAGACGAGCATCCTCCTCAGACAGCTTGCCAATCGAGGGGAACTTGAAGAGTCGCTCTGCATAAGACTTCGCCTCGCCAGCCAACTCGGGAATCTGAGGTAAGCCTGCGGCCACCAGCGTGATGGGAAGGGTTCGTTGCACCGTCCGGTGGAGCGCGGCGATGAGCGACTCGAGTTGGCCAACGGTCAGGAATTGGATCTCATCGAGCAGGAACACCACTCCCGTGGCGTAGTCCTGCGCGGCCTCACCGAGAGCGACGAAGAGATCGGTGAGATCTGCGTCCAGCATCCCGCTGTCCGCGGTTCCCTCGATCGCTTCTACGTCGAGGCCCGCGGTGATGCTTCCGTCGGGTGAGACGGTGAGGGAGAACGACGTCAGAGCTGCGGCGGCGCGCCTCGCCTTGTCCCTCCACCGCGCTCGCGGTGCGATGGAGAACAGGGCTCGGCGCGACTCGCGCGCCATGATTCGGCGGAAGGTCGAATCGTCGTGCTTTGAAACCTCGTTTTCGACGACCGACCAGTCGGCGGCGTCCGCTCTGGTTCGGAACTCGTTCAGCAGGACTGTCTTCCCAACGCCGCGGAGGCCGGTGATGATCATCGACTGCTCGGCGAACCCATCGAGCAGCCGAGCGAGCAGGAGGTCGAACGTCTCCAGTTGGTCGTCACGGCCGACGAGCAGCGGCGGGCGGGCTCCTGCGTTTGGGGTGTACGGATTGCGCCTGGGATCCACGGCCCCAAGATAGCAAGGGTATCTAGGGTTTATCAAGATTCGATAAACCCCGGATATCTTGACTAGGCGACAGAGGTGGCCCCTGCTCCCGAGCCCCGGCGGAAAGGGGCCACCCAGGATGCGTCTACTGGATGCCGATCTGAGTCCCGTTGCCAACAGCTGCTAACCAACCTCGGCGGACCGCCCTGGACCGAACCGTGCCAGCCGGAAGCAGTGCAGCGAATCGCCGCTGGTAGCGTCGATCTCGACAACACAGCCGAGGACCGGTTCGCGCGGCCCGGACCATCGAAGCGGCGCTACGGATCAGAAGGTTGGGGTTCGCGTCCCTCAGAACGCGCACGGAGGCTGCGGACTGTCGCCTGAGTTGGCTGATCGACTGTCCCAACCTCCCACTACGGTCCGCCTCCATGACCGAGTCCGCGCTCGCCGCCGAAGCCACCGACGCCCTGCGCCAGCTCGTCGGCGATCCCACCGCCGAGTTCCGTGACGGGCAGCTCGACGCCATCACTGCCCTCGTCGCCGACCGTCGCCGCGCGCTCGTCGTCCAGCGCACCGGCTGGGGCAAGAGCGCGGTCTACTTCGTCACCACCGCGCTGCTCCGCGCCCGGGGCGCCGGCCCGACCCTGCTCGTCTCCCCGCTCCTCGGACTCATGCGCAACCAGATCGCGGCGGCCGAGCGCGGCGGGCTCCGAGCCGCCACGATCAACAGCGACAACCAGCAGGTCTGGGACGAGGTCATCGACGAGCTCGAGGCGAACACCGTCGACGCGCTGCTCGTCTCGCCCGAGCGGTTCGCGAACCAGGCGTTCCGCGACCGCGTCCTGCCCAAGGTCGCGCCGCGAACCGGCCTCCTCGTCATCGACGAGGTGCACTGCATCAGCGACTGGGGTCACGACTTCCGCCCCGACTACCGCCGCCTCGCCCGCGTCCTCGACCTCCTCCCCCGTGGCGTCCCGGTGCTCGGCACGACCGCGACCGCCAACGACCGGGTCGTCGCCGACGTGCAGGCGCAGCTCGGCGAGGAGCTCCTCACGATCCGCGGCCCGCTCGACCGCGAGACGCTCGCGCTCGACGCCATCGAGCTCCGTTCGCAGCCGGACCGTCTGGCCTGGCTCGCGCAGGTGCTGCCGCGCCTTCCGGGCACCGGGATCGTCTACACGCTGACCGTCGCGGACGCGCAGCGGGTCGCCGAGTGGCTGCGGTCACAGGGCATCGAGGCCCGCGCCTACACCGGCGAGACCGACACCGACACGAAGCTCGCGGTCGAAGCCGATCTCCTCGCCAACAAGGTCAAGGCCGTCGTCGCGACCTCGGCGCTCGGCATGGGCTACGACAAGCCCGACCTGGCCTTCGTCGTGCACTACCAGTCGCCCGGCTCCGCCATCGCCTACTACCAGCAGGTCGGACGGGCCGGCCGCGGCATCGACCGGGCCGAGGGCATCCTGCTCGGCGGCCACGAGGACGCCGACATCCAGGACTGGTTCATCCGCACCGCCTTCCCCGACCGCGAGCAGGCCGAGGCCGTCGTCGCGCTCCTCGCCGACCGGGCCGACTGGGTGCCGCTGCACGAGATCGAGAACACGGTCAACGTCCGGCGCAGCCGGCTCGAGAGCATGCTGAAGAACCTCGAGGTCGACGGAGCGGTCGAGCGCGAGGGCCGCAAGTACCGGCGCACGCTCGCCCCCTGGACCTACGACGAGGACCGGGTCGAGCAGGTCACCGAGCAGCGTCGCCACGAGCAGGAGACCATGCGCGCCTACCTCCACGGCACGGGCTGTCTCATGGAGACGCTCCGCCGCGAGCTCGACGATCCCAACGCCGCGCCGTGCGGTCGCTGCAGCCGCTGCACCGGGACGTCGCGGGCGTTCGAACCCGACCGGGACCTCGTCGTCGCGGCGCAGCAGTTCCTGCGCGGCGAAGTTCCTCGTCCTCCAGACCCGCAAGCAGCTCCCGAGCGGGTCACGCATCGCCAAGCCCGAGCAGCTCGCCGACGGGTGGGCGCTCGCCCGCTGGGCCGACGGCGGCTGGGGCCCGCAGATCCAGGCCGACAAGGCCGCAGGCACCTTCTCCGACGAGCTCGTCGTCGCACTCGTCGACCTGCTCGGCGCGCAGCACCCCGACCCGCCGTTCGAGTGGGTCACCGCGGTCCCGTCGCGGCGGGACCCGGAGCTGGTGGACTCGCTCGCCCGGCGCGTCGCCGAGAAGCTCGGCCTCCCCTACCTGCCGGTGCTCACGAAGGTCCGGGACACCGCGCCGCAGGCCGAGATGGAGAACAGCGCGCAGCAGGCCCGCAACATCGGCGGTGCGTTCGAGATCACCGGGCCGATCCCCGACACCGCGTGCCTCGTCATCGACGACGTCTGGGACTCCGGGTGGACGATGACGGTCCTCGCCCAGCTGCTCCGGAGCGAGGGCAGCGGTCCCGTCTACGGTGCGGTGCTGGCTCAAGTCAACTGAACGCGAGTGCTCCGCCCATGGCCCGACGCGCCGACGCTTCCCTCGCCGCGATCCTGCTCACCCAACGCCTGGTCGACGCCGATGGCGAGCCGTTCCGGGCGCGCGACTACTGGGCCCTGATCGATCAAGTCGACGACGTTGGCGCGCTGCTCGGCCAGTCGGTCGACGCGCTGACCGACACGCTCGGTGACGCGGCGCTCGCGACGCGCATCGTCGCTCGGTTCGACGCAGCGACGTCCGTGGCCTTCGAGCTCGAGAAGCTCGAGCAGCTCGGCATCCAGGTGCTCGCCTCGGTCGACTCCTTCTTCCCCGCTCGCTTCCTCGACCGGCTCGGCGCCGCCGCGCCACCGGTCCTGTACGTCGCCGGACCGATCGAGATCCTCGACGGTCCCTCGCTCGGCATCGTCGGATCTCGCGAGGTGTCGCCGGAGGGCGCCGACGTCGCGAGGGACACAGCCCGGCGTGCGGTCGCGCACGGGTGGAACGTCGTGTCCGGTGCGTCGCCGGGCGTCGACCGCGTCGCGCTCGATACGACGCTCGAGGCCGGTGGCCACAGCGCCGCAGTCCTCGCGGACTCGTTGTTGCGCGTGACGCGAGAACCGCCGGTTCGGAGCGCAGTCAGCACGGGGCGGCTCTGCGTGGCCACGCCCTATCCGCCCGCCGCGGCCTACAGCGTCGTGAGCGCTCGGGGCCGCAACAAGCTCATCTACGCCGCAAGCGACACGACCCTGGTGATCGCGGCCGAGGGCGACCACGACACGACCCTCGCCGGCGCGACCGAGGCCCTCGACCGGGGCTACGGCGATGTCGCGGTCTGGACCGGTCGCGGCGCCGGTCCGAGCAACGACCTGCTCATCGGCCTCGGAGCGATGCCGGTCGACGACCTGGAAATCCTCTGGGGCGATTCGTCACAGTCCTCCCGATAGCTGTCCCACCCACGCGAGACAATGACGTTGTCGCCCGCGCTTCCCCCGCTCGCGTTGACCAACCCGCCGCGAAGGGGAACCATGTCCGTTGATGAGGCCCGCCGACTGCTGCTCCACGATGCCGCCCGCGACCCGTGGGGCGCCGAAGCCGCACTCGTCCTGATGGAGATGCTCCCGCCCACCGGCTGGGCCGACGTCGCGACCAAGAGCGACCTCGACCACCTCGAGGCGCGTCTCGGCCATCGCATCGAGCGGCTCGACCAACGGATCGACATGGTCAGGCTCGAGCTTCGCGCCGAGATGAGCGACGTTCAGCGCCGGATCATCCAGTGGAACGTGGCCACCCTGCTCACGGCTCTGGCCGCCTTCACCGCCATCGTCCGGCTGACCTGATCACAGCCTGTCCAGTGTCCAGTCGGCACTGGACACTGGACGGCGGGAGCGCGAGGATGGTCCGATGCGGATCGAGGCCGGGGACCAGGCAGCGCTGGCGGTCGATGACCTCGTTGCGCTCGGCCTCCGGGTCGACGACCTCGAAGTCGCCGGGACCGGGCCGGCCGCCGTCACCTTCCACCTCGGCGGGGCCTCCTGGCCGGCGAGCGTGGTGCCGGTCGATTCGGCCGGGCTCGCCGACGCCCGGGGCCTCACCGCCGCGGTTGGTCGGGGCGCCCACGTCGTGGTCGGCAACAAGCTGAGCGAGGAGGCGCGCGCCCACCTGAGTGACGAGGGCTGGAGCTGGTTCGACCGGCGGGTCGGCGCGCACCTCGTCCACGGCACGCGCGTGCTCGACGTCCGCTTCGTGCCGAGCGATGCGCAGCACGACGAACCGACGATGCCGATCGCGGCGCCGCGCTCGGATGGCCCGATCCGCGGACGGGCCGGCATCTCGTACGCGGCGGCGCTCCTCCTCGAGCCCGAGCATCCCCCGACGATGCGCGGGTCGCGCGCGAAGTCGGCATGTCTCCCACCGCCATCAGCGACGCGGCGCGGCTGCTCGCGCACGCGGGGCTCGTCACTGCAAATGGAGTGCCGGCGCGGCCCGACCTCTTCTGGGCGCTGGGCGAGGTGTGGCGCCCGGTGAAGGTCGTCGGCGTCGCCGCGGCGCCGGAGCCGCCGAACCAGGAGTACGTGCTCGGTGGCGACCAGGCCGCGCTCGAGCTCGGCGCGCCCGTGTTCACGACGGACGACCGGCCGTGGTTCTGGGTGCCGACCCAGACCGACGCGCGCCGGGCACAGCGCGCGCTCGGCGCGGCCGACTGGACCGACCGGAAGGCCGCGATCGCGGTGCCGCCGACGTCGCTGGTCGTCACCCGGCACGTCGGCGGCAAGGACTGGCCGCTCGCGCACCCGGTCTTCGTCGCCCTCGACCTGGCGCGCGACCCGGGGAGGGGACGGGAGATCCTCGACCAGTGGGAGCCCGAGGGAGTCGTCCGTGTCTGGGCGTGACGCGCCCTTCGTCGCGGTACCCGACGCGCTCGCGCCGATGCTCGAGGCGCTGCAGTCGCTCGCCGCGCCCGGTGTCCCGCGCCTCGCGCTCGTCGGTGGGCTGGCCGTGAACCTGCGCCTGTCGATCGGCGGCGACGCGCACCGCGCCACCCGCGACATCGACATCGTCGCGGGCGAGGACCTGCCGAGTGTCATCGACGTGCTCGGCGCCGCGCCCGAGGCGGGGCGCCCGCAGACCGTGAAGGTCGGCGACTTCGAAGTCGACGTCATCGCCACGCTGCCGGTCGGGGACGAGCTCGACGGCCTCGACGACGGGACGCGCGTCTTCACGGCCGGGCACCGATTCGCGTTCGACTCCGCGACCCCGCTCCGTATCGGTACCCGCGGCGCGGATCGAGCGACGGTCGAGCTCCCGGTCGCGACGCCGGCCGGGCTCGTCGCGGCCAAAAGTCACGCAGTCGGGTTCCCGCGCTCGATCCGCCGGTCGACCAAGCACGGCGGCGACCTCTACGACGTGTTCCGGCTCCTCGAGGTCTTCGACGCCGACGGCTCCATGCGCGCCGAGCTCGCCAACGCGCCGAACGGGCTCGGACCGATGATCGCCACCGTCTTGACGAACGAGATCCTGGCCAACCCGGCCCGGGCCATGCACCAGATGTCGCTCGCGAGCCTCGACATCCTGACCGTCGGCCAGGTCACCGACACGATCGAGCCGTTCGTGACGGCGCTCGCCGGCTGAGCACGCTGTCCCAACCCGATGGCATCCTTGGTCTCCACGCCCGCGCTTCCCCCGTTCGCGTTGACCGACCCAACGGTGAAGGGGGAACATGTCCGTTGATGAAGCCCGCCGCCTCCTGCTCCACGACGCCGCCCGCGACGCCTGGGGCGCCGAAGCCGCCCTCATCCTGATGGAGATGCTCCCGCCCACCGGCTGGGCCGACGTCGCCACGAAACACGACCTCGAGACGCTCGAGACTCGGATCGAGCTGCGGATGGAGGCGAAGCTCGCGACGGTCGAGCGCCGCATCATCCAATGGAACGTCGCGACCGTCATCGCCGCGGTCACCGCGATGACCGCCATCGTCCGGCTGACGTGAGCGGATGACGTACGGAGACCGACGAGCTCAGCCGAGCAAGGCGTCGAGCTCGGCGTCGATCAGGCCGTTGCTGTAGCGGCCGAGCCCGAGGTCGATGCGGCGACCGCCTTCGGGATCGGTGAACCGCCCGCCCGCCTCGGTGACCAGGATGACCGCAGGCGCGTGGTCCCACGTCGCACCCCTGGAGTCGACCACCGCATCGAGCTCGCCCGAGATCACCTGCAGGACGTTGTCGATGCTCGCCGGCCGCACGACGGTGAACCGCTGACCGAGCTCCGCGAGACGCGCGTCCGTCTGGCGCGACCAGAAGCAGATCCGGCACGCCGCGAGCTCCCTGCTCGTCGTGACCCGCACCGGAGCCGGCGCACCGAGCCCGCCCTCGACGACGTCGGCCCGCCACGCTCCTCCGCCCTTCGTCGCCCACCACCGCCGCCCGTGCATCGGGCGCGTGATCACACCGAGCACGACCTCACCGTCGACCTCGAGCGCGACGTGCGTGCCCCAGGCGGGCCGTTCCTCGACGAAGTTGAACGTCCCGTCGATCGGATCGAGGATCCACCGCCGCGAGCCCGACCCGTGCTCCCCGGACTCCTCGCTCAGGATCGCGTCGTCGGGCCGCGCCTCACGCAGCGCGGCGACGAGCCGGCGATCGACCTCGAGGTCCGCCTCGCTCACCGGCGAGTCGTCGTCCTTCACGATGGTCTCCACACCCGCCTCGAAGAACGGCACCGCGATGTCCGCGGCGAGGTCCGCGAGCCGGTGCGCGAGCGCGAGGTCGTCGTCGAGGGAGGGCGTCGAGGGCATGGGCCGAGTGTCGCATACGGGAACGACGGCGGCGCTCGACGGAGCCCGTTGATTCCGTTGCTCGTCCGGGTATCTTCGGGATGGCACCCTGAGCGCCTCAGCGTCGAGGAGGTCGGTCGATGACCCGTCGATGGCACCGGATCGGTTCGCTCGCCGTCGCGGCGATGGTCGCGACGGGTCTCGTCGGCGTCGGTACGGCCGGGGCGAACGGTGGGGCGGGCCCGGACCACGGCCCGCGCCCGCGCCTCTTCGCCCCCTCGAACGAGGCGATGGCCGACACGGGGTTGCGCATCGGCGCAGAAGGTCTCACGCCCGGGGAGCTCGTCGTGCTGCGGCTCACGATCGTGGCGGGCGTCGTCACGGTCGCCATCCCGCCGTTCACGACGTGGTCCTCGGCTGCGACGTTCCGAGCCGACGAGCACGGCCGGGTCGATCTCGCGACCCAAGCCCCTGTCACCGGCTCGTACTCCGGCGTCGACCCGATGGGCCTGTTCTGGTCGGCGCGCCAGACTGCGACGCCCGCGGCACCCGGCGCCTCGACCGTCACCGAGCGGGCCCACCTCGCGCTGGAGGTCGACGGCCGGGAGGGCAGCGCGACGGATCTCGTCCTCGACTACCTGCGCCCGGGCGCGACGGCGACGCCGGTCACCGAGGACGGCCTCGTCGGAACGCTCTACTCGCCCGCCGGCGGCGGCCGGCATCCCGCGATGGTGGTCTTCGGCGGGTCGGAAGGCGGCAAGGCCTTCACCGATCCGCAGGCCGCGCTCCTCGCATCACACGGGTACATCGCACTCTCGCTCGCGTACTTCGGTGCCCCGGGAGTGCCGAGCCAGCTGTCCCGCATCCCGCTCGAGTACTTCGGGCGCGCGCTCGACTGGCTCGCCCGACAGCCGGGCGTCGACCCCGACCGGATCGGAGTGCGCGGCGGCTCGCGCGGCGGCGAGCTGGCGCTGCTCCTCGGCACCCGCTTCCCGCAGATCAAGGCGGTCGTCGCGGCGGCGCCGAGCAGCGTCGTGTGGTCGGGGATCGGCCCCGGTGCCGAGGTCCTCGGTCCGGCGTGGACCGAGCACGGTCAGCCGGTCCCGTTCCTGATCCCGGATCTGTCGGCCCTGCCCGACGGCTTCCAGGCCTATCTGCGCGCGCTCCATTCCCCGGCGGCACCCGCCGCGGCCATCCCGGTCGAGGACATCAACGGTCCGGTGCTGCTCCTCAACGGTGCCGACGACCAGCTCTGGCCGTCCGGGGAGATGAGCGAACAGGTGCTCGCGCGGCTCCGAGCCCACGGGCACCCGTATCCCGACGAGCACCACTCGTACCCGGGCAACGGGCACCTCATCACGCTGCCGGGCCTTCCCACCACCGCGGGAACGGCCGGCGGCAACCCCGCGGACTCCGCCCGCACGGCGCGCGTCGCCTGGTCGACCACGCTGCGGTTCCTGGACGACAACCTCGCGTGCTCGTTCCGTCCTCGCACCGGCTCGCGGTTCGAGGCCCTCGCCGACCGCCTCCGCCACCGCGTGTGCGTGTGGGAGCGACACGTCGCCGAGACGCGTCGCTTCGCTCCGGTCGGGGTCGGGAACCCCTGGCGCTGAGGCGAGACCACGCGGCCGAGTGTCGCACACGGCACCATTTGTCCGTTGCTTGCAACCCGGTCGGTCTCTACAGTGCGCGACGACCGGAGCGGCAGGCCGGTCCGGCAGGCACATCGACCGGCGCTCGCGCCGGTGATCAGGGAGGAGCACCGATGACCCGACTCGGCTTCCGGGCGCGCGCCCTCGGCGTCGCGCTCGTCTGCAGCGCGGTGATCGTCGCGGGGGGCGCAGCTCCCACGGGCGCGACCGCGCCCCACGCCGCGACGATCCACGGCGTCGCGACGCAGCTCCCGCCGAACGGCAGCTGCCCGCCCAACCCGGAGTTCCCCACCGACCCGGGCTACCGGGTGCAGATCACCGGCCGGGCGCGGACCCACTTCGGCCCGGCGAAGGTCAACGTCCACCTGTGTCTCGTCTTCGTCGGCGCGATCGGCGGCGAGGACCTCCACGGTTCCTTCTCCATCTCGACGCTCGCGGGGCGGTTGCGCGGCACCGCGGACGGGATCGTCGGGTTCGGTGCCTCCGACCACTACGCCCTGACCCTGACCGTCGAGCGGGCGGGCTTCCTGCTCAGCGGCGTGCGCGGCACGATCGCGCTCGACGGGTATGACGACTACCGCAACACGGGTACGTTCACCGGCACGCTGACATCGAACCTGCACCGGTGGCACTGGGGTCACCCGAGCGCGGTGACGTTCACCTAGAGGCGGTCTCGGCCTTCTCGTCCTCGTCCACGTCGGCCGCGCCGCGCGCGGCCGGGGCCAGGCCTTCGAGCAGCAGCTCGCGGGCCTCGGTCAGCTCCGCGATCCGCTCGGCCGCGCCGACCGACTCACCCCCGTGGTCGGGATGCGCGGTGCGCAGGAGCCGGCGGAACCGCTTCTGGATGTCCGTCCGCTCGACCTTCATCTCCGCGCCCAGGCCGAGGACCTCCATCGCCCACCGCCGCTCGGACGGGATCCCGGCCCACTTCGCCGCGTCGAGCACCACCCCGTTGATCGGGCCGACCGGACCGGCCGCGGCGAGCGGCGGCCGTTCCGACGCGACGCCGTGCAGGAGCCGGCGGACGAGGAACGGCTCGGGGATCACGCCCGGCTGCCCGACCGCGGCGTCGATCGCCCGCAGCGCCTTGCGCCGGGTGGTCTGACCCATCGCCGCCGCGGCCATGATCGAGCCGATCACCTGCGGTGACGGCGCGCCGTGCACGTCGAGCTCGACGACGAGCACTCCCGACTCTTCGAGCAGCCGGTGGCGGGAGAGGTCGAGGCCGTGGACGTCGGTCTGGAGCCGGTAGCGCAGGCCGATCCGGGGCACGCTGAACCCGTCGAGCGCGGTCTCGAGGAACCGGGGCAGGAGCTCGCGCTGCTCCTCGTCGAGGCCCTCGATGTTCTCGGCCACCACCGCGGAGAGGAGCGCCGCGCCGTACGCCGAGCCGTTCATCGGCAGGTAGCTCGCATCCAACGCCACGCGCCGGGTCGGCATGTGCCGGCGGGTGTGGCGGATGTTGAGCTCGGCGAGGATCACAGTCTTGCCTCTTCTGGCGTCCGACGAGACGCCCGCCCTCTGGTTCGAACTCATCGATTGTCCCGGATGCCGCGCCACCCGAGCGAATTGCTCCGGCCTCCTCAACCGTTCTCGGCACGCTCAACCACACCGGATGTGGTCCAGCGTGCCGAGAACGAAGAAGGAGGAGGGCTACAGGCGGTCGGCGATGGCCTGGGCGAACTCCGAGCACTTGACCTCGGTGGCGCCCTCCATCAGGCGGGCGAAGTCGTAGGTGACGATCTTCTCGCCGATGGTGGTCTCGAGCGCCCGCACGATGTCGTCGGCCGCGGCCTGCCATCCGAGGTGCTCGAACATCAGCACGCCGGACAGCAGCAGCGAGCCGGGGTTCACCTTGTCCTGGCCCGCGTACTTGGGCGCGGTCCCGTGCGTGGCCTCGAAGATGCCGTGGCCGGTGACGTAGTTGATGTTGCCGCCGGGCGCGATCCCGATCCCGCCGACCTGCGCGGCGAGCGCGTCCGACAGGTAGTCGCCGTTCAGGTTGGTCGTGGCGATCACGTCGAACTCGTCGGGACGGGTCAGCACCTGTTGCAGCGTGATGTCGGCGATCGCGTCCTTCACCAGGATCCTGTCGCCGGGCTTGCCGCCGCAGTCGTCCCAGCCGACCGCGACGTCGGCGAACTCCTCGCGGACGAGCTCGTAGCCCCAGTTGCGGAACGCGCCCTCGGTGAACTTCTGGATGTTGCCCTTGTGCACCATCGTCACGCTCTTGCGGCCGCGCCGCACCGCGTACTCGATCGCGGCGCGGATCAGCCGCTTCGAACCGGTCTCCGAGATCGGCTTGATGCCGACGCCGCTGTCCGGCCGGATGTTCCACCCGAACTCGTCGTGCAGCACCTTGATCAGCTTCTCGGCCTCGGGCGTGCCCTCCTCGACCTCGAGCCCCGCGTAGATGTCCTCGGTGTTCTCGCGGAAGATCACCATGTCGACCAGCTCGGGGCGCTTCACCGGGCTCGGCACGCCGGTGAACCAGCGCACCGGCCGGAGGCACACGTACAGGTCGAGGATCTGGCGCAGCGCGACGTTGAGCGACCGGATGCCGCCGCCGATCGGCGTGGTCAGCGGGCCCTTGATCCCGATCAGGTAGTCGCGGAAGACGGTCGTGGTCTCGTCGGGGAGCCAGCTGCCGGTCTCGTTGAACGCCTTCTCGCCGGCGAGCACTTCCTTCCAGGCGATCTTCTTGCCGTGCTTCTTGGCGGCCGCGTCCATGACGAGCTGCGCGGCGGGCCAGATGTCGACGCCGGTCCCGTCACCCTCGATGTAGGGGATGATCGGTTCGTCGGGGACGTTGAGGATTCCGCCGCCGGTGAGGGTGATCTTCTCGGGCATCTGCTTCCTTCTGGGTGGGGACGGCTTCGATGGGTGTCGCTACGAGACGAGCACGGGCGCGGGGTCAGTTCACGAACGCCACGATGATGAGCGTGACGACGAACACCGCCGCGATCCCGCCCATCATGGCCCACAGCGCTCCGGTCGCGAACGGGCTCGGCCGGTCCGGGCCGAAGCCCGGATCGACGTTGCACTCCGGGCACCGGATCCCGACCGCGGTCTCGGCGCCGCACAGCGCGCAGACGGTCATGGCTGCATCCCGGCGCGACGCTCCGCTGCGCCTTGGTCGGGCAGCTGCGCTCGGAGGTCGGGCGACATCATCGGTGCGACCCCGCTCTGCGCTCCGCTGCGCCTTGGTCGGGCAGCTGCGCTCGGAGGTCGGGCGACATCATCGGTGCGACCCCGCTCTGCGCTCCGCTGCGCCTTGGTCGGGCAGCTGCGCTCGGAGGTCGGGCGACATCATCGGTGCGACCCCGCTCTGCGCTCCGCTGCGCCTTGGTCGGGCAGCTGCGCTCGGAGGTCGGGCGACATCATCGGTGCGACCCCGCTCTGCGCTCCGCTGCCTCGACCAGGTTGCGGAACAGCATCGCGATCGTCGTCGGGCCGACGCCGCCGACCCGCGGCGTGATCGCGCCGGCGACCTCCTCGCAGCGCTCGTCCACGTCGGGCAGGAGCTTGCGACCCTCGTAGCGGACCCCGCCGCCGACGACGGTCGCGCCCGGCGAGATGTGCTCGGGTTGCAGGATCCCCGGCACACCGGCCGCGGCGATGACGATGCCGGCGCGGCGGGTGTACGTGGGCCAGTCGGGGACCCCGGTGTGCACGACGGTCACCGCCGCGTTCGCGGTCGGCCGCTTCTGCGACAGCAGCAGCGCGAGCGGGCGACCGAGCGTCATGCCCCGGCCGAGGATGCAGACCTCGTGGCCGGCAACCGGGATCTCGTAGAACGCGAGCAGCGCCTCGATGCCGGCCGGCGTGCACGGCACCGGGCCCGGGACCATCAGCGCGAGCCGGCCCATGTTCACCGGGTGCAGCCCGTCGACGTCCTTGTCCGGGTCCATCTCCAGGAGTGCGGCCTCGTAGTCGATCTGGGGCGGGGCCGGGTACTGGAACAGGATCCCGTCGACGGTCGGGTCGTCGTTCAGCTGGTGCAGCGCAGTCACCACGTCGGCCTGGGTCGCGCCGGCGCCGAGCCGTACGTGGGGCGAGATGCAGCCGAGCTCCTCGGCCTTCGCCTGCTTCATCCCGACGTAGCGCGCGCTCGCGTCGTCGTCACCGACGAGCAGCGTGCCGAGCCCAGGGACGTGTCCGTTCTCGCGCAGCTTGTCGATGCGCGGCACCAGGTCCGCGAACACCGCGTCCGCGACCGGCCCTCCCGGCATCATGCGCGCGGTCACGACGCGTCACCGAAGGCGAGGGCAGCAAACGACTCGCTCGCGGCCGGTGGACGCCCGAGCCGGGAGCCGAGCGCCCTGCGACGGAGTCGCAAGCGCGGGATCCCGAAGGCGAGGGCAGCAAGCCACGCGCTCGCGGCCGGTGGACGCCCGAGCCGGGGGCCGAGCGCCCTGCGACGGAGTCGCAAGCGCGGGGTCAATGGAGGAAGTGCCGTTCGCCGGTGAAGACCATTGCGAGGCCGAGCTCGTCGGCCCGGGCGATGACCTTCTCGTCGCTGACCGACCCACCCGGTTGCACGACCACCGCGACCCCCGCCGCGGCCGCGGCCTCGACGCCGTCGGGGAAGGGGTAGAACGCGTCCGACGCGCACGCGCCGCCGACCGCGCGCCCGTCGGCCTTCTGCGCTGCGATCTGCCCGGCCTCGACGCGGTTCTGCTGGCCGGCGCCGATCCCCACGGCCTGGCCGTCCTTCACCAGCACGATCGAGTTCGACTTCACGTGCCCGCAGATGCGCCAGGCCAGCTCGGCGTCGGCCCACTGCTCGGCGGTCGGCGCGGCCTTCGTGACCACCCGCCACTCGTCCCGGCCGGCCTGGAAGAACGGCGCGTCCTGGACCAGGAAGCCGCCCGAGATCTGGCGGTAGTCGCGCGTCGGCGACCCGGGCGCCGGTGCCGCGAGCAGGCGGGTGTTCTTGCGCTTCTTGCGCAGCGCGTCGAGCGTGTCGCCCTCGTACGCGGGCGCGATCACCACGTCGGCCTGCGGACCGTCGACCATCAGCGCGGCGGTCGCGGCGTCGAGCGGGCGGTTCAGCGCGACGATCCCGCCGAACGCGGAGCGCTCGTCGCACTCCAGCGCGCGGCGGTACGCGGTGGCGAGGTCGTCAGCGACCGCGACGCCGCACGGGTTCGCGTGCTTGATGATCGCGACGGCCGGACGGTCGCCGAGGTCGTGGACCTGGATCCACGCCGCGTCGGTGTCGTAGTAGTTGAGGTAGCTGAGCGCGAGCCCGCTGTGCTGGGTGACGCCGTCCCACCAGCTCGTCGTGCCCCGGCGGCGGTAGCGGGCGCCGCGCTGGTGCGGGTTCTCGCCGTAGCGCAGCGTCTCGTCGGTCTTCTCGAGCGCGAGGTCGAGGTGCCGCGGGAGCACCGGGTCGTCGCCGGTCTCGGTCGAGAGCCACTCGACGATCGCCGCGTCGTAGGCCGCGGTGCTCGCGAACGCCTCGAGCGCGAGGTTGCGCCGCGTCGACTCCGAGAGCCCGCCGTCGGCGCGCAGCTCGTCGAGCACGACGGGGTACTGCGCGGGGCTGGTGACGATGCCGACCCACGCGTGGTTCTTCGCCGCGGCGCGCACCATCGCCGGGCCGCCGATGTCGATGAGCTCGATGCCGGGGTCACTCGAGAACGGGTAGAGGTTCGACACGACGAGGTCGAACGGCTTGATGTCGTGGGTCTCGAGGTCGTTGCGGTGCGACTCCTGGCCCCGGTCGGCGAGGATCCCGCCGTGGATCTTCGGGTGGAGCGTGACGACCCGGTGGTCGAGCATCTCGGGCGAGCCGGTGACCTCCTCGACGGTGGTCACCGACAGGCCGGCCTCGGACAGCGCCCGCGCCGTCCCGCCGCTGGAGACCAGCTCGACGCCGAGCTCCGCGAGCCCGGTCGCGAAGTCGACCAGCCCGGTCTTGTCGTACACGGACAGCAGCGCGCGCATCAGGCCTTCCCCGCCTCGTCGCCGTTCGCGTCGGACTCCCGGACCAGCTGCCAGAGGACCTCGGGGTAGAGCCGGCGCTCGACGTCCTTGATGCGCTCGTGCAGGGTCCCCGCGGTGTCGTCGAGCCGGACCGCGACGGCCTCCTGGGCGAGGATCGGGCCGTCGTCCACCTCGAGGGTGGCGTAGTGGATCGTGGATCCGGTGACCTTGACCCCGGCCGCCAGCGCGTCGTCGACCGCGTGCCAGCCCTTGAACGAGGGCAGCAGCGCGGGGTGGGTGTTCACGATCCGGTGCGCGTACCGGTCGTGGATCGGCTTGTCGAGGATCGTGCCGAAGCCGGCCATCGCGACGAGGTCGACATCGTGGCGCTCGAGCGCGTCGACCACCCGGTGCGTGTACGCGAGGCGGTCGAAGTCGGCGCCGAAGCTGTCACGGGCGATGATCTCGACGGGAACTCCGGCTCTCTCCGCGCGCTCGACGGCGGCGCACGGACGGTCGACGATGACGGTCACGATGGGCAGGTCCGCGTCCAGCAGGGCTTGGAGGATGGTCCCCGTTCCGGATGCCAGGATCCCGATCCGCATCGAGCCTCAACCTACCTGGTGCCGCCGCACCCGTCCCGATCGTTCCCACCCGCAACTTGCGTCGAAAGAGCCGCGTGGAGCGGCTCAAGTGACGCAAGTTCGGGGGTTGGCGGGGAGGAGCCGCGTTACAAGGCGGCGACGACCTGGACCATGAGGTCGCCGGCCTCGGTCGGGTTCAGGCCGACCTTGACCCCGGCGTCCTCGAGCGCCTCCATCTTGGCCTTGGCCGTTCCCTTGCCGCCCGAGACGATGGCGCCGGCGTGGCCCATCTTCTTGCCCGGGGGCGCGGTGACGCCCGCGATGTAGGACGTGACCGGCTTGGTCATCGAGGTCTTGATGAACTCGGCCGCCTCTTCCTCGGCCGAGCCGCCGATCTCGCCGATCATCATCACGGCCTTCGTCTCCGGGTCCGCCTCGAACGCCCGGAGGCAGTCGATGAACGTGGTGCCGGGGACCGGGTCGCCGCCGATGCCGACGCAGGTGGTCACGCCGATGTCCTTCTGCTTCAGCTCCCAGAGCGCCTGGTAGGTGAGCGTGCCGGAGCGGCTCACGATGCCGACGGGCCCGCCCGCCTTGGCGATGTGCCCGGCGGTGATCCCGACGTTCGCCTTGCCCGGGCTGATGATCCCCGGGCAGTTCGGGCCGAGCAGCCGGACCTGGGGGAAGTCCCGCTTGAGCTTGTTGTAGAACCACGCCTCGTCGTGCGCGGGCACGCCCTCGGTGATCACGACGATGAACGTGATGCCCCCCTCGGCCGCGTCCATCACCGCGTCGCGCACGCCGGGTGCTGGGATGAAGATGCAGGAGCCGGTCGCGCCCGTCGCCTCGACGGCTTCGCGCGCGGTGGCGAAGATCGGGACGCCGTCCACATCCGTGCCGGCCTTCTTGGGGTTCGTCCCCGCGACGACCTGCGTGCCGTAGTTACGGTTCAGCCGGCCGTAGAACTTGCCCTGCGAGCCGGTGAGGCCCTGGTAGACGAACTTGGTCGTCTCGTCGATGAAGATGCTCATACTTCCCGCTCTCGGACCTGCGGTCCGGGCCGGCGACCATGCCACCGGCGAAACGCACCGCTACGGATACGGCTACTTGTCCGGAGAATCGCCGCTTCGCTCATGTGTTCGCTCCCGCGAGCGCGGCCGCCGCTTGCGCCGCCTCCAGCATGGTGGGCTGCATCTGCAACCGGTCGGACAGGTGGGGCTCGAGGATCGCGCGGCCCTCATCCGCGTTCGTCCCGTCGAGCCGGATCACGATCGGGGCCTTGATCTCGACCCGGTCGAGCGCGGCGACGATGCCGTTCGCGACCTCCTCACCCTTCGTGATCCCGCCGAAGATGTTGATGAAGATCGAGCGCACCTTCGGGTCGTTGTTGATCACCTCGAGCGCCCCGGTCATCACCTCGGCGTTCGCGCCCCCGCCGATGTCGAGGAAGTTCGCGGCCTCGCCCCCGACCTGGCTCACGATGTCGACGGTCGCCATCGCCAGACCGGCGCCGTTGGCGATGATGCCGACGTAGCCGTCGAGCCCGACGTACTGCAGGCCCTTGTCGTGCGCGGCCTGCTCACGCTCGTCACGCACCTGCGTCGCGTCGTACTGCTCGTAGTCGGGGTGGCGGAACACCGCGCTGTCGTCGAGGGTGACCTTGGCGTCGAGCGCGTGCACGCGCCCGTCGGGGGTGAGGATCAGCGGGTTGATCTCGACGAGGTCCGCGTCGCCCTCGGTGTAGACGACGTAGAGCTTGCCGAGTATGTCGACCGCGCCGTCGACGGCCTTCGGGTTCAGACCCGCGCGCCCCACCCACTCGCGGCACGCCTCCTCGGTCAGCCCGTCGACCGGGTCGACGTGGATCCTGGCGATCGCGTCGGGATCCTTCTCGGCGACGACCTCGATCTCGACGCCGCCCTGCGCGGAGAGCATCCCGAGGTGCTGCTTCGCGGCGCGGTCGAGCGTGAAGCTCGCGTAGTACTCCTCGGCGATGTCGCTCGCCTTCTCGACCCAGAGGATGTGGACGATGTGGCCCTTGATGTCGAGGCCGATGATGCTCGTCGCGTGCTCGCGGGCTTCGGCCTCGTTCGCGGCCAGCTTCACGCCGCCGGCCTTGCCCCGCCCGCCGACCTGCACCTGGGCCTTGAGCACGACCGGGTAGCCGATCCGGTTGGCGGCCTCGACCGCGGCCTCGACGTCGGTCACCGCCTCGCCCGGTGAGACCGGGATGTCGTAGCGCGCGAACAGCTGCTTGCCTTGGTACTCGAACAGGTCCACTGGCACCTCGTCGGAAGCTGGGTGGGTCAGGCGGCGCGCGACGTCTCCGCCTGCGCCGGGGATTCTCGGATGGAAGCGTCAGCCCGTGAGCTGCGCCTCCCGCTCGTCGAGCGCGGACTCGAGCCACTGGTCGATCGTGGCCAGCGGCGTGCCCGGCGTGAACAGTGCGGCGACGCCGATCTCCTTGAGCCCCGGGATGTCCGCCTCCGGGATGATCCCGCCGCCGAAGACGATCACGTCCTCCAGGCCGCGCTCACGCAGGAGGTCGAGGATCTTCGGGAACAGCGTCATGTGCGCGCCCGACAGGAGCGACAGCCCGACCGCGTCGGCGTCCTCCTGGAGCGCAGTCTCGACGACCTGCTCCGGCGTCTGGTGGAGGCCGGTGTAGATGACCTCGAAGCCGGCGTCCCGCAGCGCCCGCGCGATGACCTTCGCGCCCCGATCGTGACCATCGAGGCCCGGCTTCGCGATCACGACCCGATACCGACGCTGCATGCGACGCAAACCCTACCTAGCGGCCCGGATCGGCGGCCAACGGGGTGGGGAAGCCGCCGGAGGGCGTCGTTCGGTCGCGGCCCGGCGATCGCCCTCCGGAGATCTGCGGAAAGCCGCCGGAGGGCGTCGTTCGGTCGCGGCCCGGCGATCGCCCTCCGGAGATCTGCGGAAAGCCGCCGGAGGGCGTCGTTCGGTCGCGGCCCGGCGATCGCCCTCCGGAGATCTTCGGGATGGCGGTGGCCGGTTGGACTCGGGACCGGGGACGTGAGAAAACCGTGGGCATGGCACGCGGCCGCGGCGACACCCGGGTGACGGTCATCGTGGTGCTCGGGATCCTGGTGTTCGGGCTGATCGTCGCGGGGACGATCCTCGTCATCACGGGCCGGGCCAAGAACCCCGACATCAAGGGTTCGATCCCCTACGGCCTGGCCCGGACGCTCAAGCAGCAGGTGCAGGACGGCGGGCCCTACGCCTTCGCGGGCAAGACCGGCGACACCGGCTTCTGGATCGCGCTCGAGCACGGGAAGCTCGTCGCGCTGAAGATCAAGAAGCCGGGCACCACGGGCTGCAACGTCCGGTGGCGGGGCTCGATCAACACGTTCGTGGACTGCCACAACCAGCCGATCCGCATCGACCAGCTCGCCCGCTACCCCACCAAGATCCCGACCCGGGGTTCGCAGAAGGGGGTGCTGCTCGTGAACGTGAGCGGCACGATCCCGCCGCCTGCCGGTTCCTGAACGCCGGACCGGTCACAATCCAGCCATGGACGGAGCGCTCGTCGCCGCGATCGCGGTCGCGACGGCGTTCAACTTCACCAACGGCGTGCACGACGCGGCCGACGCGGTCGCCACCCTCGTCGCGACGCGCACCGCGCACCCGGGACCGGCGCTGCTCGTCGCGATCGTCTTCACCCTGCTCGGGCCCCTCGTGCTCGGTGCCGCGGTCGCGGACACCGTGGGCAAGGTCGTCGACGTGCCGCAGGACCAGCTCGTCGCGGTGATCGGCGCCGGCGTGAGCGGCGCGCTGGTGTGGAACCTCCTCTCCTGGTGGCGCGGGTTGCCGTCGAGCTCGACCCACGCACTGATCGGCGGCCTGGTCGGTGCCGCGGTCGTCGGCGACGGGATCCACGCGGTCGGCTGGAGCACGGTCGGGCTCGTCCTGGCTGCGCTGGTCCTCTCGCCCGCGCTCGGCTTCGCCACCGGGTTCGTCGGGAACCGTGGGGCGCGCCGCGGCGCTGCGACGCGCGACCCTCGAGGTCGAGCGACCGATCCGCAGGGGCCAGTGGCTCAGCTCGGCGGTGCTCGCCTTCGCCCACGGGGCGAACGACGCGGCGAAGGCCACGGGCATCATCGTCGTCATGCTCGTCGCCACCCAGCACGCGACGAGCACGACCGCGCCGCTCTGGGTCACGCTGCTGGCCACGACCTCGCTCGCGCTCGGCACCGCGGTCGGCGGGTGGAGGATCGTCCGCACCATCGGCATGGGCATCTTCCGGCTGCGGCCGCTCGACGGCCTGGTCAGCCAGACCGGCTCCGCAATCGTCGTCCTCGGCGCGTCGGCGGTGGGCGCGCCGGTGAGCACGAGCCAGGTGGTGGCGTCGTCGGTCGCAGGCGTGGGTGGCGGGCAACGCTGGCACCACGTCCACTGGCACGTCGTGCGCAACATCGGGCTCGCCTGGCTCGTGACCATGCCGGTGTGCGCCATGCTCGGGGCCCTGGCGGTGCCCGTCTGGAGGTGGGTCACATGAAGCGATGGTTCCTGCCCTACACCCCGGATCTCCTCGGGCTGCTGCTCCGGCAGTCCGAGATCACGGGTGACGGCATCGACGCGTTCGTGCGCTGGTCCGCGGGCGACATCGACCAGAACGAGGTGGTGCGCCGCTACGAGCACGACGCCGACGAGGCCCGCCGCAAGGTGCTCGAGGAGCTGCGGACCGCCTTCAGCACACCGCTCGACGCCGAGGACATCTACGAGCTGTCCGAGCGGCTCGACGAGATCCTCAACGGGGCCAAGAACGCGGTGCGCGAGTCCGAGGTCATGAACGTGGACCCCGACGAGGCGATGGGCGAGATGGCCGGCCACCTGCAGACGGGCGTCCGCCACGTGCACACCGCGTTCGGGGCGCTCACGTCGGACCCCGACACGGCCACCACCGAGGCCGACCGGGCGATCCACTGCGAGCGCGACCTCGAGCGCTGCTACCGGCGCGCCATGTCCGAGCTCACCGAGCTCGACGACGTCCGGATCATCGACGGCAAGCGCGAGCTCTACCGCCGCTACTCGCGCATCGGCGACAGCCTGGTGCGAGTCGGCCACCGGGTCTGGTATTCGGTCATCAAGGAGGGCTGACCCCGCCTCCCAGCTGCTCTCGGTGCAGCCGGCGGGACGGTGGGCGAAGATCGAGGGATGGACGGAGACGCCGACCGCCGCCGGCGCATCCGCTGGATGCAGCGGTACCTGCTCAACCCGCCGGTGAAGGCGGCCGTGTGGCTGGGGCTCGCGCCCGGCTACGCGCTCGTCGAGACGACCGGCCGGCGCACCGGGACGCGGCGGCGCAACGTGGTCGGGGTGAAGCTCGACGGGAGCACCGGCTGGGTCGTGGCCGAGCAGGGTCGCCGCGCCGGCTACGTCAGCAACCTCGAAGCGCACCCGGACGTCCGGGTCCGGCTCGGTCGGCACTGGCGTCGGGCCCGGGCGACGATCGTCGACGACGACGATCCGCAAGCGCGGCTCGACACCTTCGGTCGCCGCGCCCACGCGGCCACGGTCCGCCGGTTCGGCACCGAGCTGACGACGGTGCGGCTGGACCTCGAACCGCCGGACTGACCCGCGTCAACGCGCGCGCCGTCGCATCCGCGCCGCGAGCCGCTGCAGCGCCTCGACCTCGTCGGGCGCCATGTTGGAGTCCAGGGTCTTCAGCTCGGCGGCGACGGCGATGCGCGCGTCGAGCTCGGGGCCGCGGTACCGACGGGTGAAGCTCCGGCCGAGCCCCAATCGCACCGGTTGCACCGCGGTCCGGAGCAGTTTGGGACCGGGCATGTTCGGGGCGGTCAACAGCACGTAGGTGCTCGCGACGTCGGTCAGCGCGTCGCCGCGGGCGGCGTTCGACCAGTCGATGACGATCGGGCCGCGCCGACGACATCAGGACGTTGAGCGGGTGAAGATCGAGGTGCAGCACACGGTCGCCGTCGTCCAGCTGGGGCAGCCAGTCGGGCGCGGGGATCCGGTGGAGCGCGTCGTGGAGGTCGGCGAGCACCCCGGCGAGTCGCGGCATCGCCCACGGCCGCTTCATCATCGGGTCCATCATCGTCGGGCCGTCGACCCGGTCCATGACGATCTCGGTGCCGTCCGCGCGCACCTCGTGCACCGCCGGTGCGGGGTAGCCGTGCTTCACGACGTGGCGCATGATGCGGGCCTCGCGCTCGACGCTGCGGCCGGTCTTGGTCCGGCGCAGCACCGTGCCGTCGCCGAGGTCGAAGATGTCGGCGTCGCGCCCGCTCGCGAGCAGCGGGCCGGGCTCCACGGTCGTCGTCCGGGCTACGCGGGCTCGACGCGCTGCAGCGGCGCCCAGGCGAGCAGGAGCCGCTTCTCGCCCGCGTCGCGGAACCGCACGACGGCCTCGGCCTTGTCGCCCTCCCCGATGACGTCGAGGATCACGCCCTCACCGAACTTCTCGTGGGTCACGTCGTCGCCGACGTGCAGGCCGAGCTGCTCCGCGCCCCGGCTCCCGACTGCGCCCGTCGCGCCGCCTCCGCCACCCGACGCGACCGCGGCCGCGACCACCGCGTCGCGGTGCGCACCGAAGCCCGAGCCCGACCCGCGACCGGTCCGCGGCTCGCCCTGCGCCTGCACGAGCTCCTCGGGGATCTCGGCCAGGAAGCGGCTCGGCGGGTAGTAGTCCGTCGCCCCGAACAGCTGCCGGCACCACGCGTGGCAGAGGTAGAGCCGCTCACGGGCGCGGGTGATGCCCACGTAGCAGAGCCGGCGTTCCTCCTCGAGCGCCTCGGGGTCACCCAGCGAGCGCATGTGCGGGAAGATCCCGTCCTCGAGCCCGGTCATGAACACCACCGGGAACTCGAGACCCTTCGCGGTGTGCAGCGTCATCAACGTGACGAGCGAGTCGTCGCCGCCGTCGCCGTCCATGTCGGTGACGAGCGAGATCGCCTCGAGGAACGCCTGCACGCGCGGGAGCCCGGTCGGCGGCTCGGCCTGCTCGTCCACCCCCGCGATCGCGACGAGCGCGGACGTGTTGCCGGCGTCGAGGTTCTCGTCGAACTCGCGCGCGACGCCGACGAGCTCGGCCAGGTTCTCGATCCGACCCTGCGCCTCGATCGTGCGCTCGGCCTCGAGCTCGGCCAGGTAGCCGGTCCTGCCCAGCACCGCCTCGAGCGCGCCCGACACCCCGCCGGCCACCGCTTCGGCCTCGATCTCGCGCATCACGTCGAGGAGGTCGCGGATGCCGCCGAGCGCCTTCCCGGTCACCCCGGCGGCGGCGCCGTCGCGCATCGCCTCGCGGAACGTGAGGCTCGCGCCCTGCGCGTACGCCTCGATCCTGCGCACGCTCGTGTCCCCCACCCCGCGCTTGGGGACGTTCACGATCCGCTTCCAACCCACCTCGTCGTCGGGGTTCACCAGCGAGCGGAGGTACGCGAGCGCGTCCTTCACCTCGCGACGGTCGTAGAACTTGGTACCGCCGATGATGCGGTACGGCACCCCCGCGCGCACCAGCGTCTCCTCGATGACGCGGCTCTGCGCGTTGGTCCGGTAGAAGACCGCGACGTCGCGGAAGCGCACGCCCTCCTGGTCCGCGAGCCGGTTGATCTCGTGCACGACGTACTGCGCCTCGTCGTGCTCGTCCTCGGCGTGGTAGCGGACGATGAGCTCGCCGCCGATCTGCTCGGTCCAGAGATGCTTGGGCCGGCGCGCCGCGTTGTTGGCGATGACCGCGTTCGCGGCGTCCAGGATCCGCTGGGTCGAGCGGTAGTTCTGGTCGAGCACGATCACCGACGCGTCCGGGAACGTCTCCTCGAACCGCAACAGGTTCCGGTAGTCCGCCCCCCGAAAGGCGTAGACCGAGTTGTGAGTGACAATCCCGCCGGCGACGTAGTTGTGCGTCTGCTCGACATCGAGGTCGAACACCTCGGCATCCAGCTCTACCGGGTCGACTCGCTCGACCACGTCGAATTCGCCCAGCTCATCGACCATGACCATGCCCGGCTCGACATCGACCGCCTTGGTGAACGGAAGATCGACGCTCGTGGCCGTGAGGCGGGCACAAGACTGGAGATCGACCGTGTCCGATCGCCGCAGGCGACTGACGGCGCCGGCAATGTCCGCCATCTGTGTCGAGACCAGACAAGAACGCCACGACTCGCCTTGATCCTGGGAGACCTCGAGTTGATGCAGGACCCGACCATCACGTTGCTGCGCGCACAACGTCACCCGGGCACCTCGCGTCCTCGCCGAGGTCATCACGGCCACGTTTCGGTGCGGGTTCGAGGTGCTACAGCGCCGGTAACTCACACCGAAAGGAGCTGGGAAGCCGGCGAAGTGGGTGTGTTCGGGAGTCGAGGTGATCTGGCGTCCGCTGGCGAAGGTGATGCTCGTCCCTTCGAAGGCCCGCGAGCGATGGATGTTCGTCACTCGAGCCGGGCGGAAGTCTCCACTCCCGTAGTTGGACAAGACGCGGTCTCCCACCGCGACGTCCTCGATGGCTCGCGTCGTGCGATCTGCCATCGTCACGCGCGTTCCTGCGACGAAGCATTGATCCGCGTCGCCCACCACCATCACGTTGTGGTGCTCCTCGGAGAGGAGGCGGACGAGCTCCCACTGGGCGAGGTTGGTGTCCTGGAACTCGTCGACGAGGACATGGCGGAAGCGGGTGCGCCAGCGGGCGAGCGCGTCGGGGTGCTCGCGGAACAGCTTCACCACGAGCAGGAGGAGGTCGTCGAAGTCGGCCGCCGACGCGTCGGCCAGGCGCTTCTGGTACTCGACGTAGATCTCGGCCAGGCGCTTCTCGGGCGGGGTCGTGGCGCGGGCGGTTGCGTCCTCCGGCCCGATGAGCTCGTTCTTCATCGTCGAGATCGCGCCCTGCAGCCGCCGGGGCGGGAACCGCTTCGGGTCGAGGTTCATGTCCCGGCGCACGTAGTCGACGAGGCGGGTCGCGTCGGCCTGGTCGTAGATCGAGAACGACGACCGGTACCCGAGCAGGCCGGCCTCGCGACGCAGGATCCGGGCGCACGCGGAGTGGAACGTCGAGACCCACATGCGGTGCGCGACGGGACCGACGAGCTCGGCGACGCGCTCCTTCATCTCCCCCGCGGCCTTGTTCGTGAAGGTGATCGCGAGGATCTCGAACGGCGAGACGCCGCGCTCGGCGATGAGGTACGCGACCCGGTGCGTGAGCAGGCGGGTCTTGCCCGACCCGGCACCCGCGATGACGAGCACCGGCCCGTCGGGGGCGATCACCGCCTCGCGCTGGACCGGGTTCAGCCCCGCGATGAGATCGTCGCTCACCCGGCCGAAGCCGGTGTCGGTGGTGGTCACGGATGAATCGTACAGGTGTTCGCCCCGGGGAGGCGGCGTCACGAGTCGGAGCGCGGGATCCGCAGCTCCGTCGTCGTGATGTCGTCCCGGCCGGCCGGACGCTCGGTGCCGCCGGTGACGGTCTCGTCGCGGAACGCCCGCAGCAGGCGGGTCCCGTCCTCGTTCAGGGTCACGGTGAACGCGCCGGTCCCCTCGTCGATCTCGAGCGCGAAGTACTGCTCCCAGTCGGCGTCGAGCGCGGGCGCGTCCGCGTCCGCGCCGCGCGGCAGGCGACGGAAGCGCTTCCGCTCGGTGTCGAAGAGCCAGATGCTGTGGGAGGACTCGATGCGCTCCAGAGGCCCGTCAGGCTACCGGTTCGGTACCTCGATCATCAGAGTGACGGGCCCGTCGTTGACCAGCTCGACGGCCATATCGGCCCGGAATCTGCCGGTTTCGACGGGCGTGCCGAGCTCCGCCAGGCGTCGAACAAAAGCCGCGATCAGGGGCTCGGCCTGCTCCGGAGGTGCGGCGTCGCCCCACGACGGACGCCGGCCCTTGCGGGTGTCGCCGTAGAGGGTGAACTGGCTGACGACGAGTGCGGCACCACCGGTCTCGGCCAGCGAGAGGTTCATCGCGCCGTCGCCGTCGTCGAGGACGCGCAGGCCGTGCACCTTGCCCGCGAGCTTCTCGGCGTCGGCGTCCGTGTCCCGGTGGGTGACGCCGACGAGCACGCAGAGCCCCGCGCCGATCTCGCCGAGGGTCTCCCCGTCGACCCGCACCGCCGCCCGGCTCACCCGCTGCACCAACGCCCGCATCCCCTCAACCTACGACGCCGACCCCCGAACCCCGTCGCTGTCTGTGGCGTTTCCGGCGCTGTACAACGGATCTGCAACAGACGGAGGGTCAGAGGGGGTGGGTCACTCCCACTCGATGGTGCCGGGGGGCTTGCTGGTGACGTCGTAGGCGACGCGGTTCACGCCCGGGACCTCGTTGATCACCCGCGACGAGATGCGCTCGAGCACCTCGTAGGGCAGCCGGGCCCAGTCGGCCGTCATCGCGTCGTCGCTCGTGACCGCGCGGATGATGATCGGGTACGCGTACGTCCGGTCGTCGCCCATGACGCCGACGGTCCGGACCGCGGGGAGCACCGCGAAGCTCTGCCAGATCTCCCGGTACAGGCCGGCGCGCCGGATCTCCTCGACGACGATCGCGTCCGCACGCTGCAGGATCTCGACCCGCTCCGGGGTGATCGTGCCGATGATCCGCACGCCGAGACCCGGTCCGGGGAACGGCTGGCGCCAGACGATCTCCTCCGGGAGCCCGAGCTCCTCGCCGACGGCGCGCACCTCGTCCTTGAACAGGTGGCGCAACGGCTCGACGAGCTCGAAGTCCATGTCGTCGGGGAGCCCACCGACGTTGTGGTGGCTCTTGATCACCGCGTTGTCGCCTCCACCGGACTCGACGATGTCCGGGTAGAGGGTCCCTTGGACGAGGTACGCGGCGTCGTCGTAGTCGCGCGCCACCTCCTCGAACACCCGGATGAACAGCTCGCCGATGATCTTGCGCTTGCGCTCGGGCTCGATGACGTCGTTCAGCGCGCCGAGGAACCGGTCGCCCGCCTTCACGTGCACGAGGTCGATCTTGAACTGGCGCCGGAACGTCTCCTCGACCTGCTCGGCCTCGTCGAGGCGCAGGAGGCCGGTGTCGACGAACACACAGGTGAGCTGGTCGCCGATCGCCTTGTGCACCAGCGCCGCGGCGACCGCCGAGTCGACGCCGCCCGACAGTCCGCAGATCACCCGCTCGCTCCCGACCTGCGCGCGGATCTCCGCCACCGACTCCTCGATGATCGAGACGTTCGTCCACGTCGGGCGGCACCCCGCGACGTCGAACAGGAACGCCTTCAGGATCTCCTGGCCCCGCTCGGTGTGGGCGACCTCGGGGTGGAACTGCACGCCGTAGATCGCACGGTCGGGGTCGCCGAACGCGGCGGCCGGGGTGTCGCCGGTCGCGGCGAGGACGCGGAAGCCCGGCGGGGCCTGGGTGATCGTGTCGAAGTGGCTCATCCACACGACCTGGCCCGCGGGCTGCTCCCGGAACAGCACGCCGGGCTCGGCGACGGTCAGCTCGGTGCGGCCGTACTCGCCCCGCCCGGTCTTCGCGACCTCACCGCCCAGGTCGCGGGCGACGAGCTGAGCGCCGTAGCAGAGCCCGAACACGGGCACGCCGGCGTCGTAGAGCGACGGGTCGATGGACGGCGCGCCGTCGACGTGGACCGACGCCGGACCGCCCGAAAGGATGATCGCCTTCGGCTTGCGGGCGAGCATCTCCGCGACCGGCGTGCTGCGGGCGACGATCTCCGAGTAGACGTGCGCCTCGCGCACCCGTCGTGCGATCAGCTGCGCGTACTGCGCGCCGAGGTCGACGACGAGGACCAGGTCGTGCTCATCACTCACGCTCTTGGCCCTCCGGGCCGGGCCGACGACCACGCCACCGCGGGCTGCTCGGCCCCGGGCGTGTGGTCGGTTCCGCTCCGCTCTGGATCAGGGGTGGGACTTCGGCCACCTACCGGCCCATGCCGATGTGCTGCGCGCGCTGGAGGGACTTGCCCTCGGTCTGCAGCGACGGGGCGATCATCACCTCGGCCTTCTGGAACTCCTTCACCGTCTCGTAGCCGGTCGTGGCCATCGACGTGCGGAGCGCTCCGAAGAGGTTGAGGGTGCCGTCGTTCTCGTGCGCGGGACCGACGAGGATCTCGGCGAGCGAGCCCTTCTGGCCTGCGTACACACGCGCGCCACGTGGGAGCGTCGGGTGGAAGGTCGCCATGCCCCAGTGGTAGCCGCGGCCGGGAGACTCGTACGCGCCCGCGAGCGGCGAGCCGATCATGACCGCGTCGGCACCGCAAGCGATCGCCTTGGCGACGTCGCCGCCGGTGCGCATCCCGCCGTCGGCGATGACCTGGACGTAGACGCCGGTCTCGTCGAGGTGGCGGATCCGGGCGCCCGCGGCGTCGGCGATGGCCGTGGCCTGGGGGACCCCGATGCCGAGCACGCCGCGGCTGGTGCAGGCGTGGCCGGGGCCGACGCCGACGAGCACGCCGACCGCGCCGGTGCGCATGAGGTGCAGCGCGGTCGAGTACGAGGCGCACCCGCCGACGATGACCGGGACCTCGAACTCACGGATGAACTTCTTGAGGTTCAGCGGCTGGCGGGACGGGTCCTTCGAGACGTGCTCGGCGGAGACGACGGTGCCCTGGACGACGAGCAGGTCGAGCTCGGCCTCGAGGACGTGCTTCGCGTACTGCTCGACCCGCTGTGGGGTGAGCGACGCGCAGGTCGGCACGCCGGCGTCCTTGATCTCGCGGATCCGCGCACCGATCAGCTCTTCCTTGATCGGCTCCTGGTACAGCTCCTGCATCCGGCGCGTCGCCTTCTCCGGGTCGAGCGAGGCGATCTCGTCGAAGACGGAGTCCGTGTCCTCGTAGCGCGTCCAGAGGCCTTCGAGGTTCAGGCAGCCCAGGCCGCCGAGCTGGCCGATCTCGATCGCGATCTTCGGGGAGACGACGCCGTCCATTGCCGCGCCGATGAGCGGGAGGTCGAACTTGAACGCGTCGATCTCCCAGGAGATGTCGATGTCCTCGGGATCTCGCGTGCGCCGGCTCGGCACGATCGCGATGTCGTCGAAGCCGTAGGCCTGCCGCCCGGACTTCCCGATGCCGATCTCGACTTCCACCCTGGGTGTCTCCCCTCATCGCGCCGCCCGCTCCGAATCGTCAAGTCTATCGGGCCTCGTCGCACCGATTCCGAAGCCTCGTCGACGACCCTCGCCGGGCCATGGCGGCGGCCGCGGATGCGGGTCAGACTGGTGGCGAGCGACCGAGGGCGGGTCATGGTTGACGGCAGGGGTGAGCGCGAGCGGGGCGGTTCGGCGCCGCCGGTCGACCTCGCGACCGCGGCGGACCCGGCGGCGATCGGCCGGCGGCGCCGGCGCGGCCTCATCACCGCGTTCACCGCGCTGCTGTGCATCGCCGCGCTCGTCGCGGTCGCGGTCGTCACGACCCGGACCGGCGAAGGGCGCGAGAAGCAGCGCGTCGACCGCAAGATCGTGCGCACACCCGAGACCCAGAGGGTCGTCGCGGCACTCGGTGAGACCGTCGCGACGGGGAGCTACACCGCGAGCTACGAGCTCCGTTCGACTCCCGGCGCCGCGGGCGCCGAATCGTGCGGCGACGATCTGCCGGAGGGCATGTCGGTCACCTGCCGCGCGTCGCCGGCACCGGCCGTCGACATCACGGGCGTCGCGACGATCAACACCGATCCGTACCGGATGGTCGCCAGCTCGCAGGTCACCGGCTTCGGCACGATCGTCATCCACGTCGACGGAACCCGCCTGTGGGAGCAGGGCGGCGGCATGTACGGGTACACCGGCCCGAACGGCGACGCCGGGTCGGGCGATTCGATCTCGGGCTTCGCCGGCCTCGTCAGCGGCACCCTCGGTCGGGGCCCGGGCGCGCTGGCGATGCTGACCCTCGCGAACCCCAACGGCTACCTCGATCTCGAGCAGGAGGCGGTCTCCGAGGTGACCCCGGTCGGGCCCGGTGTGGTGAACGGCGTGCCGGTCACCTACTACAACGTCGTGATCGACAACGCGAAGCTGCTCGACATGCCGGGGCTCACCGCGGAGCAGTCGACGGCGATCGGGCAGGCGCTCACCCAGCTGCGCGGCGCGGGCCTGCGGGATGGAACGATGAAGGTCGGCATCGACGGAGCCGGCTTCATCCGCGAGACGTCGTCGGTTGCCGTCTTCGCCGACGGAACCCGTCAGGCCAGCCGCACGGTGTTCTCGAACTTCGGCTGCGCGGGCTTCGTCCAGCTCCCCGGAGAGCCGCCGCCGCCTCCGCCCGCGCCGTGCGCATCGACCGCGCCCACCACCTCGACGACCACGGTCCCGGCGAACGACTCGACCACGTCCAGCACCAGCACCACCTCTGCCACCACCGCGCCCGGCTGAGCGCGGCGACCTCCCTCCCCTCCCGAACTTGCGTCACTCGAGCCGCGTGGAGCGGCTCTTTCGACGCAAGTTCGGGTTCAGGTTCGGGTGCGGCGCGCGTCGGTGAGGAACCCGAGGAACCGGGCCAGGATCCGGGCCGTCGCCCCCCAGACGGTCTCGCCCGGCAGGACGAAGAAGACCATCGACCGCCAGTCGCCCCACAGCTCCCACTGCTCCTCCCAGTACGCGTCGGGGTCGAGGAGCTCCGAGATGGGGACCGCGAACGCGGCCTCGACCTCGCTGGGGTCGGTCCGCAGCTCGGGCACCGCGTCGAGCAGACCGACGAAGGGTGTGATCGTGAACTGGGACGCGACGGTGCTCAGGCTGTCGAGCTCCCCGGCGAGCTCGACGACTTCCGGCGCGAGTCCGATCTCCTCCTCGGCCTCACGCAGCGCGGCCGCGCCGAGCGAGCCGTCCCCCGGGTCCCACTTGCCACCGGGAAACGCGATCTCGCCGCGGTGCGAGGCCATCGTCTCCGGCCGCTTGGTGAGGATCACTCGCGCCTCGCCGCCGTCCTCGTAGATCGGCACGAGCACCGCGGCGGGGCGGCTCGTCGCGTCGAAGAGCTCGGACGGCATCGGCAGCGGCAGGACCGCGAGCCGGTCGCGCACGTCGTCGAGCGTGAAGCGCCGCGCCGCGGCGTCGAGGTCCGCCCACGGCGGTGGTCCGCCGTGCCGGAGACCGGGCGGGCGCGGGATCAGCTGGCGCCCACCGCGGTTCGGTCGTTCGAGGTTCGCAGGTGGTCCCTCGACCCCCCGTTCCTCCGCCATCGGGGGCAGACTACCGATCGACGTCAGACGGAGACCCGGGGGGAACATGACCGTCGAGTGGAATTTCGCGACCGCCTGGGAGGCGATCGCCGACGCGCAGCCCGACCGGCCCGCGCTCGTCTCGGGCGCGCGCATCCGCAGCTGGGGCGACTGGGACGACCGGTCATCCCGCCTGGCCGCGGCGTTCCGGGACCTCGGCCTCAGCGCGGACGGCAAGGTCGCGAGCTACCTCTACAACTCCCCCGAGTACATGGAAGGCGTGTTCGCGACCTGGAAATGCGGCGCGGCCCCGGTCAACGTCAACTACCGGTACCTGGAGGACGAGCTCGCCTACCTCCTCACGAACTCCGACACCGAGATCCTCCTGTTCCACGGCTCGCTCGGCGACCAGGTCGCGAAGATCACCGCCCAGATCCCGACGCTCAGGGCCGTCGTCCAGATCGACGACGGATCGCCGCCCGTCGAAGGTGCGCTGCGGTACGAGGACCTCATCGCGTCCCACGACCCGATGCCGCGTACCCCGGTGTCCGGTGACGTCCTCTACATCCTCTACACCGGCGGCACGACGGGCATGCCGAAGGGCGTCATGTGGCGCAACGAGGACCTCTTCATGTCGCTCATCCCGTTCGTCTACGGGCTCGCGGGTGAATCGCTCCCCGAGGAGGGACCGGCGGGCGCGGGGGCGGTCGCGGCGCGCGTCGCCGAGAGCGGGCGGACCCCGGTGCACCTCCCCGCCTCGCCGTTGATGCACGGCACCGGGTTCATGAGCTCGCTGCAGGCGCTGACCATGGGCGGGACGATCGTCACGCTCGAGTCGCGCCACTTCGACGCCGACGAGCTGTGGCGCGCCGTCGAGCGCAACCACGTCACGCAGATGGCGATCGTCGGGGACGCCTTCGGCAAGCCGATGGTGGGCGCGCTCGAGAACGCCGAGGCCGAGGGCACGCCGTACGACCTCACGTCGCTCGGGGTGATCATCAGCTCCGGTGTGATGTGGACGGCGGAGGTGAAGGAGGCGCTCATGGCGCGGTCCGGCTGCATCTGCCTCGACTCGCTCGGCTCGAGCGAGGGTGTCGGCTTCGCCAGCCAGGTGAGCATCCCGGGCGTGTCCGCGACCACCGCGAAGTTCCAGATCGGCGAGCACGCGAAGGTGCTGACCGAGGACGGGCGGGAGGTCGCACCGGGGTCGGACGAGATCGGTCTCCTCGCGCTCGGCGGCCCGATCCCGCTCGGCTACTACAAGGATCCCGACAAGACGGCCCGGACGTTCCCGACGTTCGACGGCAACCGCTACTCGGTCCCCGGCGACTGGGCGCGCGTGGCCGAGGACGGGACGATCGAGCTGCTCGGCCGGGGCAGCGTCTCGATCAACACCGGGGGCGAGAAGGTCTTCCCCGAGGAGGTCGAGGAGGCGGTGAAGCTGCACCCCGCGGTCGTCGACGCCGTGGTCGTCGGCATCCCGGACGAGCGCTTCGGTGAGGTGATCGCCGCGGTGGTCGCGCTCAACGACGGCGAGGACGCGACGAGCGAGGACATCGCGGACTCGGCGCGCGGGCGGTTGGCCGGGTTCAAGCGCCCGCGCCACGTCTTCGTGGTCGATGCGGTCCCGCGGGGACCGAACGGCAAAGCCGACTACACGTGGGCCAAGCGCATCGCGACCGAGCAGGCGGCGGACTGATCGTAGGCGTCAGCGCACGGGCTCGCGCATCCGGCGCCGACCGACGCGGTCGATGCTTCGTCCCGGGCCGAGGGAGGCGCGGCGTCGGGAACAGCGCGACCGAACAGACGGTCAGACGCGGCAAGGCACGCCAGCATGCGGAACCAACCTCGCGTAGGACGGGATCTCCGACGAGCAGCGTGGCTTCGGCCAGCAAGAGGAACTCGACGAGTGGTCCAGACCGGGACCACCCGCCGGGAGCCGAGGAGATCCCAGACGCAGGGCGCCGAGGACGACCCGGCGGTGTAGTAGCTCCACGTCGCCGGGTCGATCAGGACCCGGAACGCGATCGCGGCGATGAGCGCGGCCTGGCCATCGGCCCCTCGCCAGACGGCGAACCCCACCAAGCACGACTCCACCCGCAGACCTGCGCGCCGCGCACCCATGGGGCCCGTGCAGGTTCGGGTAGTCGAGCACGGCGAATCCGGAGTCGTTCGCGACGATCTGGCACCAAGCCGAGCTGCGAGAGCATCTTTGGAGCGGCGACGACAAACGGCGCCCAAGCCAGCGCGCCGACACCGACCGCGACCATCGCCGCGCGGAGCTAGCGCTCGTGTGACGGCAGCGCGAAAGCCAGCGGCAGGAACATCACACCCCACTGCTTGGTCGCGATGGCGAGACCGAGCGCGACCCCACCGACGAGCCACGCGGCGGTGCCGATCGCCAAGGAACACGACGCTGATTGCCGTCAACGAGCACAACGCGTCGTCAAGGTGGCCGTATCCCGCAAGCTCGCTCCAGGACACGGAGCACAATGGCTCCGCCGAGCAGCGTGGTCGTCGGGCCGGGCTCGGCCGAGCAGCGCGGCAGTGCGCTCGAGGAGGGCGAGAGCCCCCACAGCCAGAAGGTTGGAGCGCTACGACGCCGATGGCGTAGCTCCCGGCATGTCCGGCGGGAGCCGTGAGCCTGCGACAGGAGAGGGAACGGTCCGGTGACGACGTCGGGATAGCTGGCGAAGAAGTGCAGACCGCCCGGCTTGGGGAGCCCGGCGAACCGGGTCGCCGACCAACCGGTGACTCGCATCCACGAAGAAGTCCCAATCTCCATGCCCATGACCAACCGCCCGGGCCAGACGAGGAGCGCCAGACGCCACCAGCACGATCCAGCGATGCCCAACCGTCCATCGGACAAGCCGGCGCAGGCCCGAGGCGGCGCGGTGGCTCGTGTCGCGCCGGCCGAGTCGATCTTGGGAGAACTCACGTGACCGGGAACCTCTTAGCGCCCGAGGTGTGCTCGGTACTTCGAGGGCCGCGGCGAGGCACGAATCTTGCCGATCTCGCAGAGACGGGATCGCAACCTGAGTGCGGCGCCGGTTCGGTCGCCACGATACAGCGATCCGGTAGGCGCCGGAGAGTGCGTTGACGGACCATGGGTTGCGTGCGAGTGCCGAGCGGTACCGGGACGCGGCGGCGTACCGGGGTGCGAATGCTTCTTCCAGCTGGCCGAGACGGCACGTCCACTGTCGGATCGGCAGGATCGCGCCGCATCGCTTCCTTGGCATTGTCCGCGGCGAACCGTTCGTAGACCGGTCGCCCGTGATGAGCCGCTGCGTCTGGGCATCCAGTGCATAGATCTGCGAACGAAGTGCGCTGGCACGTCGGGCCAAGGCGGGAACATGTGGTCGGCGCGGTCGAGCGGCGGCAACGAGCTTGCGGTTGGTGATGCCCTGCTTGAACGACGACGTCGCCGGACAGCGCACGGTATGCCGAGACCGCCCCGACGATTGCAGTTGCCGCACAGACCACAACGAAGCGACGAAGCGATGCCGGGCCGTCTCGGACGACCGCTCGCGTCGAGGCTCAGCGGCGGGCCAGAAGCACCCAGCGCGAGCAGGACCAGTGGGGTCAAGCCGACGTACTGCGGCTCAAGAGCATCGTGATCGCCGACGACGATCACAAATCCGAGCAGCGGGCCGCGGGCCCGACGCCCCGCCACGATCAGGAATCCGCCGAGGGACACGAGGCCGAGGAGCCCCGTCGTCGTCGCGTATTCGACGACGAAGTTGTGCGCGTCGGCGTACAGGGTGTCGCCACCGGTGTACCGGGCGGTCGTGACGCTCGAACGGGGGGTGGCGCCGACATAGAACCGCCCGGGTCCGTACCCGATGACCGGGCGGTCGGCGATGCCAGTCGCCGCGTTGCGTCCACGTGCGAGCCGCGGTCCGAGCCCGCGAAGACGTCGCCCCGGTGACGCGGTGAGCGACGAGACGCCCGTGTCGGGACGGCACGACAGGAGGATCCCACCAGGACCGCGGCCGCCAGCATGGAACCACGTCGCCATCCGGCTCGGATCGCAACGATCGCAACGGATCCGACGACACGCCACCACGAGCGCGATACGGCTGCCGGAGAGCTCGTGCCGCGCCCCCGAGCAACCGAGTGCGATAGCGCTGGAACCAGCGGCCGGCGTGGTCATCCATCGCGGCCAACCAGATGGCGGCGGCGCACAGCGCCCCGAGCTGGACGGGATTCCCCATGAGGCCCATCGCCCGACCGAGGAACGGCGGAACGCGGGCCGGCCGAGATCGACCGTGATCTGGAGCCACGCCCAAGCGGCGTTCACCAGGGCGCCGGCGAGCAGGACGAGCCCGAGCAGATCGCGCGAGACTGCGAGCCGAGACGTCCGTCCCAGTGCCCAGAAGCCGAGCAGTGCCGAGGCGACAAAGACGAGGCCGTTGCCCCATGCGTAGCCTCCGAACACCGACATCACCGGCACGTCGGAGAGCGCCGTCGCCAGAGAGCGCCGCACGCGAGGAAGCCGCGGCGCACCAGCGACGGCTCGATCCCGTCGAGCGCACGCCGAGGACCGAGCACGCACGAGTCCCGGGCCGATGAGCAGGAGGCCCGCGCCACCTTAGGCACGAAGAAGGTGGTGAAGCCTGGGTCGCGAACGCGACCGGAGGAGGAGCGACGATGCCGAGGCGGCAGAGCTCCGCGGACGGCGTGGACGCCGATGCGGCTAGGGCTCGACCTCGGCGGGGAGGTGCTGGTCGTGGTCGCGGCCGGATCGGGGCCTTGTCATGGTCGAGCAGCGTCGTTGCCATGAGCCGGCCCCAACTTTCCGGTGAAGGTCGTCAGGTCGTCCGCCGGCGCATCCCAGAAGCTGACGAATGGCCCCAGGAAACCCCGGGTCCTTCGACCGGGCTCGAGCGACGTTCCGGAGCTAGGGCGTGCAGGCCGGCAGCCCTTGTCCGTGCCCGCCGTCGTCAGGGCCAGGTCGCCGTTGCGACCCGGTGACCGTGTACCAGGTCGGCGTCGAACGGAGGAACTTGTTCGAGCCGGTGGTGAGCTGGCCGATGGTGGCCGGGTACGTGGCCGACCGACGCCCGGTAGGCCTCGACCGCCGAGCTCAGCGCCGACGTTCTCGGCCTTGCAGGACTGAGCTCTGCGCCTTGTCGGTCGAGCCGCCGACCGCGAACACGACGACCGCGGCCAGGATGCCCAGGATCACGATGACAACGAGGAGCTCGACGAGCGTGAAGCCCTTCTGGAGAAGGTTCTTCTGCTCGAAGCTCTCGCTCTTGCGAAGGTGCTTCAGCATTCGATTTCTCTCATTCCCGCCCGGAGTGCCCCAGGCGATCGCTGATGGACCTGCAGGGCCGCCCGGACGGGCTAGCGCTCACCACGGAGAGTAACGACGGAAGCGGACTTCGACAGGGCCGATTGGCCTGGAATCCGCTAAAGGAGCCGATCGACCTAGCGGTCGGCGGATCACGCGAAGCGTGGTCACTCGCATCGTCGAGAAGCACCCCGGGAATCCGAGGACCCCGGGGCGTCTCCGGCGCTTTCGTGAAGGCGGTGCGAGCTAGAGCGTGCAGCCCCGGCCGTGCCTGCGGCCGTAGCAGCGCCAGACCGCCCGAGTTGCCACCGTCGACCGTGTACCAGGTCGGCGTCGAACGGAGGAACTTGTTCGAGCCGCTGGTCAGCTCGTCGATGGTGGTCGGGTACAGCCCACCGACGCGCGGTAGGCCTCGACCGCCGAGCTCAGCGCCGAGTTCTCAGCCTTGCAGGAGCTGAGCTCTGGGCCTTGTCGGTCGAGCCGCCAACCGCGAACACGACGACCGCGGCCAGGATGCCCAGGATCACGATGACGACGAGGAGCTCGACGAGCGTGAAGCCCTTCTGGAGAAGGTTCTTCTGCTCGAAGCTCTCGCTCTTGCGGAGGTGCTTCAGCACTGGATTCTTCCTTTTCCCGCCCGGATGCCCCGAGGCGATAGCTGAGTGAGATGCAGTCGCACCCGGCGGGTTCTCCCTGCACCACGGACGGTAACCGGACAAACCACGCCATTGAATAGGCCGGAAGGCCCTGACCTGCGGAAATGAGCCTCTCGGCCTAGGACCTCAATCGGCCCATGCGAACGAGTCAACGTGAGCACCTGCCCGCACAGACCTCTCAAGTCGGGGCATGGTCCGTCCGACGCTTGGGACAGGTCGGAACGCGGCGCGCACGACCCGTCGCGCTCGACCAGCGAACCGCAACGAACGCAGGGGAGCAGTCTCATGACGATGGTGCCGATCGACGTCTCGGCCATTGACGCCTACCTCGAGGCCATGTGGGCACTCGGTGGCACCGACCTCCACCTGACTGCCGGTGCACCGCCGCTGGCACGGGTGGACGGTCGGCTGGTGCCGCTCGCGAACCAGCCCGCGCTTCGGGCCGAGGAGACCGCCCAGCTGATCCTCAGCGTCCTCACCGACGACCTGTCCTCGCAGTTCCGGCGCGAGAAGGAGGTCGACTTCTCGTTCTCGTGGCAGCGCCAGACCCGCTTCCGCGCCAACGTCTACTACCAGCAGGGCACGATGGCGATGGCGTTGCGCGCGATCCCCTACCGGATCCCGACGATGGAAGAGCTCGGGCTGCCGCCGATCATGGAGTACTTCGCCCACCTTCCCCAGGGCCTCGTCCTGGTGACCGGACCGACCGGCTCGGGGAAGTCGACGACCCAGGCCTCGGTGATCGACTTCATCAACGAGACCCGCGAGCTCCACATCCTCACGATCGAGGACCCGATCGAGTACGTGCACTACCACAAGCGCTCCGCGGTGAATCAGCGTGAGGTCGGCTACGACACGGACTCGTTCTCCCGGGCGTTGCGCTCCGCCCTGCGTGAGGACCCCGACGTGATCCTCGTGGGCGAGATGCGCGATCCCGAGACGATCCAGTTCGCGCTGACCATCGCCGAGACCGGCCACCTGGTCTTCGCCACGTTGCACACGAACGACGCGTCGAGCGCGCTCAACCGCATCGTCGACGTGTTCCCGTCCGAACGCCAGCAGCAGATCCGGGTGCAGCTCGCCGCGTCGCTTTCCGGCGTCGTCGCCCAGCGCCTCGTCCCCCGCGTCGGCGGTGGGCTCGTCGCCGCGTTCGAGATCGTCGTCGCCAACCATCCGGTGCGCAACCTCGTCCGGGACGGTAAGACCCACCAGATTCGCAACGTCGTGTCCACGAACCTCCGAGAGGGGATGCAGACCCTCGAGGTCTCGCTGAACAGCCTCGTGGAGCAGGGGCTCGTCACCTACGAGGACGCGATCGAGCGCTCGATGTTCCCCAACGAGATCCGGATGCCCATCGCGGTGCAGGCCGCCGTCGGGAGCTGACCTTCGATCCCCGACTCGTGTCGGGGCGTCGCGCGGCGGCGCGGGGCGACCGTAGGGCACCCCGAATCGGTCTGCGAGCACCGGCGGGGAGCCGGCGAGGGCGCCGTGGCCTCGCACACGATCGCCGCCCCCCTCCTCGGCCTGCCCGGCTTCACGATCGATCCCGTCACGATCTCCATCCCGCGACCCCGGCGCGTGCTCGAGCTTGTTCGCGTCGAGCAGACGCTTGCCGCTTCCGCGACAGCACTGTCGACGCGTCGACTGCATCCCCGTGACCTCGGTCGCCCGCCGGATCGCGACTCGGAGAGCCCTCTGGCGCGCGCTCGACGGGCTCGCGGTCCGGGGCCGAGCCGGAACGGTGCTGATGCTCGAAGCCAACGGCTGGACGGTGCTCCGGGTTCGGTTGGGCCGAGGTGTCGGACGAGCCCGCGTCGGTGGCCGCCCTGATCCGCGGGCACCTGCGGTCTCACCGCGTTCGGGGCGGGTCGCGGTCGGCCGAGCGACCGTGACCGACCCCGAGAGCGCATGTCCTGGCTAGATCTTTCCGAGCGACCAGGCCTGGATCTGGGGCTCGCTCGTCTTCGCCGCGTAGGACACGGAAGCGCGCCCGACGAGAGTGCTGTCGGTCGGCGTGCAGGGGCCGCTGTCCTTCTCACAGGCGAGGAACACCACGGAGCGGGCCGCGGGCGTCTTGTCGACCCAGTTGCTGAACGCCGGCTCGTCGTACCCGTCGTGGTAGGCGAAGCCACGGAGGCGGAGGGTGCGGGCCACGATGCCCCGTTGCGCGATCGGGTACCAGACGTCTTCGTCGTCGATGTCGACCGCGGCGGACGGGGCGTAGATGGAGCCCTTCACCGAGAGCCGGCCGCGGCGCTCGACGCCACCGAAGATCCCGCCGAGCAGCTGGCCGGAGCTGTCGATCGGACCGTCGACGCGCACCACCGAGCAGTCAGGCGTCCCGGTGCCGTACCAGAGGTTCGGCGAGACGGTCGTGCACCCGTTCTCGGGCCGCAAGGTGGAGTTCGGATCGTTCGGCGTGAGGGTGGTGATGAACTCGACGCCGTCGAGCTTGGGCGAGCCGCTGCTGCCGGCGGTCCACTTGAGGTTGAACGCGCTACCGAGCCGGTTGCTCGTCGTCAGGCAGCCGGTGACGTCCACGGTGAACGACTGGACCGGGTTCGACGTCACGCCGCCCGCGTTCTGGAACGAGTTCGTGCAGCCGCCCCCGGAGAACGTGGCACCGCCCGTCGTCTGCAGCGCGGCAGTAGCCGCCGAGCTCGCGTCGAAGGACGCACGCATCTGCACCTGCTGGACCGTGTAGCCGCTGGGCGTTGCGAAGCCGGGATAGGACAGGTTGATCGACTGGTTGGTGCCCATCGTGGCGTACTGGAGGCCGGCGCTCTCGGCGATGAGCTTGGCGTTGCCGGGATTCGTGCCGCCGCTGGCCCCGGTCGCCACCATCCGGGGAGTCGCGGGGACGCCGTAGACACCGATCTGCTGGCCGGTCGAGGGGTTGTCGGGGTTCGGACCTGCGCACACCTCGAGGCCGCCGTTGGGAACGTAGACCCGGCTGTCGCCGCCGAAGATGAACTGCACCCCGGGGCCCTCGGGGTCGCAGTCCCCGCCGGCGTCGGTGGTGCTGGGCTGGCGGGGGAACGTCGGCTGGTCCTGGGCGGTCACGAGCAGGCGGGCGCCGTCGAGCTTGGCCGTGGCGTAGGGCGAGCCCTGGAACCCGGGCCGGTTCGCGTTGTACCGCACGACCGCCGAGTTGATGCGGTCACCGGTGTTCAGGCAGGCGGAGAGGCTCGTCGCCGCCGCCGGGTTCACCGCCGAGAGCTTGATGTCCTGGACGCTGCCGTCGGCAGGGGGCTTCGGCAGCGTGTACGGACCACACGTCGCCGTGCCCTTGAGCCCGAAGGCCCCGGTGGTCGTGTAGTCCACCTGGATGGTCGGCGCGTTCATCCGCTCCGGGTTGACCGCGGCCTGCGCCACCTCGAGATCGATCCCGCTGTTGTACGAGCCCCGCGGGACCTGTGGGAAGCCGCTCAGCCAGATGCTGCTGCCGGCGCGCGATCCGGACATCGCGTAGTTCACGGTCTTGCCGTCGATCTGAGTGCCGCAGGTGCTCAACGTCGCCGGGGTCGTGGCACCGGGGCAGTTGTCACCGTTCACGAACTGGGTCGGCTGCGGGAAGAGACCGAAGAACGTGCCGGGGCCGGCACCGCCGACGGTGGGGTCGAGGTTGATCACGTGGTTCGTCGGGTCGACCGTCGGCGACCAGTTGTACGGCGTACCCCCGATGACCCGTTGCCCGCCGTAGTCGCTGGCCGCGCCGCCGATGCACCACTGGTGGACCGTGTCCTGCCCGATGTTCGAGTTGAAGAGGAAGTTCTCGTCGCTCCCGCACTGGTAGCTGGTGGACGAGTTGCGGAAGTCGAAGTAGTAGGCACCGGGAGTGAACCAGAAGGTGGCGTTCTTGCAGTTCGCGTTCCCGAAGAGGTCGTTGAGCGCCTTGGCGTCCGTGTAGATGCCCGGCGAGAACGTCACCAGCCGCCTCGCGTTCGTGCAGCCGGATGCCGACGGCACCGACTGCACGGTCAGGCCGCTGATGGACCGTGGTGTGTAGTCGGCCACGGTCGCGGGCACGAGGCCCGGGTCCTGCCCCTTGCCGTCACCGAAGTTCCAACCGGGGTCCGTGCAGTACGTCGGGCTGCCGGCACCGCCGAAGCCCGTTCCAGAGCAGCCGCCGCGAGCCTCGATGGTGCCGGTGGCGCCGTCGGGGTCGGTCGTCTCGGTCGGAACGGCATAGGCGTTGTCGATGTTGATCTTCGAGTTCGAGAACAGGTTGCCCTGGACGTTCCAGGCCAGGGTCTTCGGCTCACGCGCACACACCGGGAAGAAGAAGAACTCGTAGCCGGGCCAGACGGTGTTGTTGAACCGCATCCCGGACTCCGGCTGCGACGCCCCACACGGGTCACTGCCGCCGAACCACGTCGAGACATTGCCGTTGTAGGGCGCCGGCTCGGTGTTCCGGGTGCCGAGCGAGGTCGGCGCCCCGGAGTTCACGTCGGTGCGACGGTCTCCGAGCGTGAGGAGCGCATACGGGGGTGCGCTGCCGAGCTCGGCCGGCTCACCGCTACCGCTTCCGGAGACCACGACGCAGCTGACCACCATCGTCGGCGAGTCGGCCGAGCCGCTGCGCTTGAGGATCGTCTGGCCGTTGGCGGCGTTGCACGTGTCGCTCGGGAACAAGGCCGGGTCACGCCCCGTGTTCGGGTCGTTGCGAACCCGGTTGACCGCGGCGTCGAGCGCGGCATCGGCCGCGTAGTTGGCGGCGCGCTGGCTGCGGAACCCCCTGGTGGCGATCGAGTTCGCGCCGGTGAACTCCGAGAGCCCGGCGAGGAGCAGCCCGAAGACCGAGATGAACACGAGCGCGAGCACGAGGCTCGCGCCACGTTCGCCGTGGCTTCGTCGCAGATGATCTCGGGTCGGGGTGCTCATGTCGGTTCTCGTTGGGTCGGGGAGCTAGAAGCGGCTGGAGGTGCCGTTGAAGTGCGGTTGCGCTCATCGCGTTGCCCGCGACGTCGGTCAGTGACGTGGTCGGGGTGTAGGTCGGGCGCGGTCGCCGTCTGGCCGGAGCTGACCGAGCCGGACTCGGCGTGCCCAGGGTGATGGTCAGCGTCCGGGAGCTCGACGTCCCAGTGCACCGTCGAGTTCGAGAAGGTCCGGGTGCTGCTCGATGTACCCCGGTTCGTGTCGATGGTCCCGATGTTGGTGCAGGGCGACTTGACGGTCACGGTGTCGGAGCTGCCGCTGTTGTTCAGGCTGACGTCACCGTCCGTGCTCTGGTTGCTCGTGTCGCCCGACCAGCCCGTGCAGATCGTCGAGACGTCAGCGGCTCCGAGTAGATGATCGTGATGAGTCGTCTTCTCGGCCTTGCCGTTCGTGTTGCCCGGACCGTTGTTGAGGGTGACGTCGGTCGGCCGAGGCTGTGTTGTCGACCGTGACCGTGCGGATCGGCGATGCAAGGGTGTTGCCGGCGTTGTCCGTCGTGACGACCCGCAGGTCGTAGTTGCCGTCGCCGAGTTGCGGTGGTGTCCCAGCGACGTCGAGTAGGGGCTGGTTCCGTCGGTGCCGATCGAGGTCCAGGTGTTCGCGCCGGCCGGCGGAGCGCTGGAAGTCCGCGGTCTGGACCCCGGACATCGCGTCGGCCGAGTTCGAGCTCACGGGCACCGAGCCCGAGACGGTCGCGCCGGCGTTCGGTGCCGTCAGTGAGCCGGTCGGGCTGGTGGCGTCGCGCTTGCCCGAGAACGTCCCGTTGCTCGAGTTGCCGGCCGGGTCGGTCGCAGTGCAGGTGAAGCTGAAGCTGCTCGTGTCGGTCGTGACCGACTGTGGACCGCAGTTGGTGAGCGTCAACGGGGCGAACGTGTCGGTGACGGTCCAGGTCAGGTCCACGTTTGTCGTGTACCAGCCGTTGCTCCCGACCGTGCCGGTCGCGTCGGCCACGATCGTCGGTGCGTTGTTGTCGACCTTCACCGTCACGACCGGCGACGTGGTCGAGTTGCCCGCGTTGTCAGTCGTGATCACCTGGAGGTCGTAGGACCCGTCGGCGAGCGTAGTGGTGTTCCATGTCGTCGAGTAGGGCGTCGCCGCATCCGTCCCGATCGTGGTCCACGTGTTGGCCCCGGCCGGCGACCGCTGGAAGGTGGCGTTCGCGACCCCGGAACCCCGGCGTCGGCCGAGTTCGAGCTCACCGTGACGGCATTGCCCTTCACGAAGGCACCGTTCGCCGGCGCGGTGATCGTCCCGGTCGGGTCCGTGTTGTCGACGCGCACGCGGTCGATGGTGTCGCCCGACGTCGACGTGTTCCCGGCGTTGTCGGTGGTGATGACGTGCAGGTAGTACTGCCCCTCCGGGAAGCTCGTCGTATCCCACGGCACGCTGTAGGGGCTCGACGTGTCGGTCCCGATCGTGGTCCAGGCGCCGGTGGTCGCCACCCGGTACTCGAAGACGGCGGACGCAACGCCGGCACCGCCGGTGTCCGCTGAGTTCGACGTGACGTTCACGGTCCCGGAGACGTTGGCGCCGTTCGCCGGCGACTGCACCGTTCCCGACGGCGCTGCGGTGTCGTAGGTGAACACGCTGGTGTCGTTGCCGGTCAGCCCGACACCGTCCGTCGCGGTCGCCACGACCGTGTAGGTGACGCCGGACTGGATGCTGCCGGTGGTGAAGGCCCGGTTCCAGGCCGTCGTCCCGTTCACGGTCAGGTTCGTGGGCGAGGTGCCCCACTGACCCGTGCCCGTGCCAACCGAGCCGTTCCAGTAGCGATTGTCGCTCGAGCGACGAATCGTGAGCGTGACGCTCGCGACCGTGCCGACGCCGTCGTTCGCCGTGCCGCACACGTCGTTGGTCACGCAGCCCGCAGCCCAACCGGCCGCGTTGTAATCGCCATCGTTCGCGGGGAAGGTGATCGTGACCGTAGGGGCCGTGGTGTCGACGAAGACCGTCCGCGTCGGTCGAGATGAACTGCAGGCCCGCGTTGTCGGTCGTGATCACCCGCAGGTCGTAGTTGCCGTCGGAGAGGGGCGCGGTGTTCCAGCTCGTGCTGTACGGGCTCGACGTGTCGGCCGCGATCGTCGTCCACGTACCGGCGCCGGCGGGCGAGTACTGGAACGTTGCGTTCGCCACCCCGGAACCACCGGTGTCCGCGGAGTCCGAGGAGACGGTGACGTTGCCGGTGACCGATGCGCCGTTGTTGGGCGCGGTCAGGCTGCCGGTCGGGGCATTCGCGTCACGCTTGATCGTCACCGAGTTGGATGCGGTGTTGCCGGCGTTGTCCGTCGCCAAGCACGTCAGCACCGTCCCCGTCGTGTTCGCCGTGATGTTGGTCGGGCCGCAGCCGGTCGTCGACGCGATGCCGGCCGAGTCGGTCGGCGCGGGCCACGTGACGTTCACGTTGCTCGTGTACCAACCGTTGGCACCGAGCGTCCCCGTCACGACCGGCGCACCGATCACCGGGGCCGTGTTGTCGACGTGCACTGTGCGCGTCGCCGACGTGAAGGACTTGCCTGAGTTGTCCGTCGTGACGACCCGCAGGTCGTAGTCCCCGTCGGGAACCGTCGTGGTGTTCCAGTTGACCGAGTACGACGCAGTGGTGTCGACGCCGATCGTGGTCCAGGTGTTGGCACCGGCGGGCGACCGCTGGAAGGTCGCATTGTCCACGCCCGATCCGACATCGGCCGAGTCCGAGCTCACCGCGACCGTGTTGCTGACGTAGGAGTTGTCGGGCGGCGCGGTGAGCTGACCGGTCGGGGGCACGTTGTCGACCCGGACCCGCACCGAGGTGTCGCCCGAGCTCACAGAGTTGCCTGCGTTGTCGGTCGTGTTCACCCGCAGGTAGTACTGGCCGTCGGGTACCGTCGTCGTGTCCCAGGCAACGGTCCACGGAGCACCGGTCGAGTCCGTGTCGATCGTCGTCCAGCCGCCCGTGGTGCCGGTCCGGTACTGGAACGTGGCCGAGGCCACGCCGGAGAAGCTGTCCGCCGAGTTCGAGGTCACGGGGATGGTGCCGGAGACGGAGTCCCCGTTGCCCGGGTCGGTGATGGAACCGGTCGGGTTCGTGGTGTCGTACTTGAACGCCGCGGTCACCGTCGGCGAGTCCTGCCCCACGGAATCGGTCGCGGTGGCGGTGATCGTGTAGGTGAGCCCGTTGGACATGGTCGACGTCGAGAACGCACGGTTCCACGACGTCGTCCCGTTCACGCTCAGATCATGGGGGGCCGCGGTCCAGTCGCTGTTCTGCGTTCCGCTGCCGTCCCAGTAGTGGTTGTCGCTCGAACGCCGGATGGTCACGGAGACGCTGGCGACAGTTCCCGGCGCCGTGTCGGCCGCGGTTCCGCAGATCTGGTTGGTCGGGCAGCCCGCGTTCGTACGTCGTGGCGTTGTACGCGACGCCGTCGGCCGGGAAGGTGATCGTGACCGTCGGCGGCGTCCGGTCCAGGTAGACGGTGATGACCGACGACGTGAATGGGGTTCCCGCGTTGTTGGTCGTGATCACACGCAGGTCGTAGTTGCCGCCGGCCAGGGCGGAGGTGTTCCAGGTCACGCCGTACGGAGACGAGGTGTCCGGTGCTCCGATCGTGGTCCACGTGTTCGCGCCGGCCGGCGAGTACTGGAACGTCGCGTTCGCGACGCCAGACGTGGCGTCGGCAGAGCTCGACGTCACGCTGACGTTGCCCGTGACCAGGTCTCCGTCGCTCGGGTTGGTCAGCGACCCGGACGGCGGCGACGCGTCGCGCTTGATGGTGACCGAATTCGAGGCCGTGTTTCCGGCGTTGTCGGTCGCCGAGCAGGTCAGCAGCGTTCCGGTGGTGTCGCTGGTGATGTCGGTCGGGCCGCATCCGGTCGTCGACGCGATGCCGGCCGAATCGGTTGGTGCCGGCCAGGTGACGTTGACATTGCTCGTGTACCAACCGTTGTTCCCGAGCGTCCCGGTGACCACGGGCGCCCCGATCGTCGGGTTGGTGTTGTCCGACAGCACCGAGATGACCGGCGAGGTGAACTGCAGCCCCACGTTGTCGGTCGTGATGACCCGCAGGTCGTACGACCCGTCCGCCAGCGCCGTCGTGTTCCACGAGACGGCATACGGGCTCGAGGTGTCGGTCGCGCCGATCTGGGTCCAGGTCGCCCCGGCCGTCGGCTTGTACTGGAAGACCGCGTTCGCCGACACCGGACCCCGCGTCGGCCGAGTCCGCCGTCACCGAGACCGCGTTGCCGTGCACGTACGCACCGTTCGCGGGCGCCGTGATGCTGCCTGTCGGCGGGTTGTTGTCGATCGTCACCGTTCGGGTCGACGAGATCGTGGTGTTCCCCGCGCTGTCGGTCACGATCATGCGCAGGTCATAGGAGCCGTCGGGGATCGCGGTCGTGTCCCACGACGTCGTGTACGGCGACGCGGTGACGACCCCGATCGAGGTCCAGGTCCCGCTGTTGTGCGGCGCGTACTGGAACTCCGCCGACGCCACCGTCGCCGGGCTCGTCGCGCCAGCGTTCCCGGACACCGTGGTCGATCCGGACACGTTGGCGTTGTTCGCGGGCGCGGTCAGCGTCGCGGTCGGCGCGCCGGTCACGTAGCCGAACGTCCTGGTGACGACGGTCGACGGCAGGTTGACGGTGTCCTTCGCCTGCGCCGTGATCGTGTAGGTCACACCGTTCACGAGGCTCGCGGTCGTCAGCGCCTGCTGCCAGCTCGTCGTGCCCGTCGCGGTGAGGATGATCGGGTTCGTCGACGGCCACTGCGTGTTCGACGTCCCGGGGTTGCCATTCCAGTAGCGGTTGTTGTCGCTGCGCTTGACCGTGACGGTGACGTTCGCGACCGCGCCGGGGACGTTGTCCGACGCGGTGCCACAGATCGCGCCGCCCGAGTTCGAGCAGCCGGCGTTCCAGGACGCGGTGCCGTACTGCGGGTTGCTGGGGAACGAGATCGCGACCGTCGGCGGCGAGGTGTCGGCCGGAACGACCAGGGCGCCCGAGTCCGGACCCCATCCCGTCGCGTTCTGCGCCTCGACGGTGATGGTGGTCGCCGAGCTCACGTTCACACCGGTGACGGTGATGGTGCAGTTCTGATGGTCGGGGCACGCGGTCGGGACGGCGACCGGATCCGAGAACGTCGAGCCGATCTTCGCCCGCACGTTCGTGAGGTCCGCGACGTCGCCGCCGGTGGGCAGCGTGAAGCTGAGGGTGACGCTGCCGGCGACGCCGGTCGGGCCCGCGGTCGGCGTTCCGGGCGCACCCGGGCGCGTGAGCACGGTGATCGGGACCGGTGACGGCGAACCCTCGCCGTAGGAGTTCGTCGCGGTGACCTCGACCTTGTACTTCGTGTTGTCGGTGAGCCCGGTCACCGCGCCGTTGCGGGCGTTCGAGTCGCCGTAGGTGACGGTGGTCGGGGTCGCGTCGGGGCTGAGCGCGGTCAGCTTGAAGCCGGTGAGCGCGGAGCCACCGTCGCTGTAGTCGGACGCGAGGCTCCACGACCCCGTGATCCGGCCGTTCGTCGCGGGGTCACCGGCGGCGGAGTCGAGCGACGGGGGCTCCGGCGTCGTCGGACCGGGTGTGACCGAGTTCGAGTTCTCCGACCACGGGCCGTTGCCGACCGCAGTCACCGCCCTGACCCGGAACACGTAGCTCGAGCCGTTCGTGAGGTTCGGGATCACCGCACCGGTCGTGCCGGAGCCGGGCGGGTAGAACGTCGGCGTCGCACCTCCGACGATGCTCGTGGCCCCGTTCCCGGTCTGCTCGATGTAGTACCCGGTGATCGGCAGGCCGCCGGTGTCGACCGGGTCGAGCCAGTACAGGCGCGCGCGCTCGAAGCCACCGAGCGCGTGCACGTTGGTCGGGGCACCCGGAGGGCTGTTGCTGCCGTCGTCACCCTCGACGCGACGCTGCGCCTCGAGGTGGAACGTGTAGGCGCCGTGGATGTCGATGTAGCAGCTCGTGGTCCCGCAGACCGGCGTCGGGGGCAGGTCCGGGTGATCCGGATCGGTCAGATAGGTGGATGCCTCGGGTGCGCCGGTGCCTTCACCGAAGTTCTTGGCCAGCACCGTCTCCACCGGCGCGTCGGAGCCCCGGCAGATCCGGCGAACGACCTTGCTGTCCTTGCCGCTCCCCGTGGCGACGTAGCGCACCACCGTTTGGCCCCCGTCGCCGAGGTCCTCGTCCCAGCGGAACGTGATCAGCGACTGCTCGGTGGCAGTCGCCTTGCAGATGTTCTCGTCCTCGACGCGCGCGGGGTTCACCCCGTCGGCGTCGACCGAAGCGACATCGGACGGAAAGTACGTCGAGAGCCGCTGGACGTCGGCCGAGTTCGCGAGCCGGTCCTGGATGCCGAACACGGTCCGGTACGCGAAGACCATCGCGGTGCCGAGCGGCACCATGATGATGCCGAGGATCACCACGGATGCGATGACCTCGACGAACGTGAAGCCGGCCTCCTGGCCGCGGAGGCGACGGAGCAACGCTCGCATCAGGGATCCTCCGGGTCGGTGCTCGTGCGCGGGACGTCCGTCAACGCGTCGCGCTTGACGATGGTCACCGTCTCGGTGCCGCGCACCTCGGGCACGTTGTCGGGACCCGTCACCTTGAGCGTGAGCTCCTGCAGCCCGCCGTCCGACGCGGGACACGTGTCCGACCACACCGGCTCGTCACCGGAGTACCCGTTGAGGTAGCGGATCTTCGTGATCGTCGCCGTGTAGTGGTCGTACGGCGCGGCCGGCGTGTACGTCGGGTAGGGCACCTGGCCGCCGGCCGTCGTGCACGGCACGTAGTGGTAGGTGTCGGTGGCGCGGCCCTCGTTCATGGTCTCGGCGAAGGCACGCAGCACGGTGTCGGCGCTCGAGCTCTTCGAGTTGTAGTCGGCCGAGCGCAGCGTGGCCCAGATCCCGCCGAGGATCGCGACCATCGACACCCCGAGGATCGCGACCGTGATCATCAGCTCGACGAGCGTGTCGCCGGCCTCGGCCCCCCCACGCGCCACTCGCATCGATCCCGCCGTCCGCCCTCTGGCTCGACCGGGTCCGTGCGCCACAGCACCCCCGGCCGGTGCCTCCCGTGTTTTGCACACTTTATCCGTATTTACGGACCTGCGCGCGCGGAGCGCGTTCGGCCGCCCGCGGTAGGCGCGGTTGGTCGGGCGCGAAAGGCGCAGGGTGCGCAGGACGTGAGCCATGGCGATCGCGGCGCTACTTGGACTTCTGGCCGTTGAACACGCCGTACATGGCCGAGACGAGCGCAACCGCGACGAACCCGACCACAACGCCCATGAAGATGATGATCGCCGGCTCGGCGAGCGAGGTGAGCTTCTTCAGCTTGTAGTCGAGCTCGCGCGAGTAGTAGTTCGCGGTCGAGTCGAGCTGCGAGTCGAGCGTTCCGGTGTCCTCACCCACCCGCAGCATCTGGACCGCGGCCGCCGGGAACAGCCCGGTGGCGGCAATCGGATCCGCGATGCCCTCACCCTCGAGCATCGATTCACGCGCCGCCGTGAGCGCGTCTTCGTACACCTTGTTGTTGGCACCTTCGATCGCGGCCTGCATGGCCTCGGGCAGCGGGACACCGGCCTTCATCATCGCGGAGATGATCCGGCAGAACCGCTCGATCACCGCGTACTCGACCACGTTGCCGATCAGCGGCAGCTTGAGGTAGAGACGGTCCTTCGCCCGGCGCCCGCCATCGGTGCGCAGCGCCAGGTAGAGGGTGATCCCGATCACGGCGAAGAGGCCGATGATCACGAACCACCACTGCTGCGTGAAGTCCGAGAAGCTCAACAGCATCCGCGTCGGCAACGGGAGCTTGGCATCGAACTCCTTGAAGAGCGCGGTGAACCGGGGGAGCACGAAGCCCACGAGGATCACGACGGTCACGATCGACATGACGAGGACGATCGCGGGGTAGGTCAGCGCGGACTTCAGCTTCTGGCGCGACTCGAGGTCACGTTCGAGGTACGCGGAGAGCTGGTCGAGCACGACGTCGAGCTGACCGGTGATCTCGGCCGATCGCAGGATGCCGATGTAGTAGTTCGGGAACACGTCGCGGTGGCGGGCGAGCGCCTCCGAGAACGGCGTCCCGGTCTGGATCTGCTCCGCGATGTCCTGGAGGACGTCGCGGAAGCGGTCGTTCTCGGTCCCCTCGCGCACGGTCTGGATCGCGTCGACGATCGGGATCCCGGCGCGGACGAATGCGCCGATCTGGCGGGAGAAGTGCATGATCTCCTGCCGCTTCACCTTCTGCTTGGTGATCTCGATCTTGGTGAAGGTGCGCTTCTCCGAGATCCGCTTCACCTCGAGCTGACGGCTCATCAACTCGTTGCGCAACGCGTCGGCGCTCATGGCCTCGGTGGTGGCCTTGAGCTTGGTGCCGTCCTGCGCGACAGCCAGATACCTGAATTGTGCCATTTGGTCCAACCCGCCTTAAACCCGCCTAGAGGACGTAAATAGTACGCAGAATTTCGGCCACCGTGGTCACGTCCCGATCCACCAGGCGCAGCGCCTGGGTCTGGAGCGAGACCATGCCCTGCTCCGTCGCCAGCTCCTTGAGCTGGTCGTGGGTGGCGTTGGCCACGATCAACGCCTTCATCTGGTCGGTGACCCGGAGCACCTCGTAGACGCCGATGCGGCCCTGGTAGCCGGTCTGGGCGCAGAAGACGCACCCCTCGCCCCGGAAGAACGCCTCCTTCGGGGGCAGGCCGGACTTCTCCCAGACCGCCTGCTCCTCGGCGCTGGGCTCGTAGGGGACCTTGCACTCGGGGCAGATCCGCCGGACGAGACGCTGACCGACCACCCCGAGCATCGAGGACGCGATCAGGAAGGACTCGATGCCCATGTCGAGGAAGCGGTGCAGGGCCGAGACCGCGTCGGTCGCGTGGAGCGACGAGAGCACGAGGTGGCCGGTGAGCGCGGACTGGACCGCCATTCGCGCGGTCTCGACGTCACGGATCTCACCGACGAGGATCGCGTCAGGGTCCTGGCGCAGGATCGAGCGCAGCCCGCCGGCGAACGTGACGCCGGCCTGCTCGTTGATCTGGATCTGGTTGACCGACGGGAACACGTACTCGACCGGGTCCTCGACGGTCATGACGTTGATCTCGGTGCTGTTGATCTGGGTCAGCGTGGCGTAGAGCGTGGTGGTCTTCCCGCTCCCGGTCGGGCCCGCGCAGATGACCATGCCGTACGGCGACTTGACCAGCGACTCGTAGGTCCCGAGCATCTCGGGCGGCATGCCGAGATCGCTGAGCCGGAAGAGCGCGCGTCGCTTGTCGAGGATTCGCAGCACGCACTTCTCGCCCTGCACGGTCGACGTCGTCGACACCCGAACGTCGAGCGGGACGCCCTCGATGGTCACCTCGAGCTGGCCGTCCTGCGGGCGGCGGCGCTCGACGATGTTCATGTTCGCCATGACCTTGATGCGGCTCACGAGCGCGGGGCCCATCCCGACCGGCAGTGAGAGCACCTCGTGCAGCGCGCCGTCGACGCGGTTGCGGATCCGCAGCCGGTCGTCCATCGGCTCGATGTGCACGTCCGAGGCCCGCTCCGTGACCGCCTGCGAGAGCAGGAGGTTCACGACCTGGACCACCGGTGCGTTCTCGTCGACGGTCGGGCTGACCGGCGCCTCGACCTGCTCGGCCCGACGAGCCTTCGCTCGCGCCTCGAACAGGCGAACATGCTCGTCAACCCGCGACGTCGCCTTGTACGCGACGTCGATCGCGGCGGCGGACGTCCGAGACCCCCGCGACGTAGAGCTTCGGCGGCTGCCGGAGCAGGTCCCGCAGCTTGTCGACGAGGCCCGGCTCGGACGGATCCGCGACCGCGACGTCGTAGCCGAACTCGGCGCGCCGCAGCGGGATCGCGAGCCACTCGCGGGCGAGCTCTTCGGGCAACGACGCGACGGCGTCCTCCTCCGGCACCTCGCGGCGCAGGTCGACGACCTCGAGACCGAACTGCTGCGCGATCGCAGACGCGAGCGCGCGCTCGTCGAGGATCTCCGCGTCGACGAGGTACTCGCCGAGACGCAGCCCGGAACCGGCCTGCCCGGCGAGCGCCTCCTGCAGCTGCTCCTCGGTCAGCAGCGACTGCTCGACCAGCACCTCCCCGAGGCGCTTGCGGCTCTGCGGCACCGCGGAGACCCGCGGTGGTTCCGCCGGGTCCTCCGGCTCGGGAACCGGCTCCAGCTGCGCGCGACGAGCCGCGAGCTGAGCTTCGATGTCCGCGACCGTCACGGCCGCCGGCAGGGCGTCCTGGTCGCCGAGATCCTCCTCCTCGACGTAGTCGTCGAGGTCGGGCGGGTGCTCGACCGCATCGACGTACTCCGCGAATTCCCTCCCGGCGTCCTTGCGCGACTTGAGCAAGCCCACGTCAGCGCCCTTTCCGGGTGACACAGCCGCAATTCGTGGAGTTCTGCATCGGATCCAAGCCCTCGGTTCGGCCGCAACGTCCAGTGCGGCTCGGAGAGTTGTTCGACGCGACGAAGCGGCGCCTGAAGTAGACGCCGCTTCGTCAGCAAACTCCCTGAGACGGGCCTCAGCCCGTCAAATGGTGTGATTCGTTACTTCTTGGCCTTGCCCTTGGCCGGAAGCACCTTGGCCAGGACGTCGCGGCTGGACAGGATCAGCAGGTCCTCGCCCTCCACCGTGATCTCGGTGCCGCCGTACTTCGAGTAGACGACGGTGTCGCCCACCTCGATGTCGAGCGGGATCAACTCGCCCGAGTCGTCCGAGCGCCGGCCCGGGCCCGCCGCGAGGACCTCGCCCTGCTGGGGCTTCTCCTTGGCGGTGTCCGGGATCACGAGGCCGCTGACCGTGGTCTCCTCGGCCTCCGCGGTGCGGACGACGATGCGGTCATCGAGGGGCTGCAGGTTCATGTGGGGGTGCCTCCTGGGACGGCCTGGACGGCCACGTCGGACTCACGTCCGGTCGGTCAGATCGGTCGGTCAGATCGTTAGCACTCGACGAATGCGAGTGCTAAATCACGGTAACACCCGGACCCCGGAGAGGCAACTCAACCGGCGTCAAGGTCCCGGGTCGGGAGCCGCAGGGACGGGAACGCACCGCAGCCGAGCGGCGTCGGCCCGTCGCTGCGCAACCGCCACCACGCGGTCGCCGCGATCATCGCCCCGTTGTCGGTGCACAGCTCGAGCCGGGGCAGCAGCGCGGGCCGTCCCGAGGCCTTCGCCGCCCCCGCGAGACCGGACCGGAGCTCGGTGTTGGCGGCGACCCCACCGCCGATCACGAGGGTCCGGGCGTCGGCCGCGTCGGCCGCGGCGACGAGCTTCTCGAGCAGCACCTCGACGACCGCGGCTTGGAACGACGCGGCCACGTCCGCCACCCGGACCTCCGGATGGCGCCGGACGTGGTTGATCACCGCGGTCTTCAACCCCGAGAACGAGAAGTCGTAGCCGTCGTGGCGCATCGGCCGGGGAAACGCGATCGCGGCCGGATCGCCTTCGCGGGCCAACCGGTCGATGGCCGGCCCACCCGGGTAGCCGAGCCCCAGGAACCGGGCGACCTTGTCGAACGCCTCGCCCGCGGCGTCGTCGACGGTCTGGCCGAGCAGCCGGTAGCGAGCGTCCGCGTCGACGATCACGATCATGGTGTGGCCACCGGACACGATCAGCACCGCGAGGGGCAGCTCGACATCCGGCTTCTCCAGCCAGGCCGCGTGCAGGTGCGCCTCGAGGTGGTTGACCCCGACGTACGGCACGTCCAGAGTCAGGGCCAGTGCCTTGGCCGCGCTCACGCCGACGAGCAGGGCACCCGCGAGTCCGGGGCCGTGGCAGGCCGCGACCGCGTCGATGTCGCCGAGGTCCGCGCCCGCCTCCACCAGCGCCTCGGCCACCACCCCGCTGACGAGCTCCGCGTGCGCGCGGCTCGCGATCTCCGGGACGACCCCGCCGAAGCGCGCGTGCAGGTCCACCTGGCTCGACACGACGCTCGACCGGATGTCGTGGCCGTCGTCGACGACGGCCGCCGCGGTCTCGTCGCAGCTGGTCTCGATCCCCAGGATGGCGGTCACCCGGTGCCGCCTTCCGTCGTTCTCGGCACGCTCAACCACACCTGATGTGGTTCAGCGTGCCGAGAACGGGAGGCGGGCGGAGTCGGTGGGGCTACCAACGTCGGACCGGCTCGTAGATGGTCTCGCCGTCGATGTCGGCCTCGATCCGGGCCAGGCGCGCCGCGTGGTCCGGACCGTCCGCGCCCCGGGCCCACATGACGAGCGCGTCCTCGTTCGTCTCGGCGTAGTACCCCTTGCGGATCCCGACCGGCTCGAACCCGAACCGGCGGTACATCGCCTGCGCGCCGGCGTTGCTCACCCGCACCTCGAGCGTGAGCGCGTCGACCTCCCGCGCGACGGCTTCCCGGCTCACCGCCAGGAGGAGCCGGGTCCCGATCTGGTGGCGGTGCCAGGCCGGGTCCACCGCGATCGTCGTGACGTGACCCTCTTCGATCGTCACCATCAGCCCGGCGTAGCCCACGACGTCGCGGCCGACCTTGGCGACGAAGTACGCCCGCGTCCCCCGCAGGCCCAGCTCGCTGAGGAACAGCGACATCGTCCACGGCCGCGGGTACACCTGGTTCTCGATGTTGAGGACCGAGCGCAGGTGACGGCGGCGCATCGCGGCGACGTGCACGGTCAGCGGCTCGGGGTCGCGCGCCGTCGCCACTACATCCCCTTCCGGTCCCACTCGATCTCCGCGTCGCTGCGGCGAAGGTACAGCGGATGGACCTCGGCCGGCGGGCTGAACTCCTCGCGCTCGTACCGCGCGGTCGCGAGCTCCACGAGGGCGCCCGCGCACGGACGCGCCGCGCCCGGCCCCGCCATCTCCACCCGGTCGAGCCCGCCGAGGACCGCCTCGTAGCGGAGCGCGCCGTCGCCCGCGAGCAGCGCATCCTCACCGAGGGCCGCGAGCTCGCCGGCCAGGCCGCCGGGCGTGGTCACCTCGTAGTCCGTCGTGCGCTGCACGCCACCGGGTACCGGTTGGTAGCAGGCGAAGAACACCTCGTTGCGGCGGGCGTCGACGACCGGCACGACGGTGCGGGTCGTGTGCCGCAGGGGATAGGCGATCAGGTCGAGGGTCGGCACCCCGACCACCGGGACCCGCAAGGTCTGGGCCATCATCCGCGCGGTCGTCACGCCGACCCGCAGGCCGGTGAACAGCCCCGGGCCGAGCCCCACCGCGACGAAGGCCAGCTGGTGCAGGTCGACCTCGAGCTCGCGACAGAGGTACTCGATCGCGGGGACGAGCTGCTCGGCATGGCGCCGACCGCCGTCGAGGCTGAGGTCGCCGAGCACGTGCCCGTCGTGGCCGATCGCGACGCTGATCCGGGAGGTCGCGGTGTCCATCGCCAGCACCAGCACGGTCAGGCTCCGTCGCGCACTGCGGCGTGCAGCGCCGCCATCCGCTCGGACCACGAGGGCCCGGTGGCGTGCAGCTCGATGACCCGGGTGTCGTCGTCGGCGATCTCGGGCGGTGGTGCGGCGAGCATCACCACGAGCCGGTCGGGCGGGAGCAGGGCGCCGACGGCCTCCCCCCACTCGACGAGGGTCACCGCGTGCCCGTCGAGCAGCTCGTCGAGACCGAGGTCGATGACCTCCTGCAGGTGGTCGAGGCGGTACACATCGACGTGTTGGAGCGGGAGGTCGCCGTCGTACTCGCGCACGATCGTGAACGTCGGGCTCACGACCGGCTCGGTGACGCCCAGGCCCGCGGCGACCCCCTTGGCGAACACGGTCTTGCCCGCGCCGAGCTCGCCCGAGAGCACCACGACGTCCCCGACGCGCAGCACCGACGCGACCCTCCTGCCGAGCGCGAAGGTCTCGTCGGCCGACCTGGAACAGAGTTCCATCAAATGCTCGGCCGGATCGAGCGCGCGGGCGACCAGTCAATGATGCTCTCGACCGGCCGAGGCCAACGTTCCTGCTGCGGTCGAGCGCGGCCGGCCATCAGACGTTCGTCCGCGCGAGGGCGCGCTTGATCGTGACGAAGTCGGCGCGGGTCTGCGCCAGGCTGGCACCGGTGTTGCGCAGCACCGCGGCGGGATGCAGGACGGGGATCAGCACGCCGTCGCGGTAGGGGAACTCCGTACCCCGCAGCTTCGTGATCCCGTCCTTGGTCTGGAGCAGGAGCTTCGTGGCGAAGTTGCCGAGCGTGACGACGACCTTGGGCTCGATCAACGACAGCTGCGCCTCGAGGTACGGCCGGCAGGTCTCGATCTCGACGGGCAGCGGGTCCCGGTTGCCCGGTGGGCGGCACTTGACCACGTTCGCGATGTAGACGTCGGCCCGGGTCAGCCCGATCCCCTCGATCAGGAGGGTCAGGAGCTGTCCCGCCCGCCCCACGAACGGCTCGCCCTGCAGGTCCTCCTGCTCGCCCGGGCCCTCGCCGACGAACATCAGGCCCGCGGCAGGGTCCCCGACCCCGAAGACCACCTGGGTCCGGGTCTCCGAGAGCCCGCAGCGCGTGCACTCGAGCGCGGCTTCCCGCAACGCCTCGAACGAGGAGAACCGGTCGGCGTCGAGCGAGAGCGACACGGCCCAGGGTACCGGCGCGATCAAGCCCGGGCCGCCGGGCCGATCAGGCCACGGAGCTGCGGGCCGCGGCGGAGACCGCATCGACGACACCAAGGCGCAGACGGTCGAAGTGTGCTCCCACCACCCCCGTCGCGGCCGCGAAGGCAATGTCACCGTCGAAACGGGTCGCGACGGGCCGCAAGGCGCGCGCGAGGCCGTCGTGGGCGCTCTGTGCGAGCAGCTGGCACTCCACCTTCGAGCACCGTGCGTCGGTGGCGACCACGACCAACGTCGTGCTCTCTCCCGGGCCCAGCGGCGGGTCCGGGTACCCGCCGACCTCCGGGGGCGCGCCAGACCCTGCGATGATGGTGCCGTCGTCCGCGATGACGTCGCCGATCGCGTTCACAACCGCGAGCGCGCCGACGGTCGCGTCACCGACCCGTACGGACGCAGACCCCAGGCCACCTGGCACCCCGTGCGCGGCCCCGCGCCACTTGCCGACGGTCGCGCCCGTGCCCGCGCCGACGCGTCCCGTCGCGAGCACGGCGCCGGCCACGGCGGCCGCCGCCGCGGCCGCGCCGTCGTCGGCCGTCGGGTGAGCACCGCCCGACGCGACGAGGTCGAAGATCGCCGCAGTCGGCACGATCGGCACCGGTCCACCGGTCGAGCGGAACCCGCGTCCACGCGTCGCGAGCACGGTCATCACGCCGTCGGCCGCGGCCAGGCCGAAGGCGGAGCCTCCGGTCAGCACGAACGCATCGGCGTGCTCGACCAACTTCGTCGGTTCCAGCAGCGCGGTCTCGCGTGATGCCGGCGCGCCGCCGCGGACCTCGCCCGACGCGGTCGTGCCTTCGGGCAGGAGCACGACGGTCACCCCGGTGCCGTCGCTGGTCACGTTGCCCACGGCCACCCCGGCGACGTCGGTGATGGACCCGCTCAGGATGCCTCGTCGGCTCGAACGGCTGGGCCCCCATGCTGCACCTCGTGGGCGAAATCCACGATGAGCCGGTCGACGACGTCCGCTTGCTCGAGCATCGCCATGTGCCCGGCCCCCTCGAGCATCTCGAGCCGCGCGCCCGGGATGAGCGCGGCGATCCTCCGGGACTCGGCCGGCGGGGTGAGCACGTCGTTGGTCCCGCAGATCACCAGCGTCGGGACCGCGAGGTTCGGCAGCTCGGACGAGAGCTCGAGCCCGAACAGCGGCCCTGCGGCCTGGCGCCGGGTCTCCGACGCGCACGCCAGGATCATCTGGCGGGTCAGCTCGACGTGGCTCGGCTGCGGGTTGCGCCCGAAGCCGATGCGCGCGACGAGGAGCCCGAGGTTGGAGAGCCCGAGTACGCCCGCCGCGTCCGGCGCCGAGGACGCGAGCCGGTCGATGACCCGCAACAGGCGCGGGCTGCCACTGAGCGCGGTGCGCGACAGCGTCGACAGCAGCACGATTCCCGCCACTCGCTCGGCCGCGAGCTCCGGGTGGCGGAGGCAGAACAGCTGCACCGCGACGCCACCCATCGAGTGGCCGACCAGCACCGCGTCGCGCAGGTCGAGACCCTCGATGACGGTGCGGACATCGCTCGCCAAGGTTTCGAGCGTGTGACCGTCGGTGCCGACCGTCGAGGCACCGTGCCCACGGTGGTCGAACGCGACCGCCCGGAACCCGGCCGCGGGCAGCGCCTCCATCTGCTTCACCCAGGTCCGCACCGAGAGCGTCACCCCGTGGGAAAGGAGGATCGGGGGCCCCTCGCCCCGGCTGATCACGCTGATCGATCCCTCGTCGTGGCTCGGGAGGCTCCGGATCTCGTCGAACGGGGGCACCAGGTCGGCGGTCAGGTCCTCGTCGTCGTGACGGCGCAGCCGCGAAGCGGCGACCCGCTCGGCCGCGTACGCCGCGCCGGCGACCGTTGCCGCGATGCCCGCGGCCACGCCGGCCGTGCGGACGAGGCGCCCGGGCATCAGCGGTACCGGCGCGGCGCGCGCGGCCCGATGCCACACACGATCTCATAGGCGATGGTGCCGAGGCGGTCGGCCCATTCCTGTGCAGTCACCTCGGCGTCGCCCTGGGCGCCGATGAGCACCACCTCGTCGCCGACCTCCACCGCATCCGTGCCGACGTCGACCATCAACTGGTCCATCGTCACCGTCCCTGCGACCGCGCGCCGCCGGCCGTTGACCACGACCTCGCCACCGACCGCGGCGAGGTTGCGGGGGACGCCGTCCGCGTAGCCGATCGGGACCGTGGCGATCCGGCTTCGCCTGTCGACGCGGTATCGCAACCCGTACGAGATGCGCGCCCCCGCATCGACCGCCTTCACGTGTGAGACCCGGGCACGCAACGACAGCGCAGGGCGCAGCGCCACCCGTCCGGCGAGCGCCGGTACGGGCGGGATCCCGTAGATCGCGATGCCCACGCGGGCGAGGTCGAACCGGGACTCGGGGAAGGCCAGGAGCCCCGCCGAGTTCGCCGCGTGCACGAGCGGCGGCCGCAGCCCTTCCGCGTCGAGCGCGCCGAGCACCTCGTGGAACCGGGCCAGCTGCTCGGCCGTGTACGGGTCGTCGGGCTCGTCCGCGACCGCGAAGTGGGTGCACACACCCTCGAGCCGGAGCTCGGTGCGCTCGCCCACCCTCCGGGCCAGGCGGATCGCGTCGGCCGGTGTGGCCCCCACCCGGTGCATTCCGGTGTCGACCTTGAGGTGCACCGGCAACGGATCGTCACGGCCGAGGTCCGCGACCGCCTTCGCCAGGGCGTCGATCCCGCCCTCGGTGTACACGACCGGCGTGAGCGAGTGCACGACGACGGCGTGGGCGGCCTCCGGCGCGGGCTCGGACAGCACGAGGATCGGCGCGTCGATCCCCTCGTCCCGCAGCGCGACACCTTCCTCGACCAGGGCGACGCCCAACCAGGTCGCGCCGGCCTCGAGCGCGGCGCGCGCGATCGGGGCCGCGCCGTGGCCGTACCCGTCCGCCTTCACGACCGCGAGCACCTGCGCCGGCGCTGCGTAGCGCGCGAGCGCGGCGACGTTGTCGCGCACCGCGCCAAGGTCGATCTCGACCCACGCGGCGCGGAACCGCTCGCTCACGTCGTCGTGGCGAGGTACCGGACGATGTCGCCGCGCGCCACGATGCCCACCACCTTGTTGTCATCCACCACCGGGACGTGGGTGACGTCGTGCTCGTGCATGAGCGACGCGACATCCTCGATCGTCGCATCGGGCCCGACCTGCTTGAAGTCGTGCTCCATGACGTCCGCGACCGTCGACGACGCGGCCTTCTTGAGCTCCTCGTCGTACTTGCGCACCGAGCCGGGCAGCGTGAAGTCGATCCCGGGCAGGATCGTGAACGTCGTGGGAAGGTGCAGTCGCGCCTCGGAGATCAGCAGGTCCTCGTCGCGCAGGAGCCCGATCACATGGCCGAGGCCGTCGACCACGGGCACCGCGCCGAACCCCTTCTCGGCCAGCAGGTCGGCCGCGGCCGGCAGCGAGGTGTCGGGCGACATGGTGACGACGTTGGTCGTCATCACCTCGGTCACCGGCGTGCTGCTGGGCATCGGACCTCCAGGTTCGGGCGAGCGGTCGGGCGGGGCGGTCGGGCCGGCGGGCCGGGGGAGTCGGGTCGGCTGCTAATTCTCCCCCATCGGGCGAAGCGCGGCCGGGATCGCGGCTACCAGGTCGCCGGCGACCATCCCAGTATGCCCGGCCGAGTCGGCGGCCCGTCCATGGACCCAGGCGCCCGCCGCGGCCGCTTCGAACGCCCCCATCCCCCGGGCCAGGAAGGCCCCAACGATGCCGGCGAGGACGTCGCCGGTCCCCGCGGTGGCGAGCCACGGACCACCGGTCGTGTTCACCGCGGTCCGGCCCCCGGGGCCGGGCTCGGCGATCACGGTCGCCGACCCCTTCAACAGCACGACGGCGCCGGCCGCGGTCGCCAGCCGGCGCGCCGCGTCGATGCGGTCGACCCCCGGCGCCTCGCCCACCAGACGCGTGTACTCGCCGTCGTGGGGCGTGAGCACGGTCGGCGCGCTCCGCACGGTGTGGCGCTCCTGCAGCGACGACAGGTCGCCGCGGAGCGCGTTGAGTCCGTCCGCGTCCAGCACCATCGGCACCGGCGCGTCCGCGACGAGCCTGCGCACGGTGGACCGCACCCCTTCGTGGCCGCCGAGCCCCGGGCCGACGACCACCGCGCCGAACCGCCCGAGGTCGCGGAGCACCGAGTCGGCCGCGCGCTCGCCGAGCGAGCCGTCCGGGGCAGCTGGGAGCGCCACGGTGATGACCTCGGTGCCGGACCCGGCCGCCGCGGCCTCCTCGCCGGGAACACCGCACCAGACGATGCCGGAGCCGGCCCGCATCGCGGCGTGGCTCACGAACATCGGCGCTCCGGTCATGCCGGTCGTGCCGCCGACGACCATCACTCCGCCCACCTCCCACTTGTGGGTGCTGGGCCCGCGCCGCGGAAGCCAGTCGGCGACGTCGGACTCCTCGGTGATCCCGGCGGCCACGGGCGCAACCGCGATGCCGATGTCGGCGACGGTCACCGTGCCCGCGTGAGCGCGGCCGGGTTGGAACACCAGACCGGGCTTGACCGCCGCGAACGTGACCGTGCGGTCGGCGGCGACGGCCGGCCCCTCGACTCCGCCGGTCGATCCGTCGACGCCCGACGGGATGTCGACCGCGACCACAGGCACGGGCGCGCCCACCACTGCTTCGGCGATCCACGCCGCGTCGTCAACGAGTCGGCCGCGGAACCCGGTGCCGAACATCGCGTCCACGACGACATCCGCGCGGCCGAGCGCGCGCGCGAGGCGAACCCGGTCGATGCCGGGTTCGAGGACGAAGACCTCGACCCGCATCCCCCACGCGCGCAGGGCCCGCGCCGTGACCAGCCCGTCGCCGCCGTTGTTGCCCTTGCCGCAGACGACGATCGCGTGGCGACCGTAGGTACCGCCGCACAGGCTGCGGACGGCCCAGGCGACCGACCGGCCCGCGCGCTCCATGAGCACGGATGCAGGCGTGCCCGACGCGATCGTGCGCCGGTCCGCCTCGCCCATCTCCGCCGGGGTGACGAGCGGTCTCATGCCAGCGCCACCGCGATCGCGATGGCCATGCCGTCGGTGTGGGACAACGTGAGGAGCCACTTGGCGACGCCCCGCTCGGCCGCGAGCGCCGCCGCCTTGTCGTGGAGCGCGACCTCGGGCTGGCCGCTCGGGAGGCGGACGACCTCGACGTCACGCAGTGCGAACTTCCAGAGCCCGACGCTCATGGCCTTCATCACCGCCTCCTTGGCCGCGAACCGCGCGGCCAGGGGCGGCACCGGTTCGCGGTGGCGGAACGCGTACTCGCGCTCGGCGTCGCTGAAGAGCCGCTCCGCGATGCGCGGCCGCCGCTCGAGCGCGAGCCGGAACCGGTCGCACTCCACCAGGTCCGTCCCGATCCCGAGCATCGCCCCACTCATAGCCGATCCCCACCCCCCTGATGGTCCGACGACCGTTCATCGTGACCGGAGTTCGGACTCTCGGCGGTTGGTGGGGTCACCCGGCGGCACGCCAGCGGTCGGCGAGGACGTTGACCGGGACCGTGAGCAGGTCGACGAGGTCGGTCTCGGCCAGCCGCTGGTCGTCGAAGCTGAGCTCGGTCTCGGTGAACGCACCGCGCAGCGCCGCGTACCGGTTGCGGTACCCGGAGAGCACGGCGTGGGCGACGTCGGCGGGGACGCGCTCCTTGAGGTCGATGTGCAGCAGGGTGAGCCCGACGGTCTGGACCCCCTTGACCTCGGGGACGATGACCACGGTGCGACCGTCGCTCCGGCCGCGGATGACGGTCACCTCGCGCTCGGCCGCCGCGACCTGTTTGGTGCCGCGCAGCGTGGGATTGTCCGCGGTCCGGGAGCGCAGCACGCGCGCGCTGCCGCCCTGGTCCAGCACGCCGATCGTCGCGTCCTCGGTCGCCGGGTCGCCGTCGATGCGATACCGGGTGTAGCCCGACACCTCCGCCACCGCGGCGTCGAGGTCGACGAGCGTCCGCAGCACGCGGTAGCTGAGCGCGTCGCGCGTCGCGCCCGCCGCGAGGACCTGCTGTACCAACGGGACCTGGAGGAGGGTCTCGTCGGACCGGGAGATGCCGACGGTCACGGTCTTCGCCTGGTGCTTGATCGCGTCGACCGGCCGGGTCAGCTCCTCGATCGCGCTCGTCAGGGCGCCGGTGAGGTCCTCCACCACGGTCCCGGGCGTGCCGACCTTGCCGTACTCGACCTGGAAGGCGTCGAGCGGCAGCACGCGGGTCGCGTACCGGAACAGCGAGGCGAGCCGCACCGCGGTGCCGGCCTCGAGCGAACCGTCGTACGTACCCGCCCGCAGCTGGTCGAAGAAGCGGGTCGCGGGCCCTTCGAGCTGCTCCGCGAGGCGGTCCATCGCGTACCGGCTCGGCGCGCGTGGTGCGGTGACGACCGCCTCGATCGCGGCCCGGGCCTCGCGCAGCGGGCGCGCCGACCCGTCGATCGCGAGCGCGGCTTCGTACCCGAAGAGGTGGCCGGCCATCGCGGACAGCACGAACGCGAGCGCGGGGTGCACCGCGGGCACCTCGATGGTCTCCAGCGCGGCGCCGAACCGCGCGTCGGCCTCGTCCACGATCGCCACGGCCGCCGCCTTGTGGGCCCGGTAGATCGCGAGCTCCTTGGCCACGTCGTCTGCGTTCGAGCCCGAGAGCCCCGCCCCGCACACCAGGATCAGGGGCTCGGCCGAGAGGTCGATGTGCTTCTTGTCCTCGGTGCCGTCGCAGGCGATCGACTTGTAGCAGAGCTCCGAGAGCTTGATCCGCACCTCGTGCGCGGCGATGCAGTTCGCGCCGTTGCCGACGACCGCCCAGTATCGCCGCGCGGGTGCGAGCCGCTGCGCCACCGCACCGATCGATCCCCGGCGCGCCAGCACCTGCTCCATCGCGGTCGGCAACTCGCGCAGTGCGTGGAGCAGCGCGACGTGGTCCTCCGAGTGGCCGAGCGTGAGCTCGTCGGCGATCGCGAATGCGAGCAGGAACCCCGCCGCGACCTGTGCGTAGAACGCCTTGGTCGAGGCGACGCTCATCTCCACGTCGCGCCCGTCGGACGTGTACAGCACGCCGTCGCTGCGATCGACCAGGTCGCTGTTGCGCCGGTTCACGATCGCAAGGACCGTGGCACCGCGCGCCCGCGCCAGGTCGACGGTTCGGTTCGTGTCCGTCGTGGTGCCGCTCTGGCTGATCGCGATCACGAGCGTGTCGGACATGTCCGTCCCGAGGCGGAACCCCGAGAGCTCGGTGGCCAGCACCGCCTCGACCGACACCGCGTGCGACGGGCCGAGCGCGCGTTGCAGCGCGGCGACCAGGCTCTGCCCGGCCACCGCCGCGGTCCCCTGGCCGATCACGAGGACCCGGCGCAGGTCGCCGGCGCGCAGGCGCGCTCGCAGACCCTCGGAGAGCGTCTCGTGGGGCAGTTCCACCACCGGGATGCCGTCGCGCTCCGCGATCTTGCCCCGCAGCGTCTTGCGGAACGACGCCGGCGCCTCGGACATCTCCTTCAACAGGTAGTGCGGGAAGTCGCCCCGGTCGATGTCGCGGGTCGTGATCTGGGGCGTCACCAGCTCGTCGGCCCGGACCGGGAGCACCGTGCCGTCGTAGGAGATGCGCCGGATGCCGGCGACGGTCCCCGCACCACCGGCATCGAGGACGACGATCTGCCCGCGACTGGCCCCCGGGTTGTCGGGGTTCCCGGGCGTCTCACCGTCGAGGCGGAGATAGCTCGACGTCTCCTCGACCAGCCCGTACGGCTCGCTCGCCACCACGAAGCAGTCGTCCGCGAAGCCCACGTACAGCGCCTGGCCGCTGCCCCGGAGGGCGAGCATCACGCGGTCGGGGTCGTTCGCCGCGTGTGCGCCGATCGCGACCGAGCCCTCGAACGCGGCGACGGTTGCCCGGAACGACTCGGTCACGTCCTCGCCGGCCTCGATGCGACGACGCACGAGCGCCGGGATGACCTTCGCGTCGGTCGTGATCTCCGGAGCGATCTCGAGCCCGTGGAGCGCCACGAGCTCGGCGAAGTTGTCGACGTCGCCGTTCAACGCGGCGGTGACGTAGGCGCCACCCCGGCCCGCGCCCCGCTCCTCGTGGTTCAGCGGGTGCGCGTTGGCTTCGGAGATGATCCCGACGCTCGCCCAGCGCGTGTGGCCGAGCACGATCACGCGCGCCGTCGCGTTGTCGAGGGCGCGGTGCAGGAGCGGGTCGCTCGTGATCGCGCGGCGCAAGGACGCGACGTTGTCGCCGAGCTCGCCGATCTCGGCCGCCGCCTTGTACACGAAGCTCGAGCGCGCCGTCCGGTGCGCGCACCGCGCCGGACCGGAACAGCGGGTCGGTGCTGCGGGCCGCGAGCGCGGCGGCGTTCTCGCCGGCGTCGAGGTCGAGGCCGTGGTCGCGCACGTAGAGGTGGAGGCCGGCCGAGTCGCGGCCGCGCACCTCGAGCCGGTCGATCGCGGAGAGCGCGACCTGGACCGACGTGAATCCGGAGGTCGCGGCTGGGGCGGTCGTCCCCGCGGCGAGCGACTCCACTTCGCGCCCGGCGCGCAGCCGGTCCCGGGCCACGGCCCAGACCGCGTCCTTGACCCGGACGAGCGCCACGTTGACGGCTTCGAGCGCGTCGGGGTCGACCGCGCCGTCGGCGTCGAGCCGGGCCTCGAGCTCGGACAACCGGCGTTGCTGCGCTTCGAGCTCCTCGGCGAGCACCGCGACGCCGGCCGGGTCGTCGATGAGCGCGCGGACGCCGGGCACGCCGCGCAGCGCGGTGTCGACGGACTCGACGTGCCCGGCGGCCTCGTCGAGCGGACCGGCCGCGGCGGCCGCGACCAAGGCCTCGTCCAGGTGCGCGAGAGGCGCGCTGCAGCTCGGTCGCCAGCTCACCGAGGGATGGTGGCGTCCGGTCCGAGGGGCGCCGGACGACGGCGACGATTCCGCACATGGAAGGGCCCAGTCTACCGGTCGCCGTCCGCGTTGAGCCGGGCGTGGATCGATTTGGTGCGCCGGTAGTACGCGCGGAATTCCCGGCTCAGCGGGCGGTACACCGCGGTCGCCGCCGGATCCGGGCGGGACACCGCGCCGATGGCAACGGTCCGGCCGAGGTCCGCGAACGTCGCCCGCCCCAGCCCGACGAGCCCGAGGAACCCCGCGCCGCGCACGTTCGCGGCCTGCGGGTCCTCGACCAGCTCGATCGTCCGCTCGAGCACGTCGGCATGGATCTGGCGCCAGAGCTCCGAGCGCGCCCCGCCACCGATGACCCGAATCGGGTCCAGGCGCCGGTCGACGAACTTCTCCACCGCGCCGAGGAGCCACTTCGTGTTGAAGGCGACCCCCTCGAGCACGGCGCGCACCTGGTCGGCTCGCGTCGTGGAGAGCGACTGGTTGATCCACGCGGCTCGCATCGTGTGGTCGTCCACCGGGGTGCGCTCACCGTTCAGCCACGGCGTGAAGATCACCGAGCCGCTCCCGAGCGGCGCAGTCGCGGCCAGCGCGTCGATCCGGGCGAACGCGTCCTCGGGCGCCGGCCCGGTGCCGAGCCCGTCGTCGGGCCACAGCACGTTGTCGCGCAGCCACCCGAGGCACGCACCCGCAGTCTCCTGGTCGTTGCCCACGAAGTAGCGGTTCGGGACCGCCGCGGGCAGCGACGCCATGTTCGCGAAGAGATCGGTCTTCTTGAACGGCACGTGGCACGTGATCCACGACGACGTACCGAGGTACAGGTGGGCCTGGAAGTCGGCCAGCGCCCCCGAGCCGATGGTGGCCGACTGGACGTCCGGGGTTCCCGCGATCACGTCGATCCCCGAAGGCACGCCGAGCTCGGAGGCCGCGTCCGCGCGCAGCGGCCCGACGACGTCGACCGCTCGCACGAGGTCGGGCAACATCGCCCGGTCGAGCTCGGAGTACTCGATGAGCTGGTCGTCGTAGGTCACGTGGTCGAGGTCGCGGTTGTCGGTGACGAAGTGCCCGGCAATCGAGTCCACCGACGCGACCGCGCGCCCGGTGAGCCGGAGGTTGAGGTAGTCCTTGGGCTCGAGGAACGTGCGGGTGGCGCGGTACACGTCGGGCCGGTGGTGCTTGATCCAGAGGATGTGCGCGGTGGGGTCCTTGCCGGAGTGACCGGGTGCGCCGCCCGACACCTTGATCCAGCGGGTGATCTTGCGTGGCTCGTAGCCCTGGATCGTCACCGTCCCGCCCGTGATGTCGGGCATGTACGGCGCGCCGCGGGCGTCCATCCAGATGATCGCGTTCATGAGATGGCGGCCGTCGTCACCGATCGCGACGGTGCCGAGCCACTGTGCCGTGCAGCAGACGCCGATCACACGTTCGGGCGCGACGACGCGCCGGTCCATCATCCGGCGGGTGGCGACGGTGATCGCGCGCCACCAGTCGTCCGGGTCCTGCTCGACGCCGCCGTCGTCGGTGAGGATCAGCCGGGTCGGCTCGTACTCGCTCGCGACGACCGCGCCGTCCTCGGCGACGAGCGCCACCTTCGGGCCCGACGTCCCCAGGTCCACCGCCAACACGCAGTCCATCCCGCTCTCAGCCCTCCCGCGTCACGGCCGTGTCTGTTGCGATTCGGTCGTGGTACGACGGATTTGCACCAGACGGGGCGAGTGCTGTGGGGGTCACGACGGGGAGCCGAGCTCGGTGAGGAGGGCGGCGGTGAGGCGGTCGGCGGCCGCGGTGGCCGCGGCCTCGTCGTTCGCCTCGACCATGATCCGCACGACCGGCTCCGTGCCCGAGGGCCGCACCAAAACCCGGCCGTCGGCACCCAGGTCGCCCTCGACCGCCCGCACCTCGGTCCAGAACCCGGCCGCGGCCTCGAGCCCGTCGCGGCGGCCGACCCGGACATTGCGCAGGATCTGCGGGTACTTGGTCACCACCGCGGCGAGCTGCGACAGCGGCACACCCGCGCGCGCCACCGCGTCGAGCAGGAGGATCCCCGCGAGCGGACCGTCGCCGGTGACGGCGTGGTCGCGGAAGATGAGGTGCCCCGACTGCTCCCCCCCGAGCACGAGATCGTGCTCTTCCATCGCGCTGAGCACGTTCCGGTCGCCCACCGGTGTCTCGATCATCGTGATGTCGTTCGCCGCGAGCGCGCGCCGCAGGCCGAGGTTCGCCATGACCGTTGTCACGAGCGCGTCGCCCCGGAGCCGGCCCCGGGCCTGCAGGTCGAGCGCGGCGATGGCGAGGATGTGGTCACCATCGACGAGGCCGCCGAGCTCGTCGACCGCGACCAGCCGGTCCGCGTCGCCGTCGAACGCAAGACCCGCGTTCGCGCCGACCTCTCGCACGGTGCGCACGAGCCCGCTCGGGTCGGTCGAGCCGCAGTGATCGTTGATGTTGGTGCCGTCCGGCTCCGCGTGCAGCACCACGACCTCCGCACCGAGGTGCTCCAGCGCATCCGGGGCGGCGGCGAAGGCGGCGCCGTTCCCGCAGTCGGCGACGATCCGCATGCCGCGGAGGGCATCGGGGGCCACGGCGGACACGATGCGCTCGACGTAGTCCGCCGTCGCGCCCGGCACCGGGCGCACGGTGCCGATCGCCATCCCCTCGTGCGCCACCGTGCCGCCTTCGAGCAGCGCGGTGAGCTCCGCCTCGATGCGGTCCTCGGTCTCGTCGCGCAGCTTGCGTCCGCCGGGCTCGAAGAACTTGATCCCGTTGTCCGGGTACGGGTTGTGGCTCGCGGAGATCATGGCGCCGGGCGCCCGAGCGACGACGCACGCGCCGGCCAGGCCGGGGGTGGGCAGCACGCCGAGGGTGCGCGCCGATCCGCCCTCGGCGCAGATCCCGGCGACGAGCGCGGCCTCGAGCATCGGGCCCGATCGCCGCGTGTCGCGCGCGATCAGGTACGGCTCCTCCGTCCCGAGCGCGCGCACCACGGCGCGCGCGAGTGCGACGGTCAGCTCGGCGGTCAGCTCGACCCCCGCGACGCCGCGCACGCCGTCGGTCCCGAACTTCAGCGTCATCGGCCGGACTCCGTGGGCGCCGGGCGGACCGTGAGCACCGCGGCGGTGGGGCCGCTCACGACACGGTCAGCGCTTGGAGTACTGCGGAGCCTTGCGGGCCTTCTTGAGGCCGTACTTGCGCCGTTCCTTCTCCCGCGCGTCACGGGTGAGGAGCCCGGACTTCTTCAGCACCGCGCGCGCCTCGGGGTCGAGCGTGACGAGCGCACGGGCGATGCCGAGCCCGAGGGCACCGGCCTGGCCGCTGATGCCGCCACCCTGGATCGTCGCGTCCACGTCGTAGACGTCCGCCGTCTGAGTGATGCGCAGCGACTCGGTCGCGGCCATGCGGTGCGTGGCGATGCGGAAGTACTGCTCGATCTCCTTGCCGTTGACCACGAGCTTGCCGCTGCCGGGGCGAAGCCGCACACGCGCGACCGCCTCCTTGCGGCGGCCGGTGGTCTGGATGAGGGGCTTGGTCAACGCGAAGTTCCTCTCGGGAGATCTACGACTGCGCCCGCGCCGCGAGCGGGTGCGGCTGCGGCATCTGCGCCGCGTGCGGGTGGGTGGGGCCGGCGTACACGCGCAGCTTCTTGATCATCGAACGGCCCAGCCGGGTCTTGGGGAGCATGCCCTTGACCGCCAGCTTCACGACCCGCTCGGGCGAGCGCTCCATGAGCCGCTCGAGGGGCTCGGACTTGATCCCACCGGGGTAGCCCGAGTGGCGCCAGTAGAGCTTGTCCACGCTCTTGCGCAGCGACACGTCGAGCTTGTTCGCGTTGATCACGATGACGTGGTCGCCGACGTCCGTGTTCGGCGCCCAGATCGGCTTGTGCTTGCCGCGCAGCAGCGTCGCCACCTCCGTCGCGACCCGCCCGAGGCGCTTGCCGTCGGCGTCGACGACCAGCCACGCGCGCCGGACATCGGACTGCTTGGGGGTGAAGGTCCGCACGGGTCCTACTCGTTCTGCTGAGGTCGGGGACCGGCTGGCCCACAGGATTGACGGCGCCGGCGCCGGGCTCCTGTTCACAGGGCTCGGACCGGCGAGTTCGGGCCGGAGGACAGGCTCCGAACGCGACCGCAGATGCTACTCGCAGGGGCCCCCGGACAGCAATCGGCGGCGGGTGCTCCGGTCGGGGCACCAACAACTAGCCTGACGCGGTGACCTCCACCGACGCGGCCCACCGGCTTCCCAGCCACCTCGAAGCCGACGCGGACCGGGCACTCGGGGTGCTCCTCGACTCGGCCCTCGACCCGATCGTGGACATGGTGCTGCTCAGCCGGGACGGGGCCTACGAGGCGCTGACCCACGACGGCGGGACGGTGTTCCGGCGGACCGGTCCCGGCCCCGACGGCTACGAGCGGGTCTCGTCGACCGGCACCGACCCGCTGGCGGACCAGTCCACCGACAAGTTCTCGCCGCTCGACGCCGAGCTCGGGGCGCTGCACCCCCACCGGTCCGAGAACGCCTATCCGTACGCGTACGACACGATCGCCCAGCTCTTCGACCACCCCGCGGCCCCGGATCTCTGCGTGATCCACTCGGCCGCGCACAATTGGGAGGATCAGGGCGGGCACCTCGGCGAGCACGGCTCCCCCGGAGTGGTCCAGGCCCGGGCGCCGTTCGTGATCGCGGGCAAGGGCGTGCGCGCCGACGGGCTCGTGCCCCGAGCCGCGCGGCTCGTCGACGTCGCCCCCACCGTCGCGCACCTCCTCGGGTGCGCCCCCCGTGACGACGGCACCTACGTCTCCGGCCAGGACGGTGAGGTGCGCCTCGACGTCCTCGACGTCGCGGCCCGCCGCCCGAAGCACGTGGTCGGGTTCCTCTTCGACGGCACCAACCCCAACGTGCTGTACGCCATGGCTGCGCGCGGCGAGGCGCCGAACGTCGCCCGGCTCATCGAGATGGGCACCGCGTTCGAGCACGGGGCGATGGCTGGGCTCCCGACGGTCACGCTCGCGAACCACACGTCGATCATCACGGGGCGGCTCCCCGGGCACCACGGCATCCTCAACAATGCCTGGTTCGACCGGTCGACGGGCGAGCAGATCATCACGAACTCGTCGGCCACCTGGGCAACGGCGATGAGCACCGTCGCCGCGGGCACCGAGTCGATCCACACCGCGGTCACCCGTACGTGGGCGGACGCGTTCACCGCGTCCGTCAACGAGCCGTGCGACATCGGTGCCGGCTTCTCGACCTTCGAGTTCTTCCGCCGCGGCGAGGTCCCGCCCATCCCCAAGGACCCGTTCGGCCTGCCGCACACGACCGAGCGCTTCGTCCGCCCGTCGAAGGACTACCAGTGGTCCTCGGTCGTCGACCACATGGGCACGGAGCAGGCGGTGGGCATCTGGAGCGGGCACTACCGCGACCTGGACTTCCCGCCACCGCGGTTCATGTGGGTCAACTTCACCCTGACCGACTCGGCGATGCACGAAGGCGGGCCGCACTCCGAGATCGCGGCCGCGTCGATCCGCGACTCGGACGCACGCATCGGCGAGGTGCTGCGCGCGGTCGAGCAGGCCGGGGTCTTCGACGAGACCGCGTTCGTGCTCGTCGCCGACCACGGCATGGAGGAGAACGACCCCTCGGTGCAGGGTGACTGGGACGTCAACCTGCGCGAGGCGGGCCTGCAGTTCCGGGACGAGGCGTACTCGTTCCTGTACCTGGGCGAAGCCTGATGCGTGCCTTCCATCCCTGACGTGCGGCGACTTCTCCTCGCGGCGGGCGCGGGCCTGCTCGCGCTCGGACTGGTCACCGCGTGCAGCTCCGGTGGCGACGCCGCGAGCAACGTCAAGGTGGACAAGGACGAGCACCGGGTAACCGCGACCGACGGCAACAACTCCATCAGCGTCGGTGCCGCGAAGGTTCCGGCGAGCTTCCCGCACGACGGCGTGCCCCTGCCGCAGGGCGCATCGCTGAAGGCGGCGATCGCCGCGGGGAAGTCGGGCCACCGCGCGTACACGCTCTCGTACTCGGTCCCGGGCGGTGACGTGGCCGGGGCCGCGAAGGAGTACCGCGACGGCCTGACCGCCGCCGGGTACCGCATCGAGAAGTCGGCGTCGGCGGGCGCGGCGGCCGCGGTCTTCAGCGCCTACACGGCGCTCGGCAAGCGGTGGGACGTCATCGTCTACCGCGGCGGCGCGACCGGCGCCGACGCGCTGCTGGCCCTCCAGGTCACCCCGCACGACCGCAGCAAGGACCCGGGCGGGTCCGGCGACGCGGGCGAAGCCACCACCGGCTGACGTCCTCCCACTTTCTCGGCACGCTCAACCACATCTGGTGTGGTCCAGCGTGCCGAGAAGGGCACGAGTTCCGGTCAGTCGTAGCCGACGTCCCAGAGGCAGAGACCCCGGGCCGGCGCGGGCTCGGCGACCGGGACGCGCTCGCGCCGGCGCAGGATGCCCATCACGTCGCCCGGCGTCCCCCGACCGAGGCCGATGTTCACCATCGTGCCGAGCATGGACCGCACCATCTGCCAGCAGAACGACGACGCACGTACCTCGTACCGCAGCAGACCGTCGCCGAGGTCCGTCCAGTGCGACTCGAGGACCTCGCGCACGAGCGACCCGCTCCCGGTCGTGGGCTTCCGGCAGAACGACGTGAAGTCGCGGCGTGCCGACGAACGGATCCGCGGCCAGCCGCAGCAGCGAGCGGTCCAACGGCTCCCGGACCCACCACGCGTACCGGGCCAGGAACGGGTCGGGCACCGGCCGGTTGACGACCGTGAACCGGTAGCGCCGCCAACGCGCCCCGCGGCGGGCGTCGAAGCCCGGCGGCGCCAGGTCCGCGTCGCGCACCACCATCTCCGGACCGAGCATCCCGTTGAGCGCGCGCTGCAGGTGCTCGGGCTCGAGCCCCGGCGTGGCCTCGAAGGAGACGACCTGGCCCCAGGCGTGCACGCCCGCGTCCGTCCGGCCCGCGCAGGTGAGGGGCGGCTCGTGGCGCAGCACCTGGTGCAACGCCTTGCCCAGCACGCTCTCGACGGTGCGCTGCTCGGGCTGGCTCGCGAAGCCGCGGAACCCGGTCCCGTCGTAGGCGAGCACGAGGCGGCAGACCGCCGGCCCCGCACCCGGTGCAGCCTCGAAGAGCGTCACGACCGAGTCTCCCTGGCACATCCCGGCACGATCACGCTGCTCCGAGCGGTTTCCGCGTGCCGAGAGCGAGGGGCTAGACGAGCTCGATGCGCGCCATCGGCGCGTTGTCGCCCGGGCGCGGACCGAGCTTGAGGATCCGCAGGTAGCCGCCGTTGCGATCGGCGTAGCGCGGCGCGATCTCGGCGAACAGCTTGTGCGCCACCGCCTGGTCGTGGATCGTCGAGACGACCTGGCGCTGCTGGTGCACGCCGCCCTTCTTGGCCTTGGTGATGAGCTTCTCCGCGTACGGACGTAGCGCCTTGGCCCGCGAGACCGTGGTGGTGATGCCCTCGGCCTCGAACAGGTGCGCGGCGAGGTTGGCCATGAGCTGCCGCTGGTGCGCCGGCGTTCCGCCGAGCCGTGGACCCTTCTTCGGTGCCGGCATCCCGGGTCAGTCCTTCATGCGCAGCGACAGGCCGCGCTCGTCGAGCTTCTGGATGACCTCGTCCAGCGACTTCTGACCGAAGTTGGTGATCGCGAGCAGGTCGTCCTCGGTCTTCTGGACCAGCTGACCGATCGTGTCGACGCGGGCGCGCTTCAGGCAGTTGCGCGGGCGCTCCGAGAGGTCCAGCTCCTCGATGGCGAGCTCGAGGTCCGGGGAGGTCGCGGTGACCGGCGAGACCTCGCCGAGCTCCAGGCCCTCCTGCTCGGCCGACAGGTCGCCGACCAGCGCGACCAGGTTGCGCAACGTCGCACCGGCGGAGGCGAGCGCCTCGCGCGGCGTGATCGATCCGTCGGTCTCGATCTCGAGCGTGAGCTTGTCGTAGTTCGTCGCCTGCTCGACCCGGGTGGGCTCGATCTCGAACGCGACCCGGCGCACGGGCGAGAAGATCGCGTCGACCGGGATCTCCCCGATCGGCGCACCGGCGCGCTTGGTCTTGTCCGCCGACGCGTAGCCGCGTCCCTGCTCGACGCTCAGGTCGAGCGCGAGCCGGCCGGTCGCGTTCACGCTGGCGATCCGCAGGTCCGGGTTGAGGATCTCGACGTCCGAGGTCGTCTGGATGTCCCGCGCCGTGACCTCGTTCGGGCCCCGCACGTCGAGGCGCAGCGGCACCTCTTCCTCGGAGGTGCAGGTGAGCACGAGGTCCTTCAGGTTCAGGATGACGTCGGTGACGTCCTCCTTGACCCCCTTGATCGTGCCGAACTCGTGCAGCGCGTCGTCGAAGCGCACGCGGGTGACCGCGGCGCCGGGGATGGACGACAGGAGCGTGCGGCGCAGGCTGTTGCCGAGCGTGTGACCGAAGCCGGGCTCGAGCGGCGAGATGATGAACCGCTGCGTGGTGCCCTCGGGCTCGAGGGCCTCGATCTCGGGGCGCTGGATGATGAGCATGGAAACTCCTCGTGGGTGGGCGCGCCGGTCGCGCCCGGGAGGCTGGGGGGTTACTTCGAGTAGAGCTCGACGATGAGCTGCTCGCGTACCGGGACGTCGATCTGCTCCCGGAGCGGCAGCTCCCGCACCGTGACCTGGGCGTCGGCCGGCAGCGCGTCGAGCCACTGCGGCACCGCGCGGTCGATCGTGTCGACGTTGTGGCGCACGACGATCATGTTCCGGCCCTTGGGCGAGAGCTGGACCACGTCACCCTTGCGCACCTGGTACGACGGGATCGTCACCCGCTTGCCGTTGACCGTCACATGGCCGTGGCGCACGAACTGGCGGGCCTGGTTGCGGCTCGACGCGAAGCCGGCGCGGAACACGACGTTGTCGACCCGCTGCTCGAGCATCCGCAGCAGGTTCTCACCGGTGATGCCGGACTGGCCGGCAGCCTGGGCGTAGAGGTTGCGGAACTGCTTCTCGAGCAGGCCGTAGATGCGGCGCGCCTTCTGCTTCTCGCGCAGCTGGAGCATGTACTCGCTCTCACGGATGCGGCCGCGACCGTGGATCCCCGGCGGGTAAGGGCGCCGCTCGATCGGGCACTTCATCGTGTCGCACTTGGCGCCCTTGAGGAACAGCTTCATGCGCTCGCGCCGGCAGAGGCGGCAGACGGGACCGGTGTACCTGGCCATCAGACACGCCTCCGCTTCGGCGGGCGGCAACCGTTGTGCGGGATCGGGGTGACGTCCTTGATCCCGAGGACCTCGATGCCGGTGTTCTGGATCGAGCGGATGGCGGTCTCGCGGCCGGAGCCCGGGCCCTTCACCACGACGTCGACGCGGCGGACGCCGTGCTCCATCGCGCGCCGGGCCGCGGTCTCGGCCGCGAGCTGGGCCGCGAACGGCGTGCTCTTGCGCGAGCCCTTGAACCCGACGTTGCCGGCCGAGGCCCACGCGAGCGTGTTCCCCTGCTGGTCGGAGATCGTGATGATCGTGTTGTTGAACGACGACTTGATGTGTGCGATGCCATGGCTGATGTTCTTGCGCTCACGGCGACGCGGACGTCGTCCGCCCGGTGCAGGCTTGGCCATCTCTTTGCGCTCGCTCTCTACCTCTGGTCAGTGTTCTCAAGTCGGGCTCTGGAGCCCGTTCGCTCGCTGGGGCCCGTTCGCGGGGTGCCCGCTCGCTCGCGGTGCCGGGACTACTTGCGAGCCTTCTTGCGGCCGGCAACGGTGCGCTTCGGACCCTTGCGGGTGCGCGCGTTCGTCCGCGTACGCTGGCCGCGCACCGGGAGGTTCCGGCGGTGCCGGATCCCCTGGTACGTCCCGATCTCGATCTTGCGCTTGATGTGGCCCGCGATCTCGCGGCGGAGGTCACCCTCGATCTTGAGGTTCGCGTCGATGAAGGTGCGCAGCTGCGCGACCTCCTCCTCGGTGAGGTCGCGGACCCGCGTGTCCGGCGAGAGGCCGGTCTGCTGGCAGATCACGCCTGCGGTGCTCCGGCCGATGCCGAAGATGTAGGTGAGCGAGATCTCCAACCGCTTCTCGCGAGGGATGTCGACTCCGGAGATGCGCGCCATCAGTCGACCCTCAACCCTGGCGCTGCTTGTGGCGCGGGTTCTGGCAGATGACACGTACCGCGCCGTGGCGGCGGATCACCTTGCACTTCTCACACATCGGCTTGACCGACGGACGGACCTTCATCTGGTTCCTTCGACTACTTGTAGCGGTAGGTGATCCGACCCCGGCTGAGGTCGTAGGGCGTGAGCTCGACCTGGACCTTGTCGCCGGGGAGGATCCGGATGTAGTGCATCCGCATCTTCCCGGAGATGTGCGCGAGAACCTTGTGTCCGTTCTCGAGCTCGACGCGGAACATGGCGTTGGGGAGGGGCTCGATGACCGTCCCCTCGACGAGGATCGTGTCGTCCTTGGGCTTGGCTACGGTCCACCACCGGGGCTGGGGGCGCGCGCGAGGCACGCCGAGAAACGTTGGGGCGACCCGGAAGGATACATCCAGAAGGGCTCTGAGGGCAATCCGGGCTTCCGCGAGGGTCGCTCCGGCGAGCGCAGCTCCGGAGGGCCCGGCGCGGACGGGGCGGGCGCCCGGGCCCTCGATCGATCGCCGGAACCCGCGGTGCCCGGGTCGGATTTCGGGGGAACTGCACTACTCTGCGCGGCCTCATGACGCCTCGAGCGCGCATCGTGCACGTCACCACGACCGACATCACGCCCGCCCTCATCCTCGGCCCGCAGCTCGCCGCGTTCGCGGACGCCGGGTACGAGGTCATCAGCGCCTCGGCACCGGGCCCGTACGTCGACACGATCACCGGCTGGGGCATCCGTCACGAGCCTCTGGCGCACGCAACCCGGTCCATGGCCCTCGGCGAGGACGTCCGAGCCTTCTTCGAGCTGCGGGAGCTCTTCGGCCGACTCCGGCCGGATCTCGTCCACACCCACAATCCGAAGCCAGGGATCTACGGGCGCGCCGCGGCCCGGCTGGCCCACGTGCCGGCGGTGGTGAACACCGTCCACGGTCTGTACGCGCTGCCCGAAGACCCCTGGCCCAAGCGGGCTGTGGTCTACGCACTGGAACGCGCCGCCTCGGCCTGCTCCGACGCCGAGCTGCTCGTGAGCGTCGAGGACCTCGAGGTGCTGCGCCGCCTGCGGGTCCCCGAGCGCAAGCTGCACCTCCTCGGCAACGGCGTGGACCTGGCGAGATACGCCCCCGATCGGGTCACGCCACGACGTGTGGCCCAGCTCCGGCGCTCGTTCGGCGCCGAGCCGGGGGACATCGTCTGCGGTGTCGTCGGGCGCCTGGTCTGGGAGAAGGGGTACCGCGAGGTCTTCGAGGCGGCGGCCCGGCTCCGCTCGCGGGCTCCGAGCGTCCGAGTCGTCGTCGTCGGGCCCGACGACCCGGAGAAGGCTGACGCGATCGGCCCGGACGACATCGCGCGCGCCGAGCGCGAGGGAGCCGTCCGGTTCCTCGGGATGCGCACGGACGTCGATGAGCTGTATGCGGCAATGGACCTGTACGTGCTTGCCTCCTACCGCGAGGGGTTCCCGCGCTCGGCCATGGAAGCCGCGGCCACGGGCCTTCCTCTGGTGGTCAGCGACGTTCGGGGCTCGCGCCAGATCGTGGACCAGGGCGTCACGGGCACGGTCGTCCCGATCGGCGATGCGGTGGCGCTGGCCGACGCGGTCGCGGCCATCGCCGAGGACGAGACGACCCGGGAGGCGATGGGTCGGGCCGCACGCACACGCGCCGAGCGGGAATTCGACGAACGTCTGGTGATCGACCGGATCCTCGATGTGTACCAGCGGCTGCTGGGCACCCGGATGGCCGGATCGTGAGGCCGACTGGATGACGGCATGGAATTCGTCGCCGCACTGATCGTCACGTTCGTCGCCGCGCCCGTGCTGCGGCGCATCGCGCTGCGACGCGGCGTCGTCGATCGTCCCGGCCCGCTGAAGACGCATCGAGCGCCGGTCCCCTACCTCGGCGGGGTGGCGGTCTTCCTCGGCCTCGTCGCGGGCGCGGCGACCTCGAGCCGACCGTGGGTGCTGCTCCCGTACGCCATGGCGCTCGCACTCGGGGTGACCGACGACATCAGACCGACGTCTCCGGCGCCGCGCCTCGCCGCGGAGCTCGTCATCGCCGTCACCGCGGGCGCCGTGGTTCCCGGACCGGTGGGCGTCCGGATCGCGACCGCGCTGCTCGTCGTCGTGCTCATGAACGCCGTGAACCTCCTCGACGGGCAGGATGCGCTGGCGTCCGGCGCCTGCCTGCTCAGTGCCGTCGCGTTCGCCGTCCTCGGGGGCGACGCCCAGGCCGTCGGCCTCGCGCTCGGCGGTGCGCTGGCGGCGTTCCTGGTCTTCAACGCGCCGCCCGCACGCATGTACCTCGGCGACGGTGGCGCGTACCTCGTCGGTGCCGTGCTGGCCACCCTCCCGTCACTCACCGCCGACGGGACGTCCACATGGTCCGTGTGGATCGCGACGCCGCTGCTCGTCGCGCTCCCGTTGGCCGACACCGGGATCGCAGTGATCCGCCGGGTGCGCGAGCGCCGACCGCTGCTGCTCGGTGACCGCAGCCATGTCTACGACGTGCTCGTGGATCGCGGGTGGCCGACGGAGATGTCGACCGCGGCCTGTGTGCTCTTCCAGGGTGTGCTCGCCGCGATCGGGGTGGTCGCCGCCGGCCTCGACGCCGCCGTGGCCCTCGTGGTCACCGCCGTCGCCACGACCGCGACCTTCGCCCTGGCTGCCTCAGCCGGGTTCCTCGGACGCCCGCGCTTCAGGCCTCGGCGCCGTCCGGGATGACGAGCCGGGCGATGATCGCACGGTCGGGCGTGTGCGCGCCGACGCGACCGCTGGTGTAGGTCCCGACCGTGGGATCGGAGACCTACACCGCGGCCCGCGCTCAGCCGAGTCGACGGTAGATGGATGCTTGCGTGGTCGCGGCGTCCTCGACGAAGCAACCCTTGGTCGAGTCGATCAACTCGAGGAAGCTCGGGTCAGCCGCGGTGGCATCTTGTGCCTTCTCCATGGCCGTGATGCTCTCGTAGCCCGTGAGCCAGCCGACACCGCCGTACGGTCCGGTCAGGGAACGGAGAAACATCGTCGGCAGGCCGGTGATGGCTTCCGACTTCTGCGCGATCTCGACCCCGAGGCTCATCGCGCGTTCGATGTTGCCCGCCGCACACACGGCAACGGCTCCGCCGACGTATTGCGCGCCGCCTCCAGCGGTCGGATCACCGTAGATCGGTTGGAGGAGACCATCGTCGAGACTCCCGTCGGTGAACTCGTTTCCCGCGTTGCCCAGTGCCGCCATTGCCGGATCCGCGTCCAACTTGTCGCCGACCGCTTCCAGCGAAGCGAGGTCGTCGAACCAGGCAGTCCACGAGATCGTGCCGAAGCCCGCCGAGTAGACCGTCGACCACAGTTGCACCTCGTGGCCGGCCACCTGCTTCACCTTCTCTGTGATCGACAACGCCCACGCCACACCAGCCGCTCCGTCGCCGCCCGCGAGACGGGTCCTACGCGTGAAGAGATACATGCTCTGCCCTTTCGTCGTGTGAGCGAAGAGTGCTCACGCCGGAACCTTCGCGCCCCTCCGCAGACAATGCAAGCAGTGCATTAGTGCGACACGCGCGCGAGACGTCAGCCGTCGGGCGGGTCGTGGAACGCGGGGGTGAAACAGACCGCGATGAGCAAGCCGTCCGGGCTCAGGAGCCGAGCGGTGACCTGGTCCCACGGCTCCGTCCGGGCATCGTGGATGAGCCGATGGCCCTTGGCTGTCAGCTCGGCGGCCGCCGCGGCGACGTCCGCGACCTCGAACTCGATGCTGGCCTGCGGGACCGGGACGGCGGCGGGCCATTCGGCGGTGCCGAAGCAGGCCGTCGCCGCTTCCGAGAGGGGCCACAGCCCGAAGTGCTTCGTCCCCTCCAGCTTGTGGGTGAAGACGTAGTCGCCGGCTTCGCCCTCGAAGGGAACGCCCAACGCGTCACCGTAGAACGAGCGGGCGGCGGCGGCGTCGGCCACGATCGGTGCGACGCTCGCCACGAACTGGATCTCCATCACTGCCACCTCCGTGACCGACTCTTCGTTGCGCTCAATCCGGTGATGCCCGCCGCGGTGGTCTGCGAATCACGTCACGAGAACCGCTCGAGCGCGGTCGCGGTGATCCGCTCGACCTCCTCTGCGGCTGCCGGGCGCGCCCGACCGGAGACCCAGGTTCCCTCGTCCCGATGGCACACCGTCAGCTCGCGGACGCCCGTGAACGACCACCGGATGATCGTCACCGTCCCCGGGACCTGCCGACTGTCGTGCAGCTCGTGCGCCGGCTGGGCGTAGGACTCGCCCGGCCCGAGGGTCGTCGGCGTGCCGAAGAGACGGACCGTGTCGACCGTGCGCGCATCCTCGTTCGGCGGCGTGTAGCGCGTGCGGTAGTACTCGACCCCGGAGGGATCCTCCTCGTAGCGGGTGTTGGTCATCTCACCCGCGATCACCGTCGAGGTGAAGTCGAACGGATGGTCGTGCACGGGTGGTTCGCCCGGATCGGGGGCCGAACCCCAGACGTGGAGCCGGAACTCGCGACGGTCGTCGAGGCGCAGGCCGAGGAGCCCGATGTCCTGCATCCTCCACGGGTAGTCCTCGGCGTGCTCGAGGATCGTGCGCACCAGGGATCGCGGCATCGAGATGTCCATTGCGTCCTCCTGGGGTCGCCCGCCGCTCGTCGACGACGCCCGCGACAAACCACACCACTGTCATTCGCCTCCGTCAAGGGATCCCACCGGCCTCGTCTCGAGGGCTCAAGTGCGCCGCGGCTCCGGGGTGACGAGCTGGGCGGTGATGCCGCTCATGAGCTCGATCACGTCACGACGAGCCATGCCCCGGAACGCAACCTCGGCCGCCCGGTTCGCCGCGCCTGCCGCGATCGACGGGATCGTCCCGAGCGCGGCGAGCGCGTCGCGCACGACATCGACGGGCTCCATCACCCCCCGGAGGTCACCGTCCGCCGGCTGCGAGGACTGCCAGCCGGGGGTCCGCGTCGACCCGGGGCGGATCGCGACCACGTCGACTCCGTGGTCACGCAGCTCGTACCAGAGCCCTTCGGCGAGCACGAGGTCGAACGCCTTCGTCGCGGAGTAGAGCGCGACCTTCGCGGTCCCGGTCTCGGCCGCGATCGACGACATGACGATGATCCCACCCCGCTGCCGCGCGGCCATGCGTCCACCGAGCTCGTGGACGAGCACGACGGGCGCGCGGCAGTTGATGTCGATCGCGGTGAGCAGATCCTCGAGCTTCGTGTCGAGGAACCACCCGATGGGCGACCACGCCGCGTTCGCGACGAGCAGCCCGATCTCGAGGTCACCGACCGCCGTGCGGACGGCGTCGAGCAGTGCCTCGGCCGGCTGCGCGAGCTCCACCACCGCGGTACGGATGTCCACGGCGTCGGGCCTCGACTGCAGCTCCTGGGCCAGTACGTCCAACCCGGTCGCGTCGCGGTCGAGGACGAGGAGATCGATCCCGGTGGCCGCGATCTGCCGGCAGTACTCGGCGCCGAGCCCGGTCGCACCCCCGGCGACGAGCGCACGCGGTCCGTACCGGCGGGCGAACGTGGCGCGATCCAGGGGCGGCAGCTCGACCGGATCGGCAGGCATCGCCCCGCACGGTACCGGCCCGAGGGGCTCAGGTGAGAGCTCCACGCGCGTGGAGCCTCACGCGACCGTGAGCACCTCGGGACCGTCGTCGGTCAGGGCGATCGTGTGCTCGAAGTGGGCGGAGCGGCGCCCGTCCGAGGTGACCACCGTCCACCCGTCCGCGAGGGTGCGCGTCCCCGGCTTGCCCGCGTTCACCATCGGCTCGATCGCCACGACCAACCCGCGGCGGAGCTTGTAGCGCTGGTTCGGGCCACCGGCGTAGTTCGGGATCTGCGGATCCTCGTGCATCGCGGTGCCGATCCCGTGGCCGACGTACTCGCGCACCACCGAGAAGCCGCCGCCCTCGGCGACCTCCTGCACCGCGGCGCCAACCTGCCCCAGCGTGTTCCCGACCTGCACCTGCTCGATCGCGGCCTCGAGCGAACGCCGGGTCACGTCCATCAGGTCCTGCGACTCGTCGTCGACCTCGCCGACCGGCACCGTGATGGCCGCGTCCGCGTGCCAGCCCTGGATGATTGCGCCGCAGTCGAGCGAGAGGATGTCGCCCTCGGCCAGCTCGACGTCACCGGGGATGCCGTGCACGATCACGTCGTTCGGCGAGGTGCAGATCACCGCGGGGAAGCCGTGGTAGTTGAGGAAGTTGGAGCGGGCGCCGCGCTCGCTCAGCACCTCCCGGGCGACCGCGTCGATCTCGGCCGTCGTCACGCCCGGCTTGGCGGCGCGTGCGCAGCGCTCGTGCATCTCGGCGACGACCCGGCCGGCCTTGCGCATCAACGCGATCTGGTCGGGGTTCTTGCGGGTGATCACGGGTGGCGATGCCTTCCAGCAGTGCAGCCGAGCGGGCTCAGGACACGACGCCGGGCACGTCGATCGCGTCCAGCAGGCGTTTGAACACCTGATCCTCGTCACCTGTTCCGTCGACCTGCACCAGCAGGTCCCGCTTGGCGTAGAGGTCGATCAGCGGCTTGGTCTCCTGCTCGTACAGCTCCAGCCGGCGCCGGATGGACTCGCGGGTGTCGTCCTCGCGGCCCCGGCCCAGGAGGCGCTCGATCGCCATGTCGGTGGGGACGTCGAGGTCGACCACGACGTCGAGCGGGTAGTCCGTCCCCAGGATCCGGTCGAGCTCCTCGGCCTGGTTCTCCGTACGCGGGAAGCCGTCGAGCACGAAGCCGTACTCGACCTCGGCCGGGTTCGAGAATCGCTCCTCGACGACGTCCACCACGATGTTGTCGGGGACGAGCTCACCGCGGTCCATGTAGGCCTTGGCCTCGAGCCCGGCCGGGACCCCGACCGCGGCGGAGTCGCGGAAGAGCTGACCGGTCGACAGGTGCTGGATCGAGAAGTGGCGGGCCAGACGCTCGCCCTGCGTTCCCTTGCCGGCACCCTGCTTGCCGAGGATCACCAGGCGCGTCCCGCGCTTCACAACAGCATCATCTCCATGCGCCTCAGGTGAGGAAGCCCTCGTAGTTGCGCATCATCAGCTGGCTGTCGATCTGCTTCATCGTCTCGAGCGCGACACCCACGACGATCAGCATGGCGACCCCACCGAACGGGAACTGCTGGATGTCCCACAGCGCGAACACGACGAGCGGCAGCAGCGCGATGGCGGCGAGGAACAGGGAGCCGGGGAGCGTGATGCGGTTCAGCACCTTGGCGAGGTACTTCTCGGTCGGCGGCCCCGGCCGGATGCCGGGGATGAACCCACCCTGCTTGCGGATGATGTCCGCCTGCTGAGCTGGGTTGAACGCGATCGCGGTGTAGAAGTACGCGAAGAAGACGATCAGCAGCGTGTAGATGCCCATGTAGAAGAGGCTGCGCTGGTTCGTGATGTTGTCGTTGACGAACTGCTGGAGACCCTTCCAGTTCGTCGCCGTCGCGATCAGCGCCGGGAACGCGAGGATCGAGCTCGCGAAGATCACCGGGATCACGCCGGACTGGTTGACCTTGAGCGGGATGTACGTGCTCTGCCCGCCGTACATCCGTCTGCCGACGACCCGTTTGGCGAACTGCACGGGAATACGCCGCTGCCCCGATTCCACGAACACGATCGACACGATGATCCCGACGCCCACGGCGCAGAGCACGAGCCCCTTGAACCAGCCGCCGCTGACGAAGATCTGGCCGCCCTGCGCCGGGATGCGCGACAGCACGGACGCGAAGATCAGAATCGACATCCCGTTGCCCACGCCCCGCTGGGTGATCAGCTCGCCGATCCACATCACGAGGGCGGTGCCGGCCACCCACGTCATGATGATGAGAGACGCTCGGGCCGCGTTGAACCCGGGGATCATGTTGGTGCCTGTGAACCCGGCGAAGCCCAGGAGGCCCTGCTTGCCCTCCTTCAACGCGAAGACGAAACCGGTCGACTGGATTAGCGCGAGGGCCACGGTGAGGTACCGCGTCCACTGGGTGATCTTCTTCTGCCCGCTCTGACCCTCCTGCTGCCACTGCTCCAGCTTCGGGATGACGACGCCGAGCAGCTGCATGATGATCGATGCCGTGATGTACGGCATGATCCCGAGGAAGAAGACCGAGACGCTCGTGATCGCGCCACCGGAGAAGAGATCGAGGAAGCCCACGACACCCGCGTTGGTCGAGCTGTCCTGCAGCTTCTGGATCTGCGCGAAGTCGACGTACGGGACGGGGATGTGCGTGCCCACCCGGTAGACCCCGACCATCAGGATCGTGAAGATGATCTTGTTGCGCAGGTCCGCTACCCGGAACATGTTCTTCAACCGGGAGAGCACGGGGGTGGGACCTCCTCGTACGGCGCGTGGGCGGGGAGGACCCGATGTTAACGGGTCGTCCCCTCGGGGTTTCTAGCGGTTGGTGAGCGCGTTCCCGCGGGCGGGCGGGCGCCGGTCACCCCACGGGGCGGGCACGATCTCGACACTTCCACCCGCGCGCTCGATGGCCCGCCGGGCGCTCGCCGAGAAGGCGTGGGCCCGCACGGTGACGGCCTTCGTGAGCTCCCCCCGTCCGAGCACCTTCACCAGGCCCTGCTTGGCGACGAGGCCCCGGGCCCGGAGCTCGTCGGGGCCGATCTCGGTCCCGCCCTCGAACGCCTCGAGCGTGTCGAGGTTGACCACGTGGTACTCGACCCGGAACGGGTTGTTGAAACCCTTCAGCTTCGGGGTACGGCGCGCCAACGGGGTCTGGCCACCCTCGAACCCCGGCTTGACCGAGCCGCGCGCCCCTGGCCCTTGCTGCCCCGGCCCGCGGTCTTGCCGCCCTTGCCGCCGATGCCGCGACCGACTCGCTTCGGCGCCTTCTTCGAGCCGGGCGCCGGCTTGAGATCGTGGATCTTCATGCTCCGTCACCTTCCGTCACCAGGACGAGGTGCGGCACCTTGGCCAGCATGCCCCGGATCACCGGTGTGTCGTCGTGCTCGACCGTCGTGCCGATCCGCCGCAACCCGAGCGCGCGGAGCGTCCCGCGCTGCTTCGGCTTGATGCCGATCGCGGACCTCACCTGTGTCACCTTCAGCGCCTTCGCCATCACGCGACTTCCGTGACTTCGGTCTTCTTGGTGTTGCGCTCGCGGTAGGCGCGCAGCATGCCCGCGGTGCTGACCTCTTCGGCCGACTTCCCGCGCATCTTGGCCACGTCGTCGGGGCGGCGCAGGCCCTGGAGCCCGGCGATCGTCGCACGCGACACATTGATGGCGTTCGCGGAGCCGAGCGACTTGGCGAGCACGTCGTGGACACCCGCGGCCTCGAGGATCGCCCGGGCCGCGCCGCCGGCGATCACACCGGTTCCGGGCGCCGCCGGCTTGAGCAGCACCCGGGCCGCGTCGTGGATGCCGAGGATCTGGTGCGTGATGGTCGAGCCCGCGAGGGCGACGGGAAAGGTGTTCTTCTTGGCCTCTTCCATCCCCTTCTGGATCGCGGCGGGCACCTCCTTCGCCTTGCCGTAGCCGAGGCCCACGTTGCCCGCGCCGTCACCGACGACGACGAGCGCGGTGAAGGAGAACCTCCGACCACCCTTGACCACCTTCGCGACCCGGTTGATCGCGATGACCCGCTCTTCGTACTGGCCTTCGGCCATGACGACCTCTCCTGTGCTGGCTAGAACTCGAGGCCCACGCTGCGGGCACCGTCGGCGACCGCGGCGACGCGACCGTGGTACTTGAACCCACCGCGGTCGAAGACGACCGCTTCGATACCGGCCTGCTTCGCCCGCGCGCCGAGCCGCTCGCCGACCGCCTTCGCCGCGGCGACGGTGCCGGCGGAACCCTTGGCCCCGTCCGGCTCCACGGTCGACGCCGACGCGACCGTCCGGCCCGCGACGTCGTCGATGATCTGGGCGTAGATGTGCTTGCTCGACCGGAAGACCGCGAGACGCGGGCGCGCCGCGGTGCCGCGGACCTTCTTGCGAACCCGGAAGTGCCTCCGGGACCTGGCGACCGGCTTGGTGTGGCTCATCTGTCTTCCTCTACTTCGCTGACTTCCCGGCCTTGCGCAGCACGCGCTCGTCCGAGTAGCGAATCCCCTTGCCCTTGTACGGCTCGGGCTTGCGGACCTTGCGGATGTCGGCCGCGACCTGGCCGACGAGCTGCTTGTCGATGCCCCGGACCGTGATCCGGTTCGGTGCCGGCACCTCGAAGGTGATGCCCGCCGGGGCCTGCACCGGGACGCTGTGGGAGTACCCGACCTGCAGCTCGATCTTGTCCTGGCCCTGGGCGATGGCCCGGTAGCCGACCCCGACGATCTCGAGGTCCCGGCTGAACCCGTCCGAGACACCGACGACCATGTTGTTCACGAGCGACCGGGTGAGGCCGTGCAGCGCGCGGTGCTCGCGCTCGTCGTCCGGACGCCCGACCACGATCTCGTCGCCCTCGCGCTCCACCGTGATGTCCTCCGGCGCGTCGAGCTCCAGGCTCCCCTTCGGACCCTTGACCGCGACGTGCCGGCCGCTGATCGTCACGTCCACGCCGGACGGGACCGTGATGGGCTTCTTGCCGATTCTGGACATGGCTGCGCTACCAGACCTGACAGAGGATCTCGCCGCCCACCCGGCGCTCGCGCGCCTGGCGATCGGTCAGCAGACCCTGGTTCGTGGACAGGACCGCGATGCCCATGCCCCCGAGCACCCGCGGCACCTGGTCCGCGGCGGTGTAGACCCGGAGACCCGGCTTCGAGACCCGCTTGATCCCGGCGATCGTCCGCCGACGGTCGGGGGTGTACTTGAGGGTGATCGTGAGCTTGCGTCCGGGCCGAGTCGGGTCGTCCGCCGCGTCCCACCCCTCGATGTAGCCCTCCTGCAGGAGGATGCGCGCGAGCGCCTCCTTCACCTTCGAGGACGGCATCGACGTGACGTCGTGCATCGCGATGTTCGCGTTGCGGATGCGGGTGAGCATGTCCGCGATCGGGTCGGTCATCGTCATCGGCCCGCCCCCCTCACCACGACGCCTTCGTGACGCCCGGGACTTCGCCGGCATGCGAGAGCTCGCGCAGGCAGATCCGGCAGAGTCCGAACTTGCGGTACACCGAGCGCGGCCGACCGCACCGCCTGCACCGCGTGTACGCGCGGACCTTGAACTTCTGCTCGCCCTGCTGCTTGTTCACGAGCGCCTTCTTCGCCATCGTTACCCCTGTGCTTCGGTGCGGCGGAATGGGAACCCGAGGGCGCGCAGGAGCGCGCGACCCTCGTCGTCGGTGCGGCCGGACGTGCAGATGGTGATGTCCATCCCCCGCACCGTGTCGATCTTGTCGTAGTCGATCTCCGGGAAGATCAGCTGCTCGGTGACTCCGAACGTGTAGTTCCCGCGGCCGTCGAACGACCTCGGGTTCAACCCGCGGAAGTCACGGATGCGCGGGATCGCCAGGCTCACGAGCCGGTCGTAGAACTCCCACATGCGGTCGCCGCGCAGCGTCACCTTGGCGCCGATCGGGTTACCCTCGCGGAGCTTGAAGCCGGCGATCGACTTCTTGGCCCGGGTGACCACCGGCTTCTGCCCGGTGATCACGCCGAGGTCCACGAGCGCTCCGTCGAGCAGCGACGCCGACTGGGTCGCCTGGCCGACGCCGCAGTTGATCACGATCTTCTCGAGCCGCGGCACCTGCATCACGTTGCCGAGCCCGAGCTCCTGCTGGAGCGCCGGGCGCAGCTCGGCGGCGTACCGCTCCTTCAGCCGGGGCGCCATCACAGATCCTTCCCGCACTTGCGGCAGACCCGCACCTTGGTGCCGTCGGCCTCGAACCGGTAGCCGATGCGGCTCGGGCTGTCGCACGACTCGCACATGATCGCCACGTTCGACACGTGCAGCGGCATGTCCTTGTCGATGATGCCGCCCTGCATCGTCTGGCCGGTGGCCCGGGTGTGGCGCTTCGCCACGTTGACGCCGTCGACGATCACGCGGTCGGACTCCGGGAAGGCGCGGGTGATCTCGCCCTCCTTACCGACGTCCTTGCCCGCGATCACGCGCACGCGGTCACCCTTCCTGAGCTTCATGTTCACAACACCTCCGGCGCGAGCGACACGATCCGCATGAAGCGTCGGTCCCGCAGCTCGCGACCGACAGGCCCGAAGATGCGGGTGCCGCGCGGCTGCATCTGGTCGTTGATGAGGACGGCGGCGTTCTCGTCGAAACGGATGTAGCTGCCGTCCGGCCGCCGTCGCTCCTTCTTCGTGCGCACGACGACGCACTTCACGACGTCACCCTTCTTCACTGCCGCCCCCGGGACCGCGTCCTTGACGGTCGCGACGAAGACGTCGCCGATCGCCGCGTAGCGACGACGCGTCCCACCGAGCACCTTGATGCACAGGACCTCGCGCGCGCCCGAGTTGTCGGCCACTTTGAGCCGAGACTCCTGTTGGATCACCGAGCACGCTCCAGGATCTCCACCACGCGCCAGCGCTTCGAGCGCGACATCGGTCGGCACTCGGTGATGCGGATGCGGTCGCCCTCGCGGACCTCGTTCGCCTCGTCGTGGGCGTACAGCTTGCGCGTGCGCTGGAGCGTCTTGCGGTAGCGGCGGTGCTGCACCCGGTCGACGACCGCGACGACGACGGTCTTGTCCATCTTCGCGGACACGACGAGCCCCTCGCGCTGCTTGCGCGAGTTCCGCTGGGTATCGGTCATCTCGGACTCGCTCACTGCTGCTCCTCGGCGCCGGCCTCGGCCGCCGCGATCTCGCGCTCACGAAGGAGCGTCTGCAACCGCGCGATGTCCCGGCGGACAGTGCCGAGTCGCGCGGAGTTGTCGAGCTCACCCGTCGCGTTCTGGAAGCGGAGGTTGAAGTGCTCCTCCTTCGCCTCGAGCAGTCGCTGGATCAGCTCACCGTCGTTGTACTCGCGGAGCTCGGCCGCCTTCGATGGCATGGTCAGGCCTCTTCCTGTCGCACGACGAAGCGGGTCTTGATCGGGAGCTTGTGCATCGCGAGCCGCATGGCCTCGCGGGCGACGGGCTCCGGCACACCGGAGAGCTCGAACATGACCCGGCCCGGCTTGACGACCGCGACCCAGTGCTCGGGGTTGCCCTTGCCCGAGCCCATGCGGGTCTCGGCCGGCTTCTGGGTGACCGGCTTGTCGGGGAAGATGCTGATCCAGACCTTCCCGCCGCGCTTGATGTAGCGGGTCATCGCGATGCGGGCGGCCTCGATCTGGCGGTTGGTGATCCAACCGGGCTCGAGGGCCTGGATCCCGTAGTCGCCGAACGTCACCTTCGTGCCGCCCTTGGCGATGCCGGACATCCGACCGCGCTGCTGCTTGCGGTGCTTGACCTTGCGGGGCATCAACATGGTCGCACTCGCTCCAGAACCGTCTTGGACGCGACTGTCGTGGTCGCTCGTCGCTCAGCCAGCATGGTCAGTCTTCCTCGCCACCGTGGAACTTCGGCGCCTCGTGGTGCTGGCGCGTGCGCCGCTCGATTTCCTCTTCCTCGGCGAGGAGGCGCTCGAACTCGGGGTCGGCCTCCTTGACGACGTTCGTCGCCTCCGCCGGCTCTTCGTCGCCGACCGCGGTCGCGTCGACCGGCGTCGACTCCGCCGCGGGGCGGCGACGACCGCCACCTGCGCTCACGACCCGGCGCTGGCCGGGTGCCCCGGACGTCTCGCCCACGGCCATGGCCGCTTCCTTGGCGATCTTGTCCTCCCCGACCTGCTTGTACGGGAGGATCTCACCCTTGTAGATCCACACCTTCACGCCGATGCGACCGAACGTGGTGCGCGCCTCGGCCTGGCCGTAGTCGATGTCTGCCCGCAGCGTGTGCAGCGGGACGCGGCCCTCGCGGTACCACTCCTTGCGGCTCATCTCGGCGCCGCCGAGCCGGCCGCCGCACTGCACTCGGATGCCCTGCGCTCCGGCCTTCATCGCGGTCTGCACCGCACGCTTCATCGCGCGCCGGAAGCTGACGCGACCCGCGAGCTGATCCGCGACGCCCTGGGCGATGAGGGTCGCGTCGAGCTCGGGCTGCTTGATCTCCTGGATGTTGAAGTGGATCTTCGGGTTGCCGGTGATCTTGAGCAGACCGGCGCGCAACCGGTCCGCCTCCGCGCCACGCCGACCGATGACGATCCCGGGTCGGGCGGTGTAGACGTCGACGCGCAGGCGGTCGCGCGTGCGCTCGATCTCGACGCGGCTGACCATCGCTCGCTCGAGCTGCTTCTTCAGGTAGTCACGGATCTTCCAGTCCTCGACCAGCTGGTCCGTGTACTCCTTGTCCTCGGCGAACCACCGCGACTTCCAGTCGGTGGTGACCCCGAGGCGGAACCCGTACGGGTTGACCTTCTGACCCATTACTCGCTCGCTTCCGGCTCGGTGCCTTCATCGCCGTCCGCCGCGTCGTCCGCGGCCTCCGGATCGTCCTGCGCCTCGGGGGCGTCGTGCGCTTCGGCGGTCTCGGCGTCCGCTTCGGTCTCGGCCGCACCCTCGATCTCGGCGGCTTCCGCGTCCGCCTCGACCTCGGGCGCGTCGGCCTCGCCGATCAGCGCGTCGACTTCCTCGTGCTCGTGGTCCTCATCGTGGTCGTGATCGTGCCCACCGGTCTCGGCCGCGGTGCTCGCGGCGACCCGCCGCCGGCGCGTGAGCCGGCGCCGACGGTCGGCGGCCGCGCCGGTGCCCGAGGCGGTCTCGCGCGCGGTGCGGGCCACGAGGTCGTCCTCGGAGTAGCGGGCGACGATGATCGTGACGTGGCTCGTGCGCTTGCGGATCCGGGTGCCACGACCGCGGGCCCGAGGGCGATACCGCTTCGCGGTCGGGCCCTCGTCGGCCCAGGCGCGCGAGACGAACAGCTCGTCGGGCGGCAGCAGGTCGTTGTGCTCGGCGTTCGCGACCGCAGAGTCGAGCAGCTTGGCGACGTCGTCGGCCACGCCGCGCTCGCAGAACCGCAGGACCTCGCGTGCCTCGTTGACGTCGAGGCCGCGAATGAGGCCGAGCACCTGGCGGACCTTGCCCGCCGACACCCCGCAGTGTCGGAGGGTCGCGCGCGTCTCGGGCGTGGTGGTCTCGGCCATGGCTACCGCCGTCCCTGACGCTCTTGGCCCGCGTGGAAGCGGAACGTGCGGGTCGGCGCGAACTCGCCGAGCTTGTGCCCGACCATCGCCTCGGTGACGTACACGGGGACGTGCTTGCGACCGTCGTGCACCGCGAGGGTGTGGCCGACCATGTCCGGGGTGAGCGTCGAGCGACGGGACCAGGTCTTGATGACCTTGCGGTCGCCGACCGCGTTCATCTTCTCCACCTTCAACCGCAGGTGCTCGTCGACGAACGGGCCCTTCTTCAGGCTGCGCGGCATGTTCTGCTACCTCCGGCTGCCGCGGCCGCGGCGACGACGAACGATGAGCTGATCCGAGGCCTTGCCCTTCTTGCGGGTACGACCCTCGGGCTTGCCCCAGGGGGAGACGGGGTGGCGGCCGCCCGAGCTCTTGCCTTCGCCACCGCCGAGCGGGTGGTCCACCGGGTTCATGGCGACACCCCGGACATGCGGGCGCTTGCCCTTCCAGCGGTTGCGACCCGCCTTGCCGATCGAGATCAGACCGACCTCGGCGTTGCCGACCGAGCCGACCGTGGCCCGGCAGTCGATCGGCACGCGGCGCATCTCGGTGGACGGAAGGCGCAGCGTGGCGAAGAGGCCCTCCTTGGCGACGAGCTGGATCGCCGCGCCGGCGCCCCGCCCGAGCTTCGCGCCCGCGCCCGGCTTGAGCTCGACGTTGTGCACGACGGTCCCGACCGGGACGTACCGAAGTGGCATCGCGTTGCCGGGCCGGATCTCCGAGCCCTGGCCGCTGCGCAGGACGTCGCCGACCTGCACCGACGCCGGAGCGAGGATGTAGCGCTTCTCGCCGTCGACGTAGTGCAGCAGCGCGATGCGCGCGTTGCGATTGGGGTCGTACTCGATGGCCGCGACCTTGGCGTCGACGCCGTCCTTGTTCCGCCGGAAGTCGATGACCCGGTACTGCTGCTTGTGGCCACCGCCACGGTGACGCGCGGTCATGCGGCCGTGGACGTTGCGGCCGCCGGTGCGCGGCTTCGGCTTGACGAGCGCGCGCTCGGGACGGTCCTTGGTGATCTCGGAGAAGTCCGAGGCGGACTGGAACCGGCGACCGGCGCTCGTGGGCTTGCGCTTGCGGATCGGCATCGTCAGCTCCCGAAGATCTCGATGCGGTCACCGTCGGCCAGCGACACGATCGCCCGCTTCTGGTTCGAGCGCTGACCCCAGGTTCCGGTGCGCCGGTTCTGCTTGCGCTTGCCGCGCCGGGTCAACGTGTTCACGTTGGTGACCTTCACGCCGAAGATCGCTTCGACCGCGTGCTTGATCTGGATCTTGTTCGCGCTCGCGAGGACTTCGAACGTGTAGACGTTCGCGTCGTAGCTCGCGTACGACTTCTCCGAGACCACCGGCCGCAGGATGATGTCGCGAGGGTCGTGGGTGATCATTCGTCCGCCCCTTTGTCCGCGTCGGACCCGGGCACGCTGCCGAGCCGGGCGACGGTGGTATCGAGCGTGGCCCGGGTGAACACGAGCCAGTCGCTCACGAGCACGTCGTAGGTGTTGATCTCCTCCGGCAGGATGATCTGCACCCGCTCGCCGAGGTTGCGGAACGACTTCCACGCGTTCTCGTCGGTCCGGTCGAGGACCAGGAGCACGCGGGGCTCGCGCTCACCCTTGGTGCGCACGCCGAGCGCGGTGAGCGCGGCGAGCGCGTCCTTGGTCTTCGGGACATCCCAGCCCCACTCGTCGACGACGAGGAGCTTCGACTCGGACGCGCGATCCGAGAGCGCACCGATCAGCGCCAGCCGGACCATCTTCTTGGGCGTCCGTTGCTTGTAGCTGCGGGGCTTCGGGCCGTGGGCCACGCCGCCACCACGCCAGTGCGGCGCGCGAATCGAGCCCTGGCGGGCCCGGCCGGTGCCCTTCTGGCGCCACGGCTTGGCCCCGCCGCCCTTGACCTCGGCGCGGGTCTTCGTGCTCTGCGTCCCGGCGCGCGCCGCGGCGAGCTGCGCGGTCACCACCTGGTGCATGACCCCGACATTCGGCTCGACGCCGAAGATCTCGTCGGGCAGCTCGGCAGTGCCCGAGTCCTTGCCCGCGACCGTCTTCACCTTCACCGAGCTCATGCCAGTGCCTTCACTGCGTTGCGGATGAAGATGAGGCTGCCGTTGGCGCCCGGCACGGAGCCCTTCACGAGGAGCAGTCCCCGCTCGGCGTCGCCCTCGACGACCTCGAGGTTGAGCGTCGTCGTGCGGGCGTTGCCCTTCTGGCCCGCCATCTTCATGCCCTTGAACACCTTGCCCGGCGTCGCGCACGCGCCGATCGATCCCGGCGAACGGTGCTTCTTGTGGTTGCCGTGCGACGCGCCCTGGCCCTTGAAGTTGTGCCGCTGCATCGCGCCGGCGAAGCCCTTGCCCTTGGAGATCCCGGTGACGTCGATGCGGTCGCCGGCGCCGAACACGTCGGCGCGGACCACCTGGCCGATCTCGAAGGTCGAGATGTCGTCGACCCGCAGCTCCACGAGGTGCTTGGTCGGCTCCGCGTTCGCGGTCTTGAGGTGACCGAGCTCGGGCTTGTTCAGTCGCGCGGCCTTCGTCTCGCCGAAGGCGAGCTGGACCGCGGAGTAGCCGTCGCGCTCGGGCGTCTTCAGCTGCACGACGCGACAGGGCCCGGCCTGGATGACCGTCACCGGTACCACCCGGTTCTGGTCGTCCCAGACCTGGGTCATGCCGAGCTTTCGCCCGAGGATCCCTTTGGTAGGCATGCTGCGCTCTCTCGTCGTTGGCGCGAGTGGGGCGATCGTCTTCGCTCACGCGAACGCTCCACCGGAGGTTTCCGGCGGAGCGCTGATTCGGTTGTGCCGTGCGGTTCCCGCTCCGAGCGGCGGAGTGGGCCTGCGCGGACGTCGATTGGAAAGCCCCGAGATACTACTCAGCCCGGCGGGCCGAGTGCCACCCGGGGTGGGCTAGATGCCCTGGATCTTGATCTCGATGTCGACGCCGGCCGGGAGGTCCAGGCGCTGCAGCGACTCCACCGTCTTGCCCGCCGGCTCGACGATGTCGAGCAGGCGCTTGTGGATCCTCATCTCGAAGTGCTCTCGGGAGTCCTTGTCGACGTGCGGGCCCCGGACCACGCAGTAGCGGTGGATCTCGGTCGGGAGGGGGACGGGCCCACGAACCCGGGCCCCCGTGCGCACGACGGTCTCGACGATCTTCTTCGTCGACTGGTCGATGATCTCGTGGTCGTAGGCCTTGAGGCGGATCCGGATCTTCTGGCCCTTGGCGTCGGCCACGACTACTTGCTCACCTTGATGACCCGGCCGGCGCCGACGGTGCGGCCACCCTCCCGGATCGCGAACCGCAGGCCCTCTTCCATGGCGATGGGCTTCTGGAGCTGCACCACCATCTCCGTGTTGTCGCCCGGCATCACCATCTCCGTGCCCTCGGGCAGCTGGATGTGACCAGTGACGTCGGTGGTCCGGAAGTAGAACTGCGGGTGGTAGTTGGTGAAGAACGGCGTGTGCCGCCCACCTTCCTCCTTGGTCAGGATGTACACCTGCGCCTCGAAGTCGGTGTGCGGCGTGATCGACCCCGGCTTCGCCAGGACCTGACCCCGCTCCACCTCCTCCTTCTTCGTCCCCCGGAGCAGCGCTCCGATGTTGTCGCCCGCGCGCCCCTCGTCGAGGAGCTTGCGGAACATCTCGACCCCGGTACACGTGGTCTTCTGCGTGTCTCGGAGCCCGACGATCTCGATCTCCTCGCCCACCTTCACGATCCCGCGCTCGACCCGACCGGTCACCACGGTGCCCCGGCCGGTGATCGTGAACACGTCCTCGATCGGCATCAGGAACGGGCGGTCGATGTCGCGCTCGGGCTCCGGGATGAAGGAGTCGACCGCGTCCATCAGCTCGAGGATCTTCGGCGTCCACTCGCCGTCGCCCTCGAGCGCCTTGAGCGCCGAGACGCGCACGATCGGCGTGTCGTCGCCGGGGAACTCGTACTCGTTCAGCAGTTCGCGCACCTCGAGCTCGACCAGCTCCAGGATCTCCTCGTCGTCGACCATGTCCGCCTTGTTCAGGGCGACCACGATCGAGGGCACCCCGACCTGGCGGGCCAGCAGCACGTGCTCCCGGGTCTGGGGCATCGGCCCGTCCGTCGCCGCGACCACCAGGATCGCGCCGTCCATCTGGGCTGCGCCGGTGATCATGTTCTTGATGTAGTCGGCGTGCCCGGGGCAGTCGACGTGCGCGTAGTGGCGGTTCTCCGTCTCGTACTCGACGTGCGCGATCGAGATCGTGATGCCGCGCGCCTTCTCCTCGGGAGCCTTGTCGATCTGGTCGAACGCCGTCGCCGTCACGTTCGGGTTCGCGTCCGCCAGCACCTTCGTGATCGCGGCCGTCAACGTCGTCTTCCCATGGTCGATGTGACCGATGGTCCCGATATTCAGGTGCGGCTTGTTCCGCTCAAACTTCGCCTTCGCCACTGTCCTTGCTCCTTGCCGCGTTCAGTTGAATGTGATCGGGAATCGACGGGATCCGGACATCACTCGCCGCGGACCCGGGCGGTGATCTCCAGGGCAATCGACTCTGGTACCTGGTGGTACGAGTCGAACTGCATCGTGTAGGTCGCGCGACCTTGCGTGCGCGAACGGAGGTCTCCAACATAGCCGAACATTTCGGCCAGCGGCACCTTGGCATTGACCACATGGGACGTTCCACGCTGCTCCATGCCCTCGATCTGGCCTCGCCGGGAATTGAGGTCGCCGATGACGTCGCCCATGTAGTCCTCGGGCGTGACGACCTCGACCCGCATGATGGGTTCGAGCAGTGCCGGCTTGGCGAGCCTGGCCGCCTTCTTGACCGCCATCGAGCCCGCGATCTTGAACGCCATCTCGCTCGAGTCGACGTCGTGGGACGAACCGAAGGTCAGGATGACCCGCAGGTCGACGAGCGGGAAGCCTGCGACCACGCCACCTTCGAGCGCCTCCTGGATGCCGGCGTCGACCGCGGGGATGTACTCGCGCGGGATCACGCCGCCGACGATCTTGTCGACGAACTCGTAACCACCGCCGGGGCCCGTCGGCTCGACGGTGATGACCACGTGGCCGTACTGGCCACGGCCACCGGTCTGGCGGATGTAGCGCTCCTCCACCTTCTCGGCGGTCTGGGTGATCGTCTCGCGGTAGGCGACCTGGGGCTTGCCGACGTTCGCGACCACCGAGAACTCGCGCATCATGCGGTCGACCAGCACCTCGAGGTGCAGCTCGCCCATGCCGCCGATGATCGTCTGGCCGGTCTCGTCGTCCGTGCGGACCGAGAAGGTCGGGTCCTCCTCGGACAGCGCGGCGAGCGCCTTGCCCAGCTTGTCCTGGTCGACCTTCGTCTTGGGCTCGACCGCGACGTGGATGACCGGCTCGGGGAACTCCATGCGCTCGAGCACGATCGGGTGCGTCGGGTCGCAGAGCGTGTCACCGGTCGTCGTGTTCTTCAGGCCGACGGCCGCGACGATGTCCCCCGCGAAGACCGAGTCCTTGTCCTCCCGGTGGTTGGCGTGCATCTGGAGGATCCGCCCGATCCGCTCCTTGCGGTCCTTCGTGGCGTTCAGCACCGCGGAGCCGGTGGTGATCGTCCCGGAGTAGACACGGAAGTAGGTGAGCTTGCCGACGTACGGGTCGCTCATGATCTTGAACGCGAGCGCGGAGAACGGCTCGGAGTCGTCCGCGTGGCGGCTGAGCTCCTGCTCGCCCTTCACGTCCGTGCCATCGACCGCGGGCACCTCGAGCGGGCTGGGGAGGTAGTCGACCACCGCATCGAGCAGCGGCTGGACGCCCTTGTTCTTGAACGCGGTCCCACACAGGATCGGCACGGTGCCCGCCTCGATCGTGGCGTGGCGCAGGCCCTTGCGCAGGTCATCGGCGGTGATCTCCTCCTCGCCGACGAACTTCTCGAGGACGTTCTCGTCGTGCTGGGAGATCACGTCGACGAGCTGCTCGCGCCACTGCTCGGCGTCCGCCTTCATGTCGTCGGGGATGTCGACGGTCTCGAACTCCTCACCCATGCCGTCGTCCCAGACCAGCGCCTTCATCTGGAGCAGGTCGACGACGCCGCGGAAGTTGCTCTCGGCGCCGATCGGCAGCTGCACGAGCGCGACCTCGGCGTCGAGGCGGTCCTTGATCATGTCGACGCAGCGGTAGAAGTCGGCGCCGACGCGGTCCATCTTGTTGATGAAGCACATGCGCGGGACGGAGTACTTGTTGGCCTGGCGCCAGACCGTCTCGGTCTGGGGCTCGACGCCGGCGACCGCGTCGAAGACCGCAACTGCGCCGTCGAGCACGCGCAGCGAGCGCTCGACCTCGACCGTGAAGTCGACGTGGCCGGGCGTGTCGATGATGTTGATCCAGCAGTCGCGCCACTTGCAGGTGGTCGCCGCGCTGGTGATCGTGATGCCGCGCTCCTGCTCCTGGACCATCCAGTCCATGACGGCCGCGCCCTCGTGCACCTCGCCGATCTTGTAGGTCCGGCCGGTGTAGTAGAGGATCCGCTCGGTCGTCGTGGTCTTGCCGGCGTCGATGTGCGCCATGATCCCGATGTTGCGCGTCCGCGCGAGCGGGTACTCCCGGATGACCGGCCCCGCACCCTTCTTCGAATCTCCAGCCATCGCTACTTCTTCTCTCTACGTCTCTGCTCGTTCATCTTCTTCGACCGCTACTTCGGCGGAATGCGCCCCGACCTACAACGCCGGGCCGAGCCGGGTGTTCCTCGGGGAGCCGGAGCCGGCATGCCTGCGCGACCCGGAGTGTCAGGACCGGAGCCGGTACCCCTCCGCCGAGCGAGTTGGGTGAGCGCCAGCGAACCCCTTGTCTGAGCGAACGGAGGGGTACCGGTGGAGGTTCCCGACCCAACTCGGAGGCCAAAGGGTTTGCGACTAACGACTTAAGCGAAGCTCCAAGGTCACACCTACCAGCGGTAGTGCGCGAAGGCCTTGTTGGACTCCGCCATCTTCTGCAGGTCGTCCTTGCGCTTGATCGCCGCACCGAGACCGTTCGACGCGTCCATCAGCTCACCGGCGAGCCGCTCGGCCATCGTCTTCTCGCGGCGTTGGCGCGAGTAGCCGACCAGCCACCGGATCGCGAGGGTGGTGGCCCGCCGCGGGCGCACCTCCATCGGGACCTGGTACGTGGCGCCACCGACGCGCCGGCTCTTCACCTCGAGCGCGGGCCGGACGTTCTCGACCGCGCGCTTGAGCGTGGGGACCGGGTCTCCGCTCGTCTTGCGCTCGATCTCGCTGAGGGCGTGGTACACGATCTGCTCGGCGGTGGAGCGCTTGCCGTGCTGGAGCACCTTGTTGACGAGCTGGGTCACGACGACCGAGCGGTGGACCGGGTCGGGCAGGAGCTCTCGTCGGGGGGCAGGACCTTTGCGCGGCATCTCGTCAGCCCTTCTTCGCGCCGTAGCGGCTGCGCGCCTGCTTGCGGTTCGCGACGCCGCTGGCGTCGAGCGCGCCGCGAACGATCTTGTACCGGACCCCCGGGAGGTCCTTCACGCGACCGCCGCGCACGAGCACGATAGAGTGCTCCTGGAGGTTGTGGCCGATGCCGGGGATGTACGCCGTGACCTCGATGCCCGTCGTGAGCCGGACGCGCGCCACCTTGCGCAGTGCCGAGTTCGGCTTCTTCGGCGTGGTGGTGAACACGCGCGTGCAGACGCCGCGGCGCTGCGGTGAACCCCGCAGCGCGGGCGTCTTCGACTTCTCCGTCTTGCTCTCCCGCCCCTTGCGGACGAGCTGGGCGATCGTGGGCACAGGTCTCCTGGTGCAATCGTTGCGCGGGTCGTGCGACGCACGCGGTGGATCGGTCGTGCGGTCGGCGTGGCACTGCTCCCGGGAACGGGCCGGCGCCCCGAGGGGGCACGAAGCCGACCCAAGAGGATACACGGAGGCCGGCCCGTCCGGGCAAGCGTCTACTCCCCGGTGGCGGTCTCCCCCGGGCTGACGGTGTCGTCGGTGGCCGGCTCGGCCGGTGGGTCCGCGAGCGCCTTGATCACCGCGTCGGCGGCGCCGAGCGGGGTCGCGGCGTCCTCGACCACGCTGGTCGCGAGGCCGATCGGCCCGGAGGCCGCGGGGACCGGGGCCAGGAACGAGGTGTCCTCGGCGCCGCCCTGGGCCACGAGCGAGGCCCGGAGCCGCTCGGCGAGGTCGAGGTCGTCCTCGTAGTCGCTGGTGTAGAAGGGCAACGGGGCGTAGTCGGGGGCCTCGGTGTCGACGTCGCGGTACTGGGGCATGCCGGTCCCGGCCGGGATCAGCTTCCCGATGATGACGTTCTCCTTGAGGCCCTCGAGGCCGTCGTTCTTGCCCTCGATCGCGGCTTCCGTGAGCACCCGCGTCGTCTCCTGGAAGGAGGCGGCGGACAACCACGACTCGGTCGCGAGCGAGGCCTTGGTGATCCCCATGAGCTCGGGACGGCCCTCGGCCGGGCGCTTGCCCTCGGCCACGAGCCGCTTGTTCACGTTCGCGAACTCCCGGGCGTCGGCCTTCTGGCCGGGCAGGAACCACGAGTCGCCCGGCTCGGAGACCGCGACGCGCCGCAGCATCTGGCGCACGATCACCTCGACGTGCTTGTCGTGGATCGACACGCCCTGCTCCCGGTACACCTTCTGGACCTCGTCACCGAGGTACTGCTGGGTGGTCCGGATGCCGTCGATGTCGAGGATCTTCTTGGGGTCCCGCGGCGTCTTGGCGTCGCCGGTCAGCTGCGCTCCGGCGACGACCTCGGCACCGTCCGCGATGCCCGGCGCGAGGTGGGTGCGCATGGAGACGGCGTGCAGCTCCTCGTCGCCGTCGTCCGCAACGATCGTGATCGTCCGCTCACCCTTCTCGTTCTCGCCGATGCGGACCACGCCCGAGCTCTCCGCGAGGAGCGCGGCGCCCTTCGGGGTGCGGGCCTCGAAGAGCTCGACGACACGCGGCAGGCCGTGGGTGATGTCCTCACCCGCGACGCCACCGGTGTGGAACGTCCGCATGGTCAGCTGGGTGCCCGGCTCACCGATCGACTGGGCGGCGATGATGCCGACCGCCTCGCCGAGCTCGACGAGCTTGCCGGTCGCCAGCATGGTGCCGTAGCAGAGGCTGCAGACACCGGCCTTGTACTTCGCGATGCCCGGGTCGTCCTCGGACTCGGGTGCCGCCTCCTGGCCCGGCTCGTCCCGCGGGAACTCGCACGTGAGCACGGAGCGCACGCGCACCCGGGTGACGGTCGGGTCCTTGATGAGGGCGGCGAGCTCGACGTCGGTGATCTCCGTGTTGCGCGGATACACCGTGCCGTCCTCGAGCGTCACGTCCTCCGAGAGGCACCGGCTGAGCAGCCGGTTCTCCAGCAGGCGCGCGTGCTCCGGGTCGTCGAGCACGTCCTCGACCCAGATGCCCCGGACCGACCCGCAGTCGTGGTCCCGCACGATGAGCTCCTGCGCGACGTCGACGAGACGGCGGGTCAGGTAGCCGGAGTCGGCAGTCCGCAGCGCGGTGTCGGCCAGACCCTTGCGGGCGCCGTGGGTGGAGATGAAGTACTCCAGCACGGACAGGCCTTCACGGAAGTTGCTCTTGATCGGCCGCGGGATGATCTCGCCGCGCGGGTTCGCCACCAGGCCGCGCATGCCGGCGATCTGGCGGATCTGCATCACGTTGCCGCGAGCACCCGAGCCCACCATCATCTCGATGGGGTTGAACTGGGTCGCCACGAGCTCGGCCTGCATGGCCTCCGTCACCTGGTTGGTGGCGTCGGTCCAGATCTCGATCTCCTTCTGGCGCCGCTCGTCGTCGGTGATGATGCCGCGGTCGTACTGCTGCTCGACCTTCTCGGCGTCCTTCTCGTGCTTGTCGAGGATCTCGGGCTTGGCCGCGGGGGTGCGGACGTCCGCGATCGAGATCGTCAGGCCGGCCCGGGTCGAGTACTCGAACCCGAGCTCCTTCAGCTTGTCGAGGCTGGTCGCCACCTCGGCCTTGGTGTAGCGCTCGACGAGCTCGCCCACGATCTCGGTGACGTCGCGCTTGCGGACCAGGCGGTCCTTGAACGCGAAGTCGGGCGGGAATGCCTCGTTGAACAGCAGCCGGCCGAGCGTGGTCTCGACGACCACGGTGCCGTCACCGTTGCTCCCGGAGCGCCGCAGCACCAGCGTCTGGTCCTGGACGCCCTTGACCGAGTTGTCCTTCCACTCGCCGGAGGCGTCGTCCCACACCTGGCGGGAGGGGAAGTCCGCGATCGGGAAGCGGCCCGCCGGCAGGCGCACCTTGATGCGCGCGTGCAGGCTCAGGTCCGACCGGCCACTCTCCGGGTCGCGCAGCTCGTGCGCCATCCGGGCCTCTTCGAGCGAGGCGAACGTGCGACCCTCGCCGGCCGCGCCCTCGACCAGCTCGGTCAGGTAGAACGCGCCGATGATCATGTCCTGGCTCGGGACCGCGATCGGGCGGCCGTGCGCCGGCGACAGGATGTTGTGCGCGGACAGCATCAGCAGCCGCGCCTCGGCCTGCGCCTCGGAGCTCAGCGGCAGGTGCACCGCCATCTGGTCGCCGTCGAAGTCCGCGTTGAACGCCGCGCACACGAGCGGGTGGATCTGGATCGCCTTGCCCTCGACCAGCACCGGCTCGAAGGCCTGGATGCCGAGGCGGTGCAGCGTTGGTGCCCGGTTCAGGAACACCGGGTGCTCCTTGATGACCTCCTCGAGCACGTCCCAGACCTGCGGGCGCGCGCGCTCCACCATCCGCTTGGCTGACTTGATGTTCTGCGCGTACTCGAGGTCCACGAGCCGCTTCATCACGAAGGGCTTGAACAGCTCGAGGGCCATCTGCTTGGGCAGGCCGCACTGGCGGAGCTTGAGCATCGGGCCGACGACGATGACCGAACGGCCGGAGTAGTCGACGCGCTTGCCGAGCAGGTTCTGGCGGAACCGGCCCTGCTTGCCCTTGAGCATGTCCGAGAGCGACTTCAGCGCGCGGTTGCCGGGACCGGTCACCGGGCGCCCGCGGCGGCCGTTGTCGAACAGCGCGTCGACGGCCTCCTGGAGCATCCGCTTCTCGTTGTTGATGATGATCTCGGGCGCACCGAGGTCGAGGAGGCGCTTCAGCCGGTTGTTCCGGTTGATCACCCGCCGGTAGAGGTCGTTCAGGTCCGAGGTGGCGAAGCGGCCACCGTCGAGCTGGACCATCGGGCGGAGGTCCGGCGGGATCACCGGCACCGCGTCGAGGACCATGCCCATCGGGCTGTTCACCGCGTCGCCCCGGTCGTCGCGGCGGTTGAACGCCGAGATGACCTTGAGGCGCTTGATCGCCTTGGCCTTGCGCTGGCCCTTGGCGGTGGCGATGACCTCCTTGAGGATGCCCTCCTCCTCGGTGAGGTCGAGGCGGCCGATGAGGCTCTTGACCGCCTCGGCGCCCATGCCGCCCTCGAAGTAGTCGCCGAAGCGGTCGCGCAGCTCGCGCCAGATGCGCTCGTCGTCGACGAGCTGCTTGGGCTTGAGGGTGCGGATCGCGTCGTAGACGGACTTCAGGAAGTCGAGCTCGAACTGCGCCCGCTCGCGCAGCTCCTCGACATCACGGTCCGACGCCTTGCGGGCCCGGTCGAGGTCGGCCTTCTTCGCGCCGCCCTCTTCCGCGGTGGTGAGCTCGGACTCGAGCTCCTGGAAGCGCTTCTCGATGTCGCGGTCGCGCCGCTCCTCCTCCTCGGTCATCTCGGCCCGGATGTCGGCCTCGATCGCGGGGAGGTCGGTGTGGAGCTTGTCCGCGTCGACCCACGTGATCAGGTGCGCGGCGAAGTAGATGACCTTCTCGAGGCTCTTCGGCGCGATGTCGAGCAGGTACCCGAGGCGGCTCGGGACGCCCTTGAAGTACCAGATGTGGGTGACAGGCGCGGCGAGCTCGATGTGGCCCATCCGCTCCCGGCGCACCTTCGAGCGCGTGACCTCGACGCCGCAGCGCTCGCAGATGATGCCCTTGAAGCGGACGCGCTTGTACTTGCCGCAGTAGCACTCCCAGTCCTTGGTGGGACCGAAGATCTTCTCGCAGAAGAGGCCGTCCTTCTCCGGCTTCAGCGTGCGGTAGTTGATCGTCTCCGGCTTCTTGACCTCGCCGTTGGACCAGGTGCGGATCTGGTCCGCCGTGGCCAGCGAGATGGAGAGCCGTGCGGAGTCGTTGACGTCGAGCACTCGTTGCCTCGTCTTTCGTTGCTAGATGTTCCAGCGTGCGTGCGGCGCGTGAGCGTCGTGATTCGTCGTTGACCTAGGTCTGCGCGCTGCGGCGCGCCTCGTCCTCTTCGTCGGTGCCCCGCTCGGGGCGCGAGAGGTCGATGCCCAGGGACTCGGTGGTCCGGAACGCGTCCTCGTCGAGCTCGCGGATCTGGATCTCCGCGCCCTCCTCGTCGATGACCTTGACGTTCAGGCAGAGCGCCTGCATCTCCTTGATCAACACCTTGAAGCTCTCGGGGATGCCCGGTTCCGGGATGTTCTCGCCCTTGACGATCGCCTCGTAGACCTTCACGCGGCCGAGCACGTCGTCGGACTTGATGGTGAGGATCTCCTGGAGCGCGTAGGCGGCGCCGTAGGCCTCGAGGGCCCACACCTCCATCTCCCCGAACCGCTGGCCACCGAACTGCGCCTTCCCGCCGAGCGGCTGCTGGGTGATCATCGAGTACGGGCCGGTCGAGCGGGCGTGGATCTTGTCGTCCACGAGGTGGCTCAGCTTCAGGATGTAGACGTACCCGACGGTGACCGGGTTGTCGTAGGGCTCGCCGGTGCGCCCGTCGAAGAGCTGCGCCTTGCCGTCGACGTGGACCTGGTTCGGCCGGCCCTCCTTGCGCGCGCCGTCGGCCCAGTCCGAGTTCAGGTTCTGGAACAGCTCCTGGATCGTGCCCTGCGGGCCCGCCTCCTCGGTCTCGTCCCAGTGGGCACCGTCGAACACGGGCGTGGTGACCCACACCGCGGGCTCGGTGATCGGCCGCGTCTTGTTCGGGGCCTCCGGCTTCTCGTTCTGGCCCTCCCAGCCGTGGCGGGCCGCGTAGCCGAGGTGTGCCTCGAGCACCTGGCCGACGTTCATGCGGCTCGGCACGCCGAGCGGGTTGAGCACGATGTCGACGGGGGTGCCGTCGGCGAGGTGAGGCATGTCCTCGACCGGGAGGATCTTCGAGATCACGCCCTTGTTGCCGTGGCGGCCGGCGAGCTTGTCGCCCTCGCTGATCTTGCGCCGCTGGGCGACGTAGACCCGCACCAGCTGGTTGACGCCGGGCGGGAGCTCGTCGCCGTCGTCGCGGCTGAAGACCCGGACGTCGATGACCTTGCCGGTCTCGCCGTGGGGGACCTTCAGCGACGTGTCGCGCACCTCACGCGCCTTCTCGCCGAAGATCGCACGCAGGAGGCGCTCCTCCGGGGTGAGCTCGGTCTCGCCCTTCGGCGTGACCTTGCCCACGAGCACGTCGCCGGCGCCGACCTCGGCCCCGATGCGGATGATCCCGCGCTCGTCGAGGTCCTTCAGGATCTCCTCGGAGAGGTTCGGGATGTCCCGGGTGATCTCCTCGGCCCCGAGCTTCGTGTCCCGGGCGTCGATCTCGTGCTCCTCGATGTGGATCGAGGTGAGCACGTCGTCGCGCACGAGCCGCTGGGACAGGACGATCGCGTCCTCGAAGTTGTGACCCTTCCAGGGCATGAACGCGACCAGCAGGTTCTTGCCGAGCGCGAGCTCGCCGTTGTAGGTCGACGGCCCGTCGGCGAGGATGTCGCCCTCCTGGACCGCGGTGCCCACGTCCACCAGGGGCTTCTGGTTGATGCAGGTGCCCTGGTTGCTCCGGCGGAACTTCGAGAGCCGGTAGGTCACGGGCCGCTGGGCGTTCTTGTACTCGACGGTGATCGAGCTGCCCGTCACCTCGGTGACCGTGCCCTCGGACTCGGCGATGACGAGCTCGCCCGCGTCGCGGGCACACCGACCCTCGACCCCGGTGCCGATGTACGGCGCCTCGGGGCGCAGCACGGGCACGGCCTGGCGCTGCATGTTGGCACCCATCAGCGCGCGGTTGGCGTCGTCGTGCTCGAGGAACGGGATCAGCGCCGTGGCGATCGAGACGATCTGCTTCGGCGAGACGTCCATGTAGTCGACCTCGGCCGGCGGCACGTACGCGAGCTCGCTCAGCTGCATGCGGCCCTGGGACGCGGCGCGCCCGGCCCGCACGAGCACGCGATCGTCCGTGAAGCGGCCGCTCTCGTCCGTGACCGTGTTGGCCTGCGCGATGACGTACCGGTCCTCGTCGTCCGCGGCGAGGTACTCGATGTCGTCGGTCGCCGCGCCGTCGACCACCTTGCGGTACGGCGTCTCGATGAAGCCGAACCGGTTGATACGCGCGTAGGACGAGAGGTAGCCGATGAGGCCGATGTTCGGGCCTTCCGGCGTCTCGATCGGGCACATGCGGCCGTAGTGGCTCGGGTGCACGTCTCGCACCTCGAAGCCCGCCCGCTCCCGGGACAGACCGCCCGGGCCGAGCGCCGAGAGGCGGCGCTTGTGCGTGAGGCCGGCCAGCGGGTTCGTCTGGTCCATGAACTGGCTGAGCTGCGAGGAGCCGAAGAACTCCTTGATCGCCGCGACCACCGGCCGGATGTTTATGAGCGTCTGGGGGGTGATCGCCTCGACGTCCTGGGTCGTCATGCGCTCGCGCACGACCCGCTCCATCCGGCTCAGGCCGACGCGCACCTGGTTCTGGATCAGCTCCCCGACCGACCGGACCCGGCGGTTGCCGAAGTGGTCGATGTCGTCGGGGAAGTACGCGTTCGGCTGGTCGTTCGCGTGCAGCTTCACCAGGTACGAGACCGCGGCGAGGATGTCGGCGCGCGACATCGTGTACTCGACCGGTCCCGCGTCGGGGTCTGCGTTCGGGATGTCGATGCCGAGGCGGTCGAGCGTAAGCTTGACCTTGGCGTACTCGGGGCCGAGCTTCTTCGTGACCTTGTGCCGGCCGACCTTGGCCATGTCGTAGCGCTTGGGGTTGAAGAAGAGGTTCTCGAGCAGGCCGCGGGCGCTGTCCGAGGTCGGCGGCTCGCCCGGGCGCAGCTTGCGGTAGATGTCGATGAAGGCCGCGTCCGCGTCCTCGGTGTGGTCCTTGTCGAGCGTGTTGCGCATCGACTCGTAGGGACGGCCCTCGGAGTCGAGGAAGAGGTTGAGCAGCTCCTCCTCGGTCTCGCCGAAGCCGAGCGCCTTGAGCAGCACCGTCACCGGCTGCTTGCGCTTCCGGTCGATGCGGACGTAGACGACGTTCTTCTTGTCGACCTCGAACTCGAGCCACGCGCCGCGGCCCGGGATCATCTTGGCGCCGACGATGTCCTTCTCCGGCGAGGTCTTGTCCGGCGAGACGTCGAAGTAGACGCCCGGCGACCGGACGAGCTGGGACACGACGATCCGCTCGGTGCCGTTGATGATGAAGGTGCCCCGGTTCGTCATCATGGGGAAGTCCCCCATGAAGACCGTCTGCTCCTTGATCTCACCGGTGCCGGCGTTCATGAAGCGCGCGGTGACGAACAGCGGGCGGGCAAAGGTCATGTCCCGCTCCCGGCACTCGTCCTCCGAGTGCTTGGGCGGGTCGAAGACGTGGTCGGCGAGCTCGAGCTTCAGCTGCCCGGTGAAGTCCTCGATGGGGGAGATGTCGCGCAGGACCTCGGCGACCCCCTCCTCGAGGAACCACTCGAACGACTTGCGCTGCACCGCGATGAGGTCTGGCAGGGCCAGGACCTCGCGGAGCTTGCCGAACGAAAAACGCTCACGGGACGCGAGACGAGCCAACGTCACTCCTCAGGGGTTTCTTGGTGATGTGCAGGCGCGCGAGAGCCCAGGCCTGGAGCTTCAAGGGCGGGGCGAGCGAGTCGACACGGCTCGTTTCATCATAGCGGCGCGCGAGAGGCGGCGCAATGCAGGCGCAGCGGCCCAACGCCGAGAGGCGTGGCCGGAACCTCGGGGAGGATACGACGACCCCCCTCGAGGGTCAAGCACTGCATTCCGAAGATGTCCGACGGAGACCCGATAGGCAACGGTCAGTCGGTCGGCCGTCGGCGGTCTCGCGACGGCGAAAGATCCCGTCCTTGCAGCAGTTACTTCAGCTCGACGGTCGCGCCGGCCTCTTCGAGCTGGCCCTTGGCCTTGTCGGCCTCTTCCTTGGCCACCTTCTCGAGGACGGGCTTGGGCGCCGAGTCGACGAGGTCCTTGGCCTCCTTCAGCCCGAGGCTCGTGAGCGACCGGACCTCCTTGATGACCTGGATCTTCTTGTCGCCGGCGGCCACGAGGACCACGTCGAACTCGTCCTTCTCCTCGGCGGCGGCGGCCTCGCCACCCCCACCGCCCGCGCCGGGCGCGGCCGCGACGGCCACCGGGGCCGCGGCGGTCACGCCGAACTCCTCCTCGAAGGCCTTCAGGAAGTCGTTGAGCTCGAGGACGGTCATGTTCTTGAACGTGTCGAGCAGCTCTTCGGTCGTGGGCATCTCGGTCACTCTCCCTCGGGTGGTGCGGTCTCGGTCTCGGGTGATTCGGACGGTGCAGCGTCGGGCGTGGGCGCCTCGGCGGCTTCGGGGGCGGCGGCCTCGGGGGCGGCGGTCTCGGGGGCGGCGGCCTCGAGCGTCTCGCCCGCCGCGACGCGCTGGTCGACCAGGGCCTTCACCCCGTACGCGAAGTTCCGGGTGAATGCCTGGAACAGGCCGGCCGCCTTGACCATCGGCGCCTGGAAGCCGCCCGCGAGCTTGGCCAGCAGGACCTCCCGGGGCGGCAGGTCCGCGAGGGCGACCAGGTCACCCGTGCTGAGCGTCTTGGCTCCGAGGAGCCCGCCCTTCACGATCAGCGCATCGTGGGCCCGGGAGAAGTCACGCAACGCCTTGGCCGCGACGACCGCGTCGCCGGTGACGAACGTGATCGCGGTGGGGCCGCCGAGCATCGGGACGAGGTCGGGGAGCCCGGCCTCCTCGGCCGCGCGCCTCGCCAGCGTGTTCTTGAAGATCTTGAACTCCGCGCCCGCCGGGCGGAGCGCACCGCGCAGCTCGGCGAGCTCGCCGACCTTGAGACCCCGGTACTCGGTCAGCACCGCGGCGTCCGACGCCGCGAGCTTCTCGCGGATCTCGTCGACGACCGCCACCTTCTCGGGCCTGGCCATGAGCGCTTCGCTTTCGGACGACTTCCAGAACGACAACGACGGGGCGCCGCGCGAGTGACGCCCCGTCCGTGGTGCCGGGAAGTCGCCTCGGCCGGCGGGCTCTCGCCCATTACCGCCGCTCCCGGGGGGAGGCGACGACCGGAGGTCTGCGGCGCAGATCTTGGTGGTAGGCCGAGCACTCTACTCGGCGGGGACTAGCTCCGACCAGCCGCTTCCATGTCGTCGGGCCGGGTGCGGGCCGGATCGATCTTGACGCCGGGGCCCATGGTCGAGGACACGCTGATCCCCTTGAGGTAGCGGCCCTTGGCCGACGCGGGCTTGGCCCGGTTGATCTCGTCGAGGACCGAGAGGAAGTTCTCCACCAGCGCGCCCGACTCGAAGCTCGCCTTGCCCACCGGCACGTGCACGTTGCCGAACTTGTCGGTGCGGTACTCGACCTTGCCGGCCTTGAACTCCTCGACCGCCTTGGCGACATCCGGGGTCACGGTCCCCGTCTTGGGGTTCGGCATCAGGCCGCGCGGGCCGAGCGCGCGGCCGAGCTTGCCGACCTGGCCCATCAGATCCGGGGTCGCGATGGCCACGTCGAAGTCGAGGAACCCGCCCTCGATCCGGGCCACGAGGTCCTCGGCGCCGACGACGTCCGCGCCGGCCTCCTCCGCGGCGCGCGCCGCGTCACCCGTCGCGAACACCACGACGCGGACCGTCTTGCCGCTCCCCTTGGGAAGCGAGACCGTGCCGCGCAGCATCTGGTCCGCCTTGCGCGGGTCGACGCCGAGCTTGAACGCCGCCTCGACGGTCTCGTCGAAGTTCCGGCTGGCCAGGCTCCGCACGAGCTCGAGCGCCTCGGCCGGGTCGTGGAGCCGCTCGGCGTCGAAGCGCCGTGCCGCATCCGTGTACTTCTTGCCGTGCTTGGTCACCGTGTCGCTCCTCTCTCGGCGCAGCCGGAGCTGCCACCTCCCTCGTGGTGTGGTCGAACGGCGCGGCAGCGAGGTCCTCCGCCGCGACCGACCCGGATCTAGCCGACGACGTCGAGCCCCATCGACCGCGCGGTGCCCTCCACCTGGAGGATCGCGCCGTCGATGTCGACCGCGTTGAGGTCGGGCATCTTCTGCTCCGCGATCTGACGGACCTGGGCCTTGGTCACCGAGCCCGACTTCTCCCGGGGCGTCAACGACGAGCCCTTCTCGACCCCCGCGGCCTGCTTGAGCAGGAACGGGGTGGGAGGCGTCTTGGTGATGAACGTGAAGGACCGGTCCTCGAAGATCGAGATCTCGGCCGGGATGATCTGGCCGCGCTGGCTCTCGGTCTTCTCGTTGTAGGCCTTGCAGAAGTCCATGATGTTGATGCCGTGCGGGCCCAGCGCCGTACCCACCGGTGGGGCCGGTGTGGCCTGCCCGGCCGGGATCTGGATCTTCACGATCGCAGCCAGCTTCTTCTTCGCCATCCTTGTTTGCTCCGTCTCTCTTTGCTGCGCTCACTGTGCGCGATCTGCGCCGCTTCAGATGCTGAGTGGGTCCCCGCTCGCTCCGCGGTGCTCGCCTTCGGCTCGCGGCTGCGAGGTGAGGTGTCGGGTGGGTCGGGTCTTGATCGGTCCTTCTCTAGAGCTTTGCTACCTGGCCGAACTCGAGCTCGACGGGGGTCTCGCGGCCGAAGATGTTCACGAGGACCTTGAGCTTCGAGCGGTCGACGTCGATCTCGCTGATCGCGCCGTTGAAGTCGGCGAAGGGGCCGGCCACGACCCGCACCTGCTCGCCCTCCTCGTACTCCAGGCGCGGCCGGGCCTTCTTCTCGGGCGTGCCCTCCGCCTTGCCGCCGACGCCGAGGGTCTCCTCGACCTCCTTGCGCGACAGCGGCGTCGGCTTGGCGCCGCTGCCGACGAAGCCGGTGACACCCGGCGTGTTGCGCACGACGTACCAGGACTCGTCGTCGAGGCCCATCCGGATCAGCAGGTAGCCGGGCCAGACCTTCTTCTGGACCACGACCTTGCGGCCGTTCTTGAACTCGATGACGTCCTCCATGGGGATGACGACCTCGAAGATGCGCTCCTCGACGTTCATCGAGCGGACCCGGCTGGCCAGGTTCTGCTTCACCTTGTTCTCGTACCCGGCATAGGTGTGCACGACGAACCAGCGGCCGGGCCGGTCGTACGGGCTCGGCTCGGGCTCCTCGTCTTCGTCCTCGTCGTCGAGCTGGTCGTCGAGCTCGGTCACGTCGAGGTTCGCGGCGTCCGGCGGGAGCGTGATCTCCTCGACGACGTCGATCTCGTCGACCGCCTCGCCGTTCGTGCTCTGCTCGATCACGATCTCGTCCTCGATCACCTCGTCGCCGTCGCTTCCTGCGCCCACGTCGGCGGTGGGCGCGTCGCTCTCCAGAGCATCGAAGTTGTCGTCGTCAGTCATGTGGGTGGGCCTAGCCGTAGAGGAAGAGGACGGCCTTGGCGGACGCGTAGTCGAAGCCGAAGATCAACGCCCCCATCACGATGACCGCGATCAGCACGACGATCGTCGAGTTGATGACCTCCTGGCGCGTCGGCCAGGCCACCTTGCGCAGCTCGCCGCGGACCTCCGAGAAGAACGTGACCGGCGACGTCCGCTCGCGCGCCTGGTGCTGCGGCGGCGGAGTCCGGCGCTCGGGCGCGCGCGGCTTGTCCGAGCCTTGCTTCGCCATCATGCGCTTGGTCTGGCGGTTCGGCACCGAACGCGGGCCTCTCGAGTGGTGGTGATCAGGGTGGATGCGGATCGAGCTCAGGATCTCGAACGGGTCCGGGATCCAGCAGGGCAGGAGGGACTCGAACCCCCAACCGTCGGTTTTGGAGACCGAAGCTCTACCAATTGAGCTACTGCCCTCCGGGCGCGCGCGGCCGGGAGGGTCAGGTTAGCGCAGGTCCCTCCCAGGCTTCATTTCGCCAATCCGAAGATCTCCGCCGGCCGATCGCCGGGCCGTCCATGACAGGCGGCCGGCGGCGGTCTTTCGCTGCGGAAGACCGGGCCGCGAAACTCGCGCGGTTCAGGCCAGGAGGCGGCGGCGGGAGCGGGCGAGGATGACGGCCGTGGCGGCGGCGCCGGCGGCGGCCACACCGCCGATGGCCGCACCCGCGTAGGCGAGCCGGCGACCGGTGATGATCGAGTGGACGACCCGGCGCTCACCTTCCTCGGCCAGCGCGGTCAGCGTGGCCGCGAGGAGCCCCGGCGTGGGCTCGAAGTACCGCGACCGCAGCTGCTCGAGGGTTCGCAGGAGCTTGCGGTACCGGGCCAGCTCGGCCTGGCAGCGCAGGTCCGACTCGATGAACTCCCGGGTCCGCTGGTCCACGGAGACGGTGCCGTCCACGATGCCGGGGAGCAGGTCGGCGACGTCCTCAAACCGCATGGGACGACCTCGTCTCCTCGTACAGCACGTCGCGCAGCCGGCGCCGGCCCCGGTGCAGGCGCACCTTGGCCGCCGAGACCGAGATGCCGAGCTCCTCGGCGATGGCCTCGTGGGGCAGGCCGTAGACGTCCTTCAGCACGACGACCGCGCGCAGCCGCGGGGCCAGCGCGGCGAGCGCCCGACCGACCGCGTCGAGCTCGAGGCTCGACTCCAGCATCCCCTCGGGCTGGGACTCGGGATGCAGGTCCGCGGGCTCGAGGTGGGTGAGCAGCGGCTCGGTGCGGAGCCGGCGCCGCTTGGCGACGAAGCTCGCGGCGCAGTTCGCGGTGATGCGGTACATCCAGGTGCTGAACGCGGCTTCGCCACGAAAGCGCCCGATGCTCTTCCACGCTCGTAGATACGCGTCCTGCACCACGTCCCGCGCGTCCTCCTCGTCGGAGCACAGCCGGACCGCCAGGGTGTAGGTGTCGACGTAGGTCTGTCGCACCAGCTCGTCGAAGGCCGACCGGTCACCCGCCTGCGCGGCGCTGATCAGCTCGGCCTGGTCCACCATGGGCGCTCCGGTCGATGTCGCAGGCCCTTCGACCCGTCGAGGACACCCAAGGTTACGCCCGCGGGAAGGTTCCGGATCCGGAACCCGGGCCTGCGGTCAGCGCGTCTCCTTGTGGAGGGTGTGGCGGCGGTCGAAGCGGCAGTACTTCTTCATCTCGATCCGCTCGCGGTTGTTCGTCTTGTTCTTCATGGTGATGTAGTTCCGCCGCTTGCAGTCCTCGCAGGCGAGGGTGACCTTCACCCGCTTGTCGCTGGCCATCGCTTCGGTCTCCTGGTTTCCTCGTTGCCGAACTGGCGCTACTTGTCGATCTTGATGACCCGGCCGGCGCCGACGGTGCGGCCACCCTCCCGGATCGCGAACCGCAGGCCCTCTTCCATGGCGATCGGCTTCTGGAGCTGCACCACCATCTCGGTGTTGTCGCCCGGCATCACCATCTCCGTGCCCTCGGGCAGCTGGATGTGACCAGTGACGTCGGTGGTCCGGAAGTAGAACTGCGGGTGGTAGTTGGTGAAGAACGGCGTGTGCCGCCCGCCCTCCTCCTTGGTCAGGATGTACACCTGCGCCTCGAAGTCGGTGTGCGGCGTGATCGACCCCGGCTTCGCCAGGACCTGACCCCGCTCCACCTCCTCCTTCTTCGTCCCCCGGAGCAGCGCTCCGATGTTGTCGCCCGCGCGCCCCTCGTCGAGGAGCTTGCGGAACATCTCGACCCCGGTACACGTGGTCTTCTGCGTGTCTCGGAGCCCGACGATCTCGACCTCCTCACCGGTCTTGATGACGCCCTGTTCCACCTTGCCGGTCACCACGGTGCCCCGGCCGGTGATCGTGAACACGTCCTCGATCGGCATCAGGAACGGCTTCTCGAGCTCCCGCACCGGCTCCGGGATGAAGCTGTCGACCGCCGCCATGAGCTCGACGACGCCCTTCGCCGCGTCCGCGTCGCCCTCGAGCGCCTTGAGCGCCGAGACGCGCACGATCGGCGTGTCGTCGCCGGGGAACTCGTACTCGTTCAGCAGCTCGCGTACCTCGAGCTCGACCAGCTCCAGGAGCTCTTCGTCGTCGACCTGGTCGACCTTGTTCAGGGCGACCACGATCGAGGGCACCCCGACCTGGCGGGCCAGCAGCACGTGCTCCCGGGTCTGGGGCATCGGCCCGTCCGTCGCCGCGACCACCAGGATCGCGCCGTCGACCTGGGCCGCGCCGGTGATCATGTTCTTGATGTAGTCGGCGTGCCCGGGCATGTCGACGTGCGCGTAGTGGCGGTTCTCGGTCTCGTACTCGACGTGGGAGATGTTGATCGTGATGCCGCGCGCCTTCTCCTCGGGCGCCTTGTCGATCTGGTCGAACGCCGTCGCCGTCACGTTCGGGTTGGCCTCGGCCAGCACCTTGGTGATCGCCGCGGTCAGCGTCGTCTTGCCGTGGTCGATGTGGCCCATCGTCCCGACGTTCAGGTGCGGCTTGTTCCGCTCGAACTTCGCCTTCGCCATCGTCTCTGCCGTCCTGCTCGAGGCGCCGCGGCGCCGGGTTTCCGGATTGGTAGCGGGGGCGGGACTCGAACCCGCGACACCACGATTATGAGCCGTGTGCTCTAACCGACTGAGCTACCCCGCCAAGGGGTGTGGGACCCGTCGTCCCTGGTGAGAGCCCCCTTACGGACTTGAACCGTAGACCCCTTCCTTACCATGGAAGTGCTCTGCCAACTGAGCTAAGGGGGCGGGAGCACGGACCAGGCTAGCAAGCCCGGCCTGACTGGTTCCCACGACTGGGACGGGCACCCGGGGAAGCTCGACGCGGAATCGTCGTCGACGGCCGCGCGGCGGGCGGTACGTTCCGGCCGTGGAACCGACGATTCGACTCGCCCGGCCCGACGACGCCGAGGCGATCCGGGCGATCTACAACGTCGAGGTCCTCGACACCACCGTGACGTTCGACATCGTGGCGCGCACGCCCGACCAGCAGGCGGCCTGGCTGGTCGAGCACTCCGGCGGCCACCCGGCGATCGTGGCCGTCGACGACGCGGGCGTCCTGCTGGGGTTCGGGTCGCTCAGCCCGTACAAGGAGCGACCCGCCTACTCGCCGACGGTCGAGGATTCCGTGTACATCCATCGGGACCGCCGCGGCGCGGGCCTCGGCCGGGCGATCCTCGGCGAGCTGGTCCGGCTCGCCCAGACCTACGGCTACCACTCGGTCGTGGCCCGGATCGTCGGCGGGCACGACGCCTCGATCAGCCTGCACGCGGCGCACGGCTTCGAGATGGTGGGCGTCGAGCGCGAGGTCGGCCGCAAGCTCGGGCGCTGGCTCGACGTCGTCGTCATGCAGCGGATGCTCTGAGCCCGGTCGATCGCCCGGCCCGGCGTGCCGGGCCTGGGTATGGTGGGCCCGGGAGGATTCGAACCTCCGTAGCTTGCGCAACAGGTTTACAGCCTGTCCCCTTTGGCCACTCGGGTACGGACCCGGGCCAAACCTAGCAGCCGTCCTTTCGCCGGAATCGGGGGAATGCACCACCATGCCCAGCTTCGACGTCGTCTCAGAGGTGGACTTCCAAGAGGTCCGCAACGCGGTCGACCAGGCCCACCGCGAGGTGTCGACCCGGTTCGACTTCAAGGGAACCGACAGCACGATCGAGCTCAGCGAGAAGACCATCGAGCTCCACACCGAGAGCGAGCAGCGACTCAAGGCGTTGACCCAGGTCCTCGAGGAGAAGCTGGTCAAGCGCAAGGTGTCGCTCAAGCTCCTCAGCTACGGCAACGTCGAGGAGGCGGCCAAGGGCACGGTGCGCCAGACCGTGACCCTGAACGTCGGCATCAGCGACGAGAAGGCCCGCGAGATCGGGAAGTACATCAAGGGCCTGCCGCTCAAGGGGATCCAGCACCAGGTCCAGGGCGACCAGCTCCGCGTCAGCGGCAAGAAGCGCGACGACCTGCAGAAGGTCATCGGTGAGCTGCGGGAGCACGACTTCGGCGTGCCGCTGCAGTTCAGCAACTTCCGCGATTGACCCTCGTCTCTCCGGCTCGGGTACCGGGACTCCGTGCCGGCATATGTCGATTCGCTCGGACAGTCTGAGCAAAGGGCGCTCAGAACTCGCTCGGTCGACACACGCCGTCCCGTACCCCCTGTTCAATCTGGGTGGTGCCCCCCGAGTCAGCTCGCGGTCTTGGACTGGGCGCGGAGGCGGGCGATGCGCTCTTCGGTGGGCGGGTGGGTCGTGAAGAGGTTGGCGAAGTTCACCTTCCGGCCGCTGAGCGGGTTGATGATGTACGCCGTGGCCTGCGCGGGATCGACGTTCATCGGCACCTGCCTCGCGTAGGCGTCGATCTTCTCGAGCGCCCGGGCCAGCGGCTCCCCGTCGCCGAGCAGCTCCGCCCCCGACCGGTCGGCCTCGAACTCGCGCGACCGGCTGAGCGCCATCTGGATCAGGCCCGCGGCGACCGGGGCGAGAATCGCCATGGCGAGCACCCCGAAGATGTTGCCGTTGTCGCGGTCGCCGCCACCCCCGGTGAACATCGCCCCCCACATCGCCATGCGGGCGACGAACGTGATCCCCATCGCGAGCGCGGCCGCGACCGAGCCGATCAGGATGTCGCGGTTCTTCACGTGGCTCAGCTCGTGGGCGAGCACGCCGCGCATCTCGTCGCGGTCGAGGATCCGGGTGAGGCCCTCGGTGACCGCGACCACCGCGTGGTCGGGCCCGCGCCCGGTGGCGAAGGCGTTGGGCTGAGCCGCCGGGGACAGGTACACCCGGGGCATCGGGATCCCGTCGCGCTCGGCCAGCTCCCGGACGATCGCGTACAGCTCGGGAGCCTCCTGCTCGCTGACCGGCTGCGCGCCGGCGGCCTTGACCGCCAGCGTGTCGCTGAACCAGTACGAGCCGCCCACGAAGACCAGGCCGATCGCGAGCCCGATCAGCAGGCCGCCGGTGCCGAAGAGGGACCCGATGCCCATCAGGAGGCCGCCGAAGGCGGCGAGGAGGACGAAGGTCTTGACCGTGTTCCTGCTCATGGAGTGTCCATTCTGGATGGGCTCTCTGTGAGCCCGCTGAACCTGCAACGCCGGGCCGCACGGGCTCGTTCCCGAACCGAAATCCCCACGCGTCCGCCTCACCGTCGGCAAGTCTTCTGATCATGACTGCACCCGACACCCGCCTCGTCCTCATCCGCCACGGCGAGTCCGACGCCCAGGATCGCGGCTACGTGTCCGGCCACGACGTGTGCGGCGGCCTCTCGGACGTGGGCCGTGAGCAGGCGGGGCGGCTCCGCGACCGGCTGCTCGCGACCCGCGAGCTCGGCACGGTCGACGTGCTCTACACGAGCATCCTGGCCCGGGCGATCGAGACCGCGGAGATCCTGGCGCCGGCGCTCGGCGAGGTGCCCCCGCAGCGCGAGTGCGACTGGTGCGAGATCCACCCGGGCGAGGCCGAGGGACTGACCTGGCCCGAGTACCGCGAGCAGTACCCGTGGGCGGGTGACGCGATGAACCCGTTCCTGCGCCGGGCGCCGGGTTCCGAGTCGTGGGCGGAGTTCTTCGTGCGCGCCGGTGGCCGCCTCCGGCGGATCGCGAAGGACCACCCGGGGGAGCGGGTCGTGGTGGTGTGCCACGGCGGGATCGTCGGCGCGAGCTTCATCGCGCTCGGCGAGCTCGCGCTCCGCAACGGCACCGCGTTCACGCACGAGACCGCGAACACCTCGATGACCGAGTGGAGGTTCACCGGGCACGAGTGGCGGCTCGTGCGCTACAACGACGCCGCGCACCTCCTCGCGCAGCGATCAGTCGTAGTAGCCCGAGTGGAAGTAGATGCAGGGGATGCCCTCGGCGCGCAGCATCGCGACGTTGCGCCGGTCGTCCTCGATCCCGAGGCGTAGATCGAAGCCGTAGTCGCGCAGGTCCCAGACCGACGACTGCTTGAAGTCGCGGGAGAGCTCGTAGTCGCCCCAGGGCCGCATGATCAGCAGGTCCCAGCGGATGCCGTAGCGGGTGAGCCACGCCGCCGTGAGGTGGTGCACGCGCGCGGGCCGGGCGGTGAGCAGGACCACGCGCATCTCGGGCTCGAGGAGGTCGAGCAGCACCCGGACCTCCTCGATCACCGGATCGTCACCGCAGGCGTCGAAGAACGCCTGCCAGTCGCGGCGCGGGGCCTCGAGGTAGTGCTGGCGCGTCGCCGCGTCCGAGAGCACCCCGTCGATGTCCACCACCACCGCGCGGCCCGGCTCCACCGGACCGTCGCGCCAGGTCCAGTGCTCGGGCGGGGTGCCCCTCACCCTTCGTCGTCAGCGCTGGACGAGAGGTAGCGCGCCTTGATGCCCTCGACGACGCTCGGGTCGGCCAGCGTGGTCGTGTCGCCCAGGGCCTCGTCCTCCGCCACGTTGCGCAGGAGCCGGCGCATGATCTTCCCCGATCGCGTCTTCGGCAGATCCTCGGTGAACAGGATCGTCTTCGGCTTCGCGATCGGGCCGATGGCATGGGCGACGTGGTCGCGCAGCTCGGCCACGAGCGCCTCGCTCGGATCGTTGCCGCCGCGCAGGATCACGAAGGCGCTGACGGCCTGACCGGTCGTCTCGTCGGTGCGGCCCACGACCGCCGCCTCGGCCACCGCCGGATGCGACACCAGCGCGGATTCGACCTCGGTCGTCGAGATGTTGTGCCCGGCGACGAGCATGATGTCGTCGACGCGGCCCAGCAACCAGAAGTAGCCCCCGTCGTCGCGCTTGGCGCCGTCGCCGGCGAAGTACCGCCCGTCGAAGCGCGACCAGTACGTGTCTCGGTAGCGCTGGGGATCGCCCCAGATGCCGCGCAGCATGGACGGCCAGGGTCGGGTGAGCACCAGGTAGCCCCCACCCGGGATCGGGACCGGCGTCCCCTCGTCGTTCACGATGTCGGCGCCGACGCCGGGAAGTGGGAACGTCGCGCTCCCGGGCTTGGCGACGGTGGCTCCGGGGAGCGGGCTGATCATGATCGCCCCGGTCTCGGTCTGCCACCAGGTGTCGACGACCGGGCACCGCTCACCACCGATGTTCTTCCAGTACCAGACCCAGGCCTCGGGATTGATCGGCTCACCGACCGATCCGAGCAGTCGCAGCGACGAGAGGTCGTGCGCGTCGGAGTGCTGCGTGCCCCACTTCATGAAGGTGCGGATCGCCGTCGGTGCCGTGTACAGCGTCGTGACCCGGTACTTCTCGACGATCGCCCAGAACCGGTCGCGGCCCGGATGGTCCGGCGTGCCCTCGTACATGACGCTCGTCGTCCGGTTCGCGAGCGGCCCGTAGACGATGTACGAGTGACCGGTCACCCAGCCGCAGTCCGCCGTGCACCAGAAGACGTCGGTGTCGGGGTGCAGGTCGAACACGTACTTGTGGGTGAAGGCGACCTGCGTCAGGTATCCGCCCGTCGTGTGCATGATGCCCTTGGGCTTCCCCGTCGTCCCGCTCGTGTAGAGGATGAACAACAGGTCCTCGGCATCCATCGGCTCCGGCGGGCAGTCGGTCGGCTGCGAGCCCACGAGGTCGTGCCACCAGACGTCGCGGCCCTCCTGCATCGCGACGCCGTGGTCGGTCCGCCGGACCACCAGACATCGCGCGACGCTCGGAGTCTCGGACATCGCCGCGTCCGCGATCTCCTTGAGCGGCACGACGTTGCCGCGGCGCCATGCGCCGTCACCCGTCACCAGGACCTTGCACTCGGCGTCGTTGATGCGATCGCGCAGCGAGTCCGAGGTGAAGCCGCCGAAGACGACCGAGTGGGCCGCGCCGAGGCGCGCACAGGCGAGCATCGCGACCGGCAGCTCCGGCACCATGCCGAGGTAGATCGCGACGCGGTCGCCCTTGCTGACCCCGAGCGCCCGCAGCGCGTTCGCGCACCGGCTGACGTCGTCGAGCAGCTGGGCGTAGGTGATGGCGCGCGAGTCGCCGGGCTCACCCTCCCAGAGCAACGCGACCTGGTCACCGTGCCCGGCGTCGACGTGTCGGTCGACGCAGTTGTACGAGGCGTTGAGCTGCCCACCGACGAACCACTTCGCGAAGGGAAGGTTCCATTCGAGGACCTTCGACCAGGGCTCGGACCAGTCCAGCAGCTCACCCGCCTGACCGGCCCAGAACCCCTCGGGATCGGTGGCGGCGCGGTCGTGGAGGCTGCCGTCGCTGACCAGCGCCGAGGCGACGAGCCCCGGCGGGGGCGGGAACGTGCGCCCCTCCGCCAGCAGCCCTTCGAGCGTCACGTCGGCCATGCAACATCCCCCTCGTCGGCCCGGACCCGGAATCTACCTCCGCGCCTCGTTTTGGCGTCGTTGGTGTGCCGCGGAGGCACGCGGGCGACGCCGAAGCGCGACGGGCTCAGCGGCGCGCCTCCAGGACGAGCACGGCGTGGGCACCGAGCCCGTCCGGGTCGGTGAGCGCCTCGGCCTCGGTGGCGCGGCTCCGGCCCGCCAGCGCCGCCAGGTCGCCGCGGGCCGCGCCCGCCTCCCAGGCCCGACGTCCCTCGTCCACGAGCGCGTCGATCCCGACCGCCCGGAGCCACGCGGCCTGGGTGGTCTCGGTCGCCACCGTGAACCCGGCCCGGCGCGCCTCGCGCCGCAACGTCGGCAGCAGCACGTCGGTCGTGATGTCCTGCCCGCCGGGGTCGGCGAGCGGAGGACCCCCGCGCCGGTGGTCCCGGTACGTCCGCAGCCATCCGGGACCTTCGCGGCCCGCACTTCGCCGCACGAGCTCGTCCAGCTCGGCCGCGTAGTCGAGCACGAGCACGACCCCGCGGTGCAGCCGCGCCGCGCAGTCGTCGATCCACGCACCCGCGGCCTGCTGGACCGGGAGACGTGCGCCGACCGGGACGTCGATCTCGCCGAGCCAGGTGACGATCTCCTCGGACGCGGGCACCAGTACCTCGTAGAAGACCCCGCGGTCGGTGACCCCGACCCGGATCTCCACCCACCCGCCTTCGGCCCGCTCGACCAGGTCGAACGCGAGGTTGTCGAGCAGCTCGTTCGCGATCACGACCCCGTCGACGACCAACGCGGGCAGCTCCTCGAGCGCGCTGACGATCGGGCCGCTGCCCCCGACCGGCTGCGGGACACCGTCCGCGTCCGGGATCGACGGGCCCAGCGCGTGCTCGAACGGCTCGACGGTCAGCAGCTCGCGCTGCGCCTGCCGGAGCGCGGCCGACCGCTCGACCAGCACGTAGCGCAGCGCGGGCCCGCACTCGGGCTCGGCGCGGAGCACCTCGCGACAGAGGCGACCGTTGCCGGCCCCGCCCTCCATGACCACGAACGGGTCCGGCGCGCCGAGCCCGTGCCACCACTGGTCGAGGGCGCGTGCCACGCACGCGCCGAAGAGCGGCCCCACCTCCGGACTCGTCACGAAGTCGCCGCCGGCACGACCCGCGCCACGAGCGCGAGCGAAGAAGCCGAACTCCGGGTCGTACAGCGCGGCGTCCACGAAGGTGCTGAACGGGACAGGACCGCCCCGGTGGATCCGCGCCGCGAGGTCGCTCGTGGCCTCAGCCGCCTGCTGCGAGCTCGCCGATGCGGGCGAAGACCTGCGGGTACACGCCCACCACCAGGACGATCACCGCGCAGATCCCCATCGCCGCGTTGAGCGCCAGGGGCAGCTGCATCGGCTCGGCGTCGACGGAGTCGGGCACCGGGTGGAACCACATCTCCCGTACGACGCGCATGTAGTAGAAGAACGCGACCACCGACATGACCGCCGCGACCACGCCGAGCACGGTGGCGCCCGGCGTCCCGGCATCGAGCACCGACCGGAACATCACGAACTTGGCGAACCATCCCGCGAGCGGCGGGATGCCGGCGAGCGAGAGCAGGAACGCGCTCATCACGACCGCGAAGCCGGGTGCGTACGTCCCGAGCCCGCCGTAGGTCGAGATCTCGGCGGATCGCGTCCGCCGGGCGAACGCGATCACGCACGCGAACGCACCGAGGTTCATCGCGCCGTAGATGAGGAGGTAGATCACGACGGCCTCGAACGACGACTGCCGCGCGCTCCCGTCGGCCGCGACCGCGAACGGCACGAGGATGAAGCCGCCCTGCGCGATCGAGGAGTAGGCCAACATCCGCACGATGTTCGTCTGGCGCAGCGCGGCGAGGTTCCCGAGCACGATCGAGAGGACCGCGAGGATCCAGAGCACCGGCTGCCAGGTGTCCGGCACGTTGAAGAACCCGAAGAAGATGATGGTGAGCAGGGCCACGAACCCGCCGGCCTTGGACGAGACGGAGAGGAACGCGGTCACCGGGGTCGGCGCGCCTTCATAGGTGTCGGGCGCCCAGAAGTGGAAGGGCACCGCGCTGATCTTGAACGCGAAGCCGACGAGGGTCAGGAAGACCGCGACGATGAGCAGCGACTGGTGCGGCGACTTCGGGACCGCCTCGTAGATGTCGCGCAGCATCGTCGAGCCCGTGAGCCCGAAGATCAGCGACATCCCGTACAGCATGATCGCCGAGGAGAGGACACCGATCAGGTAGTACTTGATCGCCGCCTCGTTCGACTTCGGGTCGTGCTTGCGCCAGCCGGCGAGGACGAACGTCGGGATCGAGATCGTCTCGAGCGCCACGAAGATGGTGATGAGGTCGCGCGCCGCGCTCATCACCATCATGCCGAGCAGCGACGTCAGCAGCAGCACGTAGAACTCACCCTGGTAGTAGTCGCCGTCGCCGATGTAGTCGACCGACAGCAGCAGCGTCACGTACGCCGCGACGAGGAAGAAGCCGGTCAGCGCGAGCGTGTACGGCCCCACGACGAGCGCGCCGCTGAACATCTGCCGAGTGCCGCCGTCCGCCGCGAGCGTCACCACCGGCACCAGGGCGGCGAGCACGCCGATCGTCGCGATCTGCGAGGTCTGGAACCGGCGCCGGTACTCGAAGAAGAAGTCGGCGATCAGGACGACGATGATCGTCGCGGAGATGATGATCTCCGGGGCGAATGCGTGGAAGTCCCAACCGGTGTTCATGGCGTCAGTGTCCGATGAGCTGCGTGAGGTGGGTCACGGTGGGGTCGGTGACGTGGAAGATGATGTTCGGGTAGATGCCGAGCACCAGGATGCCGAGCAGCATCGGGGTCCACGCGATCCACTCGACGATGTTCACGTCGTGGATGTGCGCGTCCGCGAACTCGGCCTTGGGCTCCCCGAACGCGACCCGCTGGTACATCCAGAGCAGGTAGCCGGCCGCGAGCACGGTGCCGATCGCGGCGACGACCATGTAGATCCGGAACGTCGGATCCGGGTTCCCGCCGAACAGGCCCATCGCCTGCTGCGCGGGGTTGTACGCGGAGAGCACGGCGGGGAACTCGCCCCAGAAGCCGGCGAGCCCGGGCAGGCCGAGCGATGCCATGACGCAGAACCCCAGGATCCAGCCCATCTTGGGCGCCTGTTCGAGCAGGCCACCCAGCCGGGAGATCTGCCTGGTGCCGTACGTGTGCTGCACCGACCCGGCGACGAAGAAGAGCATGCCGGTGATGAGGCCGTGGGCGACCATCCCGAAGATCGCCGCGTTGATGCCGAAGGTCGTGAGCGTCGCGATGCCGAGCATCACGAAGCCCATGTGCGCGACGGAGGAGAACGCGATGAGCCGTTTCATGTCGGTCTGCGCCAGGCAACAGAGCGCGCCGTAGATGATGCCGATGACCGCTAACAGCCCGATCCAGGGCGCCCAGTCGTGCGCGGCCTTCGGGAGGATCGGCAGCGCGATCCGGATGAAGCCGTAGGTCCCGAGCTTCAGGAGGATGGCCGCCAGCAGCACCGAGCCCACGGTCGGTGCCTCGGTGTGGGCATCCGGCAGCCACGTGTGGAACGGGAACATCGGCACCTTGATCGCGAACCCGAGGAAGAGCCCGGCGAAGATCAGGTTCTGGGTGATCCGCACGATGTCGCTGCCGCCCTTGAGCGTCAGCGCGGGGATCTGGAACGTCCCCTCCAGGAAGAACAGGGCCAGGAAGCCCAACAGCATCAACGCCGATCCGAAGAGCGTGAACAGGAAGAACTTGATCGACGCGTACTCGCGGTTCGGTCCGCCCCAGACCCCGATCATGAAGAACATCGGGAGCAGGACGATCTCGAAGAAGATGAAGAACAGGATCAGGTCCTCGGCGAGGAACGTCCCGTTCATCCCGACCTCGAGCAGCAGGATCAGCGCGAGGAACGCCTTCGGGTTGTAGGGCTCCGGGAAGTGGTTCCACGAGTAGATGACACACAGGACCGTGACGAACATCGACAGGAGCAGCAGAGGCAGGGAGATGCCGTCCACACCGAGGTGGTAGCGGGCGTGGATCACGTCGATCCAAGGCTCGTTCACGATGTATTGGAGCTTGCCCGAGTGGCCGTAGTCGAAGTCCGCGGCGATGCCGACGCCGACCCCGAAGGTCACGAGAGTGGTCAGGAGCGCGACGACCTTCGCCGCGTTCTCCTCGGCCTTCGGCAGCAGGAGGATGATGGCCATCCCGACCGCCGGCAAGAAGATCACCAGGGTCAGCGCCCACTCCCGGAACCAGTTCATCTCTGTCCTTCCCATACGAGGAGCACGTACGCCGCCTTGTTGCTCACGAGGTTCAACTGAAGATCACGAGCAGCAGGGCGAGCAGCCCCACTGATGCGAAGAGGATGAGCGCGTACCGCTGGACGCGCCCCGACTGGACGTAGGTGAGGAGGCCGCCGGCGTTGCCGGTCTCGTTCGCGATCCCGTTCACCGCGCCGTCGACCACGTCCTGGTCCACGAAGCGATAGGTGAGACGGCCGAGCGCGCCCGCGCCCTTGCCCGCGGCGTTGACCGCTCCGTCGATGACGTGCTGGTTCACCCAGTACGCGGCGCGGGCGATCGGACCCTTGATCGCGGCGACGATCTTCCCCTCGTAGAGGTGGTCCAGGTAGTACTTGTTGAGGAGGAACGTGTGGCCGGCCTTCGCCGCGCGGCTCCGATCGGTGAGCCCCTTCAACGACTGGAGCTCCTTGCGGTCGAGCCAGTACACCGCGGCGATGCCGAGCGCGATGACCACCAGGAAGAAGGACACCGCCGCGAGCGTGAAGTCGAAGTCCGGCGTGATCACCGGCGGGAACGCGACCCTCGGCTCCACGTACTTCGCGAACTGGTCGATCCCGAAGGCGCTGGCGTTCGCCAGCCCGGCGACGACGCTGAAGCACGCGAGGACGACCAGCGGGACCGTGATCGATCGGGGCGACTCGTGCGGCTCCCCGTGGCCACGGAACTCGCCGAAGAAGGTGATCCACACGCAGCGGACCATGTAGGCCGCAGTCATGACCGCGCCGACGAGCCCGATCACCATGAAGACCGTGTAGTTGCCCTGGCCCGCGCCGGCCAGGATCTCGTCCTTCGACCAGAAGCCCGCGAGCGGGAAGACGCCCGCGAGCGCGAGCGACCCGATCATGAAGGTCCAGAACGTGATGGGCATGAACTTGCGGAGCCCGCCCATGTCGTTCTTCATGTCGAACGAGTGGTGCGAGCCGGAGTGGCTGATCGAGCCGGCGCCGAGGAAGAGGAGCGCCTTGAAGAACGCGTGGGTGAAGAGGTGGAAGACCGCACCGGTCCACGCGCCGACGCCGAGCGCCATGACCATGTACCCGAGCTGGCTGATCGTCGAGTAGGCGAGGACCTTCTTGATGTCGTCCTGCACGAACACGAGCGCGGCGCCGATCAGGATCGTGATCCCGCCGACCAGCGCCATCAGGTTCACCCCGCCGGCCGAGATCGAGAAGCCCTCCCAGAACACGCCGTACACCCGCGCGCCGAGGTAGACGCCGGCGACGACCATGGTCGCCGCGTGGATGAGCGCCGACACCGGGGTCGGGCCGGCCATGGCGTCGGGGAGCCAGGTGTGGAGCGGGAACTGACCGCTCTTGCCGATGATGCCGAGGAGCAGGGCGCACGCCCCGACCAGCCAGATCGTGTGGCCGCCCTTGACCGCGATCGCCGCCTCGTTGATGCCGACGATGTCGAACGTCTGGCCCACGGCGAAGAACGTGATGATCACACCGATCATCAGCCCGATGTCGCCGGTCCGGGTGGTGAGGAAGGCCTTCGAGCGCGGCGCTCGAGTTGGCGTGCTCCTCCCACCAGTGGCCGATCAGCATGAACGAGCAGAGGCCGACGAGCTCCCATCCGACGAGCAGCTCGAGCGTGTTCGACGCGACGACCAGGGTGAGCATCGAGGCGCTGAAGAGGCTCAACGCGGCGTAGAAGTATGTGAAGCGGGTGTCACCGTGCATGTACGCGGTCGAGTAGATGTGCACGAGCAGCGAGATGAGCGTGACGACGAAGAGCATCATCACCGCGAGCCCGTCGATCTGGGTGCCCACCGTGAACTTGACACCGCCGTTCTGCCACCAGGTGACGGTGTTGATGACCGGCTTCACCACCGTCTCGTGGTCGCCGCCGTGGGCGAAGAAGCCCTTCCCGAACGCCTGGAGCACCCCGCCGGCGGACTTGCCCTCGGCGTCGTTCACCCGCTGGATCCACTGGACCGCGGTGACGCACGCGAGCACGAACGACACGCCGAGCGCGGTGATGCCGATCTCGGAGCCCTGCCTCGGCATCCTCTTGCCGAAGAACAGGATCAGCACGAACGAGGCCGCGGGGATCGCAGGGATGAGCCAGGCGTAATCGAGCATCTTCTGCGTCAGCCCTTCAGCTGGTCGACCTGGTCGAGATCGGGACTGTGAAGGTTCCGATAGATGAGCAGGACGATCGCCAGGCCGACACCGACCTCGGCCGCCGCAATCGTGATCACGAACAGCGCGAACACCTGGCCGGCGACCCGGTGCAGGTAGGCGGAGAAGGCGATCAGGTTCAGGTTGACCGCGTTGAGCATGAGCTCGACGCTCATGAGGACGAGCACGCCGTTGCGCCGGGCGAGCACGCCGTATACGCCGATGCAGAAGAGCGCGGCCGCGAGAACGAGGAACTGGTTCAGGATCATCGGCGCGGCCTCAGTCCCTTCGCGCGATCACGACGGCGCCGACCAGCGCGGCGAGGAGCACGATCGAGATGACCTCGAAGGGCACGACGTAGGTCTTGAAGATGAGCTCGGACACCTGCGACGTCTGCGTCGGCGAGTGGAGCTTGATCTTGGCGTCCGAGAACGCGTCGATGAGCAGCGTCGCGAGCACGCCGAGCAGGAACACCGCCACGACCGCGGCGGGCCAACGCTGGTCGTTGTCGAGGTTCGTGTCCCCGCCCATCGGGGCACGGGTGAGCATGATCCCGAACAGGAACAGGATGATGACCGCGCCGATGTAGATGAGGACCTGCACCCAGGCGACGAACTCCGCGGCGAGCAGGATGTACTGCGCCGCGCCGCCGCCCAGCACCACCACGAGGTACAGCGCGGCGTGCACGACGTTCTGCGACCGGACCACGCCGATCGCGGCCAGCACCATCGCGACCGCGAGGATCCAGAAGGCGATGTTCTGGACGACCACTACTTCTTGCCCTTGACGTCGGCGCCGAGCTCGAGCGGCTCGGGCTCGGGCACCGTCTCCATCCACTCGCCGAGCTTCTGCTTGTCGTGCAGCAGCTTGGCGATGTTCGGCTCCGAGTACTCGTACTCCGGGCTCCAGAACGAGCGCGTCGAACGGGCACACCTCCACACAGATCCCGCAGTACATGCAGAGCGCGTAGTCGATGTCGAACCGGTCCAGGACGCTGACCGTCCGCGGGCGCCCGCCTTCACGACGCGGCGGACGCTGCTCCTTGTGACCCTCGATGTAGATGCACCAGTCGGGGCACTGCCGGGCACAGAGCATGCAGACGGTGCAGTTCTCCTCCTTGAGCGCGATGACGCCGCGCGCGCGGGTGGGCGGATCCTCCTTCTCGTGCGGGTACTGCACGGTGACCGCACCTTCGAGCATGGTGCGGAACGTCACGCCGAGGCCGCTGATGACACCGGGGAGCTTCGGGCGGGCCACGGCTAGAACGCCACCTTGAGGATGCCGGTGGCGACGATGTTCGCCAGCGCGAGCGGGATGAGGAACTTCCAGGCGACCGCCTGGAGCTGGTCCTCACGCAGCCGGGGGTAGGTGAAGCGCACCCAGAACATGAGGAAGGCCACGAGCATGAGCTTGGCGAAGAGCACGAACGGACCCAGCAGGTCGGCCATGCCGCCGTGCACGCCGGGGATGGCCCAACCGCCGAGGAAGAGCGTGGCGGCGAGCGCCGCGAACGCGAACGCCGTGCCGAACTCGCCGATGAAGAAGAAGAGGAACCGGAAGCCGGTGTACTCGACCATGTAGCCCGCGACGAGCTCGCTCTCGGCCACGGGCATGTCGAACGGGGTCTGGGTGAGCTCGGCCTGCGCGGCGACGAGGAACAGGAAGAAGCCGACGAACTGGGTGAGGATGTACGGGTTCCCGATGAAGTCGAGGCCGAAGATCGAGCCGTTCTGCTGGGCGAGCACGATCCCCTGGAGGTTCATGGTGCCCGCCTGCACCACGACACCGACCACGGCGAGCAGCAGCGGCAGCTCGTACGCGATGAGCTGGGCGGCCACGCGCAGCGCGCCGATGAGCGCGAACTTGTTGGCGCTCGCCCAGCCGGCCATGAGCACGCCGATCACCGAGAGGCTCGAGACCGCGAGCGCGTAGAAGACGCCGACGTCGAGGTCCTTCACGACGAGGCGGGGGCCGGTGGGGATCACGAGGAACACGAGGAAGGTCGAGAGCACCACGACCGCGGGGGCGATCGCGAAGACCCGGCGATCCGCCTCCGCCGGCATGATGTCCTCCTTCTGGAGGAACTTCATGCCGTCGCCCACGAGCTGGAACCAGCCGTGGAAGCCGCCCGGATCCATCGGCCCGAGCCGGCTCTGCATGTGGCTCATCATCTTCAGGAGGAACGTGTAGCCGAGGATGAGCGCGCCGAGGGGAATGATCGCCAGCACCACGATCGTCTTGATCGCGAGCGTCGTCCCCCAGCCGATCTCCAGCGCGAGGCTCACCATCTCTGGTCGCTCCGGCGTCCACGACTTCGCGTCGCTCCGGTTCTCGCACTTCGTGCCCGCTCGGACCTGCGCTCCTGCTTCGTGCTCGCTCCCGCGCTCCGCTCAGACGTCACCGGTCAATGTCTCCGAGGATGAAGTACAACGATCCGAGGATCGTGATGACGTCCGGAACGTAGACGCCGCGCAGCAGCCAGGGCAGGATCGAGACGTTGCTGAAGCTGGCCGAGCGGATCTTCACGCGGAACGGGCCGGTCGCCCCCTTCGAGACGATGTAGTAGCCCATCTGCCCGAGCGGGTTCTCGGTCTCGACCCAGACCTCGCCCTCGGGGACCTTGATGATGCGGGGCACCTTCGCCATGATCGGGCCCGCCGGCAGGTCGTCCAGCAGCTGGAGGACCATGCGGGCGGACTCGCGCGTCTCCTGGAGGCGCACCCAGTACCGGGCGAACGAGTCGCCGTCGCCGTGGGTCCAGACCTTGAAGTCCAGCTCCGGGTAGACGAGGTACGGCTTGCCGTCACGACGGAGGTCCCAGTCGATGCCCGACGCCGCGCAGGTTCGCGCCCGACAGCCCGTAGGCCGCGCCGAGCTCGCCGGGGATGATGCCGATGCCCCGCGTGCGGGCCTCGAAGATCTCGTTGCCGACCAGCACGTCCTCGAAGTCGTCGCACCCGTCGAGGATCCGCTTCATCGCCTCGCGGCAGTCGACCACCCAGCCCCACGGGAGGTCGTCCTTCAGACCGCCGATGCGGTTGAAGTTCGGGTGGAACCGGCCGCCGGTCGCGCCCTCGATGAGGTTCAGGACGTGCTCGCGGTCGCGGAAGCCCCAGAACGCGGGGGTCAGCGCGCCGACCTGGAGGCCCATCTCGCCCAGGAACAGGTAGATGGTCGCGATGCGGCTCAGCTCGGTGAGGATCGTGCGGATGTACTGCGCCCGCGGCGGGGCCTCGAGCTCCATGAGCTTCTCGGCGCCATGGATGAACGGCACCTCGTTCGCGAACGAGCTGAGCCAGTCGATCCGGTTGACGAGCGTCGTGATCTGCGGGTACGTCCGGAACTCGCTGAGCTTCTCGTAGCCGCGGTGCATGTAGCCGATCACCGGGTCCGCGGCGACGACGCGCTCGCCGTCGAGGCGCACCACGAGGCGCAGCGTCCCGTGGGTGGCGGGGTGCTGCGGGCCCAGGTTGAGGATCATGTCGCCGGTGTCGAGCTCGACGCCGACGGCCGCGTCGGCCAGGTGGCGCAGCGCGCCCGGCTCGATCTCGAATCCCGGCATCGTCGTCGTGGTGTCGCTCATGTTCCCCGCTCCTGGCCCTGCGGGCCGGACCGCTCGGGCCCCGCTCCCCTGGTCTGGCGGCACTGGCCGCGTGGCGTCACCGCTCCGCTCATGCCTCCACCTCCGCGGGTGCGTCGGCCGGGGTGTCCTCGCCGGGCATCGGCTCGACGTCGACCAGGCCGGGCCAGGGCTTCACGTCCCGGGCGAGCAGCGGGAAGTCCTTGCGCAGAGGATGGCCCTCGAACTCGGCCGGCAGGTAGAGGTGGCGCAGGCTCGGATGCCCGTCGAAGACGATCCCGAACATCTCCCAGCACTCGCGCTCGTGCCAGTCCGCGCCCGCGTAGACCGGGACCCAGCTCGCGAGGTGCGGCGATGTCTCTTCCACGTCCGCCTTCAGCGTGATGCCCCAGTGGCGCGCCGTCGACTGGACGTGCGCGAACACCTGGAACCGACCGGCCGAGCCCGCGGCACCGAAGGTCATCTCACTGGGCTGCGCGGGCGACGAGGTGTCACCGGTGTCCTCGGTCTCCGCCTTGGGGGCCGGCTGCCAGTCGATGCCGGCGAGGAACGAGAGATAGTCGCAGTCCAGCGCGCGCTTGGCGTGCTCGCCGGCGTCGCGCCACGCTCCGGCGCGCACGCGCACCGTCGGCGTGCCGAACGCGTCGGCGGACTCGAGCACCGCGTCGCCGAGCCCGGCCGAGAACCGTTCGAGGACCTCGGCCACGACCGGGTCGAGCTCCGGCGCGGGTTCGGGCTCGGATGCGGCCTCCGGCTCGCCCGCCTCCTCGGCGGCAGGGGCGTCCTCGGGGTCGGTCACCTCGGGCGTCGGCTCGTCAGCCAATGGTGATCGGCTCCCCGCGCCAGCGAGCCGCGAGCTCGTCGTTGCCGATGCCCTCGTTCTGGATCCGCTCCTGGAGCATGACGACCGCCTGGAGCAGAGCCTCGGGCCGGGGCGGGCACCCGGGGATGTAGATGTCCACGGGGATGATCTGGTCGACGCCCTTGGTCACCGAGTACGAGTCCCAGTAGGGCCCGCCACAGTTGGCACACGACCCCATCGAGATCACGTACTTCGGGTCTGGCATCTGCTCGTAGAGCCGCTTGATCGCGGGCGCCATCTTGTCGGTGACGGTGCCCGAGATCACCACGAGGTCGGCCTGGCGCGGGCTGGCCGGGAACGGGATCACCCCGAGGCGCATCATGTCGTAGCGCGGGCTGGCGAGCGCCGCCCCCATCTCGATCGCGCAGCAGGCGAGGCCCCACTGGAACATCCACAGCGAGTACTTCCGGCTGTAGTTCAGCAGCCAGGTGACCGGCTTCAGGGGCTTCTTCCCCAGCAGGCCCTTCTCGACTAGGCCCACCGGAGCACCCCCTTGCGCCAGGCGTAGACGAGGCCGAGGGCGAGGATCCCGATGAACACGATCATCGAGACCAGGGCCTGCACGCCGAGCGCCTCGAGCTCGATGGCCCACGGGAAGATGAACACCGCTTCGACGTCGAACATCACGAAGAGCAGCGCGTACACGTAGTAGCGGACGTTGGACTGACCCCACCCGCCGACCGGGTCCGAGCCCGCCTCGTAGGTCACGTACTTCTCGGACTGCGGGTGCAGGGGCCGCAGCATGCGCCCGATGGCGAGGATGCCGCCCACCATCAGCAGCGCCGCGCCCATGAGCACGGCGACCGCGAGGTACTCCCGGTAGTACTCGGTCACGCGAGCCCTCTCCACCCCGAATGCGGCTGGTCCGGGCGAGTATACGTCCGCGCTTTCGCGAACCGACAAACCGGAAACCTCATCGAATTCCCTGGTCAGAGCAGATCGCGCGGACGAGCTCGCGGGTTCAGAAGATGAGCCGCGCGTTGCGGGCGAAATCGAGGATCACTGAGGGCAGGATCCCGACCCAGAGCGTCAGCGCGGCGCAGACGAACAGCACGACGCCGGTGGGGATGTCGACCCGGATCGCCGGCCTGGACGCTCGCGCCGCCTCCTCGCCCTCGGGCACATCGGCCTCGGACGAGTACATGAACACGATGACCCGCAGGTAGAAGTACGCCGAGATCACCGAGGCGATGACGCCGACGACGAGGAGCGAGTACGAGAGCCCGCGCTGGTCGGCGAACGCGGGGTTGTTGGCCACCGACGCGAACACGCCCAGCTTGGCGATGAAGCCGCCGGTCGGCGGGATCCCGGCCTGGGCCAGCAGGAAGAACGCCAGGAGCCCGGCGAGCAGAGGCTGGCGGGTCGCGAGCGCCGCGGTACTCGGTGATGCTGTGGCGGTCGTCGCGCCGCCCGATCACCATGACGATCGCGAACGAGCCGATGGTCATGAACGTGTAGACGAACAGGTAGAAGAGCGCGGCGCGCAGGCCCTGCCGCGTCCCGGCCTCGAGCCCGATGAGGACGTAGCCGGCGTGGCTGATCGACGAGTACGCCAGCATCCGCTTGATGTCGGTCTGGACCAGCGCGACCACGCTGCCGACCAGCAGCGTCAGGATGGCAAGGGCCCAGATCGCCGGGCGCCAGTCCGTCCGGTACGTCCCGAACGCGGTGAGCAGCACCCGGAGCAGCGCGGCGAACCCCGCCGCCTTGGTGGCCGACGACATGAACGCGGTGATCGGGGTGGGCGAGCCCTCGTACACGTCCGGAGTCCACATGTGGAACGGCACTGCGGCGATCTTGAACCCGAGCCCCACGAGCAGGAGCATCAACCCGGCGAGCAGCGTGCCGGCGTCGATCAGCGACACGTTGGCGACGAAGGTCGCGATCCCGGAGAGCGAGGTCGTCCCGGTCGCGCCGTAGACGAGCGCGATCCCGTAGAGGAACACCGCGGACGAGAACGCGCCCAGCACGAAGTACTTCATGCCCGCTTCGAGCGATCGCCGCCGGTTGCGGTCGTAGGCGGCAAGGACGTACAGCGGGATCGACAGGGCTTCGAGCGCCACGAACACGACGATCAGGTCGTTGGCGGTGGTCATGACGAGCATGCCCGCGGCCGAGAGCAGGAGGAGCGCGATGTACTCGGGGCGCGACGCGATGCCGTGGCTCTCGAGGTACTCGGTCGAGAGCAGGAGGACGAGCAACACCGCCGCGAGCACCACGGTGCCGAGGAAGACCGAGAACCCGTCGACGGCGACCATCTTGTTGAGGGTCAGGTACGCGCCGGTGTCGTGGATGTCGTGCCACAGGCGCCACAGGAAGTACCCCGATGCCGCGATGCCCGCAGCCGCGACCGCGATGGACGCGTCGAACACCCGGGCGTCGCGGCGGAACACGGCCTTCAGCATGATGATGACGAGCGCGGCGGCGACCAGGCTGATGACCGGGGCGATGCCGACCCAGTTCACGCCGGGTGTCCGGATCGTCGTGGCCGCGATCATGGCTGCGCCCCCGTCGGCTGCGCGCCCCGTTCCGCGGCATGGCGCACCTTGTCACCCTCGGGCTGCTTGTAGTCGGTCTTCGCCTTGAACTCGGCGATCACGCGTTCGACGGTCGGCTCGACCCGGTCGATGACCGGCTTCGGGTAGATGCCGATGAAGAGGCTGATCGCGAGCAGCGGGGCGACGACGACGATCTCGCGGATCGAGACGTCACGCAGCTTGGCGTTCTCTCCCTGCGGCACCCCGGTGAAGACCCGCTGGAACACCCAGAGCATGTAGACCGCGGCGAGGATCACGCCCGTGGTGGCCACGATGGCCCACCAGCGGTGCGCCAGGAACGCGCCGACGAGCGCGAGGAACTCGCCGACGAACCCGGAGAACCCGGGCAGGCCGATCCCTGCGAACGTCGCGATGAGGAAGAGGGCGGTGAGCACCGGCGCGGACTTCCAGATGCCCCCGAACTCGGAGATCTCGCGCGTGTGCCGCCGCTCGTAGAGCATCCCGACCACGAGGAAGAGGCTGCCGGTGGTGAGCGGGTGGCTGAGCATGTTGAACGCCGCACCGTCGAGCCCGAAGATCGTCAGCGAGAAGATGCCGAGGAGGATGAAGCCCATGTGCGCGACCGATGAGAACACGATGACCCGTTTGATGTCGGTCTGCATCGCCGCGACGATCGACCCGTAGATGATGCCGATGACCGCGAGGGTCATGATCAACGGCGAGAAGTACACCGACGCCTTCGGGAACAGCTCGAACGAGAAGCGCAGGAACCCGTAGGCGCCCATCTTCAGGATGACGCCGGCCAGCACCACGGAGCCGGCGGTCGGCGCCTCGGTGTGCACGTCCGGCAGCCAGGTGTGGAACGGGAAGAGTGGTGCCTTGATCGCGAAGGCGATCATGAACCCGAGGAACAGGACCTTCTCGGTGCTCGACGCCAGACCGTTCCACTCCGCGAGCACCCGGTAGTCGAACGTGAGGTGGCCGGTCGCGTTCTGGTGGAGGAAGCCGAGCACCAGGATCGACGCGAGCAGGAACGCGGAGCCCGCGGCGGTGTAGATGAAGAACTTCATCGCCGCGTAGACGCGCCGCTGACTGCCCCAGCCGGAGATGAGGAAGTACATCGGCACGAGCATCGCTTCCCAGAACACGAAGAAGCAGATGAGGTCGAGGGAGAGGAAGATCCCCATGATGACGCCCTCGAGCAGCAGGAACCAGAACGTGTACGCCTTGACCCGGTGGTCCTGCCTGGCCGCCGCGAGCAAGCCGATCGGGAACAGCACCGCGGTGATCGCGACCATGAAGATGCTGAAGCCGTCGACGCCGACGATGTAACCGACGCCCAACGCGTCGAACCAGCGGTTCTCCTCGACGAACTGGAAGGTGCGCACCCCGGTCTGGAAGTCCCACAGCAGCCAGGCTGCGAAGCCGAGCGTCGCGACGGACGCGAGGTACGCCACCGCACGTGCGAGCTCGGGGCGCCGTGCCGGCGTGCAGAGCACGAGCAGCGAACCGATGATCGGTGTGACGATGATCGCCGTGAGGATCGGGAAGCCGTTCGGCATGGCTAGAAGCCCGTGCGCGCGAGCGCGTAGAGCAGCAGGAGAACGACACCGAGGACGATCCCGAGCGCGTACTGGCGCACCAGGCCGGTCTGGGTCCGGCGCAGGCCGGAGGCCGCGCCGCGGACGAGCTGCGCGATCCCGTTCACCGCGCCGTCGATGATCCCGAGGTCGAACGTCGTGGCCAGCCAGTGCGCAGCGGCTCGCACCGGTCCACCGACCAGCCGCGAGATGGTCTCGTCGTAGTAGTACGCGTGACCGAACAGGCGACCGAACGGGCCCAGCCGCCGGTCGAGCGGGTCGACCTCCGGGTCGGCGAGCCCGCGGCGATAGACGGTCCAGGCGAAGAAGATGCCGATGCACACGATCGTCACCGAGACGACGTCGAGCGCCGCACCCTGGAGGAACGAGCTCGCGCCGGGTTCGGTGACCCCGCGGAACACCGGATCGAGCCAGTCGGTGAGGAACTCGAAGCTGGTGAACGGCAGGTTGATGAACCCGATGACCGCGGCGAGCAGGGCCAGCAGCACCGACGGGATCACCATCGTCCACGGCATCTCGTGCGGCTCGCGGGTCAGCGTGGACGGGGCCGGTGGCGTGCCGTAGTCGACCGTCGGTGAGACCGGCGAGATCTCGTGGAGGCCGTGCTCGGCGTCGTGGCCGACCGTGGCGTGGGCCATCGCCGGCGCTTCCGCGGGCGCGCCTTCCGACTCGTCGCCGCCGGCGACCGGGTCCGCGCCGAGCGCGGCCCGGAAGCGCTGGTTGCCGAAGAACGTCAGCAGGGTCTCCCGCGTCATGTAGATCGCGGTGATCGCCGCGGCCGCCACCGCGATGATCCAGAGCACGTAGTCGCTGGAGAAGAAGCTGTCCGAGATGATCTCGTCCTTGGCGAAGAAGCCGGACAACGGTGGGATACCGCTGATCGCGAGGAACGCGAGGACGAAGGCGAACGCGGTGAACGGCATGAGCCTGCGCAGCCCGCCCATTCTTCGCAGGTCCTGATTGTCCTCGTTGCCGTGGATCACCGAGCCCGCGCCGAGGAAGAGCGTGCCCTTGTAGCAGGCATGCGCGAGCACCATGAAGACCGCAGCCTGGTACGCGTGGAGCCCGCAGGCGAGGAACATGTACCCGAGCTGACTGATCGTCGAGTACGCGAGGACCTTCTTGATGTCCGGTTGCACGAGCGCGGCGGTGCCCGCGAGCAGCGCGGTCCCGGCACCGACCCAGGCGACGACGGTCAGCGCGTCGCCGCTCGCGTCGAAGAACGGGTGCGCACGGCAGATCAGGTAGACGCCGGCCGTGACCATCGTGGCCGCGTGGATCAGGGCGGAGACCGGGGTCGGACCCTCCATCGCGTCCGGCAGCCAGACGTGCAACGGGATCTGCGCGCTCTTCCCGATGCACCCGACGAAGAGCAGCAGCGCGATCGCCGTCACCGTGGTGTGGGGGAGGCTCCCGGCCTTGAGGTTCATGGCCGAGTAGTCGAGGCTGCCGACGCTCCCGATGATGAAGAACATCGCGATCATGAAGCCGAAGTCGCCCACGCGGTTGGCGACGAACGCCTTCTTGCCCGCGACCGCGGCCCGGTTGCGCTCGAACCAGTGCGAGATGAGCAGGTACGAGCAGAGCCCGACCCCCTCCCAGCCGAGGAACGTGACGATGAAGCTGCTCCCGAGCACGAGGATGAGCATCGACGCCGCGAACAGGTTCAGGTAGGAGAAGAACCGCGAGAACCGCGGATCCCCGTGCATGTACCCGATCGCGTAGAGGTGGATGAGCGAGCCGACGCCGGTCACCAGCATGATCCAGGTGACCGAGAGCGGATCGGTGAGGAACCCGAGGTTCACGCGCAGCGCGCCGGCCGGGAACCAGGTGAACAGGTTCACCGTGTTGGTCCGCGCGCCGTCCGGCATGCTGAGCATCGCCGCGAACATGACGACGGACCAGACGAACGCGAGGGCCAGGAGCACGGTCGCGATCCATCCGGCCTTCGGCTGGCCGATGCGCTTGCCCACGAGCAGGAGCAGCACCGAGCCGAACAGCGGCAGCGCGGGAACGATCCAGACGGTGTCGAGCAGATCGCGCGCGGTCATGAGGATCCCACCCCGGACTCGGCCACCTCAGCCTCTCAGCAGGTTGGTGTCGTCGGCAGTCGCGCCGCCGCGGCGCCGGCGGAAGATCGCCACGATGATCGCGAGGCCGACGGCGACCTCCGCCGCCGCGACCACGAGCACGAAGAACACGATCGCCTGTCCCCGGATGTCGTCGAGGGTCTTGGCGAAGGTCACGAACGTGAGGTTCACCGCGTTGAGCATGAGCTCGACGCACATGAACATCACCAGGACGTTGCGCCGGATCAGCAGCCCCACCGCGCCGATCGTGAACAGCACCGCGGCGAACGTGAGGAAGTACGACTCCGTGAGGTGCACCGAGGCCACGATCACGGGGTGGTCACCTCGGTCGACGAGATCTCGGGATCGAGGTCGCTCGGCGTGGTGACGTCGTCGTCGCGCTCGAGGTCGTACTCCTGCTCGGCCGGGAGGCCGCTGCGGCGGGCGAGCACGACCCCACCGACGACGGCGACGACGAGCAGGATCGTCAGGACCTCGAACGGCCACAGGTAGTCGGTGAAGATCGCCCGGGCCACGCGCTCGACGTTGCCGCCTGGGCCCGCGTGCAGGCTTGCGCCCGTCGCCGCGCCCGTCGCCCAGTGCCGCCCGGCGAGGAACAGGACCTCGGCCAGGCCGATGACCCCGAGCGCGATCGCCGCGGGGCGCTGGCTCCGGACCGGGTCCTCGAGAGACTCGCTGCGGTCGACGCCGAGCAGCATGATCACGAAGAGGAACAGCACGACGATCGCGCCTGCGTAGACGATGATCTGCACCGCAGCGAGCAGTTGCGCGTCCTGCAACAGGAACATCACCGCGATCGCGATCAGGACGGTGACGAGCAGCAGGGCGGAGTGCACGGGGTTTCGCGCGACGACCATGCCGATCGCCGCACCGAGCGCGATCGCCGCCATGATGAAGAAGATCACGAACTCCGCCATCAGCCCTCGGTCCGCTTCCGGCGCTGGCCCTGCTCGGGCTGGCGGTACCCGAAGCCCAGCTCGCTCGACCACACGATGCGGCCCTCGTACGCGGACGACCCGGACGGCGACGTCGCACGCATCCACGCGCTCGTGTCGTCGTCCTCGTCACCGAGCCACAGCTCCCACGGCTGGCGCTTCGCCCGACCCTCGTCGTCGACGAGGAGCTCGTCCTTCGTGTAGATCGCGTCGGCCCGGTCGGCGAAGGAGAACTCGAACTGCTTCGTCTCGGTGATCGCCTCGGTCGGGCACGCCTCGACGCAGAGGTCGCAGTGGATGCAGCGCAGGTAGTTGATCTCGTAGACGAAGCCGTACCGCTCTCCCGGGGAGACCGGGGCGTCGGGCGGGTTGTCAGCCCCGCGCACGTAGATGCACCGGGCCGGGCACACCCCGGCGCACAGCTCGCAGCCGATGCACTTCTCCATGCCGTCGTCGTAGCGGTTGAGCACGTGGCGGCCGTGGAACCGCACGGGCTTCGCGCGCTTCTCCTTCGGGTAGCGCGTGGTCAGCTTCGGCTTGAAGACCTGCTTGATCGTGACCCCGAACCCGCTGAACCGGCCCATCAGTAGACCTCGTCCAGGATCTCGCCCGGCTTCGGCATGCACAGGCGCAGGAAGCCGAGCACGAGCAGCGCGCCGAGCACCGCGGCGGGCACCACGACCAACCGGTCCCAGTGCTCCTCGCGGCCGACGATGATCACCGCGGACACCATGACCCAGAGGAACGCGAGCTCGATGAGCCACTTCCACCCGAGGTCCATGAGCTGGTCATACCGCAGCCGCGGCAGCGACGCGCGCACCCACACGGTGCCGTAGAGCAAGATCACCAGCTTCAGGAAGAACCAGAAGACGGGCATGATCCACACGTTGACCGTCCCCGACGCGGGCAGGAAGCCGAGCGCCGGTCCCGAGGGGCCACCGAGGAACAGCGTGACGGCGATCGCCGACATCGTGATCAGGTTCATGAACTCGGCGAGGAAGAAGATGCCGAATCGGATGCCCGTGTACTCGGTGTGGAAGCCACCGACGAGCTCCTGCTCGGCTTCGACGAGGTCGAAGGGCGGGTGGTTGGTCTCGGCGATCGCGGCGATCAGGAAGATGACGAACGCGACGATCGCGGGCGCCCAGTACCACTGGGTCACGAACGAGTGCCAGCTCGTCCACGCCTGGCCGTTCACGATCCCGCGCGTGGACAGGGTCTGCGAGTACAGGAGGACGCCGACGATCGCGAGACTGAACGCGGCCTCGTAGGAGATGAGCTGGGCCGAGGCGCGCACCGAGCCGAGCAGCGGGTACTTCGACCCGCTCGACCAGCCGGCGAGCATCACCCCGTAGAGCCCGATCCCCGACATCGCGAGGAGCAGCAGCACCCCGATCTGGGGGTCGGCGAGCTGGAGGTAGGTCTCGTGGCCGGCGATCGAGACCTCGCCGCCGAACGGGACGATCGAGAACGCGATGAACGCGGGCAACGCGGAGAGGTACGGCGCGAGCTTGAACACGAAGCTGTCGGCCTGGTCCGGGACCGACTGCTCCTTGAAGAACAGCTTGATCCCGTCGGCAAGGGACTGCAGCACACCGAATGGGCCCGCCCGCTCCGGGCCGATCCGGTTCTGCATGTCGGCGATGACCTTGCGCAGGAACCAGATGTAGAGAAGGACGAGGACGAGGAGCAGCGCGAACACGACGATCGTCTTGCCGATGACGATGAGGACGACGCCACCATCGACGCCGTTGGAGAAGAGGGGATCGGCCGCGAGCGTCACGATCGCGACTCCACGCGCAGGTCGGTCACCGGGCTGGTCAGGTCCACCAGCGTGCCGACGCCCTCACCGGGCAGGTTGAACGGGAGGTAGGCGGTGCCCGGATGGATCGCGGCGTCGGCGCGCACCCCGAGGATCAGCGAGCCGCGCGCCGAGGTGACCTTCACCTGGCCGCCGTCCTCGACGCCGATGCGGTCGCGGTCCTGGGGGTTGATCAGCAGCACCGGATCGGCCACGAGCACGGTGAGCGAGCTCGAGGCCGCGACTGTGATCCCCCCGTCGTACAGCGTGCGCCCCGTCACGAGCCGGAGAGCGTAGGCGTCCCGCCGCGGGGTGTCCCCGCTCGGCGACTCGCCGGCGAAACGGTGGACGTCGGGCCGGTGGTCGTCGGCGTCGGGCGGCGCCGCGACGCGGGCCTCGACCTCGGCCAGGCCCGGATCGTCCGGGGGCAGCGCGGTCTGGGAGAGCCCGGGCTCGATGATCGCCGCGGCGCCGGTCCCCGAGGAGCCCACGACGCCGGCGCCCTGGGACGACGCGAGCGTCTCCTCTTCGGCCGGTTGGGGCGCGATCGGCTCCCACGACGCGGAGGTGACCGGGACGCGCACCGGGCCGAGCACGAGCTCGTCGCGGTGCTCGGCGAGCGGGAGAACCACCCCGTCGCGCGCCCGCCGGAGCAGCTTGGCGTCGACGCCCGCGTGCGCCGGTGCGACCCGCGCGATCTCGTCCTGCACCTCGTCGACCGTCTCGAGGTCCAGGTCGGCACCCATGCGCAGCGCGAGCTCGGCCGCGATGCGCCAGTCCGGCATCGAGGTCCCCTCGGTCGCGATCGCCGCGCCGACGCGTTGGACCCGTCCCTCCAAGTTCGTGACGCTGCCGACCTTCTCACCCCACATCGTGACCGGCAGGAAGACGTCGGCCCGCTTGGTGCTGTCGGTGATGAAGGTGTCGATCGCGATCGTGAAGCCGGCGGCGTTGAGCGCGCCCTCGGCGAGGGTGTTGTCGGGGCAGTCGTCGTGGGGGTCGGTCCCGAGCAGCAGCAGCGCGTGGATTCGACCGGCCTCCGACGCGGCGAGGATGCCCGCCGCGTCGAGCCCGCGCTGGGCCGGGACGGTGGCCCATTCGCGGCCGAACCACTCGCGGCCCGCGTCGAGGGTCACCCGCCCGGGGAGGAAGCCGGGGGTGAGGCCGAGGTCGAGCGCGCCACGCACGTTGCCCCGCCGCAGCGCCACGAGGAAGCGTGCATCGGGCAGCGCCGCCAGCGCGGTGGCGGTACGCACGGTCGCGTCCGCCGACGCGGCGACGTCGCCGCGCCCCAGCACGACCACGATGTCGCCGTCACGGTCCTCGAGCAACGCGGCCGCCTCGGCGATCGCGGCGTCGTGGGCCACAGCTCCGCCGATCGCGGCGACGAGGTGGCGCGCCACTTCGTCCTGCTCGCCCGGGATCGCGCGGAGGGACGCGCTCGCGTACCTCGTCAGGCCCTGGTCCCGTGGCGCGAGCTCGATGAGCGGAACCTCGAGCTCCTCCGCGGCGCGCTTGACCCGCAGGAAGAGGACGGGCAGCTCCTCTTTGAGGTCGATGCCGACGACCACGATCGCGGCCGCGGTGTCCAGGTCCGCGATCGTCGCCGCGGGCAACCCGAGGGCGACCTCCGCCGGCAGCCCGTCCGCGAGCTGGGCGTCGACGTTGTCCGTGCCGAGGACGCCCTTGGCGAAGCGCGACCACACGTACGCGTCCTCGTTGGTTCCGCGCGCGCCGCCGAGCAGCGCGACCGACTGCGGGCCGTGCAGGTCGAGGGCGCGCTGGATCCCGGCCGCGGCGGCGTCGAGCGCCTCCGGCCACGAGCACTCGACGAGCTCGTCGCCCCTGCGGACCATCGGCTGGCGGATCCGTTCCTCCGAGTGGACGACCTCGTACCCGAACCGGCCCTTGTCGCAGAGCCAGCCGTGGTTCACCGGCTCGCTGTCGACGCCGAGGAGGCGCACCAGCTGGTTGGAGCTCGACTCGAGCGCCCCCCGGCAGTGCACCGCGCAGGTCGTGCAGCTGGTCTCGATCGCGCTCAGGTCCCACGGCCGCGCTTTGAAGCGGTACGGCGTGGCGGTGAGCGCGCCCACCGGGCAGATCTGCACCGTGTTCCCGGAGAAGTACGACGTGAACGGGTCGGTCGGGTTGGTGATGACCTCGGTGTGGTAGCCGCGTGCGCCGAAGCTGATCAGCGCGTCTCCCGCGATCTCGTCGGCGAAGCGCGTGCACCGACCGCACTGGATGCAGCGCTCGCGGTCGAGCAGCACGAGGTCCGAGATCGGGATCGGCTTCTCCCAGTGGCGCTTCTCCTCGACGAAGCGCGACTCGCCCGGCCCGAAGGCGAGCGTCGTGTCCTGAAGCGGGCACTCACCGCCGCGGTCGCACACGGGACAGTCGAGCGGGTGGTTGATGAGGAGCAGCTCGAGCACGCCGTCCTGCGCCTGGCGGGCTGCGTCGGACTTCGTGTGGACGACCATCCCGTCGGTGACGACGGTGGCGCACGAGATCTGGAGGCCGCGCATGCCCTCGACCTCGACCAGGCACATCCGGCACATGCCGACCGGCTTCATCCGCTCGTGGTAGCAGAAGCGCGGGATGTAGGTGCCGTGGTCCTGCGCGACCTTGATGAGCAGATCGCCGGTCTTCGCCGTGACCTCGCGACCGTCGACGGTGACGGTCACCTCGCCGGGCGCGCCGGTCGGCAGGACGTAGTCGTACGCCGACGGCCACTGGCTCATCGGCACGCCCGGCGGACGCTCGCTCCGCTTCCCCTCCTCTGCGCTCACGCTTCCCGCTCCTGGCGCTGCGGGCCGGGCCGCTCGGCCCGCGCCGCACTGCCCAAACGGGCGGTCGCTCACTGCGGCGCTCACGAGCTCGCCACCGGGATGCTCGGGCGGACGTCGTCGGCGTTGCACATCTCGAGGATCTCCTCGCGGAAGAAGCGGTCGAGGCTGACGACGGCCGACATGGTGCTCGGGCCCATCGCGCAGATGGTCGTCTGGGCGAAGGGCGCGTTGAGCCCGGGAACGATCGTCGCGCCGAACGACAGCATCATGTCGAGGTCCTGGGGCCGGCCGAGCCCGTGCGAGACCCGGAACAGCACCTTCTCCAACCAGGTGGAGCCCTCGCGGCACGGCGTGCACTTGCCGCAGCTCTCGTGGGCGAAGAATTCGAGGAGCCGCCAGGCGACGAGCGCCGGGTTCGTGTCCTCGTCGAACACCATGATCGCCCCCGAGCCGAGCATCGTCTTCAGCTCGGAGCCGACGTAATCCATGTCGAGCGGTGCGTCGAGGTGCTCGGGCATCAGCCACGGCGCCGACGCTCCGCCGGGAATGAAGAACTTCATCTGCTTGCCGCCGCGCACGCCGCCGGCGAGCTCCTCGATCAGCTCGCGGAAGGTCATGCCGAGCTCGACCTCGTAGTTTCCCGGGCGCTGCACGTGCCCGGACACCGAGAAGATCCGCGTCCCGGTCGAGCGGCCGACGCCGAGCTTCGCGTACTCCTCGCCGCCCATGCGCAAGATGTGCGGGACGGTGGACATCGTCTCGACGTTGTTCACCACGGTCGGCTTCGCGTACAGGCCCTGCACCGCGGGAAACGGCGGCTTGATGCGCGGCATCGCGCGCTCTCCCTCGAGGCTCGAGAGCAGTCCGGTCTCGTCGCCCGCGATGTACACGCCGGCGCCGCGGTGCACCACCACCTCGAGGTCGAAGCCCGAGCCGAGGATGTTGTTGCCGATGAATCCCTTGGCGTACGCGTCGCGCACCGCTTGCTCGAGGCGCTCGATCCCGAGGGCGAACTCACCCCGCACGTAGATGAACGCGTGGTGGGCCTCGATCGCGAACGCCGAGATGATCACGCCCTCGACGATCTGGTGCGGGTCGCGCTCGATGAGCATGTGGTCCTTGAAGGTGGACGGCTCACCCTCGTCGCCGTTCACCGCGAGGTACCGCGGGTAGATGCCCTTGGGCAGGAACGACCACTTCTGGCCGGTCCCGAACCCGGCGCCGCCCCGGCCCCGGAGGCCCGATGCCTTCACCTGCTCGTCCTGGATGTGCGCGGGCTCCATCGTCGAGCGCGCGGCGCAGCTGCTCGTAGCCGCCCGTGGCGAGGTAGCGATCCATCGTCCACGAGTCCTCGGTGAACTCGCGCAGCCGCTGCGTGACGATGCGCGTCTCCTTGGCTGCCATCAGTCCCGCTCTCGGCCCTGCGGGCCGGGCCGCTCGGGCCCCCCTCCGCTGTCGCATCGGCTCTGTCCCAGAACTCGCTCCGCTCCGTTCATGGCCGCTTCCCTCCGGACACGCCACGCGCGACGCGGGCGCCCGAGCGGTACTCCTCGATCGTCGCGGCCGCCGAGTCGTCGGTCGCGTTGCCGTGGAAGTCGTAGTTGACCTGGAACACCGGCGCGGTATCGCACGCCGCGAGGCACTCGACCTCCTCGACCTCGACGTCCTCCGCGTCGGCGTAGCGCTCGCTCAACGCCTCGAGGAGCTCGGGCCCGCCGTTGACGAGGCACGACACGTTCGTGCACACGGACACGACGAGCTGCTTCTTCCCGTCGCGCTTGTACATCGTGTAGAAGCTGCACGTCCCGAGGACCTGCGCGGGCTCGAGCCCGACGAGGCCGGCGACCTCCTCGATCGCGTCGGGTGCGACCCAGCCGTCCTGCTCCTGCGCGAGGTGCAGCAGCGGGAGCACAGCCGAGCGTGCGAACGGGTAGCAGCCGACGATCTCGCGAGCGCGATCACGGTTCTCCGCCGAGAACGCCATCAGCCGATCCCTCCGCAACGCCGCCCTCGGCCGTCGACCCACACCACGACCCGGCGATCGGCCGAGGGAGATCCTCGGAATGCCACGCGCCTCACCGGTCGACCTCGCCCAGGATCGGGTCCACGCTCGAGATCACCGCCACCGCGTCGGCGACCAGCCGGTCCTGCATCATCGGCGCCATCGCGCCGAGGTTGTAGAACGACGGGCCCCGGATGTGCATCCGGCTCGGCTTCCCCGTGCCGTCGGCGACGAGGTAGCAACCGATCTCACCCCGCGGTGACTCGATCGCGGCGTACGTCTCGCCGGCCGGGACCCGGAACCCCTCGGTGAAGAGCTTGAAGTGGTGGATCAGCGCCTCCATCGACTCGTCGATGCGGGCGCGCGGTGGCGGCGTCACCTTCTTGTCCTGGACGCGGTAGTCACCGCGCGGCATCTTCTCCACGCACTGGCGCACGATCTTGATCGACTCCGCGATCTCGTAGAGGCGGATCCGGTAGCGATCGAAGCAGTCACCGTTCTCGGTGTAGATCACGTCGAAGTCGACCTCGTCGTAGGCGAGGTACGGCTGCGCGGTGCGCAGGTCCCACGCGAACCCGGTGGAGCGCAGGAGCGGGCCGGTGACGCCGAGCGAGAGCGCCTGCTCGGTGGTGATGACCCCGACACCGACCATGCGCTCCAGCCAGATGGGGTTCCCGGTGAGCAGCTCGTCGTACTCGGCGATGCCCGCCTCGACGATGTCGCAGACCGCGAGCACCTCTTCCTGCCAGCCGTCGGGCAGGTCGGCCGCGATCCCGCCCGGGCGGATGAAGTTGTGGTTCATCCGCAGGCCCGTGATCATCTCGAGCACCCGCAGGAGCTCCTCGCGCTCGCGCCAGCCGTAGAGCAGCATCGAGACCGCCCCGATGTCCATGCCGTTCGTGGCCTGGAACAGGAGGTGCGAGCCCATCCGGCCGAGCTCCTGGAGCATCATCCGGGCCCACACCGCCGCGGTGGCACCTCGATGTCGAGCAGCTGCTCGACCGCCGTCGACCAGACCAGCTCGTTGCCCAGGGGCGACGCGTAGTCCATGCGGGTCACGTTGGTGGCGCCCTGGACGTACGTGAGCTCCTCGCCGGTCTTCTCCATCCCGGTGTGCAGGTAGCCGATGACCGGCTTCGCCCGCACGACGGTCTCGCCGTCGAGCTCCATCATGAGCCGGAGCACGCCGTGGGTCGACGGGTGCTGCGGACCCATGTTGATGATCATCGTCTGGCTCTCGCCCTCGAGCTCGGGCCAGGGCCCACCCGTGACGACGAGCTCGTGGCTCTGGTGGAGCTCCTGCGCGCCCTCGTCGGTCTGGCGCTCGAGCGGATCGACCCCCGTATCGCTCATCGTTCCCGCTCCTGGCCCTGCGGGCCGGGCCGCTCGGGCCCCGCTCCGCGGCCGCAACGGCCGCACGTCGAAGACCGCACCGCTTCGCTCATCGTGGCCCCGGGTCGCCCTTGAAGGTGACCGGCACGCGCGCGGGTGCGTCATCCTTGCGCAGCGGGTGGCCGATCCAGTCGTCGGGCATGAGGATGCGGGTGAGGTCGGGGTGGCCCTCGAACACGATGCCGAACAGGTCGTAGACCTCGCGCTCGGCCATGACCGCGCTCTGGTACAGCGGCGTGAGGCTCGCCGCGGTCGTGTCGCCGGCCGGGACCTCGGTGATCACACGGATCCGCCGGTTGCGAGGGTGCGAGAGGTAGTTCGCCACCAGCTCGAAGCGCTCGGGCACCACGCCGGCGACCTGGATGCGCTCGACGTCGAGCAGGTGGTCCACCGCAGTGACGTCGAGGAGCATCGTGAACTGCTGCCCGTCACGCAGGAAGGCTCCGACCTCGGCCCAGTGGGCCCGGTCCACGTACACGACCGGCTGGCCGTGCGACTCGTGGAACGTGGCCGTCCCGAAGTGCTCCAACACCGCGGCCGCGACCTCGTCGCCGGGCACCGGCCGCGCCGCGCCCGGTTCCTCGTCGGGCTTGTGCTCTTCTTCACGAGGTTCGTCGTCGGGCATTCGCTCGGCTCGCTCGGCGTGGCTACGCGGACTGGACTTCGCTGGCCGCCGCGTCCGCGACGGGCTGGGCGGCGGACCCGCGTCCCGGGCCCGTACCCATCGGGGTGAAGGCGACGCCGTCGCGCTGGACGACCTCGATGCCGGCGCCACCGGTCGTGGAGGACGACCGGCGCTTCAGCAGCTCGCCGGTCTTGATCTGCTCGTGGAGCATGAGGATGCCGTGCATCAACGTCTCCGGCCCCGGGGGGCAGCCGGGAACGTACACGTCGACCGGGACGACCTGGTCGACACCCTGCACGATCGCGTAGTTGTTGAACATCCCGCCGCTGCTCGCGCACACGCCCATCGAGATGACCCACTTCGGCTCGACCATCTGGTCGTAGACCTGACGGAGCACGGGCGCCATCTTCTGGCTGACCCGTCCGGCGACGATCATGAGGTCGGCCTGGCGCGGGCTGGCCCGGAACACCTCCATCCCGAAGCGGGCGAGGTCGTAGTGCGCGGCGCCGGTGGCCATCATCTCGATGGCACAGCAGGCCAGCCCGAAGGTGGCCGGGAACACCGAGTTGCGCCGGGCCCAGCGCACGAGGTCCTCGAGCCGACCCGTCGCAAAGTTGTGCGGGATCGCGTCGAGCGGCATCTACGCGGCCTCGTCTTCGCTCGCCGCGACCTCGGCGGCCTCCGGGATCCCCGAGGGCACCGTCGTGGTGCGCAGGATCGGGCCGAGGACCCGGCCGGTCACCTGGCGCACCGGGCCCCAGTCGAGCGCACCCACCGACAGGAGGTAGGCGAACGGGACGATGAGCACGAGCAGGAAGATCCCCATGAGCCCGAGGCCGAAGCCCCCGAGCTGCCGGAAGATCGTGGTGAAGGGATAGAGGAAGATGATCTCGACGTCGAGGACGATGAACGTCAGCGCGACGAGGTAGAAGCGAACCGGGAAGCGCTCGACGGGCTCCTGCTCGGAGACGATCCCGCACTCGTAGGACGCGGTCTTCGCCTTCGTCGGGCGCTTGTTGGTCAGGAGCTTCGACACGAAGAACGACGCCGCCACGAAGATCATCACCAGCACGATCATCGTGAGGATCGGCAGGTACTGCGCCACCGCTCGCTCCCCTTCGTGTGCGTGTCCGGCCCGGCCGCGCCGAGGCTACCGCGCGGGAGCGCGGGTGCCCGAAGTTCTGCGGGCTAGGGGCGGCCGCGGTCGCCGAGGCCGGCTGGCGCGCGGTCGGGCACGACCGAGACGATCCGCTCCACCACCTTGTAGGCGGCTTCGGCGGGCCCGACCTCGTCGGGCCGGAGCAGGTTGGCCATGATCCGCAGCACCCACTCCATCAGGGTGTGGGAGTGCATCCCGACCCGGGTGAGCTCGCGCATCACCACCGGGTTGCCGATGACCTTCACGAACGTCCGCGCCACCTTGAAGTAGTCGCCGTACCGGGCGTCGAGCAGGTCGGGGTAGCGGGCCAGGGCGAGCCCGTCGCCGGTCCGCAGCGAGTCGTCGACCGCGTCGGCCACCATCCGGCCGGTCTCGTACACGTACGCGATGCCCTCGCCGTTGAACGGGTTGATCGAGCCGGCGGCGTCGCCGGCGACGATCCAGGTCGGTCCCGCCTTCGGGGTCACCGAGCCTCCCGTCGGGAGCTTCCCGCCGATCGGCGGCCCGCACGAGGTCTCGGGCGAGATGCCCCAGCGGGCGGGCGCGGTCGCCACGAAGGCGTCCATCAATTTGGTGGTGTTGACGGTCTTGAAGCCAGTGAACGTGTCGAGGAGGCCGACGCCGACGTTGATCGTGCCGTCACCGACCGGGAAGATCCACCCGTACCCGGGCATGTAGTTGCCGTCCCGGTCCCGCAGGTCGAGGTGGCTCTCGATCCACGGTTCGTCATGGTACGGACTGGTGAAATAGCCGCGAATCGCCATACCCATCGGGTACGACCGGTCCCGCTGGGTTCCGAGGGCCCGGCCGAAGCGCGAGTTCGCGCCGTCGGCGACCACCACCACCCGGGCCCGGACCGTCTCGACGACCCCGGTCTCGACCCGCCGGATCCGGGCGCCGGTGACCAGGCCCCCTTCCACGACCGGCTCGATCGCCTCGGTCGCCGGCCAGAGGGTCGCGCCCGCCTTCACCGCCCGGTCGGCGACCATCTCGTCGAGCTCGCGGCGGCGCACGACGTAGCCGTGGTCCGGGAAGTCCGGGTGGTCGGGCCAGCGCAGCTCCAGGGTGATCCCGTGGGCCATCGAACGCAGGCCGTCATAGCGCTGGAAGCCCTCGAGCTGTGCCGCGAGCCCCATGTCGTCGAGCTGGCGGACCGCCCGTGGGGTCAGACCGTCGCCGCAGGTCTTCTCACGGGGGAACCGCTTCTTGTCGACGACGAGCACCGAGTGGCCCCGCGACGCGAGCCAGTAGGCCGCCGACGCGCCGGCGGGACCCGCCCCCACGACCAGCGCGTCGAACCGCGCGGTTCCCATGGCCCCATCGTCGCGCATCTCTCCCGCTCTCGGCCCAACGGGTCCGGCCGCTCGGGCCCCGGCTCGGCGGTCCCTCGGCTTCAAGTGCGACGCGTGCTGGCCTCGCCTTCGCACACGGCCGAACGGCACCGACACGCACTCGACAACCGGTGGCCGGGCCTGCACTCCGATGTGTCCGCCCGCCATCTAGCGTGGTAGAGAAATACCCCACAGAGAGGCCTCGATGACGCAACCGTGGGGTGCGTCACGCGGGGTCGATGGAGGACCGAGGGCCCGATGCCCCAGTTGCTACCGGACTGGCACTTTCTCCGGCCGGCAGGCCGCCTGATCTGGTTCTCGATCATCTTCATCGTGCTGCTGATCCCGGTGTTCGTGATGCTGCGGCGTCCGAAGTCCGAGCGCCCGACCACCTGGGCCCAGGGGGTGTTCGGCGCCTTCTACACCTTCGGCCTCATGCTCCTCGCCTACACGATCATCCCGAGCGAGTACATCACGTTCTCCGACAAGTACCTGCAGTGGTCGACCGACAAGTACGTCATCAAGTCCACGACCGCGATCCCCTTCATGACCAGCTGGAACTGGCCGACGAGCATCAACCTCCAGGCCATGCGCGACGTCATCGTCGTCGGCATCTACCTCGTGTTCTTCGCCGGAAACATCGCGCTCATCGTGAAGTGGCAGGACCGCAAGACCAAGACCGAGGAGAGCGCGGAGAAGCCGGCGGTCGTCGGCCGGTCGCGCTTCGGTCGGCCGCTGAAGGCGAAGGCGTAGCGACATGGCGCGCAACGATGCCAACCCGCCGATGCCCGACTTCGCGACCGACTACCTGCTGCAGGAGGTCGACCCGACCTTCCTGACCCAGGCGGTCAAGCCCAAGCAGTTCCTCCACATCGACCAGGCCGAGTGCATCCTCTGCGAGGGCTGCGTCGACATCTGCCCGTGGAAGTGCATCCACATGGTGTCGGTCGGCGCGATCGACGAGGCGGTCGGCACCGAGCAGCCGGGCGAGGATCCCCACGACCACGTCGCGTTCATCGTCGACGAGGATGTGTGCACTCGCTGCGCGCTGTGCGTGGACCGGTGCCCGACCGGCGTCATCATCCTCGGCAAGCTCTCCCCGCAGGTCGCTGCCGGCGACCCGCACACCCGTACCGGCCGGCACGGGTACTCGTACGGCGTCCGGTTCTAGCCACCCACCCGGTCCGGGAGCACCGGACGTCCATCACGCGACACCAAGGAGCAGCGCTCGTGGCCAACGGCAACGGGAGCAACGGGAACGGCAACGGCGGTGGCCTCGGCGTGAAGCTGCGCGAGCGCGGCAAGAAGGTCGGCGACACCGTCGGCAACTCGCAGGTGATGACCTCGATCTTCCGGCCCGGGTCGATCTTCCGGAAGGGCTACACGGACAGCCCCCGGAACCGCTCGTACGTGATCATGAACAACGTGCTGTACCACCTGCACCCGGTGAAGGTGAAGCGGCACGCGGTGAAGGTGAGCTACACGCTCTGCCTCGGCGGGCTGAGCTTCTTCCTCTTCATCCTGCTCACGGTCACGGGCATCTTCCTGATGTTCTTCTACCGCCCGACCGAAGCGCTCGCGTGGTCCAACGTGCAGCAGCTCGAGACCGCGGTGTGGTTCGGCTCGCTCGTGCGGAACATGCACCGATGGGGCGCGCACCTCATGGTGCTCACCGTGTTCCTGCACATGAGCCGCGTCTTCTATCACGGTGCCTACAAGGCACCACGCGAGTTCAACTGGGTCATCGGCGTGATCCTGCTGACGCTGACGCTGCTGCTGTCGTTCACCGGCTACCTCCTGCCGTGGGACCAGCTCGCGCTCTGGGCCGTCACGGTCGGCACGAACATGATGGGCTACACCCCCGTGTTCGGCGGACAGATCCGGTACGCGCTGCTCGGATCGAAGGAGATCAGCGGCGACACGCTCCTGCGCTGGTACACGCTGCACGTGCTGCTGCTGCCCTTCGTCATCGTGATCTTCATGGCTGTGCACTTCTGGCGCGTCCGCAAGGACGGAGGCATCAGTGGACCGCTGTAGTCCCGCCCGCGAGCCCGTGGCGCAGTAGGGGAGGACGAGTCGATGCCCGAGATCCCCGAACATCTCCTGAAGCGCAGCGCCGAGCGGCGCAAGCAGCTCGGCCTCCCGACCGGCGAGGAGGGCGGCGAGGCCACGGAGGCCGCGGCCGAGACGCCCGAAGGTGAGGCGGCGGCGCCCGCCGAGGAGGCCGCGCCCGCGGCCGCGTCCACCGGGAGCGACTCCGGCGGCGACGCGATCACCGAGAGCAAGGGCGGCGTGCCCGCACACCTGCTCGAGCGCTCACGCCGCCGCAAGGCCGCGCTCTCCGGCGGCGACCCCGGAGCGGCCGCGCCCGCCGCGGCCGCGGGGGCGACGGCCACCGCCACCGCGGTGAAGGCCGCGCCGGCTCCCACGATGACCGGACCCGGCGGTCACACCCAGCGCCTGCTGACCGTCGTGAAGTCTGGTTCGATCCAGCAGACGCGTGCCGAAGCGCAGGACAAGGTCCACACCTGGCCGCACCTGCTCGTCGTCGAGTTCGCGGCGATCCTCGCCATGACCGCGGTCATCCTGGTCTTCTCCGCGATCGTGCGGGCGCCGCTGCTCGGTCTCGCCGACGTCAACCAGACGCCGAACCCGTCGAAGGCGCCGTGGTACTTCCTGGGTCTTCAGGAGCTGCTCACGATGTTCCACCCGATGGTCGCGGGTGTGACCATCCCGGGGATGGGGCTGTTCCTGCTCATCGTGGCGCCGTACATCGACAAGAACCCCTCGAACAAGCCGGAGGACCGGAAGTTCGTGATCTCGATCTTCACGATCTTCCTCATGTTCTGGGCGGTGCTCGTCATCATCGGCTCGTTCTTCCGCGGTCCCGGGTTCAACTTCGTGTTCCCGTGGAACGACGGCATCTTCTTCGAGCTCTAGGAGGCAGAGGCTCCCGTGTCCACCGTCCTCGTCATCGCCATCCCGGTCCTGCTCGTGCTGGCCGCCGTGATGGTCATCGCGACCGGCCGCAAGCGCGCGACCTCCGACCCCGAGGGCCGCGTCACGGGCACGCTCAGCGGCGAGACCCGTCAGCGCGACCAGAGCGCAGCGGACGCCGAGGCGAAGGCCGAGGATCAGTCGGGGGACGCGCGCGAGCGGGCCGACGAGACCCGCAAGGCGATCGGTTCGGGCGGCGCCGCTCCCGCGACCCGCGGGAGCACCGCGGTCATGGAGCGGCCCCCGGTCGACGAGGAGGAGCTGGGCATCAGCCGCCGCCAGTTCTTCAACCGCGGCATCCTCATCACGATGGCGGTGAGCCTCGGCGCGTTCGGCGCCGCGGCGATCAGCTTCCTCTACGCGTCCTCGGCAGGCGGCTTCGGCGGCCGGATCGACGCCGGTGCGACCCTCTCCGACATCCAGGCGTACTGGTCGGGCAAGAAGGCGCCGTTCTACGTGCCCGAGGCGCGCACCTACCTGCAGCCCTACCCGAAGGCCGACCTGAAGAAGGCGGCGAAGATCCCGCAGTACCAGAAGGTCCTGCCCGGGATGGAGCTCGGAATGGTCGCGCTCTACCAGAAGTGCGTGCACCTGGGCTGTCGCGTGCCCTGGTGCCAGCAGTCGCAGTGGTTCGAGTGCCCCTGCCACGGCTCGAAGTACGACCGCGTCGGCGAGAAGCGCGGCGGCCCGGCGCCGCGCGGACTCGACCACTGGGTGGTCAGCATCAGCGGCCAGAAGGTCGTGATCGACACCTCCGGGCTCCCCGTCACCGGCCCCCCGATCGGCACCGACACGACCGGTCAGGGCGCCGAAGGCCCGTTCTGCGTCGGTTGAGCCGACCCGCCGACCCCGTCCGCCACCCGGAGCCGAAGAGGAACCCGTGATCCTGGCCCTGACCTTCCGCACCATCATGGTCATCATCAACGTCGTCGCGGTCGTGGTGATCGTGGCGATCATCGGCTACAAGGTGCTCAGCGTCCGGCGCGTGCCCAAGGAGAAGGCACCCCAGAACCTGACCCCGTTCCTCGACGACGAGACGCTGGAGGGTCGGCACCTCGAGCGGGTGCTGCGCTGGACGCTGCTGTTCTCCACGATCGTCGCGGTGGTCCTGCCGATCTACTGGGTGCTCGAGCCGGGCCGCCAGACCGCGGAGGCCCAGGGCTTCGAGGACCGGGCCGTCGAGCGGGGTGCGACGCTCTTCGCGAATGCTCAGATGCCGGCCTACGACCCGACGAAGTCCCTGCTCTGCGCCGACTGCCACGGCACTGACGCGGGCGGTGGCTCGGCCAGCTTCACCATCACCCCCGACGCCCAGGGCAACCTCAAGGCGCGGCCGGTGGCCGTCACGTGGAAGGCGCCGGCGCTGAACACGGTGATGTACCGCTTCAACGACTGCACGGACGAGGACGTCACCGCCAAGGCGCCGAACTGCCTGCGGGCCGAGCAGCAGGTCACGCAGATCATCACGTACGGCAGACCCGGCACCCCCATGCCCGCCTGGGGCATCGAGGGCGGCGGCCCGAAGAACGACCAGGCCATCAGCGACATCGTCGCCTACCTGAAGAGCATCCAGCTGTCGCCGGCCAAGGCCAAGGCGCAGGTGCTCGCGCAGGTGGTGGCGCTGAAGGCGCAGGCCAAGTCCGCGGTGAGCGACGCGGAGGGCAACCTCGCCGATGCTCAGGACGCGTTGGCAAAGGCCGAGACCCCGAAGGGGCGTGAAGCCGCCCAGCTGACGATCACCGCCGCGCAGCAGGCGATCGTGAACTCGCAGGCGTTCGCGACCCAGGTCGCCAACGCGAGCCAGGGCGAGCTGCTCTTCGACGTCAACTGCGCCCGGTGCCACACCAAGGGCTGGTCGTACAACGACCCGTCGAAGCCGAGCGTCCCACCGCCTTCGCCGGCCGGCAGCGGCGCGTTCGGACCCTCGTTGCGCAACGGCGCGGTCCTCGAGCAGTTCCCCGGGCTACCCACGGACGACACGAAGACCCCCGGCTTCGAGAGCCAGTACGACTGGGTCGCGAACGGCGTCCCCGAGTTCAAGGGGTACGGGGTCCGCGGCATCTCGTCGGGCAGCATGGCGCACTTCGGCGCCATCCTGAGCAAGGAACAGATCGACGCGATCATCAAGTACGAGCGGAACCTCTGATGGGGGTGCACGGGTTGAAGCTTTTCGTCCTGGCCGCCGAGACGGGGATCCCGAACCGCGACCTCTGGTACCCGACGATCCTCGGGGTGCTCGTCGTCGTCGCCGGGGTCAGCCTGTTCTGCGGGAGCGTCTACCTGCTGCTGGCGACGAACCTCGGCGCGCGCCTCGGCTTCCTCGTCGCCGCGGCCGCGCTCTCCGGCTTCATGGTGCTCCTGTCCTGTCTCTGGATGACCACTGCGTCGCCGCTCAACACGTTGAAGGGCCGCGTGCCGACCTGGAAGGCGGTCGAGTCGCTCAAGGGCGGTGACCTCTCGAAGTCGAGCATCCCCGCGGTGCGGGAGATCGACAAGGCCGACGAGGTCAAGGATCCCACCGAGCAGTCCAACGTGAAGGCGACGGTGGACCAGGTGGTCGTGACCCCCGAGGGCACGCCGAGCTCGAACGCCGTCGCGTCGACCAGCAAATACGCGATCTACACCAACTCGACCGACTATCTCGTTCCCCGGTACTACGAGACCGGCGGCGGCAACATCTTCAGCCAGACCAAGGTCGACGTGAACGGCCAGTTCCCCCTGCTGCACGTCAGCCTGCACAAGCCCTTGTACGCGGTCGTCGACATCTGCCCGATCGACCAGGAGGCGCTGATCGTCCCGTTCGGCGACCCGCCGCCGACCCCGAAGTGCGACGAGTCCAAGCCGATCACGAGCGTCGTGTTCGAGCGGGACCTCGGCTCGGTGCGGGTACCGCCGTTCGTCGCGTTCGTCGCGTCGTCGATCCTGTTCGCCCTGACGCTGCTCAGCCTCCACTGGCGGGAGCGGGATCTGCAGGAGGCGGCCGCGGCGGCAGCCGCTGTGGAGGATGCCGCTGCGGGCACCGCCGTCGAGCGCATCCCCGAGAAGGTCTAGGAGCCCGCGATGCCCCGCACCCCCGGATCCTGGCTGCGCGCCGCGCGCCTCGCCGCGCTGGCGACGCTCGTGGTGCTCGCGAGCGGATGCACGAACGGCCAGCTGGTCGACGCGGGTGGGGAGCGCGGCGCCGGTGGGCTCGCGTTCGTGCTCCTCGCGGTGTTCTTCTGGATCTTCATCGGCGCGATCTTCTACATGGACCGCGTCCGGAAGCGCCGCACCCCCGAGGAGTGACGGGCGCTGCCGGTCGCTACGCCCGCTCGGCGCGGTGCCGGGCGACCTCGCGTGCGGCATCGGCGGCGAGGTCCACGGTGCGGGCGAGATCCGCGTCGGTGTGGGCGAGGCTCACGAACAGCACCTCGTAGCCGCTCGGGGCGAGGAAGACCCCGCGGTCCAGCATCGCGTGGAAGAACCGGGCGTAGGTCTCGTGGTCGCCGGCCTTCGCGTCGTCGTAGTCGCGTACGGGCCGGGCCGAGAAGAACAACCCGGCGAGCGTGACCGCCTGCGGCACCTGCACGTCGATCCCGCTCCCGCCGATCGCGTCGCGCAAGGCCGCCGCGAAGCCGCCGACGCGGGCTTCGAGCTCGCGGTACGACGCGGGCTCGAGCTCGCCGAGCGCGGCGAGGCCCGCCGCGGTCGCCAGCGGGTTCCCCGAGAGCGTGCCCGCCTGGTACACGTCGCCGAGGGGTGCGAGGCGGTCCATGACGTCGGCTCGCCCACCCACCGCGGCCAGGGGCAGGCCGCCCCCGATCACCTTGCCCAGCACGGTCAGGTCCGGGCGCAGGCCGAAGCGGCCCTGCGCGCCGGAGGGACCGAGCCGGAACCCGGTGATCACCTCGTCGCAGACGAAGAGCGCGCCGTGCTGCGCGCAGCGGAGTGCGAGGTGCTCGAGAAAGCCGGCGTCGGGCGGGACCAGACCCATGTTCGCGGCGACCGGCTCCACCAGGGCGGCGGCGAGCGCGTCACCTTCCCGGGCGAAGGCCTCGTCCAGCGACTCCACGTCGTTGAACGGGACCACGACGGTGTCGGACACCGCCCCGGTGGTCACGCCGGCCGACCCCGGAAGCCCGAGCGTCGCGACCCCGCTCCCGGCCGCGACGAGGAGCGCGTCGAGGTGTCCGTGGTAGCAGCCCGCGAACTTCAACACCTTGTCGCGTCCGGTGAACCCTCGCGCCAGGCGCACCGCCGTCATCGTGGCTTCGGTGCCGCTCGAGACGAGCCGAACCTTGTCGATGCTCGGGACGCGGGTCGCGATCGCCTCGGCCAGCTCGACCTCGCGCTCGGTCGGAGCGCCGTACGACGTCCCGGCGGCTGCGGCTCGCTGCACGGCATCGACGATCGCCGGATGCGCGTGGCCGAGGATCGACGCGCCCCACGACTGCACGAAGTCGAGGTATCGGTTCCCCTCGGAGTCGACCAGAGAGGCACCGTCGGCGCGCGCGCGACGAAGAATGGTGTACCACCCACCGCGTTGAACGCGCGCACGGGGGAGTTGACGCCGCCCGGGATCCGGGCCTGCGCGCGCCCGTAGAGCTCGTCGCGGCCGGTCACGCGGCCGGAGCCCCGCTCACTGCAGGAGCTCGGCGACGTCCCGCGCGAAGTAGGTGAGCACGAAGTCGGCGCCCGCGCGCCGGATCGAGAGGAGATGCTCGAGCGCGATCGCCTGACCGTCGATCCAGCCGGTCGCCGCCGCGGCGTGCACCATCGCGTACTCACCGCTGACCTGGTACGCGGCCACCGGGACGTCGAACGCGTCCCGCACCGCCGCGATCACGTCAAGGTAGGCCAGCGCGGGCTTGACCATCACCATGTCCGCACCCTGCTCGATGTCGAGCGCAGCCTCCTCGAGTGCCTCACGTGCGTTCGCGATCTGCATCTGGTAGCCGCGCCGGTCGCCGAACTGCGGCGCGCACTCGGCCGCGTCGCGGAACGGTCCGTACGCCGCCGACGCGTACTTCGCCGAGTAGGCGAGGATCGCGGCGGCCGAGTGGCCCGCGGCGTCGAGCGCGGCGCGGATCGCTCCGACCTGGCCGTCCATCATCCCGCTGGGTGAGATGACGGCCGCACCGGCGTCGGCCTGGGCAACGGCGATGCTCGCGTAGCGCTCCAGCGTCGCGTCGTTGTCGACCTGGCCGGCGCGGTCGAGGAGACCGCAGTGCCCGTGGTCGGTGTACTCGTCGAGGCAGGTGTCCGCCATGAGCACGAGGGAGTCGCCGACCTCGTCGCGCAGGTGGCGCAGCGCGACCTGCACGACGCCGTCCGGATCGTCGGCGCCCGAGCCCCGCGAGTCCTTGTGGGCCGGGACCCCGAACAGCATCACGCCGGGGACGCCGAGCTCGGCCAGCGCCCGCACCTCCTTGCGGAGGCTCTCCTGGGTGTGCTGGACGACCCCCGGCATGGACACGACCGGCTCGGGGTGGTCGATCCCCTCCTTGACGAAGAGCGGAGCGACGAGGTCGTCGACGTCGAGGCGGGTCTGCGCAACCAGACGGCGCAACGGGTCGGTCCGGCGCAGGCGGCGCGACCGGTGCTCGGGGAAGCCCATGGCCAAAGGCTACCTGGGGACGGCGCCCGGCCCTCCACGCGCGTCGCGATCTGAGCAACGCAATCGGGGGCCGGGAGGCGCTCCCTACCGGGCCGCTCGGGACTTGGCGCCGAGCGCTGCGAGCAGTGCCGCGACCAGCCCCTCGACCGAGTGCGGGTCGGCCTCGACGTCCACCCGGAGACCGTGATCCGCCGCGGTCCGCGAGGTGATCGGACCGATCGAGATGACGCGGGGCCGAGGTTCGGGCAGGGGCCCGACGAGCTCGCAGAAGCCGGTGACCGTGGACGACGACGTGAACGTGATCGCGTCGACGTGTCCGCCGCGCACCCGATCGAGGTCGCCCGGAGCCGGCTCGGCCCGCACGGTGCGGTACACGGGAAGGACGTCCACCCCGTAGCCCCGCGCCTCGAGACCATCGGGCAGGACGTCGCGCGCCTGCTCGGCCCGGGCCAGGAGCACCCGGGGCTCGGTCCCGCCCGGGGCGGTCGGGAACGCCTCCAGGAGGGACTCGGCCACGAACCGCTCGGGCACGAGATCGGCCCGGATGCCGCGCGCGGCGAGCGCCGCGGCGGTTCCCGGCCCGATCGCCGCGACCCGGAGGCCGGCGAGCGCCCGCGAGTCGAGCCCGGCCGGCGTCAGCCCGCGGTCGAACAGCGCGTGGACCCCGTTGGCGGAGGTGAGCACGAGCCAGGCGTAGCGGTCGAGCGGGGGCAGCGTGAGCTCCACCGGCTCGACCCGGATCGTCGGCAGCTCGATGACCTCCGCCCCGAGCTGCTCGAGCTGCTCGCGCAGCCGGCTCGCCTGCTCGCGGGCGCGGGTGACCACGATGCTCCGACCGAACAGCGGGCGCGACTCGAACCAGGCGAGGTCGAGCCCGGCGACCCGGCCGACCACGATCGCGCTCGGCGCTCGTACGCCGGCGCCGGCCACCGTCGCGAGCGTGGCCCTGATCGTGCGCTGCGCGGGTGTGGTACCCCAACGGACCGCCGCAACGGGGGTGTCCGGCGCGCGCCCGCCGTCGATCAGGCGGGCCGCGATGTCGGCGAGGTTCCCCGCGCCCATGAGGATCACCAGCGTCCCACCCGCGCGCGCGAGCGCTTCCCAGTCGGTGTCGGTCGTCCCCTTCGCCGGGTCCTCGTGTCCGGTCACGACGGTGACGTGGGTGGAGAGGCCACGGTGGGTCACCGGGATGCCGGCGTACACGGGCGCGGCGATCGCGCTCGTGATGCCCGGGACGACCTCGAACGGCACGCCCGCAGCCGCGAGTGCCTCGGCCTCCTCACCGCCGCGGCCGAACACGAACGGATCGCCGCCCTTGAGACGGACGACCGTCAGCCCGGCCGCGCCCCGGCCGACGAGCACCGCGTTGATCCCGTCCTGGTCCATCTCGACCGCGCCCGGCGCCTTGCCCACGTTGACCCGCTCCGCCGCGGGCGGCACGAGCTCGAGCAGGGACGGGTGCGCGAGCCGGTCGTAGACCACGACGTCGGCCCGCGCGAGCAGTGCCGCGCCGCGACGCGTGAGCAGGCCGGGATCGCCGGGTCCGGCCCCGACGAGGTAGACGGTCATCGCGCCGCGCCCGCGCCCGAGGCGTCGCTCCCGCTCGGGAGCATGGTGTCCAGCACCATCCGCCCACCCTGCTCGTCGAGCAGACGGCGCGCGACCTCGGCGCCCAGGGCGTCGGGATCGTCGCCCGCGACCGACGTCCGCAGGACGATCCTCCCGTCCAGCGATGCGAGCAATGCGTCGAGCACGAGCCCGCCGCCGGGCCGTGGACGCGCGAGCGCGCCGCACGGGAGGCTGCACCCTCCGCCGAGCCGGGTCAGGAACGCGCGCTCGGCTCGGACCCCCGCGTGGGCCGCGGGGTCGTCGATCGTGGCCAGCCCCGCCCGCGCCTCGGCATCGTCCTCGCGGCACTCCACCGCCAGCGCGCCCTGACCGACCTGGGGCAGCAGGATCGACGGCTCCAGGCGCTCCGTCACGCGATCGCCGAGCCCGAGTCGGTCGAGCGCGGCTGCCGCGACGACGATCGCGTCGAAGCGCTCGGCCCGCTCGAGGCGCGTCGGGATGTTGCCGCGCAGCTCTCCGAACGTGAGATCCGGGCGGAGCGACGCGAGCTGGGCCCGCCGGCGCACGCTGCCCGTGCCGACCTGCGCGCCGGTGCCGAGGTGCTCGAGGCGCGATCCGACCAGCGCGTCCCGCGCGTCGGCGCGTTCGGGTACCGCCGCGAGCACGAGCCCGGGCGGCGCGAGCGGCGGCAGGTCCTTCGCGGAGTGCACCGCGAGGTCGGCATCGCCGCGCAGCACCGCATCCTGCACCTCCTTGACGAACACGCCGGTCCCGCCGAGCGCATGGATCGACGACGCGGTGTCGCGGTCACCGCGCGTCGACACGACCACCAGCTCGGCCGGCCGTTCGAGCAGCTCCAGCACCCGTTCCGCCTGCCACCGGGCGAGTGCGCTCCCCCGGGTGGCGACCCGCAGCGCCCGGGTCATTCCTCGGTGGGCTCGTCCGCGAGGCCGTCGGGCAGGTCGAAGAGCGCGCCGAGCGCATCGGCATACAGCTCGCCGCGTGCGGTACCGGCCGCATCCTTCAGGCGCACGGTCGGTTCGTGCAGCAGCTTGTTGACGATGCCGAGCGTGAGCGCCTCGACCGCGTTGCGCGACTCGGGCGAGAGTGCGTCGAGCTTCGACCCGAAGCGATCGAGCTCGGCCACCCGGATCGAGTCCGCGCGCTGGCGCAGCGACGTGAGGATCGGTGCCATCTCTCGCGCGGTGCGGTCGGTCTGGAAGCGCTCGAGCTCGTCCATGATGATGCCCTGGACCCGGCCGACCTCGCGCCGCCGACCCTCGAGCGAACGCTCGGTGAAGCGCTTCAGATCGTCCATGTCGAGCAGTGTCACGCCCGGGACCTGGCGCGCCCCGGGGTCGACGTCGCGCGGCACGGCCACGTCCACCACGAGCAGCGCGGCACCGGCGCGCCGATCCATCACCACTTCGATGTCACCGCGTTCGACGTGCACCTCGGTTGAGTCCGTCGCGGTCAGGAGCACGTCGACCGACGAGAGCACGTCGGGGAGGTCACCGAGCGAGACCGGCCGGCCGCCGACCCGGTTGGCCAGGTCGACCGCGCGCGCGTAGGTGCGGTTGGCCACGACGACCTCGCCGACGCCGGCGCTGACGAGCGCCCGGGCCAGTCCCTGCGCGACCTCACCCGCGCCCAGCACCAGGACCGAGCGCCCGCGCAGCGAGAACATGGTCTGCTCCGCGAGCGCGACGGCAGCCGACGAGATCGACAGCGCCTGACGTCCGATCGCGGTCTCCGTACGGGCCCGCTTGCCGACGACCATCGCCTGGCGGAACACGCGATTGAGCAGCTGGCCCGACGCGCGCTCCTGTTCGGCGAGCCGCCACGCGTCACGCACCTGGCCGAGGATCTCGCCCTCGCCGATGATCATCGAGTCGAGCCCGGCGGTGACGCCGAAGAGGTGCGCCACCGCGCCGTCGTCGTAGTAGGTGTAGAGGTGGTCGGAGAAGTCCTCGGGCGCGGCCGAGGCCTGCTCGGCGAGGAACTCGAGGATGTCCGACACCGCGGCGTGGAACTTCGTGCAGCGCGCGTAGATCTCGGTGCGGTTGCACGTCGAGAGCAGTACCACCTCCGCGAGGTGCTCGCGCATCGCGAGGTCGTGCACCGCCTTGACCTGGCGCGAGGCGGGGACAGCCACCCGCTCGCGCATCTCCACCGGCGCCGTGCGGTGGTTGAGACCGACCACGATCACAGACACGAGCGCAGCAGCTCCCTCGCCTCGGACTCCCGACCCTCGCGGATCAGCTCGAGGATGCCGGAATCGATGGCGGCTCGCCAATCGGAGTCCTCGCTCGACCGACCGGACGCCCGGATCTCCTCCCGGGCCTCGCTCAGCAGGTCGAGCAGCGTCTCGTACTCGGGTCCCATCTCGTCGCGCACGTGATCCTTGAGGTACGTCGCGAGCGCCGGGCTTCGACCGTTGGTGCCGATGGTGACCACGATATCGCCGCGCCGCACGACCGACATCAGCGTGAACGAGCAGTTCGCGGGGTCGTCGGCCGAGTTGACGAAGATGTGCCGGGCTTCGCCGGCCTCGAAGGCGGACCGGTTGACCGAGGGGACGTCGGTGGCGGTCACCACCAACCATGCGCCGCCGACGTCGTCCGCCTCGAACTCCCGCTCGACCAGCGAGACCCGCCCCTCGTCCGCCCACGCCCGGACCTCCTCGCCGATCCGAGGCGCCACCACGGTGACGTCGGCCCCCGCCGCGAGCAGCGACTCGATCTTGCGCGCCGCGATGCGTCCCGCCCCCACCACCACGCAGCGACGCCCCGCCACCAGCAGGTTCACGGGATACCCCACGAGCGACGGCCGGGCCGGCTCGCTCACCGCCGGTTCACGCTTCCCATCACGGCCTCCATCTCAGGAGATCTTCTGCTCGGCCCGGGAGCGCTGTGGGTGCGACTGGTAGAAGGAGAGGATCTGGAGCTCGATCGCCAGGTCCACCTTCCGCAACGAGACGGTGTCGGGGACCGCCACGACCGCCGGCGCGAAGTTCAGGATCGACGAGACCCCGGCTGCGACGAGGCGGTCGGCGACCTCCTGTGCCTCCGCCGCGGGTGTCGCGATGATGCCGATCTTGACCCCCCGCTCGCGCACCACCGTCGAGAGGTCGTCGATCGACTCGATGGTCAGCTCACCGATGCGCGCCCCCACCTTGGCCGGGTCGGCATCCACCAGCGCGAGCACCCGGAACCCGCGAGCGCCGAAGCCGCGGTAGTTGGCGAGCGCCTGGCCCAGGTTGCCCAGCCCGACGATCGCCACCGGCCAGTCGGCGGTGAGCCCCAGCTCCGCGGTGATCCGGTCGACCAGGAAGTCGACCTCGTAGCCGACGCCCCGGGTGCCGTAGGAGCCGAGGAACGACAGGTCCTTGCGCACCTTCGCCGCGTTCACGCCCGCGAGCTCGGCCAACCGCTCGGACGACACCGTGCCGACGTCCTGGTCCGCGGCCTCGAGCAGGGCCCGGTAGTAGAGCGGGAGGCGCGCGACCGTGGCTTCGGGGATCCGCCTCGGACTCCCGTCAGCGCTGCCGGAAGGGCGGTCGGGCACGGTCCGCGAGGTCCTCTCGACGGGGCCCGCGTAAGGGGCGGGCCGGGAGGAACACCCTACACCCGCCTTCGTGCAACTCTTCACAAGCGGCTGCTGACCAGGAGCGTCGCGCCGAGGAGGGCGAGGCCGGCCCCGTAGGCCCGCTCGAGGTGGACCGGGTTGGTCCGCAGGGCCGTGCGGGCCCCGAGGTACGAGAGCGGGATCGAGGTGGTGCCGAAGACGACGACCACCGACCAGTCGATGTGGCCGAGGAACGCGTGCACGAGGGTGCCGGGGACCGCGAGCACCGCCGCGACCGCGAGGGACGTGGCGAAGGACTGCTTGATCGACAGGCGCAGCACCACCACGAAGAGCGGAGCCAGGAGGAAGCCGCCGGAGTTCGCGAGGAGCCCGGAGAGGATGCCCACGGCCGCGGCGACCGTGACCATACGGGCCCGGTAGGCGGGCGGCGTCACGGCGATCTCGTGGGGGTCGCCCGGGCGCAGCAGGAACCGGACCCCGAGCCCGGTGACGATGACCTCGGTGGCCGCGACGAGGGCGTCACCGCCGATCCAGCGGGTGGCGTACGCGCCGAGCGCAGTGGCGGGGATCCCGACGAGCAGGCACCACCGGAAGACCTCCCATTCGACGAGCCGCTGGCGCCAGTAGGCGTAGGAGGCGACGAGCGCGGAGGGCACGGTCGCCGGCAGCGGCGACGCGACCGCCATGATCGGCGGGATGCCGACCAGGGCGAGGAGCGGCGTGGCGATCGCCGAACCGCCCTTGCCGAACACGCCACCGAGGAACCCGACGAACGCGCCGATGAGGGCCACGGCGAGCATCGTCTCGATGCTCATCGGACGATCCGGCAGCGACGGTCGGGGCTCATGCCGACCATTGGAACCTGGACCCTTCGCAAGGTCCAACAACTTGTTCTGATGAAAGTCATAGGCTTGCCCTATGGAGCTGCGTCAGGTCGAGTACGTGGTCGGGGTGGTCGAGCACGGCGGCTTCACCCGGGCTGCGACCGCCCTGCACGTCACCCAGCCCGCGCTGTCCGAGGGCATCGCGCGGCTCGAGGCCGAGCTCGGGGTCGCGCTGTTCCACCGGGTGGGGCGCCGGGCCGTGGTGTCGGCTGCGGGCGAAGCGTTCCTGGAGCCCGCGCGCCAGCTCCTGCGCGACCGGGCGGTGCTCACGACGTCGGTGGCCGCGGTCGTGGGGATCGAAGCCGGCCGGCTCGACCTCGTCGCGCTCCCCACGCTGGTGGTCGAACCGCTCTCACCGCTCGTCGGCGAGTTCCGGCGCGCGCACCCGGGCGTGGTGGTGCACATCGAGCAGCCCGAGGAGGCCACCGCGATCACAACCCGCGTACGCAACGGCAGCTCCGAGCTGGGTCTGGCGGAGCTCCCGGTCGAGGACACGGGCCTGGTCAGCGAACTGCTGCTGGTCCAGGAGCTCGTGGTCGTGCTGCCCCCGTCCTCACCCCTCTCGGCGCGGCGTCGGCTCACCCTGGGCGACCTCGCCGCGGTGCCGCTCGTGATGACCCCGCCCGGGACCCCGATGCGCCGGCTCATCGACGGGGCGTTCGCCGACGCCGGAGCAGCCGCGACGCTCGCGGTCGAGACGGAGCACCGCGAGGCGCTCGTCGCCCTCGTCCTCGCGGGCGCGGGCGCGAGCATCCTGCCCGCGCCGCTGGCGGACGCCGCCCGGGCGGCCGGCGCGGTCGCGGTGGCGCTCTCGCCGCGGCTGCGCCGGCAGGTCGGGCTGGTCCGGCGCCGCGGTCCGGTCTCGCCCGCGGCCGGAGCCTTCATCGACATCGCACGGGCGCGCACCGGACGCGATCACCGGTGACCGAGCGTCGCTGCCTACGCTCGGGCACCGTATGGTGATCGGGCTCGCGTTCGTGGCCACGGCGGTGGCGACCCTCTTCGCGCAGGCCACCCTGGTCCGGTACACACGGGACCACCGACCCCAGGACCTCGCGTGGACGATCTCGCTCGCGATGTTCGCGCTGGCCTCGGCCGCGCTCGCCACCGGGGTCTCGACCGGCTGGGACAACGGGACGTTCCGCATCTTCTACCTGCTCGGCGCGGTCCTCACGGTGCCCTGGCTCGCGCTCGGGACCGTGTACCTGCTCGCGGGCAGGGAGCGCGGGCGCAAGGTGCAGTGGGGGCTCGTCTTCTTCTCCGGGCTCGCCGCGGGCGTCATCTTCGCCGCGCCGATCGACGGCCCGATCCACGGGAGCGCGATCCCGGTCGGCAGCGACGTGTTCGGCGCGTTCCCACGCGTGCTCGCCGCGGTCGGCAGCGGCGTCGAGCGCGCTGGTGATCATCGGCGGCGCGCTCTGGTCGGCCTGGCGCTTCGCCCACGCGCGCACCGAACCCGGCAATGCCCGGCGCGCCGGCGCCAACGTGCTGATCGCGCTGGGGACGCTGGTCCTGTCGAGCGGCGGCCTGATCCAGGGCTTCGCCGGGGGCAAGGACGAGGCGTTCGTCATCTCGCTGGCCGCGGGGATCATCGTGATCTACGTCGGGTTCCTCGTTGCCGCCGGCGTCGGAACGCGACGGTCGACGCCCGCCGTGGGCACGCCCACGCCGGCGCGCTCGTAGCTCCCGCGGCCGCCGCCGCTGATCCTCGGCTAGCTGAGCCGCAGCTCCCGGCGCAGCAGCTTGCCCGCCTCGCTGCGCGGCAGCGCGTCGACGATCTCGACCGTGGCCGGGACCTTGTAGCGCGCCAGGTGCCGGGCCGCGTGGTCACGCACCTGCTCGACGGTGAGGGAGGCGCCCGGCTCGAGCACCACCCACCCGGCCACGGCCTCACCGGTGCGCGGATGGGGGATGCCGATCACCGCCGCGTCGGCGATGTCGGGGTGGGCGAGGAGGACCTCTTCCACCTCGGCCGGGAACACGTTGAACCCCGAGACGATGACCAGGTCCTTCTTCCGGTCCACCAGGCTGAGGAAGCCGTCGTCGTCGGCGATCGCGACGTCGCCGGTGTGCAGCCAGCCGTCGACCAGGACCCGCGCGGTCGCCTCGGGATCGTCCCAGTAGCCGGCGAAGACGTTCGGGCCCCGCACCCAGATCTCGCCCGGGTCGCCCGCCATCACGTCCTCGCCGCTCTCGCCGACCAGACGGACGTCGATCCCCGGCAGCGGAGGGCCGATCGAACCCCAGCGCGGCGCGTCGACGACCGCGGTCGTGCTCACGATCGGCGCGGCCTCGGTGAGGCCGTAGCCGTCGTGGATCGTGATGCCGAACCGGGTGCGGAACTCTTCGGCGCGCTCGACCGAGAGCTCCGCCGCCCCCGACACCGCGAGCCGGACCGAGGCGAAGGTGACGGGCGACGCGAGCTCGTCCGGCAGCTCGAGGAAGGCACCGAACATCGTCGGCACGCCGGCGACGATCGTGACCCGGCGCACGCGGATGAGCTCGGCGGCTCTGGCCGCGTCGAAGTGGTCGACGAGGATCGTCGTCATGCCGGCGTGCAACGCGACGCCCAGGCCGACGTTGAGGCCGAAGACGTGGAAGAAGGGGAGCGCGCCGAGGCCCACGTCGTCCGGGTCGACCCGCAGTCCTGGATGGTCCTGGACCTGACCGATGTTCGCGGCGAGGTTCCCGTGGGTGAGCATCGCGGCGCGCGGCGCACCCGCGGTTCCCGAGGTGAAGAGCAGCACCGCGAGCTCGTCGTCGTCACGTTCGACCTCGGCTGCCATCGGCTCCGCGGCGGCCAGGTCGGGCTCGGAGACCGCGCCGGCGAGCCCGAGCAGCTCCTCGGTTCCGGGCCCGCACACGATGAGCCGGGCGCCCACCCGCTCGGCCTGGGCCGCGAGGACCTCCGGGGGTGCCTGCGGGTTCAGCGGGACCGCGACCGCACCGGCCCAGAGCACCCCCAGATAGGTGGCCACGAAGGCGATGTCGTTGTGGCACGCGATCGCCACCCGGTCGCCGGGCCCGACCGACCGGCCGGCCAGGCCGGCGGCCCGCCGGGCGGCCAGCACCTCGAGCTCGGCGAACGACACGAACCGGTCCGCCTCGACCACGGCCACCGTCTCGGGGGCCTCCTGCGCCGCCCGGAGCAGCTGGGACACCAGGTTCACGGGCCGGATTCTCGCAGTCCCGGACCACGCCGCGGGGGAACTCACCCTGCGTGAGATTTCTGCTCAAGATGGGAAGAGCGTGCGCCGATGTACGAAGTGTTCCAATCACGGAGGAAACAAGGGGGGTCAGGGCCATGGGGAGGCGAGGATGCGACGCACCGCTCCAGCGCAGCCGCACCTCCCTTCGACCGCGCTCCGCGGCTGACTGCGGGGCACCCTCCACGAGCGATCTCACAGGTCCGGGGTTCCGGTACGTGGGCACAGGCGGCGTGAACACCGAGGGGGCACCCGTCCCCGAGGTGTTTATGGAACCAGCCTCCCAGCCCGCCCCAAGCACGTCTGCGTCTGCTGCCGGAGCCCCGTTTTCACTGCCGCGGCGCGCGCGGCCGGTCGTCACGCGAACCGCGTAGCACCGGCCGCGCCCCCGGCATCTCTTCCGAAGATCTCCGGAGGGCGAACTCCAGACCGCCACCGACTGACGCCCTCCGGCGGTCTTTCGCTGCGGAGAACTGATGACACGGTCCCGATGGGTTCCTAGGGGCCGACGCGGAAGACGAACTGCAGCAGGGCTGCGCCGAGGATCAGGACGAGCAGGACCGCGAGCGCGATCGTGGTTCCGGGCCTCACCGGGGACCTCCGGGGGGTGGGGGGACGACCGTCAGCGCCGAGCCGCCGCGCAGTCCGAGCTCCTCGGCTGCGGAGCGGCGGTCGAGCGCGACGGCGACGAGACCGTACGAGTCGACGAGCACCACGAGCTCGGACGGCTTCGCGTCCGCGTAGGTGCGCACCCAGCGGGCCATGCGGGCCTGGCCGCCGAACCGCAGCTCGAGCGATCCACCGACGTCCGCGCCCATGCGTTGGAGCTCTGCGGGGTCGATGTTGAGCTGGCAGTTGCCGAACCGGTCGACCCACCAGACCTCGCCGACGATCGAGCCGTCCTCGTCGGTCGGGAGCGAGACCAGGCCCGGGACCATGCCGGCCGGATCGATCTCACAGCCGAGCTCTCCGAGGGGCACGCCGCGCGCCAGGTGGCCCGCGGCCGGGGCCAGGACGTCGCGGCCGGCGAAGGTCGGGCCCGGCGACGCGAGGTGGTACTCGTCGTTCGTGAGCGAGACCGCGCGGACCGCACCGCCGACCATCGCCACCGCGGGGGCGAGCAACCCGTTGTCCGGGCCGAGGAAGTACCCGGACTCCGACTCGACCGCGATCGCGCGCCGTTCGGTGCCGACGCCCGGGTCGACGACGGCGAGCACGATCCCGTCGGGCAGGTACTGCACCGCGCGCACGAGCGCGAGTGCGCCGGCCTTGACATCGTGAGCCGGGACCTCGTGCGTCACGTCGACGATCGTCAGCTCGGGCGCGAGCCCCAGCATCACCGCCCGGCACACTCCGGCGAACTCGTCGACCGTCCCGTAGTCGGACAGGAACGACACGAACCGCGGGACCTCGGGCACGCAGCGAGACTACGTCCCCATCCCCGAGTCGCTGCGCCGCTCCGCTCCTTCGGGTCGCTCCGGCGGTCGCACTTCGTGCAGCAGCGGGCGGGGGCGAAGGGTGGAGCGGGTACGAAGTGCGGAGCCCGGAGCAACTCGGGATTATTGCGTGTAGCGGTCGCCGAGGTAGGCGTCGACGTCCACGTCGCGCACACGGAAGGAACGGCCGACCCGAACGGCTGGGAGGTCGCCCGCCTTGATCAGCCGGTAGACCGTCATGGTCGACACCCGCATCAGCTCGGCGACTTCCTGCACCGTGAGAAAGCGCGATGTCGAAAACGACTGCGCCACGCGGTCTGTCCCCTTCCTCCGTCCGGTTCGTGAGCGTATGCGCCTGCCACCCGGGTTGTCGAGTGTGGCGGCTGTGACTCAGGTGGCCTCGGGGGAGAGTGGGAGAGCGAGGAGCGGCTCCAGCGCGGCGTAGGCCGGCGCGGGACGCCGCTCGTGCAGGGGGACGACCGTCACCGGGAGCCCGCGCACCGCCGCGAGCCCGAGCGCGAGCGCGTCGAGGTCCGCGAGCGCGACGACCTCGATCCCGGCACGCAGCGCCCCGCCCGCGTAGGCGCGGTCGGCGACGACGAGGTCGGGGAACGGCACCGCGAACAGCAGCTCGTCGATCGCCTCGAGCCCGGGGTCGGCGAGCAGGGCGTCGCCGTCGGTCAGGACCGCGACCCCGCCGAGCCACCAGAGCCGGGCCGACGCCCGCCCCGCTGCGGAGATCGGTCCCGCGTCGCCGCCGTCGAGCACGTGACCACCCGCCGACCGGGCGAGGCGGGCGACGTGTTGATGCAGCGGGAGCAGGGAGGCGGGCCGGCCGGTCGCGAGCAGGATCCGCCCGCCACGGCGCGCCACGTCGACCACGCGGTCGCTCGCGACGCGCACGGACGACATGAGGCGGTCGGGCTCGATCGAGACCGTCGGCGCGTCGACGTCCCAACCCCACACCTCCGACGCGACCGCGCGCAGCTCGGCGAGGTCGACGTGGTCGAAGCGCTCGAGGCCCAGCAACGCGATCGGGTCGCCGGCGACGACGCGCCGCATCACCGAATGCAGCTCGGCGCGTCCGAGGCGGTCGTGGCGCCCGGCGATGCGCGCCTTGACCACGCGTGACCGCGGGCTCGGTAACCGGGCCTGCCGTCGCGAGGAGCGGTGGCGCACGGCGCTCGGCTCGAGGAGGGGCGGGCGACGCACCGCGCGCTTGCTCATCGCGCCGCGCTCACTTGGACTGCCCGAGCTCGCGCGAACGCTCGGTCGCCGCAGTCACCGCATCGAGCAGTGCGCCGCGCATCGACCCCTGCTCGAGCGCGCGCAACCCCGCCGCGGTCGTGCCCCCCGGAGAGGTGACCGCGGCCCGCAACGCCTCGGGACCCTCGTCGCTGTCCACCAGCAGCGCGCCGGCCCCCAGGATCGTCTGGTGCACGAGCGTGGCCGCGACTTCGCGCGGCAGGCCGTTCAGCACGCCGCCCTCGGTCAGCGCCTCCGCGAGCAGGAACACGTACGCGGGCCCCGAGCCGGACAGTCCGGTCACCGCATCGAGCATCAGCTCGGGGACCCGGACCACGATGCCGACCGCCCCGAGGATCCGCTCGGCCCGTTCGAGATCGGCCTCGGTCGCGGCCGTCCCCGCCGCGATGGCCGACGCGCCGTGCCGGACGACCGCGGGGGTGTTCGGCATGGCCCTGATGACGGGCCGCCCCGGCGCGGCAGACTCGAGCTCGGCGATCGTGATCCCCGCCGCGATCGAGAGCACGAGCGCATGCTCGGGGAGCGACGGCGCGGCGGACTCGAGCGCGGACGACACCTGCGGGGGCTTGAGCGCGATGATCACCACGTCCGCGTCCGGGACCGCCCACGCGGGGCTGGGAACGACGCGGATCCCACGATGGAGCGACTGGATCGCGTGTCGACGGTCGGGATCGATCTCCGCGACCGCGATGCCGTCGGCGTCGAAGCCCGCATCGAGCAGCCCCGAGACGAGGGCTTCGCCCATGCGACCCCCTCCGAGCAACGCGATGCGCAACACGGCGCGAGGGTACCGGCGCGCGTTGCACGCACTCGGGCAATCAGCTCATGACGCGGGCGGGCCCGAGGAACGATCCACCGGCTTCGCACTTCCCCGAACGAAGCGGCTTCCTGCACCTCGGGCCGCACCCTGCCGGCACCCGTCGGCGCCGACCGGTGCACCGTACCGACCCGGCAGGTGCTCACGCAAACGCAGGGAACCGGATGATTCGGGACGGAACCTGACCCTAGGTGGCGCCCGGGACGTCGGGGCGGGGCCCGTAGGCGATGGCCACCGCGGGCTGGAACCACCGCTCGGTCAGCTCGAAGAGCACCCCGATGATGCGATCGAGCTCCTGCTCGGTGAGGTGCTCGAGCGCGACACGACCGGTCAAGTACACGTCACCGTCGCGGCCGAGCGAGAAGCGCGCCGAGTAGAGGTCGTGGTTGCGACGCAACAGCCACTCGTCGAGCTCCGCGCGCCGGTCCTCACGCTCGGGGCTCGGCAGGAAGTAGATCTCGTACCGCAACGTGCGCTGGTGCAGGTCGAAGTAGATCGTCGCGGCATCGCGACCGTCGCACCCGAAGCGGACGTACCACCGGCGCAGCTCGGGGTCGTACTCGACGTGCTGCACCGACGGCTGTTCCCGCACCGGCCCCCAGAGGTGCGCGTCGATCAGCGCGCGCGCGGCGTCGAGGTCCGCGTCGACCGGAGTCATAGACACGAGACGAGCTCGCGCGCCAGGAGGTCCGCGTAGAGCCGGCGCAGGCGCGCCGCGGTGATGCTCCACGCGTAGCGACGCGATCCCATCTCGGCGTTGGCACCGATCGCGGCGCGCAGCTCCGGGTCCGCGAGCAAGGCGCTGACGGGACCCGCGTAGTCCCCGGGATCACGCCCCTCGACGAGGAATCCGGTGACGCCGTCGTCCACCAGTGACTGCAGGCCGCCGACGTTGGCGGCGACGACCGGGGTCGCGCACGCCGCCGCCTCGAGCGCGACGAGCCCGAACGACTCCGTGCGGCTGGGCACGAGGCAGACGTCCGCGGCCCGGTAGAAGGTGGCCAGGCGCTCGTGGGGTTGGGGCGGGACGAAGCGGACCTGGTCGTGGACCCCGAGTGAGCGGGCCAGGCGGTGCAGCTCCTCCAGCTCGCTCGGACCGCTCGGACCGCTCGGGCCGCCGACGACCAGCAGCACCGCGGCTGGATCGGCGAGCGCGGCGAGCGTCCGGACCGCGAGCCGGGCCCCCTTGAGCGGCTGGATCCGGCCGACGAACAGGAGGGCGGGCCGGTCGCCGAGATCCAGCGCGCGGCGGGCCGCGGCCCGTTCCGCAGGGCTCCCGGCGGAGAAGATCTCGTGGTCCACACCCGGTGGGACGATCTCGATCCGGTCCCGGTCGGCGTTGTAGAGGCCGACGAGCTGCTCCCGCTCGTCCTCGGTCGAGGCGAGCATGAGGTCGGTGCAGCTGATGGTCTCCTGCTCCACGCGGGCCCGCTGCTCGGGGTCGTCGTCCACCCCGGCGTCGGCCTTCACCCGAGCGAGTGTGTGGAAGGTGGCGACGAGGGGCACGTCGAGCACGTGCTTCAAGCGGTGGCCCAACGCGCCCGAGACCCAGTAGTTCGCGTGGAGGGCGTCGTACTCGAGGTCCTCGGACGCCAGGTGCTCCAGGGTCGCGCCGGCGAGGGGCTCGATGAGGTCGATGAGATCGTGCTTCGGCACCGCGGCCGCGGGGCCCGCGTCGAGGTGCACGACCCGGAACCCGGGCTCGATCTCGACGACGTCGGCCTGCCCCGGGTGGTCACGGCGCGTCAGCACGTCGCACTCGACGCCGGCGCGCGCCAGCGCCGAGGCGAGCGCGCGCACGTACACGTTCATCCCACCTCCGTCTCCCGCTCCCGGCTGTGCGAGCGGCGACGTGTGCACGCTGAGGACGGCGAGTCGGCGCAGGGGCATACCGGCAGGATCCTAATCCTGGGGTGCGGAGCCGCAGCCCGGGGCGAGCCGGACGCTCAGGCGCCGACGTCGACGGTCTCGGGCTGCTCCCGCTCGCGCTGGAACGACCGGTAGACGTCGATCAGTGCCTGCTTCTGGCGCTCGGTGATGCTCGGGTCGGCCAGGATCCGGGCGACGAGGTCGGCGTCGTCCTCGCGCTCGTCGAGGATCCCGGCCCGCACGTAGAGCGTCTCGGCCGAGATGCGCAGGCCCTTGGCGATCGCCTGGAGGATCTCGGCGCTCGGCTTCCGGAGGCCGCGCTCGATCTGGCTGAGGTACGGGTTCGAGATGCCCGCGAGCTCGCTCAGCTTGCGCAGTGACAGCCGGTCCCGGCGGCGCTGCTCGCGGATGAACTCGCCGAGGTCCCGAAGCCGGGACTCGACCGCGTCCGCCGCCTCGGCTGGAGTCGGGGGCACGTCAGGACTTCTCGACCGCGAGCCGTTCGGCCAGCGTGCGGGTCAGACGATCCATCACCGAGTGCAGCGCGGTGCGGTTCGCCGACACCTCCAGCTCGAGCGCTCGCAGCTGCTCGAGCGCGGTCGCGAGCTCGGCATCGGAGAGGGTGGGCAGGTTCGCGAGGGTTCCGTCGGAGACGAGCCGCTCGAGACCGCGCTTGAAGTCGATCTCGGCCGCCGGGGTGTCCGGCTCCGCGAAGCGGGTGGAGGCGGGGTCCGGCCGCGGCGCGTCATCGGCCAAGATCTTCGGGAGCGCCGCGATGAGGTCCCCGAGGGATCCTCCCGCGGCACGGCGGTCCCTCTCCGCCTCGATGATGTCGATGCGACCCTGGGCGAGGCGCCGGACGTAGGAGAGCTCGGTCTCGATCTCGGCGCACTCGTGCTCCATCGCACGCACGTCCTCGAGCGACGTGCCCTCGAGCCCGAGGAGGTAGTCCGGGCCGAGGACCCGGTCGATGCGGCGCTGGTGCTGAGCCATGGTGGGATCAGGCTACCGCGCTGCTCTCGGGGCCCGAGCGCCGCCGGAGGGCACCGGCGCGCACCCGCTCGTCGTGATCGCCCTCCGGAGACCGTGGAGTGGGAGCCGCCGGAGGGCACCGGCGCGCACCCGCTCGTCGTGATCGCCCTCCGGAGACCGTGGAGTGGGAGCCGCCGGAGGGCACCGGCGCGCACCCGCTCGTCGTGATCGCCCTCCGGAGATCGTGGAGTCGCTGCGAGTAAGGGGTGGCGGGACGGGTACGGTCGAGTTCCCCGCGTGAAGGAGATCCGCAATGCCCGTCTACTCCCTTCCCGACCTGCCCTACGACTACGCCGCCCTCGAGCCGCACTACTCCGCCGAGGTGCTCGAGCTGCACCACGACAAGCATCACGCGGCCTACGTGGCCGGTGCGAACACGACGCTCGAGAAGCTCGACCAGGCGCGCAGCTCGGACGACTTCGGCTCGATCAACCAGCTGCAGAAGAACCTCGCGTTCCACCTCTCCGGCCACGTGCTGCACTCGATGTTCTGGGAGAACCTCTCGCCGGACGGAGGCGGCAAGCCCGAGGGCGAGCTGGCGTCGGCGATCGACGAGGGCTTCGGGACCTTCGAGGGGTTGAGGAGCCAGCTGACCGAGTCCGCGCTCAACGTGCAGGGCTCGGGTTGGGGCGCGCTCACCTGGGAGCCGCTGGGCCAGCGCCTGATCGTCGAGCAGGTCTACGACCACCAGAGCAACGTCGGCCAGGGCGCGCCACCGCTGCTCGTCCTCGACATGTGGGAGCACGCGTACTACCTGCAGTACAGGAACGTGAAGGCCGACTGGGTCAAGGCGTTCTGGGAGATCGTGAACTGGCCCGACGTGGCGTCCCGCTTCGAGCGCGCCCGCAAGCTCAAGCTGCTCTAGTCGGGGCACGCACCGGCGCCGCCACTGACCGGCGGGAGGACCGCGACCTCGTCACCGTCCTCCAGCACGGTCGCATCGCCGCCCTCCGGCTCTTCGCCGTTCACCCACACGCGCGACCCGTCGAGCACCGCGGCGAACTCTCCGCCGTACCACGCACGCGCCCGCTCCAGCAGCTCACCGAGCGTGCCGGCCTCCACCTCGACCATGCCAACGCCCGCGGCCTCACGAGCCCGGGCGAACAGGCGCAGCCGAACGATTACGGAGCCACCTCCGCGAGGCCGTCCTTGATGACCACCTCGCCGTCGCCGTTGCGGGTCTCGAATCCGAACACCGCATTGCCGTTCGCGTCGCCGGCACGCCAGAAGGTCGTCGTGATCGCCTGGCCGGGGAGCACCGGACGCGAGAACCGCACCGCGAGCCGCTTGAGCCGCGACGGGTCGCCCGCGCAGACCTCCTGGATCGCCGCCCAGGAGGTGAAGGCCATCGTGCAGAGGCCGTGGATGATGATCCCGGGGAGCCCGACGGACTTGGCGACCTCGGCGTCGAGGTGGATCGGCATGTTGTCGCCCGACGCCTCCGCGTACCGGTAGGTCTGGTCCTCGTCGAGCTGCTGGGTGACCGACCCGACCGGCTCGGTCGCCTTGGTCGCGCCCTCGAGCTTGTGCTTCGGGGCTTCCTCGCCGGCGCTCTCGCCCTCGCTCACGCCGCGGAAGAACGACGTCATGTACTGCTCGGCGACGAGCTCGCCGGTCTGGTCCCGGGTCTCGACCTTGGCGACCACCGTCGTGCCGTTCGGCTTCACGTGGACGCCCACCGACGCGGCGCGCGAGCTCAGCACCATGCCCGGGGTCACCTGCTTGAAGAGCCGCATGTCCTGCTCGCCGTGCACCACGAGCAGGAGGACCTCCGGCGGTGTGACCGCGGCCATCGCCCCGGCGATCGTGTCCCAGATCGGCACGACCGCGAACACGGGGGGCGCGACCTCGCCGCCGACGTGCGCCGGGGTGGGATCGTTCGTCGCCGCGGCGTACGCCTTGGTGCGCTCCGCCTCGACCTTGAACTCGGGCCCCTCCGTCCACTGCCCCAGCTTGTCGATCGCGAACCCCATGGCGTGCTCCTTCTCGTTGAAGTTCTCTCCCGGCCGATCGCCAGACCCGGCGCCTACCGGTGGCCGGGAGCGGCTCCAATGAAGATCCTCTCCCGGCCGATCGCCACACGCGGTGTCGACCGGTGGCCGGGAGCGGCCGGATCGTAGCGGGCGCCGCGCTATGAGGCCCCTTGGTCGGTGTCGACGTTCGTGCGGGCAGTCGGGACCGCGTCGAGCCGGGCGGGATCGATCGGCGCCCCCGTCACCTCGTCGACCCCGTAGGTGCCGGCGTCGATGCGTTCGATCGCAGCCTCGACCTCGGCCAGCTCGGCCTCGAGGTCGTCGAGGAGGCCGAGGTCCTTCTCACGCTCGAAGGTGTCGGAGGCCGAGTCCGCGGGGTGCTGGTCGTAGTCGCTCAGCTCGGCGTCGTCGCTCGTGACCTCGCCGTCGATCTCGGTGCGCTGCTCGGAGATGAGCCCCTGCACCCGGGTCCGCTCCGCTTCCAGCCGTCGGCGTGCCTCGTCAGGATCCATGGCCGCACAGTACCGACTCCGCTCCCGCCCGATCGAGGGCGCGGCCCGCCGCCCGCCCCCTGGTCACCGGCCGCCGAGCCGCAGCTCGAGCAGCTCCGCGGCCTCCGTGAGCAGGCCCGCGAGACGCGCGAGGCGGTCCTCGGGGTCGTCGATCTCGAGGAGCCGTTGGGCGTCGAACGGTCCGATGGGTGCGAGCGACGCGGCCTCGAAGGCGGCGCGCACCGGGTCGTCGTCGAGGTGGAGCTCCCCCGGAGGGGCCGGCGCGCCGAGCTCCGACGCGAGCGCGAGCACCCGACGGAGCCGCTCCTCGACGACCGCTCGCACGTCCGGGCACGGGGGCGTCGCGGCAACTTCGTCGACGACCTCGACCGCGGCCTGTGGGTACGGGTCGTCAGGCAGCCAGGTGTGCACCCGCAGCCGAGCGGTTCCGACGGCGACGAGTGCGTACCGCCCGTCGGAAAGTCGGCGCACCTCCACGATGCGCGCCACGGAGCCGACGTCGAAGCGCGTGTCGCCACCGCCCACCTCCGAACCGCGCTCGATCAGCACGACGCCGAACTCCGGCGCGCCTGCGAGGCAGTGCTCGACCAGCGCGCGGTACCGCGGCTCGAACACGTGGAGCGGCAGGACTCCGTGCGGGAACAGCACGGATCCGAGCGGGAACATCGGCAGCGGTCGGGCCACCACGCGGCTCAGTTCTCCCGGGCTCGGAGTGCGCGCGCCTCGGCTGCGACCGTCGCCGCCTCCCTGCCCTCGAGCGCCGCGGCAACCTCGTCGAGCACCGCGGCGGCCTCCGCGAACCGGCCGAGCGATCCGAGCAGCGCCGCGGTCTGGTGCCGCTCGGCGAGGGGGAGGTCCGCGAAGCGGAGCCGCAGCCGGGCCACCCACACCGCGTCGGGTGCCTGGCGCGACAGGTACGCACGCTGCAAGTTGTTCAGGACCCGCAGCAGGATCGCTCGCGGTCCGGTCGGAGCGAGGTAGCTGGCCGCGAACGGGGCGTCGGCTCCCTGCAGCGACGCGAACACCGCCCGGCAGCCGTCGAGGTCGAGCACCCGGCCGCCGGAGAACGGGTCGACGAAGCTGTCCGGATCGTCGTCCACGCCGACGAGGAAGTGGCCGGGCATCCCGACCCCGTGCAACCCCAGCCCGACCCGCTTGGCGACCTCGATCATCACGATGCTGAGCGTGATCGGGATCCCGAGCCGGCGGTCGATGACGTCGTCGAGGAGCGAGTTGCGCGGGTCGCCGTAGTCCTCGACGTTGCCGGTGAACCCCTCGTCAACGAACAGCGCCTCGGCCAGCGCGGCCGGGGTTCGGCGCGCGACGCACCGACCGGCGATCTCGTCGAGGCGGACGAGCCACTCGTCGAGGTTCAGGCCGGGATGGGCGTGGGCAGCCACGAGGAACGCGCCCTCGTCGAGCGGGAGGTCGGCGTCGGGGAGCGCGACGAGCGCGGTGAACCGCTCGGTGGACTCGTTCCAGGCGGCGTCGGACGGGGACGGCATCGCGCCGCGTCAGGTCTTCCCGGCGGCCACGTCGGCGACGGCCTGCTTGAAGGCTGCCGGGCTGCCGATCTGTGCGTCGCTCATCGGCCCCGCCTTGCCGTCGCGCCCGGAGATGAACAGGGTCGGCGTCTGGTTGACACCTCGTTGCGACGCCTGGTCGGCCGAGCGCCGCACGAAACCTTCGTAGGTCTTCGCCTTCACGCACTTCGCGAACGTGGCGTACGCCGGACCGGTGATGCCGGCCCGCCGGCCGAACGCCAGCAGCCGGTCGGTCGTGAGGAAGCCCGAGTTCTCCGGCCGCTGCTCGTCGTAGAGCAGGTCGGCGAACGGGAAGAACTTGCCCTGATCGCCCGCGCACACCCCGGCCGCCGCGGCCCGCACCGACTCGTCGCCGATGAACGGGAAATAGGTGTAGGCGAAACGGATCTTCCCGGTCTTGACCAGCGCGTCGACCGTCGGCGCCATGACGTCGTGGAACGCCCGGCACGACGGGCACTGGAAGTCGGCGTACTCCTGGACCAGCACCGGCGCGGAGCTCGCGCCCTCGGTCTCCGAGTCGTTGGGGCCGAGGGCGTGCTCGGGCGCGACCACCTTCGCGTTCTCGCGCTTCGACCGGCTCGACTGCACGACAACTCCGATGACGATGGCAACGACGACCACGCCGGTGACGACCCACCACTGCCACGCGACCCCGCGCTTGGCCGGTGCACCGCGTGGCGGGCGCGGGGTCGCACTCGGAGCCGGGCGCTTCGACGCGCCGAGGGTCGGCTTGGGACCGCGATGTCGCTTCCTCGAAGCCATCAGGTGGACATCCTCCTGTCGAGCGAGAGCGGCGACCCCGGACCGCGGGCCACGAAGACGGCGAGCGCCAGGAGCACCAGGTCGCGGAAGATCTCCTGGGCGTACCGGGCGGCGTCCGCGCCGCTCGATGCGCCGCCGCCACCGAAGCAGCCGCAGTCGATCGAGAGGCCACGCACCCAGGCCGAGCCGATCATCGCGATGAACGCGACGAACAGTACCGCCGAGACCCACGCGGCCGGCCGGCAGGCCAACCCGACGAGCAGGAGGACCGCGAGCGCGAGCTCTACGAAGGGCAAGCCCCAGGCGATCGGCTTCACCACCGCCTCCGGGAACAGGTCGTACGCGCGCACGGCGCGCACGGCTGCGTCAGCGTCCGCGACCTTCGCCCAACCGGCCCACGCCCAGACCCCGGCCAGGACGAGCCGCGCGCCGAGCGCGACCCACGCCCAAGGGTCGAGCCGCGTTTCGGTCACCGACCGACCCTGGACGCGCCCGTCAATCGGTACGGCTCCCCATGTTCCGACGGGTCCGGCTCAGGATGAAGCCGAGGAGCGCGAGGACGATCACGACGCCGATGACGATCGCGACGATCACGCCGGTGGACATGCCGTCATCGGAATGCGACGTCGCCCGGGTGTCGGTCGTCGACGCAGCATCATCGTCGACCGGCTGCTTGCCGCGCACCGTGAGCACCGGTGCAGGATGCTCCGGCTCCGCGCCGCCGGCCGGCGTGACCTCGATCCATCGCACGATGGTGTTGTTGTCGTAGGTCTGCAGCGCCTTGAGCTGGACCGTCTTCGTGTCCGCCGGGATCGTGCCGAGGCTCAACGGGAACTCGACCTTCTGGCTCCCGGTCAGAGGCCCGCCGGTCCAGGTCACGGCGGTCACCGCGCCGGCCGGGTTCTTCTGCACCGTCGCGGTCCAGCCATTCACCGCTCCGGCCGTCGCGGTCTTGAGGACCGGGTTCGCCGGGAAGACCAGCTGGACCTTCACGGTGCCCGCGTTCGTCTCCTCGTTCGGGACGTGCAGCGTCGTGTTCACGACGCCGTCCGCTCCGACCTGACCGTCACGCTCGATCTCGACGTGCGCGAAGGCCGGGCCCGCCACCAACACGACGACCCCGGTGATGATGGTGCTGACGACCACCAGCTTGCGGATCATGATGCTCCTGTCTCTCTCGACGTCTGCCTACGAGTGGATCGGGACTGTCGCGGTGGCGCTCACCTCGTCGACACTGTTCACGACCGCCTTGACCGTCAGCTGCCAGCTCCCGGAGAACGGCACCGTCAGTCCCGTCGACGTGTAGTGCCCAGGGCCGAGGCGGATGAGCGTGACCTTGATGGGCGCGATGTCGTTCGACGACTGGCTCAGCTCGGCCGAGACGTCCGTTGGATCCGCGGTGCCGCCGCTCCGGGTCAGTGCGAAGAGGTGCATCTCGTTGGGGCCGCGGCTGGCTGGGCTGATGGTCACGTCGAAGGAGACCGGCTTCGCGTTGAGCGTTCCCGCGTAGGGCCCGGTGTCGAGCTCGCGCGCCGGTGCCGCGTTCACGAGCAGCGCCGTCACCCCGAGGATGACGATGCTGATGAGGACCTCGAGCAGCAGCGAGCGACGGAGCCGCCGCTCTGCCGTCGGCTCCTCGAGCACGTAGCCCTCCGGGTAGCCCTCGTCCTCTTCCTCCTCGTCGTCGGGCGGGCGCGCGCCCGGCGGCTCGAGCGTGCGCACCGAGCCCGATGGCTCCGCGGGGCCACCCCCGTCCGGCAGCCGCATCGCGCCGACCGGGACCGGGCTGACGAGGAGGTCCTCGGGGATCCGCCAGCGCCGGTTGACGATGTCGCGGCTGACCGCGGCGACCACCATGAGCGCCAGGAACACGACGATCTTGATCAGCAGCAACCGGCCGTAGTCGGTGTCGAGCAGCGCTCCGAGCCGGTCCACTTGACGGAACGCCTGGAACACGCCGGTCACGACGATGACGCCCATCGCGACGAGCGCGTAGCGGGAGTAGCGCGGCGACACGTCGCGCAGTGTCGCCTCGTCGGCGTGCGGCATGAGCGCAGCAAAGAGGACGACGAGTCCACCGAGCCAGACTCCGACGCCCGCGACGTGGAAGGTGTCCGCGGGCATGGCGACCGGGACCAGCGGACCCGTCGAGGCATGGCCCGCGAGACCGGGGGTCGCCGCGAGCGCGAGGCCCAGCACCCCGGCGGCGTAGGGCCACCAGGAAGGGAGCGGGTGCTCGATCTCCGGACCCCGCTTGGGGAGGAGCAGACCGATCAGCGGCAGCGCGAGCAGGAGCAGGACGACGCGCAGCAGGTAGATGTGGCCGAAGCGGGTGTCGGCGACGTCGGACCACAGGTTCGGGTCCAGCGCCTTCGCCGGGCCGAGCGCGGCCGCGTACGGGCCCTGGAGCGCGACTCCGGCGAGCGTGAACCCGGCAGCGGCGGACCACGCGATCCAGAGGATGCGCCGAGCCTGCCGATCCTGGCGGCCGCGACGCCAGACGTAGACGAGGAACGCCGCCGCGCCGATCAGCACCGCGAGGCCGGCGAAGGCACCGAACCGTGCGATGGCGAACAGGACCCCGACCGCGGTGCTTCCGCCCTCGTCGGTGAGGAGCCGGGCCGCGAGCCCGTTCGCCTCCTTCGTCGTGGTCGCCGACGACCCGACGGTGAACGTGAACGCGCCGCGGACCGGGTGCGAGTCCGCGGAGATGACCCGCCAGGTGACGACGTACGTGCCGTCGTCGAGCTTGGGAGTCGAGACGGTGACCTTGCTCCCCGTGCCGTTGGGGTGCGTCGGCTCGCCGACGTCGACGCGGCTCGCACGCGAGTCGAAGACGCGGATGGCGCCGAGCGACGCCTCGACGTGTTCGTCGAAGGTCAGCGTGATGTGGCTCGGTGTGTGCTTCAACGTGGTGCCCGCGCCCGGGCTGGTTCCCTCGAGGACCGCGTGCGCGAATGCGGGGACGGCCCACGCGCCGACGATGACGAACGCGAGAACCGTCACCGTCAGGACTCGCCGCACCGTGCGCATCAGCTCCCCTCGAGCCGGTCGACCGCCATCGCGACCTTCATCCGAGCACCGGACGGGTCCGACGTCGCGCGTGCTCGGCCGGCTGTCTACCGCACACCAGACTGCCACCGCGCCGATGTGCTCCGCAGTCCACGAAGGGGTGGTCGTCCGGCGAGCCGGTCGAGTTCCCGGGGGATTGCCGTGCCGGCCCGACCTTCGGCGGGGCGGGACCGGCCAGTAACGTCGGACGACGTGGACGAGCTCACACGTCGGCTCGCGGCGGACCCGCTGGTGCAACTGCGCACGGCCGACCGCGCATGACCCGCCGCGCGCTCGCGCGCGCGGCGGCGGCCGCAGCCGTGGTGCTCGGCTTCGTGATGGTGACCGCGGCGCCCGCGTCAGCCCACGGCGTCGGCGGACTGCAGCCGACGAACTACGTGACGATCGTCCACGGCATCGTCCCCCCGGTGCCGGGGTTGCACGCCCGGGCGGTCGACCTCGACACCAGCATCGAGCTGCGCAACGACAGCAACCACGACGTCGTCGTGCTCGGGTACCAGCGTGAGCCCTATCTGCGTATCGGCCCGCACGGCGTGTGGCGCAACGCCCGGTCCCCCGCGGTGTTCCTCAACCGGACCGCGGTGCCGAGCACGTCGGCGCCGTCGCACCGGTACGACGCCAAGGCCCCGCCGCGCTGGCAGAAGATCTCGGACGCGCCGGTCGCTATCTGGCACGACCACCGCACCCACTGGATGGGCGCGGTCAACCCACCGGCGGTGCGGCACGACCCGGGTGCGAGGCACGTGGTCATCCGGGGCTGGCGCGTGCCCTTGCGAGCGGGCGCGCAGAAGCTGGCGGTGACCGGGGACGCAGTGTGGATCCCGGGACCGTCGCCCTGGCCCTGGGTCGCCGGCGCGATCGTGCTCGCGGCCGCGGTCGTCGTGCTCTCGCGGACGCGTCGATGGGTCGCGGTCATGCAGGCCGCGCTCGCGGTGCTGCTCGTCAGCGAGACGATGCACGTGATCGGCGCCTGGCAGGCCACCACGGCCTCCATCGCCAGCCGGACCGTGGCGAGCATCTACTCGATCGGTGGGGTGATCGTGTGCGTGCTCGCGCTCGCGTGGCTGCGGCGGCGGGACCCCTGGGCCGCGACGCCTGCGGTGCTCATCGCGGGCCTGTTCGTCCTCGTCGCCGGTGGGCTCGCCGACGTCACCACGCTGACCCGCTCCCAGATCCCCACCACGCTGCCGGACGCGCTGGCGCGCCTCACGGTGACGATCGCACTGGGTGTCGGCTCCGGGCTCGTCATCGCCGCGGGGATGCGGCTGCGCGCCCCGCCCGCGCCCCGGCGGTCCCCGCCACGCGACGCCGTCGCCACGCCCGTCAGCTGAGTGCACCCCTCGGACCTGCGCGACCGTCAGGACATGGGCCAGGCTGGGGGGATGCCGACCCTCTTCACGCGCATCATCGACGGCGAGCTCCCGGGAACGTTCGTGTGGCGCGACGACGTCTGCGTCGCGTTCCTGTCGATCGCCCCGCTCCGGCCCGGTCACACCCTCGTCGTGCCCCGCGCCGAGGTCGACCACTGGATCGACCTGGACCCGAACGTCAACGCCCACCTCCTGCGCGTGGCCCAGCAGATCGCGACCGCGCAGCAGCGCGCGTTCGATCCGGTCCGGATCGGGCTGATCATCGCGGGCCTCGAGGTTCCGCACACCCACATCCACGTGATCCCGATCAACGGCATGCAGGATCTCGACTTCGCCAACGCGCACCAGACGACCCCCGAGGACCTGGCGGGTGCCGCGACCCGCATCCGCGACGCATTGCGCGACGCGGGTGCGAACGGGGTGGCGGAGTAGATGCGGCTGCCCGGCGAGCTCGCGCTCGTCACCGGGTCCACCTCGGGCATCGGTCGAGCGATCGCGACACGGTTCGCCGCGGAAGGTCGCGCGGGTGGCCGTCCACGGCCGCAACCGGGCGCGGGGCGAGGCCGTCGTCTCCGAGATCCTCGAACACGGCGGCGATGCGACGTTTCTCGCGGCCGACCTCGCCGGCGAGGACGCGTGCGAGGGCCTGGTCGACGCCGCGGCCGCCGCGCTCGGCGGGTTGACGGTCCTCGTGAACAACGCGGTCGCGACGATCGTCGACGAGACCGACGGCCCGGTGGCCGAGCTGACGACCGGCGCGTGGGAGGCGAGCCTGCGGGTGAACCTCACCGCGCCGATGTGGCTCTGCCGCCGGGCGATCCCGCTGATGGTCCACGCCGGTCACGGCGCGATCGTCAACATCTCGAGCCGGCAGGCCGAGCGCTCCTCACCGCGCCTCAGTGCGTACGCCGCATCGAAGTCCGGACTCAACGGGCTCACCCGAGCCATCGCGGTCGACTACGCGAAGGCGGGCATCCGCTGCAACACGATCAGCCCCGGCTACGTCGTGAACGAGCGCCGGGACGCGTCGATCGACCCGGACACGAGGCGTCGACGCGAGGCGCAGCATCTGACCCGGCTCGGCGTCGCCGACGACGTCGCGCACGCGGCGGTGTACCTCGCCAGCCACGAGAGCGACTTCGTCACCGGCATCAACCTGGCCCTCGACGGGGGCAGCAGCGCGGCACGGGGCCTGGTGCTCGGGTGACCGACCAGGCGACCGCACGGGTCTCGGTCAGCGCGATCTGCACGTTCGACTGGTCGTTGGAGCAGGACCTCGCGTTCTACGCCGAGCACGGGATCACCAACGTCGGGATCTCGCTGGTCAAGCTGGAGCGGCACGGATGGATCGACGGGGCGGCCCGCGTCCGCGACGCGGGATTGCGGGTCACGAACCTCATCGGGCTCGGTCCGTTCCACCTGTCGCGGCCGGACCAGTGGGACCAGCAACGCGAGCGCCTCCTCCACGCGCTCGACGCCGGGGTGACCGTCAGCGCCGAGTGCCTCGTCGTGACGACCGGCCCCGCGGGGTCGATGACCTGGGAGGAGGCCGCCGACGCGCTCGAAGCCGCGCTCACACCGGTGCTCGCGATCGCGCGCGAGCGCGCGATCCCCTTCGCGCTCGAGCACACCAACTCGCTGCGCGTCGACGTCGGCTTCGTCCACACCCTCACCGACGTCGTCGACCTCGCGCGCCGGCTCGACATCGGCGTGTGCATGGAAGTGAACGCGTGCTGGGCCGAGCGCGGACTCGGCGCGACGATCGCGAGCTCGATGGACCGGATCCGGCTGGTGCAGGTCAGCGACTTCGCGGCCGGCACCCTGTCGACCCCCAACCGGCTGGTGCCCGGCGACGGGGACGTCCCGCTCGACCGGATCCTCGGCCAGGTGCTGGACGCGGGCTACACGGGGTGCTTCGACCTCGAGCTGATCGGGCCCGCGATCGAGGCCGAGGGCTACGCGGCAGCGGTGCCGCGCGCGGTGGACCGCCTCGCCGAGCTCCTCGCGTCCCTTTCCTGATTGGGTCAGCCGATCCAGGTGACCTGACCGAAGTGGAAGCCGCTCGTCGAGAGCAACCGGCTCGCACTCGCGGAGGTGGCACCCGGCCAGAGGGTCAGCCGGAGCTCCGCCGGGAAGTACGTCTCGGGCGACGGCTCCAGCCGCAGGTACGCGAGCGGCGCCTCCTCGGTCGCGGCCGTTCCCGCGGCTTCCAGCGTTGCCAGCAGCCGCGCGCGGGTCGCCTCCGGAAGGTACTGCCACACGATCGAGTGGAAGACGACGGTCGCCACGCCCGGGGTCGGCTGAGCGAGCTGTTCGGGCAGCCAATCCTCGGCAGCTGCTCGGGCGATGTCGACGGAGCACCCGGTCGCGATGTCGAGCGCGTCGCGAAGCCGTTGGATGCGCTCCGCCTGGTCGGGCCAGACGTAGGACAACAGCGTGAGCGCCGACTCCGGCCGGCTGGTGTCGATCGGGTCCTTGTCGCAGCCGGCGCGGGACGCGATCGTCGCAGGGGTTTCGAAGCGGGGCGCTCCGTGCGGCCAGAGATCCACGAACCGCACCGGCGACTCGGGATCGCCCCAGCCGACTCCGTCCTGCTCGTACCAGTACCGGTCCACCCGCAGGTTGAGCCCTGCGCTCGCGCCGAGCTCCAGTAGCCGCAACGGGAACCCGGTCTCGGCGGCGATCGTCAGGAACCCCGGCACGAGTGACGCGGACCGCCCGACCTCGTTCGTCTGCGGTGGCCGCGCCAGCGCGTCGAGCACCTCAGCCGGTTGCGTGGCCACGAGATCACGGACATGCCACCACGCCGCGGCCGCGTCGCCGTCACCACCGGTCGACGGGTAGTGCCGGGCGAGTTGCGGTGCATCGCCGGCCAGCACCATGCGATGCACGCCACCGAGCAGGCGGAGCGCGAGCGCATCGTCGAACGGCGCGCCCGCACGGGACTCGAGGACGGTCCAGCTGGGTCCGCCGGCCTCGACGTCGTCGGCCATCGCGCGCTCGAGCTCGGCGTAGAAGGCGGACCCGATCTCGCCGAGCCCGACCGCTTCGAGCCGGAAGTACTCCGCGAGCGCGGTCCGGTCGGCTTGGGTCATGCCCACATGAACGCGCCGCCGTCGGCCATGAACGTGTGGCCGGTGAGGTAGCGGCACGCGTCCGAGCAGAGGAACCACGCGAGCGGCCCGATGTCGAGCTCGGGATCGCCCTGGCGCCCCATCGGGCAGCTCTCGACGAAGATCCGGTATCCCTCGCTCTTCTTGCCCGCCTCGCCGTGGTGGTCGGCGGCCGCCGGTGCGATGCAGTTCACGACGATCCCGTCGGGCGCCCACTCGCGCGCCGCGGTGCGGGTCAATGCCCGCACCGCCTCCTTCGAGGCGTTGTACGCGCCGAAGCCCTTGCCACCGGTGATCCCCATCGAGGACGCGAAGTTCACCATGCGGCCCCAACCCTGCTCCCGCATGTGGGGGTACACCGCCTGCATCGCCCACAGCGTGCCCTTCACCCCCGAGTCGTAGAAGACGTCGAGGTCGTCGCCGCTGACGCTCGCCATCGGTGCGAGCGCGCGGAACGTCTGCGCGTTGTTGATGAGACCGTCGACCCGCCCGAACCGCTCGACGGTGCTCGCGACCATGGACTCGATCTCGGACCGCTCCATGATGTTGCACTGCACGCCGAGCGCCTCGACGCCGAGCCCCTCGAGCTCGGCGACCGCGGACTCGAGCAGATCCTGCTTCCACTCTGCGACGACGACCTTCGCGCCACCGCGCCCGAGGTGCACCGCCATGCCCTTGCCGACGCCGCGCCCCGCGCCGGTGACGATGATGACCTTCTCCGCGACGGTGTGCATCGCGTTCGCCGAGTCCTTCACGCACGCTCCTCGTTCGTCAGTGCCCTCCGGTCACGCTACCGTCCGGCCATGAGCGACGACCTGGACGGACGGGTGGTGCTGGTCACCGGCGCCGGCAGCGGGATCGGGCAGGCGACGACGGTCGAGGTGGCGCGACGCGGAGGCTCGGTTCTCGGGCTCGACCGGTCGGCCGCCGGTCTCGCGGAGACGGCCGCGCTCGTCGCGCCGACCGGCGGTGCGGTCGAGACCGCGGCCGGCGACGTGGGCGACGAGGACGCGGTCGCGGAAGCCGTCGCCCGCGCCATCGGTGCGTTCGGCCGGCTCGACGGCGTCGTGACCTGTGCCGGCATCTTCATCGGAGACGACCTCCAGCCGATCCAGGCCGTCGAGCTCGACACCTTCCTGCAGGTGCTCCGCGTGAACCTCGCGGGCACCTTCCTCGCGGTCAAGCATGCGTTGCCTCACCTGCAACGCGACGAAGAGGGGCCGAGCGGCAGCGTCGTGACGGTCGCGTCGACCGCCGCGATCCGGGGCCACGGCTTCGGATCGGGCTACACGGCGAGCAAGGGTGGGGTAGCCGCCTTCACCCGGCTCGTCGCCGTGCAGGGCGGTCCTCAGGGCGTGCGCGCGAACTGCATCTGCCCCGGCGGCGTGGACACCCCGATGTCCGCCGGCACCTGGAGCTCGGACGAGGCCCGGGCCCGGCTGAAGCGCACCGTACCCCTCGGCCGCGTCGCGCAGGCCGAGGACATCGCGACGGTGGCGGGCTTCCTGCTCTCGGACGCGGCTTGCCACGTCACCGGACAGGTCTTCGCGGTCGACGGGGGCGCGACGGTCACGTGACAGGCTGACGCCACCGCTCGACGAGGAGGGTGTCGTGGTCGTGATCGCGTCGACGTTGTGGAATCGGCTCGGGCAGTTCGGGAGCTGGTCGGTCCCGGAGAAGATCCTGCGTACCGCGGTCGTGTACTTCGCGATCGTGGTACTGCTCCGTATCTTCGGCAAACGGGAGCTCGCGCAGCTGAACTCGTTCGACCTCGTGGTGCTCCTCCTGCTGAGCAACGTCGTCCAGAACGCGATCATCGGGCCGGACAACTCCCTGTGGGGCGGTCTGCTCGGGGCCGCGACGCTGCTGTTCCTGAACATGGTCGTCGTCCGGGTCGTGCGGCGCTGGCCGCGCCTGGACGCGCTCTTCGAGGGCAAGAAGAACACGATCGTCAGCAACGGCCACTACGACGAGAGCGAGCTCGCGCGCCTCGGGCTACGCCGCGGCGACGTCGAGACCGCGGTGCGGCGCCAGGGCGCGAGCTCGATCTCGGAGGTGAAGCGCGCGCAGATCTACCCCGGCGGCGCGGTCGTCGTGCAGCTCAACGAGAAGGACGAGAACGCGACGCGCGGCGACCTCGCCCGGCTCGAGGCGAAGCTCGACCAGCTCCTCGCGGCCGGGGGACCGCTGACGTGACCCCGTGGTTCGGCCTCTTCCTCCCTCAGCTCCGGATGTCGTTCCCGACGATCCTCGAGCGCACCCTGGCGGCCGAAGCCGCGGGCTTCGACTCGGTCTGGCTGATGGACCACCTCGCAGCGCCCGCGGCGGCGGACCAGGACACCTTCGAGGGTTGGACGCTTGCGGCTGCGCTCGCGGTGCGCACGACGACGATCCGCATCGGCCACCTGGTGACCTGCGACCCGTTCCGGCACCCCGCGGTCCTGGCCAAGATGGCGGCCACCGTCGACGTGCTCTCCGGGGGCCGGCTCGAGCTCGGCCTCGGGTGGGGCTCGGTCGAGCGCGAGCTCGAGACCTACGGGATCGGCGCGGGACCGCCGAAGGCGCGCGCGGCGCGCATGCGCGAGACGGTCGAGATCCTCGACCTGATGTTCGCGGGCGAGCCGTTCGACCACGACGGCACGCACCAGCTCCGCGGCGCGATCGGTCGGCCCCGCCCCCACCAGCTGCCCCGGCCGCCACTCCACATCGGCGGCGCCGGTCCGCAGCTCACCATGCCCTTGGTACGCGACCACGCGGACTGGTGGAACTGCCCGACCTACGCGGTCGACCGGCTCGCCGAGCTGCGGTCGCTCGCGGGCGACGCGCGCGTGTCGGTGCAGCACCCGGTCGGGCTCGCGCTCAACGGCACGACGCGCGACGAGACGGTGGCGACGGCCCAGCGCCGGTTCGGCAGCTGGGGCGGGCTCGTCGCCGGGACCGCGACCGAGGTGGCCGACGCGCTGGGCGCGGAGGCGGCGGGCGGCGTCGAGGGCTTCGTGGTCCAGCTGACCGACTTCGGGACCCCCGAGTCCGCCGCCCACTTCATAGCCGAGGTCGCCCCCACGGTCCGCACCGCCTGACCCTTCCGACCTTGGCGTCAGTTACCCACCAAATAGGGCGGTAAGTGACGCCAAAACGATCGAGGCCGAGCGGCGGCAGTCGCGGTCTGACACTCCAGGTTCGTGCCGATGTCACGGCCGGCAGCCCCGTCCCGGCCAGGGCCGCTCAGGAATTGGCCGAGCGGCGGCAGTCGCGGTCTGACACTCCAGGTTCGTGCCGATGTCACGGCCGGCAGCCCCGTCCCGGCCAGGGCCGCTCAGAATTTGGAGGCCGCTCAGGTATTGACGGGGAAGCCGAGGTCGGGGCCGCGCTCGACGGGGTCGGCCCAACGGCTCGTGACGACCTTGCCCCGCGTGTAGAAGTGGACGCCCTCGGGGCCGTGGACGTGGGTGTCGCCGAACAGGCTCTGCTTCCAGCCGCCGAACGAGTAGTACGCCATCGGCACCGGGATCGGGACGTTGACGCCGACCATCCCGGCGTCGACCTCGTGCTCGAACCGTCGGGCCGCTCCGCCGTCGCGGGTGAAGATCGCGACGCCGTTGCCGTACGGGTTGTCGGACACGAGACGCACCGCGTCGTCGTAGGTGTCCACCCGTACGACCGAGAGGACGGGTCCGAAGATCTCGTCGCGGTACAGCGCCATCGAGGGGACGACCCGGTCGAAGAGACATGGGCCGAGGAAGAAGCCACCGTCGGGCAGGGTTGCCGCGCGGCCGTCGACGACGAGCTCGCCGCCGTCGGCCACGCCGCCCTCGACGTACCCCTGCACGCGGTCCCGGTGCGCCTGGGTCACGAGCGGACCCATCTCCGAACCGGGGTCCGCGCTCGGGCCGACGCGTACGTCGCGCGTGCGAGCTGCGATCGCCTCGACGAGCGGGTCGGCGACGGATCCGACCGCGACGACCACCGAGATCGCCATGCAGCGCTCGCCCGCGGACCCGTAGCCCGCACTCACGGCCGCGTCGGCCGCGAGGTCGAGGTCCGCGTCGGGGAGGACGATCATGTGGTTCTTCGCGCCGCCGAGCGCCTGCACCCGCTTGCCGTTCGCCGCCGCGGTCTCGTACACCGTGCGCGCGACCGGAGTCGAGCCGACGAAGCTGACCGCGCGCACGTCGGGGTGGGCCAGCAGGCGGTCGACCGCCACCTTGTCGCCCTGCAGGACCGTGAAGACGCCGGCCGGCAGACCCGCCTCGGCCCACAGCTCGGCCAGCACGAGCGAGGCCGACGGGTCGCGGTCGCTCGGCTTCAGCACGAACGCGTTGCCGCACGCGATCGCGACCGGGAACATCCACATCGGGACCATCGCCGGGAAGTTGAACGGGGTGATGCCGGCGACGACGCCGAGGGGCTGGCGGATCGAGTGGACGTCGGTCCCGGTCGAGACGGACTCGGAGTAGCCACCCTTCAGCAGGTGGGGGATGCCGCACGCGAACTCGACGACCTCCTGGCCCCGACCCACCTCACCCAGTGCATCCGCGACGACCTTGCCGTGCTCGGCGCTGATCGCGGCCGCGACCTCGTCCTTGCGTCGCTCCAGACCTTCGCGGAAGGCGAAGAGGATCCGGGCCCGGCGCGCGAGAGGGACCTCACGCCACTCCAGGAACGCCTGGCGCGCGCTGTGCACCGCAGCCTCGATCTCGGCTGGGCCCGCGAGCGCGACCTGCGCCTGCACCGACCCGGTCGACGGGTCGAACACGTCGCCGGTGCGGGCCGGAGCACCGTCCCACGGCTTCCCGTCGATCCAGTGCTGCACGGTGCGCATCGCTGTCCTCGCTCCTCACCGCGACCGGGCGGGTCAGGTCGCATTGTTCAACCGGCGCTCCCGCCGCTGACCGAGCAAGGTTCCCACGGCCAGCACGATGATGCTGCCGAAGAGGATCATCGACGCCAGCACGTTGATCTGCGGCGGTGTCGCGGTCCGGGACTGCCCGAAGATCCGGACCGGGAACGTCGTCGTGCTCGGGCCGGAGACGAAGTACGTGATGATGAAGTCATCGATCGAAAGCGCGAACGAGAGAAGGAACGCGGCCAGGATCCCCGGGATGATCAGCGGCAACGTGACGCGCATGAAGGTCCGCGTCGGGTTCGCGCCCAGGTCCATCGCGGCGTCCTCGAGCGTCCAGTCGAAGCCGCGCAGCCGCGCCTTGACCGTGAGCGCGACATAGCTCACGCAGAACATGATGTGGGCGATGAGGATCGTCGTGAAGCCCAGCTTGAAGTTGATGTTGAACAGCACGAGGTGGGGTTCGAGGAAGAGCGTCAGCAGCGACGCGCCGAGCACGATCTCCGGCGCGGTGAGTGGCAGCACGAGCGCGAAATTGACCCCGCTACCACCGCGGAAGCGGTAGCGCACCAGCGCGATCGCCACGAACGTGCCGAGGATCGTCGCGATCGTCGCCGCGATGAGCGCGATCTCGAGGCTCAGCACCAGTGCGTTGACCAGTGCCTTGTCCGCGAACGGGTGCAGCCAGTTGTCCAGGGTGAACTGCTCCCAGACCGCGTTGAAGCGGCCCTTGGGCTGGTTGAAGCTGAACGCGACGATCACGAAGATCGGCAGGAACAGATAGAGGAGGGCGGCACCCGCGGCGACGTTGACCACCGCGCGACCCACCCGGCCTGCGGGCGAGGTGACCGTGCCGCTCGGTGCGCTCACGACCGGCCCATCACGCGAGGTCCTCGGTGCCCAGGATCCGCGCGTAGATCACGACGAGCACCATCACGATGGCCATGAAGACGAACGAGAGCGCCGCGGCAACCGGGTAGTCGACCTGCACGAGGAACTGGTTCTGGACCACGTTGCCGATCATCGTGGTCTTCGCGCTGCCGAGGTAGTACGCGTTGACGAAGTCGCCCGCGGCGGGGATGAACACGAGCAGGCTGCCCGCGAACACGCCGGGCAGCGACAGCGGGAACACCACCTTCCGGAACGCGCGCCACGTGTTGGAGTACAGGTCGCGCGCGGCGTCGATCAGGCGCGGGTCGATCTTCTCCAGCGCGACGTAGATCGGCAGCACCATGAACGGGAGGAAGTTGTACGTCAGCCCGCCGATCACGGCGATCGGGGTCCGCAGCAGCGCTTCGGTCGACCCGAGGATCCCGACGTCGCGGAGCACGCGCACGACGATGCCCTGGTCGCCGAGGATCGTCTTCCAGGCGAGCGTGCGGATGAGGAAGTTGGTGAAGAACGGGACGACGACGAGGCCGAGCAGCACGCTCTTGAACCGGCCGCCGCGGAAGGCGATGACGTACGCGAGCGGGTAGGCGATGACCAGCGCCAGCAGCGTGGCGAGCGCCGCGTACTCGAACGACCGGACGAACTGGTCGCCGTACTGCGAGAACGCATTCGAGTAGTTGCCCCAGTGCCAGCCGAACACCGGGTCGGAGAACCTCGTCGGCGAGGCCGACAGCGACATTCGAAACAGGGTGTACAGGGGAAAGAAGAAGAAGAAGAACAGGAACAGCAACCCCGGCGCGAGCAGCAGCCACGGCGCCCGGCGCGCCTTCTTCCTCCCCTGGTCGTCGCGCTCGGCCACGTCAGCCCGAGCCGGTGATCTCCGCGAACCGCTTGTCGAACTTCTCCTCGTCGCTCGGGCTGAGCGGACCGAAGATCGCGAGCTGGGCCAGGAACTCGTCGGTCGGGTTGACCAACGGATTGTCGACGAGCTTCGCCGCGTCGCCGCCCAGCGCGGTGAGCTCGGCGGGGACGCCCTCGACCGGCGAGATGTACTGGATGAACGTGGTGAGGATCGCCGCGTTCTTCGGCTCGTAGAAGTAGTTGATGAACTCGCTGGCGAGGTTCGCCTTGTCCGTCGTGTACGGGATCATGAAATTGTCCGACCAGAGCATCCCGCCCGAGTCAGGGACCGAGAAACGTACGTCGGGATTGTCCTTCGTGATCTGCGCGACGTCGCCGGACCACGCGAACGCCGCGGCCAGGTTCCCGTTGCCGAGGTCGTTCACGTACTCGTTGCCGTTGACGCCGTCGATCTTGTTGTTGTCGAACGCGGCGGCAAGCTTGTCGAACGCGGGCTGCGCGCTCGGGTAGGTCGGCTTCGCAGTCTCGATGCCCTCGGACCGCATGAACAGGCCGACGGTGTCGCGCATCTCGTCGAGCACGGTGGTCGTACCCTCGACCGCGAGGAACTCGTCGATCGTGTGGATCTCCTTCTTGGTGATCCCGATGTTGTACGCGATCCCGGTGACGCCACTCGCCCACGGGGCGCTGTACTTGCGGGTCGGGTCGAAGCCGGGCGACTTCAGCGCCGCACGCAGCTTCGCCTTGTTGGGGAACTTCGCCTCGACGAACGGTTCGACCCACTTCACCTGGTTGATCAACCGGTTCGCCATCCAGTCCGTGAGGACGAACCCGTCCTTGCCGATGCTCTCGTGCTTGCTCAGGTTGGGACGGATCTTGGCGAAGTACTCGTTGTTCGAGTTGATGTCCTCGTCGTAGGTGAGCGCGATGCCCGTGTCCTTCGGGAAGCTCTTCTTGAGCTTCGGGTCCATGTAGCTCGTCCAGTTCGAGATCGCGACGGACTTCCCGCCGCCGCTCGAGCCGGAGCTCGACGAGCCGCTGCTCCCGCCGCAGGCCGCGAGGACCGCGGGCGCGATCGCCAGCCCGCCGAGCAGCGCGCCGCCCCGGCCGAGGAACTGGCGGCGGGACATCCCGATGCGTGCGAGGCGAATCTGGTCGCGGCGGATCCGGTCATCGCGGTTGCTCATGTCTGGCTCCTCGTGGTCACGGGGTTCAGCTCTTCGATCTCCTGCAGCTCCGGGTCCGACGCGACCCGCTCCGATCGGCGCAGCAACCGGCCCGCCGCGGGCTCCCACTCGACCCACACCCGGTCCCCCGGGCGCAGCAGCGGCAGGTCCGCCTCCGGCCCGACGTGCGCGACCAGCGCGCTCCCGTCGGGTGCCCGCAGGTCGAAGCGGACCAGCGGCCCCTGAAACACCAGGTCCACGACCTCGGCGGGGACGGCCGAGACCCCGACGGGCGGCTCGTCCAGCCGGAGCTGCATGCGCTCGGGCCGGATCATGAGGGTCGCCTCCCCCCCGACGTCGAGGCCGTCGACCGCGGGCGCACCGACGATCCGGTCGGCGGCGACGCGGGCGACCGCCAGCGCGCCGTCGCGGCCCTCGATGTGCGCGGGCAGGAGGTTCGCCATCCCGATGAAGCCGGCGACGAACTCGGTCTCCGGCTCGTGGTAGATCTCCTCGGGCGAGCCGATCTGCTCGACCCGCCCGTCGTCCATCACGGCGATCCGGTCGCTCATCGTGAGCGCTTCCTCCTGATCATGGGTCACGAAGATGAAGGTGATGCCCACCTCGCGCTGGATGCGCTTGAGCTCGAGCTGCATCGCCTGGCGCAGCTTGAGGTCCAGCGCGCCGAGCGGCTCGTCGAGCAGCAGCGCGCTCGGGTAGTTCACGAGCGCGCGGGCGAGGGCGACGCGCTGCTGCTGCCCGCCCGAGAGCTGCGACGGCTTGCGCAGCGCGTAGTCCGCGAGGCGAACGATCTCGAGCAGCTCGACGACCCGCTTCTCGATCTCGGCCTTCGCGACCTTCTTGGCCTTCAGCCCGAACGCCACGTTGTCCCGCACCGACATGTGGGGGAACAGCGCGTACTGCTGGAAGACCGTGTTGACGTTGCGCTTGTACGGCGGGACCTTCGAGACGTCGCTGCCCTCGAGCCGGACCTGGCCCTCGGAGGGCTGCTCGAAGCCGGCGATCATGCGCAGGGTCGTGGTCTTGCCGCACCCCGACGGGCCGAGCATGGAGAAGAACTCGGCGCGTCGAATCTCGAAATTCGCATCGTCGACCGCCACGAACGCCCCGAATCGCTTCGTCACGTGGTCGATCGAGATGACGACGTCGCCACCGCCCCCCGGGTGCTCCGTCAGCGCTGCGCCTCCTGTTCCCGTCCGTGCTCCCACACGTCCACAGCGGGTCGTGCGACCGCCGAGGCTCGCAGATACCCCTCCGCGATGCAATACCCGCGAGACGGATTCCGCAACCTTGAAACGCGATCGCAACGGAATCCCTTGCGTGTCCCCCGACGCGCCCCGCAACATCGTGGTCAAATGGGTCCGGACCGGATCCGGACGAACGGCGAGGAGGAGCGAGCGATGGCCGACCAGAACTTCATCGGCGGGAGCTGGGTCGACGCCCGGGGCGGGGCGACGGACGAGGTGCTGAACCCCGCGACCGGTGAGGTGCTCGCGAAGGTGCCGGCAAGCGGGCCCGAGGACGTCGACGCGGCGGTCGAGGCGGCCGCTGCGGCGTTCGACGAGTGGGCCGCGATGACCCCCCGGGCCCGCAGCGAGCGGCTCCACAAGGTGGCCGACGCCATCGAGGCCGATCTCGACACGATCAAGAAGATCGAGATGCAGAACTGCGGCAAGCCCGCCTCGATGATCGAGTTCGAGATGGATCTCACCGTGGACAACTGGCGGTTCTTCGCCGGGGGCGCGCGCTTCCTCGAGGGCCGGGCCGCCGGCGAGTACCTGGAGGAGCACACGAGCTATGTCCGCCGCGACGCGCTCGGGGTGGTCGGCTCCATCGCTCCCTGGAACTACCCGATCAACATGGCGACCTGGAAGCTCGGGCCCGCGCTGGCGGCGGGCAACACGGTCGTGCTCAAGCCGTCCGAGCTGACGCCACTCAGCGCGCTGCGGCTCGCCGAGATCACCGCCGACATCCTCCCGACCGGCGTGCTCAACGTCGTGACCGGCCAGGGCGAGACCGCGGGCGACGCCCTGGTGCGCCACCCGAAGGTCGCGATGGTGTCGCTGACCGGCAGCGTCGAGACCGGCAAGCTCATCGCAAGGACCGCAGCCGAGACGCTCAAGCGGGTGCACCTGGAGCTGGGCGGCAAGGCGCCGGTCGTCATCTTCGACGACGCGGACGTCGAGTCGGCGATCGCGATCCTCACCGACATGTCGTATTACAACTCGGGGCAGGACTGCACCGCCCCGTGCCGGCTGATGGCCGGTCCCCGCGTGTACGACGACCTGGTGAGCGGCCTCACCGAGTCGGTCGGAGCGATCGCGACGGGGGACCCGTTCGACGAGGGCACCGCGATGGGCCCGGTCATCTCGGGCGAGCAGCTCGACCGGGTCGCGGGGATGGTCGCGCGCGCTGCGGAAGCCGGCGCCGAGATCACCGTCGGCGGCCACACGATGGACCGGCCGGGCTTCTTCTACGAGCCCTCCGTCGTCGCCAACCCCGCGCAGGACAGCGAGATCGTGCAACGCGAGGTGTTCGGACCGGTCGTCTCGGTCCAGCGGTTCGGCGACGAGGACCAGGCCCTGGCCTGGGCGAACGACGTCGATTACGGGCTCTCGGCCAGCGTGTGGACGAGTGACGTCGGGCGCGCGATGCGGATGAGCAAGGCGCTGCACTTCGGCTGCGTGTGGGTCAACGACCACATCCCGATCGTCTCGGAGATGCCACACGGCGGCTTCAAGCAGTCGGGCTACGGCAAGGACATGTCGATCTACGCGATCGAGGCCTACACCGAGCTCAAGCACGTGATGATCAAGCACTGACGCCGAGCGGCGTGGCGAACGCGGCGGACACGGACGGAACGAGGACATGCGATGCCAGATCTGAACACCCGAGCGGCCGAGATCACCGAGGCCGAGAACACGCGGCTGTGGGCGCGGACCACCGGTTCGAAGGCCCTGTACGAACGGGCGCTGCGCACGATGCCCCAAGGCGTGCCGTCCTCGTTCCAGGCGTGGGAGCCGTACCCGATCTACCTGCGTGAGGGGAAGGGGAGCCGGGTCTGGGACGTCGACGGCCACGAGTACACGGACTTCCACAACGGCTTCGGTTCGATGGTCGTGGGGCACGCCCATCCGAAGGTGGCCGAAGCGATCGAGCGCGCCGCCCGAACCGGCACCCACTTCGCCGCGCCGACGGAGGGAACCGTCCTGCTCGCGGAGGAGCTCAGCCGGCGCTTCCGGGCCGAGGCGGTGCGCTTCTGCAATTCGGGCACCGAGGCGACCATGACGGCGGTGCGGGTGGCGCGCGCTGCGACGGGGCGCGAGCACATCGTGAAGATCGAAGGTTCGTATCACGGCCACTACGACTCGCTGATGTTCTCCGTCGTGCCCAACTCGGACCTCATGGGCGGCCGGGAGGCGCCGGCGACCACGCCGATGTCGAACGGGATCCCCGCGGTGATGGCGGAGTACACGCACGTCGTGCCGTTCAACGACCTCGAGGTCCTGTCCGCGCTGCTCGACGAGCGCGGCGACGAGATCGCGTGCCTGATCCTCGAGCCGGTGATGATGAACATCGGCATCTGCCAGCCCGAGCCCGGCTACCTGCAGGGGCTCGCCGACCTGCTGCACCGGCACGGCGTGCTGCTCGTGTTCGACGAGGTGAAGAGCGGCGCGACGATCGCGGAAGGTGGCGCGGTGGAGCGCTACGGCGTCGTCCCCGACCTCGCGTGCTGGGCCAAGGCGATCGGCGGAGGGACGCCGGCCGCTGCGTTCGGCGGCCGCGCCGACGTGATGGACGCGATCGACCACGGTGCGGCGCAGCAAGGGACGTTCAACGGCAACCCCCTCGTCGCCGCGGCCGGGCTCGCGACCCTCACCGAGGTCCTCACACCCGAGGCCTACGACGGGTTGGCCAAGCTCGGCACCCGCCTGGCCGAGGGCTGCGCCCGGGCGATGGCCGAGAACGCGATCCCCGGCCACGCGGTCGACCTCGGCGCCAAGGGGTGCGTCTCGTACCGGCCCGAGCCGCTGCGCAACTACCGCGACTTCCTGGAGACCAACCCGGACCTCTACCTCGCGTCCTACCCGTGGGCGATGAACCGCGGCGTGTTCATGACCCCCGGCGACGAGGAGCAGTGGACGATCTCGGTCCAGCACACCGAGGCCGACATCGACCGCTACGTCGACCAGTTCGCCGACTTCTGCGCCACGCTGGCAAAGGCCTGATCACGACCCCGTAGCATCGGCCGCGTGGGTCAGCATGACGAGTGGGTGGCGCGCGACGCGGCGGTGGTGTGGCACGGCTTCACCCAGATGGCGAGCTACCCGGACAACATGCCCGTACTCGTCGACCGGGCCGAGGGCCACGAGGTCGTCGACGTCGACGGGCGCTGCTACCTCGACGCGATCTCGTCGCTCTGGGTCACGACGCTGGGCCACGGTGTCCCCGAGCTCGATGAGGCCTTGCGCGCGCAGCTCGCACGCGGCGCCCACACGACGATGCTCGGGAACGGCAACCGCGTCGTCGTGGAGCTCTCCGAGGCGTTGGCGCGAGTGGTGCCGGTCGACGAGCCCCACTTCCTGTACGCGTCGGACGGCGCGTGCGCGGTCGAGCAGGCGCTCAAGATCGCGTTCCAGCACTGGGTGAACCGCGGAGTCGAGGGCCGGCACCGCTTCCTCGCCTTCGGCGACGCGTACCACGGCGACACGATCGGGGCGCTTTCGGTGGGGGCGGGCGGCTTCGGCACCGACCTCTTCGACCCGCTCCGCTTCCCGGTGCTGCGCACGCCGGCGTTCCGCGATCCCGATTGCTTTCCGACCGCGTGTGCCATGGTCGCCGAGCACGCCCACGAGCTCGCCGCGGTGATCGTGGAGCCGCTGGTGCAGGGCGCGGCCGGCATGCAGCTCGCCGACCCCGCGGAGCTCGCCGAGCTGGCCGCGGCGTGCCGGGAGCACGACGTGCTGTTGATCTGCGACGAGGTCGCGACCGGCTTCGGCCGGACGGGCACGCTGTTCGCGTCGGAACAGGCGGCGATCCGTCCGGATCTGCTGTGCCTGGGCAAGGGGCTGACCGCGGGCTACCTCCCGATGTCCGCCACGGCTGCATCCGGCCGGGTGTTCGAGTCGTTCCTCGGCCCGGACCTGTCCGAGCGCACGCTTTACCACGGCCACTCGTACAGCGGGAACGCGCTGGCCGCGGCGGTCGCGCTGCGCCACCTCGAGCTCATCGAGGCGTACGGCGTGCTGGCCAACGTCCGGGCGCGCTCCGACGAGCTGCGCGGGCTGCTCGACGACCGCATCGTGTCGCTCCCCGAGGTCGCCGACGTCCGGCTGCGAGGGCTCATGGGCGGGGTCGAGCTCGCGCCTCCTGTCGGCGGGTTGCGGTGGGGCCGTCGGGTGTGCGCGGCGGCCGTCGAGCGGGGCGTGCTGCTGCGCCCGCTCGGCGACGTCGTCGTGCTCATGCCGCCGCTCACCGTCACCTCCGAGGAGCTGCACCGGATCGTGCACGCGCTCGCCGACGCGATCGACGAGGTCACCGACTTCGGGGCGGCACCGTGAGCTGGGCCGACTGGACCGAGGCCCAGACCCGCGCCATCCACGGTGCCGGCCAGTGGCGTGCGCCGGTGGACTTCGACGCCGCGGGCCCCGAGGGGAAGCTGGCGCCGGACGGGCGCGCGGTCGTCGCGTTCGCGTCGAACGACTACCTCGGGTTGACCCAGCACCCCGCGGTGCTCGCCGCGGCCCACGCCGCGATCGATCGCTGGGGCACCGGGTCCGGGGCGGCGCGGCTGATCGTCGGGTCCCGGCCCGTCCACTCGGAGCTCGAACGGGAGCTCGCGGCCTGGAAGCACTGCGAGGGCGCGGTCCTGTTCCCGACCGGCTTCGCGGCGAACCTGGGCGTGCTCACGACGTTCGGAGGCCCGGGAACGTTCGTCTGCTCGGACGAGCTCAACCACGCGTCGATCATCGACGGCACCCGGCTCGCCAAGGGGGAGGTCGCGGTGTACCCGCACCGCGACCTCGAGACGCTCGACGCGCTGCTCGGCGATCGGAGCGAGGGGCGTCGCGGTCTGGTCGTGAGCGACTCGGTGTTCTCGATGGACGGCGACCTCGCCGACGTCGACGGTCTCGTCGAGGTGTGCGCCCGTCACGGGGCTCTCCTCGTGCTCGACGAGGCGCACGCGGTCCTCGGCCCGGAGATCGTGGACCCGGGGCCTGCGCTGTTGCGGGTCGGAACGCTCTCGAAGACGCTCGGCGCGCTCGGTGGGTTCGTCGCGGGACCGCGGTCGCTCACGGAGCTGGTCGTGAACCGGGCGCGCTCCTACATCTTCACGACCGCGACATCCCCGGCCGACGCGGCCGCGGGCCTTGCCGCGCTGGAGATCGTGCGCAGCCCCGAGGGCGACGAGCTGCGGAACCGCCTCCGGGCGAACGTGGCGGCGCTGCGCCCCGGCCATCCGTCGCCGATCGTGCCGGTGGTGTGCGGGGACGAGGCGCGCGCCGTGACCGCGGCGCGCGACCTGCTCGATCTCGGCATCCTCGTGCCCGCCATCCGACCGCCGACCGTGCCGATGGGCACCTCGCGGCTTCGGGTCGCGCTCTCGGCCGCGCACACCGTCGAGCAGGTCACGGCGCTCGCCGCGGCGCTCGAGGGGATCGGCCTCAGGTGAGCACCATCCTCGTCACCGGCACCGAGACCGCGGTCGGCAAGACGTGGTGGGGCCGCACGACGATCGACGTCCTGCGCACCGCCGGTTTCCCCGTCGCCGCGCGCAAGCCCGCGCAGTCCTACTCGCCCGAGGAGCTCGGCGCCACGGACGCCGAGGTGCTCGCCCACGCCAGCGGCGAGCCGGCCGAGACCGTCTGCCCGCGCCACCGCTGGTACCCGGTCGCGATGGCGCCGCCCATGGCGGCGGACGTGCTCGGACTGCCGACCTTCACGATCGCCGACCTCGTCGCCGAGCTCGGGCTTCCCGCCGAGTCGGGCACGATCCGCGTCGTCGAGGGCGCGGGCGGGCCGCGGTCACCGCTCGCCGCGGACGGCGACACCGTCAGCCTGGGCACGGCGATCGGCGCCGACACCGTCGTGCTCGTCGCCCCGGCGGGGCTCGGCACGATCAACGCGGTGCGCCTCGCGACCGCGGCGCTCCGCGCGGACGGTCCCGCGCCGGCGCGCGTGATCGTGGCGCTCAACCGCTACGACGCGGACGACGACCTGCACCGCCGGAACCACGGCTGGCTCGCCGGCGAGGGCCACCGCCTGGTGACGACCCCGGCGGAGCTGGCCGCCGCGCTCCGCCCCGGCTGACCCGGTACCCCGGATCCCGTACCCCCAGCCGTCGCCAACTCCGGAATCCGCAGATTCGGGGGAGCTCTGCGACGGATTCCCTTGCAGCGCCGCCGCCGTCCGGGGAGAATCTCCCGAGCCCGAGGAGGAGCCGCATGACGAACACCCGCCGGAGCGCCGAGCGCACCGGGTCCGACCGCGCGGTCGTCATCGACGACCTGGACAAGGCGATCATCGAGCAGCTCCAACAGGACGGGCGGCTGCCGTATACCCGCCTCGGCGCCGCCGTCGGCCTCTCGGAGGCGGCGGTGCGCCAACGGGTGCAGCGCCTCGTCGAGTCCGGTGTGGTGCAGATCGTCGCGGTGACCGATCCGCTGACGCTCGGGTTCCGGCGCGAGGCGATGATCGGCCTGAAGATCGAAGGCGACCTGCGCGGCGTCGCCGACCTGATCGCTTCGATCCCTGAGGTGTCCTACGTCGTGGTCGTGAGCGGGTCGTTCGACCTGTTGATGGAGGTCGTCTGCGAGGATGACGACCACCTCCTCGCGCTGCTCAACGACAAGGTGCGCTCGATCCCCGGCGTACGCAGCACCGAGACGTTCACGTACCTCAGGCTCTACAAGCAGACCTACGCATGGGGGACCCGCTAGTGCACGAGGGACCTCGCCACACCTATGACGTCGACCGGCTCGACGAGCAGGCCCGTCGCCATCTCTGGATGCACTTCAGCCGGCTCGGCGCGTACACGGGAGCCGACATCCCGATCATGGCGGAGGGCAAGGGCTGCGACCTCTGGGACGCACATGGCCAGCACTACCTCGACGCGCTCTCCGGCCTCTTCACGGTGCAGCTCGGGCACGGACGCACCGACCTCGCGGAGACCGCGCGCACCCAGGCGGAGACGCTCGAGTACTTCCCCATCTGGAGCTACGCGCACCCGCCGGCGATCGAGCTCGCGGCCAAGCTCGCCGAGCTCGCGCCGGGAGACCTGAACCGGGTCTTCTTCACGACCGGCGGATCGGAGGCGGTGGAGTCGGCCTGGAAGCTTGCGCGCCAGTACTTCCAGGCGGTGGGCCAGCCGGACCGCTACAAGGTCATCGCCCGCCAGACGGCGTACCACGGGACGACGATGGGCGCGCTGGCGATCACCGGCGTCGACGCGCTGCGGGCCCCGTTCGAGCCGCTCACCCCCGGCACCGCCCACGCGATGAACACGAACCGCTTCCGGCACCCGCTCGCGGAGGACGACGCGGCGTTCATGGCGCTCACCACCGACGCGATCGAACAGCAGATCCTGGCCGAGGGTCCCGAGACCGTCGCCGCGGTGTTCCTGGAGCCGGTGCAGAACGCGGGCGGCTGCTTCGTCCCGCCGGCCGGCTACTTCGCGCGGATCCGGGAGATCTGTGACCGGCACGGCGTGCTGCTCGTGTCGGACGAGGTGATCTGCGCGTTCGGGCGGCTCGGGGAGATGTTCGGCTGCGAGCGCTACGACTACCTCCCGGACATCGTCACCACCGCGAAGGGTCTCACGAGCGGATACTCACCGCTCGGTGCGGTGATCTGCCGCGACACGATCGCGGAGCCCTTTCTCGCGGGCCACGCGAGCTTCCTGCACGGGATCACGTTCGGCGGCCACCCCGTCAGCTGCGCGGTCGGTCTCCGGAACCTCGAGCTGTTCGAGGAGGAAGGGGTGCTCGAGCACGTGCGGGCCAACGAAGCCGAGCTGCGCTCGCGCATCGAGGCGCTGCGCGACGTGCCGATCGTCGGCGACGTCCGCGGCGCGGGCTACTTCCTCGCGCTCGAGCTCGTCGCCGACCAGGACAACGCGGCGCGGTTCACCCGCGAGCAGGGCGAGCGCCTGCTGCGGGGGTTCCTCGCCCCCCGGCTGTTCGAGACCGGGCTCATCTGCCGCACCGACGACCGCGGTGACCCGGTCATCCAGCTCGCGCCACCGCTGATCGCCGGGCCCGACGAGTTCGAGGTCATCGAGGCGACTCTGCGGACCTGCCTGACCGAGGCCTGGAAGCAGCTGCCCAACGCCTGAACGCCCCGACCGGGTTGGACGGCACCCCGGCTCACCCCAGCCACCCGGCTCGGACGAACCGGGTGGCGGTGGGCCCGACCGGGGGGATTGGTCGGCCCCACCGCCGCTCGGCGGTTCGTTCGTGCAGGCCCATCGTGTCCGGGCGAGATCACGGGGGCGCGACGCGTCCGTGAACGCAGCGCGAACGCTGATCGACGCCTGCTGGGTTGGGGGCCGGGCGTTCAGCCCGGTTCCGATGGTGGAGGTCAGGCCGAGGGCGGAGCTTCGCTCTCGTGCAGTGCCTCGAAGACCTCTTCGCGGTGGACTTCGACTTCGCGTGGCGCCTTGATGCCGATGCGCACCTGCTCGCCCCGCACCTCGAGCACGGTGACCACGATGTCCGTCCCGATCATGATGCTCTGGTTCGACCGCCTGGTGAGCACGAGCAACCCGGGAACTCCTTCCGTGGAACGCAAGTCCGCCCCTCGGGTCAGCATACGGCCGGCCGTCCGCGACTCCGCGGATGTCGAAAGCCCCCGTTCACGAACACTTCCGGGCAAAAGACCGGGGTCTTCGGCCGCCGGGCCGTCCTACAACAGCCCGGCCGCGACCGCGCGTCCCAGGGCCTCGTTGCGGTTCTTCGCGCCCAGCTTGGCGTAGATGTGCGCGAGGTGGGTCTTCACCGTCGGCAGCGACACGAAGAGCGAGGACGCGATCTCGCGGTTCGAGTGGCCGGCGGCGAGGAGCACGAGGACCTCGCGCTCCCGGGCGGTGAGCGATCCGGCCGGCTCGGCGTCGGCCACGTTGGTCTGCTCGACGACGAGCACTCCGGGATCCACGACCCGCTCGCCGGCCCGGATCCTCCCGACCACGGCGACGAAGGCGTCGGCGTCGATCGTCCGCGGGACCAGACCCTCCACGTCGAGGCCCAGCAGCTCGGCGATCGCCTCGGCCCCCAGCGGACCGAGCAGCAGGAGAACGCGCACCGGCTCCGCGACCGCGCGCACGCGGCGCACGAGCTCGGACAGCGACGCGTCCGGCACGGCACCGGCGACGACGACCGCGGGCGCGTGGCGGCGGACCAGCTCGGTCACGTCCGCGGCGGTCGCGCCCAGCTCGGGCACCGCGTACCCGGCGTCCCGCAGGGTGCTCGCGACCCCGACGCGCAACAACGGAGTACCGTCCGCGACGACGATCGGGGACCCCGGGGGCATCGCGTCGGATCGTACCTGCGGTGGGCCGCCAGGGACTCGAACCCTGAACCAACGGGTTAAAAGCCCGGTGCTCTGCCTGTTGAGCTAGCGACCCCGGGTCACGATAACCCGAGGTCGACGCGACGCGGCCGGTCGCGCGCGATCAGGGGATACCGATGGGCGCGGGTTCGAGCCACGCGGGACGCGGCATCCCGGCCGCGGCGAGCTGCTCGGCCAGGCGCGCGTTCGGCTCCCGGAAGCGCTCGGCGAGCTCGAGCCGCACGTCGCGGCTGATGTGACTCCCCGCCGGCAGGCCGTTGAGGCGCAGGTAGAGCCGGCGGAGTCGACGCTTCATCTTCGGATGTCTGCGCAGCATCCGCTCGAAGCGGTCGTTCGCCCCGAGCGCGACCCGCTGCAGCCGCCGGCTCTTGAACCCCATCGTCCGGTTCTCGGCCGCGAGGGCGTCGTTCGGCAGCTGGACCGGATCGAGCCCGAGCCAGACGAGCGTCTCGGCGAGCAGGCGCGCCGGCTCGGCGGTGAGCTCCTCGAACGTGAGGACGCGGAGACGGTCGGGACCGAAGACGGCGAGCCAGTCCGGCAGGAAGTCCGCGTAGCACCCGCCTCGCACCGCGAAGTAGCACTCGTTCGCCGGGTCGAGGAAGTCGAGATCGGTCAACGAATCCGCGCGGCGAGGTACTTCTCGATCGGCAGGTCCGGGGCCAGGCGGAGCCGGGTCTTCTGGTACTGGAAGAAGGAGACCGCGCGCGCGACCGGCTCGCGCAGCACCACGACGATGCGCGCACCGGGCAGCGCGTCGTCGATCGCCCGCGCGACCGCGGCGCCGCCGTAGAAGTAGGACGGCGTGGCTTCGAGCCGCACCACCGGGTCCGGGTCCGCCTCGAAGTAGCGCGCGTACTCCGCGACCGGGCCGACCGGCTCGCCGTAGCGCGCCGGCAGGAAGAACCGGGTCTCCTTGACCGCGGACGGGGTCACGCTCGGGTGCGTCGCGAGCGAGACGAACAACGAGGTGGTCCCGGCCTTGTTGACGCCCGCGATCACCACGTCAAGGGGTTTCGAGCCCATTGACGCTGCCTTCCTCGGCCGAGGTCCTCGACCTTCTCTCCGCTCCACCGGCGGTCACCGTTGGAGTGCCGTACGCATCGTAGGTCCCGGCCTGGCGCGATCTCGTGGCGGTGACGCGAAGATTGCGTAAGACGCGTCGGGCGCTCCGTTCCGGGCGCGCCCGGTGCCCCGGGTGGGGCGAAGAGGCCGACTGCTAGGATGCGCTGCCTCTCAGAGGAGCGAGCCCCCATCGTCTAGTGGCCCAGGACGCCGCCCTTTCAAGGCGGTAACGGGGATTCGAACTCCCCTGGGGGCACGGTCATCGTGCGGTTCGCCGCTCGGTGGCGCACCCGGTCCTGTGGTGCAGTTTGGAGTGCACGCCGCCCTGTCAAGGCGGAGGCCGCGGGTTCAAATCCCGTCAGGACCGCTGGACGAGCCCCCGGGCGAGTCCTCCCGGCCGGGTAGCTCAGTCGGCAGAGCACACGCCTGAAAAGCGTGGGGTCACCGGATCGACGCCGGTCCCGGCCACCGGCGAGAAGCGAAGGGGCCCGGTCACCGAGACCGGGCCCCTCGTCATGTGCCGAGCCCGCGGGAGACGATCCGCTGCACCGCGCGCACGTCGGCGCGCACGAGCCGCCCGATGACCGGCGCCAGGAAGCCGGTTCCGGGCCAGGGCACCCCCTCCACGTGAACGAATCGGGTGCGGCCGCGATCACCGGGGACGGGAGCCACCGCCATGACCACGACGTACGCGCGGGCGTGCGCCTGCATCAGGCAGAAACCGGGCTCGAGCCGGATCGCGAACGGGTACGGGACGCCGTGGGTGCGCACGGTGGCGGTCAGGTCGCGCACACCGTCGCCCCGGTCGACCTCCGAGCGGATCCGGATGCCCGAGACGTCGTGATCGAAGGCGGGCACCGACCGGGGGAGGTCCTCGAGCCAGGCCCAGATGTCGGCGAACGGCGCGGCGAGGATCGTCTCCACCGCGACCGCCGATGGGATCGACGCCGCGAGCACGTGGGCCCGGGTGATCGGGTCGAGTCCCGCGCGGGGCCACTCGATCGACGGGGTCATCGTTCCCACCTCCGGCGGAATGCGGCTCGCGCCCGGTGCACGCGCGACTTCACCGTGCCTTCCGGCACCTCGAGGATCCGGGCCACGTCCGACTCGGCGAGGCCGTCGAGGTCGCGCAGCACGAGCACGGCCCGATGCTCGGGGACGAGCTCGGCCAGCGCGGCGCGCACGTCGAGGGTCGTGGCGAGGTCCTCCGCTGGGACCGCCCGCGCGCCGCGCTCGAGCACAGCCGGCTCGGCGACCGGGAGCCGACGCCGTGCGACCCGGACCGCTTCGCGCGTCGCGATCCGGCGCGCCCAACCCGAGACGGCGCGGGGCTCGTGCAACGACCCGATCGACCGCAGGATGATGATGAGAGCCTCCTGGAGCGCGTCGTCGCCCGCGTCGAGCGCGATGGCTCCACAGACCGGCGCGATCGCCGGGGTGATGAGCCGAACCAGCTCGTCCATGGCCATGGGATCGCCCCGTTGCGCACCGCGGACCACGCGCTCGGCGATCACGCGAGGCGCGCCACCCGTGTCGCTCGTGACCGACCCGCGGCACCGAGCCCGGCGACGGCTCGGAGCGCCGCCGCGTGGGACACTTCGGACAGGAGCCCGGGCGCCGCGACACAGTCGTTGACGATCGCCACGTCGTCACCCTGGTGCACGGACGGCCGGTCGCGCCACGTGCGGCCCGGGAGGTCCAGCGCGCCGGACTCGCCCCGGACGCGCGCCCGCCGGCGCCAGGTCTCCCGTACGCGCCAGTCGCGGTAGCCCGCGTCGAGCAGCGTCTCGATCCGCTGCACTGCGGCGTCGAGCGTCTCGCCCGGGCGCATCCCGGCCTGCGTCTGCACGAGGTGCATGCCCACCGGGGCGAGCGACGGATCCGGACGCGAGAACGTCTCGCAGAAGCCGGGCGCGTCGAGGTCGGACAGCACGTACGGATCGTTGCGGCGCCGACGCAACCCGACATCGAGCAACGCGGTGGTCGTGCTCTCCCATTCGCCATCCGGCACTCGACCGAGCAGCGTGCTCGCGACCCGCATCGGTACGGCGAGGATCGTGCGGCCGTGGGGCAGCGCGTCGACGGGCGCACCGGTCTCGATGCTCACGCCGAGGTCGCGTGCCCGCCGCGCGAGCCGGGCGATGATCGTGGCCCAGCCGCTGGGGAAGTACCGGACGGTAGGCGGGAACGTCGTGGCCCGCACCAGCCGCTCCTGGACGAACGCGGCCGAGAGGCGGCCGGGGTCGTGGTCGAAGGTCGCGACCCCCATGAAGGCGGCGACCCGCTCGCCGTGTGCATCGCCGACCAGCGGGCCGGCCCAGTCGCGGAAGCTGCGGTCGACCGGGGCCTCGGCCCGGCGCAGCCGGAGCAGGGCCCGGACGAGGCCAGGAGGCGGGAGGCGCCGGCCGACGCCGTCGATCCGGAGCACGAGGCGGGCCGACCGGGGTGCACCGTGGGTACCGGTGGCCAGCGCGCGCTCGCGGAGCCAGCGCCACAGCGGGCCGTCGCCGTAGACGACGTGGGGGCCCCAATTCGCTACGAACGGGGCGGTGGTGGTGCGGGCCCGGCCGCCGAGCTCGGTGTGCGCCTCGTGCAGGCGGACCCCCCATCCCGCCTCCGCCGCGGCCACCGCCGCGGTGAGCCCACCGATCCCTCCACCCACGATCGTCAGGTCGTCGCGCATCGGGTCCTCCTCACGTCGTTGCGTCTCGTGTTGGTGAAGAGGCGCGCGACCGGTCGTGAGGTTCCACACTCGACGCGGTGCTTCCGAACGTGCGAGAGGCCCGGTCTCTTCAGACCGGGCCTCTCGTCGATCGTTGTCCGCTGGGGTGGTTCAGGCTTCTTCGCGCTCCTCGACCTGCTCGAGGAAGCGACGAATCTCCGAGGCGCGGAACCGGCGGTGGCCGCCGAGGGTTCGGATGGCCGAGATCTTCCCTGCCCGGGCCCAGCGGGTCACGGTCTTCGGGTTGACCCGGAACATGGCAGCCACCTCGGACGGCGTGAGCAGCGCGTCGTTTTCGGGCTGTCCCTGCATGTTTCCTCCAGTCGACCGGTCGAGCGATCGTCGAGCGGCGTTGTGCGATCCCCGATGCTGCTGTCCGATTGCTCCCGGGAGCGTAACGTCTCGCACGTTCCAGGTGGTGTATTCAACCTAGCACCGCCGGCCCAAAACGGAAATGGGTGACGAGTGCCGAATTCTGCGACCGCGCTCCGCGTTTCGGGCACTACCGACTCGGGTAGAACGTCACCCGTCGCGCGCTTCGCGGGTGTCGCTGCGCGCGTGCGAGGCTGACGGCGCCGAGGCTGGCGCGCGCGCGTCGGTACACTCCCGCGCGATGGCCCGGGTGCTCGCGGTCGCGAACCAGAAGGGTGGCGTCGGCAAGACCACCACCGTCCACACCCTCGGCGACGCGATCGCGCGTCGGGGATCCCGGGTGCTGCTCGTCGACCTCGATCCGCAGGCCTGCCTGACCTACTCGGTCGGCCTCGACCCCGAGGCGCTCCCACGAACCGTCCACGACGTCCTGGTCGGCCGCGACAAGGCCTCCGACGCGGTGGTGGCCGTCGGTGACCTCTCGGTCCTGCCGGCCGCGATCGACCTGGCCGGCTCCGAGGTCCACCTCGTCGGCCGGGTCGGACGTGAGCACGCGGTCGGCCGGGCGCTGGACCCCGTGAAGGACGGCTACGACGTCGTGCTGCTCGACTGCCCGCCCTCGCTCGGCATCCTGACGATCAACGGGCTCACCGCCGCCGACTTCGTGCTCGTCCCGCTCCAGTGCGAGACGCTCAGCCATCGGGGCGTCGGCCAGCTGCTCGAGACGGTCGCCGACGTGCGCGCGTACACGCAGCCGGATCTCGCGGTCCTGGGTGCCGTGGCGACCATGTTCGACGGCCGCACCCGCCACACGCGGCGAGGTGCTGGCCGACGTCGAGGCTCGCTACGGGTTGCCGGTGCTCGCGCCGATGATCCCGCGGTCGGTCCGCTTCGCCGAGGCGCCGGCGACCGGACAGTCGATCCTCGGCCATGCGCCGAGCTCCATCGGTGCGGTCGCGTACCGCGAGCTCGCCGAGACGGTGACGCGGATGCTGGCGCCGTGACCGAGCTGCGATCCGAGTCGGAGGGAACGCCGGAACGGGCGGGAGGTCCGGCGGCAGCATCGACCCGGAAGGACGATGGGAAGCGAGCGCTGTTCTCGAGCGCGGTGCGACGGCGCGGCACGCTCGTCGTCGAGTGCTCGCGGTGTCACGGCCGGACCCGCATCAGCTACGCGGAGTTCGCGCAACGCCACCTGCCGTACTGGCTCTGGACCCCGTGGCGGCACTACTCGCGCTACGTCGTCTGCCCCGCCTGCGGTCGCCGGGCTTGGCTCGCGGCGCGCTGGTTCGAGTAGCCACGACCGTACCGTCAGCTGTCAGCCGTCGGCGCGGGCGACGTGCGCACGGCCGTGGCCGTCGACGATGTCGCCCACCGCCCATGCGTCCCCACCCGCGCCGCGCACCGCGTCCAACGCGTGGAACACCTGGTCCGCGGGAACGACCGCGAGCATGCCGAGCCCGAGGTTGAAGACCTGCTCCATCTCCTCGTCGCTGACGTCCCCGGCCCGCTGGATCTCGCCGAACACCCGCGGCTCGTCCCAGGAACCGCGATGCACGACCCCGTCGCAGTGGTCGGGAAGCGCACGCACGAGGTTGCCGGGGATCCCGCCGCCGGTGACGTGCGCGAACGCGTGCACGTCGACGTGGCGTCGGAGCTCGGCCATCGCCGGCGCGTAGATCACGCTCGGGACGAGCAGCTCGTCGCCGAGCGAGTGGTGGGCGCCGTCCCACGCGGGCTCGTCGAGCGATCGTCCCCGTCGGTCGATCAGCGCGCGCCGGGCGAGCGAGTACCCGTTGCAGCGCAGCCCCGGGCTGCCGAACCCGACGATCCGGTCGCCGGGCTCGACGTCGCGGGGCAGGATCTCGTCGCGCTCGACGATGCCGACCGCGAAGCCCACGAGGTCGAACTCGCCCGGCTCCATCAGGTCCGGGTGCTCCGAGATCTCCCCCCCGCTCAGCGCGCAACCGGCCTGCCGGCACCCTTCGGCCACTCCGCTGACGATCTCCTCGACCGTCTCCGGGATGACCTGGCCGACGGAGAGGTAGTCGAGGAACGAGAGCGGCTCGGCACCCTGGACCGCGATGTCGTCCACGCTCATCGCGACGACGTCGAGGCCGATGGTGTCGTAGCGCTCCATCATCCGGGCGATCGCGGACTTCGTGCCGACGCCGTCGGTGGACAGCACGAGCACGGGATCGCGGTGCGCGAGCTTGCCCAGGGCGAACAACCCGCCGAACCCGCCGACGTCGCCGACGACCTCGGGCCGGAAGGTGGAACGGACGTGCTCCTTGATGAGCTCGACCGCCTTCTCGCCGGCGCCGATGTCCACACCCGCGTCGCGGTACGTCAGGCCGTCGGCTCCGCGTGGCGAGTCGTCGGGCGGGGTCACGAGGTGCGCGACGCGCTCGACTCGGTGAGGTCGAGCACCGGCGCCTCGAGCAGGAGCTTCGAGTCGTGGCCGGTGAGCGCCACGGGCACCGGGTACTCACCCGAGAGGCACGCGGTGCAGAACGACTCGGGTGGGGCGCCGGTCGCGGTGCGCACCCGGTCCAGCTCGAGGTAGGCGAGCGAATCCACGTCGAGGTACTCGCGGATCTCACCCACGGAGAGGTCCGCCGCGAGGAGCTCGCCCCGGCGGCCGGTGTCCATCCCGTAGAAGCACGGCCACCGGTAGGGCGGGGAGGACACGCGGAAGTGCACCTCGGTCGCGCCGGCCTCGCGCAGCATCTTGACGACCTCGCGCGTCGTCGTGCCGCGCACGATCGAGTCGTCGACGACGATGAGGCGCTTGCCGTTGATGCTCTCGGGCAGCGGGTTCAGCTTCAGTCGGACGCCGACGCCGCGCATCTGCTGGCTCGGCTGGATGAAGGTTCGGCCGACGTAGCGGTTCTTGACCAGGCCGTCCCCGTACGGGATGCCGGACGCGCGCGAGAAGCCCTGCGCGGCGGGGATCCCCGACTCGGGAACCGGCATCACCATGTCGGCGTCGACCGGCGCCTGGCCGGCGAGCGCCTCGCCCATCCGGGTGCGCGCCGCGTGCACGCTGTGCCCGTAGAGGCGCGTGTCGGGGCGCGCGAAGTAGACGAACTCGAAGAGGCACAGGCGCGGGTCGGGCTCGGCGTACCGATGCTCACGGCGTAGCCCCGAGGCGTCGATGACCACCATCTCGCCGGGTTGGACGTCGCGGATGTAGTGGGCACCGACGATGTCCAGCGCCGCGGTCTCACTCGCGAGCACCCAACCGCCACCGTCGAGCCGGCCGAGCACGAGGGGCCAGAACCCGTGGGGGTCGCGCACGCCGATGAGGTGCGAGTCGTCCATGAGCACGAGCGAGAAGCCGCCGCGCAGGTCGGGCAGCACCTTCTCCAGCGCCAGCTCGAGCTCGCGACCGTCCGAACGGGGCTCGGCCGGCCACTCGCGCGCGACGAGCTCCGCGATGAGCGCGGAGTCCGTCGTGGAGTCGAAGCTGGTCTCGTCCGGCGTCATGCCCGGCAGCATCCCGAGCCCGGACGCGAGCGCTGCAGTGTTGGTCAGGTTGCCGTTGTGGCCGAGCGCGAAGCCGGCGTCGCCGACCGACCGGTACACGGGCTGGGCGTTCTGCCACGACGACGAGCCGGTGGTGGAATAGCGGTTGTGCCCGATCGCGAGGTGGCCCTGCAGTGGTGCGAGCCGGCGCTCGTCGAAGACCTGCGTGACGAGGCCCATGTCCTTGGTGACAGTGATGGTCTCACCGTCGCTGACGGCGATCCCGGCCGACTCCTGGCCCCGGTGCTGGAGCGCGAAGAGCCCGAGGTAGGCCAGGTGCGAGACCGGCTGGCCGGGCCCGTACACGCCGAAGACGCCACAGGCGTGGCCGGGGGTCTCCTCGAGCGAGGAGTCGGAGGGGTCGTGCCCTCGCGCGGGAAGCACAGCGCCCATTATCCCACGACGGGCGCGGCGCGCATGATCGAAGGGATCGCGTCGCGCCACGCCCGGGTCGCCACGGGAAGCGGGACCGAGAACGCACCGTCGGCGTGAAGGTCGGCGCCCCCCGCGTCGCCGAGGACGACCGCCGGGACCCGGCCCGAGCCGGCCCGGCCGAGGACCTCGTTGAGCCGGTCGGGGGCGACCGAGAGCACCACGCGCGACGCCGACTCGGAGAAGCACATCGTCGCGTCGCCGATCGTCACCCGGAAGCCGACGGTGCTGCTGATCGCCATCTCGGCCAGCGTCACCGCGACCCCGCCGTCCGAGCAGTCGTGGATCCCGTTCACCAGCCGGTCGGTGACGAGGCCCGCCACGAGCTCGTGGAGCAGCCGGGCCGCCTCGAGGTCGGCAGCGGGCGGGCGGCCGTTGCGCAGACCGAGACCCGTCGCCCATTCGGACCCGCCGAGCTCCGGCCGGGTCTGGCCCAGCATCACGATGCGGTCGCCGGCGCGCAGGCCGATGCCGGGTGGGGGCGCGAGCAGCCGTTCGATGAGGCCGACGACGCCGACCACCGGTGTCGGGTCGATGTCCACTCCGTGCGACTCGTTGTAGAAGCTGACATTGCCGCCGACGACCGGGAGCCCGAGCGCACGGCACGCGTCCGCCATGCCGTCGATGGTCTCGGAGAACTGCCACATCACCTCGGGGTGCTCGGGGTTCCCGAAGTTCAGGCAGTTCACGAGCGCCATGCCGCGCGCACCGCTGCACGCGACGTTGCGCGCGGCCTCGAGCACTGCGAGCTGCGCCCCGACCCTCGGGTCGAGCGCGGCGAAGCGCCCCTTGCCGTCCACCGAGAGCGCGAGCGCTTTCGCGGCGGTCTCCTTGAGGCGCAGCACGCTCGCGTCACCGCCGGGCCCGGCGACGGTGTTGAGGAACAGCTGGTGGTCGTATTGCCGCCACACCCAGCTCGTGTCCGCGATGTTCGGGGACGCGAGCAGCCCGAGCAGCTCGTCGGCCAGATCAGAGCCTGGCGGGAACCGCTTCCGGATCTCGGCCCGCGGGTCGTCGGCCTGGCGCCGCGCGAGCGAGTCCGGCGGGCTCAGCGGCCGGTGGTACAGCGGCCCGTCCCCGAGGCTCCCGATGGGCACGTCGGCGACCGGCTGGTTGTCGGAGGACACCGACGGCGGATCGTCGCCGAGCGGCGGCGCCGGGTTCTCGCCCGGGACTCCCACGGCGTCGAAGTATCCGTCGAAGACCCGGAACCGCCCCGAGTCGGTGACCCGACCGGCGACGGTCGCGCGGATCTCCCACCGTGCGCAGAGCGCGAGGACCTCGTCGAGGTGCTCGGGAGTGACGATGGCGAGCATGCGCTCCTGGCTCTCGGAGGTGAGCACCTCCACCGGGTTCATGCCCGGCTCGCGCTTCGCCACGCGCGCCGCGTCGACATCCATCCCCGCGCCCGTCTTGGCCGCGGTCTCGGAGGCCGCGCACGACAGCCCGGCGGCGCCGAGATCCTGTACCCCGATCGCGAGGCCGGCGTCGAGCAGCTCGAGGCAGGCCTCGATGAGCTTCTTCTCCTCGAACGGGTCGCCCACCTGGACCGACGGGCGCTTGGCCTCCGAGCCCTCGACGAACCCGGCCGAGGCGAGGACGCTGGCGCCGCCGATCCCGTCCCGCCCGGTGGACGAGCCCATGAGCACCGCGAGGTTCCCGACCCCCTCGGCGCGAGCGAGGATCAACCGCTGTTTCGGGAGGACGCCGAGACAGAGGACGTTGACGAGCGGGTTCCCCGCGTAGCACTCGTCGAACACGACCTCGCCGCCGACGGTCGGTACGCCGACCGCGTTGCCGTAGCCGCTGATGCCGCTGACCACGCCTTCGAAGAGGTACCGGGTCCGCGGGTCGTCGAGAGGCCCGAACCGCAAGGGGTCCATCACCGCGATCGGCCGCGCGCCCATCGAGAAGATGTCGCGGATGATGCCGCCCACCCCGGTCGCGGCACCCTGGTACGGCTCCACGGCCGACGGGTGGTTGTGGCTCTCGATCCGGATCGCGACCGCCATGCCCTCGCCGACGTCGATGACGCCGGCCCCCTCGCCCGGCCCGACCAGCACCCACGGCGCCTCGGTCGGCAACCGACCGAGATGCACCCGGGACGACTTGTAGGAGCAGTGCTCCGACCACATGACGGAGTACATCGCGAGCTCGAGCTCGGTGGGCTGACGCCCGAGCTCGTCCACGACCGCGGCGAGCTCGTCGTCGGTCATCCCGAGCTGGAGGTGCAGCGGCGTCTCGGCCGCGATCTCGTCGGGACGCGTCACGAGCCGAACGCGAACCCCAGGTCGGGCGCGCCGAGCACCGGGAAGTACGGGATGCCGCGCGCCTCGAGCGCGCCGCCGACCTCGCCGCCCCGGTCGAGCAGGAGCGACGCGCCGACGATCTCGCAGCCGAACTCCTCGATCGCGTCGACCGAGTCCAGCAACGAGCCCCCGGAGGTCGCGGTGTCCTCGACGACGAGCACGCGATCGCCGGGCTCGATCGGGCCGGCCATCCGACCGCCCACACCGTGGCCCTTGGCCTCCTTGCGGACGGCGAAGCTGCGCGCGCCGGTGACCAGCGCGACCGCGAGCCCGACCGGCACCGCGCCCACCGCGAGGCCGCCGACCGCGTCGAACTCGGCCGGCCCGATCGCCTCGACGATCGCGTCGCCGACGATCTTGATGCAGTCGCCGCGAAACGTGACCTGCCGTCCGTCGAGGTACCAGTTCGACGTCCGACCGGACGCGAGCGTGAACTCGCCTTCTTCGATCGCGTGCTTGCGCAGCACTTCGGCGAGCGCGGCCTGCGCGGGGCGCATCGTCATGGAGCGACGAGCGCGGCGCGTGCTGTCGCCGCGTCGAGCAGGGACCGGAGCAGCACGATCCCGTCGTCGGAGCCGAGGATCGGGTCGCTCGCCCGTTCGGGGTGGGGCATGAGGCCCACGACGTTGCCCGTGGCGTTCCGGATGCCCGCGATGTCGTCGAGGCTGCCGTTCGGGTTGTCCACGTACCGCAGGATCACCCGCTGCTCGTCGCGGAGCTCGGCCAGCGTCTGTGGCGAGCACACGTAGTTCCCCTCGAAGTGGTTGATCGGGATGCGCAGGACGTCTCCCCGGCGAGCCCCGCCGGTCAGAACCGACGCGGTGCTGTCCACCCGGAGCTCCACCGTCTCGCAGAGGAACTTGAGGCCGGTGTTCTTCTGGAGCGCGCCGGGCAGGAGCCCGGCCTCGCAGAGGACCTGGAAGCCGTTGCAGATGCCGACCACCGGCCCGCCCGCCGCGGCCAGCTCGGCCACCGCGTCCATGACCGGCGAGAACCGGGCGATCGCCCCCGTGCGGAGGTAGTCACCGTGCGCGAACCCGCCCGGCACGACGACCGCGTCCACGCCGCGGAGGCTGCGGTCGGCGTGAAAGAGGATCTCGGCCACCCCGCCGAGCTGCTCGACCGCGTGCTGGACGTCCAGCTCGCAGTTGGTGCCGGGGAACTGCACGACCCCGATCCGAGCGCTCACACCAGCTCCGCGATCGAGATCGTGAAGGCCTCGATGACGGGGTTCGCGAGCAGCCGGTGGCACATCTCGTCGACCTGCGCGCGGGCTGCAGTCTCATTCGCGGCGTCCACCACGAGCCGGATGCTCTTGCCCACCGAGACCTGCGTCACGTTCGTGTACCCGAGCGCCGGCAGCGCCTTCTCGACCGTCGCGCCCTGTGGGTCGAGGATGCCCGGGAGGTGCGTCACGTCGATCCGCGCCTCGAACTCCGCCATGAGGACGAGGTTATCCGCCGTACCAGTCCGCGAAGGACTGGCCGGTGAGCCGCTCGTAGGCTTCGACGTACCGCACGCGCGTGCCCGCGATCACGGCCGCGGGAAGGGGTGGAGCGGGCGCGGTGCGATCCCAGTCGAGGGTCAGGTAGTGGTCGCGGACGTACTGCTTGTCGAAGGACGGCGGTGACCCGCCGACGGCGTACTCCTCCGCGGGCCAGTACCTCGACGAGTCCGGTGTGAGCACCTCGTCGATCAGCAGGAGCTCGCCATCCGGGGCCAGGCCGAACTCGAATTTCGTGTCGGCGAGGATGATCCCGCGCGCCTCGGCCTGCGCTGCGCCGCGTGCGTAGATGGCGAGCGCGGCATCTCGGAGACGCACGAAGACGTCCTCGCCCACGGCGTCGATCGCCTCCGTGTCCGACATCGGGAGGTCGTGGCCCTCCTCCGCCTTCGTCGTCGGCGTGAAGAGCATCTCAGGGAGCCGCTCGGCCTCGCGCATGCCCGGGGGCATCTCGCGGCCCTGCACCGTGCCCCGATCCGCGTACTCGGCCCACGCTCCGCCGAAGAGGTAGCCCCGGGCGATGCACTCCATCCGGACCGGCGTCGTGCGGCGCACGAGCATCGCCCGCCCGTCCGCATCGGGCCGGGCGCCCGCCGGAAAGTCCGCCGGGTCGACCGAGATGACGTGGTTCGGCAGCAGGTCCGTCACCTGGTCGAACCAGAACGCGGAGATCGCGGTCAACGCCCGGCCCTTGTCCGGGATGTCGTCCGGTAGGACGACGTCGAACACCGAGATCCGGTCCGAGGCCACCATCAGGAGCCGGTCGTCGCCGGCGTCGTACAGGTCACGGACCTTGCCGGTGTACTCGTGCGGGAGGGCGATCGTCATCGTGTGTGGTCGAGCGCGTCGAACGTCCGGCCGACGTTCGCGATCGCGCGCTTGAGGTCGAAGCACGCGGCCAGCTGCGCGTCGGGGAGAACAGTCGTGATGTCCGGGTCCTCCCGCAGGACGTCGAGGAACGGGCGGCGCTCTTGCCAGGTCTCCAGCGCGTTTCGCTGCACGATCCGGTAGGCGTCGTCACGCGACAGCCCGGCCTCGACGAGCGCGAGGAGCACCGGCTGGCTGAAGACGAGGCCGTAGCTCGCGTCGAGGTTCTCGAGCATTCGCTCCGGGTAGACGTGCAGACCCTCGACGATCGCACGGAACTTCACCAGGAGGTAGTAGGCGAGCGCGCACGAGTCCGGGAGGATGATGCGCTCGACCGACGAGTGCGAGATGTCGCGCTCGTGCCAGAGGGCGATGTTCTCGAGGCCGGCGCCCAGGTTGCCGCGCAGCACCCGGGCCAGGCCGCTCAGCTGCTCGCTCTTCACCGGGTTCCGCTTGTGGGGCATCGCCGAGGAGCCCTTCTGCTTGCCGGCCCGGAACGGCTCCTCGACCTCGCGCACCTCGGTGCGTTGGAGGTGGCGGATCTCGGTCGCGAACTGCTCGATGCTCGCCCCGACGCTCGCGCACGCGTAGAGCAGCTCCGCGTGCCGGTCGCGCGCAAGGACCTGCGTCGCCGGCACCGGCGTGAGGTCGAGGTGCTCGCAGACGTACTGCTCGACGAACGGGTCGACGTTGGAATAGGTCCCGACCGCGCCGGACAGCTTCCCGACGGAGATGCCCTCGCGCGCCCGACGCAGGCGCTCGACGTCACGGCGCACCTGCAGCGCCCACAGCGCCAGCTTGACGCCGAACGTCGTCGGCTCGGCGTGGATGCCGTGCGTCCGCCCGACCATCGGTGTGTCGCGGTGCTCGTGGGCCTGCGTCGTGATCGCCGCGTCGAGCTCGACCGCGGCTTCGACGAGGAGGTCCGCGGCGCGGCGAGAGCTGGAGTGCGAGCGCGGTGTCGACGACGTCGCTCGACGTCAACCCGTAGTGCACCCAGGCCCCCTCGGGCTGGCCGACCCGGTCCTGCACGACGTCCACGAACGCGGCGACGTCGTGCTCGGTGATCGCCTCGCGCGCTTCGATCGCCTCGACGTCGAAGCCGCCGCGCTCGCGCACGGCCCGGGCAGCCTCGGCCGGGACGACGCCGAGCTCGGCCCACGCCTCGGTTGCGAGGATCTCGACCTCCAGCCAGCGCGCCGTACGCGCGCCTCGTCGGTGAACAGCTCGGTCAGCTCGGGGAGGGAATAGCGGGGGATCATGGTGTCTCCGGGGTGGGGGCGGCGGCGATGTCGGTGCGGTACTGCATGCCGGGCCAGGAGATGAGACCGGCGGCGTCGTAGGCACGCGCCCGGGCGGCGGCGATGTCGCGAGCGACGGCAGTGACCGCGAGCACGCGCCCACCCGCGGTGCGAAGGTCGTCGCCGTCGCGGGTGGTGCCGGCGTGGAAGATCACGACGTCGTCGAGCGCCGCAGCCTCGGCCAGCCCGGTGATCACGTCACCCGTGCGTGGCGCGACCGGGTACCCCTCCGACGAGAGCACGACGGTCACGCATGCGTTGTGCAGGAACTGGACCGGCGTCGTCAGGCGACCGGTCGCGGCCTCCGAGCAGTGCGCCGCGAGGTCGCTCGCGAGCCGGGGCAGGACGACCTGGGTCTCGGGGTCGCCGAACCGCACGTTGTACTCGAGCATCTTCGGGCCCTCGGGGGTGAGCATCAGGCCCGCATAGAGCACGCCGCGGTACTCGATGTCACGGCGGGCGAGCTCGGCGAGCGTGGGCTCCACCGCGTCGCTCATGATCCTGCCGACGAAGGCCGTGTCGGCGACCGGGACCGGAGAGTATGCGCCGATGCCACCGGTGTTCGGACCCGTGTCGCCGTTGCCGGCGCGCTTGAAGTCCTGCGCGGGCACGAGCGGGACGCCCGTGGTCGAGCCGTCACAGAGCACGAGCACCGACACCTCAGGCCCGGTGAGGCCTTCCTCGATGACGAGCGTCCGGCCGGCATCGCCGAACGCGACCCCGGAGAGGTACGACCGCACCGCGTCGCGCGCCTCGGCGATGCTCTCGGTGACGACGACGCCTTTGCCGGCCGCGAGACCGTTGGTCTTCACCACGTAGAACCCGGGGAGGGTCTCGAGGTACGCGAGCGCCTCGGCCTCCTGGGTCGCGTCGAACACCGCGTGGCGAGCGCTGGGGACGCCGGCGTCCGCGAGCACCTCCTTCATCCACGCCTTCGAGCCTTCGAGCCGGGCCGCCGCGGCCGACGGTCCGAACACCGCCGCGCCACTGGCCCGCAGGTCGTCCGCGAGCCCGTCGACCAACGGGGCCTCCGGACCGACCACCACGAGCTCGAACTCGTCGAGGCTCTCGACCGCATGCTCCAGCTCCATGCAGGGCCCGATCTCGGCCATCCCGGGGTTGCCGGGGGCGCAGATCACCGCGTCCACTGCCGGCGAACGCGCCAGGCCCCACGCCAACGCATGCTCGCGTCCGCCCGAACCGACGACGAGGACGTTCACCGCGCGCTCAAGCGACGCGGGGCAGCACGACGCACTGGTCGCGCGCCGGGCCGACCGACACGAAGCTCACGTGCACGCCGGTGTACTCCTCGATGAAGTGCACATAGTTCCGCGCCGCCGCAGGGAGATCCTCGATCCGCTCGGCCCGCTCCACGTCGACCTGCCAGCCCGGGAGCGTCTCGTAGACCGGGCGGATCTTGTGGAGCACCGATTGGTGATACGGCACATGGTCGTAACGCGCGCCGGACTCGTCCTCGTAGGCCACGCACACCTTGAGCTCCGGCAGCGGCGACAGCACGTCGAGCTTCGTGATCGCGAGCTCGGTGCAGGTGTTCAGCCGCGCCGCGTGCTTGAGCATGACCAGGTCGAGCCAGCCGGCCCGGCGCTTGCGTCCGGTGTTCGTGCCGTACTCGCGCCCGCGCTCCACGAGCAGGTCGCCGACCTCGTCGCCCGCGAACAGCTCGGTCGGGAACGGTCCACTGCCGACCCGGGTCACGTAGGCCTTCACGATGCCGGTGATGCGCTCGATCGCGCGCGGGCCGACGCCAGCGCCCGCACCCACGCCACCGGCGACCGGATTGCTGGAGGTCACGAACGGATAGGTGCCGTGGTCGAGGTCCAGGTAGGTCGCCTGCGCGCTCTCGAAGAGCACCCATTGGCCGACCTCGAGCGCCTCGTGCACGAGGTGGACGGTGTCGTCGATGAGCGGCGCGAGCCGGTCGACGAACCCCAGGTACTGCTCGGTGATCTCGTCCACGCTCATAGGCAGCCGGTTGTAGACCTTCGCGAGGACGAGGTTCTTCTCGCGCAGCACCAGGTCGAGCTTCTCGCGGAAGATCTTCGGGTCGAGCAGGTCCTGGACCCGAAGGCCGACGCGCATCGCCTTGTCCGCGTACGTCGGGCCGATACCGCGCTTGGTGGTGCCGAGCTTGTTCTTGCCCAGGTAGCGCTCGGTGAGCCGGTCGAGCTCCTGGTGGTACGGCATGATCAGGTGCGCGTTGCCCGACACCCGGATCCGGCGGCTGTCGATGCCCTTGGCCTCGAGCATGTCGAGCTCCTCGAGGAGCACCGCGGGGTCGACGACCACGCCGTTGCCGATCACCGGGACGACCCATGGGTAGAGGACGCCGCTCGGGACCAGCTGCAGCTTGAACACCTCGCCGTCCACGACGAGCGTGTGGCCGGCGTTGTGTCCCCCCTGGTACCGGACGCACAGCGAGGCTTCCTTGGCCAGGTAGTCGGTGAACCGACCCTTGCCCTCGTCGCCCCACTGGGTCCCGACGATCACCGCCCCGGGCACGCGGCGCTCCTTGCGTTGTTCGCGCTCACGTTGGGTGCAGGATAGTCGGCGGCTCCCGGCACCCGCCGGGGTTAGCTCCCGACGGGGGCCGTGCGCAGGAACACCAAGCCGTCAGGCGACGCGTCCACGGTGATCGCGTCACCCTCCCGGTACTCACCCTGGAGCACGGAGAGCGCGATCGGGTCCGCGAGCTCCCGCTGGATCACCCGCTTGAGCGGGCGAGCGCCGAAGTCGGGGTCGTAGCCCACCCGGGCGACGTGTTGACGGGCCGCGTCGGTGAGCACCAGTCCCAGGCCTCGCTCCTCGAGACGACGGCGCAGCTGCTCGACCTGGATGTCGACGATCTGCTCGATGTGACGCTCGTCGAGACGGTGGAAGACCACCAGCTCGTCGATGCGGTTCACGAACTCGGGCTTGAAGTGCTGGTGCACCGCAGCCATGACCACCGACTCGTCGGCGCCACCGCCCAGGTTGCTCGTCATGATCAGCACGCAGTTCGTGAAGTCGACGGTGCGGCCCTGACCGTCGGTCAGACGACCGTCATCCATGAGCTGGAGGAGCACGTTGAACACGTCGGGGTGCGCCTTCTCGACCTCGTCGAGGAGCACGACCGCGTACGGACGCCGGCGGACCGCCTCGGTGAGCTGGCCCCCCTCGTCGTAGCCGACGTAGCCCGGAGGCGCGCCGACGAGGCGCGACACCGAGTGCTTCTCCATGTACTCGCTCATGTCGATGCGGACCATCGCCCGCTCGTCGTCGAACAGGAAGTCGGCGAGTGAGCGCGCGAGCTCGGTCTTGCCGACTCCCGTCGGGCCGAGGAACAGGAACGATCCGATCGGGCGGTTGGGGTCCGACAGCCCGGCGCGCGACCGACGGATCGCGTTCGCGACCGCGGTCACCGCCGCGTCCTGCCCGATGACGCGGCTGTGCAGGACGTCCTCCATGCGGACGAGCTTCTGCATCTCGCCCTCCATGAGCCGGCTCACCGGCACGCCGGTCCACTTCGCGACGATCTCGGCGACGTCCTCCTCGTCGACCTCCTCCTTGAGCATCTGCTCAGTGTGCTGGAGCTCGTCGAGCCGGGCGGTCTTCGCCTGGATCTCGGTCTCGAGCTCGCGCATCGTCCCGTAGCGCAGCTCGGCCGCGCGCTCGAGGTCGCCGGCGCGCTCCGCCATCTCGGCGTCCGTGCGCGCCTGCTCGAGGCGCTCCTTCACCTCGCGGATCTCGACGATCGCGTCGCGTTCGCCCTGCCAGTGCGCCACCATCCCGTCGCGCTGCTCGGCGAGCTCCGCGAGCTCCGACTCGAGCGCCTCGAGCCGGTGCTTCGACGCGTCGTCGGTCTCCTTGGCGAGCGCAGCCTTCTCGATCTCGAGCTGGCGGATCCGCCGCTCGACGACGTCGATCTCGAACGGCATCGAGTCGATCTCGATGCGCAGGCGCGACGCCGCCTCGTCCACGAGGTCGATGGCCTTGTCCGGGAGCTGGCGACCCGGGATGTAGCGGTTGGACAGGACCGCGGCCGCGACGAGCGCGGCGTCCTGGATCCGGACCCCGTGGTGCACCTCGTAGCGCTCCTTGAGCCCGCGCAGGATCGCGATCGTGTCCTCGACCGACGGCTCGCCGACGAAGACCTGCTGGAACCGGCGCTCGAGCGCGGGGTCCTTCTCGATGTGCTTGCGGTACTCGTCGAGCGTCGTCGCGCCGATCATCCGAAGCTCGCCGCGGGCCAGCATCGGTTTGATCATGTTGCCGGCGTCGACCGCACCCTCGGCCCCGCCGGCGCCGACGATCGTGTGCAGCTCGTCGAGGAAGGTGATCACCTCGCCGTCCGAGTCCGCGATCTCCTTGAGGACCGCCTTGAAGCGCTCCTCGAACTCGCCGCGGTACTTCGCACCCGCGACCATCGAGCCGATGTCCAACGAGATCAGCCGCTTGTCGCGCAGCCCGTCGGGAACGTCACCCTCGATGATGCGGCGCGCGAGACCCTCGGCGATGGCCGTCTTGCCGACGCCCGGCTCCCCGATCAGCACGGGGTTGTTCTTGGTGCGCCGGCTGAGCACCTGGATGACGCGCCGGATCTCCTCGTCGCGCCCGATGACCGGGTCGAGCTTTCCGTTGCGCGCGTCCTCGGTGAGGTCGCGGCCGTAGCGCTGGAGCGCCTGGTACTGATCCTCGGGGTTCTCGCTCGTGACCCGGTGCGAGCCGCGGACCTTCTTCAGCGCCTCGAGGACCGCGTCGGTGGTCACACCGAGGCCGCGCAGCAGGTCGCCGACGCCGCCCGGCACCTTGGTCATCGCCAGCAGCAGGTGCTCGGTCGAGAGGTAGTCGTCACCGAGGTCGCGCCGCTCCTCGTCCGCCGCCTCGAGCAGCTTGTACGCCGCCGGCGAGATCTGCGGGGCCGCGGCGGTCTCGCCGTAGACCTGGGGGAGCGCACCGAGCGCCGCGTCGACCTGGGCCTGCACGCTCGCCGGGGTGACCCCGACGCCCTCGAGCACCCCGACGACGACGCCCTCGGGCTGCCCGATGAGCGCGTGGAGCAGGTGCTCGGGACCGACCTGGGAGTGGTGCTGGTCGCGCGCCAACGCCTGGGCGGCCCCGATGGCCTCCTGGCTCTTGCGCGTGAACTTGCTGGGGTCGAGCGGCATGTGTCGAACCTCGCGGGTCGTGTCGCCAATGGTCGGAGTTGACAACAGGACTGTCAACTCCCCCATTCCCACGTATCCCGAATTCACCCGCCGAGCATGAGGTCGAGACGACGGCGCCCCGAGCCGATCGGACCAGCCGGATGGCCGGGGAGCCGCACCAGCCGGTCGGCCGGGAGGCGTCGCCCGACCGCGAGTTCTCCGAGCGCCCCTCAGCTCGGAGACTGTCTGAGCGCAGCGGGCGACGCCTCCCGAGTCGAGCCGGCGGGACCCGCATCCAACCCGACCCGAGCCGGCGGGACCAGCAATCAACTCGTCGTCTCGAACTCCCGGTCGAGGATGGCGATGGGCTCGTTCTCCCAGATGCCGTACCGGAGGTGCCAGCGGCGCAGCCAGCGGGGCGACCACCAATTGCCGCGCCCGGCGAGCCGCATGAACGCGGGGACGAGGGTCGCCCGGATCAGGAAGGCGTCGACGAGGACGGCGAGGGAGAGGCCGACCCCGAAGAGCTGGACGATCGACACCTCCGAGGTGGCGATGCCGACGAAGACGATCGTGAGGAGCAAGGCCGCCGCGGTGACGATCCGGCCCGTCTTCTGGAGACCCACCCGGACCGCGTGCTCGTTGTCGCGGTCCAGGTCGTACTCCTCCTTGATCCGGGAGAGCAGGAAGACCTCGTAGTCCATCGAGAGCCCGAACGCGATGCAGAACATGAGGATCGGCGTGAAGATGTCGATGCTCCCGGTCGGGGTGAAGCCGAGCAGGTCGGCGAGATGGCCCTCCTGGAAGATCCAGACCATCGCGCCGAAGGTCGCGGTCAGGCTGAGCACGTTCAGGAGGAGCGCCTTGACCGGCACGAGCAGGCTTCCGGTCATCAGGAACAGCAGGACGAAGGTCGCGACCGCGATCAGCCCGAGGGTCCACGGCAGCACCGAGAGCACGGACGCCTTCGTGTCGACGAGCGACGCCGACTCGCCCGCCACGGAGAAGCGGAACGGCGCGGGCGTCGCGCGGATGTCCTTCACCAGTCGCTCACCCGCGCTGGAGTGGGGCTCGACGCTCGGGACGACCGAGAGCCACGTCCCGGACGGGCCGTGGTCGGGCCGGAAGCGCGCGCTCAGGGCATTCGGCAGTGCGACGACGACCTTGCCGTTCGTCTCGAGGTAGTAGCCGTTGCCGGCGTCCACGCGGGCGACGCCCGGGAGCGCGGCGAGCCTCGTGCCGAAGGTCGCCAGCGCGCGTGTGTCGCGGGCGAGGTTCGCGTCGGGTACCAGCACCTGCAGCGCGTCCGCCTCCCGGCTCGAGAAGTGCTCCCGGATCTGGTCGGTCGCGGCCCGGCTCGTGATGTGGTCGGGTACGACGCGGTCGTCGATGAGACCGGGGTTGAAGCTCAGGAAGGGGATCGCGAGGACGAGCAGCACCGCGCTCACCCCGACCGCGTACGGGATCGGGTGGCGCATGACCCGGCTCGCCTGCCGGCCCCAGAACCCGTCGGCAGAAGGTGGCGGCTGTCTGAACACGCGCAGGGACTCCACGCGGCGGCCGAGCACGGCGAGGATCGCCGGGAGGACGACGATCGCGGCCAGTGCGGCGAGCAGCACGACCGCGACGCCCGCGTACGCGAACGAGCGCAGGTACGTGACGGGGAAGAGCAGGAGGGACGCGAGCGAGATCATCACCGTCCCCGCGCTGAACGCCACGGTGCGGCCCGCGGTCTGCATCGTCCGACCGACCGCGACGTTCGTGGACGCCCCCGCCGCGAGCTCCTCGCGGTAGCGCGAGACGACGAACAGGCTGTAGTCGATCGCGAGGCCGAGCCCGAGCGCGGTCGTGAGGTTCAGCGCGAAGACCGAGACGTCGGTCAGCGCGACGAGCAGCGTCAGGATGAGCAGCGTCCCGACGACCGCGAGGATGCCGACGCTCAGGGGCAGCAGCGCGGCCACGACGCCGCCGAACACGATGACGAGCGCGACGAACGTCACCGGTGCGGTCAGGAGCTCGGACCGCCGGAGGTCGTGCTCGGCCTGCTTGCTCACCTGGCGGGCGATCTCGGCCCGGCCGGTCACCGCGGTCCGCACCGCCGGGGTCACCTCCGTGAACGCCCCGGTGAGCCGCTCGGCTACCTTGAGCTTCGCGTCCAGGCTGCCGTTCACGGATCCGAACACGAGCGCCTGGTGGCCGTCCCTGCTCCTCAGGGGGGCCAGGTTGCCGATCCAGTAGGAGGACGCCGAGGCGATCCCCGGCGCCCGGTCGAGGCGGCGCGTGAGTGCGAGCCCCACGGCCCGCACCGCGGGATCGTCGACATCGCCGTGGCGAGCGGTCACGAGCACGACGAAGTCCGATTGCCCCGCGTTGGCGAACCGGTGCTGCAGCGCGAGGGCGGTCCGTGCCGACTCGGAACCAGGATCCTCCATCCCGCCCACGGTCAGCTGGCGCGCGACGCCACCGCCGATCAGGCCCGCGACCGGGAGGAACAGCACGGCGGCGACGATGACCGCCCAACGGCGGCGTACCACGAACAACGCGAGCCGACGCACCCTGCACCCCCAGCACGCGCCGCACCTCCCGCAGGTGCCGTCACCTCGCGCCCCCGGTACGCTACGCCGCGGAGCGGAACGCTCGACGGGCAGCACCCGACGGGACGTGGGGTCGGAGAGGCGGAGCGCGGTGGCAGGGTCGAAGCGTGAGCTCGCGGAGCTGCTGGCGGACGTCGGCCTGTTCTCCCGGTGCACGAGACGGGAGCGCGAGACGATCGCGCGGCACGCGCAGATGGCCGAGCTCCCGGCCGGGACCGACCTCGTGCGCGAGGGGGAGCCCGGCGACGCGCTGTTCGTGATCATCGACGGCGAGGCCGTGGTGCGGCGCGGCGGTCACGAGGTGACCCGCGTCGGCCCCGGCTCCTACTTCGGCGAGCTCGCCATCCTCGACGGCGCGCCCCGGAGCGCGACGGTCGTCGCGTCCTCGAAGGTCAAGGTCGCGGTCCTCGGCATCCGCATGTTCCGGACGTTGCTGCGCGAGCTTCCCGAGCTCGCGCAGCAGCTGCTCGTCGGCCTGGCGGGCGAGCTGCGTGTGGCCCAGGCCGCCGTCCAGGTGGCCGCCCACCCGCAATGACCGGGCTCTCGGACGCGGAGCTGGACCGGCTCGTCCGCGAGAACCGGGTCTTCGGCACGCTCGGCGGGGAGGCCCGGGCCCAGTTGCGCGGCGCACTCGAGCCGCTCGCGGTGCCGGGCGGCACCGTGCTCATCCGCGAGGGCGACCCCGCCGACTGCCTCTACCTCGTAGCCGCGGGCCGCCTGCGGGTCGTCACGACGGCTCCCGACGGCGCGGAGCGCGAGCTCGCGGAGATCGGCCGCGGCGACCTGGTGGGCGAGATGGCGCTCATCACCCAGCGGGAGCGCACCGCGACCGTCCACGTCATGCGCGACTCGCACCTGCTGCGGCTCTCGACCGGGGCGTTCACCCAGCTCATCGCCGACCACCCGGAGTCCGCCCGCCGCATCAGCACCGAGATGGTCGACCGGCTCCTGCGCGCGGGTCGTCGGCCGGCCGAGCACCCCCGTCGTCACCATCGCCGTGGTGCCGCTCGGTCCCGAGCCGGCGGTCCGGAGCTTCAGCGCTCAGCTCGAGCGCGCGCTCGGACGTCTGACCGGATCGGTACGCCAGATCGACTCGGCCGACGCAACCGCGACGCTGGGCGCCGAGCTCGAAGGCCACCGCCTCGCCGCGTGGTCCGAAGCACTCGAGACCGAGCACGAGGTCGTGATCTACCGCGCCGATCTCCAGCCGACGCCGTGGACGCGCGCCTCCGTCCGGCAGGCGGACCTCGTGCTCCTCGTCGCGGACGCGACGACGCCCCCCGATCGACGCGCCGTGGAGCACGTCGCCGACGGGCGCGAGCACCTCGGACACCAGCGCGCCGAGCTCGTGCTCGTGCACCCGGGCTGGACCGAGGACCCTCGGGGCACCGCGCGCTGGCTCTCGCCGCGAACGCTCGACCGGCACCACCACGTCCGCGCCGACCGGCCCGCCGACACCGACCGGGTGGCCCGCCTGGTGCTCAGCCGGGGGGTCGGGGTGGTCTACAGCGGTGGCGGCGCGCGGGGGATCGCCGAGCTCGGCGTGCTGAAGGCACTGCGTGCGGCGAACGTGCCCATCGACGCGGCCGGCGGCACCAGCATCGGCTCGATCCTCGCCGGCGCGACCGCGACCGACATGGATCTGGAGGCGACCGCTCGGCTGCTGCGCGCCGCACTGGTGGAGGGCAAGTCGCCGGTCGACCTCACGTTTCCCGTCGTGTCGCTCGCGGCCGGCGCGCGCGTGTCGGAACGGATGCAGGCGGCAGCGCGCGGGCTCGACCTCGAGGATCAGTGGCTCAACGGTTTCTGCGTGTCGACGAACCTCACGCGCGGCGAGGTCGAGGTGCACCGCACCGGGCCCGCCTGGCTCGGGCTGCGCGCCAGCTTCTCGATCCCGGGAGTGTTCCCGCCGATGCGGACCGACGACGGCGACGTACTCGTCGACGGTGGTGTGCTCGACAACATGCCCGTCGGCGTCATGCGGGAGCTCCACGACGGCATCCGCGTGATCGCGGTCGACGTCGGCTCCAAGCGTGACATCCGCGCCGGGGAGCTCCCACACTCCGGCGTCGTCTCGGGCTGGAAGCTGCTCATGCAGCGCGCCGATCCGCGCCTCGCGTCACCCGAGATGGCGGGGATCATCCGCGTGATCATGCGGATCACCGAGCTCGGCGGGTCCGGCGCGGCGGACCTCGGCGACCTCTACATCCGGCCCCCCGTCGACGGGATCGCGATGCTCGAGTTCTCGGCCTTCGACCAGCTCGTCGAGCTCGGCTACGCGGAGGCGAGCACCGCGATCGAGGCGTGGCTGGGCTCCGAAGACCCGCCAGTGTTCTGAGGGTCCGTCGGAGGGCGATCGCCCGACGCCCTCCGGCGGCATTCTGAGTTCCTAGCGGCGGGGGCGGGTCGCGACGGAGACCGGGTGGAGCGGCACGAGGTCGCGCCGGTACCGGCGATGGACCCGCTCCACGGCCTCGCGTACCTCGCGGCGCGCGGTCTCGAGCTCGGCGGTGAGCCGCTCGACCGCGTCCTCGAGCTCGAGGATCCGGCGGACGCCGGCCAGGCCCACGCCCTCGTTGGTCAGCTCCTGGATGCGTCGCAGCAGGACGATGTCCCGGTCCGAGTAGCGGCGGCTCCGGCCGACGGTGCGCGCCGGGGCGATGAGGCCCTTGCGCTCGTAGATCCGCAGCGTCTGCGGATGCACACCCGCGAGCTCGGCCGCGACCGAGATGATGTACAGCGCACGATCGTCCTGGGCCACGGTCCTACACCTCCAGGTGCTCGCGTGGGTTCTCGGGGAACGCGGCGGCGAGCGCTTCGAGCGCGCGCTTCTGGTCGTCGTTCAGGTGCTTCGGGACGTCGACGTCGAACGTGACGAGCAGGTCGCCGGCGGAGCCCTTCGCCGGGGCGATCCCACGCCCCTTCACCTTCTGGGTCGTGCCCGCCTGCGTCGCGCTCTGGACCTTGAGCGTGACCGGGTCCGTGAGCGTCGGCACCCGGACCTTCGCTCCGAGCGCGGCCTCGGTGAGGGTGAGCGGCACGCGCACGGTGAGGTCGAGCTTGCCCTTGCGCCCGAAGATCGGGTGGGGACGGACGTGGACCACGACGTAGAGATCGCCGGAGGGTCCGCCGTTCGCGCCTGCCCCACCCCGCCCCTTCACGCGGATCCGTTGCCCGTCGTCGACGCCGGCCGGGATCTTCACCTTCACGTCGCGCGGCCGGACCTCGACGCCGCTGCCCCGGCACTGGTGGCACGGGGTCTCGATGATCGAGCCCCGCCCGCCGCACGTCGGGCACACCTGGGAGAACGAGAACGGGCCCTGGTCGACCGCGATCTGCCCGGACCCGTTGCACTGCGGGCACGTCGTCGGCAGCGTGCCGGGCTCGGCCCCGTTGCCGTTGCACACCGAGCACACCGCCTCGGCGGTGAACGAGACGGAGGTCGTGACCCCGTGCACCGCCTCGAGGAAGTCGAGGCGCAGCTCGGTCTCGAGGTCGGCACCCCGCTGCGGCGCGCTGCGCGCGTTGCGGCCGCGCCCGCGGCCCCGGCCGAACCCGCGACCGCCGCCGGGGGCACCCCCGCCACCGAAGAGCCCGCCGAGCAGGTCGGAGAAGTCGACCCCCTCCTCGAACGTGAAGCCCCCCGCGCCCGGGTTGAACCCACCACCGCCACCGGGCGCGCTGTATGCGCCGGACGCGACCATGCGCCGGACCTCGTCGTACTCCTTGCGCTTCGCGGCGTCACCGAGGACGTCGTTCGCCGCGGAGACCTCCTTGAAGCGCTCCTCGGCCTCGCGGTTTCCCGGGTTCGCGTCGGGGTGGTACTGCTTCGCGAGCTTGCGGTAGGCGCGCGTGATCTCCTTCTCGGTCGCGCCCTGGGGCACGCCGAGCACCGAGTAGTAGTCCTTGTCGAACCATTCACGCTGCGGTGCCATCGCGCTATCTCGCTACCTTCACCATGGCCGGGCGCAGCACGCGCCCCTTGAGCCGGTAGCCGGTGCGGAGGATGTCCACGACGATCGGCTCGCCGTCACCGTCCTCCTGGAGCACGGCTTCGTGCTCGGTCGGGTCGAAGGACCGGCCCGCGGCGTCGATCCGCTCCAGTCCGGCCTTCTCCAGCACGCCGAGCAGCTCGGCGTACACGAGCTCGACGCCCTTGCGGACGTTGCCGCCCGCGTCGGTGAGCGCGCCGAGCGCGAGCTCGAACGAGTCGAGCACCGGCAGCAGCTGCTCGAGCAGGCCCTCCGTGGCCCGCTCGAGGTGCTCGGTCTGCCGGCGCAGCATCTGCTTCTTGTAGTTCTCGAAGTCGGCCTGGAGCTGCTGGGCGAGCGCGCGCATCTCGTCGCGTTCACCGGTCAGCCGGGCCAGGTCCGCCTCCAAGGCGGCGCCGGCCGGCACGTCCTGGCCGACCGCCGCGGGGTCAGCGGTCAGGTCGGCTTCCTCTGCGTCGGCGGGCCCGTACGAGCCCGCCGCCGTGTCCTTGTCGCTTCCGGACTCCACGATCAGGCTTCCTTCGCCTCGCCCTCGTCGACGATCTCGGCCTCGGCGACCTCGTCGTCACTGGGAGGCGGGGACCCGGACCCAGAACCCGGGGCGCCCTGGCCCGCGTCCTGCGCGTTCTGCGCCGCGGACGCCGACGCGTACAGCCGCTGCGCGAATTCCTGGCTGGCCGACACGAGGCCCTCGTGGGCCCGGCGCACCGCTTCGATGTCCGTGCCCGACAGCGCGTCCTTGAGCGCCTTGAGCTCGGTGTCGATCTTCTCGCGCTCGGCCGGCTCGACCTTGTCGCCGTTGTCCTTCAACAGCTTCTCGGTCTGGAAGACGAGGTTGTCCGCGTTGTTGCGGACCTCGGCCTCCTCGCGCCGCTGGCGGTCCTCCTCGGCATGCGCCTCCGCATCCTTCATCATGCGGTCGATCTCGTCCTTGCCGAGCGCGGTGCCACCGGTGATCGTCATCTGCTGCTCACGACCGGTGCCGAGGTCCTTGGCGGAGACGTTGACGATGCCGTTGGCGTCGATGTCGAACGTGACCTCGATCTGGGGCACGCCACGCGGTGCCGGCGGGATGCCGACCAGCTGGAACGTCCCGAGCGTGTGGTTGCGGTAGGCCATGTCGCTCTCGCCCTGCAGCACCTTGATCTCCACCGACGGCTGGTTCTCGTCCGCGGTGGTGAACACCTCGGAGCGCTTGGTCGGGATCGTGGTGTTGCGCTCGATGAGCTTCGTCATGATCTGGCCCTTGGTCTCGATGCCGAGGGACAGCGGGGTGACGTCGAGGAGCAGCACGTCCTTCACGTCGCCCTTCAGGACGCCCGCCTGGATCGCCGCGCCGACCGCGACGGCCTCGTCGGGGTTGATGCCCTTGTCGCCCTCCTTGCCCGTGAGCTCGCGGAGGAGGTCCGACACCGCAGGCATGCGGGTCGAGCCGCCGACGAGCAGCACGCGGTCGATCTGGTCCTTGGTCAGGCCTGCGTCGCGGATCGCCTGGTCGAACGGGCCGCGGCACGCGTCGAGCAGGTCGTGGGTCAGCTCCTGGAACTTCGAGCGCGACAGCGACAGCTCCAAGTGGAGCGGACCGTCCGACGTCGCGGTGATGAACGGCAGGTTGATGCTCGTCTCGGCCAGCGACGACAGCTCGATCTTCGCCTTCTCGGCCGCCTCCTTGAGGCGCTGCGTCGCCATCTTGTCGGCGCCGAGGTCCACGCCGTGCGCGTTCTTGAACTCGCCGACCATCCAGTCGATGATCCGCTGGTCCCAGTCGTCGCCGCCGAGGTGCGTGTTGCCGGCGGTGGACTTCACCTCGAAGACGCCCTCGCCGAGCTCCAGCACGGACACGTCGAACGTGCCGCCGCCGAGGTCGAAGACGAGGACGGTGATGTCGTTGTCCTTCTCGAGGCCGTAGGCCAGTGACGCGGCCGTCGGCTCGTTGATGATGCGCAGCACCTCGAGGCCCGCGATCTCGCCGGCCTCCTTGGTGGCCTGGCGCTCCGCGTCCCCGAAGTACGCGGGCACGGTGATGACGGCCTGGGTGACGGTGTCGCCGAAGTAGGCCTCCGCGTCGCGCTTCAGCTTCTGCAGGATGCGAGCGGAGATCTCCTGCGCGTTGTACTTCTTGGCGTCGATGTCGATCGTCCAGTCGGTGCCGATGTGGCGCTTGACCGAGCGGATCGTGCGGTCGGGGTTCGTGATCGCCTGGCGCTTGGCCACCTCGCCGACGAGGACCTCGCCGGTCTTCGAGAAGGCGACGACCGACGGGGTGGTGCGGTTCCCCTCGGCGTTGGGGATGACGACGGGCTCGCCCGCCTCGAGGACCGAGACGACCGAGTTCGTCGTGCCGAGGTCGATTCCTACGGCCTTGGGCATGGGTGTGAGCCTCCGGAGGTGATGTGTTCGGGTGGGTCGGATCTTGCCTGTGATGGTGCGCGAAACCTTGAGTCGATCGCTAGCAACTTGTAGCAGGCGGGTCCTATTCCCACCCCGATTCGCCCGAAACGACAGTTCTCCCGACGACCCTTTCCCGCTCGTCCCGGCTCGTTTAGATTCCCGCCCATGTCGCGACGGGATGCATTCCTCGACCACCTCGCCCAGGTGCCGCTCTTCTCGGCGCTGTCCCGCAAGGAGCTGGCGCTCGTCGCCCGCCGGGCCGAGGACGTGAAGGTCGAGCCGGGGCGGGTCCTCGTCAGCGAGGGATCCACCGGCAGCGAGTTCTTCGTGATCATCGACGGGTCGGCCACCGTGAGCCGGCGGGGTCGGAAGGTGGCGACGCTCGGGCCGGGCGGCGCGTTCGGCGAGCTCGCCCTCCTCGACAAGGCCCCCCGCAACGCGACCGTCACCGCGCAGACCCCGATGGAGATCGTGGTGCTCGGCCAGCGGGAGTTCGGCGGCCTCATCGACGAGGTGCCCGGCTTCGCGCGCAAGCTGCTCGCGGGCATGGCCCGGCGGCTCCGGGAGTCGGACGCGAAATCCGTCCAGTGAGCCGGTCCACCGACCCGTCGCGGTAGGTTCCCGGCCATGCGCAGGTACCTCCCGCGGCCGCATCAGATCGTCCTGCTCATCGGCTTTCTGACCGCCCTCGGCACACTCGCGTCCGGCGTCGCGCCGGAGCTGACGGGTTGGCACCACAACGCCCGGATCTCGCGCGAGGTCTTCGTCAACATCCCCCGGCCGCTCGAGGTCGCCTTCTACCTCGCGGTCGCCACCGGCCTGTTCATCGTCGCCTGGCTGGTCTCACTCCGGGTCCGGAACTACGAGCGGGGCAAGCCGGACAACCGCCGCACCACCAAGGGCAACTTCGAGCGGCGGATGCGGGACTTCAGGTCCGGGGTCTGGATGCGCACGCTCCTGCGGGACCCGGCTGCGGGCGTCATGCACTCGTTCATCTACTTCGGGTTCCTGGTGCTGTTCGTCATCACCGTGGTGCTCGAGATCGACCACCAGCTGCCCGGGTCGCTCAAGTTCCTCCACGGCCGGACCTACGAGGCCTATGCGTTCGTCGGGGACCTCTTCGGGCTGGTGTTCGTCGTGGGGATCCTGTGGGCGCTCGCCCGCCGCTACGGCCAGCGGCCCTACCGGATCCGGATCAAGACCAAGCCCGAGCACCTCGTGATCCTGGTGACGTTCCTCCTCATCGCGGTCACCGGGTTCACCACCGAGGCGCTTCGCATCGCGGCCCTGCGCGCCGCGACCGGCCCGGCGGCGAACTTCGAGCGGTGGTCGTTCGTCGGCTGGGCGCTCTCCCACGTCGTCGACGGCTGGACCCTGGCCGGCCTGCATGACGCGCACCGGTGGTCCTGGATCGTCCACGTGGTCGCGTTCCTCGGCTTCCTCGTGATCCTGCCGACCACGATGCTGCGCCACATGATCACGAGCCCGATGAACATGTACCTGAAGGACCGGCCGCGCCCGAAGGGCGCCATGCGCGAGATGCCCAACCTGATGGAGACCGAGCTCGAGACGTTCGGTGCATCGACCGTCGAGGACTTCACCTGGAAGCAGCTCTTCGACACCGACGCCTGCACGATCTGCGGCCGCTGCACCTCGGTCTGTCCCGCGCACGCAACCGGGAAGCCGCTGGACCCGCGCGAGATCGTGCTCAAGACCGGGGAGGTGATGACCGCCACCGGCTCGCCGCCGGTGACCCCGCCCGTCGGCACCGACCTCGAGATCAAGGTCACCGCCGACAGCCTGTTCGAGCGGATCACCTCCGAGGAGCTCTGGTCCTGCACCACGTGCAAGGCCTGCGACGAGATCTGCCCGGTCAACATCGAGATCCTCGACAAGATCCTCGACATGCGCCGGTACCTCTCGCTGATGGAGAGCGACTTCCCGGCTTCGCTCGGCAACGTGTACCGGTCGATGGAGAACTCCGGGAACGTCTACGGGATGAACCAGGCCGAGCGCGGCGACTGGGCGGCCGAGCTCGAGGGCGTCGCGATCGTGGAGCCCGGCGGCGACCTCGACCACGAGTACCTGTACTGGGTCGGTTGCGCGGGGTCGTTCGACGACCGCAACAAGAAGACGAGCCGCGCGGTCGCCAAGCTGCTGCAGCGCGCGCACATCGACTTCGCGATCCTCGGCCCGAGCGAGCTGTGCACCGGAGACTCCGCGCGCCGCTCGGGCAACGAGTACATCTTCCAGATGCTCGCGATGCAGAACATCGAGGCGCTCGACGGGCTCGGCGTGCGCAAGATCATCACGCAGTGCCCCCACTGCTTCAACACGCTGAAGAACGAGTACCCGCAGCTCGGCGGGAACTACGAGGTGGTGCACCACTCCGAGCTGCTCATGGAGCTCATCGCCGACGGGAGCCTCTCGATGGCGGGCGCGTCACTCGCGGAGCGCGTCACCTACCACGACTCCTGTTACCTCGGCCGCCACAACGACGTGTACCTCGCGCCCCGCAAGGTCATCGGCTCGCTCGGCGGCATCGACATCGTCGAGATGCCCCGCAACGGCACGAAGGGCATGTGCTGCGGCGCCGGCGGCGCTCGCATGTGGATGGAGGAGACGATCGGCAAGAAGGTCAACGTCGAGCGGGCGCAGGAGGCGATCGAGACCGGCGCCGAGCGGATCGCCGTGGCCTGCCCGTACTGCTACGTGATGATGGATGACGGCGTGAAGGGTGAGGGCCGCGACGAGGACGTCAAGGTCCAGGACATCGCCGAGATGCTGCTCGAGTCGCTGGAGAACGAGAGCACGCTCGCCGAACCGATCACCGTCGAACGCCGGACCGGGGTCTAGCCGACGCGCGGAACTGGCCGTCCAAGACATCGGGTGCGCTATACATCACGGACCAGGATCAGGCCATCCACTGCGGCATGGGCACGGACACGAACGGTGAGCCGCAAGGGCAGCGAATGAGCGACGACGACAGGGGTGCTGCGGCCCCGGCCTCCAGCGTTCTCCCTCGCGCTCGTTGCTCGATGCCGAGGTCCTGAGCGTGCCACCCCGCTACGGCCTGTCCGCGGCGGAGTGCGCGTTGCTCGGCCTGGGGCTGTGGGTCGCCTGCGCCGGCATCGGCTACCTCATCCTTCCTCGCGTACGAGGCCCATGTCTCGAGACCGAGCAGCCGCGCTGGCGTCAACCCGGCGTCGCCGCCTGCGTCGGACTCGCGATGCTCGTGTTCGTCGGCGGGGTCGCCGTCGCGCTCCGAGTGCCCTGGTGGCTCGTCGCGGTCCCCTTCCTGGTGACCGGACTGGTCCGGGCCATCGCGGAGCTCCGCGAGTACAGCGCGCGCGGCGTCGTGCCGGCCCGACCCGTCCTGGTGATCGCCGGACTCGCCGTCGCGGCGTTCCTCGTCGTCGCCCTCGTCCAGTCAGTCGTGGCCCTGAACGTGTTCCCGAACCCCTGCGACGACCTCAGGGCCTACCTCCCCATGGCTCACCGCTTGCTCGACACGAACGCGATCGTCGAGCCGTGGAGCCTTCGGCGGCTCCAGAGTCTGGGTGGGTTCACGTTCCTGCAGGCGCTCCCGGTCGCAGTCTTCGGCGACATCGGCATCGGCGTCGCGGAATACGTGATCGGTGCGATCTTCCTCGCCGGGCTCTTCGTCGGGAACGGATGGCGCACGCCTTGGGCGCGCGTCCTCGACCTCGTGCTCATCCTGACCATTCCGGTGCTCTGGGTGCCTCGCGCCAACACGACCGCGGTGCTGCTCGCGACGCCACTCCTCGTCGCGGCGTTGGCGGCCGTGGCGGAGCTGCGGCGTGCGATCCGTGCCCAGGAGGTGCGGGCCGCGACGCGCTGGGTGATCGCAGCAGGGCTGATCGCCGGTGCACTCACGTCGGCCCGCACTCCGGTCGGTGGGGTCGCCGCGCTGATCCTTGCCTTCGGTGCGGTCACGGTCGGTGGCGTCGCCATTCGATCCCGTGCGCGCCTGGCGGCCTTGGCGGCCGGCAGCACAGCACTCGCGATCGCTCCCTGGTCCTTCGCATCGTGGCGGTCGGTCGGGACGCCGCTCTACCCATTCATCGAGGGGAACGTGAACCGATCCGGACCCGCTGCCGACCACGTCCCCATCGGCGGGTTCTCCGAGCTTGCCACGCACGCGTACAAGCTCGTCAATGCGGGCCCGTTCCTCTGGATCGCACTCGGCGTGCTCGTCGTCACGCTCCTCGCGCACCGGGTGCTCTCGGATCCCGGCCTGATCGCGATCGCGGCCGTCATCGTCGTCATCGTGATGGTGACGTTCGCGTTCCGCGACTCCTGGGAGTCGCGAACGGCATTCATCCGGTACGTGGCGCCGATGGCACGAGGCACTCGCGCTCTTCTTCGTATGCGAAGCGATCGGGTGTGCCGACACGCGCGTTTCGGAAGGATCGCAGCATGTGACGCGGCGGTTCGGCTCGATCGTCGCGATCGCAGGCGCGCTCGCGCTCGCGTTCGTGAGCTTCTCCGGCCTCGCCATCAACACCGAGTACGAGTTGCGGGGAAGCGTCGGCATGGACGCCGTCGAGCCTGGCCACGCAGGGAGCGACCTTCGCGTTCGGTGTCGACGCCTACGCACCTTCAGGGATCTCTCGTGATTACCAGCGCGCGCTGGATCATCTACGAGACCCGGCCCACACGATCCTCGCGGTCGACCGGCCCTACCTCGTCGACTACCGGCGGTTCGATCTTCCGAGCCTCGATCTTCCGGGTTGGGCTGCACCGGGAGGCCGGTTTCCGTTCTTTCAGGGTCCCGCCGCCAAGGTCAGCGCGCTGATCCGTAGGGGGTACACCACGCTCGTCGCGACAGATCCGAGCGCCGATCTCTGCATCAAGCCCGCACCGTTCAAAAGCGTCGCGCCCTACGACAGGTACCACACGTTCTACGCCGACTGGACCCGGGACGTTGTCGAGCTCAGCCGACGCTCTCCCGGATCGGTTCGCCGGTACGGCTCGCTGATGGTGATCGACCTGCAGGAGGCGCAGCGCACGCTGGGTCAATGAGGCGAGAGCTCTGCATGCCGGAAGCAGCTCACCAGGTGGTCGTTGACCATCCCGACCGACTGCATCAGCGCGTACATCGTCGTCGGTCCGACGAAGCGGAACCCGCGTCGCTTCATGTCTTTGCTCATCGCCACCGAGATCGCGGTCTGGGCTTCGAGCGTCGAGACGTCCCGGTGGCGGTTCTGGATGGGCGTGCCGTCGACGAACGCCCAGAGGTACGCGTCGAGGCTGCCCAGCTCGCGCTGGACGCGCTTGACTGCCCGGGCGTTCGCGACCGTCGACTCGATCTTCGCCCGGTTGCGCACGATCTCGGGGTCGACCAGCAATCGCTCGACCTTCGCGGGGCTGAACCGTGCGACCTTCACCGGATCGAACCCCGCGAACGCGCGCCGGTAGGCGTCGCGCTTGCGCAGGATCGTCGACCACGAGAGACCCGCCTGCGCGCCCTCGAGCGAGATCTTCTCGAAGAGCCGGTGGTCGTCGTGCTGGGCGACGCCCCATTCGTCGTCGTGGTAGGCGACCATCTGGGGATCGGACCCGGCCCAGGGGCAGCGGGTCCGCACGCGGCTCACCGGTCGCGGAAGTTGAGGTAGTACCGGCTCGGGGTCGGGCCGCGCTGGCCCTGGTACTTCGATCCCTTCGCGCTGCTGCCGTACGGGTGGTCGGCCGGCGTCGACATCTCGAAGAAGGAGATCTGGCCGATCTTCATCCGCGGGTACAGCGCGATCGGCAGGTTGGCGACGTTCGAGAGCTCGAGCGTGAGGTGTCCGTCCCAACCGGCGTCCACGAACCCGGCGGTGCTGTGGATCAGGAGTCCGAGCCGGCCGAGCGACGACTTGCCCTCGAGCCGGGCGACGAGGTCGTCGGGCAGCGCGACCCGCTCGTAGGTCGACCCGAGCACGAACTCGCCCGGGTGGAGGATGAATGCGGCGTCGTCGGCGATCTCGACCAGCTCGGTCAGGTCCTCCTGGGGCTGCTTCGGGTCGATGTACGGCGTGGTGTCGTTGCGGAACACCCGGAAGTAGCGGTCGATGTGCAGGTCGACCGACGAGGGTTGGACGTCGCCGTCCTCGAGCGGCTCGATGACGATGCGCCGCGCGCCGACGGCTTCCCTGATGGAGCGGTCCGACAGGATCACGGGGCGGGAGCCTACCGACCGGCGTCGTCGACGATCGGAGGAGCCTACGCACTAGATACGTAGATCGGGCGGAATTGCTACCCTCTGGGCGGGGGAGAGTCACGAGGGCAAGGGGCGACGGGCATGGGCAAGCCGGCGAACACGTGGCGCGTCAGCGGCGTTGTCGCGGCCGTGGTGCTGGTCGGCGCCGCGATCGCGCTGGCGTTCGTCGTCACGGCGCCCGGTGCGCACGGTGACACCGAGATCCACCTGACCGCGGCCGGCGACTACGGGGCACGGACCACGAGTGAGTCCGTGCTCCAGAAGATCGCCGATCTGGACCCGGACGCGCACCTCGCAGTCGGCGACTTCGAGTACCAGGACGCGTCGCCCGAGTCCGCGTGGTGCAACTTCGTCAAGGAGAAGGTCGGCGAGGGGTTCCCGTTCGAGCTGGTCTCGGGCAACCACGAGAGCCTCGACGAGGCGGACGGGCTGATCAACAACTTCAGCGCGTGCCTGCCCAACCAGGTTCCGGGGGCGGTCGGGACCTACGGCCGCGAGTACTACCTGGACTTCCCGAGGGTCTCGCCGCTCGTACGGGTGATCAGCGTGACGCCGGGCCTGCTCTTCGAGGACGGCGTCTGGGCGTACGCCCCGGGCGATGCCCACTACACCTGGCTCTCCAACGCCATCGACGACGCGCGGGCCAAGGGCGCGAAGTGGGTGATCGTCGACGCGCACTACCCCTGCCTGTCGGTGGGGATCTACAACTGCGTCTCCGGCACCGGGTTCTTCAACCTGATGGCGAGCAAGAAGGTCGATCTCGTCATCCACGGTCACGAGCACGCGTACATGCGCACCCACCAGCTCCGCGCGGGTACGACGGGATGTCCGACGATCACCGTCGGGAGCTACAACGCGAGCTGCGTCGCGGACAACGACAGCAACTTCGTGGCCGGGCAGGGCACGGTGTTCGCGACGGTCGGCACCGGCGGCACCCCGTTGCGCGACATCAACCCGGCCGACCCGGAGGCGCCGTACTTCGCCGCCTTCGAAGGCCTGAACTCGAACCCGACGTACGGCCTGCTGGACCTCCACATCACCGACACCCAGCTCAGCGCGCAGTTCATCGGGACCTCGGGCGGGCCCTTCACGGACTCGTTCACGATCACCAAGGGCACGCAGGTGAACCAGCCGCCGGTCGCGGCGATGACCACCTCGGTGCAGGACCGCACCGTGACGGTCAGCGGCGCCGGGTCCACCGACGACGGCAGCATCGTCTCGTACTCCTGGGCGTACGGGGACGGGTCCACCGCGACCGGGGTGAACCCCGCGCCGCACGCGTACGCCGTGGCCGGGAACTACGACATCACGCTGACGGTCACCGACGATCAGGGGCTCACGAACAGCATCGTGAAGACGGTCACCGCCACGGACCCGCCGCCCGGGATCACCATCGGCTCGGATACGTTCACGCGAACCGTCGCGAGTGGCTGGGGTGCCGCCGATCTCGGGGGAACCTGGTCCGGGACGACAGCTTCGTTCTCGGTCAACGGGACCCAGGGCCTCGTGTCCTCCACCGCAGGTGGAGGACGCAGTGCGTACCTCCGCGCCGTCTCGAGCAACGACACCGAGGTGCTCGCGACCTACTCGAGCAACAAGGTCGTCGCCGGCGGCGGTCTCTACGCAAGTACGGTCGGTCGTTCCATCACCGGCGCGGGTGACTATCGATCGGTGGTGCGCTTCCGGAGCGACGGTCGGATCGGGGTACGGCTCGGACGGGCGAACGCGGCCGGCACCGAGACGATCGTCGTGCCCGAGGCCGTCATCCCGGGCCTGACCTACGCCGCGAACGACAAGATTCTCGTCCGCACCCAGGTGACCGGTACCTCACCGACCACCATCAGGGTGCGGGTGTGGAAGTCGGGAGCGGCCGAGCCCGCCACCTGGAACCAGACGACGACGGATTCCACCGCGGGGCTCCAGGCCGCGGGGTCACCCGGTCTCGTCACCTACCTGTCGGGCAGCGCCAGCAACGCTCCGATCGTGCTCGCGGTCGACAACCTCGTCGTCACCAAACCCTGAGCCCGGTCCCGTCATCGCGGGTGTGGCCCGACGATGTTGGCGACGATCACCAGGTACCAGATGCCGGGGAGCGCGAGGACCGCGGCGAGCGTCCACTGCTGCCAGCGGGCCGAGACCCAGGCGACGAGCACGACAGCCATCATGGGGATGAGCCCGAACGCGAAGCGGGAGTCGGCGCTGTACAGCATGTGCGTCGCGAACGCGTACAGGAGCACGTAGTACGGCCCGGAGACGGCGACCGCAGCGAGGTACGCGATCCCGACCGACCGTCCGACCCGGTTCGCGGTCCGACTCACGAGCGGCAGGAGCAAGAGCCCGACCTGGACGAAGAACGCAGCCTCGGTGAGGGCATCCAGTCGCCAGTCGGTGCGCCAGACCTCCGGCACGAACGCGTGCAACGTGGACACGAGGTTGAACAAGGGCTCCTTGAACAGCTGTGTCCAGTCGAGCGACGAGATGTAGAAGCGACCCCACGGGTCGACGTGCTGGAGCGGGACTCGACCCGCTTGGTTCACCACGAGACCCCACGCCCCGGTCGCGACGAGTGCTCCCGCGATGAGTGACCCGCCCAGCAGGAGGCCCCACTTCAGCCTTCCGCTCCACCACTGCGCGAGCACCGACACGAGCGCGAGCGCGATGACGATGAGCAGCGCGGCTGGGCTTCGTCAGTCCACCGACCGCGCCGACCGCGGCGGCGATGAGGAGGTGTGGCACGCGCCGCGGTGGCCCCTGGAGCAGCGCGACCACGACGAGCACCGCGCACGTGCCCCAGGCCCACACGGCGATGTCGTTGCTCACGACCGATCCGGCCAGGAGCAAGGGCGGACTGAGCGCCAATCCCAAGCTCAGGAACGTCGCGAGCGTCGCACCGACGCAGAACCGTCGCAACACGAAGTACAGCGCGACCGCACCGATCGCGAGCCACAGCGCGCCCACGCGCCGGATCGAGTCGAACCCGTCGCCGGGCGTGACCCGGCTGACCTCTGCGGTCACGACGTAGTAGAGCGGCGGCTGGGTCGCCTCGTACGAGAACGCGCGCTCCGGGTAGCCGCGCGTTCGCCAGTCCGCGCAGTTCCCATGGTCCAGGAAGCCTGCCGGCGTCTCGATGCCGCGACACGCGAATTGTTGGCGGGTCTTGCGGGTGAGCTTGTCGCCCAGCACCGGGTACCCGCCGTCCAGGATGCGGTTCACGACATCGAGGTGAGCCTGTTCGTCGAGCGGGCCGAACCGGTGGAACTTGTCGACGTGCAGTCCGACCGCGGCCACGCAGACGAGCACGATCAGCACGACCGGCAGCAGCGTCTTGGTGAGCAGTGCGCGCGACCACCGAGACGACGGAGCCGGTGACTGGTCGGAGCCGGCGGATGCAGGCATCTCGTCGGACACGGGGGCGTCGGTGCCCTCGTCAACTCGCACTGCACACCTGCCACGATGAGAGGAGCGATGAGGGTACCGGGTGCCGCGAGAGTGGGTGGAAACCCATCCCGTCGTTCGGATCAGCTGGTCAGCGAGATGTCGCCCCGACCTGCGCACGGACTCCGGATTCGGCGCGCCCGCACATCGGCGGCGTCACTGCGACTGCTCCCGACCCCTGCCGCCTAGTATCCGGTCTCGATCTGGGGTTTCGCGCCGCGATTCGCGCTGACCCCGTGCGGGTGTAGTTCAGAGGCAGAACATCAGCTTCCCAAGCTGAGAACGCGAGTTCGATTCTCGTCACCCGCTCCAACGAAACCCCTGGTCACAGGGGCTTTCGTCAACCCCGACGGCTCGTCACCGGCCTCGCGGACGGGTTCCGTCCCGCGTCCATCCCGCGAGATCTGTGTGCGGACCCGGTTCATGCTGGACGGCGTGGCCCCGGTAGCTCGCTGACATTCTCGGGACGCGGCCCCGGTAGGTGGGCGACGGTGGCCCCGGTTCCTGGCTGACACTCGAAATCCACCGCTTCGTGGTGGCCACCTTCTTCGCTGTGGGTTGTTCGCGCCCGCGTTCGGGAGGAGGCCGGTTGTCGTGCTGGTGGAGTTGGGTCGACTGAATCACGTGCCTGGGTCGCTCCTCGCCGCGGCGTTGACCGAGCCGCGCTCGACTTCGACCGACGCCACGTCCTGCAAGCCCTCGCCGACCAGGCGTAGGACGGCGCGACCGTCGCCGAGCTCGAGACCGCCGCGGACCGGTTCCTTCCGGGTTCTGAGGTGGTGCCGCTGGGCGTCGGCCGGTTCGGGGTCGGCTACTCGACCCCGGAACTCTTGGCGACCGAAGCCGGCGTACTCGGCTGTGCAGAGACGGTCAGCGCGGCACCATCACCCATTTTCAGAGCGCAGGAGTCGAGGCGCGCTTCGACCGGGAGACACAGTCGCGGTTCGTTCCCGACGAGTACTTCCGGGACGGTCACGTCGACCACTCGTATGCGATGACCATCCACAAGGCCCAAGGCCTCACCTGCGACCGCGCGTACCTCCTCGCCAGCCCCGCGCTCTACGCCGAAGGCGGCTACACCGCCCTTTCCCGAGGGCGGCTCGAGAACCGCCTTACCTCACGGGCACCGACGAGCTCGATGTCGATCACCACGGTGCTGTCATCGACGATCCGATGGACGCAATCCGCAACGCGCTCCAGCGCAGCGTCCGAGACCGCGCTGCCACCCGAAGCATCACCTCGCGCGACCCGACAGCCGGGATCGCTCGCACCACGCCGCACGAAATCTCGTCGCCGTACCCGGGCCCAGAACCCGACGAAGGCATCGAACTTGGCCTCTGAGCGTTCGATGTTCGATGACGGCAAACAGTTCAGCGGCGGCGGGCGAGGACGAAGACCGAGAGACTGGAGAGGAGCGCCGCGTAGGCGAAGCCCCAGGCCGGGTCGGTGATGGTCCAGAGAGTTCCGACGACGAGGCTGGAGACGAGGTCGCCGATGCCATCGAGAGGCGACGAGGCCGAACCCGCGGCCGCGCACGTCCTGGTCGAGGAGCTCTTCGGTTCCGGCGCAGTTGTGTACTTCGCGGTCGCGTGCGTCGTGAGCTACGTGTTCTCGTCGCACCGCGGGATCTACCACGCGCAGCGCGTGGCCGTCGGCAAGGGAAGCGAGGATCCGGGCGACTCCGTGTCGCTCTCCGACCTGGCCCGGGACCGCCGGCACTGGCTGCCCGCTGCCGGCCGACGCGACGCCAGCTGAACCGACTACGGCATGAGGGTGGGCGTCCGGCCATCGCCTGGTCGGGCGCCCAGCACCCTCGGGACCCATCGAAGCCCGATCAGGCGGAGCGCGTTCCAACTGCCGGTCGGTTGGGGAAGGTCCGGGTCGTCGGCTTCGGCGAGCATGGCGAGGATCGCCCGATTCACCGCGTCGTGCGCGACGATCATCACGGGATCGGCCGAAGCGGCGAGAACCCGTTCGATGCCCGCGACGACCCGGGCGAAGAATTCCGCGCGCGGTTCGACCTCTGGTGCATCGTCGAAAGTCGCGAACCGTTGCGTGACCTCGGCCGCGGGTCGCTCGTTGAACTCACCGTAGTCACGATCGAGAAACGCGGCGTCACGGATCGGTTTGATCTCGGCGCGCCGGCCGATCGCGTCCGCGGTCTGCACCGCGCGTTGGAGCGGACTGCACCACAGCCGGTCGAGTTGGATCCCCGCGAGCACTCAGCGAGCGCGGCGGCCTCGGACTCACCCACCGGATCGAGCGGTACGTCGATCCGTCCCCTGAGGACACCGGCGGCGTTCAGTGCGGTACGTCCATGCCGGACGACGAACAGGGTCCGATCCACGGCGACGTGCTCAGGTGTCGCGTTCGTGTTCGTAGACGCGCGCCGCGAACCGTTCCATCGTGGTCTCGCACCGCTCGAGCGCCTGCTGGGTCTCGTCGTAGCCCGCGGCACCGAGCAGGTCACGCGGCGGATCTTGTCGCACCAACTCCGCAGCTTCGCCAAGTCTTCGTCGTTCTCCTCGAGCTCCGCGTAGGTGAAGTGCTCGGTGGCGATCTCCTTGTCGATCTCACCGAGGAAGTCCTGGCAACGGTCGACGACCTCGCCGTACTCCTCGTCGCGGGCCGCGTTGAATGTGGCGACGACCTCGGCCTGGCCCGCGAGCACCTCGCAGTGCATCAGGTACGCTTCCCCGCCCATCTCCTCGATCTCCTTGCGGAGGCTACGCATGGAGCGCTCCGCGGCAGGCCCGTTGGGGAACGCGGCCGCCGAGTTCTGCAGGTACACCGCGCCGAGCGCCTTGAGCCGCCGCCACACCGTGGCCCGGAGCCTGGTCGGTTCCGTCGGCACCCGATAGATCAACAACAGCCAACCCGAGTCTGCGTCCACGCCGCTCCTCGTTAGCGTCATACGATGACGGCCGTTAGAGCGTAGCGATCGAGGAGGCGCATGCCGCCAGAGGATCGCAGCGAGCCGTCGGTCGAGATCCATCGCCTCCAGCAAGCGGAGGTCGACCCCGACCTGCTCGCGCCCACCCCCCGCCCCCCGCGGCGTCGAACCCGGCCCGGGATCCTCCTCGCGATCTCGGTCGGCGGTGTGCTCGGCACCGCGACCCGCTACGGGCTCGGACGCATCATCCACGCCGCTCCCGGCACATTCCCCTGGGCGACGTTCACCATCAACGTCACGGGCAGCTTCGCCCTCGGGGTCCTGTTGACCTTCATCATCGAACGGTGGCCGCCCAGCCGCTACCTCCGGCCGTTCGCCGCGATCGGTTTCCTGGGCGCCTACACCACGTTCTCGACGTACATGACCGAAACCGACCTGCTCGGCAAGGACCGCTACACCGAGATCGCCGCGCTCTACGTCGTCGCCAGCCTCTTCGCCGGACTCATCGCCGTCTATGCCGGCATCGTCATCGCGCGGCTCTGGCCGCTCGCCAAGGAGAAGCCATGAAGCTCGAAGGTCCCGGAGAACGCCTCACCATCTACATCGGTGAGACCGATCAACACCACCACCGGCCCCTCTACACCGAGATCGTCGAACGGGCCCAGCAGGCGGGCCTCGCCGGCGCGACCGTCGTTCGGGGCATGGAGGGCTTCGGCGCGTCGAGCCACATCCACACGACAAGGATCCTGCGCCTCTCCGAGGACCTCCCGGTCGTGATCGTCATCGTCGACATCCCCGAACGCATCGACGCCTTCCTCCCGCAGCTCGACGAGCTCATCACCGAGGGACTCATCGTCCGCGAGCAGATCGACATCGTGGTGTACCGAGGACGCGAGGCCTGATGCTCATCTTCGTCTTGCTCCTCGGCGGCGCGATCGGCGCGCCGACCCGGTATCTCGTCGACGGTTGGGTCCAAGACCGCGTGTCCGGTGTGTTTCCTTGGGGGACATTCGTCATCAACGTCTCCGGCTCGCTTCTCCTCGGGATCGTCACCGGCCTCGCGCTCTACCACGGGCTCGGCGACCTGCCCAAGATCGCGATCGGCACCGGCTTCTGCGGCGCCTACACCACGTTCTCCACCTTCTCCTACGAGACCGTCCGGCTCCTCGAGGAAGGATCTATCGGTCTCGCGGCCGGCAATGCCTTCGGCAGTGTCGCGGCCGGTCTCGCGGCCGCGGCGATCGGCCTCGCGATCACGGCCGCGCTGTGACCACCCGCGCCCGCACCGTCGTCGAGCCGGAGCACGCCCCATGAGCATCCGACCCCGCGCCCTCCATGCCACCGAGATCCTCGACTCCCGTGGCCGGCCAACCCTCACCGTGACCCTCGCGCTGTCCGACGGCACTGCCACTCGAGCGGGAGTCCCTTCGGGCGCGTCGACGGGGTCGCGCGAAGCGGTCGAGCTCCGGGACGGGGATCCTGATCGCTACGCGGGTGCAGGCGTGCAGCGCGCGGTCGTGAACGTCGAAGGCGAGATCGCGGATGCCATCTGCGGGCGCGACTGGGCAAACCTTGCGGACCTCGACCGGGCCCTGATCGACCTCGACGGCACCGACGACAAGAGCCGGCTCGGTGCCAACGCGATCGTCGGTGTCTCGATGGCCGCCGCCCGCGCCTTCGTCGCCACGGCACAGGTCCCCCTCTACAGATTCCTCGCGCCGGGCGGCGTTGGTCCCCGCATGCCGGTACCGCACTTCAACGTCCTCAACGGCGGCGCGCACGCCCAGAACCCCCTCGACTTCCAAGAGTTCATGATCGCCCCGCTCGGCGCCCCGAACTTCCGCGAGGCACTCCGTGCCGGCGCCGAGACCTACGCCGCGCTACGCGCCCGCCTCCACGCCGGAGGGCACAACACCGGCCTCGGCGACGAGGGCGGCTTCGCCCCCGACATCGCCAGTCCCGAAGACGCACTCACCCTGCTCGTCGACGCCATCGGCGATGCCGGCTACCCACTCGGGCGCGACGGCATCGCCATCGCGCTCGACCCTGCGGCGACCGAATTCAGGCACGACGGCGTCTACCGGGTCGCCGGCGACGAGCTCACCGCCGACCAGCTCACCGACCGGTACGCCGAGATGATCGACCGGTTCCCGATCTGGTCGATCGAAGACGGCCTCGCCGAAGACGACTGGGAAGGCTGGCGAGCGCACACCGCCCGTCTTGGCGACCGGATCCAGATCGTCGGCGACGACATCTTCGTCACCAATCCCGCCATCATCGCCGACGCCATCGCGCGAGACATCGGCAACGCCGCGCTCATCAAGGTCAACCAGATCGGTACCGTCACCGAGACCCTCACTGCCATGCGCGTCTGCCGAGACGCCGGCTACGCGCAGATGATCTCGCACCGCTCCGGCGAGACGCTCGACGACTTCATCGCGGATCTCGCCGTCGCGACCGGATGCGGCCAGATCAAATCCGGCGCCCCCACGCGCGGGGAACGGGTCGCGAAGTACAACCGGCTCGTCGCGATCGAGCTCGAGACCGGCGCGCCCTACGGCCTCGATGATTGACCCAACCAATCGAAGGCGCCGAGCCGAGCATCAGTGTCACTGCACGACAATCGACGGGTTCCATCCCGCGTCCATCCCGCGGACGCCGCCGTTCGCCGCTACTCGGTCACCGCTTCTGACCTACGGAACCAGTCCGCCAACGTCCGCCAAGGTTCGCTCGTTCTGATCCCAAGCTGAGAACGCGAGTTCGATTCTCGTCACCCGCTCCATCCATCCAACCGAGCACGGCCACGACGCCGCACCCCGGGACGCGGGGTTTGCGCCTAAGCTTCCGATCTGGGAGGAAATGGACCCGCGGTTTCGCGGTCTCCGTTCCTTGGGGGGTGGGGATGCTTCGACGGTGGATGGCCCTCTGGGTGGGGGTCGCGCTGATGGCCTCGGCGCTCGTCGCGGGAGCGGCCGAGCTCGCGCCGGTGACGGCGCAGGCCGCCACGACGGGTCCGCTGCACACGACGGGCCGCGACGGCGTCATCTACGACGCCTCGAACCAGCCCGTGCGGCTGGTCGGGTTCAACTGGACCGGCACCGAGAACGGTGGTCGCAGCGACAACCAGAAGATCGCCGACGTGTGTGGGAACACGTGGCGGACGCCGGCTGACGCGATCGGCGGACAGTCCTTCACCTACGACAACTTCTACCAAGTCGTGCGGGACTGGGGCTACAACACCATCCGGGTGCCGGTGTCGTGGAACAACCTCGAGCCCGTCGCGCCCGTGTGGAGCGCGACCACGAGCCAGTACGTCCACACCTGGAACCAGGTGTACCTGAACGACCTCAAGTCCATGGTCACGAAGGCCCACGCGAACGGACTCCTCGTGATCCTGGACATGCACCAGGACTACTGGTCCCCGGCGCTGCACCACATCACCAACTGGAACGGCACCTCCGGCTACTGCGAAGGCGTCGGCATGCCGCGATGGCTCGATCCGAGCATCGACGTCAAGGCCGCGACAACCCAGAACGAAGACTTCTACAACGCGATGAACTGGTTCTACCGGAACGTCGCCGACCCGACGTCGACGCTGACCCACGCGAGCCCCTGGCAGCTCTTCTACTCCGCCTGGGACCAGCTCTCGTACCAGTTCTCGGCCCAGTCGGGATTCGCCGACGCCCAGGCGGTGGCCGGCGCCGACATCCTCAACGAGCCGTACTTCAGCTACGTCGGGGGAAACCCGCCGGCGGGCCAGACGGTGCTCCAGACGGCCGGCGCACGCCTGGTGCAGTTCTACAACGCGATCGCCCCTGCGATCACCAACCACGCTCCGAGCTGGTTGTTGTTCTTCCAGGACTCGACCGGCGGGTACAACACCGCCAACCCCGCGGCACGTGAGACTCCGACCATCGTCGCGAAGCCGACGGTCCCCGGGAACTGGGTGTACTCGATCCACGACTACGACTTTGCGTACGGAACGTTCTCGGACGGCGTGGCGCGCCACGACGACTTCGGCATCACCTTGGCCAACACGGTGCTGGCGAACGCGAACGCGTGGGGTGTGCCCCTGTACATCGGCGAGTTCACCAACTTCTCGCTCGGCGTCGATGCGCGCCAGCTCACGGACGCCGCGATGGCCCAGACCAAGGCGTTCCTCAGCTGGGCGAAACAACAGCGCGTCAGCTGGACGTTCTGGGCCTACGTGAATCCGTACCGCCCGATGACGGTGGTCGACTACACCACCAACCAGGCCATCCCGGTGGTCAAGAACGCACTCGACACCGGCCTCGACCTCCCGGGCTCCAACGCGCCGCCGACGGCGGCGTTCACGAGCACTTGCGCGGCGCTGGTCTGCTCGTTCGACGGCAGGAGCTCGACCGATTCCGACGGGTCGGTGGTCGGATACGCGTGGACGTTCGGCGACGGTGCGACGAACACGTCGTCCACTCCGAGCCACACGTATCCGGCCGCGGGCACATACCCGGTGACGTTGACGGTCACCGACAACCTCGGCGCAACCGGCACCAAGAGCTCGACCGTCACCGTCAACGCACCGGCCGTGTACGCGTCCGACACCTTCTCGCGCGTCGTCGGCACCGGGTGGGCCAGTGCCGATGTCGGCGGTCCGTGGACGACGGCCGGGAGCGCCGCCGCGTTCGCAGTCAACGGCGGCTCCGGCAGCATCAACATGACAGCCGGGTCCGGCCCGTCGATCTTCCTCAACGCGGTGACCGCGTCCAAGACGGATGTCCTCGTGACGGCCACGACCGACAAGGCTCCGACGGGCGGTGGCATCTACCTCTCGGTCATCGGGCGACGAGTCGTCAACGTCGGCGACTACCGCGCCAAGGTCCACCTGCTCTCCACCGGCAAGGTCGCGCTCGCGTTGCTGCGCGTCTCGCCGACCGGGGCCGAGACCGTGGTCAGGGCGGAGACGACCGTGTCCGGTGTCTCGTACACCGCGCCGACCAGCCTGCGGATCCGGATCCAGGTCACCGGGACGAACCCGACCACCTTGCGGGCCAAGGTGTGGCCGACCTCAGGAACCGAGCCGAGTGCATGGAGCGCGACCGCGACGGACACCACCGCCGCGTTGCAGGTGCCGGGCGGGGTCGGTCTGATGAGCTACCTGTCCGGAAGCTCGACGAACGCCCCGACGCTGGCTCGGTTCGACGACTTCCAAGCCGGCACCACGGGCTGACGACCGGCCGAGCACGACCTTTGCAGGCGCGGAGTCCGACTGGCAGAGCGCTACCGTGGCTGCGACCGGTGAGACCACGACGGAAACAGGCACGACGGCAACAGACATGATCAGCCTCGAGCGCTGGGCGGCCAGGGTCTGGGCGGCCACCGGAAAGCGGCTCCCGCCGCGTGCAGCCGAAGCGATCCGGGCACCGACGAGGCGCGGGTTGCGAAAGCTCGGGTTGATCGGCCGGCGTGGGGGAGATGCCGCGCCCGTCGAGTGCGGGCACCATGCGCAGAACGACCGGTGGGTGATCGAGGCGGTCTTCCCGGGACTCCGGGGCGGGTTCTTCGTGGAGGCCGGTGCGTGCGGGGGCGGAGAAGGCAGCGCGAGCTTCGTGCTGGAGCGGGGCTTCGATTGGCGGGGGATCTGCGTCGAGCCGGGCGACGAGTACTTCCGGCTGCTGCAGGAGGACCGAACGTGCGCGAAGGATCGTCGCTGCCTCGCCGACCGCACCGGCGACAAGGTCGAGTGGCTGTCGTACCCCGACGATCTCGGTCGCAGCGGGATCCGATCCCTCAACAAGAACGGGACGTGGGCCGAGCAGCACGAGGCACGATCGCGCACCGCGACGAAGGAGACCGTCACGCTGGCGGACCTTCTCGAACAGCACGACGCCCCGCGGACGATCAACTACCTCGGTCTGGACGTCGAAGGGGCTGAACGCACGATCCTGGAAGCGTTCGAGTTCGACGGCAGGTGGGAGATCCTCGCGATCAGCGTCGAGGGATCGAGATGCGACGCTCTCCTTGCGGCGCGCGGGTACCTCCAGGTGCGGAATCCGTTCGAGCCTCACTCGATCGACCACTACTTCATCCACCCGCAGCTGAGCACGCGGTACCACGCGCGGGTCGCACGACTCGAGCAGACCAGTGAGATGTCTCACCCGCAGCCACCGCCCACCGCTTCGTGACGGACGTGTGAGGCGCTTCCCGGGACGGTCACCGGCGCAAATCCACGGCGCCGCCGTCGGGCGGCTGCTTCGATGACCGCTCGTGCCACCACCCCGCATGCACGAGGACGAGATCGACTCGGACGCCGAGCTCGTTCGCGAGTTGCTGCGGTCGCAGTTCCCGCACTGGGCCGGGCTCCCCGTCGAGCGGGTCGACTCGGCCGGGACCGACAACGCGATGTACCGCCTCGGGGACGACCTGGCCGTCCGGCTGCCGCGGATCCACTGGGCGGTCGACGTCGTGGCCAAGGAGCAACGCTGGCTCCCGGTCCTCGCGCCGCAGCTCCCGCTCTCCGCCCCGCTCCCGGTCGCGGCCGGCGAGCCCGCCCCGGCGTTTCCCCATCCGTGGGGCGTGGTCCGGTGGCTTCCGGGCGCGCCGGCCGACCTCGCTCGCATCGAGGATCCCGTCGACCTTGCGCACGATCTCGCCGCGTTCGTGCGGGTGCTCCGTGCGGTCGACTCCACCGGCGGGCCGCGCCACCACCGCGGCGGCCCCGTCCGCGCCATGGAGGACATGGTGCACGCCGGCGTCGCCGGGCTCCGGGGCGAGGTCGACGGGAAGGCGGTGCTCGCCGCGTGGGAGCGGATCGTCGCCGCGCCCGATCACGCAGGTGACCCGGTGTGGTTCCACGGCGACCTCTCGTACCTCAACCTGCTGGCCCGGGACGGTCGGCTCGCCGGAGTCGTCGACTGGGGCACCTGCGGGGTCGGCGACCCGGCGATCGACACGATCGTCGCCTGGAGCCTGCTCCCGCCCGCGGCCCGCGCGGCCTACCGGGAGGCGCTCGGCGTCGACGACGCCTCGTGGGCCCGGGGTCAGGGCTGGGTGCTCACCGGGGTGTACGGGATCCCCTACTACCGCGAGACCAACCCCGAGCTCGTCACCAACGCGATCCGGGGAATCGAGGCCGTGCTGGCCGACGCCGGCTGACGTCGCGCGCTTCGCTCCCCCGGCCCGACGGCGACGCCGCGACCCGCACGACGTCCACGGGTTGACGTCGTGCCGACGCTTTGCGTGACTCGCCCGTGAATCGCGTGTTGCCGGCACCACTCTCTGGCGCTGCGCCCTTTCCTCCGGTGGGCGCGCGCGCGTAGTCTCAGCGGCTCCCAGGGCGGAGAGTTGGGAGACGGTGCGGTGCGCGGTACGAGGCAAGGCGTCTCGATTTGCGGGCTCGGTACGGTGACGGGATACGGATGGGGCCGCAAGCTCCTCTGGGACGGCCTGCGGAGCAGTGAGTCCGCGGTGCTCCCGCGCCCGGGCTACCAGGAGTGGCTCGGCCACGACATCGCGTACTGCGCGATCGTCCCGGAGGTGGAGCGCTCCGACGGGCTGACCCGCTTCGGCGCCGCGGTCTCGGAGGCCGCCGACGAGGCGATCGACGACGCGCTCGATCGGGGCTGGCGCCCCGGGCCGGTGGTCGGGGTGGTCCACGCGGTCGTCCTGGGCGAGGTCGAGCTCTGGCGTGACTTCTACCTCGAGCGCAACCGGAGGCTGAAGAGCCACGAGTACCTCCACCTGATGCCGTCGACCGTGCTCTCCCTGCTCATGAGCCGGCACGACTTTCACGGGCCGGCCATGAACGTCACCGCCATGTGCGCGTCGGGCAATGCGGCGATGCTGACCGCGAAGATGTGGATCGACGCGGGCGTGGCCAGCGACGTCGTCGTCGTGGCGAGCGACCTGTCCGCCACTCCGGAGAACATCCGCCACTTCCGTAACCTCGGCGTCGTCTACCCCGAGGCACCGTCGCTCGAGGTGTGCCGCCCGTTCCAGGAGGGGTCGAAGGGCTTCTCGGGGGGTGAGGCGTCCGTGGGCATGGTGGTCTCCGGCCGCCACGAGGGGGGGTACGCCCGCGTGCTCGGCGGCGCGATGAGCCACGACGGCTACCACCCCACCCACCTGAACCCCGACCACCGCGAGATCCGCCGCTGCTACCAGCAGGCGCTGAACAACGCCAAGGTCTTCCCGAGCGAGATCGCGTACCTGAACGCCCACGGACCCGGCACCGCCCAGTGCGATGCGGCCGAGGCCGACATGCTCGACACGCTGCTCACCGAGGCCGAGGTGTTCTCGGTGAAGCCGCTCGTCGGCCACTGCCAGGGCGCGGCGTCGGCGGTCGAGCTGGCGGCGACCTGCCTGGCCTACCAGAACGGCGTCATCCCGGCCCCGAAGCAGGTGGCTCCGGGCCACGAGCGCCTCCTGGATGGGCCGACCCTGCGCCGGGACGGCCTGACGCTCAAGTCGTCGATCGGGATGGGCGGCCACAACTCGGCCGTGATCCTCGCCGACGCGTAGATCCAAAGGCTCAACCCCGGCCCTTCCCAGGTCGATATCTCCCTCGGAGGCCCAAGACACGCCGGCCGGGGGAGCATGGGAAGGCTCACGAGAGAACTTCACAGCGGTGGACCGGAGCGTCGGTCCCTTGATGTCGCCGCGCCCGCCTCGATCACGTCCGGGCAGGCCAGCGGGCTGGCGGCATCGCACGACCTGGCCCTCGCGACCGCCCGGGTGGCGACGTGGGAGCACAGTCGCGCCGTCCACCCGGTCCGCTGGCGGGGGTCGCTGACCCTCGTCCTCGGCGCGGATCCCGAGACGTTCACCCTCCCCGGCGACGAGGTGTGCACCGACCTGTCCACCTGGCTCGTCGATCCCGTGATCAGCGTCGTCGAGGGCGGGGGCCCCTGGGACCACTACGAGCTCGAGCGCACGATCATCGACGCCCACGGCGGGGAACGGGTCCTGCTCGTCCGGGCCCGACCCCTGTACGGAGCGACCGGGACCATCACCGGCTGCGTCGGCGTCGTGGCGGACGTCACCGCCGACCGTGACACCCAGCAGGCGCTCCAGGAGCAGACCGACCGCTACCGCCTCCTGCTCGAGCTGAGCCCGGACGGGATCGTCGTGCACGAGAACGGACTCATCCGGTGGGGGAACAAGGCGGCGGCGGACTTCGTCGGTGTCCCCGACCTCAACGACTACCTGGGGGAGTCGCTGACCCAGTTCATCCATCCGGACTCGTTGATGGAGACGCTCGAGCGCATCGCTTCCCTGAAGGAGGACGAAGCCGCGACGAAGCCGGCCGAGGCCACCCTGGTCCGGCTGGACGGCTCCACGATCGTCGTCGAGTCCCTCAGCGTCCGGACGAAGTGGGGTGGAAACCCCGCCTACCAGGTGATCATGCGCGACCTCTCGCTGCGCAGGAAGGCCGAGGAGACGCTGCGCTACCAGGCGAAGCTGGTCGAGCACGTCTCCGACGCGATCATCGGTCTGGACGCCGACGGCCGGATCGACAGCTGGAACCCGGCCGCCGAGGAGATGTACGGCTGGACCCGCGAGGCCGTGATCGGCCAGAAGTTCGCCGATGTCGTGGGCGCCGACTCGCGCCTCGGCCTCGAGTCGGCCAAGCACCTCGAGACGGTCCACCGCCGGGCCGACGGCACCCTGCTCGAGGTCCGGATCTCGGTCGCGCTGGTGCTGGACCCGGACCACGCGGTCACTGGCGCGGTGGCGGTGTGCGCCGACATCACCGAGCGCCGCCGATCCGAGGCCGCCCGCCGCGCGCTCGAGGAGCGCTACACCGCCGTCGTCGCGTCGCTCGAGGAGGGCATCGTCGTCAGCGACGACCAGGGCGTGATCACCGCGGCGAACCGGGCCGCGGAGAGCATCCTCAGCCGGCGCATCATGGTCGGGGAGCGGCTCGAGGCCGTCTTCGGCGACGAGCTGCACGCCCGCCACCCGGACGGCTTCCTCATCGCGGACGACGAGCACCCGACCGTCCGTACCCTCCGCACCGGCGAGTCGTTCACGAACGTCCTGATCGGCATCGAGCTCGCCGATCACGAGCAGCGATGGCTCTCGCTCAACTCCCGCCCGTTGCGCCACGACGACCTGCTGCCCTACGGGATGGTCTGCTCGTTCTCCGATGTCACCGACCGGCGCCGGACCGAGCGCCAGCTCAACTACCAGGCGACCCACGACGCGCTCACCGGCCTGGCCAACCGACCGGTCTTCATCGAGAACCTCCGCCAGACCCTCGACCACGCCCGCCGCGGCGGATCGCGCGTCGGGGTCCTGTTCATCGACCTCGACCGCTTCAAGGTGGTCAACGACTCGCAGGGCCACCTCGTGGGCGACGAGGTGCTGACGTCGGTCGCGCGCCGGCTCCAGCAGACCACGCGGTCCGTGGACACGGTGGCGCGGCTCTCCGGCGACGAGTTCGTCGTGCTGTGCCCCGACCTCGCCGACATCGAGTCGGCCCGGCGGCGAGCCTGCGAGATCGCGGAGGTCATCGCGCAGCCGATCCCGGTGTCCTCCGGGCGCGACGTCGTCATCACCGCCAGCGTGGGCGTGTCCTGCGTCGAGAGCGGGCTCGGCGATCCCGAGGCGATGCTGCGCGACGCCGACGTCGCGATGTACACGGCCAAGGAGCGCGGCCGCGCTCGTGTGGAGCTGCTCGACGACACGCTGCGCGAGCGCGCGCAGCGCCGCACGGACATCGAGCGCGACCTGCGGATCGCACTCGACAACGACGAGCTCGCCGTCTACTACCAGCCGATCGTCGACTACGGCGCCACCGGGAACGTCGGGCTCGAGGCGCTCGCCCGGTGGCCGCACCCGGACGGCGCGATCACCCCGGACGAGTTCATCCCCGTCGCCGAGGAGTCGGGGCTCATCCTGCCGCTCGGCATCTGGGTGCTGAACCGCGCGTGCGCCGAGGCGGCGCGCTGGAAGGCGACGGACCCGGCCGCGGCGAACCTGCACATCAGCGTGAACCTGTCCGGTCGCCAGCTCGGTGATCCCGACGTGGTCGCCAACGTCGCCGCCGCGCTCGCCCGCTCCGGCCTCGAGCCCGACGCGCTCTGGCTCGAGATCACCGAGAGCACCCTCATGCACGACGCCGCCGGCGCGGCCAGGACCCTGAACGCGATCCGCGAGCTCGGCGTGCACCTCGTCATCGACGACTTCGGCACCGGCTACTCGTCGCTGGCCTACCTGAAGCGGTTCCCGGTCGACACCCTCAAGATCGACCGCTCGTTCGTCGACGGGCTCGGCCGCGACGCGGAGAGCGAGGCCATCGTGCGGGCGGTCGTCGGCCTGACCCAATCGCTGCACCTCTCGGTGATCGCGGAGGGCGTCGAGACGATCGAGCAGCTGACCGCGCTGCACCGGCTCGGCTGCGACACGTACCAGGGCTACTTCTTCTCGAAGCCGCAACCGGCCGACGAGGTCTCCTTCGACATCGTCGTGCCGGACGTCGACGCGCCGGACCACGCCGCGTAGCCGACCCACCCGCACCCGGACCGGCCGGATCGCCACCGTGCGCCCGGCGGGCCCGGCGCGTATGATCCCGCCCGGAACGGTGACACCGGGCCGGGACGGACGGTGTGGCTCGCGGGCGATCCGCGAGCGGGGGAAGCCGGTGCGAATCCGGCGCTGACCCGCAACTGTGAGCAGCCTCGGGCTGCGAGCCAGGACACCCACCGCGCCACCCGCCGGCCCCGCCGACGGGTCCGAGCCGATCCGCCCTCGGGCGGGGGCCCTCGAGGAACCGGGGCCGCGGAGGTGACCATGCGAGTCCGAACAGTCCCCACTGGCGGACCTCGGCGCGCCCCCTCGGGGTAGCCCGACAGATGTCCACGGTCGGGGAAGTCCGGTGAGAGCCCGGCGCTGACCCGCAACGGTGTCCCTCGACGAGGGCGAGCCCGAGTACCGGCCGTGGACCACCGATCGCACCTGCGGTCGGTGTCCATCCACGCCGCAGACGCGGCTGACCGGCCCTCGAGGACAGGGGCCACACGGAGGAAGACACGTGAAGACGAACAGCAGACGGCTCGCGGTCGTGGCCGGAACCCTGGTCCTCGTGCTCGCGCTGAGCGGGTTCCGCGACTCGGGCTTCGGCGACAACGGGGCCAAGAACGCGGCGGCGAGGGCCACCACCTGGCTCGAGGATCGGCAGCTGGCGGACGGGAGCTTCGAAACCGCCGGGTTCGCCGGGTTCGAGACCCCCGACGCGGTGATGGCGATCGCCGAGAACGCCCAGACGACGAGGACCTGGAGCCGACCGCAGGCACTGGCCGCGGTCACCGCGACCAAGGTCGGGACGAAGAGCGCGCTCCACGCGATCGACGACTTCGCCGACTCCGGCATCGACGCCGGGCAGGCCGCGAAGGTCGCCCAGCTCGTGGCCCGTCCCCTGGGGCTCTCGATCACCAAGTTCAACCCCGACCACGACCGTGCGGTCGACCTGCAGGCGCTGATCGACGACGGACACAAGGCGAACGGCTCCTACGGTGCGTTCAACGCGACGCTCTACGCCGCGATCGCGAAGCGCAAGCTCGGCGGGGTCCCGTCGGACACGCTCGCGTACATCCGATCCGCGCAGGACGCGAGCGGTGGCTGGAACTTCGCCGGCGACCCGACGGACGCGGCGGCCGCGGCGGACACCGACACCACCGGGCTCGCGGTCCAGGCACTCGTCGCCGCACACGTGCGCGGGGGCGACCGGACCTTGCGCCGGGCCCTCAGGTTCCTCGCGAACAACCTCCAGACCGATGGCGCCTGGCAGTCCTTCGGTGCGGACGACCCGAACTCCACCGCAGTTGCGGTCATCGGCATCACCGCCGCCGGATACGACCCGACCGCGTCGTGTTGGCGCGACATGGCCGTCCCGGCGCTGCGGAACACGCCCTACACCTCGCCGATCACCTGGCTGAAGGCCGACCAGGCGAGCAACGGCCGCTTCAAGAGCCCCAACGACTCGTTCGGCGTGAACACGTTCGCGACGACGCAGTCGATCCAGGCCCTGCGGCGCGAGTGGCTCCCGGTGGACCGACTCGGTGCGCAGGCCTGCGCGTAGCTTCCTCGATGTGCGCGACGGGGGAGGATCCGCGGATCCTTCCCCGTCGCCGTGCTCGTCGGTCAGGCCGCCAGCGCGGCGATCCCGGCCACCAACATGATGAATCCGAGGATCGCGAAGGCGACCGACCGCGCCACCGGCGCCTGCACCAGCTCGCCCTCCCGGGTCCGACCGGTCGCCTGCACGCGGGAGCTCCCCTTCGCCTTCGTGCTACGGACCCCCGAGCGCACGCCACGCACGTCCGCGTCCCGGTTCCGTCGCGCGAGCGCGATGAGGTTCGCCACGAGGAGCGCGGCCCCGATCGCGGCGATGAGCTCGCGCATCACCTCGTCGTAGAAGCTCACGACCCGATCGTACCGACCGAATGCTCCTCCGGAAGATCCCTGGAGGGCGATCGTCGGACCGCGTCCCCGGCGGCGCCCTCCAGCGGCAAGGTCCCAGCGCCCGGGCCGGTGACGGGCGTGCCGATCGCTCCTCGGCCGTGCTACAACGCGTCGGTGCGCGTCATCGTCGCCCGGTGCTCGGTCACCTACGAGGGTCGCCTCGGAGCTCGGCTGCCGGAGGCGACCCGGCTCCTCGTGCTCAAGGCCGACGGGTCGATCGCGGTCCACTCGGACTCGCGTGCGTACAAACCCCTCAACTGGATGAGCCCACCGTGCACGATCCGGGAGCACGACGGGGTGATCGTGGCCGAGAGCCCCAAGGGCGAGACGCTGCGGGTCGAGCTGCTCGAGGTCCTCGACGACCACGCCTACGACCTCGGCGACGACCCGGGCCTCGAGAAGGACGGCGTCGAGGCCGAGCTGCAGCAGCTGATCGCGGCGCGCGTGCAGGCCCTGCACGACGACTTCACCCTCGTGCGCCGCGAGTACCCCACCGACATCGGACCCGTCGACCTCCTGTGCCGGGACGGCGACGGCCGCGCGGTCGTGGTCGAGATCAAGCGGGTCGGCGAGATCGCCGGGGTCGAGCAGCTGATCCGCTACCAGGAGCGGCTCGACCTCGACACCCGCCTCGCACCGACCCGAGGCATGTTCGTCGCCACGCGCATCAAGCCGCAGGCCCGCGTGTTCGCGACGAGCCGTGGCATCGACTGCGTCGAGATCGCTCTCGACGACCTGCGCGAGCACGACACCCCCCACCTGAAGCTGTTCTGACCGAGAGGAGCACCACGTGAGCGGACACCCACGCGAAGAGGTCGAGGCGGTCGTCGAGCGCTACTGCGACGTCCGCCGGCGCATCGACGCGGGCGAGCTGCCATGGAACGCGCTGGCCCAGTTCTTCACCGACGACTGTGTGTACATCGACCCGGCGTGGGGTCGCGTCGAGGGCATCGGACCGGTCTCGGAGTTCTTCGAGGACAGCATGCGCGGGCTCGAGGACTGGGACTTCCCGATCGAGTTCGCCGCCATCGAGGGTGACAACGTCGTCGTGAAGTGGATCCAGCTGCTCCCGGGCGCCCACGCCGACGGCTCCCGCTACCAGCAGTCCGGGTCCTCGACGATGGTCTACGCGGGCGACGGCAAGTTCCGCTATCAGGAGGACCTGCTGAACATGGTCCATGTCCTCGACGATCTGCAGGCCAGTGGATGGCGGCCCGGCCCGGGGTTCGCGAACCCGCCGGCCGAGCCGAACCGCGACTTCTCGCGGCCTTGACCGAAGATCTCCGCCGCGCGACCACCGCGAGCCCCAATGCGTCGGTGAGCGGCGGCGGCCTATCCCGCGCGGCGGACGGCCTGGATTCGGTCCGCGGCGTCGGCCGGGATCGTGAGCGTCCAGTTCGACGCCCGCATTTGGGCCGCGCTCCGACGGATCTCGCCGATGCGGTCCGGGCCGACCGTCAGCCGGAAGACCCAGACGTCGCCCTGGTCGATCACCTCCTGCGCGGTGACGCGGTCGTGGGGATCGACGCTGCCGACGCCGACCCAGCCGTCGCGGGCCTGGTCGGTGGCGTCGAGGGTGACCGTCGCACCACTTCGGTTCACGACGGTCACGTCCTCGCGCGCCGGCATCGAGCGCGACAGGTTCACGACGAGGACCAGCGCAGCCACGACGAGGATCGCGGGCGCGATCCAGGAGAGCGGGACCCGGCGTGACTGGCCCGGGCGCAGTTCGGTGGTGGTCGAGGTCATGCGATTCCTCCGGTTCGGATCACGTCGGGACCAGATCGGGGCCCGGGATCCCGGGCAAACCGGTCGGCGTGGGTCCGCCGAGACGCCCAACGACAACGCGTCGTCGTGACTGCTCACGCGGAATGCCTTTCCACGCCGGATCGGCCGCGCGGACGGTCCGGGCGTTCGCTCGAATCTCGCCGTCGCGCGGGTGCGTGACGGCTCGTGATCGGGGGTGCGCCGCGACTGCGGCGCCGATCACGCGATCCGGGCGAGTGGGGGCGCGCGGTTCGACACGCTCCCGCGCGAGCGCGATCCGGCACAGGGGGCGTGACGGGCTGCGCCGCAGCCGGCGCAGCAGGCACATCGCCGCGAGCGCGGCGGCGAGGCCCGGGAGCGCCCAGAGCGGCCCGAGCCGGAGCTCGATCGTGCGCAGCGCGCCGAGGACGGGCACCGCGGCCGAATCGCCGGCGTCGAACGCCGCGTTGACGCGGTCGCTGCCGTGCTCGGTGTGCACGACCTGCGCCCGCGCCGCGTGCGTGACGCCGGCTTGACCACCGATCGAGATCCACGCGGCCGCCACGACGAGGACGGCGAGCACCACGAGCAACGCTCGGTGGGTACGCCGACCGGTCCGCATGGGGTCGAGCCTACCGGGCGGCCGCTCCGACGACGCCGCCGATCCTCCGGTTCCCGGTGCGTTCGCACGCGGGAAACGTCCTATTCACGGGCCATGTTGGCGAACTTCACGAAGTGGTCCAGGAACGCGAGGCGGGCCATCCCGGTGGGCCCGTTGCGGTGCTTCGCCACGATCAGCTCGACCACCCCGCGCTGGTCCGACTCCGGGTTGTACGCCTCGTCGCGGTAGATGAACAGCACGACGTCCGCGTCCTGCTCGATCGATCCCGACTCGCGCAGGTCGGCGAGCATCGGGCGCTTGTCCTGGCGGTACTCGAGCTGGCGGTTCAGCTGCGAGAGTGCCATGACCGGGCAGTCGAGCTCGCGGGCGAGGATCTTCAGGCCGCGAGAGAGCTCCGAGACCTCCACCTGCCGGTTCTCGGCCCGGCGGGGCGAGCTCATCAGCTGCAGGTAGTCCACGACGACGAGCGCCAGGTCACCGTGGCGAGCCTTGATGCGCCGGGCCTTGGCCCGCATCTCCATCACCGTGCAGTGCGGGTTGTCGTCGATGAACAGCGGCGCCTCTCCGAGGTGGCTGATCGCCGCGTTCAGCCGGCTCCAGTCCGCGTCCTGCAGGTCTCCGGTCTGCAGCTTGCGGGCATCCACCCGCGCCTCGGCCGCGAGCATGCGCTTGGTGAGCTCGACCGCGCCCATCTCCATCGAGAAGAACACGACCGGACGTCGGCTCACCATCGCCACGTTCGCCGCGGCGCCGAGCGCGAAGCTCGTCTTGCCCATGCCCGGTCGTGCCGCGGCCACGATGAGGTTCGAAGGTTGGAGCCCGAGCAGGACGTTGTCGAGCTCGGTGTACCCGGTCGGGACGCCGGTCATCGTGTCGCTCTCGCCGTAGAGCGCCTCGAGCTGGTCGACGGTCGCGGTCACCGCTTCGAAGACACGCACCAGCGACTCCGAGATCCGCTTCTCCGCGACCTCGAAGACCATGGCCTCCGCCCGGTCCACCGTGTCGGTGACGTCGTCGGGTTGGTTGTACGCCGACTCCGCGATCTCGCCCGAGACCGTGATCAGCCGGCGCAGCAGCGCGAGCTCGCTGACGATCTTCGCGTAGTGACCCGCGTTGGCCGACGCCGGCGTCGAGGCCTGGATCTGTGTGAGCGTGGACTTCCCCCCGAGCGCGTCGAGCAGCCCCCCTCGGCGCAGCTCCTCGGCCACCGTCACCGGATCGACCGGCTCGCCCTGCTCGTAGAGCGACCACACCGCCTCGAAGATGTGCCCGTACGCGGGCTTGTAGAAGTCGCTCGCGTCGACCCGCGCCTCGACCGCCGCGGTGATCGCGTCGCGGGAGAGGAGCATGGATCCGAGCAGCGACTCCTCGGCCTCGAGGTTGTGCGGCGGGATCCGCTCGGCGCTGCGCCGCCTCCCGCGCTCGTCGTCGATCGACTGGATCACGCATCCCCTTCGTACCGGCCGTTGCCCTCGGCTCGGGCACCGGGGCATGGTCGCAGTTCCACCCTGTGGGGAGGAAGGGGAGAAGCCCCGGTATCACTGTGAATTGGTTGTGGATGACCGTCCCGGTCGTCCCCAGGGCTGGGGACGACGAACCCGCGCCATTGTCGGTCACGGGTGTGACAGCTTCGGGGACCCCGGGGCGCGACCGCGGAACAACTCGGCGCGAACCCGTACGAGCCGGTCGCCCTACTCGGCGACGACCTCCACCGCCATCGCGACGGTGACGTCCGCGTGCAGCTGCACCGGCACCTCGGCCGGCCCGAGCGCCTTGAGCGGCTCCGCGAGCGTGATCTTGCGCCGGTCGATCTCGACGCGGGTCTGCTCCTTCACCGCGACGACGATATCGGCCGCGGTGACCGAACCGAAGAGCTTGCCGCCCTCACCCGCGCGCGCCGTGACCTGGATCGGGCTGGTCGTGAGTCGCGTGGCGAGCTCCTGGGCCGCCTCCTTGTCCCGGTCGTCGCGGATCTGGCGGTTCCGGCGCATCGCGCTCGCCTGGTCCACCACCCCTTTGGTCGCGACGATGGCGAGGCCGCGCGGCACGAGGAAGTTCCGGGCGTAGCCGTCGGCGACCTCGAGCAGGTCCCCCTTGCGGCCGAGCTTCTCGACGTCTTCGCGCAGGACGACCCTCATGCTTCGGCCTCCGCACCCGCCGTCGTCTCCGCGGCGTCGGACCCGGACTGCACGGCGCCGACCGCCGCGGACTCCTCGACCGTCACCCCTTCGGGCAGCTCCTCGCTCTCACCCACCGTGGGCGGCGGCGCGTCCGGCGTCGGCATCGGCGCGGACAGGTCGGCGCGGTCGCCCCGGTCGCGGCGGCCACTCCGGCTCCGTTGGGTCACCTGGCGGACGCTGTAGGGGAGCAGCGCCATCTCGCGCGCGACCCGGATCGCCCGCGCGACCTCACGCTGCTGCTGCGCGTTGTTGCCGGTGACCCGCCGGGCGCGGATCTTCGCCCGCTCCGACATGAACCGACGCAGCAGGTTGACGTCCTTGTAGTCCACCCAGTCGATGCTGTCCTGGTTGAGGATCGACACCTTCTTCTTGGGTGTCCGCCTGCGGTCGGCGGCCTTCGAGTCCTTGCCGCGCCGTTCGCGATCTCGTGCCATGGTCGTTGCCGCTCCGTTGTCTCGTTGCTCAGAAGGGTTCTTCGTCGCCGAACTCGTCGGCCGTGCCGCCCGCGTCGGGAACGCGGGCCGGGGCGGGGCGGCTGCCGCCGCCGCCCCCACCACCGAGATCGCCGCCGCCACCGGGCCCGCCCCCACCGCGCCGCTCGGAGCGTCGCACCTCGGCGGTCGCCCAGCGCAGGCTCGGCCCGACCTCGTCGGCGATGATCTCGACGACGGTGCGCTTCTCGCCCTGCTCGGTCTCCCAGCTGCGCTGCTCGAGCCGGCCCTGCACCATGATGCGGTTGCCCTTGGCGATCGAGTCGCTGACGTTCTCGGCCATGTCGCCCCAGCAGACGACGTTGAAGAAGCTGGTCCGCTCCTCCCACTCGTTCGTCTGGCGGTTCTGCCAGCGCCGGCTCACCGCGATGCCGAGGCGGGCGTTGGCCTGACCCGACGCGGTGTAGCGGATCTCGGGGTCTCGGGTGAGGTTGCCCACCACTGTGATCGTGTTGTCAGCCATTCCCTGGTCTCCTGTTCATCGTGTCCGACCCGGACCCGCCCCGCGGGGCGTCCCGGAGCCGTTCGCTCGAGCTAGTCCTCGTCGTCGGCGTCGCGCGTGAGCGGCGTCTCCGGCTCCGGAGTGCCGGCCAGCTTCCCGTAGACGTGCTCGGGGATGCGCAGGACCTTGTGACGGACCACCTCGTCGGCAAGGGAGAGCGTCCGGTGCAGCTCGTCCATCGCCGCGGGCTCGGCCTTGGCCTGGAGGACCACGTAGTAGCCCTCCCAGCGGTGCTTCACCTCGTAGGCGAACCGCCGCTTGCCCCAGAAGTCGATCTGGCCCTTCTCGGCACCCCTCGACTCGATGAGCTGGACGGAACGGTCGACTGCGGATCGGATCGTCTCCTCTTCCAGATCCGCGTCGAAGATGATCATGACCTCGTACGGCCGCATGGGCTCGTACCTCCTTCGGACCACAGCTCGGCTGCGGGCTCCTCGGATCGCCCGGAATCGGACGCCAGGAGCAGGTTGGGGTCGCGCCACCCGGGGGTGTGCGCGGTGATCTACGAGCCGGTGAGGCTAGCAGAGCCTTCGGACGGACCTATCGGCGCTGACGCTACCGGGCCGGTGGGACAGCTTCCGTCGGGCGGTCCGCGTAGAGGTCGAAGGCCTCGCCCATCTGATCGGTCATGTGGTACGTCTCGTCGCTCGACGGGAACGTCCCGGACCGCACGTCCGCCACGAACTGCTCGACTGCCTCGGTCGCGCTGGCGCGCAGGTCGACGTAGCGCCGGACGAACTTCGGCAGCTTCCGATCCTCGAGCCCGAGCAGGTCGTGGTACACGAGCACCTGGCCGTCGCAGTGCCGCCCGGCGCCGATCCCGATCGTCGGGATGTCGATCGCGTCCGTCACCATCCGGGCGACCCCGTCGGGAACGCACTCGAGCACGACCGCGAAGCACCCGGCCTCCGCGAGCGCGATCGCATCGTCGACGATGGCCCACGCGGAGTCCAGCTGCTTGCCTTGTACCCGGAACCCGCCGAGCGAGTGCACCGACTGCGGGGTCAGCCCGAGGTGACCCATCACCGGGATCTCCGCGTCGAGGATCGCCGCGACCGCGTCCAGGCGCTTCCGCCCGCCCTCGAGCTTCACCGCGCCGGCGCCGGCGCGCACGAGCGCGGCCGCATTGCGGACGGTCTCCTCGCGGGACACGTGGTAGCTCAGCCACGGCAGGTCGCCCACGACGAGCGGCCGCGGGTGCGTGCGCGCCACGGCACCGATGTGGTGGACCATGTCGCTGGTCGTCACCTGCAGCGTGTCGTCGTAGCCGAGCACGACCATCGCCAGGGAGTCCCCGACGAGGATCATGTCGGCCCCCGCGGCATCGACCACGCGCGCCGACGGCGCGTCGTAGGCGGTCACCATCACGAGGGGTGCCGCGTCCCCGTCGCGCAGCTGCTGCTTGCGAGCGGTGACGTCGGGCGCGCTCATCGGACGCACCCGTGCAGTGGAAGAACCCGTGGTCATGTCGACCCTCCGCCGTCCAGGGCTCACACGGCTCCCGGCAGCGCAGTCAGGATATCCGGCGCCCCGGGATGGGGCTACCCGCCGCCTTCTCCGGTCGCTCCGGCCCCGCGCCGCCGTGCCTACGCTGCGGGCGTGACCGAGCGAGTGTGCGAGAACTGCGCGATGCCCGACGAGGAGCTCGTGCTGGTCCGTCGGGTGTACGTCACGCCCGAGCGCTGGGACAGCCCGCAGGCCGAGGCGCGCGTCGTGGACGAAGCCGAGCTGTGGTGCGTGTCCTGTCGCTCGCAGTACCCGCACGTCGTCGAGGGCGACGACGAGGACACCACCGACACCTGAGCGACCCTGACTCGGTGAAGGGTCGAGCCGTGACATCGGCACCGAGCGCCGGTGCGTTGGTCGCGGCTGCGGTCGCTCAGCTGCGGCACGTCGAGGGTCTCACCTGAGCCCGACGACCTCGCCAGATGAGCCGGTCGGGGCACCTAGCCGGCGTGCCGCCGGCCGTGGAGCTCGCGGGCGCCGAGGTGGTTCCAGCGGCAATCGGTGCAGACCTCGACCACGTAGCGGTCGAACTCGTCGTGCTTGGCCCGGAGCTTCTCGAGCTCACCCGGGTAGGAGAGGCAGCGCCCGTTGGCGTGCTTGAGCCCGTCGCCGTAGACGTAGGACACGTAGTAGACGTCGCGCCCGGCGCAGACCGGGCACTTGATGCCGGCCCGCTCGCCGACGTTGCGGGCCGCCCGGATCAGCTCGGGGTGGGCGTCGCACACGTCGCTGCGGCTGCGCACCCCCCGCCGCAGATCGCGAAGCACCGCCCGCCGGGCGAGCTCGTAGTTGGTACCCCTGGGCACGCAGGAAGTGTAGGCAGCGCCACCCGGCTTCCCGCGCTCGGTCCGCGGTGGGCGCGTTGCCGTCGGCACGCCGGTGTGCCATACTGCTCCTCGATATATCGAACCGATATATCGACGTTCACAAAGTGGTCGATTCCCGACCACGCGGACCCGGGAGCAGACGGTGCTGGAGCTGGCGATCCTCGGGCTGCTGCAGGAGCAGCCCCGCCACGGCTACGAGCTCAAGAAGCGGCTGAGCGAGACGCTCGGCTCCTTCTGGGGGATCTCGTTCGGCTCGCTGTACCCGGCGCTGCGCCGGCTCGAGCGCAGCGGCGCGATCGAGGTCGTCGACGGCCGTACCGCCACCAGCGCGCCCGGCGCACCGCCGATGCCCGCGACCGGGTCGCTCAAGGGCGAGGCCGCGGCCGCCCGGCTGCGGCTCGTTCCCGCGCCGGCGGGGCGCCGGACCCGCAAGGCGTACCGCATCACGCCGGTCGGCCAGGAGCAGTTCCAGCGCCTTCTGACCGCGGACGACGGCGGCGACGACGAGCGCCTCTTCTCGCTGAAGCTCACCTTCTGCCGCTTCCTCGATCCGGCGGGCCGGCTCGCGTTCCTGGAGCGTCGCCGCACGGAGCTCGCGGACCGCCTGGCCCGCGCCCGGCGCACGCGCCGGCCCATCGCCGATCGCTACACGCGCTCGCTCATGGAGCACCGCACCCGGTCCACCGAGCGCGACCTCGAGTGGCTCGACGATCTGATCGCAAGCGAAGACCGAGCGCCGGACGGCGGGGGCCCCTCCTCCGACTCGACCGCGCCCGAACAGGAAGGAGCGACCGCATGAGCGGTGCCCGTCAGAAGGTCCGTGTCGCCATCGCGGGAGTCGGCAACTGCGCGAGCAGCCTGCTCCAGGGCGTGGAGTACTACCGCACGGCCGACCCGGCCGACGACGTCCCCGGCCTGATGCACGTCGAGCTCGGCGGCTACCACGTGGGCGACGTCGAGTTCGTGGCCGCGTTCGACGTCGACGCGGCCAAGGTCGGCCTCGACCTCGGCAAGGCCGTGTTCGCGGGGCAGAACAACACCATCCGGTTCTCCGACGTCCCCGAGACCGGCGTGCTCGTCCAGCGCGCGCCGACGCTCGACGGGCTCGGCAAGTACTACCGCCAGACGGTCGAGGAGAGCCCGCTCGATCCGGTCGACGTGACCAGGGTCCTGCGCGACTCGAAGGCCGACGTCCTCGTCTCGTACCTGCCGGTCGGGTCGGAGGAGGCCCAGAAGCACTACGCGCAGTGCTGCCTCGACGCCGGGGTCGCGTTCGTCAACGCGATCCCCGTGTTCATCGCGAGCGACCCGGTCTGGGCCCAGAAGTTCACCGACGCGGGCGTGCCCATCGTCGGCGACGACATCAAGAGCCAGGTCGGGGCGACGATCGTCCACCGGATCCTCGCCCGCCTCTTCGAGGACCGCGGCATGGTGCTCGACCGGACGTACCAGCTGAACGTCGGCGGCAACATGGACTTCAAGAACATGCTCGAGCGCGAGCGCCTGGAGTCCAAGAAGATCTCGAAGACGCAGTCCGTCACGAGCCAGATCGACCACGGCATCGAGGCCGACGACGTCCACATCGGACCGTCGGACCACGTGCCCTGGCTGCAGGACCGCAAGTGGGCGTACATCCGGCTCGAGGGCCGCAACTTCGGCGACGTGCCGCTCAACCTGGAGCTCAAGCTCGAGGTCTGGGACTCGCCGAACTCGGCCGGCGTCATCATCGACGCGCTGCGCTGCGCCAAGCTCGCGAAGGACCGCGGCATCGGCGGGCCCCTCGAAGGGCCGTCCGCCTACTTCATGAAGTCGCCGTTGGTGCAGCACCACGACGACGAGGCGTACCGCATGGTCGAGGAGTTCGCCGCCGGGAGCTGACTCCGGGTCGGTCCGGGTCGCTCCGGTCGCGACATCCCGAACCCGCTCCGACCTACGCTCCGCCCGCATGGAGAACGACGCGGTCGTCCGTCTGCTCGGTCCGGTCCGGGGCAAGCGCGTGCTCGAGCTCGGGTGCGGGACGGGAGACACCGCGGTCCGGTTCGCCCGGGAGGGCGCGACGGTCATCGGCGTCGACAGCTCCCCGGAGCGCATCGCGACGGCGCGGGCCGCGGCCGAGGCCGCACAGATCCGGCTCGAGCTGCGGGCGGGAGACCTGGCCGACCTGGCGTTCCTGCGAGCCGACTCGATCGACGTCGCGCTCAGCGGCGAGGCGCTCGGAACGGTGACGGACCTCGGCCGGCTGTTCCGCCAGGTGCACCGCGTCCTGCGCCCCGCCGCCGGCTTCGTCTTCTCGCTCCCGCACCCGATGGCGCTCGCCACCGAGACCGAGGACAGCCCCGAAGGCGCGCTCCCGCTCGGGCGGACCTACGTCGCGCGCTCGTACTTCGACCCCGCACCGGTCGAGGTCGGGAGCGGTGAGAACCGTCACACGGTGGTCCGCCACACGCTCGGCGAGGTGTTCACGGGCCTCACCCGCGCGGGGTTCCGCGTCGACACGCTGCTCGAGCCGGAGCCGGCGCACGAGCACGGCGGACGGGCCCTCCTCCCGACGACGGTCGTCTGGCGCGGCCGCAAGGAGTGAGCGGCGCGTCCCACCGCTACCGCGCCGAGTGCGCGTGGTCGGGATCGACCGCGGTGGGCTACGACCACTACGACCGGGCGCACACCCTGCGGTGCCCGCCGGCGGACGCCGAGCTGTCGCTCAGTGGCGATGCCTCCTTTCTCGGCGACCCGTCGCGCCTGAACCCCGAGCAGCTGCTCGTCGCGGCTGCGGTCTCGTGCCAGCTGCTGTCGTTCCTCGCGGTCGCGGCGCGGGCCAGGATCGACGTCGTCGCGTACGAGGACAACGCGGATGCGGACATGCCCGATGACGTCACGCCGACGCGCATCACCGAGATCCGGCTCCGCCCCCGCATCACCGTCGCGGCGGGCACCCGCCCCGAGAAGGTGCAGCGGCTCGTCGCGCTGGCCCACCAGGAGTGCTACATCGCCAACTCGGTCACGACGACGATCGTCATCGACGCCACGGTCCATCAAATCTGAGCGGCCCGGGGTCCGTGTCCGTCGAGACGTGACAACGGCACCGAACACGTGCTGCGCACATCACGGGTGGAGCCGCTCAGCCCCCAAGCCCGAACGGCCCCGGGGTTCCTCACCGTCGAGCCCTGACAACGGCTCGCTCAGCGGCTGACCTGCACGGCGTCTGGCCTCAGGCCGGGTCGATCCCGCGGTCGCGGGCCCACGTGGCGAGCCGCTCGTACGCGTCGGCCTCGGCGATCGGCCCCTCGTCGAGGCGAGCCTCGAGCAGGAAGTCGAGCGCGTCGCCCACGACCGGGCCGGCCGGGACACCGAGGAACTCCATGACCTGGCGCCCGTCGAGCGGTGGGCGGATCGCCTTGAGCTCCTCTTCGGCCGCGAGCGCGTCGATGCGCGCGACCAGGTCGTCCATGCGCCGCTCGAGGGCGCGTGCCTTGCGCTCGTTCCGGGTCGTGCAGTCGCAGCGCTGGAGCTCGTTCAGCTGGTCGAGCAGCGGACCGGCGTCACGGACGTACCGGCGCACCGCGCTGTCGGTCCATCCCATCGCGTACGTGTGGATGCGGAGGTGGAGGTAGACGAGCTGCGTGACCTCCTCGACCACCTGCTTGGGGTAGCGCAGCGCGGTCAGCCGCTCGCGTGCCATCCGGGCACCGACGACCTCGTGGTGGTGGAACGACGCGCGGCCGTGCTCGAACGAACGGGTCTTCGGCTTCCCGACGTCGTGCAGCAGCGCGGCGAGACGCAGGACCAGATCGGGCCTGACCTTCTGCACGACCGCGATCGTGTGCGCGAGCACATCCTTGTGGCGGTGGATCGGGTCCTGCTCGAGGCGCATCGCGTTCAGCTCGGGAAGGAATTCGTCCGCGAGCTTCGTGCGCACGAGGAACCAGAGGCCCGGCGCCGGATCGTCGACCACCAGCAGCTTCGAGAGCTCGTCGCGGATCCGCTCCGCGCTGACGATCTCGAGCCGACCGCGGTGCCGCGCAACCGCGTCGAGGAGCTCGGGCACCGGCTCGAGGTCGAACCCGGCGATGAAGCGCGCGGCACGCAGCATCCGCAGCGGGTCGTCGGTGAACGACACCTCGGGAGCCACCGGCGTGCGCAGCCGCCCCTGCGCGAGGTCGATCGCGCCGTCGAACGGGTCCACCAGCTCCGGTGCGGGGAGCCGCAGCGCCATCGCGTTCACCGAGAAGTCCCGGCGCGACAGGTCGGTCACGAGGTCGTCGCCGAACACGACCTCGGGCTTGCGACTCTCCGGGTGATAGACGTCCGAGCGGTAGGTCGTGACCTCGCAGGGCACCCCGTCGACGGTCGCGCTCACCGTCCCGAATCGCGCCCCGACCAGCACGACGTTGCGGCCGATGGGCCGCAGCAGTGCCTCGATCTCGTCCGGCCGGGCGTTGGTCGCGAAGTCGTTCTCCGGCGTCGTGCGCTCCCTGCCGACGAGCGCATCGCGCACGGACCCGCCGACGAGGTAGCACTCGTAACCCGCGCCGGTGAGCGCGGCCGCCACGCGCTGGGCCGGCGATCCGGGAGCGAGGAGCGGCTCGAGCCGGGGCGGGACGTCGCTCATCCGGCCCATTGTGTCCCGGCCACGAGGACCGGCCCGCAGCGTTCGCGCTCGCGGCCCGGAATCAGCCGGCCGCGCTCGTCCGCCCGTCGAGGTCCTCCTGCGCCCGCGAGAGGTCCAGGTGATCGAGCTTGAGGCGCAGGTCATGGCTGTTCGACGCGGTCGCCAGCGCGGCGCGCCGGGTCACGATCCCCTGCTCGTAGAGGTTGCGCAAGCCCTGGTCGAACGTCTGCATGCCGTAGAACTCGCCGTCGGCGATGATCTCCTCGATCTCGTGGGTCTGCTCCGAATCCGCGATCTTGTCGAAGACGCGGCCGGTGTTGACGAGGACCTCCATCGCCGGGACGCGGCCCCGCTGGTCCGCCCGTTCGATGAGCCGTTGCGAGACGATGCCCTTCAGCGACGTCGCCACCGACATGCGCACCTGCTGCTGCTGGAACGGCGGGAAGAAGTCGATGATGCGCGTGATCGTCTCGACCGCACCCATCGTGTGGAGGGTCGAGAGCACGAGGTGCCCGGTCTCGGCCGCGGAGAGCGCCGCCCACACCGTCTCGGGATCGCGCATCTCGCCGATGAGGATCACGTCGGGGTCCTGGCGCAACACCCGCTTGAGGGCGTTGTGGAAGTCGTCGGTATCGGTGCCGATCTCGCGCTGGTTCACGATCGATCGCTTGTCGGGGTGCAACACCTCGATGGGGTCCTCGATGGTCACGATGTGACGCGCCTGGTGCTCGTTGATGTGATCGATCATCGCGGCGAGCGTCGTGGTCTTGCCGGAACCGGTCGGCCCGGTGACGAGCACGAGGCCGCGCTGCTCCTCGGCGAGCCGGCGCACGATCGGCGGCAGGCCGAGCTCCTCCATCGACGGGATCCCGGGGAGGACGCGACGCAGCACGAGGCCGACGGACCCGCGCTGGCGGAACACGTTGACCCGGAAGCGGCCGAGGCCCGCAAGGGTGTACGCGAAGTCGGCCTCATGGTGGTCGAGGAACTCGTCGGCGCGAGCTTTGGGAAGGAGCGCGAAGGCGATCCGCTCGGTGTCGGCCGGCGTGACCTCGTCGCAGTCCCATGGCGTGAGGTGCCCGTCGACCCGGAGGAACGGGGGCGAGCCGACCTTGATGTGCACGTCGGACGCCTCCAGGCGGACGGACTCCCGCAGCAGGTTGTCGAGATCGAGCACTTCGTCCCCTCCAGGAGGCTCCGAGGCAACGGTTGCCGCCCATCGCGTATCGACCGGTGCGGTGGGGTCCTGAAGGCGACGTTCCCGGGCTCCGGGCCCGGTCAGCCCGTCGCGCGGCGGCGCCACCGGTCGGCCACGGCCTCGACCACCGTCGTGCCCGGGCCGCCGGATGTGTCCGCCTCGCCCGCGATCGGGCGGGCCGGGACGCCGATCAGCGTCGGGAGGCTGGCCGCCACCGAGTCGCGGAGCGCCTCGAGGCTGTAGCCGCCTTCGAGGAACGCGATGAGTCGACCGGGGGCGGCCCACTCCGCGACCCGCTCGCCGATCGCCGCGTAATCGCCCGCGGAGAGCCCGAGCCCGGTGAGCGGGTCGGCCCGGTGGGCGTCGAAGCCGGCCGAGATCAGCACCCACGTCGGTCCGAACCCCTCGACCTGCGGCGCCACGACGTCGTCGATCGCGCGCAGGTAGACATCGCCGGTCGCGCCCGCGGGCAGCGGCAGGTTCACGGTCGTCCCCTCGCCGGCGCCCTCGCCGATCTCGTCGTGGCGACCCGTCCCCGGATACAGCGGCCACTCGTGGAACGAGACGTAGAGGACGCGGGGGTCGGCGTAGAAGATCTCCTGAGTCCCGTTCCCGTGGTGCGCGTCGTAGTCGACGATGAGGACATGCTCGCCGCGCGCGGCCAGGTCCGCGGCGGCGACCGCGACGTTGTTGATCAGGCAGAAGCCCATGCCCTGCGCCGGTCGGGCGTGATGTCCGGGCGGGCGCAGCGCGAGGAACGCCGCATCCGCGCCCCCGTTCGCCAGCGCGTCGACAGCCGCGATGCCGGTCCCCGCCGCAGTGATCGCGGCCTGCCACGAGTCCGCCGAGACGACGGTGTCCGCATCGAGATGCCCGCCCCCGGCTCGGCTCTGGGCCTCGAGCGACGCGAGGTACGGCGCCGGGTGCACGCGCTCGAGCTCGGTACTCGTCGCCGCGCGCACCGGCAGCGGGAGCGTCAGGTCGGCCAACCCGGCGTTCGCGATGCCGTCGCGCACCGCGTCGAGGCGTGCGGGTCGTTCCGGGTGGCCACGCCCGGTGATGTGGCGCGAGAACACCGGGTCCGTGGCCACGAAGAGCACCCGACGACGGTAACGCGCCACACCGAGGATCTCCGCTCCCTCGTCGTCCGGCACCACGCGCCGAGGCAGTCCGGTCGCGGCGGCCTCCCTCTTCCGATCTCCGCTCCCTCATCGTCCGGCACCACGCGCCGAGGCAGTCCGGTCGCGGCGGCCTCCCTCTTCCGATCTCCGCTCCCTCATCGTCCGGCACCACGCGCCGAGGCAGTCCGGTCGCGGCGGCCTACGCTTTCCGATCGAATGACCGACGAGACCCTGCGCTGGCGGGGTGGTTGGGCCCGGCTCGGCTCGTGGCGCGGACGCGCCGACGTGGCCTATCTCTCCGTCGGCGCCGACCATCCCCCCGCCCCCGAGATCGTGGACCGGTGCCTCCGGCTCCTGCGCGGGCGCGGCTACTCGGCGGTGGTCACGAGCGCGCTCGCGGCAGCCGACACGCTCCCGTTCCTGGACGCCGGGTTCTCGGTGCGGGAGCGCCTGCACCTGCTCGCGCACGCGATGGGGGACCTCCCCCAGCCCCGGCACACCACCCGGCGGGCGCGGAAGGGCGACCGCGCGAAGGTGCTGGAGCTCGACCACCGGTCGTTCGACGGGTTCTGGCGCCTCGATGCCGACGGGCTGACGAACGCGATCGATGCGACGCCGACGAGTCGATTCCGGGTGGTCGACGGCGACGACGGCCTCGGTGCGTACGCAGTGACCGGCCGGGCCGGGCAGCACGGGTACCTCCAACGTCTCGCGGTCGACCCCGGCGCGCGCCGCGAGGGCCTCGGGCGCGCGATCGTCCTCGATGGGCTCCGCTGGCTGCGCCGCCACGGCGTGACGCAGGCGCTCGTCAATACCCAGTGTGACAACACGCCGGCACTCGCGCTGTACCAGTCGTGCGGGTTCCGCGAGCTGCCGACGGGTCTCTGCGTGATGGGTCGGTCGTTGTGAAGCGTCCCGCGGCCCTGCTCGGCGCCGTCGTCCTCGTGGTGCTCGTGGCGGCTCCCGCGGGTGCGGCGTCGGGCGCGGCGAGTCCCGACGCGGCGCCCGTCGCGCGCGTCTCGCTGCTCGAACAGCCGGCGTGGTCCACGCTCGGCGGTGACGTGCCCCTCCGGCTCGCGCTCTCCGGCTCGCTCGCGGGACTCGAGGCGCGCGCGATCGTCCATGCGTCGATGACCAGCCGGACCGGGTTCGAGCGCACCCTCAACGGCGACCGGCTCGGATCGACGGTCGCGACGTCGGGCGCGCCGGCCGCGACGCTCCCCTTCGCGCCGAACGGGGGCCGGCTCCTCACCCTGCGGCTCCAGGACCCGAACCAGCCGCGGGACCCCAACCGGATGCGCCTTCCGTTGCCGCGCTCCTCGCGCACCGGCGTCTTCCCCGTCGAGATCGAGCTGCGCGACCCCGAGAGCGGCGAGCGTGTGTCGAGCTTCGTCACCAGCCTGGTCGCGGTCGCGCCGGCGGTCGACGGGCCACGGGTCGGTGAGCCACTGAACGTCGCGTGGATCTGGAAGATCGCAGCAGATCCCGCCACCGAGCCCGACGGTGCCCTGCGACCCGGATTCGCGAGCTCGATCGGCCCGAACGGCCGGCTCACCCGCCTCGCCACCGCCGCGCGCGCGACCAGCGTCCCCCTCACGCTCGCGCCCGGTCCCGAGACGCTCGAGTCCTGGGCCCAGCGCGCGAAGACCGATCCGACCGTCGCGCCGGGCATCACCGCGCTCCGCACGGCATCCCGGACGAAGCAGGTGCTCACCGCGCCGTACGTCCCGATCGACATCCCGAGCCTCGAGCGCGCCGGTCTCGGTGATGACGCGGCGCTCGAGCTCGCACAGGGATCGATCGCCCTCGGCAACGTGCTCAACACCCGGCTCGACGCCCGCACCACGGATGTCGCACCGCTCGACTCCGCCGCGCTCGCCCGGCTCGAGTTGAGCCAGGTCGACCGGGTCGTCGTCGCCCCGGATGCGCTCGTCGCACCACAAGAGCCACCGCAGTTCACTCCCGCCCAGCCGTTCACGCTCGAGAGTGGTGGCCGGCGGTTCTCGACCGTGCAGACCGACGCCGGTCTCGAGCACCTGCTCGAAGGCGACGGCCCGCCGGCCCTGCGTGCCGCGCACTTCCTCGCCGGGCTCGCGATCGTCGCGATCGAGCAGCCCAACGAGACCCGCGGCGTCGCGGTGGAGATGCCGGCGCGTTGGGACCCGGAGCCCGCGCTGCTGAGCGCGCTCGTCAAGGGGTTCACCGACAATCCGCTCATCGCGCCGGTCACCCTGGACCAGCTCTTCGCGCACGTGCCGCTCGAGCAGACGAAGACCGGCCTCGTCGTGCGCGAGCTCGCACCGCTTCCGGCGGCGTCTCCGACCGTCGACCCCGCGAGCTACCGGTCGACCCGCAACGACCTCGACGCCTTCGCGACCACCGTGGGTGCCGACGACGTCGCGATCACCACGGGACATCGCGGCTTGCTGATCTCGCTCACCTCGGTCTGGCCCGGGGCGATCGGGCGGCGGCAGTCGGCCGCCCGGCTCAGCGCCATCGACCACGGGATCACGCAGTTCGCCAACCTGATCCAGACCCCACCTTCGGGACTCACGGTCACGCTCACCTCGCGTCGGGCCAACCTGCCGCTGAGCTTCAACAACCTGACCGGCAAACCCGTGTGGATCCGCATCAAGTTCCAGAGCGACAAGCTCGTGTTCCCCCGGGGCACCGTCCGCGAGCTGCAGCTGATGCCGAAGAACACGACCGAGATCTTCCCCGTCGTCACGCGCGCGTCCGGAACGTTCCCGCTGAACGTCTCGGTCACCACGCGTGACGGACACCTTCCCCTTCGAGCGGCGCGCTACACCGTCCGCTCGACCGTGTTCAGTGGGGTCGGCCTGGTCCTGACGATCGGGGCGGGGCTGTTCCTCGCCATCTGGTGGGTCACCCACTGGCGGCGCAGCCGGCGCCGGCCCGTCCGGCCTGCGACGCTCGCGACGTGACCGAACGCTCGACGGACGGCGCCGAGCATCGCCTCGTCCGGTCCAGTGCGGTCGTCGGCCTCGGCACCGCGCTCTCGCGCATCACCGGGTTCCTCCGGGTCTCGGCGCTCGCGGCGCTCGGCTTCGCGCGGCTCACGGACGTCTACAACATCGCGAACTCGACGCCGAACATCGTCTACGAGCTGCTGCTCGGCGGCATCCTCACCGCAACACTGGTGCCGCTCTACGTCGAGCACTACGAACGCGACGACCAACGCGCGACCGACGCGATCAACACCGCTGCCATCGCGAGCCTTGCCGCGATCACGGTTCTCGGCTTCATCGCGGCGCCGTGGATCATCGACCTCTACATGTTGCGACTGCACGGCGCAGGAAAGGCCGCGCAGCAGGCGCTCGCCACCGATCTCCTGCGCTGGTTCATGCCGCAGGTCTTCTTCTACGGGCTGACCGCACTCGCCACGGCCATGCTGAACGCGCGGCGACGGTTCGCGGCCGCCGCGTTCGCGCCGGTGCTCAACAACGTCGTCGTGATCGCGGCGTTACTCGCCCTGCCCCGGATCGCCAGCGAGCCACCCACGGTCACCAGCGTCCTGCAGGACCCGGCGCTGGTCCTGCTGCTGGGCCTCGGGACGACGGCCGGCATCGTCGCCATGGCGCTCGTGCTCTGGCCCGCGCTGCGCCACGCCGGCGCCCGGCTGCACTGGGTCTGGGAATGGCGCCACCCCGCGGTCCGCCAGCTCGCTCGCCTCTCGGGTTGGACGATCGGCTACGTCGCGACGAACCAGGTCGCGTTCTGGATCGCGCTCTTCCTCGCGTACGGGCACAGCGGCGACGCGTCGATCTACCTCGCTGCGTTCACGTTCTTCCAGCTGCCGCACGGCCTGTTCGCGGTCTCGATCATGACCGCGCTCGCGCCGGAGCTCGCGAGCCGCGCCAGTCGCCGTGACTTCGATGGCTTGCGCGCGCAGTTCGCCATGGGGTTCCGCCTCATGGGCCTCGTCGTGATCCCCGCGGCCGCGATCCTGTTCGTGCTCGCGCGTCCGATCGTCAACGCGTTGTTGGACTACGGAAGCTTCAGCGCGCACGACGGTGCCGCGACTGCCGAGACGCTGGCCGCGTTCTCGGTGGGCCTCTTCTCCTTCTCGGCGTATCTCTTCACGCTGCGCGGCTTCTACGCCATGCAGGACACCCGCACCCCGTTCCTGCTCAACGCGCTCGAAAACGGTCTCAACATCGTGCTCGCGTTCGCGCTCTACCCGCCCTTCGGGGTTCAGGGCCTCGCGCTGTCCTGGTCGGCCGCCTACATCGTCGCGATGGTCGCGTCGCTCGCGGCGATGCGGCGACGGCTGGGCCGGCTCGAGGGACGCCGCATCGCCGACATGCTCGGGCGGGTGCTCGTGGCGACCGCGGTCCTCGCCGCGCTGGCCTGGGGCGTCGCGGCCGCGATCGGCTACGGCACGCCGGCGCGGGCGATCCTTGCCACCGCCGCGGCGGTGCTCGTCGGCCTGGCCGGCTTCGTCACGACGCTCCAGGTGCTCCACGTGAGCGAGCTCGCTCTCCTGCGCGACGCGCTGCGCCGACGGCCGCTGCGCGCGGCCGACGATCCGGCCTGACCCGCCGCGCCCCGGACCGGCTCGGTCGATCACCCCGGCCCGTGATTCGGCCGGTGTGACGTGTAACCATTGGGACCGGTCGCGCAGTCGAAGGGCCCAGTCCGCCGTCGCACCTGGGAGGCCCCGTGGGGGTTCGTGTCGTCACCGACAGCTCGTGCGACCTCCCGGTCGCCCGGGCCACGGAGCTGGGGATCGAGATCGTCCCGCTGACGATCCGGTTCGGCGACGAGGAGTTCGTCGACCGGGTCGAGCTCACCAACGAGGACTTCTGGCGCAAGGTCGCGACGTCGGACGTGCTCCCCGAGACCGCGGCCCCGTCGGCCGGAGCGTTCGAGTCCACCTTCCAGCGCCTGGCCGCGGATGGCGCCGACGGCATCGTCTGCATCAACCTCTCCTCGCGACTCTCCGCGACCATGCAGTCGGCCCAAGTCGCCGCGAAAGCCCTGAAGGGGATCTGCCCTGTCGAGGTCGTCGACTCCCTGAGCGTCTCGATGGGCCTCGGCCTGCAGTGCATCAACGCGGTGCGGATGGCCGGCGAGGGCGCCGAGCTCGACGCGGTCGCCCGGGCGATCGACGACCAGGCTCGGCGCACCCGACTCTTCGGCGCGCTCGACACGCTCGAGCACCTCCGCCGGGGAGGCCGGATCGGTGCCGCGCAGGCGCTGCTCGGTGGGATGCTCTCGATCAAGCCGGTCATCGAGGTGCGCGACGGTGCGGTGGCGGAGGCGGGCAAGGTCCGCACCCGATCGAAGAGCCTGAAGCTCCTCGCCGACAAGGTGGCCGCGGCCACCAACCCCCAGCAGGTGTTCGTGTTCGACGCGCAAGCGCCCGACACAGACGAGATGGTCGAGCTGCTCGCGCCGACCGTGAGCCGGGACGAGATCGAGTTCGGGACGATCGGACCGGTGATCGGCACGCACGCGGGTCCGCGCACCATCGGCGTGGGCTGGGTCGACGCTCCGTAGGCGCGAACACCCGAACCATCGTGCGCGAGCGCCCAGAGCCCGCTCGGACGCCCGGGTAGCGTGAGGGCACATGCCGGAGCCCTTGGAACCCGGACGCGTCCTCGGCGGCCGCTACCGGCTCGAACGAGTCATCGCGCGAGGCGGGATGGGCACCGTCTGGGAGGCCGACGACCCCCTGCTCGCGCGCCAGATCGCGGTGAAGACGCTGGACGCCGCCATCGGCACCGACGAGAGCATCCGGGCCCGGTTCCGGCGTGAGGCGGTGACCGCGGCCGCGGTCACGCACCCCAACATCGTCGCGACCTACGACACGGGCGAGGACGACGGCGTCGCGTACATCGTGATGGAGCTCGTCCACGGGATCACTCTGCGCCAGCTGATCGACCGGGACGGTGCCGTCCCGGTCGACGAGGCCGCGGCGATCGCCTATCAGGTCGCCGACGCACTCTCCGTCGCGCACGCGCGTGGCTCGTGCACCGCGACGTCAAACCCGGCAACGTCCTGGTGCAGCCCGACGGGCGGGTGAAGGTCACCGACTTCGGCATCGCGAAGGCCGCCGACAGCACGGGCGACGAGCTGACCCGCACCGGGATGGTGGTCGGCACGGCCCGCTACCTCGCACCCGAGCAGGTGGACGGGCGCGTGGTCGACGAGCGCGTCGACATCTACTCGCTCGGGCTCGTGCTCTACGAGATGCTCTGCGGCAAGGCGCCCTTCGAAGCCGACACGGACATCGCGACCGCCGTCGCGCGGCTCACCTCCCCACCGCGACCGATCAGCCTCGAGTGCCCGGCAGTCCCGTCCGGCCTCGAGCACGTCATCGACCGCGCGCTCACGAAGGATCCGTCCGACCGCTGGCCGAGCGCGCTCGCGTTCCGCGACGCGCTCGGACCGTTCCGAGCCGACGGCCCTCCGAGCCGGGCCGACCTCACCGTGCCGGTCCGGCTCCCGACCCGCTCGGCGCCCGAGCCCGCCACCGTGATCGCCCCGACACCGGCACGGGCCGCCACAACCGCACCGGTGGCGGCGAAGCCGGCGGGGCGAGCCGTGTTCACCCCGACCCGCATCGCCCTGTGGACCGTGGTGTTCGTCATCGGCCTGTTCGCCGGCTACCTGGGCTACCGGGCCATCGACGACGAGCCGGCGTCGAACGCAGCGCCGCCCGCACCCGTGGTCGGCCCACTGAAGATCGTCGGGGTGCTGGACTACGACCCCGAGGGCGACGGGCACGAGAGCCACACGCAGGTGGGCGCGACCTTCGACGACAACCCGGCGACGACCTGGTCCACCGAGCTCTACAAGGACCGTGACGTCGGCGGGCTGAAGTCCGGCGTCGGGCTCGTCATCGACCTCGGAGCGCCCAAGAAGGTGGTCAGCCTGGAGGTGCTGACCCTGCCGACCGACACCGACTGGAGCGCACAGGTCTACGCGAGCGACACCGTGCCGGACGCGCTCTCGGGCTGGGGTCCGCCCCGCTTCACCGGGCAGGGGCTCGGATCGGACGCGAAGCTCACCCTCCAGCCGGGCCCGAAGGCGCGCAACGTCCTGCTCTGGATCACGAACCTGCCACCGAGCCGGCCCTACCGGCTGCGCGTCGCGGAGCTGCGCGTCGTTGGCTCCGCCTGATCCTCTCCGCGAGCACGATGACGCGAGCCTGATCCGGCTGGCCGCGGTCGGCGACCGAGACGCGCTCGACGTCCTGCTCACACGTCACGTCGACCGCGTCCACGCGATCTGCCGGCGCATCGTCGGCAACCGCGAAGAGGCGCTCGACGCGACGCAAGCTGCGCTGATCGACATCGCCGACGCCAGTGCGCGCTGGGAAGCAGACGCGCCGTTCGCCACGTGGCGCGACCCGCGCGGCAACGCACGCTGCGATCGACCAGGTAGGCGTGGACGCCAACGCCCGAGCCACCGAGGCGGCGCTCTCGGACGACCGTACCGACGCCGACCGCGCGCTCGAGGGGATCCCGGTGGACCTCCGGGTGGTCCTCGTGCTGCGCGACCTCTGTGACCTCGACGTCGAGCGGATCGGCGAGGTTCTCGATCTCCCACCCGAGACGGTCCGGGCCCGGCTCGCCGCGGGTCGCGAGGCCGTGGCAGCCCGGCTCGCGCCGGACGAACCCGCCGCGGCTCGGGCCGCGGAGGAAGCGGCCGCCAGAGGGCGGGCGCTCGTGCGCGACGCGGTCCCACCGCTCGACGACCTCACCCGCCATCGACTCGTGCGCACCGCCGTCCGAGCCGGGCCACCCGGGGCCGCGTCTGCCACGCGCCGTCACGTCAAGGTGTTCGCGGTCGCCGCCGCGGTGTTGCTCGCCGTCATCAGCGTCGGCGCGGTGCTCGCAGTGGCACTGCACAGCGACGACGGGAGCTCTGGCGACCGCAGCGGCGGCCGTGCCCCGGCGCTGCGCGGCGAAGTAGGAGACCTGGGGGACGTGACGAGCCCGGCGGCGCTGCGATCGCTCCTCGACCGGCGCGCCCGGCATCGCGGTGGGCGCACTGGCGGCGCGTCATCGGGTACGACCGATCCCGGCGCGAACGACTGCGTCGACGAGCTCGCGGGCGGCAAGCCGGCGAGGTTCTCCGGCACCGCGACCTACCGCGGCGAGGCTGCAGCCGTCGTCGGCGTCGCCCGCGGCGGGCGGACCATCGTGTTCGTCGTCGCGCGGTCGAGCTGCACCGATGTGCTGGCCTCGATCTCCCGCTAGGAACGCCGGCCGGGCCGGGTGGCCGACGCCCGGGAGTTCCGGCGGGCCCGCGGGTACGCTCCTGGCCTCCCCGGCGTGGTGCCGGGCGACAGGAGGGCGCGGGCGTTGAGCGACTGGACCACCCAAGCGGCGGACGCGGTCGAGAAGGGCGTCATCCTCGTCCGCGACAAGACCGTCGTGCCTGCGCAGCAGGGCGCCAAGGTGGTCGTCTACGGCTTCCTCACCGCGTTCTTCGCGCTCACCGCGTTCCTGCTCGTCACCATCCTGCTCTTCCGGGTGCTCGTGATCGGCGTCCCGGTCTGGGCCGCGTGGTTGATCATCGGGGGAATCTTCCTGATCGCGGGCGCGTTCTGCTGGTCACGCCGCTCGAAGAAGGAAGTCGGACGTGTCTGAGCCTCGCGACCTGGTCATCGTCGGTTCCGGGCCCGCGGGCCTGACCGCCGCCGTCTACGCGGCCCGTGCGAACCTGCGCCCGGTCATCATCGAGGGCCTCGGTGCCGGGGGCCAGCTCATGCTGACGACGGACGTCGAGAACTACCCGGGCTTTCCCGAGGGGATCATGGGCCCGGACCTCATGCTGCGGTTCCGGGAGCAGGCCGAGCGGTTCGGCACCGAGTTCGTCACCGCCGACGCCGACCGCGTCGATCTCTCCGGACCCCCGTTCACCGCCGCGGTCGGAGGCACCGAGTACATCGGCCGGGCGATGATCATCTCGACCGGCGCTTCGGCGCAGATGCTCGGGCTGCCGAACGAGGACCGCCTGCTCGGTCACGGCGTCTCGACCTGCGCGACCTGTGACGGCTTCTTCTTCCGCGAGCACCACATCGGTGTCGTGGGTGGCGGCGACACCGCGATCGAAGAAGCGCTGTTCCTCACCAAGTTCGCGGCCAAGGTGACCGTGGTGCACCGGCGTGACGAGCTGCGCGCTTCCAAGGTGATGCAGGACCGCGCGTTCGCGAACCCGAAGATCGAGTTCGCGTGGAACTCGATCGTCGAGGACGTCATCGGCGACGCCAAGCTCGAAGGTGCTCGGCTGCGCAACGTCGTGACCCGCGACGTCTCCGACCTCGCGGTCACCGGCTTGTTCGTCGCGATCGGCCACATCCCGAACACGGACCTCTTCAAGGGTCAGCTCGAGATGGACGACAACGGCTACATCACGACCGCCGGCAGCTCCACGCGTACCTCGGTGGACGGCGTCTTCGCCGCAGGTGACGTGCAGGACCACGTCTTCCGCCAGGCGATCACCGCGGCCGGGACCGGCTGCATGGCCGCGATCGAGGCCGAGCGCTGGCTCGCCGAGGCCGCGCACGCCGCCGGCGCCGGCTGATCCCGGGAAGCAACCGAACCCCGAGATGCGTTGCACCCGTCGCTACACTTCGAACCCACCGCGACCGTCTCCGGCGGCCGCCGGAAAGGAATCCCGTGTCTGACAAGATTCTGACGCTCTCGGACGCCACCTTCGACGAGACGGTCAAGGCCTCCGACACCCCGGTCGTCATCGACTTCTGGGCCGAGTGGTGCGGTCCCTGCAAGATGATCGCCCCGGCGCTCGAGGAGATCGCGAACGAGCACGCGGGCAAGCTCCAGATCGCGAAGCTCAACGTGGACGACAACCCCGACACGGCGCGCCGGTTCGACGTGATGAGCATTCCGACCCTCCTCGTGTTCAACGACGGCTCGCCGGTCAAGCGCCTCGTCGGTGCCAAGGGCAAGGGGCAGCTGCTCCAGGATCTGTCCGAGTTCATCGGATGACCCGACCCGCCCCCGGGACCGGCGCGTTCGCGCAACCACGCAGCGCGCGCAGCCCGTCGGGGTGGGAGAGAACCACGGGGGTGGCTGCCGAGATCCTCCGGCGTCCCAGCACCGGCAAGGCGGTGCGCGACCTGCAGCAGCGCCTCGCCGCCGCGGGATTCGTGCCGGTGGGTGACGACGCGGGCATCTTCGGTCCCGCGACCGAGCAGGCTGTCCACGGGTTCCAGGAGGCACGCGGGATCCGGGTCGACGGCATCTGTGGGCCCGAGACGTGGGCGGCGCTCGTCGCGAGCGGCTTCGCCCTCGGCGACCGGCTCCTCTACGAGCGGAGCCCGAACCTGCGCGGTGACGACGTCGCCGAGCTCCAGCACCGGCTGAACGGGCTCGGCTTCGACGCCGGGCGCGAGGACGGGATCCTCGGGCGCCAGAGCGCGGTCGCACTCCGCGAGTTCCAGCGCAACACCGGGCTCTCCGTCGACGGCATCCTCGGTCCCGAGACGCTCCGGGCCCTCGCCCGCGTGGCATCGGCGACGCCCGGGTCGGTGGCCGCGGTGCGCGAGCGCGAGGCGTTGCGCGAACCTCGGCGGCTCCGGGACCACCGGGTGTTCGTCGCAGCCGGCCCGGAGTTCCAGACCCTCGGCGACGTCATCGGACGCGCGCTGTCGGGCATCGGCGCCAAGACCATCACCGACTTCTCGGGTGAGGACGACTCCACGATCGCCGCACGCGCGAACCACTACGAGGCCGATCTGTTCGTGGCCCTGCGGGCCGGCGACCGGTCGGGGTGCCGCTGCCACTACTTCGCAACCGGCCAGTTCCGCTCGGAGGCCGGCTATCGCGTCGCGCGTGCGATCCAGCTCGAGCTCGAGACCGTGCTCGGCCCGACCGTCGGCGACGGCCCCTGCGGGCGGACGTTCGCGATCCTGCGCGAGACCCGGATGGCCGCGGTGGTCTGCGAGCCGGTCGGCGAGCACGACGTCGAGGCCATGGGTGTGCTGGTGGCGGCGGTCGCCGACGTCGGCGCCGCGATCACCCGAGGCATCCAGCGCGGGGTCGAGGAGCAGCCGGCCGACGCGGGCGGGCGCTGACGCACCGCCTCGCGACCGGGTGCTACTCGGTGATGATCTTGTAGATGCGCTCGAGATCCTCGAGGGTCGAGAACTCGATGGTCACCTTCCCGCGCTTGGTCCCCATGTCGACCCTCACGCGCGTGTCGAGGTGGTCACCGAGGAGGCTCTCGAGCTCCAGCAGACCCGGCGGGCGCAGCTGGCGCGTCGCCGACGCGTCGGTCGAGTCGCCGTTCGCGCCACCGCCTCGCTCCGAGGTCCCGGTGCCTCCGTCGCGGACGATCACGGGCTCGCGCAGCTCGTCCTCCACCGCGCGCACGGAGAGTCCCTCGGCGACGATCCGCTGGGCCAGCTTCTCCTGCAGAGCCCGGTCCGGGGTGCCGAGCAGCGCCCGGGCATGGCCCATCGTGAGGGAGCGGTCGCGGACGAGCCGCTGCACGGTCGGCGGGAGCTGGAGGAGCCGCAGCGTGTTGGTCACCGAGGTCCGGCTGCGCCCGACCCGGATCGAGACCTCCTCGTGGGTGAGCCCGAAGTCCTCGACGAGCTGCTGGTAGGCCGCCGCCTCCTCCAGCACGTTGAGGTCGGCGCGGTGGACGTTCTCCACCAGCGCGTGTTCGAGCGCCGAGGCGTCGTCCGTGTCACGAACCAGCGCGGGGATGTTCTGCAGCCCCACCCGCCGCGCCGCCCGCCAGCGGCGCTCGCCCGCGATCAGCTCGTAGCCGTCATCGGTCTCGCGCACCAGCACCGGCTGGAGGATCCCCACCTCGCGGATGGACTCGGCCAGGGACGCGAGCTCCTCCTCGTCGAAGTGCTCGCGCGGCTGGAACGGGTTCGGCCGGATCGACGCCACCGGGAGCTCGTCGAGACCGCCCGAGCCTCCTTCCGGAACCCCGGCCGGGATGAGTGCCCCGAGCCCCTTACCCAGCCCGCCGCGTCGCGCCACTGCTCACCTCTTTCGCCAGCTCCCGGTACGCCACCGCGCCCCGGGAGGTCGAGTCGAACACGATGATCGGCTGGCCGAACGACGGTGCCTCGGAGAGGCGGACCGTGCGCGGCACGACCGTCTGGTAGACCCGCCGCCCGAAGTGCTGCCGCACCTCCTGCTCCACCTGGTCGGCGAGCTTGGTGCGGGCGTCGTACATGGTGAGCACGATCCCCCGGACGTCGAGCTTCGGGTTCAGGTTCGTCCGCACCAGGGTCACGTTGCGAATCAGCTGGCTCAGGCCCTCGAGCGCGTAGTACTCGCACTGGATGGGCACGATGACGTCGTCGGCGGCGGCGAGCCCGTTCACGGTCAGCAGGCCGAGGGACGGAGGGCAGTCGATGAGCACGTAGTCGTACTCCTCGCGGACCTCTTCGAGGGCCCGCCGGAGCTTCAGCTCCCGGCTGAACGCAGGGACGAGCTCGATCTCCGCCCCGGCCAGATCGATCGTGGCGGGCGCGACGAAGAGGTTCTTGAGGCTCGTCGGCTCGACGCAGTCCTCGATGGCCGCGTTGGTCATGATGACGTCGTAGACCGAGGCCTGCAGGTTGCGGGCGTTGATCCCGAGGCCGGTCGTGGCGTTCCCCTGCGGGTCGAGGTCCACGACCAGGACGCGGTATCCGAGCTCCGCCAGTGACGCCCCGAGGTTCACCGACGTGGTGGTCTTGCCGACCCCGCCCTTCTGGTTCGCGATCGCGATGATCCGGGGAAGCTCGTAGGTCGTGGGCTCGTCGTCCTCGGTCTCGGCCTCGCCCTCGGCCTCGTCGACCTCGCGCGAGCGCTCCTCCGAGCCGGGGATCCCGACGCTCCCCGCCCGAGCCGAGGTGGCGGACGGCCCGCTCGCCGGCGGCGCGACATGACCCCCCTCGGCCGGGGCCAGCACTGCGGCCTCCTCGGGTTGCTCCTCGAGGCGCTCCGCGGCGGCCGCCGGAACGGACGGCTCGACGGGGGCCTCGGGCGTCGAGGCGGGGTCGTGGTCCTGAGTGAGCGGTGCGGTCTTCACGGTCCAGCTGTCCTCGTTGGGGGTCGCGGGCACCGGGTCCGGGGGCGTGGGCACCGGGGGCGCTTCGGTGACGGCAGGGGCGGAAGCGACCGGCGGCGGCGCGGCGGGCGGGGCCGGCGTATCGCTCGCCGCGCGGCTCGGCGGGGTGTAGCGCCAGCTCGGCGGCTCGCTGGACGGCGCCGGGGGGCTCGGGGCCTCGGGGATGTCGGCGACTCTGGGGGACTCCTCGACGACATCCTCCCGGCCCTCGGGCTGCGGGACCGGCGGGGGAGGTTCCGCGGGCTCCGCCTGCCGCCGCCGGGATCCGAACAGTCGCCGGCCGCGACCCTTCGGATCAGTGCCCTCGGTTGGCATGGGGACGTCCTCTCGGGCGATCGCGCGGGAGGTCTCATCCTCGACCAACGTTCACCCCAGGGTCAAGGCTTTCAGACCGGCAAATCGATGTTCCACGTGAAACATCGCCGAGCGGCCCGCACCGGCGCCGGTCGGGAACGACCGGCTCTGCTCCGACGGACCTGGCCCGCCCACGGAGGGCGGTCGCGCGCGCGGATCGAGACGGGCGCCCCAGCAGCTCCGACGTTCCACGTGGAACATCACCAGATCGGTCGGTGACCGGGCCGGCCCACCCGGCGCGGCCAGCGATCGTCGAGCGGCGCCACCTTCTCGATGACCACGAACGACACCTCCCCGACCCGTTGCGGCTCGGCCGGTCCCAGACCCAGCTGGGCCAGGCCGTCGTCCGGCCAGCGCCCGGGGTCGCCGCCCGGGGGCTCGCTCACGCTCAGCCGCCCCCCGAGCGCCAGGAAGGCGCTGGCGCACTCCGCGGTCACCGGCGGGGCCGCGAAGCCCCGCGCGACCACCAGCGGGAACCCCTCCCGGAGGCGGGCCTCACGGCCCCGGGTCTCGGCCCGTCCCCCGGCGACCTCGATCCGGCCGGCCAGACCCAGCGAGACGACCGCATCGGCCAGGAACCCGATGGATCGGGAGCGGGAGTCGAGCAGCACGCCACGCGCTTCGGGCCAGACGCGCGCGAGCACGAGGCCCGGGACCCCCCCGCCGGCGCCCAGGTCGAGGAACGACGCCGGCGGGTCGCCGAGCGCATCGGCCCAGGCCGCGGCGTGGTCCAGGTGTGCCGCGACCGGCCCGGGACCGAGCAGCCCGATGCCGCGCGCCGCCTCGAGGACCTCGAGCAGCTCACGCCGCCCGTCCACCGTCAGGCCGGGTGGATCACCACGTAGCGCCGGGGCTCCTCGCCCTCGGAGCTGGTCTCGACCCCATCGATCTCGGCGACCGTGTCGTGGACGACCTTGCGGTCCGGCGACGCCATCGGCTCCAGCACCTGGTCCTCGCCGCTCTCGAGCACCTTCTCGACCAGGCCCCGGGTGAAATCGGCCAGCGCCTCCCGCCGCTTCTCCCGGTATCCGGCCACATCGACGTGGATCCGGGCGCCGTGTCCCCCGGCCTCTCGCTGGACCACCGCCCGAACCAGCTCCTCGACGGCGTTGAGGGTCGCGCCCTTGGGGCCGACCAGCAGCCCGAGATCGGCGCCGGTGATCTTCACCGTGATGGCCTCGTCGATCTCCGTGCCCACCGCGGCCTCCGCACCGAACGCCTCGACCAGACCGGACGTGAACTCGGCAGCCACCTCGGCCTGCCGTTCCAGCGACACCGTCGACTCCTGCATCTCGCTCCCCTTCGGACCGTCGTCACCCGAGAGGGCTGCACTGGTGCGGCCCCCGTCGTTCGCTTCGGAGCCCTCTCGCGGCGGCTTCGACCTTCCGGCCTTGGCGGTGTCGCCCCGACCCCTCCCACCGCCCGGCGCCTTGCCCTCGCCCCGACCCCTGCCCTCGCCCCGGGCCTTGCCCTCGCCCCGGCCCGGACCGTCGCCCCGGCCGCTGCCCTCGCCCCGGGACCGTCCGCCCTTGCCCTTGCGCCGTCGGCGGTCGCCCGGCTTCTCGCGCGAGATCGGCTTCAGGCGAACCCGCACCCGGGCGTCGGCGCGACCGATCCGTCCGAACAGGCCGGCCTTGGGTTCCTCGACGACCTCGACCTCGACGTCATCCTCGTGCACGCCGAGCTCGTCGAGTGCCGAGTCGAGCGCATCCGCGACGGTCCGTCCTGTGGTCTCCACCCATTCCATCTAGCGCTTCCGCTTCCGGTTGTTCTTGCGGCGCGCACCGGACCCCGAGCCGGCGTTCCCGCCCGAGGTCGACTTCTTGGCCGTCGACGGCGTGGCCTTGGTGGGCGCGCTCTTCGCGGGGGCGCGCTTGGTCGGTTGGTTCTTGGCGCCGCCGCCCTTGGCCCCCGAGCCCTTCGCGCCGGGGGGCGGCAGCGGCTTGCCGTTCTCATTGGGGGCCGCGTCGTCGGGCGCGGCCGCGCCGGAGCTCGGCGACAACGACTTGAACAGGCCCTTGACCCCGCCCGAGGCCGGGGGGGTGGATTCGGTGCTCTTCGCCTCGATCGCGGGTGGCGCCGGGCCGTCGCCCTTGCCCAGCTTCGCCTTGTCGGCCTTCCCCTTGGGTGGGCCGGCCGCGGTCCCGATGGTGCGGTAGACGAGCTCCTGCTGCCCGATCTGCCAGATGTTGCTGGTGAGGAAGTAGAGGACGACGCCGGCGGGGATGTTGAGCGAGATGAACCCGAAGATCACCGGCATGACCTTGCCGATGATCTGCATCTGCGGGTTGACCTGGGTCTGGTTCCGCATGGTCTGGCGCTGTTGGAAGAAGGCGCTGATGACCACCAGGCCGACGAGCACGTAGTAGGGGAGCGCGTTGCCGAACCCCTTCGGGGCCTGCCCGGCGGCGGTCTGCAGGTTCATCCCGAAGAAGTCGAGGTTGACGGTCTTGCAGTGCAGTCCGCTGCAGATGTCCGCGTACATCGAGGAGCTCGTCGGGATGAAGTGCTGGATGTTCCTCAACATCTCGTAGAGGGCGATGAAGATCGGCGTCTGGGCCAGCAGTGGCAGGCAGCCCCCGAGCGGGTTGATGGAGTTCTCCTTGTAGAACTTCATCATCTCTTCGTTGAGCTTCTGCTTGTCGTTCTTGTACTTCGCCTGCAGCTTCTTGATCTCGGGCTGGGCCCGCTGCATGGCGATCATCGACTTCGCCTGCTTCGCGGTCAGCGGGAAGAGGATCAGGCGCACGACGACCGTGAGCATGATGATGGCGAAGCCGACGTTCGGAACGATCGAGTAGAAGAAGGCGAGGATGTAGCCCATCCCCTCCCGGATGCCGTCCCAGATGCTCTGCACTGCCGCTACCTGCTTCCGGTCTCATGCGAACAGGTGTTCGCAGAGGGGACGGGGTCGTACCCGCCCGGATTCCATGGGTGGCACCGGGCGATCCGGCGCAGGGCGAGCCACCCGCCCCGGATCGCGCCGTGCTCGTCGACCGCCTCGAGCGCGTACTGGGAGCAGCTCGGCGCGAACCGGCAGTGGGGCTGGGTCCAGGACATCGCGTGCTGGTAGCCCCGGATCAGCACCCTCGCGAGCCACGCCGCGGGGGAACGACGACGCCGGTCGGCCACGGTCTCCCCGGACGGCGCGCCGAGGACGGTCATCGGTGCCGCTCCACGACGCTGCGCAGCACGGTGCGGAGCGACTCGCGCAGCTCGGCGGGGCCGGCGTTCATCGCAGCCGGCCCGGCGCCGACGAGATAGCAGCCCCCGGGGACGAGCTCGCCCTCGAGCTCCGCGACCAGCGCACGCAGGCGGCGCTTGAGGCGGTTGCGGTCGACGGCGCCGCCGACCGCCCGCGGCACCGCGTAGGCCACGCTCGGTGGCTGTTCGACGCCGCTTCGCAGCAGCCGGGCGCTGAGCGCGCCGTGACGACGGGCTGGGACCCGGGTGAGGTCCCGGAAGGTCGCATGGCCGCGGACGCGCCAGATCAGGCGGAGAGCCGAGCGCGTCCGCGCCGGCGGCGCGTCTTCAGGACGTTGCGTCCCGCGCGGGTGCGCATCCGCAGGCGAAATCCGTGTTTCTTGCTGCGCTTCCGCTGGTTCGGCTGGAAGGTCCGCTTCACGCATGGCCTCCTCGAGAGGTTCGCCCGTGGGGGTCGGCGCCGACCCTGCGGTGGGGTGGGTCGGCCGGGGGTGGATGGGCGCGGCCTCGGATTCTACGATCCCGGACGCCTCACCTGCAATCCGATGCGCGCGGGGCAACGCCGACGGGACGGGTGACGGTCGCGTCACCATCGGACGCCGCCCCCGAGCCGCGGTGACGCCCGCCGCGGGTTGTGGATAGCACCCGAAACGTGCGGTTTCGCCGCCTCGCCGGGGCTCCGCGCTCCCCTTGTCGGTCGTGAGGGCGTTTGCTAGGTTCGCCTCCTCGCCCATCGCAACGGCCTCGATTCGGCGAACTTCCCCGGAGGGCGTTCCCCCGCCCGCGGCAGGCCGACCCGTCATTCCGATGAGAGGGGCTCCGGCCTCTCTCGTCCTTTCTCCACACTTGTGGATGGGCCTGTGGACAACATGGAGGTGGCCTCGACGACCGTCGTGTCGTCGCTGGCTGCGGATCTCTGGGACTCCGGTAGCACGGCGCTGCGCCGCGCAGCTCGCCGAGGGGACCTGGAACACCTGGTTCCGAGAGGTCCGGCCGGTCCGGTGTGACGGCGCGATCCTGGTCCTGGCGGTCCCCAACGCGGTGGCCTGCGAGCGCATCCGGTCGAGCTACACCGGCCTGCTCACCGACCTGCTCCACGACGCCACCGGCCGCGACGTCGCGGTCGAGCTGGTCGTGGACACGGCTCCGCGCCGCGACGACCCGGTCGTGATGACCCCGCCGCCGGTGCCGGAGACGCTGCCGGTCACGTCGACGCCGAGCCCGGTCGCCACGCCCGGCAGCGGGCTGCTGCCCTCCGCCTCGGACGAGAGCCCTGCGCCCTGGACCGCGCTGAACCCGCGCTACACGTTCGACCAGTTCGTCATCGGCGCGTCCAACCGGTTCGCGCACGCCGCCGCGCTGTCGGTCGCGGAGAACCCCGCGCGGTCGTACAACCCGCTGTTCATCTACGGACCGGCCGGGCTGGGCAAGACCCACCTGCTCCACACGATCGGCAACTACGTCCGCGACGTCCACAAGCTCACGCGCGTCCGGTACGTCTCCACCGAGACGCTGATGAACGAGTTCGTCGACGCGATCCGCAACAACGCGGGCAACGCGTTCCGGCGGCGCTATCGCGAGGTCGACGTGCTCCTCGTCGACGACATCCAGTTCCTCGAGCGCAGCCAGCAGCTCCAGGAGGAGTTCTTCCACACGTTCAACTCCCTCCACGGGGCCGGCAACCAGATCGTGCTCTCGTCGGACCGGCCGCCCAAGCAGATCCCCCGCCTCGAGGACCGGCTGCGGACCCGGCTCGAGTGGGGACTCATCACCGACGTACAGCCGCCCGAGTTCGAGACCCGCCTGGCCATCCTGCGCATGAAGGCCGAGGCGGAGGCGCTCGAGGAGCTGCCCGCCGAGGTGCTGAACTTCATCGCGAGCAACATCAGCGACAACGTCCGTCAGCTGGAGGGCGCGCTGATCCGGGTCGCCGCCTACTCCAGCCTGAACCGGCTACCGCTCTCGGAGGACGTCGCCCGCCAGGTCCTCATCGACCTGCTGCCGCCGGTGGTGCCCCGGGTCATCACGCCCGAGCTCATCCTCGACGAGACCGCCAAGATGTTCGGCTTCACCGTCGACGACCTCTGTGGCCGCAGCCGGCGCCGCCCGCTCGTCATCGCCCGCCAGATCGGCATGTACGTGTTCCGGGAGCTCACCGACTTCTCGTACCCGAAGATCGCCGAAGAGTTCGGCGGGCGTGACCACACGACCGTGATCCACGCGGTGGAGAAGATCAAAGGCCTCATGACCGAGCGCCACAACGTGTTCGACCAGGTCAACGAGCTGATGGGTCGCATCCGGCTCGGGACCGGTGGATAAGCCTGTGGACTCCTGGGGATATCTCTCACGGACGGTGGGGAACTTCACCGTCCGGCCACTGTCCCGTCACCAAGCTGGGGACGTCGGTGGACAAGGCTGGGACAGCGAGATCCCCTCCCATCAGGGAATGCCGGCCCTCGTCCACAATCCCCAGGCCCTACTACCGCTACGACAAGTACACCTATCGTCTTCGTCAGGAGGTGGACGGTGAAGTTCCGTTGCGAGCGCGACACGCTGGCCGAGGCGATCAGCACCGCACAGCGGGCGGTCTCGGCCCGGAGCGGCGCGCTCCCGGTCCTCTCGGGCATCCAGGTCACCGCGACCGCGGACCACATCGAGCTGGTGGGCTCGGACCTGGACCTGACCATCCGGGTCCAGGCGCCGGCCCAGGTGGAGACCGAGGGCCAGGCCGTGGTGCCGGCGAAGCTGTTCGACGGCCTGGCGACCCGGCTGAAGTCCGGGGTCGTGACCTTCGAGGTCGAGGGCGACGACGCCCGCATCGCCGCGGGGTCGGCCAAGGCGAGCGTGCGGCTGCTGCCCGCGGACGAGTTCCCGCGTGTCGGCGAGCCGAGCGGCTCCGCGGTGACGGTCGACGCCGGGCCCTTCGCCGAGGCGCTGCGCCAGGTGATCCCGGGGGCGTCGCGTGACGACGCCCGCCCGATCCTGACCGGGGTGCTGCTCGCCGCAACCGCGGACGGGGTGCGGCTCGTGGCCACGGACTCCTACCGGCTGGCCGTGCGCGACCTGGCCGGGGTCGGGATGCTGAGCGAGGGCCAGCGCGTCCTGGTCGGCGCGCGCGGGCTGAACGAGGTTCAACGGGTGTTCCCGTCCGGGAAGATCGACGTGACCTTCGGTGAGCGCGAGGTCCGGTTCGCGTCCGAGACCCGCACCGTGACTGCGCGGTTGATCGAAGGGGAGTTCCCGAACTACGAGCAGCTCATCCCGAGTGGGTACCCGAACCGGCTGACGGTGTCGCGCGAAGCGCTCGAGGAGGCCGTCCGGCTGATGCAGATCGTCGGTGAGGGCCGCGAGGGCACGCCGGTCCGGCTTGCCATGAGCGGCGACGGGCTGGAGCTCTCGGCCAGCGCGCAGGAACGGGCCGACGCGACCGAGGCCGTCGACGCGAAGTTCGAGGGCACCGATGTGACCGTTGCGTTCAACCCCCAGTTCCTGCTCGACGGGCTGCTCGCGGTCGAAGGTGACGAGGTCGTGCTCGAGACACTCGATCCGCTCAAGCCGGCGACCCTGCGGGGCACCGACCATCAGGAGTTCCTCTACCTCCTGATGCCCGTACGGATCTCCTGAACGGCGCCGCGGAACCGAGGCCCTGATGCGGCTGTGCCGCCTGTGGCTCCAGGACTTCCGTTGCTACGGCGCGGCGGACGTGGCGTTCGACGAGGGTTGCACCGTGATCACCGGCGCGAACGGCCAGGGCAAGACGAGCCTGCTCGAGGCGGTCGCGTGGGTGGCGTCGGGCCGTTCCTTTCGCGGCGTGCCCGACGCCGCGCTCGTCGCGTCGGGCCACGAGGAGGCGATCGTGCGCGCCGAGATCGTCGAGGGGGACCGCACGATGCTGGTCGAGGCCGCGCTGCGCGCGGTCGGGCGCAACCGCGTCATGGTGAACAAGCAAGTAGTGGCCCGCCGGCGTGACTACGCCGACCACCTCCGGGTCACGGTCTTCTCGCCCGACGATCTCGCGCTGGTCAAGCGGGGACCGGCGGGGCGTCGTGACTATCTCGACGACCTGCTCGAGGCGAGTGGCTCGCGGTTCGCGGCCGTCCGCGCCGACTTCGAGCGGGTGCTGCGCCAGCGCAACGCCTTGTTGCGCGGCGGAGTGCGCGACGGCGATGCCCGCACGACGCTCGACGTGCTCGACGACCGGCTCGTCGATCGCGGCGGCGAGCTCGTGCGCGAGCGGCTGCGGCTGGTCGAGCGGCTCACGCCGGAAATCGCGGACGCGTACGAGTCGCTGGCGGGTGTCACGCCCGGGATGGCCATGCGCTACGAGGCGGAGTGGTCCGGGGGCGCGCTCGAAGCCGGGCGCGTCGACGAGGTGGACGGACTGCTGCGGGGCGCACTCGAGTCGTTGCGGCGCCGGGAGATCGAGCGCGGGGTCACGCTGGTCGGCCCCCACCGGGACGATTGGCAGCTGGTGCTGAACGGACTCGATGCGCGCAGCCACGCGTCACAGGGCGAGCAGCGCACGCTGGCGCTGTCGCTGCGGCTGGCCGGTCACCGGCTCGTGGCGTCGATCGTCGGCAGCGACCCCGTGCTGCTGCTCGACGACGTGTTCAGCGAGCTCGACCCGGACCGGTCGGCCGCGCTGATACGGCATCTCCCCGCGACCCAGACGTTGCTCACGACGGCCGGGGTCATCCCGCCGGGGATCGACGTCGAGCGTCACCTCGTGGTCGAGGCCGGGCGGGTCACGGCCGCCGCGTGAGCGGGGACGAGGTCCCGCGGGTCGGCGACGCGCTGGACGCGATCCGGCGCGAACTCGGTCTCGGCGCGCCGAGCGAGATCGACGCGGTCGAGGCCGCCTGGGCGTCGCTCGTCGGCCCGGCGCTCGCCGCGCACAGCCGCCCGCAGACCGTGCGCGGCGGTGTCCTGGTCGTGATCGCGGACGGCGCGGCGTGGGCCGGCCAGCTCCGTTATCTGGACCAGGTGCTCGTCGACCGGATCGCCGCGGAGCTGCCCGAGGTGGACGTGCGCGAGGTGCGCGTCTCGGTGCCGCGCGACCCCGCGTCAGGAGGCCGGAAACCGAGCCCGGGAGCGCGGTAGGCGTCCCTCACGTCTGGTACACTCGGAGCAGTGGCAAAAGGCCTCTGACCTGCGGTTTCGCGCCCCTCACGCGGCGGACTCCGTGACAAACCGCACCGGTCGTAGCCCCGGTCTGCGGTGCCACCTCACTCGACGTCGAAAGGGTGCTCGCGCGTGGCCTACGCGGCAAAGGACATCACGGTACTGAAGGGTCTGGAACCCGTCCGGGAGCGTCCCGGGATGTACATCGGCTCGACCGGGATCTCGGGCCTCCACCACCTCGTCTACGAGGTCGTCGACAACGCGGTGGACGAGGCGATGGCCGGCCACGCGACCCGCATCGAGGTCACGCTCCTCGCCGACGGCGGGTGCCGCGTGTACGACAACGGCCGCGGCATCCCGGTGGACCCCCACCCCGAGGACAAGAAGAAGTCGGCGGCGGAGATCGTGCTGACGACGTTGCACGCGGGCGGCAAGTTCGGCGGTGAGGGCTACAAGATCTCCGGCGGGCTCCACGGCGTCGGCGTCTCCGTCGTGAACGCGCTCTCGACGCGCCTCGAGCTGGAGATCCACCGCGACGGTGGCAAGTGGACGATGGCGTTCGAGAACGGTGGCAACCCCACGGGCCGGATCGTCCGGAAGGCCGACTCGAAGCGCACCGGGACGATCGTGACGTTCTGGCCCGACCCGGCGGTGTTCGAGGAGGTCGAGTTCCGGGCCCAGACCCTGATCGAGCGGCTGCGGGAGATGGCGTTTCTCAACAAGGGCCTCGAGATCCGGTTCAAGGACGAGCGCACTGACCCGGTCACCGAGCAGACGTTCCTCGCCAAGGGCGGCATCGTCGACTTCGTGAAGCACCTCAACGCGACGAAGGAGCCGATCTTCAAGCGCGTCGTGTCGTTCGAGGAGCAGGCGAACGACTCCGAGGTCGAGATCGCGATGCAGTGGAACACCGGCTACTACGAGGGCCTGCACTCGTTCGCGAACAACATCGCCACGACCGAGGGCGGGATGCACGAGGAGGGCTTCAAGAAGGCCCTGACGAACGCGGTGAACAAGTACGGGCGCGCCCGCGGACTGCTCAAGGAGAAGGACGACAACCTCCTGGGCGAGGACATCCGCGAGGGCCTGACCGCGATCATCTCGGTGAAGCTGCGCAACCCGCAGTTCGAGGGCCAGACCAAGACCAAGCTCGGCAACACCGAGATGCGGTCGATGGTGGAGCGGTCCACGAACGACAAGCTCGGTGACTGGCTCGAGGAGCACCCGAGCGAGGCGAAGCAGATCATGACGAAGGCCACCGCGGCGTCACGAGCCCGCCTCGCGGCCAAGTCGGCGCGGGATCTCACCCGGCGCAAGAGCGCGCTCGAGGGCGGAGGGCTGCCCGGCAAGCTGGCCGACTGCTCGTCGCGCAACCCCGCCGAGTCCGAGATGTTCATCGTGGAGGGCAACTCGGCCGGCTCCTCGGCCAAGGACGCACGCGACCCGCACATCCAGGCGATCCTCCCGATCCGCGGGAAGATCCTCAACGTCGAGCGCGCCCGCATGGACAAGATGTTGAAGAACGTCGAGATCCAGGCGCTCATCACCGCGATCGGCGCGGGCCTCGCCGACGACTTCGACGTCGACAAGGCGCGGTACCACCGCATCATCGTCCTGGCCGACGCCGACGTCGACGGCTCCCACATCCGCACCCTGCTGCTGACGTTCTTCTTCCGGCAGATGCCGCAGCTGTTCGAGAAGGGCTACGTGTACGTCGCGCAGCCGCCGCTGTACTCGGCGGTGCTGGGCAAGACGAAGACGTACCTGAAGGACGAAGCCGCGCTCGACGCGTTCCTGGCCGAGAACGAAGGCCGCAAGCCCGAGATCGCGCGCCTCAAGGGCCTCGGCGAGATGGACTTCGAGGAGCTCTGGGCGACGACGATGGACCCGACCCAGCGCACCCTGCTGCAGGTGTCCGTCGAGCAGGCCGCGATCGCCGACGAGGTGTGCTCGATCCTCATGGGCGACGACGTCGAGTCGCGACGGGGCTTCATCCAGCAGAACGCGAAGGACGTCCGCTTCCTCGACATCTGAGGGAGATCTTCACCGCACGGAGCGAGACCGAGAAGGAGACGAAGGCATGCCCGACGGGCAGCAGACGCTGGGGAACATCGAGCCCATCGAGATCCAGGAGGAGATGGAGCGATCGTTCCTGGATTACGCGATGTCCGTCATCGTGTCGCGCGCGCTTCCGGACGTGCGCGACGGGTTGAAGCCGGTGCACCGCCGGATCCTCTACGGGATGCTCGATGCGGGCCTGCGCCCCGACCGTCAGCACACCAAGTGCTCACGCGTGGTCGGCCACGTGATGGGCAACTTCCACCCGCACGGCGACTCCGCGATCTACGACGCCCTGGCCCGCATGGTGCAGACCTTCAGCCTCCGCCACCCGCTGGTGGACGGGCACGGGGCCTTCGGGTCGCCGGACCCCGAGTCCCAGCCCGCCGCGGCTCGCTACACGGAGTGCAAGCTGGCGCCCATCGCGATGCGCCTGCTCGACGGCATCGACGAGGACACGGTCGAGTTCACCGACAGCTACGACGGCAAGACGCGCGAGCCCGTCGTCCTGCCGTCGCGCTTCCCGAACCTGCTCGTGAACGGCAGCCAGGGGATCGCGGTCGGCATGGCCACGAACATCCCGCCGCACAACCTCGGCGAGGTGATCGACGCGACGATCCACCTCATCGACCACCCCGACGCCACCCCCGACGACCTGATGGCGTTCGTCAAGGGTCCGGACTTCCCGACGGGCGCGTTGATCCTCGGTCGCGGCGGGAGCATGGACGCCTACCGAACCGGGCGCGGCTCGATCCGGATGCGCACGGTCGCGGAGATCGAAGAGGGCAAGAACGGCGACCGGATCGTCGTCACCGAGATCCCGTACCAGACGTCCGTCGAGGGCATCGAGCGCAAGATCGCCGACCTGGTCAACAACCGCGAGATCGAGGGCATCCGCGGCCTGCGCAACGAGTCGGCGAAGGGCCACACGAAGCTCGTCATCGAGCTGCGCAAGGACGCGAACTCGCTCGTCGCGCTGAACAACCTCTACAAGCACACGCCGATGCAGACGAGCTTCGGCGTGAACATGCTCGCCCTCGTGGACGGCGTGCCCCGCACACTCAACCTCGCGGACGCGCTGAACGGCTACGTGAAGCACCAGATCGACGTGGTCACCCGTCGCTCCGAGTACCGGCTGCGCAAGGCCAAGGAGCGCGACCACATCGTGGAGGGCCTCATCCGCGCCCTCGACGCGATCGACGCGATCATCACGCTGATCCGGGGCTCGGAGGACACGGACGCGGCGCGTCAGGGGCTCATGGCCAAGCCGTTCGAGTTCTCGGAGATCCAGGCGAACCACATCCTCGACATGCCGCTGCGCCGGCTCGCCCAGCTCGAGCAGCAGAAGCTGAAGGACGAGCACGAGGAGCTGCAGGCGACCATCAAGGAGCTGGAGTCGATCCTCCAGAGCGACGCGAAGCTGCGCGCGGTCATCAAGGAGGAGCTCGGCGAGGTGAAGGAGGAGTTCGCCGAGCCGCGCCGCTCGCAGATCACGCTCGACGCCGGCGAGCTGGCCGACCTCGACTTCATCGAGGACGAGGAGGTCGTGCTCGTCCTCTCCCACAAGGGCTACGTGAAGACCGTCGCCGCCGACGCGTTCCGCAAGCAGGGTCGCGGCGGCAAGGGCGTGCGCGGGTCGAGCCTCAAGGACGAGGACTACGTCGAGCACCTGCTCACGACGACCGCGCACTCGTACCTGTTGTTCTTCTCCACCCGCGGCCGGGTCTACCGGCTGCGCGCCCACGAGATCCCGATGAAGGAGCGCACGGCGCGCGGCACCGCGCTGGTCAACCTCATCGCGCTCGGCCCGGACGAGAAGATCCAAGCGATCATCGACACCCGGACCTACGAGGACGGCTCGTACCTGTTCTTCGCCACCAAGCGCGGGCAGGTCAAGAAGACCAAGATGTCCGAGTACGACTCTTCCCTGCGCACCGGGCTCATCGCGATCAATCTCAAGCCCGACGACGAGCTGGTCCGGGTGATCCAGACCACCGGGGACGCCGACATCTTCATGGTGTCCCGCAACGGGATGACCATCCGGTTCTCCGAGAGCGACGTCCGCTCGATGGGCCGGGCCGCGGCCGGGGTCCGAGGGATGAAGCTGAAGAACGCCGAAGACGCAGTGGTCTCGTGCGACGTGGCCGGCGACGACTCGGTGATGCTGTTCGTCAGCGCCAGCGGGCACGGGAAGCGCACCAAGCTGGAGCGGTTCAACCGTCAGGGTCGGGGCGGCCAGGGGGTGCGGGGCATGAAGGTCACCGCGGGCCGCATCGGTGTGGTGGCCGCCTTCATGGTGCAGCCCGACGACGAGATCCTCGTGTTCTCCTCGGCCGGCAATATCATTCGTACCGGAGTCAAGGACATTTCCTCCCAGGGCCGCGATGCCACGGGGGTCAAGGTGGCGGCACTCGGTGAAGGCGAGAGCGTCGTGGCCGTGGCTCGTGTGCTCGAAGCTGACGAGGAGGGGGAGGACTCGTAGGGATGGATCCGGCCCGGGTTGCGGCCGCTCCGGCGAAGAGCAAGCGGCAGCAGAAGCGGGATCTGCGCGATTCGATCGCGCTCGCGTCCGCACCCCGCACGGGACCGCGCCGCTCGCGCTGTGAGGTACGGCGGGTCGACCTGTGGGCGGTCCTGAAGATCGCGCTGTGCTTCTACCTGGCGGCGGTGGTGCTCGCGATCGTGGCCGGCATCGTGCTGTGGCTCATCGCCGACGCCGCCGGTGCGATCACCAACGTCGAGAAATTCATGGGCAAGATCCTGAGCTCGAAGAACTACCACCTCGTCTCGGCGCAGATCCTCGAGGGCACGATCCTCGTCGGGCTCGTCCTGGCCGCGCTGATGACGATCCTGACCGTCGTCGGCGCCGCGCTCTACAACCTCTTCGCCGAGCTCGTCGGCGGGTTCGAGGTGACCCTCGTGGAGACCGACCACCAGCCCTGACCGGCTGGTATCGTGCTCGTTCCCCAGGGGCTATAGCTCAGCCGGTTAGAGCGCATCCCTGATAAGGATGAGGTCCGTGGTTCGATTCCACGTAGCCCCACGACGACCAGTACCTCGACCCTGATCTCGAGACCTCCCCGCTGACGCTTCAGGTCGTCTGCGAAGCGGCCGATCTCTCCTCGGCAGGCGCGAGGAGGTTTCGATGGCCGGCAACTGCTTGCACTGTGGAGCGGCGACGGCCAGCGACGCGCGCTTCTGTGCGGCCTGTGGAGCGGTCCTTCAGCCGGGGCCGGCCGCGACCGTGATCGCGGCTGACCGTGAGCGTCCCTCGCTGGATCGCCAGGTGCTCAGCTTCGCCCTGCTCGTCGTGCTCTTCTTCGTGGTGCAGGTGGTCGTGGCCGAGCTCCTCGCCGCCGCCGTCGGCGGGAGCTTCGTGGGCTTCGTGGCGTCGTACGTGATCGCGGGGGTCGTCACCTTCTCCGTCTGGCGGAGTCGCCGCCGCTGACCGGGTCTCGCCAAGCTCCGATCGGCACCTACGCGCGTCGCCGTGACGAGGCGCGGCGTCGACCACGCTCCGCGAGCAGAATCAGATCCGAATGGCCGACCCGCGGACACGGCTGGCACACTCCACCGGATGGGCAAGTTGCAGCGACGCGGGCGCACCCGGCGGCGGTTCCGGCGCATCCGACCCGAGGACAAGTTCCTCAACATCCTGTTGCTCGTGATCGCGCTCGCCCTGATCGTGCTCGGTGTCTCACGACTCGGTTCCGAGGACCGGGCCGACTCCACCGAGGTCCTCGCGAAGCACGTCGAGCAGCCGGCGACGACCACGTCGAAGCCGCACCGGACGACGTCGACCACCATGGCAACGAGCACCGCGACCGCGCACGCGACCGAGACCGCGCCGACGACGAGGGCGCGTACGACCACGACCACGAAGCGCAAGGCCCGGCACCGTCGGGCGACGTCGTCGACGACCGGCCGGCGCCCGTCCGCGACGCCGAGCACCGCGTCGAGCTCCTCCGTGGTCGCGCCGCCGGTCCCGGTGACGCCCGGCGTGCCGCCGCCCACTCATCCGACGACGACGACCACCCGGGCTCCGGCGACGACCACCACCACGACCCGCCCGCCACCGCCGCCGCCGACGACCACGACGACGAGTCCGGTCCTGCCGCCACCCACGATCCCGATCCCACTGCCGCTCTCCGTCCTGACCACGCCGTAGGCGCGCCCGGACCGTCGCGACCGCGGGCTCGGTACACTCCGCCTCATGCGAGCGCTGCGCAGAGGTCTCATCGTCCTGGGCGTCGCGGTGCTGGCCGGCGGGATCATGCGGTTGCGCGGCAAGGGTGGGGTCCCGCCCACCAGCGGCGGCTGGCGTGAGCTCGAGGGCCCCGACTTCCGGTGAGGTCCGGGGAGTGACGACCGTGATGCTCGTGGGCACCGGCGCAGTGGGTGCTCGGGCCGCCCGCCAGCTCACCGACACCAGCGACATCGACCGGGTGCTGATCGTCGAGCGGCGGAAGTCCCACGCCGAGGTGGTCGCCGCCGCCATGGGTGCGCGCGCGGAGCTCCTCGAATGGACCGCGGACAGCCCGGTCCCCGACGGCGTCGCGGCGATCGCGTGCGCGCTGCCCGCGGGCGTCGAGCAGCCGATCGCGTCGCGTGCGGTGGAGGCCGGCGTGCCCTTCGCGTCGTCGGGTGACGACGAGCACGATCTCATGGGGCTGCGCAGCCTCACGGAGCCGGCGCGCCACGCCGGGATCACGGTCCTGGCCGGCTGCGGGTTGGCACCGGGGCTCTCCGACGTCCTCGCGCGTCACGCCGCGGATGCGTTCGACGAGGTCGACGAGATCGGTGTTGCGCGTTCGGGCACCGCGGGCGACGCGTGCATCGCGACGGCCGGCCGTGCGCTCCGGGGTGGGTGCGCGGAGCTGCGCGACGGCGTCTACGACGAGTCGCGGCGTCGCGGCGGGCACGAGCTCATCTGGTTCCCGGAGCCGATCGGGCCGCGGGAGTGCGAGCGGGTCGCGACCGGCGTGCAGCTGCTGAGTGCGGCCGTTCCCGACGCGCAACGGATCACGGTCCGGCTCGCTCGGGACGACACCGGCGCGCGGAAGCGGTGGTTGGGTCGACGTGACCCCGAAGGGTCCTGGGGCGCGGTCCGGGTCGAGGTGTGGGGGCGGCGCGGCACCGCGCGCGAACCGATCGTCTACGGCGCGATCGAGCGCACCGCGATCGCGGCCGGCACCGTGCTCGGGGTGACCACCGCCGCACTCGCGGGGGCGCTGCCGGGGCTGCTCGCGCCGAGCGCGGGTGTGTTCGGGCTGGGCGCGGTCGCGCACCCGCGTGCGTTTCTCGAGGAGCTGTCGCGTCGGGGCGTGAAGGCGGCGATCTTCGAGGGCGTCCCGGTCGCCTGACCCATCCCGTCAGACGCGCGCGTGCGGTCGGCCCGACGGCGGATGCCCCGCCTGCTGCCATCGCTGCGCGAGATCCGTGAGCGCGTCGTCGATTGCTGCTCGCCCGCCGGGGCTCGGAGCCTGGCCGCCGAACATCTCCGCGTCGAGCGCGGTCGCGATCTCCCGCAACGTGCGGGAGGCATTCGGATCGATGGCCGCGAGCGCCGCGGCGTACTCGGGTGCGGTCTCACCGCCGGCACGGGGCCGGTGTCGGTGTGCCCCGAGTCCCTCGAGCGTCGCGAGCCGTGTCGCCGCCCAGCTCGGCTCGACGCGATTCCGGCGCGTGCGGCGACGCACCACGAGGAGGCGGCCCAGCCCGGCGGCGAGGCCCAGCACCGCGAGCAGCCCGATCGCGCTCGGGACCCAGGACGGGACGTCGATCCGGGCGCTCAGGTACGAGAGCGCGCCGGTGCCCGCACCGTCGATGGCCGAGTCGCCGGCGAGCGGCACGCGCGCGGTGGGATCGAACGCCTGCCACCCGACGCCGGGGAAGTACACCTCGGCCCACGCGTGCGCGTCCTTGGCCCGGACCTCGTACAGCCCCGTGAACGGGTTGCGCTCGCCGGTCGCGTACCCGACCGCGAGCCGGGAGGGGATCCCGAGCGCGCGGAGCATGACGACGAGGCTCGTCCCGATCTGCTCGCAGAAGCCGCGCCGGTCGACGAACAGGAACCGATCGACCGCGTCCTCGCCGCGTGGGAGTGCCGGGATGTCCAACGTGTACCTCGTGTGCGCGCCCATCCACGCTTCGAGGGCCTGCACCTTGTCGTACGTCGTCGCAGCCGTGGCGGTCACGGCGCGGGCGAGCGCCCGTACGCGCGCCGTCGTCACCGGGGCGGACGCGTAGCGATCGCGGATCTCCGCGGGGGCGTCGTTCGGGTCCGACGCGCGCAGCGCGGCCGGGGTCGCCAGCCGGCGCCGGCTCACGACCGTGTAGACGCTGTCGCGCTCGAGCTGAACGCCGGCCCGCAGTGATCCGTCGGGCATCTGGAACACGGTCCGGTCGGAGAAGAAGAGCCTGGTCGGCGACGGCGCGGCGAAGATCACGTTCGGTCCCGGACGTTCGAGGTAGTAGGTCTGGACCAGCTCGTCGGTCGCGACGATCGACGGCGCCGGGCCGTCGTCGGACGCGGGCGGGATGCGGATCGGGAGCCCACCGGTCACGGGTGACGGACGCGTGCGCGACGCGCGCCAGACGCGCCCGTCCCAGCGGTCGAACGACTGGGCGCGCCAGAAGTCCGGCGCGGCCGCCCGGACCCGCATGACCAACGTGTTGTCGGGCCGGCCCCGTACCGCGGTGTCGAGCTGGTCCGAGAAACCGAAGTAGCCGAACGACGCCCGGCGACCGCGGCCCGACGGGCCCGGGCGGGACGGGTCCGCGGCACCGAGCGACGGGTTCGCGAGCCCACCCCGGATGGGAACGTCTTCGCTGCGGGGGAGCTCGGCCGGGAAGGTGAGCGACCGGCTCGTGCCCGCAACCGGGGCCACCGTGAACAGCGCCGCGCCGAGGAGCAGCACCGCGAGCAGCGTGACCCCGATCGCCACGCCGACCCCGGCGAGCGCGCGCGGCCGGGGCTCCGGCTCGGAGCTGAGCGCGGGGAGCCGGGCCAGCAGCGAACGTTGCCCGAGCACGAGCGCGCTGACCGCGGCGCCGGCCCAGACGAGCAGGAACGGGACCATCGCCATCGAGACCGAGAGCACCCCGGCCACCGCCATCAGGACCGAGCTGGCGAGGAGCGTGACCAGGAGCCCACGGCGGCCCGGTGAGTCCAGCGCGTGGATCATGAGCAGCCACAGGAAGGCCTCGGCGAGCGGGATCTGGAGCGACGCGTATCCGACGAGCGGTTGGCGGGCCAGCGAGGCGGCGAAGATCGCCACGACGAGCACCGCCGCTCCGGTGATCACGAGTCGCAGGAGCGGCGGCCGTCGGTGGCGGGCCGCGTAGGAGACGAGGAACGCGACCGGGTAGCCGATCAGCACGACGACTCGGGCCATCGTGCCGCCGACGCCCTGCTGGAGCAGTGCGCAACCCGCCGCGACGAGTGCGATGAGCACCGCGAGCCGAAAGGCTCTCGAGTCCTCGGACGGCTCGATCGCGGTGGTCATTCGAGTCGTCCGGCGCGCACGTAGCGCACCTCCGTGCCGGGCGGCACCGGTGAGGGTGCGGGCGGGCCGGGGACCGCACGTGCGAGCCGGCGGCCCACTTCGAGCCCGTCCTGCACCGGCGCGGTCCGCGACCCGGTGGGCTCGACGGTGGAGAGCTCCACGAACGCATCGGCCGCGAGCGCGGCGAGCGCCAGCCCCGACGCCCGGGACGCGGCGATCTCGGCCTCCGTCTCGGAACCGCTCAGGTCCAGGACGACCAGGAGCCGCGGGCGTTGCGGGCCCTCGAGCTCCCGCACCATGACCGAGCCGGTGCGGGCAGTGGCGGGCCAGTGCACGAGGCGGATGGGGTCGCCGTCGACGTACTCGCGCACCCCGCGTGTGATCTCCGGCCCGGCCGCGCTCGCGCGAGGCCGACTCGCAGCCTCGCGGTCGCTCCCGCGCGACGAGTCGTACCGCATCGGGATCGACCGCGGCGCGACCTCGACGGGCCGGGCGAGCGGGACGACGACCCACCGGCGCCAGCGGACCAGCCCGAGCGGGCTCGAGCTGCGCACCTCGACGAGGATGTCGCCGAAGACGCCGCGGGTGGCGGGAGCGACCGTGACCTGCCCTGCGCCGGGCGCGTCGGCGTGCACCCACCCCATCTCCAGGTCGACGTCGATCGACAGCCGGAGCTGTAACCCCCGGGCATGACCGCGGAGGGTGAGGTCGACGGCCAGCGGTCGGCCGACGGTCGCGTCGCGCGGTGCGGCGGCGGTGACGCGGACGCCGACGAGCGCGACGCCGGGCCAGATCGCGCCGGTGAGGAGCACCGACACGAGCCCGCAGAGCAGGACGATGTCCCATCCCGCGCCGGTGGAGCGGGCGACGAAGTACAGCCCGACGGAGACGAGCGCCAGGACGAGACCCGGCCGACTCAGGCTGGCGGGAGCCGGCAGCCTCGACCTCACGGGTGGGGGACCGCGACCCCGTCGACGAGCGCCGCGACGAACACCTGGGCCTCACGCAGGGTCGCGGGATCTCGCAGGAGGAGGCGATGGGCGAGGACGGGGACGGCGAGCCGCTTCACGTCGTCGGGCACGACGTAGCCGCGGCCGGAGAGGAGTGCATGAGCCTGCGCCGCGTGGAGGAGCGCGAGGCTGGCGCGCGGGCTCGCTCCGAGCGCGATCTCGGGGCTGGTGCGCGTCGCGGTCGCGATGGCGATGACGTAGTCGGCGACCGCCGGTGCGCAGTGGATCTGGCGGACCGTCGCGATCGCGTCGGCCAGCGCGACCGGATCGGACACGGGTGCGAGGTCGGCCAACGCGTCCTCGCCACCCTCGCCGAGCAGCAGCGCGCGCTCCGTGGCGGCATCGGGCGTGCCGATGTGCGCGACGACCGCGAACCGGTCGAGCTGTCCTTCGACGAGGGGAAAGGTGCCGATGGTCTCGAACGGGTTCTGCGTCGCGACGAGGAAGAACGGGTGGGGGAGGTCGCGCGTGACGCCGTCGACGGTGACGTGACGCTCCTCCATCGCCTCGAGCAGGGCCGACTGGGTGCGGGGGGTCGCCCGGTTGAGCTCGTCGACGAGCACCACGTGCGCGAAGAGCGGGCCGGGCCGGAACTCCCACTCGTTGCCGGCGAGGTGGAACACGGAGACGCCCGTGAGCTCGGACGGCAGGAGGTCCGGCGTGCACTGGACCCGGTGGAACACGCCCCCGGCGGCGCGGGCCAGCGCCTTGGCGAGCAGGGTCTTGCCGACGCCCGGGACGTCCTCGACGAGCAGGTGACCGCCCGAGAGGAGCGCGACGAGGGCCAGGGTCACCGGCTCCGGCTTGCCCCGCAGCACGCCCTCGACCCGGGAGCGGACGTCGGTCGCCAGCCGGGTGGCGGCCTCGAAGCCGAGATCGGTCGCCAGGGACTCGGAGGTCGGGCTCTGCACGCCTTGTCTTCGGCGTCGGGTGGGCCCGACCCAAGCAGAACCAGCCGCAAGTCAGGAGACAGGGGCTCCCGGAGGGCCGGTCGATCGCAGCGGTCGACCCGCTCCGGCTCCGGCGGCTCCGGTCGCGCGCCGCGCCGTACGATGACTGACCCGGAGCTTTCTCGGGGACGTAGCTCAGCTGGCTAGAGCACCTGCTTTGCAAGCAGGGGGTCGTGGGTTCGAGTCCCATCGTCTCCACCGCGAAGACCGCTGGTCAGAGCGCTGCAGTGTCGCTCCGACCGGAGGTCACGGTGCCCGTCGTGCCATCCGCGTGCCACTTCCGTGCCACGAGGAATGAGCGTACGCGACTCGTGAGCGCGGTGCAGTTCGGTAGTGGCCGCGAACGACGCGATCGGAATCGGTTCCCCTCTGCGTCCGTGACGCAGGTGATGTCACACCCCCGTCGTACTCTCACGTTCGTGCATCAAGAACTCTCGCTGTCTGCGCAGATCGTCTGTGCAGCGAGAGTGAAATGCTCGGAGCGCCGGCGGCGGCGGAGCCTCGCTTGTCGGCGGAACTCGCCGAGGTCGACCTCTCGAGCCTCGGGGTCTGCCATCGCCTCTCTGTCCCAGTGCGACAGTGGCAGGGAGACGAGTTGAAACATCTGCTGACCTGGCTCCCGCAGTGCGGAAAGCAATTGGCCGTGCTCATCCGTGACGACGATGTCCCGTCCGTCCCAGTAGAGACGGACGTCGCCCAGGCTGCTGCCGGCCTGCTCAAGCCATTTCTTTGCCTTCCGTACCTGTTGGAGAGAGGCACCGGTCTCGCGTAGGGCGCGTACAGCCCGAACGACCAGCACGTCACGGATCGACCACCACTGCTCGACCCTCTTCCCCTGAGCCCTTCGAAGGGACGGTCGAACGAGGCCGATCTGGACCCAGTAGTTGAGGGTCGACGCGGGCATCTTTGCAAGCTCCCAGACCCGATGGGAGGGGAGGCCGATGGGCGGTACGGAGTCAGTAGTGTCCATTGTATAAGCCAATCATTGCGATTAGACTCAGGCAAGAGCCATCCGAAGATCGGCTCGCCAGGCGCGCCGCTGTAGGAGGTTCCGAGAACATGCAGACCCTTGTCGAGCATGACGATTCGCCGGTGACGGAATCCGCCACGGCACTCCAGGCGGTCCTCTCAGGGACTTTCCACAGGTCGCGGGAAGCGCTTCGCGAAACCTTCGACGCGCTCTCGTCTAGCTACACGCTTCTGTCGCCAGCTGCCACAACTTGGGTCGATCCTGAACAAGAGTTCGTGCGCCTCCCTACGGAATTGGGCAGCACCCCGGAATCCATCGAAGCGAAGCATCTGGCGGCAATCGGCAATGCGGACTTCGTTTGGCTTTTCTGTCCGGATGGCTACGTCGGAACCAGCGCCGCGATGGAGATCGGCTACGCGGGAGCGCTAGGAGTTCCAGTAGTCACCGACACTGTTCCATCGGAGGAATCCTTCGCGGGTCTAGTACACGTCGTTAAGGATGTGTCGACAGCGCCGGAAGCCCTTGCTTACGATCCGGGGCGGCCTCTTGACTCGCTCCAGCGCTACTACCGCCGCACGGCTCAGCGTCGCGGTTGGGCCGACGAGTCTGCGAAGGACGTGATGCTGTTGCTCACGGAGGAACTCGGAGAGCTCGCCGGTCCGTACGCAAGCATGAGGGACTGGCTCGTGATGGTGACTTCGGTGACCAATCCGTCGGTCTTGAGCTTGCTGACGTGCAGTTGTATCTGGTGCACCTAGCGAACATTCTCGACGTAGATCTGGCGTCGGCAGTGAGCGAAGGAGGCGATCAATCGAGGCCGGCGCGAACGACCAGAGCGCGCGGCTTAGCGACGGTCGCCAGCCGTGGATGACTTTGCGGCGTTGGCGCAGACGCGGGCAGAACTCCGGGACGTCACCGTCGGGCACCAGCGGAGCCTCCTCTTCTTCCTCGATAAGCCTGAGGCGTCCTTCTTCCGTACGGCGGCCGATCGGAACCGTTCTGGCGTTGGCGAATCCGTCGCGGGCCACGCTGCTACCGAGCCCGGGCGACCGGAACTAGATCCAAGCGACCCGGAGGGCGCGTCCGCGGTCACAGAGAGCTTCCCGCGTAGAGTTACCCGCCTGACTACGACCTTCACTTGTCTCGAATCGTTGTTCGACGCAGGGAGCGCTGCGAGGGACGACGCCCTCGGACTACTTGAGCGATTCTCTTCCCGCGCTCTTGCACGACCTGAGGATTGGGAGAGCGAAGGCGCGGCAAGAACGTACTGCCGTGTTCGTTCCCTCGCGCCTCTGTTGAGACTCACAAAGACCCTGAGTGTGGAGCAGCGCCAGACGGCGCTCCAGTTACTCCGAGAAGCCTGGACGGGCCTCCGTGCCTCTCCGGGATACGACGGCCTGTTTGAGATCGGAGTCAATGACGGCAGCGGAGACTGGGCTGACAACCGGTACCCGCCCAACGTGTATCTCTCCTACTGGGGGCTCGCCGCGCGAACGCGTTCGTCACGAGAGAGTCCTCCTCGGAGTTCGATGATCGGCGGGAGATCGTGGAGCTCTGGCTTGAGAAGTCGCTCGCCACACAGGTCGCGCTTCACTTCAATAAGTCTCGTCGGGCCGATCCACAACAGGCTGCATGGTCGATCTGCGGCTTACTGATTGCGCGGTCGGAGCCGCTAGCCGAGCGCCCGTCGCCTGTCGTCGACCTGGTCGAGGCCGGGCTCCGGACGTTCTTTGGCAGTCAGGACGCGGCCGGCCTGTGGCCGCGTGGCGACCCCCTCTTCCACTACCCAAACGCCGGAAACGCCTACTGCTACGTCTTCGAGACACTGTCTGAGCTCGTGGACCTCGGTCTTCAAGCGTCGGACCTTTCGGTCGCCTTCCGTCGCATGCTTCGCCCGTACGCCGATGGCCTTGTAGCGAGCTACCGGCAGGCGCTTCGGGACTCACGGTCCCTGGACTCTGAGACAGGACTCCTCGGCTGGTGCTCGGGGCACCATCCGCACCGGACAACGCCAGAGAGCTGGGCGACTGCAAGCGTCTTTCGGTTCCTGCAGGGAATGCGCCGTCTCATCGGCATCTGGGCTCGCGAAGACGCAGCCCGGATACTTGGGGCGCGCGAAGCTGACAGCGCGATCTCCGAACTCTCAATCAACGCGGTGAGACATGGGAACGCGGGCTTCGGATCTGCGGGCGTGCAACTTGCAACGATGTTCGTCCACCCTTTCTTAGCTTCGCAGAGGACGAACGTTCCAGACGATCCAGATGTACCTGCGTTGGCCGAAGGCGACGCTCGGTCCGCCATCCTGTTTGGGCCTCCTGGGACTGGCAAGACCACTCTGGTCGAGGCCGTCGCTGGCGCGCTCGGATGGAGCTTCGTGGAGATCACTCCTGCGCAGTTCCTCGATCGAGGTGTCGACATGGTTTCAGCACGTGCGGACGAGATCTTCAAGCTCCTGATGGAGTTGGATCATCACGTCGTGCTCTTGGACGAGATCGACGAAATTGATTCGAAGTCGCGGGGACGCTGATCCGCTTGAGCGGTTCTTCACCACCACGATGCTTCCGTGTCTCGCTCGTCTTTGGGGGCAGGGCAAGATCCTCTTCTTCGTGAGTACGAATTCGATGGGGGATGTGGACCCCGCTATCAGACGGAGTCAACGCTTCGACGCGGCGATCTTTGTACTCCCACCGTCATACGAGTCCAAGATTGCATTCTTGAAAGCCTCAGGTGTCGAAGCCGCGCCAGACCGCTCAGTGATCGACTCTGTATTGAGCGGGCAGGGCGAACACGTGGCGCCGAGCCAGACCCCACTGACCTGGTTCGCCTTGGTTCGGTGGGATCAGCTCCCGAGACTTGCCGAGCGCCTGCGATCAACGGACTCAGGTGATCAAGACTCGATCGTGGCCGCTGTCGGCCAGTTCGGCGCTGAACTCGTCGGCTCCGATTGGCTCCCAAAGCCAGACGATGAACCGCTGACAGCGATCGTGGAGCAGTTCGCCCGGCTTGCTGGGTACCAACGGCGCGACCACAGCCGATCGCGTCGTCGTTCGTGCGACCGAAGAGGGACCACCACCGGACGATGCAGAAGCGGTTGCAGCTGGATACTGGCGAGTCAAGAGCATCGAAGATGACGTGACTCAGTGGGCGAGCAGCAACTCGCTACGCATCGACGCCGCGGGTGAAGTTGGACCTGCACCCGAGTGAGCTGTCTTCTCCTTGCCGGCAAGATCGCGTCGGGGAAGTCAACGGTCGCCGGTCTGATTGCGGAGCGCCTCGGTGCCAGTACTGTGCGTGTGCGCGAAGCGCTCCTCGCCGTACTCGAGTTAAATGGTGCGGACCGCACGACCCTGCAGGCCGAGGGCGCCGCCCTGGACCTGCGCACCAACGGCAGCTGGCTCCTCGAGTATCTACTGCAGCGCCCGGATCTTCCGCACGGGCTGGTTGTTGACGCGGTGAGGACGGAACGGCAGACGCTGCCTGTTCTTGGTGGCTTGCCAGGCGCGAGACTTGCATACCTTGAGGCGCACGTACGGACTCGTCGCCGCAGGTTCGAAGCGGCCAAGGCGACAGATCCACTCAAGCGCTCGATGCCATTCGACGCCGCAATGCTGCACCCGACGGAACTACAGGTTGAGCGCCTTCGGGGGTTGGCGGAGATCGTCGTGGAGACGGACGACCTGAACCCTACGCAGGTTGTTGAGGAGATCCTCCAGGGACTGAGAGCGGCAGGCACACGGCGGTCCCCAACCGACCCGCCCGGCGACACGTAGCAAGCTTGAAGCCTTGCTCCCAGGCGCGACTACCGCTTGCCCACCTGCTTTCGGATCGATCGAGTTGCCCGATGGCAAACGTACGCAACCTCGTGCCCGTGCAGCTCCGCCCATGAAGAACAACGGCGCAGTACCCATTCGGGGTTTGTCCGGGAGGCGTCATTGAGCCAGTTCGCGACCGAGTTGCTCACGTAGCGCGAGGTGTCGTTCACCAACGGGTCGATCACGAGCCCTCCGGGCTCGGGATCCCGCTTGAGGAGAGCGATGTGGCGGCTCCACACCCCGATGGGTCGGGTGGCCTCACATGCGAAGCGACGAGCGAGATGTGACTTGTCGGTCGACCAGTCTTGCAGAATTCGGAGCGCCGGCAAGGGTTCCGCGGAGATGCGGTTTCGAACGCCTAGCCACGCCCACTCGCGGACCGCGAAGTGGTCGTCAATCGCGAAGGGTCGAGCGCGGCGAAGACAGGTCTCAAGAGTGGCATCTACCGTCAGCCCGGCCGCCATGGCTGCCCAACCGCGCGCCGTGTCACTACACCAGGCCGGGGCGACTTCGAAGATCTCCGGACCGAGCTTCTCGAAGTAGAACCCGCCCGCCGGCGCGCATCCGTTCGAGAAACCGCGGGCTCCTCAGCTCGGCTGCTTGTCCCCGAAGAGCCGGAAAGAGAGCACCCAGGAGGGCCCCCATGTCAAGTGCGATCTGCTCCATGAAGTTTGCTGTCTCTCCCTGGCCACTCTCTAGAGACCGCACGACACTCGCAGGGACAAGTCCGGGTTTCAACGCGTCCCGTCGACCACCGATCTCATCCTCGGGGCGTCGATCCTCCACGGAAGTCATTGCAGGCCAGCCCGTTCAGCTAGCTGAAGTGCCGCAGTTCCGGGGTTGGGCCGACGTCGTACGTGACATCGGCTCGGGCAATAGGGAACGATCTCACGATCCCGTTGCTCCACTTGTGTTTAACCGCCCGACATTCGGCATGCGGACGTCGCACGCATCGAGCACCACTGCGCGAAGACAGTCCTAGGGATTGCGAAGCTCCACTTGACTCGCGGTGGAAAGGGGGCCTTTCGGACTGTTCTGGGTCGAGCTAGCTAGCAAGCGCGGACAGAGCTCTCATCCCGCAGGTCCCACTAGCTCGCAAATTCGCGCTCGGAAAGAAGCTCATCTAGTTGGGCCCAGAAAAGATCCGGCCGACATAGCAGCGGGTCGTCCCGGTTCATGTTCCAGATGATCCAATGTGCGATGAATAGATTGAGGAGCTCGTTCGCGAAATCAACGGGTTCCTTGTAGCCATGCAACGAGCATTGCGCGGAAAGACGTTGCTCGAAAGTCGTCGCTCGATCGGGGTCGGCCGTGTGAAGGTTGAGTTCCCGCCGCCTCCGGTACATGTAGAGAGCGCACGTTGCGAGCGCGCTGCTCGTCGTCAGTGCCTTGAAAGTAAAGATCGACCAGGCGTGTGAAGTCAGCCTCGATCATCTTTCGGCCGTCGGAGTCGAGCCGATCGGGCACGAAGGTTGCGTTCGCTACGTACAGGAAGATGGTGTTCCAAGACACCTCATAGGCGAGTTCGATCAGGTGTTGTCGACCAACGATGTGCCTGAAGAAGGTACTCTCAGGCACGTCGAGCTCCGTGCGAATCGTCTTGAGGTTTAGGTGAAGTACCGAATCCACACCGCTATCCATAACACGCCGCGCGAGAGCAAGCGTCGCTTGTCGTCCGCGAGATTCGGCTTCTTTCCTGGACTCTGCCCCGCGTCCAGACTGTGATGGGTCGCTCTTGACAAGGTTCCTCCAACTGGCCGTGCAGCCTGTGGCGTTGCTTTACGAGAACTCATCTTGGATCCTGCATGCTCTTGACGAAGGCGACTTCTCTTATGGCCGCCGGGTCGCTGAATAGCCGACGCTGTGCACCTTCGTCTGCCGTGATCGTCAGGTCAAAGCGCTTGCCTAGTTGATCGCGAAGACGGGCGGCGGCTTCAGTCCGATCCAAACCCAACTCCACCTGGAAATGCATCAGACAACCGAGGCACACGTCTCGGGCTGCCTCGAAGAAGAGACGTTCAGACACCGAGCTGTCAAGGCCGAGTCGTCCAGTCGTGAACAGCTTGCGGTGCGCGGCGTCGAGCACGTCCAGGAAGTGTGCCAGCACCCGCGGCGACTGATGTTCGGCTGACGCGTCCAAGCCATCCCTGCCCTGATCGTTCCCGAGCAGGTGACTCTAGAAGATCGAGTGTCGTGAGCCCAGGTATCGACCGGCTCAACCATCGTGCCTCCGGACAGCGGGTCGGATTGTCGAGTATTTCTCGTGCTCCCAAATAGATCAAGTCTTGACTTCTACTGTCTGATGTGCCGAGGCTCGAATCTCCGGAGCCCGCACCATCATATCTCAGGACCCTTGACGCCCGAATAATGGGAGCCTAGCCTGCCGCCGCGTGAGCGGATCGGGGGTCGCAACGTGGATCGGTCGGGGAACGCCCGGCGAGCACGCCGGGTGCTGTTCGGGGAGATGAACGCAGCGGAGTGGGCCTTCTTCTCCACGTGGGTTCTGGCAGTTGTCGGAACTGCGTGCGCACTGGTCGTCTCGGTGGCGTGGGTAGTGGTGCCAGCGCTGGAGGTCGTGGCCTCCGCGACCTTCGTGCTGGTTGTCCGGCGCGATGGACGCTCCGCCGAATCGCCGCACGCGGGTGCGCGCGCCGTAAGGCTGTACTGGCATTCTCTTTGCTCGGGTTGGCGAGTATCGCGATCTGTGCCGGGCTCATCGCGCGCGCTGCGGATCCGTGGCTCAGCCTCGTGGCGTTGATCCCCTTTGGAGTCCAACTCTGGCTGCTCTTCGAGATCCTGCACGAAGACCTGGCGGGTGCGCCCGCGAGTTGGCAGACGCGCTTCATGCGAGCGGTCGCAGTCATCGTTGTAGTCGTCGCGTTCCTGGTAGGAGCGGTGGCCCAGATCGCGATCCGTTGTCTGGTAGCGCAGAGCCGAGCCCCGTCAAGGAGGAGAAGGAGTCGTCGACCACGCCGACGGTCGCGCCGGTTCGCGCCGTCGACCACGCCGACGGTCGCGCCGGGTCGCGCCGTCGACCACGCCGGTCGCGCCGTCGACCACGCCAACGACCACGCCGGCGCCACCGCCGACGCCACCGCCGACGGCCGACGAGTATTGCGGTACCAATGTTGAGGCACGCCTTCTGCCGCTCGACGAAGCGTTCGCCGGACGGCTGTTCATCACCCTCATTCAGCTCGGCACGACGTCCGTAGGATGCCCGCTCGACACTCCGAGCATCCTCGGAAATCTCACGGTCTGGCTGTTGCGACATCCTGATGGTTCGAAGGGAGGAGCACTGCTTGCAGGTGACAACTGTGATCCTGTGGTCGTACCTGGATTTCCGAGCCTTCGCCAGGCCATTGAGGCGGGTGTAGCTGACGGGACGCTACGGTGCGCGCGCCATGGACCGAGTCAAACGAGAGCAGGTACCAATACGTCGAGTTTGCGGACCGGCCCTGCACCCTCTACCTCCAGAGGTCGGTCAATGACTCGAAGTACGAGGACCTCCCAGCTCCGGTCGCTTACCTCGCTTTCATGGTTTCGAACGCGACGGGCGGTAAGCCGTTCGTGAACTCCCGCGCAGTAGAGGGAGTGACGACCCAGTTCCTGATCTCGTTCGACTATCCCGGCAAGGACCAATACGCCGTCAACACCGTTGCGATCACCTACTCCTCAACCGCGCGTTCGGTGACCATGAAATGGCGAGGTGAGCAGTTCTCATCTCAGGTGCAGGATTGTCCGTCGGTACCGGCTGCCCTTTCTCCAACGGGCCCGACGCGGAACTGAAGGGTTCCGCCCGATCGCTTCTTTCCCCGGCTAACGAGGTGCCGGTGCACTCGGTGGGCACCCAAATGCGAACGAAGCGTTGACGCTTGGCGGGAGACACGCATCCCCTGCCCGGGTGTCCTGCGTGGAGCGATCCATGCGGTGTTGAGGCTCTCGTGCGGATGCATCTTGCGTACGGCAGACCACCGGCCCGGCGCTGTGTGAGGACGGCATGGTTGGGCTTGAGACTGCCTGCCGAAGCCGGGTGGCGCTGACGGAGGCTCACGATCGCGGACCTTCCAAGGGGCGTGCCACATGTAGTGCGCTCGAATCCTCTGGGTAGACCCACTCCGATTCACAAACTGCGTATCGAGAAAGTCAGCGATCGCTTCGTCTTGGCCTTCAACGCGGTGCTGGTACCGGAGCGCAGCCATCGCTGACGCGTGGCCGAGGCGGTGCATCACTGCTCGGAGCGGGGCGCCACTGGCGGCGGCGAGGGTGGCGTTGGTGTGGCGGAGGTCGTGGAAGCGGAGGCGCCCTCGATGCCGGCGTCTCGAAGCGCCGGGAACCACACTCGCTTTCGGAAGTTCTCTCGGCGCAACGGCGTCGCCCTCGGGCATGACGAAGACGAAGCCGTCGACGCCGGGTTGGCTCCAGCGGGCGAGGTGCTCGACCATCACGTCGCAGATGAACGACGGCAGCACGACCGTACGCATACCCGCCGCGGTCTTCGGTGGGCCCCAGACGAAGCGGCCGTTCACCTCGGTGCACTGCTCGACGACCCGGACGGTCTTGTGCAGCGGATCGAGGTAGCGACGACGGAGGCCGGCGAGCTCGCCCCAGCGCAGCCCGGAGTACGCGGCCAGCAGGATCAGCGCCTGCCAGCGCGGCTCGACCGCCTGGGCGAGCGCGGCGACCTCCTCGACGGTCGCGCAGCGCATCTCCGGGAACCGCTCGGTGCCGGCGCCCTTGATGCGGCATGGGTTGCGCACGATGAGACCAGCGTCGAGCGCCATCTCCATGATCGTGCGGAGCTGCTTGTACGTCTTGGCGACGGTGTTCGGGCCGCACCGAGGCTTCTGGTGCAGGGCGGCGATCCAGACCTGTACGTCGAGCGTTGTGATCGAGCCGATCGGCTGCTCGCCGAACGCCGGAAGGATGTGCGCGTCGAGGATCACCCGGTAGATGTGCTTCGTCGTCTCCCGTAGGTGCAGCTTCGTCGAGTACCAGGTCTCGGCGACCTCACCGAGCAGGACCTCGCCGCGCTTCGGGTCGTGCCACAACCCGCGGGCCAGGTCGGCCTCGAGGATCGACAGCCAGCGGCCCGCGTCGCCCTTCGTGGCGAAGGTCTGCTCAGCGGTTCGGTAGAGGTTCGTCTCCGGGTCTCGGAAGCGGACCTGGAATCGACCGGACGGGAGCTTGCGGATCGCGCCGAAGCGGCGCCGGCCGCTCACCGTGCACCTCCGGGAACTCGCCACCCGAGGCGCACCGCTTCGGCCTCGACGACCAGACCGACAAGGCGCGCGGTTGACACGTGCGAGTCAATCGCGATGCCTCGGAACGTCGCCCACCGTTCGTCGTCGACGCACAGTCGAGCGAAGCGGTGTTCGGCCGTGCGTACAGACGAGTGGGAAGGGGGTGCGCCTGCATCGGTGAACTGCACCACGAGGCCGCCGACCAACGCGCCGACCGTTTCACGCAGTCGAACCGCCTCGCGTTTGACTGTGGCCCACGCGCCCGGGTCGACGTCGACGTGCGCGGGCCGGTTCTGGTTGCGGTGCTCCTCGCGGTAGAGCGTGCCGTCGGCGCGGAGGCGTTCGATCTCGACCCGACGATGCAACGCAGCGTCGTGGCGCTGGATGCGTCGCTGGAGCACTCCCGCTTGGTAGAGGGCATCGCGGTACTCAAGTACGGCGTATTCGAGCTCGCTGGCGTGCATAGTGCGACGGCGGAGCTGCTCGGTGCGCTCGCGCAACCACTCGGGATCGCTCCAGTCGATCGGTTCGTCGTCGCGCAGCAGTTGGTACGCCTCGTCGAGCTGATCGAAGGCAACCTCCGCACCGTCGAGGAACGCGCTTCCATTGCTTCGGTCGGTTCCGCCTGCGGAACCGACAAGTCTGTGTAGTTGCCTGACCGCGTCGACGCGGTTGCGATCGGAGTGTTCGTCGGACTCGTCGCGCGAGCTGCAGGTCTTCGTTCGGGTGACCGCGCGAGGCGGTCGGGGTCGTTGCGCATGTGATGCTCCGTAGTGTCGGCTGTCGGTACAGCTCGGCTATGCGCATCGCGACGTGCGATTGCGCGACCGGGCTCGTTCCGTGCCACTTCCGTGCCACTACGGACGGTCACTGGGGGGTACTGGCGGTCACTGGCGGATACTCGTTGCACCACCTGACCTGCTCGAACGCGTAAACGTGCTGGTGGCGAGATCGCCCTCAGACCGTTTGCAAGCAGGGGGTCGTGGGTTCGAGTCCCATCGTCTCCACCAGACGGATCCGACCAGGAGAAGCGCGTGCCGGGGAAGGCGCCGTGCGCACTGGTCGAAGAGTGGAGGCGGCGCACATCCGATCACGGAAGCGGTGTCTTGCGTTCGAAGATGACGACGAGCGTGCCGTTGACGTCCTTCCGCCCGGTCATCCAGGCGCACCGAGGATGACACGGCGAACCTACATCGAACGCTCGAACGTGCGAGCCGCGGACCAGCGGTCCTTGTTCAGGGGACGGTGAGGGCGTGGAGTCCGCTGTGGTCGTGGAAGTAGACGGTGCCGTCGGCGACGATGGGGGTGTGTCCGGCGCTGAGAGCGGGATGGTTGCGAGCGGGGTGCGCGTCTTCGCGTTGGCAGCGGCGGTGCAGCCACTGGTCCCGGTCGCGTCGTACGCGCGACCGGACCCGGCGCCACGAAGCGCTGATCAGGCCGGTTCGAGGACGACGACCGGGATCGTGCGGTCCGTCTTGGTCTGGTATTCGTCGTAGGACGGCCAGACCGCGGTCGCCTTCTTCCACCACTCGGCGCGCTCGTCGCCCTCGACGACCCGCGCCGTGTAGTCCCGCAGGTTCGGCCCGTCCTGCAGGCTCACGTGCGGGTCGGCGACGAGGTTCAGGTACCAGACCGGGTGCTTCGGCGCGCCCCCGAGCGACGCGACGACCGCATACCGGTCCCCGTCGTTCACCCGCATCAGGGGCGTCTTGCGCACCTCACCGGTGTGGCGGCCCGTGGTCCACAGGATGATGCACGGCTGGCCTTCGAGCGTCGTGCCGTCGGTGCCGCCCGACTGCTCGTAGAGCTTCACCTGATCGGCGATGGGGGCCCAGGGGCTGGGTGCGTAGCTTCCTTGAAGTGCCATGACCCCTGTATACCCCTGCGTCGCCGCGGACCTGCACGCGGGCTGCTCGCCGCATCAGCACCGCGCGACTCCGGTCGCCGCGTGAGTGCCTTAGACGGATCGCGCCCGCCGGAGCGCGAGCGAATACGGCATCGTCCCGATGCGCTCCGCTACCTCAGAGCTCCACCATGGGTGCATGGACCACACGCAGCTGACCCAGCTGGTCGCGGACCGCCGCGCCGCCCGGGAGTCCGACGCCAGGGACCACCGCCTGACCAGGGAGATCGCGCCGCACCCGGCCCGCGGCCCCCGGTTCCCGCACGAGCGCCGCCGCCGGCCGCTGCCCCGGCGTGAATCCCTCGTGGGCGGTTGACCCGAGGCCCATACGCTCGGGGGATGCTCGTCGGGCGCCCGGGACTCTCACCCCAGATGATCGGCCGGTCCGAGGAGCTGGACCGGCTGGCCCGGCTCGTCGATGCGGGCCAGCCGCCCGCGATCGCGCTCGTCGGTGGGGAAGCCGGTGTCGGCAAGACGCGACTCGTGCGCGAGCTCGTGGCTCGGTTGCCGGAGGCGGTCGCGGTGCACGCCGGCCAGGCCGACCCGGGATCGCTCGGGCGCCCGTTCGAGCTCCTGATCGACGCGCTCGACGGCAGCGGGCCCTCCGACGAGCGCATCGAGCTCCTCGGCGACGCGACGCGCCCGACCGACGAGCGGGTCCGGCTCGCGCTCGACATCGTCCGCGACCTCACGGTCCGGACGCCGGGCGTCGTCGTGTTCGACGACCTCCACTGGGCCGACTCGGAGAGCGTCGCGCTCTTCGAACGGCTGGCCGAGCCCGACACCGGGCCGTTGCTGCTAATCGGGACGTACCGGCCCGACGCGCTCCACCGCCGCCACCCGGCGGCCGAGATGGTGCCGCGCCTGGAGCGCCGCCACGCGGTCACGCACCTCCACCTCGACCGGCTCGACGCCTCCGGCGTCGGGTCGTTCCTCGCCGCGGTGTACGGCCGCGATCCCTCGTTCCGCACGATCCAGGCGTTGCACGCGCGTACCGGCGGCAACCCCTTCTTCCTCGAGGAGCTCCTCGCCGCGGGCCGCGACGACGACCCGGACACACTCCTCGATCAGGAGCTGCCCTGGAGCCTTGCGGAGCTGGTCCGGGCCCAGCTCGACGACCTCGACCCCGAGGCGCGCCGGGTGCTCGAGACCGCGGCCGTGCTCGGGGTCACCCGGGTCGGCTTCGATCTCCTGGCTACCGTCTCGGGCTACGGGGAGGACGAGCTCATCGGGATCCTCCGCCTCCTTGTCGCCCGCGGGCTGCTGATCGAGAGCGAGGCGGACGTGTTCGCGTTCCGCCACGCGCTCGCGCGCGAGGCGATCGAGGCCGATCTCCTCGGTCGCGAGCGGCGCCGGCTGCACCAGGCCGCGCTCGACGCGCTGCGCGCCGCCGACAGCCACGACTTCGCGGGCATCGCCCATCACGCGCACGGCGCGGGCCAGATCGACGACATGGTGGCCGCGGCGCGCAAGGGCGCGGTCCGGTCGTTGCACGCCGGTTCGACGTACCAGGCGCTCCAGCTCGCCGAGCTCGGCCTCTCGGAGATCCCGACCGATCCCGAGCTGCTCGACGTCGCGAGCCGCGCCGCGTGGCTGAGCGGCCTGCTCGTGGACGCACGGACGTTCGCGGGCCGCAGCCTCGAGCTCGCGCGCGCGGCCGACGATCTCGAGTCGGAGTCGGCCGCGCTGCGCCTCATCTGCCGGCTCGACTACGACGTGAGCGACGCGGAGGCCACCGCGCGCAGCACGGAGGCGCTCGAAGCGCTGGTCGATCGGTTGGACGTCGGTCCGGAGCAGGCCAAGGCGTTCGCGGTGCTTACGCAGATGCACATGCTGCGCGACGACCTCGAGGCCGTCACGGTCTGGGCGGACCGGGCGACCGCGCTCGCCGACCGGCTCGACCTGCCCGAGGTCCGGGTGCGTGCGGACATCGAGCGCGGCTCGGCGTACATGAACGTGAAGGGTCGCGTGGACGAAGGCCGGGAGCTCCTCGTCCGGGCGATCGACGAGGCGACGGAGCAGGAACAGTGGGTCATCGTCGCGCGCGGCTTGAACAACCTCGTGCGAGGGGAGTACTCACGCCTCGACGCGGAGAACGCGCGGGCGTTGCTGCTCCGCATGCGTGAGGCGACCGAGCGCGCCGGATTCGACCTCTTCGCCGGCAGCTACTGGGACGGGCTCGCCGACCTCGCCGAGTGGGAGGGCGACCTGGGCGACGCGCTCACCCAGGTCGAGGAGGCCATGCGGGCCCAGCGCGACTACACCCGCGGTCGGCCCGCGAACTGGTTCCTCGCGCACGCCGCCGGCCTGGCGCTCGAGGCCGGCGAGGTGGACCGAGCCGAAACCATCTTCGCGATGGTCGATCCCGCGGTCGGCGAGAACGCCCTCTGGTGGACCGGCGTCGGGCTCCACGTCGCCGCCATCCGCCACGACGAGCCGGGGGTGCGGCGGTACGGCGCGGCGCTCACCCGGGCCGCCATCGCGCGCGGCGCCGTCGATCCGCAGCTGGTCCACGACCTCGTCCGGGCGATGCTCCATGGCGGCGTCGATCCCGATGCGGTCGAGGAGCTGCTCGACGGGTTGCCGATCAGCTTCGGTCAACCGACACCGCACGACGACCCGTATCGCCTCCTGGCGCGCGCCGAGCTGCTCGAAGCCCGGGGCGACCCCGAGGGATCGCTCGAGCTGTACGAGGCGTCGATCGCGCGATCCGGCAGCCTGGTGCGTCCGGCCGCGCTCGGGAGCGCGCACGTCGGGGCCGGCCGCTGCCTCGTCGCCCTGCGCCGACTCGGCGAGGCGAAGGAGCACGCCGCGATCGCCGACGAGCTGCTCGCTCGATGGGGTGGGGCGAGGGTGGAGGAGCTCGCGGCGCTGCAACGGAGGCTCGGCGGTGGTGAGTCGGTCGAGGGCCCCGATGCCCTCACGCCGCGCGAACGCGAGGTCGTCGCGCTGCTCGCCGAGGGACTCACCAACGGCGAGATCGCGTCACGCTTGTTCATCTCGCCGAAGACGGCGTCGGTCCACGTCTCGAACATCCTCGCCAAGCTGTCGATGACGAGCCGCACCGAGGTCGCCGCGTACGCGGTGCGCGCGGGTTGGACCGACGCCTGAGCGCCGTTCCGAGTGACTCCCTCGCGCCGATCGTGACACGATGACCGATATGAGGATCGTGCATCTCGTCGGCCGCAGCCAGCGGCGGGGGGCGGAGATGGTCGCGTTGGAGCTCGGACACGAGCTCGACGCACTCGGGCACTCGAATCGCGTGCTCGCCCTGACCACCGGGTTCGACGGCGGGCGGGACCCCGCGATCGAACCGCTCGCGAGGATGCGCGAGGTCGGTAGCCACCATGTCCCGCACCTGGCCTGGCTCCTGCGCCGGGCGCTCGCCCGCGAAACGGCCGATGTCCTGCTGCTGCACGGTGGCTCGGCCGCGCAGGTCGCCGCGGTGGCGCTGCCGCGACGCGGCGGTCCGCTCCTCGTCTGGCAACGCATCCTCGGGTTCCCACCCAGGGTGCGGAACCCGATCCAGCGGCGCTGGTGGGAGCTCGTCGCGAACCGGATGGACGCGGCCGTCGCCCTGACCCCCGACCTGGGCGTCGAGCTGCGCCGTCTCGGATACCTCGGTCCGCTCTGGCACATCGCCAACTACCGGACTCCGGATCGCTTCGTCGACGTCGACCGCGAGACCGCGGCGCGACGTCTGCGCACGGAGGTCGGCGTGCTCGACGACGACGTCCATCTGATCGGATTCGTCGGCCACCTCGTCGAGCAGAAGCAGCCGCTTCGAACGCTCGATGTGCTCGAGGCGGTGCTGAAGCACGGCGAGCGCGCGCATCTCGTCGTCGCCGGCGACGGTCCACTGCGCGCTCGGCTCGAGCAGGAGATCGCGATGCGGGACCTCGGCCGCGACGTCACGCTGCTCGGCCAACGCGAGGACGTCGAGCTCGTCTATGCGGGCGTCGAGGTCACGGTCCTCACCAGCGACGCCGAAGGGATCCCGGGCGTGGTCATCGAGGCGCAGATGGCCGGCTGTCCCGTCGTCTCCTTCCCGTTGGGCGGCGTCCGTGACGTCGTGCTCGACGGTGAGACCGGCGTCGTGCTGAGCCGGTTCGACACGACGCTCATGGCTGACGCCGTCTGCGCGTTGCTCGCCGATCCACGGCGCCGGGCGTCGATGGGTGCGCGTGCCCGCGCGCGCACGCCCGAGTTCTCGACCGTTCGGGCGGCGCGCGTGTACGACCAGCGCCTTCGGGAGCTCGTCGCACCCCGCGCGCCCGCGTCGGGATTGCGCATCTACTGGTACTGGCCATTTCCGCGCGAAGAGAACCGCGAGCTGGCCGACGGGGTCCTTCGGCCCGGCGACACCCTGGTCATGGAGACGCTCGACCGGGCCGGGGTGCCGACGTGGAACCCGGCCGACCCGTATGTGGTCATCAACGACGCGCCCGAGGTCCATCCCGCTCCGGAGGGGACCGTCGGCTGGGTGCTGTCGCGCGCCTGGACGTACCTCTTCCGGGTCGTGCACCGCCGCCGCACCCTACGGCGAGGTGGCTTCGATGTCGTCCACGTCATGTTCATGAACCGCTTCACCGACCCGCTCGATCTGGCGCTGCTCCGGCGCCGCTACTCGGTCGTGTGCTCTGTGCACGACCTCGTCCCCCACGACCCGAGGCTGCCGCCACGGGCCGAGCGATGGCTGGCTCGGCGTCTGTTCCGCAGTGCGGGAATGCTCCTCGTCCACAACCAGCAGCTCGCGCGAGCTGCTGACGACGGAGTTCCGGATCGACCCGGCGCGCATCGAGCTCGTCCCGCATCTCGTCTCACGGTTCGCAGGCTCACCCGACGTGGAGGCGGACCAGCCTCCGATGATCCTGTTCTTCGGAACGATGCGGCGGAACAAGGGCGTGCAGCACCTGATCGACGCCATCAGTCTCATCGACGGGGACCTGCGGTTTCATTTCGCGGGGCGCGGCGCCGACGACGTGGAGGACGCCGTCCGCCTGCTTGCGAAGGCGGACCCGCGGGTCACCGCCGAGCTGAACTGGATCGATGCAGAGCGCAAGACCGAGCTCTTCCGGCGCGCGTCGATCGTCGTGCTTCCGTACACGTCGTTCGAGTCCGAGAGCGGAGTGCTGCACGACGCGTACGGGCACGGCAAGCCGGTGGTCGTGAGCGACTTCGACTCACTGGGTCGGGCCGTACGCGCCGACGGAACCGGTTGGGTCGTGCCGCCGGCAGATCCAGCCGCGTTGGCAGCCGGCATCCAAGCCGCGGTGGGAGACCCCGTTGCCTACCGGCGGGCCGTCGACGCCGTGCAGCGGGTGGCCGAGCAGCGCGGACCCGCGGTGATCGGTGCGCGGTTGCGCGACCTGTACGAGCGCGTGCACCCGGCTCGATAGCTGTTCACGGCCCCGAGCGCGCTCGAGGCGCCGATAGTCTGAAGACCTTGCGGAGCTCTCCGGCCGGACGCGAACCCGGCGACCGGCTCGGCCAGATCCCGGATCTCTGGCGCAGCGCACGATGGCTCCTCGGCCGCCGTCGGCAGTGGCTCCTCGTGCTCCCGGTGCTCTCGACCGCGGCAGTCCTCACGGAGCTCGTCACCCTGCTGGCCCTGGTCCGCGCGCTCGTGGTGCTCTCGTCCGGGGACACGAGCACCGTGGTCGACCTCGCGTTCACCCATCAGCAGCTCAGCTTCGAAGCGCTGATCGCGCTCGCGGCCGGCGCGGCCCTGGCGTCGATGCTCGTCCGGTCGCTCGAGAGCGTGGTCGTCGGCCGCTTGACCGCGGTCGCCACCGCCCGGTCCCGCGAGCGCGCGTTCGACGCGTACTTCCGAGCCGACTGGCAGGAGGTGACGAAGCGGCGCGGTGGGCTGCTCCAGCGCATGCTCGGGCACAACGCACACCTGGTCTCCGAGGTCATCCCGACCTTGGCGACCGCGCTCTCCTCCATCCTGAGCCTCGCGGTCTTCGGGCTGGCGGTGCTCGTGGCGGCACCCATCGTCGGACTGCTGTTCCTCGTGCTCGGCGGGTGCGCTTCCCTCGCGTTCTCCCTGCTGCGGCGCGAGGTGTCCGGGACGTCGCGGCGTTCCGCCGACGCGGCACGCGATGTCGAGCTCCAGGCCGGCACCCTGGCCGCCCTCAATCGTGAGCTCCACGTCTTCGGCGTCACCGATGCCGCGATCGACGACCTCGATGCTCTGAACGGCTCGGCGCGTGCCGAGCTGCGGAGGCTGCGCACCATGCAGCGTCTGCTCCCGGCCGGGTTCATCCAGACGATCCTGTTGCTCCTCGTCGCGGTGTTGCTCCTCGCCGACGCCTTCGGTGTCGGCGCGGTGGGCTTCGGCGCCGCCGCGATCCTCGCGATCCGCTCGCTCGCGTACCTCCAGCAGCTCAACTCGTCGCTCCACCTCGCCGCCGAGATCCTGCCGTACACCCGGGAGATCCGGACGTTCGTCGAGGAGTACGAGGGGCTCTCGGTCGTGGACGGCAGGCTCCCGCTCGGTCCGCTCGAGTCCATCGAGTTGCGCGACGTCTCGTTCTCCTACGGTCCAGGTACGCCGGTGCTCCACGACATCGACCTGTCACTGCGCGCGGGGGAGTGGATCGGGATCCTGGGGCCTTCGGGGAGCGGGAAGACCACCTTGGCCAACCTCCTCGCCGGGTTGTTGCGGGCCAGCACGGGTGAGCACCTCGCGAACGGGCATCCGGCCGCGGCCTACTCTGCCGACTCGTGGAAGGGCCGGGTCGGACTGCTCAGCCAGGAGCCCACGCTCATCCGCGGCTCGGTGGCGCAGAACATCGCGTTCTACCGGTCCGTGCCCGAGGCCGCGGTCCGGGTCGCGGCAGAGCGGGCTGCGGTCCTCGAGGAGATCGAACACCTCCCGGACGGGTTCGAGACCCGGGTGGGCGACGGCGCGGCCGGGCTCTCGGGGGGTCAGCGACAACGCATCGCGTTGGCCCGGGTGCTCGTCGGGGAACCCGACCTGCTGGTCCTGGACGAGCCCGCCAGCGCGCTCGACGCAGCGAAGGGGCAGTCCATCGAGCACGCGCTGGAGCATCTCGCGCACCGTCCCATCGTCGTCATCGCCTCACACCGTCCGGGGCTGTTGCGGCGCTGTCACCGCTTCATCGTCATCGAGGCGGGCCGCATCGTCGAACAGCACGACAGCTACGCCAGCGTGCGCGACCGGGTGACCGAGGACGGGCCGCTTCGGCACGATCTCGTCGCCGAGTGACGGCGCGCGTGACCGAAGTTCCGGGCCGGACCCCGTGCCGACCAGCCGCGTGACCGGGCCTGCGAACCGATGGGGACCGAGGGGCGCGATCTTCGTCGTGTCCGAGACCGCGGCCGGTCGCCGCGGTCCGGTGGCGTCGCTCGTCAGCGTGGCCGGATGGGCGGGCGCGGCGCGCCGCGTGTTGGGGAGGTCGTGGATCGCGACGCCCGACGGAGTGATCGACCCCGAGGATGCCCGTCGCCAGGGCTCCTCACCTGCCCTCCGGAGCGACACGATGCCGCGCTGGCGGCGCTTCGTGCCCACGACCGCGTCGACGGCGGTCAAGGACCTCCAATCGTGGTGGGGTGCCCGGCACTACCGGATCGGCCCGGACGGCCCCTGGCAGGGTTCGGAGCTGACCTTCGTCTGGCAGCGTCACGAGATGTTCCAGGTCGCGGGTCTGCGACTGGCCCGGTCGCTCGGGGTGCCGTCGGTCCTCTTCGTGCCGGCGACGTTGGTCTGGCAGGCCGAGCAGTGGGGAGTCGGCCGGCCCGGTTGGGGCCACCGGCTCGAGCGGATCGGGGAGTCCCCGTCGCTGCGGGCGGCCGACGTCGTCGCCTGCGGCACGGATGCCGTGGCCGAGCAGGCGCAGCGACTGGGAGCACCGCAGCACCGGATCGTGATCACCCCCACCGGCGTGGACCTCGAGCTGTTCCCGGAGCGCGATCACGCATCCGAGCGGCGGCGCGCGCTGGGCCTGGAGGACCGCTTCGTCGTCGGCTGGCTCGGCAGCTTTCGCCGCTTCCACGCGATCGAGCAGGCGGTCGACGCGGTGGCGTCGGTCGCCGGCGCGAGCCTGCTCATGGTGGGGGACGGCCCCGAGCGACCGCGCATCGAGCAGCTCGCGCGAGACCGAGGGGTGCACGCGGTGTTCACCGGGACGGTCGCGCAGGCGGACCTTGCGGACCATCTGGCCGTGATGGACGCCGCGTTGGTGCTCGCCCCGGCCGGCGCCGAGTTCCACTACTCCCCGCTGAAGCTGGCCGAGTACCTCGCCGCCGGGATCCCGGTGGTCGCGCCGGCCGTCGGTCAGCTGCGGGACCGGCTCACCGACCATCTCGACGCGCTCCTCGTGCCGCCCCACGACCCGGAGCGCCTCGCCGCGGCGATCGTCGAGCTGCGCGACGACCCGGCGCTGGCGCGACGGATCGGTCGCGCCGGTCGGGCTGCGGCCGAAGCTCGCTGGTCGTGGGATCAGCAGGTGCGTCGCGTGATCGAAGCGCTGCCGGCCTGACCCGGATCGGCGGCTGACGCCGGGTTCGCCGTGCGGCGGTACCTTTCACGACGTGGGCCCCCGCGCAGATGCACCCCCGCTGCTGAGCGTCGTGCTCGTCGTGCACGAGATGGCCCGGGAGCTTCCACGGACGCTCCGTTCACTCAGCCCGGAGCACCAGAACGGCATGCGGGCCGACGATTACGAGGTCATCGTGGTCGACAACGGGTCGTCGAACCCGGTCGACGCGGGCCTCGTGGAGCGGTTCCCGGGCCGGCTGCACCTGGAGCGGGTCGACCCCGCCCCGCCCTCGCCGGTGCTCGCCGCCAACCTCGGCATCACCATGGCCCGGGGCGCGCTCGTCGGGCTCGTGATCGACGGAGCCCGACTCGCGTCGCCGGGCCTGCTGGCCGGCGCCTGTCGGGCGCACGGGCTGGCGGAACGCCCTCTGATCACGGCCCCGGCCTTCCATCTGGGTGCGGTCACGCACATGCGCGCGGCAGAGGTCGGCTACGACGAGGAAGCCGAGGACCGGCTGCTCGAGACCTCGGGCTGGGAGACCGACGGGTACCGGCTCTTCGAGGTCAGCACGCCGGCGGGATCGTCGGGGCGCGGCCTGTTCGGCCCGATGGGGGAGAGCAGCAGCCTCTTCACCCGACGCGAGATCTGGGCCGAGCTCGGCGGCCTCGACGAGCGCTTCGCGCTCCCGGCCGGCGGCCTGGCCAACCACGACCTCTACCGGCGGGCGTGCGCGCTCGACGGGATCGACCTGATCGTGCTCCTCGGCGAGGGCACCTTCCACCAGCACCATGGAGGCGCCGCCACCTCCCGGCGCTTCACCTGGGACGAGATGCACGCCGACTACCAGCGCATCCGCGGCATCCCGCACCATCCGCCGTCCAACCGACCCCTCTACGTCGGATCGGTCGCGCCCGCGTTCCTCCCGTACCTCGAGCGGTCGGCCCGCCAGGCGAGCGACCGGATCGCCCGCCACGGTGAGTAGCGGAGCCCGGGAGCCGGAACGCGCGGGACCGCTAGCATCCCCGGACGGGTCGCGAGCGGCAGTGGCCCAGTGATACCGGGCCTGGGGCCCTGAAGCGGGGGTGCGAGAGTGGGCAGCGTTCCGATCGCCATCACCGGCATGCACCGGTCGGGCACGTCGATGATCACGCGCGCTCTGCACGATTCCGGGCTCCACCTGATCGGTACCGGCGCCGAGGAGCTCATCGACGCGGCCGAGGACAACCCGGAGGGCTTCTGGGAGAACAAGGCGATCGTCGCGTGCAACGACGACCTCCTCGAGGCCACCGGAGGATCGTGGGACAACCCACCTGCGCTGCCGCCCCAGGCCGTCGACGATCCGCGCGTCGCGCACGTGGCCGAGGCCGCCACCGCGGCGATCGCGGCGCTGTCCGAGTACGAGCGCTGGGGTTTCAAGGATCCGCGCACCTGTCTCACCGCGGCGTACTGGCTCGACCTGGTCCCCGACCTTCGCTTCATCGTCTGTGTCCGGCACCCGCTCGAAGTGGCGCTCTCGCTCAAGCGCCGGAACCAGAACTCGTACTCACTCGGCTTGGCGCTCTGGGAGCGCTACTACGCGACGGTGCTCGACCTCCTCCCCGCGCATCGTCGCATCATCACCCACTACGACACGTTCTTTCTCGACCCCCGAGGTGAGATCGCCCGGCTGTGCGAGTTCGCAGAGCTCACACCCGCACCCCCGAGGGTCCGTGACGACCTCCGGCACCACACGACCCAGGTGGGGCTGCGCGACGCCGGGGTGAGCCCGAGCCTGCGGGCGCTCTACGAGCACCTCTGCCGCGAGGCCAACGTCACCCCGATCCCGGAGCCGCCCTCCGACGAAGGACGGGTACGCCGTCTCATCCTCGACGGCGCGGTCGCGGCCCGCCACGCGGATCAACGACAAGCCGCAGTCGAGCGGCTCGAGGAGCGCGAGGCCCAGTTCCAGCAGGAGAACCGCGAGCGCATCCGGGATCTCGAAGCGCGCCTGGCCACGGCGCGCCAGGAGGGCATCGCCCGGCTGGACACGCTCCGGGCCCTCAACCGTTCGGTGGCCCGGACCGAGGAGCTCGTCGAGCGGATCGACGGTCGCACGCGCGCGATGCAGGTGCGGATCGAGTCCGGCCCGCTGCGTCGCGCCGCGCGAGCGATCGTCCACCGCCTGCCGCCGTCGGCCCAGGTCCGGGTGCGCCGGGTCCGCCAGGTCATGCGGCGCGGGATGTCCCAGCCGGTCCCGACCGCGACGGTCGGCGCCCGACGCGCGATCGACCGCCTCCCAGCCCCGACTCGGAAACGGATACTCCGGGCCCGACGGATCGTCGCCCGCGGGGTCGCCGACCCGCGGCGGAGCGCGCAGATCGCCAGCCGCCGGCTCGAGCCGACCGCCCGGTCCGCCGCGGCCCACCTGCCCGAGGGGCGCGCCCGCCGCGCGGTCGCCGATCCGGTCGCCACCGCCCACGCGATCGGCCGTCGCCTGCCGCCGCCCGCGCAGCAGGCGGCGCGCCGGATGCGGCGGGCGACGCTGCGGCTCCGAGCGGGTGCCGGCTCCGGGCTGTCCCGCGCCGAACCGGCTCGGCGAGTGCCGGCACCGCCGAAGGGACCGGCGTACAAGCAGTGGAAGGCGGAGTACGAGCGCATGGTTGGGGCGACGGTCCCGGCCGGATCGCCGTGGCTCGTGGTCGCGCCGGGAAGCCCGACCGAGACTCGCGACGCGCGCACGCCGCGAGCGACGCGGTTCCCGGACACGCCCAAGGGTCGCCCGTTCGCCGACGACCTCGCGGCCATCGCACATCTCGAGGCGCTGCGCTTCGAGGGCTACCGCCACCTCGTCGTCCCGGAAGGCTCACGGCCCTGGTTCCGCCGGCAGGCCGAGCTGCGGGACCACATCAGCCGGACGTACCGCGCGGTCGTGGACGAGGAGGGCGCCGGCGCGGTGTTCGATCTGTTCGAGCCCGCACTCCCCGGGTCGCGCTCGGTGCGCGGCGAGATCGACCGGATGACGGTCGGCTGGCCGGACGAACCGGCGGTGCTCGACTGGACCGACCTCGACCTCGGTGAGCAGCTCGCCGGCATGACGACGTTCAAGCCGCGGACGGGAAGCTCGCTTCCGTACCTGGACCGCAGCGTCGAGATCGTGGTCGTCGACGAGAGCAAGGACCACGCGGAGGCCCGAAGGGTCGCGTCTCACGGCGTGATCACCGTGGCGGCGGGACCGACCGGGATCGTTGTGCGTGACGTCGACGACCTCGTTCCGGCCCACACGTCGACTCCTCCGCGCGTGCTCGTGTGGGCGGAGGCGCCGGACCCTGTCGATGCCTGGTCCTCGCAGCTGGCCGCGAGGGCAGCCGAGTCCGGGGCCGACCTCCGGTTCGGGGAGATCGATGCCGCGGCACTCGCCTTCGCGCCGGACTACGACGCGATCGTCCTGGTCGAACGTCACGTGCTCCCACTTCCCGGCGCGATCGAGGCCGGGGTCGCGTTCGCGCTCGCCGATCCGAGCGTCGCGGTTGCAGCCAAGGTGCTGCGGGCCGACGGGCGCCTGGAGGCCGCGGGCGGCACGGTCTTCTCCGATCGCTCGGTTGCACTGATCGCCGGCGCCTCGAGCGAGGTCCGGGCCCCATGGCACGAGTTCGCGCGCCCCGTCTGCTGGGCGCCGGGCCTCGTGGTGGCGGCGAGCCCGTTGCCGGCCGCCGTGCCGGGGCCGGGAATCGTGAGCGGCCGCACCTTCCTGCGTGAGTGGTGCGCCGAGGTCTGGACGCACGGTCGCACGGTCGTCTACGAGCCGTCGGTCGCCGCGGTGCGGGTCACGGGCGACGGCGGCGAGCCTTCCGTGCCGCTGCAATCGTCGTCCTGGCAGCGGGTGCTCGACCTCCGGCCCAACCGTCCGGACGACTTGAACGACGGCGCGTGGCGGTACCTCATCGCCCACGACGATGTCGAGGCCTGCCGGCGGTGAATCGACAACGGGCCCTGGTGGTCCACACCCGGATGCCCGCGTTCGACCGCGACAGCGGCTCACAGGACATCGACAACATCTTGCGGTTCCTCCGCCGCGCCGGCTGGCAGGTCACGTTTCTCGCGCGCGAGGAGCAGGGTGTCGCCGAAGAGCGTCACGCCAACCGACTCCGGCAGATGGGCATCGCCACCCATGCCGGCTTCGGCAACGCGGAGCGGCTCCTGCGGTCGAGCGACTTCGATCTCGCCCTGATCGCCTTCTGGGAGCCGGCCGCGGAGATCCTCCCACTGCTGCGCAAGCACTCACCGCGGACGCGGATCCTCGTCAATTCGATGGACGTCCACTTCCTGCGCAACGCGCGTCGGTCGTTCGGCCAGCGCGAGGATCTCGAGGCGGGATTCGGTGCCGAGGTCGCGCACGAGCTCAACGTGTACAACGCCGCCGACGGGGTGATCGCGGTCTCCGACAAGGAGCGCGACCTCCTGGCCGACTTCCTGGGCGAGGGCAGGGTGTTCACGCTCCCCCTGGCCGAGGGGATCGAGCGCTCCTCCTTTCCGCTGGAGCAACGGCGCGGGATGTACTTCGTCGGCAACTTCCGACACATGCCGAACCGGGAGGCCGTCGAGTACCTGTGTGCCGAGGTCCTCCCGCTCGTAGCCCCCGAGCTCCTCCGCCGGCACCCGCTCACCGTGCTCGGGAACTGGCTCGACCAGGTCACCCTCGATGTCGATTCCCGGGCGCCGGGGGTGCGGCTCGTGGGCTGGGTCCCGTCGATCGCGCCCTACGTCGAGCAGTCGCGTCTGGCCGTGGTGCCGTTGCAGTACGGCGCGGGCGTGAAGCGCAAGGTCATCCAGGCCATGATGGCGGGGACGCCGGTGGTCACGACGCCCGTCGGCGCCGAAGGTCTCGATGTCGTGCAAGGTGTCCACGCGCTCATCGGTGTGGACGGTGCCGACATCGCCGCCGGCATCACCCGCCTGTTGCTCGACGACGACCTGTGGCACCGGCTGGCGAACGCGGGCGCCGACCACGTCGTGGCGCGCCACGGCGTCGAGCTCGTCGAGCGCCGCTTCAACGAGATCGTCGACCGGGTGATGCGCAGCGTTCCTCGCTCGGCCCGCACGGGATCCGACCCCTCGTCCGGGCTCGGCGCGGCGGACGAGCATCCCGGCGAGGTGGTCAGGCGGCGCATCGAGATGATCGGCCGACCCGGCGAGGTGGTGCTCGTGGCGTCGGGTCGCGACGAGGAGCTGTTCGAGGCCGGCTCCCACCCGACCTGGCCGTTCCCGCAGGCCGCGAACGGCGAGCCGGCCGGGTACGACCCGGTGGACGGCCCCGCGGCCGTGAACCACCTGGAGGCCCAACGCACCCGGGGCGCGCGCTACTTCGTGCTGCCCCGATCGACGTTCAGCTGGCGGTACCGGTACCCCGAGCTGCTCGACCATCTCGAGACCAGGTACCAGCGGATCCACCAGGACGAGCATCTCGTCGTGTTCGATCTGGGGGGAAGGTCGGCCGACATCGCACGCGTCGACCCCGTCCCTGCCGCACGGGTCCGCGTCGTCGGCACCTACGCCGCGCATCGCACCGGCCCGTCACCCGACCTGCTCACCGAGCTCTCGGCGAGCGCGACCCTGACGGTCGAGCAGAGCTGGCGGCCGGCCCCCAGTGGCGCAACCGACGTCGCCGACGCGGTCGACGCCGCGGGCGTGGACTACGTCGTGCACATCCGCGACGACGCGATCCTCCCGAGCGGCTTTCTCGACGCGCTGATCGCCACCCAGGTGACCCTCGACGCCGACCGCGTGCAACCAGCCCACACCGGTGGCCCCACCGGAGGGCCGCCGATCACCGAGCGCCACTTCGGGACCGTCGCCCGAGAGCTCGACGAGGTCATGCCGCTCCCCGTGCTCTCGGTCCGGGCCGGCCTTGATCGTGACGGACCCGTCTGCATCGTCGACACCGTGACCGTCGGACTACGCCGGCCGATCGCAGCGCCCGCGCCGGGCCCCGGGTTCGTACGGCGGACGTGGGTTCCCGGACGCGACCGGCGCCCCCGGGGCATCGTCCGCCCCGAGCCCGCAACCGCGCCGCGCATCAGCGTGCTGATCGCGACGTTCAACCGCCCGGCGCTGCTGCGTTCGTGCCTCGCGTCGTTCGTGGATCAAACCCTCGATCGTGACGCCTACGAGGTCGTGGTCGTCGACGACGGCTCCGACGGCGACGATCTCGATCAGGTGATCGACGAGTTCGCATCCGTGTTGCAGATCGTCGGCGTGAAGATCGGACACGCCGGGCGCAGCGCGGCGAAGAACCATGCCGTGTTCCTGGCCCGGGCCCCCGTCGTGCTGTTCTTCGACGACGACGACCGAGCCGCGCCCGATTACCTCGAGCGGCACCTCGCCGGTCACGACGAGAACCCCGGCGAGGCAGTCGCCGTCCTCGGCCACACCGACTGGGCCCCCGAGCTCGACGCCACCCCGCTCATGCACTACATCACCGATGTCGATCGTCTGATGTTCGCGTACGAGCGCCTCGGAGACGGCCAGCAGCTCGACTGGCGCGGCTTCTGGGAGGGCCGCATCTCGTGCAAGCGGGCGCTGCTCCTGCGCCACGGCCTGCACGATCAACGCCTGGAGTACTCGATCGACGTGGAGATGGCGTGGCGCCTCGTGCCCGCGGGCCTCCGCGTGATCTACCGCGCGTCGGCACGCAGCTTCATGGCCCGACCGATCGACTTCGAGGCGTTCTGCGACCGCACCGAGGCGAAGGGCAAGGCGCACGCCCTGATCGCGGCACTTCATCCCGGCACCGACATGGCCGCCCGGCTCCAGCTCGTCGACGCCGAGAAGCTGTGGGACGAGAGGCATCTCGACGAGCCCGGTCTGCGTCGCCGCGTGGCCGAGCTCGAGTCCCGGAGCCGGACCGACCCCTCGGTCGAGCCCGCGCTGCACCAGGCATACCGTGAGATCTTCCGGCTCGTCCACGCCAAGGGCGCGGTGGGAGCAACCGAAGGGACGACCATGACGTCCGGCCCACCCACCACCGTGCACCCGTTCGAGAACACCGATCCGGGCCTCGTCCACGACGGCACCCCCGCCGGCGCGGCGGGCGAGCCGCTGATCAGCATCGCCATCCCGGTGTGGAGCCGCACGCCCGCGCTCGCCGAGATGGCGCAGCGCACCATCGAACGGATCTGGGAGGTGGCCCGTGTCCCCACCGAGGTGGTCGTCGTCGACAACGGCTCTCCCTACGAGGTCCCCCTGGCGGCGAAGGTCTACCGGTACCCCGAGAACAAGGGGGTCGCGACCGGTTGGAACACCGGGGTCCGCCTGTCGAGCGCCCCGATGGTCGTCGTGATGAACAGTGACTGCCGGGTCGAGCCGGGCTGGGACGTGGCGTTGTACGAAGCGGCCAGTGACGGTCGACGCGTCGCGTTCCCGTACACGGATCATTGCGACGGGCTCGGGTTCACGTGCCCCGATCAGGCGGGCACCGCGGGTTGGTGCTTCATGTTCACCAAGGAGCTGTACGACGAGATCGGCGTGTTCGACGAGTGGTTCAACCCGGCCTTCTGTGAGGACACCGACTACTGGCACCGCGCGTGGCAGATGGGGGTGGAGCTGTCACCGGTGCCGGCGGCGAGGGTGGTGCACTCGCGGCGGACGACGGCGAGCAGCGACGCACGGGTCGACATGCTGCTCCAGGGCCATCGGTACAAGTACGGATGGAAGCACGGTGTCGACCCCCACCGGGCGCCGCCGTACTACAACCGCGACGTCGTCGAATACGTCGGCTCGTACCGCGCGCCCGTCGCCGACCGGCCGCCGGGCCGGGCCCGCGTCTTCGGCATCGGTCTGAACAAGACCGGTACGAGCTCGCTGCACGCGGCGCTGGAGATCCTCGGCTACGAGAGCCTGCATTGGGGCGGCCCGGCCCTGCGCCGGCTGGTCGAGGTCTCGATCGAGGCCGACGAGCCGCTGGTCTCCCGGCTCGATGCCCGCTTCGATGCCTTCTCGGACATCCAGGCGCTGTCGGTCAACTTCGATCGCCTCGACGAGCAGTACCCCGGGAGCCGCTTCGTGCTCACGGTACGGCCGATCGAGGAATGGATCGCGAGCCGGCGTCGTCACGTCGAGTCGAACATCCGCCGGCGAGCCGACCGGCGACTACGAAGGAAGGTTCCTCACCGTGGACGAGTCGGCCTGGCGTGCGGAATGGGAGCACCACGTCGGGCGGGCGCGCGCCTACTTCGCGGGCCGGGACGACTTCCTCGAGATCGATCTCACCGCATCCGCGGCGTGGGGCCCGCTCTGCCGGCTGCTCGGCGTCCCCGAGCCGGCGGTCCCTTTCCCGCACGTGAACCGCAGCCAGCCCGAACGCGACCTCGAGTGATGCGGCCCCTTCTCCCGGGCACGGAATGCGTTCGCCTGCCCGATTTCGGCCGGGTCGCCTCAGTAGGATCGCCCCGGCCGGGCCGGGCGCGCTCAGCCGCCGAATGAGGGGGTTCGTGATGTCAGCTCACCGCTCGATCCGCGGAGGTCTGGCGTTGGTCGGCATCGTCGCGGTGCTCGCGGCCTGCGGCTCCTCCGGAGCATCGCACTCGGGAGCCTCGGCATCGTCCTTCGTCGCGAAGGACGTGGCCGCCGCCGCGGGGGCACAGGTCGCCCGCGCCACCCACACGCACGGCGAGGACTGCGTCGCGGACATCGACGGCGATGGGAAGACCGACCTGATCCTGTCGACGCACGACACTTCGACCCCGCCGCCGGCGTGGCCGTTGATGCTCGGCGTGGGAAACGGCAAGTTCCGGTTCGACGACAAGTTCATCCTGAAGCCGCTCGACCGGCACGGCTGTGCCGTCGCCGACTTCAACCACGACGGGTTGCTCGACTTCTACCTCTCGAGGGGCGCCTGCAAGGGCTTTTGCCGGAGCCCGAAGGAGCTGTGGATCCAGCAGAAGGACCACACCTTCATCGACGAGGCGCAGCAGTGGGGGATCAGGGATCCTGACGGTCGCGGTCGAGTGCCGCTCGTCGTGAACGCGAACGGCGACGACCTTCCCGATCTCTTCACCGGTCAGGAGGAAGGGGCGAAGTATCCGAGCCTCAACCGGCTCTGGATCAACAAGGGTGACCACTTCGAGCTGCAGCAGGGGCCGATCACCAACGACAACGGCAACAACTGCGCCGCGGCCGCCGACATCGACGGCAACGGCCTCGATGACATCGCGGTCTGCACGCCGACGAAGGGCTTGTTCCTCTACCGGAACAAGGGTGGAAAGTACGTGCTCGACACCAAGTCGTTCGGCGTCGCGCCGTACGGCCGGGAGACCGTCAAGTTCGAGGATCTCAACGGCGATCACCGGCCCGACCTGGTGACCGTCACGCGCAGTTCGCCATCGCAGGTGCAGGTCTTCCTCAACCGGCACGGCCGCTACCCGACCGCGGCGTGGACCCACCCGGTCACCGATGGCAGGGACGTCGCGTTCGGCGACATCAACGGCGACGGCCAGCCGGACATATATGTCCAGCAGGGAACCTTCCCGGACCAGGTCTTCCTGAACGAGGGTCACGGAACGCGGTTCGTGCCGGGGCCGAAGCTCCCGGCCAAGAAGGGCGTGGGCGACACCGTGGTGCCCATCCCCGACTGGAAGGGCACCCATCGAGTGGCCTTCCTCGTCAACAACGGGTTCCAGTTCAACCCGCTCGGCCCGCGCCAGCTCATCGAGTTCGACCGGCGCTGAGCGCGCCCAGTCCGAGGGGGCAACCCGGGCTCACACCGGTGCGGGACCGGGCTCCAGGGTGTCCGGGGGACGGCCGCGAACCGGCCCCGCCCGTCGGAGCCACGCGAAGCCGTGTGCGAGCACGTGCACGACTGGGAGATCGAGCAGCGTGGCCCGGAGGTCGACGCGGTCGGGGGCGAACGGCGAGCAGACCAGGAGCAGCCCGACGAGGACGATGTTCTCCGGAAAGGTGAAGCCCATCGCCAGCTGGGTCCCGACGTGGAAGAGGATCAGCCCGAATCCCCAGACGCGTTGCAGCCGGGGCCGGAAGGCGATGATGACCGAGAACGACTCCAGGTACATCGTGCCGCAGAACAGCGCCCATCCGTACAGCTCGTGATGCACGAAGAAGTTGCCGAGCACGGCAACCTGGCTCGTCTGGACGAGACGATTCGCCACGATGTACGAGAACCCGCTGAAGCTGAAGCCGCCGATCCGCCCGGCCGCGAAGTCCGTCGTCGCGGTGTAGACCTTCCAGAAGCCGGTGAGCGTGTAGAAGAGCAGCATGACGAACTGCGCGGTGGAGAACACGACGAGGAAGTACTGGCGATCCGCAGCCCGGCGCGAGGTGACCCACGGGCCCTTCGGGAGCAGCACGAGGATCAGGGCCACGAAGAGCCACGCGTGCTGGTCGTGGTTGATCTTGTCGAAGCCGTTGATGAAGGCCATGTACTGCAACAGCGTGAACGCGTAGGCGATCCGTGCCAGGCGAAGCTGCGGGAGTGCGAGCGCGAACAGCGTCGCCACGAGGTAGGCGCCGAAGATCATGTTCACGCCCGTCCGGACGCTGACCTCCTGGAACCACCACCCGGCGGGCCAGAGTGGATGCGCCTCCTTCAGGCTCGCGTACCGCTCCCAGCTCCCCGTCGCCTGGATGACCCAGAGGAGGCTGAGCGCGTAGTACGCCCGCACGAGCAGCGTCGCTCGGCCGTAGGCGCGCTGCTGGAGCCGGATGGCTTCCCGGAGCGTGCGTGGTTGCGGTGCGCTCCACAGGCGACGGGCCACGACGCGAGTCAGCACGGGCCTGGTCCGCCCTCGGACCGCGGGTGAAGCGCTGGCTGCTGCCACGTCGCCGTCCATCCGTCAGCCGGTCGTGTACTCGCCGAGGACGGTCACGTCGTTGAAGCAGGTGGCGCACGTCACCCGCTTGCGGATGTCGTAGGTCCGCCTCACCAGGGCGTAGCGCGCGTGCGACAGGGCCCCGAGGTACGTGGACTCGAAGTTCTTCCGGAGGATCGCGGTGCCGAGCTTGTTCGTTCCCTCCGCGCTCTTCCCGAGGGCCTGCAACGCGAAGTAGCCCTGGATCTCTGCGCCCCGGTCTCCAGGTTGCTGTTCTCGAAGTACACCGGGAACGGTCCGGGAAGACTCTTGCGCCTGGTCGATCCGGACCGAGTAGTCCCGGCCCTCCGGGCTCGGAACCTTCGAGAAGAGGTCCCAGGCGAAGAAGGGGAACGTCTCGTGCGCGCGGCTGGCGACCGTGATGATCCCGGCGTAGAGCAGGCAGAACACGAGCGCGGCCCTGATCAGCCACTCGATCCGCCTCATGGCCAGCGCGGCATGGTCCGGACACGTTCGTAGACCTGCAGGTCGGGGGCACAGATCTCGCGCAGGCGGTCCGCGGCGTCGGCGATCTCGTGGTCGAGCCGGGTCCGGGCGCCGGGCTCGCGTTGAGCACCGAGATGCGCACCGGTGTCCCGGCGCAGACGCCGACCCGGTGGGAGAAGTCGTCGAGCGCTTCGGTGAAGCCGACGACCGCGAACCGGCCGAGGTTGGTCACTGCTGCCGCGACGGCCGCGGTCGGAGCGAGGGTCCATGTCGGCATCTCCGCAGAACGTCGAGACGTACGCGTGACCCTCCTTGGCCCACCGGCTCGATCCGATGAACTCGTCGAAACCACCCGTCACGGGAACGTCGACGCCTTCCTTGTACAGCCGGTACTTGTACAGGGAGACCATCCGTTCGAGCGGATCACGCAGCACGGTCACGAAGTGTGCGTCGTCCATGAGCTCCCGGTACGCGTTCCGGTAGCGGAAGTGCCCGAGGACCACCCGAGGGCGCGTCGTGCGCAGCACGTATGGGAGGAGCGCATCGCGGAATCTCCAGTTGTCCCGATCCCTGCCACCGGCGCTGAGCTTGGCGGCCTCACCGTCGAGCTCGAAAACCTCGGGACCGTCGCGAGCACCCGTGATCCCCATGGAGAGTCCGACGCGAACCGAGGTGCCGCCGCACTTCATGACGTGGAAGAAGACCACCGGCTTCGTACCGGATCGACCCGCCGCGCGGGCCAGGTGGCAGCGAGCGCAGGTGCGCGCTCCCGTGTCTCGGCCGGGTCGAGGAGACCAGCGGTGCGGAGACCACTGCGCACCCTCACCTCGGATCGGCTCGGCGATCGAGGTGGGCAACACCCTGCGCACCAGCTGCCAGGCTCGCTTCGCCGGTGCCGCGACGACTCGGCGGGAGGGCGCTTCCCGCCATTCGGGCGCTCAGCGCCGGCCCGGCCCGAAGCGTCGAGCCGCGGTCATCGTCGCGGCTTGGTGGTGGTGGTCGTCGGCGGCTTCGTCGTTGTCGTCGTCGAGGGCGTGGCCGGCACCGAGGATCCCGAGCCGAGCGGGCTCGGAGCCGTGAGGTTCAAGCCGGAGTTGTTCGGCAGGACCCAGAAGCTGACCTTCCCGGACTCGATCGCCTTCAGCGTGTCGTACTCCTGTCCGGTCAGTCCGAGCTCGCGAATCGACTGCGCTTCGGCCGCGCGCTGCGCGACCTCGTTCTGCTTCGTGAGGATCTGGATCGCCGAGGTGCGGTTCGCCTGGAACGCCGCGGCCACGGTCTTCGGGATGCTCAGGGTCTTGATCACGAACGTCGGGTCACCACACTTCCCGCCGGGATGGAACTGCGGTGAGCAGAAGAACTGATGCCCGAGCGCGTCCCGGAGACGCTGGGTGAGCTTCGTCTGGACGTCGTCCTGCAGCTTGACGAGACGGGTGGCGTTGCCGAACAGGTCGGCGACCTGGACACGACGCGTCTCCTCCTGGAGCGCGTTCTCGATCTGCTGACGGAAGGTGTCCTGGATCAGCGCGTTCCATCCGGCCGTCGTGTAGGCCTTGTACCGCAGACCCAGCTGCTCGTGGAACGCGCGGAGCAGGTCGGTGTTGAGCTTGAAGTACACGGCAATCTGATAGGTGACCAAGACACGGTCTTCGGTCGGAGCGACGACCGAGTCCGACTTCTTCGTGGCGCCGACGCCCACCTGCTTGGAGATGATGTAGTTCACCTGGTCGGACGGGTACAGGTAGAGCGGGTCGTAGAAGCCGTTGAAGAAGAGACCGGAACCCGGTTGGACGGTGCGCTGGTAGTGCGTCGCTTCGAACGGCCCACCGCCGTAGCTGATGCCGATCATGTTCCTCGGCGTCTTCTTCAGGCCGCCGATGAACGCGGGCGTGAGGGCGAGCAGGATGAGTGCGACGACGATGAGCACGGTCCAGCGGCCGAAGTGGGGAACCTTCGGTCGCCAGGCGTCGCGGCTTGCGCGCGGCTGCTTGCCGACAGTCAACGGCTCGGCCGCACCGTGCAGGGCCGGTCGGTCTCCTTCGTCGAAATTTTCGTCGGGGCCACCGGGCCGATCGACCACGCCGCGCTCCTCGTGTTCCTTAGAGGTGGATGGTGAACTCGCGCTCGCGCTTGAGGAAGAGGCGCCCGCCGATCACGAGCAGCGCCATCGCCCAGAGCGCGGCCTGGAACACCAGGCCGGGGCTCGGCATCGCTGCCGCTGAGCACCGCCTGATAGCTGGCGAAGAGCGCGAAGAGGGGTTGCCAGGCCACGAGGACCTTTGCGCCGGCGGGCAGGATGGTCGACCGGGTAGATGACCGGGGTGGCGAAGAAGAGGATCTGGCGCACGTAGGTCATCACGTTGGTGCCATCCGGCACGAGCACCACGAACGTCGACACGAGCATGGCGATGCCGACGTTCATCACGATCTGGATGACGAACAGCAGCGGGAGGACGAACAGCCCGGGTCCGAGCCTGCCCCCGAGAAGAGGGAAGAGGACCGCGAAGACGCACGCGATGGCCACGAACTGGCGCAGCGACTTGTACACGGACGTCACCGGGAGCAGCGCCCGCGGGAACGTCGAGTTGAGCATGAGGCCCTTCGCCCGGCGGATGGACTGACCCCCCTCGCCGAGCGCAGCCATGCGTCAGGCCGAACAGGAAGATGTCGCCGATCAGGATGGGCAGGAACTGGAGCTGACTCGAGCTCCCACCCCGGAGCACGGCGTAGAGGAAGAAGTAGATCGTGGCCTGGAACAATGGTTCCAGCACCGCCCAGATGCCGCCGAGCGCGGTGCTCGAGCGAAGGGTGCGCAGGTCCGACTGGGCGAGCTGCGCCATGAATTGGCGGCGCGCCCACAGCGCTTCGACGTACTCCCGGATGTTCGGCATCGTGGAGGCGTGCGGCTCGAACACGTACTCGACGTTGCTGTACTCGCCCGTGGCCGTCATCGCACTCCGATCACGATGTCGTAGAAGCCGAGGGACTCGATCCGGCAGTAGCGCATGTACTTGCTCACGACCTCGTCGGGATCACCGAACTCGGCCACCTGCCCCTGGTGCAGCCACATGGCTTCGGTGGCCATCATCTTCACCGAGCTGAGCCCGTGCGTGACCAGCACGATCGTGCGCCCTTCACCGGTGAGCTGCGCGGTCTTCTCGGCGATGTGCTCGGCGAACGCGGCGTCACCGCCGGTGAGCGCCTCGTCGATGAGCAGGATCTCGGGATCCAGGAAGACCGCGACCGACGACGCCAGGCGCATGCGCATGCCCGACGAGTAGGAGCGCATCGGCAGGTCGAGGTAGCCGGCGAGCTGGGCGAACTCCCCGATCTCGTCGGTGATCTCGGCGAGGCGCTCGGGCGCCATGCCGCTCGCCAGCCCGCCGAGCGTGATGTTCTCGCGCCCGGTCAGGGCGTCGCTGAACCCGAGCCCGGGGGTGAGCAGGTTCAAGCGGCCCGCGCACCACGACCCGGCCGGCCTCGGGCGGGAGGATGCCGGTGAGCACGCGGCACAGCGTCGACTTGCCCGCGCCGTTGCGACCGATGACGGCGAGCACCGAACCCTTGCGTACCTCGAAGGAGACGTCCCGGAGCGCCGGGATCAGCCGATCGCCCGATTCGTCCCGACGGAACAGGCGACGCACGTCCGAGAACATGTCCTTCGAGTCGATGCGGATGCGATAGGACGCGGAGACGTGGTCGACCTCGATCGACGGCGGCTCCGGCGTGACGGGGTCGGGACGCGATTCGAGGGGTTCGCTCACTGCCGGTTCTCCGCCTCCCCGACCGCGCCCCGACACCGTGGAGGTCACGGCTTCGGCTCGTTCATCGCAGTCCTTCACCGCGGCGAGCTCCGCCTCCTCCGCGGCCCGGATGAGCTCGGACACCTCCGGATCCATGTGCAGCACCCGCTTGTCGGTCGTCCGCCCGTTCGGCAGCCGCTCCGTGACGCTGCGGATGGTGACGAGCGCTGGGTCGGTTCTCCTCCCGGGTCGTCGCGGCGAGCTCGTTGACGATCCCGAGCGTCTCACGCGGCGTCAGTCTGGATCCGCCGCGCCGCATCGACGGCGGCGAGCTCCTCGCCACTGGCCGATGCTCTCGCCACGAACGCGAGGAGTGACCGGCTGCCCTCGTCCACCTCGTCGTACAGCTTGGTGATCGACTCGGCGTCCCACGGGGTGATCGCCGCGCGCGCCGTCGCCCGGAGGATGAACTGCATGACCTCCTCGACGAACTCTTCGGGCACCGGCATCATCACGTACGGCATCGCCCCCCCTTTCCCAATGAGTGCGGCAGGATACATGACGCCCTCAGGCTCCGTTCCGCGGGGTCCGCGGCCATCGGGCTACTCGGCGTCGTCGAGCGCGGTGAGGTACCCGACCAGCTCGGCGGCGCGACGATCGAACGTATGCTCGGCCAGCACCACGGCGCGACCGCGCTCGGCGCGAAGCCGGGCCCCGGTCGGGTCGGCGAGCACCAGCTCCACGAGCGCTCGGAGCTCCGCCGGGTCGTGGTACTCCAGGACCGCGCCGTCGAACTGCGCGGCCAGACCCGGAACCGGGTCCGAGATCACCGGCGTGCCGCAGGCCAACACGTCGTAGAGGCGGTTCGACACGAACCCCCAGGCCTGCATCGTGCGCCAGTGGTCGTTCAGCACGACCCCCGCCGACGAGTACACGATCGGGAGCACCTCGTTGGCCACGTGCTCGGCGGCGACGAGTCCGGGGTCGACCAGCTCGGTCCATCCCGCCCCGTAGATGGCGGGCCGGAGCCCCGCGGCGAGGGCGTCGGCGACCACGGGCCGCGGGACATCCCGGGTCTTCGCGACGATGGTGACCGCATGGCGGTGGGCCGGATCGACGGGTCGAGGTCGGAAGCGGTGCTGGTCGGTGGCCTGGAGGAGCACCTCGACGGGTGTGTCGGTCCGCGTCCGGAGATGAGCTGCGAACCGCGGTGACGCGACCAGCACGAGATCGGCATCGTCGAGCTCCTGGTCGTCGATCGCCTCCGGGTGGCTGATGATCCAGAGCACGTGGCGCTGGCCGGCGCTGCGACGGACCGGACGCAGCCCCCGCAGCACCACGTGCACGTCACAGCTCCGTCCCGCGAGGTCGTCGCCCTGTTCCGCGGTCTGGAGCCGCACCTCGTGGCCGAGCCGTCGCAGGCTCGCCGCGAGACCCTCGGCGAGGTGCCAGTCGCCCCAGCGCGGCGCGACCTTCGCCGACGGTGCCGCCACCGTGAGGGCGAACCGTTGCGCCCCCGCTCGTCCTGGTCGGGCGGCGTGGAGCAGGGCGGGGCCGGATCGTCCGACGGCGGCTCGCCATGCGGGCCCGCCCGGGTCGATGGGGTGGCGCAGGTCCCGCGTCGACGGCACGGGGCGGTGGTCGACGAGGACCGCGCTCGGCACGACGACGATCCGGCCCTCGAGGCGGGCGCTCAGCTCCACCGCCGCGACGTCGAGGTCGTCTCCCGGGGGAAGGCCGCCGGCTCGGACGTACCCCTTTCGGTCGACGAGGAGGCACGCCGCGCTCGCGGCGGCCACGGTGCGCGCCGGTGCCGCGGCATCGGGCTCACAACCTGCGTCCGGGGCGCGCACCTGCGGGATGCCGTCGGCAGTTGCTTCGAGCGCCAGCCCGGCCGACCGGACGCGTCCGTCGTGCGGGGTGGCGCGGCTCACGGGGCGGCGGGGATGGACGAGCACGGGAGTTGCCGCGACGACGTCGTCGCGCACGGCGGCGAGCAGACGGACCAACCACGTGTCGTCGAGCGGCTCGCTCGTGCCCAACATGATGCCGACGAGGTCCGCAGTGCTCGCGTCGAGCACGCGCCCGACCGCCTCGGCGGTGGCGTCGGAGGGCTCGATCGGGATCGTCTCGATCGCGTCCCCGGCCCGGGCGCCGGGGACGGCGCCGGTGGGGCCGACGACGACCAGGGTGACGCGGCGTCCGTCCGCCGGAGGCGGAGGAATGGTCCTGATCGCGGCGGCGACCCGGTCAGGCCCTCGGTGCGGCCGATGGCCGGCGGCGCTCACCGCCAGGAGCGTGCGGTGGGCGACCGGTCGCAGCCGGGCGGCGACCGCGCGGGCCTTCGCCCGGGCCGGTCCGAGCCGCCGCTCGACCGACAGCGCGGCGCGGACGACCGGCCGGTGTCGCAGCGCCGCGAACTCCGCCGACCGCTGCTCCGCCAACCGCCGCCAGTGCTCGGTCGCGGCGCGCTCGGCTTCGAGCTCGGCTTCGAGGTCGTGCCCACCGGGCTCGCCGGGCAGCAGCGGCGGTGCCATCGGGCGAGTATGCCATCGGCGCGCGGCGGCCAGTCAGAAGAGCTCGACGTCTCCGAGGCTGAGGTCCCAGTCCTCGAGCGTGGCACCCGATGCTCCCGGGGCGAGAGGTCGCCACGTGAGGATCGGGCCCTGCTTGGGCAGCCGAGCGAACCCCGTGCGATCGACCGCAGGGCCGCCGAGGCGGATGACGTAGTCGGCGCCGCTCCTCCGGACGACCGCTCGGAGCAGCGCGCGGGCGGCCGACGCGTCGCGATCCGGAACGAGCGCCTCGCACAGTGCGCATTCGAGCGCCGGTCCGCGCCGCCGCAACCGGAAGACGGCGAGCCCGTCGGAGAGATGGTCCGAGACCGAGACCGCTCGGTACGCGAGCGGCTCGAAGCCGTAGCGCCAGCGCAGGTACGCGACCGACCGGTGGGTGCGCAGCCGTCCGTCGGGCCCGGTCGCGCGCACCAGATCGGCCAGGGACGGATCGGCGAGCACCTCGGTTGCCGGGCGTCCGGCGTCCGTCGGCGTCGACCACTGCTCGGCGGCGACCCGCGAACGCGCCATCAGCAGCACGGAGCCCGGCGAGGTCGGTCGCACCGAGGCGGGCAGGCGCCCCACCTGCGTCCACCCCATCTTGAGGTAGCCGGGCCGGCTCTGCGCGTTCGGCGTGTTGAACACGAGCTCGACGCCCTCGGCCTCGAGCTCGGCCAGACCATGGAGGGTCAGGCGCCGGAAGATGCCGCGTCCCTGGTAGCTCGGATGCGTTCCGGTGTCGACCGCCCGCACGGCCCGCACCCGGTCGCCGGCGCGGTCGTACTCCCACCGCAGGAACGTGCGGAACCCGACGACCCGGTCACCATCGAGCGCAACCCATCCGGGTGAGCGCCCGAACGGGTTCTCGTCGTGCTTCCACGCGAAGAAGCCGGCGAGCTGCTCGTGCGGGAGCCAGCCGAGCGACGCGGCGAGCATCTCGAGCACGGCACCGCGGTCCGCCGGTCCCGCCGCACGGACCTCGATCGACTGGTCGGGGGAAGCGGCCATGGGAAGCCCCGTCAGCGCTCCTGCAGGAGAAGGCGAGCGAGGTCACCGTGGCATTGGGAGAGGTCGAAGGTCGCCGGGTCGAGAGCTGCCTCACCCCGACGCACGACGGCGAACCCGTGTCGGATGCGAACGTCCGAGACCACGTCGGGTGCGTACCCGACCGCGAGCGTCAGCTCGAGCAGGAGCCGGCTGAGGTCGGGCATCTCCGTCCCGTCCACTGCGAGCACCTCGGGGCTGTACTCGTCGCGCAGCGCGCGCTCCCAGTGGTGTCCATGAGACCAATCCTCGATCACGAACAACCCGCCGGGTCGCAGCCGCGGAAACAAGGTCTCGAAGCTGGTTCGACTCGGCGCGAGCACATGGGATGCGTCGTCGATGACGAGGTCGAGCGGTTCGTCGCCGAAGTACCGGCTGACGAGTGCTTCGAGCTTTGGGCGATCGCCCTGGTCCACCCCGAAGGCCGCGTGCACCGTGTCTGCGTAGCCGTGCGATTCGATGAACTCGGCGAGGGCGGCGACGGGCTCCGCTTCGATGTCGATCGCGAGGAGCTGCGTCGGCTGCGCCAAATGGGCGAAGAGCGCCACGCTCCCGCCCCGGGCGATGCCGAGCTCGACGAGCCGGCCGCCGGCGAACTCCGGGAGGAGGTCGAGGTACTCCCGGATCATCCAGGGCGACTTGGCGAGGGTGAACCGGTCCGGATGGGAGGAGGCGGCGAAGAGGTCGATGTGAAACGACGTGCCGTCGAGCGTAAACCGATGGTCGTTCGACCACATCAGGTCCTGGCTCATGGTTTGCGGCCTCGTGCTTCTCCATCCGCGCGAAGGGGCGGACGGAGGCCCGAAACTAGTGCGTCGCTCGGAACCTCGGGACTGCGTGCCGCGGCGGTTGCTGCCCGGACGCTCGGCCTCGCACGAGATCCTCGGCGAGCGCCGCGAGGCGCGCTGATAGTTTTCTGCCTCCGAGAAGGGAAGCGGAGGGCGTAGCCAGACCATGTTCCCACTGTGGGACGTCGCGATAGCCCCGGTGCTCCACGCGGCCGGGGCCCGCCGGATCGTCGAGATCGGCGCGTTGCGGGGCGAGACCACCGTGAAGATGCTCCACGACCTCGGGCCCGACGCGGAGCTGCACGTCGTGGACCCCGTCCCGGAGTTCGATCCCCGTGAGCACGAGCGCCAGTTCCCCGGTCGCTACTACTTCCACGAGGCGCTGAGCCTCGACGTGCTCCCCACGCTGGAGCCGATGGATGCGGCACTGATCGACGGGGACCACAACTGGTACACGGTCTACAACGAGCTGCGGCTCCTCGCCGAGGGCTCGAAGCGCGCCGGCGCGCCGCTCCCGGTGCTCGTGATGCACGACGTCCTCTGGCCCTACGGCCGCCGGGACCTCTACTACGCGCCCGAGCAGATCCCGCCCGAGTTCCGCCAGCCCTACGCCCAGCGGGGGATGCGGCCCGGCGGGAGGAAGCTGCTGGAGCGCGGCGGGCTGAACCCCACGATGTGGAACGCGCTGGAGGAGGGTGGCGCCCGCAACGGGGTGATGACCGCGGTGGACGACTTCGTGGCCGAGCACGATCGAGCGCTTCGCGTCGTCGTGCTCCCGATCTACTTCGGTCTGGCCATCGTGGTGGAAGAGGAGCGACTGGCCCGCCAGCCCGAGCTGGCGGCGGTGCTCGACCGCCTCGAGGGCGCGGACGGGCGCCGGGCCTTGTTGGAGGTGGCGGAGGAGGTTCGCCTGCGGGCGATGATCTTCCAGCACAACGTGTACTTCCAGCGCTCGGAGCAGGTCGTGCGGGCCACCGCCCGGTACCTCCGCGTCGTGAAGTCCGCGCTGCTGAACGAGCACTACCTCGACCACGAGGTGCGCTTCGAGCAGCTCAACGCGCACATCCGGGACCGGCGCCCGCTGGTCCCGAACGACCTGCGCGACCCCGTCCGCAACGACCAGATCGCGTTCCGCCGGGTGGCCCGCAACCGGTCCGGGCCCGGAGGCCCGGACGCCGGCGCGGCGACGTCGTTCCTGCCCTACACCGCGATGGGCCGGACCCAGCTCGACCACCTCGAGTCCTGTCTCGACGTCGTCCGCGACGACGCGATCCCGGGCGACCTCGTGGAGTGCGGGACCGGGCGGGGCGGCGGTGCGATCTTCATGCGCGCGTACCTGGACGGCCACGAGCTCGCCGACCGGCGGGTGTTCGTCGCCGACCGATTCCGCGCCTCGCCCGACCCGGACGCCGCTCCCACCATGCCCCGCCAGGGTGTCGCCGGCTTCCGAGCGGACCTCAACCTGGTTCGTGACGGCTTCGAGCGGTTCGGCCTCCTCGACGAGCGCGTGCGGTTCCTCCAGGGGCCGATGGCGGCGACCCTGCCCGACGCGCCGGTGGACGAGATCGCCGTGCTCCGCATCGGCCGGGGCCTCGGCGGCGAGGTCCGAGCGGTCCTGGACGCACTCTACGACCGGCTCGCGGAGGGCGGGTTCGTCATCGTCGACGACCGCACCGAGTCGGCCTGCCGGGAGCACGTCGACGCGTTCCGCGCCGCGCGCTCGATCGACGCTCCGCTCGAGCACGTCGACGCGTCGGCGATCTCGTGGCGCAAGACCGAAGCGGAGCCCGTGTCGCGCGCCGCGCCGGCCTCGGCTGGCTCCGCCCCCCGTCCACCCCTCGCCCCGCCGGAACCCGCGGACGGAATCGACCTCTCCGTCGTCGTCGTGTTCTACAACATGCGGCGCGAGGCGGCGCGCACGCTGCACTCCCTGTCCCGCGCCTACCAGGAGGAGCTCGGCGACACCGCCTACGAGGTGATCGTCGTCGAGAACGGGTCCGACGACGACCAGCGGCTCGGCGAGCCCTTCGTCTCGAGCTTCGGGCCCGAGTTCCGCTACCTGGACCTCGGAGCGGATGCACCACCGTCACCGGTCATCGCGCTGAACCGGGGGATCCGGGCCGGGCGCGGCCGCGCCTTCGCCCTGATGATCGACGGCGCCCATGTGCTCACGCCGGGCGTGCTCCGCTTCGGCCTCGCCGGCTTGGCGACCTATGCGCCCGCCATCGTCGCGACCCAGCAGTGGTACGTCGGGCCGGGTCAGCAGGGCGACGCCATGGACAACGGCTACGACGAGGCCTACGAGGACCGGCTGTTCGACTCGATCCAGTGGCCGAGCGCCGGGCACCGACTCTTCGAGATCAGCCACTTCATCGGGGACCGCGACTGGCTCGACGGAGTCTGGGAGAGCAACTGCATGTTCGTCTCCCGGTCCCAGCTCGAGCAGGTGGGCTGCTTCGACGAGAGCTTCTCGATGGCCGGCGGAGGCTACGCGAACCTCGAGCTCTACGAGCGACTCGGGTCGTCACCAGACGTCCAGGTGTGCACGATCATCGGGGAGGGGTCGTTCCATCAGAGCCACGGTGGCGACACCACCAACCAGCCCGATGCGGCGGAACGCCGGTCGCGCGTCTTCGGCTACAGCCAGCACTACGCAGACCTGCGCGGACGGGCGTTCAAGGGCCCGGGCAAGCCGATGCACTACGTCGGACGCATCCCGAACGTGGCGGCGCGACGCTCCAAGCCGCGACGCATGTCGACCGACGCCTTCGCCGAGAGCGCCGCCGTGGGGATCCATGACGGTCGACCGGAGTCACCGACGCCCGTGCCCGACGAGCTCCGGTGGGCATTCCTCGAAGCGGTATGGCGAAGCCTGCCGTGGTCCCGCACGGAATGGCTCGGTCGACGGGTGAGCAGTGCACCGACCGATCTGCTCGCGTACCAGGAGCTGATCGCGAGCGTCAGGCCCGACTGGGTGGTCGAGACCGGGACCGGAGACGGCGGGCGCGCGTTGTTCCTGGCTTCGATCTGCGAGCTCGTCGGCCACGGCGAGGTGCTGTCGATCGACGACGCCGAGCGCGACGATCTTCCGCAGCACCCCCGGCTCCGGTACCAGCGCGGCGTGGCACACGACGACGAGGTCGCGGGCGCGGTTCGGGACCTCGTCGGCGACGGGCGCGCGGTCGTGCTGCTCGGGTCGTGCACGAACCGTCAGACGACTGTGCGCGAGTTCGACGCGTACTCGCAGCTGGTGCCGGTCGGTTCGTACGTGGTCGTCGCGGAGACGATCGTCAACGGGCACCCGGTGTGGCCGGCCTTCGGTCCCGGACCGCTCGAGGCGGTGAAGCAGATCCTCGGGGCCCACGGTGAGTTCGTCGCCGACCCCGACATGGAGAAGTACTCGTTCAGCTTCAACCCGGGTGGGTTCCTGCGCCGCGTGCGTTGAGCCGACCGATCACGACCGGGACGGATGCACCCGACCCGGATTCACCACACGATCGGAACGTGGCCTTCCGGGTATGAGGACGGTGCGAAGCACCAGGTCTCGATCGCGTAGCGCGATGCGGACATCGTGGGCTCGACGGCGGTTCGATGCAGGAAGAGGTCGTCGAAGATGAGCGCATCGCCGGCTTCGAACTCGGGCCGGACGATCGGCGTCTCCTCCGCGAGGGTCGCGACGAGATCGGGACCGACCGCCCAGTCGAAGTACGCGCCCTGGGTGCCGGTCTCCACGATGTGATCGAGCCGCCGGGGCAGGAGATCGAGTCCGGGAGCGTCGCGACCGCAGCGAGAGAGCGCGAGCCACACGTTGAGCGCACGGATGCCCGACCCGAGGAACGCCCCGTCCTGGTGCCAGCCCGAGTTGGTGTCCACGGGCACGCGCCGCACCGTGCACTTGTTGGCGGACAGCGCGGGCCGTTCACCGAGGTACTCGCGCACCACGTCGCGCAGGCCCGCGGCCTCGAGCATCTCGAGCAGCCGGAAGAGCATGCGGGGCGAGTCGGCGGTGAGCAGTCCCCCGCTGTCCGTCACCCAGGTGCGGCCGAGCGCGGAGCGCGCCGGTTCGTCGATCTCCAACGGATCGAACCACGGGGAGCCCGTGGCTCGCAGGAACGGCCTGCGCAGGCCGGCCCAAACGCTCGAGCGCGCGCTCGATCCCGTCGACGAGCATCTCGACGGTCGGAGCGGTGGCCAGGCCTCGAACCAGCAGGCAACCGTCTGCGACGATGTGATGCCGCAGCACATCCGAGGTCAGCTCTGACGGTGCGACCTCCGGGATCGTTCTCTCGGAACGGGACGGCACGTTCGCCGGGGCGGGCGGCCACGTCGCGAACCCGGGGTTCCGGTCGAGCTGCCCGAACGCACGCCGGCGCATGGACACCAGCCGGTGCTCGAGCACCGCATCCGGACGCTCGCGATCGGCCCGCGTCAGCTGCTCGATGGCCTCCAGCAGGTCGCCGTCACGCTCGGCCGCATCAGCGAGCCGTACGAGATCCGCGGCCTCGAGGTCGGCGCTCGGGATCTTCGACGACGACAGACCGCTCATAGGCCACAAACCTAGCGGTTGACCTGGACACCTCACCCCGTGGGCGCGAGCGGCCATGGCCGGGTGGCGACCGCGGTTCGTTCCGAATTGGACGTACTGTGCCGCCTCGAAGACGCGGCGCTGAATGGGGTGTGATCGCACTTGATCCCGGAGCTCTGGTACGGCGTTGCCGCGAGGCCCGCGGCATGACGCGAGACCGATCCGACCGCCGCCCACCCGCACCGCCCGCACCGCCGGGACTGCTGACCCGCCGCGAGGCGCTCGCTCGGTTCGGAGCCGCCGGGCTCGCGATCGTCGGTGCCGGCTCCGTCCTCTCCGCGTGCGAGGCCGGTTCCGCTTCCAGAGCGGCCGGCACGGGCCGATCCCATCGGCCGAACGTCCTGTTGATCATCGCGGACGACATGCGCTGGGATCAGCTTCCGTTCATGCCGAACGTCCGGCGCCTCATCGCCGACAAAGGGCGCAGGTTCACGCAGGTGCGCTGCAACGTCCCGCTGTGCCAGCCGGCCCGGGTGGGCCTGATGACGGGCCAGATGTCGAAGCACAACAACGAGCTCGGTGTCGGATTCACCGGGACCCAGCTCACGGACTCCGACAACTGCCTGGGGAGCTGGGTGCACGACGCCGGGTACCGCTGCGGCTTCTTCGGGAAGTACGTCAACTTCATCGACGGCATCGGCGGCATCGACGCGCCTGCCGGCTATCACACGTGGCGCGAGCTCATCGGTGAGACGAGCGCCTACCAGTTCAGGGTGCACACGAACACGGCGGTCGAGACGGTCAAGGGCGTCTACAGCTCGGATTACCTCGCGACCCAGGTGCGTCCCTTCCTGCGCGGGAAGGAGCCGTTCCTGTGCGTCGTGACCCCCACGCAGCCGCACACCCCCTTCCGACCGCGCCGGGATCTGGCGCACAAGTGGCTGCACTACAGGTTCCCGATCGTCGACGAGGTGGACGTGAGCGACAAGCCACCCTGGATCCAAGCGCTGCCGCCGCTGACGGCCGCGGACAAGGCACACATCGAGAAGGATGCGATCGGCGAGCTGCAGGAGCTCTCGGCGGTCGACGACATGGTGCGGAAGATCATCACCGGCATGCCCTCCGAGGTGCTCAGGAACACGGTGGTGATGTTCACCAGTGACAACGGGGTCCATCACGGAGAGCACCGTCGGCGCGGGGCCGGAACGAAGTCCGGGCCCTACGACGTCGGGCTCCGCGTCCCACTGGTCGTGCGGGGGCCCGGCTTCGAGCCGGGTCCGACGATCACCGTGCCCAGCATGCTGACCCAGGACATCGCCGCCACGATTCTCGATGTCGCGGGCGCGAAGGCCGGCCTGCCCCATCAGACGGGCATCTCGCTCAAGGAGCTGTGCGCGCATCCGAAGCGCCACACGCAGCGCATCCTCCTGCACGAGATCGGTGAGGGCTTCGAGAAGCAGACCGGCGACGGCATCACGACGGGGCCGCAGAGCGCCCGCGGGTTTCGCAAGCTCTACCGCTACCCGTCGATCCGGCATCAACCGCAGGGTCCGTTCGTCTACGAGGCCTACGACCTCGACACCGACCCGAACGAGCTCTCGAACTGGGCGAACGACCCGGCGCGCCGACCGGAGCGGGACGCGCTCGAAGCGCAGCTCGTCGCGCTACGCACCTCGTAGCTCGGGTCGGAGCTGCCACAGCTCCCACACCCAGCCGTAGCTCCAGACCTGCTCGTGCGTGGCCCGCAACATCGCTCGGATCCGGCGTCGGCGGCGATGAGCGTGTGGGTGCCATTCGTGGAACTGGATGGAGAGCGTGCCGATCCGGGGCAGCCATCCGGTCCCGCCGAGCCGTTCGAGCAGGTCGTACTCCGCACCTTCGATGTTGACCTTGAGGACATCGACGGTGGAGAGGTCGAGCTCCTCGAGCACCCCGACGATGTCACGGACCTCGACGTCGACCCGCCCGAACTCGCCCCTGCCTCCGTAGATGGAGGAGCCGGGACCATCGCGGGTGAGCATGGCGGTCCCGTTCGACGCGCCGACGGCGTACGGCAAGACCGTGACCTCGGGATACGGCGCCAGCGCGTCGGCGGCCTTCGCGGCCGGGCCGGGACTCGGCTCGAACGCATACACCGTGCACGCGTACCGTTGGGCCATCCGCGTCGCCCAGCCCCCCACGTAGGCGCCGAGGTCCACCGCGACACCGCGCTCGGTGATGGGCGCATCGGTGAGCAGGTCGGGATTGGCCGCGACCGCGTCCATGAAGTCGTACATCGCCCGACCGTAGAGCTGGGTCTCGAGGAGCTGGCGGGCAAACGGCTCGAGGCCACGGCTCCGGTGCCGCCGGTACGCGGTGCGTGGCATGAGCACGAGCCGTTTCACGGCGTATCGGGAGAGTTGCACTCGGCACATGCTCGCACGCGGCCCCGGGGCACGCCGGCACGAGTGCGCGCGCTCGGTGGTCTTTCCACCATCACGGGCGCTAGGGTGGGCACCGGGCGGGAGCGCACCGGAGCGCTCCTCGAGAGGTCTGCGGCATGGCAACAGACGACGCGCTGATCGACCTGGACGAGCCGCTCTTCCTGGCGCCGGGGTTTCTCGTTTCGATTCTCGGCGCGGGAATCGTCGCCTTTCCGCAGCTCACCCGCCAGACCGTTCGGCGCGCGGCGCGCGGTGTCCTGCCGTTGGTCGCGGAGCTCAGCCGCTCGCAGCCTCGTGCGGTGGGACCGCTCATCGACGAGGTCGTCGAAGGCACGGGCGCCGACCACACCGTCCTCGTGCGCTTCGTCGAAGCACTCCGGAGCTTCGGTCTGACCTCGGACTCTCCCGCAGCGGGTTCAGTTCTCCTCGCGCGCCGCCGCGCCGGTCCCCGAGACCGCGACCCCACCTGCGGACGTCCGGCTGACGCTCGTGAAGCCGGTGGGCTTGATCGTCGAAGACGGCGCCTTCCTGTTGTTCGACCACGGGGGTGCGCTCCTGGCGCGCTGGTCCCCGGCAGAGGTGATCGCGGCCACCGCCTTCGGCGTCCCGCGGTCGATCGACGCGGCGTGGGAAAAGCACAGCCAAGCCGCGCTGCGGATCGAACGGACCGCGTTCGACCAGCTCGTGGTCTCGCTCCTCGCCGCCGGGGTGCTGCGCGTCGTCAACGAAGCTGAGCTCGCCGCGCTGGAGCTGGATGCGCGCGGTCCGGACACCTCGCCACAAGCGATCGTGCAGGAGCGGGTCGCGTCCGCGGCCGAGGAGCATCAGCGCACGATGGCGCAACGGCCCGGGCACCGGACCCCGGTCGTCCCGGTCAACACGGACTTCGGTGTTGCGCCACTGTCCCTCGCGCTGCTCGTCGCGTACGCCAGCGAGCACGATGGGCAACGTCTGGCCGACCGCTACGACTTCATCCCCGAGTTCCTGACCGACGAGGAGCACCTCGCCGATCGGGCCAACGAGCCCTCGATCTTCGTGTTCTCCAACTACGTGTGGAACGTCGAGCGCAACCTCGCCCTCTCGCAGCTGGTCAAGCAGGCCAATCCGGCGAGCCTGACGATCCACGGGGGCCCGAGCACGCCGAAGTACCCGGGCGACGTCGAGGAGTTCTTCGCTCGTCACGAGCACGTCGACGTCGCGGTGCACGGCGAAGGTGAGGAGACGTTCGCCGAGCTGCTGAGCACCGTCGACGCGACGCTGCCGACTCAGCTCGGCGCGTTGCACGACGTCTGCGGTCTGACGTACCGCGAGGTGGGAGGCGGCGTCACCCGTACCGGGGACCGGGACCGGATCGTCGAGCTCGACACCATCCCGTCCCCGTACCTCCTCGGCCTGCTCGATCCCTTCGGCGCGGCCCACGCGGGCGCCATCATCGAGACGAACCGCGGGTGCCCCTACGGCTGCACCTTCTGCGACTGGGGTTCGGCGACCCTCTCGCGGATCCGCAAGTTCTCGATGGAGCGCGTCTTCGCCGAGCTGGAATGGTCGGCGGTGCACCAGATCGACGTCGCGTCCATCGCGGACGCGAACTTCGGGATCATGGAGCGCGACGTCGACATCGCGGAGAAGATCGCGGAGCTCAAGCGTGCGTACGGCTACCCGCGGACGGTGGCGACGAACTACGCCAAGAACACCGTCAAGCACCTCCGGAAGATCATCGAGATCTTCGCCGACGTGGAGATCCTCACCGAAGGCGTCGTGTCGCTCCAGTCCATGGACGAGCCGACGCTCAAGATCATCCGACGCTCGAACATCAAGCTCGAGAAGTACAACGAGCTCACGACCGAGTTCAGGAACGCCCGGCTCCCGCTCGCCGCCGACATCATGATGGGTCTTCCCGGATCGACACCGGCGTCGTTCCGCAACGATCTCCAGCAGTGCACGAACCGCGACGTGCGCGTCCGCGCGAACGCAACGCAGCTCCTGCCCAACAGCCCGATGAACGAACCGGAGTACCGCCGCGAGCATGGCATCACGGCGAAGCCGGGTGAGCTGGTCATGGAGACGTCGACCTACACCCGGGCCGAGTGGGAAGACATGAACAGCCTCCGTCGTGCGTACTACAGCTTCGACAACTGGGGCGTGCTGCGCTACGTCTCGCGGTTCGTGCGCCAGGAGCTCGGGCTCCACGAGGTCGCGTTCCACGATCGCGTCCGTACGGACGCGAGTGCCGACCGCACCCGCTGGCCGATCATCACGACGGTGCTCGAGGTGCTCGAGGGGTACATGGCGCCACCGGGCAGCTGGGGACTGTTCGTCGACGAGATCCACCGGTACCTGACGACGGAGTTGGGTCTCGCGGACGACACCGCGCTTCGAACCGCGCTGGAGGTGCAGCTCGCGCACCTTCCAGCGCCCGCGCGCTCGTTCCCGCTCTCCATCTCGCTGGCCCATGACTTCGTCGCCTGGCAGAACGCGCTGCTCTCGGCGCGCGAGAACGGCCACCGCGACGACTGGGAGCTGGTCGTGCCCCGTCTCGCGACCTATCCGGCTGCCGAGATGACGATCTCGGATCCGAACGACATCTGCAGCACCGACGTCGGCAAGCCGATGGGGCTGCTCGGAATGTCGCTGCGCAGCTGGGAGCTGGAATCTCCCGCGGCGCGTCCTCGCCTGGGGCTGACCTCGACCGCGGTCTGAGCGGAACGCCGCCGGGCGTTGCTCAGGCCGGGTCGCCGGCGCGGAAGTTGACCGTGAAGAGGCGGCGGCGGACGCCACCGTTGAAGCTGCCGTGGAGCGTCCGGAAGTTCGTCACGATCACATCGCCCGGATCCACCTCGAGCGCGGTGCACGGGATCTGATCCAGCTCGACACCGAGTGTCTCGGGGACGCGCTCCGGGTCGTCGGTGAGCCGGCGAACCAGAGCACCCATGTACCCGCCACGGTGATGCGAGCCGGGGATCACCCGCAGCGAGCCGGCGTCCCGTCGGAGCGCGTCGAGGTAGAAGTACACCTTGATGTGCAGCGCATCCGCGGTCGCGCCGTAGGCATCCATGTGCCACAAGACATTGCAATTGAAGAGGTTGCCGTCGCTCTCCGCGTACTGGTAGTCGTCGCCGAGGATCGCTCGCGGGATCGCGTCGAGACGAGGATCGGCGCGCAGCCACTGCAGCTGGTCGCTCTTGTCGATGAAGGAGGGGATGATCCAGCGGGTCTCACGCTCGTAGTGCGGATCGCTCGTGCGGTGGAACTCGTTGTCGGGATCGAGGAGCTGCGCCTCTTCGCGGGCGAACACCTCCTCGAACCCTTCGCGGATGCGCTCCATTTCGTCCGCGAACACGCCGCGCAGCACCAGGAATCCGAAGGTCTCGAACCAGGCGAGCTGCTGCGGCGTGATCTCCAATGGCGGCGACGCGTGTCGGAGGGGCGGGCCGACAGCTTCGGGATCGGTCGGGCGGCGTCGCAAGATCCCGGGCATCGTCAACGTTCCTCCGCCGTGCTCCCCGCCGCACCGGCGGCCGGCGACTCGCTGCGCCGTGTCTCCCTCGACGAACCGGTGCCACCATGGATGCGGAACGTACCATGACGGCCCGATCGACGACCACCGCCGGTGACAACGTCCACCACGGAGCGCTACCATCGCCCTTCGCGTCTGGGGCGTGACGGCGACCTGGGGGAAGGAACAGTCACTTGGCCGATCGGGATCACGGGGGCCGCTGGCTGAGCGAGCCACGGCGGCTCGCGCCGGGGTGCGTCGTGAGCTTCGCGCGCCGGTTGAACCTGAAGGGCGCGGGCAACGTCTCGGAGAACCGCATGCGGTTCCCCCACGTCAACGGGTTGGGGCTGGGTGACGCCACTCCCGATCTGTTGACCCTCGCGTGCGAGCTCAGCACCGGGGGCGACCGTTCGGTGGACGAGATCATCGAGAGCACGTCCGACCGGCTCCAAGTGGATCGCGTCCGTCTCCGCCGGTTCGCCGGCGCGTTGCTCACGGCGGGCTATCTGGTGACTGACCCGCTCCCGCCGCGCTGGACCGAGGAGCCGCCGATGGACGCGGCCGCGGCGCCGATCGTCGCCGGCCAGTGCTTCGAGATCCCGGAGGGGACGAACTTCCTCATCGAGGACGGTCATTTTCTCTGGTTCGACCACAGCGGCGTGCTCCGGCTCCGCCTCACGGGTGAGGAGATGCTCGCGATCCGCCCGTTCGGCGAACCGACCACACCGGACGATGCGTGGGAGCAGCTTTCGAGCGGCCCGCACCCCCCGGCGCTCTCACGACCCTCGTTCGACCAGGTGGTCGACCGCCTCCGGCTCAGCGCGCTGGTGCGTACGAGCGCATCGACGGACCAGATCCGCACGCCGTTCGACCCGACCGAGCACAACGCCCACGCGCTGATCCTCGAAGGAGTCCTCGAAGCGGTCGCCGACTTCGAACGTGCCGCGGCGATGCGCCCGGGCACCCGCGTGGCGGTGGTCCCGGTGAACGACGACCACAACATGGCTCCGCTCTCGTTGGGCCTGCTCGTCGCGTACGCACAAGAGCTCGACGGCGGGCGGCTCCAGGAGCGCTTCGACTTTGTCCCGCTCTTCCTCAGCGACGAGGACGCGCTCCTGCAGTGGACGCAGCGCCCGGCGATCTACCTCTTCTCGAACTACATCTGGAACTACGAGCGCAACCTCAAGCTCTCCGCGTTGCTCAAGGAGGCGAACCCGAGGTGCGTGACGGTGCACGGTGGTCCCAGCACCCCGAAGTACACCGAGGACTGCAAGGAATTCTTCGCCGAGAACCCGCACGTCGACGTCACCGTTCGGGGCGAGGGGGAGGCCACGTTTGCCGCGATGCTCGACGCGCTCGACGAGAGCCTCGACGTGTCGGCGCTTCGCGGGGTCGACGGGCTTAGCTTCCGCGACGAGTCCGGCGTCGTCGACACCGAGGATCGGGAGCGCATCGCCGATCTCGACACCATTCCTTCGCCGTACCTGCTCGGCCTGTTCGATCCCTTCGGGCGGGCGCACGCCGCCGCGGTCGTCGAATCCAACCGCGGTTGCCCCTACGGCTGTACGTTCTGCGACTGGGGCTCAGCCACGCTCTCGCGGATCCGAAAGTTCGACATGGACCGGGTCAAGGCCGAGCTCGAGTGGTTCTCGAAGAACGAGCTGCTCTTCGTGTCGCTCTGCGACGCCAACTTCGGGATCTTCGAACGAGACGTCGAGATCGCCGAGCACATCGCCGCCATGAAGCAGCGCTACGGCTATCCCAAGACGGCGGCGCTGAACTACGCCAAGAACACGATGAAGCACCTTCGTCGGATCATCGACGTGTTCTCGAGCGCCGGGCTGACCATCGAGCCGACCGTCGCCCTCCAGTCCGTCGACCCCGCGACGCTCAAGGTCATCAAGCGGTCGAACATCAAGCTCGAGCAGTACGACGGGCTCGCCAACGAGTTCCGACGCGCGCGGCTGCCGCTGGCGACGGACATCATGGTGGGTCTCCCGGGTTCCACCGTGACGTCCTTCAAAGGGGACCTCCAGGCGTGCACCGACCGTGACATCCGCGCCCGGTGCAACCCGACCGTTCTGCTGCCGAACAGTCCGATGAACGCGCCCGCCTACCGCGAGGAGCACGGCATCCGCGCGCGGCCCCACGAGATCGTCAAGGAGACGAAGACCTTCTCGCGCCAGGACTACGACGAGATGGAGCGGCTGCGCGTCGCCTTCTACGCCTTCGACAACTTCGGCGTGCTCCGCCACATGGCACGGTTCGTGCGCAGCGAGACCGCCGTCAAGGAGGTCGACTTCTACGATCGGATCTCCCGGGACGCGCTCGCGCAGCCGCAGCAGTGGCCGTTCATCGCCTCGGTCGTGCGGATGATGAACGACAACCTTGCGCCGCCGTCGAGCTGGAGCCTCTTCCTCGACGAGGTCGGTCGTTACGTCTCCACCGTGCTCGGCGTCGAGTCCGGTTCGGCGCTCGATACGGCGGTCCAGGTGCAGCTGGCGCATCTGCCGGCTGCCGATCGCGCGATGCCGCAGAGCCTCGAGCTACCCCACGACTACGTGGCCTGGTACGACGCGGTGCTCGAGCACCGGTCGGGCGCGCATCATGCCGACTGGGAGACCGTCGCTCCTCGGCTGCGTGACTTCCCACCCGGAGACATGGTCGTCAGCGATCCGCACGACGTCTGTGGAACGATGGTCGGGAAACCCATCATCGTCATGACATGGAACATCCTCGGCTGGGACATGGATTCACCGGTGGCCCGAGGAGCGCTCGTCGCGGTGAACGCATAGTGAGCAGCGCACCGTAGGTCTGCGCAGGGAGGCGTCCGGAATGCCAGTCCAGTTCTTCAATCTCGACATCGAGACGACGAACCGGTGCAACGCGCACTGCTACTTCTGCCCGCGCGACCAGACCCCCCACCAGGGACTCATGACGGTCGACGTGTTCGATCAGTCGCTCGTGCGGGCGGTGGAGTTCGCGGCGATCGCCCGCGAGCACTACCAGACCCACGTGAAGGTGAACCTGTGCGGACTCGGGGAGCCGCTGCTGAACCGGAACACGCCGGACTTCGTGCGCAAGGTGCGCGCGGCCGGCTTCGAGTGCAGCATCTCGACCAACGGCTCGCTCCTCGACGAGCGCCACTCCCGGGCCCTGCTCGAAGCCGGTCTCCAGGGCGCGGAGATCAACGTCGGCGAGGTGGACGACGACTACGAGCAGATCTACGGATTGCCGTTCGAGAAGACCTGCGAGAACGTGGTGCGCTTCTCCGAGATGGCCGGTGACCAGTGTCAGGTCCGCATCGTGCTGGTCAACCACCGCCGCGACGCGGACCACATGGCCCGCATGACCGAGTTCTGGAAGAGCCGCGGGATCCGCCACTTCCTGCCCTTCGAGGTGATGAACCGCGGCGGTGCGTTGTTCGTCGACGAGATGCAGTACGCCTCGTTCGCGGAACGGGCCGAGGCGGTCTCCTTGCTCGAGGCGCGCAACGTGCAGCCGATCTGCTCGGTGCCGTTCACCCTGTTGTTCATCGGGTACGACGGGCAGTACTACCTCTGCTGCTCGGACTGGAAGAAGGAGGTCGGGTTGGGCAGCGTGTTCGACACGTCCTTCGCGGCTGTTTCTCGGGCCAAGCTCGAACACGTCACGACTGGCGAGCCGATCTGCAAGAACTGCAACCATGACCCGATCAATCAGCTGACCGACCTCCTGCGCACGGGCGACGATGGCTCGCGCGACGAAGCGGGGATCGAGCGCCTGATCGACAACATCGTCGAATTCGACGCAACCGGTCGGGCCGTGGCTGCGCAGCTCGAGACGCTCGAACCGCAGTTCTTCGTCAAGGCGCCGCGACGCCTCATCCCGGTGACGGGCGAAGTCGCCTCGACCGACCGCTGACGCGACCCCCTCGTGAGCCACGCCGCTCTGCGCGACGACCGACGCGTGGCCGACGCTTCGGACGCGGAGTCGACCGCGAAGGATGCGGGGCGTCGGCGGAGCGAACGCGCCGCGGCCTCGGTGTTCGCAGTGTTCGTGGCCGTCAGCGCCTGGGCGCTCCTGTTCCACCTCGGTCACTACTTCTGGTTCAACGGCGACGAGTGGGACTTCCTCGTCAACCGCAACGCCGGCCAGCTGGGTGACCTGTTCCGCGCGCACAACGAGCATCTGACACTCCTGCCGATCCTCGTCTACCGGCTCCTGTGGAACCTGTTCGGTCTGCGCTCGTACCTCCCGTACCAGGTTCCCGTCGTCGCCCTCCATCTCACCGCGGCGACGTTGTTGCGGGCGATCATGCGCCGATGCGGCGTGAACCCCTGGATCGCGACCGCGGCGGCGGCGATCTTCGTCCTGTTCGGTCCGGGGGAGGAGAACATCATCTGGGCGTTCCAGATCACCTTCACCGGCTCGCTCACCTTCGGCCTCGCGCAGCTGCTCCTGGCCGACCATCCGGGACCGTTCGGGCGCCGGGACTGGATCGCGCTCGGGATGGGGGTCCTGGGACTGCTGTGCTCCGGCCTCACGCCGATCACCGCCGCGGTCGTCGGCGTGGTCGTGCTCGTGCGACGGGGTTGGCGCCCGGCGCTCTTCCAGACGGCGCCACTGGCTGCGCTCTACGGATCCTGGTGGCTGTTCGTCGGCCCGAAGCAGATTGCCGACCCATACCACCGCGCGACCGACGTCGGCGCGATCGTCCACTTCGTCTGGGTCGGCGCCCGCGCCACCTTCGTCGATCTCGGTGGGAACCGCTTCGTCGGTCTGGCCTTCGCGGTCGTACTCGTCGTCGGTCTGGCCGTGGCGTGGGTTCCGATCCCCCGTGGGGAGCGGCTCCGACAAGCGGTGATGCCCCTCGCGCTGCTCGTCGGGGGCGTCCTCTTCCTGGTCGTCAGTGGATACGGGCGCTGGTGGATCGGCGCGGACGTCGGGAACTCGAGCCGTTACGTGCACCTCGTGGCAGCCTTCTCACTTCCGGCGCTGGCCGTCGCGGTGGACGCGCTGACGCGACGTTGGCGCGCGGGCGTTGCGGTCGGCGCGATCGTGCTCGTCTCCGGGATCCCGCACAACATCGGGCAGTTCGACACGCTGGCACCGTTCAACGGTGCCTACTTCGCGTCCCGGCGTGAGTTGGTCGCCGCCCTGGCCCGGTCGCGCTACGTCACCGAGGTGCCGAGGTCGACCCGGCCGGATCCACTCTGGAGCACGGTCACCGCCCGGTGGCTCCTCGATGCGCTCCACGCGGGGAAGCTCCCCGATCTCGCCCGTGCTCAGGACCTCGACGACCCGACGTTCCGGCTGCGCTTCGGGCTCGCCGTCATCGACGCGCCGGCTCCCGCGAAACCCTGCAAAGTGATTCGCAAGCCGGTCGACGTCTCACTCCGCAAGGGTGACGAGCTCGGGGTGAAGGTCGGCCCCTGGACCACGGCGAAGGACGGGTGGTTCTTCAAGCAGTCGTACACGATGCAGCTGTTGCGTCACGGTACGCCCGTCGGCTCGTCGCTCCTGGTGCACCCCGACAATGGCCACCTGCTGCGGGCCCAGCTCGATCACCTCGACGTGCGGTTCGGCCTCGCGCCGGGTACCGAGTCGCTCATCCTCTGCCGCTGACCCGCCAGCACAGGACGAGCGGCTGACGGGAGTTCGCCGACGCGGCGCGAAGGGTCATCGCGCCGGACTCGATCTCGAGCACCGAACCGAAGTCCGTCTTGAACACCGCCCCGTGCAGAGCCACGCACCTATGACGAGCACCACCGCGAGCAGCACGCCGATTGCCGGGTATGCCCCGAGCGCGACAAAGGGTTGCAGTCCACCTCCGTACTCCTGCCGCACCATCACGGTGCGGAGCAGGACGGCGGTCGTGACGGGCATGACGGCGACGACCGCCTGATAGGGGACGTACGTGCGCAACCCGAAGAGGTTCCACAGGGCCCGGCACACGACGACGGGAATCGTCGGCCAGTGCTCGCCGTGGGCCTGGAAGAGATCACTGAGGTTGCCGGCGTTGCGCTCGGCGAGAAAGCCCCATTCGTCGCCGAAGAACCAGCGATGGCGTCCGATCACGAACACGATCAGGACGCCCGCCGCGACGGCGTACACCGCGAACGCAACCGTGGGCGCATGCCGGCCGAGGCGATCACTAGGCGATCACGTGCCGAAGGGGTCGACCCGACGCTCCGGCTGATGACAGCCCCCTCCCCTTGATCACGGACGGATCCAGGTCGGTCAGTAGACCAGCGGGATCCAGCGCTTCGGATCGGGGTACGTCGACGGTGCGAAGAACCAGCTCTCGAAGCCATACCGCGGTTCGGTGAACTCGGAGCTGGCGTGGGTCTGATGGAGCAGGAACTGGTCGAAGATCGCCGCGTCACCTGCGTCGAACACCGGACAGCTCGCCGGGACCTCGTCGGTGAGTCGGGCCACGTCCTCGGCGAGCGCGCTGTACTCGTCGACACCCTCCGTCCCGACCGTCTTGACCAGAGAGTCGAGCGGACGTGGCCACATCGCGAGACCCGGCGAGACATCGCCGCACCTCGAGACCGGAACCCAGACGTTGAGCGTCCGGGCGCTCATCCCGTAGACCGCGGCGTCCTGATGCCATCCACCGCGTGCATCCGGCGGGAGGAGGCGCTGGGCCAGCTTCACGAGCGAGAGCGCCGGACTCTCGCCGAAGTACTCCGTGACGACCCGCTTCACGCCGCTGTCATCGAACGCCTCGAGCAATTCGAAGAGCAGGCGCGGCGAGTCCGGCACGTACCCCGTGCCGCTGCCCAGGATGAAGGCACGCCCCATCATCGTGAGTCCGTACTCGTCGGTGTCGAGCGGATCGAACCACGCCGGGTCGCGCTGCTTGGTCTCACGGAAGGCTTCGATCGCCTTCCAGCTGCGTTCGATGCCGGAGCGAAGGCGTTCGCACCAGCTCGGCGACAGCAGGCCGCGCACCACCAGCCCACCGTGGTGTCCGATCGCCGATCGAATCGTGGCCGCGTCGAGCTCGGCGGCGGGAACCTCGGGGATCCCCTCGATGCCGGGGAAGAGATCGGGCGACGTCGGGTCCCACCGCGTGTCCGGTCCGGAGCGATCGATCTCGGGCCAGGCGGCGTTGCGAAGCCGGACCAGTGCGCGCTCAACCTCGGCGTCGGGGTGCTCGCGGTTCGCGGCCGTGAGCTGCGCGATCGCCCCGAGCGCGTCGCCGGCCGCGGCCAGATCGTCGGCCCGGGCGAGAAGCGATGCGGTGCTCGCGAGAGCCACGCGGCGCTACCCGGCCTGCTCGGACGAGCTCTCGCGGTAGTTGATCGAGAACAGGCGTCTCCCGACGTTGCCGTAGTAGCTGGCGTGGATCGTGCGGAAGTCCCAGACGACCACGTCGCCAGGATCGGTCTCGAGTACGACCGCCGGGATGTCACGCGGGTCGACCCCGAACCGGTCCTCGATGCTCGTCGGCTCGCGGAAACCGTTTCGCAACGCCGTGGCGAACGATTCCCTGAAGTGCTGCGTTCCGGGGATCACCCTGATGGCTCCCGAATCGGCACGCAGCGAATCGAGATAGAACGAGAGCTTGACGTGATGGATGAGCATTGGCGCGCCGTAGGTGTCCGAGTGCCACAGGCTCTCGCAGTCGAAGAGGTTGCCGTCGCTCTCCGCGTACTCGTGATCGTCGCCGAGCAGCGACCTGACGATCCCGACGACCCTCGGATCCGCCCGGAGCCGATCGAGCCTGGGGTCCTTCGTGACGAACTGCGGGATGATCTGGCGGCGTTCCTCGCCGTGGAGCTCGACGTAGGTCTCCATACGAGGGTGACCCTCGGCGGCGAAGACCGCTTCGAACCCGGCGATGATCTCGTCGATCTCGTCGCGGAAGAGGCCCGGGATCCGCAGGAATCCGAAGGTCTCGAAGAACCGCACCTGCTGCTGGGTCAATCCGGTGACCGTGTCCATATCGTCCTCAATGTAGAGGGCATTGCGGCTGCGAATCCAGCGACCCTGGCGGCCACGGGTCGCCTCTCTGGCTCTCCGTCGTTGGATGGCGCGCATCGCCGCTCGCGTCCGCGCGGCCCAACCGTCAGCTGGCTTGCACCGGGATGTGCCGGCGGATCGGCACCGCGCTCGGCGGTGGAACCGGGTGCCCCAGACGGGAGACCAGGTCGTGCACGAACGCGTTGTCCGTGAGGATCGACTCCATCACTGCGTCACCCGCAGCAGGTTCGGCCTCGCCGTCGTCGATGGCCCGCAGCTCGTCCGTCATCTGGTTCAGCGGGTCGAGGTTGCAGGTCTTGCAGACCGGATCGCGCGAGACGACGTACTCCAGCTTCTTGGCGGTGACCGAGAGGAAGGACTCGTCGAAGACGCTGCCCATCGGCGTCTCCTTCTTCCAGTCGGAGCAACACAGGTAGTACTGACCGTCGTAGCCGACGAAGAGATAGCCGAACGGCGCGCCGCAGATCGGCGCGCCGCCCCGCTCCTCGAGTCGCTCGCGCGCCATCTGGAGCTGCGGAAGGGACTCGTACTGCATGTGGTCCACGAACAGCGCACCACCCCGGTTCATGATCCCGTAGGTGGCGAAGCGCGTGAGGCCGTAGTCGCGCCAGAACGCCTTCATCCTCTCGATGTGCGCCGTGTCGCGGTGGTGATCGACGAGGACGATGTCCACCTCGCACCGTCCCTCGGCCATCTGCGCGAACCGAGCCACGTTGTCCCGGGTCTTCTCGAACGGCAGCTGGTAGACCGATTCGTACTCCTCACCCTCGTCACCGACGTTGATGAGGATCTTCTGCAGCCCCGCGTCGAGCAGCGCGTTCCCGCGCCGCTCGTCGAGGAGCGACCCGTTCGAGGACATCGCAACCTCGAACCCCGCCTCGCGGACCTTGCGCACGCACTCCGGAGCATGACGGTTGAGCAACGGCTCACCCAATCCGCAGAGGCTCACCCGCACGGATGCGTCGAGCGTCTCCCGCGCTACCTCCCGGTACTCGACCGCCCGCAGCAACGACTGGTCGAAGACCTCGGGGGACATGAGCCCTTCGTGCGGAGTCTGGTCACGCGGGCAGAAGTGGCACTTGGCATTGCACCGGTTCGTCAACTCGATGTCGACGGAGAGCTCCATTCCCGACTCCTTCAGCACCTGGATCGAGCAGACGAGACGACAGCACCACCGGGGGCGAGATGATCCGCAGTCACTGTGAGTGGCGAGTCTACCGAGAACAACGAAGCCACGTCGCCCGCCGTGCAAGGCCGGCAACCCGAGGGGAGAGCCGGTCCGGCCCGCCGCTCTGGCGCCCGGACCGGACGCCTACGATGCCACGATGCCCGAGCGGGTCACCGAGCCGGTTTCCTTCTTCAACGACTACCCACGCTTCCTCGAGACCAGCACGATGCGCGCGTCGTTCGAGCGCCTGAACGCCCGCTACACGATGCTGATCGACCGGCACCGGCGGCTGCTCGATGGGGCGACTGTGCTCGACCTCGCCAGCCACGACGGCCGGTTCACGCTCGCCGCGCTCCGCGCCGGGGCCCGACACGTGGTCGGCGTCGAGATCGACGACGTGCTCGTGGCACGCGCCAACGCCAACATGGCCGCCTACGGTGTCGAGCCGGCCAGCTACGAGTTCGTCACCCGCGACATGTTCCGGCACTTCGACGAGCTCGACGAGTTCGACATCGTCTTCTGCTTCGGGATCCTCTATCACATCAACGATCACATGCAGCTGCTGTCGAACATCGCGGGCGTGCAACCGAAGTGGATCATCATCGACACGAAGATCTCGCAGTTCGAAGGCTCGGTGATCGAAGTTCGGAGCCCCCTGGGCGCGAGCCCTCCTGCGCCCGGGAGCCAGCTCGAGGGGTACCCGAGCCGCATCGCGCTCGACGTCATGCTCGCCAGCTTCGGCTGGGAGCTGGAGCATCTCGATTGGGCGGAGTCCGGGCTCCTCGATCAGCCGGGGAACGACGACTACCGCAACGGCGAGCGGGTCAGCATCCTGGCGCGCGGCACTGATCGGGTTGCCGCCGAAGATCGGAAGTATGCGGTTGATCTCGTGCACGCGCTCCAGGAAGCCCGCGACACGCAGTGGATGACCATTCGTGGCGTCGCCGCGAAGTGCGAGGTGAGCCCGTACGCGCTGCGTAGCTGGGTGCACCGCGCCGAGGGTGATCGGCGCGAGCCGGCAGACACGACCGACTGATCCCTCGCCGCAGGGTGGATCCGCGGGGTTCGAGCGCCGCTCGCGCCCGCAAGAGCCACGATTCCGCGGGTACGCTCCCGAGCCGGCCTCCGGTGCGTCGTGCACGGGAGGCTCCGAACGGAACCATCGAAGGCGGAGCGCGTGGCGAAGGGACGTTCTGGTCGCCGAGCTGGAATTGTGATCGTGATCGCCATCGCGCTCGCCGTCGCCGGTGTGCTCGCGTTGACGGCGATGGGTGCGGGTGCGGCTGACGACAGGTCGACGAAGTCGGCGAAGTCACGGGCCAAGCACCCGAACATCCTGATGATCATGACCGACGATCAGACGGTTGCCGCGATGCGGGTCCTCCCGGCGGTGAAGTCCTTGATCGGAGCCGCCGGCGTGACGTTCACCGACAACATCGTCTCGTTTCCCATCTGCTGCCCGTCCCGCGCCAGCTTCCTCACCGGCGAGTACGCGCACAACGACGGTGTGCACGCGAACGTTGCTCCCTACGGTGGAATCGGACGCGCTCAAGAGCCCCGAGACGACGCTTCCCGTCGCACTGAAGCGGGCGGGCTACGACACGATCCAGATCGGGAAGTACGTCAACGGATACGGCCTCAACGGGGCCGTATCCGTGCCGCCCGGCTGGACCGACTGGAACGGAGCGATCGACAGCTCGACCTACCACTACTTCGGGTTCACCTTGTTCGAGAACGGTGTGAAGCGCACCTTCGGAACGAAGCCGTCGGGGTACCAGACGGACGTCGAGACCAACCTCGCCACCTCGAAGATCCGGCAGCGTCGCCGACGCGATGCGCCGTTCTTCATGAACGTCGCGTATCTCGCCCCCCACGCCCAGGCGTCCGAGGCCGGCGGAGACGGCCCCAGCGTTCCACCCGTGCCCGCGCCTCGTGACGCGGGACGACGCGCCGACGAGCCGCTGCCGGCGTCAGCAGCTTTCGATGAAGCCGATGTCTCGGACAAGCCTCTGTGGGTGCAAGCGCTCCCGCGACTGACGCCCGCGGCGGACGCCGCCATCACGAAGGACTACGACGCAACGCTGGAGACCCTCGATGCGGTCAACGACGGGGTGACCCGCATCATGAAGGCGCTCGAGGAGACCCATCAGCTCGCCGACACGATCGTCATGTTCACGTCCGATAACGGCTTCTTCTTCGGTGAGCACCGCATCCCTTCAGGGAAGGGGCGCTTCTACGAGCCGGGGATCCGGGTTCCGCTCGTGATGCGGGGGCCGGGCATCGAGCGCGGCATCACGCAGCGCTCGCTCGTCGCCAACGTCGACCTCGCGCCCACGATCCTCGATCTCGCGGGAGCCAAGTCGCTGCGCCCGGTGGACGGCACGTCGATGGTCCCGCTCCTCCACCACAAGGCGCGCACGCCGAAGAACCGCGCGGTCTTGCTCGAGTCCAACAGCGTCTTCCAGCCCGACTACGGCGTGCGGACACCTCGGTACGCGTACTTCGTGCTCAACACGGGGGAGAAGGAGCTCTACGACCTGCGCACGGATCCCGACGAGCTCCACAACCTCGCCGGCGATCCCACGTACGCCTCAGTGGAAGCTGATCTCGCCGCCCGACTCGCGAAGCTCGAGCGCTGCTCGGGGACGACCTGCCGCAGCGCCTGAGTCCCACGTTCGATGCATCAGGGCCGTCGTCGGCGAGTACTAGGTCCTCGCAGCGCGGGACGCGACAAGAAACTGGTCGTAGTCGCGGAGATAGTCGTTCGGGTCGTACGCGTGTGACGCGAGGACGACGAGCACCGAATCCGCCGAGTAGCGGAACTGGCTGGCCCAGACCATCGGAGGTACGAGCAGGCCGACTCCGGGCGTGTCGAGCTCGACCTCCGCGGCGCGTTGTCCGTCGTCGAGGTGCACCGCGATGGAACCTGACACACACGTCAGGAACTGACTGCACTCTCGGTGCGCATGTTCTCCTCGCACATGCGGCGATGGCACCGCGAAGACGACGAAGTAGCGGCGAGGCTCGAAGTCGAGGACCTCGGACAACTCGCCGGCCGCCAGCGACCCGCGCAGGTCGGAGTGTACGGGGATACTGATGAGCCGAGCGGAGCCGGGAAGTGCCGGCAGCGCACCGCCGAGGCGCGCGGCGGGGACATGGGTCGCGTCCCCGGAGGTCTGGCGGATGTGCACATCGTCCACGTACCCGATGATCCGCGCCGGGTTCCCGGCCACCTTTGCATTCGCCGGCACGTCATGCGTCACCACCGCGCCTGCGCCGACCATGGCGTTGCGTCCGATCGTCACACCCGGAAGCAGGGTCGCGTTGGCACCGATCGACGCGCCGCCGCGGACGTCGGTACGGAGCAGCTCCAGCGGGTGTTGCCCGCTGCGAGGGAAGGGGTCGTTCGCGAAGGCGGCGTTCGGGCCGATGAACACGTCGTCGCCGATTCGGAGGCCGTCCCAGAGCTGTACGCCACACTTGATGGTCACGCGGTCGCCGACGACGACATCGTTCTCGATGAAGACGCCATCGCAGATGTTGCAATTGTTGCCGATGACAGCGCCGGGGAGGACGTGAGCGAACGCCCATACTCTGGTCCCCTTCCCGACGGAGGCAGACTCGCAGATCGCGTGTTCATGGACGAACACGTCATCACTCATTGGTCTCGCCCGAATCGTTCGACCGTCTGCTGAATCGTCAGCGGACGACTCTTGGTGTTCTCGTACGTGCGCCACACGTACGATCCCACGACGCCCAGGGAGAGAGTCGTGAGTGCTCCGACGAAGAGCACGGCGATCATCAAGGCGGTGTAACCGGGAACTGTGATCAAGTCGAGCAGTCGCGCAATGAGCACTGCGATCCCGACCGACGCGGTCGCGAGGCATCCGACGACGCCAACGAGGAGCAGGATGCGCACCGGGATGTCCGTGAACGCGAACACGCTGTCCGACATGTATCGCAGCTTCCTTCGGAGCGTCCATTCGCTGCGTCCGTGCGCCCGTGGAAGCCGGTTGTAGCGAACCGTCGTCTGCCGGAAGCCAACCCATAGCAACTGGCCGATGAGCGAAGAGTTGGCCTCGTGCATCTCCAGGACGGAGCGCCGCACGAGGTCGTTGCATGCGAAGACGTCAACTCCCCCCTTCGGCATGTTCGGTTGTACCAACTTGCGGTAGAGCCACCAAAAGACGGTTGCGGTCACGCGCGTCGTGAGCGGGTCGCTGCGTCCGGCGCGCTCTCCGAGGACGAGATCGACTTCCTGCGTCTCGAGCCGCTCGACGAACGAAACGAGTAACTCCGGAGGTTCCTGCAAGTCGGCAGCAACCACCGCGAAGTAGTCGCCCTCGGCCTCTTCGAGGCCGGCACGGATCGCGGCGAACGACCCGAAATTGCGCGAGAGCAGTACGAGCGTGGCGGGGAGCTCGAACGAGTCGAGTCGCTTGCGGAGAAGATCGGCAGAGGAGTCGGGACTCCCGTCGATCACGAAGACGACGTTGCACTCGATCGACGCGCCGAAGTCGATCGCGGCCAGTTGCTCGAGGAGTTGTGGCAACGACTCCTCGTTCCCGTAAACGGGAACGACGATGCTCAGGACGCGCGTAGCGGGTGCCGGACCGCAGCAGTCGATCGTGCCGTCTTCGTTGCTCGAAGTCACAGGGCGCGCTCGACGGCCGCTACGACCCGTTCCACTTCATCGTCGCGCAGTTCCGGAAAGCACGGGAGACTGAGGACTTCTCTGCATGCCCGCTCGGTCTCTTCGAGCGCTGCGCATCGGAATGGCACGTTCATGATCGCAGGCTGGAGATGATCGGGTGTCGGGTAGTGCACTGCCGTGTCGATCCCGTCGGCGCTCAGCGCTACGGCGAGGCGGTCACGCTCGGTCGAACGCACGACACACAGGTGGGCGACCGATCCACCACCGTCGTCCCACGACTGAACTATGGGAAGGCGTGCGCCGAACGCACGCTGATAGCAGTGCCGGATCGCGCGGCGGCGAGCGGTCCGCGCGTCGAGGTCTGCCAGCAGCTCCCGGAGGAACGCGGCTTGCAGTTCGTCGATTCGAGAGTTGCGGCCGTAGGGCCTAGTCGAGCGGTAGCGTACTTCCCACCCGTATTGCCTCAGCGCGCGTGCGGAGCTCGCGACGTCATCTCGGTTGGTCACGACCGCGCCCGCGTCGCCGAGCGCTCCCAAGTTCTTCGTCGGATAGAAGCTGAAGGCGGCAACGTCACCCAAGGTCCCGACTGGCGCGCCCCGAAGGCGCGCGCCGTGTGCCTGGGCGCCGTCCTCGACGATCGCGATTCCTTCCGGAAGACTCCCGCGGAGCGCCTCGATGTCGACGACGTTTCCATACAGGTGGGTCGCAACGACCGCCCGCGTGCGTGGCGTGACGACGGACGTGACGCTCGTGACCGAAAGCAAGAGCGTTGCCGGATCGACGTCGGCGAACACCGGAACTGCGCCGATTGCCAGGCAGGCGGAGCAGGCGTACATGCCGGCATTGGCGGCGACGATGACCTCGTCGCCTCGTGCGCAGCCGACACTGCGGAGCGCAATCTCGAGGGCGTCAGTGCCGTTCGCCACTGCCACGCAGTGAGCTGCGTCACACCGGGCTGCCCAGTCGGATTCGAAGCCGTGGGTCTCCGGGCCGAGCAGGAAGTGACCGCTGCCGATCACACGAGTCGCGACGTCGACGAGGCGCTGCTTCGCCGTCGACGTGAAACGAGCCAGATCGTTGAACGGAACGCGCGAGGCCTTGTTGGAGAGGGGCACGTCGTGGCTCGTGTCTTCTTTCAGGACCCGGTCATTCCCGACTTCGGACTTGCCACCGAAGCGTAGTCGCACTGCCGTGCGGTCTCCTGGCTCGAGCGCGCGCCGCGGCGACACGGCCGTTCCGGCCGGTGCCGCCCTCGAGGCATCCGTCAATTGGAGACGGCGACCGTGATGGGTGCGCTCCGGGTGACTCCGCCGGCTCCGTTGTAGGCGACGCTCTGCAGTGAGTAGGTGCCGTTGGTGACGGCAGTCGTGTTCCATTGCGCGAGCCACCCGTAGTAGGTCGGTGTCGCGGTCGCGACGATCGCGTCGTTGAGTGCACCCCCAGTGGCGCGGAACTCGACTTTCGTGACCTTGACGGCGTCGGAGGCGCTGGCGTCGAGGGTCTCAGAGCCCGTCAGCGTTTCTCCATTCGACGGGACCAATATTCGCGTCGTCGGGACGTTCGAGACCACGACCGTGGAGTGCGCCGCTCCGGGTGACTCCGCCGGCTCCGTTGTAGGCGACGCTCTGCAGTGAGTAGGTGCCGTTGGTGACGGCAGTCGTGTTCCATGGCGCGAGCCACCCGTAGTAGGTCGGTGTCGCGGTCGCGACGATCGCGTCGTTGAGTGCACCCCCAGTGGCACGGAACTCGACTTTCGTGACCTTGACGGCGTCGGAGGCGCTGGCGTCGAGGGTCTCAGAGCCCGTCAGCGTTTCTCCATTCGACGGGACCAATATTCGCGTCGTCGGGACGTTCGAGACCACGACCTGGAGTGCGGCGCTCCTGGCGCTGGTGCCGTTGGACGTGTACGCGACGCTCTGCAATGAATAGGTTGCATTGGCGACCGTGGTCGTATTCCACTGTCCGAGCCACCCGTATTGAGTGAGCGTGGCGGTCGCGATCGACCGCGTCGTTCAGTGTGCCGCCGGTCGCTCGGTACTCGACTCTCGTGACGCCAGGCAGGTAGGGAGTACCCGCGTCGAGGTACTCCGTACCCGTGAGGGTCTCGCTGTCGGAGGGCACGAGGACCTTCGTGATCGGAAGCCCGTCGAGCGACGCCACCATTGCGTCCATGCCTTGGCGCAGCGCCGCAATCGACGCGGCAACCTTCGCGACACGGTACGAGAAGAGGTTCGGGTAGTTGATCGTGATCTGTGGGTTGCCCTGCGCGTCGAGCTCCGACATGTAGTTGTTCGCTCCCCAGGACACGAGCCAGCCGCCCGAAGGGAGGAGGTCAACGCTCCCGCAGCACGTCGCAGTCTTGGTACGCGAGTCGGTCATTTGCCGGGTGACGGTCGCCGTGTGCGCAGACGTGTCAATCGTGAACTGCAGAGCGCGCGGCAACCGGTTCGCTCGAGTTCCGTTGTCGTGCACGGTGAGCGATCCATCGGAGAGGAGGCGCGCGTAGTGCTGGCCGCTGAACACCGCCGGGTACTGATCTCCGACGACGGTGAGGCTCTGCGGCGTTTGCGAGCCGCCGAGCTTCCACACGATCGCGCCTGTCGTCTTGTTGATCGCGTACACCGCGTCGAGGTGTCTCGCGCTGAAGATGACCAGACCGTTTCCGTCGTCTTGCACCGAGTTCATGTGGATGACGTCCGGGAACTGGGACCGCCAGTTGACGTTCGCGGCCGCGACGTCGATGTGATCGGCAACGCTCCAGCTCCAAACAACCTGGTTCGACGGGTTCAGCTCGACGATCACGCCGTCAGTGATCGTCGCCTGCGCCGACTGACCCCAGGACGAGAGGTCGACGCATTGGGACGGATCCGCGGGACAGTTGCGTGTGGCGTACTGGATTCCGAGGTAGTCCCCATTGGGCAGCCGTTGCAGATCATGGAAGTCGAGGGGGACGCTCGGCCCACCGACGGTTGCCTTCGGCGAGCCGTCGAGACCAATGAGCTGGTACTGCACATCGCTGTCGGCGAACGCGATCGTTTGCGCGTCGAGGAATTTCGCGTCGAACGGCGATTGGGGGTTCCGGTCGACATACCACCAGACGGGCACACCGTGCGCGTCGAAGATCACGGCGTAGTGCCCCATGGTGACCGTGTACGCCGACAGCTGGGGTGTCCCCGTCACGGTCGCGCTGTACGCCGGGAAGTCACTCGGCAGGCAGCGGACGTGGTACACGGAGCCGCCGGAGGCGATCGTGAACGCCTGGCCGGGGGTGAGTGGGAGGTCCACCGCCACAGGCCCACTGAACGTCGTACCCGCAACAGTCACGAAACCGCTCCCGTCGGTCGACACCCGCGTCGTCGACGAACCTGCACAGCGGACTGCGTAGTCGGGAACGGCCGCGTCGAAGGCCGGTGTCATCGCGGGCGATGTCGTGAACGAGAACGACGGCGCGGCCCCGGCCGGGGGCGCTGGAATGGGAACATTTGCCACCGCTGCGGTCGCCAACAACGCGACCAGGACGACGATGCCCAAACGGCGGCGTATCGCTCCGGACCGCCGCCGACGCGCCTCCACCCGCCTACCCCTCATCTTGTCCCCCGCAACCGTCGACGCCTGCGACACCCCAATTGTCGCAGTTTTCCGTGGCGGCCCCAGAGAAGTCAACAGGCGAACAAGTTCCATATGACTACGCGGCCCGTCGCCTCGGGTGCAATTGCGGGGTGACGCGGCTATGTTGACGCTTGTCCCGAACCATGGGACGGCTCGTTCTACGGCGCGAGGGGCGGATGACTCCCGATACGGATCGGAGCGTCGAGCACGTACGGGAGCTGGTAGGACCGAAGACGGCTGAGCGCGACAGCGGTGAAGATCGCGTGGGCGCCGCGCCGGCTCTGCCCGAGTATCGAGGCCGCCGACACGCTCAGGTCGCGCTCGCGGCGCTGGTTCTCTACATGGTCGTTGCCGTGCCGTTGGTGTTGTTCAGCCTCGGCACGCGCTACTGGTTCTACTCGGACGAATGGGGCTTGCTCGCCGGCCGAAGCGTCACCAACCTCGGCGGACTCTTTCGCCCGCAGAACGGGCACTGGTCGACGCTGCCGATCATCGTGTTCCGCGGGCTGTACGCGGTGTTTGGCGTGGGGAGTTACAAGCCGTACCAATTGGCGACGCTGGTGCTCCACCTCACGCTCGTCATGCTCATCTGGCTCGTCATGCGACGCGCCGGTGTCCGGCCGTGGCTCGCGGCGATCGTGGCGGCCGTGTTCGTCCTCTTCGGGCCCGGACACCAGAACATCGTGCTCGGTGTCCAGGTCAGCATGGTCGCGTCCCTAGTCCTCGGGTTCGCCCATGTGGTCCTCGCCGACCACGACGGCGACATCACCCGCCGCGACTGGCTGGGTCTCGGTTGTGGCGCGGTCGGATTGATGAGCTCGGCGGTCGCACCGATCATGGTCGCGGTCGTCGGGGTCGCGACGCTTCTTCGTCGGGGTTGGCGAGCATCGCTGTTCCACACGGTTCCCCTCGTCGCGGTGTTCGGTGTCTGGTACGGATTCGAGCACGCCGAGATCGCGAAGAGCTATCCGGGGCGCCCGCCGACGAGCGTCGTCATCAGATGGGTCGTGACCGGGGAGTCGGCCGTGTTCTCGGCGCTCGGGCACTTCGACCCGCTTGCGATCATCCTTGGCCTCGTGTTCCTGGCCGGCGTCGCGCTCATCGTGCGCTCGACCAGTCTGCGCGACTGCCGACGGCGCTTCGCCGCGCCGCTGGCGCTGCTGCTCGGCGGTCCGCTGCTCTTCGCGACCGTCAGCGTGCAGCGATGGTGGTTGGGCATCGGCCAGGTCCACCAGAGCCACTACCTGGGCCTCGCGACCGCGCTCACGCTTCCTGCACTTGGGGTCGCGTTCGAGGCACTCGTCGGGCAATGGCGTGCGGTCGCCCCGTTCCTGGTCGCACTGCTGCTCGTCCCCGTCCCGTGGAACATCGCACACTTCAATGGATCGGAGTTCCCGGCCGCGTACTACGCGCACCAGAAGCGTCTTTTCCTCGGCGTCGCGTTCTCGCCCGCGGCAGAGGCCGTACCGCGCTCGGAACGCCCGTTCCCCGACCCGTTGCTCGGCGCGCCGACGATGACGGTTGGGTTCCTGCTGGATGCCCGACGAGCCGGCAAGCTCGGAGAGGCGCCGACGCTCGATGCGGCCGACAAGGCGGCCGTCAGGTCGATCCTCGGAGTCGAACAGTCGTCGCGACCGCTTCCGAAGCGGCTCGTCTGTGAAGTGCGTACATCGCCGGTCGAGCTGCGTCCAGCGCCCGGCGCGCGAAATCGGCTTCCGTGGGCCCATCAACCTCGTCGACACGTCGACGGGCACACGCACCATCCGGCGCCTCGACCCGGTGAATGGCACCGTGCTCACGATCAGACTTGCCAACCTGCGTCTCACCGTCGAGCCGACGAGTCCTGGCAGCCGAATGCAGGTTTGCTCGTGAGCGTCTTCGCTGAGATCCTCAAGAAATGACGGAGGGTCGAATGCCGAGGCGTGTGGCCGGTGGTGGTGTACGCATGAGCAGAGCGGGGCTCTGCGCATCGGTCGTGTTGGTCTTGGTGGCCGCCGCCCTCCCGTCGCCCCGATCAGGCGCGGCTCTGCTTGCGCCTTGCGACAGTCCTGGGAACGCCATCGTCGCCGAGAATTGCCTGGCGGGCTCGCCGGCGAGCGACTGGGACGTCGGTACGACTGGGGACCCGTCGATCCAGGGGTTCTCGACCCAGTACAGCATGAATCACGGTGACACCGTTCACTTCAAGATCAAGACGGACGCCAGCGCGTATCACATGGACATTTACCGGATCGGCTACTACGGCGGCGACGGGGCGCGTTACATCACGACCGTGCTGCCTTCCGTGCCGCTCCCACAGATACAGCCGTCCTGTCTGAGCGACAGTTCGAGTGGCCTTCTCGACTGTGGCAACTGGGCCGAGTCGGCGTCGTGGAGCGTACCGTCGACCGCGGTTTCCGGGTTCTATGTCGCCAAGCTCGTTCGTGAAGACACAGGCGGCGCGAGCCACGTCCCCTTCGTTGTGCGGGACGACGCCAGCCACTCGGATTTGCTCTTCCAGACGTCGGATGAGACGTGGCAGGCGTACAACCCATACGGAGGGGGATCGAGCCTCTATTCCGGTGGGCCCGGTACCAACCCGAACCGCGCCTACAAGGTGAGCTACAACCGACCATTCGCCACTCGCCGCATCGGCGCGCGGACGTACTTCTTCAGCGAGGAATACCCGATGGTGCGGTGGCTCGAAGCCAACGGGTATGACGTGTCGTACATCGGAGGCGTCGATGTCGACCAGGCACCGGCGAGCCTGTTGGAACAGCACAGCACCTTCTTGTCGGTCGGCCACGACGAGTACTGGTCCGATGGTCAGCGCCGCACCGTCGAAGCGGCGCGCGATGCGGGTGTCAACCTTGCATTCTTCAGTGGCAACGAAATGTTCTGGAAGACGCGCTGGGAGAGCAGCATCGACGGGACGAACACTTCGCACCGCACCCTCGTCTGTTACAAGGAGACCCACGCGAACGCGAAGATCGACCCGTCGCCGACCTGGACGGGCACCTGGCGAGATCCGCGTTTCAGCCCACCAGCAGACGGCGACCGGCCGGAAAACGCGCTTTCCGGCACGATGTCCACGGTCGACGACGAGACGACGGCGATCCAGGTCCCCGGCGAGAACGCACGTCTTCGCTTCTGGCGTAATGCAAGCGTCGCGAGCACACCGGTCGGTTCGACTGCAACGCTCGCGCCCAACACGCTCGGCTACGAGTGGGACGAGGACCTCGACAACGGCGCGCGGCCAGCCGGGGAGATCGACCTGTCGTCGACGACCGTCTCCGTGCCCGAGCGCCTCGTCGACTACGGCTCGACCTACAAACCGGGGATCGCGACGCACTCGCTCACGTTGTACCGCCGCGGCGACGCCCTCGTCTTCAGCGCCGGCACGATTCAATGGTCGTGGGGCCTCGACGGCGTCCACGACTTCGGTTCTACGCCCGACCCCTCAATGAAGCAGGCGACCGTCAATCTCCTTGCCGACATGGGCGTGCAGCCGCAGTCGCTCCAGCCGGGATTGACTCCGGCGGCCCCGTCCACAGACGCCACGCCACCTTCTGCGACGATCACATCGCCCACTGACGGCGCGACCGTCCCAGAAGGACAATTGACCGTGTCGGGCACTGCTCAGGACGCCGGCGGTGGGCGAGTTGCCGGTGTCGAGGTGACGACGGATGGCGGCACTTCGTGGCATCCGGCGGCCGGGCGCGACAACTGGTCGTACTCGTTCACGCCGCGCACCGGGACCTACTCGATCGCGGCGCGCACGACGGACGACAGCGTGAACACCGGCGCACCCTCTGCCGCAGTCTCGCTCCTGGTCGTTCCGAAGACGGCGGTCTTGGTCCCCGTGCCGGGCGCGGCAGTGCGGGGTGCTGCCGTGCTCGATGCGAACGCTTCTCCGAGTACGACGCGTGTCGAGTTCCGCGTTTCGGGCGGCGCACTCAATGACACGCCCGTCGGCACGGGGACGCTCACGGCGTACGGCTGGCTCTCGTCGTGGAACACGACGAGCGTTGGCAACGGCACGTACACGCTCAGCAGCGTCGCGTTCGACGGTGCAGGGCGGTCTGGACGGAGCACACCAGTCTCACTGACAGTCGACAACACGCCGCCGACGACGAGAATCCTCGTCCCGGCGGCAGGTGCGTTCCTTCGAGGCAACGCGGTCCTCGACGCGAGTGCGTCGGACGACGTCAACGTCGCGAAGGTCGAGTTCCGCGTTTCGGGCGGCGCACTCAACGACGCGCTCGTCGGCACGGGGACGCTCACGGCGTACGGCTGGCTCTCGTCGTGGAACACGACGAGCGTTGCCAACGGCACCTACACCCTCAGCAACGTCGCGTACGACACGGCAGGGAACTTGACGCGCAGTTCGCCGGTTTCGGTGACGGTCGACAACACGGCGCCGACGACAGCGCGTCCTCGTTCCGGCGGCAGGCGCGAGCGTCGCAGGCAACGCGGTCCTTGATGCGAGCGCGTCGGACAACGTCAAGGTCGCGAAGGTCGAGTTCCGCGTTTCGGGTGGTGCACTCAACGACGCGCTCGTCGGCACGGGGACGCTCACGCAGTATGGCTGGCTTGCGTCATGGACCACGACGAGCGTTGCCAATGGCACCTACACGCTCAGCAGCGTCGCGTACGACACCGCAGGGAACTCGACGCGCAGCTCACTGATCACCGTCAGGGTGAGTAACTAGTGCCGCGACCGGCTTCGTATGAGCGGCGCGTCCAAGTTCGCACAGCTGAGCGGGTCGAAGTAACGACGTTCCGCGTGGCGAGGCCAGCCGCATACACGGCGCGACGCTCACGCAAGGGAAGCTGATCTCGCACCCGACTCGCCAAGCTCGAGCACTTCTCCGGACCGACCTGTCGCAGTCCTGAACGCGCGAGCACTTAAGCAGAGGATCCCTGGTCCGGGTCCGCGTCGAGTGCGTCGGCCAGAGCGGCCATGCGTCGCTCGGTCCTCGCGTCGCGGCGGCGCTCGTACTCGACGAATTGCCGGATCTCCTCCGTCGAAAGCTCGGGGACGACGCGTCCCTCGACGCCGAGGTCCTCGAACGGGACGACTTCGTAGTCGAGCGACTTCCAGTAGTACTGGTGCTTCGTCGACCGCCAGCCCGCGTAGATGTCCTCCCAGCTCAGTCGCTGGAAGTGTGGCTCGAGCACGAGGGGCGTGAGCGCCTCGCCCTCGAGCTGGAACCTGAAGTCGACCGAGAGCCGCATGAAGAACTCCGACGCGTTGTGCAGCGACGCGTGGACCGTCTGCGACCCGAACAGCAGCACGTCGCCCATCGAGAACTCGGTGGTCACCCATCGGCACTGCTCGAGCATCTCCTGAGGGAGCACCGCCTGGCGCTGGCCGGCACCGAGATGGACGTCGAGCGGGAGCACGCCCCACTTGTGCGAGCCGCGCAGGATCGCGAGGCCACCGAGCTCGGCAGGGATCTCGCCGAGGGGTATCCACGCCGCGGTCAGCCGTTCGGTGCCCTGGTTGTTGGGGTAGTCCTGATGCGGCGGGGTGGACGCCTCGAAGTGATCAGGGAAGCTCAGGCGGGCGATCTTCAGCGGATGCGCGAAGGCACTGTCGCCCAGGACCTCGCGCATCGTCTCCGTGAGCGCCGCGTCGTGGGCGAGCGTGTGGAACGCCTCCAGCTTCTGCACGTCGTCGTAGGCGGCGAGATACTCCTCCTCACCCTCGCGCCGCGGCGCGGTCACGCAGTAGCCGGCCATGAAGTAGCCGCCGCGTCGCACCCACCCGTGATCGGCCAGCACCTGGAGCATCTGCTTGCGGAGCGAGCGGATCCGGCCGGGGTCCAGCAGCTGCGAGAAGTACAGGTACCCGTCTTCAGCCAGCCGGGCGCGAAGCTCCGCCGGATCGCCGCGAAGGTCGTTCGACTCCCGCATCGGGAGAAAGGCCCAGTGATTGTTCATGCTTGCAACAGTCTCGTGAGGTCGGCTCCCGTCCCGCAAGCCATCGCTCGCCGCTCCGGCGAGAGCCTGAAACTGTAACGTTCAAGGGTGAGCGACGAGGGCGCCTCGGCGCGCGGCCGAGCAATTTCGGAACGGCTGGCGCCGCGAGATCGGAAGCAAGCACCCGGGCGTCCTGGAAGCGATCCTCGCCGACGCCGCGTCGCCGCAGCCAACCGCGGCGAACGGTTCGAGTTCCGGTCACGCCTTGACGGGTTGATGCAAGCGATCCGCCTCGCGTGGGTCACCGATGCGTTCCTCGCGCAGGCGCTCTACCGCGTGAAGGCGCGCAGCCAGGCGCTGCGTCTCCCGCTCCTACCGATCGTCGCCCACCGCCTCGCCATCATCACCGGGCAGGTGTGCATCGGCGATCCCGTGGTGATGCGTCCCGGCGTCTACCTCCCCCACGGACAGGTGGTCATCGACGGTCTGGTCGAGATCGAGCGCGGGACCACGATCGCCCCCTTCGTCACTATCGGTCTCATCGCGGGGAACATGCAGGGCCCCACGATCGGCTCCCGCGTCAACATCGGGACCGGTTCGAAGATCATCGGTCCCGTCACCATCGGTGCCAACGCGGCCATCGGGGCCAACGCCGTCGTCGTGAACGACGTCCCCGCGGGCGCAACGGTCGTCGGTGTCCCGGCGCGTCCCATCGATCGCCACGCCTAAATCTTCGAGACCGTGGGCCTTTGACGGGCATTTGTCTCGCTCGTACCATGGGGGGAACTCGGTCTCCGATGCGGACCGCGGGGCGACGGAGGAACCATCGATGCACTTCGCGAGGGACGTAGCGATCGTGGGGGGCTGTGGGCGCGTCGGGCTTCCTCTGGGCATCGCGTTCGCCGACGCGGGTCTGACCGTGGTGCTCTACGACCGCGATCATCAGGCCGTCGACAAGGTCGGCGCGGGCAAGATGCCGTTCCGCGAAGCGGGCGCCGACGAGGCGCTCGAGCGCCTGGTGGGCCAGGGACGCCTCGTGGCCATCACCGACCCGGCTGCGGTGAGCGAGGCGGAGAACGTCGTCGTCGTGGTCGGCACACCGGTCGACGAGCACTTCAACCCCGATCCGAAGTGCGTGCTCCAAGCGATCGAGGGCCTGCTCGGCCACCTTCGCGACGGTCAGCACCTGATCCTGCGCAGCACGATCTATCCCGGCGTCACCGTCATGGTCGAGCGTCTCCTCGAGCGACACGGCCGGGCCATCGACGTGTCGTTCTGCCCCGAGCGGATCGCGGAGGGCAAGGCGCTCACCGAGCTCCGGGAGCTGCCCCAGATCGTGTCCTGTCGCAACGATCTGGGCGCGAAGCGAGCGGCCGAGCTCTTCGGACATCTGACCGACACGATCGTCCGCCTCGAGGTGGAGGAGGCGGAGCTCGCCAAGCTCTTCACCAACACCTGGCGGTACATCAAGTTCGCGGCCGCGAACCAGCTGTACATGATCGCCAACGACTTCGGACTGGACTTCGAGCGGATCCGTGCCGCGGTGATGCAGGACTACCCGCGCGCCGCCGACATGCCGGGCCCGGGCCTCGCCGCGGGCCCGTGCCTGCTCAAAGACACGATGCAGATCGCCGCCTTCAACAACAACAACTTCACGCTCGGCCACGCGAGCATGACGATCAACGAGGGTCTGCCCCTCTACCTGGTCGCGCGGCTCGAGCAGCAGCACGACCTCTCCGCCATGACGGTCGGGATCCTCGGCATGGCGTTCAAGGCCGAGTCCGACGACATCCGGTCGAGCCTGAGCTACAAGCTCAAGCGCCTGTTGAAGTTCAAGGCGGCGCGGGTGTTCTGCACCGATCCCTACGTGCAGCACGACCACGAGCTCTGGCCGCTCGACTACGTCCTTGCCGAGTCGGACATCCTGATCATCGCGGCACCGCACCAGCGCTACGCCGAGCTCGACTACCAGGTACCCGTCGTCGACATCTGGAACCTGCTCGGGCAGGGCGTCCGCGTGTGACCCCGAGGCTCTCGGTCGTCATCCCAGTGCACAACGAGGCGGACGGCATCGTGCCCGTGCTGGACCGGCTCTTCGAGGGGGTCACCTTGCCGTGCGAGGTCTTGGCGATCTTCGACACGCCGGAGGACACGACCCGGCCCTACCTGGAGAAGTACGCGCGGGCCGAGCCGCGTCTCGTCCCGACGCTCAACACCTACGGAAGAGGCCCGGCTCGGGCCCTGCGCTTCGGAATGGATCACGCGACCGCGGACGTGGTGGTCGTGACCATGGCCGACGGCAGCGACGATCCACTTCAGATCGACCAGCTCGCCCGTCTGGTCGAGCGTGGCGTCGTCGTCGCGGTGGCGTCACGGTACATGCAGGGTGGGCGACAGGTCGGCCCCCCCTCGTTCAAGTCCGCCCTCTCGCGGATGGCGGGCGTATCGCTGTACTGGCTCGGCCGGGTCGGCACGCACGACGCCACGAACTCGTTCAAGGCCTACGACCGCCGGTTCGTCGAACGGGTCGGGATCGAATCCGATGCCGGCTTCGAGCTCGGGATCGAGATGGTCGCCAAGGCCCGGCGGCGACGCCTCCCGGTCGCCGAGATCCCCACCATCTGGCTCGACCGAGTCACCGGTCACTCGAACTTCAAGGTTCGTGAATGGATCCCGCGGTACGTGCACTGGTACCGCTACGCCTTCGGCCCGAGGATGACTTGATGCAGGTTCTGGTCAGTGGATCGTCCGGTTTCATCGGCGGTTACGTCGTGCAGGAGCTGCTGGCGCGGGGATACCGCGTGATCGGCATCGACAACCACTCGAAGTACGGCCGGGTCTCGCACTCCTATGACCGTGACCCCAACTACCGCCTGGTCGAAGGCGACGCGCGCGACGTCGACCTCATGAGCGAGCTGCTCGCCGATTGCGACCACTTCGTGGCGGGCGCAGCGTTGATCGGCGGGATCTCGTACTTCCACACCTATGCGTACGATCTGTTGGCCACCAACGAGCGGATCATCGCTTCCTCGTGCGATGCGGCGATCCGGGCCAGCCGCGAGGGGCGCCTCGAGAAGGTGACCTACCTCAGCTCCTCGATGGTCTTCGAGTCGACGGACGTCTGGCCGTCGCGCGAGGGGCAAGAGCGCGAGATCCCACCGCCACTGTCCTCGTACGGGTTCCAGAAGCTGGCGGTCGAGTACTTCGCCCGGGCCGCCTGGGACCAGTACGGGCTCCCGTACACGATCGTGCGGCCGTTCAATTGCGTCGGCGTGGGCGAGGCCCGAGCACTCGGTGAGACCGAGGTCCTCAGCGGGAACGTCAAGCTGGCCATGAGCCACGTGGTGCCGGACCTGGTGCAGAAGGTGTTGAAAGGCCAGGATCCGCTCCACCTCCTCGGGGACGGCACCCAGATTCGCCATTACACGTACGGAGGCGACCTGGCTCGGGGCATCGTCACGGCCCTCGAGCACCCGGCGGCCCGCAACGACGACTTCAATCTCTCGACGTCGCAGTCGACGACGGTCCTGGAGCTCGCCGAGCTCATCTGGCGCAAGATCCGGGGTACGGACGTGCCGTTCCGCTTCGTGAACGACGAGCCGTTCGAGCACGACGTGCAACGCCGAGTGCCCGCGACCGAGAAGGCACGCGACGTCCTCGGGTTCGAGGCGACCACGACCCTCGATGCGATGCTCGACGAGGTCATCCCCTGGATCACCGAGGCCGTCGCCGACGGCCGAATCTGACCTCCGCCACCTGCTCGGCCGGGGCCTTCCTGCGTCCCCCTTCTCGGGCACCGACGGCCGGACAACGGAGGGGGCGACTTCACCCGGCTGCCGCGGACTGCTAAGACCTGCAACGACCTGAACGAGTCCTGGGGGATGTGATGGATCTGAACTGGCGAATCATCGCGGCAGTCGTCGTCGCCTTCATCGTCGGCGTCGCCGCCGGCGGCCTGGCTGAGCACATCCGCGTGCAGAACGACAAGACCGACACCTCCGCAGGCGCGACGACCACGACGGTACCCACGGTGGATTGGTTCGGGACCCAGAAGTCGGCGGCGTGCCCCACGCTGGCGAAGTGGTACACCGCCATCGGGAAGGCGTCGTACCTCGCTAGGAGCAAGGGGGCGTGGACCACGACGCGCGCCAACCTGTTGGAGCAGGACTCCACCATCAGCGCTGCGTACCAGGCGCTGCTCTCGAACGCGAACGCCGTCGGCAACCCAGAGATCGCGTTTCTGGTCGCCTACGCGGACCGCTCGACGGCGGCACTCAAGACCGCCACTACCGCTGCGGCGAACGCGGCAGCTCAACAGGCCTTGAGCTCGCAGCGGTTGAGCAGCGATCTCGCGATCCTCGCGCAGGCGGCCAGGAGCTGCCCGACGAGCTCGTGACACGCGGTTTTCGCTGTAGCCGTACAGGGAGCGACCTGCCCACCAGCATTACCGCCGGCGACGACGGAGGAGCACCCCTGTGGCCGCGGCGGCACAGACAAGAGCGATAGTAAGCGCACCAACGCTCAGGTACTTTCCGATGCGGACGCTCTCAGGTTTGTAGACGAGCTCGACGATGCTGGAACCGGCGGGTACCGGGATGCCCTGGAACGCCGAGTTCGCCTCGAGGATCGGCACCTGCTTGCCGTTGACTCGTGCGACCCAGCCCGGGAACTTGCTTTGGAGGGCGACGAGGATGCCTGCGTCGGCCCGTACGACTCGCAACCGGACCGCTTCGGAGGAGCGATGGAGGACTCGCACCGTCCCACCGCTGCTGTGAGACGGGGCGACGTCGCGCTCGTTGCCCGTGATGATCACGGTGTCCCTCGCATCGAAGCTCGGCGACGCGATGCGCTTGGCGGCGACGGAGTGGGAAGTGACTTCGACTCGCGGTGGTGTGTAGTACCTCGGGGGAGCTCCGGGAACGGCAAACAGACGTACCCCTTGCTGTCGCCAGAGCGCCTGCAAGCCGACGACGGAGGTCGCGTAGAGAGTGGCCTGGGGTGTGCCGGCGCGGTCGACGCCGATCTCGATGCCGGGCGGCCCATCGATCGCGAGCGTCCAGGGTGCGCCGGTACTGCCGGGGACGGGCGCAGCGAAGGATGTGATTCCGTCTCCGCACGGCGCGTGAGCGGCGAACGCCTTGGTCACGTCGCCCGCGGGTCGCATGCTGAGCGTGCAGGTTCCGGAAGCACCTCGAGTTCGTACGGTGATCGCCTGGCTGCTGCGGCTCGGACCCTTCATCTGCCATTCGGCAGAGCCGCCTGATGGAAGGCGCCTCCATGTCGGCGCGGCTCCGGATGTGATGGTGCTCGAGATCGGTGTCGCCCAGGGGTAGTCGGAGTTGCTCGTGACGAATCGGATGCCGAGTGTGCGGAGTGCCGCGGCGCTGACCGGGTAGGGCGCGCCGACGAGCCCGCCGATCTCTTCTCCGGCGATGACGTACCTGGGGTAGCGGAGCAGTCGTCGTGCGAGTCGCTCGTAGCCGCGTACGCCGACGGCGTCGTACTGAGCCGGCACCGCGATGCCGTACCAGGTGTTCGCCTCCGGCGGAATAGCGCTTGCATCGGCACCGAGGACGATCTGGCCGCGGGTGGTGGCGGTGAGCCGCTGCAGGGCTTCGGTCCTCGGATAGAAGTAGCGCTCGTCGATCGTGGAGTTGAAGTCCCGAAGGTGCATCCCGCCCTGGGCGAAGACCACGAGCGGAAGCATCGTCGCGGCGACCCGGCGCAGAGAGCGGGAGGACAGCCGCCTGACCCCGACGATGGCCGCGACGCCGAGCGCCGAGGTCCCGCTGATCCAGGCCACCTCGTGTCGGGCGGCGTCCGTAGCGATCGCCCCCGCACGGCCGACGTCATGATCGACGAGCTCGAAGCCGAGCAGGACACCCAGCGCAGCCAGACCAACTGCGACTCCCATGAAGGCGGCTAGGCGCCCGCGATCATCATGGGCCTTCCTGGCGGCCACCAGCTGGTCGAGGCCGAACGAGGCGAGCACCGCGACCCGCGAACAGCCAGATCACCTGGCTGCGATTGGGATGCGCGACCGAGAGCCCCGGCAGCTCGGAGATCAGGTTGCCGAGTCCGGCGACGTTGTAGGCGTAGAGCAGCCAAGCAGCCGCGAGGACCGCGAAGTACTGGTCCTGGCGTTGACGGCGCCGAAGCGAGAGCACACCCACCCCGGCCAGAGCCAGAACGAACGCTCCGATGTAGGGACTCGCGATGAGGTTGTAGGGGAGCTGGACGTTGTTCTGATCGAGGAGCCTGCCCTGGTATGGGTCGAACGGGCTGCCCACGAGCCGCGGGAGAAGGTGAAGCCCGGCCAGCGAGGGTTCGAGGAAGCTGGTCTTCTTGCCGTTGCGGAAGCTCGCCGCCGTGCTTTGGCCGAGGTACTCCGCAAAGGGAAGCACCTGGACCGCGGCGATACCGAGTGCAAGGACGCTCGCAGCGGCGAGCGCAGCGCCACGATCGACGAGCGCTCGGATGCCGCGACCGCGTCGCTGACCGAGACGGACGACTGCGTAACCGCCCGCGATGAGGAGCGCGAAGAGCGCGGTCTCCGGGTGCCCGGCCAGCAGCACACAGGTGACCGCAAGGCTCAACCCGACGCTCGCCAGCACCAGGTTCGCACGCCGACGTGCGGTGATCACCGCCTCCACACCGACCAGCACCCACGGGACCAGCGCCGACGGCGACGCGACCGGCCACTGCAACCACAGAACCTGGTAGCCAGATCCCATGAAGGCGATCGCCGCGGTGGTTGCAGCCAGCCGCGACCTTCGGAGCTGGCGAAGGAAGACGAAGGTGCCGAGACCGGCAGCGAGGAGCTTCGCGAGCGTGGAAACGACGAGCCCGAACCGCCACGGGAGGACGTAGACCGGGACGTTGAACGGCGAGAAGAACGCCGACTGGTAGTTGGCCAGCAGTGGTTCGCCGCCGCCGTTGTTCGGGTTCCACAGTGGCAGCTCACCGTCGCGGATCGCGGCGCGGTCGAGCGCGGTCCACGGGACAACATCCGATGCCACGTCTCCGAGGAACCCGTTCTTCGGGACCGAGTGACGCCCATCGACCTTGAGGACCGAGGCGCCCTGCAGGACGTCGGAACCGGACAGGTAACCGCCGCTGCTGATGCCGGGCCACAACATGACCACGGCGCACACCAAGATGAGCGCGATCGGGCCGAGGTTGGACTGAAGGAGCCTCGAGCGCGTCGAGCTGATCCCCGCGTCTGGCAAGACGACTCCGTCCGACCGCATGAAGAGAGCGGCTGAGGCACGGACCCTACCGGTGCTTGCTACGGTCCACGGGCGCGGCATCGTCCGCGCCGTCCTGGAGAGTCGCGATGCCAGAGCCGATCCACACGAGACCTAATGCGAGCGGGCCGATGCTGTGGTTCGTGGCGCCGGTGTACTTCGACGTGCAGTCGTTCCTCGAGCTCCGGCGCCGCATCCTCGCGATCGTCGAAGCGAGCTTCGGCAGCCGCGGGTTCTTCATGCGGTCGAACCAACGGTGCGTGGCTCCGTGCGACATGGCCGTAGAGATTCCAGCCAGCCACCCAGCCAGCATTCGCTGCGGTCCTAGACCGCGGGAACCGAACCCGCCGAAGCCGAGCGCGGAATCTTCCGCACCCTTCGTCGGGCTTTCAGGAGCTCACGGACCACCGGAACGATCACGCGTGCGTGATGGACAGACGAGAATCGTCTCGGTCAGTCCAGGCGATGCCGACTTCCTTGACGCGAAAACCAAGCCTTCGCGCGATCGCCAACGCCTCTGCGTCGAAGGTCCATCCCTCCAGTTGCACGTGGCTGAAGACGGCTGAAGCTGCATCACCGCGAAACAACTTGAATCCGCAATAGACGTCTCGGGTGGGCTCATGCATCAGCAGACGGGTCAAGGCGATGAACGGCCAGCCAACGAGCCGGCGGCGCAGAGGTTGCTGCCGGTCAACTGCTGCGCCGGGCGCAATCCGTGACCCAACGACGACATCGTAGCGGCGGGCGCCGTCGACCATCAGCTCGAGCGATGTGAGTGACGCTGCACAGTCGGCGTCACACAGCAGACGAAGCTCTCCAGTCGCCTCCATCATCCCGCGCCTCACCGAGTAGCCCTTTCCGCGGTTCACATCATTCGTGAGCACGCGAACTCCGCCGGCGTCCACGAGGGGTTGGAGCCTTGTAACGGTCGAGTCTTCGCTCGCATTGTCGACCACGATCACTTCGTACGGGCGTTGAGCTTTCTCGAGCCAACGCCGAAGAGCTGAGACCGTTCCGAGAATCGCTCGTTCTTCGTTGTAGGCGGGAACCACGACGGACATCCATGTATCGCTCATTCCGGCCAGCCTGACACCGGGGCAACACGGACCGCCAGCCCGTCGCCGCGGCCGAGCGACAGCCGAGAACCCCTTTTGGTGCTCACCACAGGTGTCTGTAGGGTGCACCAGGTGTCCGGCATTAACGACGTCGTGATCCTGTGCGGTGGGCGAGGGACGCGGTTGCAAGAACACACGCAATCGATACCGAAACCGCTCGTCGACATCGGAAGCGAGCCGATTCTCTGGCACGTCATCCGGATTTACGCGGTTCAGGGTGTGCGCCGCTTCCTCCTCGCCACCGGCTATGAGGGCCGGCAGATCGAGCGCTTCGTGAGTTCGCGCAACTGGCCCGAGGGCGTTGGCGTTGAGTGTGTGGACACCGGGCTCGACACGCCGACAGGCGGCCGGCTCAAGAAGCTTGAGGACCGCTTGGCCGGCCGGCCGTTCCAGGCCACTTATGCCGACGGCCTTGCAGACATCGACCTGCGACGGCTGGTGGAGTTCCATCAGGGTCACGGCGCACTCGCGACGCTTTCCGTAGTCCGACCCGAGTTGCAGTTCGGGATCGTCGAGCTCGACACCGACGGACGTGTGACGGCCTTCATTGAGAAGCCGCGCGCCGAGCGCTGGGTCAACGGCGGGTTCTTCTGCTTCGAATGACGAGCGCTCGAGTATTTGCGGGAGGACTCAATCCTCGACGCGAACCGCTCGAGCGCTTGTCGCTCGATGGGCAGCTTCGCGCCTATCGACATACCGGCTTCTGGAGGTGCATGGACACATACAAGGACGCTGTGGCGCTCAACGACTGTTGGTCGAGTGGACGTCCGCCGTGGAAGCTTTGGGCCTGATGCAATCCGTCTTGTGACAGGGGCCTACGGTCTGCTCGGAACCTGGCTCGTGCGCTCTTCCTGACCAGAGGTTCGGGCGTAGTCGTCCTGCGACACGACGTGTCCCTCGATCTCCGCTCGTCGTCGAAGGCCTTGAGCGATTCGTCACGGTCGTCACGGGCGGCATCACGGATCTCGAGCTCCTGAATCGCACCCTGGTCGGTACGACGTCGACAGCGTCTTTCACCTCGCCGCGGAGACCATCGTTGGGACAGCGACTCGGTCTCCCCTATACACGTGGGAGACGAACGTGCGTGGAACCTGGATGGTGATGGAGGCGTGTCGGAGACAACCGGTCGATCGAGTGGTCGTCGCCGCATCGATAAGGCCTATGGGCAACAGGCTCAACTGCCATACCGGGAGGAGTTCGCCGTACTGGCTCGATATCCGTACGACGTGAGTAAGGCGGCAACGGACTTGGTCGCACGCTCCTATTTCCACTCGTTCGGCCTTCCCGTCGCCACGACCCGATTCGCCAATCTCTACGGGGGGGGCGATGGCAACCGATCCCGTCTGATTCCCGAATCCATCGGCGCGGCCCTCGCCGGTCGGCGACCCGTGATCCGGTCTGACGGATCGCCTGAACGCGATTTCCTCTACGTCGAGGACGCAGTCGCTGCATATCTGGCGATCGCCGAGGCGTTGGACGGCGAAGGCGCTCGCGGAGAAGCGTTTAACGCCGGGAGCGGTTCGCCGACGCCCGTCGCGGAGGTCGTCCGGCTCATCTGCCACCTCGCGGGCGTCCCGCCGAGCCAGCGATACTCGGTACCGGTACACCTCCCGGTGAGATCGACAGGCAGTTCGTCGATTCGTCAAAGCTGGCTTCCCTCACAGGGTGGCGTGCTCGCGTCGGCCTCGAAGAGGGTCTACGTCGAACATTGGATTGGTATCGCCGTCATCCGGAAGTCCTGGATGAGGTCGGACCGATCGGCGAAGGCGATTTTCGCGTACCTTCCCGGCGTGTGACGGAGAACCCTTCCGTTGCGGTGGCAGCTGACCATCGCTCCGCCGGCTTGGGCTCTGGCGTGCTCGGCGCGAGCGGGGTGGCCGTCGCACTCGGGGTCGTGGCGCCGACGGCGCTCTTCTCACGGCGACGTCGCAACGTGAGAAATGGAGTGGGAGGTGGGTGAGGGAGCCCGATCAGAGCCTGGAATCTTCGGTGGCGTCAACGCTGGTGCCCTGGCGCGAACCGATCAGATTCACTGGTGGTACCGCAGTAAGGCGGCGCTAGTTTCAGCCGCTTTGGATCGCACGGACCCGGTGAGCGGCCTACTCGTCGATCTCGGCGGAGGTTCAGGCGGCGTCACTGCACAGGTCCGCTGGAACCGAGGTTCGCGTCTGGTCGTTGAAGGGGCACACGAACTGGTCACGGAGACGGGCCGACGTTACGGAATGCCCGGCCTGCGGGCTGACGTGGCCGCTGTACCACTCGCCAGTGGCAGCGCCTCCGCGGTCTCGCTTGCTCGATGTCATCGAGCACCAAGAGGATCCTGTCAACGTGCTCCGGGAGGCGAGAAGAGTTGCCGGCATCGACGGAGTTGTTGTCGTCACAGTTCCAGCGCACGAGTGGCTGTGGAGTACCGCAGACGAAGCGCTCGGTCACGTGCGTCGCTACACGTGCCCGATCCTGCGCGCCCAACTACATGCTGCCGGTCTCGAACGCGAGTTTTCGAGCAACGTCTTCTCTTGGCTCGTCGTGCCGGTTTGGATCCAGCGACGCCTGCGCAAGTCCCGGGATGCGATCGGCCTCGATGTCAGCTCGCCACTGCTCGCTGCGGGTGCACGCCTGTTAACTGCGCTCGAGACCTTCCTAGTCATTAGGTGTCGAACGAGTCTTCCACTCGGAACGAGCATCATCGCCGTCGCCCGAGCTGAGGGGGCGACGATCGCCCCCAGTGAGCGGAGAGCGACGCGACGCACCGTGCTCGGTAGCTGCTCGATGCGGCGTGGCTTCTCGCGGAGTTGTGGAGAGCATGGCGGTCACCTCTAACCGCGATCGGTTGCGGGACCTGACGGAGGCAAACCGACTCGATCACGACCTCGAACGCGAGCGAGAGCTCCTCGAGCTCCGGTACCAGGTTGCCGTGGACCGGTTGCAACATCCCGGGCCGCTGCGTCGGCGCGGCCCGCTCGGACCGCACGGCAGATCGAGGCCCACGACCAGGGTCCATGGTGCGAGCACGACGCGGACGTCGTGCGTCGTGCGATCACCGAGCATCGAATCGCTGGTGGTTCGCGCGCGTGATCTCAGAGCGTGACGTGCAACGCCTCGTGTCGGTCGTCGACCGCGTCTTCGGGTCCTTCGACGCGACCGTGCGGGAAGGAGCTCCGCACGATGCCTGGTTCTCTCCCTTTCCGGGACGGGACGAGTCCATGATGGGCACTCGCGCTGTGGCTGCGAACGAAGGGAGGTGTGCTCACCGGCGATTCACCGCGTGCGGAACCTTCGAAGTAGCTGACATCTTCACGTCCCACGGCATCGATCGCCTCGCGGCGCAGTACCTCGGTCAGCCGCCGATCCTTTCGCTCGACAAGTGGGAGGATCCGCCGCGGCACCGCAGAGAACGGCATCGAGTGGCATCAGGACGGCTCGTTCTTGGGTGCCGAGGTGCGGGCGCTGAACGTCTGGCTCGCACTCAGCGAGCGTGGCGTGGCCGCACCGAGCATCGACCTGGTTCCGCGACGTATCGAGGAGATCATGACTCCAGGCACCGACGACGCGGTCCGTATCCTTAGAATTGTCGGTGACGCGGCCGCACGCGTGGCCGGACCGGATGGATGGTGTCGGCCGTCGTTCCGTCCAGGTGACGCCCTGCTGTTCGACGACAAGCTGCTGCACCGGACCGGCGGGGACCCGGAGATGACGCAGACGCGGTACGCGATCGAGACCTGGTTCTTCGCGCCCGTGTGGAGACACCGCGTACATCGATGTCCCCTTGGTGCTCTGACGCGGCCGTGAATCGGCCCAGGGGTCAATGGGACCTGCAGCTCCGAACCGCGGCCGCGATCGCGGCCGCTCGGCGTTTCGCACCCTGCTTCGTGGGGTGCACGTGGTCCGGACGAGTGATTCCAGGGGCTCGAGAGATCCTGGCCCAGTCAACGACACGGTCGGCCCAGGCGCGGATCGCCTGGTTCAACACTCGAGCACCGACTCCGTTCCAGTGGCTCGTGGCCGAGGTTTCCGGGATCGTCACCCCGACGAGACACGCGGGCTTGAGCTCGTTGACCATCGCTGCCATCTGCACCAGCGCGGCGCCAATGTCACGCGACGAGTTCCACACGTCGTTGGTCCCGAGAGCCAGGACTGCCACATCGGGGTGAGTCTTGGCATACGTCTGCGCAACACTCGGTAGGAGCGCGCTGGCCACGACCGACGCGATACCGAGAACGGCCCACCGCCGTAGCCTTCCCCTTCCCAGGCGGCGGCCATGACCGCGTGGTCATCAGTCAGGTCGTCATAGGGGCCCTACGCGACTGACCTGGGTCGGGCTCGGAGTCTCGTGACGGGTTGAGCCTCGTGGGCCAGGCCTGCGGCGAGCAAGATCCGGAGGCGGTAGTTCGCGAAGTTCCGGAACCCGCGGCCGGATCGCTTGACCTGCTTGATGGTCAGGTTCGCCGCTTCGACGGGACCGTTGCTCGCGCCGGTGTGATGGTGCGCCACGATCTGGTGGCGCCAGCGGCGAAGCGTCTTCGCTAGTCGGCAGAGCTCAGGTCCGGCCTCGGCCGCGACACACCAGGCGATCGCATCGTCGAGCAGCTCGGCGGCATGGACGGGATCGTCGGTGAGATAGACGTCGCGGACCTTCTCCTTCGCGACCCATGCATCCTGGACCCCGTCGTGCGGCCCGGTGTAACCCTCGTGATCACGATCACCACCGGCCGCGACCGTACACGCACCGCAACAGGAGTGCGGATGTAGAGGGGTCGCCCTTCCATCCACGATGCTCGAACGTCTCCTGTTGCACGCGTTGGCGAGTGCGCGTGACGGTCTGGTTCGTGAGCCGCACGATGTGGAACGGGTCGACGACAACTGTCACGTCACCGAGGAGACCGCTTCCGGTGAGCGTGGACCGGTAACCCTCGTGCGGGTCGACGGAGACCACCTTGACCTGCGTGCGCCACTCGGGCGGCTGTCCGGCCAGCCAGATGCGCAGGTCAACGGCGTTGCGGCCTTCGAACACGTCGAGGATCTGTCCCGTGGCGACATCCACGACCGCGGTCACGAACCGGCGCCGCCGCCTCCGGTGTGCGGGTTGCATCACCGTCTCGTCGAACCCGACCATCGTGGCCGGCCCGACCCGATCAGCCGTGTCGACGTGAGCCCGGCCGGCGTGTTCGACCGCCGCCCAGACCGTCGACCACGACACTCCGAACTGGCGGGCGATCGATGCCGGCGTCCCCTCGAGGGCGCGGACTCGGTCGGTCGCCCACGTACACGTGCGAGTGGTGAGCACCCGGCGAGCCCCTGCGAGGTCGGACGTCTCGGTCCAGGTCCTGATCTCGCAGTCCGGATCCGGACACGACCAGACCCGCTTCCACCATCGCAGCTGCACCGCCCGGCCACTCGCCGGCGCGTCGCGGAGGCTCACCCACCGGCGGTCCTTCGGCTTCGCGCCGTGCCACACCCCGAACAGCCGACCACGGTCGCGGTCGACTCAACCGCGACCACCAGCTCATGGCCGTCGTCGGTGACGTCGAGCACTGAGAAGTTGGGCGCGCCGAATCAGATCGCGTGACTACCGTCCACCAGGGGCCTCCTCGATCTCGGACCTTCAAGCAGTCACGAGATTCGTGGAGGCCCCCCTTCTATCGGTGGACCCTCACCACCGGGCTCATCCCAGGTTCACCGCGGAGGGCCGTCATAGGTCTGATCCCACGAAAGGACCGTCAGCGAGTCACCCAAGACCACAACCTTCGGGCCCTCACCGGTGTACGTGTGCGCGACCTGGCCGCCGGCAGCGACGGGTGGGGGAGCCGGGTGGGTCTGCCCTGAACACCCCACGAGCAGACCGAAGAGCGCGCCGAGAACCCACACCCGACGGATCGTCCCGGTCATTGGCGGAGGATAGGCACCCCTGCTCGTGTTCAAACCCTGGCCTGCGACGCGGACTCGCTCGTCGGAGCCGTTCAACCGTGTCTTCGTCGCCGGGTCCGGTACAGACCCTCGGCGTACTCGTAGAGCTCCTGGTCGAGCGCGTTGTCCCGTTCGATCCGCTCGATCAGCGCGGCCGGCGCGGGTTCCGGCTCGGTCGTGTTCGAGCGCGTCGGGTCACCCACCTCGAGCTCGTATCTCCGCGCGAACTCGTGCCAGAACTCGTCGAAGCACGGCTGGAGCCCGAACCCGTCGAGACCCGCGACCGCGTCCTTGGCCCGGTCGAGCCGTTCCCTGGAGTCGCCGGGGTCAGTGAGCACGCCGTCTCCCGCTGCCATCTCGTCGGCGCCGATGGAGAACATCCGGACCATGTGGTTGCGGACGAGGCCGTTGAAGCGGAACGGGTCGTCGTAGATCGCCTCGAGCGAACGTTCTCGGTCGTCGCGATTCAGCTTCTTCTGATGGCGCAGGTACGAGAGCGTGCGGTCGACCGGAGCGCGAAGGATGCTCAAGGTCACGAAGTCGGCATCGAGCAGCTCGATGGTGGAGAGGGGGAAGTGGCCGGCGACGAGACGGATCTCGTCCCGGCGTTCGCGCCACCGTTCGAGCAGGTGGGTCACCGAGATCACCGAGAGTCGCTTGTCGCGCCCGTCGCTGGCATTCGGATAGATCGCGGTGTCGGGGAACGTCGCTCGGAAGCGATCACGGAGCGATGTTCCCGCGGTCTTCTGCAGATGCACGATGAAGAACCGCGTCGGCTCGTTCTTCACGGTCACCTGCTCCCCTTCGTCAACCGCGCCGGCGCACTGTATCGGTCCGCGCGGGCTCGATCCGACGGGCTCGGCCGGCCGGACCGTCGGGGAGCCGCGGTAGCATCTCGCCCATGCTCGTGGGTTCGTCACGGGACCTTGCCCGGGCCCACCGAGGACAGCAGGATGCGCGAATGCCGACGGGACCGGACGGAGGAGTGGTGGAACGGGAGTCCGTGCTCGCCGCGGCGGCGTCCCTCGAGCACGAAGGGCGACCGGTCGACGCGATCCAGCTGCTGACCGACGCCAACCGTGACGCACGCGATCCTCGGCTCGAGGAGCGCCTCGTGACGGTCCGACACGCAGCCTTCAATGCGGTCGAGCACCTCCCGCCGGTCGACCTGCCCCCGGTGATCTCCGCTGCACCCCGGGACGGCGCTCCACTGCGACCGGTGGCCGCCGCCGAGCTCACCCCGGAGCTGCTGCGCGCCGGGCTGGCCCAGCACGGTTGCGTCTGGGTTCGTGAGCTCGTCAACCCGGCACGGGCGGAGGGCCTCGCCCGGGGTGTCGACCGTGCCCTGGACGGGTTCGACGACGAGCGCGTCGGGCGCCGCGGTCGAAGCCACGTCTCCGTGGTACGTGCCCTTCTCACCGGAGCCGGGGAGGTACCGCGTCGGCGGGCGCCGCAATTGGGTGCGCGCGAGCGGCGCGGTGTGGACGGTCGACTCACCTCGCATGCTGTTCGAGCTGTGCGAGCTGCTCGACGAGACGAGGATGGCGGAGCTCGTGACCGCGCACCTCGGTGAGCGGCCCGCGCTCTCCGCCAACAAGTGCACCCTGCGCCGGGTGCCGATCGACACGAGCACGAACTGGCACCAGGACGGCGCGTTTCTCGGCGCCGAGGTCCGGACCCTGAACCTTTGGCTCGCGCTCTCGGATTGTGACGGGGACTCGCCGGGGTTGGAGATCGTGCCACGCCGGATCGACACCGTCCTTCCGACGGGAACCGAGGGCGCGATGTTCGACTGGTCGGTGTCGCCGGAGATCGTCGACGAGGTCGCGCGAGCGGCGCCGACCGTCGTCCCCGCGTTTCGAGCCGGAGATGCGTTGTTGTTCGACCACCTCCTGTTGCACCGGACCGCGGTCGAACCGGGAATGACGCGCGAGCGGTACGCCATGGAGACGTGGCACTTCGCTCCGTCCTCCTACCCGGATGGCCAGATCCCCGTTCTGTTGTAGGGCCCCGGTCTCAGCTCGAGACGAGCTCCCGCGCGAACTCGAACAGCTCTACATCCAGCTCGTTGTCGCGCGCGATCCGCGTGCGGAAGGAATCGGGTACTGCGCTCGGCGCGGTTCGGTTCATGAAGACGGGTGGGCCGAGCTCCCAACCGAACCGCGCGCGGAGCCTTTCGCAGAACGGCTCGAAGTCCTCCTGGAAGCCGACCACGTCGATCTGGCGGAGGCGGTGCTTCGCGCCGTCGAGCCGGTCCGCGGTGAACTCGATGTGGCTGAGCGCGCCGTCGGTCATCTCCGACCGCGTCAGCGACAGCATCTTGACCATGTGGTTGTGCAACAGCTCGAAGCGCACCGGGTCCGCGTAGATCTCCTCGAGCGACCGCTCACCTTCGGACGGCGTCATCTCACGATGGTGGCGGAGGTAGGACAGCGTTCGCTCGACCGGATCCCGGAGCAACGTGAGCGTCGTGAACGGCTCGTCGAGCAGCTCGGTCGTGCAGAGCGGGAAGTGCCCGGTCACGACGCGGATCTCGGAGCGCCGGAGCCGCCACCGTTCGAGCAGGTGCTCCACCGAGAGCACCGTCGTCGGTGGCTGTCCGTCGCCGGGACCGGGATACAGCTCCTCGGCGCGGAACTGCTGTTGCATGCGGCGCCAGAGCGCGGTTCCACCCGTCTTCTGGAGGTGGAGGAAGAAGAAGCGTCGCGTGTCGTCGGGCATCGGCGGTCGACGGCGGGCTCAGTGGATCCTGCGGAGGAACCCACCCGGGTGGAACGTGAGTCCGTGCTTCTCCCAAGCCGTGTCCTGGACGAAGTCGCCGTCGAGCGCCAGGATCCTGCGCACCGCCTCGGTCGGGCCCGGGCCGTACCCCGGCCAGACGGGATGCCCGTTCACGATCGTGTTCTCGACGACGACGTACGACCCGACGGGTACCAGCGGAGCGAGCGCCTGGAACTCCTGGACGATGCGGGGCGCCGCGCTCGGCGACCCGAGGATCACGAGCGTGCGGGGATCGTCACCCGTCAGCTCCCGCACCCGCCCGCGGACCCGCTCGTCATACGGCGCCGCCTCGAGGTAGGTGATGCGCGGATGCTCGGGCCGCGCCCGCGTGTCCTCGCTGATCGAGATCACACGGCCGTGGTCGAGGAGCTCGCAGACCGACGCGAGGAACAGTGCGCGGCCCCCGCCGGAGGTTCCGGTCTCGATGATCCAGTCGGGCCGTACGGTGGTGACCAGCTCCTGGTACACGAAGAGATCGGTCGGTGCGGCGGCGATCGGTCGGCCGAGCCAGGTCATGTCCTTCCACGAGAGCCCACGCCAGAACGTCTCGATGAGTGTGGACTTGAGCTCGTCGGGGATCGGCTCCGGAACGTCCGGGAGGCCGTCGGGTCCGTGAGATGTGCGACGAGTGCGGAACGCCGATGCGGTCATGCGGCGCGACCGCGTGCGGCGCGCGCCGTCGGTCGCCAGGCGTGCCGACGTAGTGCATCGGCTTCGCCGGGCCACGCAGGAGTCGGCCGCGCAGCTCTTCGTAGAGCGCCCCGTACGCGAAGATCTTGCTCCGCCGGTCGTCGTTGGCGCCGTCGTTCGTCGTGGTGCCGCCATGGACCTGATGGAACGATCCCTCGCCGAGGATGCTCACCATCGTGACCTCGGGCGACGAGGCGAGACGTTCCCAGAGATCGAGGTTCGCGTAGCCGCCGCCGGGAACCGAGAAGCTGTCGTCGAACCCCCCGACCTGTTCGAGCAGGGATCGGGGGGCGAACAGGCAGTTGCTCTCGAGCACCCCGTCGAACCAGTCGCGCTCGCCGATGAAGTGACTGATCTCGAAGAGCCGGTACCCGTCCATGGGCCACGCGATCCCCTCGAAGAGCTCGTCTTCGGCGGTCTCGTCATAGCCCTTGTCGACGACGACCGGCTGCTGCCCCGGCCCGACGTACCACTGCTGGGTCGCGACGACCGCGGGACCGTAGGTCCGCAGGCCGGAGATGCCGAATCTCAGGACGCCCGGAGTGACGACGTGGGCGCCGTCGATCATGAGCGCGAAGGCCTGTCCGCGCGCGATCCGGATCCCCCGGTTGAGCGCGTCGGTCGGTGACGCCGTTGCGGCGTCGCCGAGGTCGAGATACCTGAACTCGGGCCCGAAGCTGCTGACGAACTCCTCGCCGAGCCGCTCCGACGGCGTCCGAGCCGTTCTCGACGACGATCACCTCGTACTGCAGCTCGTCGATGCCCTGCTGGTAGGCACGGGACAGGGAGTGCAACGTGCGGGCGGCTTCCCGGCGCATGTTGTAGAAGACGACGACCACCGAGAGGTCGAGGGCCTCGGTCGGCGCCGCCGGTGCGAGCGGTGCATGGTCGCGGCCCTCGCCGACGGTCGGCGCGACCGTGGCGCTCACCGAGCCGTGGTCCTTGCGCCACGCCCGTCCTGACCAGCCGACGCGCTCCATCGGGCTCGTGATCCCGCGGCGACGCCGGAAGGCTTCGAGCGCGTCGCGTCCGGCGGGATCCGTGGTGGACTCGACGATCACGAACCCGCCGGGACTCAGGCGGTCGTACAGGTGCTCGAGCGCGTCTGCGGTCTCGGCGCCGAGGTCCGCCCCGATCCTGATGAGCGCGACCGGTCCGATCGGCGAGCCCGGGAGGGTGGCGTCGAACCCGCCCTGCAGGAACCGCACGCGCTCGTCCAGGAGGTCGAAGCGCGCAAACGCCTCGCGAACCTGGTTGAGATCGGCGAGGAGGTCCTCGACGCCCCCGTCCTCGAGGGGTCGCTCGGGAGCATCGCCGGCAGGCGACGACCGGAACCGACCGGCGAGCCACACCTGGCGGTCCGTGAGCTCGCTGACCTCGAGGAAGGCCCGCATGTACACGCCGGCCCCACCGCGGCCCGGGCCACACTCCACGAGATCGCCGGGGATCGCCTCGTCGCGGACGGTGCGCAGTGCGGCGTCGAGATGACCGAGCTTGAGTCCGCCCATCGCGGTGTACGGGAAGTACGCGGTGACGTCGCCATCCTCGTCGGACTGCCCGAACTCCCGCGTCTGGCGGAGGGCCAGGAGCTCCTTGCGCAGGAAGGAGTCCGGGGCGCGCAGATGGTCGGTGTGCGCGGGACCTCCGCGGCTCGTGCACTCCAGCAGGTAGCCGATCCTGACCTCGTTCTCGAGGTAGTGCTCGTCGAGGAGCGCCCCGCGTAGCAACGTGAGGTAGCGATCGTTCGCGCGCGCGAGCTGCTCGTCGCGCACTCGCATCATGTTGTGCTCGAACACGGTCGCGTCGATGCGGATCTGCTCGGACAGCTCCAGCAGGCGTTGCTTGCCGGTCTGGCTCTCGAGCTCGTCGAGGAGCCGGCGGAGCTCGGGGTGGTCGTCGAGGAGGCGTTCCTCGGCGACGATCGCCAGCCCGAAGTAGATCGGGATGACGAGCAGGCGCACCGGCACATCGTGCTCGGCGAGGAAGTCGTCGAGCGCGGTCATCACGCCGTTGCGGGGACCACCCTCGGTCTGGGCGTTCTCGAGCGTGATGTTCATGCCACCGCGCGCGCAGCAATTGCTTGCGATCGGGTCGCATGCCCCGCCGTGCGTAGGGCTGACGGAACTCGGCGGGGATCTCGGCCGGGTTGTAGTACAGGTCCCGGCGGCCGTACGGCCAGCAGACGTCGTGCAGGATCAGCAAGGGAAGCGCTCGATCCTCACGCCGCGCGGCGTCGCGCAACAACCGGAGCTCGTTGTAGACCGTGTACCAGTTGTGGTCCCCGTCGACGAGCGCGACGTCGAACGCTCCCGCCGTGGGCAGGACGTTCAGGCTCAGGTCGCGATGGAAGATGTAACGGCCGGGAAAGCGCTGGACGTGCTCATCGGGATCGAAGTCCGGAACCGGGTCCACGACGTGCAGCTCCGCGTCGGGGCCGAGCGCGTCGAGCATGAGGACCGTGGTCTCCCCCCGCAAGGCACCGATCTCGATGATGCGTCTCGCGCCGGAGGCCGCGATGAGCGGTGCGACGACGCTCTCCCAGAACGGAAACATGACCGCTTGCACCTTTCGTCACGGAGAGCGTCATGGTAACGAAGTCGGGGTCGACCGGGCACGGGGACCAGCCCGGTGCCGACTCACCCTGAGCGGTCGGTCCGCGTTCGACGCTTCGCGTCGAGCTCACACGCGAAGGCGAAGAGCTCGACGTCGGCGGCGTTGTCCTTCGCGATGCGCGTCCGGAACGATCTCGCCACGTCGATCGGTTCGGTGCGGTTGGCGTGCTTCGGTGGTCCCAATCGCCAGCCGAAGCGAGCTCGGAGCTGATCGACGAAGTCGTCGAACCGCAGGTCGATGCCCAACACGTCGACCTGCGCCAGCTGGTCCTTCGCTCGTTGGAGTCGCGCCGGCGTGAAGTCCTCGACGTGGGTCATGAGCCCGTCGCCGGCGAGCATCTCCTCCGGCGACAGCGAGAACATCTTGACCATGTTGTTGTGAATCAGTCCGTGGAACCGGATCGGATCCTCGTACAGCTCCTCGAGCGGGCGCTCGCGGTCTTCGGGCGTGCGGCGCCGGTGGTGCCGGAGGAACGACAACGTCCGTTCCACCGGGTCTCGCACCACGCTCAGCGTGGCGAACTCGTCGCCGAGCAGCTCACGGGCCCGGATCGGGAAGTGACCGGTGACGACCCGAATTCGGTCGCGACGCAGGCGGTAGCGCTCGCGAAGATGACTGAGGAGCAGCACCGCGGCCGGGCCCGGGACCTTGTCGGACGCGTCGGGGTAGATCTGGTCGCGTTCGAACTCGCGCTGGAGCTGGATCAACAGGCTGGTCCCGGCGGCCTTCTGCACGTGCGCGAAGAAGAACCGACGCGCGGGAACCGTCATGCTCGCTCGGCAGGCTCCTGCGTGGCGACCACCGCCGCGGCGAGCGCCTTCCAGACGAACACCTTCCGCTCGTCCCAGTTGATCCTGCCCGTTCGGGTGTCCAACGGGGTGGTGACGACGACCGACAGGAACGGGCCCAACCCGGCCCAGACGAGCTCACTCAGCTCCTGGAAGACGCCCATCGTCTCGTGCTCGCTCAGGTGCATCGCGCGCGCCAGCTCGGCGAGCGTGAGGTTCTGGTCCGCCAGCGCCGACTCCGACAGCGTGACCAAGGCACTTCGACACGGCTCGTTGAGGACGCGCATCATGTCCGAGACCGGCGCGGGGTCGAGCTCGACCCCCCGGTCAGCGGCCCGGGCCCGCATGTCGGTCTCCATGAGGAAGTGCTCGACGTCGCGGGTGAGCCCCTCGGGCACCGGCATCATCACGTAGTCCATCCGCTTCTCCGCGCCTCCCGCACCCCGTCGTGAGCCACACCTGCGGTCGCCCGTCGGGAAGACGCAGGTGGGTCGCCATGATGCCACGCGCGAATCCCCGTCGGGACGCCGGTCCGGAGCCCGGATACCCTTCCGCCGTGGCGCGCCCGCGGGACATCGTGCTCGTGATGACCGACCAGCAGCGACACGACCAGATCGGGCTCGCGTCGGAGGGGTACTTCGAGACGCCTGCCCTCGACGACCTCGCGCGGCGCGGCGTGGTGTTCCGCAACGCGATCAGCGCGGCCGCCACGTGCATCCCGGCGCGCATCGGGCTCCTCACGGGCCTCCAGGCGCGGCGGGTGCCGAGGGTCCTCCCCAACCTGGCGCTCGGGGAAGGGGCATGGACGATCGCGCACGCGTTGCGCAGCATCGGCTACGAGACCGCGCTCATCGGCAAGATGCACTTCACGCCGATGCACGCGGACCACGGGTTCGACGTGATCCGCACGTCCGAGCACCTGGGCGCGAGCGTGCTCGCGCTCCGCCCCGACGGCAGCCCCGATCTCGACGACTACCACCAGTGGCTCGTCGATGCCGGGGTCGCGGCGTGGCTTCCGCTCGAGGTCGGCAAGGCCCCCAAGGTCGAGCCCATCCGTCCGGCCGATGCGGGGCGCGCCCAGTTCCCGTACCACCTTCGATTTCACGCGACGACCTGGATCGAACACGAGGTGCGCGCCTATCTCGCGCAGCGCCGGGCCGATCGGCCGATGTTCCTGGTCATCTCGTTTCCCCATCCCCATCCGCCGCTGAACCCTCCGGAGCCGTACACGTCCCGCTACGACGAGGCCGACGCGGCGGTGCCGAGGGACGGCATGGCGGTCAACGACCGCCTGCCCGAGCCGTTCCGGTCCGCGCTTCGCGGCGGGACGGCGCAGTACGGAGGATGGAGGGTTGCCGAGCAGGGAGAGGCGAGGCTCCGCACCCGACTCACGCAGGTCCGCGCGCTGGTACGACAGATCGACGACGCGATCGGCCGGCTGCTCGACGGGCTCGCGTGGGACCGGACGGTGGTCGCCTTCACGTCGGATCACGGCGACTTCGCCGGCCACCGGGGCATTGCGGGAAAGGTTCCCTGGATACCCTTCGACGACCTCGTTCGGGTCCCGTTGATTCTCGCCGGGGCCGGCATCGCCTCGGGGAGGGAGATCACGTCCACCGTCCAGTCCTGTGACCTCGCCCTCACCTTCTGCGATCTCGCCGGCATTGCCCCGCCCGCCGCGGTCGACGAATTCGATTCCGCCTCCCTGGCCCCCTTCCTCGGGCCCGAGGCGACGCCGGGGGACCCCGACCGGGTCGCCCTGTTCCTCGCCAACCCGGGTTGGCCCGGCGGGCGCCGGGGGTCGCGCAAGCTCATCTGGGACCCCCAGAGCGACGCCCGGGTGCTGTTCGACCTGGATGCCGACCCGGGAGAGACGGTCGACGTCTCCGGCGACCCCACCTACGGCTCCGACCTCGACGAGCTCGACCGCGCCGTGCGAACCGCGATGGCGCGTGAGCCGCCACAGCTCTGCTCATAGACGGCCCCGGGCTTCCATGACCCGAGGTGTGAGGCGACGGCCACGGAGCGCGGTACTTGCGCACTTCGGGTAGAGTGAGCGCCCGAGTGAGGGACTATTGCGGGACGGCGGGACGGTGGGCGGTCACGGAGAGCGTTCGGGTACGGGTGGCATCGGGCGGCGTCGGTTCCTGATCGGCGCCGCGGGTGTCAGCGCGGCCGCCTGGGTTGCGCCGGCGATCATCACCATGGACCCCGCCGGTGCCGCGGAGCTGACGAGTCCGCCCCCCAAGCCCCCGGACACGGTCAGTGCACAGACGGTCGAGGTGCCCGGCGCTCAGGTGAAACCGGACGCCGAGGTGTCGGGAGCCACCGACGACGGCGGTCGTCTGCCGTTCACCGGTGCAAACCTCGAGCAGCTGACGATCGCGGGGCTCGCGGCCACGGCCGCGGGGGCCGCGATGCACTTCTGGAGCGCCCGGACGGGTCTCGCCGGCACGAATCCGGCGGATCGGCCGCCCGGCTAGGGAACCCGGGCCTCACGGGACCGGTCGAGCCGGCGGCTCGGAGCCAGACGAGACGGCCGGGGTGGTCGTCGCGGAGCGTCAAGACGACTGGTGAGCCGGCGTGGCACCTCGTAGCCTGCCGTCTGGCCGCAATGGGTCGTGGTCGAAGGGCCAACTGCAGCTGACGGGGGCCGAGAACAATGGATGGAAGGGATGCCGAACCGGCCCCGATCCTTGCCGGCTACTCGTCGGGGAGGTATGCGCTGGCGTACACGGGCGACGATGACGAATTCAAGGCCCATGACTTCCTGTCGCTCTTCGACCGCGTCGCAGAGGTCTACCGACTCGATCCCAATTCGTACATCGACATTGGTTGTCTGGGCGGCGGTGTGGTCGAGGCGATCGCGAATGGTCTTCGCAGTCGGGGACACCCTTTGTCCACCGTCAAAGGATATGACGTCTCCCCAAACGTGGAGGATTTTGTACGCCCTGGCATCGAGTTCGTCCACGGAGACTTCACCACGTCCGAGGAACAGGTGGATCTCGTCACGTTGTTCGATGTACTCGAGCATGTGCTTCAACCTGTCGAGTTCGTTCGTGCAATAGCTGACCGCTGCAAGTACCTCGGAGTGCATATACCGCTGGACGATTCGGTCGCCAACGGTGTATTCAACCGCTTTCGGAGCCGGCTGGACTACCCCGGGCATCTGATCTATCTGAACCCAGCCAGCGCCCTGAGTCTGATGGCCCATTGCGGCCTTCGCGTCGTGGACTACGAGTACACGCATGGCTTCAAGGCCCCGTCCGGTTCGCTGACGCGCAAGCAGCGAGCGATCAAACCGCTTCGATCCGCGTTCGCTACGGCCAGTCCGTGGGTAGCGAGTCGACTGGTCGGCGGTGTGAGCTTGATGGTGCTCTGTGCTACTGAGCGTGGTCTGAGGACTGTTCCCGCCTTCGCCGACCTTGGCTTGGACGTCACGGCCTACTTGAGCGGCCACTAGCTGCCTCCGGTGGCCGACTCCGAGCTCGCGCGGCGGCGCCGAGCCCGCGGTAGATCTCCTCGGTTCGTCGCACGGTGGCCTCGATCGAGAGTGACGCGCCGCCGGCCTTCGCGGCGCTCGCCATGGCGGCCCGCTGCTCCGGATCGGTGAGGAGGGCGACGAGCGCGGCGGCGAGCGCATCGGGCCGCCGGGGAGGAACGAGCGTGCCTTCTCGACCCGGCTCCACGACCTCCCGGATGCCTCCCACATCGGTCGCCACCGCGGGGAGCCCGAGGGCCAGGGCCTCCATGAGCGCCACCGGGAGTCCCTCGTGGAGCGAGGCCAGGCAGAAGACGTCGCACGCGGCCATGATCCTGATCGCGTCGGGACGGTAGCCGAGGAGCTGGAACCGGTCGCCGAGCCCGAGCCTGGCGTGCAGCGCCCGGATCTCGGCCTCCTGCGCACCTTGTCCCACCGCCACGAAGCGGACATCGGGCAGGGCGGCGATGACGAGCGCGGCGGCGGCCAGCAGGTCGGGGTAGGCCTTGACCGGCCGGACGTTGGCCACGGTCCCCACCACCAGGGCCTCGGGATCGATGCCCAGCTGGGCCCGAACCACTGCCCGGTCGCGGCCCAGGGAACGCATGCGCTCGACATCGACCCCGTACGCGACCACCTCGGCGCGGGAGCGGAGCGCGGCCGGCAGCGAGTCCTTGACCGCCTCGGAGACCGTGAGGCGGGCATCGTCGAGCCGGCAGGTAGCGGCATCCGCCCACCGCGTCGCGCGGACGTAGCCGGTCCACAGGCCGTGCTCGGTGGTGACCATGCTGGGTCGCCGCCGGCGCGGCAGCGAGCGCAGGACGAGTCGGGCACCGACCGCGGCGAGGGGCGAGTGGGCGTGCACCACGTCGACCGGTTCGTCGAGCAGCGAGCGACGCAGCGACCACAACCACCGGGGGTCCCGCAGCTCGGGTCGCCCCAGGCAGCGCACCGGCAGCCCCTCCGCCTCGAGCTCGGCGACCAGGGCGTCCTTGTGCGGCAGGAGGAACGCGACCCGCACGCTGAACCGGCTCCGGTCGCGGTAGCGGGCGAAGAGGGTGAGGAGGCGTTCCGCGCCTCCGGGACCGAGACCCTTGATCAGCCAGAGCACCCGTATGGGCCGGTCCGGCGGGGTCGGCTCAGGCCCGGAGGGAGTGGGCGCGACCTGCCCTTTGGAGACGTCACTCACTGGAGTAGGATATTGCGCCACCCGCACTCGGGCTTCAGTTGACTGGCCCGGGGAAGGCCCATGAGCGCAGCGGCGTCGGCTGTGCGTTCGCCCGGGAACCCCACAAGGACCGCAAATTGCAGCTCTCGGACATTCTCAGGTCTGTTCGTCGCCACTGGCGGGTATCGGTCGCGATCGTCCTGCTGGCCGGGGTCGGTCTGGGTCTGTTCCTCTTCAACCGCAAGGTGGTGCGCGGCAGCGACCGCTTCCAGGCGACGGTGAAGGTCCTCGTCCCCGTGCGCGGCCACGACGGCCAGATTCCCGCCGGGGTCCCGCCGTCGCTCCTCTACGGCCAGACCGCCATCGCGCTCTCCCCGGAGACGACCGGGAACGCGCTGAAGACGCGCAGGTCTCGACGAGAGCGCGATCGTGGGGACGTGGAGTTCAGCTTCGCGCTCCCCGTTCCCGACAGCTCCAAGAACGCGCCCTCCCCCGACATCCTGACCCTCAGCGTCACGGCGCCCGACCCCGAGACAGCCACGAAGCTGGGCGACAGCTTCGCCGACGCGTACATCGCGCAACGCATGAAGAACGTTGCGAGCGGTCGACACGAACTCGAAGGACAAGGCTCGAGGTGCACTGGTGAAGCTGGGGGCGAAGCTGAATGACGTGAACGTCGCAGCTCCGCCTGGTCGATCCGACGCTCCTCTCGCAGCTCAGCGCCGGCGACAACGCGGCCACGACCGGGTCGAGCGCGAACGATGCCTCCGCTGGCGCTGGCCGCCAACACCCCGCTCGACACGGTGTTGCTCGCGTACGAGCGGCGGACCCTGATCGAACGCATCGCCGGAACCCGTCAGGCGTACGCCGATAGCAGCACCCAGTCGATCGTGCCCGAGAACTTCGCCTCCGTCGTCGAGCGAGACGACGCCGCATCCAGATCATCCCGGCGCTTCCCTCACCGCTGATCCCGATCGCGGTGGCCGCAGCGCTCGGCTTCCTCCTGGCGATCGGCGTGCCCGTGCTCATGGACTTCCTCGACCACTCGATCCGGGATCCGCGCACGGCGGGCAACGCCCTCGCGGCGCGCGTGCTCTCGACGATCCCACCGTCTTCAGCGTCAACGTTGGCCGCGCTGGCCCGGCCCGGCTCGGCGCGAGATGCCGCGTACCGGGCGCTGGCGGCGACGAGCGTCTCCACCGACGAGCTCCCGCGCGCCATCGTCGTCACCTCACCGGTCGGGGACATGCAGGACAGCGTGGCCGCCAACTTTGCTGCTGCGCTCGCCGGCCTCGGGCTGAGGGTCGCGCTCATCGCCACCGAGGCGCGACAGGCCTGGTTCCTGGGTGCAGACCGGCCACCGAACGCGGCGACGCTGCCCGATCTGCTCGCCCTCGCCCGCCACGGCTCGTTGAACGGCCAGATCAACGACGCGCTCGTGCCGACCCAGCTCGCCAACCTCGCCGTGCTCGCGCCCGGCGCCACCGAGGCGGACGACCTGCTGGACGGTCTGCCCGCACTGCTCGAAGCCCTGGCGCGGTCGGGGATCGACGTCACGGTCATCGCGGCCCCGGCGCTGCTGGAGGACCCGGCGGCGACCATCCTCGCCTGGAGCACGCGAAGCGTCCTGTGGGTGATCGAGGCGGGGGAGGTCACGGAGCCCGAGGCTCGCGAAGCCGCATCGCGCCTGGCCTTGGCCGGCGCAACGCCGTTCGGCGTCGCGATGGTCGACGCCAAGAGCTGACGACACTCGTGGAGCCGGAGGTGGCGCTCGACCCTTCCGCTCGGCTCAGAATCGTTCCCGCGGCCACCCGGATGCTCGGATCCGATCTGCTCGTGAACCACGGCGGGGCGACCGCCCCGGTGCAGCGGCTCGTCGGAAGCGGCCCCGAGCTGTGGTTCGCTCTCGGCCGGGGCCTCTCGATCGCGGAAGCGGCGAGGGATGTCTCGTCGAAGGTCGGGGTCGCGGTGGAGGGCATCGAGGAGAACGTGCTGCGGTTCGCGGCCGCGCTCGTCGATACCGGCCTCGCCGAGGTCGCGCCGTGATCTCCGTCGATCCCGATGATCCTGGCGTTGGCGGCGGTCGGACTCCCGACCGGCCCGCAGCTGCCCCGCCACGGGTGGGACCAACGACTCGACGAGGTGTTCCGCAACGGGCTCGCCGGGTTTCTCGCCCGCGCCCACGCCGACGGCATGATCGAGCTGAGCGAGCCGAGCGCAGAGCTGCTGAAGCTCAGGCTCGAGTCCGAGGCGATCCGAGCCGTGCAGCTCGAGGGCGAGCTGATCCGGCTTGCTCCCCTCTTGACCGACCTTCCGGCAGCCGTCATCAAGGGTGCCGTCCTCGCGCACGGTGCCTACCCCGATCCGCAGCTGCGGCCCTTCACCGACATCGATCTCATCGTCGCCGACGACTCGCACGCCGCCGCCGTCGCCGCGCTCGAGGCGCTCGGATACGTACGCACTCGGCCGGAGCCGACGTCCGGGTACGACGCCCGGGTCGGCAAGGCCCTGACGCTCTCGCATCCGGGCGGTGTCGTCGTGGACCTGCACCGGACGCTGGTCGCGGGGGTGCAGGGCGTCTCGATCCACATCGAGGAGCTGATCGAAACGCGCGGGTCGATCCTGCTGGGCGGGGTTGCGATACCCGTCCCCACCTGGGAAGCGCATCTGGTCGAGGCCGCGCTCCATGCGGTGGTCGGTGACGGACTCGGCCGAGCGCTCTCCATTCGCGATGTGGCCCAGGTCGCCCTGCTGCCGGACCTCGACGGCGAAGGTGCGTCCGCCCTCGCCACCCGCTGGAAGGTCAACGGCACGGTCGCGGGTGGGCTCCGCGCCGCCGCCGACGGACTCGGGTTCGAGCTTCCGAGCTCGCTCAGAGGCCTCGTCGAGCAGAGTGCGCCGCTCGATCTGGCCCCCACCGCCGCGAGCCGTTCGGCGCGGATCCGGCTCGACGAGCTCCGCCATGGTCCCGTCCGGCGTCGGATCACGGTCCTGCGAGCCATGCTGACGCCCTCGCGGGCCTTCCTGCGCTGGAATGAGGGCGAGGGCTCCGTGCCCCGGCTCTACGGAAGGCGTTGGCGCACGCTCTACCGACGGACGACCGAGGCCCGGGGCGATCCGACTCCGGCCGGGCGCACCGGCCCCGTCACGCCGCCCGGCGGTGCGTTCACGCGCCGTCGCAGTGCCGAACCCGATGACGGATGGGCGGGCTCCCCGAGCCGGGCGCTCGCTCGGGCTCGCCCCCCGGCGGTCGCGCTCGCTCGGCCGTTGCCCAACTCCCCAGTCACTCGACCGCGGGCCGAGCTGCTCCTGGTGAGCGCCGGTGGTGCGGCCTCGAGCTCGCGGTCCGCGGTCCCCACCCGCCAAGAGCGCTGGACCGAACACCGACCGCGCCACCTGCCCGCAGAGGTGGCGAAGGGCGACGACACCCGCGACGGGAGCGGCGTCGAAGATCGGGAGGAAGCGGGCGACGGCGGGCCGCCGATCGTCCCGCCGGTCGAGGTCCCCGGAGCGGGCGCCGCAGGTGAACGTTCGCGAGGAATTCCTGTCGCAGTCGCGCCGAGCGGGGTGAGGTTCTGCATCGGTGGCTTTGCACTGCTCGTCGCCACCGCCATCGCGACGCGGATCGGGATCTCCGGTCTCGGGGTCGCGCTGATCCCCGCGGCCGCGGTGCTGTTCGCGGTCGCTGCCGAGCGGCGCATCACTCGCCTCCGACCAGAGGAGCACTGGGTCGGACAGTGGCTGGTCATCGGCGTGATCGCCAAGCTGGCGGCGTCGTATCTGCGCTACCTCACGCTCGTCGTGAGTTACGAAGGGGTCGGGGACGCAACCCTCTACGACCAGGTCGGCCGGGAGCTCGCGCTGGCCTGGGCCGGCAAGGGGCCTGATCCGACGCTGATCGGTATCAAGGAAACGAACTTCGTGAAGTGGTTCACCGGGCTCGTCTACTACGCCTTCGGCGCGAACCAGATCGCCGGGTACTTCGTGTTCGGCCTGCTCGCGCTCGTCGGCTCGTACCTCTGGTACCGCGCGACGGTCGACGCCGTGCCGATGATGGACAAGCGGGTCTACCTGTTCCTGGTGCTTTTCGCCCCCAGCATCGTGTTCTGGCCGTCGTCGATCGGCAAGGAGGCGCTGATGCAGCTCGGGATCGGAGCCATGGCGCTCGGCACGTCGTACCTCATGCGCCAGGACCTCCTCAAGGGGCTCGCGTTCGGACTGGCCGGAGGGTGGTGGCTCTACACCGTTCGACCGCATCTGCTCGCACTGGTGACGATCGCCGCCGGTCTCGCGTACCTGGCCGGTCGGGTGAAACCGCGCGACGCCGCCCACGGCAACGTGCTGATTCGTTCGCTGGGCCTGCTGGTCATCGCGTTGCTCGTTGGCTTCGCCGTCGGGCAGGGGACGCAGTTCCTCGGCATCAAGAGCCTCTCGGTCTCCTCAGTGGAGACCACGCTCGACAACCAGAGCAAGGGCACTGCAAAGGGTGGTTCCAGCTTCGACAACGGCGGCGACTACCTCAGCCCCGTCAACCTCCCGCGCGGCGCCGTCACCGTGCTGCTGCGTCCGTTCCCGTGGGAGACCGGTACCCCGTTCCAGCTCCTCGCGTCGCTCGAGTCCGCCGTCGTCATCGTCTTCATCTTGTTCCGGCTCGGGTCGCTCAAGAACGCGCTCCTCCGCGCGCGTACTTCGCCGTTCCTGCTCTACTGCTGGGTTCTCACGATCCTGTACTCGGCCACGTTCGCGGCGTTCTCGAACTTCGGGCTGCTCGTGCGTCAGCGGTCCCTCGTGCTGCCCGCGTTCTTCGTGCTGCTCTCCGTCAGCGCGGCACCGCTCGCTCGGTCCTCGCCGTCGGACCGGCCCGTGATCGCCGAACCGTCGGAGCGCGACCCCACCGCGGTGCGTGCGCGTGGTGCCCCGGGTCCGGGTGGCTGACCTGTCCCGATCCGGCCCGTGACCGACCGGATCCCTCTGCTCGTCGGAGTGCTCGGCACAGAGGTGGCCGTGCTCGCTCCCGGGGCGGTCGCCGCCGAGCTTCGGAGCATGCTCGTGGACCTCGAGTCGAGCGGACCGCCGACGCGCCGGCTGGTGCTCGAGGAGTCCGCGGACGGGCGGTTCCGCCTCCTCGACGACGGCGTGTTGGTCCGCGCCGGCGTCGAGCCGGTCGTCGCCGCGGCCACGATCGTGTGGCGGCTCAACGCGATCGCGGCTGCGACCGAGCAGCACCTGCTGGTGCACGCCGGGGTCGTCGGAGGCGCCGGCGCCGCGATCCTCCCGGGCCGGTCCGGGGCAGGCAAGTCGACCCTCGTGGCCGCCTGCGTGGCCGAGGGCATGGCGTACCTCTCCGACGAATACGCCGCCGTCGACCTCGACCGCGGGACGGTGGTCCCGTACCCCAAGCCCATCGGACTCGAGGGCGAGCGGCTGGTCGCGTCCGCAGACCTCGGAGCCGGGACGGTGCCGCGCGCGCCGGTAGCGGCGGCCGGGATCGCCTTCCCCCGCTACGAGGAAGGCAGCCGGACGACGTGCACGAGCGTGGACGCGAGCTGGACGTTCCTCGCGCTGGCCGCGCACACGACGAACCTGACCTCGCTCGGTGGGCGCGCGTTGCCCTGGCTCGCGGGCCTCGCGGCGAGCCGGCCGGCCTGGCAGCTCACCTACGGCGAGAGCGCGGATGCTGTTGACGTGGTGCGGGAGGCGGCGGACGTGGTCGTCGCGCCGCTGCGGCCCGCCGACCAGCTGGACGCGATCACCCCGACCACCACGACAGTGGCGCTCGGCGATGGGCTCGCCGTGCTCGATGCCACCACCGGCCGCATTCACCTGCTCAACGCGAGCGCAGCGTTCGTCTGGCGGTGTGCGGCCGACGCACCCGACCGGAATCGGTTGGTCGAGTCCGTCCTCGAGAGGGCGCCGGACCGCTCGCTCGACCGCGCGTCCGTCCGCGCCACCGTCGAGCGACTCGGTGCGTCCGGCCTCCTGACGGACGGCTGATGCCAGCACGGGGAGCCGATTCCGGAGAACGGGCCGGTCGCGGCACCGCCATCGCGGACTACCCTGCTGGCTTGCTTCCGTCGGCACCTTTCTCGGACGCTTCTCGGACACTCGAGCGCACCGAGGCGACGCGCGTCCCAGGCCGCGTGACCGGGTTCGCGACGGCGTGAAGGGCATCGACCGCTTCATCCGCAACCAGCGGATCGCGCAAGCGACGCGCTTCATCCGACCGGGAAGTCGTGTGTTCGACATCGGGTGTCACGACGGCGAGCTCTTCCGGGTCATCGGACCGGCGCTGCGTGACGGGGTTGGGTTGGACCCGGATCTCGCCGGGCCACTCAGCGGGCACAACTACGCCCTCCGCCCGGGAGCGTTCCCGGACGACGCTCCCGACGAAGCCGGAACCTTCGACGCGGTGTGCGCGCTGGCCGTGCTCGAGCACGTCCGTGCAGGCGAGCGCGCCGATTTCGCGGCGGCGACGGCTCGTCTCCTGCGCCCGGGCGGCGAGGCCGTCCTGACGGTCCCTGCACCTGCGGTCGACCGGCTGCTCGACGTGATGATCCGGCTCGGTGTCCTCGACGGCATGGAGGCGGACCAGCACCACGGGTTCCAGATCTCGGAGGTGGAGGCACTCTTCGTCTCGGCCGGCTTGGTGCCCGAACGCCACGAGACGTTCCAGCTGGGCCTGAATCACCTGTTCGTGTTCCGGAAACCGCTCGGAGCGGTCTGACGCCGGCGGGTGCACGGCCGCGACCGCGATCGGCTCACCGGGGCACGTAGATCGAGGGCAGCCGCTTCGACGGCCTCTCCTCCTTCGGGGGGTGAGCCGCCCGCGGGGTCGCCGAGGTGGACCAGGAGGTGAGGGCCACGGCCGCGAACACGATGATGCCGAGGTCCGCGAGGGTGTGGTACCGAGGCTCTCCGTAGCCGATGGCGACGGCCCCGATCATGGCGATTACGGGGCCGAGCAACGGGAGGATGAACGCGCCCGAGCGCCAGGCCCGGATGCCTCCGACCACCGCCAAGGCGAGGATCACCCAGAACGAGACGACCCACGCCCAGATCCACCCGGTGCTGGTCGTCATCCATTGGGCGACCCAGCCGACGGTCTGCGACGGGCGGAAGGCGGCGATCAGTCGACCGAAGCGGGCAGGGACGACCACAGGCATGCGGCCCGGGTTGTCGAGCATGTTCCGGATCGCCTGATCGCGGTTCAACGGGTCGAGCTGCGATCGGTCCATGCCCAGATGCTGTCGCGAGAGCACGTTCGAGCACTGGCTGTCGTACCAACCGAGCTTCTCGCCGGTGTAGGTGGTCGGAGGGCAGTTCCCGATGAGCAGCAACGGGCCGTCGTTCGTGGACAGCAGGAACGGCTCTCGGAACCGAGTGGTGTTGTAGAGGGTCCACGGCAGGATGACCGCCCCGCAGACCGCCGCCACCACCGCGAGGTACGCGATCCGACGGCGCATCGGCAGGGCTCGCGCCAGCAGGAGCACGGGCGCCACGACCAGGACGAGCAGCGCGAGCTCCTCGGACCGGGTGAGGGCGAGGAGTCCGCTGATCACGCCGAGCAGCACGCAGCGAGCCGGCGTCGGGCGGTCGCGCAGGTCCGCGACGACGAGCAGGAAGCAGCCGAGGAAGAGCAGCGCGAGCGGTTCGGAGAGCATGTTGGCCTCGAGCAGCCAGAAGCCGGGATACAGCGCGGCGATCAGCGCCGCGATCAGACCGACCCGGGCGTTGAAGTACCGGCGGCCGACCAGGCCGGTGAGGGCGACGACCGCGAGACCGATCGCCGCGGTCACGAGCTGGTGATCCCGCGCGCTGCGGGCGCCCAACCACGAGACCGCACCCAGGAACGTGACCCACCCCGGCGGGTGGTGCGCGATCGGAGCACCGATGTTGATGAACGCCTGCGTGTAGCCCAGGCCGTCGGCCAGGCGCAGGGCCGAGGCGTGGTAATCGAAGCCGTCGCCGCCGATCAGCGCGCGGTGGTCGGTCAGCACGTAGGTGAGTCGGACGGCCGCGCCCAATGCCACGACTGCACCCAGCATCCAGCCGAAGCGGTGCTGAGTTGGGGAACTGGTGGTTGCCGGGTCGGCGACCGTGGTCACGACCCGGATTCCGCGGTGGGCGTGCGGATCCCCTCGGACGCTCGGGCGAAGCGACCCAGCACGCCGATGACGGCCATCGAGCCGCCCAGGATCAACAGGGTCTGGGCGAGCGAGGCGAATCCGAAGCTGACTCCGGTCGGTCGGGTCACGTCGACGTCGCCCAGCCACGACACGAAGAGCGCGCCGTCGATGAGCAGTCCCACGCCGGCGACGAGCAGGCCGAGCGCCACGGCCCGGCGCGGCCAGCGCGGATCTCGGAGGAACCCGTATCGGTTCAGGCCCGAGCGCGCCACCGGCGAGTAGCTCGCCACGACCGCGCCCGCGAAGAACATCTGGAGCCCGATCACGAGGGCGATGCCGGAGAAGAACACGGGCTGCCAACGGGCCGAGCCGATCTCGAGTCCCGAGGGCTGGGTGAAGCCGATGAGCAGCGCGAGCACCCCGAGCACCGCGAGCGTCAGACCGGGGCCGATCAGGATGATGTCGGGTGCCAGGAGGAGGATCAGCTTCAGGTGGCGCCATCCGTCGGACCAGGTGTCCAACTTGGACTCCCCGATCCTGGCGCTGTAGCCACCTTCGATGTTGTCGATGCGAAGGCCCGCTCGAGCCGACTTGATCAGCATCTCCGAGGCCAGCTCCATGCCGGTGCCGGCGAGGCCCAGCCGGAGCATCTGGTCCCGGCGGAAGGCCCGGTACCCGGTCTGGCTGTCCTTGGTCAGCTTCCGGCCGCCGGCGCGGGAGGTGAGAAACGTGATCACCGGGGTGCCGAGGTACCGGTGGAGGAACGGCATCGTCTCGCTGGTCGCCCCGTCGAGGCGGGTTGCGAGCATGAGGTCCGTCTCGCCCGCCAGCACCGGTCGGGTGATCTCGGGGATCAGTGCGAGGTCGTAGGTTCCGTCGGCGTCGGCCATCACCACGACCTCGCCGCGAGCCTGCTCGAAGCCGGTCCGCAGCGCCCGCCCGTACCCGCGGCGCTGCTCGTGGATGACCCGGGCCCCGGCGGTCGTCGCCACCTCGGCGGACCCGTCGGTGGAGCCGTTGTCGACGACGACGACCTCGCCGTCGAGGCCGACCTTCTTCATCGCGTCGATCGCCTGGGTGACACACAGGCCGACCGCATCTCGCTCGTCGAGGCACGGAAGGACGACCGTGACGTCGACCGCACCGTCCGGACGGGCCACCGTCACGTCATCACCTCCTGCCTCCAGCCCGGCGGGGCTTCACGGTCTGCATCGATCAGCCCGTCACCAGCGGAGAAGGGCTCCAGATCTCGGAGATGAAGCCGCTGTTCGTCGCGCCCGGCCTGGATCTCGAGCGGCACGAGACGCTTCAGGTCGGGTTGAACCACCTCGGCCGGCTTCGCGAACCGCTCGCGTGGGTCCGTCGATCGGTCCCCGACTCGCCCGGGCACGCCGGGATCGGACGTTCCCGCCTGGCGCGCGCCCACGGTAGAACGTCCATCGAGGGCAGCCGTGTCGACCGGTTCTCCTCTCGGGGAGGGGCGAGTCGGCCGGGCCGACCAGGAATCGATGGCCGCGGCCGCGAGCACGATGATGCCGAGGTCGGCGAGCGTGTGGTACCGGAGGTGGTCGATGTTGCCGATGGCGGTGACGGCGATCGCCGCGATCACCGGGCCGAGCAGCGGAAGTATGAAGACGCCGGAGCGGCGGGCCCGGATTGCGCCGACGATCCCGAGGACGAGGATCAGCCAGAACGAAGCGACCCATGCCCAGATCAGCCCGGTGCTCGTCGTCATCCACACTGCGACCCAGCCAACGGTCTGGGACGGCCGGAAGACCGCGAGGAGCCGACCGAATCGCGCAGGGACGACCACCAACATCCGGCCCACGTGGTCCATCGTGTTTCGGATCGCCTGATCGCGGTCGAGGGAGTCGAGCTGGGATCGGTCCAGGGTTCGATGCTGCTGTGCGATCCGTAGCGCACAGGTGGTGTCGTACCAGCCGAGCTTCACGCCGGCATACGTGGCCGGTGCACAGTTGCCGGCGAGCAGGGAGGCGCCGTCGTTGGTCGAAAGGAGAAAGGGTTCTTCGAACCGGGTGGTGTTGTAGAGCGTCCACGGCATGATGACCGCCCCGCAGCTCATCAACACCACGGCAAAATACGCAATCCGGCGGCGCATGGACACGGCTCCCGCCAGCACGAGCACCGGCGCCACGACGAGGATCAAGAGGGCCAGCTCCTCGGACCGGGTGAGGGCGAGGAGCCCACTGATCACACCGAGGAGCACGCTGCGAGCCAGGGTCGGGCGGTCGCGCAGGTCCGCGACCACGAGCAGGAAGCAGCCGAGGAAGGCCAGCGCGAGCGGCTCGGACAGCATGTTGCCCTCGAGCACCCAGAAGCCGGGATAGACCGCGGCGATCAGCGCCGCGACCAAGCCCACCCGAGCATTGAAGTAACGGCGGCCCACCAACCCGGTCAGCGCGACGACCACGAGGCCAACCGCCACCGTCGCCAGCTGGTGGTCCTCCTGGCTGCGCGCGCCCAACCAGGACACCGCACCGAGGAAGGTGACCCAGCCGGGCGGATGGTGGGCGGTCGGAGCGCCCAGATCGCCGAACGCGACCGTGTAACCCAACCCGTCGGCGAGGCGCAAAGCCGAAAGGTGGTAGTCGTAGCCATCACCGCCGATCAGCTTGCGGTGGTCGGTCAACACGTAGGTCAGTCGGACGGCCGCACCCAGGGCCACCACGGCCCCGAGCATGCCGCCGAATTGCTGTTCGAACGCGGGCTTCGTTGCCGGTTCGGCGACCTCGCTCACGACGCGAGCTCCGAAATGGGGGCCCGGGTCTCGTTTGACGCGCCGGCCCGGCGACCCAGCACGCCGGTCGCCGCCATCGGACCGCGCAGGATCTGGAGGGTCCGAGCACGAGAGCCGGATTCCGAGCCCATCCCGTTCGGTTGAGTCACCGTGACGTCGACCGCAGCATCCGGACGAGACACTGTCAACTGGTCACCTCCTGCCTCCAACCGGACGGGAGCGCAACGCTTTCGCGATGATCAGCCCCGCCAACGAGGGCCGGGGGCCCGTCGCCGAGAACCGCCCCCCGTGCCACCCGGGCGAGCATATCGGGCTTCTCGGGCGAAGGCCCTGGGGGCGGCGCGCGCTGTACGCATCCGTTCGTGTGCCGCTAGCGTGAACGATCATGGGCGAGAGGCTTCCCGTCCCGGCGGGGCTGCAGCGGTCCGCGCACCGGGACCGGGACGAATGGGTCGCATCCGGCGTCTTCGCGGTCGGGCTCCTGTGCCGCACCCTGGGGGTCGATGATCTCGGCGGCGTGGAGGTGCTCGACGTCGGGTGCGGCACCAAGGTCGTCAAGACCCTGCTCGACGGGCAGCTGCCGATCGGGCGGTACGTGGGCGTCGACGTTGCGGCCGAGGTCATCGACTGGCTCCAGGCGAACGTCGACGACCCGCGCTTCGAGTTCCACAACTTCGCGGCCCGCAACGACCTCTACAACCCCACGGGACCGCCGCTCGAGGAGTTCGCGGAGCTTCCGGTCGGTGGCGCGCCGTTCGACCTGATCTGCCTGTTCTCGGTCTTCACCCACCTCGCACCCGAGGACTACGTCGCGATGCTCCGACTCACCCGCCGGCACGTCAAGCCCTCGGGCCGGCTGCTGTTCTCGGTGTTCATCGACGAGCCCGACGAGCCGTCGCAGTACGAGGCGGTGGTCCAGGCCGCGCTCAACAGTGACGACCCCGCGGTGCGAGCGAACGCGGAAGCGCGCTTGGTGGAGGCACTCCGCCAGCGCGAGAACGGGTACTGGGACGCGGTCCCCGAGCAGCCGCTGCTCCAAGCCCGATACACGCGCGCCCATGCGCTCGAACTGATCGACGGCACCGGCTGGGAGGTCGTCTCGGTGCATCCGCGAGAGGAACACATCCAGCATCACATCGTGTGTGTCCCGGTGTGAGCCGTCGCCATCTCATTGGGAACCGGCAAATGGGGGAAGGGAACGACATGACGAGCACGCAACAGGCGACAGGGCAGGGCACTCGGGGCGGCGGGGTCAGTCGCACGGTGTTGATCGTGGGGGTGGTCGCCGCACTCGTGGTGGGTGGGCTCGCCGGAACCGCGCTCGGCTGGAAGATCGAGCAGCGGCGCGTCAAGGACGACCTGGCGGACATTCGCCCGGTCGGCAAGGTCACCGCGGTCAACGGCAACTCGCTCACCGTCGCACTGCAGAGCTCGAGTGGCACGCGGACCTACGTCGTGACGAGCGGGACGGCAGTCGATCGCGCGCGCAAGGGCACTGCGAGCGACGTCAAGAAGGGATCGACCGTGCTCGTGAAGAACTTCACCAACGACCAGGGGCACCTCGAAGCGAGCGAGATCGTCGTCCTTCCGGACTCGACACGCCTCGGCACCCGCTGACCGGAGCGCCGCCGAAGCGAACAGTCAGCCACTCCGTGAACACGCGGGCGAACGTGTCGAAGCAGCTGCCTGACACGAGGGCGACCGCGCTCGACGCACGAGAGCGGACCCGGTCGCACCATGGAGCGTCCCGCTACCGGCATCGGATCTCCCGGCGCGGTGGTGCGCCATCTCGATCGCCGTTGCGATCCTCGTCGCCGTCGCGGTCAGCATCCTTCGCGGCCGCCCGCAGACCGTCGACTTCTGGTTCGACGATTCGTATGTCGTGATGTCGACGCGCGTGCCGCTCTCGAGCGTCCGCCTCGTGGCCATGAGCGCGCCGGGCTTCACGGTGCTGGTGCGCTGGTGGGTTGGGCTCCACCCAGGGTCGGTCTCATGGGCTCAGTGGTTCGGTGTCTTCGGCCTCGTTGCGTCACCGATCGTGGTGTTCTTCGCCGCCCGCACGGCGGGCGCGGCGCGCTGGGCCGCGACGACGACCGCGTGCCTGACCGCACTCGCGCCGATGCTGTTGACGGAGAGCGCTCGCGTGAAGCCGTACACGTTGGAGTTCGCACTGTCCGCCGCAATGGTCGGGATCGCCGCCGCCATCCGCCGCGACGGGCCGGACGATGCGCTGGACGGTGGCGGCCGGAGTGCTCGTGCTGGCTGCGGCGGTGTTCTCCGGTGCGCTGCTGCTCTCCGGCGTCGTGCTCTACGCCATCATGTTGTTGGCCGTTGGCTCCGCGGTTCGGCAGCGCTCCCAACCGCTCACGGTCTCCGAAGCCGCGCGTCGGCTCGCGGTTCCGGCCGTCGACTGGTGTGCTCGTCGTCGCGTGGTCCGCCGTCTTTCGTCTTGCATCCCTCGGCGCCACTCTCGGCGACGTGGCGCGACTACGGCGGGTTTCTCGGTTCGAGCGGGCACGCCGGGACACACCGTCCGACAGGCGATCTCGATCGGTCGCGTGGTTCTTCGGCGCGTTCGTTGCCGGTGGCGCGACGCCGCTCATCGTCGTCCCCGTCGTCGCGCTCACGTGGTTCGTCCTCGTCGGTGGCGAACCACGTGGTGGTTGCTGCTCGCGCCCGATGCTCGGCGTGATCATGAGCGTGGCGCAGCCGTATCCCCTGGGGCCGCTCGGCAAGGCCCGCATCGAGGCGTGGCTGATGCCGTGGTTCGCGGTGCTCGTCGCGCTGACGCTTCACCGAGCTGGGCGATCCCGCGGCGTCCGTTCGTTCGTCGCTCGAGTTCCGCGGATGCTCGCGCGCGGCCGCTGTCGCGGTCGTCGCGCTCGCGCTCCTCGCCGGCGCCGGCCAAGCAGACGGTCCTATATCCGACGACGCCGGCGCGCGAGGCGTTGCGCACCATCTCCGGAGTACAGGACCGACGGCTTCGCGTACGTCGCCAACCACGACTTTCCTGTCGACCTCGTGGCGCCGGGCCCGATCCGGGTCGTGGAGAACCCAACGTCGACGACGAACTACAGCGTCGAGCTGAGCGGGGATACCACGCCATCAAGGGGAACGACCCCGATCGTCGCGGCGTAGGAGCTCGATCGAGCTTGCGGCGAACCGCCGCAATCGTCGGCGTCGATCCCGAGACGCTCGCCAAGGCGTTCCCGCACATGCACTGCCGCGTTCTCACCGGAAGCGTGAACCGTCGCCACACGACTGAGGTGCATGACGACACCGTCATTCTGCGCCTCGGCCCGCGCACGCACTCGCCGCGGCGCCCCTCCTCGCGCGACATGTTCGAGATGCGGGGAGCCACGGCCATCGGTGCATCGTCGGGCCGCGGCTGGTGCAGCGTCTTGTTCTTCGAATGGCAGGGAGCGCCGCGAGGACGCTGCGACTCCGCGGCGAGAGGACCGATGACGTGGATGCGTTGCGACGAGCTGTGCCAGATGTCCTCGAGCCGTTCATGTGCGAACCTGAGGTTGGCACCCGAGGTCGGATAGTTGCCGACGCTGAGCACCTCCGGACGACCCGCGAGCTCGAGCCCCCACGGCGAGCTCCAGAGCTTCGGGTCGAGGTCACCGAGGATCACCCAGTCGTAGTGGTCCATCGCAACCGGGAGCTGTTGTGATTGCACGGCGACATCCGCGCAGATTCGGTTCAGCTCGTCGGGCAAGAACGCCAGCTCCGTGGCGACCAGCACCCGGTCGCCCGCATGCACATGGGTCTCGATCCACCGCCGTACCGTGACGCGCGTGTCGGTGAGCGCTCGGTACCGTCGATGTACGGCCTCGTGCCGGCCTGGAACGGTGACCAGCAGAGGACGAGCACGATGGCGACGGCACCAGCACTCTGCACGGAGCGTGGAAGGTGCAGCCGAGCGCCGACGAAGCCGACCACGTTGACGACTGCAGTGGCGGCCGCGATGACGAGGAACGGAATCAGCGGAACCAGGTTTCGCACCGGCTGGAACACGGACGGCAGGAGGACGGCGACGGTCGGGATGGCGAACACCAAGTAGGCGATCGCAATCGGTCGTGTGCGCCGCGAACGGACGAGCACACCGAGCCCGGCCACACCCACCAGCAAGATGACGATGCCGAGCTCGCGCGCCTGACTGAGGCGCTGCAGATACGAGTCTGTGGCGCCGACCGAGTACGCCTCGCGTGCAATCCGCATGGCATCGAGAATCGCCGACGTGCGAAGGACCAACCCAGGCATGGTGATCAGGGCACTCACCAAGAACGCACCCGAGGCGGCGGCCCCCAGAGCCAGACGCTGCGCGATCGAGCGGTCTCGGCGCAGCGCAACAACCACGAAGACGGAGAGCAACAGGAATCCGACGGTGTACTTGGACGTGAAGGCAAGGCCGCTGGCGACACCGCCGAGCGTTACCCATGTGATCAGATCTCGCTTGGCTCGAGCGGATGTGACACGTGTGACGCAGTAGAGCGCCGCGGTCGTGAAGAACGCCGCCGGGGTGTCGGTGATGACGATCGACCCACGGGTCACGAAGATGGGCAGCACCGCGACCAGCAGCACGCGGCGAGGATCCCGGCCGTGCGGCCGGCGATTCGCATGCCGAGCAATCCGACGAGCAGGACGGTCGCGACGGACATGAGCAGCACGAAGAGCCGCCCGGCGAGGATGAGGGTCCAGGGCTCGACGACCTCGATGTAGGGCGATGCGACCGTGACCCCGGCGTCGACCGCGCAATTGCGCGCTGTCGCCGCGAACGGCAGCCAGCGCGGTTGCCGATAGCGTCGTCGCACTGACGACGAGCGACGGATAGAAGTAGAAGTCAGGATCCCACGACCGGTCAGAAATCTGGCGCGCCGAGCCCTTCAGCGGAAAGTGCTCGTCGACGTATGCGGTGTACGGCGCGCCGGCTCTGAGCGTCACCGACGCGCAGTCCGGTCGCCAGCCCGAGCACGGCCAGCATCGCCACGATCGTGACGAGAGCGGGCATCCCGAGCCGGATCCGCCGTGAAGACACCCCGGCACCGCCGTCGGGTGACCCCGGCCGACCGGGACCCGGGCCTGAGCCGGTTGCACCGTTCACGGAATCCACGTGGCTCGACTCAGGAACTCCCGTACCCGGCATCGCGAGGGTCAAAATAGTCGGGCTCGGCCTCAGGTCAAGCCGCCCCCGAGTCGGGAACGTTCGGCGGAGCGACGAAGAGAGCGCTGTCCTGCCCGACGCGCCGCGCCTCGACCGCGGCCTCCGGCTCGCACCGCCTCGACGGCGACGCTCTCCTTCAGGAACCGAATCGAACGAGCGTGAAGCCTTCGACCCTGCGTCGGCTCCCAGTGAAGAGCTGACTGCACGACTGATCCTCACAGAGTGCACCTGCGACGTGGTACTTCAGAATCAGCGCTCGCCGGCGCGCACCGGATGTCTTCGGGTAGAGGATCTCGCGTGAAGCCGCGTTCCGTTGCGCTGCGTCCGGCACGAAGGCATCAGCGCCTTCGACGCTCAAAGGATGGAGACCGTGCCCAACAACGGGTTCCTCCATCGCCGAGGTTTGAACGACAACGATCGCCCCGGGAGGGAGCGCCTGATCGAGCGCACGATAGTGCGAGGTAAGCGGCTGCAGCTCGGCGCGATTCTTCATCGATGCTGGCAACAGCGCTCGAGGTGTCATCGATGCGAACGCCGGCAGGATGCCGGCGAACCCGACTACGGCCGACAACGTGAGCCACGCCCAGACGGCTGGCGAGTTTCTCTCCGGCCGCTCGACGGACGCCGCGATCAGTTCGCCGATGCCGATGTGCAGCGGCAACAGCACGAGCGGAAGCACGCGTCCGTAGCTGTAGTTCGCGCTCACCCCGCCAAGGGCGTACACCAGTGCGCCGCCTAGAAACATCAGGACCAGAGGATCCGTGCGATCTCTTCGCAGCCGCCTGACGAGAGCCACGAGACCTACGAGCGATGCGCACAAGCGAAGCTGGACTCCGGAGTAGAAGATCGAAGGCTCTGCGTGGTGTTGATCGCGCATCAATTGAAAGAAGGAGTAGTACGGCCACACCGCCAGGATCGCCAGGACGACTGCGAGCACCGCAACCAGGCGCGCCAAGGCCGCACCGCGATAGAGCCTTCGGCTCACCACGAGGGCCGCGAGCAGCATCGCCGTCCAGACGCCCGTGATGGGATGGCTGAGCATCACCGTTGGGAGCCCGAGCGCCACGACGACGAGCCAGGGCGCACTTCGGGTGCTGGCGTAGCGAAGGAGGGCCCACGCGACCACCAACGCGAGTCCGGTGGCGAACATCGAGGGATACGGCAGCGCGAAGCCGATCGAGTTGAGGTCGAGGAACCCGCTCCACCTCCACGGATGCCAACCCCAGAAGAGCAACGTCGCAACGAGCGAGAACGCGACCGCGAGCCGATCCGTCAGCTGGCCGACGAAGAGACGGAAGCCAACGAGGAACAACGCAAGGTTGAACACGGCGGCGAGCTGGAGCACCGCAACCGACGACCAGCCGCTTATCCGACCGAACGCGGCGAATGCGAAGGTGAAGGGCGAGTAGTACTCGAACGGTACGTGCGTACCGGTCATTGGATGGACGGGGTTCAGCAGACTTCTCCGGAACGTGTCGATCGTTGCCTTGTGAAGCCAGAAATCGTCGCCCCAACGCCGGTTGAGCGTCTGTATGAGGAGAAGGACCACGAGCACCGCCGCGACGACCCAGTAGGGATCAAGGCTCGCCGCGTGAAAGCGCTTGCGCGTTGAAGGAGCCGTTCCATTCGCCTTCACGCCGAGAGCGATGTTCGCGCCCTCGGTTTTGGGGTCGCCCATGCTGGCCCTCGTGGTCGACAACCGCCCGCGCCTGCGCCCACGGACGGCGGGTGGCGGCTGACGATACTCGGCGTTGCGTGGCATGTTCGTGCGAGGTTCCGGTGCACGGGCTGACGGTCGTGGACGAAGATGCAGGCAGGTGATCAGGTGGAACTGCAGTGAACCGCCCCGGGAAGAGTCCTGCCGAGCCGCGACGACGCCGCGCGATCGTGAGCCGCGCGGTGAAGCGGACGGCCGCGGTCGCGAGCCGGGTTCGCGCGCCGAGCCCCGGGGTCGTCGTGCTCATCTACCACCGCGTCGGGGGCGGCTCCGGACTCGAGCTCGACGTGTCGGTACACCGGTTCGCCGAGCAGATGGCGTGGCTCGCCGAGCGTGGCGGCGCGATGACACTGGACGACGCACTCGCCGCGCTCGATGACGTCGATCGCCCGCCCGTGGATCCGGTCGTGGTCACCTTCGACGACGGGACCAGGGACTTCGTCGACGAAGCGGTGCCCGTGCTCGCTCGGTACGGAATTCCGGCGACGCTCTACCTCTCCACCGCGTTCGTGGAGTCAGGCGACCTTCTGCCGTACGGTGCGCCCCCGACCTCGTGGGCCGGCCTGCGCGACGCCGTGTCCACCGGTCTCGTCACGATCGGCTCGCACACGCACACGCACTCCTTGCTCGACCGGCTCCCGCCGCAGGACCTCGCACGCGAGCTCGACGAGCCGTCCAGGCTCATCGAGCGCGAGCTCGAGGTTACGCCTCGGCACTTTGCCTACCCGAAGGCCCTGGCTCCCTCGCCGGCGGCGGAGGCCGCCGTACGAGCGAGGTTCCGGTCGGCGGCGCTGGCGGGCACCCGTCCGAACCCCTACGGCGCGACGGACGTGTTCCGGCTCGCGCGCTCACCCATCCAGGCCTCGGACGGCATGCGCTGGTTCCGAGCCAAGGCCGAAGGCGGGATGGCGTTGGAAGACGACTTCCGCCGGGCGCTGAACCGCATCCGCTACCGAGGACATGCCTCGTGACGGTCGCGCGGTGATCCGTCGGATGTCGGGCGCGGCGCAAGTGCCGTCGACATGACCGCTGACGATGTCGTGATCCGCCGGGCCGCGCGTTCGGATGCCGGCCGGCTCGCCGAGCTGCACGCGACGAGGATCGTCGAGGGCTTCCTTCCGCGGCTCGGACCCCGATTCCTGGCCCGTCTCTATCGCCGGCTCGTCGTGTCACCCGACGGGTTCGCCGTGGTCGCGGTGCGGGATGCCCGGGTGGTCGGGTTCGCAGCCGGCGCGACCGATCTCGGGCGGGTCTACCGGTCGTTCGTGGTCCACGACGGGCTCATCGCCGGCCTCGGTGCAGCGCCGAAGATCATCGGGTCGTGGCGCGCGGTCCTCGAGACCCTGAGGTATCCCGGGAGCATCGATGATCTGCCGGAGGCGGAGATCCTCTCGGTCGCGGTGGACGGCGACGCCGCCGGTCGCGGTATCGGTCGGCGGCTCCTCTCGGCGAGCCTGGACGAGCTGACCCGGCGAGGAGCTCGTGCGGCGAAGGTCGTTGCGGGGGCGGACAACCGAGCGGCCCTTGCCCTCTACACGCAGGCCGGGTTCGCCGTTCGGCAGCGGATCGAGGTGCACGCCGGCACGGCGTCCGAAGTTCTGGTCTGGGTCGCTCCGTAGCCCGGTCCGCGCCGCGGCGAGCTGCCGGGGCTCGACGAGGTCGCGGACCGGGGGCGGCACGTGGTTTGCCTGGGCGACCGTGGGGTACAGCCCCCGGGGGGCACGGGAACAAATGAGCACTTGCAGCCACGGTACGTGGGCGGCAAACTCACTCGCACGACGTCGGCCCTGGCAGGCCGGCGGCTGGGAGCACACGAGAGTCTGGGGGCTGACGTGGGGCGTCGAGTGGCTGGGAGCACGACGCGTGGTCTGTCGACGACCGCGTTGCGCCTGCTGCGGGATCCCGCGAGTCGCAAGATCCTGCGAATTGCCACTGATTGCCTGCTGTGGGTCTTCGCGCTCTACGCGGCGGTCAGCCTCCGCCTGGACTTCGATCTGGAGCGCATGTCGGCCTTCGCGGTCGCGTCGCTCATCCCCGCGGCATGGATCGCCCAGACCGGCTTCGGCTACGCCTGCGGCCTCTACCGGGGCCGTTGGACCCTCGGCTCGTTCGAAGAGGTGCCGGTGCTCGGAGCGTGCGTCGGTCTCGTGACCCTCGTCCTGATCGGCTACGACCTCGTGGCGCCCGGGAAGCGCCCGGCGCCGGTGAGCAGCGTCGTCGCGGCCGGGCTCATCGCCTTCGTCGCGCTGGGTGGAGTACGGCACCTGACCCGGCGCGGTATCGACCAACGTCGTCGCGGCCGGGGAGTGAACCGTGCCCCCGCCATCATCTTCGGTGCGGGCGAAGGCGGCGAGCTCATGGTTCGCTCGATGCTGTACGAGACGGGCAGCCGGTTCCGCCCGGTGGCGATGCTCGACGACGATCCGAAGAAGCGCAACCTCTCCATCCGGGGCGTCAGGGTCGTGGGCGACCGCAACGCCGTCGCCGCGATCGCGCAGCGGACGTCCGCGGCGGCGCTCGTGATCGCGGTGCCGACCGGCGACGGTGCGCTCATCCGCGAGCTCAGCGAGTCCGGCCGGGCCGCCGGGCTGGACGTACGGGTGGTGCCGTCGGTGAGCGAGCTGCTCGACGGCAACGTGACGGTGCGCGACATGCGAGCGCCGACCGAGGTCGACCTGCTCGGGCGGCACGCCATCGAGACCGATCTCTGTGCCGTCTCGGACTACCTGCGGGGCAAGCGCGTCGTCGTCACCGGTGCCGGTGGCTCGATCGGATCCGAGCTGTGCCGGCAGATCAGCGGCTTCGATCCCGAGCGGCTCGTGATGATCGACCGGGACGAGTCGAATCTCCACGCCGTGCAGCTCTCGATCGAGGGCCGCGCGTTGCTCGATTCGAGCGACCTGCTCCTCGTCGACATCCGAGACCGGGTTCGCATGTGTCGCACGATGCAGGAGCTGCAACCCGACGTGGTGTTCCACGCGGCCGCCCTCAAGCATCTGCCCCTGCTCGAAGCCCATCCCGTCGAGGCGGTCAAGACGAACATCTGGGGCACGGTGTCGGTGCTGCGTGCGGCCGCGCAAGCCGGTGTTTCGCGCTTCGTCAACATCTCCACCGACAAGGCCGCTGACGCCTGCAGCGCGCTCGGGTACTCGAAGCGGGTGGCCGAGGCGCTCACTGCCCACTTCGGTTGCTCCGAGCCGGGCCGCTACCTCAGCGTGCGCTTCGGCAACGTGCTCGGGAGTCGCGGTTCGGTGCTCACGACCTTTCGGAGCCAGCTCGACGCGGGGCAGCCGCTCACCGTCACCGATCCGGACGTCACCCGGTACTTCATGACGGTCGAGGAAGCGGTGCAGCTTGTCGTGCAGGCGGGGGCGATCGGTCACGACGGCGAGGCGCTCGTGCTCGACATGGGCGAGCCGGTCCGGATCGCCGATGTCGCGCGGCAGCTCGCCTCGAGTCGGACGCCCGAGGTGAGCATCGTCTTCACGGGTCTCCGTGCGGGCGAGAAGCTCCACGAAGCGCTCTTCTGCCGCGACGAGGCGGCGCTGCCCACCGACCATCCGCTGATCCGCCTCGTCGACGTCCCGCCGCTGGAGCCGTCGCTCGTCGAGAACCTGGACCCGAGCGGATCGCGGACCGAGATGCTCGAGACCCTGCGGAGCCTCGCCGCGGGCATCGACGCCAGGCTCCCGAGCAACGTGATCGACCTCAACGCCGCGGAGCGAGCGGACGACCGCATCGCGCTCTGAGCGACCGACGGTGGGCGACCCGGCGGCGAACAAGGCGCTCATCGAGCGGTTCTGGGAGGACCTCGGCCGGCGTGAATTCGCTGCGGTCCGCGGCTACTTCACCGACGACGCGCACTACACCGACGTCCCCGCGCCTGAGGACGGCGCGCGCGGCCCCGATGCGATCGAGGCACGCCTCCGTCTCGGCATCGAGCCGCTGGAGGGGTACGCGCCCCAGCCGGGGACGATGACCGCCGAGGACGATCGCGTGGTGCTCGAGCACTCGGAGCAGTGGAACTGGCACACCGGCGAATCGGTGCTGTTGCCGTTCGTCTCCGTGTTCGAGATCCGCGACGGCAGGATCGCCCGCTGGTGGGACTACTGGGATCTCGGCACGCTGATGAACGCCGCGCCCCAGTGGTGGATCGAGCACATCATGCAGGGCTACCAGTAGGCAGCCCTGCCGCGGCCCTTCGGGAGGCCGACGCCCACTCGAGCAGGCGAGCGCACCCGTACCCGAGGGCGAGCACGACCCAGCCACCGAACGCGTCGAGGATCCAGTGGTTCGCGGTGACCACGATGGCGAAGATCGTGGCGAACGGGTACAGGCACACCAGCAGCTTGAGCCACACCCGGTGCACGAGGGGCAAGAGGGCCAGGGCGGACCAGGTCGACCAGCCGACGTGGAGGCTCGGCATCGCGGCGTAGAGGTTCCCGAACGCGGCCCGCGCCGCCGCCGTCGGCTCGCCGTTCGGCCCGAGGTGGATGCGCTGCTGGGGGCCGAAGTTGAAGAACCGTGACGCGGTGTCCACGAAGTCATAGTGCGGCGGCATGAGCCGCGGCGGGGTCAGCGGGTACAACCAGAACCCGACCAGCCCGAACGCGAGCATGAACAGCAGCGCGTTCCGCCATCGCACGTAACGGATCGGTGTCTTGCGGTACATCGCGACGAGCGCGATGACGGGCATCACGAAGTGGATCGTCCCGTAGTAGATATTCCAGAACGAGATGAACGGGTGCCAGTCGAGGAACGCCTGCTGGATGCGGTGCTCCCGGTAGATCCCGAAGAAGCGCTCGACGTCGACGACCTGCTTCGCGTGGCGCAGCGCGTCGGACGCCGTGCCCATCGTCTTGTCGCGCAGCGAGTCGTAGAGGAAGTAGAGCACCACGCCGACGCCGACCTCGATGATCCAGCCGTGGCGGATCCGCTTGGTCAGCGGGAGCCCGGTGTCGGCCGGCGCGCCGTCAGGAGTAGTCGTAGAACCCCCGGCCGCTCTTCCGGCCCAGCTTGCCCGCGGCGACCATCTGGCGCAGCAGGGGTGGAGCGCGGAATGCGTCGCCGAACGCTTCGCGCATGTCGTCGAGGATCGCCAGCAGGGTGTCGAGCCCGACGCGGTCGGCCAGCTCGAGCGGGCCCATCGGATGGTTGTATCCGAGCTTCATCGCGGTGTCGAGGTGCTCGGCCGATGCGACGCCCTGCTCGAACGCTCGTATCCCCTCGCACATCAGGAGCGTGCCGAGCCGCGTGGTCACGAAGCCCGGGAGATCGCGGATCTCGACCGTCTCCTTGCCCAGCGCGCGGCAGAACTCGAGCGCGCGGGCGACGGTCGCGCCGCTCGTCTCGACCGAGCGCACGACCTCGACGAGGCGCATCGCGGGAACCGGGTTGAAGAAGTGGGTGCCGACGACCTGGCCAGGACGGTCGCTCGCCGCGCCCAGCACCTCGATCGGGAGGCCGCTGGTGTTCGAGGCGAGCACGGCGTCGTCGCGCGCCGCGATCCCGAGCGTCGTGAAGATCGACCGCTTGAGGTCGAGATCCTCCGAGACGGCCTCGACGACGACGTCCGCCTCGGCGGCGGCGACCGGGAGGTCCGTGGCGAGGTCCAGGGCGCCGAAGCCGGCGAGCTCCGCGCCCTTCGACCACGCCGGCGACTCGTAGTGCGCGACCCGGGCCTCGGCCGCCTCGAGGAGCTCGGGCTCGGACTCCACGATCGTCACCGGGAAGCCCGCGACCCTGGCCTCGTACGCGATCCCGGCGCCCATGATCCCGCCGCCGACCACCACCGTGCGCGTGCTCATGACTTCCCTTCGATCGCGGGTGCCCCGGAGTCGTCGTTCGCGGAGCGCCGGCGCAGGATGAACGTGCCGCTGGCCTTCGAGACCAGGTCGCCGTCCTCGTTGGTGATCGAGGTCTCGAGATACGCGATCTGGCGGGCGAGGCGGATGACCTCACCGCGCACCGCGAGGCGGTCCCCGGCGGCGGCCGAGCGCATCGTCGAGTACGTGATCGAGATCGTGGCGCCGCGCTCGCCCTTCTGCAGCGCCGCGTTCGTGGCGAAGTTCATCGCCGCATCGTGCACGACCGCGTAGACGCCGCCGTGCACCGGGCCCGCGGGGTTGCAGGCGTGCTCGGTCGGGACCCACGACGCCTCGACCCAGCCCTCGCCGTAGCGCTCGAAGCTGACGCCGAGGGTGCCCAGCAACGCCATCCCACCGTCGCCGAGCGACCGGTCCATGTCCCGCACGGGCCTGGAATGTACCGGACCGGTCGGACGTAGACTTGACCGAACGGTCAAGTTCGCGCCCTGGAGGACATCATGGCCACCGCAGTCATCGTCGACGCAGTTCGCAGCCCGCTCGGTCGTCGCAACGGCAAGCTCAAGGACACGCATCCGGTCGACCTGGCCGCGCACACGGTCAAGGCGCTCGTCGACCGCACCGGCATCGACCCGGCGCTGGTCGAGGACGTGATCATGGGCTGCGTCATGCAGGTCGGGGACCAGGCCGTCAACGTCGGGCGCAACGCGGCGCTTGCGGCGGGATTCCCCGAGACGGTGGTCGGCACGTCGATCGACCGCCAGTGCGGCTCGTCCCAGCAGGCGGCCCACTTCGCCGCCCAGGGCGTCATCGCGGGCGCGTACGACATCGTCATCGCCGCGGGGGTCGAGAACATGACCCGGGTCCCGATGGGCGCGTCGTTCATCGCCGGCAGCCAGCCGTTCGGCCCGAAGATGCTCGAGCGCTACCCCAACCTCGTGCCCCAGGGCATCTCGGCCGAGCTGATCGCCGAGAAGTGGAACATCTCCCGCGAGGACAACGACCGCTTCTCGGTCGAGTCGCACCGGCGCGCCGCGCGGGCCACGAGCGAGGGCCGCTTCGATCGCGAGATCGTCCCCATCGACATCAGCGGTGAGAACGGCACCGAGTCCATGCGCACCGACGAGGGGATCCGCCCGGACTCGTCGATGGAGACGCTCGCCAAGCTCAAGCCGGCGTTCAAGCCCGACGGTGTGGTCACCGCCGCCAACTCGTCGCAGATCACGGACGGCTCGGCGGCGCTGCTCATCATGAGCGAGGAGAAGGCGAACGAGCTCGGCCTCACGCCCCGGGCCCGCTTCCAGACGTTCGCCCTCGCGGGGGTGGACCCGGTGATGATGCTCACCGGCCCGATCCCGGCCACCACGAAGGTGCTCGAGCGCGCGGGCATGAAGCTCGACGAGATGGACCTGATCGAGATCAACGAGGCGTTCGCCCCGGTCGTCCTGTCCTGGGAGAAGGAGCACCACCCGGACATGACGAAGGTGAACGTCAACGGGGGCGCGATCGCGCTCGGCCACCCGCTCGGCGCCTCGGGCGCCCGGCTGATGGTCACCCTCCTCAACGAGCTCGAGCGCACGGGCGGTCGGTACGGTCTCCAGACCATGTGCGAGGGTGGTGGCATGGCGAACGCCACCATCATCGAGCGGCTCGGCTGACGCTGGCCGCGCCGTCGCGTCCCCGAGCCTGACCGGCCGTGCCGCTCGCGGTCCGGATCGTCATCGCGGTCGTTGCCGCGCTCGTCATCTACCTGCTCGCGGTCAAGGTGATCCGCTCGATGCTGCGCCCGCCACCACCCGACGAGCCGGACGTCTCGCGGCTGCGCCCGGTGGACTACCGCTACCGGTGCATGGTCTGCGGGGCCGAGGTGACGATGACCGCCGCGCCCGGCGAGGAGGATCCGGAGGCCCCCCGCCACTGCCGGGAGGACATGGTCCTGGTCGGCGAGGGCCCCCGGGCTGTCTAGCGCGGCCTTCCGCCGCAGCCCGGAACTACAGGCCTGTCGTTCCCCACAGATGGTGGACAACCCTGTGGATAACGCGGGGCTACCGGTAGATCGTGGCGAAGACGAAGCCGGCGGTGATCTCCACCAGCCCGAGGAGCAGGTAGCTGTTCTGCTGCTCGCCCGGGAGGATCCCCAGGTAATTGAGGACGATCACCAGCGTGCCGGTCACGAGCAGCGAGAACATCAGCGCCGGCACCCACAACGGGCTCGACGGCTTGTTCTTGGGTGGGGGCGGCGTGTAGCGCGAGCGCTTGCCCTTGGAGACCGGCACAGCAGGGGAGGTTATCCGGACGCCCGCCGCGGGCCGGTCCGGTAGCGTCCGCGTCGGTGGGCGCCCGCGTGCTGGTGATCGACAACTACGACTCCTTCGTCTACAACCTCGTGCAGTACCTGGGTGAGCTCGGGGCCGAGCCCGTCGTGCACCGCCACGACGCGATCACGCTGGACGAGATGCGGGCGCTCGAGCCCCATGCAGTCCTGATCTCGCCCGGCCCCGGGCGGCCCGAGGACGCGGGCCTCTCGAACGACGCGATCCGCGCCTTCGGCGAAGGCGGCGTCCCGGTGCTCGGCGTGTGCCTCGGCCACCAGTGCATCGGACAGGTCTACGGGGGGCGCATCGAACGCGCCGAGCGGGTGATGCACGGCAAGGCCTCGGAGGTGCGCCACAACGGCACCGGCGTCTTCGCCGGGCTCGCCGATCCGCTCACCGCCACCCGCTACCACTCGTTGGTCGTGGCCCGCGACTCGGTGCCGGACTGCCTCGAGCTCACGGCCGAGACGAGTGACGGCGTCGTGATGGGCCTGCGCCACCGCGAGTTCCCGATCGAAGGTGTGCAGTTCCACCCCGAGTCGATTCTCACCGACTCCGGGCACGACCTCCTCCGCAGCTTCCTCTCGCTCGCCGCGGCGTAGCGGACCCGGGTTCGCTCAGGGGAGTGCGGCGTGGTCGCGCGCGACCACCGCCAGCCCGTCGGTCACGAGCGACGCGAGGGCGTCCGCGTCGAGGTCCGCGACCGGGACCGGGGTGCCCCGGCGCAGGCGGGCCATGACCCGGCCGCGGCGTTCGCGGAACGAGCCTGCGAACGCGCGCTGGCGCGAGCGCACCTCGGAGGGGCGCGGACCGTGCGAAGCGCACCGGCGGCGCAACGGGCACTCGGGGCAGCGGGGGGCGCGCGGCCGGCAGAGCGTGGCTCCGACGTCCATCAGCGCGAGCAGCCGGTCGCGGCCGCGGAGGGGGCGGGCGAGGCGCACCATCTCCGCCTCGGCGTCGCGCTCGGAGAGCGCCCGGCCTGCGCACCGCTCGACCACGCGCCGCACGTTGACCTCGACCGCGGCGACGTCGGCGTCGTCGGCCTGCGCGAGGATCGCACCGGCGGTGTAGCGGCCGACCCCGGGGAGCGCGGTGAGGTCCTCGGGCCAGCCCGACGCCGCGATCAGGCTCGCGGCCTCCCAGAGCCGGCGCGCCCGGCGCGGGTAGCCGAGCCGGCCCCAGGCGGTGATCACCGCACCCGGGCCGGCGGCCGCCATCGCGGCAGGGGTCGGGAAGCGCCCGATGAACTCCGGCCACACGCCGGCGACCCGCGGCACCTGGGTCTGCTGGAGCATCACCTCCGAGACGAGGATCCGCCACCGGTCACGGGTCCCGCGCCAGGCGAGCCCGTGCCGTCCGTGGTCGCGGTACCAGTCGGCCAGGGGGGCCGAGCGAGCCGCCGGCGCTCGTCGGGAGGTCGCGGTCCGGCAGTCGAGCGCCGGAGATCTTCGGGTCATGCCGCCGGCGCTCGTCGGGAGGTCGCGGTCCGGCAGTCGAGGGCCGGAGATCTTCGGGTCACGTCGACGTCGTGGTCGTGCCCGGCCCGGTCCCGACGGTGATCGTCACCTGGGTGCCCTTGTTCACGGTCGTGCCCGCGTTCGGTGCCTGGGTGATGACCTTGCCCGTGTTCGACGGCGACGACGGCACCTGCACCACGCGCACGTCGAACGCCGCGTCGGTCAGGGTGCTCGTGGCACCGGCCTGGGTGTCGCCGATCACGTCCGGGACGCTGACCTGGTCGGGACCGGTCGAGACGAACATCGTGACGGTGCTCCCGCGCGGCGCTTGCGTTCCCGCGGCCGGGTTCGTGCTGACCACCGAGCCCGCCGGCACCGAGCTGCTCGCCTGGTTCGTCTTCTGGACCTTGAGGCCCGCGTCGTTCAGCGTCTGCGTGGCGTCGACCTGGTCCTTGCCGATCACGTTGGGGACGTTCACCGGCGCCGGCCCCAGGGACACGAACACGTTGACGTCGCTGTCGCGGTCCACCGACGCGCCGGCAGGCGGATCCGTCCGGGTCACCTGGCCGAGCGGGACCGTGTCGCTCGCCTCCTCCTTGCGCACCGCGTTCAGCCCCTGCTCCTGGAGCGCCGCGGAGGCGTCCTCGAAGGACTCCCCGACGACGTCGGGGACCTTGACGCTGCCCGCCCCGGCGCTGACCGTGAGCCGGATGTTCTCGTCCTGGTTCACCTTCGTCCCGGCCGACGGGTCCTGGCGCACGACCAGGCCCTTCTTGATCTGGTCGTTCGGCCGGCGGACGACGGTGACGTTCGTCAGGTTCTGGGCCGCGAGGTGCAGCTTGGCCTCGGCGACGGTCTGGCCCACGACCGGCGGCACCGGGATCGACGCGGAGGAGCCGTCGCCGCCGAGCTGGGTCACGAGCAGGATCGCAGCCGCGGCGATCAACGCGAGGAGCGCCAGGACCACCCCGATGACGGCGCCCCGCTTCTTCTTGGGCGGTGGGGCCGTCGCCACCGGGACGGGCGCAGCCGGCGAGGCGACCATCGTGGACGTGGCGTCGGGCACCGACACGACCGCGGCCGTGATCGCCGTGCCCTGCACCGCCTGCCCGCGCCGGAAGCGCAGCAGGTCGGCGCGCAGGTCGTCGGCGGACTGGTAGCGCTCGTTGGGACTCTTCGCGAGGCAGGTCATGATGACCCGCTCGAGCTCGGGTGGGACCGACGGGACCTTCCGGCTCGGCGGCACGACCGGCTCGCGCACGTGCAGGTACGCCACGCTCACCGGCGAGTCCGCGGTGAACGGTGGCTCGCCGGTCGCCATCTCGTAGAGGACGATCCCGAGCGAGTACACATCCGAGCGGCCGTCGACCGCCGTCCCCTGCGCCTGCTCGGGTGAGAAGTACGTCGCGGTGCCCATGACCGAGCCCGTGCGCGTGAGCCCGTCGTTCGCGCCCCCGGCCCGGGCGATGCCGAAGTCGGTGACCTTGACCTGGCCCGCCGTGGTGATCAGCACATTGCCGGGCTTGACGTCCCGGTGTACGACGCCGTTCTGGTGCGCGAACGACAGCGCCGCCGCGATGTCGGCGCCGATGTCGGCGATCTGACCCGGCGCGATGGTCCCTTCGTGGCGGATCATGTCCCGGAGCGTCCGGCCGTCGATGTACTCCATGACGATGAACGACGTGCCGTGCTCCTGGCCCCAGTCGAAGATCCCCACGATGTTGGGGTGGTTCAGGCCGGCGGCGGCCTGGGCCTCGCGCCGGAACCGCTCGACGAACGCGGGGTCGCGCGAGAGCTCCGGCGACAGGACCTTGAGCGCGACCGGTCGGTCGAGCTTCGAGTCGCGGGCGAGGTACACGTCGGCCATGCCGCCGTGAGCGATCTCACTGACGATCTCGTAGCGGTCGGCGAAGATGGTCGAGGGAGTGGCCATGAGTCCGAGCAACGCTATCTGTCGGCCCGCCGCAGCCCCGGGCACGGGCCAAGACGACACCCCGCCGGCGCAGCTACTTCCCGAGCAGGAACTTGAGGACCTTCGCCGCGATCGGCGCGGCGACATGGCCACCGGTGGCCTCACTGCCCATGTTGCCGCCGCGCTCGACGAACACCGCAACCGCGTACTGCGGCGCCTCGGCCGGCGCGAACGCCACGAACCACGCGTGCGGGGAACAGTTCTCGCAGCTCTGCGCGGTGCCGGTCTTGCCCGCGACGGTCACGCCGGCGATCTGTCCCGCGGTGCCGGTGCCGTGGGCGACGACCTGCTCCATGAAGCCTGTGATCGTCGACGCGGTCGCGGGCGGCATCGCCACCTTCCACGGCTTGGCGGCGATGGTCGAGAGCGTTCGGCCGTCGGAGTCCCGGATCTCGGCGGCGACGTGGGGTCGCATCACGGTGCCGCCGTTCGCGACGGCCGAGCCGACGAGCGCCATCTGCAGCGGGGTCGTCGCGACCTCGCCCTGCCCGATGCCCGCCAGCGCGAAGATCGGCTTGTTGTGCTCGAACGTGCCCGGCGTGGGCCCGGTGCTCAGCGCGGCTCCGGGTGACAGATCGAGAGGCGGCGTCGAGTAGATCCCGAAGCCCGAGAGTCGTGGCGGGAACTTCTCACCCATCTCGAGGCCGAGCTGGGCGAACGTGGTGTTGCAGGACTCGACGAAGCTCTCCTCGAGACTGCCGCCGCAGTTCTCGCCGCCGAAGTTCGCGATCGGCCGGCCCGCCTGGGGCGGGGTGATCGACGTCCGGAACGGGAACGTCGACGCCGGCGTCGCGGTCCCGGTGTCGAGCGCCGCCTCGGTCGTCGCGATCTTGAACGTCGAGCCCGGTGGGTAGCGCTGGCGGTAGGCGCGGGGGAGCAGCGTCGAGTCGGGGCTGGTCGGCTGGAGCAGCTCCCAGTACGCCTGGACCGCCTTCGGGTCGTGGCCCGCGAGCGGTTGGGGGTCGAAGCTCGGGTTGGAGTACATGGCGATGATCGCCCCGGTCTTCGGGTCCATCACGACGACCGAGCCCTGCTGGTTGCCGAGCGCCGACTTGGCGATGAGCGTCGCGTCGACGCGCAGGCTGAGGACGACGTTGCCGGTCTGCTCCTTGCCCAGGAGCAGGTCGCCGAGGTCGCGCAGGCGCAGGTGCGAGCGGTCACGGCCCGACAACACCGCGCTGTACGCCTTCTCCACGCCGGTGCTGCCCACGACGACGGACTGGTAGCCGACGGTCTGGGCGAACAGCTCGCCGTAGGGGTAGACGCGCTGCAGCTCGTACTCGTCCTTGGACGGGACCGAGCGCGCGAGCACCTTGCCGTCGGCGCTGATGATCTCGCCGCGCGGCCGCGTGAAGTCCTTCAGATAGGTGCGGGTGTTGCGGGGGTCGTCGGCGAGCGTGTTGGCGTCGATCACCTGCAGGTAGGTGAGCTGCCCGACCAGCAGGAGCAGGAGGACGATGACCGCCATCGCGAACGCGACCGATCGCCCGGTTCATGGTCGCACCGCCTCGAACGCGAGCCGTCGGGCCTCCTGCTCCGCCTCGAACGCGGCGTCCCGGGCGTTCTCGTCCGAGATCCGCAGGAGCAGGGCGAGGATCACGAAGTTCGCGACGAGCGAGGAACCGCCGTAGGACACGAACGGCAGCGTCACGCCGGTCAGCGGGATCAGACGGGTGACGCCTCCGATGATCACGAACGTCTGGACACCGAGGATCGTCGCGAGCCCGGCCGCGAACAGCTTCGAGAACGGGCGGCGGGACTGCACCGCGATGCGGTACGCGCTGCCGACCAGGAGCATGAACCCGATGACGACCGCGACGGTCCCGAGCAGGCCCAGCTCCTCACCGATGGCCGCGAAGATGAAGTCGGTGGTGACGACCGGGATCAGGTCGGGTCGGCCGAGCCCGAGCCCGGTGCCCTGGAACTTGCCGCTCCCGAACGCGTAGAGGCTCTGCACGAGCTGGTAGCCCTTGACCTCGCGGTCCGACCACGGGTTGATCCAGGTGTCGATGCGCTCCTGCACGTGTCCGAAGAATTGGTAGGTGAACGCGACCGCGCCCGAGAACAGCACGAGCCCGGCGGCGAGGTACACCGCGCGGTCCGTCGCGATGTAGAGCATGGCGACGAACACCGCGAAGAAGAGCAGCGACGAACCGAGGTCCTTCTCGCCCACCATGACCAGGATCGACGCGGCCCAGGGGAGGAGCAGCGGGCCGAGGTGCTTCGGGTCCGGGAGGTACATGCGGCCGAGCCGCCGGCTGCCCGACGCCAGCAGCTCGCGCTTCTCCACGAGGTACGCGGCGAAGAAGACCACGAGCAGGACCTTCGCCGCCTCGCCCGGCTGGACCGTGAGCGGGCCGATCCGGGCCCACAGTCGTGCGTTGTTGATCTCCACCCCGACACCGGGGACGAGCGGCAGCACCAGCGCGATCACGCCGAGGAGGAGGAACGTGTACCGGTAACGGGCCAGGTCGCCGACCCGCCGGACGATCAGGAGCGTCGCGACGAACGCGGCGACGCCGACCGCGGTCCAGACCGCCTGGGTCGGTGCGACGCGCTTCGCGTCGGGCACCGCCAGGTCGAGCCGCGAGATGGTGATGAACCCGATGCCGAGCAGCAGCGCGACGAGCGGGAGCAGGGTGGCGTCGGCGTTCGGAGCCCACTTGCGGACCGCGAGGTGGGCGACCACGAAGAGCCCGAGGATCGCGGCCATGAACCCCCAGAGCCCGGCGGGGAGCTGCGGTGCCTTCGAGAGTGCGAGCAGCACGTAGCCCGACGCGACGATGACCAGCGCGAGGACGCCCAGCCCCAGCTCCTCGATGCGGCGGCGACCCTCGAGCCGGCTCACGTGGACGGGACCGGCACCACCGGACTCGAGGTGGTCGTCGTGGTGGTGGCCGAGCTGGTCGTGGTCGTGGCCCGCGCCTCGATGCGCCCGACGTACGCGATCGCCGAGTCCTTGGTGTCGAACTCCTTGCGGCTCTGCACGCCGAGCCGCGCGTCCTCGGTGAGCGCGTCCTTGGTGATCTTCGTGTGCTGCACGACCGTCGGGTCCCAGAGCAGGAGCCCGCCGGGCCGGCCCTGGTACACGGTGACCCGGCCGTGCTGGTCGAACGCGACGTAGTACGTGCGGCGCGCGTACCAGGCGGTGACCGCGACCGCGAGGCCGAGGATGAGGATGATCGGCACGACGAAGCGGGCGAAGCGCCCGGCCGACCGGACCGGGTGGTGCTCGCGGCGGCGGGTCGCGCGGTCCTGGCGGGCGAGGGCCTGCGCCGCGGTCGCGCCCTCGGGGAGGGGGTCGGCCGGTCCCGTCGCGGACGTCGGCCGGCCCGGCACGCCCGAGCCCGGTGGTGCGCCCGGCGGGCCCGGCGTGCCGGTGATCCGGGCCATCGCCGCGGTCGCATCGGGGTCGGAAGGTGTCGGGGGCGCCGGGTCGTCCCCGGTGGCCGGTGCGACGGTCGTGACCGCGGCGCCGACCGATGCCGGTGCCGGGGCGAACGGGTCGGCTCCGTCGTCCTCGATGTCGATCACGATCGTCGTGATGTTGTCCTCGCCGCCGGCGGCGTTCGCCGCGTCGACCAGGAGGTTCGCGGCCCGCGTCGGGTCGCGCTCGCGGCGGAGGAGGGCCGAGATCGCCTGCGCCCTGAGCATCGTCGTGAGCCCGTCGGAGCAGAGCAGCAGGCGGTCGCCCGGCAGCAGCGGCACCGGGTAGACGTCGACCTCGACGTCCTCCTCGACCCCGATCGCCCGGGTGATGGCCGACCGCTGCGGGTGGACCGAGGCCTGCTCCTCGGTGAGGCGGCCCTCGCGCACCAACTCCTCGATCAGGCTGTGGTCGGTGGTCAGCTGGCGGAGCTCCCCGTCGCGCAGCAGGTACGCGCGGGAGTCGCCGACGTGCCCGACGAGCACGCCGTTCCCGTCGGGGACGATCGCGGTGAGCGTCGTTCCCATCCCCGTCAGGTCGGCGTCGGCGGTCGCCTTGCTGTGCACCGCCTCGTTCGCGCTCGTGATCGCGTCGCCGAGCCCGGTCCCCGACGCGACCGCGGCGCGCAACGCCTCGAGCGCGGTCGCGCTCGCGACCTCTCCGGCGCGGTGCCCGCCCATGCCGTCGGCGATCGCGTAGAGCTGGAGGCGCCGGTCGACGACGTAGCCGTCCTCGTTCGTCTCGCGCACCTGGCCCTGATCCGTGGCGCCCCCGGGGATCAGCTTCATCGCGCTGCGCTCATCTCGTCCGCTCTCGGCCCTGCGGCGCCCGCGACGGTGTCCCACCTTCGCGTTGCCCCGCTCCGCTCGTCTGACGGTTGACCGTCGGCGATTTCACCACTGCGCTCATCTCGTGATCTCCGCGAGGGTGCTGCCGAACTGCACCTGATCGCCGCGGCGGAGGCGGGTCACCTCGGAGATCCGCTCCCCGTTGACGAGCGTCCCGTTGGTCGAGCCCAGGTCCTCGACGTAGGTCTCGCGGCCGCGCCGGAACAGCCGGGCGTGGACCTGCGAGACGAAGGTGTCGTCGTCGAGCACGACGACACACCCGGGCGCGCGGCCGACGGTGATCTCGTCGTCGAGCGGGTACACCTCGCCCTGACGGCCCGGCGGATCGAGCAGGTACAGCTGCCCGCCGCGGGCCTTGCGGTCCTTCCTGCCGGTCGCCGGTGCCGCGGCGAGCGGCTCCGCCCCGACGGGCGCGGCGGGTGCCGGCAACTTCGCGGGCTTGAGCTCGAGCCGCACGATGCGCACGACGCGGAACAGGAACAGGTAGAGCAGCGCGAGGAAGCAGAACTTGAGGATGGTGAGCAGACCCTCGGACACGGTGCTCCCGCCGCTACGACGCCTCGAACCGGATGGCCACGCCGCCGATGCCGATGACGTCGCCGTCGACCAGCACGTGGTTCTTCACCGGGGCCGCGTTGACCAGGGTCCCGTTGAGCGATCCGAGGTCGACGAGGCGGTAGGCGTCCGGTTCGGGACGGATCTCGGCGTGGCGCCGTGAGGCCAGCGGGTCCTCGACGGGCAGGTCGCAGTCGGCCAGGCGTCCGATCACGAAGGTCTCGGCGCCGAGGGTGATCCGGCGGCCGTCGGGGAGGACCAGGGCGCCGACCCGGCCCCCGGGGCCCTCCCTGATCGACGCCTCGACCTCGAGGTCGCCCTTGCGCAGCCGCGGGTCCTCCACCAGCTGGACGGCGACCGGACCGAGGAAGTGGTACCCGTCGGCCCGGGCGTGCTCGCGGGCCTCCTCGGCCAGCTCGCGTTCGAGGACGTCGGCGTAGTCGTCGAAGCGCTCGGCATCCTCCTCGCACAGGCAGACGAGGAAGGCGTTGGGCGCGACCGTGCCCCGCACGCCCAGGGTGCGGCCGTTGTCCATCTCGCGCAGCAGCTTGCGTGCGATCTCGACCGGCTGGAGACCGCTGCGGAAGGCCTTCCCGAAGGCGCCCTCGACGAGCCGCTCGAGCCGACGCTCGAAGCCCTGGACTCCCATCGGGTCCGAGTGTACGGCCCGAACCCCCCGAAGCACGGGCACAAGGGTCAGGCCGGGGCGTTGCGCGGCCGGCCCGCCGTCCCGGGAATCCAGTCCCTCATCCGACTGCTACGGGGTCGCGCTCGTTGTCGGCGCGCTCCAGGACGTCCTTGGAAACGAGCCCCCGCGAGACCCAGTGGTGCTTCTCGTCGGCCCAGATGAGCAGCGGGGGCAGCACGACGAGGGCGCTCAGCAGCGCCACGCTCACGTTGAGCGCCACGATGATCCCGAAATCACGCAGGAGCGGGAGTGAGGACGTCGCGATCACCGCCACACCGGCGATCGCCGCCAGCGCCGAGACGATGAACGCCCGGCCGGTGCGGCGCGCGGTGACCTTGACCGCGGCGTGTGGCAGCAGGCCCCGCCTGCGTTCCTCGACGAAGCGCAGCAGGATCAGCGAGGTGAACTCCGTGCAGGCCGCAACCACGAGCGGACCACCCACCGCGGTCATCGGGCTGAGCTTCAGGTTGAGCGCGTACGCGAAGAGCGACGCGGCGCCGACCGCGATGAGCACGGGGACCAGGGAGAGGAGCGCGCGCACGATGCTGCGGAGCCGGACCGAGAGGAAGAGGAAGACGAAGAGGATCGCGAGGTAGGTGAGCAGGATGCGGTTTGCCTCGAGGTTGTCGAGGAGCCCGACGCCGACGACCGCGAGGCCCGACGGCGTCGCGCTCACGCCCTCGGGTGGACGGGTCGTCTTCCGGATCTCCTTGACCACCTTCGCACGAGCGTCGAGCCCGCTGGGGCCGGTGCGGAACACGAGGTTCAGGGCGTCGGCGTGCGGCATCGCGGTCGAGAGCTGGACGTCCTTCGGCGCGACATCGTAGGCCGCCTTCACCTGCGCGCCCGTCGGGGGGAGGTGTGCAGCGCCGGGAACGTCGCTGAGGTCGCTCACGACCTCGACGATGCTCGTGCCCGTCAACAGCGTCTTCGGGTACTTCTCCAGCTGGTCGCGCGTGAACCCGTCGAGGAAGCCGACGGTCTTGTCGCTGAAGTCCTGCCCCGACCGCACGTACACCCCGAGCTCGCTCGACGAACCGGTCTGGCGGTCGACCTCGTCGAGGTTCTTGATGACCTGCGACTTCTGGTTGACCCACTGGATCGGGTCGGTCTGCAACACGAGCTTGCCCTCGACGAGCGCACCGCCCGCGAAGATGACGATGCTGGCGACCGCGAGCACGATCGCGAGCTTCGCGGGGACGCTTCCGAGCCACACCACCAGCCGCCCGAGCGGACCCTCGCGGAAGTCCTTCTGCTTCGTGGGCGACTTGTACTCCCGGATCCCGAGGATGGAGAGCGTCGCGAAGATGCTGTTGACGCAGATCGCAGCGACGCCGACCGCGAGCAACAGGCCGAACTGGCGGATCATCGGGACCTTGGCGAAGTGCAGCGCGGCGAAGGCGAAGATCGCGTCGAAGGTCACCACCAGGAGCGCCGGGCCGAGGTTGCGGGCGGTCTCCTGGATCGGGTGCTCGGCCCGGTCGATGACGACCTCCTCCTCGACCCGTGCGTGCATCTGGATCGCGTAGTCGATGCCGATGCCGAGCATCACGGGGAGCCCGCCGATCGTGACGATCGTCAGCGGGATCCCGAGGTAGCCGACGATGCCGAACGCCCAGATGACGCCGATGACCACGACGCCGAGCGCCAGCAGTCGCCAGCGCACGCTGAAGAGGAGCAGCAGGATGATCGCCATGATCACGATCGCGATCGCACCGAGGGTGAGCATCCCGCCGGTCAGGTAGTCGTTCAGGTTCTTCAGGAGCGCCGGCGCACCGGTCGTGACGATTGCGGCGTGGGCGAAGTCGAGTCGTTGCGCGGCGTTCTCGACGAGGACCGCGGCCTTGCCCTCGTCCTTGATCGACTCGTTCCCGGGGAGCCGGGTGATGACCTGCGCGTGGCGGTCGTCGGGGAAGTTCGCGAGGAGCGGCTTGCGGATCGCACCGGTGTTGTCGTGGAGCAGGAAGTCGACGTAGGCCGGGTTGTCGATCGTCCGCTCGGCGACCGGGATCGCGGAGATGCGGGTCAGCGTCTTCGCAGCATCGTCGTTGCGGGCCGCGGCGTCCTTCGGGGTCTTCGCCCGGGCGACGCCGTCGAGCAGGATCTTGCCCGCGACTCCCTGGGTCGGATCACCGCCGGGGCCGCGTACCAGCGCGTCGTTGAATTGCAGCGCGGTGAGTGGCGTGACCGCGTTGACGACCTTCCCGCTGTCGCGGAGCCTCTGCTCGATCGCCTTCCACTGTTCGACGTTCGCGGGGGTGAAAAGCTCCTTGACCGTGTGACCCTTGTCCATGGTGACGAGCGTCAGCATCGCCTCGCCGCCGAACAGCTTCTGGTAGGCGACGCTGTCCTTGTAGACCTGGTCGCTCTTGTTGAGGTACGTGTCCTGCCCGGTCGAGAACTCCAGATTCGTGATGCCGTAGCCGAGCACCACCGTCACGACGGTCCCGATCACGAGCACCCGGATCCAGTGCTTCCCGAGGTTGAGCCCGAGCCAACCCCAGAACTTGTGCACAGGCGTTCCCCCCGACCTGGTCCCGTGCGGATGTGACCCGCGTCGCTCGGGACGTTACTGCCGCGGGCACGGAAACCGAAGGGGTTCGTTCCCGGAAGGCTCGTGAGGCCGGGCTACCCTCGGCACTCCACTCGGGCGAGTGGCGGAATTGGCAGACGCGCAGGCTTCAGGTGCCTGTGTCCGAAAGGATGTGGGGGTTCAAGTCCCCCCTCGCCCACCCGACGGCCTCGTCGTCGACGAGGTCGGCCAGGCTGGGTGTGCCGCCCGCCGCCTGAGCAGGCGAGGCAGCCGGGAGGGGGACCCTACGGGTTCGGCGAGGTCTGCTGCTGGATGAGTGCCGCGTAGGCGCGCTGGCCGGTCGGGTTGAGGTGGATCCCGTCCTGGTAGAAGTACTCGGGGTGCGCGTTGCCGATCGTGTGCCAATCGATGAGCTTCACGTTCGGGTACTTCGCGACGTTGGTCGCGAGGACGTCGTTGTCGATCTGCTCCCAGCGGCGCGGCACCTTCAGGTTCAGGAACACGACGCGCTTGCGGTCCTTCAGGATGTTCATGATCGCGTCCATGTGACCCTGGGTGATGACTCCGTTCGTGCCCATGTGGACGACGACGGTGTCGCTCAGCTGCCCGGAGGCCTTGATCGCGGAGAGGATGTCGATCGCGGTGCCGAACTGCCGGTTGACCGCGGCGTCGATGCGGACCGGCCCGAGCGCCTGCTGCAACGCGTTCGCCGCGCCGACCATCACCGAGTCGCCGATGAGCGTCACGCGCGGGATGGCCGGGTTCGGCGGGGCGGTCGGCGTGGTCGGTGGGGAGCCCGGCGTGGTCGTCGCGGGCGTGCTCGGCAACGGGGTCGTGGTCACGGAGGTCTGCGCGGCGACGGCCTTGGCGTCGAGCCCGGGAGGGATCGGTGCGGGCTGACCGTTGGCGAGGCCAACGGCCACGAGCACGACGCCGAGCAGCAACGACCCGCCGAGCACCGCGGTGCGCGCCGCCATGCTGATCCGGTCGCTCCCGGTGGAGGCACGCAGTGCCTTGAACCAACGGCTGAGCGCGCCCTGGCGCACGGGCTGCTCCACGTAGCGGAAGGAGAGCTCGGCCAGGGCCACGGTGATCGCGAGGCGCAGGATCAGGTTCGGTGTGCCGGTCAGGTTGATGTCCAGCACCGGCCGGGTGACCATGAACACGGGCCAGTGCCAGAGGTAGATCCCGTAGGACCGCTCACCGATCCAGCGCAGTGGCTTGTTCCCCAGGATCCATCTCCCGAGGTCGGCCGCCGGGTGCACGGTGACCGCGATGACGAGTGCCGCGAGGACGGAGCAGACGAGGAAGCCGCCGCGATAGAGGTCGTTCGAGAACTCGTTGACGTTGAGGAACATCCACGTGAGCCCGAGCAGGCTCCCGACGCCGATCGCGTCGAGGACCACCCGCCCGCCGCGGGTCGTGCGCTCGGAGAGTCGCCACGGCGCCCACACCATCGCGAGCACCGCGCCGATGAGCATCGTGAACGCGCGTGTGTCGGTCCCGTAGTAGACGCGCGACGGATCGTGATCGAGCGGGTAGCCGCGGCTGATCGACAGAACGATCATGAGGAGCGACGACGCCGCGATCATCCCGAGCGTCGCGAGGATCATCGGTCGGCGGCGCCCGTGCCACAGCTTGAACATCGCGGTCAGCAGCAGCGGCCAGACGAGGTAGAACTGCTCTTCCACCGCGAGCGACCAGAGGTGCTGGAGCATCGGCGGCCGGCCGGCGGCTTCGAAGTACGACAGGTTGTGGAAGATCTGCCACCAGTTGGTGCCGTAGAAGAGTGCGGCGACCACGTCTCCGCGGAGCTTCGTGACCTCGTCGGGCAGGAACACGACCGCGAACAGGCCGACGACACCGAGCAGCAGGAACAGAGCGGGGAGCAGGCGCCGGGCGCGCCGCAGGTAGAACTGGCCCAACCCGATGCGGCCCTGGTTGCGGAACTCGGCGAGGAGCAGTGACGTGATCAGGTAGCCGCTGATCACGAAGAACACGTCCACGCCGAGGAAGCCGCCGGGGATCCAGGTCAGGTCGGCGTGGTAGAGCAGCACGCCGGTGACCGCGAAGGCCCGCAGACCGTCGAGGCCGGGCATGTAGCGCATGCGCACGAAGTGGCGCGTCGTCTCCCCGTTGCTCGTCCCCGCATCCGTGGCGGCGTCCCGAGCCGGCGCATCGGCGCGCGCCGAGGAACGGGTCTCCAGAGCCGACATCGTCTCATTCTCTCGCGTTCGGCCGGCGCGAAGGGGATCGCCCGGGTGGCGTCCGGCACACGCCGGGCCCGGTTCTGCCTACGCTCGCCTCTGTGGAGGTCCGCGCGGGATACGCGCCGCTCGCGCGGCTGGTGGCCGACCGGGCGGCGACGCGACCGCTCGTCGTCGGCATCGCCGGCGGGGTGGCGGTGGGCAAGAGCACCGCGGCCGCCGCGGTGAGCGAGCTCTTCGCTCCGGGGCGGGTCCAGGTCGTCGCCACCGACGGCTTCCTGCTCCCGAACACCGTTCTCGTCGAGCGGGGGATCCTCCATCGCAAGGGCTTCCCCGAGAGCTACGACGTCCGGGCCGTCGAAGCCTTCCTCGACGCGGTGCACGACGAGGCGCCCGGGATCACCTTCCCCGTGTACTCGCACGTGACCTACGACGTCACCGAGGAGCGGTTGCCGATCGACCCGCCGGACGTGCTGATCCTCGAAGGGGTCAACGCGCTGCGCTTCGCCGGCCGACTCGACGTCGGGGTGTACCTCGACGCCCCCGAGGCCGCGATGCAGGCCTGGTATGTCGCGCGCTTCGTCGAGCTCTGTGCCGACCCGCCGTCCGGGTCCTTCTACGCGCAGTTCGCCGACATCGACCTCGACGCGCGGCTGCGGCTCGCCGCGGACGTCTGGCGCAGCGTCAACCTCCCGAACCTGCGTGAGCACATCCGACCGACCTCGAGCCGGGCGGACATCGTCGTGGTGAAGCGTGCGGACCACACGGTCGGTCGCGTCGACGTGGTGAACCTGGTCCCGTGAGCCGAACGGGTGCGAGGCCGACCGCTTCGGTACGGACGTGGAAGGGCGCGGCCGCGGCGGTGCTGCGCGCGGGTGAGTGCGAGGTGGTGGTGCTGCCGTCGGTCGGGATGTTGGTCGCGTCGTTCACCCACCGGGGCGCGGAGCTCGTCGGCCTGCCGGGAGGGCTGAGCGCGTACCGGGCCGGGCACACGACCGGCATCCCGCTGCTGTACCCGTGGGCCAACCGGCTCTCGCGCCATCGGTACCGGGAGGGAGACGTCACCGTCGACCTGCGCAACGTCGTCGTGCCCACCGACGACAACGGGTTGCCGATCCACGGGGCGATGCTCGCCCGGCCCGAATGGGAGGTGACCCGCCTCGGCGCGGGACCCCGCAGTGCTCGGCTCGCGGCCCGTTTCGAATGGAGCGAGCACGAGGACCTCATGGCCGCGTTCCCCTTCCCGCACGAGCTCTCGGTCGACGTCACGCTCGCCGCGGCGGGGGTGCGCGTCGTGACGACCGTGCGGCCGAGCGGCCCGCAGAGTGTGCCAGTGGCGTTCGGCTGGCATCCCTACCTGCAGCTTCCGGGCCCGTCGCGCGACGCCTGGGAGCTCTCGCTCCCGGCGTGCGCGCACGCCGCGCTCGACGGTCGCGGCATCCCCACCGGGCGGGCTCGGCCCGTCGAGGCATCGACGGAGCCCCTCGCCGGACGCGACCTCGACGATCTCTTCGCGCTCGGCCCCGATCGGGTGCTCACGCTCGCCAACCAGGACCGCCAGCTGACGATCACCTACGACGACGGCTATCCCTACGCACAGGTGTTCTCGCCGGCCGGCTCGTCGTTCTGCGCGGTCGAGCCGATGACCGCGCCGACGAACGCGCTCGTCAGCGGCGACCATCCGTCGGTGCGACCGGGCGAGACGTACTCGGCGGCGTTCACGGTTGCCGTCGCGGTCCCCTCGCGCCGGAAGCAGGACCGGATCGAGTCCGGCGCGGCCGGGTAGCGGAGGGGCCTCAACCGCCCGGGGGCCCGGCAGATCCCCCCGCTACGATCACCCGTCGTGCCTCCCGTCGCGTTCTTCGGACCTTCCGGCACGTTCACCGAGGAGGCGTTGCTCAGCCAGGCCGATCTCGCCTCCGGCGAGCGGGTCGCGCTCGGCATCGATCCCGGACGTGCTCGCCGCGGTCGCACGCGGCGACCACGAGCTCGGTGTCGTGCCGATCGAGAACTCGATCGAGGGATCGGTGTCCGTCACGCTCGACTCGCTCGTCTTCGAGCACGACCTCCTCATCCAGCGGGAGGTCGACCTCCCGATCTCGCTCAACCTCTTCGCGAAGCCCGGCACGACGCTGCGCGACATCACGACCGTGCTCTCGTACCCGCACGCGATCGCGCAGTGCCGCCGCTGGCTCGACATGAAGCTCCCCGGTGCCGAGATCCTCGCCGCGAACTCGACCGCCGAGGCGGCCCAGCGCGTCGCCCGGTCCAAGCGGCCCGGCCAGGCGGCCATCGGCAACAACCTGGCGGCCACCATCTACGGGCTCGAGCGGCTCGCCGCCGAGATCGAGGACCACCCGGAGAACCAGACCCGCTTCGTGGTCGTCGGCTCGGGCATCCCCGCGCCCAGCGGCCACGACAAGACGAGCATCGTGTGCTTCCAGCGCGCCGACCGTCCGGGGTCGCTCCTCGGCATCCTCCAGGAGTTCTCCGCCCGCTCGCTCAACCTCAGCAAGCTGGAGAGCCGCCCGACCAAGCAGAGCCTCGGCGACTACTGCTTCCTCATCGACTTCGAGGGTCACGTGGCCGACGAGCTCGTCGCCGACTGCCTCCGGACGCTGAGCGCGAAGCAGGCACAGGTGAAGTACCTCGGGTCCTACCCCGTCGCGGGCCAGGCCGCGCACGCCCGCCGCACGGCCGCCGGCAAGGCCTGGCGCGACGCGTCACGCTGGGTCGAGGAGCTGCGATCCCAGGTCCGACCAGCACCGTGATCGATGCGAGCGCCGTCGGGAATCCGACGGCGCGCCGGTGTTTCCCGAGGTTCTCGCCCCCGGCCCGGGCTTTTCCGCGGCGGAAGCGCGAGGCTGAGGGGAGATGAGCCTCGGACCGAACGACCGCTGCTGGTGCGGAAGCGAGCTGAAGTACAAGAAGTGCCACCGGTTGCGTGACGTCCCCGTGAAGCGCGGGACGATCAGCCCCGAGCGCCCGGTGCCGGACGAGATCGTCCGGCCGCCCTACATCGCGAACGGGGGGATCCCCCCGACCCGCAGTGAGCTGCTCGTCAAGCCGCCCGACATCGTCAACGCGATGCGCAAGGCCGGGCTCGCGGCGGGCGAGGTGCTCGACATCGTCGGGGCCGCGGTCGCGCCGGGCGTGACGACCGACGAGCTCGACGAGATCGCGCACGACGCGTGCATCGAGCGTGGTGGCTACCCGAGCCCGCTCAACTATCGCGGGTTCCCGAAGTCCGTCTGCTCGTCGGTCAACGAGGTGATCTGCCACGGCATCCCGAACGACCAGGTGCTGCAGGACGGCGACATCGTCAACATCGACGTCACCATCTACCTGGACGGCGTGCACGGCGACACCAACGCGACGTTCGCGGTCGGCGAGATCGACCCGCGCTCACAGCTGCTCCTCGACCTGACCCGCGAGTGCCTGTACCTCGGCATCGCCGCGGTGCGGCCCGGGGCCGAGACGCGCGAGATCGGCGCCGCGATCCAGCACCACGCCGAGCGTGAGGGCTTCGGCGTGGTACGGACGTTCTGCGGGCACGCGATCGGTCGCGAGTTCCACGGCGACCTCAGCATCCCCCACTACGACGAGCCGCAGGCCGTGACGGTCATGGAACCGGGCATGACGTTCACGATCGAGCCCATGATCACGATGGGGTCGTGGCGTGAGCGCATCTGGCCGGACGGCTGGACCGCGGTCACGGCCGACGGCCTGCGCACCGCGCAGTTCGAGCACACGATGGTCGTGACCGGCGAGGGCGTCGAGGTCCTCACCCCCTCCGAGACCCTTCCCGCGCCCGAGTAGGTCCCTCCGAGAGGGAGTGCTACCGAGGGCAGCTCGGGCTGCCGGGGTCCGCGTCCTCTCGCGGCTTCCGGGACATCGGCAACGTTGGAATCCCTCTCCCTCCGCCCTGCGTGTCCTCACGAAGCCAACTCGAAGCGGTAGGTGGTCTGCGGGCCGTCCATCGTCACCGACGCCGGTTGCTGGCGGTGGGCGAGGCCGCGGCCATCGCGGTTCTCCGTCAGGACGGAGGCGATCAGCGTCCCCACGCCATGGCGGCGCGCGTTGCCCGCGAGCGCCCGGACGAGCGCACGCCCGAGGCCGCGGTGCTGCCACTCCTCCCCGACCACCATCGCCACCTCCGCCTGGTCGGGTGACCTCGGGCTGCGGTCCCACTGGGCGATCGCCACGATCGTGTCGCCGTCGAGCACGACGAGCGCCTCGTGGTCGCGATGGTCCACGACCGCGAGGTGCGCGGTGACGAGCCGGGTCGGATCGGGCGGCGCGGTGAAGTAGCGCTGGTAGAGGCTCTGTCGCGACAGGCGCTTGAGCGCGTCGACGATCCCGTCGACGTCGCCGTCGGCCACCGGTCTGAGCCGGAGCTCCGGAAACGGCTCGCGCCCGTTCACCGGACCGCATCCCGGAACACCATGCACGTCGCGGTGATCGCACCTTGGACGGTGCCGAGCGGGTTCCCGAACTCGGGTCGCGCGTCGATCTCGAACACGACGCGGCCTTCCTCGACCTCGGCGATCCGCACGTCGAGCAGGACCGCGACGCCGGGTGGCTGCAGGCGAACGTCCTGGACCGCCTTGATCAGCTCGAGCCCGCTCAACGACGTGCGGTCCACCTCGACTGGCACCGTCATGCGCCCTCCTCGGTTCAGAAGTCGAACTTAGAGGGTTTCGTTTCTGAACTCAACCGGACTAAGGTCACACCCGTGCGCTGGAGCGAGATCGGCGAGCAGCAGTGTTCGGTGGCCAAGACCCTGTCGGTGATCGGTGACCGCTGGACGATGCTCGTGCTGCGCGAAGCGTTCATGCGGACGAGACGGTTCGATGACCTCCAGCGCAACACCGGCGCCCCCCGGCCGATCCTCGCCGACCGTCTGCGCGGCCTCGTCGACGACGGGGTGCTCGAGCGCAGGCCGTACGGCAACCACCCGGACCGCTACGAGTACCACCTCACCGACATGGGGCTGGATCTCTACCCGGTGATCGTCTCGCTGCTCCGCTTCGGTGACCGCTGGCTGCTCGACGGCGCCGAGCCGCCGATGCTCCTGCGCCACTCGTGCGGCGAGGTGGTCCACCCGGAGCTGGCGTGTCCCGCGTGCGGCGAGTGGGTCGACGCGCGTGACATGACGGTGGCGGGCGGAACCCAGGGCTCGAGTCGCTCGAGCTGACGCCGGGCGCGGACTCTGGAACCGAGCGCAGGGAGTTCGAGCCGGACGACGCTCCGCGGTCCGCGACTGCCGGACCCGAGCCCGGTCGGCACCCTCCGGCGGCTCAGACGGTCTCCGGAGTCCAGCTCGGGTCGCGGCCACTGAGGGCGACGACCCGGTCGAGGAGGTCCGCGTCGGGCGCGACCTCGACGACCGTCCCGAAGGCACGGCCGGGAGCCTTGTCCTCGCCCGGCTGCAGGTCGGCGGGCATGTCCGTTCAGACTGCCACCCTGTCCCGGACTCATCGGAGCCGATCGTCGGCGGCGGCCCGGCCGGTAGCCTCGTCGCCGGAGGGATGCCGGAGCGGCCGAACGGGGTGGTCTTGAAAACCACTGTGGGGCAACTCACCGTGGGTTCGAATCCCACTCCCTCCGCCACCGGGTCTCGCGGGCTCCGGGTCACGGGCCGCTCGGATCAGCGGGTGATCGGCAGCAGCTTCTCGCGCTTCTTCTCCCGGGTGGCCGCGGGACGCTCGTCGCGTTCCTCGGGCGGTTCGAGCTGGCGCTTGGACCACGCCTTGACGAGTGCGTCGATGCCCACGGCGGCGAGGAGGGCGATCGCGACGTCGGCCGGCGCCCGGTAGCGCGTGCTGCCGAACGTGATCGCGACCGTGACCGCGACGGTGCCGATGACCGCGAGGAGCGGCGACAGCGGCATCCGCCGCCGGCGTAGCGCAATCGCGCCGCCGATCGCGAATGGCAGCATGGCCAAGTACGAGAAGTACTGGAGCCGGAGGAACCAGATGTCACCGCTGATCAGGTCGAGGTGGAGCTGTTGGAACGGTCGGAAGAGGCCCCAGGTCCGGCCCTCGCGTGCGGGGAGGACGACCACGAGTCGGCGGCGGTGGCTGTCGATGTACTGCTTCGCGAGCTTGTTGAGCTCGGCGTCGCGCCAGGAGGCGTCGAGCGTTCGGCCTCGAACGTCGAGCGGCAGCTGCGCCAGATACGTCTTGATCTGAGGGACTCTGGAGCACCTCGGGTCGGTCAAGTTCTTATATCCCAGCAGCGGCCCGTAGTACGCGGGATCGCAGTTGCTGGCGGACAGGGTTCGTCCGCCTTGACTCGAGATCAGGACCTGCTTGTCGAAGCGTCCGAGGTTGTACGCGACCCACGGTGCGATCACGACCGCGGCCGTCACGCCGGCCACGGCGAGCCAGGCCACGCGCCGCTGCCACGACGCGCCCGAGGTGAGCAGCATGAGCGGGAGCAGCAGGAGCGGAACGAGCAGGATCATCTCGGTGCGGGTCAGCGCCAGGGCGCCGCAGACCGCGCCGACGGCAAGTGCCTTCGGCCACGTCGGGCCGGCTCGGAACTGCAGCGCCAGCAGCAGGACGAGCGCGACCTCGAAGATCACCAGGGTCTCCGAGAGCAGCTGCGCCTCGTACAGCCAGAACCCGGGGTAGAGCGCGGCGATCGCCGCGGCGATGAGACCTGCACGCGCACCGGCCAGGCGGCGTCCGGCGCAGGCGACGAGCGGGATGGTCCCGGTGCCGAGGAGCGCGGTGAACAGCTGGTGTTGGAACTTCGTGGTAAAGCCGAGCACGGATGGGATCGCCAGCGCGACTATGAATCCCGGTGGGTGCTCGGCGCCGGGCAGCACGATGGTTCGGAGGGAGTACAAGTACGCGGTGACGTCGATGAAACCGTGGCCGTCGGCCAGGAGATTGGCGCCGCCGAGGAAGTAGCCGCCGTCGCCGCTGATGACCGTGGTGGGCGCGGCGAAGAGGTACACGAGCCGCAACCCGAGCCCGAACGCTGCGATGAGCGCGACGCCCTTCGCGAATCGGTGTTCGAGGGGCCGGCTTGGAGCGGTCGGGCCGAGCGTCGTTCCACTGCCCATTGGCGTTCGAGCCTAGGGGATCGCCACGTTTGTGGACAATGTGGATGCAACCCGCTCGAGCGTGCTCTGACCGCCGTCGAGGGCTCGACGTCCGGGGCCGCGGGCCACCAACTTGACGCGGGGGGCGTCCGGGCGGTCGCATGAGGCGTGCCGGTCCACCTCGCCGGCGAGCGACCAGAGGGAGCACCGCCCATGTACATCGGCCTGACGCCGGAGCTCGAGGAGCTCCGTGACGAGCTGCGCGCCTACTACGCCAAGCTGCTCACGCCCGAGGTCGAGGCCGAGCTGAACACCGGCGAGGGTGTCGGGCCCGTCCCCCGCAAGGTCTGGAAGCAGATGGCGGCCGACGGCTGGGCCGGGATCGGCTGGCCCAAGGAGTACGGCGGCCAGGGTCGCAGCGCGATCGAGCAGTTCATCTTCTTCGACGAGTCGATGCGGATCGGTGCGCCGGTCCCGATGCTCACGATCAACTCGGTCGCGCCGACGATCATGCGCTACGGCTCGCAGGAGCAGAAGGACTTCTACCTGCCCAAGATCCTCGCGGGCGAGATCCACTTCGCGATCGGTTACACCGAATCGGACGCCGGCACCGACCTCGCATCGCTCAAGACGCGGGCCGACCGCGACGGCGACGAGTACGTGATCAACGGGCAGAAGGTCTTCACGTCGCTCGCGACCGACGCCGACTACATCTGGCTCGCGGTCCGCACCGACCAGAACGTCAAGAAGCACAAGGGCATCTCGATCATCATCGTCCCGACGGATACGCCCGGCTTCAAGGCCGAGCCGATCCGCAACATGGGCGGGCTCAACACGAACATCACCTACTACGAGGACCTGCGGGTCCCGGTCGGCAACCTGGTCGGCGGTGAGAACCAGGGTTGGAACCTCATCACGAACCAGCTCAACCACGAGCGGGTGACGCTGTGCTCGAGCGGCGTGGTGGAGCGCCAGCTCGAGGACACGATCGCATGGGCCGCGGCGACGAAGAACGCGGACGGCACCCGCGTGATCGATCAGGAGTGGGTGCAGATCAACCTCGCGAAGGTGCACGCGAAGCTCGAGTTCCTCAAGCTCGCGAACTACCGCGTCGCCGCGGACGCAACTCAGGGTTCTCCCTTGAACCCGGCCGACGCGTCGACGATCAAGGTCTTCGGCACCGAGTTCTACCTCGAGGCGTTCCGGCTCCTGATGGAGATCGTCGGCCCGTCGGCGCCGGTCAAGTTCGGCTCGCCCGAGGCGGTCCTCAAAGGTCGACTGGAGGCGCGCGTGCGCAGCATGCACATCCTCACGTTCGGGGGCGGCACGAACGAGATGCAGCGCGACCTCATCGCCATCTTCGGCCTCAACATGCCCGGCTCACCCCGGTAGAAGGAAGCGACGACTCATGGACTTCACCCTCAGCGAGGAGCAGCAGGAGCTCCAGGGCCTGGCCAAGCAGATCCTCGGCGACCGCATGGTGCTCACGCACCTGCGCGAGCTCGACGGCAGCGAGGACTGGTTCGACCGCGAGACGTGGGCCGAGTTCGCCAAGGCGAACCTGCTCGGCGTCGCGCTCCCCGAGGACGTCGGGGGTCTCGGCTACGGCTTCCTCGAGCTCGCGCTCATCCTGGTGGAGCAGGGCCGCACGGTGGCCCCGTTGCCGCTGCTCCACACGCTGGTCTCGGTCGCGCTCCCCATCGCCGAGTTCGGGACGAAGGAGCAGCGTGAGGAGCTGCGCGGCGTCGTCAGTGGGGACGTGATCCTGACGCCCGCGTTCAACGAGCTCGGCACGCCCGCGGCCGAGCCGCAGACCTTGGCCGAGCGCGCCGGCGACAGCTGGAAGCTCACCGGCGAGAAGGTCAACGTGCCCCAGGCGCACATCGCCGCCGGCATCCTCGTGCCGGCACGCGTCGGCGAGGACATCGGGCTCTTCCTCGTGGCGCCGACCGCCGACGGGGTGACGCTCGAGCGCCAGGAGACCATGAACCACGAGCCGCAGTTCGTGGTGCGGCTCGACGGCGTCACGGTGAGCGACGCGGCACGCCTCGGGGAGATCGCCGAGGGTCGGGACAACCTGCACTGGGTCCTCGACCGCACCATGACCGGCATCTGCGCGGTCTCGGCGGGAGCGTGCCAGGAGGCGCTGCGCATCACCGCGGAGTACACGACGACGCGCAAGCAGTTCGACCGCGCGATCGGCACCTTCCAAGCGGTCGGTCAGCGCATGGCCGACTCCTACATCGACACCGAAGCGATCAACCTCACCATGCTGCAGGCTGCGACGCACCTCGCCGAGGGCGAGGCGTCACCGACCGAGGTGGCGACCGCGAAGTACTGGGCGGCCGAGGGCGGGAGCCGGGTGGTGCACGCGGCCCTGCACGTCCACGGAGGCATCAGCATCGACCTCGATTACCCGATCCACCGCTACTTCCTCTGGGTCAAGCAGAACGAGTTCACCCTCGGCGCGGCAACGCCCCAGCTCCGGGACCTCGGGCGGATGATCGCCGCGTCCGCCTAGACGTTTGCCCGGGCGTCGTCGTGAGGCGCCGTGACGCGCTCGACCTGCTCCCGCTCGCCGCACACCACGAGGTACTCGAGGTTTCGCACGTGTGAGACCTCCCCGACGCGCTCGCCCGCGGGGTTGTGCACCCCGATGCGCGCCCCGACGTAGCGCGCGGAGTCGAACGCGAGCGCCGCGACGTGCCCACGCGTCGAGCAGACGTCGAGCAGCTCGTCGAGGGAGATCCAGCTCTCGTTGTTGTACGACAGGATCAGGAGGCGTGCATCGACCTGCTGGACGCAGGCGCGCAACGCGCCGGGCATCTCGCGCTTGCGGTTGAACGCGCTCTTCGTCGTGCCGTCACGCGCGTCGACGCGCTTGCACGCGACGCCGTAGTGATCCGGTTCGTCCGCCGCTACGAGCGTCTCCCACACGTGGTAGTTCGTGAAGTAGCGGTGCTGGTTGTAGGGCGGGTCGAGGTACACCAGGTCGAACGGTCCGAGCGTTCGCGAGAGGGTCACGGCGTCACCGCGGTGCACCGTGCCGGCGCCCGCCAGGAGCACCGGCGCCCGGAGCGTGAGCCGCTGGTGGGCCCGGGGCGCCCACTGCTTGAGGTAGGCCATCTGCAGGCCGACCGTGGAGTCCACACGGTCGGCGGCCTCGACCAGGCTCGTCAGCAGGATCGGGTGCAGCGGTGAGCCCGCGTGCTCGGTCTCGATCGCGGCGCGGATCGCGTCGACCCGCGCGCCGTTCTCGGGCTGGAGGTATCGGGACGAGCGGCAGAACGTCTCGGTGAAGTATCCCGGCTGGCCGGCGAGCGCGTCGAGCCGCGCGAGCTCGGTCGCGAGCCGGTCGCGGTCGACCGCGCCGGCGTCGGTCTCGACGTAGCAGCGCGCGAACACCTCCGAGTAGCGCGCGGTGTCGACCGCCGTCACCTGGCCACCGCGGCGCTTGAACTCCTGTGCGACTCGGGTGGTGCCGGTGAACAGGTCGAGCGCGGTGCGCGCTCCCGATGCAGCGAACATCGAGCCGAGCACCGGCACGAGTCGCCGCTTCGACCCGAGGTACTTGATCATGCGTCACGACCGTATCGGGCCGTACGCTGCGCCGATGGCCGGAGACGACGTGAATGCCTGGTGGCGCGAGGGCACGCTCTACCAGATCTACCCGCGCTCGTACCAGGACTCGAACGATGACGGCGTCGGCGACCTTCGCGGCATCATCGACCGGCTCGACCACCTGCAGTGGCTCGGCGTCCGGGGCGTGTGGCTGAGCCCGGTCACGGTCTCGCCGAACGCGGACTTCGGGTACGACGTCGCCGACTACTGCGACGTCGACCCGTCGTTCGGGACGTTGGCCGACCTCGACGAGCTCGTCGCGGACGCCGGCGCGCGCGGCATCCGGATCCTGATGGACCTCGTGCCGAACCACACCAGCATCGACCACCCGTGGTTCCAGGAGTCGCGATCGTCGCGGGACAGCCCGAGGCGCGACTGGTACGTGTGGGCCGACCCGAAGCCGGACGGCTCACCGCCGAACAACTGGGGGAGCAGCTTCGGAGGCTCCGCGTGGACCTTCGACGACGCCACCGGCCAGTACTACCTGCAGAACTTCCTCCCCGAGCAGGCCGACCTCAACTGGTGGAACGATGAGGTGCGCGACGAGTTCGACCGCATCCTCCGGTTCTGGTTCGACCGGGGCGTCGCGGGGTTCCGCATCGACGTCGCGCACATGGTGGTGAAGGACCGCGAGCTCCGGGACAACCCGCCCGCGGGCGACGGCGACCCGCTCCTCGACCAGGTGCGGGGGCAGCTGCCGGTCTACAACGCCATGCGCCCCGAGGTGCACGACGTGCACCGCCGTTTCCGCACGATTGCAGACTCCTACGAGCCGCCGCGCGTCCTCGTCGGCGAGACGTTCGTGCCTGCGATCGAAGACGTCATGTCGTTCTACGGCGACGGCGACGAGCTGAACCTCGCGTTCAACATCCCGTTCCTCGGCCTGCCGCTCGAGGCCGCGCCGATGCGGGAGATGATCGAACGCACCGAGGCGCTCGTCCCGCCGAGGTGCAACCTCGTCTGGACCGGGAGCAACCACGACGTGCCCCGGTTCCCGACCCGCTGGGCGGCAGGCGACCCCGACCGGGCCCGGTGCGCGCTGATGATGCTCATGACGCTGCGCGGCTGCGTCTTCCTGTTCCAGGGCGACGAGATCGGGATGACCGACACCCCGCTCGAACGTGAGGAGCTGAAGGACCCGGTGTCGATCCGGTTCTTCCCGGTCTACGGCCGTGACGGCGCGCGCACACCGATGCAGTGGCGGAACACCCCGGGCGCGGGGTTCACGGGCGCCGACGTCGAGCCGTGGCTCCCGTTCGGCGATCTGTCGGTCAACGTCGAGGACCAGCGGCGCGACCCCGAGTCGTTCCTGTCCCTGTGTCGCGACCTCATCGGCCTGCGCGACGCGCTGCCCGACCTGCGCACCGGCGCGTACGCGTCCGTCGACGCGCCCGACGGCGTGCTGGCGTATCGGCGCGGCGAGCGGACCGTCGTCGCGCTCAACCTCGGCACCGAGGCCGCGACCGTCGGTGGGGTCATCGGCGTCGTGCGCGTCGCGACCGACCGCACCCGCGACGAGGAGCGCGTCGACGGCGGGTTGTCGCTCGCCCCCGGCCAGGGCGCGATCGTCCTGCTCGACGTCCTCCCCGGCTGACCCTCCGACCCTTCCCCGCACCGTTCTCGGCACGCTCAACCACACCTGATGTGGTCCAGCGTGCCGAGAATGGTCGGGTCAGGCGGGTTCGTGGCTCGCGGTCCAGGCGAGGAGGTCCTCGACCGGCCACGAGTTCACGATGCGGTCCCGCCCGATGCCGGTCTCGGCGACGCGGGCGCAGCCGTAGGGCTGCCACGCGAGCTGGCCGGGCGCGTGGGCGTCGGTGTCGATCGAGATCTTGATGTCCATCTCGTCGACCATCGCGAGCAGTCGGCGCGGGGGGTCGAGGCGCTCGGGTCGGCAGTTCACCTCGACCGCCTTGTCGAGCTCCTTGCACGCGGCGAAGACCAGCTCGGCGTCGAACTGGCTCTCGGCCCGGCCCTTGCCGACGACCAGCCGCCCGGTGCAGTGGCCGAGGATGTCCATGTGCGGATTCGCGATCGCGCCGATCATGCGAGCGGTCATCGCGTCGGCGCTCATCCGCAACTTGGAGTGGACGCTCGCGACGACGACATCGAGCTCGGCGAGCAGCTCGTCCTCCTGATCGAGCGTCCCGTCCTCGAGGATGTCGACCTCGATGCCTCGCAGGATCCGCAGCGGCGCCAGCTCCTCGTTGAGCGCGTCCACCAGGTCGAGCTGCTCGCGGAGCCGGTCCGGGCTGAGCCCGTGTGCGACCTTGAGCCGTGGGGAGTGGTCGGTCATCGCGAGGTACTCGTGGCCCAGCTCGGCCGCGGTGCGCGCCATGCGGTCGACCGGCGATCCGCCGTCGGACCAGTCCGAGTGCAGGTGCAGGTCGCCCCGCAGCCAGGCGCGCACCTCCGCGCCCGGGCCGTCGGTATCGGGGTCCGACGCGGCGGCGTCGACCTCGAGCCGCTCGAGGTAGCCGGGGACCCCGCCCGCGAGCGCCTCGGTGACGACCCGGGCGGTGGTGTCACCGATGCCCGGCAGCTCCCGGAGCGTGCCCTGCTCGGCTCGCGTGCGGAGCTCGGCGGGGTCGATCTCCCGGATCACGTCGGTGGCCCGGCGGAACGCCTCGACCTTGTAGGTCGCGGCCCGGGACCGCTCCAGCAGGAAGGCGATCCGGTCCAGCGCGTCCAACGGCTCCATGCCTCCGAAGGTACCCGGTCCCCTCGCCCCGTCCGAGGCCGAACGGCCCATGGAGAGCTCCGCCGCCCATCACTGCACCGGCTCGGATGACCGCCCACGGCCGCGCTGGGCGCGCACAGTGGTCGAGCCCGGCACCGGTACCCTGAGCCCCGGGGGGAGGCTCCGACCGGGGGACCGATGCGCCGGATCTACACCTGCCTGCTGGAGCTCGCCGACGCGTCCTCGGCCGCGCCGCGGGTGGCCCGCGCGCTGACGAAGCGGTGGGTGGGCCGCGCCTACGGGGGCTGGCCCGAGCACGCGCCCGAACGCTGGGCGCCGGAGCCGGGCGTGACCGTCCGCTGGCGCCTGCTCGACCACCCGCACCGGGTCGACGAGGCCTTCGAGCTCGTGTGGACCCGCCCGCACGACCGGGACCCGACCCTCTGGCGTCGCGCGACGGTGCAGATCACCACGACCGGCGACGCGGGGCGCATCCTGATCCTCGAGCAGCTCGAGTCCGCCGATCCGAAGGTGCGCGCCGCGCCCTCGTCACGGGTGCGCCGGCCAGTGCTCGTCTCCGAGCTCGTCCGCGAGGTCGCCTGCGTCGACGGTGGTTGGTCCGTCACCGGCGAGCCCCATCGGGTCGGGGCCGACCGCGCGCCCGAGCTCGACGCGTTCGTGCGCGGCGACCGGCGCCTGCCCGTCGTGCTCGTCGCGCCGGATCGGAACGGAGCGATCCGCGCTGACGCCGCCCGCTTCGCCGACGACCTCGTCGCGGTCGCGCACGTCGTCGTGCTCGACGGTCCCGATGCGGTCGCGGCGCTGGACGCGGAGCTCGGTACGGGTCGGGGCGCGCCCGAGGGAGGCGTGCGGCTGCTCTGGCCGTCGTGGCGGTCCTCGGACCCACCCGCGCACCATCCCGTGTGGCGGGCCGAAGAGGTGCGCGGACCCGAAGGTCCGCGGCCGCGCGTGGCCGAGATCCTCGACGATCTCGTGCTGGGCGCGGCGACGCTTCGCGTCGAGGGCGACCCGCTCGTCGAGCTGCTGGCCCGGAGCCAGGACTCGGTCGACCTGCAGGAGCGCCGGGTCGAGCTCGAGAGCCTCCGCACCGCGGTGCTCGACGACCGCGCCGCCGCCGAGGAGCTGATCGCCGAATACCAGGCCGAGCTCAGCCGGGCGGACGAGCAGGTGTACGTGCTCGAGGCGGACCTCGAACGCGAGCGGGAGCTGCGGCTGCGCTTCGAGCAGGGCTACCTGACGCTGGCCACCGGCGGCGAGCCCCCCGCCGGGGCGGGGACCACCGGCCCGATGAACGGGACCGCGGGCAACCTGGGGGCGGTCGTGCGCCGGGCCAAGGAGCTCCACCCACACCTCGTGATCCTCCCCGAGGCCGAACGCTCCGCGTCCGAGTGGCGCTTCGACCGCGTCGACCTCGTCGAGCTGGACCTCGCGCGGCTCGACGCGGTCGCCGCGGACTGGGCGTCGGGGGTGCTGCGTGCGGACTTCGGCACCGCCTGCCGGAACCAGGGCCTCGACTGGGTGCGCGACGTCAGCGCCTCGGCGAAGCAGAAGTACGCCGAGGACTACCGGCGCTCGTACCGCGGCCGCCCGATCATGCTCGGCCCGCACTTCCGTCGTGATGGACGCCAGCTGGTGCGCGTCTACTGCTTCCTCGACGAGGACGAGCGGTGCGTGGTGGTCGGGCACGTCGGGCGCCACCTGCGTGACCGGACCACCTGAGCCGGCGGTCGGGAACACCGGCTCGGGGGTGCCGGGTTGCATGCGCGCATGACGAAGCGCGTGGTGGCGACGGCCGCGGGTGGACCCGAGGTGCTCGAGCTCGTCGATGCTCCCGATCGCGACCCGGCCCGGGTGAGGTGGCGATCGAGGTCCGCGCCGCAGGGGTGAACCCCGTCGACTCCAAGCGCTACGCCGCGAATTTCGGATCGGCACAGTTCCCGATGGCGCTCGGGTCCGAAGCTGCGGGAGTCGTGATCGCGGCAGATGACGAAGCGACCGGTCCGCGCGGGCCGGTGGCGGTCGGCGACGAGGTCATCGCGTACCGCATCGACGGCGCGTACGCGGACCGGGTCGTCGTGCCCGCGGCCGCGGTCGTGCCGAAGCCGCCCGCGTTGGCGTGGGAGCCCGCGTCCGGTCTCATGCTCACCGGCGCGACCGCGATCCACACGCTGACCGTCATCGACACGGGCCCCGGCGACACGTTGCTGCTCCATGGCGCGTCCGGCGGCGTGGGCATCATGGCGACGCAGATCGCGGTCGACCGCGGTGCGCGCGTCATCGGCACCGCGAGCGAGGCGAACCACGACTTCCTGCGCGGACTGGGCGCCGAGCCGGTGACGTACGGCAACGGGCTCCTCGAGCGCGTGCGCGCGCTCGCGCCCGGCGGGGTCGACGCCGCGATCGACGCGGTCGGCGCTCCCGGGGCGCTCGAGGTGTCGCTCGCGCTGGTCACGCTCGCGACGCGGTGCACCACGATCGTGGCGAGCAGAGCCGCGTTCGACGCGGGGATCCATGTGCTCGGTGGGGCTCCCGGCGCGGACCCGGGCACCGAGATCCGCAACGCCGCGCGCCTCGAGCTGGTCGACCGCATCGCGGCGGGGACCGTCGAGGTCGTCGTGGCCGCTACCTATCCGCTGGCCGAAGTGGCTGCCGCCCACCGGGAGGTCATGCGCGGCCACGTGCGCGGGAAGGTCGTGCTCGTCCCGTAGCGGGAGGGAGCCGGGCGGCGGGTCCCTATACTCGGCGGACCTCGGAGGGATGACTGAGCGGCCGAAAGTGCTCGCCTGCTAAGCGAGTAGGGGGTGTCAAGCCTCCTCGAGGGTTCAAATCCCTCTCCCTCCGCCAATCGGGTCCTGACCGGGAACCCGGGTGTAGGAGCACGGGATGTCCGCCGACGTTGAGATCACCCACGCGCTGGAGGTGCTGGGCGCCGCGACGCTCGGCGAGAGCGGGGCCCGCGCGATGCGGGCGCGGATCCGGGCCGTCTGGCCGGGAGCGCGCCTCGCCGCCCCGGCGTACCCGGTGCGGTGCACGCCCGGCGACAACCTCGGCATCCATGTCGCCGTCGCGCGGGCCCAGGCCGGCGACGCGCTGGTGGTGGACGTCGGCGACTTCCGCGAGCTCGGCTACTGGGGGGAAGTGCTCACGACCGGCGCGCAGGCCCGGGGGATCGCCGGGTTGATCATCGATGGCGGCGTGCGCGACGTCACCGAGATCCAGGCGCACGGCTTCCCCGTCTTCTCGACCATGGTCGCGCTGCGCGGGGCGGCGAAGAGCCGTCCGGGAACGGTGCGCGCCCCGATCCAGTGTGGCGGCGTGCTGGTCGAGCCGGGCGACTGGGTCGTCGCCGACGCGGACGGCGTGGTGGTGGTGCCCGGCGCCATGATCGCGGACGTCATCAACGCGGGTCGGGTGCGCGCCGCGAAGGAAGCCGCGATGTTTCGAGCGCTCTGGGAAGGGAAGACGACGCTCGAGCTCCTCGACTTGGATCCGTCACCGATCCAGGAGGGTGATGCCCCGTGAGCAAGGTGCTCATCGCGACGGACGGCTCCGAGATCGCGCTCGCGGCGGCCGCAGCTGCCGGCCGGACGATCAACCCGGTGGAGTCGGTGACGGTGCTGTCGGTCGTGACCGATCTCCCGGGTGACGACGCCGGCGGCATCGAAGGCTCCACCGAGACCCCCGAGCAGGCCGCCCGCATGCTCGAGGGGGAGAAGCACGAAGCGGCCGCAGCGATCGACGCGGTCGTGGCCGCGCTGCCGGAGGCGTGGCGTCCGCTGGTGACCCGCCGGGTCGAGGGGGGCGACGCCGGGCCGATGATCGTCTGGGTCGCCGAGCACGAACACCCGGATGTGGTCGTGCTGGGCTCGCACGGCCACGGGGTCCTGAAGCGCCTCGTCATGGGCTCGGTGAGCCAGCACGTCGTGAATCACGCGCCGTGCGCGGTGCTCCTCGTTCCCACCCGCCACGCCTGAACCACCGCCCCACGGTTTTGGCGTCGGGTACCCCCCTCCGCGGTGGGTAGACGACGCCAAAACGGGGTTAGCTGCGCGTCAGGTGGGGGTGACGAGGTTCGAGGGCTGCCGGCCGGCGAGCACCGCGGCGGTGCCTTCGCTCGCGACCTCCGCCATCCGGCGCCGGGTGGCCGTCGTCGCGCTGCCGACGTGGGGGAGCAGCACGGTTCGTGGCGCGCCGAGCAGGCGGGGGTGCACCTCGGGCTCGCGCTCGAACACGTCGATCCCCGCGGCGAAGATCGTGCCCTGCTCGAGCGCCGCCGCGAGCGCCTCCTCGTCGACGACGGGTCCGCGCGCGGTGTTCACGAGCACCGTCCCCGGTCCCATGAGCCCCAGCTCACGCGCGCCGATGAGGTGACGGGTCGCGTCGGTGAGCGGGACGTGGAGGCTGACGACGTCGCTCTCGGCGAGCAGCCGATCGAGATCCGACACCCAACCGGGCAGACCGTCGTCGTGGCGCGTGTGGTGCAGGACGTTCATACCGAAACCCGTCGCGCGCCGGGCCACCGCCTGACCGATGCGGCCGTAGCCGACCAGGCCCAAGGTCGCGCCGTGGACGTCGTGACCGAGGTACTGCATGATCCCCCAGCCCGGCCATGCTCCCGCGCGCAGGTCATGCTCGGCGTCGTGCGCGAGCCGTGACGCGGCGAGGATCAACAGGAACGCGAGGTCGGCGGTCGTCTCGTCGAGCACCCCCGGTGTGTTGCACACCGCGATGCCGGCTTCGGTGGCTGCGGCAACGTCGATGTTGTCGTAGCCGACTGCGACGTTCGCGACGACCCGCAGCCGGCCCGCGTCCGCTCCCGCCTGCAGCACCTCCCGGTCGATCCGGTCCGTGAGCAGGCACACGATCGCGTCGGCGTCACCGGCCGCCGCGACCAGCTCGGCGTGGGTCAGCGGGGTGTCGTCGTCACGGGACACGAGCTCGTGACCCGCGCGCGCGAGCGGCTCCAACCCGCCGTCGGGGAGGCGACGGGTGACGACGACGCGGCCCACGGCCGCTAGTGCCCCGACCGGCAACGTTTGCCGCGTTCCCGGCGGCCAGGAACGCCGCTCGCGGCGTCCTCGTCCTCGACGCAGAAGCCCACTGCGCCTTCGTCCTGCGTCCTTGCGAGCCGGCGCCCCTGACTCGCCGTGAACATCGCCATCGCCACCGGACGGAGCACTAGTGGTCCGTGTAGTCGACCGGCCCCGCGCCCGCGACACCGACCGCGAAGCAGAAGCAGTGGATCGGCGCGTGGTCGCTCACCGGCCGGAGGCTGTGCACGAGGTTCGGCGGGATGTGCACCAGGTCGCCCTGCACGATCTCGCGCTCTTCGCCGTCGATCATCATGATCCCGCGGCCCGCGGTCACGTAATAGAACTCGTGGGTCGGGTGGGAGTGCGGGTCGACGAGGCCACCGCCCGCGACCTCGAACTCGCTGACCAGCTCGAGGAACCCGCCGTCCGTGACGTCCTTCATCTCGCGGGGGTTCACGAGCCACCAGACCGGCACGGTGCCGTTGTGCTCGACGACCGGCGCCACTTCCTCGATCGACCGCACGTCCATGGGGACCTCCACCCTCGTGATGCTCGGGGCCGATCGTACCTGACGTCCCTGTCACCTGTTCTCGACGTGCGCCGGCGCGGACAGGAGACTGCGTCGATGGAGGAGCGGCCGTGGCGCGAGGAGTGGGACGTGCAGGCCGACGACTGGCTGGCGCTCACGACCGACGACCCGTTCTACGCCCTGTTCAACGAGCCCGAGTTCCTCGAGAGCGTTCCGCCTCCGCGCGCGCTCACGCTCGACGCCGGCTGCGGTGAAGGTCGCCTCGGTCGCGCGCTGGCTGCGAAGGGCCACCACGTCGTCGGCGTCGACGGATCGCCGCGCCTCGCTCGGCTCGCCGCCGGGCACGCGACACCGATCCCGGTGACGGCGGGCGACCTCACTCGGCTCCCGGTCGCGTCCGGGATCGCGGACCTCGTCGTGTGCTTCATGGTCCTGATGGACGTCGAGGACCTCGACCGCACGGTCGCCGAGCTGGCCCGGGCGCTCACGCCGGGCGGGGTGTTGTGCGCGGCGATCCTCCACCCGATCCTCACCAGCGGCCTCTTCGCGCCCGACGACCCCTACGGGACGTTCCTGATGGGGCAGTACCTCAGGTCGATGCGCCACGTCATCGAGGTCGGACGCCCGAACGGCCAGAGCTTCCCGCTGCGCCTCGCGCACCGTCCGATCGCGGACTACAGCCGCGCGTTCGAGCGCGCCGGGCTCGCGCTGACCGCGATCCGCGAGCCGCGACCGAGCGACGAGCTGTGTACGGCGCAGCCCGGGTTCGCGAAGTACCAGCGGGTTCCGCAGTTCCTGCACCTCAGTGCACGGCGGGTCGGCGACGGGGGCTTATGCTGACGGATCGGTCCGGGGGCGGGTCGTTCGGAGGAGCAAGCGAGTGGGTGCGGTGCGTTCGATCGTCCTCGAAGCCGATCCGCTGACGCGCGAGGCCTGGGCGCCCTTCGGCTGGCTGCCCGTGCCGGACACCGACCCGCGGGACCAGACCTACGACTACGTGTTCGCCTGGGGCGACCCGCACGTCAACATCATCAGCCATGCGTACGACGAGGTCCCGCGCACCGACCGCGGGGCGATCTGCGAGACCATGTACCGCCACGACACGCACACCCAGACGTTGATGCCGCTCAACGTCGACTCGGTCGTCGCCGTGGCGCCGGCCGGGATCGACTTCTCCGACCGCGCCGATCTCGACGCGGTGCGCGTCTTTCGGGTCGCGCCGCTCGATGCGTTCGCCCTGTTCCGCGGGACGTGGCACTGGGGACCGTTCCCGATCGGGACCGAGGCGGTCCGGATGTTCAACGTCCAGGGCAAGCGCTACGCGGAGGACAACGCATCGGTCGACCTCGCCGCGAAGACCGGCGCCGTGTTCGAGGTGCTGACCTGACCCGTCGAGCCGCGGCCCTCACGGCCGGTGTGGGTGCGTTGGTGCTCGTCGCACTCTGGGCGACCCCCGCGGGGGCGAGCGTCGCCGTGCTCGCGGCGGAGTCCGGCCACGCGCTGTCCGTCGGCCAGGCGATCCTGTTCGGGCTGGTCGAAGGCTTCACCGAGTTCCTCCCGATCAGCTCGACCGGGCACCTCCTCGTGCTCGCGCGCATTCTCGACGTCGGTCAGCACGGCCATGCCGAGGACGCGGTGAAGTCCTACGAGATCGCGATCCAGGCCGGCGCGATCCTCGCCGTCGCCGGGCTGTACCGGCACCGGTTCGTGACCATGATCGAGGGCGCGACCGGTCGGAGCGAGAGCGGGCGGCGCGTGCTGGTCGGCGTCCTCATCGCGTTCGTGCCGGCCGCGATCGTCGGCGTCATCTTCGAGAGCGTGATCAAGGACCTGCTGTTCGGCGTCGGGCCGGTGATCGCGGCCTGGGTCGTGGGCGGCGTCCTGATCCTGGTCCTGACCCGCCGCGGGGTGCTGGCGCCGCGCGAGGGGCGTGTCATCGAGCAGCTGACCCCGCGTGACGGCCTGGTGATCGGGCTCGCGCAGGTGATCTCGCTCTGGCCCGGGACCAGCCGCAGCCTCGTCACGATCGTCGCGGCGCTCCTCCTCGGATACTCGATGGCCGCCGCGGTCGAGTTCAGCTTCCTGCTCGGGTTCGTGACCCTCGGCGCGGCGACCGCGTACCAGGTCCTCAAGGACGGCCAGCTCATGGTGGACGCGTTCGGGCTCTGGATCCCGCTCGTCGGGCTGATCGCGGCCTTCCTGGGCGCGGCGGTGTCGATCAAGTGGATGGTCGGGTACCTCCAGCGCCACGACCTGTCGATCTTCGGGTGGTACCGCATCGCCATCGCCGCGTTGGTGACGCTCCTCGTGGTCACCAACACGATCTGACCGTTCTCGCCTTCCGATCACCGAGGCCGGCCGATAGGGTCCCCGGCCGTGGCTGTCCGACGCCCCCGGAGGCGCCCGCTCGTGGTCCTGCTCGGCGTCGCCGCGCTGCTCGCCGGCACGCTGCTGGCCCTCGCCACGCCTGCGGGTGCGGCGCCGGACCCGCTCGAGGCGCTGCCCCTCGACGCGCCCTGGCTCCAGACCCTGAACGCGTGGCGCGCCGAGTCCCACCTCGCCTCGGTGAGCGAGAACACGACGTGGTCCGACGGCGACCAGAAGCACTCGACCTACATCGTCGAGACCGGCGACTTCGGCCACGACGAGAGCGAGGGCGGACCCTTCTCGACACCCGAGGGGATCGCGGCCGGCAACGCGGGCAACGTCGCCGCGTCGAGCGACGCGGCCAAGACCGACCGCGGGTTCATCGAGCAGTGGATCACCGCGCCCTTCCACGCCGCCGGGATGCTCGACCCGCAGCTCGCGACGACAGGGTTCGGCTCGGACCGGAAGCCCGGCGCGACGCCGTGGCCCGCGGCGGCGACGCTCGACGTGATCCGCGGTCGCACGCCCGGGTTCCCGTCGACCGCGGCGACGTTCCCGGGTGACGGTGCGCTGCTCCCGGTCGGCCAGCAGTCCTACCGCGGCGGCGAGTCCCCGGATCCGCTCTCACCCTGCAGCGGCTACGAGGACGGTGGGATCGACACCGGCGTCCCGCTGTTCGCCCTGCTGCCGCAGACGCCGACACCGAGCACCCTGAGCGCGAGCCTCACCCGTGACGATGGCATCCCGGTGACGTCGTGCACGTACGACGAGACGAGCTACACGAACCCCGGTGGTGACGCGCAGAACCTCGGCCGGCTCGTCCTCGCCGGCCGGCACCAGGCGATCGTGGTGCCCAAGCAGCCGCTGCGGCCCGGTTCGACGTACCACGTGTCGATCACCGAGACCGCCTCGGGCGCGATGAGCCCGACGACGACCGCGTGGTCGTTCACCGCCGAGGCGCTCCCCGCGGTCTCGATCGGCAACGCCGCGATCGTGGAGGGCCAGTCGGGCTCGCGGTCGGTTCGGCTCAACGTCTCGCTCTCCCGCCCGTCGCCGACCGCGGTCGCGGTCCACTACGCGACCGCGAACGGGACCGCGGTCGCGGGTTCGGACTTCGTCGCGAAGTCGGGCACGGTCACCTTCGCCCCCGGTGCGACCTCGGCCGCGGTGTCCGTCACGGTTCGGGGCGACCGCACGGTGGAGCCCAACGAGGCGTTCACGGTGAACCTCTCCGCCCCGCAGGGGGTCTCCGTGCGCCGCTCGAAGGGGACGGTCTCGCTCTTGACCGACGATCGCGCGGGTACGCCCACGGGGACCCGGGTGTCGGTCGGCGCGGCGTCGATCGTCGAAGGGAACCTGGGTGGTCGCGCGTTGCGCTTCACGGTCGCGCTGTCCTCGCCGGCGAGCGGCGCGGTGAAGGTGCACTACGCGACGTCCCCGGGCAGCGCCACGTCGGTCGACTTCGGTGCGGTGTCGGGGAACCTGACGATCCGCGCGGGTGCGACCACCGCCCTCGTCGCGGTGCGGGTGAAGCCGGACACGACCGTCGAGCCGATGGAGCAGTTCACGCTGACCCTCAGCGGCTCGACGGGGGCGCCGATCGACCGCGCCACCGCCGCGGGCTCGATCCTCGACGACGACTGATCTCGGGCATGATCGGGGCGTGAGCAGCGACGTCGACGCACCGTTCCGGGTCCCGACCGACCGCTACACCGAGCCCGGGTGGGCGACGCTCGAGGAGCGGAGGCTCTGGCCCCACGTGTGGCAGCTCGCGTGCTCGCTCGACCACGTCGCCGAGCCCGGGGACTTCTTCGAGCACCGGATCGGCTGGCTGTCGGTGCTCGTCGTGCGGGGCGACGACGGGATGCTCCGGGCGTTCCAGAACGTGTGCCGGCACCGCGGCAACCCGATCTGTGAGGGCTCGGGCTCCGGGCTCACCGAGCTGCGCTGCGGCTTCCACCGCTGGTGCTGGGATCTGCGGGGCGATCTGCACGAGGTCCCGTCGCGTCGGGGCTTCGGCGCGATGCGCAACGAGGAGATGCCGTTGTTCGCGGCGTCGGTCGACACGTGGGGCCCACTCGTGTTCGTGCACCTCGACCCGGAGGCCGCGCCGCTCGCCGACTACCTGGAGGGCGTGCCCGAGGACATCGCGTGGGCCGGCCTCGAGGACTTCCGGTGCTCGACCTTCGTCGAGGTGCCGGTCGACGCGAACTGGAAGACCGCAGTCGACGGGTTCAGCGAGACGTACCACCTGCAGGGCCTGCACCGCGAGATGCTCGCGGTCGTCGACGACGTCGACACGCCGCAACGGCTCTGGAGCCGTCACGGCAAGTCGATGCAGCGCTACGGCGTACCGAGCCCGCGCCTGGGCGCGGGAATCACCGATCAGGAGGTGTGGGACGCGTTCATCCTCGTGATGGGGACGCGCATCGGGATCCCGACCGACGCCGACCCCGGTCCTGCGCCCGAGGTGCCGGAGGGATCGACGCTGATGTCCGTCATCGCCGAGAGGGTGCGCGCGTTCCAGGCGACTCAGGGCGTCGACCTCAGCGGGTTCGACGACGAGCAGATCATGAACATCCAGCAGTACAACCTGTTCCCGAACATGACCCTGCTGGTGTACGCCGACCTGGTCCAGGTGCTCCGCGCCCGTCCCGGCGCGACGCCCGACGACGCGCTGCTGGACGGGTTCTTCTTCGAGCGGCATCCGGCGGGCGACCCCGCCCCGCGCACGAAGCCGCTCGACGTGCGCCTCGCGCCCGAGGACGCCGACTTCGGCCTGGTGCTCAACCAGGACTTCGCGCTGCTGCAGCGCGCCCAGCGCGGCCTGCACCAGCCCGGGCTGACCCACCTCACGCTCTCCTCGGAGGAGTGCCGGGTCATCAACTTCCACCGCAACCTCGAGCAGGTGGTCGGCCCTCCCGGGGGCTGAGGATCCCGAGCCGTCCACCCGCCCGGTCCGGGTCAGAGCATCATGAGGATCCGACCAGGATCCGCCGCGCCCCGTTGACTTCGTCGGGACCGGGCGTCAGGTTGCCGGGGAGGTCGAGAGGACGCGATCGGAACGGGGGGACAGCATGCGGCGGACCGCGAGGAACACCGGATTGCTCGGAATCGTGGTCGGGCTCACCCTTGTCGTCGCGGCGTGCGTTCCCCCACCGCCGCCCCCCGCCCCCGCTCCGTATCTCGACCCCGCCTACTCCGCGACCGTCACGCCCAAGGCGCAACCCGTGACGTGGGGCGCGGCGCCGCCGATCGATGCCGTGTACGGCGGCACGCTCTACCCCGGGACCGACATCCAGACCGCCGATCCCCGCCCGCCGCTCGACAGCTCGGGCAACGAGCCGTTGCGGATGTGGGTGGCCAGCCCGACGAACACCACCGCGAACCGTGCCGCGATCGTGTGGGTGCACGGCGGTGGGTTCGCGGTCGGCATCGACTCGATGTACGGCCTCGCGAACGGGACGGGCAAGGCGTACGCGCAACGCGGGTACGTGGGGTTCTCGGTCGAGTACCGGATCGACACGACCCTGGTCGGCCCGCAGGTGGGAGCCAACCGGCCGCCGAGCCTCTGCCAGTGGGTGCAGGACAACCAGAATCCGGGTGATCCGGTGTGGGAGCAGCGCTACGCCGAGTGCCGCCGCAACATCGACGCAGCGCTGCACGACACCCAGGCCGCGGTGCGCTGGATCAAGCAGCACGCGGCGGCGTACGGCGTTGATCCCAACAAGATCGCGGTCGGCGGATTCTCGGCCGGCGCGGTCACCGCGGCCAACCTGGCCTACCGCAGCGACGACGTCGGCACCCAGCGGTACTTCCCGGGCGACGACCTCTCGGTTGCGGGTTCGAAGGTGCGCGCCGGCTTCGGTGCGTCGGGTTGCGAGTACGACCCGGCCACGATCGGCGCCGGCGACGTGCCCGTCTCGTTCATCCACTCGAAGGGTGACCGGGCGGTGCCATACGACTGCGCGGCCCAGACCGTGACGACCGCACGCGGGCTCGGGCTCGTGGCGGAGCTGACGTCCTACTGCGACTCGAGCCTCCATGCCGAGAACCTCTACCTGCCCAACCAGGCCGCCACCGACGCGCAATGGACGACCTTCCTCGCGCGCGAGCTCGGCATCTACTCGGGAATGCGCCCACCCAGCCACGATCCGGTCTGCCCGTAGGGGATCGCGCGGCGAGCACGGGCGGCGTTTCCGCCTCGGCCCGGGGCGAGGGCCTCACCTAGACTCGCTCCTGCCAGCCCTGCGCTCGTAGCTCAACGGATAGAGCATCTGACTACGGATCAGAAGGTTGGGGGTTCGAATCCCTCCGAGCGCGCTGAAGTCCCAGGTCACAGGCCTGCGGACTGATTGCTCCTCGATTCGTTCCGCCACTTGGCAATCCCTTGGCAATCCGACGGGCCTACCTCATCGAGGAGGCTCGCCAATGCGAGGGCACATCCAGCAGCGCGGCAAGGACAGTTGGCGCATCAAGGTCTTCGTCGGTCGCGAGGCCGCGGGCGTGCGGCGGTACGTCGAACGGACCGTGCGGGGCACGCGACGGGAGGCCGAGCGGGAGGTCGCGCGGGTGGTCGTCGAGGTCGACGAGGGCCGCCACGTTGCGTCCGCGCCGCTGACGTTCGGCGAGCTGCTCGACCGGTGGCTCGACGTGAAGCGGCGCACGGTCGAGGCGTCGACGCTCGCGTCCTACGAGTGGATCGCCCGGACGTACGTGCGTCCCGCGCTTGGTGCGCGCAAGGTCGCATCGCTCCGCGCCGCTCGACCTGGACGCGCTCTACGCGGACCTGCACGGACGAGGCCTGTCTCCCCGGACGGTGCGGATCTGCCACACGGTGATGCGCCAGTCACTCGAGCAGGCGCGGCGATGGGGGCTCATCGCCCGCAACCCGGCGGTCGATGCCACGCCGCCGCCCCAACGCCGACGGGAGGTCGGCCCGCCGACGGTCGCGCAGGTGCAGCGGTTGATCGACGCGGCGCGCGACGACGACCCGGACTTCGCGACGTATCTGTGGGTGCTGGCCGCGACCGGGTGCAGGCGGGGGGAGGCGTGCGCGCTGCGGTGGACCGACATCGACCTCGAGCGCGGCGAGGTGGCCATCCGGCGGTCGATGTCCCAGGTGGGCGAGGAGCTGTGGGAGAAGGACACCAAGACCCACCAGTCCCGGCGGATGGCGATCGATGACGGCACGGTCGACGTGTTGCGCACCCACCGCCTCCGGCAGCGGGAGCTCGCCCTGGCGCTCGGTGTGACTGTTGCTGATGACGCCCTGCTGTTCCGCGATGCCGACAGGCGATCCTGGCGGCCCGACGTGTGCACGAACCGCTTCGGCCGGCTCCGAGCGGCTCTCGGGCTCGAGCGCGTGCGGCTGCACGACCTGCGCCACTTTGTGGCCAGCGTGCTCGGCGACGGCGGCGTGCCGATCGCGACGATCAGTAGCCGCCTTGGTCACCGCGACATCGCCACGACGCTGAACCTCTACACGCACGCGCTTCCCGCCACCGACCAGCGCGCGGCTGCCTACCTCGGCAACCTCCTGGGCGGGAAGAGGCGTCCCACCGCCGAAGGTCCTCGTTCACTGTGAGCGAGGCGTCGAATCACCAGGTCCGGCGCGCACACATTTGCAGGTTTCCCTTCGGGCAACCTGTGGACATCCCGCGCGACTTCCCGTTCTCGGCTCGGGACCACGAAGCGTGCCGGACCAGGCGGACTCGTCAGCGCGAAGTCCGTGCGTGTTCGAGGGCCTACGTGAGCATGAGAACGAACCAGCCCCTCACCCTCACCGTTGAGCAAGCCGCCCAGGTCCTCGGCATCGGCCGCTCCACCGCCTACGAGCTCGTCCGCACCGGCGACCTCGCGTGCATCCGCCTCCGCCGTCGCATCGTCGTCCCCGTCGCCCACCTCGCCGAGTCCCTCGGCGTTGAACGGGCGGCCGTGTGGAGCGCGCTCTCTCCGGCGCCCGAGCTGGCGCGTCCGTCTGGTGGAGCGCCGTCCAAGAGCTCGGCCACGCGACGCGCGGAAACGTACGCCGTCGCGACCACGCCACTGTTCTGAACCGCGCCGGCCGTTTGGAGCCGTTATCGACACGTGATGTCCAACCGGAACCCCGAAGAGCTGCCTCGTAGCCACGCGTCTCCTCGTGCGAACGCTGCTCACCCGCGCCAGATGGTCGCCCTACGCTGTACCGACTGGCGGCGGTTGGCGCCCAGCCGAGAGTCGACGGGGACGACGACGATGGCAAGCACGGAGCAGCTACGGACCGAGATCGATCAGTTCCGGAGGGAGGCGGAGTCCTATCGGACTCAGCAGTGGTCGGCGTCATGATGTACCTCGATCGCGCGCAACGTCAGCGTGGACGGCCTGGGCCACAGGAGTCCGTTGATGCAGGACGACGCTGAACCGCTCTTCAACCCCGAGATGCCGGCTCGACCCGAGGTGGTCGAGCTGTCCGGACGGGCACGTCAGCTCTGGGAGGCGTTGTCGGACATCGACGAGCAGCTTGGCCACATGTACCTCGGCGCTCTCGACGTCCTTCAGCACGGGGCAAACCCGGACCGCCTTGCACTCGCGGCCCATGGCATCCGTGAGCTGATCGAGAAGTTGCCGCGATTCCTCGATCTGCCCGCGACCGAGAACCGAGGTCCTGCCATGCGCGAGCAAGCCCGGAGTCTCGCTGCGGCATGGGCGAAGCTGGGCCCGTCCGTGATCGACGGAGACGGCCTCCTCACGTCGTCTGGCGAGAAGCTGCTGGGGAAGCTGGCTGACTTCTGCGAGGGTGTTGGCGCTGATCCGACGCGCAAGCAGGCCGCTACGGCGGCCGTGAGCCGGCTCGACCTGAACCCGCTCAAGCTTCCACCGCCGATCCAGGACCTACACGTCTCTGAGTGGAGCACGATCGAGGGGTTCTTCATCGGCGTCGCTCACCACACCAAGACCACCGACGATGACGAGATCGAGCAATACCTCGCCGCTCTGGACCGGTTCCTCCTCGACCGCCTGCGGCCTCGGACCTTCGAGGACTTTGCAGCGATCGACGAGCTGCTCGGCAAGGACGAGCCGTGATGCCGAGTGAAGCCGACGTCCAGCGCGCGCTCGAGCTCCTGAGTCAGAGTGCGAACTACCAGTACTTCTTCGAGAAGCTCAACTCGCCCGACTGGATCTCGCCACTTGCAGACCGCGGGTTCTTCAAGAATCCCCCGCCGCCGATCAGGGACGGCACAACCATCCGATTCCCATTCTGGGTGGAGTCCCGCTACCTGGCGCGAATGGCTGCCGACGCCCCCGAGCTCGTGGCGAGTGTCATCGGTGCCATTCCGGAAACTGAAAACACGAGGGTCCATGAGGACATCGTCGAAGCCGCGTGTCGAATGCCGGCTCCTCTCGCGACGAGGCTGACCGCCCGCATTCAGCGCTTCATCGATGACAACTTCCAGTACCTGCTCCCCGAGAAAGTCACTCAGCTCATCATCCATCTGGCCCACGGCGGTGAACTGGCGGCAGCCGTTCGGCTCGCCGGCGCTCTGCTGACACCACGCCATTCGGAAAGCGCGGAGATCGATGGCTACAGCCTTCCCGTCGATCCGCAGCCCAGGTTCGGTCATCCCGAGTACGGAGATGTCCTCGAGCGAGTGCTCTCGGCTGTCCACGGCGCGAGTCCCGAAGCTGCGTACCGGCTCGCGGCGGATCTCCTGGAGGATGTCTTGGCAGCCGGTGACCCCGCCATCGACCCTTCGGCTGACTTCTCGTACATCTGGCGTCCCACCATCGAGGACGCATCACCTGGGCGTCGCCATCGCGACATGCGAGACGACCTGATCACTGCCGTGCGTGAGGCTGCGAACGACGAGCGCATCGACGTCCGAGCGGTCGTTGACGACTTGGAGGCTCGTCAGTGGCCGGTGTTCCAGCGGCTTGCCCTCCACGCGCTGAGGACCCGCGCTGCTTCCGTTCCCGATCTCGTTCTTGCACGGGCGCGACAGATCGACCGCCTAAGCGACCCTGCTCAGCGGTACGAGTACACGCGCCTGCTTCGGGAAGCGCTGTCGCTCGCGGACGAGGAGGGACGTCAGGAACTGCTCGACCTGGTCCTCGCCGCTGAGGATCATGGCGACACAGGCTCGGCGGACGACAAGGTGCGGTACGACTACCGGCTGGCAGGGACGCTTGCAGCCCTCGGCGCGGCCCTTCCGGTCCGGGGACGAGAGCGGCTCGCCCAGCTTCTTGGCGAACTAGGTGTAACGCAGCAGGAACTCGAGGCAAGCGGCCGGCCCGGCGGGATCGTCACGACCTTCGTCGGGCCCACCAGCCCACGATCGGCGACCGATCTCGCGCAGATGCCCAATACCCAGTTACTGGCCTTCCTCTCCTCCTGGGCGCCCTCCGGCGAGTGGACGGCGCCCTCTCCCGAAGGCCTCGGACAGCGTGCTGCAGGAAGCGGTCAAGCAGGATCCTTCGAGATTCGCTGACATCGCCGAGGACTTTGTGAACGTCGAGCCGACGTACGTCCGATCGCTGCTCCGGGGACTCCAAGACGCCCTGAAAGAGGGCACGGGCTTCGACTGGTCCCCAGTTCTCCCGTTGAGCGCCTGGGTTCTCGCTCAGGCCGACCCTCACCACGACGGAAAAGACCGCGACCGAGATCCCGACTGGTCGTGGACTCGAGGATCGATCGCCGACCTACTTGACGCCGGACTCGCCGACAATCAGCACCCCATCCCCTTGGATCTGCGCAACGCCGTGTGGGCCCAGCTAGCGCAACTCCTAGAGGACCCGGATCCGACGCCAGAACATGAGGAGCAGTACGGGGGCTCCAACATGGATCCTGTCACTCTCGCCATCAACACGGTGCGGGGCCGCGCCATGCATGCGACCGTGCAGTACGCGCTCTGGGTCCGCCGACACCTAGGCGACACCGCAACCCTTGACGCGATGCCTGAGGTGCGGAAGGCGCTCGACCAGCATCTCGATGTCGAGCTCGACCCTTCACTGGCGGTCCGTTCGGTCTACGGACAGTTCTTCCCGTGGCTTCATCTGATCGATTCCGACTGGGCCGCGTCCCGGATCGGCACCGTATTCCCGATGCAACCGGATGGCGCTGAGTGGTTCGAGGCCGCGTGGGAGGCGTTCATCGTCTTCACGCCGCCGTTCGACAGCATGGTCGCGGTCTTGGCCGACGTCTACGCAGCCGCAGTCAACCGGCTGTCCACGGGGGACGACAGTCGAAGCCACCACCATGATCCGGGTCTCCACCTCGCGGAGCACCTCGCTGTCTTCGTCGTGCGAGGCATTCTGTCGATCGATCACGACCTTGTGCGCAGCTTCTTCGCGTCAGGCTCGCCAGAGTTGCGTGGCCACGTTCATCAGTTCCTCGGCCATGGATTTAGCCGCGAAGAGAACCCCGTCAAGGTGATCGAACGGGGCATGGCCCTTTGGGAGGCGCGCCTCGAGACGATGCGGAGTGATCCTGCGATCAACGCCGCCGAGCTCGCGTCCTTCGGCGCGTGGTTCGAGGTCGGCGGAGCCGAGCCTGCATGGCGGGTGCGACAGCTGCTTGAGGTACTCCGACTGACCGGTGGACGGATCGACCACACGTGGCGGGTCCTGGAGACGCTCGAAACTCTCGCCGGGTCTTTCCCATCGGAGGCCCTCACGGCGGTGCAACTCCTGAGTCAGCCAACCGACGAGACGTGGGAGATCCTTGCTGGGCGCGACCACATCAAGGGCATTCTGACTACGGGACTTGGCAGCCCTGACACTCGGGCAGAGGCGGAGTCGCTGGTACATGTGCTCGGGGCCCGCGGCTACACCGAGTTCAGGACGGTGCTCGAACAGCGTTGAGCATGACTCCCGAGAAGCTATCGCTGACCTTCTGCACTCTTGTTGGGTCGGTAGTGGAGTTGCCCCGCCTTGTTGGACACACGATCCTGGGCGTTGCTCAGGGGGAGGAGGGCGTGGTGGGACGTGCGTGCTCGACGTGCGGCGTGACTGCGATTGGCTCGTGCCACCGATGTCTCGGGGCGTTCTGCCTGTCGCACCAAGGGCGGGACGACGTCTATCACCGGCCCTACAGTGACCTCTGCCTCGCTTGCTCAGTGAAGGAGCAGGACGAGAGGCATCAACGCCAGCTCGACGCAGATGCGGAGCTGCAGCGGCTCAGAGAGCGAATCCCTGTGCTCATCAAGGCACTACAGGCTGCTGCGATCGAGCCCACGCGCCGGACTTGGCCAGACGGGCAGCAGAAGCGCTTCCTTCGGGGATGGGAGACGAAGTACCGCGACGAGGAGCCGGCGTGGCCGGCTGCCGAGTTGGAGTGGCGCTGGAGCGAGGCCCGCATGTATGGCTCCGGTTCTGAAGAGCGGTTGTCCGGTGTGACTGCGAGCGGCAAGGTCGTTCCGATGCAGTGGGCGCACCCGCCATCGGAGGAGCTGTCGAACTGGTCGACGGGCGTGCGCCGGGTGGTTGAGGGCCTCGAGCGGACGCTGGTGCAAGCGGGTGTGTCGTTGCCAGCCTGACGGCACCCGCGCGGAGTCCGCTTTCTCGGCGCGACCATCACCTGAACGGCGTGAATCTGAATCAGGCCTTCGGCCCAACGCTTCCGGTCGAGCGTGGAGTTGGTTCACGGAAGCGCTCAACGGCGCGCAGATCGCCTACGTTGCCGCGCCGCTCAAGTGCCGGCAGACGCGCAGCAACTCCCGCAAGACGAAGCTCGGATGCACTACTCACGGGCGTATCGATTCGGCGATCCGTGCAGAGGGCGCGTCGCCGTCCTTGTCCCAGAACGAACGCGGGCTCGTAGCCCACACCCACGCCGTCCGCAGGCTTGTGGCGCCCCTCTCCGGCGTCGAGAACTGTTCCCGAACCACGACGGAAGTGTCCCGAACCCCGGAGCGCCCGGAGCTTGAATCTGGCGCGCCGCTCACGGCCGAGCGGCGATTCGGACCGTCTCACACCGTTGTGGCCCGTACGCTATGGGCATGAGCGACGTTCGGGCGACGCCGCTGCGGGAGTTGGTCGAGGCTCGCCGCGAGGAGATCAAGGCGATCGTCGCGCGCCATCATGGTCGGTCTGTCGCCGTCTTCGGATCGGTAGCTCGGGGAGACGAGCGGCCCGGTAGCGACATCGACTTCCTCGTCGAGCTCGCCCCGGATGCCCGACCGATCGAGATCCTCTCCATCGGGGTCGAGCTCGAAGAAGCGCTCGGCGTGAAGGTCGACGTGGGCACTCCCTCGTCCCTACGGGCACGGTTGCGAGACGAGGTCCTGGCCGAGGCCGTGCCGCTTTGAGCCGGCACGACGAGGCTCGGCTGAACGACATCGTCGAGGCCATCGAGACGATTCGGGATCACCTGACCAGAGGCGACCTCCACGACGGCTTGGTCTACGACGCGGTTCGCGTCCGTCTCGTCGAGATCGGCGAAGCGGTCAAGGGCATCGATCCCAACCTCCTGCGCGATGCTCCGGGCGTGCCGTGGAAGGAGATCGCCCGCATGCGGGACCACCTCGCGCACCGCTACTTCGATACCGACCACGCAGTCGTGCAGGACGTCGTCGACCACGACCTCGGTCCCCTCCTCGCCGCCGTGCAGTCACTGATCGAGCGGACCAGCCGAGACGACCCGTCCTGACCGAGCCTCCGGTCGAGGGTTGGCAATCCGGTTGGCAATCCGTCACGCGTCACGGGCCCGGACTCGACAGCGTCCGCCCGACCCCGCACCGCACCTGACCTGGTACAACAGGATCCGACATCACCAGACGGACCCGTCGGAAGCGCCTACGGATCAGAAGGTTGGGGGTTCGAATCCCTCCGAGCGCGCTGAAGAAGCCCAGATTGACAGTGCATGTAGCTGCGCTCACCGGTGCACTTCGACGTCCGCATCTCACGGTCGCCCGTGAACGGGGGTTGGTGTCGTCCCGGTCGATCGGCAACGGTAAGTTGGTGACGAAGCTCGTGCTGTGGGACTTCGACGAGACGTTGGCGGAGCGTCCGGGTCGCTGGTGGGGCTGCATGCTCGAGATCATCGGGCGACGCCATCCTGACTGCGTCGCCGACGAACGGGCTTTGCGCGACGCGTTGGGTGAGTTCTACCCCTGGCGCTTTCCCGAGGTCGTCCACGAGCATCTGAACGACCCCGATGACTGGTGGGCTGCGCTGCAGCCCGGCCTGGCGGCCGCCGCGGCGGTTGCCGCAGGACTCGACGCGCTCGACGCCGACGCGGTCGCAGCCGAGGTCCGTTCGTGCTACGCGACGGCGGAGGCGTTTCAGCTCTACGACGACACCACCGAGGCGCTGCGCATGTTCCGCGATGCCGGCTGGAGACAGGCGATCGTGTCCAACCACTGTCCTGAACTGGAGTCGCTCGTGAGCGACCTCGGGATCGGAGCGTTCTTCGACAAGGTGTACTCGTCCGCGTGCACCGGATACGAGAAGCCCCACCCACGCTCCATCGCGCTGGCGTTGGAGTATTTCGAGGCCGACGTCGCCTGGATGATCGGGAACAGCGCGAAGTCCGACATCGGTGGGGCTGACGCGGCTGGCATTCGGTCAGTGCTCGTCGTCCGGGACCGGCCAGCTCCTCTCGTCGAGACGGCGACGCTCGTGCTCGGTTCGAGCTGAACCCGGGTCGGGTCCGGCGATCCGGATCGGCGACTCTGCTGTCCGTCGCCCTCGGATGACCGAACCCAATCGACGATCTCGCGGCGCGACGAGTCGCTCCAGTTCGGTACGTTCTCTGCCTGACCCACCAGCGCGACGCGAACCGTCGTTGCGATGAGTTTCGCGGTGCGCGGCCGTCCAAACTGATCGTGAGCACCCGCTTCGAGTGCCAGGGCTGCAGAAGGAGGGCTCGACCATGAACTCGACGGCACGCCGGATGTTCGAGCTGGTCGAGCCGATCGGTGTCATCCCCTACTCGGCCGACGAGCCCAACGAGGCGATGTTCGCCCTGGGGTTCACCAACTACTGGGACACCTACTTCGCCGGACGGGCGGCGCCCCTGGGCCTCGCTCCGGCCGAGGTGGTGGACGCGCTCTTCTACAACTTCGCGCCCGGTGAAGTGGCTCGCCACATTCCGAAGGTGTGGCGCACCACCACGCCAGAAGCGGCGATCGCCGCCCGCCAGATCGGCTGTGTGAAGGCGTTGCGGCGGATCCTGGGCGATCACGTCGACTCTCCCGCGTTCGCACGCACGGCTGACCTGTTGCTCGAGGCGGCGACCAGCGCGCCGTTCGAGGGCCGGCCGATGTACGCCGCGCTGCGCACGATCCCGAACCCCGACGACGTGGTGGGCCGTCTCTTTCATGCGGCTTCCTTGCTGCGCGAGCACCGCGGCGACGGGCATATCGCGGCCCTGATGGTCGAGGGTGTCGGCGGGCTCGAGGCTCACGTCCTCGTCGCCCTCGACATGAACATGCCCGCGGAGAATTTCGGACGCATCCACCACCTCCCCGGATCGCAGCTCGCCGCCGTGATCGACGGGATGCGCCATCGCGGCCTGATCGGCGATGACGGGTGGCTGAGCGAACGGGGGCACGCCGTCAAAGCGCGCGTCGAGACGCTCACCGACGACCTCGCGGCGAAGCCCTACGAGAGCCTCGAGCCCGGCGAGCTCGATGAGCTCATGGCGACACTCGAACCGCTGGCCACCAGACTCCTCGCCGCCCAAGACTGGTAGACGCGGAGCCGCTCCCATTCGCGGCATCGTCACTTCGTCGGTGGGGCGATGATGCGGGATCGGACGGGTCAGCCGGGAGAGGTGGACTGCGCGGTTCTCGATCTCGGAGTCTCGGAATGTCGAAGGGAGCGCTCAACGGGCATGATGCACTGCCGCCGGGGACAGTCGTCATGTTCGGTGGATGCACCGATTGCGGAGGGCCGATGCCGAGCGCCGATGAGATCCGAGACGCTCAACGAGCGAGCTGGGCCGGGCTCTCTGCGGGCTGGGAGAAGTGGGACTCGGTCATCATGGATCAGCTGGGCCCGGTCGGCGCCGCGATGATCGAGCGTCTCGACATCGGTTCCGATCAACAGCATCTCGACATCGCCGCGGGTACGGGTGAGCCGGGTCTGAGCATCGCGAGACTGTCCCCGGGCGGACGCGTCGTGCTGACCGACCTCGCGGCGGAGATGCTGGACGTCGCGGCGCGACGCGCCGAGGCGCAAGGGATCGCCAACGTCGAGACGAGGGTGTGCAGCGCCGATGATCTGCCGTTCGACGACGGCACCTTCGACAGCGTCTCGGTGCGCTTCGGGTACATGTTCTTCCCCGACGTGATCAAGGCGACGGCCGAGTTCGCGCGCGTGCTCAGGCCGGGCGGACGTCTCTGCTCGTCGGTCTGGATCAAGCCCGACGAGAACCCGTGGACGTCGATCGCGATGCAGGCGATCGCGACCGAGGTGGTGGTGGCACCGCCCGACCCCGACGGGCCGAACATGTTTCGGTGCGCGGCCCCGGGATACGTCAGCGCCCTGTACGAGGCCGCGGGACTCCGCGACGTTGTCGAGTGGGAGCTCGGTGTCGAACTCGTGACCGCATCGCCCGAGCAGTATTGGGAGATGATCAGCGAGCACGTCTCGCTCGCAGTTGCGGCGCTCCAGCGGGTCGACGGACCGGCCCGGGAGCGGATCCGGGCCGAAGCCATCGCGAAGGTGCGCGCGTTCGAGCGGGGCGGCAGGGTCCGCGTGCCGGGCGTGGCGCGGTGCATCGTGGGGACGAAGCCGACGTTCTGATCCCCTCCCAGCGCGCGGCGACTCGGCCTCCCCGAATCCTGACCCGCTGCGTTCCGAACCAGTACCTCGAACGCCGAGCTCCTCGCGGGGCTCAGCGTTCGCTGAACAGCACGCATCGACCGGCTCGGCGGTCAGTCGGGGTAGACGGCGAGCAGCGGTTCGACGAGCTCGCCGAAGCGGCGGACGATCGGTGACGGCTCCCCGTCGTCACACCACCAGAGCTTGAACATCTCCGCGGTGGCCTCGACCGGTGCTGTCGCGCCGTAGGCGGACACCTCGTCGACGAGGCGCGCGTGCGCGGCCTTCCACGCATCCGGAGACCGCGCCCGGGCGCCGTTCACCGCCTGTTCGAGCGTCTCGACGCCGAGCGCCTCGCCGAGCCGGCGCCGGAGCTCGATGCCGTCCATGCTGCGCCGCGCTTCCAGCGCCCCTTCCATCTGGTGCCACATCTCGTGCGCGACCGTTCCGTCGATCTGGTTGTACGGCGCCGGGACCCCGGCCGATCCGCCACCCCCGCGCCGAGCGCGAAGCGTCTCCATCACCGTCAGGCCTTCCATGGACGCGAGGCTCGCGTTCATGTGGATCACCCCGCTGCTGCGATCGGCAGAACCGGCGTGATGGCCGCTCAACAGCTGGAAGTCCGCGTGGTCGAACGAGACACGACGGGCGGCCGAGGCCGCGCCCCCGAAGCGCCGGCGGATCTCGATCGTCGTGTCGATGCATCGGGCGACGCTCTCGACCAGCAGGTCGCTGCGCTCGGGCACCGAGAACCGGATGGGTGGCGCGTGATCGTCCGGCCGGGCGAAGAGGTTGAACGTCCTGGCCACGCCGGACACCGCCCGACGAAGCAGGGCGCGCGCCGGTCCGGCGTTCGTCTCCACCCCGACGGCGATCCCGGGGAGCATCCGCTGCACCGCGTCCCGGACGCCGGCCGGGTCGTGGGAGGCGCCCGGTGGCTCGGAGGCGACCGGGACGAGCGCGCCGCGCAGGGGGCCGGCAAACCGGTGCCGGCGGGCGACGTCGCGGACCAGTGGATCGGTCGTCACGAGCTCGAGCCCGGCCGGGACGTGCGCGATCAGCGCGTCGAGCAACGCTCGTACCTCGGCCGGATCGATCGGAGCCGCGCGCGCGATGAGCGTGACGGACCCGTTGCGTGGCGACTCGGCGAGGAGCGCCACCTTCTGCTCGCCGCGCCAAGCCGCGAGCAGCCCCGTCGTCGCGTGATCGGCACCAGGCCGCAGCAGCAGGGGATCCCGCGCGTCCACCCACTCATGATGTCTCCAATCGCAGGGGGCGGTACCGCGGCCGACCGGCGCCCCGAGCTACGCGGCCGGCGCGACCAGCGTGCAGGGCACCGGGCGGGTGTGCGCGGGATCCAGCGCGTTCAGGATGATCTGGCTCGTCCGGGGGCTCGAGATGATCGACAGGTGGTCGCTGAAGTCGAGGGCGCAGGAGTCCTGGAGCACGATGTTGGTGACGTTCGGCCCGGTCAGGAAGCTGTTCGCGTTCGGGCTGACGAGCTCGTCGTAGCGCGTTGCGACGTTCGTGTACGTGACGCTGCGCACCGGGGCCCGGGCTTCGACCGCCTTGATGTAGTCCGAGCCCACGAGGAACTCCGAGCAGGAGCCGCACGTCCCCGCGGTCGGGTCGGCGCCGCCGGGGAGCAGCGACTCGAGCTCGGCGGCCAGGGTGCCGATCCCGTGCAGCGTCGTGCCGCGCTTGACGCCGGCGATCCCGACGTAGCGGTGGACCTTGGCCGCACCACCGAGGTACTCAAGGTAGTAGTCCGGCATCGTGGCTCCCTCGGAGTGACCGACGATGTCGACCTGGGACGCGCCGGTCGCGGCGAGGACGCGGTTGACGAACGCGGAGAGCTCACCCGCGCTCTGCTCCATCGGCGTGAGCCCGCCGAACTCGAGGCCCGGCACCAGCGGCGCGGACGTCACGCCGTAGGTCAGGGCGAACACGCAGTAGCCGTGGTTCGCGAGCAGCGGTGACGTCGTCTGCCAGTTGTCGCCCATGTTGGCGAACAGGCCGTGGACCAGCACGACCGGACGCGGGTGCGCCGCGGTCGGGTGGCACGACCAGTCGTTCGCGCCCGGAGGGGGTGACCCAGGATGCAACGCCGCGTTGGCCACGCCCGCAGTGAACGAGTACGGCACCGGGTACTGCGTTTCGGCGCCCGCCACCGCGGGCGTCGCCAGGACGACCGCGATCACGATCGCCAGCAGTGCGAAGGCGTGCCTGGGCCGACCGGTCCCGGTGACTCGACGCATCCTGGATCCCCCCGCTCTGGTGTCCACGCGAACGACGTGCGACAGCGCGTGTACCCACCTTCGGCCGGGGGTATGCGGCCGCGACCGGGCCCGAGACCATCGTTGCAATTCGAGCCTTGATCGGCGAACCTGCTGCTCGAGCACGGTCCTGCACCTGGCAGGGAGGAGGAGCCGTGGCCACCGAGATCGGTTGGTTCGACCTCAAGGTCTTTCTGGGGTTCTGGATCGTCGGCGTCATCCTCGTGTTCCTGGCCGCGGTCGGCTTCACCGTCGCGGTCGACGTCCTGGGGTTCGCGCTCGCCGGCGCGGCGCACGCGTGCATCGCGGCGCTCCTCGTCGGCCTGGCGATCGAGTTCCTCCGACCGGGCTGGACGACGCTCGGTTGGATCGCGCACCTTGTCATGGCGGCGATCGTGGTGGCACTGCTGGTCGGCGTGGTGCTGCTCGACCGATTCGTCGTCCACCTTGGCCTCGGTGGCGACCTCGAGCTCGTCTACTTCGTCGTGGCCGGGGTCGGGGCGGTCGTCGCCGGTGTCCTGACCTGGCTCGTCATGTCCCCGAAGGGCTTCACCGGGACCGGCGAGGCCTTCGGCGTGCACTGCTTCGTCGCCGTGTTGGCCCTGGTGCTCAGCGCACTCGTCATGGTGCTCACGATCGCCGGGCTCGCGTGGTACCGGAGCCGAACGCTCGGCGACGTCGCGGTCTCGGTTCCGGTGGTGCGCGGGATCAGCGGTGAGTACGTGGCGATGGGTGACTCCTACTCGGCGGGCGAGGGTCTCAGACCCTTCAACGCGCACACCGGCCCGGTCAGCGATGGCGGCGACGGGTGCGACCGATCCCAGCAGGCGTACTCGCAGCTCCTCGAGTTCAGTCCGCACCAACCCGCCGAGCGGTTCCCCGCGTGCTCGGGTGCGGTCTCGCGCGACATCTTCACCCCCTTCGCGAAGCGGCGGGACGAACGGACGAAGGTCGCGCTCGAGGCCCAGGTCGACGGCGAGGTCCATCCCGAGGTCGGGTTGGTCACGATCACCATCGGTGGCAACGACGTCCTCTTCTCCAAGATCGTGACGGAGTGCTTCGTTCGCTCCGACTGCATGACCGCGGACTTCGATCCTCCGAAGCCGGATCGCGTGGCGTTCCCGAAGCGGCAACCGCTCGATTCGTGGGCGACCGCGGCCGCCAAGCTCGTCGGTGATCGTGTGGCGGTCATCTACGCGGGCCTGCGGCGCACCTACCCGAACGCACGCATCGTGGTGCTCGGCTACCCCTACCTCTTCCCGGACACGAGGGCGTCGTGGGTCCCGGACGACTGCTCCAGCATCCTGCGCCGATTCTCGAAGCACGAACGCGACCGCATCCGCCAGGTCACGGATCGCTTCAACGCGCTCCTCTACCTGCAGGCCGTCCGGGCCGACGTCGAGTTCGTCTCGCCGGTCGCCATCTGGGACGGGCACGAGCCCTGCGGCGACAAGGGCCAGTACACGAACTCGATCAAGCCGATCCTGAACTTCTCCAACCCGGTCGACGGGGGGTCGTTCCATCCCAACCCCGCCGGCCAGAAGGCCCTGGCCGCGCTCGTCGCGTGCTACCTCAACACCTACCGCGAACCGCCGTCGGTCCCGCGGGGCGCGATCCCGCACGCGCTCACGAACGTCGAGAACCCGTCGCTCCCACGGTTGGGCGGGGTCGATGCTCCCGGGTCGCGGGCCGCGCCGCTCGACTGCCGGAACATCGGCGACGGCTGAGCGATCTCGGGGTTCTCAGCTCGGACCGATCGGGTACCGGGACCGCCGGCGCGGGAGTTGAGCACCCAGATCCTGGGATATTGGCGCTAGCGTCCGGTGACGTCGAGGGACGGATGGGACGCAACGATGGCGGGTGGAGCCGGCGCGGAGGGTGGGGGGCGCGGGACGCCCTTCCGCCTCGACGTCGAGCGTGGCAACGGGCGCATCGTCGTCATCGTCGCGGGCGAGCTGGACCTCGCCACCGCACCCCTGCTCGTGCGCGAGGTCACGGGCGAGCTCGCGAACCCGGTCACCAGCCTCGCGGTCGACCTCGGCGGCGTGACGTTCCTCGACAGCTCGGGGCTGGAGGCTGTCCTGACCGTCCGGCGCGACGCCCAGGAACGTGGCGTCCCGTTCACGCTCGCCTCGGTCTCGCGGGTCGTGCGCACCGTGCTCGACCTGAACGGCCTCAACGACCTCCTGGGCCGGACCGACCGACCGCCGTCGTAGCTGTCCGGTGGGACGGGCCGACGTCACCGGAAGTCCGTAGCCTGGCCGTGATGATCCTGATCGTGGTGAGGATGAAGGTCCGGCCGGAGCTCGCCGACGAGTTCCCGACGCTGGTCCGGGAGTTCACGGAGGCAGTGCGGGCCGAGCCCGGCAACCTCGGGTTCGACTGGCACCGCAGCGTCGACGAGCCCGACCGGTACGTGCTCGTCGAGGCGTTCCGGGACGGTGCGGCGGGCGAGGTGCACGTCGCGTCCGAACACTTCCGGGCGGCGATGGCGCTGCTGCCGCAGCTGGTCGCGGAGATCCCGGAGATCGTGAACGTCGAGGTGCCGGGCGACTCCTGGTCGCGCATGGCTGAGCTCGATCCGTCGGCGTAACCGACCCGCGCCGTCCGCGAGCCGGTGCGCTCGGCGCTAGACCGGGGGCCGGAGTGCGGCGCCGAGCACCGCGAGCGCGCCGACTGCGAGGCGGGAGTCGCCGGGGACCTTCGCCTGGAGGAAGCCCATCAGCAACGTGAGGACGATCGCCTCGAAGCCGTCCGCCATCTCGGTGGGGTCGATGTCGGCGCGCACCTCGCCGGCCGCCTGTGCCGCGGCGATGTCGTTCACGATCTGGGCGTTGAACTCGCGAAGCGAGGGGAGGTCGAGCACGCGGTCGATCACGTCGGGCTCCTGACCGGAGAGCACCCGGGCCGCGAGGGGATGCTCGGCGATGTGATCGGCGAGCTCGGCGAGGATGATCGCCTCCCGGTCCCGGACCGGCGTCCCCTCGATGGCGCGGCGCGCCCGGTCGATGAGCGCGCCCGCGTCGAGGTCCACCGCGGCCTCGAACAACGCCTCCTTGCCGGTGAAGTAGGCGTAGACCGTGGCCGGGCTCAGCTGGGCGTCACGAGCGATCTCGGACACCGACGTCCGCCGGAACCCGTCCCGTGCGAAGCGCTGCACCGCCAGCTCGAGCAGCCGGCGGCGGGTCCGATCCCCCTTGGTGCCGCTGGCGTCCTGCGCCGCAACCGCCATGCCCGCACCCTACCGGTGTGACATGAATCAATGAAATGATGATTCTTCTTGACTTATCGATTCTGGTGGGGATACTCGACGACATGACTGTGACTGCGCCCGTACCCGTCACCGCTCCCGTTCCCGCTCCGGACCAGGCTGCGGCCCGGCGGATCGCCCGTCTCAACCGGGTCTCGAGCGACCGGCCGGTCGAGCCCGACACGCACCTCCCGTGGGGGACCCTCGGCCCGGGCCAGGTGATCGCCGACGAGCTCCTGACCGTCGACGGTCTCGCCGTCGACGGTGAGCCCGTGCAGCTGACCGCCGGCCAGCGCGCCCGGCTCTCGCGCGAGGAGGTCGCGGCGATGCTGACGATGGGCGTGCACTTCGAGGCTGTGCTGACCACCGGGTTCGCGCGCCAGATCGCAGAGACGTCGGACGTGTCCGATCCGCGGATCACCTACATGCTCCACGAGATCGGTGAGGAGGCCCGTCACTCGCGCGCCTTCGTCCGTCTGATCGACGAGCTCGCGCCGACCGCGAAGAACCCGATCGACACGCCGGTCGCGAACTTCCTCATCAACCGCTTGACCCGTTCGATCGCCAGGACGGACGCGCTGCTGCTCGTGATGGTGCTCGCGGGCGAGGAGATCCCGGACCACCTGCAGCAGCTCGCGGCCGAGCACCCGGACACGGACCCGTTCCTCGCCGCGCTCAACCGGTACCACCGCATGGAGGAAGCGCGTCACCTCTCGTTCGCCCACACCGTCCTCCCCGAGGCGTGGGCGCGCGCCGGGTGGGTCGAACGCCAGCGGATCCGCATCGTCGCCCCGTTCCTGATCGGTCAGCTCTGGCAGGCGTTCGTGCACCCGGGCGTCTACGCGACCGTCGGGCTGCCGGCGTGGGGCACCTGGAACGCGGTGCAGAAGCTCCCGCGGCGGCGTGCGCTGCGCCGAACCGTCACGCGACCGGTGCTGAGCGCGCTCCTCGACGCCGGTGCGTTCACCCGCGGCCGGATCCCCCGCGGCTGGCAGCGGCTCTGCGGCGTCGACCGCGCGGGCGACCCGGTGGTCTGAGCTCGACCAGCGTCCGTCGGCCCGCGCACTTGCGCGCGTGACGACGCCGACCCGATAGTGGCCGGCATGCCCGACGCCGTGCCCGAGATCGACTTCGACGCGCTCGGGGCGTGGATGGACAGCCAGGGCCTGCCGCCCGGACCGGTCGAACAGGTCGCACCGCTACTCGGCGGCACCCAGAACGTGCTCATCCGCTTCGATCGCGGGGGACGGTCGTTCGTGTTCCGCCGCGGCCCGTGGCACCTGCGGCCGAAGAGCAACGACATGATGCGGCGTGAGATGCGCGTCCTCGGCGCGCTCGCGGGCACCGGCGTGCCGCACCCGAATCTCGTCGCGGCCTGCCCGGACGAGGACGTGCTGCCCGGAGGCGCCGCGTTCTACCTGATGGACGTGGTCGACGGGTTCAACCCCAGCGTCACGCTGCCGGACCTCCATGCCGGGGATGCATCGATCCGTCACGAGATGGGGTTGGCCGCGGCCGGCGCGGCGGCCGCACTCGGGGCCGTCGACCACGAGGCGGTCGGGCTCGGCGACTTCGGGAAGCCCGATGGGTTCCTCGAGCGGCAGGTGCCGCGCTGGCTGGACGAGCTCGCGTCCTACTCGCGCCACGACGGCTACCCCGGGCCCGACATCCCCGGGCTCGACGACGTCGCGTCGTGGCTCGACGCGAACCGACCGGCGACGTTCCGGCCGGGCATCTCGCACGGCGACTACCACCTCGCCAACCTGCTCTACCGCTACGACGGCCCCGAGGTCGCGGCCATCGTCGACTGGGAGATGTGCACCGTCGGCGATCCGCTCCTCGACCTCGGATGGCTCCTGGCCACGTGGCCGTCGTCGGAGGAACCGGGCATCGGCGGTTCGCTGGGCGGACTGGGCGGGCTCCCGACCGGTGACGAGCTCGTCGACCGCTACGCGTCCGAGTCCTCGCGGGACCTGTCCGCGATCGACTGGTACGAGGTCCTGGCCTGCTTCAAGCTCGGCATCGTGCTCGAGGGCACGCACGCGCGCGCGTTCGCCGGGAAGGCGCCGGTCGAGGTCGGCGACCTGCTCCACGCCACGACCCTGGCGCTGTTCACCCGCGCCCGGAAGCGGGCGAGCGTCTGAGCCATCTGCTCGCGTGAGATGCCGATCCCGCCGGCGCTGCAAGGCGGCGCGGTTGCGGGCGAGTGAAGCCACATTCGTAGTCTGACCCGACGCGGCATCCGACTCAGGGAGACGACATGGACCAGCACCGTGCGCCGGAGGCGGTCCTCCTCGATGCCGGCGGCGTGTTCCTGCTTCCCGAGCACGATCGCATCGTCGGAGCGCTGGCGCGTGCCGAGTGCGTCGCGGCGGCCGACGTCCTGGACGCCGCGCACTACCGCGGCGCGGCGCGCTTCACGACCGACCTCGACGTCGAGGGCGACTGGGCCGGGAGCTGGCGGTGCTACCTGGACGACTACCTCGCCGAGTGCGGTGTGGCGGAGCTGGACCGTCCCGAGGCGCACCGTCACCTCGACAGCGAGTTCGCCGACGCGGCGCTGTGGCTACGGGTCGTCCCGGGGTGTCGCGACGGACTCCGGGCGCTGGCGGGCACCGGGGTGCGGCTCGGAGTGATCTCGAACGCGGACGGTCTGATCGGTGAGCGGCTGCGCGAGCTCGAGATCCTGCAGGTGGGTCCGGGGCTCGGCGTCGACGTGGAGTGCGTGATCGACTCCGGCAACGTGGGCGTGATGAAGCCCGACCCGCGCATCTTCACGATCGCGCTCGACGCGATGGGCATCCGGGCGGATCGCGCGTGGTACGTCGGCGACATGCCGGCCATCGACGTCGTCGGCGCCCGGCGCGCCGGTCTCCGTCCCGTGCTCATGGACCCGCTCGGTCTGCACCACGACGCCGACTACGACCGGGTCGGATCGCTCGACGGCCTCGCCACGCGCCTCTCGGCGGCCTGAGCGGACCGTGCGCCGACGTGAGATCCATCGTCAACCGGGACCGCCCGCGGTCAGCCGGCATGCCTGCTCACGCTGCGGGTGACGGTCCCGAGCCGCGGTGCGCGCCACCATGAGGAGCGCCTCCAACGCGATCATGCCCGACATCTTGGACGCACCCGCAGCGCGCTCACGGAACACGATCGGCACCTCGGTGATCGCGGCCCCGATCCGGCAGGCTCGGTTGGTCATCTCGATCTGGAAGCCGTAGCCCGTGGACCCGATCGTCTCGAGCTGCATGCGGCGGAGGAGGTCGGCGCGCGAAGCGCGGAACCCGGAGGTGATGTCCCGGACCGGGCACTGCAGCATCCGGCGTGCGTACCAGCCGCCGGCACGCGACAGCAGCTCGCGCCGCTTCGGCCAGTCCACGGTGAGCCCACCGTCGACGTAGCGGGAGCCGATCGCGAGGTCGGCACCCTGGTCGAGCGCTTCGAGGAGCGGAGGAAGGTCCACCGGGTCGTGTGAGAGATCGGCGTCCATCTGCACCAGCGTGTCGAACCCCGCAGCCAGCCCGGCCGCGAAGCCCTCGCGGTACGCCGGGCCGAGCCCGCGGGGTCCGCGCCGGCGCAGGACGTCGATGCGGCCGCGCGACTCGGCGAGCTCCTCGACGAGCTCCGGGGTGCCGTCGTCGCTGCCGTCGTCGACGACGAGCACGTGGGCGGCTGGGACCGCGGCGCGCACGCGCCCGATCACCGTGGCGACGTTCATGCGCTCGTTGAGCGTCGGGATGACGACGAGCGTGCCATCGCGCCGCCCCACGGGATCCGGATCACGAGCTGGAGCTTCCGGGACATCGGTGTCGATCACAGCCGTCACGATCGCAGGCGGCGGGTGTGGGAACGATGAGAGGAGCGGCGTTCCCGGTGAGGAAACGGTGAACGACTCCCGGCGCCGGACTACAGGGTGAGCCCGGCGGCCAGCGTGGCGCCGAGCTCCCGGCACGCGTCGAGATCGACCCGCGTCGGCTCGCCGATGACGCGCACGGGTGCGGCCGCGAGGCGCCATCCCAATCCGGTCGTGATCGAATCGATCGCCCGTTCGGCTCCGGTGGTGTCGCTGTTGCCGTGGAGGAAGAAGCCGAACGGCCGCCCGGCGGTCTCCTCGAGGCACGGGTAGTAGATCTCGTCGAAGAAGTGCTTCAGCGCGCCGGAGATGTACCCCAGGTTGGCCGGCGTGCCGAGCAGGTAGGCGTCCGCGTCGAGCGCGTCGGCGACCGTCGCGTGCAAAGCGGCGCGCACGACGACATCCACGCCTCCGATGGCGTCGTCCGTCGCGCCGGACCGCACCGCTTCGAGCATCGCGTGCACGGATGGAGAGACCGTGTGGTGAACGACGAGCAGCCGAGGCATCGGCGCAGACTGCTCGGCGGGTGCGGGCGTGTCCAGCGTCGCCGCCGGTCCGGGTGCGTACGATGCTCCGGAGCCGATCCGGCGCGACCCGGGGGGTCTGTGCACACGCGTGTGACGGAGCAGCTCGGCATCGAGGTGCCGATCATCCAGGCGCCGATGGGCTTCATCGCGCGGGCGCAGCTCGCCTCGGCGGTCTCCAACGCGGGCGGGATGGGGATCATCGAGACGTCGTCGGGTCAGCTCGACGAGGTGCGGCTCGAGATCAGCAAGATGCGCGACCTGACCGATCGCCCATGGGGCGTCAACGTCGCCCAGCTCTTCGTGCGCGACCTCTCGATCGTGGACTTCATCGTCGACAACGGGGTCCGCTTCGTCACCACCTCGGCGGGCGACCCCAAGGTCCTCACGCCGACGCTCAAGGAGGCCGGCATCACGGTCTTCCATGTCGTGCCCTCGCTCCGGGGAGCGCTCAAGGCCGTCGCGGCCGGCGTCGACGGGCTGGTGGTGGAGGGGATCGAGGGCGGCGGCTTCAAGAACCCCGACGGCGCGTCGTCGATGGTGCTGCTCCCGCTGATCGCGGCCCGTGTGGAGGTGCCGATCGTGGCCGCGGGCGGCATCGCCGACGGGGTGTCGATGGCCGCGGCCCTCGTCCTCGGGGCCGAGGGCGTGCAGATGGGAACCCGCATGCTCACGGCCGCGGAGTCGCCGGTCCACGACAACTGGAAGCAGGCGGTGGTCGCCGCGGCGGAGACCGACACGGTGATCGTCAACCGCTACGCCAAGCCCGCGATGCGGACGCTGCGCACGGAGCTCTCTGCCGCCGCGGAGCGGGAGCACCCGGCGCCGCCGCTCGCGCTCGACGGCGTCCGCGACCTGTACTTCGGCGGCTCGATGAACGCCGCGTTCGCGATGAGCGGGCAGGTCGCGGGGCGCATCGACGCGGTGCTCCCGGTCCGCCAGATCCTCGAGGAGACCTGGCGCGACTGCCGCGCCCGGCTCCGCGAGCTCGGGGCGCGGGCCGGCGAGGGCGAATGACCGCACCGCTCGCGGCCGGCTCCGTCTCGTTGCGCCTCTACCCGCACGACGACCTCGACCCGCCCGCGATCGTGGACGAGCTGCGCGCCCAGGCCGCGCTCGCGAGCACGTCGGGGTTCGACGGGGTGATGACGAGTGAGCACCACGGTGGGTTCCCCGGCTACCTCCCCAACCCGCTGCAGGCCGCGGGCTGGTGCCTGGACGCCATGGAGGACGGCTGGGCGGCTCCGTGCCCGATGCTCCTGCCCCTGCGCCCCACGGCGTTGGTGGCCGAGGACGTCGCGTGGCTCGCGGCGCGGTTCCCGGGCCGCGTCGGCATCGGTGTCGCCTCAGGTGCGCTGGCGTCGGACTTCGACCTGGTCGGCCAGTCGATGGACGGCCTGGCCTCGCGCTTCGCGGCGCAGCTCGAGGAGCTCATTGCGATCCTGTCCGGGCGCGCGCCGGGCCCGCTGCGCGACGACCCCGCGGTGCAGCGCCTCGCCCGGCACCCGGTCCCCGTGGTCAGCGCGGCGATGGGGTTCACCGCGGCGAGGCGCGCGGCCCGGCTCGGCGCCGGGCTGCTGTTCGACTCGCTCTCGACTCCCGAGCGCAACCGGGAGCTCGTCGACGCGTACCGCGCCGCCGGCGGTGCGGAGACGTGCATCGCGATCCGCCGGGCCTGGGTCGGCGAGCCGCCCCGGGGCGAGGTCGACGCCCAGATCGAGCGGTACCGCTCCTACTCGCCGCGGGCCGCCCAGACGCGCTGGGGGCGGGACGAGCTGGTGGCCGACACCGACGCTCGTGGCGTCGCCGAGGCCCTCGTCGACACCGTCGGGCGCGCCGGAGCGACCGCGGTCAACCTGCGCGTGCACGTCCCGGGGCTGACGCCGGTGCAGGTGCGCGAGCAGATCGAGCGGCTCGGCGCCGACGTGGTCGGACCACTGCGCGCCTCGTTGCGCCGCGAGTACGGCACTAGTCGCCGGTGATGCGCGCGGCACGGGCGTCGAGGTAGCGCTGCTCGGTCCGGCTGGTGGTGTGGCGCGCGGCGGCCCGATAGCTCGCGACCGCGGCGTCGCGGTCGCCCGACATCTCGAGCAGGTGCGCGCGGACGGACTCGAGCCGGTGGTGCTCGGTCAGGCGCGGATCCTCGGCGAGCGATGCGAGCAGCTCCAGCCCGGCGGCAGGTCCCCGCACCTCCGCCACTGCGACCGCGCGGTTCAGCGTGACCATCGGGTTCGGCGCCAGCCGGTCGAGCAGGTCGTAGAGCGCGAGGACCTGGGGCCAATCGGTGTCCTCGGCCGTCGGGGCCTCGTCGTGGACCGCCGCGATCGCGGCCTGCAGCTGGTAGGGGCCGAGCGGTGCGACCGCGAGCGTCGCGGTGATCAGCTCGACGCCCTCCGCGACGAGATCGGCGCGCCACCGGGTCCGGTCCTGCTCGGCGAGCGGGATCAGCGCACCGTCGGCACCGGTGCGCGCGGGGCCCCGCGCCTCGGTGAGGAGCATCAGGGCGAGCAGTCCCGCGACCTCGCCGTCGTCGGGCAGGGACCGGTGCACCTCGCGGGTGAGCCGGATCGCCTCCCCGGTCAGCTCGCGCCGGGTCAGGTCGGGACCCGAGGTGGTCGTGTAGCCCTCGTTGAAGATCAGGTACAGGACGTGCAGCACCACGGAGAGCCGGTCTGCGAGCTCGGCCGGTGCCGGCATGCCCAGCTCGCTCCCGGCCGCCCGGATCGCCTGCTTGGCCCGGCTGATGCGCTGGCCCATCGTGGCCTCGGGGACGAGGAAGGCGCGGGCGATCTCGGGCGTCGTCAGCCCGCCGACCGCACGCAACGTCAACGCGAGCTGCGACGCGGGCGAGAGATCCGGATGGCAGCAGAGGAACAGGAGCGAGAGCGTGTCGTCGCCACGCCCGGTGTCCTCGTCGGCGGGCGGTGCGAGCGCAGCGTCCGACGCCTCGCGAGTGGCGGAGTCGTCCTCCCGTCGGCGTCGCGCCTCGTCGCTGCGCAGCGCGTCGGTCAGGCGGCGCGACGCAACGGTGATGAGCCACGCGCGCGGGTTCTCGGGCCGGCCGCGTTCGGGCCACTGCACCGCGGCCGCGAGCAGCGCCTCCTGCACCGCGTCCTCGCACGCGTCGAAGTGGCCGTAGCGCCGTACCAGCGCGCCGAGGACCTGCGGCGCGAGCCTGCGCAGCAGGTCCTCGAGGCGGGTGTCCGCGCTCACACGTCGGGCGCGGCCTCGTGCATGATCGGCCGCACCTCCACCGGACCGATCGCCGCGAACGGCACCCGGGCCGCGATCTCCAGGGCACGGGCTTCGCTCTCGACGTCGATGATGTCGAAGCTCCCGATGTACTCCTTCGCCTCGATGTAGGGCCCGTCGGTCACCGCCGGCAATCCGTCGTCGGCGCGCCGGACCAGCTTCGCCATGTCCTGATCGGCCAGGCCGTAGGCGCCGACGAACTCGCCGGAGGCTCGCAGCTCGGCGTGCATGGCATCGGTCTCCTGGACCAACCGGGTGTGGTCCTCCGGGGCGAACGACGCCCAAAGCTCCGCGTTCCCGTAGATCAGCAGCATGTACTTCATCTCGTCACTCCCGTGGTGTCGTCGGAGCCCGGTCGGCGCCGCTCGTCGGGGACGTCGGAGCGGAGATCCGGGTTTCGACATCCGTGGTGCAGATCCTCGCATCGTGCGGGCGGGACGCCCGCGATGAGTTCCCGGCACCGCTCGGGTCTCCACCGCAGGCCACGAAAGGGGACCCGGTGGCTGGATCCGAACCGCGGTCGACCGGGTGCGGGCGCGCGCGCCCGGTCCCGGCCGCGGCGCCGGCCGCGACCGTGCAGCTGGTCGTCGACGCGCCGCTGCACCGGGCCGACATCCCGGGTCTCTGCAGGCGCGTGTGCCGGCTGCTCGCCGCGAACGACGCGCCGCGGATCGTCTGCGACGTCGGCGCGTTCGCCGACGCCGACGCGGTGGTGGTCGACGCGCTCGCCCAGCTCCAGCTCGCCGCCCGCCGGCTCGAGCGCACCGTCGAGCTGCGCCGGGCCGGCCCGGAGCTCCGGGCGCTGCTCACGCTGGTGGGTCTCGACGACGTGGTCTCGTTCGCGGGTGACGAGTTGCCGTGACGAGGACTCAGACGTCGAGGCGCTCGTCGAGCCCGAAGATGGGGAAGAGCGTCTCGGTGTCGAGGAAGAAGTTGAGCCCGACGATGCGACCGTCCTCGATCTCGAGGACGTGGATCGCCCAGGGCTCCAGCCGGCCGCCGGGGCCGCTCGGCTTGTACTGGCCGTAGGCGGGTGCGCCGTTCGCGACGAGCGGCACCAGACGCGATCCGCGGCACGCGGCACCGGGACCGAGCATCCACGCCCGCACCTCACCCGGCCCGACGAGCCACATCTCGAAGGGCGGCATCGACTGCTTCACGTCCTCGCTCAGCAGCGTCACCAGCGCGTCGAGGTCGTAGCGCTCGAACGCGTCGACGTAGCGGGCGAGCAGGTCGCGCTGCTCGGGGTCCAGCGGCGCGACCGCGTCGGTGTCGCTGATCCCGCTGGCCTCGAGCGTCGCCCGGGCCCGCTGGAGCGCGCTGTTCACCGAGGCAACGGTCGTGTCGAGCAGCTCGGCCACCTCGCGCGCCGACCAGCGCAGCACCTCGCGCAGGATGAGGACGGCCCGCTGGCGCGCCGGGAGGTGCTGGAGCGCGGCCACGAACGCCAGGCGGATCGACTCGCGCGCGATCGCCCGGCTCTCCGGGTCCCCGTCCGACGGGATGACCCGTCCGTCGGGCATCGGTTCGAGCCATGTGGCCTCGGGGCGCGGCGGTGCGAGCGGCGCGTCCGCGGTCTTCGCCGGCCCGAGGTCCATCGGCCGGGCCCGGCGCTGCTTCCCGTTCAGCATGTCGAAGCAGACGTTCGTCGCGATGCGGTACAGCCACGAGCGCAGCGAGGACCGGCCCTCGAAACGGTCGTACGCACGCCAGGCCCGCACCATCGTGTCCTGCACCGCGTCCTCGGCATCGGACGCGGCGCCGAGCATCCGGTAGCAGTACGCGGTCAGCTCGATCCGGTGGCGCTCGAGCTGGGCGTCGAGGTCGGAGGGGTCACGGGTGGTCGTCGCGTCGCTCATCCGGCGTCGCTCCTCTCGGGGGGACGGCCGCGCCGCGCGATCTGCTGGTGCCCGCGGCCGACCTCCCTGCCCATGCTAGGCAGCGGCCGGGACAACTACGTCGGCGGGGCGAAGAGTGCGCTGATCCGGTCGATGGCGGCCTGCTCCGCGGGGTTCACCGCCTTGGCGGCCCCGGCCACCGCCCTCCCGATGTCCACCAGCCAGCCCGCGACCTGGGTGGCCTCGTCGGCTGGGAGCTTGTGGAGCGCGGTGGCGGCCGGGGCGAGGTCCGTGAGGGACTGCTCGAGCATCTGCTCCATCGACGTGCTCCGGTGCTCCTTCATGTCGTGGCGCGCCTCCTTGGTCTCGGCCGCGGCCGCGATCTCGGCGATCAGCGCGTTCGCCGGTCCGTGCTCGCCCGGCGCGGCGATCGCCCGGGCACTCGCGGTCGCCTCCTTCACCATGGAGATCGGGCCGTGCTCGCCGGTGGCGAACAGCGCCAGGGTGACGAGCAGCGGCGCGTCGCTCAGGGCGTGCCACTCGGCATCGGTGAACGCGGACTTGTCAGTCATCCGGGGCTCCTTCGGGGGTGGTCCGCCGAGGAGCCTACGGCCGGGGCCGGGCTGCGCTCGGCTCAGCCGGCCCGGAGGTCGCGCAGGTCCTGCAGCGCTGGCAGGTCGTCCCAGTAGCTGCGGAACGAGCAGATCCGGTCGCCCTCGAACTCGGCCACCGTGACCGCGCGCATCCGAACCCGGCGACCGGACGGGACCATGAGGCGGTCGAGACGATCGTCGAGCACCAGCGGGCCCGTGTGCACCGCCGACGCGACCCACTCGACGCATGCCTGCGGACCGGCGACGTCGAGCGGCGCGAACGCGATCTCCACATCGGCGAACGTGCCGTCACGCTCCTGGATGTCGGCGGCGAGCTCGTCGCGTGACGAGACCGCGATCACCGGGCCGGATCCGACGACGTCATCGGTGAACCATTCCGCCACCTGAGAGGCGTCGCCTCGGATGGTCGCGGCGATCGCCTCGGAGAGCCGGTCGGCCCGGCGCGCGTTCGACGCGTCGCCGGTCTCGCGGCAGTACGGGCAGGACTCGGTCGGGTGATCCCATTGGTGGGCGTGGCACGGCGGAGGCACGTCTGGTCAAACGTGGGAGTGGGCGGCGCCGTTCCTCGTCGCGCCGTGACGTTCGGCACAGCGCCCACGAGCCCGGCGGTCGAGAGCGGACCGAACGGTACCGGTCGCCGCCCGATAGCGTTCGTACGTGGCGATCGGGAGTCAGGAACGCGTCGTGGCGCGGCCGGGACCGGCGCGTACCGCGGCCCGTGGCGGTGCCGGTGACGGCGGCCGACGCCGTCCGCCCACTCCCACGGCGCGGCGACGCCGACGGCGCGCGGTGACCTTCCTGCTGGTGATCGGGGTCGTCGTGGTGCTCCTCGCGAGTGCGGCGTACGCGGTCTCGCGGGTGATCCAGAGCGTGACCCCCCCGTGCACCGCGGCGATCGGCAGCGAGTCCTACCGCATCGACCGTGAGCAGGCGGACAACGCCCACACGATCGCGAACGTCGCGGCCCAGGTGGGGATGCCGCACCACGCGGTCACGATCGCGCTCGGCAGCCGCGCTGCAGGAGTCGGAGCTGCACAACATCTCGCACGGCGACCGCGACTCGCTCGGGTTGTTCCAGCAACGCCCGTCGCAGGGATGGGGGACACCGAGCCAGCTGACCACCCCCACGTTCGCGGCCGCGGCGTTCTACCGGGAGCTGGCCAAGGTGGACGGCTGGGATGCCATGTCCGTGACCGAGGCCGCGCAGCACGTGCAGCGCAGCGCCGCGCCCGGGGCCTACGCCGACTGGGAGCCGGAGGCGCGCGTCCTGGCCCGGATCCTCACCGGCGAGGTGCCGGACCGCATCACCTGTCGCTAGTGGGGCACTGGTTGGCGGGGAGCACGTCGCAGAAGACGAAGCCGTCCCGCTCGACGACCTCGCCCGTCTCGATCCCGATCGGTGCCGCGAACCCCGGTCCGTCCCACACGAAGGTGTGGAACTCGCCGTTCTCCCCGCAAGGATCGACCCCGGCCGGAAGGTCCGCGAGCAGCGCCGCATCGAACGCCCGGCCCGCGAACCGAGCCGGGAGCTGCTGAGGGTCGACGCAGGTGATCACCGCCCGGACGCCCGCGTCGACCATCGCACGCGCGAGCGCGTCCGTCGGCCGTTGCCAGAGAGGGAACACCGGTCGGATGGACGTCGCCGCGAGCGCGTCCTCGCGGTACGCGCGAACGTCCTCGAGGTAGAGGTCGCCGAACACGACTCGGGTCACGCCGGCGTCGGCCGCGCTGCGCATCGCCGTGGCCATGCGCTGCGCGTACACGGTGTTGGGGCAGGGCGCGGGCAGCTCCACGACGTGGAGCGGCAGACCGAGCTGCTCGGCCTGTGCCTCCAGCAGGGTGCGGCGCACCGCGTGCATCGCGACGCGGCCCGCGTTCGCGTTCATCGTCACGAGGAGCCCGACGACCTCGAGCGTGGGGTCCGACCGGGCGGCCGCGAGCGCGTACGTGCTGTCCTTCCCGCTGCTCCAGCTCATCCAGGCGCGCTGCGGCCCGGCATCCTCGGCGGGGATCGGCGACGTCGTCACGCCGCCATGCTTGCACCCGCGGCCGCGTGTGGAGGTCGGCCGCCGGGGATCGTGGGAATACCCGCCGGCGGCCGTCCCGCGCGGCCGCGTGTGGAGGTCGGCCGCCGGGGATCTTCGGAATACCCTGCGCCCGTGCATCGCATCGTCTGCTCCGAGTACGGGCCGCCGTCGTCGCTCTCGCTGGTCGAGGAGCCCGATCCCGCCCCCGGACCGCACGAGGCCGTCGTCGCGGTCGGCGCCGCCGGGGTCAACTACGCCGACGCGCTGACCGTCGCCGGGACGTACCAGATCAAGATCCCGACCCCGTTCACCCCCGGCATGGAGATGGCCGGATCGGTGGTGGCGGTGGGCGACCGCGTCACGGAGGTCGCGGTGGGCGACCGCGTGCTCGCGATGATCTTCGGCGCCTACGCCTCGCACGTCGTCGTCCCCGCGGCGTCGCTCACCCAGGTCCCCGACTCGCTGGACCTCGTTCGGGCGGCGGGCCTGTTGCAGAGCTACTGCACCATGTGGTTCTCGCTGACCCGGCGGACGACGATCGCCGCCGGCGCGACCGTGCTCGTGCTCGGCGCAGGGGGCGGGATCGGCCTGGCCGCGATCGACGTCGCGGGGGCGCTCGGTGCCCGCGTCATCGCGGCGGCGTCCAGCACCGAGAAGCTCGAGGCCGCGCGCGCCGCGGGTGCGGCCGATCTCATCGACTACACGGTCGAGGATCTCAAGGTGCGGGCGAAGGAGCTGTCCGGGGGCGGCGTGGACCTCGTGGTCGATCCGGTCGGGGGTCCCATGGCGGAGCCGGCACTGCGCGCGACCGGTTGGTACGGCCGGTTCCTCGTCATCGGCTTCGCGGGCGGCGGAATCCCGAAGCTCCCCGCCAATCTCGTGCTGCTGAACAACCGGACGCTCATCGGGGTCGACTGGGGCGCCTGGATGGGCCGGGACGCGGCGGGACAACGCGCGGTGCTCCGGGAGGTGCTCGACGCGGTCGGCGATGGCCGGCTCCACCCGCCCGCGCCGCACCGCGTGCCGCTCGCGGACGCGGGCGCCACGCTCCAGGCCGCGCTCGACCGTCAGCTCGTGGGCAAGACCGTCCTGGTGCCCTGACCGGCGGGCTTGGCGTCGCGCTCGGCGCCGGCCTCGGTGACGTCGTCGTCGAAGTCCGCGATGGCGAGCTCGACGGCCAGCGTGCGGTCATGGGCCGAGAGAGATTCAGCGGGCTCGCACCGGCGGGCCCGGAGCATGCCCCAGCCGCCGGCGCCGAGCGCGGCCACGGCACCGACCGCGACGCCGTAGCGGGGGCCGATGTTCTCGCAGATCCACCCGACGATCGGCCCACCGATCGGGGTGCTGCCGAGGAACACCATCGCCTGCAGTGCGAGCACGCGACCGCGCATCATCGGGTCCGAGCGGATCTGCACGATCGCGGTGGACGCGGTGAGGAAGGCGATGCTGCCGAGCCCGACGAAGATGCCGATCGGGAACGCGACCGCGGCCGAGGGCACGAACGTCATCGCCGCGAGCGAGGCGCCGAACCCGAGTGAGGTCAAGGCCACGATGCGCACGTCAATGGTCTTGCGGCGCGCCGTGGACAGCGCTCCGACCAGTGCGCCGACGCTCACGACGGAGAGCAGCAAGGTGAACGTCGTGTCGCTCCCGCCGAGGCTCCGGGTCACGAACAGCGGGAAGACGGTCTGGAAGTTGTACGCGAACGTCCCGACGACGGCCATCATCACCAGCGGCACCCACAGGTCGGGGACGCTGCGGGCGTAACGGAGCCCGGCGCGGACCTGGCCCTTCGCCCGGGCGGTCACCGGCGACGGGTGCAGCTCGGAGGTGCGCATCATCGACAGGCCGATGAGCACCGCGATGTAGGACAGCCCGTCGGCGAGGAACGCCCACCCGAAGCCGACGGTGACGACCAGCAGGCCGGCGAGCGCGGGGCCGAAGATGCGCGAGGAGGTCATCGCGGCGCTGTTCAGGCTCACCGCGTTGTTCATGTCCTCCTTCGGGACCATCTCCACCACGAAGGCACGCCGGGCCGGGTTGTCGAACGCCACCGTGAAGCCACCGACGAGGGCGACCGAGTAGATGGCCCACAGCGGCGGGCTCCCGCTGAACGCGAGCGCGGCGAGCGCGAAGGACTGGGCCATCGCGATCGACTGCACGATGATCAGCAGCTTGCGCTTGTCCGAGCGGTCGGCGACGAGCCCGGCCCACGGGCCGATCAACAGCACGGGTCCGAACTGGGCGGCGGCGAGGAACCCGATCGCGACCCCGTTGTCCGTGAGCTTCAGGACGAGCAGGGTCAGCGCGACCATCGTGAGCCAGTTGCCGATCTGCGAGATCAGCTGGCCGCTGAAGAAGAGGCGGAAGTTGCGGACCCGCAGCGACTGGAAGGTGTCGCGCGCAGCGTGACGGAGCCTGAGCTTCATCGCGACTCCGTCGTCAGCGCCTCGAGGATGTCGACGGCCTCTGCCAGACGTGCGCGTGACTCGGGGCCCAGGTCCTCGAGGCGCGTCGTGAGCCACTCGGTCTTGCGGCGCCGCGATGCGCCGAGCAGCGAGCGACCCTTCGGCGTGAGCGCGACCTTGGTGACGCGACGGTCGGACGGGTCCGGTTGGCGGGTGACGAGCCCGTCGGCCTCGATCTTGGCGACGACGCGCGACACGCTCGGCGGCGCGACCTGCTCGTGATCGGCCAGCGCGCCGAGGGTGACCGGGCCGTGGCGCTCGATCGCGGCGAGCGCGGAGAGCTGGCTCGGGGTCAGGCCGGTGTGCGCCTCCTGGCGCAGCTTGCGGGCGAGGCGGGTGGCGCTGAGCCGCAGCCGGCCCGCGATCTCCTCGGCCGTCTCGGGCCGCGCCTCCGCGACGGCTCGGGTGGGGGAGGGAGTCAGCGCCACGGCTCGAGGATACCACACTATTTAGCAGTGCTAACTAAATATCTCGTCACGCGCCGAGCCCGTGCGGACGGGGGGTTCACGCGTGGGTACCCTGAGCGCGGGGGCCGGTTCGCTCGGCCAAAGGAGTGTCGGATGCCAGTGCTCGGTGAGATCCTCGGCTGGGAGGTGCTCGTCCCCCTGGCGCTGATCGCGCTCCTGTTCGGGAGCTCGAAGATCCCGCAACTGGCGCGGTCGCTCGGCCAGGCCCAGCACGAGTTCCGCAAGGGCATGGACGGCCACCCGGAGGAACCGGCGGCGTCCGAGTCGCCCAAGCGGCCCGAGGAGCCGAAGCCCGGCGAGTAGCTCCGGTCAGTCCTCGGTCCCGGCCGGGCCGCGGACCCAGTGGTCGCGCAGGTCGGCGAGCCACGGCGGGTAGTCGAGCTCGACGTCGGGGAGCGGGGTGGCGCCGTGCTCGTCGAGCAGCGCCTCGAAGCGCTCCGGCTCGTCACCCCACGAGCGGGGGTCGCCCATCATCACCTCGAACAACGTCGCGCCGTGCGCGCCGGCGCGGAACGGGCCGAACGCCGCACCGAGCGGCAGCTCGATGTGGGTGCCCGCCGGGCACGAGCGCCCGTCGCACGCGATCTCCCCTTCGATCACGAACAGCACGTGCGGGCTGAAGTGCCCGTGGCGGCGCACCATCATCCCGGGGTCGTACCGCGCGTAGAGCGACAGGTACTGCGGGTCGGGTCGAGAACGCGAGCCACTTCTCCCAGACCGAGGACTCGGAGCCGTCGCGGTTGCGCTGACGCTTGACCTGCTGCCAGGGCACGTCGGCGTCGTCGAGGTGGCGGAACGTGGGCTCGCGGCCCGCGACCCTGGGGCTCTCCGGCGTCTCGCTCACGTTCAGGTCGGGACTCCGACGGTGTGGCAGCCGAGGGTCGAGTTCGCGCCGGGACTGGCGACGTCGATGCCGTACGCGCAGACCCGGTGCACGCCGGCCGCGGCCGGGATCGATGCGGTGAACCCGTGGTCGCTCCCGTAGAGCGGGAAGGCCGAGGCGAGGTCGGGCCGGCGAACGTTCGCGGACAGCACGGTCGGCACCGAGTCCACGTACACGTGGACGGTGTCGGGACCGCCCGTGTCGCGGTCGATCGCCCAGCCGGAGACCGAGATGGTGCCGGGGCTCGTGTGGACGGTGTCGAGCGCGCCGAACGGCGAACCGCCGACCATCGCGAAGCGGCAGCCGAGGGTCGAGTTGGCGCCGGGCCCCGACACGTTGATGCCGTACGCGCACACCAGGTGGCCACCCGGCGCCGCGCCGAGGACGCGGTCGTAGCCGTGATTCGCGCCGTACAGCGGGAACGCCTTCCCGACGTCGGTGCGCGGTCGGTCCGCGGTCACCGCGGTCCCGCGTCCGTCGACGTAGATGTGCACCGTGTCCGGGGTCGCGACGTCACGGTCGGCGGCCCATCCGCCCACCTCGATCTTCCCCGGGCCGGTGCGCAGCAGGTCCATGGCGCCGAACGGCGAACCCCCGATCACGATCGTGCGGCACTCGAGCGTGGAATTCGCCGCCCGGCGCCGCGATGTTGATGCCGTAGACGCACAGCCGGTGCGAGCCGGACCCGGCCGCGACGAGCGTGTTGAAGCCGTGCGCGGTGCCGACGCCCGGGAACGCGCTCCCGATGTCCCCGCGGGCGAGGGTGGCCGGGACCGCGGCCCCGGTCCCGTCGACGTAGACGTGGACCGACGTCGACGCCGCGGTGTCGGGATCGACGACCCATCCGGACACCCGGACGAGCCGGGGCCCGGTCTGCACCGCCTCGACGCTGCCGAACGGCGAGCCCACGAGGACGGTCCTGCAATCCAGGAGGGTGTTCCCACCGCTGCCCGCGACGTTCATCGCGAACGCGCACACCGTGTGCGGTCCGTTGGCCGCGGGGACGACCGTGCCGAAGCCGTGCGCCGAGCCGTACCCGGGGTACGCGGCAGCGACGTCGGCCCGCGGCAGCGCGGCGGCGATCGAGGTGACCGCGCCGTCGACGGTGATCTGCACCAGGTCCGGGGTCGTCGTGTCGGGGTCGATGGCCCAGCCCCCGACGCGCACGCCGTGCCACCAGGGCTGCGCGACGTCGAAGGCTCCCTGGGGATTGCCCAGTCGGATCTCCACGCCGAGGCGAGCCGCGGCCGCGCGCCGCTCCGAGTCGAGCGGCCAGGGGTTCGGACGGCAGCCCTGCAGCGAGATCGACTGCTGCTGCATGACGGGCGCGAGCTGCCCCGGCCCGCCGCACAGCTGGTGGCCGAAGCCGATCCAGTGCCCGGTCTCGTGGTTCAGGACCATGTGGCGGTAATCGGCGAGCGACGCGCCGGAAGCGTTCCAGGCGGGCGAGCCGGTGAGCCACCGGGTCTCGTTGATGATCACGTTGCGGCCCTGGGTGCACGAGTAGCTGGTGTCGCAGGGCGCTCCGAACGCCGGTAGGTGCGCGGCGGCGGTGAGCCAGAGCGTGAAGCTCCCGCCCGACGGGACGCGCACGAACGCCACCGAGCCGCCGAAGCTCCACCCGCGTGGGTCCGCGTAGTTCTCGGCCGCGGCCGCGGCGAACTGCTCGAGGTCGCTCTGGTTGTCCCAGCCGCGCACCTCGTAGGTGATGACCCGGGTCGGCGGCCCGCCGATCGCGGACGCGACGCCGGACGGACGCACGACGTCCCCGACGAGTCCCGCGAGCAGCGCGAGGACGACGACGGCGACTGCGCCGACGATCGCGGACCGCTGTCGCGCACCAGATTCCGAGCCCCGCACGTCCATGTCCTCCCGGCCGCTCCCGTGCAAGCTATCGAGTTCTCGACGGGTGGGAGCGAACCCGTGCCGCGCTGGGGGAACGGCGCCGGCGGTTCGTTCAGCCGGTGTCCGCCGGCGCCGGGAGCCAGATCGCCGAGCCGTCGCAGCCGGGACCCGCGTGACCCATGGGGCGGGCCGTGCCGGCGGCCTTCTGATGTGCGACCAGGGCCGCGCCGAGGGCGTCGATCCCGTCGTGGGACCAGACCTCGACTGCGGGAGGCAGCTCGATCCGCGGCGCGAGCAGCGCGATCCGGGCGTGCGCGCCGGCGTGGCTCGTCTTGCGGGGAGGGACGGACCCCGACAGCGACCGGAACACTCCGGCGGGGTACACCTCGACCGGTTCGTGGCCGGCGGCGCGCAGGTCGGCCCACAGCTCGAAGCCGACCGCGATCCAGCCCGGGACGGCGCCCTCGTCGTGTGGCGTGACCCAGGGGACCCAGATGCCGGCGTCCGCGCCGAGTGCGATCTCCCCGCAGCGGGCGACGCGGAACTTCGGTGCGAGCGACGTGTCGGCGCGATGCGGCGTCGTGCTCAGCTCGGACGGCGCATCGATCGCGATCTCACCGGCGCCGGCGACCAGCGCCCGGACCCCGTCAAGGTCGCGCGGCGGCGAACGTCCGGGCGTCGGCGACGTGCGGTCGACCGGCCGGACCGCCCTCGAGGACGACGACGTGGATCGTGGACGCCCCCAGGTCGATGCCGACCGACACGGCGCTCATCGCGCCATGGAGACCCGCCGCCCGGGTTCGGCGTCGACCACGTGCACGGGACGATCCTCGCGCGCCCGCGACGGTCAGTCCATGGCGAGGGCCTGCGCGCTCGGCACGAAGCCGGGGCAGGGCACTGCATGGTCCACGAGCACGGTGCAGTGGAAGCGGAGCTCCGCGATCTCACGGGCCCGGAGCTCGGCCACGTCCGGGTTCAGCGCTTCGACGAGGAGCATCGTGACGCCGTTGCCCTCGACTCGGTCGAGGGTCTGGACGGTCACCCCGTAGGTCACGGTGCCCTCCTCTCGGGCCGGCGCGCCGCGCGCCGCATCACTTGTACAGGCGTATCGGAGTGCGGTCGCCGGGCTTGAGGAGATCTTGACGGTTCGGGACCGAAACTTGACGCGGGCTCGGCTCCGGGGGCGGGTGCGTCGGGAGTGCGCCAGAATCGGCGGGCCGAACCGTCCACCAGGGAGAAGGTCATGACGCGCCGCCAGCGGGTTCAGTCGCTGCGCCATCGGGCGGACCAGTCGGGGATGCTGCTCGCAGCGGCCAACGTGCCCCTGACGTTCCAGCGCACGCTGATGCCGCGGCCGACGGTGGACCAGGCGATCGTCACCGGCCTCTCGATCGCCACGAACCACGCGCTGGTCGCGCTCGTCCAGGAGACGATCCAGTCGACCGCACTGGTCGCGCTCCGGAAGACCAACCAGCGCGCGGACAACGTCGCCTGGGGGCGGACCTCGGTGGCGCTCGACCTGGCCGCCGTCGGCGTGGGGATCGGGCTCCAGCGCGCATTCAGACAACGCCGGCGGGAGAAGCTCCCGCGCGCCGCGGCCCGGACCGGTGGGTTCTGGTTGACGATCTCCGGGACGACCGGCGCGGTCATCGGCGGGCTCCAGGAGGCCGTGGGCACGTTCACACCCGAGACCCCCAACACCGTCCCGGTCGTCGTCCCCGCGGCAGGCACGCTGGCCGCCCTCCTCGAGTACCGGCGCCGGCGCGCGGCCCGCCTCGACGGCGACGCGCCGAGCGACAGTGCCGCGGTCGCGCCCCTCAAGTCCCTCGCCCTCGGAGCCCTCGTCGCGGCGACGGTCTCGACGATGGGCCTCGGCGAGCGTGTGCTGGCCGATCGCGTCGCCCGGATCGCATCCCGCGTCCTGCCGGTCAGCGAGGAGGTCGCGCTCCCGCTCGGCCACGCGGTCGCGCTCGCGTCGCTCGGGAGCGCGACGCGGCTCCTCATCGAGCGCGTGCTCGGCGGGATCGAGCACAAGGAGACCTCGGTCGAGGGCGCGTTCGACATCCCACCGCCCAACCCCTACGTGTCGGGGAGCGCGGTCAGCAACGTGTCGTTCGACTCCCTGTCGAAGCAGGGCCGGCGCTTCGTGTGGACGGTCACATCGCCCGAGAGGATCCGCGAGGTGATGGCCGAGGACGTCGCGGTCCAGCCGATCCGCGTCTACGCCGGGCTCGCGAGCGCGCCGAGCGAGGAGGAGCGGGTCGCGCTGGTGCTCGACGAGCTCGAGCGGACCGGAGCCTTCGAGCGGTCCTGGCTGCTGGTCGCGTCGCCGACCGGCACCGGGTACGTCAACTACGCCGCGGTCACCGGGCTCGAGATCCTCGCCCGCGGGGATTGCGCGACGGTCGCCATGCAGTACGCGGCGCGCCCGTCGGTGCTCTCGCTCGACCGGGTCCACGAAGGGCGCGCGCAGGCGACGATGCTGCTCGACGCGATCAGCGCCCGCCTCGCGAGGATCCCGGAGGTGCAGCGGCCCAAGTTCGTCCTGTTCGGCGAGAGTCTCGGCGCGTGGACGAGCCAGGACCCGTTCGTGGACCGGGGCACGAAGGGTCTCGTCGACACGGGCATCGACCACGCGATCTGGATCGGCACCCCGCACTTCAGCAAGTGGAAGGAGCAGGTGCTCTTCGACGGCCGGCCCGACGTGGATCCCGGCATCGTGCGCGTGTTCAGCAACATCAGCGAGTGGCGCGCCCTCTCGCCGGAGGAGCGGGCGTCGATCCGGTACGTGATGATCACGCACCACGACGACGGCGTCGCGCTGTTCGGCCCCGAGCTCGCGATCCAGGCTCCGGAGTGGCTCGGGCCACCGCACACCCGCCCGAGCGAGGTGCCGAAGGGGATGCGGTGGATGCCCAGCACCGCGTTCTTCCAGGTTCTCGTCGACATGAAGAACTCGGCGAACGTGGTGCCGGGCAAGTTCGCGGCCAAGGGTCATGACTACCGCAGCGACCTGCTGCCGTTCTTCGATGCCGCGCTCGGCTTCGACGTGACCCAGGCTCAGCTCGACGCGATCGCGGCGTGGCTCGAGCTCGAGGAGCTCCAACGCAGCGAGTGGATCTCCGCCCACGGCGCAACGGGAAAGAGCCTGGCCGCCACGGTCGTCGAGCGCGCGCTCTCGGACCTGCACGAGCAGGGACTCGAGCGCGACGACCACCTCGCCCGGATCGTGCGCGCGATCGCCGAGGACTTCGGTGCCGGAGGAGGTGCGAACATCCCGATGCCGGAGCAGCTCCCTCCGGGCTGACCGTCGCCGCGGCCGCTCACGGCTCCTGCAGCAGACCGTGGGCGAAGAAGTCGAGGTTCGCGAGGCTGCGGTCGCGCAGGACGTCGGCGTCGTACGCGTGCCCGTCGAGCGCGCGCTGGAGCAGAGGCTCGAGCAGCATGGAGCCGAGCGCGATGAACAGGACCTGGAACGGCCGCCAGCGCTCGTCGGCCACCGGACGCAGACCTCCGGACTCATCGAGCATCGCGAGCCCCGCGCGCGTCACCTCGAGCATCTCGTCGAGCAGTGCGGTGCTGGCCGGCTCGTCCTGGAGCAGCGCACGCCGGAGGTAGGCCCGCATGACCGGATCGCCACCGATGATGTGCTCGAACACCGCACCGAAGCTCGCGGCGACCGTCTCGGGGTTCGTGTCGGTGCCGATCGCGTCCAACCCGGTCCGGAACCTCGCGACCGCGGCGTCGTCCACGGCCCGGACGAGGCCGTCCTTCGAGCCGAAGTGGTGCACGACGAGCGCGGCCGACGTCCCCGCGTCCTGCGCGATCGCCCGCAGCGACGTCGCCGCGACCCCGTCCGCGGCGAAGCGCCGGAACGCGGCCTCCCGGATCCGGGCCCGCGCGGTGAGGTCGTCGGGGAGCACTGCGGCCACGGATCGCTCCGACGGGTTGGTGGGTGGGCGGTGAACGGATGGTCAGGAACCTGATCACCCGTGGCCCACATCTTGACCCGCCGGGGTCCGGCGCGCGAGACTGAACACCCGTTCAGCCCACCGGTCCATCGGCGGACCGGCCCGAGGAGGCAGCACATGGTGTCCACGGTCGAGACCCCGACGGTGTTCCCCTTCTCCGGGTGCACCTCGGTGGACGACGAGCGCCGCCACCGCAAGCAGCGGCTGGCGGCCGCGTTCCGGCTCTTCTCCCGCTTCGGCTTCGACGAGGGCGTGGCCGGCCACATCACCGCCCGCGACCCCGAGCGCACCGACCATTTCTGGGTCAACCCGTTCGGCCGGGACTTCGGGCGCATCCGGGTGAAGGACCTGCTGCTCGTGGACCCGGACGGCGAGATCGTCGAGGGCTCGGGCCAGGTCAACCGGGCCGCCTACGCGATCCACTCCGCGGTGCACCGGGCCCGGCCCGACGTCGTGGCGGCGGCGCACTCCCACTCGCTCTACGGCAAGGCCTGGTCTGCGCTCGGCCGGTCGCTCGACCCGATCACCCAGGACCACTGCGACTTCTACGGTGACCACGCGCTCTACGACGGGTTCCGCGGGGTCGTGCTCGACCGCGAGGAGGGTGACCGGATCGCCGACGCGCTCGGCGGGACGAAGGCGGCGATCCTGCGCAACCACGGTCTGCTCACCGTCGGTCAGTCGGTCGAGGAGGCGGCGTGGTGGTTCATCCGCTTGGAGCGCTGCTGCCAGGTCACGCTGCTGGCCGAGGCGGCCGGCACCCCTGTCGTGATCGACGACGACGCGGCCACGCAGGTGTTCTCGCAGTCCGGTTCGCACGTCGCCGGGTGGTACACGTTCCAGCCGCTGTACGAGCAGATCACCGAGGACCAGCCCGACCTGCTCGACGAGTGAACCCGAGGAGTCAGGAGCGCTGATGGAGACGACGACGGAGCGCACGGTCGATCGGAGCACGTTCTCGCGCATGGACGAGTCGACCAGGGAGCAGTGGAACCGGATCGCGGTCGAGTCGGTCGACGACTGGGCGAACGTCCCGGACCGGATGCTCGGGATGCTGCGTGATCTGGCCGGCGTCACGAACGGCTTCGCGGTCGACCAGCTCACGCACGTCTGCCAGACCGCGGCCCGCGCCGAGCGCGCCGGCGCCGACCACGAGGTCGTGGCCGCGGCCCTCTGCCACGACATCGCGAAGGCGGTCTCCGAGCCGAATCATCCCGCGGTCGCGGCGGCGCTGCTGCAGCCGTACGTCCGGCCGGAGGTGGTGTGGATGGTGCAGGTCCACCAGGACTTCCAGGGCCGCCACTACTACCAGTTCCTCGGCAAGGACCCGGAGGCGCGCCGGCAGTACGCCGACCACCCGGCGTACGAGCTCGCCGAGCGGTTCGCCGACGAGTGGGACCAGACCTCGTTCGACCCGGACTACGACACGCCACCGCTCGAGCACTTCGAGCCGCTGGTGCGCGAGATCTTCAGCGCTCCCCGCCACTTCTAGTGCCCCGGCCGGCTCCGAGCCGCGTCGCCAGGTAGGCGCTCGCGTTCAACGCCCCGTGCGCGAGCGTCGGCGCCAGGATGCTGCCCGAACGCAGGCGCAGCCACCCGAAGCCGAGACCTCCGACCGTCGTCGCGAGGACGTCGCCCAGCACCGCGGGCGCCGTCGTTCCCGGGAGACCCACCGCATCGCCGGCCGCGTCGCGGCGCGGCGGGGTGCAGTGCGGCACCGATGTGCCACAGGCCGAACGCCGCCGAGCTCACGAGCAGCGCGCGCCGGCGATCGGCGGTGCGTGCGCCGAGCCCGAGGATCACGCCGCGGAAGACGAGCTCCTCGATCAGCGCAGTGGCCAACGGGATGCGGACCAGGAGGTGGACCGCGGCCTGCGCGTTCGACGCGTCGGTCACGCGGGCGTCACGGAACGCGGTCCCGCCCCGGTCGAGCGCCCGGGCCAGGGCCGTCGCGGCGACCACCGCCGAGGCCGCGGCGGCGCCGACCCGGAGTCCCGAGCCGAGGTCGCGGCGGTCGACGCCGAGATCGCGGGCGTCCGCCCCCAGGGTGTGCGCGAGCGCGGCGAGCCCGACCGCGGCGCCGGCCCCGACCGTGTCGCGCGCCCGCTCGGGGAGCACCGCGTGGGCGAACGCCCCGAACCCGAGCGTGAGCGCGGCCGCGCCCAGGTCGAGCCCTCCATGCCGGTTCCGGGGCGTCTGGGTGTCGCTGGAGCGACGGTGACGCGGCCGAAAAGGGGTCATCGGGGCTCGGGGATCCACTCGTCGGCGGTCCCGAAGCGCTCGGAGTAGGAGCGCATCGCGTCGCGACGCTCGGCGGGATCGATGCCGAAGTCGGCGAGGTCGTAGACGACGGTGCCGAACCTGCCCCGCTGATGGGTCGCGAGGAACGCCTCGATCCCGGCGCGTGCCGTCGCGGTCATCGGTTGACCCGCGGTGGCGTAGATGCGCTCGACCATCGCGAGGTCGTCGGCCATGAACTCGTGGAAGCGCACGTCGATCGCCTGACCGTCCGGGATCCGGTCACGGTCGCGTTCGCAGGCGCGCAACAGGTCCTCGACGCGCTGGGACCAGTACCGGCCGTAGCGGGCCGGGTCCGGGTGGGCGACGCTCATGCGCGCCGCGTACGTGAGCATCGTGACCACCGAGGCGGTGACCGACACCGGGTCGCGGTGCGTCACGACGAACGTCGCGTCCGGGAAGACGTTCAGCAGCGGTCGGATCTGCTCGCAGTGCTGGGGGGACTTCAGGACCCAGCGCTCGCCGCCGCGGAGCCAGGTGAGCACCTGGAGGACGTGCTTGAGGTACTCGTAGTGCGGCGTCTGATCGTGGCCGAGGTAGTAGTCGCGCCAGGTCGGCATGAGCGCCATCGTCTCGAAGAGCATCGACGAGAAGTCGATCGCCAGCAGTTGGATCTCCTCGTGCACCTGGTCGACCGTCATCTCGTGCATGCGCTCGAACAGCGGCGCCGCGGCGTCGATCAGGTCGAGCCCGACCTGCGTGCTCGCGAACCTCGGGTCCGGCGCGCCGGGCGCCGGCTGCACGCCCGCGGGCAGGACGGGCTCGAGCGCCTCCCAGTACGGGAGCGAGCGCAGCGCGGGGTCGGCCGAGATCAGGTTGTGCAGATGCGACGTGCCGGTGCGCGGCAGCCCGACGATCACGATCGGCGCGGTGATCGGGATGTCCAGGATCTCCGGGTGGTGGTCGAGCAGGTCCTGGATCAGCTGGCGGGTCCGGAGCAGGCCGAGCACGACGGTGTGGTCGCTGAGGACGCCGAACGGCGAGAGTCCGGCTTCCTCGCGCAGCCCGCTGAGGAGCACGTCGAGCCGCTCGCGAAACCCGGGGTCGTCGAGGCCGACGTCCAACCCGGTCTCGGCGCGCGCCTGTTCGAGCATCGGCCCCGCTTCGAGGCGCAGCTCGGCGGCCATCGGCGCGACGGCTTCGTGGATGGCCTGCACCTCCGGCGAGAAGCGTGGGTTCGCGTAGTCGTCGATGCGCACCGGCGCCGGTCGTGCGGTGGTCATCGGGATCCCCCTATCGTCGCTGCATGAGCGAAGCGGAAGTCAAGCGCGCGAGCAGCCGTTCGGCCAGCGGAGCGGGGCCCAAGCGGCCCGGCCCGCAGGGCCGAGAGCGGGACAGATGAGCGAAGCGGAAGTCGAGCCCGCGAGCAGCCGTGCGACCAGCGGAGCGGGGCCCAAGCGGCCCGGCCCGCAGGGCCGAGAGCGGGACAGATGAGCGAAGCGGAGCGGCCAACGTACGGCATCGAGACCGCGGCTGCGGTCCGTGACCTGCTCGATCTCATGCGGTCGTTCGAGGAGCGGTTCAGCGCCGGTGACCCCGCCCTCGTCGACGAGCAGTCGGTGCTCGAGGCGTACCGCTGGATCTTCACGATCGTGGACGTCGGGATGCAGGCACACCTCTGGGCCGACGCGCAGCGACCACACTTCGTCGACATCGTCGGTCGCTACAAGAAGTGGGGCGGCGACAACTCCGACGCGTTCTACCAGTACGCCCCGATCGACCCGACGAAGACGTACCGGGTCCGGGCCCGGCGCGCAGACGCGGTCTACTACTCGCTGACGATCTACGGCGGACCGAACGACGGCCGGTACTCGGAGCGGATCGTCGGGTCGGTGAGCGACCGCGACATCGAGGACGGTCCCGAGGGCGACATCGAGATCGTGCTCTCGCCCGACGAGCATCCGCAGCCGTGGATCAAGCTCGCCCCCGACGCGGTGTGCGCGATCACGCGCGACTACCTCATCGAGCCGGACACCAGCCGGCGCATGGAGTGGCGCATCGAGTGCCTCGACGGCGACGACGAGCCGCTGCTGAGCGACGACGGGCTGGCGCGCAAGTTCCGGGCCGTGCGCACCTGGATCGAGGACCAGGCGAAGATCACCCCGCTCGCGCTCGGTGCGCCGAACGTCGTCGACGAGCCGTACCCGGTGCCGACCACGACGTTCGGCTGGGCCGCGGGCGACGCGGCGTACGCGATGGGCACCTACGAGCTCGCCGACGACGAGGCGCTCGTGCTGCGGGGGCGGTCACCCGAGTGCGCGTTCTGGAACCTCTGCCTGTGGAACCCGTTCCTGCACATCTACAACGCGGACTACGACCGGGTGACGATCAACGGGGGCCAGGTCACCTACGAGCCGGACGGCTCGTGGACCCTCGTCGTCGCGGAGCGCGATCCCGGCCACCCGAACTGGGTGCACACGCAGGGCCACCCGCGCGGACGCCTGTGGTTCCGGTGGTTCTACCCGGAGGCGACGCCCGAGCGTCCGGACGCACAGGTCATGAAGCTCGCGGACGTCGCCGCCGCGACCGGGGCGGGCTGATCGGGCGCCGGTGCCTCAGACGCCCGCGGTGCGGCGGGAGCGGCGCACGATCACCGTGCCGGCGAGGACCGCGCCGGCGCCGATGAGCGCGAGCCCGGCCACGTCACCACCGGTGAAGGGCAGGGTGCTCGTCGTCGTCTTCGTGACCGTGGCCGCCTTCACCGTGCTCCCGGTGTCGGCGCTGACCGCGGGCGGGTTGCCGCTCGGGTACTGCGGGTCGGCCGCGGCGACGCCGGCCGGAATCAGGACGGCGAGCGCCACGATCGACGGGCCGACCACCCGGCGCAGCGTCGAGTGAGTGCTGGGTCGCATTGCGTTCCTCCCGGGTACCGTCTACGCGTTCGAGGGTACGCGCCGCGTGCGGCAGATTCGCGGCATTCCCGCCCACGCGACCCCGAAGATCGCCCGGTCTCGGCGCGCGAGCGCGGGAAATGTCGGCTTCGCGGTGACCGCGGGGGTCAGGGAACGTGGATCTGCTGGGCGGGCGGGCCGGTGACGACCGAGCCGTCGGGCGCGTACGACCAGACGTCGTAGCTGCCCTGTCCCGGTTCGTGACCGTCCCAGACGTCGAACGCGTTCGACGCACCGCGGTAGTGGATCGTCTTGCCGGAAGCGAGCAGGGCCGCGCACGCACCGAAGCTCGAGCAGTCGCTCTTGCCCTCCAGGCTCTTCGAGAACGTGCGCTTCATCTTCGCCGGGTCGTCGGAGTGGGCCTGGACCGCGGCGAGTGCGGTGAGCATCGCGCAGTCGTAGTAGTAGGCGGAGAACACCGGCTCCACGCCGGCCTGTCGCATCGCGGCGGTGAACGCGTTCTCGGCACTCGCGGGCGCGGCCGCGGGAGCGGTGCCGACGATGCCTCGCACCGCGCCGGGGTTCGCCGGGTCCACCTTGGTGTGGAACGTCGCGCTCTGCATGCCGTCCGCGGTGTACACCGGGACCTGGTTGGGACCGACGCCGGCCGCGGCCATCGCGCTCGACGATCCGGGCCCCGTCCTCGGCCAACGCGATGACGACGACCGAGTCCGGGTGGCGGCGCGCGATCTGACGGCCGACCGCATCGAGGTTCGGGACCTGGGCGTCGTAGGTGAAGCTCCCGACCGGCTGCACGCCGCGCCGGCGCAGCTCGCGCCCGAGCGGACCCACGAACGCTCGGCCGTACGCGTCGTCCCGGGCCACGATCACCGGGTGCTGCCGGCCCGCGGTGGCGACGAGGCGGGCCAGGGCCATGGCCTGGAGCCGGTCCGGAGGCGCGGTGCGGAAGTAGTAGCCGCCCGAGTCCGCGTGGCTCAGCTCCTCGGCCGAGTTCGAGCCCGAGCACGCCAGCACGCCCCGCGTCCGGATGGTGTCGAGGAGGTCGAGCGCAGTGCCGGTCGCGGTCGGCCCGATCACCGCGTCGACCTTCTTGGTGTCGAGCAGGGTGGCGAGCGACGCGGTCGCGACCGGGCCGTTCTCACCGCCACCGTCGTCGGCGATCGTGAGCTTGACCGGCTTGCTGCCGACCCCGCCCGCGGCGTTGATCTGGCTCACCGCGATCTCCACCGGGGTGGTCAGGGACTTGGTGATCGGGGCCAGACTCCCGCTGAGCGGCGCGAGCTGACCCAGCACGAGCGTGCCGTCGACGTTGCCGCGCGCGCGAGGAGATCGGGTGGTCGACGTCGTGTCGGCCGGCTTCGCGGCATCCGAGCCGCTGCTGCACGCGGCGAGCAACGGGACGAGCGCGAGCGCGAGGACGGGAACGAACCCGGGGAGGCGCTTGATGGCCAACCAGGGTAACGAGCATCGCCCACGCGACCGGGTCGCGGGCAAGCGTCTCGTCGCGACGGCGATTTTCAAGAATCGAGAACGTCGATGCCGATGACGGCAGAGAGATGCCTCGTAGCCTGCACGTCCCCCGGGTGGCCACGATCGGACTGCTGGCCGCGGGCCTCGTCACGACGGTCGGACTCGGCGCGGGGACCGCGACCGCGTGGCCCGGCGACCCGGATGGCTCGTGGGGATCCTGCGGCCTGCAGGCGGTGACGGTCACCAAGGGCGTCGAGAGCGGCGCGACGAGCGTCGTCCTCGACGCGTCCAGCAACTACATGGTCGGCGGGCGCGTCGGACCCCGCGCGCTGATCGCGCGGTTCCTCACCGACGGCACGTTCGATCCGTCCTTCGGATCGGATGGCCGTGCGACCGTGGAGTCGGGTACGGCCGCCCGGTTCGACGCGGTCGCCCGCCAGATGGACGGGAAGGTGCTCGCGGTCGGCTCGCGCACCTCCGCCGGCGGCACGGACTCGGTGATCGTGCGCATGACCGCGGCCGGCGTGGTCGACCCGACGTTCCAGAGCGGCACCATCATCAAGGACTTCGGGGGCGACGACCGGCTCGACGCGGTGAAGATGCAGCTGAACGGTGCGGTGGTGGTCGCCGGGTCCTCGGGGACGACCGGCATCGTCGCCCGGCTCTCGGGCAACGGGACCTGGGACGCGACCTTCCATGGCGATGGCGCGCGCACCGATCTGCCGCTCACCGTCGCCGCGCTCGCGCTCCAGCCCGACGGCAAGATCGTGATCGGCGGGCGCTCGGCCGCCGACGACTTCGCGCTCATGCGCCTCGACGCGGACGGCACCACCGACGAGACGTTCGGCGGGCCCGGAGGCGTGATCACCGACCTCGGCGGCTACGACGGGATCACCGCGCTCGCGCTCGACGCGGACGGCAACGTGCTCGCGACCGGCTTCGGTCACGGCGCGAAGGGTGCGGGCCACACGATCGTGCGTCGCTACGGTCCTGACGGCACCCTCGACCCCACCTTCCACGCGACCGACCGCGCGTTCGGCCTGGACGACGACCCGGCCGCGATCGTCGCCCGGCCCGACGGCAAGATCCTCGTCGCCGGCAACTCCGCGGTGGGCGACGACAACGACGTCGTGCTCCTGCGCCTGAACGGTGACGGGACGCGCGACGGCACCTTCGGCATCACCGGGGTCTCCCTCCAGGACGCCGGATCGTCGACGGTGGTCGGCAGCGCGGTCGTGCGCTCGAACGGACGGGTGCTCGTCGTCGGCAGCGTGCGCGTGAGCGGCCGGCGGCAGCTCGCGCTCCTCCGCTCCCAGACGGACACCGCGACCGGCCCGCGGCCCGCGCAGGGCTTCGTGCTCACCGGCGCGGGCGCGTTGTCGGGCTTCTCGGCCGGGTGCCCGGCCAAGCCCGCGGCCCCGGCGTCCAACCCGACGTGGCCGGGTCGGGACGTCGCGCGGGGCCTCGCAGTCCTGCCGGGCGGGCGGGGGCTCGTGCTCGAGGGCACCGGCGTGCTCCACCCGTTCCGGTTCGGTGACGGATCAGTGTCCGACCTCACGGTGAGGGGCGCCGCGGTGTGGAGAGGCGACACCGCCCGCGGCGTCGCGGTGGTGCCGGAAGGCACGGGTGGCTACGTGGTGGACAAGGCCGGCGGCCTGCACGCGTTCCGGATCGGCGCGGGCTCGAAACCTGCGCTCCCCACGGGCACCCCGTCCTGGCCCGGCCAGGACATGGCCCGCGGCATCGCGTTGCTTCCCAACGGCGTGGGCGGATACGTGCTCGACAAGTCGGGCGGTCTGCACGCGTTCGGCGGCGCGGCGAACGCCCGAGCCGGTGCGCCTGCCTGGCCGGGTCAGGACCGCGCCCGCGGAGTCACGATCCTGCCGGACGGCAGCGGCGGTTGGGTGGTCGACTCGACCGGCCACCTCTTCCCGTTCGGCATCGGCAACAATCCGGCACCCGTCGCGCCCGTCGGCGCGCCGACCTGGACCGCGCCGACCGCACGCGGGGTCGCTGCGCTCCCCTGAGCCGCTCGCCGGGACCGGGGTAGCGTGCGCGCGTGACCGAGCCGCGCGTCCTTCCCGGCAACGTGCTCTACATCACGGTCGACCAGTGGCGCGGCGATTGCCTCGGTGCCGCGGGTCATCCAGTCGTACAGACGCCGAACATCGACCGCCTCGCCGCGGAGGGGGTCCTCTTCCGCCGCCACTACGCGCAGGCCGCGCCCTGCGGGCCGAGTCGCGCCTCGTTGCACACCGGCACGTACATGATGAACCACCGCTCGGTGCTCAACGGTACGCCGCTCGACGCACGCTTCACCAACGTGGCGATCGAAGCGCGTGCACGTGGCTACGACCCGGTGCTGCTGGGCTACACGGATGCGTCACCGGATCCGCGCGTCCTCGCAGCCGACGACCCGCGCCTCCGAACGTACGAGGGGGTGCTGCCCGGGTTTCGCGCGGTCCTCGACCTGCCCGAGCACCTCGCACCGTGGGGTGCGTGGCTGCGCGAGCACGGGTACGACGTCCCCGACGACGTGCGCGCGATGTACGAACCGCTGTCGGACGCACCTGCCGCGCCGACCGTCTACGCGGCCGAGCACACCGAGGCCGCGTTCCTCACCGGCGAGCTGCTGCGCTACGTCGACGAGCAGGCCGGCGCGCCGTGGTTCGTGCACGCGGCGTACATCCGCCCGCACCCGCCCTTCGTCGCGCCGGTACCGTACAACACGATGTACGACCCGGACTCGGTGCCGGCTCCCGTGCGACACCCGACGTTCGAAGCGGAGGGCGCCGCGCACCCGCTCCTCGCGGGCGCGGTGCAGATCCCCGGTCTCCGAGGGCCGGACGACGAGGCCGAGCTCCGGCAGGAGCGTGCGACGTACTACGGGATGATGAGCGAGGTCGACGCGCAGATCGGCCGCCTGGTCGACGGCTTGCGCGAGCGGGGGGCGTGGGACGACACGTTCGTCGTCCTCACCTCGGACCACGGCGAGCAGCTCGGCGACCACTGGCTCACCGAGAAGCTCGGCTGGTTCGACCAGAGCTACCACGTGCCCCTGATCGTGCGCGACCCGCGTCGTGATGCCGACGCGACGCGTGGTCGCGTCGTCGAGGACCGGTTCACCGAGAATGTCGACGTCATGCCGACGATCCTCGAGTGGATCGGCGTCACCCCGCCGGTGCAGTGTGACGGCACATCGCTGCTCGAGCTGTTGCACGGCGGGACGCCGGCGCGCTGGCGCGACGCGGTGCACTGGGAGTGGGACTTCCGGGATCCGACGGGTCGGCTCACGCAGGAGATGTTCGGCATCGGCATCGACGAGTGTTCGCTCGCGGTGCTGCGTGACGAGCGCGGCAAGTACGTGCACTTCGCCGGCATGCCGCCGGTGTTCTACGACCTCGAGCGCGACCCCGACGAGCTCGTCAACCGGGCTGCCGACCCCGCGTACGGCGCGACCGTCCTCGAGTACGCGCAGCGGCTGCTCTCGCTGCGGATGCGCAACACCGAGCGCACGCTGACCGGTGCCCTCGTCACCCCCCAAGGGGTCATCGAGGCCCGGCGTCCGGGTCGACGCCGCGTGGTGAAGCGGGACCGGCTGCCCTCGGCCTAACCGCCCCAGAGCGCGCGAATCGGGCGGTCTGTGAAACAGGTCACTCACCTTTCGCGCGGCGGCGTACCAGCCAGCGGGGCCGGGCCCGGGGTCGGGCTGACCGGATCCTTAAATCCGGTAAAGGCCGCGATACGTCGGCACCCGGTTGTTTGGTCGCGACACCCTCTCGGTACGGTCGCCGCTCTGGAAGCCGTTGGTTCGCGGCTTTCGGACCCCCCTCCCCAAACCGCGGCTTTCGGCGCGCGCGTCGGGAGGGGTGCACCTGCTGGCGGAGTTGGGAGACCCACACATGACGAGTCCTTGCGCGACAACGTCCACTTTCGGAGATCGGGCTGGGGAGACGACCGGCCGGGCGGCCCGGCGCGAGCTGCGCCGGCAGGCCCGGCGCCGCAAGACCCAGACCGGTTGCAAGGTGGCGGGGCTCGTCGCAGTGCTGCTCGTCGGGGTCACCGCCACCGCGGCGGGAGTGTCGGCCGATCCGGCCAAGACCCCCAAGGCCTACGGCGCACCCGAGTCGCGCGACCTCGGTGCGCTCGACCTCGCGGTCGCGCGCCGGTCGGTCACGTCCCGCCCGGTCGAGGGCGTCCTGCTGACGCAGGCCGCGGCCGAGCAGCAGCAGCGGGCGGTCGAGGCGTGGGTCTTCACCGCCCGGGTCAACGAGGCGAAGGCCCAGGCCCAGGCCGCGGTGGCGCAGGGCGTGGCCCGGGCGGCCGCGGCCGCCCCGGCCGCCCCCCCGGCGCCCGCGCCGGCACCGGTCCAGCGCACCGGCGTGAACTGGGACGGGATCGCGCGCTGCGAGACCGGCGGCAACTGGTCGATGCAGGGTTCACGCTTCTCCGGCGGGCTCGGCTTCGCGAACTCGACGTGGTCCGGCTTCGGCGGTGGCCAGTTCGCTCCCAACGCCGGCCAGGCGTCACGGGAGCAGCAGATCGTCGTGGCCGAGCGCGTGTACGCGCGCTACGGCCTCTCCGGCTGGGGCTGCCGCCGCTACGGCTGACCCGACCACCGCCGGAGGTGGGCGCGTCGCGGTGCGGCGGTTGCCCTCCGGGGATCTTCGAGACATGTGCCGGGCGCACCCGGGCGGGACCGAATTCCCGCCCGGGTAGCGTGACGCCATCGTTCCCACACCACCTCCGGATCTCGCGCTCGGCGCGTTCAGCGACGTCGCGCCGTGGATCGTCGAACCCGACGAGCTGCGGTGGCGGCGCGGGCTGGACGCGCTGCGCGCGCGGGTGCGAGCCGAGGCGCCCGCCCTCGCGACCCCCCGGGCGATCCCGCCGATCGGGCGGTTCGTCCGCGTCACCACGTCGGTCGGGACCGCGATCGCACTCTGGTACCTCCGCGAGCGCGGCACCGCCGGTTCGCGCGCCGGGATCTCTCGGCGGCTGCGGCGCTCGTTCGAGCGCCTCGGCTCGACGTACATCAAGCTCGGCCAGATCATCTCCGGTGGTGAAGGGCTGTTCCCCGAGGAGCTGGTGGGCGAGTTCAAGCTGCTCCGGGATCAGGTGCCCGCGGAGTCGTTCGACACCGTCCGGCGCGTCGTCGAGGAGGACCTGCACCAGCCGCTGGAGGCGGTGTTCTCGAGCTTCGAAGAGGTCCCGCTGGCCGCGGCCTCGATCGCCCAGGTCCACGCCGCGACCCTGCGCAGCGGCGAGGACGTGGTGGTGAAGGTGCAGCGACCGCGCGTCGCGACCCTGGTGCGCCAGGACCTCGCCGCGCTGGCGTGGCTCGCGCCGCGCATGATCGGCCGGATCCCGGTCGCGGCCCTGGCGAACCCGCCCGCGCTCGTCGACCTCTTCGCCGAGACCATCGTCGAGGAGCTCGACTTCCGGCTCGAAGCCGAGAACATGCTCGACATCGCCGCGGTCATGGCCGAGGCGGGGGTGCGCAACACGATCGTGCCGCGGCCCCACCCCCGGCTCGTCACCCGCCGGGTGCTGGTGATGGAGCGGTTGTCGGGCTTCAACTTCGACGACGTGGAGGGGATGAAGCGCGCGGGCATCGACACCGGCGCGCTCCTGCGGTCGAGCCTGATCGCGTTCCTCGAAGGTGCGCTGCTGCACGGTGTGTTCCATGGTGACCTGCACGGCGGCAACCTCTTCGCCATGCCGGACGGCCGGACCGCGCTGCTCGACTTCGGGATCACCGGCCGGCTCGACGAGGTGAAGCGTCTCGCCTTCCTGCGTCTGCTCGTGTTCGGCACCAACGGCGACATCCTGAGCCAGCTCGCCGCGCTCCGCGATCTCGGCGCGTTCCCGCCGGACACGGATCTCGAGGCGGTGATCACCGACCTCGGCCTCGACCAGGAGCAGCCGGACCCGACCCAGATGTCAGCCGACGCGCTCACGAACGAGCTGCGCGACCTCACGAAGAAGCTGCTCGGCTACGGCGCCCGCGCGCCCAAGGAGCTCATGCTCTTCGTGAAGAACATGATGTTCCTCGACGGGGCGACCGCAACCCTCGCACCGGACCTCGACATCCTCGGTGAGATGGCGCAGATCTACGCCTACTTCCAGACGCACTACGGCGAGCAGATCGCCGTGCAGCTCGGGTTGGACCCGACCGAGCGGATCGACTTCGACGTTGACGCGGTGAAGGCGGGGTTCCGGCTCGGACCGGAGTACGGGGACACCCTGACGTACGCGCAGGTCAAGGAACGCCGCGAGATCATCCGCAAGCGCATGCAGGACCACCGACGCGCCGACTGACGGCGGAGCAGCCTGCGCCCGCTCACGGATCCGGGCGCGCCCGACCCATCTAGCCTGGGCGGATGCCCGAGCTCCCGGAGATGCAGGCGCTGAGCGAGCGCCTCGTGGACGCAGTGGGCGGCGCCGCGATCGCGGGGGTCGACCCGCTCGGGTTCGCCGCGCTGAAGACGGTCGTCCCGTCGCCCGAATCGGTGGTGGGCCACACGGTGACTGCGGTCGGCCGGCGCGCGAAGTACCTCGTCCTCGAGCTCGACGACGGCAACCGGATCCTGATCCACCTGTCCCAGGCCGGCCGTCTGGACGTCGAGGAGCCGCCGAAGCAGACGCGACCGAAGGGCGCCGCGGTGCGGATCCGGTTCGACAACGGCCGCGCGCTGCTCGTGCGCGAGCACGGCACCGAGCGCAAGGCGGCGTGGTGGGTGCTCGCGCCCGGGGACGACGGCCCGCTCGAGCGCCTCGGTCCGGAGCCGGGGTCGGACGAGTTCGCGGACCTGATCCTGCACGGGACGGACAAGCGCCGCATCCACACGATCCTGCGTGACCAGCGCACGGTGTCGGGGATCGGGCGCGGCTACGCGAACGATGCGCTGCACCGCGCGCGCGTGTCGCCGTACGCGACCCTGGCCTCGCTGAGCGCGGACGAGCGCCAGGGCCTCCTCGACGCGATCGGCGTGACGCTGGAGGAGGCGCTCGAACGCGAGCGGGAGCGGACCGGAGGGCTGTCCGAACCGAAGCTCGGCGAGCGCTTCCGGGTCCACAACCGGGCGGGGACGCCGTGCCCGGAGTGTGGCGACGGGTTGCGTCGGGTCTCGTACGAGTCCTACGAGGTCACCTACTGCCCCCGGTGCCAGACCGGCGGCAAGGTCCTCGCCGACCGCCGCCTCTCCCGCCTGGTGAAGTAGCCGTCCCTCGGCGGTGGCCGTCGAATGGATCAGCCACCGCCGGGTGCCGGCCAGGAGGTATCGGCCGACGCCCGCGTTGCTTGAGCCGAACCCTAGAGTTGCGCGGTGATCCCGGCCCCGCCCCTGGGCTTCATCCCGAGCCCCAGCGACAACATCGTCCACCTCGGCCCGCTGCCGCTGCACATGTACGGGCTGATGCTGGCCATCGGCGTGTTGATCGCGGTCAAGGTGTCCGAGGTGCGCTGGGTCCGGCGGGGCCACCCTGCGAAGCAGCTCAACGACATCATCGTGTGGGTCGTGATCGCGGGAGTGATCGGCGCGCGGCTGTACCACGTGATCACGGACTACGAGCTCTTCACCGACGACTGGCTGCGCGCGTTCAAGATCTGGGAGGGCGGGCTCGGCATCTGGGGCGCGGTCATCGGTGGTGCGCTCGCGGTGATCGTGCTCGCGCGACGCCGCCACCTCGACCTCGGCGACCTGTGTGACTGCATCGCGCCGGGGCTCGTCTTCGCCCAGGCGATCGGGCGCTGGGGCAACTGGTTCAACCAGGAGCTGTTCGGCGCGCCGTCGAGGCTCCCGTGGGCGCTCGAGATCGACCTCGCACACCGGCCGCACGCGTACCTGCAGTACTCGACCTTCCAACCGACGTTCCTCTACGAATCCTTGTGGTGCGTCACGATCGGGCTCTCGTTGATCTGGATCGACCATCACCTGAAGCTGAAGAAATTCCAGATCTTCGCGTTGTACTGCATGGCGTACACCGCCGGACGCTTCGTCTTCGAGGAGATGCGCATCGATCCCGCGCACACCATCGGTCCGCTCCGGCTCAACGCGTGGGTCAGCATCGTCGTGTTCGTCAGCGCGCTCGCGTGGTTCCTCTGGCTCAACCGTCACGGTGCACCGGTGGAACGGCCGGATCCGCACGATGAGAGCGTGCCCGACGTTTCGACCCAGGGGACTGCGCCCGAGTCCGCGTAGGCTGGGCGGGCCCGATCGCGGCCCCCCGATCGCGCGCCCCGATCGACCCGACCAGGAGACGCCCTGTGACCTCCACTGCCCCCAGCACCGCGCCGTCACAGACCGGGATCGCACGCGCGGTCAACGTGTCCAAGGTCTACGGCACCGGCGAGGCCGAGGTCCGCGCGCTCGACGACATCAGCGTCGAGTTCGCGACCGCGAGGTTCACCGCGATCATGGGGCCGTCGGGCTCGGGCAAGTCCACGCTGCTGCACTGCCTCGCCGGGCTGGACCGGGTGACGAGCGGGCACATCTACCTCGGCGAGATCGAGATCAGCGGCTCGACCGAGAAGCAGCTCACCCTGATCCGGCGCGACCGGATCGGCTTCGTGTTCCAGGCCTACAACCTGATCCCGACACTCAGCGCGGAGGAGAACATCACGCTGCCGCTCGCGCTCGCGGGCAAGAAGCCGGACGAGGAGTGGTACCGGCAGATCGTGGCGACGGTGGGTCTGGCCGACCGGCTCAAGCACCGTCCGAGCGAGCTTTCCGGCGGCCAGCAGCAGCGGGTCGCGGTCGCGCGCGCGCTCGTCTCTCGTCCGGATCTGATGTTCGCTGACGAGCCCACCGGCAACCTCGACTCGAAGGCCGGCGCCGAGATCCTGACGTTCATGAAGGACGCGGTCGAGCAGCTCCACCAGACGATCGTCATGGTGACCCACGACCCGATCGCGGCGGGCTACGCGGACCGGGTGGTGTTCCTCGCCGACGGGAAGATCGTCGACGAGATGCAGCAGCCGACGGCGGACCGGGTCCTCGACCGCATGAAGAGCCTGGGGGAGTAGCCCCGTGGTCAAGGTCACGATCAAGGGCATCCTGGCCCACAAGGTCCGCTTCCTGCTGACCGGCGTCGCGGTCATCCTCGGGGTCTCGTTCATCGCGGGCACGTTGGTGCTCACCGCGACGATCAACAGGACCTTCGACGGCCTGTTCGCCAACATCTACGCGAACACCGACGCCGCGGTCCGCCAGAAGGCCGCGTTCGACGGGAGCTTCGGCGCCGGCCGCGGTCGGCTCGACGACTCCGTGGTCGCCCAGGTCCGCGAGACCCCGGGCGTCGCGGAGGCGGCGGGCACGATCCAGGGCGCCGCCTGGGTGATCGACAAGCACGACAAGGCGTTGAACGCGAGCGGCCAGGGCGCGCCGGCGCTCGGCTTCGGCTACATCAAGGACCGCGACCTGAGCGCGTTCCACGTGTCCGACGGTCACGGCCCGGAGGCACCGAACCAGATCGTCATCGACAAGAACACCGCCGACAAGACGAAGTACGCGCTCGGGAGCACCGTTCCCGTCGTGACCAAGAACGGTCGCGCGAAGTACGAGCTCGTCGGCATCGCGAAGTTCGGGAACGCCGACAGCCTGCTCGGCGCGACCGCGGTGCTCTTCACGCCGCGCACCGCCAGCCACGTGCTCGGCCAGCCCGGCAAGGTCGACGAGGTGCTGGTCAAGGCGGACTCGGGGGTGTCCCAGGAGCAGGTCACTGCCAATCTGAAGAAGTCGCTCGCCGGCGACCGGAACATCGAGGTCCTGACCGGAGCGCAGATCACCAAGGACAGCCAGAACGACATCAAGGACGCGCTGCGCTTCTTCAGCACGTTCCTCCTCGTGTTCGGCGTGATCGCCCTGCTCGTGGGCTCGTTCATCATCTTCAACACCTTCTCGATCATCGTGGCCCAGCGGGGCCGGGAGATGGCCCTCCTGCGCGCGATCGGGGCCAAGAGCAGCCAGGTCGTGCGCTCGGTGCTGTTCGAAGCACTGCTCGTCGGCCTCGTCGCGTCCGTGATCGGGTTCGGCGCGGGCGTGCTGCTCGCCGGGCTCCTGAAGGCGCTGCTCTCCGCGCTGGGCATCGACATCCCGGCGAGCCAGATCACCATTCCCTCGAACGCCATCATCTGGTCGTTCGTGGTCGGCACCGGCGTCACAGTGATCGCCGCGGTCTTCCCGGCGATCCGCGCGTCGCGCATCCCGCCGATCGCGGCGCTGCAGCAGGTCGGCGCCGACCAGTCGTCGGGCTCCTGGATCCGCGTGGCGAGCGGCTTGGTCATCACCGCGCTGGGTGCGGCGGCCGTGATGCTCTCACTCTTCGGTGACACCAACAACGGCCTCCTGCTCCTGGGGGTCGGGGCGTTCGTCATCTTCCTCGGGGTCGCGATCCTCGGTCCGCTGATCGCGCGGCCGATCAGCGCAGTGCTCGGCTGGCCGATCCAGCGCATCAAGGGCATCACCGGCCTGCTCGCGGAGGAGAACGCGAAGCGCAACCCGAAGCGCACCTCCGCGACCGCGGCCGCGCTGATGATCGGCGTCGCCCTCGTCGCGCTCATCACGGTCTTCGGCGCGTCCGCCAGCGCTTCGGTGGGCGCGTCGCTCGACAAGTCGATGAAGGCGGACTACATCATCACGACGGGCGGGTTCGGTGGTGGCACGCTGCCCCGCTCGCTCGGCCCGCAGCTCGCCGAGACCCCCGGGGTCACGCAGGTCTCGGGCGTCCAGAGCGGGTTCGCGAAGATCAAGGGTGGGGTCCAGAACCTCCTCGGGGTGGACCCGAAGGTCGTGGACTCGCTGTTCGACCTCGAGGTCTCCCAGGGGAGCCTGCAGTCGCTCGGGGTCGACGGGCTCGCGGTGTCGAAGACGACGGCCGACGACGAGAACCTGAAGGTCGGCCAGCGGATCCCCGTGACGTTCGCCCAGACCGGGCGCCAGCTGTTCACCGTGCAGGCGATCTACGACCAGAGCTTCGTGCCGAGCTACACGATCAGCACCGCGGCCTACAAGAAGAACTTCCCCGACGTCTTCGACGCGCAGATCTACCTGCAGACCCAGGGCGGCCCGTCGCCACAGCACCGCGCGGCGATCGACAAGGTGGTGAAGGCGTACCCGGGCGGCAAGGTCCAGGACCAGGCGCAGTTCAAGGCCGCGCAGGCCCAGCAGATCAACCAGTTCCTGAACCTCGTGAAGGCGCTGCTGCTGTTCGCGATCTTCATCGCGCTGTTCGGCATCGCGAACACGCTCGGGCTCTCGATCATCGAGCGCACGCGCGAGCTGGGTCTGATGCGGGCGGTCGGCATGACCCGGCGCCAGGTGCGTTCCCTCGTGCGCTGGGAGGCCGTGATCATCGCCCTGCTCGGCGCGTTCCTCGGGATCGTCATCGGGGTGCTGTTCGCGGCCGCGCTCGTCGGGGCGTTGAAGGACCAGGGCATCGACGTGTTCAGCGCCGCGCCGGGCCAGCTCGTGGTCATCTTCGTGTTGGCCGCGGTGTTCGGCGTCCTCGCCGCGATCTGGCCGGCCCGCAGCGCCTCGAAGCTCGACGTCCTCGATGCCATCTCGACCGAATAGCACCCTCCCACTCCCGCTTTGGCGTCACTTCCCCCACCTCCACGGTGGGTACGTGACGCCAAAACTGGCCCGGAGGGGGTCGGGTCAGGGGTAGGGGTCCCAGGCGACGGGGCCGGCTGCGAGCGCGTCCAGGATCCGGGTGCGGAACTGGTCGGGCGGGATCGCGCTGGACGCGTCGGGGCCCGCGCCGGTCAGGTGCAGCGCGGGCGCGATCGCCCCGACGCCGTCGAACACCCAGTGGGCGTCGCCCGGCTCGAGCGCGGTCAGCTCCTCCGCGACCGGTGCGAGGTCGACCCGACCGGGCGGGCGCCGGGACAGGTACCGGACCCAGGTCTCGTAGCGGTACTGGAGCTCGTAGCGCGGCCCGTGCCGGTACAGCACCCGGAAGCAGTCGGTCGCGTTGTTGATCGCCGACGGGTGGACCGCCTGCGCGCCGAGCACCGTGAAGCGATGGGCCGCACCGACGGTCCACGACGCCGGCACGGTCACCACGGCGACATCCAGCGCCTCGATCTCCTCGATCACGATCTCACCGGATGCGATCGCGTCCTCGCTCGCGCGCAGGTGCGCGTCCTCCTCGGCCCACCGGTCCCGGAACCGGTCGGGATGGTCGAGCAGCTCGGGGAGGTGGGCGAGCAGCTCGACGTACGGGTCCGTGTCGTCGACCGCTTCGGCGAGCGCGGCGATCGTCCACGAGACGTGGATCGAGTCGCGCAACGAAAACGTGCCGAAGTCGCCGGCGCGGGCCACGTCGACGACCTGGTCGCGCCGCGCCCGTGCGTCGTCGGGCTCGACGAGGGCGTACACGCTCATCAACCCGTCCTGGTCGAAGTGGTTGTTCGACACGACGTCCGCGGCGACGTGGAGCTCCGGGTGGTCGAGGGAGCGGAACGCGATCTGAGCCGACAGGTCGTCCCGGAGCGCGACCGGCGTCGGGCTGTTCGGCCAGTGCGACAGGGTCAGGAGCGTGTCGGGGTGGGCCGAGCCGTCGACGACGACGTTGGGGACCCCGTCCAGATGGTCGTATCCCAGGTACCGCATCGCCCTCCGGCGCCTTTCCCCGAGTTCTCCGGAGGGCGACCGAGAGACCCCGACCTCTCGACGCGCTCCGGCGGCTTCAGCCGTGCTCCTTGCGCATGCGGTCGTCCTTCTCGACGATCATCGCGGCGAGCTCGGACTGGAACCGCTCCATCCGGGCCCGGAGCGCCTCGTCGGTCGCGGCGAGGATGCGCACTGCGAGCAGCCCCGCGTTGCGAGCGTTCCCGACCGCGACGGTCGCGACCGGGATCCCCGCGGGCATCTGCACGATCGAGAGCAGCGAGTCGAGCCCGTCGAGGTGAGCGAGCGGGACGGGCACGCCGATCACCGGCAACGGCGTCATCGACGCGGTCATCCCGGGCAGGGCCGCCGCGCCGCCGGCGCCCGCGACGATCACCCGCAGGCCGCGCGCCGCGGCGGTGTGCGCGTACGTCGACATCTCGTCGGGCGTGCGGTGCGCGGAGATGATGCGGACCTCGCAGGGCACGTCGAACTCGGCCAGCGCGTCGATCGCGCCCCGCATGACGGGCAGATCGGAATCGCTGCCCATGATCACGCCGACGACCGGGGTGCTGGCTGCCACACGGAGACGTTAGCGTTCGCCTCAGATGGTGGCTCCGGCCTCCGCACTTCGTGCCCGCTCCGGCCTACGCTCGTCAACTCGGGTCGCTCCGGCCTCCGCACTTCGTGCCCGCTCCGGCCTACGCTCGTCAACTCGGGTCGCTCCGGCCTCCGCACTTCGTGCCCGCTCCGGCCTACGCTCGTCAACTCGGGTCGCTCCGGCCTCCGCACTTCGTGCCCGCTCCGGCCTACGCTCGTCAACTCGGGTCGCTCCGGCCTCCGCACTTCGTGCCCGCTCCGGCCTACGCTCCGCCGGATGAAGACTCGCCTGACCGACGTGCTCGGCATCGAGCACCCCGTCATGCTCGCCGGGATGGGAGGTGTGTCCTACAGTCCGCTCGTCGCGGCGGTGTCCGAGGCGGGCGGCTTCGGCTGCTTCGGCGCGTCGACGATGAGCTCCGACGAGATGGTCGCCGAGATCCGCGCGGCCAGGGCACTCACCGACAAGCCCCTCGGCGTCGACTTGCTCACCGCGCTGCCCGACCGCCTGATGACCGACGTCGAGCTCCTGATCCACGAGGGCGCGTCGGTCTTCGCGGCGGGTCTCGGTGTGCCGCGCGACGTCATCACACTGTGCCATGAGCACTCCGTGCTGGTGCTGTCGATGTGCGGGAAGGTGCGGCACGCGATCAACGCGGTCGAGGCCGGCTGCGACATCGTGGTTGCGCAGGGCACCGAGGCGGGCGGCCACACGGGCCAGATCGCGACGATGCCCCTGGTCCCGCAGATCGTCGACGCCGTGGGCGACCGGGTGCCCGTCGTCGCCGCGGGCGGGATCTTCGACGGGCGGGGACTCGCGGCTGCGCTCGCGCTCGGCGCGGACGGTGTGTGGGTCGGGACGCGGTTCATCGCGACGCCCGAGGCGCGCGCCGCGCCGGGCTACAAGGACGCGTTGCTGCGGACCCCGGAGGACGGCACGGTGATCAGCCGCGCGTTCAGCGGCAAGACGATGCGCGTCGTGGCGAACCAGACCAGCCGCTACTTCGAGGAGCACCCCGAGGAGCTGAAGAAGTTCCCGGACCAGCTGATGGCGGGCATCGAGGGCGGATGGATGCACCTCGGTGCCAGCGAGAGCACCCCCGGCGTCGACCCGGATCGCGAGTGCTACCCGTCCGGTCAGGGCGTGGGTGCGATCCACGAGCTGATCCCGGCGGGCGACATCGTGCGCGCCTTCGTGGCCGAGGCGGACGCCGCGCTCGACCGGCTCGCCACCTTCCGCGCCTCGTGACGGAGCGGCTCGTCGTCATCGGGGGTGACGCAGCGGGCATGAGCGCGGCGTCCGGCGCGCGGCGGCGACGCGGCGAGGACGAGCTCGAGATCGTCGCGTTCGAGCGAGGCCGCTACACGTCGTTCTCGGCCTGCGGGATCCCGTATCTCGTCGGCGGCGAGGTCGAGTCGGTCGACGCGCTCATCGCGCGCTCGCCCGAGCAGCACCGCGCTCAGGGGATCGACGTGCGCGTGCGCCATGAGGTCGTCGCGATCGACACCGACGCCCGCAACGTCACCGCCCGCGACCTCGACGCGGACGCCGAGACCGTCGTGGGCTACGACCAGCTCGTCATCGCGACCGGCGCGACCCCCGAACGCCCCTCGATCCCCGGGATCGACGCCGAGGGGGTCTATGGCGTGCAGACCCTCGAGGACGGCATCGCGGTGCGCCACGCGGTCGAGGCAGACGAGCCGAAGCGGGCCGTCGTCGTGGGGGCCGGGTACATCGGCATCGAGCTGGCCGAGGCGCTCCTGCACCGGGACATCGCGGTGACCTGCCTCGCCGCCGGACCGACGCCGATGCCGACGTTCGATCCGGACATGGGCGAGCTCATCGCCGACGCGATGCGGGACCTCGGCATCGACCTGCACCTCGCCGAGCCCGTGCTCGGCTTCGACACCGAGGACGGGCGCATCCGCGCGGTCGAGACACGGCGGGGGACCTTCCCCACCGACCTGGTGGTGCTGGGCATCGGCGCGCGTCCAGAAGTCGCACTGGCCCGGAGGGCGGGCATCACGATCGGGCCCACCGGCGGCATCGCGACCGACGACCACCAGCGGACGTCCGCGCCGGGCGTCTTCGCCGCGGGCGATTGCATCGAGACCCACCACCGCGTGTCGGGCCGCCCGGTCGCGATCGCGCTCGGGACGCACGCCAACAAGCAGGGTCGGGTCGTCGGGGTCAACGCGACGGGTGGCGACATCACCTTTCCCGGCGTGATCGGCACCGCGGTCTCCAAGGTCTGCAAGTACGAGGTCGCCCGCACCGGGCTCTCCGAACAGGAGGCGATCGAGGCGGGGTTCAAGGCTTTCCCGACCGTCATCGACTCGAGCAGCCGGGCGGGGTACTACCCGGCCTCGGCCCCGGTGCGCGTGAAGCTGGTGACCGAGATGGCCACCGGCCGCGTGCTCGGTGCCCAGATCGTGGGGAGCGAGGGCGCGGCCAAGCGCATCGACGTCCTCGCGACGTGCATCTGGAACGAGATGACCGCCGAGGACGTCATCTCGCTCGACCTGGGCTACGCCCCGCCGTTCTCGCCCGTGTGGGACCCGGTCCTCGTCGCCGCCCGCGTCGCCGCGGCCGAGATGGAGCGCTGAGCGGGATCCGTCAGCGCCGGCCCGCTTCGAGCTGGGCCTGTTCCGACTTCAGGTCCGCCTCGTACATCCGCCGCACGAGCTCGTCGAACGTGACGGTCGGCGTCCAGCCGAGCTTCTCCTTGGCCTTCGTCGCGTCGCCCATCAACAGGTCCACGTCGGCCGGCCGGTCGAAGCGGGTGTCGTGGGTGACGAAGGGCTCCCAGCTGTCGTAGCCCGCGATCTGGAACGCGGTGTCGAGGAACTCCCTGATGGTGTGCGTCTCACCCGTCGCGATCACGTAGTCGTCGGGTTCGGGCTGCTGGAGCATCATCCACATGGCCCGGACGTAGTCGCCCGCGAAGCCCCAGTCCCGCGCCGAGTCCAGGTTGCCGAGGCTGATCCGATCCTGCAGCCCCAGCTTGATGCGGGCGAGCGAGTTGGTGATCTTGCGGGTGACGAACTCCATGCCACGCCGCTCGGACTCGTGGTTGAAGAGGATGCCCGAGCTCGCGTGCAGGTCGTAGGCCTCGCGGTAGTTGACGGTCATGTCGTGACCGAAGACCTTGGCCACGCCGTACGGCGAGCGGGGGTGGAACGGCGTCTTCTCACTCTGCGGCGTCTCGCGCACCTTGCCGAACATCTCGGAGCTCGACGCCTGGTAGAAGCGGATCGGGTTCTTCTCGACCCCGCCGACGATCCGCACTGCTTCGAGCATGCGCAGCACGCCGAGACCGGTGATCTCCGACGTCAGCTCGGCCTGCTTGAACGAGAGCTGCACGAACGACATCGCGGCGAGGTTGTAGACCTCGTCCGGCTGCACCTGCTCCATCACCGCGATCAGCGACGAGAGGTCGCGCAGGTCGCCGTCGACGAGCTCGACACCGGGGTTCTCGTCCAGCACGAGCTGCGCCTTGGGGTTCGCCTGGCCCCGGATCAGACCGAAGACCTGGTACCCCTGCTCGCTCAGGAGCTGGCTGAGATAGCGGCCGTCCTGGCCCGTGATCCCGGTGATGAGCGCGCGCTTCATGCCGACCCTCTCGACGGTGTGGAGTGAGTCAGGTTACCCCTGCCTGCCAATCACCCGAGGGGTCCAGCTGGACGAGGAACTCGGCACAGCGCGCCTCCTCGTCGGTCTCGCCGATCGCCGCGGCGCTGCGCCGGAGCCCGTCCAGGGCGCGCAGGAAGCCGCGGTTCGTCTCGTGCGACCACCGCACGTACCCGCTGCCGCGCCAGCCGGCCTGGCGGAGCTGGTCCAATCCGCGGTGGTAGCCGACGCGGAAGTACGCGTAGGCGTCGACCGGGTCCGTCGCCAGCTCGCCGAGGCGGACCCACGCTTCGACGAACCGCGGTGCTCGCGCCACGACGTCGCGCACCGCCTCGCGCCGTCGCGCGGGATCTGTGCTCGCCCACGCGTCGGCGAGTGCAGCCGCGATCTCCGCGGGCGGATCGGGCAGCACGGTCTCGGGGGGACCACCGCGGTGGATGCCTATCGGTCGATCGGCCACCCGCGCAATCTATCGGCAGTCGGGTGTGGCTCTCGTGCCGTGGCGTCAGGGCGCGGGTGGAGACGTGGGGCCACACCGATACCATCGCCGGTGTGACCAGCCCCACTGCTCCCGAGAGCACCAACGGCGAACAGCCGACCGCGCCCCGGTCCATGACGCTCGTGCTGGTGCGCCACGCCGTCACCGCGCAGACCGGGCCGCTGCTCTCGGGTCGGACGCCGGGGATCGATCTGTCCGAGCCCGGGGTCGAGCAGGCGCGCAACGTCGGTGAGCGGCTCGCGGTGCTCCCGGTCCGCGCCGTGTACGCGAGCCCGATCGAGCGCACCCGCCAGACCGCCGAGCACATCGCGGGCCACCACGGGCTCGAGGTGCGCGAGCTCCCCGGCGTCATCGAGGCCGACTACGGCGAGTGGACCGGCGGGAAGATCGCGGACCTGGCCAAGACCGACCTGTGGAAGACGGTGCAGGTGGTGCCGTCACGCGCGCGCTTCCCCGGAGGTGAGTCGATCTCCGAGATGCAGGGCCGCATGGTCACCGCGCTCGAGCAGGTCGTCGCCGACCACCCGGGCGAGATCGTCGTCGTCGTGTCGCACGCCGATCCGATCAAGGCGGCGATCGCGCACTTCACCGGGGTGCACCTCGACCTCTTCCAGCGGGTGATCGTGTCGCCGGCATCGGTCACCGTCTTCGAGCTCGGCCCGCACGGCGCCGCGCTCGTGAAGTGCAACGACACCGGGAGCCTGGACGAGCTGGTGCCGAAGCCGGCCGAAACGGGTACGAACCCGAACCAGGACGAACGATCCGGCGAGGCGAGGCAACCGGCGGAGGATGCGACGTGATGGACAACGTCATCGAGCTCGACACGGTGGACGCGCTCGGCGCCGGCGCGATCGGCGACCCCGGTGCGCGCGTCTTCTACATCCAGGCCGACAAGGCCGACGCGCGGCTCACGGTCGTGGTCGAGAAGGAGCAGGTCGCGCTGCTCGCCGCGGAAGCGGTCGCCTTCCTCGACCGGATCGGGGAGGAGTACCCCGAGGAGCCGGGCGAGTCGTCGACGCTGCACCCGAGCGCGGCCCAGGTCACCGAGCCGGCGGTGCCGTTGTTCCGGGCCCGGATGATCGGGCTCGGCTTCGAGCCCGACCGCCGCCTCGTCCTGCTCGAGCTCCGGGAGCGCGCCGAGGACGAGGACGACGAGGACGACGCGGCCGCGGACGCCGCGCTCGACGACGAGGGGTACGTGGCGCGTATCTTCGCGACGCGGGCCCAGGTCCGCGCGATGGCCGCCCGGGGCGCGGAGGCGGTGTCGGGGGGACGGCCGCTCTGCCAGCTGTGCAACTTCCCGATGGACCCGGCCGGTCACATCTGCCCGCGGTGGAACTAGATCCCGACCCGCGCGTCGGACGCGCTGCGCAAGGGCGAGCTCGACCTGCTCGGTCGGATGGCGTGGTCGTCGAACGCGACCTTCCTCGTCAACGCGTCGTTCGACGACGTCGAAGTCCCCGCGGTGTACAAGCCACAGCGCGGCGAGCGACCACTCTGGGATTTTCCCGAGGGCTCGTTGTGCAACCGCGAGGTCGCCGCCTACGAGCTCTCTGAGGCACTGGGGTGGGCAATCGTGCCGGAGACGGTGCTGCGCGACGGTCCGTACGGGCTCGGCATGGTGCAGCGCTTCGTCGACCACGACCCCGAGGAGCACTACTTCACGCTGCTCGAGGCGCACCCCGACGACTTCAAGCGCTTCGCCGCGTTCGACGTCCTCGCCAACAACGCGGACCGCAAGGGCGGGCACTGCCTGGCCGGGCTGACCGACGGGCACGTGTGGGGCATCGACCACGGCCTCACGTTCCACGTCGCCGACAAGCTGCGCACGGTGATCTGGGACTTCGCTGGGGACCCGGTGCCCCCGACGATCCTCGCCACCGTCGAGTGCGTTCTCGGGGAGCTCGACGGTCGGTTCGGTCATCGGCTCGGCGAGCTCCTCGCCCCCTCCGAGGTCGCGGCGGTGGGCGACCGGGCGCGCACGCTGTTGCGCCGGGGCCGGTACCCCGTCCCGGACGAGGGCTATCACTCCGTGCCCTGGCCCCTGGTGTAGCGGGCGGTCCGGGCGCGCTACGGCGCGACCGGTTCGAGGACGTCGTCGAGGTAGCGCGTCTTGCAGAGCGACCGCTGGAGCTTGCCCGAGGACGTCTTGGGCAGCGAGCCCGGCCGGACGAGCACGACCTCCGCGGCGACACCGACCGCGTCCGTCACGCATGCAGCCACGGCGTCGCGCACGGTGGAAGCATCGTCCGAGCGGGTCTCGGCAACGACCACGACCGACTCGCGGCCGCGTCGCCCCGGGCGCCCGAACGCGATGACGTTGCCCGCCCGTATGCCCTGGACGCCGGCCGCCGCGCGCTCGATGTCCTCGGGGAACACGTTGCGACCGCCGACGATGATCACATCCTTGAGCCGGCCGCAGATCACCAGCTCGCCGTCGAAGAGGTACCCGAGGTCGCCGGTGCGCAGCCAGTCGTCGTGGAACACCCCGGCGGTCGCACGCTCGTTGCGGAAGTAGCCCGGCGTGACTGACGTACCGCGCACCTCGAGCTCGCCGGCCTCGCGGTCTCGAAGCGGGACGCCCGTCCCGGGGTCGACCACGCGCAGCTCGAGGCCGCCGATCGCCTGGCCCAGGCACGGGAGGCGACGGGCGCCCGGCGCGGCGTGGTCGAGGGGGGCCGCGTAGCGGTCCGTCTCGAGGACCCGGGCGTCAACCGCGTCCACGAACATGCCCTTGCCGGGCTCCGGGAACGTGATGCCCACCGTGGACTCGGCCATGCCGTAGGCGCAGAACGCCGTACCGACGCGCAGACCGTGCGGCGCGCCCGCCGCCAGCCAGCTCTCGACCGCGCTCGGCTCGATGGGCTCCGCGCCGTTCGAGCGCGACCCGCCAGTGGCTGAGATCCAGGTCGCCGCCGCGGCGCATGGCCCGGGCGGAGAGCGCGTAGGAGAAGTTGGGCCCGGCGGTGATGCTGCAGTGGAAGTCGGAGATCCACTGGGCCCAGCGTGACGGGGCCGCCAGGAAGTCCTGCGGGCCGGCGAGCACGAGGTCGGTCCCGGTGGTCATCGGGATCGTCAGCATCCCGATGAGGCCCATGTCGTGGTAGAGCGGCAGCCACGACACGCGGCGCGGTCGAGGTCGTAGTCGATGCCCAGCGCCTCGTCGATCGCGTCGATGTTCGCGGTCACGCACCGGTGCGGCAGCATGACCCCTTTGGGATCCGCGGTGCTCCCGCTCGTGAACTGCAGGATCGCGAGGGCGTCCGGATCGTCGGGGACGCGGACGTACGCGTCGCTCCCACGCGTGGCGACGGCGGCACGGAGCTCGTCGAGCGTGATCATCGGCGGATCGGTCGGCTCGGGCGTCATGAACGCGAGCAGCTGCGAATCGGCGATGAGGAGTCGGCTCTCGGCGTTCGAGATCCGGGCCCGGGTCTGCTCGACGAACTCCTCGATCGAGCCCATCCGCATCGGCAGCGGGAGCATCACCAGGCAGCCGCCGGCGAGCCACACCGCCTGGATGGCGGTGACGAGGTCCCGGGAGGTCGGTCCGATGACCGACACGGAGTGGCCGGGCTCGACGCCTCGGGCCTGGAGCTCGGCGGCCATCGCCCGCGCGTCGTCGTGGATCCGGGCCCACTCGACCGCCTCGGTGCTGTACGCGGCGCTGTCGGTGGCGCCGGTGACGAAGGTGATCGAGCGGCGGCGCGGCGCGGCGGCCGCTTCGAGGCGCGGGACGAGAGTGGAGTGGGCGTCAGGCATCGGCGGGTTCGACCTCCGGGGGATGCGAGGAGGTTACGCGCTCAGGCGCACCAATTCGGGGGTTCTGCCCACCGGATCGTGCTCGGGCGCACCCGGTCCTCGGCGGGATGCGTGCTCAGGCGAGCTGTTGGGCTGTTGATCGCCGCGATCTCGGCCTGGAGCACGTCCTCAGGTGCCGATCAGCCGGGGCTCGGGGATGGCGAACTCGGGCCACCGCTTGCGCGAGCGCTTCGAGAGCTTGTGCATCAGCTCGATCGCGTCCGGGTCGTCGTCGCCCGGCCTGACGTCGATCCATCCCTCCGACTGCAGCCCGGCCATGATCTCGCGGCCGAGGTCGGTGCGGACGATCGTGAGCGTCCAGTCGTTGAACTTGCCGATGCCGCCGGTGGAGATGTCGGCGTGCTCGGCCGCGAAGTCGGGGCAGGACTTGCAGCCCTCGCGGGTCCAGGCGTGGCACTCCTTCAGCGGCACCTCGTGATAGTCGCCGTTGTGCATCCAGAGCTGGAACACGCCCTTGATGTTCATCTTCTTGATGTCGGCCCGGTGGAGCCCGTACTTCGCCTCGAACAGCTCCTCGAAGATCGCGTCGTCGAAGGTCTTCGAGCACAGGAGCCCGATGTTGAGGGACAGGCGCCGGGCGACCTTGCCCGCCTTGCGCTGCTTCATCACCGGTGGCATCGAGCTCTGGCAGCTCATTCCCACCAGCGCGATCCGCTCCGCGCCCCCCTCCACCGCCTCGGCGTACGCGAGCGGATTGGCGGAGTACGTGTAGCGGCTGCCGGCCGAGGCGATGATGTCCTCCTTGGTCCGGGCGACGCCGGGGATGGCCTTCCACGTCGAGCCGTCGCCCTCCAGGTAGGAGACGAGGGCGGCGTCGATGATGTCCTTCTCGAGGCAGTAGAGGAGGATCGCGGAGACGAGCCCGCCGTCCTGGCCGACCTCGTGCAGCACGGGGTCGGAGGCCTTGGCGAGCACGATGTCCTTGTAGATCCCCGAGAGCTCGTCGGGCTCGCGGACGCGGCCGAACAGGAACTCGTCGACGTCGGGCTCCCAGGCTCGGAACCTCGGGCACGCCCGGGTGCAGGAGGTGCAGTTCTTGTCGCCGTGGGAGCAGTCGGCGGGGCCCCCGTAGTCCTCGATCTGGAACGGCTTGTAGGCGCCCTCCGTGTCCTTGTACGACAAGACGTCGTGCGGGCAGGCGATGACGCACCCCGCGCATCCCGTGCACAGCCCCGACGTCACCACTTCGTCGTAGAGGTGCTTCCAGGAGAGCTTCTCGGGCGGCATGCGACGAGTCTGTCACGGGGCCACGCGACGGGCGAAGAGAGCGCGGGCGCGGTGGCCGACCGGCCTACATTGGCGTGATGGACGACGACGTCGCGGCGCAACCGCCGGATCCGCCGGCCGCGACGCCGCCGGCCGCGACGCCGCCCCCGCCTCCTCCACCCGGGTACGCGCCGCCGCCGGGTCCACCGGGATACGCACCGCCGCCTCCGCCCCCGTCCGGCGCGCCCGGGTACGGTGCTCCGGGGTACGGCTTCGACGGGCCGCGCAGCGAGGGACTCGCGGTCGCGGCTCTCGTCGTCGCGATCGTCGGGGTCTTCGTCTGCGGGGTCTTCGCCGGGATCGTCGCACTGGTTCTCGCCAGCCAGGCGCAGCGCAAGATCGCGGCATCGGGCGGGACGCTGACCGGCACCGGCATGGTCACCGCGGCGCGGGTCGTCGCGGTCGTCGCGATCGCGCTGAACCTCATCTTCATCGCCGCCTACGTCGCGATCAACTAGTTGTACGTCTGCCCAGGGAGCCCACGATGTCCTACGCGCCGCCGCCCCCGCCGCCCCCGCCGCAGCCGGCCCCGGGCTGGGGACCGCCGACCGCACCCGGTGCCGGCACGTACGTGCCGCCGCGCACGGACGGGACCGCGGTGGCTGCGCTCGTGCTGTCGATCGTTTCCTGGGTGTTGTGCCCGGTCATCGCCGCGGTCGTCGCGCTCGTCCTCGCGCACGTCGCGGGCAACAAGATCGACGCGTCGGGCGGGCGGCTCAGCGGCACGGGCCTCGTGCGTGCGGCCCAGATCATCGCCTGGATCCACATCGTGCTGTTCACGCTGATCATGGTCGGCGCCACGATCGCCCTCGTGGCCAGCGACTCGTCGTCGAGCTCGATGGCGCACTCGTTGGTCGCCTGAGCGCCGTCAGGCTCGGAGCAGGCGCTCGACCGCGGCCATCGCCTCGGTGATCTTCGCGTCGCCCTCGTCGGGGTCGCGCTCGGTCGCCTCCCGCACGCAGTGGCCGAGGTGCTCGTCGAGCAGCCCCAGCCCGACCCCCTGCAGCGCCCGGGTCACCGACGCGACCTGGGTCAGCATGTCGATGCAGTACTGGTCCTCGTCGATCATGCGGGCGAGCCCGTGGACCTGCCCCTCGATCCGGGCGAGGCGCCGTCGGTAGTCGTCCTTGTGCATCGAGTAGCCGCGCACCGGAATGCTCCGGGTTTGTCGTCGATAGGGTAGGGGGGTACGCTAACGAGCAGCGAGCCGAGGAGCAAGCGATGACGACCCGCACGCCCGCAGGCGTCGAATCGACCCGCCGGCAGCCGGCCGCGCCCGACGAGACGCGCCGCGTCGACCTCCCCGTGGCCGGGATGACCTGCGCGTCCTGCGTCGGCCGGGTCGAGCACACGCTCGGAGGGCTGGACGGCGTCCGCGAGTGCCGGGTCAACCTCGCCACGGAGACCGCGACCGTCCTGTACGACGGGTCGGTCACGGGTCCCGACCAGTTCCGCGCGAAGGTCGCGGACCTCGGCTACTCGGTGCCCGAGCCCGGCACGCACGGGCCCGAGCACGACCACGGGGACGAGCGCAGCGTCCTGTCGCGGCTGATCGTCGCGGCGGTCCTCACCGTGCCGGTGCTCCTCGTCTCGATGGTCCCGGCGCTGATGGTCGACGGCTGGCAGTGGATCGCCCTCCTGCTCTCCACCCCCGTGATCTTCTGGGCCGGGTGGCAGTTCCACCGGGCCACGCTCGTGAACCTGCGCCACGGCGCGGTCACGATGGACACCCTCGTGTCGCTCGGGACCACCGCGGCGTGGCTCTGGTCCGTGGTCGCGCTCGTGTTCCTCGATGCCGGCTCGTCGGGGATGAGCGGCGGGAGCGACGCGCACGTCTACTTCGAGACCGCGGCCGCGATCGTCACCCTGTTGCTGCTCGGGAAGTACTTCGAAGCCCGGGCTCGGCGCCGCTCGGGCGACGCCCTGCACGCCCTCCTCGCGCTCGGCGTGAAGTCGGCCCGGCTCGAGAACGGCGAGGAGGTCCCGATCGAGCAGCTCGCGGTGGGTGACCGGTTCGTCGTGCGGCCCGGCGAGAAGATCGCGACCGACGGCACGATCGTCGACGGCGCGTCGGCGGTCGACGTCTCGATGCTCACCGGTGAACCGGTGCCCGCCGACGTCGGCCCGGGGGACGCCGTCTTCGGCGCGACGCTCAACACGTCGGGCCGGCTGGTCGTGCGCGCGACGCACGTCGGCAGCGAGACCGCACTGGCGCAGATCGGCCGCCTGGTCGCCGAGGCCCAGGGCTCGAAGGCGCCCGTGCAGCGACTCGCCGACCGCATCTCGAGCATCTTCGTCCCGGTGGTCATCGTCGTCGCGCTCGCCACGCTCGCGGCCTGGCTCCTGACCGGACACTCGGCGAACGACGCCTTCACGGCCGCGGTCGCGGTGCTGATCATCGCCTGCCCGTGCGCGCTCGGTCTGGCCACGCCGACCGCGATCATGGTCGGTACCGGGCGTGGCGCCCAGCTGGGCATCGTCATCAAGGGTGGCGAGGTGCTGGAGGCCACGCGTCGGGTCGACACCGCGGTGCTCGACAAGACGGGGACCATCACCTCGGGTCGGATGCAGCTGGTCGACGTCGCGGTCGCACCGGGCGAGGACGAGGCTCACACGCTCGTGCTGGCCGCCTCCGCGGAGGACGCCTCGGAGCACCCGATCGCGCGTGCGGTCGCCGACGGTCTCCGGGCCCGTGGCGTTGCGCCGACCGCACCGACGTCGTTCACGAACGAGCCGGGCCGGGGTGTCCTCGCGGTGGTCGACGGGGTCGAGGTCCGGGTGGGACGGCTCGACTGGGCCGGCACGGCCGACGCGCAGCTCACCGGCGCGCTGGCCACGGTGGCAGACGCCGCGGCCCGGGACGGGCGCACCACGGTCTTCGCGGGTTGGGGCAGACAGGTCCGGGCCGCGTTCGTGGTCGCGGACACGATCAAGCCGACGTCGCGGGACGCGATCGCGGCCCTGCACGGGCTGGGGATCGAGACGGTGATGGTCACCGGTGACCGCCGGGCGACCGCGGAGGCCGTGGCGACCGCGGTGGGTGTCGACCGGGTGGTGGCGGACGTCCTGCCGGGCGAGAAGGTTGACGTGGTGCGCGAGCTCCAGACCGCCGGGCACGACGTCGCGGTGGTCGGAGACGGAGTGAACGACGCGCCCGCGCTCGCTCAGTCCGACCTCGGGATCGCGGTCGGGACCGGGACGGACGTCGCGATCGAGGCCAGCGACCTCACGCTCGTGTCGGGCGACCTGCGCGCCGCGGCGGACGCCATCGCACTCTCCCGCCGGACGCTGGCGACGATCCGCGGCAACCTGTTCTGGGCCTTCGCCTACAACACCGCGGCGATCCCCCTCGCCGCGCTCGGCCTCCTCAACCCGATCATCGCCGCCGCCGCCATGGGCTTCTCCAGCGTCTTCGTCGTCACCAACTCCCTCAGACTGCGAAGCTTCCACCCCCACCACCAGCCCCAAGATCGTTGACGCAACCCGGAACACAGAACGCGCACCCGAGCCCGCACATGAGCATCGCGGTCATGGGAGGGGCGGACGTGTGGCCACCGAGCGAGTTCTGTGAGCGCTCTGGCGCGAACAGACTGTCCGAGCGAATGGCCGCATGTCCGCCCCGACCGGCCAACAGCTGCGGTCAAGACACGAGAACTACGAGCCCAGGAAGTCCACCAACAAAGCCACCTGCGCCGCCGCGTTCTCCGACAGCCCGGAGACGATCGCCTTCTCCACCTTGCCCCCGAGCAACGGCACGTGCACCTTGATCCGACCCGTGACCGTGCGCGTGCACCCGGACGCCGCGGCCACGATCGTCGCCTCGTAGCTGCCCTCGAGCAGGTTCGTGTAGTTGTCCGGTCGGATGACGCACGTCGTGTGGTGCGCGGCGACGTCGCAGGTCGAGTCCTCGACCCAGGTGAGCTTGCTCGGGTCCACGACGCGCGTGACCGCGGCCGAGAGCTCGGCCTGGAAGAGGTAGCGCACCTGGAGCGCGACGACGTCACCGTTGCGCTCGCTGGCGACGACCTCGGCCGACCCGAGCTTCGGCAGCTCGCTCATGCGGACCAGGAACGCAGCGTCCACCAGTGCTGCCTCCACGGCGTCCACCGCCGCCGGAACATCCTGGGTCAGGGCGAAGTCCACGTCGACCGAGAACCTAGTGCCCCGGCCGGCGACGCCTGCCGCCACCGTCACCGGACGGAGCACCTCGTGCCCCGACCGGCGACGCGTGCCGCGTTCCGCCGGCCAGGAACGCCGCTCGCGGCGTCCTCGTCCTCGACGCAGAAGCCCACTGCGCCTTCGTCCTGCGTCCTTCCGAGCAGCGCCCCTGGCTCGCCGTGAACATCGCCACCGTCACCGGACGGAGCACCTCGTGCCGGGCGAATTGCCTCCGCCGCTCGCGTACCCTTTCCCCACTATGAAGATCGCAGACATCCTGGCTCGGGGCCCGAGCTACTCCTTCGAGTTCTTCCCGCCGCGAACGCCGGCCGCCGAGCTCGCGCTGACCGCGGCGCTCGAGGAGCTCGAGCCGCTCGGTCCGTCGTACGTGTCGGTGACCTACGGCGCAGGCGGCTCGACGCGCGAGAAGACCCACGAGATCGTCACCGGCATCCTGCGCGACACGCAGATGACGCCGATGGCGCACCTCACCTGCGTCGGCCACACGCGCGCGCAGCTCGAGGAGATCGTCGCCCGCTACCGCGACTCGGGGATCGAGAACATCCTCGCCCTCGGGGGCGACCCGCCGCCGGACGTCGACCTGCCGCGGGGCGAGCTCGAGCACGCCGTCGACCTCGTCCACCTCGTCCGCGGCATCGGCGACTTCTCGGTTGGTGTCGCCGCGCACCCGGAGCCGCACCCCCGCTCGCCGAGCCGCGAGAGCGACCGGCTCCACACCGCGCGGAAGCTCGCGGCCGCGGACTTCGCGATCACGCAGTTCTTCTTCGACGCCGAGCACTACTTCGACCTCGTCGAGAGCCTCCGCGGTCTCGGGGTGGACAAGCCCGTGATCCCGGGAATCATGCCCGCGACGACGATCGGCAGCATCAAGCGCATGTCCCAGCTGCAAGGCTCGGAGTTCCCCCGCTGGCTCGCGGACAAGCTCGAGGCGGTCGCCGACGATCCGGACGCGGTGTTCGCGGTCGGGGTGGAGGAGGCCACGAAGCTCGCGCGGTCGCTGATCGAAGGCGGCGCGCCGGGCCTGCACTTCTACACGCTGAACCGGTCGACCGCGACCCGTCAGATCTACGAGAACCTGGGCCTCGTCGCGCCCTAGTGCTCCGTCGGGGTCGAGCGCGCGATGCCCGCGACGAGATCGGCCACGCGATCCGGCGCGGACAGGAATGGTGAATGGCTCGTCGGCCATTCGACCTGTTCGTCGCACCGGCGTGCGAGCGCGCGCTGCAGGTCGGGGTGCACACCGCGGTCCTCGGCGCACACCACGTAGGTCGAAGGCCGCTCCCGCCAGGCCACCGCGGTCGGGACGTCTCCGAGCGTGACGCTCGGCTGCGGCCCGAGCCGGTCGACGGCCCACGCCGCGGTCGCCGGGTCGCAGTCCTGGAAGAGGAATTCCACCGCACCGCCGGGGTCGAGGGTGATGGTCCCGTCGTCGTGGGGGACGAAGGCATCCGCGAGGTTCGGCCCGTCGTAGGCCAGTTCCAAGGCCTGTGACTCCGCGGATCGCGGCGGCCGTGCACGACTCGCCGGCATCGAGCGCGAATGCCGCGAGGTAGACGAGGTGGCGCACCGCCGGGTGGACGCCTGCCTCGGTGATCACCGCGCCGCCGTACGAGTGGCCGAGCAGCACGCAGTCCCGGTCGATGCCGTCGAGCACCTCGCGCACCCGTGCCGCATCGGCGTGCAGGTCTCCGAGCGGACCCCGGTCCGCCCCGTGGCCGGGGAGGTCGACCGCGACGGCCTCGACCCCGGTCCGGGCGAGACGTTCGAGCACCGGCTCGAAGCACCACGCGCCGTGCCAGGCTCCGTGGACGAGCACGACCGCAGCTGTCATCGGCCCACAGTGCCCGCGACCGGGTGGAGGTGTCGAGCGGAGGCGCCGGCGCCCGGCCCCACGGTCAGGCGACGGGTGCGGGCACGCTCTCCGGTGCCGGGGTCAGGCGGCCCGTCGCGCGCCACGACTCGAGGAGGTCGTCGGCCGGGCACCGACCGCGATCGACGTACCGCTCGCGATAGAGCTCGAGGATGTCGGTGACGTCGCGCGGCGCACGGAGGCGACCGAGCGCGGCGCGTGCTGCGTCGAAGCAGTCCGTCGCCGCCGCGGCGAACTCGGGGTCGCGCAGCCCGTCGCGCGCCGCGTCCACCCAGCGGCCGGCGAGCGGAGCCAGGCCTCGCGCGATCCGGACCGATGCCTCGGGATCCTCGAGGAGCGCCGCGGTCAGGATCGCCGGCACCGTGAACCACTCGGACGGGAGCGCGTCGATCATGCGGAGCTCGAGCCAGCCGCGCGGCCGCACCGGAGGGAACAGCGTCGTGAGGTGATAGGTGAGGTCGTCCTCGGTCGGCCATCCGAGCTCGTGGCCGTCGACGATCCAGTCGGCGAACGTCAGCGGCTCGCAGACGGGGACGAACTCGTGCTCCGACACCCGGATGCACATCACGGGCGCCCGCAGCGCGTACTCGGCCCACGCGGCGCCGGCGCCGCCGTTCGTGCCGACCGGCGCGGAGCGCCCGTCATCGATCGCCAGCCAGACCGCGAGCCGGGTCGAGCTCCAGCCCGACGGGCCGGTCGTGGCGAACGGCGAGTTCGCGAAGACCGCGGCGAGCAGCGGGCCGAGTGCGTGCGCGCTCTGCCACCGGCTCGGCGACTGCCGCGGCGGCCCCAGGTCGACGTTGACCTGGATCGCCGCGGTCTGGCGCATCATCGTGCGCCCCGCGTCTCCCGACGCATCGAAGTGCGCCTCCATCGCGTCGTACCGCGGCGATCGCAGCACGCGGGTCCGGGGTCCCGGGAGCAGCCCGACGCCGACGAGCCCGATGCCCTCCGCCGCGAGCCCGGTCGCGAGCGCCGCGGCGTCGGATCGGATCACGCGGCACGCGGCGAAGCCGGGCAGTGGTCGCGAGCTCAGCTCGATCTGGCCGCCGGGTTCGAACGTCAGGTGGCTGCGGCCCGGGAGGCGGATCGACGTCGCGACCCGTTCGAGCCGGTCGAACGGCACCGCGCGGTCGGGGTCGTCGGTGCGAACCGTGTGCCACTCGATCTCGATGCCGAGCCGGGCGGTGGAGGGAGAGGTGGGGGCGGGGCGGGAGGGGGTGGGCGTGAGAAAGCCGTGCTCGGCGACGACGCGTCGCGCCTGACCGAGCGTGAGGTCCTGGGTCGGCGTCGGCATCTACCGGTAGCCGAACTGGGCGGCGACCCAGTCCTCGTCGCGGATCGAGCCGAGGTGGAGGTGGTGGGAGAGCGCATGACGCATCAAGGGAGCTCCTTTCGATCGCTCACGAACGCTATCCATGCCGGAGGTCCGTCACACCCGGGGTGGAACGGCCGGCCGGCGGGCGGGGATTCCCTGCGGGCGAGATCTTCGGGAATCTCACGGAGGGCAGGTCGAGGGTCACGGCGAGCGAACCGGCTCGACGCCGGTCGTAGGGTGGCGTCGATGGGGACTGACGGCGCCTCCGTGGACCCGCGGCGCGAGGCCCGGGAACGGGTGGGCCACCGTTTCGACGTCCGGGTGCTCGAGCCGTCGCCGCCGGCCTCCGCGACCCCGCCGCTGTTCGCCGACGATCCGGTGCAGGATGCCGACGGCTCGGAGAGCCCGGTGCTGGCGCCGGCGCCGGTCGCGGGTGCCGCGACGACGTGGGACGACCTGGCTCGCGAAGAGCCGGAGCTCGCGCCGTGGTGCGCGGACCGCTGGCTCGGCGCGTGGCGGCCGCTGGTGCTGCCCTCCGACGGCGCGGCGCTGGTGGCGACCCGAACCTCGTGGCACACGCTCGCCGAGCACGTCGTCGCGCCGGCGCGCCACCGGGCGAACGGCAAGATCGGCCTGCGCTTCACCCGTGGTGGGTTCGGCACGCCGTTCTTCGGCGCCGACGAGCAGGCTCGCGTCGGCGCCGCGGGGCTGACCCACGTCGTCGGGGGTGCGGCCACGCTCCACCCGGTCACCTCGGTCCGCGCGCGGCCGCCGACGCGTTGGGGATCCAACCCGGCGCGCCGTCCGACGTGTACACGCCGACGACGCCGCTCGATCCCGATGCACCCCTGGAGGTCGACGGCGATGCCGCCCGGTTCCTCGCCGACTGGTTCGGCTTCAGTGCCTCCGTGCTCGAGACCCTGCGCGCCGAGGTTTGGAGCCTGAGCCCGGAGCGGGTACAGCTCTGGCCCGAGCACTTCGACCTCTCCTTCGACTTCGGCGACGAAGCCGCCGGCCGGCGCGCCACCTACGGCGCGTCACCCGGCGACGCGGAGCACGCCGAGCCCTACGTGTACGTGTCGCCGTGGACGCCACACGCGCAGAGCTTCTGGAACGAGGGCTCGTTCGCCGCGCTGGGCTTCGCCGCCTTCGCCGACCGCGCGGACCAGCGCGAGGCCGTCTTGGACTTCTTCACCCGGGCCCGGACCGAGCTCTCGGGCTGAGCGTGGTCGACCGGAAGCCGCCGCGGCTCGTCGCCGGCGAGCGCGCGACGCTGCTCGCCCTGCTCCAGTACCAGCGCGAGTCGTTCGCTCGGCAGATCGAGGGCGTCGACGACGCGGCGGCGCAGGGGAGCTCGCCTACGAGGGCTGGAGGTCGAGCTCGAGGATCGGCAGGGTGCGGCCGGGGAACGTTGCGGACGGCTGGTCGCCGACCCGGAGCGCCCCGTGATGCTCGTAGAACCGGACCGCGTGCGGGTCGGCCTCGATGCGGAGTGCACGGCAGCCCAGTGCGAGTGCGTCGGCGCGCGCTCGCCCGAGCAGTATCGACCCGACGCCGGTGCCGACCGCGGCGGGCTCGACGAACAGCATCTCGAGCTCCGCACGGGGCGGTCCGCCGAGCAGGACCGAGAAGCCGAGTACGCGCGTCCCCGACGTCGCGACGACGACCCGGTCCGCGTCGATGTGCTCGGGATCGACGGTGAGCTCGGCCCGGCACGCTTCGAGGAACACCTCGTCGTATCCCCAGTACGCCTTGGACCGGAGCGCGAGCTCGCTCAACGCCGGTGCCTCGTCGAGGCGCGCCGCCGCGCAAGGCGACGTCGACCACGCTCACCCCAGCACGCGCGTGACGTACCGCTCGAACGCGGCGTCGACGCCCGCACGGTCGCCGGTGGCGAGCCAGTCGAGCAGCAGCCCGCGGGTGACCGCGACCCCGAGCCGCGCGTCCGCCCGGGCGACCTCGGGATCCGCGCCGCGATCGATCGCGTACCGCGCGCTGGGCGCGACCCAGCTCTCGATGATGCCGTCGAGCAGGTCGACCGCCCCGGCGCGGCCCTGCAGCGCCTGACCGTAGATCTCGAAGAACAGCCGCTCGTGCGGCGCGAGCTCGGGCGAGGTGAACCGCTGCCACAGCAACCGCAGGGTCTCGGCCGGGGGGCGGGACGCGGGATCGAGCTCGTCGAGGGCGCGCCGCTGGTCGGCCTCGACCCGCCGGATGACCGCGACGATCAGGCCTGCCTTCGAGCCGAAGTGGTAGATAAGCATCCGGTGGCTGGTGCCGATGGCCGTCGCCAGCTCGCGCAGGCTCAGGTCGCTCAGCCCGTGGGCCAGGACGTGCTCGACCGCCGCGTCCAGCAGCCGGTCGCGCCGGTCCTCGGTCCCCGCCTCGGTGGCCTCGTCGGTGGCGGTGGCGTGCATCGTCGCGGGAGTGTACCATCTGGTACATGTACCGGTTGGTACGTATGTCGCGGAGCGCCCGGACGCGGAACCCTGGAGGTGCGTGATGGCCGAGCAGCAGATCGTCGCCACGGCGTGGAGCGCGGCGCCCCCGGCCCTCGTCTACCGGCTCCTGCGGTCGGGCGTGACCTGGCCGACCTGGTCGCCGATCGACTCGTTCGAGCTCGAGCGCACCGGGCCCGACGGTGAGGAGGGTCTCGGCGCGATCCGGCTCTTCCACACCGGCCGGGTCACCAGCCGGGAGGAGATCGTCGAGCTGGTGCCGGACCGTCGCTTCAGCTACGCGCTCCTGCACGGGCTCCCCATGCGCGGGTACCGCGCGGACATCGACCTCGAACCGCAAGAGGGAGGGACCACGATCCGGTGGCAGAGCCGCTTCCACCCGAAGTACCCGGGGACCGGCGGGGTGCTCCGGCGGTTCTTCCGCAGGTTCCTCCAGCGTTGCGTCGACGGTCTCGCGGCCCACGCTGCCGACGCAACGGAGCGCGCACCGTCTGCGTAGCCTCGCGGGTGTGGCCACCGTGCGACCGTCCACCACGCCGAACCCGAATGCGATGAAGTTCACGCTCGACGTGACGTTGGCGGAACGGATCGACACGACGCGAGGCGAGGGCACCGACTCGGAGTTCGCACAAGAGGTCCTCGCGGCCGACGGCGTCGCGTCGGTGTTCGGGGTGAACGACTTCGTCACCGTGACCCGGGAGCCCGGCGCGGACTGGGACGCGATCGTGTGCGTCGTCGAGGACGCGGCCGCCGCGCACCTGGACGCGGGCGCCGGCGGCCCCGCCACGGACGAGGTCGCGCAGGCGCGCGAGCTCCTGCGCAACGCGGTCGCGCCACCGAAGCCCCGCCCGGTCGAGATCGGCCGCCGCCCGGACGCCGCATCGCCGGACGAGCTCGACTGAGCGCGGTGCCCGCGACGTTCATCGGGACCGGCTCGGTCGAGGCCGAGGCGCTGGCGGCGGCGCTCGGGACCGCGCCGGCGGCCACCAGCCCCGCACCCCCCACGGCCCGCACGTGGGACTGGGACTGGGCGGGCCGGCTGACCGAGTGGCGGAGCGAGGTCGCTGCGCTGCCGGTGGCCGACCACGTGGTCGTCTGCACCTGGCCGGACCCCGGGCCCGAGGTCGCGCTGCTGGAGCTCGGTCCGGACCGGTGGCGCCGCGAGGTGGAGTGGCCGACCGCGCTCTGGTTCATCACGCTCGCAGCCGCCTCCGGTCGCTGCCGGGACGGGGCGCGGTCGTCGTCGTGGTCGACCGGCCCGCGCCACTGGACGCACCCGGGCACGGCGCGGCGGTGACCGTCGGCGACGGTGTGGTCAACCTCGTGCGGTCACTCGCCGCCACCGAGGTCGGGCGGGATGTGCGCGTGAACGCCGTGCTCAGCGCCCGCGCGGTCACCCCTCATGATCCGGCGGCCTCGCCGCTCACGACGTTCCCGGGTCGGGTCGACGTCGAGATCGCGGGCGCGGTGCGGATGCTGCTGTCCGACGACGGCGCGGGGGTCACGGGGACGGCGCTTCGCGCCACCGGTGGTCACGCGTGAGCTCGGGCGGGCGGGCCGTGCTGGTGACGGGCGCATCGGGCGGCGTCGGTCGTGGCATCGCACTCGCATGTGGGGCGTCCGGATGGGATGTCTGGATCGCGGCGCGCCGCGAGGCCGAGGCCATGGCGGTGGCCGACGAGGTCAGCGCGGCGGGCGGCCGGGGCCGCGCGGTCGTGTGCGACGTCGGGGACGAGGAGGCGGTGCTCGCGCTCATCGAGGAGATCGGCGGCTCGGCCGGCCGGCTGGACGGCCTGGTGCACAACGCGACGAGTGGACGGTCCTCGCAGTCCGGATCGATCACCGATGTGACCGTCGCCGACCTGGAGGACCACGTGCGGGTGGCCACCCGTGGGCTGTACCTGGTCGCCCGGGCGGCGTTCCCGCTCCTTGCCACCGCCCGCGGATCCGTGGTCGTGACGACCTCCGAGGCGGCGCTCGAGGGGAAGCGCCTGCTCGCGGCCTACGCGATGGTCAAGGCCCAGCAGCGGGCCATGGTCTCGGTGCTGGCCCGGGAGTGGGGTCCGGCCGGCGTGCGCGTGAACGCGGTGGCGCCGCTCGCGGGCTCACCCGCGATGACGCGCGCGTTCCTCTCGGACCCGACGATGGAGGCGAGGGTGATGAGTCGCATCCCGCTCGGTCGGCTCGGCGACGCGACCGGCGACATCGGGGTCGCGGTGCGGTTCCTGCTCGGCGACGATGCCGCGCTTCATCACCGGGCAGACGCTGATGATCGACGGCGGGAGCGCCGCGGTGAGCTGACTCGCTCGTCGCACACGTGAGCCGCGCTCAGATCGAGTGGTCGAGCCCGCCGTCGAGGAGGTCCAGCGCCGTCTCCACCATCGAGATCAGGTCGCCCTCGCCGCCGGTCGCGCCCCAACGGTCGATCGCGACGCGCATCGCGGTGCAGACGGCTCCCGCGATGACGAACGGACGGAAGTCCGTGTCGAGGTCCACACCGGTGCGCTCGGCCAGCGCCTCCGCGATCATGCGCTCGAGGTCACCCATCTTCTCGAGACTGCGACCGCGCAACGTCGGGTTGTCCTCCATCAGGCGGATCTTGCGGAGCATCACGTCGCGGTGGCCCTCGAGGTCGCCGGCCACGTCGAGGATCGCGGCGCGCACCGCGGTGAGCGGGCCCTCCGAGGCCGGGCGGCTGCGGAGGTTGTCCCGCAGGAGCTGGAGCCGCTCGGGGTGGTCGGCGAACAGCGCCTCCTCCTTGGAGTCGAAGTAGCGGAAGAAGGTGCGGGGAGCCACGTCGGCCGCCGCCGCGATCTGCTCGACGGTCACGTGCTCCAGCCCCCGGTCGGCGGCGAGCCGGATCGCCGCGGCGGCGATCTCCTGGCGGGTGCGCGCCTTGTTGCGCTCGCGCAGCCCCTGGGGCGCGCCGGCCGGAGCCTCGTCCACCTCGTCGCCCTCGCGGCTCGTCGGCGCGTGGGTCGGGCTCACGGCGCGCACGGTACCGGCCATGCCTCCAGGGTGCCACGAAACCCGGACTCCGGTGACGCAGTGTGACAAGAGACACGACATGTCTATCTGGCATTCAGTGTCACTTCTCGGTATGGTCGTCGTGGCTGATCGGGGGGCCGCGGCTCCGGACGGAGCACACCACACCGGACAAGGAGCGGGACATGTCGGGCTTCCTCGAGCGACTCGGGCGCTGGTGCGCCCGCCACCCCTGGCGCACGATCGGCGCCTGGGTCCTGCTCGCGATCGTCGTCGGCGGCCTCGCCGGCACCGCGAAGGGCTACAGCGACAACTTCACCATCCCCGGCACCGAGAGCCAGCACGCGACCGACCTGCTCAAGGAGCGGTTCCCGGCCCAGGCCGGCGCGACCGCCCAGGTCGTGCTGCACAGCCGCACCGGCGCGCTCACGGACTCCGAGAGCTCGGCCGCGATCGAGGCCGCGCTCGCGCGCGTCGCGAAGCTGCCCGGCGTGACCGGCGTCGTCAGCCCGACCGAAGCCGGCGCGAACGGCATCTCGAAGCAGGGTGACATCGGCTACGCGGTCGTCAACTACGAGAAGACCGGCAACGAGATCAAGCCCGAGGACCTCGACCGACTCGAGGCCGCCATGCAGCCGGCGCGCGCCGCGGGCATGCAGGTCGAGTTCGGCGGCGAGGTCGCGCGCGCCGGCGAGCGACCGGATCTCGGCAGCACGGAGATCTACGGGCTCATCGCCGCGATGATCGTGCTCCTGTTCGCGTTCGGGTCCGTGGTCGCGATGGGCGTGCCGATCGGCACCGCGCTCGTCGGCCTGCTCGTCGGGCTCTCGACGGTCACGTTCCTGACCAACTTCTTCGACATCTCGTCCATCGCCACGACGATCGCGACGATGATCGGGTTGGGCGTCGGCATCGACTACGCACTGTTCGTCGTCACCCGCCACCGCGAGCAGCTCGCGGCGGGGATGTCGGTCGCCGACTCGGCCGGCCACGCCAACGGCACGTCCGGCATGGCCGTCGTCTTCGCCGGCACCACCGTCGTCATCGCGATCTGCGGTCTCGTGGTCGCCGGCATCCCGACGGTCACGACCATGGGCTTCGCCTCCGCGGTGGTGGTCGCGGTCTCGGTCCTGGCGGCGATCTCGCTCCTTCCGGCGCTGCTCGGGCTGGCCGGGACGAAGATCAACAGCCTGCGTCTGCCCTGGGTCAAGCGCAGCCAGGTCGAGGCGGAGATGCACCCGGACCGCGTCCGGCACGGGATGTGGGTCCGTTGGGCCCGGCACGTCGCCGACCGCCCGTGGCGATACCTGATCGCGAGCCTGGTCGTGCTCCTCGCCCTCGCGGCCCCCGCGCTGTCGATGCGCCTGGGCCAGACCGACGCCGGCACGCTGTCGACCGCGTCCACGCAGCGCCGGGCGTACGACCTCCTCGGCACCGGCTTCGGCAAGGGCTTCAACGGCCCGTTGCTCCTCGTCGCCGAGGTCCCGTCGGGCGGCACGGCGGTGCTCCAGCCCGTCGTCCAGGCGATCGCCCGAGACGCGGACGTTGCGGCGGTGGGTGCGCCGCGCCTCAATCCGGACGGCAACACCGCGGTGATCCGCGTGCTGCCGAAGTCGTCGCCGCAGGCTTCCGCGACGAGCGATCTCGTCTCACGGCTGCGCAGTGACGTGATCCCGGCCGCCACCGACGGCACCGGAGTCAAGATCTCGGTCGGCGGCTCGACCGCGTCGTTCATCGACATCTCGGACCGCATCGCGTCTCGGCTGCCGTGGTTCATCGGCGCGGTGATCGCGCTGAGCTTCCTGCTCCTCATGGTCGTCTTCCGGTCGGTGCTCGTGCCGCTCAAGGCCGCGGTGATGAACGTGCTCTCGATCGGTGCGGCCTATGGCGTCATCGTCGCGGTCTTCCAGTGGGGATGGTTCCGCGGCCTGTTCGGTGTGCAGGAGAGCCTCCCGATCGTCAGCTTCATCCCGATGATGATGTTCGCGATCCTCTTCGGTCTCTCGATGGACTACGAGGTGTTCCTCCTGTCCCGGGTCCGCGAGGAGTGGCTGCGCAGTGGCGACGCGAGGGCGAGCGTCCCCACCGGGCTCGCCGCGACCGCGCGGGTCATCACCTCCGCGGCACTCATCATGATCTGCGTGTTCCTCAGCTTCGTGCTGGTCGACGAGCCGACCGTGAAGATGATGGGGCTCGGACTGGCGACCGCGGTGTTCGTCGACGCGACGATCATCCGCATGGTGCTGGTGCCCGCGACCATGGAGCTGCTCGGCGACGCGAACTGGTGGTTGCCCCGGTGGCTGCGCTGGTTGCCGCACCTGGACCTCGAGGGTGCGCCGGCCGACGAGCCGGTGCCGGCGGAGGAGCCGGAGCTCGTGGGCGCGCCGAGCTGACGCCGGGCGGAGGCAGTGTCGCGTGACCGCGGCCCGCGCCCCGCGGTCACCCCCCTCGTCGGATCGCGAGCTTCGGGAACCGGTACCGGCCTTCGAGGACCTTCGCCTTGGGGAGGTAGAGCCGCATCGAGAGGTAGAACGCGCCGCTCGGGGCCGGGAGCCAGTTCGACTCGTGGCCGACCGGTGGGTCGTGCTGGACGAAGACGTCGAGCGAGCCGTCCTTGCCGTAGCGCAGACCCTGCGTCCGATCGCCGATCGCGTACCGGTCGATCGGATTGGCCGCGAAGAAGCGGTCGGTGCCGTACATCGTCACCGACCAGAACGCCCTGACCGGCGGAAGGTCGCCCCGGGCGAAGTGCAGGACGTAGTGGTTCGTGCCGCGGAACGAGGTGCGCGTCGCGTCGCTGAGGTGCGCGTACACCGCCTCGCGGGGCACGTTGGCACCCCACCCGGACGCCGCGACCACCGCGCGCAGGCCGGCGTCGTGGCCGTACGTGCCCACGTGCAGGTTCGACGCCCACCCGTTGACGGTGTGGGCGGGCCGGGTGAGGGCCGCGTCGATCCGCCGCTGTCCGATGCGGGCCCCGGCTTCGAGCACCGCGCGCTCGCGGGCGCCGCCCCCGGTCGTGGCCGGGTGGCGCCCCGGACCGATGCCGAGGTCTGCGTAGCTGCGGAGCACGCGGCGCTCGTACGCGTCGACCGGCGGATTGATGGCGAGGGCGTCGCCGAGCTCGTCGAAGAACTCGATCCCCGCCGCGGCGACTTGCTGCGGCGTGCCGCGCGGGGTGCCGATCGGGGGAGGCGCCGGCCCGGCCGGCGCCCCGGTCGCGGCCGAGAGCGGCTCGAGCCGCATCCGGGCGCCCAGCGCGTGGACGCGTGCGACGTCCGCGTCGTCGACGACGAGGAAGCGACCGAGCGCGAGCAGCTGGGGGGTCGGAGATGCGATGCGGGTCACGCCAGCCGGGAGCCGTCCGTGCCACCCCGGCGGGGTGATGGCCCACGTGCCCGCGCGCCCGCCGGTCGCCCGGGTGCCGATGTACGCGAAGGAGTCCGTGTAGGCCGAGATCAGCTGGAAGCTGTAGTAGCGGTCGCGGATCGCGGGCAGCGTCAAGAGGTACGGCCCGGACCGGAGGTCGAGCGGCGCGACGCCGTACAGGGTGTCCGTGTTCGGCGCGACGATCGTGCGAGTGGTGACGTCGGAACGCGCCGGTTGGAACGTCAGACGGTTGACCGGCGCTCGTTGCGCGAGCGATTCGAGCGTGCGCTCCGTGACGACGAGCGGGTACCCCCAGACGTAGGCGTCCGCCGCACGCTGGGCAGCTGAAGTGCTCGCAGCGCCGGCCGATCGTGGGAGCGCGGCGACGGTCGTGACGACGAGGACGGTCGCCACCAGCGCGCACGACCGCGCGAGCGCGACCGGTCTGCACCGCCGCCGCTCGCCCGGCAATTGCGGTCCGGCGCTCGAGCGGCGGAGAACCGAGAAGGCTCGAGGGTGCGACGATCGCATCTCGCCTACCGCGTGACCGCGTCGGTGACGACCCGGCTCGCCTCGGCCGGGCCGAACGTCGGCGGCTTCGGCCGGGGCTCTCCGGTCCCGAGCCGCACGACGACGGTCTTCGACCCGGGATCGACCTGGACGATCTGGTTGCCGAGGCCCAGCGCCCAGAAGATGTCGGGGGGCGCGTCTGCGACGAGGCGACCGCGGGTCGTCGTCGGGTTGGCCGCCGCGGAGAGGTCGGTCGCGACGAGCGGGCTGCCGATGACGCCTTTGCGGTTGAGCCACCAGAGGTACCCGTACGCGGCGTTCAGCTTCGTCGACGACCTTCCCGTCGCCTCGTGGACCCAGCGCGCCGACACGATTCGCTGGTCCCCCCACTTCCCGTCGTGGAGCATCAGCAGGCCGAAGCGGGCCAGGTCACGACACGTCGACCGCACCCCCTCGAACGTCTGCGCGTTGCCGGCGCGGTCGGTGGTCATCGTCGTCTGGGTCATGCCCAGCGGACCGAACAGGCGCTGCTCGGCGTACGCGACGACGTCGGTTCCGGTGGCCTGCTGCAGGACACGTTGCAGCGTCTGGATCGCCGAGTTGTTGTACGCCCAGACCTGCCCGGGCGGGTGGGCCTGGGGCAGCCCGATCGCGAAGGCCGTGCGGTCGCTCGCCCGAAGCAGCTGTACGTAGTCGATCGTCGGGCTCCACTCCCGGCCCGAGTCGTTGCTGAGGAGGTCGCGGATCGTCACGGCCGCCGCCGGGGTGCCCCTCCATTCGGGGATCCACTTGGACGCGGAGTCGTCGATCCGGAGCTTGCCGTCGTCCGCCGCGATTCCGACCAGGGTGCTGGTGATGGACTTCGTCGCCGAGTAGATGTCCTGGGCGCTCGCCTCGTTCGTGCCGCGGAAGTACTGCTCGTGTGCGATCTTCCCGTCGCGCTCCACGACGAGGCAGTTGGACTTCCCCTGCTCGGCCACGTGCCCGATCGCGTCGAGCTCCGGCGCGTCGAGCCCCACCGAACGTGGCGTGGCGGTCGGCCAGGTCGCGCCCGGGACCGTGGTGCGCGTCGCGTCCGGGCGAGGGGATGCGGCACCGCTCCCGGCGCCACTGCACGAGGCCACGGCCGCGGCGAGCGCCAGGACGACGGCGACCGATCGGGGTCCGCGCGATCGGTGGAGCAGCTGCACCCGGCGAACGCTACTCTTGGTGGACAACGATTTCCAGACCAGGGACCGGGGGTCTGGGCAGGAGGCAACGTGCGCGAGCGCGGCGACGAGGCGGGCCGCGGGCCGGGTCCGACGGCGCGGGTCACGATCGTGGACGTCGCCCGCGAGGCGGGCGTCGGGCCTTCGACCGTGTCGAAGGTGCTGAACGGCGGGCGCGGGAGCGCCGCGGTGCGCCGCCGGGTCGAGGACGCGGCGGCTCGGCTCGCCTATCGCCCGAACCAGCGGGCCCGGGGCCTGCGCCGCTCGGAGTCCCGCTCGATCGGCGTGCTGATCCCGGACCTCGCGAACCCGGTGTTCCTGCCGTTCCTGCGCGCGGTGGAGCACGCCGCCCAGGCGCGGGGCTACGTCGTGCTCATCGCGGACGGGCAGCGGTCCGACGACGTGGAGGCCGACGCGCTCGAGCGCTTCTTCGACCAGGGCGTCGACGGTCTGCTGCTGGGTGGGCCGGTGACCGCAGAGAGCCTACGGCCCTACCTCGACCACGGAGTGCCCGTCGCGCCGTCGGCGTCGCGCACCGACCGCGAGGTCGCCGGGCACTGGGAGCGGGCCGAGGCCGCGGCCACGCGGGAGATGGCGGCGCACCTGCTCGCGCTCGGCCACCGCCGGTTCCTCCTCGCGCGCACGCCTCGCCTCAAGGGGCGCGAGGGTCGCCGGTACCGGCGCAGTCGGTTGGGCGCACTCTCGACCGCACTCGACGCGGTGGGCGCGGAGCTGGTCGTCTCCGTCGTCGACCCGCTCCGGGGTCGCGACGAGGGGATCGCCACCCTCCGGGAGGCAGTCACCGAGCACCGACCGACGGCGGTCGTCTGCGCCACCCACCTGCTCGCCCCCTGGCTGCTGAACGCGCTCGACGACGAGGACCGTCGCGTTCCCGACGACGTCTCGGTCGTCGTCTACGGCGACTCGGACTGGGCCCGCGCCCACCAGCCACCGCTCGGGGTCGTCAGCCACGACACCTATGCCGAGGGCTTCGACCTGGCCACGGGGCTGCTCGACACCGTCAGCGGTGAGGTCACCCGGCCGGTGGGGACCGTCGAGGCCCGGTTCGTGGCGCGGGGCACGTGCGCGCCACCTGCGACTCGCGCCCACCGCCCTGACCCGACCGGGCGCCCGACGTGACATACGGCACGGTTGCGTTCCGATACGACACCGTCTAGCTTCCTCGGCATGCGGAGCGCCCTGAAGAACCCCGATCTCGTCTACCAGCGCCGGTGGCTGACGCTGCTCGTCCTGTGCATCAGCCTGATCGTGATCACGCTCGACAACACGATCCTCAACGTCGCGATCCCGACCCTCGCCCACACCAAGGGTCAGGGCGGGCTCGGGGCGACGGCCAGCCAGCTCCAGTGGATCGTCGACGCGTACACGCTCGTGTTCGCCGGCCTGCTGCTCACCGCCGGGAGCCTGGGCGACCGCTTCGGCCGCTACCGGTTCCTCGCGACCGGCCTGGCGATCTTCGGCACCGGCTCGCTGCTCTCGGCGTTCGCACCGTCGGCCAACGCGCTGATCGGGACGCGCGCGCTCATGGGCATCGGCGCCGCGTTCATCATGCCGTCGACGCTGTCGATCATCACCAACGTCTTCACCAACCCGGCCGAGCGGGGCAAGGCGATCGGTGTCTGGGCCGGCGTGTCCGCGCTCGGCATCGGCCTCGGGCCGATCACCGGCGGCTTCCTGCTCGAGCACTTCTGGTGGGGCTCGATCTTCATCGTGAACGTGCCGATCGTGATCATCGGCCTCGTGCTCGGCTTCATGCTCGTCCCCGAGTCGCGCGACCCGCAGCACGCGGCACTGGACCCCGTCGGCGCCGTGCTGTCGATCATCGCCCTCGGCTCGATCCTGTGGGCCGTGATCGAGGCGCCGGCACACGGTTGGGGCGCACCCGAGATCGTCGCCGGATTCGTGTTCGGCTTCGTGGTCCTCGCGATCTTCCTGACGTGGGAGCTGCGGTCCAGCCACCCGATGCTCGACATGCGCTTCTTCGAGAACCCGCGCTTCAGCGCGGCGAGCGGCGCGATCACCCTCGTGTTCCTGTCGTTGTTCGGGACGTTGTTCCTCCTCACCCAGTACCTGCAGTCGGTGCTCGGCTACTCGACCGTCGAGGCCGGCGCGGTGCTGCTTCCCCAGGCCGCGATCCTCATGATCTTCGCCCCGCTGTCGAACGTCTGGGTGCAGAGGTTCGGGAACAAGCTCGTCGTGACGATCGGGCTGCTCCTCGTCGCCGCGTCGTTCGTGCTCTTCCTCACCTGGGACGCGAGCACGGGGGTCGGCACGGTGGTCGCGGTGACCGCGCTGATGGGCCTCGGTATGGCGAACGTCCTGGCACCGTGCACCGACTCCATCATGGGATCGCTGCCGCGGGCGAAGGCCGGCGTCGGGTCTGCGGTGAACGACACCACCCGGCAGATGGGCGGTGCGGTGGGCGTCGCGGTGTTCGGCTCGCTGATGGCCAGCCACTTCCATTCGACGATCCAGCACAAGATCGGTGCTCGGGTCCCGGGCCCGCTGTTCTCACAGGTGCGGGACAACGTTGGCACCGCGGTGGGGATCGCGAAGCAGTCGCCCGCGGCGAGGCCGTACTCGAACACGATCATCACCGCCGCGCACGACACCTTCGTGAGCGGCCTGCACCAGATCGGCCTCGTTGCCGCGGCCATCACCGTGTTCGCGGCGATCGGCGTGGCGCTGTTCCTGCCCGCCCGCGCCCGTGACCACGAGCCGATGCCCGCGATCAGCAGCGAACCCGAGCCCGAGCCGGTGGGAGCGCTCTGATGGCGATCTCCGAGGACGACGTCCGCGTCCGCGCCGGGCGGCCGCGCGACCCGGCGTGTGACGCCGCGATCCTCCAGGCCACGCTCGACATCTTCGCGGAGCACGGGTACGGCGGCGTCAGCATGGACGGGGTCGCCGCCCGTGCGGGTGTGGGCAAGGCCACGATCTACCGCCGCTACTCGAGCAAGGCCGAGCTGGTCGTCGAGGCGGTGCGCTGCGGCGCGCAGCTCGAGGACTGGCTCCCGGACACGGGCGACCTGCGGGCCGATCTCCTCAGCATGATGCGACCGTTGCTCGACCGGCTCCGGGGTGACGACGCGAACCTGCTGATCACGTTCGCGGTCGAGCGGTTGCGCGAGCCCGAGCTGGCCGAGGAGTTCGACCGCTCGGTGATCGGCAAGAAGCGCGAGCACATCCGGCACCTGGTCCGATCCGCGATCGAGCGCGGTGACCTGCCCGCCGACTCCGACGCGGACCTCATCGCCGAGGCGCCGGGGGCGTTCTTGTGGCACCACGCCATCTACAACCTCCCGATGGACGACGCGCTGCTCGGTCGGATCCTCGACCTGGTGCTCCCGCGCCCCGGCTGAGTCGGCGCGGGCCTAGCCCCCGGTCAGGTCCCGCACCGGGGTGAGCGCGCGCCACTCCCCGCCGGCGCCGATCGACGAATCCCACGCGACGAGCCGGAAGTTGTCGTCGACGTCGTACTTGCCCTTGCCGAGCGAGCCGAACTGGCCGGAGGCGAGCGGGACGATGTGGCCGAAGTGGTTGACGCTCGCGAGCCAGGTCTTCTGGTTCAGGTCCTTTCCGGCGTGCGCCACGATGTCGCGGAACATCGTCGTGATCTGGCAGGCGTCCGTGATCGCGCCGTAGGTGTCGAGCGTCTTCCCGCCCGGTCCCGGCACCACCTCGAACGGGCCCGGGGCGTGCTTGCCGGTGCGCTTGCGGTAGATCGCCTTGCAGTGCTTCCAGTTCTCGCTCTTGGCGTACTCGGCCCCGGTGACGTTGCCGGCGGTGCTGATCCCGTCGTACGGGTTCTGCTTCACGCCTGATGCGGTGAGCTGGTGCGCCGCGTCCTTGACGTCCGTCGTGTCAACGAGCAGCAACGTGTGCGGCATCTTCTGCTTGATCTTCGTCACGAACGCCTTGGAGGAGACGACGTCGCCGGAGAGGAACAGCGCGTCGACGTGCTCGCCCTTCCACCTCTCGAGGAAGCTGTCGAGCTGGGCCTGGGCGGCAGTGAGGTCGCCGGTGGGGTCGATCGACAGCACCGCGGTCGAGCCCATCTTCACGTGCGCCGTCTTGAGGCCCGGCACGATCACCTGGTGCACCATGGCGGCTTCGTTGTTGCCGCCGAGCACTGCGACCTTGTGGCCCTTCAGCGTGTGCTGCTGCTGGAGCAGCTCCAGCATCACGCGGCACGCGGCGTTCGTCGGTCGCGCCGGGGTAGATCATGAGCCCGGGCGGCGCCTTGTCCATGATCGTCTGGGTGAGGTTGTACGACATCAGCACAGTGTGGTGCTGGTTCGCGACGCAGGCCTGCGCGTCGCCCGAGAAGTCGATGAACGTCCCGATGACCGCGAACACCTTGTCGTCGTCGGTGAGCTTGGTGCAGGCGGCGAGCGCGGGTGCGCTGCCGAGCGGGCAGTAGTCGACGAACACCGGCTTGATCTTGCGACCGTTCACGCCACCCTTCGCGTTCAGGTCGTCGATGAACGCCTGGTAGACCGCGTTCTGGTGGAGGCGGATCGAGTCGGTGAAGGTCTTGATGCAGTCGTAGTTGACGAGCGCGACGCCGACCTTGACCGTCTTCGGGGTCACGCCGACGCTGGTCGCGGCGCCCGCAGGGGACACCGGAGCCGCGAGGCCCGCAAGGACCACCACGGTCAGCAGTGCCGCGACGTACCACCGGCATCGTGTCGACGCGCTTCCCCCACGATCGCCCATCCTCGACCCCCCAGTCGGACGCAGGCTCGGCGCACCTTAGTGGTCGGGGCACGGAGGTGCGGGGCGCGAGCGGGCGCGATCAGGGCCGGGCGAGGCCCGGCCCTGAAGCGTGGAGCGTCTGGCGGATCGGGGTCGGAACCCGCTCCTCCTAGGGCTCGAAGTCGAAGGTCGCCGTCCCGTTGACCGCGCCGACCGTCGCCGCGATGGTCAGCGAGTCGACGTTGCCGGTGAACCCACCCGACCATCCGCCGCCGGCTTTCAACCAGATGCCGCCTCCGATCGGTTGCCCACCGCTCTGGGCGGTGATCGGGCGGATCGCGGCGTGGGGATAGGTGGCGAGCAGGTGCGCGAACGAGCAGGGACTTGCCTGGGTGCACTCCTGTCCGACGTTTGCACCACCGACGATCGCGTTGCCGGACTGCCACCAGCCCGACTGCAGCGGTGAGCGGGTTCCAGGTCTGCCAGGTCTCGCTCGTGATCGGCGCCTCACCCGCCAGGCTGGGCTCGAACACGACCCGGCCCTGGAACGCGGTGGTGGCGTCGGTGTTGTCATAGTCGGTGTCGAGCTGCAACGTCGGCGCGTGCGTGCTCGCGGTTCGGCTGGTACGTCTTGTACGACAGGAAGTTGAGCCGGTTGAACGGTGTCCCCGAGTACAGGCCGTTGAGCAGCGCTTCGCCACCGCTCGCATCGACGGTGAGCCGTGCGCTGCCGTTGCCGTCGGCACCGTTCGGGCCGCTCACGAAGCTGCCGCTCCCGCTCGCGGTCTCCTGCACGAAGCCGAACCCGAGGCTCGAGGCGTTTGCCGCAGTCACGGCGATGTGCCCGTCGCCGGGCTCGAAGTTGTTCTCGATGTCGTTGCCGCCGACTCCGACGATGACATTGTCAGCGGCGCCGACGAAGCCGTTCGTGATCGGTCCCCCGGCGCGTACGAGCAGAGCGCCGGTCGACGGCCGGATGCGTGCGTTGGGGTAGTCGTTCAACACGTCGCTCCAGGAGCAGAACGTCGTTTGCGTGCACGGTGGATTCGCCTGCGTCTGATCACCGACGATGGGTCGGTACTGCGAGGCGCCGGTCCCCGACGAGTACCACGCGACCGAGCCGTTCGTCGTGTTCCACGTCTGCCAGGCATGAGATGTGATCGTGTTGTTGGGATCTGCGGCCGGGACGTAGACGAGCCGACCCTGGTACGCGGTGCTGGAGTCGGTCGCGTCGTAGTCGACGTCGAAGGCGAGGGTGAGCGTCTCGTTCGGCGAGCCCGAGAACGCCTGATACGTCGAGTACTGCAGCCGGCTCAGCGTGGAGAGCCTCAGGCCCTGGTACGAGAGTGTCGCGATCGCTTCGCGTCCGGTCCCGTCGACCGAGAGCAGCGCGCTGCCGCGCCCGGCCGGCGGCGTGCCCGGTCCGTTCACGAAGTGGCCGCTGCCGCTCGCGCCCTCGTTGAGGAACCCCCAGCCGTTCGGCGCGGCGGGCGTGATCACGACCTTGCATCCCGCCAGGACGCCCACCAGCGCGACGACGGCACCGACTATGAGGAGCTTGCGCATGAGTACCCCACCCTGTTCCCGTTGGAGGAAGCTCGAAGACTCGCCCCTGCTTAGTACCCGTCCTGGCGCGCCACAAGCGGCATCCTCGGCTTTCACCGCGACAAACACGTTCAAACTGCGCGTTACTGCACCTTTAGCTTCTTTGCTCCGAAAGACGCAGAACTCACATGGCGGAGGGGGTGGGATTTGAACCCACGGTGACTTGCGCCACAATGGTTTTCGAGACCATCCGATTCGGCCGCTCTCGCACCCCTCCCAGGGTCGCGGGGCGCTCCTCCGGAGAGCAACGCCGAGCGGGGCGTGAGTGTACGCGCTCGGCCGGAGCGACTCAGCGCCGTTCGGCGAAGAACTCACGCAGCAGCCCCGCCGACGCTCCCGCCTCCACGCCCGCCAGGACGGGCGTCTCGTGGTTCAGCCGCGGGTCGGCGGCGAGGTTGTAGAGCGTCCCGGCTGCGCCGGCCTTGGGGTCGGCGGCGCCGAACACGATGAGCCCCACCCGACCGTTGATCGCCGCACCGGCGCACATCGGGCAGGGCTCCAGCGTGACGACCAGGGCGCAGTCGTCGAGGCGCCACCGGCCGAGCGTTGCCGCGGCGTCCCGCAGCGCGAGCACCTCGGCGTGCGCAGTCGGGTCGGACCGGAGCTCCCGCTCGTTGTGGCGCCGGGCGACGACCGCGCCGGTGTCGAGGCGGGCGACGACCGCCCCGATCGGGACGTCGCCGTGGCCCGGCGCGGCGCGCGCCTCGTCGAGCGCGACGGCCATCAGCGCCTCGGCGCGCTCCCGGCCCACTCCGGCGCCGGCCGTGTCATCCATCGCTGCTCCCGTCGCGAATGAGGAGCACGCATCTTGTCCCAGTGGCCTCGATGCAGCGGTCACGGCCGGCGCGAGGGTCCCGTGCCGGCTGACCGGGGAACGAGACAATTGGTACAGTCGAGCGCCCGAGGGCGCCACACTGTCGGAGCCGGAGCGACGAAGGCGGCGACGCCGGGACACGGATGAGAGGACATCGGTGAGGGCTTCGGTCGTGCGACCCCGGGGGCTCGGCCCGTCCGAGCTCTCGCGCTGGCGCGACTTCCAGGCTGCACGCCTCGACCTGCAGCACCCGTTCCTGTCGGGTGGCTTCGCGCGCGCGGTCGACGAGGTGTCGGACCGGGCGCGGGTGGCGGTCTGCCTACAAGGATCCGCTCAAGACCGGCAACGCGGTCATCGCGAGCGGCTTCCTCTCCCGCCCGTCAGCGCGCGCGGTCGTGTTCCAGGCCGCGCACGTCCCGGTCGCCACCACGCGCGCCTTCGTCCTCGCGCACCCCGAGCTGCGCCGCAACGTGCGTGAGGGCCTGAAGCAGGTCGGCCGACTCCGCGAGAGTCTCACCCGCCCGGCTCCGATCGGCGTGAGCTTGCCTCGTCCCGGCGACGCGAAGTCACGACGAAACGGGTCGTAGGCTCGAGCGCGTGGCCGAGAACGAGGAACGGGTCGACGCACAGCTGGCGCGAGACGGCGGGATCTCGTACCTGCACATTCCTGCCGTGGACGCGCGCGCGTCGGCCGAGTTCTACGAGACCGTCTTCGGCTGGGACGTGCGGGGCAAGGACACGAACCGACCCACCTTCAGCGACGGGAGGGGCCAGGTCGCCGGCGCGTGGATGACGAACCAGGTCGCATCGAGCGTGCCGGGCCTGTTGCCCTACATCTACGTCGACGACGTGGACGCGGCGGTCGAGCGCATCGAGGCGGGCGGCGGCGAGGTCGTCGTCGCGCCCTACCCCGAGGGGAACCTGACCGTCGCGACCTTCCGCGATCCGGCCGGCAACGTGATGGGCCTCTGGCAGGAGGCTTGACTCCGAGTTGACCCCGACCGACTGGACGCGGGCCCGAGCTCCGTGGCGGAGGGAGTGGGATTCGAACCCACGGTGAGTTGCCCCACACACGCTTTCCAAGCGTGCCGATTCGGCCGCTCTCGCATCCCTCCGTACGCGGGCCCGACGAGGTTGCCCGGACGCGCGAGCCGTGGATCGTAGCGGTGACGCCCCTGCTACCCTGCCCCCGCGGACCGTGCTAAGCGGGGAGCCCGTGGTGCCCTGTACCCCAAATCCACGTCATGGGGGGCCGAATTCCCGTTCGAGGCCCGAGCCGCCGTTGGGAAGGCGACTCGCCAGTGGTGTAGATGGTCGGGTCCTGCGCAACGGGATCTCGTGAAACGAGTCAGGTCCGGAAGGAAGCAGCTCTCAGCGGGCCCTCCCGTGTGCCGCAGGGTCGCCTGATCTGAGCCGGCAGCGGGCGGCGCGCCCTTCGGTGTCGGGTCGACAGCGGGTGCACGGTCCGCTTGCTGCTTTTCTGGGTCGCTGCGGCCTGCGCGACTCCGGGTCGTTCCGGCGAACTTGCGTCGTTCGGGCCGCCTGGTGCGGCTCATCTGACGCAAGAACGGCGACGGGTCGGAGCGGCGCCCGGGGCTCGGGTGTCGGCTGGCTAAGGTCGAGCGGTGGCGTTTCAGTCCCTGTACCGCAAGTACCGACCGCAGCGCTTCGACGAGCTCGTGGGCCAGGAGCACGTCTCCACCGCGCTGCGCAACGCGGTGCGCGAGGGCCGCGTCGGCCACGCGTACCTCTTCTCCGGTCCGCGCGGCACGGGCAAGACGACGACCGGCCGCATCCTGGCCAAGGCGCTCAACTGCCTCGACCTCGGCGCGGACGGCGAGCCCGACGGCACCTGCGAGAACTGCGTCGCCATCGCCGGGGGGACGTTCAACGACCTCGTCGAGATGGACGCCGCCTCGAACAACGGCGTCGATGCGATCCGCGACCTCGTCGAGCGGGTCAGCCTCGGCATCGGCGCGTCCTCGAAGGTCAAGGTGTACCTGATCGACGAGGTGCACATGCTCAGCAACGCGGCGTCGAACGCGCTGCTGAAGACGCTCGAGGAGCCGCCCGGTCACGTCGTGTTCGTGCTCGCGACGACCAACCCGGAACGTGTGCTGCCGACGATCCGGTCGCGCACCCAGCACTTCGAGCTCACCCTGCTCTCGATCGAGCAGATCACCGGCCTGCTGGCGTCGCTGCTCGAACGCGAGGGCGTCGAGTTCGAGCCCGACGCCCTCACACCGATCGCCCGCGCCGCGGGTGGATCGGCTCGGGACGCGGAATCACTGCTCGACCAGGCGCTCGCCCACGCCACGGGGACGCTCACCGCGTCCGGGGTCGAGTCGGTGCTCGGCGGCTCACCGTTCGACGCCCGCCTCACGATCCTGGACGCGGTCGCGGCGGAGGACGTGGCCGGCGGGCTCACCGCGCTCGCGGCGCTGCTGGAGTCGGGCCACGACGCCCGGCGCGTCGCCGAGGACCTGCTGCGCTCGCTGCGCGACGCGTTCCTCCTCACCGCGGGACGCGGCCAGGTGCACGTCGACGCGCCCGAGGACGAGCGGGAGCGACTGCGCGCGGTCGGCGAGGTGCTCGGCAACGCGCTCGTGGTGCGCGGCCTCGAGACGCTCGGGCAGGCGGTCGTCGACATGCGGGGGACCGACGCGGCGGATCCACGGCTCGTGCTCGAGATCGCGCTCGTCCGGCTCTGCCGGCGCGACACCGGCGGTCCGTTGCAGGTCCTCGCCGACCGGGTCGAGCGGCTCGAGCAGCGGCTCGCGGACGGCGCCGCCGCACCCGCGCCCGCATCCGCGGCCCAGGCCGCGAAGGCTGCCGCGGCGATCCCACCGGAGCCGCCGGCCAAGAAGCGTGCGCTCGGCGCGTTCAAACAGGCACCCAAGGCCGCGGCCCCGCCCGAGGCCGAGGGCGAGGCCGCCACGCCCGCGGCGCCGGTGCCGGCTGCGTCCGCCCCACCGGCACCCACCACCGAAGTCGCGCTGGACCTCGACGACGTCATCGTCGCGTGGAGCGCGGTGCTCGACGCGGTGCCCCGGTCGCTGCGCTCCGCGATCCAGGAGGCGCAGCCGCTGCAGGTCGACGGCAACGTCATCACCTTCGGCGTGTCACGGACCCAGATCGACAACGTGAAGCCGCGCTTCCAGAAGGAAGCCCACGCGATCCGTGAGAAGTTCATCGAGCAGCTCGGCTCGCCTCCGAAATTCAAGTTCACGGTGCACAGCTGGACCGGGACGAACGGCGGTCGCGACCGCCCGCCGCGCACCGGTCCGACGCTCGATCCCGGTGACGTCGACCCGGGCGACCCGGGCCCGCCACCACCCGAGGACGAGACGATGATCGACCTCGTGGACCCGGGCGAGCTCGTGGACGCCCCGAAGGGTGCGGGGCCGGCGGTAGATTCCGTCTCCCGCCTCGAGGACGCCTTCGGCGCGACCGTCATCGAGGAAGTTCCCCGCACGTAGGAGCCTGCCGTGGCGAAGCAGAAGCCGCAGAACAACAACATGATGAAGCAGGTCCAGAAGATGCAGGCCGACATGCTCGCGGCCCAGCAGGCGCTCGCGACCATGGAGGTCGAGGGCAGCGCGGGCGGCGGCATGGTGAAGGCGGTCGTGACCGGGTCCGGCGAGTTGCGCTCGGTGTCGATCTCGCCGGACGTCGTCGATCCCGACGACATCGAGATGCTCGAAGATCTCGTCGTCGCCGCGGTCACCGAGGCGATGCGCGCGTCGCAGGAGCTGCAGTCCGAGCAGATGGGTCCGGTCACCGGAGGCCTCGACCTCAGCGCGTTCGGCCTCGGCTAGTCGCTGACGGGTGGCGTCCTTCTACGAGGGACCGGTCCAGCGGCTCGTCGACGAGCTCGGCCGGCTCCCGGGCATCGGCCCCAAGTCCGCGCAGCGGATCGCCTACTACCTGTTGAAGGTCGCGCCGGAGGACGCGCGCCGGCTCGCAGCCGCGATCGTCGAGGTGAAGGAGAAGATCTCCTGGTGCCGCCGGTGCTTCAACATCGCCGAGGGCGAGGAGTGCAGCATCTGTCGCGACCCGCGCCGCGACACGACCGTGCTCTGCGTCGTCGAAGAGCCGCGCGACATCGTGGCGATCGAGCGGACCCAGGAGTTCCGCGGCCGCTATCACGTGTTGCAGGGGACGATCTCGCCGATCGAGGGCGTCGGCCCCGACCAGCTCCGGGTCAAGGAGCTGCTGACGCGGATCCCCGCGGAGGGCGTCGAGGAGACGATCCTCGCGACGAACCCGAACACCGACGGCGAGGTCACCGCGATGTACCTGGCCAAGGTGCTGACCCCGCTCGGTGTCCGGGTGACCCGCATCGCGAGCGGGCTGCCGGTCGGGGGCGACCTCGAGTACGCGGACGAAGTCACGCTCGGCCGCGCCCTCGAAGGCCGGCGCGCCGTCGACGGCTAGCGCGCCGTCTCACCGTGCAGCCGACCGCGGTCAGGAGTCGGCGAGCGCCCGGCTGACGACCTTGCCCACGGCCTCGGTCTCGGTGAGGAAGCCGTCGTGGCCCGAGATCGACTGGATCACCTCGACCCCCGAGTTCCGCGGGATGAGCGCGGCGAGCTCGTGCTGCAGCCGGAGTGGGTAGAGGCGGTCTGACGAGATGCCCGCGATCGTCACGTCACCCGTGATGCGCGCCAGTGCGGCGCCGACGCCACCGCGGCCCCAGCCGACGTCGTGGTGGTTCATCGCACGCGAGAGCAGGATGTAGGTGTTTGCGTCGAAGCGCCAGGCGAGCTTCTCGCCGTGGTACTCGAGGTACGACTCGACCGCGTACCGCCCGCCGGACAGTGGGTCCTCGTCGCCCTGGCGGCCCCGCCCGAAGCGCGCGTCGAACTCCGCCTCTGACCGGTAGCCGACCTGCCCGATGCCGCGGGCGAGGCTCATGCCGCGCCACGGGCCGTCACCCGGCTCGGCGTCGTAGTAGTCGCCGCCGGCGAAGCGGGGGTCGGACTCGATCGCGCGGATCTGCAGTGAGCACAGCGCGATCTCCTCGGCCGTGGCGCGGGCACCGCAGGCCATGACGACGACACGCGGGACGCGGTCGGGGAAGGAGACCGCCCACTCCAGCGCGCGCTGGCCGCCCATCGAGCCGCCCACCACCGCGGCCCAGCGCTCGATGCCGAGCCGGTTCGCGAGCGCGGCCTCCACCACCACCTGGTCGCGGATCGTCACTGCCGGAAAGCGCGATCCGTACGGCCGGCCGGTGTCCGGATCCGTGGACGCAGGCCCGGTCGTCCCCTGGCAGCCGCCGAGCACGTTGGGACAGATCACGAAGTGGCGATCGGGGTCGATCGCCTTCCCGGGCCCGACGATCTCGCTCCACCAGCCGGACTCCCGATGGCCGGGGCCCGCCGGCCCGGTGGCATGGCTGTCGCCGGTGAGCGCGTGGAGGACGAGCACCGCGTTGTCGCGCGCCGGGCTCAGGGCCCCCCAGGTCTCGTACGCGACCGTCACCGGTCCGAGCCGGCCGCCGGTCTCCAGCACGTGGTCCCGCGACTCGAACAGGGTCTCGAACTGCCGATGCCCGGGTGGATCGCCCTCGCGCCAGGCGCCGGTGGCCGGAACAACCGAAGCGGGTGTCATGCACCCATCACGTTACGCGCCCTTTGCGGCCCGGAAGCCCGCCTCCAGGTCGGCCTGGATGTCCTCGATCGACTCGATGCCCACCGAGAGCCGCACCAGGTCCGGCGTGACCCCGGCCGCGAACTGCTCGGCCACGTCCAGCTGCTGGTGAGTGGTGCTGGCGGGGTGGATCGCGAGCGTGCGCACGTCACCCACGTTGGCGAGGTGGCTGATGAGGTCCAGACCGTTGATGAAGCTCTGACCCGCTTCGAGTCCACCCTTGATCCCGAACGCGACGATCGCGCCCTGGCCCTTCGGCAGGTACTTCTTCGCCCGGTCGTTCCATCGGCTCGACGCGAGCCCGGGGTACGCGACCCACTCGACCTCGTCGCGTGCCTCGAGCCACTTCGCCACCGCGAGCGCGTTCTGCGAGTGCCGCTCCATGCGCAGGCTCAGGGTCTCGAGCCCCTGGAGGAAGAGGAACGAGTTGAACGGTGAGAGCGCTGCACCGATGTCGCGCTGGTACTGCAGGCGCGCCTTGAGGATGTACTGCGCGGGACGCAGCGGCTCGGGGAGCTCCGAGAACACCAGCCCGTGGTAGCTCGGGTCGGGCTCGGTGAAGTTGGCGAAGCGCCCGCTCGCGACGTAGTCGAACTTGCCGCCGTCGACGATGATCCCGCCGATGGACGTACCGTGCCCGCCGATGAACTTCGTCGCGGAGTGCACGACGATGTCGGCGCCCCACTGCAACGGGTTGAGCAGATAGGGGCTCGCGAGCGTGTTGTCGATGACGAACGGAATCTTGGCGTCGTGCGCGACCGCCGAGATGCCTTCGAGGTCGAGGATGTCGCCCTTCGGGTTGCCGATGCTCTCCCCGTAGAGCGCCCGCGTGTTCGGGCGGATGGCAGCCTTCCACGCGTCGAGGTCGTCGGGGTCGTCGATGAAGCTGACCTCGGTGCCGAGCTTCGGGAACGTGTAGTGGAGCTGGTTGTACGTGCCGCCGTACAGCGACGCGCTCGCCACGATGTGCCCACCGTTCTCGGCCAGGTTGAGCAGCGCGATCGTCTGCGCGGCCTGCCCGCTGGCGGTACCGAGCGCACCGACGCCGCCCTCGAGCGCGGCGACGCGATCCTCGAACACCGCCTGGGTCGGGTTCATGATGCGCGTGTAGATGTTGCCGAGCTCGGCGAGCCCGAAGAGGTTCGCGGCGTGCTCGGTGTCGCGGAACACGAACGACGTGGTCTGGTAGATCGGGACCGCTCGCGCGCCGGTCGTGGGGTCCGGCTCGGCGCCGGCGTGGATCTGACGGGTCTCGAATCCCCAGTCGGACATGGTGGCTCCTCGCGGTGGCGTGACGGCGGGACTCTGCTGCGGCGACGCTACGAGCCAATTCCCGACTGGTCAAGTCGGATTTGAGTCGTTGACCGGCTGGGTCGCGACGCCCATGATGCCGACATGACGAACGTTCCCGTCCCACCCACCCCGGCCGGCATGGCATCCCCCGTCGGTCCGCCGGGGCAGATGCGCTCACCGGTCACCGTGATCCTGCTCAGCATCGTGACGCTCGGGATCTACGGGCTCTTCTGGTACTACCGGGTGTTCGAGGACCTGAAGCTGCGCACCGGCAACGGCGTCGGCGGGGTCGTGGGTCTGATCCTCGGGCTCTGCATCGGCATCGTGAACATCTTCCTGCTGCCGGCCGAGATCGGGAACATGTACGCGCAGGAGGGTCTCGAGAAGCCCGTCACCGGACTGACCGGCTTCTGGAACCTGATCCCGCTCGTCGGGTGGATCATCTGGGTGGTCAAGTGCCAGAACGCGATGAACGCGCGTTGGGAAGCGACCGGCGGTACGCACGTCTGATCCGGGTCTAGCGTTGGGCGTGTGACGGCGACCACGTTGGCGGCGCGCTCGAGAGCAGCCCCGTGGGTTGCCGGCGGCCTCCTGCTCGGCGGCTGCGTGACGCTGGCGCTCGTCGACCCGACCCACGGTCCGCCGGTGTGCCCGTTCAAGGCGGTCACCGGGCTCGACTGCCCGGGCTGCGGCGGCACCCGCGCCGCCCACCAGCTGCTCACCGGCCATCTCGGCGCCGCGCTCAGCTACAACGTGCTCGCGGTGGTGGCGATGCCGTTCATCGTCTGGGGCCTCTTCGTATCGCTCACAACGATGCTCGGCGGGCCCAAGCTGCGGATGATCTCGCTGTCGCCGACGTGGACCCGGGTCGCGCTGGTCGCGATCGTGGTCTTCTGGGTCGTGCGCAACCTGCCGATCGCCCCGTTCAACTGGTTGGGCACCGGCTCGTAGCTCGCGCCGCAGACGCGACGGGAGCGGCCCGCAGGCCGCTCCCGTGCGCAGAAGGTCGAACCCGCAGGTCAGGCGAGCTGGGCCACTGGCTCGCCCCGGAGGGTCCGGTAGGCGTAAGCCACCGCGATGTACGAGATGCCGTAGGTGAACAGCAGCCCGACGCCGCAGAGCAGAGCGCCCACGATGTTGATGCCGACGATGGCGAGGCCGAAGACGAACAGCTCGCCGAGCCGGCCCTTGGTCATCTCCTGGCTCTTCTTCAGGGCATCGATCGGGCTGACCGCCGGATTCTCGACGATCACGAAGCCGTAGAACATGAAGATGATGAACAGGATGATCCCGGGCACGATGCACAGGATCAGGCCGACCCACACCATCAGGCCGAAGAGGATCGCGGCGATGACGAAGTTCGCCAGGCCTTCGGTCTCGAACAGCATGCTGACCTCGGGGGTCTCGCCCTTGACCACCGCGAGGGAGGCCCGGAACAGGCCCATGGTCAGGATCATCGCGACGACGAAGCCGATGATCGAGAGGATCAGGCTCAGGAAGAAGTTCCCCGTGGCCGAGCCGATCAGGTTCAGGATCACCTGGACCGCGATCACCACGATGGTGATGACCAGCATGGGGCCGATGTTCTTCCAGTACGCGTTCCAGCCGTAGCCGACGGCGTCGCCGACGCTGAAGCGGGACGCCCCGCCCGGGCCCGGCATGGGCATCCCACCGCCCGGCGGGGGCGGGGGAGGCGGCGGCGGAGGTGGTGGCGGAGCCTGGGACATGGTGCGCCCCTTTCAGGGAGAGCGGCGGACTGATCGACGTTAGCGATGGTTGTCGGCCGGAACGCGGCAATCCTTCAGGGGCGACTGGTCTTGGCCGCCGCGACCGCCTCCAGGAACGGCTCCGGCGGCCAGGAGGCGTCGGCACCCACGACCTTGGGGCGGATCCGGGCGGCGAGCTCGCCGGCCAGGTGGATCCGGGCGTGCTGCTCGAGGGTGAACCGCCGCTCGAGGAACCGGCGCACGGTGATCACCTCGTCGGGGGTCACCGCGCTCACGTCCCAGGCCGGCGCCACGAGGGGCTCGCCCGGCACCCCGCCCGGGACGGCCGGGTACGCCAGCGCGGCCGCCACCGGGGGGAGGGCCCAGTCCGCTCGGGAGAAGCGCTCTCGGGCGACGACCGTGCCCGCGGCGAGGTCGCCGAGCCGCTGGTCACGCTCGGTCGCGACGCACGCGATGACCCCGATCGGGCAGAGGACGAGCGTGAGCAGGTCCCAGCCGTCGACCAGTCGGAGCAGGTTCCGGACCGCGCTGGGAACGAAGGAGACCGGGCCTCCGTCGGTGCGGACCACCCGGAGGCCGACTGCGGCCTTCCCCGGTGTCCGCCCGTGGTTCAGCACTTCGAACAACAGGAAGTACCCGAACAGGACGAGGAAGATCACGACGATGAAGACCGCGGCGGTCACGCCGTTGTGGCCGCCCACCAGCCCGTAGGCCAGGAACAACCCGATGAGCAGGAACACCTCTATCGTCAGGTCGAGCAACCCGGCGATCGCACGGGAGCCGAGGCCGGCGAGCGTGATCTCCACGTCCACGCCCTCAGGAGTGCTGATCGTGATCCGGTCGTCGAGCCGCACCCCGCAAACGCTAGAGCCTCCCGGGTGACCCTCGAACGCTTCGTCCGCGAGCGGGAGGCGAGCTGGCTCGCGCTGGAGCAGCTGATCGAGACGAAGGCGACGCGTCGCGACCCGGACGCGGTGCGCCGGCTGGGCTCGCTCTACCGGTCCTCGGCCGCCGATCTCGCGGTCGCCCGCCGGCGCTTCCCCGGCGACCCCGTCGTCGACCGGCTCGAGCGCCTGGTGCTCCCGGCCCGCCAGCGGGTCTACGCCAACGAGCGCGGGACCGCGTCGTTCCTCTCCTTCGTCACGACCGGCTACTGGCGCCGGGTCCGGGAGCGTCCGCTGCTCCTGCTGACCGCGTTCCTGCTGATCATGGGCCCCTGGATCCTGTCCGGGATCTGGGCTGTGCGCGAGCCGGCCCGGGCGCGCGCGCTGGTGCCCGGGCAGTTCAGCTCGGTCGTCGACCGCGACCGCGCCGACTTCGGCCTGTCGGGCGACAAGAAGGCGGAGGTCTCGAGCGAGATCTTCACCAACAACATCCGGGTCGCATTCCTCGCGTTCGCCACCGGGATCGCCGCCGGGCTGGGCACCGCCCTCGTGCTCGTGTACCAGGGCGTCACGCTCGGGACCGTGTTCGGGCTCACGATCAACGCGGGCAACGGCAACGCGCTGTTCGAGTTCACCGCGCCCCACGGTGTCCTCGAGATCAGCTGCATCATCGTCGCGGGCGCGGCCGGCCTCCGGATGGGGTGGGCGCTCGTCGCGCCCGGGCGACGACGGCGCCGCGACGCGCTCGCGGCCGAGAGCCGGGCCGCGGCCGAGATCGCGGTCGGCACCGGTGGCGTCCTCGTGCTGTGCGGGATCGTCGAAGGCAGCCTCAGCACCTCCGGGATCGGCCTGGTCCCGGCGGTCGTCGTCGGCCTGCTGATCGGTGGCGCGTTCTGGTCCCTCGTGTGGTGGCGGGGCCGGCCCGAGCGGCCGGCCGCCTCGGCCGAGGACGCACGGCCGGTGCCCGCGGCCCGGCCGGTGCCCGTGGTCGCTACAGGTGGGCCCGGGCCTTCGCGTTGAGGTAGGCCGAGACGCACGCCGCCGCGAGACGGTCGGGATCGGCCTCGACGACCACCGCGCCCGCGTGGTGCAGGTGGCTCGTGACCCGGCGACGCGCCTCGAGGACGTCGAGTGCGACGATCGCCGAGAACACGTCCGCCGTCTCGCGCGGCGGCTGCTCCACGAGCCCGGTCAGGTCGGGGTCGCTGCAGCTCGCCACGACCACCGCGTGGCGCCGGGCGAGATAGGGGATCGCGTCGAGCAGCGCGGAGGCCGCGGACTCGTCGAGCAGGTCGGTGAAGACGACGACGAGTGCCCGCTTGCCGCCCCCGACGGCGTGGAACGCGAGCTCGTAGTCGGAGTCGACCGGGCGCGGTTCGAGGTCGTAGACGGCCCGCACGACGGCGTCGCTCCCCCGGCGCCGGGGTCGGAGGTGGCGACGCATCTCGGCGTCGAACGCGACCACGCCCGCCCGGTCACCCAACTCGTCGGCGACGTACGCCACCGCGACGACGGCGTCGAGCGCGGCGTCGAGCCGGGTGCGGTCGCCGATCGGTGCGGCCATGAGCCGCCCGGTGTCGACCACCGCCACCACATCCCGGTCCTGCTCGACCCGGAACTGGTTGCTCATCGGCCGGCCGGTCCGCAGGGTGGCGGGCCAGTTGATCTGGCGGGCGTCGTCGTCGGGCAGGTACTCGCGGACCGACTCGAAGTCGGTACCGAGCCCGAGCGGGCCGCGGGTCTGCCGGCCGGGGTCGCGGAACCTCCCGCGCCGGACCGACGATCGCGAGGCGGCGGGCCGCGGGCAGGTCGGGGTACACGAGGACGTCGGCGGTGTCGTGCTCGTCCCGGAACCAGGATGCGAGGCCGAGCAGCCCGTCGACCCGCGTCGACACCGGCGGGACGACGTGCCGGCCCCGGCGCCGGGCGACGAGGCGCGCATCGAGCCCGCCGTCGCGCTTCGGCCGGCTCGACGGTGAAGTCCGGACCGACGGGCTGGCGCGTCCGCACTGCGCCCGACCGGGCCGCCTCCGCGGCGACGATCAGCGGCGCCGGCACCCCGCGGCGAGCACATGTGGCAGGTCGCGTGCGACGACCGGCCGGGCCCTCGTCATCGCCGCGTCGACCGCGAACGCGGTCAGCACTGCGATCGCGGCGACGACCGCCGCCATGGTCGTCGTGACGAGTGCGAGCGCGGCGGCGAGCACGAGGAGGAGGCCGGCCCGGCGCGTGATGCCGAGCGGTGCGAGCGACAGCCCGATGACCAACGCGGTCCCGACCGCCAGCGCGACCACGATCAGACCCACGGTCAGCCCTACCGGGGTACGGGGACGCTGGCCAGCGTGGCCTGGACCGCGTCGTCGGGCCGGTAGCGCTCGAGCTCGGCCTCCGGGCTGAGCAGCAGCCGGTGGCGGAGCACCGGTCGGGCCATCCACGCGACGTCGTCGGGCGTCACGAACGCGCGGCCAGAGAGCCGCGCCGAGGCCCTGGCCGCGGCCAGTAGGTGCACCGCGGCGCGGGGGCTCGCGCCGAGCGAGACGCTGGGCAGCTCACGGGTCCGCCGGACCAGCGACGCGACGTACCCGATGATCTCGTCGGCGACTGCGGTCGCGTCGACCTCCGCACGGAGCGCGAGCAGCTCCTCCATCCCGCACACCGCAGCCACGTCCTGGAGCGTCGCCGGCGCGACGCCGCGGTGCGCGAGCTTGAGCAGCGCGAGCTCGTGCGCCTCGTCCGGATAGCCGACATCGACCTTCAGGACGAAACGGTCGAGCTGCGCCTCGGGCAGTGGGTAGGTGCCTTCGTACTCGATCGGGTTCTGCGTCGCGACGACGAAGAAGGGATCGGGCAACGGGTGGCGCGTCCCGTCGATCGTCACCTGGTACTCCTGCATCGCCTCGAGCAGCGCAGCCTGGGTCTTCGGCGGCGTGCGGTTGATCTCGTCGGCGAGCAGCACGTTCGTGAACACCGGTCCGGGCGAGAACGCGAGCTCGCCCGCCGCGCAGGGTCATCGTCCCGGTGAGGTCGGACGGCAGCATGTCGGGGGTGAACTGGACGCGGCGGAAGGACACGCCGAGCGCGCGCGACACCGCGTTCGCGAGCAGGGTCTTGGCCACGCCGGGGACACCCTCGAGGAGCACGTGTCCCTGAACCGCCACCCCGGCCAGGACCAGGTCGACCACCTCGTCCTGGCCGACGACGACCTTGCGGACCTCTGCCGCGACCCGGTCGCGCAGCTCCCTCACGGTGCTCCTCTCTCGGCCCGGGCGAGCGCGCGTCCCGCGGCCAGGATGGCTTCAGTGTCGCTCGCGGGTCGGAACAAGGCGGTGATGTCCTCGGCGCTCCACCCCAGCCGCGCCGCGGCGGCACGGATCTCCTCGGGCGGCGCGTCCGCCGGGAGCCCGGCGCGGCGCGCCGACCTGCGCGCGTGCCGCGGCCTGGAGCGGGGCGACGGCCTCGGCCGGGCGCCGGGTGCGGGCCATCGTGGCGCCCATCGCGTCGACGTACGGCGCGGCGGGGCGGCGGAAGCCGACGGACGGTCTCCTCCGCGGGTCCGATCCGGCGGGACGCGGCGATCACGGTCAGCAGCGCGGCGAGGGCCCCGCCGACGAGCGCGACCTTCCAACGCCCGGGGATCGCTCCGAGGCCGGACTCGGACCCGAAGCCGTGCGGCCCCTCAACGAAGACGACGGGACGGTGGCCGGTGCCTGCGAGCGCAACGCCGAACGCCGCGTTGTCGGCCTGATCGAGGCGACGGTTCTGCAGCGGCGACGTGTCCGCGAGCAGCACGACGGTCCCCGGGGCCGACTGCTGCACGGTGAGACCGCCGCTCGTCGAGGCGCCGCCGCCTTCGACCCGCCAGCGACCGTGGCCGTCGGTGTGGACGAGGTAGCGGTCGCCGTCGATCTCGGCCCGGGTCCGTGTCGGCCCCTCGGGCGTCCAGGTCGACGCGGGCGGCACGGAGCGGTCCGGCCCATGCGGTCGCGTCGGGCCCGCCGGCGACCAGCCGGCCGCCGGCGTGCGTGAAGTCGGCGACGGCTCGTCGCTCCTCGTCACTCGGGCGGCCGGCGTCGAGCACGACCAGGACCGACCGCGGGTCGAGCGTGCCCGAGTGGAGCTCGCCGCGCGCGCGGCTGGCCGGGTGCCCGTAGCGCTGGAGGAGCGCGGCGTAGCCCGCGGTGCCGGTCGCGGCAGTGGAGAACGACGAAGCGCGCGAGCCGGTCCGATCGGCGCCGCGGGTGGCGGCGTCGAGCAACCCGAGCCCGGCGTTGAGCACCACCAGCACGACCACCGCGACGATCGCGGCCCGGACGCCGGCCGGCATCCGGCGCCAGCGCGAGCTGCGGGTCGTGACGGTCATCGGGACCGGGCCCCGGTCAGGACGCGCGGCCAGCGGTCCCGAGCGTCCGATACGTCGCCGGCGTCGGCGGTCCGGCCGCCGTAGGCCACCGCGTCGAAGCGCGCCGCCAGCTCCTCGAAGTCGCGCGAACGGAGTGTGTGCGCGACCTGGCTGCTGGTGAGCGACGGGCGGTAGCGGATCGCGCCGGCCCGGTCGAGGCGCATCAGACCGGCCCGGAACCGGAGGCGGATCGCGAGGTTGAGGTCTCCGGCCGCCTCGGCCTGCTCGGCTTCTCGCTCGAGCGCGTCCGGGTCCAGCCGGGCGACGTCGGACGCGACCTTCGTTTCGCGCTCGGTCCGGACCGCGCGCGCCGCTCGCGCACGCGTGTCACCCACCAGGCGAGCGCGACGACGACGGCGACGAGCAGGATCACGAACAGGATCCGACCGAGACCCTGAGAGAAGAAGTCGACGATCGGGCGCAGCACGCGCCCGATCGGTTCGAGCCGGTCACCGATCCATCGCAGCACGCCTTGGAGTGGCTTCGGCACCGCCTCGGGACGGTAGGAGCGTGACTCGACGATCCCGCGTGCGGTCCGGCGGGCCGCGTCCGGGTCGACGCGGGCGAGGACGCTTCCGCTCACGCGTCGTGCGGCGGCTCGGGCGGCGGGTCGTCCGCGGCCGCGGCGTCCCCGGGCGGCTCGGGGTCGAGGGGGATCGCGGCCCACAGCGAGGTCGACGGCGGCGCCTCCGGCTCGGACCCGGGTGGGCTCGGCGCAGCGGCGGGGCTCGGCGGTGGTGCCGGGCCCGGCGTCGGCGCGGGGGCCGGCGCGACACCTGGTGGTGTCGCGGGAGGTGTGGACCACGGCGCGCTCGCGGGCGGCGCGGCCGGCGCCGGCGCGAGTGGGTCACCCCACGACGGTGTGGGCGGGGCCGGAACCGGTGGCACGGCGCTGGGCGGGGGCGCCCACGACCCCACCGGCGGCGGGCTCCACGCGCCGGGCGCCGGGGTCTGCTGCCACGTCCCCGCCGGGGGCGGGGTCCCCCACGGCGCCGATGGGTCCGTCCACGCGCCCGGCGCGGGCGCGTACCCGGCGGGCGGCGGGCTCACGCCCATCCGCTGAGCCATCAGCGCGACGTCGAAGCCCTCCTTGCGGACCCGAAGCTCGAAGTAGATGAGGGCGACGACCGCGGCGCTGAACGGGGTCGTGAGCACGAGCGCGACGCCACGGGCGAGCGCGGTCGCGGTCTGCGTCGCCGTGTAGCTCGCCCCGCTGAAGAGCAGCGGGATCGTGAAGATCGTGAGCGCGAAGGACACCGCGGCCGTGATCAGGAACGCGATGAGCAACGCGCCGCACGTCGGCCACCAGCGTCCCTTGACCAGCTCGCGTGAGCGGGTGAGAGCCCTCGTGCCCTTCGTGTCTTCGACGAGGAGCACCGGCACCGCGATCGCCCACGAGACGTACAACCAGACTCCCGGGACGATGCAGAAGAGGAAGCCGAGCCCGACGCCCAGCGCGTTCAGGAGTCCGATCCAGACGATCGACCGGAGCTTCGACAGCCCGAACCGCAGCGACTCGCGCCATGACGTGACGGTGCCGAGGTACGTGTCGCTGACCATCTTCAGGCAGGACGCGGTGGCGAGCAGGCCCGACACGATGACGACCAGCTGGAGCAGGAGGATCGCGGCGAACACGGTGGCGCTGTTGCCGGTCGACGTGGAGGTCGTGGTGAAGCCGTTGGTCGTGCGCGTCGTGGTCGGGCTCGGCAGCGACAGCACCACGAGCACGTTGAAGACCTGCACCGGGATGACCACGACGGCGACGGCCTTGAGCATCGTCCCGAACCGGGCGCGGTAGATCTTGAGCGCGCCGTCGATGACCTCGCCGACTCCGAGCGGGCGGAGCCACCGTGCGTCCATCATGGTTCCGACCTCATCGGGCGATCCCAGCCTGCCCCGGGCGTCTTCGACGAAGGATACGGCCGGATCTGCCGCGTCCTTGAGGTCTTCTCCGAGGCCGGGAAACGGCTCGCGGGGTTAGAGGGTGCGGAGGATCGCCGCGTCGCCCTGGCCGCCGCCGCCGCAGAGGGCCGCCGCGCCGACGCCACCACCGCGGCGCCGGAGCTCGTTGATGAGCGTCAGGACGATGCGCGAGCCGGACATGCCGACCGGGTGGCCGAGCGCGATCGCGCCGCCGTTGACGTTGACGACGTCCTCGCTGATACCGAGGTCGCGCGCGCTCGCGAGCCCGACGCCCGCGAACGCCTCGTTGAGCTCGAACAGGTCCACCGACGCGAGCGGGAGGTTCGCGGCACCGAGCGCCTGCTTGATCGCGCGCGACGGCTGGGTCAGCAGCGAGGTGTCCGGGCCGGCCACCATCCCGTACCCGACGAGCTCGGCGATCGGGGTGAGCCCGAGCTCGGCCGCCTTCTCGGAGCTCGTCACGACCATCGCCGCGGCACCGTCGGAGATCTGCGACGCGTTGCCCGCGGTGATGGTGCCGTCCTTCGTGAACGCGGGGCGGAGCTTGCCGAGCGACTCGACCGTGGTGCCGGGCCGCACGCCCTCGTCCTCCTCGACCAGCACCGGGTCACCCTTGCGCTGCGGAACCGGCACCGGGACGATCTCGTCCGCGAAGCGGCCCTCCTTCATCGCGGAGGCGGCGCGATCGTGGCTGCGGGCCGCGAACTCGTCCTGCAGCTCGCGGGTGAGCCCACCGAAGCTCGCGGTGTACTGGTCGGTGCCCTCACCCATGTGCATCGCGTCGAACGCGCACCACAGGCCGTCGTTGATCAGGGAGTCGGTCAGCTCGCCGTTGCCCATCCGGTAGCCGGACCGCGCGTTCTGCAGCAGGTACGGCGCGTTCGTCATCGACTCCATGCCGCCGGCCACCACGACCTCGGCGTCGCCGGACTGGACCATCTGGTCGGCGAGGTACAGGGCGTTGATCCCGGAGAGGCACACCTTGTTGATCGTGTTGGCGGGAACGGTCATCGGGATCCCGCCCTTCACCGCCGCCTGGCGGGAGGTGATCTGGCCCTGGCCGGCCTGCAGGACGTGTCCCATGATCACGTAGTCCACCTGGTCGGGACCCACGCCACCGCGCTCGAGCGCGGCGCGGATGGCGACGCCGCCGAGGTCCATTGCGCTGAGGGACGCGAACGCGCCCGAGAGCTTCCCGATCGGCGTGCGAGCGGTGGAGACGATCACGGAACCGGGCATGGCTGACTCCCGAAAGGCTGGTTACTCGCTGGTCACTTTGGATGGTAGCGCTCCTCCCCGACCCTCCGTCCAGGCCATGGCGACGGATCCGCGGCGCCGCTGCGGTCGCCGCCCCTCGGGTCGCTCCGCGCTCCGCACTGCGTGCCCGCTTCGTCCTACGCTCCGCCCCCATGACGACTGCGATCGACGCCATCCGCACCGCGATCCTCGAAGGCGCGCCCGGCGAGGAGCTCGGCGCGCTCCCGCTGCCGGAGGCGGCCCGGGGCGCCCTGGTCCGGGCCGAGGACCAGAGCATGTTCGACGGGCTCCCGTCCGAGGAGAAGGACCCCCGCAAGTCGACGCGCGTCGAGGACTTCCCGCTGCCCGAGCTCGCGCCCGACGAGGCGGTCATCGCGGTGATGGCGAGCTCGATCAACTTCAACACGGTGTGGACGTCGATCTTCGAGCCGTTGCCGACGTTCGGCTTCCTCAAGCGGCTGGGCAAGGAGAGCGTCTGGGGCGCGCGCCACGACCAGCCGTTCCACGTCATGGGCAGCGACGCCTCCGGTGTCGTGCTGCGGGTCGGGTCCGCGGTCCGCAACTGGAAGCCGGGCGACCAGGTGACCGTCCACTGCAACTACGTGGACGATCAGGACCCGTCGAGCCACGACGACGCGATGCTCGCCGCGAACCAGCGGATCTGGGGCTTCGAGTCGAACTTCGGTGGGCTCGCGGACCTGAGCGTCGTGCGGGCCAACCAGCTGATGCCGAAGCCGGCGCACCTGACGTGGGAGGAAGCCGCGGTCAACGCGCTCACCAACTCCACCAGCTACCGCATGATCGTCAGCCCGAACGGCTCGCAGATGACCCAGGGGCAGACGGTCCTCGTCTGGGGCGCGAGCGGGGGCATCGGAGCGTACGCGTGCCAGTACGTGCTGAACGGCGGCGGCACGCCGGTGGGTGTCGTCTCGTCACCCGAGCGCGCCGCGCTGCTGCACGAGCTCGGTGTCGCGGCGGTCATCGACCGCAAGGCCGAGGGGTACCGGTTCTGGAACGACGAGGGCCAGCAGGACCCGGGCGAATGGCGGCGGTTCGGCAAGAAGATCCGTGAGCTCGTCGGCACCGATCCCGACATCGTGTTCGAGCACCCCGGCCGTCAGACGATGGGTGCGTCGGTGTTCGTCGCCAAGCGCGGCGGGATGATCATCACCTCCGCGGCGACGAGCGGCTTCATGATCGAGTACGACAACCGCTACCTCTGGATGAACCTGAAGACGCTGAAGGGTTGCCACTTCGCGAACTACCGCGAGGCGTGGGAGGCCAACCGGCTCGTCGCCGAGGGCAAGATCTTCCCGACGATCTCGAAGTCGTTCGCACTCGAGGACACCGGCGAGGCCGCGTACCAGGTGCACCACAACCAGCACGAGGGCAAGCTCGGCATCCTCTGCCTCGCACCCGAGGAGGGGCTCGGCGTGACCGACGGCGAGATGCGCGAGCGCCTGCTCCCGCAGATCACGCTGTTCCGGAAGTACGCCCAGTGAGCAGCTGAGGCTCAGGTCATCGCGCTGAGCTCGCGGATCTCGAAGTCGGCGACCTGCTGGCGCAGCTTCTCGATGCACTCGCGCAGGACCGTCCCCCGGACGCGGACGAGGTCCTCGGCGCTGTCGTAGGCGGTGCAGAGAATCAGGTCGGCCTGACCCGGACCGGAGACCCGGTTGCGCTCCACCCTGATCTCGCGCACCTCGGTGATGCCCGTGCACGCGGTCTCGAACGCGTCGGCGATCTCCTGGCTCGTCGCGCCACGGTCGCGGTGCTCACCCGCGACCGTCACGACGAGGTAGTGGCGGCATCCCGACGTTCCCATCGGGTCGGTTGTCGGCGCCGGCGTCAGAGGGCTTGAGCGGACCGCGCACAGCCCGACCTACCATCCGACGCATGAGCGGAGCCAAGCTCGCACGTCGCCTGGGGAGCGAGCGGAGCGTGGCCCGAGCGGCCCGGCGGCGCAGCCGCCAAGAGCGGGAGTCATGAGCGAGCTGACCGAGATCGACCACATCGCGATCGCCGTCGAGGACCTGGAAGCGGCAATCGAGTACTACGAGAAGACCTTCGGCTGCACCGTGGCCCACCGGGAAGTGGTGGAGAAGGACGGGGTGGAGGAGGCGCTCCTCGCGGTCGCCGACTCCTACGTCCAGCTGCTCACCCCGGTCCGGGACGACTCGACGGTCGCCAGGTACCTCGCGACCAAGGGCGAGGGTCTCCACCACGTGGGCTACCGCGTCGACGACTGTGCTGCGGCGCTGGCGCGCGTGAAGGCCGAGGGCCATCGCGTCATCGACGAGGTCCCGCGGCTGGGGAGCCGGGGCACGACGGTCGCATTCGTCCACCCGAAGACCGCTTTCGGCACGCTCATCGAGCTGGTTCAGGAGCACTGAAGGCTGCCGATACCTTCTCCATGCCGGAGGAGCCGACCAGCACTGCAACCCCCGAGGGTGGAGGCGCGATCCCCGCCCGGGATGTCGAGGTCCGTCACGTCCCCGCCGGCGGGATCCTCGTCTTCGAGCGCCCCGACCGGAGCGGCCCCCCGATCCGGGAGCTCCCGGCCGGCGAGGAGATCAGCGTCGCCGGCCGCCGCCCGCCGTGGGTGCACATCCGAGCCGCGGACGGTGTCGACGGCTGGGTGGACGGCACCGAGCTGGCCGGGATCGCGGCCGGTACGGCGTCGGCTGCGGCGCAGCCGGCTCGCGAAGGATCGCCGGGGGCGTCGCCGGTCATGCCTCCCGCCGTCGTCGAGAAGCAACGGAGCCCGTTGCGCCTCGGCACCGCCCCCGTCCTCGGAGCGTTCGCCGGCATCGTGGCGATCGTCGGGAGCGCGCTCCCGTGGGTGCAGTCGGTCGGCACGCTGCACGAGGTGGACGCGTTCGGCCTGCCGGTCCGCGTCCTCGAGCGGGTGGGACCACGCGCTCAAGGGTGGGTTCGAGCTCGGCCTGCTGATCGTGATCCTCGCCGGGGTCGGCGCGGTCGTGTCCCTCGTGTCGGGTGGCGGCATCGTGCGGCGGGCGCTCGGCCTCGCGCTCGATGATCATCTGCGTCGTGTACGTCCTGCAGACCCAGGACCTCCTCGCGTCGAGCGACCGTGGCCTCGGTACCGGGCTGAACGTGTGGGACCTCGTGGACTACGGGGTGCTCGTGACCTTCGGCGGCGGGCTCGTCATGCTCTGTGCGCCGAGTCGTTGAGCCACCGGTCCTCGCGCCACCCCGTCGATCACCAGACGCACCACTAGCCTGGTCGGATGGCCGTCGAAGAGGAGCACATCCAGGGTGAGGGCGCCGGCGCTGCCGCGCCCGTCGCTCCCGTTCCCCATCCGATCGAGGAGCGCCTCGCCCATCTCGCCGAGCTGCGCGAAGAGGCGCTGCACGCCGGGAGCCCCGCTGCGGTCGAGCGCCAGCACCAGCGGGGCAAGCTCACGGTGCGGGAGCGCCTCGAGCTCCTGCTCGACCCGGAGTCGTTCGTCGAGCTCGACATGCTCGCGAGGCATCGGGCCCACGGCTTCGGCATCGAGAACAGCCGTCCGCTCACCGACGGCGTGATCACCGGCTGGGGCACGATCGACGGTCGCAAGGTGTTCGTGTTCGCCCAGGACTTCACCGTCTTCGGCGGTGCGCTCGGCGAGGTCTTCGCCGAGAAGATCCACAAGGTGATGGACCTCGCGGAGTCCGTCGGCGCACCCTTCATCGGCCTCAACGACGGCGCCGGGGCGCGCATCCAGGAGGGTGTCGTCTCGCTCGCGTCGTACGGTGGGATCTTCTACCGCAACGTGCGGGCGTCGGGCGTCATCCCGCAGATCAGCGTCGTGCTCGGCCCGTGCGCGGGCGGCGCGGTCTACTCGCCCGCGATGACCGACTTCATCTTCATGGTGAAGGACACGTCCTACATGTTCATCACCGGTCCGGACGTGGTGAAGGCCGCGACCGGCGAGGACGTCACCCAGCAGGAGCTCGGCGGCGCGATGACGCACGCGACGAAGTCGGGTGTCTCGCACTTCGTCTTCGACGACGAGCAGACGTGCCTCGAGCAGGTCCGCTACCTGCTCTCGTTCCTGCCGTCCAACAACCTCGAGGACGCTCCGTACTTCGAGCCGGGGGACGACCCGGCCCGCCGGTGCGACGCGATCCTCGACCTCATCCCCGACGCTTCGAACAAGCCGTACGACATGAAGAAGGTCATCGCCGAGGTCGTCGACGACGGTGAGTTCTTCGAGGTCAACGCGCTCTGGGCGATGAACATCGTGTGTGGCTTCGGGCGGGTCGACGGGCACGTCGTGGGCGTCGTCGGCAACCAGCCCCAGGTGCTCGCAGGCTGCCTGGACATCGACACGTCGGAGAAGGCGGCGCGCTTCGTGCGGACCTGCGACGCGTTCAACATCCCGCTGGTCACCTTCGTCGACGTCCCCGGGTTCCTGCCCGGCACGAACCAGGAGTACGACGGGATCATCCGGCACGGGGCGAAGCTGCTCTACGCGTACTGCGAGGCGACCGTGCCCCGGGTCCAGATCATCACCCGCAAGGGCTACGGCGGCGCGTTCGTCGTCATGAACTCCAAGTCCATCGGCGCGGACCTCGCGTTCGCGTGGCCGTCGGCGGAGATCGCGGTGATGGACGCGAACGGTGCGGCCAACATCATCTTCCGGCGCGAGATCGACGCCGCAGACGACCCCGTCGCCAAGAAGGCGGAGCTGGTCGAGCAGTACTCCGAGCGGTTCGCGAACCCGTACAACGCGGGCGAGCGCGGCTACGTCGACGACGTGATCGACCCCCGCGACACCCGGCGGGTACTGGTCGAGTCGCTCGAGATGCTCCGCTCGAAGAAGGAGCAGCTGCCCCAGCGCAAGCACGGAAACGTGCCGCTCTGATGGCCGCGCGCCCGGGTCGGGCCCGGCTGCGGTCGATCTCGCCGGACGCCACGCCGGAGGAGGTCGCGGCGATCACCGCGGCGATCACGGCCTCGATGGCGTCGGGGTCCCGCGTCGCCGGAGACGGCAGCCCGGCTGACGAGGGCTCGCACTGGGTGCAGGCGGCCCGGCTCACCGGTCGGCGCGGGTCCTACTCCCGCGGCGAGTGGCGGCTGTCCGGCCGGCTCGGCCGCCGCAGCCGCGCGTGACCGTCCGCAACGCGGAGGTCATGAGCGTCGGAACCGACGACGTCGTGGTCACGTTCGTCACCGATCCGGGCGTGACCGTGACGTCGCGGGTGGGGGACACCGAGACCGTGACCGTGGGACCGCACCACGTCGCCCGTGTTGCGGACCTGGTCCCGGGCACCACGTACGACGTGTCGGTCGGCGGCGCGGCGGTCGACGACTTCCTCCCCGCATCGGTGACCACACTCGAAGTGCCGGCCGGACCGCTGCTCGCCACGATCGCCACCGTCAACGACGTGCACTTCGGCGAGACCGAGTGCGGCCGGATGGACGGCGTGATGGAGGAGGAGCTCGGGCCCGTACTGCGGGCGCTTCCCGGCGAGCCGCCGTACCCCGAGACGATGAACCGCGCTGCGATCGCCGAGATCGAGGCGCTGGACCCCGACCTCGTCCTGGTGAAGGGTGATCTCACGAACCTCGGCACCGACGAGGAGTACGCCGCGTTCCTCGATGCGTACGGGCAGCTCGGCGACCGCATGCACCACGTGCGCGGGAACCACGACGCGATGCTCGACGCCTCGATGGCACTCGAGGGCGCGCCGTACGCACTGGAAGTCGGCGGCGTGACCCTGGCGGTGCTCGACACCGTGCAGCCGGGCATCGACCGCGGGCAGCTCACCGATGAACAGCTGCACTGGCTCGACGACCTCGCCGCGACCGTGACCGGGCCGGTGCTCGTCTTCGGCCACCATCACCCGTGGGACCTCGACGCGGCGGAGCGTGGCAGCGAGTACTTCGGGATCAACCCCGACGACAGCGAAGCGCTCGGCGCGGTCGTCGCCGCACGGGAGAACATCGTCGGCTACTTCGCCGGCCACACGCACCGCAACCGCGTCCGCCGCTCGGCGCGGGCCCGGCACGTCCCCTTCACCGAGATCAGCGCCACGAAGGACTATCCCGGCGTGTGGGCCGAGTACCGGGTGTACGAGCACGGGTTCACGCAGGTGGTCCGGCGCATTGCGTCGCCGGCGGCGCTCGAGTGGACCGAGCGCACCCGACCGATGTTCGCCGGCCTCTACCGCGCGTACGCGCTCGGCCGGCTCGACCACCGCTGCTTCACCGAGACCTGGTAGCGCCCTTCTGGGTCGCTCCGGACGCCTGGGGCCGACTAGAGGGCGCGGGCGGCGGTGTGGCCGTCGAAGATCGCCCGGTCGGCCCAGCGCACGGCGACCGCGTCGCCGATCCGCACGACCTCGTCGACCGCGCCTTGCAACGCGAAGTACAGATCCGCGCACGGCTCGCCGTGGGTCCGGATCACGACGGTGTCGGCGTCGAGCGTCGACAGCTCGTAGGTGAGCGCGTCGGCCACGGTGACGGTGTGGTCACCGATCTGCACCAGGGCGGTGTTCGGCCGCCACACCATCCCCGCGCGCGCGGCACGGGGCAACGCGCGGGAGTTCGTCTCGTTGTCGATCAGGATCGGGCTCGGCAGGGGCGTGACCGTCGTGACCTGATTGCCCGCAAGCGCGAGCGCGTGGCCGATCCCGATGGCTGCGATGTCGCCCACCGCGTCGAGCATCACGATCCGCTCGCCCAGCGCGCCCGGGTCGGCGAGGAGCTCGACGAGCGCGTGCTCGTGGTCGATCACCCAGGATCGGTCGGCGCCGGACACGGGCAACGGGTGCCACTTGCTCGGGGTGCCGGTCGTCGCCCGTCCCCCGGTCGCGACGACGACCGCGTCCGGCTCGAGCGCGAGCACCGCGTCGGTCGTCGCGTGCACGCCGAGCCGGATGTCGACACCGCGGCGACCGCACTCGGCCACACGCCAGTCGGCGAAGTCCGCGAGCTCCTCCCGCCCCGGGAGCGCGGCCGCGAGGCGGATCTTGCCCCCGAGCTGGTTGTCGCGCTCGAGCAGGGTCACGTCGTGGCCGCGCGCCGTGGCGACCCACGCGGCCTCGAGTCCGCCCGGTCCGCCGCCGACGACGACCACACGCTTGGGTCGCCGCGCCGGTGTCAACGGACCGCCGAGGCTCGCCTCGCGCCCGGTGACCGGGTTCGTGACGCACGTGATCGGCAGCCCGGCGGTGAGGTTGCCGTAGCACCCCTGGTTGCAGCCGGTGCAGTGCCGGATCTCGTCGGTCCTTCCGGCGCGGGCCTTCTCGGGCCAGCTCGGGTCGGCGATGAGTGCCCGCACGACCGTGACCGCGTCCGCCGCGCCGTCGGCGATCACTCCCTCGGCCTCGTCGGGCGTGAGCACCCGGTGGACCGCGAAGACCGGGGTCCCGTGCAACGCAGCCCGCACCGTGCGGGTCGCCGCGACGCCGAGCAGGTGCGGCGAGTACAGCGGGCGGACCATGCCCATCCCCGAGGTGCCGACGCTCACGTTCACGAAGTCGACGAGGCCCGCGCCCTCGAGGCGCGCCGCGATCTCGGCCGCGTCGTCGGGTCCGAGGCCGGAGCCGTCGCGGATCTCCTCGTCGCCCACGAGCCGCACACCGACAGCTATCGCGTCGCCCACCGCGGCGCGCACCGCGCGGAGCACCTCGACGCAGAACCGCATCCGGCCGTCGAGGTCGCCGCCGTACTCGTCGGTGCGGTGGTTGCTGTGCGGTGAGAGGAACTCGTGGATCAGGTAGCCGTGGGCGGCGTGGACCTCGACGCCGTCGAGCCCGGCCGCGGCGCAGTTCGCGGCCGAACGGGCGAAGCCGTCGACGACCGCCGCGATCTCGTGGTGCTCGATCGGCTTGGGCGGCTCCATGTAGTTCGCGACGAGCGAGGGTGCCCAGGCCGGGAGCTTCGACCACGCGCCCCCGTTCACCCCGCCGTTGTGCGCGAGCTGGAGGAACCCGAGCGCGCCGTGTGCGTGCACCGCGCCCGCCACCTCGGTGAGACCGGGCACCGCGGCGGCATCCCAGGCGCTCGCGTTGTTCGGCATCTGGTACGCAGTCGTCGGGTGCACTGCGGCCTGGCCGCCGATCACGATGCCCGCGCCACCCCGCGCGAACTCACCCAGGTACCGCGCGTACCGGGTGCCGTAGTGGCCGGGCTCGCCCGGGGTCGTCGGCTCGGTGAACTGCGTGAAGTGCGCGCCCACCACGATCCGGTTCCGCGCCTCGACCGGCCCGATCCGCATCGGCGAGAAGAGATGCGGGAACGACGGTGACGGGTCCGGCGGCGGGGTCATGCGTTGCGCTTTCTATCCTGTCGGGGGTGCAGGCACTCGCGGGGCTCCGGGTCGTGGACATCGCAACCGTATTGGCGGGGCCCGGGGTCGCCCGCTACCTGGCCGACTTCGGCGCCGACGTGGTGAAGGTCGAGAGCCCGCGGGGTGACGGGACCCGCCGCATGGGCTGGATCGACCCCCGGGACGGCGAGTCCTTCATGTGGAAGCTGCTCGGGCGGGGGAAGCGGGCGGCGGTGCTCGATCTCAAGACCGACGCCGGGCTCGACACGATGCGGCGCCTGCTCGACACCGCGGACGTGCTCATCGAGAACTTCCGGCCCGGGACCCTCGAGCGGCTGGGGCTGGATCCGGACGACCTGCTGGCCCGGAACCCCGGCCTCGTGGTCCTGCGGATCACGGGGTTCGGCCAGGAGGGCCCGTACTCGGGCCGCCCCGGGTTCGCCACGATGGCCGAGGCGATGAGCGGGTTCGCCGCGATCAACGGCGAGCCGGACGGCGCGCCCCTCCTCCCGCCGATCGCGCTGACCGACGAGGTGACCGCGCTCGCCGGGGCGTTCGCCGTCATGGTCGCGCTCCGCCACCGCGACCGCACCGGCGAGGGCCAGGTCGTCGACGTGAACCTGCTCGAGACGATGCTGCAGCTGATGGGTGCGCTTCCGAGCGCGCACGCGCACCTCGGCTACCTGCAACCGCGGCTCGGCAGCGGGATCCCGTACACGGTCCCGCGCGGGACCTACCAGTGCGCGGACGGACGCTGGATCGCGATCTCGACGTCCGCGGAGTCCGTCGCGCACCGGGTGATGGCCTTGCTCGGGGTCGGCGACGACCCACGGTTCGTCACCTTCGAGGGGCGGGTCGAGCACCGCGCCGAGCTCGACCGGATCGTCGCCGACTGGGTCGGCGCCCGGACCTCGGATGACGTGCTCGCCGCGTTCGAAGCGGCCGAGGCTGCGATCGCACCCGTGTACTCCATGGCCGACCTCATGGCCGATCCGCACGTCGCGGCGCGGGGTGCGATCGTGGATGTCGACGGGGTCCGGATGCCGGGGCTGCTCGCTCGCATGTCCCGGACGCCGGGCGAGGTGCGCCACGCGGGCCGCCCGCTCGGCGCGGACACCGAGGTCGTCGTCGAGGAGCTGTGGGGCCGGCGCCCGGACGAGCCCGGAACGGGGCCCGGACGCGAGACGCCCCGAGGAGTGTCGGAGTAGAGACCTCGCCCTGCGGCAAGGGCCCCAACGGCTCCTCGGGACGTCGCTGCGGGCATTGTGCACCAGCCGCCCCGGGTTTTCCAGAGCCTGCTGTGGACAAAGGTGTGGACGACCACTCCCATCTGGGGAGGAAGACCGAGAAATTCCCGTCCGGTTTGATGGGATCGCGGAAGGTATGCCGGGTTTCCGACCCCCGTCTGGAGTGGGGCATCCCCCGTGGACGGCCCGAGGGAGGGCGCGGTGGACGACGGCGTTTCCCCCGCGGACCGGATGCGCTACGAATGGTGACCGGTCGACCGGCAAGGGGGCCCCGTGAGTCCGATCACGAACCGAGAGCTGCTGGAAGCGGTCCGCGGTCGCACCGTGCCCGCCTGCTTCGTCGAGACCGTCCGGGCCCGGCCCGACGCGGTCGCCCTGCGCTGGAAGGACGGCGACTCGTGGCGGCACTGGACCTGGACCGACTACGCGCAGCGGGCGACCCGCCTCGCCGCCAGCCTGCGCGCGCTCGGCGTGTCGCCCGGCGACCGCGTCGTCCTCATGATGCGCAACCGGCCCGAGTTCCACGTGGCCGACCTGGCGGTGCTCCTGCTCGGTGCGACCCCGATCTCGATCTACAACTCGTCCGCGCCGGAGCAGGTCCGTTACCTCGTCGGGCACTGCGAGGCGACGGTCGCGATCCTGGAGGACGACGCGTACCTCGAACGCTTCGTCGAGGTGCGCGACGCGCTGCCGCAGCTGGCGCACGTCGTCACCATCGAGGCCGAGGCTGCCCGTCCCGCCGGCGTCCTCGCCTGGGGTGACCTGATGGAGTCGGTCCCGCTCGACCTCGACGAGGCCGCGGCCATCGCGCAGCCGAGCGACATCGCGACGGTCATCTACACGTCGGGGACCACCGGCCCGCCGAAGGGCGTGCTGCTCGATCACGAGAACATCTGCTGGACGATCGAGAGCCTCCGGCTCTGCCTCGCCGAACTCGCCACGGCCGGGCGGCGCGTCGTGTCCTACCTCCCGATGGCGCACATCGCGGAGCGCATGACCTCGCACTACCAGGGCGTCGCGCTCGGCTACGAGGTCTCGACCTGCCCCGAGGGCGGACAGATCGCGCAGTACCTGACCGACGTCCGGCCCGAGATCTTCTTTTCGGTCCCGCGGGTGTGGGAGAAGATGCATTCGGGGATCATTGCGATCGCGGGCGCCGACCCGGCGCGCCGGGAGCAGCTCGAGGCCGCGCTCGGCGTCGGGCTCAAGGTCTCGGACTGCCGGGCCCGAGACGAGGAGCTGCCCGACGACCTCCGCGCCGAGTGGGAAGCCGCCGAGCGCGACACGCTCGCGCTGGTCCGTTCGATCGTCGGGCTCGACGAGTGCATCGCCGCGATCAGCGGCGCCGCGCCCATCTCGGTCGAGGTCCTCGACTTCTTCCGCGCGCTCGGGGTGCCGATCTCCGAGATCTACGGCATGAGCGAGTCGTCGGGCCCGATGACCTGGGAGCCGTTCCGGATCAAGGCCGGCAGCGTCGGTCCGGCGATCCCCGGCAGCGAGGTGCGCCTGGCCGAGGACGGTGAGGTCATCGCCCGTGGTGGCAACGTCTTTCGCGGGTACCTCAACGACCCCGAGAAGACCGCTGACGCGCTCGACGCCGACGGCTGGCTCCACTCCGGCGACATCGGCGTGTTCGACGAGGACGGCTACCTGCGCATCGTCGACCGCAAGAAGGAGCTGATCATCACCGCGGGCGGCAAGAACGTGTCCCCCGCGAACCTCGAAGCCGCGCTCAAGGCCCAGGACCTGATCGGGCAGGCGTGCGTCATCGGCGAGGCCCGCCCCTTCATCGCCGCGCTCGTCGTCCTCGATCCCGAGGTCGCGCCCGGGTGGGCGAGCCGTCAGGGCATCCGCGCCACCAGCATCGCCGAGCTCGCTGACCACCCCGAGGTCGTCGCCGAGGTGGACCGCGAGGTCAGGGCGGCGATGGAGTCGTTCAACCAGGCCGAGCAGGTGAAGAAGGTGAAGCTCCTCTGCGACGAGTGGGTCGCGGACTCTCCGGAGCTGACGCCGACGATGAAGTTGAAGCGACGGGGGATTGCGGCGAAGTATGCGCTGGAGATCGAGGAGCTGTATTCGTGAGGTGAGCTGTGTTCCTGTCGTCCCAGTTGTCACGGGGCCGATCGGGGGACATGGCCATTCGCTCGGACAGTCTGCGAGCTGAGGGGCGCTCGCAGAACTCGCTCGGTGGCCACACCCCGGCTCGTCCCCTGGGCTGCGAGACGCGACTGACTTCTGCGTGTGCACTTCCGCGCGTGGTTCGCCGCTCTTGGGAGACAAGGGCGGGGGAGTGCTTCGGGTCAGTCGGGTTGGGCGATTTCCACGTGGTCGCGGCCTCGGGCGCGGGCGCTCTCGAGGGCGCGGCCGGCCTGGTCGACGAGCTCGGGCGCGTTCGAGCGCGTGGCTCGGGTAGCAGGCGATGCCCGCCGAGATCGTGAGGGAGTCGCCGACCGGGCTGCTGTGCAGCGTGCCGCGGACGCGCTCGGCGGCCCAGACCGCGCCGGCCTCGGCCGTGTCCTCGAGCACCGCGGCGGCCATCGTGTCGCCGATGCGGCAGGCGGCGTCGCACTCGCGCAACGTGCGCCGCACGACCGCGCCGAGGACGCCGAGCGCCTGGTGCTGGGTGTCGGAGTCCGAGCGGCCGACGCCATCGAGCTCGAAGATCACCACGGACACCGGCTGGAGCTGGCGGCGGGCCGCCGCGACCCGCTGCTGGACGATGACCTTGAAGAACTGCTGCTCGAGCAGGCCCGAGACGGGATCGATCAGCGGTTCCGAGTCGGCGCGCTCGGCTGCGGACTCCTCGGCCGAGCTCCTCCGGGTCGCCTCCTCGGCGAAGATGGCCGCGAGGGCATCGAGCTCGCGCCGGAGCCGGGCGCGGTCGACGCTCATCTCGTGGAGCTGTTCCTCGGTGGTTCGCGTCCGGGCGCCGAGCGCGGTCGCGGCGATGGCCGCGAGCAGCCCGAAGAAGCCGCTGAGCACGGCGAGCTCGGGGATCCCCAGCACTCCGACCGCGATGCCGATCGCCAGCGAGGCGAACCCGGCCCCGATCGAGAACGCGAGTCGGCGGTCCATCACGGGGAATCCATCGGCTCGCCGCTCGCCGCGGTGGAGTGCTTTGTGCGGTTTCGCCGATGTTCCAGCGCGAGCGCCGCGACATCCTGCATGATCTGCGCAAATCGGTAGTCCTTCGGGGTGTAGATCCCCGAGACGCCGGCCGCGCGCAGGACGACCTGGTCCGCCTCGGGGATGATCCCGCCGACCACGACCGGCGCGTCCACGTCCATGGACCGCAGCAGGCGGATGGTCTCGGGCACCAGCTCGAGGTGCGAGCCCGACAGGATCGAGAGGCCGACGACGTCCACGTCCTCGTCGCGCGCCGCAGTCGCGATCTGGAGTGGAGTAAGGCGGATGCCTTGGTAGACGACCTCCATGCCCGCGTCGCGCGCCGCGACGGCGATCTGCTCCGCGCCGTTCGAGTGCCCGTCGAGGCCCGGCTTGCCGACGAGGATCCGGGGCGGGCCCCCCAGCTCCCTGGCCTCGGTCTGGACCTGCGTGCGCACGGCGAGCATGTCGTCGGCCACGCCCGCGGCGATGCCGCCGACGCCGGTCGGGGCGCGGTACTCGCCGAAGACGTCGCGCAGCGCCCCCGCCCACTCGCCGACCGTGCCGCCGGCCCGGGCGAGCTCGATCGTCGTCGCCATCAGGTTCTCGTCGGTCGCGGCCGCGGCGCGCAGCCGCTTGAGCGCGACGTCCACCGCCGCGGCGTCACGCTCGCGTCGCCACTCCTCCAGCCGGGCGATCTGCTCGGCCTCGGCTGCGGGGTCGAGCACGAGGATGTGCGACTCCCCTTCGAGATCGGCGGTGAGCGGAGACGTCTCGGTCTCGGTGAAGGAGTTGACGCCGACGACCACCGTCGCGCCCGACTCGATGTGGCGGATCCGCTCCGCGTTGGACTGCACGAGCCGGCCCTTGATCTCGTCGATCATCTCGAACGCGCCGCCCCCGTCGAGCACCCACTGCAGCTCTTCCCATGCCGCGGTCGAGAGCTCCTCGACCTTCGCCTCGACGACCTTCGAGCCCTCGAACAGGTCGCCGTACTCGAGGAGGTCGGTCTCGTACGCGAGCACCTGTTGCATGCGCAGCGACCACTGCTGGTCCCAGGGTCGGGGGAGACCGAGCGCCTCGTTCCAGCACGGCAGCTGCAGGGCCCGGGCGCGCGCGTCGCGCGACAGCGTCACCCCGAGCATCTCGAGCGCGATCCGTTGGACGTTGTTCTCCGGCTGCGCCTCGGTGAGGCCGAGCGAGTTCACCTGCACGCCGTAGCGGAAGCGACGCAGCTTCTCGTCCTGCACGCCGTAGCGCTCGAGGCAGATGCGGTCCCACAGCGCGGTGAAGGCGCGCATCTTGCACATCTCCTCGACGAAGCGGATCCCCGCGTCGATGAAGAACGAGATCCGGCCGACCACCTGCGGGAAGTCCTCGGGGCTGACCTGGCCCGAGTCGCGCACCGCGTCGAGGACGCCGACCGCGGTCGCGAGCCCGTACGCGAGCTCCTGCACCGGCGTCGCGCCGGCCTCCTGCAGGTGGTACGGGCAGACGTTGATCGGGTTCCATCGGGGCAGGTGCGTGACGGTGTGCGTGATGACGTCGACGGTGAGCCGGCGGCTCGGCTCGGGACCGAAGATGAAGGTGCCGCGCGAGAGGAACTCCTTCACGATGTCGTTCTGGGTCGTGCCTGCGAGGACCTGGGGATCGACGCCCCGCTCCTCGGCGAGCGCGATGTAGAGCGCGAGCAGCCACATCGCGGTCGCGTTGATCGTCATCGAGGTGTTCATGTCCTCGAGAGGCATGCCGTCGAACAAGGTCCGCATCTCACCGAGGTGCGGGACGGGCACGCCGACCTTGCCGACCTCGCCCCTCGCGAGCACGTGGTCGGCGTCGTACCCGGTCTGGGTCGGCAGGTCGAACGCGACCGACAGGCCGGTCTGACCCTTCGCGAGGTTCGCGCGGTAAAGCTCGTTCGACGCCTGGGCCGACGAGTGGCCGGAGTAGGTGCGGATGACCCAGGGCCGGTCGCGTTGGCTCACGTCACCATTGTCCCCGCGCGAGCTGCACCACCACAACGCCGGGCCACGGCCCGAATTACCTCTTTCGGTATTCGAAGAAGCCCTGGCCGCTCTTGCGGCCGAGGCGTTCCGCGCTCACCATCCGCCGCAGGAGGGGCGCGGGTGCGTAGTTCGGGTCCTTGAACTCGGCGTAGAGCGCCTCGAGGATCGCGAGGCTCGTGTCGAGGCCGACGAGGTCGAGCAGCGCAAGGGGGCCCATCGGGAAGTTGCAGCCGCCCTGCATGGCGGCATCGATGTCCTCACGCGTCGCGACGCCGGAGTCGAGCAGCTTCACCGCGTTGTTGAGGTAGGGGAAGAGGAGGGCGTTCACGATGAAGCCCGCCTGGTCCTTGACCTCGACCGGGTTCTTGCCGCACGCGTCGGCGAAGGCCCGGGCCGTCGCAACGGTCTCGTCGCTCGTCGCGATCGTCCGCACGACCTCGACCAACGGCATCATCGGGGCCGGGTTGAAGAAGTGGATGCCGCAGACGCGTTCGGGTCGGCCGGTCTCCATCGCCATCTCGACGACCGGCAGCGTCGACGTGTTCGTCGCCAGGACCGCACCCTCCACCACGATGCGGTCGAGCTCGCTGAACAGGTGCTTCTTCGTCGCGAGGTCCTCGACGATCGACTCGAGCACCAGGTCGCAGTCGGCGAGCTCCTCCAGGTCGCTCACGGCGCGCACCCGGGTGAGCACCGCGTCGCGGTCGGCGGCTTCGAGCTTGCCCCGCTCGACCTGCTTGGCCAGGGACTTCTCGAGGCCGGCGACCATGGCGTCGGCCGTGGTCTGCGACCGGCTCCGGAGGACGACCTCGATGCCCGCCTTCGCGGCGACCTCTGCGATCCCCGAACCCATGATCCCGGAACCGACGATTCCCAAGCGCTTGACGCTCATCGTGGACTTCCCCCTGCAGCCGACGTGGAACCGGAGAGGTTACCGGCCGGTAAGGACGGGTCGCCAGGCGAGCCGGTCCCGCGAACCGCTGGATAAGGTGCCCGGCGATGACCTCCTCGGGGACCGACGTTGCCGGCACCCTCGCGCTCGTCGGCGGGGGCGAGTGGCGCGACGGGACGCGTGACCTGGACGCGACCCTGCTGGAGGCGAGCGGCGGCTCCGAGGTGCTGGTCCTGCCGACCGCCGCGGCCTACGAGCACCCGGACCGGGTCGTCGACGCCGCGAGCGCGCACTTCGCCAAGCTCGGTGCGAAGGTCCGTGAGCTCCCGGTGCTGCACCGCACGGAGGCGGAGAGCGCGGAGATCGCCGAGACGGTGCGTGACGCGCGCTTCGTCTACATCGCCGACGGGTCGCCCCTGCACCTCCGGTCGGTGCTCAAGGGGTCCAGCCTCTTCGCGGCACTGCTCGCCGCGTACCGGAGCGGCTCGGTCCTCGCGGCGTCGGGCGCCGGTGCGACGGTGCTCTGCGACCCGATGGTCGACCCGCGTGGGGGCGCGTACACCGTTGGTCTCGGTGTGGTGGAGGGCGTCGCGGTGTTCCCGTACCACGGCAGCGCGGCCGACCACCTGCGCGAGCGCTCGATCGATCTCCTGCCCGCCGCCGCGGTCCTCGTCGGCATCGACGAGGAGACCGCGCTCCTGCGCCGGCCCGGGCCGAGCTGGTCGGTCGCCGGAGCCGGCACGGTGACGCTCTATGCCGGGGCGGAGCCGACGAACCTCGCGAGCGGGTCGACCGGCATCGATCTTCCCTAGCCCCGGGGCGTCTACGACTCGGAGATCGTGATCTTGTCGATCAGCACCTTCTGGGTCGGCGCGCCGTCGCCGCTCGAAGGGGCGAACGAGTCGATCTTCTTCGCGACGCTGATGCCGCTCGAGACGTTGCCGAAGCGCGCGTAGTCGTTCGGCAGGGTGGCTCCCTGAGAACCCGTGACGATGAAGAACTGCGAGCCGAAGTCGCCGGCGGGGGCACCACCGGACTTCGCCGCGGCGAGCGCCCCGACCGGGTAGTGGTCGGTGGGAACCTCGCCCTTCACGGTGTACCCGGGGCCGCCGGAGCCATCCCCCTTCGGGTCACCGCCCTGGATCACGAAGTCCTTGGCCACGCGGTGGAACGGCAGCCCGTCGTAGAAGCCGTCCTTCGCGAGCGACACGAAGTTGTTCGTGGCGACGGGCGCGGTCTTGGCGTCGAGAGCGATGGTCATCGTCCCGCAGCTCGTCGCGATCTTCGCCGTGTACGTCTTGTTGGGGTCGATGGTCATCGCCGGCGCCTTCTGCGACGTGTCCTTCGTCGGCAGCTTCGACGACGTCACCTTGGTGCACCCGTTCTGCTTGGTCGCCGCGCTCGAGGAGTCGTCGCTCTTCACCAGCGAGTAGATCACGATGACCGCGATGACCGGGACGAGCACGAACAGCAGGCCGCGCGCACTGCGCATCCTGCGGTCCCGCTTCATCAATCGCTCGCGCTCCTGCCGTGCGAGCTCGCGGTTCTGACGTTGCCGTTCGCGCTTGTCTGCCTTGGACACGAGGGCGGAGTCTAGGACGCGGTCACTGCCCGGCAGCAGCCGCGGGCGCGACGTAGGTGCGGCACGGTTCGGCTCGCAGCGACGGGCACGGCGCCGGGGCTGCGGGCAGGGTCGGGTTCACCGGCAGGACCGGCAGGACGACCTTCGACGGATGGCTCCGGTCGTGCGCGATCGAGACCGCGGCCGCCTGGTCCCCGGTGGGGGTGTCGAACGTCCAGAGAGGCCGGTCGCCGCCGGGCGCCTCGACGGTGACCCGGAGCCGGCTGCCCGCCCGGAACGAGTAGGCGAACGGGAAGATCTGCACCCGGGCCTTCACGAAGCGGTGCTGGGGCACGCGGCGGGCGTCGGCCTGCAGGTCGGTGTGGATCGGGTCGAGCACCGTCGAGCGAGTCCGGTCGAGCTTGCGGTGGCTCAGCCGCAGCCACCCGTTCTGCACGTAGCGCTCGGTACCGTCGGGCCGGACCTCGCTCAAGGTGACCTGGACGTCAGCGTCGCTGCGGTTGGCCCTCACCCAGAGGTCGACCGATCCGGTGCCCGCCATCGAGACGGTCCGGGCCAGGGGGCTCGACAGGTAGGAGAGCGACTTCCCGTCGACGACCGGGGTCCAGCTGTACGCGGGGTTCGCGGCCCAGATGCCGTCGCCCGACCCGGTGTAGCTCGTGCGAGGACGCGCGGAGGGGTCACCCTGGTAGCGGTCCGCACGCCCGGCGTCGCGCCCCCGCGCCGGTTGGGTTCCGAGGCCTCCACCGGCCAGCAGGTACCACGACGTCGGGGTGACGCCGGGGATCGGCCACGAGGGGTACCGCGTCTCGGCGCTCGGGACCGGCGCTCCGGCCACGACGCCGGGCGCGTTGCCGACCTCCCAGTTGATGCGCACCGGCGGATCCGACTCGAACTGGTGGAGCGCGGTCGCGAAGTCGGTCGACGGGGAGAACCGGTCCGGCGGGATCGTGAGCCCGGGGACGCCGGTGATCGACGCCCAGATCGCCGGCGCGGTCGCCCGCACGCTCGCGGGGATCGTCGGGACCTTCTGCGCGACGTAGAAGTCGAGGAACTCGACCATCTCCGCCAGCACCGACGGGTCGAGCGACTCGGTGTGGACCCCGTTCTGCCCGACGGCGCGCACCTTGGTGGTCGGGGCGAAGCGGTTGAGCATGTCGGCCCAGTGTCCGCCGGTCTGCTCGTCCTGCCAGGCCCCGGCGATGAACACCGGCGCGGTGATGTCCTTCACGAACGCCTCGGGGGCGAGCGAGTCCGCGCCGTTCGGGAAGTCGTACCGGAACTCGGGATCGAGCGCGGACACGTACGGGTGCCGTTCGGTCTGCTGCTGGAGGTCGACGTTCTGACCGCGCAGCAGCATGTTGTCCGCGCACTCGGTGTCGCCGCCGGCGATGCGGGTCTTCACCCAGCCCGGCGCGTTCGGGTTGGGCCACTTGTTCTGGTCGAGGCGCTCCTGGGCCCAGCCCTTCGCGAAGCCGTCGTTGTAGATCCCGCCGGGGAAGAGCGTCCCGCGCCAGGTGTCGTCGATCACCGAGAGGGGCGTGATCCCGGCCAGGTGCGGCGGCCGCGATCGGGCGACGAAGAGCTGGCTGATCCCGGCAAAGGAGATGCCGACCATACCGACGCGGCCGGTCGACCAGGGCTGCGCGGCGACGGTCTCGATCGCGTCGTAGCCGTCGAGCGACTGCAGGTTCTCGAAGAAGTTGTAGGCACCACCCGAGCAACCGGTGCCGCGGATGTTCACACCGACCCAGGCCATGCCGAGCAGGGGTGCGAGCAGCTTGTACTGCGGCTGCGACGTGGTCGGGCTCGACGGGTCGTAGCCCGAGTACTCGACGACGCTCGGGTACGGGCCCTTGTCCGGCGGACCCGGCAACACGACCTGGACCGACAGCGTCGTCCCGTCGCGGGTCGTCAGGTAGCCGTAGCCGCTCGTCGGAGTGAGGTTGCCGACCGCGAGCTTCTGACCCGCGTACCAGGACGCGGGCGGGTTCTGGTCGGCCGAGAGGACCTGCACCGGGGCGGAGACCGGGTGCTCGGGCGTGCGCAATGCCACGGTGTAGCCGTCACCCGCGTCGACGTTGCGGAACAGGGAGCCCCCGAGGTCGTCGGTCGTGGCCGACTGGAGGACGTGACCCCGCCGCCTCAGCTCGACGCCGGTCGCCGCGGGCGCGCCGATGACGTCGACCTGGTGGACGCTGCCGCGGACCGTGAACGCGACCGGGGCCGCCTCGCGGCCCGTTGCCGCGCCGGCGGAGGTCGGCAGGACCCCGAGTCCGATGACGACCGCGAGACCCAGCGCCGCCAGCTGCACACGCCGCATTCTGACCACTCCCCCCAATTCCGGACAGGGCATTGTGGCAGAGACGCCGGGCGTTATGGCTGCGAGCCGCGCGCCGGGGCGCGCCTAGCCTTGTTGCGTGCCAGTCGTCATCCAGAAGTTCGGCGGGACCTCGGTCGCGGATCCCGACCGCATCCGCGCGGTCGCGGAGCACATCGTCCGCACCCACCGCCAGGGGAACCAGGTCGTCGTGGTCGTCTCGGCCATGGGGAAGACCACCGACGACCTGGTCCGGCTCGCCCACGACGTGGCCCAGGCCCCCCATGGGCGCGAGCTCGACATGCTGCTGACCGCGGGCGAGCGGATCTCGATGGCCCTGCTCTGCATGGCGATCATGGACCAGGGCGTCCACGCGGTGAGCTTCACCGGCTCCCAGGCGGGGATCGTCACCGACACGGTCCACGGCAAGGCCAAGATCCTCGAGGTCAAGGGCGACCGGATCCGCGAGACGATCGCCGCCGACGCGGTCGCCGTCGTCGCCGGGTTCCAGGGCATCTCGACCGCCCGGGACATCACGACGCTCGGCCGGGGCGGGTCCGACACGACTGCGGTGGCGCTGGCGGCCACCCTCGGCGCCGAGGTCTGCGAGATCTACACCGACGTGTCCGGCGTGTTCACCGCCGACCCGCGCGTCGTCCCCGAGGCGCGCAAGCTCGCCCGGGTCTCGTTCAACGAGATGCTCGAGATGGCGGCGACCGGCGGCAAGGTGCTCGCGCTGCGCTCGGTCGAGTTCGCCCGCAACTACAACGTTCCCGTCCACGTGCGCTCGAGCTTCACCTGGGAGCCCGGGACCTGGGTGGTCGAGGAGGACCCCACGATGGAAGAAGCGATCATCTCCGGTGTCACCCACGACACGTCCGAGGCCAAGATCACCATCTCGCAGGTGGCCGACCGTCCCGGCGTGGCCGCGTCGCTGTTCCGCGCGCTCGCCGACGAGTCGGTGAACGTCGACATGATCGTGCAGAACGTGTCGACGGCCGGACACACCGACATCTCGTTCACGGTCCCGCGCGACGACCTGCACCGGGGGCTCAGGGTCATGGAGAAGGTCGCGGCGGAGATCGAGGCGAGCGGGGTCACCCACGACGCCGGGGTCGCCCGGGTCACGCTGGTCGGGGCGGGGATGAAGACGAACCCGGGCGTCGCCGCCAAGATGTTCGAGGTCCTCTCGAACGAAGGGGTGAACATCGAGATGATCAGCACGTCGTCGATCCGCATCTCCTGTGTGGTGCAGGAGTCGGACGTCGAAGCCGCGGTGCGTGCCCTCCACGCCGCCTTCGAGCTCGAGCACGCGTGATGAGCCTGAGCGGGCACGGCTCGAGCGGAGCGGCGGAGCGGGCACGAAGTGCGGAGCCCGGAGTGACCCGACGAGCGGTGTGGAGGTCGGAGCGGCCCCGAGCGGCGGAGTGGGAACGATGACCACGAACGTCGGCGTCATCGGCGCGACAGGTCTCGTCGGCCAGGAGATGCTGGCGCTGCTCGAGCAGCGGTCGTTCCCGCTCGACGGGCTGCGTGTGTTCGCGTCCGCCCGCTCCGAGGGTCGCCGCCTCCCCTTCGCGGGCGGCGAGGTGACCTGTGAGGTGCTGGCGCCGGGCTGCTTCGACGGGCTCGACCTCGTGATCGTCGACGTCGACGACCCGATCGCGCTCGAATGGGCGCCGGTCGCGGCCGCCGCGGGCGCGCAGGTCATCGACAACTCGGCCGCGTTCCGGATGGACCCGGATGTCCCGCTCGTCGTCGCCGAGGTGAACCCGGAGGACCTGCGCGACCTCCCGAAGGGGATCGCGTCCTGCCCGAACTGCACCACGATGGTCCTGGTGACCGCGCTCGGGCCGCTGCACCACGCCGCGGGCATCGAGCGGCTCGTGGTCTCCACGTACCAGTCGGTGTCGGGCGCCGGAGTGGTCGGGATCGAGGAGCTCGAGGGCCAGTGGGCCAAGCTCGACGGTGCGACCGATCAGCTGCGGCGCGCCGCGACCGTGGACGGCCTGCTCGCACCGGGCGCGGTCTGGTCCAAGCCCATCGCCGGGAACGTGATCCCACTGGCCGGCTCGGTGAAGGACGCCGGCTACACGTCCGAGGAGTGGAAGCTCGTCCACGAGAGTCGCAAGATCCTCCACGACGACGCGATGCGCGTCACCGGCACCTGCGTGCGGGTCCCGGTGTACGTCGGGCACGCGATGAGCGCGAACGTCGAGTTCCGGGATCCGATGACGAAGGCGCGCGCCGTCGAGCTGCTGTCGTCGGCGCCCGGGGTGGTGCTCGTGGACGGCGGCGATGGCGCGCCGACCCCGCTCGAGGGTGCGGGGATCGACCCCGTCCTCGTCGGTCGGTTGCGCGAAGACCCGTCCCGGGCGAACACCCTCGACCTCTGGGTCACCGGCGACAACCTGCGCAAGGGCGCCGCGCTGAACGCGGTGCAGATGGCCGAGCTCCTGCTCGCGCGCTGACCTCGCGGTTCAGAACCGGATCGGGGCGTCGCTGTTCACGACGCGCAGCGTCCGGACCATCGGCAGCAGCTCGCGCTGGCGCTCGAGGAGCGGGGTGAAGGCCGACGCGGGTTGGGCCTTGCCGTACCAGTAGCCCTGGGCGAGGTCCGCGCCGAGGTCACGGAGGCGCGCGGCCTGCTCCGCGGTCTCGACTCCTTCGGCGACGGTGCGCATGCCCAGCGTGCGGGCCAGCGCGATGACCGCGGCGGCCATGCCGCGCCAACCGGGTTGCCAGTCGAGCGCGGCCACGAAGCTCTGGTCGATCTTCACCACGTCGACGGGCAGGCGCGACAGGTGCTGCAACGAGTTGTGCCCGATCCCGAAGTCGTCGATCGCGATCTGCACGCCGAGCGCCCGGATCTGCTCCACCTTGCGCGCGATGTGGTCGAGGTCCGCGATCGCCGCCGTCTCGGTGATCTCGAGGCACAGCCAGCCGGCCGGGATCCCGGTGTCGTGCAGGAGCTCCTCGAGCTGACCGACGAGGTCCGGGGTCGAGAGCTGCACGGTGGAGATGTTGATCGCGAGCTTGAAGGTCTCGGCGTAGCGCAACGTCGACTCGCGCCACAGCGCGAGCTGGCGGCACGCGGTCTCGAGGACGTGCGCGCCGAGCGGGATGATGATGCCCGAGTCCTCCGCGCTCTCGATGAAGTCGCCGGGCGCGATCAGGCCCGCGGTCGGGTGGTTCCAGCGCACGAGCGCCTCGGCGCCGACGGTCGTCCCGGAGTGGAGGTCGACGACCGGCTGGTACCAGACGACGAACTCGTCCCTGAGCAGTGCGAGCGAGAGCGCCTTCGCGGCCTTCAGCGCGTTGCGCTGGCGCACGGTCTCGGCGAGCGCCACCGCGAACAGGGCGGCGAGCACCTGGCCCATCATCACGAAGAAGACGCCGCGCGTGAGCCAGGACGTCAGCTCCTGGGCGTCGCTGATCGGGACCGTCGAGGGGAGGACCGGTCCGGCCAGCACGGTCGCCGCGAGCGACGTGAGGAGCGCGCCCCGCCACCGGAAGCGCGCCGCGGCCAGCATGATCGGGACGAAGAACCAGTACTTCGGGGTGAGCATCGCCTCTCCGGCCACGAGGCCGAGCGCCGTGCAGGCGGTCAGCGCGGCGAGCACGACGGCGGCGCCGCCCAGCCACGAGGAGGTCATGAGGAGCCCGGCCGCCGTCGTGACGGGTCCGGCCCCCTTCGGACGGTTCAGCGCCTCGCCCATGTCGGAGTTCCGATCCGCTGAGGCTCCCAGCGCCCCGCACCGACATACCCGGGTATAAATCGGTCTAAACGCGACAGCCTCGAACGGGTGGGCTCCCGGGCTCCGGAGCCCGTCGGGGCCACGATCCCGGCGACCTGATGCGGCGAGCTGCCGACCCCGTTTCCCTGGGGACCGGCGCAGGGCGGCGCCTGGTCGGGATGCCGGGATTTGAACCCGGGGCCTCAGCGTCCCGAACGCTGCGCGCTAACCAAACTGCGCCACATCCCGTAAGCCGACGGAGTGTAGTCGGAGGGGGTCTAGGACTCCGGGGCGAGATCGGCCGGGACGGGGCTGCCGTCGGCGTCGGTGGCCTCCGCGGGTGCCGGTGTCGCGACGACCGCGACCGGACGCAGGAGGTCCTTCACCGCACGCCGGAGCCGGCCCGCGTCGATCGGCTTGACGAGCATGGTGTCCACGTCGGCGCGCGTGCCCAGGAACCGGTCCGCCTCCCGGTCGAGGAGCAGCAGGATCGGGGCATCGGGCATGCGGTCCTCGCCCTGCTCGAGGCGCATGTCGAGGGCCACCGCGATGCCGCCCATGTTGCCGATCTGCATGTCGAGGATGACGACGTCGGGCTCGTACTCGCTCACCGCGGCGCGCACGTCCTGGCCCCGCCGCACCTCGACGACCCGCTGGCCGGGCTCCACGAACGCGACCTGGACCTGATCCCGGATCCACGAGGCTTCGGCGGCGACGAGGATGGTCTGCACGGGCGGGAACGCTAGTCGTCCGCTCCGGGAGCGGGCGGGTCCGCGGCGTCGGGGTCGCCGGCCGGGCCGAAGAGGATCCGGCCGACCGACGCGAGCGCCTCGAAGTCGTAGACGTCGTGGGCGAGGTACGGCACGAACGCGACGGCGGCCGATCCCACCCGGACCCGCACGGTCTCGAGGTGGCTCCGCTCGCGCTCCGCGATCTCGTTGAAGTCGGCCAGGTTGTCGTAGCGCGCCGCGAGCCGGTCGCGCGCGGCCGCTCCCTCCTTGCTGCCCGGGCGCAGCTCGCCGAGCGATGCGGCCCGGGCCCGCAGGCCGGACGAGTGCTCGGTGCCGAAGCGGGGGTGGACTCGGTTCACGATCAGCGCGTCGACCGCGAGGTCGTGATCGCCGATCTTCTCCGCGAAGAAGCGCGCCTCCTCGACCGCATCCCGGCGGGGCGACGTGATCAGGACGAAGCGCGTCGTCGGCTCGCCGAGGAGCTCGACCACCTTCTTGGCGCGCTCCCGGAACCCCTCTTCCATCCCCTCGAACGCACGGAAGAAGGCGACGATGTCGTTGACGACCTCGGAGCCGACTACGCGCGAGATGGTGCGCAGGAACGCCTGGACTGCCGCGCCCGCGATGCGCATCCCGGTGCGCGTCGGGACCATGAGCAGTCGGAAGATCCGGTTGTCGAGCAGTCGCAGGAGACGCTGGGGCGCGTCGAGGAAGTCGAGCGCGTGCCGGCTCGGCGGGGTGTCGACGACGATGAGGTCGAAGCCGCCCTCCTCGTGCAGCTCGTGCAGCTTCTCCATCGCCATGTACTCCTGCGTGCCCGAGAGCGCCGAAGAGATGTTGCGGTAGAACGAGTTGTCGAGGATGCGTTGCGTCTGCTCGGGCGACGACGCGTACCGGGTGACCAGCCCGTCGAAGGTCGACTTGGTGTCGAGCATCATCGCCGAGAGAGCGCCGCCCGCCGTCCGCTCGCCCTTCGGGTCCCACCGGTCGCTCGCGATCTCGCGGGGCTCGTTCGACAGCTCGTCGAGGCCGAGGGCGTTGGCCAGCCGCTTGGCCGGATCGATGGTCACGACGAGCGCACGCCGGCCACGTCGCGCGCCTTCCATCGCGAGCACGGCCGCGCTCGTGGTCTTGCCGACGCCGCCGCTGCCGCAGCACACGACGACGTGACCCTCCTCGACCACCTCGGCCAGGGTGCGGGTGGTCACAGCTCGCCGACGCCGGCGGTGAACGCGTCGGCCAGCCGGTCGATCTCGTGGCGGCCGATGTCCGCGGTGAACAGGAACGGCAAGCGGATCTGGGGGAGGGGCAGCTGACGCGCCAGGCGGTCGGCCTGGTGCCGTTGGATCGCCGACCGCTCGGCCCGGAACGCCGCCGCGCGAGCGAGGTCGTGGGCCTCGCGGTCCGAGACGAACACGTCGAGCAGCTCCGCGTCGCGCTGGATCCCCGCCGCGGTCGTCGCGTCCGGGCTCGCGCGCTCGTCGGACGCGGCGTTCGCAGGGACGAGATCGAGGTCGTCGTAGCAGCCGTTGACCACGACCGGCCCGAGGCTGACTCCCGTCTTGTCCTCGATCGCGAAGGCGGTGTCGACGAGCTCACTGACCGGCGTCTCCTCGGGGATCGTCACGAGCAGGACCCGGCACCGGTCCGGGTCGCTCAGCAGCTCGACCACGTCGGTGGCCTGCCTTCGTACCGGTCCGACGCTCACCGCGTCCAGCAACCCCTGGGCCGAGGTGAGGAAGGTGATCGCGTGGCCCGCGGCGGGCGCGTCGACGATGATGAGGTCCGCGGCGCCCCGCACGTCGAGGCTCTTGACCTTGCCGAGCACCAGGATGTCCTTCATCCCCGGCACCGCGGTGGCGACCACGTCGAGCGCGCCGGTCTGCACGAGCCGCTTCGAGACCCGCTTGAGCCCGTTGTTCTGGAGCCAGTCGACCAGCGCCGCGTCCGGCGTGAGGGTGCGGCCCCGGACGTTCGGGGCGAGCTCGCACTCCTCGTAGTCGAGCGCCGGGCTGTCGAACGCCGCGGCGAGCCCCGATTTGCCCTCGACCTCCACGATCAGCACGCTCATGCCCGTGCGGGCGGCCGCGACGGCGAGCGTCGCGGTCACCGTCGTCTTGCCCACGCCACCCTTGCCCGCCACGATGATCACCCGGGAGGTGGAGCAGAACTGCGCAAGCTCCATCGCCCCGATGCTACGGGAGCCTCGATGCGTCGTCTCAACCAGCTCGGTTGCTCCGGGCGCACCTACGGGCGAGGCGCGCGTCGTGCGGCGTTGGCGGTCGTGGGTTGCGTGCTCGCGGCGATCACGTTGCTGCCGAGCGCGACCGCTGGGGCGCAGCCGCGCGCACAACGGTCCGGCTCGCGGCGGGCATCGCGGTGATCCAGGTCGACGGGCTCGTCGACCCGCCGAACGCGGCACTGATCCGGGACTCCATCCGTGACGCGAACCACACCCCTACCTCACTGCTGGTGATCAACCTCGCGTCGAGCGGTGCCATCGACGTGAACCCCGAGCCGTTGGTCCGCGCCATCCGGACCTCACAGGTCCCGATCGCGATCTGGGTCGGCCCGTCAGGGGGCAAGGCGAAGGGGATCGCCGCCGCGCTCGTCAGCGCCGCGCCCGTCGCGGGCGTGTCCAACGGGTCGACGGTCGGGCCCGGGGTGCCGTTGCGCCTCGACGAACCCGGCTCGACCGACGCGAACGCGCTCGCACGTCAGATGGGCGCGCTCAACGCCGCGAACCGGCGGAGCGCCGCGGGGGAAAGAGGATGGCGCGCCGTGCGCTGTCACCCAGCGAAGCGGTTCGACTGGGCGCGACCAACCGCGTCTGCCCGTCGGTCCCCGGCTGTCCGACGCTCGGAGACTTCATCGTCAACCTCGACGGCACCACCGTGCACACCGCGAGCGGTGCGGTGAAGCTCTCGACCGCCAAGGTGGTCGGCGTCGGGCGCGACCGGCGGCGCCAGCCCAACCAGGTCATCCGGTTCCGCAAGCTCGACCTCGCAGGTCAGGCGGTCCACACGCTGACCAGCTCCTCGATCGCCTACCTGCTGCTCGTCGTCGGGCTGGCGCTGATCGTGTTCGAGTTCTTCACGATCAGCGTCGGGCTCGCCGGCGGCGCCGGCGCGCTCGGGCTGATCGGCGCGTTCGTCGGTTTCTCCCACCTCCCGGTGCACTGGTGGGCGTTGGGACTGATCCTCATCGCCATGATCGGGTACGCGGTCGACGTGCAGGCCGGCCGGCCGTTGGCGTGGACCGCGATCGCGACGGTGCTGCTCGTGATCGGCTCGTTGTTCCTCTTCGGCGGCTCGTCGCGCCTCGACGTCCATTGGTGGGTGCTGCTGATCGTCATCCTCGGGACGATCGCGTTCATGGTCGGCGCGATGCCCGTCGCGGTCCGGTCCCGCTTCTCGACGCCGACGATCGGACGCGAAGGCCTGATCGGCGAGCTCGGTGAGGCCGCGGTCGACGTCGCGCCCGACGGGGTCGTGGTCGTGCGCGGGGCCCGGTGGCGTGCCCGAACGAACCGCGCCACCCCGATCCGCGGCGGGGACCGGGTCCGGGTGATCGAGGTCGACGGGCTCGTGCTCGAGGTCGAGCCGGAGTCGGGTGGCGCACGCGACTACCGCGACCGGCGGCCGAAGCGGACCCCGGGCGACGTGGACTCGGACCCCGACGAGGGGTGAGCACCCTGCGGCCGCGGCGGGTACCGTCGGGTCGTGCGACGGGGGGCAAGTGCGGTCGCGCTGTCGGTGCTGCTGCTCGCGGGCGCGCTGACCGCCTGCGGCCGCGGGAGCAGCATGCTCAGCACCAACGGATCGACGTCGCCCGAGCGCGCAACCGTGACCGTCGTCGCCCAGAACCTCCTCCACGGGCTGGCCTGCGCGCCGGACACGCATCGCTGCAAGCTCGCGAAGCGGGTCGCGCTGTTCGCTCGCCAACTCCGGGAGGCGGGGTGCCCGCAGGTGGTGTCGGTCGAGGAGTCCGATCCGCTGATGGACCGCTTCCTGAAGCGCGCGGTGCGGGCGTCGAGCGACGGCGCCCCACGGCTGTGCGGGGGGCGGTACCGGATCGTCGGTCTCGGCGATCCGTCGAGTGACCGTGAGGTCGTGCTCACCACCCTGTCCGTGCTCGGTCACGAGCGGGTGCGGCTCGCGGGTCCGCTGCGCGACGCGCTCGCCGTCCGGGTCAAGGCGCCGCTCGGAGCGCTCGATGTGGTCGCGACCCATCTCGCGAGCGGGAGCGACGACCGCCCGTGCGATGCCGCCACGTGCGGCCCACCTTGTCGGTCCGACGACTCGCTGAAGACCTGCCAGGGCCGCGAGGCAGCTGCCCTTCTCGACTCGCGGCGCTCACCGCGCACGGTCGGCGTGCTCACGGGTGACCTCAACGCGGTGCCGGGCGATCCGACCATCGCGGCGATCGAGGCCCACGGCGACGTCGACACCTACGTCGCGGCCGGGAACGCGCCCTGCAACCCGGCGACCGGCACCGGATGCACCAGCGGTCGCGAGGACAAGGACCTCTCGGACCTGACGAACCCGAGCGCGCGGCAGGCCGAGCGCATCGACTACGTCTTCCTGGCGACGAAGCGCCGCTGCCGGGTCGTGTCGCCGACCGGGCTCTTCGCGGCGGCACCGGCATCGGTCCCGCTCGACGGTCTGGTGTTCGCGTCCGACCACACCGGGGTGCAGGCGAAGATCTCGTGCATCACGTCCGCCGCCGATCTGGCCGCGGCCCGACCCTTGAAGTCCCGATCCACCACGACGACGACGCGAGCCTCGGCGATCGGTGCGGCGACGCGGCGCGCGGTCACGAGGTCGTACCAGACCGTCTTCAACGGCGGCGCGGGCACCAGCATCGAAGGGCGCCTGTCCGCGCTGCAGGATGCCGACGAGCTGCGCGATTCATTCGTCGCCCGGTACGAGGACCCGGCGATCAAGCCCCTGGCGGACCAGGTCCGGGTGCGCATCGACTCGATGCGCGGGGTGGACGCGAACCACGTCGACGTCGTCTACTCCATCCTTCTCGGCGATGCGGTGGCGCTCGACCATCTGCCCGGCGGGGCGGTCCGGACTGGGAGTCGCTGGCTGGTCACCCGCCGCGCGTACTGCGCGGTCGCGACCCTCGGCGCGACCTCGGTGCCCGAAGCCTGCCGCTAGCGCGCCGGTCCTGACCGGTCGGGCGTTGGGTCCCGAGACGGGCGAAACTTGGCGCTGACCTGCGCAAACTCACTCTTGTCGGTGCCCCGGTCCGAGAGTAGGTTCGCCCGTGGAGAGGGGCGGCCGAGCCCGAGGAGGGCCCACCGTGGGCATCCAGACCGTGAACGAGACCTGGCAGCTGCGCGCCGCCTGCCGGGGTCCGGCGTCGACGTTGTTCTTCCCACCCACCGCGACGGAGCGCAAGGAAGAGCGCGAGGTGCGCGAAGCGAAGGCGAAGCTCATCTGCTCGACCTGCCCGGTCCAGCGCGCGTGCCTCGACTACGCGCTCGACATCCGTGAACCCCACGGGATCTGGGGCGGGCTGAACGAGCACGAGCGCCGCGAGCTCCTCGCGCCGCGCGCCGGCTGAGCCCTTCGCGATCCGACTCCGGGCGCGCACCGGCCGGAAGGGCCCGGCGCGGCCGGTCGGTAGACTTCCGTTGTGGTTCACCAGCGGCGCGGCCCATGGTGACGCCGCGAGAGGCTTCCACCGTCATGCTCGTGCGCGACGACCCGGACCTCGAGGTCTTCATGCTCCGGCGGAACCTCAACGCCGACTGGGTCGGTGGCGCCTACGTGTTTCCCGGCGGCGCCGTCGATCCGGGCGACCGCAGCGCCGCGATCGCCCAGCGCTGTCCGGATCGGGACGATGCCGATGCGAGCGCCCACCTCGGCCTTCCGGCCGGCGGCCTCGGCTTCTGGGTCGCGGGGATCCGTGAGACGTTCGAGGAAGCAGGCGTCCTGCTGGCACGCTCGGGAGCCACCGGCGAGCTCGTGGACCCGGCGGAACCGCGGCTCGGGCCGGCCCGCGCGGCCATGAACGCGGGCTCCTTGGCATTCGGTGACTTCGTCGAAGCCGGGGACCTGCTGCTCGACGTCGGTGCGATGGACGTCTTCTCGCACTGGATCACCCCGGAAGGGATGCACCGGCGGTACGACACGTGGTTCTTCGTCGCCGCCGCGCCGGATGGGCACGCGTACGCCCACGATGACGGCGAGACCGTCGCGTCGATCTGGACGCGGCCCCAGGACGCGCTGGACGCGGCTGACCGGGACGAGCTCGAGCTGATCTTCCCCACCCGGAAGAACCTCGAGGCCCTCGGCCGGTTCCGCCGCGCCCGCCACCTGCTCGACGCGGTCTCCCGGGCGACCGACGTCCCGCCGGCGACGCAACCGCGGATCGTCCACGACTCCGGAGGGACCCGCATCGCCCTCCCCGGTGACCCCGACGACGCGGTCGGAGCGGCCTGATGCCGGACATGACGCCGGAGGTGCCGAGCGCGCTGTCGCCGCTCGTGCGCCGCATCGTCGCCGCGAACCCGAGTCACATGACCGGTCCCGGGACGAACACGTACCTGGTCGGAATCGACGAGGTCGCAGTGATCGATCCCGGTCCGGATGACGCGAAGCACGTGAGCGCGATCGTCGGTGCGTCGATGCGCGAGCGGGTCCGCTGGGTGCTGCTCACCCACACGCATCCCGACCACTCGCCCGCGACCGCGAAGCTGGTGAAGGCGACCGGCGCGGAGGTGCTCGCGTTCACCAAGCGTGACCTGGGCCTCAAGGTCGACCGCGCGATCGGTGAGGGCGACACGATCGACGGCACCGAGTTCCGGCTCGAGGTGCTCCACACGCCCGGCCACGCGCCCAACCACCTGTGCTTCTTCCTGGAAGAGGAGCGGGTCCTGTTCACCGGCGACACGATCCTCGACGGGATGTACTCGGTCGTCTCCCCGAAGACCGGCGGCGACATGGCGAAGTACATCGCGACGCTGGAGCGGCTGCGCAAGATGCGCCTGGCCAGGATCGCACCGGGCCATGGCGACGTCATCGAGGAGCCCAGGGCCCGGATCGACGACTACCTCCAGCACCGGATCGCCCGCGAGAAGCAGATCCTGAAGCTCCTCAAGGCGGGTCCGGCGAAGATCCGCGAGATCGTGGCTTCGCTCTACCCGGACCTCGCGGCGCCGCTCGTCGACGTGGCCGGTCGGCAGGTGCACGCGCACCTGCTGAAGCTGCGCGCCGAGGGCAAGGTGGTCGGGCGCGACGCCAAGTCCACGTGGGCGCTCGCCTGAGCCGTCCCGGCCCCCCTACGGGCTGGTCGGCGACTCGAGGAACTCGACGATCGGACGGTCGCTGACCTTGATGCTCCCGGTGAACGGGTGGTCGAAGCTGACCACGATCGCCAGCATGAACGCGATCACCACTGCGATGGAGCAGACGATGATGACGTGCGACTGGCGGTGCTTGCTGTCGAGCACGCACGCGAGCGCGACGACGATCACACCGCCCAACCCCAGCAGTAGGTAGAGCGGGGCGGGCAACGATCCTTCCGACGCGGTGACCGCCGCTTGGCGCGCCACGACGATCGTGTCGAGTCGGTCCACCATCTGGTTGTAGAACGCCACCTCGGCGGACCCCCTCGGGGTGACCTGGCGCACCGTCGCGTAGAGGTGCTGCAGCGCCAGGGTCGTCGCCGGGCTCCGGCGGCCGTGTGACTCCATCGAAGGGAGGTCGTCCTCGACGACCGACCTCGCGTACTCCTTGAGCGCGATGTCGATCGGCGTCGCGTCGTGCACCCCGAGCACCTTGCTGTTCTCGCGGATCTCGGACATCGCCGTCGCCTGGGAGTCGACGTAGGTCTGAGCCTGCTGCAGGTTGCCCCACCCCTGGACGATGACGAACGCGATCAGGACCGCGTAGATGTTGGCGAGGACACCGAGCATGATCGCCGCGGTGCGTCCCGCCTCCGTGCGCGTGCGGTCCAGCATCCGGCGGCGGAAGACGAGGTCCGCGGTCAGCGTCAGCCCGATGCCGATCGCGGCGAACCCGAGGAACAGCACGTACGCGGGGAGCTCGGCGAGCCATTCCGTCAGGGTCGACACGACGGGGTGATGCTACGACTGGCGGGTGCGCGCGGCGTCGACCTCCGCGAGGTTCGCGGTGGCGAGCTCGAAGATGCGCGCGGTGCAGCCGGCCATCTCGACCGGCGGGAGGAGCTCCTCGACGATGCGCGCGGCGAGGGCGTGGAATGCTGCTCCGGCCGGGCTCTCGGGGTCGGCCCAGGCTGCCGGGACGCCGCCGTCACCCCCCTCGGACACCGCGGGTGCGAGCGGGATGGACGCCACCAGCGGTGCGCCGATCTCGGCCGCGAGCGCGGCGCCGCCACCGGATCCGAACAGCGCGAACCGCTGCCCGTCGGGCGCGACGAACTCGGTCATGTTCTCGACGACACCCACGACCTTCAGGTACGTGCGCCGCGCCATGTCGGCGACGCGGGTCGCGACCTTCTGCGCGGCGAGCGCGGGCGTCGTGACGACGAGCATCTCGGTCTGCGGCAGCAACCGGGCCAAACCCATCTGCACGTCGCCGGTGCCGGGCGGCATGTCGACGAGCAGGTAGTCGAGGTCGCCCCAGCGCACGTCGGTCAGGAACTGCTCGAGCGCCTTGGTGAGGATCAGCCCGCGCCACATCAGCGCGGTGCTCTCGTCGTCGACGAGGAACCCCATCGACACCACTTCGACGCGGCCGCCTCCCGGGGCGTCGAGGCGGTGCGGAAGGATCTTGCCGTCCTCCCCGGAGAGCCGGCCGTCCACGCCGAGCATCCGCGGCACGCTGAAGCCCCAGATGTCCGCGTCGAGCACGCCGACCCGCAGACCGCGTGCAGCGAGCGCGGCGGCGAGGTTGACGGTCACCGAGCTCTTGCCGACGCCGCCCTTCCCGCTCGCGATCGCCAGGACGCGCGTGGTCGCGGAGATCTCGGTGCTGGGCGCGTTCTCGCGGGCGGTCCAGCGCGCCGCCTGCATCGCGGCCGTGCGTTGCTCCTGGGTCATCTCGAGGTAGTGGACGTCGACCTGCGTGACGCCGGGAAGGCCGCGCACCTTGGACTGCACTTCCTTCTTGATCTCCGCCCGCAGCGGGCAGCCCAGCGTCGTGAGCGCGATGTCGACGACAACCAGCCCATCCGGGCTCACCCGCACCCCGTCGACCATCCCCAGATCGGTGATGCTCGCGTGGAGCTCGGGGTCGATCACCCCCGCGAGCATGCGCCGGACGTCCTCCGGGGAGGGCGCAGCCGAGGCCTTCGGCGCCTCGGGATCGCGGGGATCGACCGGCTCAGTGTCCATGGCGTGAATAAAAACAGCCTACGTCTTGAAAATATGCCTGTGGGACCGGTACGGTCAAGGCATGGAGCTCGAGGTCCTGAAGGCCCTGGGCGACGAGACCCGGTACGCGATGTACCGCGAGCTGGCCACGTCGACCACCCCGCTCTCCGCCCAGGAGCTCGCCGACGCGCTCGGCCTGCACGCCAACACGGTGCGGCTGCACCTCGAGCGCCTGCGCGAGGCCGGGTTGGTGGACGTCGAGGCGATCCACCGCGGCACGGTCGGCCGCCCTCAGCACCTCTACTCGCTCGCGGCCGGCGCGCCGGGGCTCGGGTTCGACCCGCCGGCCCACGCGCTGCTCGCCGGGCTCCTCGCGGCGATGGCCGAGCAGATGGGCGCGGACGCCGAGGCGGCGACCGCGACCGGTCGGGCGTGGGGCGTCGAGGCGGGCAAGCGCACCCGGAGCCGCTCGTGCCTGGACTCGCTCGCGGCCGAGCTGGCCCGGCTCGGCTTCGAGCCCGCAGCCGACGAGGACATCGGGCCCGACGGCACGGCCCGCATCGACTTCCTCCACTGCCCGTTCCGGGAGCTGGCCGAGGCCTACCCCGAGCTGGTGTGCAACCTGCACCGCGGCCTCTGCGAGGGCGTGGTCGAGCAGGCGCCCCCGGGAAGTGTCGTCGGCTTCTCGACGTTGTACGAGCCGGATCCGTGCCACGTCGTGGTCGCGGTAACCTGAGTGCGCAGCCATCTCCCACGGAGGCCCCAGCGATGACGAGTCTCAGCCTGACCGACGCCCGCCAGCAGTTCCTGCTCACGGACGCCGCCGCCGCGAAGGTGAAGAGCCTGATCGAGGCCGAGGACACGCCTGACCTCGCGCTGCGGGTCGCGGTGCGCCCCGGCGGGTGCTCCGGGTTCAGCTACGAGATGTACTTCGACGTCGACCGGGCCGACGACGACATCAAGAACGAGAAGGACGGGGTGACGGTCGTCATCGACCCGGCCTCGTTCCAGCACCTCGCCGGTGCGGAGCTCGACTACAAGGACGGCCTCCAGGGCGCCGGGTTCCACATCTCGAACCCGAACGCACAGCGCACCTGCGGCTGCGGTGAGTCCTTCTCCTAGACCCTCAGGTCTGCGTGGACCTCAGGTCTGCGTGACCCGACTGCGGTAGGCCGTCGGCGTCTCGCCGGCGTAGCGCCGGAACGCGCGGGTGAACGCGCTGACGCTGTCGAAGCCGACCGCGGTCGCGACCTCGAGCACGGTCGGACCAGGTTGGGCGAGCGTGGCCATGGCCCGCAACAGCCGCCGCTCGAGGAGGTACTGGCGCCAGGTCATCCCGGTGGCGGCCGAGAACTGGCGTCGCAGGGTCCGCTCCGAGATGCCGACGTCGCGGCAGACGTCGTGCAGGTTGACGTGGTCCAGGTGCTCGCCGGTGTACGCCATCACCGCGGCGATCAGCGGGTCGCTGCTGGTCGGCAGGCACAGCGGCGTCTCGTGGTCGAGCCACTCCGCCACGAGGTGCGAGAGCGCCTCGAAGAACGCGTCGGCGGCGGCATCGCTCTCGCGCCGCGTGATCGACCAACGCGCCGCGTAGACGATCATCTCCCGGATCACGGGCGCCGCCGCGAGGACCCGGGCCCGCTCGTCGCGGCTCTCCACCATCGCGGGGTCGAAGAACACCGAGACGCTGCGCACCGATCTCAGCGTGGTGCGATGCACGACGCCGGCCGGGATCCACACCGCCTGCTGGGGTGGCAGGAGGTAGTGCGCGTTCGCGGTCTCGACCTCGACGACGCCCTCGAACGCGTACTCGACCTGGTGGAGGTCGTGGGTGTGCCAGTTCGTGACGAAGTCCACGCCGTCGTAGGCGAAGGTCCCGGCCCGCACCGGCGTCCCGCTCCGCATGTCCACCGCGAGGGCGTTGGCCGCAGTGGGCAGATCTTTGACCGGGCGTGCAGAGACGGCCACGGCCGAAGAGCGTAGTCATAGGGACATGACCGCACCCCGGCACGACGACGTCATCCGGACCTCGTTCCGAGGCCAGGTCCCGCTGTTCTCGGGGCCCACCTCACCGTTCGCGCGCCGGGCCCGATCGACGCGGACCTGGCTGGAGCCTCTCGACGCCACGATGGTCGTCCTCGACGTGGCCTGCGGGGCCGGACACGCGGCCGAGCAGGTTGCGCCGCACGTCCGGCAGGTGGTCGGTGTCGACCTGACGCCCGAGCTGCTCGCACTCGGCGCGCGCCGGATGGAGGAAGCCGGGCTCGCCAACGTCCTGTTCCAGGAGGGCGACGCCACGTCGCTGCCGTTCGTCGACGCGTCGTTCGACCTCGTGTTCTGTCGGACCGCGGTGCACCACTTCGCCGACCCCACGGTCGTGGTCGCGGAGATGGCGCGAGTCACCCGTCCGGGCGGTCGTGTCGCCGTGGCCGACCTCGTCGTGCTGGACGCGGACGCGCGCGAGACCTACGACGCGCTCCACCGCCGGATCGACCCGAGCCATGTCCGGGTGCTGCTGGAGGCCGAGCTGGCCGACCTGGTGGAGCAAGCCGTCGGCCCGCTGCACGACGCGCGGACCGGCGATCCGCTCGTCCTGCCGATCGAGTTGATCCTGACGGAGCAGTCCGACGACGAAGTGGTGCTCGACGCGTTGCGCGCCGAGCTCGACGGCGGTCCGGCGACCGGGTTCTCCCCGTCACTCGACGAGGACGGGCGCGTGCTCGTCTCGTTCACGAACACCGTCGTGCAGGCCACCCGCCCATAGGCGGTGAGGTCAGGCGACGGTCTTGTCCAACAGCGCGCGGATCTCGTCGGTCGCGAACGCGCCGCTCAGCCGGCCGGTGATCCTGCTGGTGCCGTCCATCGCGAAGATCCACGGCTCGCCGCTCGCGCCGAGCCACGCGTCGGTCGCGGTGACGAGGTCGTTGCTCCGCAGATCCTTGTAGATCTCGACGTGGATCGGCGTGATGCGACCCGCGTACTGCGGCGCAGACGCGATCAGCTGGTCGAGCACTGGGCCGCAGTAGCGGCTCTGGCAGCGGGCCGGCGTCGCGAACATGACGACGACGGGCGTGCCCTTGCCCGCCACCTGGTCCAGTGAGGTCTGGTGGAAGGAGCACGGCGCGGGGTTGTTCTGCGCGTCGGTGCGCGTGCAGAGCGGGTTCGTGCCGAGCGGCGCGGCGGTCGTGGGTGTCGCGAGGACGCGCGCCATCGAGCCGACCGTCGGCGTGTCGGGGTTGGCGCTCACCGGGAACGCGAGCTCGGCGTCGGGGTGGCCCTCGATCGAGACCTTGCCGCGCCAGTTTCCCGGCGTGGTGAGCGTCGGCTCGACGACGTATACACCCCGACCCGCGGGCAGGCCGTCGGTGTGCAACGTCGCCGGCATCGGCGCGCCGTGGTGGCCTCCGGGCGGCGCGATCGACAGTGACGCCTTCGGGCCGCTGGCGTACGCCTGGTTCTTGTTGTTGATCAGGATGAACGCGAACCGCTGCGGGGTCGGCGAGACGTACGGTTCGATCTCCATGCGGAACGCGCTGAGCCCGCTCGGGCCGGAGCTGCCCGACCCGCTCGCGCCCTTCGGGCTCGACGAGGAGCCGCCGCACGCGGCGAGCAGGAGTGCACCTCCGCCGAGCGCCATGAACGCGCGACGGCTCATGTCGTGAGCAGGCATGCCTCTATCCTCCCGCGTCGGAGGTCCTGATGTCCGGTCGGGTGCGGTTCGTGTGCGACGGTGCGCAGGTCGAGGTCGACATCGCGCCCGCCGAGACGTTGCTCTCGGTGCTGCGCGAGCGGCTCGGCGTGACCGGCGTGAAGGACGGATGCGCGCCCCAGGGCCAGTGCGGATGCTGCACCGTCCTCGTTGACGGCGCCCCGCGCGTGGCCTGCGTCACTCCCGCGGCGAGGATCGACGGCCGCGAGGTCACCACGATCGACGGGCTCGATCCGGCCGAGCGCGACGCGATCGCCGCGGCCTTCGTCGCGTCGGCCGGCTCGCAGTGCGGCTTCTGCACCCCCGGCATCATCGTCCGGGCGGCCGCGTTGCGGGCGAAGGGGCCGATCACCGAGACGGCGGTCGACCGCGCGTTGGCCGCGCATCTCTGCCGGTGCACCGGGTGGCGCACGGTCGTCGACGCCGTCCGCGCCGTCGGTGCGCCCGACGCCGTCGGTCGCGCGGCAGAACCGGGGGAGGGTGCGGCGACGCGGGCCACCCTGGAGGGCGGTGTGCCGCAACGGGTCGGCACCACGATTGCTCTGGGCCGCGGCGGCTTCGCCGACGACACCGCACCGCGCGACGCACTCGTCGCGGTACCGCGCCCGGCGAGCAGCGATGCGGCCGGCACCGAGGCGGCCGGGATCGTGTGGGTGGTCGCGGACTCGCTGCTCGAGGCGCGTGATCTCGCGGCGAAGGTCCAGGGTCGCCGGACCACCGCGGATGCCCGACCGCCGCTCGCGCTCCCGCCGCTCCCCGAGGGTGGGGTCCGGCTCGCGACGAGCTGGGTGGAGCCCGCCTATCTGGAGCCCGACGCGTCGTGGTGCGAGCCCGGCGGCGCGCCCGCGAGCCCGCTCGCCAACGGCGGCGCGTTCGGGGGCAAGGCCGAGTCCCCGGTCGGCCCGGCGGCGCGCGAGCTCGCCGACCGGTTCGGGCGCCCGGTCCGCGTGGTGTTCTTGCGCGAGGACGTCGTCCGGCTCGGTCCGAAGCGCGCGCCGTTCGCCGGGGCCGCGGTCCTGCGCGGCGGGGTCCTGGAGGTGCACGGGACGTTCGCCAACACCGACGTCCTCCCGATGCCGGAACCGCCGCCCTATGCAGGGTTCGAGCTCGTCACGGACCTCGACGCGGCCGCGGTGCCGGGTCCCGCGACTTCGCCGTCCGTGCGCGCGTCGGGGTTCGCGGAGCTCGCGGTCCTGATGGAGGGCGCGCTCGATGCGGCCGGCTTCGACCGGCACGGGCACGTCGCCGATCCGCGCGCCGAGGCGGTCCTGCTCGACAACACCGTCGCGGAGCCCGGCGGCGGAGCCGTGGCCGGCGCCCGGGTCGTGCTCGACCCGACGACCGGTGCGCTCGAAGGCGTCGCAGTGCGCGTCGCGGCCGGGGATCCGCTCGACGAGACGGTGCTCCGGTCGTACGCGATCGGTGCCGCGCACATGGCGCTGGGCTGGGTACTGACCGAGGGCCTGGCGGTGGACCGCGAGACCGGCGAGGTGCAGGACCTCACCATCCGGTCGTTCGGCGTGATCCGGGCCAAGGACACCCCGCCGATCGACGTGACGGTCGTCGACGACCCCGGGCCGCCACGCGCCCGCGCCGCCGACGCGGTCTTCACCGCGGTGGCCGCCTCGGCTTGGAACGCGCTGGCGCGGATCGATGGCACCCGACCCGCGGCCTTCCCCGCCCGGGACACCTCCACCGCCCGTATGCTCCGGCGGTGACTGGAGCGACCCCGAGCGGCGGAGCGGGAGGGATGAGCGCAGGTCCACGACCCGTTGCGACCCCGAGCGCGCCGCCGGTGGCGGGCCCGTACTCCGCCGCGGTGCAGGCCGGCGACTGGCTCGTGCTCGCGGGCCAGGTCCCCCTCGACCCGGCGAGCGGCGGGATCGTCGATGGCGACGCGAGCGCACAGTGCCGCCAGGTCCTCGCCAACATCACCGCCGTCCTCGGCGACTGCGGTGTGACGCTCACGGACGTGGCCAAGACGACGGTGTTCGTCACCGATCTCGGCGACTTCGCCGCGATCAACGCGGTCTACGCGGAGGCGTTCGGCGACCACAAGCCGGCGCGATCCACCGTCCAGGTCGCGGCGCTCCCGCTCGGTGCTCAGGTCGAGATCGAAGCGTGGGTCTACCGTCCCGATGTCGGCTCGGTAGGCTGAGCCGATGCTCGGAGTCGTGCTGATCGTGCTCGCGCTGGTCCTCGTCGGACCCGTCGTCGTGATGCTGGGCGGTGCGCTCTGGAGCGGCCTGGCCGGGTTGCTGCTGAGCTCGGACGCCGACGAGCGGGCCGAGGGTCAGCCGGTCTGAGCGGCCCCAAGGCGGCTCGTCGCAGCCCGGGTCTGAGCGGTTGCTTCCCGCGTGGCGCAGCCGAGACCCCGGCCGCTCAGGAGTTGCCGCGGAGCGGCCCCAAGGCAGCTCGTCGCAGCCCGGGTCCGTGCGGTTGCTTCCCGCGTGGCGCAGCCGAGACCCCGGCCGCTCAGGAGTTGCCGCGGAGCGGTCAGCGCCCGACGAGCGCCCGCGGCTGACCGAACCGGTAGCCGACCGAGCGCACGGTCTGGATCAGGTTGGCGTGCTCCTCGCCGAGCTTCGCGCGCAGGCGACGAACGTGGACGTCCACCGTGCGGGCACCGCCGTAGTACTCGTAGCCCCAGACCCGTGAGAGCAGCTGCTCGCGGGTGAACACCTTGCCCGGGTGCGTGGCGAGGAACTTCAGGAGCTCGTACTCCATGTACGTGAGGTCCAGCGGGCGGTGGCCGAACGCGGCCTGATAGGTCTCGAGGTTGAGCACCAGGTCGCCGTACTCGACGATCTCGGGTCGCGTGCCGCGCCCGGAGCGCCAGAATTGGTGGCGCATCCGCGCCTCGAGCTCCTTGGGGTGGAACGGCGTCAGGCAGAAGTCGTCGAAGAGGTCCTCCCGCAGCTCGAGCTCGGCGAGCTGCGCGCCGCTGATCAGGAGCAGGACCGGTTCGAGCGGCGCGTCACGCTTGCGCAGCGCGCGGCAGATGCCGAACGCGCCCTCGGGGTCCTCGTCGGCGACGATGACCGCGCCGGCCCACCCCTCGCGCGGCTCGTGCTGGACCGCGATCGCTGCGTTCTCGACCGCCTTCCACGCATAGCTCGCGAGGTCGAGGGTCTGGCCCAGCAGCGGAGGCGGCGGGTCCGGGAAGACGAGGAGGGGCTCGGCCCCCGTGGCATCACCCATTACTTCCGCTCCGCCGCTCGGGGCCGCTCCGCGCTCCGCACTTCGTGACCGCTCCGCGCTGCGCTCATGTTCTAGAGCGACCCCAGGTAGCGCTCGAGCTCCCACGGGGTGACCTGCTCCTTGTACGAGTCCCACTCCGAGCGCTTGTTGCGGACGAAGAACTCGAAGACGTGCTCCCCGAGCGTCGCCGCCACGAGCTCCGAGTGCTCCATCACGTCGAGCGACTCGGACAGCGACTGCGGGAGCGCGCCGATGTTCTCGACCGCGCGCTCCTCGGCCGTCATCTCGAAGATGTTGTTCGTCGCCTCGGGGGGCAGGTCGTAGCCCTGGTCGATCCCTTCGAGCCCGGCGGCGAGCATCACCGAGAACGCGAGGTACGGGTTGCACGCCGGATCGGGCGACCGGAACTCGATGCGGGTGCTGCTCTCCTTGCCCCGCTTCGGGATCGGGACCCGCACCAGCGCGGACTCGTTGTTGCGAGCCCAGCAGATGTAGGTCGGGGCCTCGTAGCCCTCGATCAGCCGCTTGTAGGAGTTCACGGTCTGGTTCGTGACCGCGGTGATCTCCGCTGCGTGCCGGAGCAGGCCGGCGATGAAGCACTTCGCGACCTTCGAGAGCCCGTACGCGTCGCCGGGGTCGTGGAAGGCGTTCACGTCGCCCTCGAAGAGCGACATGTGGGTGTGCATCCCCGAGCCGAACGCGCCGGAGATCGGCTTCGGCATGAACGTCGCGTGCACGCCCAGGTCCTGCGCGACCTGGCGCACGACGGTACGGAAGGTCATGACGTTGTCCGCCATGGTCAGGGCGTCGGTGTACCGCAGGTCGATCTCGTGCTGGCTCGGACCGTTCTCGTGGAACGAGTACTCGACCGGGATCCCCATCTGCTCGAGTGTGAGGATCGTCCGCTTGCGCAACTCGCTCGCCATGTCGCTCTGGGACAGGTCGAAGAACCCCGCATGGTCGAGCGGGACGGGGTTCGACTCGGACTCGAAGTAGAAGAACTCGATCTCGGGGCCCGCGTAGAACGTGAAGCCCTTCTCACGGGCGCGGTCCAGGTTCCGCTTCAGCACGTAGCGGGGGTCACCCTCGAACGGCTCGCCGGAGAGGTGCTGCACGTCGCAGAACATGCGCGCGACGGGGGCGTCGTCACCGCGCCACGGGACGATGTCGAACGTGTTGGCGTCGGGCACCGCGAGCATGTCCGACTCCTGGACCCGGCTGTACCCCTCGATCGCCGAGCCGTCGAAGGTCATGCCCTCCTCGAGGGCGCCCTCGAGCTCGGCCGGTGTGATGGCGAAGCCCTTCAGCGAACCGAGGACGTCGGTGAACCAGAGCCGGACGAACCGGACCCCGCGCTCCTCGACGGTGCGCATCACGTAGTCGAGCTGGCGTTCCATCAGGCTGTCTCCCGCGACGATGGGCCGAGTCTAGGAAGGCGTGCGTAGGCTGCCCCGGGCTCAGGCCCGGCAGTTACACGGCGTTCATATTCGAGCAATGAGTGAGAAATCGCGTTCGGCCAACGTGGCCGAGGCCTCGGAGCTGCCAGGGCGGACCGAGCGGGGGCGATTCCGAGTTCACGATCGAGGTTCAGGAGCGGGAAGTTGACCTACAAGGCGGAGTACATCTGGATCGACGGCACCGAGCCCACGGCTCGCCTGCGGTCGAAGACGAAGGTCCTCGCGGACGGCGCCGAGCTGCCGATCTGGGGCTTCGACGGCTCCAGCACGAACCAGGCACCCGGGTCCAACTCGGACTGCGTGCTGCAGCCGGTGTTCTCCTGTCCGGACCCGATCCGCGGCGGCGACGACGTGCTGGTGATGTCGGAGGTCCTGCTGACCGACATGACGCCCCACGTGACGAACACGCGGGCGCTGCTGCGGCCGGTCGCCGAGCGCTACGCGGACCAGAAGCCGCTGTTCGGCATCGAGCAGGAGTACACGTTCTTCAAGGACGGTCGCCCGCTGGGCTTCCCGCCCAACGGGTTCCCCGCCCCGCAGGCCTTCTACTACTGCGGCGTCGGTGCGGACGAGGTGTTCGGCCGTGAGGTCGTCGAGGCCCACCTCGACGCGTGCCTCGAGGCCGGCCTCGGGCTCTCGGGGATCAACGCCGAGGTCATGCCGGGGCAGTGGGAGTTCCAGGTCGGCCCGCTGAGCCCGCTCGACGTGTCGGACCAGATGTGGATGGCGCGCTGGCTGCTGTACCGCATCGCCGAGGAGTTCGGCATCTCGGCGACGCTCGACCCCAAGCCGGTGAAGGGCGACTGGAACGGCGCAGGCGCGCACACGAACTTCTCCACGGAAGCGATGCGCGAGGGCTACGACCCGATCATCGCGGCGTGCGAGGCGCTCGGGAAGAACGCCGAGGAGCACGTCGCGGGCTACGGGGCGGACATCGAGCACCGGCTGACCGGGAGCCACGAGACGGCCCCGTGGTCGGAATTCAGCTACGGCGTGTCCAACCGCGGTGCCTCGGTGCGCATCCCGTGGCAGGTCGAGGTCGACAAGAAGGGCTACATCGAGGACCGTCGGCCGAACGCCAACATGGACCCCTACGTGGTGGCGCGGCTCATCACCGACACGGTCTGCAGCGCGCTCGCCTGAGCGGTCGCGTCAATTCCCCGTCATGACAGTTGCCCACGCCTCGTGCGTGGGCAACAGTCTGCCCGGCCCAGAACCGTCTCCCTGAGGAGGGATGCTCCGTGGCGACCCCCGGCGATGTGCTCAAGCAGGTGCAGGACGAAGGCGTCGAGGTCGTCGACGTGCGGTTCTGTGACCTGCCCGGACTGATGCAGCACTTCTCGGTGCCTGCCCATGAGCTGTCGGAGGACGTCTTCGAGGACGGCCTGGGGTTCGACGGCTCGTCGATCCGCGGGTTCCAGGAGATCCAGGAGTCGGACATGCTGTTGATGCCCGACCCCGCGACCGCGATCATCGACCCGTTCCGCGAGCACAAGACGTTGAACATCAACGCGTTCGTGAAGGACCCCGTCACCGGCGAGAGCTACAGCCGCGACCCGCGCTACATCGCGAAGAAGGCGGAGGACTACCTCAAGGGCACCGGCCTCGCCGACACCGCGTACTTCGGGCCTGAAGCCGAGTTCTACATCTTCGACTCGGTGCGCTTCGACCAGAACCAGTACTCGGGCTACTACTTCCTCGACTCGGTCGAGGGCGTGTGGAACTCCGGGCGTGACTTCGAGCTCGACGGGAGCCCGAACCTCGGGTACAAGCCCCGGTACAAGGAGGGCTACTTCCCGGTCCCGCCGATGGACTCCTTCCAGGACCTGCGCTCGGAGATGGTGAGGGTGCTCGAGCAGGTCGGCATCTCGATCGAGGTGCAGCACCACGAGGTCGGCACCGCGGGCCAGGCCGAGATCGACATGCGCTTCGACGAGCTGTCCGTGATGGCCGACAAGCTCATGCTCTACAAGTACGTGGTGAAGAGCGTGGCCCGCCAGCGCGGCTACTCCGTGACGTTCATGCCGAAGCCGATCTTCCAGGACAACGGCTCGGGCATGCACGTGCACCAGTCACTCTGGAAGGGCGGCGAGCCGCTGTTCTTCGACGAGAAGGGGTACGCCGGGCTGTCCGACATGGCGCGGTGGTACATCGGCGGGCTGCTCCAGCACGCGGCCGCGGTGTGCGCGTTCTCGAACCCGACCACGAACTCGTACAAGCGACTCGTGCCCGGCTACGAGGCGCCGGTGAACCTCGTGTACTCGCAGCGGAACCGTTCCGCGTCGGTGCGGATCCCGCTGTACTCGAAGAGCCCGAAGGCCAAGCGGCTCGAGTGCCGGTTCCCCGACCCGAGCTGCAACCCGTACCTGGCCTTCTCGGCCATGCTCATGGCCGGGCTCGACGGGATCGCGAACCGCACCGAGCCGCCGACGCCGGTGGACCGCGACCTCTACGACCTGCCGCCCGAGGAGCTGGCGCGCGTGCCCCAGGTGCCGGGCTCGCTCAACCAGAGCCTCGAGGCGCTCGAGGCGGACCACGAGTTCCTCCTCGCGGGGGGTGTGTTCACGCCCGACGTGATCGACACCTGGATCGACTTCAAGCGCACCAACGAGATCGACCCGGTCCAGCTCCGCCCGCACCCGTGGGAGTTCTACCTCTACTACGACATCTGATCCGGAGCGTTTGCATGTCGTAGGCCGTCGCCGGGTATCGGAGGCTTCTCAGACGTCACCACCGAGCGGGTGTCGGAGTCGTTGCAGCGCGAGCCCGACCGCCTGACGTTGGTCGGGAGCGACGACGATCTCGATCAACTTCCGTCGACTGGCGGCACCTCGGACGAGGGTCACCGACCGTCCCGGGACCCCGATTGCCTTGGCCACCGCGCGGAGCGCAGCCTTCGTTGCCCGGCCGGCCTCCGCGGGCTCGACGACCCGAACCACGATCGCGCCGTCGTGTTCTCCGCCAACCGCGGAGTGTGACGCACTCGGTCGCACCAGGATCTCGACGCGCATGCTCCAGTGTGCCGCTTCCCGAAGGCTCGAGCGCGATGCCAGACTCCGTCCGTGGCGTTCGATCCGAAGGCAGATCTGCACGAGTACCTGCGGTCGGGTCGCGAGGTCATGCTCTGGAAGCTCCATGGGCTGTCCGAGTACGACATTCGCCGACCGCTGGTGCCGACGGGAACGAACCTGCTCGGTCTGGTCCAACACGTCGCCAGCATCGAGACGGGCTACTTCGGATCGGTGTTCGGCCGGCCGTTCCCGGAGCCGCTGGCGTGGATGCAGGATGGCGAACCGAACGGCGACATGTGGGTGAGGCCCAGCCAGACGAGGGATCGCGTCGTCGACTTCTGCCGCCGGGTATGGGCACATTCCGACGCGACGATCGACGCGCTTCCGTTGGAGGCCATGGGTGAGGTGCCGTGGTGGTCGGAGGGCGAACGCGAGATCTCGCTTCATCGGGCGCTGGTTCACGTGATCGTCGACATCTCTCGCCACGCCGGCCACGCCGACATCCTTCGCGAGTCGATCGACGGCGCCGTCGGTGCAGATCGCCGCTGGTCCAACCTCCCACCGGGTGACGAGACGTGGTGGAGGAGCTATCGGAGCAAGCTCGAGTCCGCCGCGGTTCAGGCTGGTGCCGACCCGGAACGCAACGCTCGCGCATGATCTGTGCAACAAGGCGCGTCATCCCTCCAACGGCACCGGCTCGGTCTCGACCGGCGGAGTCGCGGAAGGGCCGCGCGCGGTGCGGATCCCGTCGATCGTCACGAGCGCGAGCGCGATCCAGACGAGGGCGAACCCGGCCGCGCGCCACGCGGGCATCGACTCGTCGTACACCGCGACACCGAGGACCAGGTTGATGCTCGGCACCCAGTACTGGAGCCAGCCGAGCATCGCGAGCGGCACGCGGCGCGCGCCGCGTAGGCGAAGAGCAGCAGCGGCACGGTGGTCACGATCCCGGTGAACGGGACGAGCACCAGCTGCAACGTCGACGCGCCGTCGAGGCTCGGCGTGCCGCCGGCCTGCATGACGACGAGGAGCCCGACCGCGACCGGCAGCAGCACGAGCGTCTCGGCGGCGAGCCCCTCGAGCGGGGGGAGCGCGGCTCGCTTCTTCGAGACGCCGTAGACGGTCCACGAGACCGCGATGAGCAGCGCGAAGTACGGCGGCGACCCGTAGCCGGCCGCGAGGACCACGACCGCCATCCCGCAGAGCACGAGGGCGACGACCTGGGCCCGCCGGAGCCGTTCGTGGAACATGGTCACCCCGACCAGCACGAGCCCGATGGGTGCGAGGAAGTAGCCGAGCGCGGTCTCGACGACCCGGCCGTGCGTGACGCACCAGACGTAGGTCGTCCAGTTGGCGGCGAGCGCGACCGCGGCGACGGTCGTCGGCGCGAGCCGGCGCCGGGTCAGCACGGCCCGCAGGTCCGTCCAGCGTCTGGCCGCGGTGAGCAGGACCGCGAGCACGATGACCGACCAGACGATGCGCCACGCGATGAGACCGAACGCGTCGAGGCCGGTCAGCTCGTGCCAGTAGAGGGTGAGGAGCCCCCAGAGGATGTAGGCGGCGTTGCCGGTCAGGAACCCGCGGCGGTCGTCGTCCACCGGCGCACGCTACCGGCGCGACCGGGGGAGTTGCCCCGAAATCCGCCGCTGGACCAGTCTGCGCCGATGCCGACCGACGACGTCCTCCAGGAGCTCTTCTCGATCCGCGGCAAGGTCGCGGTGGTCACCGGAGGGACCCGGGGGATCGGCTTGATGATCGCCCGGGCGTACGTGCGCGCCGGCGCGAAGGTCTACGTCTCGTCGCGCAAGGCCGACGCGGTCGCCGAGACCGAGCGGTCGTTGTCGGAGCTGGGGGAGTGCATCGGGATCCCGGCCGACCTGTCGACCGAGGCCGAGTGCCGGCGGCTGGCCGACGAGATCGCGAGCCGTGAGGAGCGACTGCACGTACTCGTGAACAACGCCGGCGCGACGTGGGGCGCGCCGTTCGACGAGTACGACGACGCGGCGTGGAGTCGGGTGCTCGACCTGAACGTCAAGGGCGTGTTCCACCTCACGCGGTTCCTCCGCCCGCAACTCGAAGCCGCGGGCACCGAGGACGACCCGGCGCGGGTGATCAACATCGGGTCGATCGACGGGATCCACGTCCCGATCATGGAGACGTACGCGTACTCGTCGGCCAAGGCCGCGGTCCACCAGCTCACCCGGCACCTCGCCAAGCGGCTCGCACCGAGGGTGACGGTCAACGCGATCGCGCCGGGCCCGTTCGAGTCGAAGATGATGGCCGCCACGCTCGAGCAGTTCGGCGACTCGATCGCCGCGAGCGCGCCGATGCAGCGCATCGGCCGGCCCGACGACATGGCCGGCGTCGCGATCTACCTTGCGTCCCGCGCGTCCTCGTACGTGACGGGCGCGATCATCCCCGTCGACGGCGGCATCGCCACCTGCGCGTGACCGACCCTCCAGATCCTGCTTTCGGCGTGACTTCGCGTCGCCATGGCAACGCGAACTCACGCCGAAACGAGCCGGCGTCGGGCTAGAGGGACGCCTTCTCGTACATCGCGACGACGCAGGCGCCGCCCAGGCCCAGGTTGTGCTGGAGCGCGAGCCCGGCGTCGGGCACCTGGCGGTCGGCGGCCAGGTCCCGCAGCTGCCAGTTGAGCTCGGCGCACTGCGCGAGGCCGGTGGCCCCGAGCGGGTGGCCCTTCGAGATCAGGCCGCCCGACGGGTTGACGACCCAGTCGCCGCCGTAGGTCACCGCGCCGGAGTCGATGAGCTCCCCGGCGCCGCCCTCCTTGCAGAGGCCGAGCGCCTCGTAGGTGATCATCTCGTTGGCCGAGAAGCAGTCGTGGAGCTCGATCACGTCGACCTCCTCGGGACCGTGGCCCGACTGCTCGTAGACGTCCTGCGCGGTCGCCTTGCTCATGTCGAAGCCGACGAAGTTCATGTCGCTGTCGGACTCGAAGCTCGACGGGAAGTCCGTGTGCATCGACATGCCGAGGATCTCGACCGCGCGGTCCTCGAGACCGTGCTCGCGCACGAAGTCCTCGCTGGCGACGATCGCGGCCGCGCCGCCGTCCGACGTCGGGCAGCACTGCAGCTTCGTCAGCGGCTCGTGCACCATCTTCGCCGCCATGATGTCGTCGAGCGAGTAGATGTCGCGGAACTGGGAGTTGGGGTTGTTCGCCGAGTGACGGTGGTTCTTCTCGGCGATGCGACCGAAGGACTCCGCTTTCACGCCGTAGCGCTCCATGTACTCGCGCCCGGCGTTGCCGAACATCTGCGGTGCGGGCGGCGCCTGGGTGAACCCGCGCTTCTCGTTCATCTTCTCGAAGGTCCACTGCATCGGCATGGCGCGGTCCATGTACTTGATGCCGAGGGAGCCCTTCTCCATCTTCTCGAACCCGAGCGCGAGCGCGCAGTCGGCGAGCCCACCCTCGACGAAGCGCTTGGCGAGGTAGAGCGCGCTCGATCCGGTGGCGCAGTTGTTGTTGACGTTGACCACCGGGATCCCGGTGACGCCGATCTCGTAGAGCGCGCGCTGGCCCGCGGTGGAGTCGCCGTAGCAGTAGCCGACGGCCGCCTGCTCGACGAGGTCGTAGGAGATCCCCGCGTCGTCGAGCGCCATCGTCCCTGCCTCGCGGGCCATGTCCGGGTAGTCCCAGTCCCGGCCTCCCGGCTTCTCGAACTTGGTCATCCCGACGCCGACCACGAACACCCTGCGACCCATGGCGCTTCCTCCTGATGCCTGACGCTTCCAGGGCGACGCGCCTCCGGAGCCGGCCCGCACGCTAGAGGCCTGAGTCCGTCCGCGACTATTCGCGCCCGTAGAAGACCCGCTCGACGACCTGACGCGCGCGTCGGGTCAGGCGCCGGTAGTCGTCCCGCAGCGAGGCCTGCGGGCGTTCGAGGTATCCGAGCAGTCGGGCGACCCGTTCGGCCTCCGCGGCGTCGGTCGGGAGCGACTCGCGCTCCGAGCCCGTGGCCAGGAAGCGCGCGTTCCGGGCGACGGAGCAGAACTCGAAGGATTCGCGCAGCGCGTCCGCGTCGGTGGGGTCGAGGATGTCGACGGCGACGAGCGCCTCGAGCGCGTTCATCGTCTCCGGGGTGCGCAGAGACTCGTGCGCGTGGCCGTGCTCGAGCTGGAGCAGCTGGACCGCGAACTCGATGTCCGAGAGCGATCCGCGACCCAACTTGAGGTGGAACTGCGGGTCCTCACCCGGTGGGATGCGCTCCTGCTCGATGCGCACCTTCATCCGGCGCACGTCGCGCACGGCCTCTTCCGGGAACGTCGAGCGGTAGACGAACGGCGTCGCGAGCTCGGCGAACCGGGCTCCGAGCTCCGCGTCGCCCGCGGCGGGACGCGCCTTCACGAGCGCCTGGAACTCCCACGTGAGCCCGTAGCGCTCCCAGTAGCGCTCGAACCCGGCAAGGGGCCGGGTGAGCGAGCCCTGGCGGCCCTCCGGTCGGAGCGTCGCGTCGATCGCGAACGTACGGCCCTCGGTGGTGCGCTCGCCGATCTCGACGAGCAGAGACTCGGCGACCCGCTCCGCCTCGTGGAAGTCGGCCGGCCCGTCGCCCTCGTAGACGAAGAGGACGTCGAGGTCGGACGCGTAGGAGAGGTCGCGGCCTCCGAAGCGGCCCATGCCGATGACGGCGAACGGGACCTTGGGCGCGAGCGAGACAAGGGACGCTTCCAGGCAGGCCTCGGCCAGCGTCGAGAGGTCGCGACCGGTCTCGACGAGGTCGGCGAACGACAGCAGATCGCGCGCCGCGACACGCAGCAGCTCGCGGCGCTTGTAGCGCCGCAGACCGCTGCGACGCGCCGTGGAGTCGGCCGCCCGCCACTCGACGGCGGCAACAGCCTCTTCGACGAAGCGCTCGCGCGGCTTGGGTGCCATCAGCGCGTGGTCGTCGCCCAGCGTCTGCACGAACTCCGGTTGACGTCGAAGGGCGTCGCCGAGCATGCGGCTCGAACCGAGCAGCTCGCAGGTCCGCTGCGCGGCGCCCGGCGTGTCGCGGAACACCAGGGCCAGGTTCGCGGCGCGTGCCGGACCTTCGGCGAGCCGGCGCAGCTGCAGCAGCGCGAGGTCGGGGTCTGGAGAGGCCGAGCACCATTCGAGCAGCAGTGGCAGCAGCTGCTCCATCAGCTTCGAGGTGCGGGTGAAGCCGCGGGTGAGCTCCTCGAGCGCGGCCCGGGTCGCGCGCAGGTCGAGGTAGCCGAGCGAGGTCAGCCGTTCCTCGGCGGCGAGCGTGCTGAGCGGGCCGGCGCGGCCGGAGAGCGCTTCGAGGAGCGGCCCGAAGAACAGCTTCTCGTGGATCGACCGGACGCGGGCCTGATGGAACCGGTGCTCGGCGTCCAGCTGGGCCAGGGCCGTCGAGCGCTCCTGGTCCCGGTAGCCGAGCACGCGGGCGAGCCGGGTGCGGGCGGCATCGTCGGTCGGGAGGGTGTGGGTCTGCTGCTCGTCCCAGAGCTGGAGCCGGTGCTCGACCGTGCGCAGGAACCGGTACGCAGTGTCGAAGGGCACCGCGTCGCGCTCGGTGACGTACCCGGCCGCGACGAGCTGGGTCAGCGCCTCGAGCGTGTTGCCGGAACGGATGGTCACGTCCTGCCGGCCGTGGACGAGCTGCAGGAGCTGCACCGCGAACTCGATGTCGCGAATCCCGCCGCGGCCCCGCTTGAGCTCGCGGTCATCGAGCCCGCGGCGGTGCGTCTCGCCTTCCGAGCGGACCTTCATCGCACGCACGTCCCGCACCGCGCCCGCGCCGAGGACCTCCGGCCACACGAACGGGCCGATGAGCTCGGTGAACCCGGCGCCGAGCCCGGCGTCGCCGGCGACCGGTCGCGCCTTGATCAGCGCCTGGAATTCCCACGTCAGCGCCCACCGGTCGTACCAGGCGCGGAACCCGTCGAGACTCCGGGTGAGCGGTCCCGCGCGCCCTTCCGGCCGGAGATCGGGGTCGGTCCGGAAGACGATCCCGGCCGGCGTCGGCTCGGCCATGACCGCGAGCACGCGTCGCGCCACGTGGTCGGCCTCCGCCTGGTCGCCGCCGTGGACGAAGAGCACGTCGACGTCGCTGGCGTAGTTGAGCTCACGACCGCCGAGCTTGCCCATGCCGATCACCGCGAGCGGGACGTCCGCGCCGTCAGCCGCGAGCACCACGGCCCTCCCGAGGCATGCCTCGGCCAAGCCGGCGAGCTCCCGTCCGACGGTCGGCAGGTCCGCGATCCCGAGCAGGTCGCGGGCTGCGATCCGCAGGTACTCGCGCCGCTTGGCGTGCCGGAGCGCGTCCGGATCCGCGACCGGGGCGAGCGCATGCTCGAAGTCCGCGACCGACCGCTCGCGCGGGAAGCTCTCGGCGTCGCGCAGTGGCTGGACGAGTTGCGGATCGCCGACGAGCGCGGCGACGAGCGACCTCGAGGCACAGGCGATCGCGATGAGCGCGTCGCGCACGAGCCGGTCGTCGCGCAGGTCTTCGGCCAGTCCGGGCTGCTCCTCGAGGATGCGCGAGAGCGCGGTGCGCGCCAGGTGCGGGTCCGCGGAGCGCTCCAGTGCCGAGCCGACTCCGGGCGCGTCGAGCACCGAAAGGGGACGCGTCATCGGTTGCAGTGTCGCGCGCAGACACCGGGCCTCGTATCCTGGCGGCGTGCCCCGGTTGCGCCTCGCGGCGGCCCAGCTCGATCTCGTCGTCGGCGATCTCGCCGGCAACGCGGCGCGGATCCTGGACGCCTACGAGCGGGCCGACGCCGCGGGGTGCGACCTCGTCGCGTTCCCCGAGCTCGCGATCACCGGCTACCCGCCCGAGGACCTGCTCCTGAAGCCCGCGTTCGTGGCCCAGGCCGTGGAGACCCTGGAGAAGGTGGCGGCGCGCACGGGCAGGCTCGCCGCGGTGGTCGGGTTCCCCGACGCGGGCCGTGACCTCTTCAACGCCGCGGCGCTCTGCGCGAACGGGAAGGTCCAGGGGGTGTACCGCAAGCACCTGCTCCCCAACTACGCCGTGTTCGACGAGCAGCGCTACTTCGCGCCGTCGACCGTCGATGGGCCCCTGTTCGTCGTCGGCGGGGTGAAGGTCGGCGTGACGATCTGTGAGGACGCCTGGAGCCCGACCGGCCCGATCATCAGCCAGGCCGCCGGTGGTGCGGAGCTGATCGTCAACATCAACGCGTCGCCGTACTACGCAGGCCGGCTCCGCGAGCGCGACACGATGCTCGCCACGAGGGCGGCTGACGCGCAGGTGCCGATCGTGTACGTGAACCTCGTCGGCGGCCAGGACGAGCTGGTGTTCGACGGCGCGTCGATGGTGTTCGACGAGACCGGTGCGCTCGTCGCTCGCGGGCCGCAGTTCGTCGAGCACCTGATGATCACCGATCTGGACGTGCGTCCCGCCTTTCGGCGCCGGCTCCTGGATCCCCGCGGCCGCGTGACGGCGCCGCCGCTCCCGGAGGTCGCCGTGAGCGAGGTCCGCATCGCAGGTCCCGCCGAGGCACCGGAGATCGAGCCCGAGCTCGAGCCCGAGCTCGCGCCCGTGCACGAGGTGTACGAGGCGCTCGTCCTCGGCACGCGTGACTACGTCACCAAGAACGGCTTCGAGCGGGTGCTCGTCGGCCTGTCCGGCGGCATCGACTCGTCGCTCGTCGCCGCGATCGCCACAGACGCGCTCGGCCCGGACCGGGTCACGGGCGTCCTCATGCCGTCGCGGTACTCGAGCGGCGGGAGCGTCACGGACGCCGAGCTGCTCGCGCAGAACCTGGGCATCGAGACGATCACGGTCCCGATCGAAGAGGCGCACCAGGCGTTCCTGCGTCTCCTCGAGCCGAGCTTCGCGGGCACCGCGCCCGGCATCGCGGAGGAGAACCTTCAGGCGCGCATCCGGGGGACCCTCCTCATGGCGATCTCCAACAAGTTCGGCTGGCTGGTGCTCACCACGGGCAACAAGAGCGAGATGGCCACCGGCTACAGCACGCTCTACGGCGACATGGCCGGCGGCTTCGCGGTGATCAAGGACGTGCCGAAGATGCTCGTCTACGCGCTGTGCGAGGACCGCAACCAGCGTGCCGGCCGGGAGGTGATCCCCCAGTCCGTGCTCGACAAGCCGCCGAGCGCGGAGCTGCGCCCGGACCAGAAGGACGAGGACTCGCTGCCTTCGTACGAGGTGCTCGACCGGGTCCTCGAGGACTACGTGGAGGAGGACCTCTCCGCGGCCGAGATCGAGGCCGAGGGCTTCGACCGCGAGACCGTGGACCGCGTCGTCCGGCTCGTCGACCTCAGCGAGTACAAGCGCCGCCAGTCGCCGCCGGGCATCCGGGTGTCGGGCAAGGCGTTCGGCAAGGACCGCAGGCTGCCGCTCACCAACCGCTGGTCGGGCTGAACGCGGCGTGCCGTGAGCACGAACCTGCGACCCGCATCAGGCGTGCGCGGGTTCCTTCCCGAGATCGCGATCGCGACCGCGGCGTTCCTGTACGGCGTCACGTTCTCGATCGTGCAGGACGCGCTCGACCGGACGACGCCCATGGGGTTCAATCTCATGCGGTTCGCGATCGGTGCGGCGGTGCTCGCCCCGTTCGCGCTCCGGCGGTCCTGGAAGGGTCCGCAGCTCCGTGCGAACGACACGTTCACGACCTTCGTGCTGGCGGGGGCGTCGCTCGGGGTGATCGCCTCGTTCGCCTACCTGACCCAGAACGTCGGGCTCGAGCACACGTCGACGTCGAACTCGGCGTTCATCACCGGTCTCTTCGCGGTCTTCACCCCGATCGTCGAGGCGATCGTCTACCGGCGCTTCCCGCGCCAGGGGATCGTGCTCGCGGTGGGGATCTCGATCGTCGGGCTGTTCCTCCTCACCGGCGCGGAGCTGTCGATGAGCTACGGCGACGCGATCACGCTGGTCACCGCGGCGCTCTTCGGGTGCTGGTACGTGCGCACCGGGGTGGTGGCGAGCCGCTTCGACATCTTCGGGCTCACGACGGTCCAGCTCGCGGTCGTCGCGCTCGTCTCGATCCCGTTCGTCCTCGTCGACGGGATCGGCACGGTCGACGGCGGTGTCGTCCTCACCGTGCTCTTCACCGGCGTGGGCTGCTCCGCGGTGGCGTTCAGCCTCTCGGCGTGGGCCCAGCGCACGATCGACGCATCCCGGGCGAGCATCCTGAACCTGCTCGAGCCCGTGGTGGCCGGGGTCGTCGGCTATGCGGTCGGCGAGCGGCTCGGGGTCGTCGGCTACGCCGGTGCGGCCCTGATCCTGGCCGGGATCTTCGTCGCCGAGCGGGGGACCCACGCTCCCGCGACGGGCGGTGGCACCGGCCCGGGCGCCCAAGGTACTTGACCGTCCGGTCAAGCGAGGCGAAGAATGCGCCGATGCCCGAAGTGACCAGCCGGTAACCGCGCGCCGGAGATCACACCCGCAACCAGGACAGGACCTCTCTGCGATGGCCGATCCCCTCAAGCCCCGCCCCGCGTTCGCACCGTGGGACCGACGCGAGATCCCGGGCCTGTTCGACGTGGAGGAGTCGGCCCGCCGGGTCGGCATCTACAAGTGGATCGAGATGCGGCTCTTCGAGACGCTCGGCGGCTGGGTCGCGACCGTGCCCGAGCTCGACGTGAAGCTCGTGCTCGGCCGGCACTGCTACCACCACGCCTGGCACGCGGAGCTCTGGGACAAGCGCCTCCCCGAGCTGCGCGAGATGAACACGACGCGCCTGACCGTCCCCGCGAACGACGCCATGGCGGAGTTCATGGAGTCGATCCGTGAGCCCGAGGCTCCGGAGCTGACCATCGAGAAGCTGGTCGGTGTGTACCGCGTCCTGATCCCCCGGAAGGTGGCGGCGTACACCTACCACCTCAACGCGACGAGCCGGATCACGGACGCCCCGACCCAGCGGTCGCTCGGGTTCATCCTCCAGGACGAGCACGCGGACTGGACCGAGGGCGAGATGCTGCTGCAGTCGCTGATCGAGACCGAGGACGAGGTCGACCGAGCCGCCCGGCGCCAGGTCGAGCTCGAGAAGTTGGTGCTGCGGGCGGGCGGGATCGCCGGTCCGGGTACCCTGGGAGCGGTTCCCGAGCGCGTGGGGACCCAGGTGGAAGGAGCCACCGCATGAGCTCCTCGCCGACTTCCTGCATCAAGGGAACACGATGAAGGGGACACGATGAAGAAGAACCTTCCGCCGAGCGAGCTGGCCCGGGACTCCCGCTTCGTGCGGGCCACGATCATGGACGCGATCATGGATCCGCGGAACCTCGCGATGTCCGAGCGCGACCTCGGTTCCGCCAAGCTGCAGCCGGGTCGCCCGGCCGCGGCGGACCGGGCCCGCAACCTGATGCACGGGATCTTCACCGGTGAGATCCAGGCGCTCGAGGGCGCCGGTCGCACCACGTTCGACTTCGACGACGACGAGGCGCCGTTCGCGCTGAAGCTCGACATGGCCCGGCAGTGCTGGGACGAGAGCCGTCACGTCGAGATCTCGGTGAAGCTCGGCGACTGGATGGGCACCGAGATCGGCGAGTTCACCGAGGCGACGTTCCTCTACGAGGCCGCGTGCGCGACCGACCCGATCCTGCGGCTGTGCGGGGTCAACCGTGCGCTCGAGGGCCTGGCCATCGACGTGTTCAACACCATGCGCGAGTTCGGCGACATCTCGGGTGACCCGATCCTCGAGTTCTGCGAGGACTGGATGCTCGCGGACGAGGTGACCCACGTGAAGATGGGCTCGGACTGGCTGCGGCGGCTGACCGAGCATGACCCGGAGCGGCGCGAGCGCGCGCTCGAGTTCCAGCGCGGGGTCGACAAGCTCTTCAGCCTGGGTGGCTTCCGGGGCGAGACCGACGAGAACCCGATCCAGCTCGCCCGCAAGCTCCGGGCGATGGCCGGCTTCTCGACCGACGAGATCGACGAGATCTCCGAGATCTCGGTGCAGGCGCAGGAGGACATGCGGGCGATGTCCGCCGGGGCCGCCCCCGCCTCGTGAGCCACTCGATCCGCCTCACCCCCGAGGCGTTCACGCTGGTCAAGTACGACGCAGGGGAGCTGCTCGCGATCGCCGAGGCCGCGGCGAGCTCGGTCGGCGTGCCGGAGGACGTCGCGATCTCGATCGAGGTGGACGAGGCGCTGCCGAACCCTCTGGTCGCGTCGCTGGTCGACATCGTCGAGGGCACGGTCACGTGCTGGTTCACCGGCGGGACGTTCGAGGACCCCCAACACCAGGCCGAGCTGCAGCGGGACACGGCCATGGTCGAGCTCGCGGCGGTGTTCCTCCGGGCCCGGGACCGGCTCGGTGGCGGGTTCGAGTCGGCTGCGCCCGACGGCGAGATCTCCGACCGCCAGCGCGCCATCTGGGACGTCTACACCGACGGTCGACTGGGCCGGCAGGGCTTCCGCCTCAACGAGGCCCGGCGTCGCTACGCGTACCGCCTGCAGGCCGGCTTCAACGACGTCGCCGACGCCGAGTACGAGAAGGCGTGGGCCGCGACCGCGATGACCTGGGACGAGCTCCTCGCCGTGGAGGCCCGGCTCGCCGAGGCCGACCCGCGGCCGGTCGGCAAGAAGCCGATCCGACGCGAGTCGCTCCGCCCCGGATAGGCCTTCCGACCTACTCGAGGTCGTGTGCGGAGATCGCCTCGTAGAGGTCGAGGTCGGGCGCGCTCGCGAGCAGCGGGGTCGCCGCGGTGGCCATGTCGACCATGACCGGGTCGTCGAGGTGGGCCCGTTGCGCGTCGGCGTCGTCCCACTTCTCGACGACGAGCAGCTTGCCGGGCGTGCTCGCGGAGGCCACCAGGTCCACGTTCCGGCACCCGGGCACCCCGCGGGTCAGCACCACGTACTGGGCGAGGACCGCGCCCAGCTCGGCCTCCCGTCCGCCGCGGGCCTGGTAGACCCCGGCCACCACCCAGATCTCGACGTCGTCGGCCATCGACTCGCAGCACCTTCCTCGCGGGGTCGGCGCAAGGTACCCGGCCCGGGTCGCCACCCGCCTCGCGGCAGGGTTCGGGTCCGGCGTCGGGTAGACTTGAAACCCCTCTCCCGCCTGCGTCCGACGTCCACAAGCCTGTGGATAAAGCTCCTTGACGGGGTCGGTATCGTACAGACACGACGAGGGGGCGGGTCACCGGGAAGAATTTCCCTGCGGGCACCCGTTGTTCTTTATCCACAGAGTTCCACTGCTGAGAGGGTGTTCCTGCGTGGCGAAGGAGCGCGTCGAACGCGACGAAGAAGATCTCGTACGGCTGTATTTGACCGATATCGGCCAGTACCCGCTCCTGACCAAGGATGACGAGGTGCGGCTGGCCCAGCAGATCGAGCGCGGCAACGAGGCGCGCGCCGATCTGGAGGCGGGCGGCAAGGGCCTCACCCCGGCGAAGAAGCGCGAGCTGCGGCGCGGCGCCCGTGAGGGTGACGACGCCCAGCGGACGTTCGTCCAGTCCAACCTGCGGCTCGTGGTCTCGATCGCCAAGAAGTACCAGGCGTCGGGCCTTCCCCTGCTGGACCTGATCCAGGAGGGCAACCTCGGCCTGATGCACGCGGTCGAGAAGTTCGACTGGCGCAAGGGGTTCAAGTTCTCCACCTACGCGACCTGGTGGATCCGCCAGGCGATCACTCGCGGCATCGCGAACACCGGTCGGACGATCCGGCTGCCGGTCCACGCGGGCGACACGCTCGCGCGGCTGCAGAAGGCGCGGTCGCGCCTGGAGCTGAAGCTGGGCCGGCCCGCGACGCTGGCCGAGCTCTCGGCCGAGGTCGAGATGCCCGAGGACAAGGTCACCGAGGCCCTGCGCTTCGCGGCCGAACCCCTCTCGCTGTCCGAGCCGCTGCGCGAGGACGGCGACGCGGAGCTCGGTGACATCGTCGAGGACCGCTCGGCGGAGTCCCCGTTCGAGGTCGCGGCCACTGCGCTGCTGCCCGCGGAGATCGAGAAGCTGCTGGCCCCGCTGGACGAGCGCGAGCGGCAGATCCTCGCCTTGCGCTTCGGCCTGGACCGGGGCGAGCCCCGGACGCTCGAGGAGGTCGGGGAGTACTTCAACCTGACCCGGGAGCGGATCCGCCAGATCGAGGCCCGTGCGATGAGCAAGCTGCGGCACCCGTCGGCCGACACCGGCGCCCGCGACCTGCTCGCCGTCTAGCTGCACGAAGTCACGCCACGCTCGGCCCGCACCCGTCGTCGTCTCGACCAGAGCGGGCCGAGTTTGTCGTGGTGGCCAGGCGCGGGCTGCCTCAGTGCTCGGCGAACTGGATGAACTCGTAGGGGTAGCCGAGCCGGAACGCGCTCGCCCACGCGAGCGTGTCGCGCTGCGGCTTCTCCAGCTGCCAGCCGACCGCGGCGAGGTTGTCGTCGAGCTGGGTCAGGTTCCGTGCCCCGATGATGGGCGCGGTGATCCCGGGCCGGTGCACCACCCAGTTGAGCGCGACCTGGGCCGGGGTCTTGCCGATCTCGGCCGCGACCTTGCCGACCGCGTCGACGATGTTCCAGGCCCGGTCGTCGAGGCGGTACGTGAAGGTGATCGGGTTCTCGGTGTCGGCGCCGCGCGTGTCGGCGGGGAAGTCCTCGTCCCTTCGGTACTTGCCGGTGAGGATGCCGCCGGCGAGCGGGCTCCATGGCAGGACGGCCAGTCCCTCCTCCTTGCACTGGGGCAGCAGCTCGCGCTCGATGTCGCGGGTAACGAGCGAGTACTCGGGCTGGAGGCTGACGAACGGCTCCCAGTCGTGCAGTGCCGCGATCCCGAGCGCCTTGGCGAGGTGCCACCCGGCGAAGTTGCTGGCGCCGAGGTAGCGGACCTTGCCCTCGTGCACCAGGTCGTTCAGCGTCGAGATCGTCTCCTCGAGCGGCGTGCGCGGGTCCCAGCAGTGCACCTGGTACAGGTCGATCCAGTCGGTGCCGAGCCGGCGCAGCGACGCCTCGACCTGGGCCCGGATGTTGCGCCGCGACAGGCCGACGTCGTTCGGGCCCTCGCCCATCGGGAAGCGGACCTTCGTCGCGAGGATCACCTCGTCGCGCCGCGAGCCGAGCGCGCGACCCGTGATCTCCTCGGAGAGACCCGCCGAGTAGACGTTCGCGGTGTCGACGAAGTTGCCGCCCGCATCGAGGAACCGGTCGACGATCGCCTTGCTCGTCGCCTCGTCCGCCTCGTTGCCGAACGTCATCGTGCCGAGGCAGAGCTCCGACACCCGCACTCCGGTCGATCCGAGCCGTCGCTGCTCCATCGGTCCTCCTCGTTCCCGGGGCCGGTCAGCTCGGGGTCGCGCCGACCGCCTGCAAGTCGTGCCCGCCCGTCTCGGGAGCGTTCAGGACGGGTTGGGGCGTACGCCTCGCTACCGCGGCGATGCGGGTGAACGCAAGCGCGGCGACGCGTAGATGACCAGCCCGAGGTACTGGACGTGCTGAAGCATGGTGGCCAGTCGTCCCGCCGCTCAACCGTCGACGCCGCGGCGCCCCTCCCGGCGAATCGCTGACAACCTCGGCCGTCCGCCGGGCGTCGGAAGCGGTGATGATGGCAGACATGACCGCGGCAGGGGAGGGGCGCGCCGACCCGACGCGCCCGGACCGGGACCTCGTGCTCGGCGAGCTCCACCGAGAGCACTACCGGAGCCTGGTTCGCCTCGCGTGCCTGCTGCTCGACGAGCGGGGAGCCGGCGAGGAGGTCGTGCAGGAGGCGTTCGTGCGGGTCTACCGCGCGTGGCCTCGCGTCGAGCAGCCGCTCACGTACCTCCGGTCGACCGTCGTGAACCTCTCACGGTCCCAGTTGCGGCGCCGCCTGGTCGTACGCCGGCGGATCGAGCCGGTTGCGGCACCGTCGATGTCGCCCGAGGAGCACGCCGTGCTGCTCGATGACCACCGCGAGGTGCTCGACGCGATGCGGCGCCTCCCGCGCCGTCAGCACGAGTGCCTCGTGCTCCGCTACTACCTCGACCTCTCGGAGGCGGAGATCGCATCGACGCTCGGCATCTCGAACGGGTCGGTGAAGTCGCACTCGAGTCGCGGCCTCGCCGCACTGGCACGTCATCTGGAGGGACGGACATGAAGATCGAGGACCGGGTGCGCGACGCGTTGCACGAGTACGCCGACGGTATCGAGCCCGAGCCGGGCTCCTGGGCGCGCATCGAGGCGCGGCTCGACGACGCGTCTGCGTCGCGGCCCTCGCCACGCCGTGCGCTCGCGCTCGTTGGCGCAGTGGGTGCGCTGATCGTCGTGCTCGTGGCAGGTGGGCTGGTACTGCGTTCCCGCCACGAGGGGGTGCACGTCTCGACGGAGCCGAGCACCGTCACGTCCGCGCCACCGCCGGGCGCGCCGACCGAGCTACCGAACGGGGTGCTCGTCGGCAAGCGCGACGGCGAGCTCGTCGTCCTCGGCGCGCAGGACGCCGGGCAGCACAGCTCGCTCGGGACGTTCCCGGGGCTCTCGACCCTCAGCACGTCGCCGGACGGCCGTCAGGTGTTCTTCTCGGCGACGGGAAAGAGCGGCGCGTGCCGCGCGCCGTACCAGGATGTGACGAAGCTGGTCCCGAGCACCGGTGCGACCGAGCGCATCCAAGGCGGGGCTGGCGCCTCGACGGTCAGCCCGTCGGGTGAGTGGCTGGCGACGGGGGTGGTGTGTGACGGGCCGTCGCTCGGGTTCTCGAACCTCGTGACCGAGCAGAACTACGGCAGCGACGCCCTTGGGAGCCGCGCGACGGAGCGGTCCCAATCCATCGACTTCGTCGAGCCGCTCGGCTGGTCCCCGGACTCGCAGCGGCTCGTCTACCGCGTCCACCTGAAGGACGACTCGAGGCCGCGCTCCTACGTCGGGCGGCTGTGGCCGCTCGTGCCGCAGGCGCAGACCCAGGTCGTCGAGCTGCCCGGCGGTCCGGCGGTCACGGCCGCGACCTTCGTCGACGACGACACGGTCGCGCTGGCCGAGGCGACGAGCGCCGGTTCGACCGAGGTCCGGCGCTGGACGGTCGCGCCGGGTTCGGCCGAGGCCCCGTCGCCGGTGCTGTTCCAGGTCCGCGGGCAGGTGGTCTCCCTCACCGCCGACCCGAGCGGGCAGCACTTCCTCGCCGTGACCTCGGCCGGCGAGCTGTACCGCTGGAGCCGGGGCGACGACCAGCCGACCCGGCTCGGCGACGGTGTCGCGGCGGCGGCCTGGCTGCCGTGGTCCTAGCCGCCGTCGCTCGGGCCCCGTCACGCCGCCCGACGGCCCGGGTAGCATTGGGGTTCTCACTCCGAGGCGATCGAAAGGGCCCCCCGTGAAGAAGCTCCTCCTGCTCGTGCTCGTCCTCGCCATCGGCGCCGCGGTGGCATACAAGGTGCGCGAGGCCTGATCCGGGTCTTCACCCGAGCGCAGTACGAAGACCGAGACGGGTCCGCAGCCGCGGGCCCGCGCTCGCGTCAGGGCTCCTGTGTGAGCGAGGCCTCGTAGCGGTTCGCGAACAGGGCGGGCGCACCACCGGTGTGCCAGAACACGACGGTGTCCCCGGCGCGGATCCGGCCGTCTCCCAGCCGGTCGAGCAGGGCCGCCATCGCCTTCCCCGAGTAGACCGGGTCGAGCAGGATCCCCTCGGTGCGCGCCACCGTCCGGATCGCGTCCGCGCACTCGTCCGACAGTGCGCCGTAGCCCGCGCCGACGTGGTCGTGGTCGACGATGAGGGTCGGGGACGGCGCGGTCCGCCCGGACGCCACCGCGGCCTCCGACGCGAGCCGGGGAACGACGCGGTCGAGGTCGGGCCGGGTGCCGACGTCGACGCCCACGACGTGGGTCGGGCTGGCCGCACCGAGGCCGGCGAGGAGGCCGGCGTGCGTGCCGCCGGAGCCGTCGGCCACCAAGATCCAGTCGGGATCCGTGTCCACCTGCGCGCGCAGCTCGTCGACCGCCCACGCGTAGGCGAGGACACCGGTCACCGACGCGCCGCCGACGGGGATCGCGAACGGCCGGCGACCTCCGGCGCGGAGCTCGTCGGCCAGCGTCTCGATCGACGCTTCGATCTCGTCGTACTCCCGCGCCGCGGTGAAGTGCACGGTCGCGCCGAACAGCGCGTCGAGCAGCAGGTTGCCGTCGCGACGGTCCTCCTCGCGCCCGGCCAGCGCGAGATGGCACGCGAGCCCGAGCCGGCTCGCGGCCGCCGCGGTGATCCACGCGTGGTTGCTCTGCACGCCACCTCCGGTGACCAGGGTGTCGCATCCCCGCGTGAGTGCCTCGGCGCCGAGGAGCTCGAGCTTGCGCGCCTTGTTGCCTCCGAGCGCGAGACCCGTGAGGTCGTCGCGCTTCACGAGCAGGCGCGCCGGCGAACCGACGGCCGCGGTCAGTCGGTCCATCGCCGCCAGCGGCGTCGGCAGCGTCGCGAGCTCGGCGCGCCGGGTCAACGGGCGCGTGCGGTGGCGCGGCGCCACCACACGTACGCCGCCGCGCCGACCCCCGCCGTCGCGACGACGGATCCGACCGCGATCGCCGGGCCCTTCGGCGGGACGGGGACGCGGTCGCGCAGGCGGACGGGTCGCTGGAAGACGCGGATCTCCCATCCCCGCTCCCTGGCCTCGCGCTCGAGCTCCTTGTCGGGGTTCACCGCCACGGGGTGGCCGACAGTCTCGAGCATCGGCAGGTCGGTCACCGAGTCGCTGTACGCGTAGGACGCGGCGAGGTCGATGTCTTCGCGCGCCGCGACCTTCCGGATCTCCTCGGCCTTGAACGGACCGTAGGCGTAGAACGCGAGCTCGCCGGTGTAGTTGCCGTCGTCGTCGACCTCGGCGCGGGTGGCGATGACCTCGTTCGCGCCGAGGAACTCGCCGAGCGGCCCGACGACCTCGAACGGCGCCGACGACACGATCACGACGCGCCGGCCGGCGGCCTGGTGCTGGTCGAAGAGCTCGAGCGCCTCCGCGAACACGATCGGCGAGATGACCTCGTCCAACGTCTCGCGCACGATGTCCGCGATGTGGGCCTGGTTCCAGCCCCGCGTGAGCGAGAGCATGGCCTCGCGCAGCTTCTCCATCTTCGCCTCGTCCGCACCGACGAGCATGAAGACGATCTGGGCGTAGATGCTCTTGACGATCGCGCGCTTCGACAGCAGGCCCTCGCGGTAGAACGGTCGCCCGAACGCGAGGACCGAGCTCTTGGCGATGATCGTCTTGTCGAGATCGAAGAACGCGGCCTCGGTCACGCGTCGGAGGATACGACCTCCCCCTTGACAGCGCGTCGTCGAACCGGCAACCTGGGCATCTTCCCTCCCGGCCGCTCCCGGCGCACCCGTCGTGGTGCCCGAGCCGCCGACTTCCCTTCCCTCGGTGCTTCCCCGGTTCGTTGTCGTCGCGCGCTCGCGCGGCGTGACACGAAAGGGAGAGGGAGTGGCCCTCCTCACGTTGTGGTCCCCCAAGGGCGGCTCGGGCACGTCCGTGTTCACCGCCGCCTGCGCGCTCGTGCTCGCCCGCGACCACGGCGCGCGCCTGGTCGACCTCGGTGGTGACCAGCCCGCGATCTTCGGCCTCGGCGCGGAGCCGGGCACCGGCGTCACCGACTGGCTGGAGCTCGGACCCGGCGCGCCGACCGAAGCGCTCGACCGACTCGCGGTCGAGGCGGCCCCCGGGATCGCCCTCGTCCCCCGCGGTGCCGAACGGCCCACGCTCGCACCCCGACCCGCGGCGGAGGCCGGTGCGGCACTCGCGGTCGCCCTGCGCGACGGACCGGTCCCCACGCTGGTCGACGCGGGGGTCGCGGACGGTCCGGCGGGGCGCGCGCTGCTCGAGGTGTCGGACGCCACGATCGTCGTGGTCCGCGGCTGCTACCTGACCCTGCGGCGATCCGTCCGTCATCCAGCGCTCGGTCGCGCCGCGGGCCTGGTCGTGGTGGAGGAGCCCGGTCGGGCCATCGGCGCGAAGGAGATCGCGGACGTGCTCGGACGCCCGGTGGTCGCCCGGGTCCCGGCACGCGACGCGATCGCCCGCGCGGTGGATGCCGGCGTGCTCGCGCACCGGCTGCCCGACGCGCTCGCCCGGCCCGCGGTCACCGCGCTTCGCGCCGTCGGCCTGCTCTGGGACCAGCGAGGTGCGGCGGCATGACCATGACCCGCCTCGAGGGGCCGGACGCCGACGGCGCGCTCCGCCGCTCGGTCCACCAGCGCCTGATGGGGACGGAGGCGGTGGAGCAGCTCGTGGGGGTGCCCGCGGTGGAGCTCCGTCGCCGGCTCGGCGACCTCCTGCACCAGGTGGACCCGCTGCTGACCCCGACCCGCCACGAGCGGCTGGTCCGGGAGCTGGTCGACGAGGTGGCGGGGCTCGGTCCCCTCGAGCCGCTGCTCGCCGACCCGGCCGTGACCGAGATCATGGTCAACGGCGCCGGAGGGTGCTTCGTGGAGCGCGCCGGCCGACTGGAGCCGGTCCCGGTCGCCCTCGACGACGCGGCGGTGATGCGGATCGTCGAGCGGATCATCGCGCCGCTCGGCCTCCGGCTGGACCGGGCGTCGCCGATGGTGGACGCGCGGCTCGCCGACGGGTCGCGGTTGCACGCGGTGATCCCACCGCTCGCGATCGACGGCGCGTGCGTGACCATCCGGCGCTTCGGCACGCGCCGGATCGGCGTCGACGCGTTCGCACCCGGCCCTCGGGCCTCGGCGTTCCTCGACTGGGTGGTCACGGCCGGGTGGAACGTCCTCGTCTCCGGAGGGACGAGCTCGGGGAAGACCACCATGCTCAACGCGCTCTCGGGCTCCGTGGATTCGGCGGAGCGGATCGTCACGATCGAGGAGACCGCGGAGCTCACGCTCGCACAACGCCACGTCGTCCGGCTCGAAGCCCGCCCGCCCAACGCGGAGGGCGCCGGCGCGGTGTCGGTGCGCGATCTCGTGCGCACCGCGTTGCGGATGCGACCCGATCGGCTCGTGGTCGGTGAGGTCCGGGGCGCGGAGGCGCTCGACCTCCTGCAGGCGCTCAACACGGGTCACGACGGCTCCCTCTCGACGATCCACGCGAACGGCCCGGTCGACGCACTCCGGCGGTTGGTGACCCTCACGATGTTCAGCGGGTTGCCGATCCCGTTCGCCGCCATCGCGGAGCAGGTCGCGGCGGGCGTCGACGTCGTGGTCCAGGTCGAGCGGGGTCGGCAGGGGGATCGGCGGCTCGTCGCCATCGCCGAGGTCCGGCCCCCGTCGGCGACGCTCGAGACGCGCGACCTGTTCGTGGCGCGCGGGGACGATCTCGTGGTGGTCGGTGTCCCGGACCGTGCGGCGCGCCGGCGGGACGTACCGCCGCCGGACCGGAGCTGGTTCCGGTGACCGCCGCCGCCCTGGCCGTGCTGGGTCTGGTCGCGACGATCGGCCTCGGGCTCGCGGCCCGCCGCGCGCCCGCGCTCGATCGGGCCCGTCGGCTCCGGGTCCGCTCCCGGCTCCGGCTGCCGGCCCCCGCGAGAGACCGGCTCGCGGTCGCACTCGCCCGGGCGGACGTCGACCTGAGCCCGGACGACGCGGTGCGGCTCTGGCTGCTCGCCACGATCGTGGGATCGGGTCTGGCGACGGCGATCAGCCCGATCGCGGCTGCGCCCGTGGGTCTCGGGCTCCTCGCGGGGGCGCCGGCCACCCTGTGGTGGGCGCGCGGCCGGGCCGACGCTCGGGTCGTGCAGGCCCTGCCCGCCACGCTGGAGCGCGTGTCGGCGGCGTTGCGCGCCGGGGCCACGGTCGGCGAGAGCCTCGGCGACCTCGCGCACGGATCGGGACCGCTCGCGCCGGATCTCGGCCGGGTCACCGCGCGCGCCCGGCTCGGCGTCGGCCTCGGGGACGCGCTGGCGCGCTGGGCCGACGAGCGTCCACTCCCGGGTGTGCAGGCCGTGAGCGGTGCGCTCGCGCTGGCGGTCGGCATCGGGGGCGCGTGCGCGTCCGCGCTCGAAGGGCTGGCGGAGTCGTTGCGCGCCCGAGAGGCGGCGCTGCGGGAGGCCCACGCGCTCTCGGCGCAGGCGCGGATGTCCGCGGTCGTGGTCGGGAGCGCGCCGATCGCCTACCTCACGTTCGTGAGCCTGACGGATCCCGGCTCGGTGGACCTGCTCGTCGGCACGGACGCGGGGCGGGTGTGCCTTCTGGTCGGCGTCACGCTCGAGGCGCTGGCCGCGCTGTGGATGCGCGCGCTGCTGCGGGGCATCGCGTGAGCCCGCTGCTCCTGGCCGCCGCGTGGGGCGCGCTGCTCGCGACGCCGCTCGCGGGTCGCGGCGCGGCGGGCCGCGGCGCGTGCGCGCGCGTCCGTCCGCTCCGAGCCCGGAGCGCCCCGGGCTCGCACCGTCGCCGCGCGCCGCGTCTTCCCGGGCCGGTCCGGCGGGTCGGGCGCCGATGGGCCGGGCTCCGGCGCGAGCGCCGGCACCGCGACGTCGTCGGGCGCGAGGTCCCGCTCGTCCTCGATCTGCTCCAGGTCGCGGTGGGCGCCGGTTGCACCCCCTACCGGGCCCTCGAGCTGACCGCGCGCTTCGGTCCACCGACGTCGGCCGCGGCATTCGGGTCGGCGATCACGGCGACGCACGTCGGGAGCTCGCTCACGGATGCGCTTGGCACGGTCGCGACCGAGCTCCCCCCGCTCGGCCCGGTCACCGAGGTCCTGCTCGCCAGCGAACGGCTCGGTGCGCCGGCCGGTCCTGCGCTCACCCGGCTCGCCCGCGAGGTGCGGTCGGACCTCCGGCGCCGCGCCGAGGCTCGGGCCCGGACGCTGCCGGTCAAGCTCCTCTTTCCCCTCGTCTTCCTCGTCCTGCCGGCGTTCGGTCTGCTGACCGTGGTCCCGGCCTTGCTCGGCGCGCTCGGGCGCACCTGAGCCGCGACTTCCCTCTTCGACCTGCACGGAGCGATTTCAAGGAGGTCCCATGCTCCGACGTCTCCTCGCGGCCCTCGGCCGCGTCTTCACCACTGCGCGAACCACGACGAGCGAGCTCGGTCAGACGACCGCGGAGTACGCGCTCGTGATCCTGGGGGCCGCGGCCCTCGCGACCCTGCTCATCACGTGGGCGACGAAGTCGCACGCGATCACGAAGCTGTTCGACACGGTCATCGGCAAGGTGCTCGGGTAACCGATGCCCCGCCGGGATCGACACCCGGACCGGGCCTGCCCCCGACCGCGGGGGCAGGCCACGGTCGAGCTCGCACTGGTGCTGCCGCTGGTGGTGTTCGGCCTGCTCGCGATCCTGCAAGTCGGGCTCGTCGTCCGGGACCAGGTCGCGGTCGTACACGCGGCCAGGGAGGCCGCTCGGGCCGCGAGCGTGGATCGTGATCCCGGGGCGGCGACCCGGGCCGCGCGCCGGGTGCTCGCCCGGGCCGAGGTGCGGGTCGGCGCGCGTCCCGCGGTCGGGCAGCAGATCGGCGTGGACGTCAGCTACCACGACCGCACCGACGTGCCGCTCGTCGGGGCGCTCTTCCCCGACCTCGACCTCCACGCGCACGCCGTGATGCGGGTGGAGCGGTGAACGAGCGAGGCGCGGTCTCCGTGCTCGCGGTGGTGATGGTGGTGCTCGCCGGTGCGCTGATGCTCGGCCTCGCACGCCTCGGGCACGCGGCCGACGAACGGGCCCGGGCGGACACCGCGGCCGATGCCGCGGCGCTCGCGGCGGCCGGCGTGCTCGCGGGTGGTGGCGACCCCGGCGCGGCCTCCGCCGCGGCGCGCGAGACATCGGCGGCCAACGGTGCCCTGCTCGAGCGGTGCGACTGCTCGGGAACGCGTCCGGCGGTCGTCGTGCACGTCGGCGACGCAACGGGGCGGGCCCGGGCCGAGGTGCGCGTCGAGTGCTTCGTCGATCCCGACGCCTGCTGAGCCGGCTACCGATTCGTCGCGACCAGCGAGAAGCTCAGCGACTTCGCGGGAGTTGCGGGCCCGAACGGACGCACGTAGACGAGATCGACCGGCCCCGTCGTGGCCCGGGTGGCCTCGAACCGCAAGAGCTGATGGCCCGAAGCGCCGACCTCGCCCCCCTTGGGCGGCACCGAGTTGCTCCGGAGCAGCTGCACTCCCGGCGGCGACTGCTGCACCGACCAGCCGTATCCCGTCGTCGGATTCGACTCGAGTCGTACGACGAACGGCGTGCCGACCGTCACGTCGATGGTCGATCCCGGCCGCGGGGTGACCGTGCGCGTCCGGCCGGAGACGTGGTGACTCGCCGGGTCGCTGCCGCACCCGGTCACCTCCACGAGCGCGATGGATGCGAGCAGCACCAGGTACGAGGACCGCCTCCAGGAACGACTCATCACCTGCACACCTCCGGGTCGGGGGATCGGCGGCTTCCCGGAGCGGCTTGAGGCGATCGCGCCGTGCGAACCCCGATTGGTACGGTCACCTCGGTGCAACGGGGACGCGTGGTCGTGGCGCTGGTCGTCGTGGTGCTCGCCGCGGCCTGCGGGAGCGGCGGGGACACCTCCGACCAGGCCGGGCCCTGCAAGATCGAGCCCGGAGTGGTCTGCCGCAACGAGAAGCTCCAGGGCGTCAGCATGGTCGCGGCGAACCTCAAGGGGGCCGACTTCAGCGGGTCGGACCTCAGCCACGCGGATCTGCGCGACGCGGACCTGACCGGCGCGAAGTTCGTGAAGGCCCAGCTCAGCGCAGTGGACTTCACGGGCGCGAACCTCACGAACGCGAACCTGACCGGGGCCAACCTGTTCTTCACCAACTTCTCGAGCGCGATCCTCACGGGTACGAACCGGACTGGCACCTTCGTCTGCAACGTCACCGAACCCGACGGCGGGTTGGTGTCCGGGCAGTGTCCGGCCGGGGGAAGCTCGCTCGTGCCGAGTCCGACGCCGGCGAGCGGCCCGCCGTCGATCCAGTACTTCCGGCCGGTGAGCCCGCGGCGGTGCCTGAACGACGCGTCGGGGCCGGGGATCGAGGTCGAGTGGGCGTCCAGGAACGTGACCGCGCTGTCGTTCTCGGTCGACGGGATCCGGATCGACGGCGGTGCGGTCGAGCCCACCGGCACCCAGCGGCTCCCGTTCCAGTGCGACGGCAAGCCCCACCTCGTCACGGTCCAGGTGTTCGGCGCCGCGAACCAGACCGCCAGCTCGTCGTTCACGGTGTCGCTGCGCGACACCGCGCCGCTCGCTCCCGCGGGGGCCTAGTGCTCCACTAACCGGAGCGGTCCGGGGCCGGTACCCGCGCGCCGGCCAGCGCGTCGAGGAGCCGCCGGGCCGCGTCCTTGTCCAGGTACTCGTTCCAGTTCCCGCACTTCGGCGACTGCACGCACGACGGGCATCCCGTGTCGCACGGGCAGTGGGCCACGAGATCGGCCGCCGCGGCGATGTGGCGCTCGAGCCCCGCGAACGCGAGCTCCGCGATCCCCGCACCCCCCGGGTAGCCGTCGTACACGAAGATCGTCGGCTGGTTCGTGGTCGGGTGCAGCGCCATGGAGACCCCGCCCACGTCCCAGCGGTCGCAGATCGCGAACAGCGGCAGGAGCCCGATGAGTGCGTGCTCGGCCGCGTGCACCGCGCCGAGCACCTGGTGCGGCTCGATCCCCGCGGCGAGCAGCTCGTCGTCCGTCAGCGTGTACCAGCAGGCCCGGGTCGGCAGCGTCCGCGGCGGGAGGTCGAGCGGCACGATCTCGATCGTCGCGTTCGTGGACGCCCGCTTGCGCTGGTAGGCGAGGATCGTGTTCGTCACGTCGACGGATCCGAGGTGGGCCCAGCCGGCCCCGCACGACACCCGCTCGTCCTCCCGGGTGATCGCGATGTCCGTGTCCTCACGGGTCCGGGTGTACTCGTCCTCGTCGTCGGCGGGCGTGAGCCAGGCGACGTGGTCTTCCAGGTCCAGGCGGTCCACGCGCCACTGCCGGCCCTGATGGAGGTAGAGCGCGCCCGGGTGCGCGACGTGGAAGACCCGGCTCGAGTCCACCGTGCCGATGAGCCGGTCGTCGTCGGCGTCGTGGCCGACGAGCCGGAACTCGACCGACGACCCGGTGCGCAGCCCGACCCGCGGCGCGGGCGGTTCGCGGCCGGCCCAGTACATGCGGCCGGCCCGAGGCTTGAGCTGCTCGTCGAGGACGAGCTCGCGCACGGCATCGTCGAGCCCGGGCCCGAACCACACCTCGTCGCTCGGCTCGAGCGGCAGCTCGTGTGCGGCGCACGCGACCTGCGGGCGGAGGACGAACGGGTTCGTCGGGTTCACGACCGCGGCCTCCGGCGTGCGGTCGTAGAGCTCGTCGGGGTGCCCGGCGTACCACTGGTCGAGCTGGTCGTCGCCCGCGACGAGCACCGCCGCCGCGCGCCGGCCGGTCCGCCCCGCGCGCCCGGCCTGCTGGCGCATCGACGCGAGCGTCCCCGGGAAGCCGTTGAGGACCACGGCGTCGAGCCCGCCGACGTCGATACCGAGCTCGAGCGCGTTCGTCGCCGCGATCCCGAGCAGGCTCCCGTCGTTGAGCCGCCGCTCCAGCTCGCGGCGCTCCTCGGGCAGGTAGCCGGCGCGGTAGGCGGCGACCCGGTCCGCGGCATGGCCCGCGTCGGGTTGCAGCCGCCGCTTGGCCTGCGCGGCGACGAGCTCGGCCCCGCGCCGGCTGCGAGTGAACGCGAGCGTCGGCCGACCGTCGCGCACGAACCGCGAGAGCAGCTCCGCGGTCTCCGCGTTGGCCGAGGACCGCCGCCCGGTCTCCAGGTCGAGCAGCGGCCGCTGCCAGAGGCCGAAGCAACGCTCGCTCTGCGGGGAACCGTCGTCGTCAACCGCCTCGACGGGACGTCCGCAGAGCGCCTCGGCCAGCTCGGCGGGGTTGCCGATCGTCGCGCTCGCGAAGCAGAAGGAGGGGGACGACCCGTAGTGCGCGCACACACGTTGGAGGCGGCGCAGCACGTGCGCGACGTTGCTGCCGAAGATCCCGCGCAACGAGTGGAGCTCGTCGACGACGACGAGGCGGAGCCGCATCAGGAACGTGGCCCACCGCCGGTGGAACGGCAGGATCCCCTGGTGGAGCATCTCGGGGTTCGTGAGCACGACGTTCGCGTGCTTGCGGGCCCAGGCGCGGTCGTCGGGCGGCGTGTCGCCGTCGTAGGTCACGGCATTGAGGCCGGGGACCAACCAGCCGCGCAGCGACCGCAGCTGGTCCTGGGCCAGCGCCTTGGTCGGGAACATCAGCAGCGCGGTGTCAGGCTCCTCCCGCACGACCGCGTCGATGATCGGGAGCTGGTAGCACAGCGACTTGCCCGACGCGGTGCCTGTGGCCACCACGACGTTGCGCCCGTCGCTCAGCGCGTCGATCGCGGTCGCCTGGTGGGTCCAGAGCTCGTCGATGCCGCGGGCGGCGAGGCGCGCCGCCACGTCCGGGTGGAGCGCCCGGCCGAGGCGCGCGGTCCGCGCCGGCCGCTCGGGCAGCGTCCGGCGGTACACGAGCCGACCGGTGAGCTCGGGGTCGGACGCGATCTCCGAGAGGGTGTCGCAGGCGTCCACACCGCCGACGTTACGACCCGGCCGGGACATGAACGCCGTTCCAAGGGTCTCCGACGCCCGATCGCCGGCGCGCCGGTCGAGCGCCGGAGATCTTCGGGGAGCCGCCGGCGCTCGTCCGGCGACCGGGGTCCGGGGGTCGAGCGCCGGAGATCTTCGGAAAGTCAGTGGGTCTCGAGGATCGCGTCGTCGCGGAAGTCCGCGAAGAGCTCCTGAGCGCCGGGGCCGAGGTTGAGCCGGGTGCCGCTGCCCTGGACGACGGGGACGACCACGTTGCGGACGTTCGCCGGGTCGATCGAGAGCCCGAAGCGTCCGAGGTCGTAGAGGTCGTCGAGACCGAGGCCCGAGAGTTGGGTGTGGCGGCCGAGGTTCGCGAGGAGCTCGAGGGTGTCGACCGGCCCCGTGTTCTGCGCCCGCAGCTGCGCGAGCGCCGAGAGGATGAGGTAGCCCTGGTTCTCGGAGCGCTTGAGGTCGCCGGTCGGGAACTGGTGCCGGTTACGCGCGAAGGCGAGCGCGGTCGCACCGCTCATCTTGATCGGTCCGGCCGGGATGTGGGCGCCGGAGTTCGCGTCGTTCATCGCCTCGGGCACGTTGACCTGCAGCCCACCCATGTCGTTGATCATGTCGACGAAGCCGCCGAAGCCGACGTCGATCGCGTACGGGACCTGCACCCCCACCGCGTTGCCGAGCGTCTGGGCCTCGAGGGCCGCGCCGCCGTCCACGTGGGACGAGTTCACCTTGTCCACGCCGTGGCCCGGGATCGGGAGGCCGGTGTCGCGCGGGAAGTCGAGGATCGTCGCCTTGTGCTGCGCGGGGTTCACGCCGATCAGATGGATGGCGTCGCCGCGGGTCGAGGTCTCGCCCGGACGGCCGTCGTTGCCCACCGCGAGCAGGAAGATCGGCTTGTCCGGCCCCGGCGTGTACTCAGCCGCCGCGTTCTTCGTCACCGCGAACCAGACCGAGCCCGACGCGTAGGGCAGCCGGACACCGTTCAGCCACAGCAGGAGCCCGCCGGTGAGCGCGAGGGCGACGACCAGCGGGAACGCGACGGCCATCGTCACGAACGGGTGGCGGCGCAGCGAGCGGATCATGGTGCGGTGCTCCCCGTCGAGCTGGTCGTGGGTTCGGGCAGGCCCGTGCCGGTGCGCTGGACCGAGAGCTTGTAGCTCGTGATCCTCCAGGCGCCACCGTCGTGGCTCAGCACCACGTCCCCGGTGCGCAGGATGCGGACCGGGCCGCGGGAGGTCTTCGTGTTCACGTCGAGGAACAACGAGGCGCCGACGAGCCCGATCGCGCCCGACGGGTCGCTCAACGCGGTGAGCGGCACCGGAGGGTTCTTCGCGACGACGGTCCTCGTCGCCTTCGGCATCCCGTCGTCGACGACCGCGTCACGATTCGGGCCGATGAGCGCCGTGAGCACCGCCGGGGTGAACACGTGGTCGAGCTTTCCGACCGGCTTGCCGTGCAGCGGGTTGATCGTCGCGGCGACGACGTAGCGGCGGAGCGTCGTCATGATCGCGGTCTTGTCCGCATCCGAGAGCGTGCCGGCGTTGCCGGACGCCGCGACCTGCACCGCGCCCGGGGTCAGCGTCAGCTTCGTCCCTGCGGGCGAAGACGCCGCGGCCTTCGGGTCGCTGCCACCACCACCGCACGCGGCCAGGGTCAGTGCGACCACGGCGCACGCGACGGTGACGGGCGCGCGAAGACCTGGGCGAGAGAGATCCATGACCGCTTCAGGATGCCACGCCGGCCACGCAGATTTGGGTCACGGGGGGCCTAGTGGCCGGTCAACATCTCTCTGACCTGGTCCTCCGACTCCGGCGTGACGAGTGCCATGACCTCGTCGCCGGGCTGGAGCACGGTGTCGCCCCGCGCCATCACGACGTGGTCGTCCCGGATGATCGCCACGAAGGTGGCGTCCCGCGGGACGTCGAGGTCGCGGATCGCCTGGTGGGCGACCGGTGCGTCGTCGGCGAGGGTCACCTCGACCAGGCCGACCTGTCCGCCCTCGAGCTGGAAGAGGCGCACGAGCCGGCCGACGCTCACCGCCTCGTCGACCAGTGACGTGATGAGGTGCGGGGTCGACACCGCGATGTCCACGCCCCAGGTCGCGTTGAACATCCACTGGTTCTTGGGGTGGTTGACCCGCGCGATGACCCGCGGGACCGCGAACTCCTGCTTGGCCAGCAGCGACACGACGAGGTTGTCCTCGTCGTCGCCGGTCGCGGCGACGACCACGTCGCAGCGCTCGAGTCCGGCCTCCTTCAGGGTCGAGACCTCACATGCGTCGCCGACGTGGATCTCGAGCCCGTCGACCGTGGGCAGCTTCGCCGCGACGTTCGGGTCGTTCTCGATGAGGAGGACCTCGTGGCCGTTCTCGACCAGCGCGTTCGCGATGAACGCGCCGACACTTCCTGCACCCGCGACCGCGACGCGCATCAGCGGTGCATCGCGTCGTCTTGGCCGCTCAGGCGGGCTTGGAGCGCGTCGACCGCGCCGACGTCGATCACGAAGGAGAGCACGTCACCTTCCTGACCGACGAGGTCCGGCTCGACGACCCGTGCGGTGCCGAGCCGGGTGACGGCGGCGATGACGAAGCGCCCGGGCTCGTCCAGCGTGGACAGTCGCTGGCCGGCCCACGCGGCCGGGAGGTCGCGCTCGACCAGGGACACCTTGCCGCTCGAGTCGGTCCAGTCCGCCGGGTGCTCGCCGGGGAGGAGCCGCCGGACCACCTGGTCGGTCGTCCAGGAGACCGTGGCGACGGTCGGGATGCCGAGGCGCTGGTAGATGGCGGCCCGGCGCGGGTCGTAGATGCGGGCGACGACCCGCTCGACCTCGAAGGTCTCCCGAGCGACGCGGGCCGACATGATGTTCGAGTTGTCGCCGCTCGTCACCGCCGCGAGCGCCCCGGCCTCCTTGATGCCGGCTTCCTCTAGCGTGTCGCGGTCGAAGCCGAACCCGACGATGCGGTAGCCGCCGAACCCGGTCGGAAGGCGTCTGAACGCGTCCTTGCGCTTATCGATGACTGCGACGGTGTGACCCTGCTTCTCGAGCGTGCCGGCGAGCTCGCTGCCCACCCGTCCGCACCCGACCACGACGACATGCACCCTGTGCTCCACTCTCCTTGACCGGCGAGCGCGATCGTAACGGCCGCGGGGCGGGGAGCGGGAGTTGTCCTGATCGTTCCCCGGGGCGCCGGGGATGATTGACTTGGCACCGATGCGCACGATCCATCCCCAGCAGGTGGGCGAGGAGCAGCGGAACGGTCCGCGCCCCTTCCCCGCACAGGCCCCCGTCGAGCTCCCGGAGAGTCGCCGCTACCGGTTGAAGAAGCGGATGCTCGGCCCACCACTCGACACCGACCGGCTCGAGCACGAGCGCCTCGGCAAGCCTACGGCCCTCGCGGTCTTCGCGTCCGACAACCTCTCCTCGTCCGCGTACGCGTCCGAGGAGATCCTCCGCGTGCTCGTGCCGGTGATCGGGGTCGCGGCCTTCTCGCTCCTCGTCCCGATCACGGTGGCGCTGCTGGTCGTGCTCGGCTTCCTGATCCTCTCCTACCGGGAGACCATCAAGGCCTATCCGACGGCCGGCGGCGCGTACATGGTCACCCGCGACAACTTCGGCCTGTTGCCGGCGCAGGTCGCCGGGGTGGCGCTCCTGACCGACTACGTGCTGACGGTGGCGGTGTCGGTCGCGGCCGGTACCGCTGCACTCGCCTCTGCGTTTCCCGCGCTTTCCGCCTACGACGTCCCGATCTCGGTTGCGTTCATCATCGTCATCGCCTTCGGTAACCTCAAGGGTGTGCGCGAGTCCGGTCGCGTGTTCGCGGTACCGACGTATTTCTTCATGGTCATGATGACGCTGTTGATCGGAGTCGGCGTCTACCAGATGATCACGGGGGACCTGGCCACCGCGCCCCAGCACGCGGCGGGTCTGCTGAAGTTCGGGAGCGCGGGCGACGGGATCTTCTACGGCGCGGCCATCTTCGTGATCCTGAAGGCGTTCGCTTCGGGTGGCGCCGCGGTCACCGGCGTCGAGGCGATCTCCAACGGTGTGCCCGCGTTCAAGAAGCCAGAATGGAAGAACGCCCGCTCGACGCTCGTCATCATGGGTTGCTCCTTGGGCGCGATGTTCCTCGGGCTCTCCGTGCTCGCCGCGCACATGAAGGTCGCTCCGTACGCGGACGGCACCCCGACGGTGATCTCCGAGGTCGGGCGGCTCACGTTCGGCGGCGGGTCGGCGGGGAACGTCCTCTACTACGCGCTACAAGCCGCGACGATGCTGATCCTGGTCCTCGCCGCGAACACCTCGTTCGCCGACTTCCCGCGGCTCGCGTCGTTCCACGCGGGCGACAACTTCATGCCCAAGCAGCTCACCAAGCGGGGGCACCGCTTGGTGTTCTCCAACGGGATCATCGCCCTGTCGGTCGCCGCCATCTTCCTGGTCATCGTCACGGGGGCGAAGGTCGACCGCCTCATCCCGCTCTACGCGATCGGGGTGTTCACCTCGTTCACGCTCTCCCAGTCGGGGATGGCCAAGCACCACTGGACGTTGCGGGAGCCGCATTGGCGTCGTGGGCTGGTCATCAACGGGATCGGTGCGTTCCTGTCGTTCGTCGTGCTGATCGTCGTGGGAATCACGAAGTTCACCCACGGCGCCTGGGCGATCATCGTCGTGGTCCCGATCCTGGTCGCTCTGCTCGTCCGGCTCAACCGTCAGTACGTCGCCGAGGCGCATCAGCTCGAGGACGATGCGCACGAAGCGGTCAGCGCACCGATCCTGAGCCGTCACGTCGTCCTGGTGTTCGTAGCCCGCCTCGACCAGAGCACCGCCCGCGCGATCCAGTACGCCCGGACGCTCATGCCGGACGAGATGCGCGCCGTCCACATTGCGTGGGACCGGCACGGAGCCGAGGAGCTCGCGGACAGCTGGCGGACGCTCGGGCTCTCACGGGTTCCGCTCGAGCTCGTCGACTGTCCGGACCGCCGCGTTGCCCGCGCCGCCTTGGATGTCGTGGCCCGGGAGGTGGGCGACGGCAGGACGGAGGTCTCGGTCCTCCTCCCGCACCGGCTCTATCGTCGCTTCTGGCACCGTCTCCTCCACGACAACACCGGGGACGAGATCGCGTCGGCAGTCACGAAGCTCGAGCACGCCAACGTGACGATGGTGCCGTTCCAGATGGGCAAGACGGTCCCGACCCCGGTCTCGTGATCGACGGCGCCGAGCTCGGGGTTGCGGGCCGGTCACCGCTCCCGGTGACCCCGATCGGGGACGTCCGCTGGCGGACGAACGCGCGGATCCGCGGCTTCATCCGTTCGATGAGGGTCCAGCCGTGGGCGGAGGTGGCGTCCTTGGAGTGCGTGGTCGTCGACGAGACCGGCGGGATCCTGCTCGTCTTCCTCGGCCGGCGGAAGGTCGCGGGGATCGAGCTCGGCCGGGAGGTGGTTGCCGAGGGCATGGTCGGGCAGTCGCGCGGCTATCTCGCCGTGCTCAGCCCTGACATCGAGCTGCTCGCGCCGTAGCCTGCTCCCGATGCCGCTGCGCAAGCTGGTCGACCGGGTCACGAAGAACGTCGAGGAGTCGGACCGCGAATCGCTGGCGGCATTCTGCGACGACCTGGACGGACTCGTCCGTCTCGACGAGCTCCCGCTCCGGGTGCCGGTCCGGTTCGGCGGCGAGATCGCCTCGGTCCGGATCGTCCCGCGTGCCGGCGCGCCGGCGCTCGAAGTGACGATCTCGGACGGACGAGGCTCGGTGGTCGCGGTGTTCCTGGGCCGTCGCAAGGTGGCGGCCATGTCACCGGGCCGTCGCCTCGTCGCGGAAGGCGTGGCCACCGCCCGCGGTCCCGAGCGCCTCGTCTACAACCCCTGGTACCGATTCCTCCCGCGCTAGCGCGTTCGCGCGAGACCTTCGGGAATCAGCCGCCGGTCAGGAGCTCGCGCATCTCGTCCTCCGAATCCGGGGTGACGAGCGCGAGCACCTCGTCGTCGGGCTCGAAGACGCTCTCACCGCGCGGGACCACGAGGTGGTCCTCGCGCAGGATCGCCACGATCGTGGCTTCGCGGGGGATCGCGAGCTCGCTGATCGTCTTGTCGATGACCGGCGAGTCGGGCGCGAGCGTCACCTCGACCAGCCGGGCCAGTCCGTGCTCGAAGCGGAGGATCTCGATGAGCTTGCCGACGCTCACTGCTTCCTCGACCATCGCGGTGATCAGCTGGGGCGTCGAGACGAACACGTCCACGCCCCAGTTCTCGGTGAACATCCACTCGTTCTTGGGGTGATTGACCCGCGCGATCACGCGCGGCATGCCGAACTCCTGCTTGGCCAGCAGGGAGACGACGAGGTTGTCCTCGTCGTCGCCGGTCGCCGCGACCATCACGTCGCAGCTCTCGAGCTGGGCGTCCTTCAGGGTCGCGACCTCGCACGCGTCCCCGATGTGCCAGGCGATCCCGGCGTGGGTCGCCGCCCGAGCGGCGACGTATCGATTCTGCTCAATGATCAGGACCTGGTGGCCCGAGCCGGCGAGCGCGTCGGCCACGTGAAGCCCGACGTTGCCCGCACCGGCGATCGCGACCCGCATGGGCGCGAAACCTACCTTCCGGAGCCCGAGCCGAGACCGAGGTGGCGCCGCGGCCGCGTGCCAGACTGACGCGCTTCGGGTCGGCGGTCAGTCAGAGTGCCGTCAGCGGACGTACCAGAGCGAGGAACGTGTCCGTCGTCAAGCGGGTCCTGGTCGGCCGGCCCATCTCGTCGGCCGACCAAGAGCACCAACGGATCACGAAGACGATCGCGCTGGCTGTCTTCTCGTCCGACGCGATCTCCTCGACGGCGTACGCGACCGAGGAGATCCTCTTCGTCGTCGCCGCCGGCACGTCGAGCCTGCTGCTCGGGCTGAACGTCCTGATCCCGATCGCGATCGCGGTCGCGATCCTGCTCGCGATCGTGGTGACGTCCTACCGGCAGACGATCTTCGCCTATCCGAGCGGTGGCGGCAGCTACGTCGTGTGTCGCGAGAACCTCGGCGAGATGCCGTCGCTCGTCGCAGGTGCGTCGCTGCTCGTTGACTACATCCTGACGGTCGCGGTGTCGATCTCCGCCGGCGTCGCGGCGATCATCTCCATTCCCGCGTTCCGCAGCCTGGCCGATCAACGCGTTGCGCTCGGGCTCGCGCTGATCGTCATCATCAGCGTGGCCAACCTTCGGGGGATCAAGGAGTCGGGCCGCGTGTTCGCGGTGCCGACCTACATCTACATCGTGATGGTCTCGCTGCTGGTGGGCATCGGGCTGTTCGAGAGCTTCTTCGGCCACCTCGGCAAGGTGCCGTTCAACCCGAAGGAATCGGAGGTGGCGCTGAGCGGGGGTTCGCTCGGGATCTTCCTGATCCTGAAGGGCTTCTCGTCCGGAGCGGTCGCGCTCACCGGTGTGGAAGCGATCTCGAACGGAGTTCCCGCGTTCCGGCGACCGGAGTCCAAGAACGCAGCCAAGACGCTGACGCTCATGGCCTTCATCCTCGGCGCCCTGTTCTTCGGGGTGTCGGTGCTCGCGCACCGGACCCAGCCGTACCCGAGCCACGACCAGACGGTGTTCTCCCAGATGGGCCTGCTCGTGTTCGGGAACGGGCCCGTGTACGTCGTGCTCCAGTTCGCGACCGCGGCGATCCTGACGCTGGCCGCGAACACCGCGTACGCCGACTTCCCCCGGCTGTCGTCGATCATCGCCCGCGACGGCTACCTCCCGCGCCAGTTCGCGAACCGCGGCGACCGGCTGGTGTTCTCGAACGGCGTCCTGTTCCTCGCCGGAGCAGCCGGCGTGCTGATCATCGCCTTCGGTGGGCTGACCAACAAGCTGATCCCGCTCTACGCGGTCGGCGTGTTCACATCGTTCACGCTCTCCCAGTTCGGCATGGTCCGCCATCACCAGAAGGAGCACGAGAAGGGCTACAAGCGCAACATCGTGATCAACGGCGTCGGGTCCGTGGCCACCGGCATCGTGACCGTCATCATCGCGACGACGAAGTTCACCGAGGGGGCGTGGATCGTCCTGGTCATCATCCCGTTGATCATCCTCCTGTTCAGGGCGATCCACCGGCATTACCAGTCGGTGCAGGACGGGCTCGCGGTCACCCCCGACTACCGGGTCCGCAAGATGAACCACACCGTCGTGGTCCTCGTCGGATCGGTGCACCGCGGCGTGCTGGAGGCGCTCGCCTACGCGAAGTCGCTGCGGCCGAACAAGCTGCTCGCGCTCTCCGTCGTCTCGGACGAGGAGGAGCAGGCCAAGATCGAAGCGGCCTGGGAGGACTTCGGGCTCGACGTCCCGCTGGAGATCCTCTACTCCCCCTATCGGGAGCTGGCCCGCCCGGTGCTGCGATACGTGGACGAGCTCGACGCCCAGCGTGAGAACGACATCGTCACGATCGTGATCCCGGAGTTTGTCGTCGGGTCCTGGTGGGCCCAGCTGCTGCACAACCAGAGCGCGCTGTTCCTCAAGGGTCGGCTGCTGTTCCGGAAGAACACGGTGGTGACCTCGGTGCCGTACCACGTGGTCGACCCACCCCGGGCCAAGGCCAAGTCGGGGGATCCACCGAGCAGTTAGGCACGTCCGGCGGCGGCTGGCTAGATTGTCTCCCTCGTGACGGTCCCTGAACACCGCGGCGACCGACTCGTTCCCCGGGGCGCGCCACTCGCGCGCCCCGAGAAGACACCGAAGGAGATCAACGCTCGATGAACCTCGCCCTCGCGGTCGAAGGTGGTTACCAGGTCTTCACACTGGGTTCGAGCGAGTGGTTCTGGCTCGTGTTCTCGGCGGTCACCGCGCTGCTGGCCATCGGCGTCGGCTTCTTCCTGATGCGCGGGGTGATCGCGGCCGAGACCGGCACGCCCACGATGGTCGAGATCGCCCTGGCCATCCAGGAGGGCGCCATGGCGTACCTCCGGCGCCAGTTCAAGACGATTGCGGTCATCCTGATCCCGCTCGCCATCATCGTGTTCGCCACCGCCACCGAGGTCGCGAAGCCGGGTCCGGCCAGCTTCCACGCGGTCGGCCTCACCCCCAGCGACGGAGCTTCCGGCCTCTCGTTCGCGGCGTCGGGTCTGTTCCGCACGCTCGCGTTCATCGGTGGCTGCCTCATGTCCGGCTTGACCGGGTTCATCGGCATGAGCCTCGCGGTGCGCGGCAACGTCCGCACCGCGGCGGCGGCGAAGGCCGGGTCGCTCCCGGCTGCGCTCAAGGTCGCGTTCCGGACCGGTGGCGTCGCCGGCATGTTCACCGTCGGCCTCGGCCTCTTCGGTGCGACCGTCATCATCATGATCTTCCAGAACACCGCGTCGGCGATCCTGATCGGCTTCGGCTTCGGTGGATCGCTGCTCGCGCTCTTCCTACGGGTCGGCGGCGGCATCTTCACCAAGGCGGCCGACGTCGGCGCCGACCTCGTCGGCAAGGTCGAGGCGGGCATCCCGGAGGACGACCCGCGCAACCCGGCCACGATCGCCGACAACGTGGGCGACAACGTCGGTGACTGCGCCGGCATGGCCGCCGACCTCTTCGAGAGCTACGAGGTCACGCTGGTCGCGTCGATCATCCTCGGCGTCGCCGCCTTCAAGTCGATCGGGATGAACCCGGCGCTGGGCATCATCTTCCCGCTGGCCGCTCGTGCCATCGGCGTGCTCGCGTCGATTCTCGGCGTGTTCGCGGTCCGGGCCACGGACAGGGACAAGTCCGCGATGGCCCCGATCAACCGCGGCTTCCTGACCGCCGGCATCCTCACCGTGGTCGGGACCGCGATCGTCGCGTTCGGTTACGTGGGCAACGACAAGGCCAACGCCGGATGGAAGTGCTTCGGTGCCGTCGTCGCCGGCCTCGTGCTGGCCCAGGGGCTCAGCCGCCTGACCGAGTACTTCACGTCGACCGAGACCGCGCCGGTGCGGGAGATCGCGGAGGCGTCGCGCACCGGCCCGGCGACCGTCGTGTTGTCCGGGATCAGCTCCGGGCTCGAGTCGAGCGTGTACGCCATCATCGGCATCGCGATCGCACTGGGGGTTGCGATCGCGATGGGCGACAACAACATCCAGTTCACCTTCTACCTCGTCGCCCTCACCGGTATGGGCATGCTCGCGACGACCGGCGTCGTGGTCTCCGAGGACACCTTCGGTCCCGTCGCGGACAACGCGGCGGGCATCGCCGAGATGTCCGGAGAGTTCGAGGGTGAGCCCGAGCGCATCATGGTGAGCCTCGACGCGGTGGGAAACACCACCAAGGCGGTCACCAAGGGCTTCGCCATCGGCTCCGCGGTCATCGCATCGGTCGCGCTGTTCGCGTCGTTCGTCGAGACGGCCGGGACAGAGCTCGGGTTGAAGAGCGGTGGACGGCTCCTGGAGGGCAACCCGCTGTTCAACGCGCTTCCGGTCAACGTCGCGGACCCGAAGACCTTCATCGGCCTGCTCATCGGTGGCTCGGTGGCGTTCCTGTTCTCGGCGCTCGCGATCCGCGCGGTGGGTCGCACCGCCGGCGTGGTCGTGCAGGAGGTCCGGAGCCAGTTCGCCGACGGCGGCATCATGGCCGGCACCAAGAAGCCCGACTACGGACCGGTCATCGACATCTGCACCGCGGCGTCGCTGCGCGAGCTCGCGACCCCGGCGCTCCTTGCCGTGCTCACGCCCGTCATCATCGGGTTCGGCATCAACTACCTCGCGCTCGGCGCGTTCCTCGCCGGCGTCATCCTCACCGGCCAGCTCATGGCCAACTTCCTGAGCAACTCGGGTGGCGCCTGGGACAACGCGAAGAAGTTCATCGAGGACGGCAACGAGGGGGGCAAGGGTTCCGAGGCCCACAAGGCCGCGGTCATCGGGGACACCGTCGGTGACCCGTTCAAGGACACTGCCGGCCCCGCGCTGAACCCGCTCATCAAGGTGATGAACCTGGTCTCGCTGCTGATCCTGCCCGCGGTGATCAGCCTTCGCCACGACGACGTCCGCTTCGTGATCGCCGGTGCGGCGCTCATCGTGCTGATCGGAGCCGTCGCGTTCTCGAAGCGCAAGGGCGGTGCGTTCGCCGAGGAGTCCGAGGACTTCGTCGCGGCCGAGTCGCAGACCGGCGTGAGTGGCACGGCCTACTAGGTGCTGCGCTAGGTGGAATCGCGCCCGTCGACGATCGCGTACGCAATCGGCGGGCTGCTCCCCATCGCCGTCGCTGCGGCAATGGTGAGCCTGCGCGGACAGCTCGCGGACACGAATGTCGCACTGGTGCTCGTCCTGTGCGTCGTGGCGACGGCGGCATTCGGCGGACGCGGTCCGGCGGCGCTCAGTGCCGTCATCGCGGCCCTGTCGTACGAGTTCTTCTTCACCCGCCCGTATTACTCGCTGCGCATCAACGACTCGAACGACGTCGAGACCTCGGTCATCCTCCTGGCGATCGGGTTGGCCGTCGGCCAGCTCGCGGTGCACGCCCATCGGCGGACGAAGGAGGCGAGCCGCGGCCGGGACGAGCTCGAGAGCATGCGACGGATGGCCGCGCGGGTCGCGGCCGGCGCCGACGACCAGGAGCTGATCGATCTGACGGTCGACGAGATCAAGCGCATGATGGACCTGGTCGCGTGCCGCTTCGAGGTGGAAGCCACTGGTCCGACCCTCCCCGTGCTCGAGCGCACCGGACGGATCGAGACCTCCTACCGGAGGGTCGGTCCCGACGGCGAGCTCGGCCTTCCGCCGCTCGGAGTCCGCTTGCCGGTCGTGGGCGGCGGGAAGCAGGTCGGCTCGATCGTGCTCGACCCGGATCCGTCCGTGGGGGTCACGCTCGAGGCCCGGGTCGTCGCGGTGGCGCTGGCCGACCAGCTCGGCGCCGCGCTGGCCTCGCACAGCGCGGGGACCTGAGCGTCGCGACGGAGTGGCCGGGTCGGTGCGCCATGGCGCATCGTCCTCGCCTTCGCGCTCGGGTGTGTCCTTTCGAGCGTCTGCGGAATCCTTTCCGGTGCATGGCCGTTCGGCGTCGTGGAGCTCATCTGGTCCGGTGTCGCCCCGCGCCGGTACCGGGAGCCGATATCAGGTCGAGTCGCCGCCCACGCCGGGCGGTTTCTCGGATTGGCCGTCCGGGTCGGAGTGCGACCGCTGGTTCGAAGCCATTCGGGCGACGAACCGCTCGACCTCGGCGCGGTTGGCGGCAGCGGCGGCGAGCGACCTCTCGGCATTGGCGCGCGCCCCGGCGCTTCCAATGGATCGGATCGCTGATGTGGCTCGAGGAATGTGCATGGTCGACGACTCCTTGTCGTGCTGCGGATCGGGGACCAGGAACGCGGTGCCGGCACGCACCGCGCACCCGTATCGATGTTGGCCAATTTGGAGCGCCCGAGCTCGGGCGTCGTCCCTGCCGGGAGCTTCGACGAACACCACGGTGATGTAATTGCGGTGCTGGCGATCGAGCGTCTGGACGGTCACGCCGTACCTCACAACGGGTGCTCCTGCTCGAGCATGGATGACGTGCTGTCTGGGGAGCTGCACCGAGTACTGGACCAACCGTCGTGCACCGCGAGGTAGGACACCACGCGCGTCGGTCCATGCAGGCTGACGCGCCCGGAACGGTTCGAGACCAACAGCAACGGTGTGCCCGCGGTGCGCCATCGCGCCACCTGGGCCGCGGTGGTGACCGTTGCATCTTCCGCCACGAGGGTCGTGTCACGCGAAGCCGAGCCCCACGCGCGGACGATCACGCTCAGCCGCTGATCCTCGGACCAGAGGTCGACGACGAAGACCTCGCGCATCATGATCGGCTCCGTCGGCATACCCCAGCAACCGAGCGCGTTCGTGGCGACCAGCCAGCGGACTCGTCGCGGCCACGGCGATCGCAACGACACGACGACCACCGCCATGCAGCCGGCGACGATCGCGACAATGCCCGCAATGATCATCACGGTCTCGGTCATGCGAACCTCCCGTACATCGGCCTTCGCACCAGCCAACCGATCGGCGATGTCCGTGACCAGCCCTGCTGACCCGGTTTGACGGTTCCTTGACGGGCGCATGGAAGGACTGACGAGTCCCTTGCATCCGACGCCGGAGCGGGCCCGACGAAGCGACGCGCGCGTGCACTCACCAAGGGGTCGTCAAGGGTCCGCGAGCGGGCGCTAGGAAGCCGTCAACGCGCTGGTCGTCGCCGGAGTCGCGGACTACAAGACGACCGAGCTTCACGCGTTGCTCGACCTCGGCGACCTCGCCAGAGGAGGTCTGAAGATGCAAGGTTCGGACTGGGCCCAGATCGCCGTCGTGGTTGTGCTCCTCGCGATCTTGGTGCCCGTGCTCGGCTCGTACATGGCGAAGGTGTACGGCGGCGGACCGGCTCCCGGAGACCGCGTGCTCCTCCCGGTCGAGCGGTTCGTGTACCGCGTCTGCCTCGTCGACCCGGAGCGCGAGCAGCGCTGGACGGCGTACGCGTTCTCGGTGCTCGCATTCAGTGTCGTCGGTGTCGTGCTCCTCTACTCCATGCAGCGGGTGCAGGCGTCGTTGCTACTCAACCCGACGCACGCACCCCAGGTCGGGGAGGCGCTGTCGTTCAACACCGCGGTGAGCTTCGTGACCAACACGAACTGGCAGAGCTACTCCCCCGAGTCGACGATGAGCCATCTCACGCAGATGGCCGGTCTCGCGGTGCAGAACTTCGCCTCTGCCGCCGCAGGAATGGCAATTGCGGTAGCGCTCATTCGTGGGATCGCGCGCCGAGGGATAGACACGCTCGGGAACTTCTGGGTCGATGTCACGCGTGGCATCACCCGGGTTCTCCTGCCCGTCTCCTTCGTTGTCGCGATCGTCTACCTCAGCCAGGGCGTCGTCCAGAACCTCCATGGCTTCGAGGTGGTCAAGACGCTCGAGGGCAAGCTCCAGGTGATCCCCGGTGGGCCGGCGGCCAGCCAGGAAGCGATCAAGATGCTCGGCACGAACGGGGGCGGGTTCTGGAACGCCAATGCCGCGCATCCCATCTCGAACCCGAACGGGGTCACGAGCGTCCTCGGGCTCGTGCTCATCTTCCTGATCCCCTTCGCGCTCGTGTACACCTACGGCAAGTTCATCGGTTCCATGCGTCAAGCCGCGGTGATCGGAACCGTGATGGTCGCGCTCATCGCGATCACGACCGCCCTCGCGGTGGGTTTCGAGTCGAACGGCAATGCGAGGCTCGATCGGCTGGGAGTCGATCAGCGGGCGACATCCACGCAGTCGGGCGGCAACCTCGAGGGCAAGGAGGTCCGCTTCGGCGCACCGATCTCGGCCGTGTGGGGGTCTGGGGCCACCCATACGTCGAACGGCTCGGTCAACTCGATGCACGACAGCTATACGCCGCTCGGCGGGATGATGCCGCTCATCAACATGAAGCTCGGCGAGGTGAGCCCGGGAGGCGTGGGAGTCGGCCTCAACGGGATCCTGATCCTCGTGCTGATGTCCGTGTTCATCGCCGGCTTGATGGTCGGACGTACGCCCGAGTACCTGGGCAAGAAGATAGGAGCCGCCGACGTCAAGCTCGTCGTGCTCTACACCCTGGCAATGCCTGTCGCGGTGCTCATCGGCGCTGGGATCGCGATCGTCACACCGACGGTGCTGAACGTGTCGATCTGGAATCCCGGGCCACACGGCTTCACCGAGGTGCTGTACGCGTTCACCTCGGCGGGGAACAACAACGGCTCCGCCTTCGCCGGCATCACGGCGAACACCCAGTGGATGAACACCGCACTGGGGCTGGTCATCCTCATCGGTCGGTTCTTCCTGATCATCCCGATCCTTGCGATTGCCGGACGTGCTGTACGCAAGGAGAGCGTTGCGCCGTCCGCCGGTACGTTTCCGACGGACACGCCGCTCTTCGGAGTCCTGCTCTTCGGCGTGACGATCATCCTCGCCGGGCTCACGTTCTTCCCGGCGCTCGCCCTCGGGCCGATCGTCGAGCAGCTCGGCGTGTAGACGCCGGCGCGAACGCGGTCGATCAGGAGCAGCTTGTTCGACCGCGAGTTGACGCACGCAAGGCGATCGCAGGCTGACGGTCCCGCGGAGGGCGCGGTCGGCCTCGGTAACGTGAGGTCCGATGGCTTCGGTCTCGGGGGTCCACCATGTCCACGTTCCGGTCTCGGACGTGTTGGCGAGCCGAGACTGGTACGCCGTGGTGCTCGGCTTCGAGCCGCTGCTCGACTTCGAAGAGGAAGAGGAGCTCGTCGGAGTCGCGCTGTGTCACCCGGCAGGGGTCACGATCTGGATCTCCCACGATCCGGATCGCGCCACGGCGATACGTGGCTTCGACTTGATCTCCCTGAGCGTCGCGGATCGACCACAGCTCGACGAATGGCTGGTGCAGCTCGACGCGCTGGGCGCCGAGCACACGCCGGTGACCGGTGGCCACCCCGGTTGGACCATGGACGTGGTGGATCCCGACGGGATCCACGTGCGATTGCGCACACCGGAGCAACCCAGCACGGGGTAGCGGTGTGCGACGGGCACCGTCACGACAGGTGCCCGTCAAAGGATGAGGCCGCGGCGCTAGAAGGGCGTCAAGACGCTATTCCGGCTCGGTTGTGGGCAGTACAACCTCCTCTTGTGAACGACGACCAGGACACCCGGCGCGCTGCGACCAACAGGGTCTCCCCCCTGGCCTGGCTGGTCGCGCTCGCCGGGCCGGTCGTCGTCTCGGTCGCGCTCGTCCCGCTTCGGAGCGACATCCGTACATCGAACGAATCGCTCGTGCTGGTGCTGGTCGTGGTGATCGCCGCGGTGCTGGGCGGACGAGTCGGAGGAGCGGTCGCCGCGCTCGTGTCCATGGTGTCGTTCGACTTCTTCTTCACGCGCCCGTACTACTCGTTCACGATCAGCAGTCACGACGACATCGAGACCGCAGTCTTGTTGCTCGTCGTCGGGTTGATCGTCGGTGAAGTTGTTGTCCGGGCGCGCCGCAGTGAGACCAAGGCGGTTGCGAGCCGAGCCGAAGTCGTGCGCGTGCGTCGCCTCTCGGAGCTTGCGGCAGGGGGAGAGTCAGCCGGCCGACTGATCGGGATCGTGCAGGGGGAGATCGTTTCGCTGCTGCACGTGCGCCAGTGCCGATTCGAGCCGCTCCCGTTCCGCGAGGGTCTTCCCGAGCTGACCCACCAGGGTGTGCGCATCCCGGCCTCGGACACGCTCGAGCCGATGCCGGCCGCCGGCCAGGTCTCGCTCCCGGTCTACGGTGCCGGCCGGCTGGTCGGCCGCTTCGTGCTCGAGCTGGAGCACGAGGGCGCGACCGGGATCGCGCTTCCCCCCGAGGACCGGGCGCTCGCCGTCGCGCTGGCGGATCAGCTCGGCACCGTCCTTGCCAACGACATCCAGCACTAATCCCCCTTCAGGAGACGAGATGGCCGACATCGTGTTCATCGTCGTGGTGATCATCGGGTTCTTTGCCCTGTGCGCCGCGTTCGTCGTGGGCTGCGACCGCATCGTTCGCAGTGGTGACGACGGCTCGGAGGCCGCGTCATCGACGGAGGTGACGCAATGAGCGCGGAGAACCTGATCGGCTTGATCCTCTCTGTCGTGCTGCTCGGCTACCTCGTGGCAGCCTTTCTGATCCCGGAGAAGTTCTGATGAGTGCAGCGGCTTGGGGCCAGCTCGCGCTGCTCGTCGTGGTGCTGGGGGTCTCGATCCCTCTGCTCGGCGGGTACATGGCCAAGGTCTACGGCAACGAGAAGGCGCCCGGTGATCGGGTGTTCCTCCCGATCGAGCGGCTGATCTACCGGGTCTGCCGGGTAGACGCGGATCAGGAGCAGCGCTGGACCGTCTACGCGTTCTCCGTGATCGCATTCAGCGTCGTCGGGCTTCTGATCCTGTACGCGATGCAGCGGTTGCAGGCGTCGCTGCCATTCAACCCGACGCACGCGCCGCAGGTCGGCGAGGCGCTCTCGTTCAACACCGCGACCAGCTTCACCAGCAACACGAACTGGCAGAGCTACGCCGGTGAGTCGACCCTCAGCCACCTCACGCAGATGGTCGGTCTCACCGTGCAGAACTTCGTCTCCGCCGCCGCGGGCATGGCAGTGATGGCCGCGCTCATTCGCGGGCTTGCCCGGCGACGCGCCGATACCGTCGGGAACTTCTGGGTCGACCTCACGCGCACGACGCTGCGCATCTTGGTGCCGATCGCCTTCGTCGGCGCCCTCGTCTACGTGGGCACCGGCGTCATCCAGAACTTCCACGGCTTCGAGGTGGTCAAGACCCTCGAAGGCAACACCCAGGTGATTCCCGGCGGGCCTTCGGCCAGCCAGGAAGCCATCAAGATGGTGGGGACGAACGGCGGCGGGTTCTTCAACGTGAACTCGGCGCATCCGTTCTCGAACCCGAGCGGCTTCTCGGACCTGTTCGGGCTCTTCCTCATCCTCGTGATTCCCTTCGCCCTGACCTACACCTACGGGAAGATGGTGGGCGACCAGCGCCAGGGCTGGGTGCTGCTCGCGGTCATGGTCGTGATCTGGGGTCTCGTCGTCGGCCTCACGACGATGTTCGAGGTGAACGGCAATCCGAAGCTCGACGCGCTGAAGGTGAATCAGACGAGCTCGTCGACCATGCCGGGCGGAAACCTCGAGGGCAAGGAGGTCCGGTTCGGCACTCCCGCCTCCGCGACCTGGTGTGCATCGACGACCGGAACGTCCAACGGCTCGGTGAACTCGATGCACGAGTCGTACACGCCCCTGGGCGGGATGATGTGCCTCCTCCACATGCAGCTGGGGGAGGTCAGCCCCGGTGGCACGGGCGTCGGGCTCAACGGGATGCTCGTGCTCGCTTTGCTCGCCGTCTTCATCGCCGGCTTGATGGTCGGACGTACGCCGGAGTACCTCGGCAAGAAGATCCAGGCCAGTGAGGTCAAGCTCGTGGTCCTGTACATCCTGGCCATGCCATTTGCGGTGCTCGTGGGCACGGGGATCGCAGTCGTCACTGCGAGCGTGCTCAACATCTCCATCTGGAACCCGGGTCCGCATGGCTTCACCGAGGTCCTCTACGCGTTCACCTCGGCGGGGAACAACAACGGCTCCGCCTTTGCCGGCATCACCGCGAACACCCAGTTCATGAACACCGCGTTGGGGATCGCGATGCTGATCGGGCGCTTCTTCCTGATCATCCCGACGCTGGCGCTCGCGGGTTCGCTCGCCCGCAAGGACAAGGTTCCGGCGTCGGCCGGCACGTTCCCGACCGACACTCCCCTGTTCGCCGGCCTGCTCTTCGGCGTCATCCTCGTTGTGGCCGGCCTCACGTTCTTCCCCGCGCTCGCGCTCGGGCCCATCGTCGAGCAGCTCGGCATCTAGGAGGTTCTGACATGACGACGGCACCGACCCTTCCGCCGGGTGAGACCAAGGCGGAGCGCGTGCGCGCTGCAACTTCGATGCTCGATCCCGCGATCATGCGTCGTGCGATCGGCGACAGCTTCGTCAAGCTGAACCCGCGCCACATGATGCGGAACCCCGTGATGTTCGTGGTGGAGATCGGCAGCGTGCTCACGACGGTCTTGTTCTTCACGAACCTCGACTCGGCCAGTGCGAACGAGAACGTCTTTGCCGCCCTGGTCGCCGTGTTTCTGTGGTTCACCGTTCTGTTCGCGAACTTTGCCGAGGCTGTCGCCGAGGGTCGCGGGAAGGCACAGGCCGACACGTTGCGCCGGACTCGCTCCGAGACGATGGCGAACCGCCGTCGGGCTGACGGGTCGATCGAGGAGGTGCCGGGCACGCAGCTCGACCTCGGTGACGAGGTGATCGTGGTGGCCGGCGAGGTGATCCCGAGCGACGGTGATGTCGTCGAGGGGATCGCCAGCATCGACGAATCGGCGATCACCGGAGAGTCGGCGCCGGTCATCCGCGAGGCGGGCGGAGACCGTTCGGCGGTCACCGGAGGCACGCGCGTGCTCTCGGACCGGATCGTCGTGCGCATCACGGCACGCCCAGGAGAGACGTTCATCGACCGGATGATCGCCTTGGTCGAGGGCTCCGAGCGGCAGAAGACGCCGAACGAGATCGCACTCAACATCCTTCTGGCCGGTTTGACCATCATCTTCCTGCTCGCCACCGTCAGCTTGCAGCCGTTCTCCATCTACGCGAACGCCGAGCAGTCGGTCGTCGTGCTCGTGGCCCTTCTGGTCTGCCTGATCCCGACGACGATCGGGGGGCTCCTTTCGGCGATCGGCATCGCGGGCATGGACCGGCTTGTGCGCCGCAACGTGCTGGCGATGAGCGGGCGCGCGGTGGAAGCCGCGGGTGACGTGAACACTCTGCTGCTCGACAAGACGGGCACGATCACCTACGGCGCCCGGCAAGCGGCCGAGCTCCGGCCGGCGCCCGGAGTAGACGAGCGCGAGCTCGCCGACGCCGCGTTGCTCTCGAGCCTGGCCGACGAGACCCCCGAAGGTCGCTCGATCCTCGAGCTGACCGAGCAGCGGTACGGCATCCCCCCGCGTGACGTCCCCGGCGCGGAGCTCGTGGCCTTCACCGCCCAGACCCGGATGAGCGGCCTCGACTACGACGGCCACAGCATCCGCAAGGGCGCTGCCGACTCCGTGCGCCACTGGGTCGAGGAGAACGGTGGCACCGTGCCGATCGAGCTGATGGACCAGGTGGACGAGGTCGCCGGTCTGGGCGGCACTCCCCTCGTCGTGGCTACAAAGAACGGCGCCGGTGCCAAGGCGCTCGGCGTGATCTACCTGAAGGACACCGTCAAGCCGGGAATGAAGGAACGGTTCGACGAGCTCCGCAAGATGGGGATCCGGACGGTGATGGTCACCGGCGACAACCCGACCACTGCCCGGGTCATTGCTGCCGAGGCCGGGGTCGACGACTTCATCGCCGAGGCCACGCCCGAAGACAAGATGGCCTACATCAAGAACGAGCAGGCCGGCAGCCGCCTCGTCGCGATGACCGGTGACGGGACGAACGACGCGCCGGCGCTGGCTCAGGCCGACGTGGGCGTCGCCATGAACACCGGGACGCAGGCGGCGAAGGAAGCCGGGAACATGGTCGATCTCGACTCCGACCCGACGAAGCTCATCGACATCGTCGAGATCGGAAAGCAGCTGCTCATCACGCGTGGCTCGCTGACGACGTTCTCCATCGCGAACGATGTCGCGAAGTACTTCGCGATCGTTCCGGCGATGTTCCTTGCCGTCTTCCCGCAGCTCGACCGGATCAACATCATGGACCTGAGCACGCCACGGTCGGCGATCCTCTCCGCGGTCATCTTCAATGCGCTCATCATCGTGATGCTCATCCCACTCGCGTTGCGAGGGGTGAAGTTCGTGCCATCTGGCGCAGCCCAGCTGCTGCGGCGCAACCTCCTGATCTACGGGCTCGGCGGGATCGTCGCCCCGTTCATCGGGATCAAGATCATCGACATGATCATTACTGCCCTGGGGGTGAAGTGATGCGACGTCAGCTCCTGCCCGCGATCATGATGATGGTCGTGTTCACCGTGATCACCGGGATCGCGTATCCGCTCGTCGTCACCGGCATCGCGCAGGCGGGGTTCTCCGACAAGGCGAACGGTTCGCAGATCAAGGCGAACGGGAAGGTCGTCGGCTCGAAGCTGCTCGGCCAGACGTTCACGAAGCCGAAGTACTTCCACGGTCGTCCGAGCGCCGCCGGGGCTGCCGCGAGCGGATCTGACGCGGCTGACCCGAACGACGACACCAAGACGGTGCCGAACGACCCCAAGGACCTGAGCCAGGACATCAGCTCCGGATCCAACTGGGGCCCGACCAACCCGGACCTGCTCGCAGCGGTCAAGCAGCGCGTTGCCGACTACCGCAAGGAGAACGGGCTGGCCAAGGATGCGAAGGTCCCCGTCGACGCGGTCACGGCGTCTGCTTCCGGTCTGGATCCCGACATCTCGATTGCCAACGCGCGCATCCAGGCGCACCGGGTGGCCCGCGTCCGCGGTTTGCAGGTCGCCCAGGTCGACAAGCTCATCGATGCCAAGACGGACGGGCGCTCACTCGGGTTCCTGGGGGAACCGGGGGTCAACGTGCTCGAGCTGAACGTGGCGCTCGATCAGCTCAAGTGACGCCGTAGGCTGACCCGATGGCTCGCGGACGGTTGCGCGTCTACCTCGGGGCCGCGCCCGGGGTAGGCAAGACGTACGCGATGCTGAACGAGGGGCACCGTCGCGCCGAGCGCGGCACGGATGTCGTGGTCGGATTCGTCGAGACGCACGGCCGGCCGAAGACTCTGGAGCAGACACGGAATCTCGAGGTCATCCCCCGCCGGGTCCTCGAATACCGGGGCACGACCTTCGAGGAGATGGATCTCGACGCGATCCTCGCTCGAAAGCCGACCCAGGTGCTGGTCGACGAGCTTGCACACACCAACGTGCCGGGGTCGCGTCACGAGAAGCGCTGGGAGGACGTCGAGGAGATCCTCGACGCGGGGATCGACGTGATCTCCACGGTCAACATCCAGCATCTCGAGTCCCTGAACGATGTCGTGAAGGCGATCACCGGCGTCGACCAGCGCGAGACCATTCCGGACGAGGTCGTTCGCCGGGCCCAACAGGTCGAGCTCGTCGACCAGACGCCGGAGGCCCTGCGCAGGCGGATGGCGCACGGCAACATCTACGCACCCGAGAAGGTCGACGCCGCGCTGGCGAACTACTTCCGGCTCGGCAACCTCGGTGCGCTGCGCGAGCTCGCGCTGATGTGGACGGCCGACCGCGTGGACGAGGCCCTCGAGGAGTACCGCGAGGCCCATGGCATCTCGGGCACCTGGGAGACACGCGAGCGGGTCATCGTGGCGATCACCGGATCGCCCGCGGGCGCAGACGTCATTCGCCGCGCCGCCCGCATGGCCATGCGGACCCGGGGTGACCTGCTGGGCCTGCACGTACGTCCAGCCGATGGTCTCGCCGGTCCGTCGACGCAGCAGCTGGCGGAGAACCGGCTCCTCCTGACGGAGCTGGGCGGCGAGTATCACGAGGTCGCGGGCGCCGACATTGCCGAGGCGATGGTCCGCTTCGCCCGAGCCGAGAACGGCACCCAGCTGATGCTGGGAGCCAGCCGTCAATCGCGCTGGAGCCAGTTCACGCGTGGTTCGGTCATCAACTCCGTCATCCGGCAGTCCGGCCCGATCGACGTGCACGTGATCTCGAGCGCGAGCACCGATGATCAAGGAACAGCCTCGCGGGGAACGAGCCGGCGTCGGTCTGCTCTTCCGCGCCGCCGTGTGCTCACCGGATGGGCGCTCGCGATCGTCGCTCCGCTGCTGATGACGCTGCTGTTGTCGCAGGTGCGCGACGCGGTTTCGCTACCCGCCGACCTGCTCTTGTTCCTGTTTCTGGTGGTGGTGGTCGCGCTGATCGGCGGACTGCTCCCGGCGATCGCGGCCGCGATCGGCGGCTCGCTGCTGGCGAACTGGTACTTCACTCCACCAATCCACACCTTCACGATCTCAGAGGGCGAGAACCTGCTCGCGCTCGCGATCTTCCTTGCGGTAGGCGCCACAGTCAGCGTGCTTGTCGATGTTGCCGCGCGTCGATCGTCGGACGCCGTTCGGGCGCGAGCCGAGGCTGAAACGCTTGCCGCACTCGGGGGAACGCTCGCGGCCGAGCGTGATCCGTTGCCGACCCTCGTCGCGCAGCTCCGCACCGCGTTCGACGCTGACTCCGTCGCGGTGCTGCACCGGACGAACGACGGCTGGGAGATCGAGGCATCAGCCGGTGAGCTGGTCGCCGCAACGCCCGAGGAAGCGTCACTCTCGGTACCGCTCGGGGAGCATGAGGTGCTCGTCGTGACGGGCGAGGTCAAGGGTGAGGACGTCGACGTCCTCCAGTCGTTCGCCAGCCAGCTCCGGGTCGCTACCGAAACGCGACGACTTCGGTCCGAGGCCGCGATGACTGGGGACCTGGTGGAGGCGAACGAGCTCCGGACGGCGCTGCTCGCCGCGGTCTCACACGATCTCCGCACACCGCTGGCGTCGATCAAAGCGTCGGTCAGCAGCCTGTTGCAACGCGACGTCGAGTGGACGCCCGAGACAACCCGTGAGTTCCTCGAGACCATCGACGACGAGACCGATCGGCTCAACACACTCGTGGGCAACCTGCTCGACATGAGCCGATTGCAGACGGGGGCGGTCCACCTGGTGGCCGACGATCTCGGGCTCGACGAGGTGACCGGCCGGGCGCTCGCGAGCCTGGGCGTCCGCGCGTCGCGAGTCGACGTCGACGTGCCGGAATCACTGCCGCGCATCCACGCGGACGGCGCGTTGCTCGAGCGGGCCGTGGCGAACGTGATCGACAACGCGCTCACCCACTCTCCCGGAGATCTCCGGGTTCAGGTGCGCGCGAGCGCGGTGGGCAATCGCGTCGAGCTGCGGGTCGTCGACCAGGGGCCAGGAGTCCCGCTGGATCAGCGCGACAAGTTGTTCGAGCCGTTCCAGCGTCTGGGCGATTCGGGCAACGGCGAGGGCGTCGGCCTCGGTCTCGCGGTGGCGCGGGGGTTCGTCGAGGCGATGGGGGGCGAGATCTCGGTCGAGGACACGCCTCGAGGAGGCTTGACGATGGCGTTCGAATTTCCGGCAATCTGGCCGGCATGACGCGCGTGCTCGTCGTCGACGACGAGGGCCCGATCCGGCGCGCGCTCGGAGTGAATCTCAGGGCGCGGGGCTATGACGTCGACCTCGCCGAGACCGGCGAGGCCGCACTCGACCTCGCGGCGCGGCATCACCCCGATGTGGTGGTCCTCGACCTCGGGTTGCCCGGAATCGACGGCGTCGAGGTCATCGAGGGACTGCGCGGTTGGAGCGCGGTCCCGATCATCGTGCTGAGCGCCCGCGACTCCGAGGCGGCCAAGGTCGCCGCGCTCGATGCGGGGGCCGACGACTTCGTCACCAAGCCGTTCGGGATGGACGAGCTCCTCGCCCGCCTGCGCGCCGCGATCCGCCGCGCCGCTCCGTCCGAGGAGGAGGCGGTCGTGGAGACGCCCGACTTCACGATCGATCTGGCCGCGAAGCGGGCCGTCGACGCGGCGGGCGCCGAGATCCGCCTGACTCCCACCGAGTGGCACATCGTCGAGGTGCTCGTGCGCAACGCCGGCAAGCTCGTCGGCCAGAAGCAGCTGCTCCAGGAGGTCTGGGGCCCGGCGTACGAGACCGAGACGAACTACCTCCGGGTCTTCATGGCCCAGGTACGGCGCAAGCTCGAGCCCGAGCCCGGCCATCCGCGGTACTTCTTCACCGAGCCGGGGATGGGCTATCGCTTCGAGGTCGCCGAGCCCTGATCCCGCGCGGGGCTACTCGTCGATCGCCTCGTGCAGGCGCTCGGTGACCCGCGCGGCCGCGTCGGCGGAGAGGGCCTCGGCCTTCGCCTTCCTCCGGTGGCGTAGGACCTCGATCACCGCGGGGAGGATCGACAGGAAGATGACGACCGCGATGATCGGCAGCAGGTACTTGTCGATGTTGTCCGCGCCGATCTGATCCCCGAGGATGTAGCCGAGCATCGTCACACCGACGGCCCACAGGAGGCCGCCGATGACGTTGTAGACGAGGAAGGTCCGGTACCTCATCGCGCCGACGCCGGCGAGGATGGGCACGAAGGTCCGCACCACCGGGACGAACCGCGCGAGCAGGATCGTCTTCGCGCCGTGCGCCTCGAAGAACTCGTCGGCGCGCTGGATGTGCTCCTGCTTGAAGAGCCGAGAGTTGGGACGCCGGAAGATCGACGGGCCGACCTTGCGGCCGAACGCGTAGCCCACCTGGTCGCCGATCACCGCGGCGAGGAAGCATCCGACGAGGACGACGGCGAGGTTGAGATCGCCCCGCGCGGCGAAGAGGCCGGCGGTGAACAGCAGCGAGTCACCGGGGAGGAAGAAGCCGAACAGCAGGCCCGACTCGGCGAAGATGATCGCGATCAGCCCGATCGTCCCGAAGGACCGGATGAGCTGCTGGGGATCGACCACGTCCGTGATGCCGCCGAGGACCATCGGGACAGGTTAGACGGGAGCTTTTGCGATCCTGGGGCCGGTCCGTCTGACACGGATGGGATTCACGTGGCCCCACCGATTTCGGGAGCGGCGCTACGGTCGCTCCGTCTCCGAGCCGAAATCGAGTCCCGTGCCCAAGCCTCTCGTCATCGTCGAGTCCAAGACCAAGGCCGACACCATCGGCAAGTTCCTCGGCCGCGACTACACGGTCATGGCCAGCGTCGGCCACATCCGCGACCTCCCCCGCAAGGGCCTCGCCATCGACGTCGAGAACCACTTCCAGCCCGAGTACGTGATCTCGCCCGAGAAGACCAAGGTGGTCGGCAGCCTGCGGCGCGCGCTCAAGGACGCCGACGAGCTCTACCTCGCGACCGACGAGGACCGCGAGGGCGAGGCCATCGCGTGGCACCTGCTCGAGGTGCTGAAGCCGAAGCCGAGCTTCCCGGTGAAGCGGATGGTGTTCCACGAGATCACCGAAGAGGCGATCGAGGAGGCCATCGCCCATCCGCGCGAGCTCGACATGAAGCTCGTCGAGGCCCAGGAGGGACGCCGGGTCCTCGACCGGCTCGTCGGCTACGAGGTCTCGCCGGTGCTCTGGAGGCGGGTGGGTGGCGCCCGATCCGCCGGGCGGGTGCAGAGCGTCGCGACGCGCCTCGTCGTCGAGCGGGAGCGCGAGCGGATGGCGTTCCGCGCCGCGGAGTACTGGGACCTCGACGGGCGCTTCGCCGCGCGCGGCGTGTCGTTCGGAGCGCGCCTCGTCGAGTTGGACGGTCGCCGCGTCGCGACGAGCCGCGACTTCGACCCCGCTACCGGCGCGCTGTCGGACGGTTCGGGGGCGGTGCACCTGCGCGAGTCGGACGCGGGCGCACTTGCGTCCCGGTTGCGCGACGTGGCGTACACGGTCGCGTCGGCCGAGTCGAAACCGTTCACCGAGCGACCCAAGGCGCCGTTCAAGACGACGACGATGCAGCAAGAGGCCGGCAACAAGCTCCGCTTCAGCGCGGGTCGCACGATGTCGGTCGCGCAGGGCCTCTACGAGCGCGGCTACATCACCTACATGCGGACCGACTCGGTGAAGCTCTCCGAGCAGGCTGTGGACGCGGCGCGCGCCCAGATCGTCGAGCGGTTCGGCCAGGCGTACCTGCCCCCTGCGCCGCGCACGTACGCCAACAAGGTGAAGAACGCCCAGGAAGCCCACGAGGCCATCCGCCCGGCTGGTGCGCGGTTCCGCACGCCGGAGCAGGTGCGGGGCGAGCTCAGCCGGGACGAGCAGTCGTTGTACGAGCTGATCTGGATGCGCACCGTCGCCAGCCAGATGCCGGACGCACGCGGCCGCAGCCTCACGTTGCGCCTGGCCGGGACGTCGAGTGCCGGCGAGCAGGCGGTGTTCCGCGCGTCCGGCCGCACCTTCGAGTTCCTCGGCTTCCGCATGGCCTACGTCGACGTGAGCGAGGAGCCCGAGACCGAGGACGGCGAGGCGAACCTCCCCGCGGTCGGCACCGGCGAAGGCGTCGCGTGTGAAGGGATCAGCGCGAGCGGCCACTCGACGCAGCCACCCGCCCGTTACACCGAGGCGAGCCTGGTCAAGGAGCTCGAGGACCGCGCGATCGGCCGGCCGTCGACGTACGCCTCGATCATCAACACCATCACCAACGAGCGCGGATACGTGTGGAAGAAGGGGAACGCGCTCGTCCCGTCATGGACTGCGTTCGCGAAGACGCAGCTGCTCGAGCGCTACTTCCCGCACCTCGTCGACTACGACTTCACCGCCACCATGGAGGAGGCGCTCGACGAGGTCGCGGCGGGCCGGGCGGAGTCCGAGAAGTGGCTCCACTCGTTCTACTTCGGGAACGGCACCGCCGGGCTGCACGAGCTCGTCTCCGAGGAGAACCTCGCCAAGATCGACATGAGCGAGGTCAACGCGATCCACATCGACGGCGGCGACGGCAGCGGTCGACCCGAGATCGTGGTTCGCGTGTGGAACACGGGCGAGTCGCTGCACCGCGGCGACGAGAAGTGCCCGCTCCCCGCCGACATGGCCCCCGACGAGCTCACGGTCGAGCGGGCCGAGGAGCTGCTGGCCCGCGGCGCGGCGGGGCCCCGGGAGCTCGGCGTCGACCCCGCCACGGGCCAGAAGGTTCTCGCGCTGAACGGCCGGTTCGGTCCGTTCGTGCAGCTGGGCGAGCTCGAGGAGGGGTCGAAGGCCAAGCCGCCGCGCGCGTCGCTGTTCAAGTCGATGGACCCGGAGTCGGTCGACCTCGGGACGGCACTCAAGCTCCTTTCCCTTCCCCGGGTGGTCGGCCGGGACGTCGACGGCGCGGAGATCACCGCCCAGAACGGACGGTACGGCCCGTACCTCAAGAAGGGCACCGACAGCCGCAGCCTCGAGTCCGAGAGCCAGATCTTCGACATCACGCTCGAGGGTGCCGAAGCCATCTTCGCCCAGCCCAAGCAGCGCCGGGGCCAGGCCAAGCCGCCGATCGCGGAGCTCGGGACGAGCCCGGACACCGAGAAGCCGGTGCGCGTGCTCGACGGCCGCTTCGGCCCGTACGTCACCGACGGGACCACCAACGCGACGATTCCCCGCGGTCTCGACCCCGCCGCGGTGACCCTCGTCGAGGCGATCGACCTCCTGCGGGAGCGGGCGGCGAAGGGCCCGGCGAAGAAGAAGGCGGCGAAACGCACGACCACGAAGAAGGCCGCGAAGAAGAAGGCGACCAAGAAGGCGACCAAGAAGAAGGCGACCAAGAAGACCCCGGCGAAGCCGGCGAGCGAATCCGAGCGCGCAACCCCGTGACCCGGCGCCGGGCGCCCCTAGTCTGAGGAGCGCGTGAGCCCGGAGCCCGCACCATTCATCCCGCCCTCGTCCGAGGAGCACTCGATCCCGCCGGCTCCGTGGCGGCTCTTCGGCACGCGCCCGTTCTTCAAGCTCTGGCTGGCCCAGTGCTTCTCGAGCCTGGGCGACTGGGTCGGGTTCTTTGCGATCCTCCAGCTGACCGACCGGGTCTCGCACGGGTCCGCGGCGGCGTTCTCCCTGGTCATCGCGGTTCGCATGGTCCCGGGGTTCTTCCTCGCAACCCTCGGTGGCGTGATCGTCGACCGGTTCGACCGGCGCAAGGTGATGGTCTGCTGCGACCTCGGTCGAGCCGCGCTCATCTGCACGCTGCCCTTCGTCAACAGCCTGGCGCTGCTGGTGCTGGTCTCGTTCTTCATCGAGATCCTCACGCTGCTGTGGGGGCCGGCGAAGGACGCCTCGGTCCCGCACTTCGTCCCCGAGGAGAACCTCGCCACCGCGAACTCGCTGTCGCTGGTCGCCTCCTACGGCACGTTCCCGCTCGCCGGCGCGATCACCGCCGCGCTCGCGGTCGTTGCCGGCTGGCTCGGCGGGTTCGCCGCGCTGCACTCGCTGAAGTCCAACGCCGCGGTGCCGGCCCTCTGGTTCGACGCGATCACCTACGTGGTCTCCGCGATCATCGTCTTCGGCCTCCCGATACCCCGGAGGGCGAGGACCGGCGGCCAGAAGTTCGAGTGGACCTCCACGTTCTCGGAGATCAAGGAAGGACTCTCGTTCATCCGCAGCGACCGCTTCGCCCGTGCGGTCATCGTCGGACTCGGCGGCGGCATCATCGGTGCCGGCGCGATGGTGCCGCTCAGCACCGTGTTCGCGACCGAGGTGCTCGGGAGCAAGTCCGAGTTCGGTGTCCTGCTGTTCGCGCTCGGCACCGGCGCCGCGATCGGTGTGTTCGGCCTGCTCGCGTTCCAGAAGCGGTTGCCGCGCGACACGGTGTTCGAGTGGTCGATCATCGGCGCCGGCATCGCGCTCGCGAGCGCGGCCGCGTTCAACACGGGCGGCCTGGCCGCCGTGATGATCGCCGGCGTCGGCGCGTGCGCCGGCGCGGCGTACGTCACCGGGTTCACGGTCCTGCAGGAGACGGTGACCGACGAGCTCCGCGGCCGGACGTTCGCGACGCTCTACGCAGTGGTCCGCCTTTGCCTCCTGCTGTCGCTGACGGTCTCACCACTGTTCGCCGACCTGTACGAGTGGCTGTTCAGCCTCGCCGCGGGTGCGCCGCGCATCACCCTCGGCGGGTTCAGCTACGGCTTCCCCGGCGTGCGGCTCGCGCTCTGGGGCGGCGCGGTGCTGACGATCGTCTCCGGGCTCTACGCCCGGCACGAGCTCCGGGCGATGCGGGCGCTCGGCGTCCAGCAACGCCATCCGGCGAACGGGACAGGCGCCGCGCCGGCGCCCGAGTCTGGTCCCGTGGCCGACACCCCTCCGGCCGCGGAGGCGAGTGGATGACCGGACGCTTCATCGTCCTCGAGGGCGGCGACGCCACCGGCAAGAGCACACAGGTGGCGCGGCTCGTGGCCCGGCTGCAGGGTCTCGGCAAGGACGTGATCGAGACGTTCGAGCCCGGGGCCACCCGCGCCGGTGCACGGATCCGGTCGCTCATCCTCGATGGCGACGAGCCGTTGGTGCCCGCCGCCGAGGCGCTGCTCATGGCCGCCGATCGCGCCCAGCACGTCTCGGAAGTCGTGCGACCGGCTCTCGCCCGGGGCACCTGGGTCGTCAGCGATCGGTACGTGCCGTCGACGCTCGCGTACCAGGGGGCGGGGCGCGCGCTCGACCCGCAGATGTTGGAGCGGATGAGCGAGTGGGCCACCGACGGCCTCGTCGCGGACCTCGTCCTGGTGCTCGACGTTCCCGACGACGTCGCGGCCGCACGACGGTCGGCGAGCGATCGGATGGAGCGGGAGGCCGAGGAGTTCCACTCCCGGGTTCGGGATGCGTACCGACGCCTGGCCCGGCTCCGGGACTGGACGGTGATCGACGGTTCCGGCGACGTCGACTCGGTCGAGGAGAAGCTGTGGAGCGTCGTCACCGAGCGCCTCAACCCGTAGTGTCGGGCCGGATGTGGGAGCAGGTGATCGGCCAGGAGCATGCGGTGTCGATGCTCCAGCGCGCGGCCGAGCGCCCGGTCCACGCGTACCTGCTGGTGGGGCCGCGCGGGTCCGGGATCGAGGTCGCGGCGCGCTGCTTCGCCGCGCTGCTCATCGGCGCGGACGGAGACGAGCGGGTGCTGCGAGGTCGTCACCCGGACGTGGTCGAGTTCCGGCCGGTCGCCACGACGTACTCCGTCGAGCGTGACGTCCGGGAGGCGATCCTGCCTGCGGTCCACGCGAGCCCCGTCGAGACGGAGCGCAAGGTGGTGATGCTGCTGGAGGCGGACCGGCTCAACCCGGAGTCGTCCAACACGCTGCTGAAGAGCATCGAGGAGCCGCCGCCGCGTACGATCGTCATCCTGGTCGCCGAGTCCGCGGCCGAGCTGCTCGACACCATCCGGTCGCGCACGCAACAGATCGACTTCGGCGCCCTCGGCACCGATGTGCTGGTTGCCGAGCTGGAGCGCCGGCGTGTCCCCGAAGCGCGCGCCCGCCTCGGAGCCGCGCTCGCCGGTGGGCGCCTCGACCGCGCCGTGGCGTTGACCGGGCCGCTCGGCGGTTTGCGCGACGCGTTCGCCGACGTCCCGGCACGTGTCGACGGATCGGGGGCGACGGTCCTGACGCTGGCGGAGGGACTGACCGAGACCGTCAAGGACACGCTCGCCGCGCTCGAGGCCGGACAGGCGACCGAGCTCGAGGAGCTCGATGCCGAGATCGAGCATCAGCAGTACGCGGCCCGCACCGCGAGCGCGATGCGCAAGCGGGTGACCGATCGTCAGAAGCGCGAGGCGCGTCGGGCGCGCGTCGACGCGCTCCTCGAGGGGATCACCGCGATCGAGTCGGTGTATCGGGACGCACTCGCGACCGGCGTCCCCGCGTTGAACGCGGACCGTCCCGCGGTGTCGGTGGGCCCGGTGCCCGCGGCCCGCGCGCTCGACGCCTGCCGCGAGGCTCGCGCCGCGTTCGAGTTCAACCCGAGCGAGAGCCTGCTGCTCGAGCGCCTGCTGCTGCACCTTCCCGCCGGGGACGCGAGCGCGCCTGGCTAAACTCCCCGATTCGGCCGGGATAGCTCAGTCGGTAGAGCAGCTCACTCGTAATGAGCAGGTCAGGAGTTCGAATCTCCTTCCCGGCTCCAGATCGCGGGGCAGACGTGTCGTCGCAACCCAACATCCTCATCGTGATGACGGACGAGGAGCGGTACCCGCCGCCCTACGAGAGCGACGCCGTCACGACCTTCCGCCGTGAGCAGCTCCCCGCACGCGAGCACCTCCGCGCCGGCGGCCTCGAGTTCCACCGCCACTACGCGGGGTCGACGGCGTGCCTGCCGAGCCGGGCGACGCTCTTCACCGGCCAGTATCCGTCGCTGCACGGGGTGTCGCAGACCGACGGCGCGGCGAAGAAGGCCGACGACCCCGCGATGCACTGGCTCGACCCGAGCTCGGTGCCGACGCTGGGCGACTGGTTCCGGGCCGCCGGCTACGAGACGCACTACCGCGGCAAGTGGCACGTCTCCCACGCCGACCTCCTCATCCCCGGGACCCACGAGAGCCTCATGGCGTCCGACGCCGGCGGCGCCCTGATCCCGGCGGCGGTCGACGCGTACCGCAAGGCCGATCGGCTCGACCCGTACGGGTTCTCGGGCTGGATCGGGCGTGAGCCGCACGGCGCCGCGAAGGCCGACTGCGGTGCCGTGCGCGACGGGGTGTTCGCCGACCAGGTCGTCGAGCTGTTCGGCGAGCTCGCCCGGGCCCGCCGCGACGGGCCGTGGCTGGCGGTCGCGTCGTTCGTCAACCCGCACGACATCGGGTTCACCGAGTTCGGCTGGGAGCAGATCCTCGGGTTCGAGCCGCCGGACGACACGGTCCCGGAGATCGCGGAGGCGCCCTCGCAGTCCGACTCGTTCGCGGGCCGGCCGGCCTGCCACGAGCAGTTCACCGAGGTGTGGCCGCAGATGTTCTTCCCGCAGGCCGCCGACCTCGCGTACCGCCGCCTCTACTACTCCCTGCACCGGCTCGTGGACCGGGCTATCGGCCGGATCCTGGATGCGCTCGCCGACACCGGCCTCACCGACGACACCGTGATCGTGTTCACCTCCGACCACGGGGACCTGCTCGGCGCCCACGGCGGGATGATGCAGAAGTGGTACAACGCGTTCGACGAGGCGCTTCGCGTGCCGCTGCTCGTCGCCGGGCCCGGCGTGGCCGCGCGTCCGGGCGGGGTCACCGTCCCCACGAGCCACGTCGACCTGCTCCCGACGCTCCTGGGTCTCGCCGGGGTCGACGTCGAGCGCGTGGCCGCCGGCGTCGCCGAGCACCACGACGAGGCCCAGCCGCTCCCGGGCCGCGACCTCAGCGCGGTCGTCACCGGCGCGAAGGAACCGGTTGCCGCGCCGGTGTACTTCATGACCGAGGACGACATCTCGAGGGGAGGCACCCAGGTGGGTCTCGTCGGGGGCCGGCCCTACGAATCGGTCGCGGCACCCTCGCGGGTCGAATCGGTGATCGCGACCGTCGCTTCCGGACCCGCTGGTCAGCACGAGCTCTGGAAGCTCAACCACTACTACGAGCGGCTCGACGACTGGCACGAGTCCCACGTTCTCGTACGGAACCCGTTCCTGCCCCCGGCCGCCGACCCGGTGTTCGAGCTGCACAACCTCACCACCGACCCCGAGGAGCGTCGCAACGTCGCCGACGCCGAGCCGGAGACCCGGCGCAGCCTCCTCGCCGTGCTCGAAGCCGAGCGCGACGCCAAGCGCCTGCTCCCGGCCCACCGGAACCCGACCGGCTGAGCGCTACCGCGGCCGGGGCCGGCGCGCGAGCTCCCACCCGTACCAGAAGAGGAATGCGAAGCAGGCGAGCGCGATCACCTTCGGCCCGCCGATGCCGTCCTGGATCGTCGAGACCGCCTCGGCCACGAGCCCGATCAGGGCGGCGACGAGGATCACCAGGCCGCGCGTCCGCTCTTGCACGGTGGCCTTTCGGAGTCGGGAGGGGGCCCTCGACGAGAAGTTCGACCGTACCGCGGGGATGCCGGGCTTTGCTCTCAACCTCTCCCAATTGGTTGCCGATGAACGCCGAGCGCGGTTGGGACATCTTCGAGGGGAATTGCGAACCATGGGACCACTGCAGATCGTCGGCATCCTGGCCATCATCGGGCTGATCGCCGTGCTCGTCGTCATGCGCAAGAAGGACGGGGCCACGGCGAAGACGACCAAGTCTTCGTCGACGCGCATCTGACGGGTAGCAGCGCAGCGGGCTGCTTCCGTCAAGGGGTAGGGCCGCGTCAGCGGTCGCGTCCACCGGGCCACTCGTCGCGGATGAGGGAGAACACGACCGCGTCGTGCGACACGTCGTTGACGAGCAGCCGGCGCCGCAGCACACCTTCTCTGACCGCGCCGACTCGCGCGGCGACGCGCTGGCTCCGGAGGTTGCCGGTCGCGGCGATGATCTCGATGCGATCCAGGCCGAGCTCGGCGAAGCCGAAGTCGGCGACCTGGGTCGCGGCGCGGGTGGCCACGCCGCGACCGGTCGCAGAGCTGCGGACCCAGTAGCCGAGGTTCGCCCCCCGGTTGGCCCGGTCGAGGGCGTTCAACCCGCAGCCGCCGAGCACGCGACCCTCTCGACGGTCGACGATCAGGAACCCGTGCTCCGTGCCGTCGGTCCGGGCCTGCTCGGCGTGCCGAACCCAGTCCGACGTCTCGCCACGCGCGTACCCGGGGTGGCACCACGTCATCCAGGTGACGAGCTCCGGCAGTGACTCGCACACGGCGGCGTAGATCGCGTCGACGTCGCGGGCTGTCGGTGGTCGGAGCTCGACCTCGTCGTCGGATCGTCGTGGCGAGCTCGGCATCGGATCGTTGTAGCCGGTGGCCCGTCGTCGCGGCCTCGATTTCCCGGTCGGTGGTCCGGCCGCGCGAAGGGGGCGCGCACCGGGCGCGGGGTATCCTCCGGCTCATGGCCGATCAGGCGCAGTTCGCTGAGCTCGCGATGCCGTACATGTCGGCGTTGTACTCGGCTGCCCTGCGCATGACGCGCAACCCCACCGACGCCGAGGACCTCGTCCAGGAGACCTACCTGCGGGCGTACCGGGGGTTCCCGGGCTTCAAGGAGGGGACGAACCTCAAGGCCTGGCTCTACAAGATCCTCACGAACACGTACATCAACTCCTACCGGGCGAAGAAGCGGCGTCCGGAGCAGGTCGAGCTCGACGACGTCGAGGACTTCTACCTGTACAAGCGCATCGGGGGCCTCGAGGCGGTCGAGGCGGACAAGGGTCCGGAGGCCGAGGTCCTCGACTCCATCCCCGACGAGACGGTGAAGCAGGCGCTCGAGGACCTGCCCGAGCAGTTTCGGATCGCGGTGCTGCTCGCCGACGTCGAGGGCTTCTCCTACAAGGAGATCGCGGAGATCATGGACGTTCCGATCGGTACGGTGATGAGCCGGCTGCATCGGGGAAGAAAGCAGCTGCAGAAGCGGTTGTGGGATCTGGCCGAGGATCGTGGTCTCGTCCCGAGTGGTTCTTCTTCAGGGGGATAGGTCGGGGGATCGACGGATGGATTGCGAAGGCGCGGTGCCCCGCGTGTACCACTACCTGGATGGTGAGCTGACGGTGTGGAAGCGCCGCGCCATCACCCGGCATCTGGACGAGTGCCCGCCCTGCGCCCAGGGCTTCCACTTCGAGGTCGAGATCCGGCGGGTCGTCGCGACCCGGTGCCGCGACGAGGCCCCCGAAGCGCTGCGGCGCCGTATCGCCGACGCGCTCGGCGAGGCCTGAGACCACGAGTTCACCCTCCGTCGGAGCCCCGCCCTACGATGCACGCACGTCCGTCGAGCCGGTCCGGGAGCCCCGAGTGAGCAGCGTGAGTCGGAGAGCGGCAGTCAAGGGTGCAGCGTTCCTGGTGGTGGTCGCCACCCTGCTGGTCGGCACCGCGCTGCCGGCGATCGCGAGCACCGGGGCCACCGTCGCCGACGCCCAACCCTGGCACTACTGGATCGCGTTCGTCCTGCTCGCGAGCGCCCTGGGCATCGCCCTCATCGCGCTCCCGGTCGGGTACTACAAGCGCGTCTACCGGCTGAAGCATCCGAAGCGGTAGTGCGCGCGCCGGCCCCCGCAACGCTGAGCACCACGCCGGAGCCGGTGGACTGGGGCCTCGCCGAGCGGGTCGCCCGCCGCCTCGCCGGCCGCGAACCCATCGCGACCTCGTATCTCGGGGTGTCGCTCCAGCGGGACTTCGAGGACGTCACCGCGCAGGCCGAGGCCGCGGTCAGCGCACTCACCGGGCTCCACCCGCCGACCGCTGCGGCCGCGACCGTCCTGGACCGCGGCGGCTGGGTCGGCGCGAACGTTGGGTCCATGCGCCGCCTGCTCGCGCCCTTCACCGCGCGGCGTGGGCGCGCGGATGGCCCAGAGCCCGGTCGCCCCGGTCGGGCGCCGGGTCGCGGGTGCCGAGCTCGGCTTCCTGCTCGGCTACGTGGCCCAACGGGTGCTGGGCCAGTACGACCTGCTCGTGCCCGAGGACTCGTCGAGCGCGATCTCGGAGGACGCGGTCTACTACGTCGGTCCGAACGTGCTCGGTCTCGAGAAGCGCTTCGCGTTCCGGCCCCGGGACTTCCGGCTGTGGATCGCGCTGCACGAGCTGACCCACCGCGCGCAGTTCACCGGCGTCCCCTGGTTGCGCGACTACTTCCTGGCGCTCGTCGGGGACCTGGTGGGCGCGGCGGACCCCGACCCGAAGCGGCTGCTCACTGCGGTCGCGCGCGCGGTGGACGAGATGCGACGCGGTCGCAACCCGATCGACGAGGGCGGCGTGGTGTCGCTGTTCGCGTCCCCCGAGCAGCGCGAGACGCTGAGTCGCGTCCAGGCGCTGATGTCGTTGCTCGAGGGTCACGGGAACGCGGTGATGAACCGCTTGGGCGCGGATCTCGTCGACGGCCAGGAGCGCATGGCGCGCGTCCTCCAGGCCCGGCGGAACGCACGCGGCGCGACGGCCATGGTCCAACGGCTGCTCGGACTCGAGCTGAAGATGAAGCAGTACGAGGTGGGCGAGGCGTTCGTCAACGCGATCGAGCGCGAGGCCGGGCTGCAGGCGATCGCTCCCGCGTGGCGGAGCCCGGACCACCTCCCGACGCTCGACGAGCTCACCGACCCGTTGCGCTGGCTCGCCCGGGTCGACGGCGCGACGCTCGCCACCCGGTAGGCACCGTGTCGGCGTGCCGGTGTGACGGCGTCGATCTCGACGGCCTCGCGGCACCGGTCGTGGTGGCGTGCTCGGGTGGTCCCGACTCGCTCGCACTGCTGATCCTCGCCGCCGAAGCCCGGCTCGACCCGGTCGCGGTGCACGTCGACCACGGGCTGCGTCCTGGGAGCGCGCGCGATGCGCACGTCGTGCGGGACGCAGCGCGCCGGCTGGGTGTGGGGGCGCGCCTCGTCCGCGTCGACGTCGCTCCTGGCGGCAACCTCGAGGCCCGGGCCCGCGAGGCGCGGTACGCCGCGCTCGAGTCGGCGCGCGGCGAGCTCGGGGCGACGGCGGTGCTCGTCGCGCACACCGCCGACGACCAGGCCGAGACGGTCCTGCTGAACCTGCTGCGCGGCAGCGGGGCTCGCGGCCTCTCCGGCATGCGGTCGCGGCGCGGGCAGATCGTGCGCCCGCTGCTCGGGGCGCGCCGCTCGGACGTGCACGCGGTGTGTATCGAGCGTGGCTTCGCGCCGGTGGTGGACCCGACGAACGCCTCGCGGTTGCACCGGCGGAACTGGGTGCGGCTCGACGCGCTCCCGGCCCTCTCGGCCGGCGCGCGCCGCGACCTCGTCCCCGTGCTGAACCGTCAGGCAGAGGTCATGCGGGCCGAGGCGGACCTGCTCGACGAGCTCGCGGACGCGCTCCTCGCCGAAGCGGGCGGGGCCACGCCGTCGGTCCGCACGCTCGCCGCCGCGCACCCGACGCTGGCGCGTCGGGCGGTCCGGCGTTGGCTCGGCGAACCTCCGCCGTCGCTCGCGGAGGTCGAACGCGTCCTGGCCGTCGCCCGGGTCGAGCGCCGCGCCACGCAGCTCTCGGGCGGTCGCCGGGTGTGGCGGGGGGCCGGGGTGCTCCACCAGGGGATAGCGTGACGCCCGTGACCGACCCGTTGGGCGCCGTGATCGTGCCGGCCGAGGAGCTGCGCGAGCGCATCATCGGCTTGGGCAAGGAGATCACCGCCGACTACGCAGGCCGGCCGCCGTTGCTCGTCGGCGTGCTCAAGGGCGCGTTCATGTTCATGAGCGACCTCGCCCGCGCGATCGACCTCCCCGTGGAGTTCGACTTCATGGCGGTGTCGTCGTACGGGTCGGCGACGCGCACGAGCGGGGTCGTGCGGATCATCAAGGATCTCGACATCGACCTCACCGACCGCCACGTCCTGATCGTCGAGGACATCGTCGACTCGGGGCTGACGCTGGCGTACCTGCGCCGGAACCTCGAGGCGCGCCAGCCCGCGTCGCTCGAGATCGTCGCGTTGCTGGTGAAGGACGGGCTCCAGAAGTCGGAGCTCGACATCAAGTACGTCGGATTCCCCATTCCGCCCGCGTTCGTCGTGGGCTACGGGCTCGACGCCGGCGAGCGCTACCGGAACCTCCCCGACATCGTCGAGTACATCGACTCCGGAGCCCCGTAGCCCGGCTGTACCGCCGCTGGCCGCCCGGCGACTCTGGTCCGGTGATCGGCCGGCGGAGATCTTGGGCAGAGCCGCCGCTGGCCGCCCGGCGACTCTGGTCCGGTGATCGGCCGGCGGAGATCTTGGGCAGAGCCGCCGCTGGCCGCCCGGCGACTCTGGTCCGGTGATCGGCCGGCGGAGATCTTGGGCAGAGCCGCCGCTGGCCGCCCGGCGACTCTGGTCCGGTGATCGGCCGGCGGAGATCTTGGGCAGAGCCGCCGCCGGCCGCCCGGCGACTCTGGTCCGGCGATCGGCCGGCGGAGATCTTGGGCAGGGTGGCCCGGGTAGCCTGGCCGCTCCGACTGTCTCGCCGATCCGGTTCCTGTGACCCCGCGACGTCGCCTCCTGATCCTCGGCATCGTCCTCGCCGTCATCTCGGCGTTCGTCGTCACGCGCGTCGTCACGAGCGGCTCCGGGCGCAGGACGCTCGACCTGGCGACGTTCGAGCAGCGCCTGGCCGCCGGGAAGGTCCGTAGCGTGACGCTGCTCGACCGCGACAACGAGGTCGAGGGGACGCTGACCAACGGCGTCGAGTACCAGAGCCGGTTCCCCGCGCAGTACGCGGACACGCTCACCAAGGAGATCCGGCGGGCCGAGGTCCGTCAGTTCAAGGTCGACGGCCAGTCCCAGAACCCGTGGGTCTCGCTGCTGCTGAGCATCCTGCCGTTCGTCCTCGTGCTCGGGCTCGTCCTCTGGTTCGTGACCCAGGCCCAGGGCGGGCGCGGCGTGATGGGCTTCGGCCGGTCGCGCGCCAAGCCGGTCGGCAAGGACCTGCCCACGGTGACGTTCGCGGACGTCGCCGGCCTCGACGAGGCGGTCGAGGAGCTCGGTGAGATCAAGGACTTCCTCACCGCGCCGGGCCGCTTCGAGGAGCTGGGGGCCAAGATCCCGCGCGGGGTGCTGCTCTTCGGGCCGCCCGGCACCGGCAAGACCCTCCTGGCCAAGGCCGTGGCCGGCGAGGCCGGCGTGCCGTTCTTCTCGATCAGCGGCTCGGACTTCGTCGAGATGTTCGTCGGCGTCGGCGCGTCCCGGGTCCGCGACCTGTTCGGGAAGGCGAAGGCCGCGGCGCCCGCGATCGTGTTCGTCGACGAGATCGACGCGGTCGGGCGCCACCGCGGCGCGGGCGTCGGCGGCGGCCACGACGAGCGCGAGCAGACCCTGAACCAGCTGCTCGTGGAGATGGACGGGTTCGACCCGAAGACGGGCGTCATCCTCCTCGCGTCGACCAACCGGCCGGACATCCTGGATCCGGCGCTGCTCCGGCCCGGTCGCTTCGACCGCCAGATCGTGGTGGACCGCCCCGACCTCGAAGGGCGCAAGGCGATCCTCGCGGTGCACGCCCGCGGCAAGGCGCTCGCGGCCGGGGTGGACCTCACGGTGATCGCCCGCCGCACCCCGGGCTTCACCGGTGCCGACCTCGCGAACCTGATGAACGAGGCCGCGCTGCTGGCCGGCCGGCGGGGCCTGGACCAGATCGGCGTGCACCAGCTGGAGGAGGCGATCGACCGGGTCATGGCCGGCCCGGAGCGTCGCAGCCGGCTGATCTCCGAGGCCGAGCGCCGCGTCATCGCGTACCACGAGGGTGGCCACGCACTGGTGAGCCACGCGCTGCCGCACACCGACCCGGTGCACAAGGTCTCGATCATCCCGCGGGGCGCGCGCTCGGGTACACGCTCACGCTGCCGACCGAGGACCGGTTCCTGGTCCGCCGCAGCGAGCTGGTGGACGAGCTGGCCATGCTGCTGGGTGGTCGCTCGGCGGAAGAGCTGATCTTCGAGGACCCCACGACGGGCGCGCAGAACGACATCGAGCGCGCGACGACGATCGCGCAGCAGATGGTGACCGAATGGGGCATGAGCGAGCGACTCGGCCCCCGCCGCTTCGGCCACCCGCACGGCGAGGTGTTCCTCGGCCGCGACTTCACCTCCCGGCCCGACTACTCCGAGGAGATCGCCGCGAGCATCGACGAGGAGGTGCGCGTCCTCATCGACGCCGCCCACGAGGTCGCACGGTCGATCCTGACCGACAACCGGGCCGCGCTCGACCGACTCGCGGCCGACCTGATGGAGCACGAGACCCTCGAGGCCGACCAGGTCGTGCGGGTCCTCGACGACGTCACGCCCTGGACCCATCCGCACGACGCCGGCGGCACCCGGCCGAGCGCGGTGGCGACGAGCGAGCACACCGCACCCGGCCCCGTTCCTCCGGGCCGGTCCCCGACCGGGAGGAACAACCCGTGACCGATCCGAACCCGCTCCACGCCGTCCCCGGGACGGGGGACGAGCGTCCCGTCGACAAGGCGCGCATCGAGCGCGCGGTCCGCGAGATCCTGGAGGCGGTGGGGGAGGATCCCGACCGCGACGGCCTCCAGCGGACCCCGGCGCGCGTGGCGGCGATGTACGAGGAGATCTTCTCGGGCCTGCACGAAGATCCGGCGAAGCACCTGACGGTGACCTTCGAGGCGGATCACGACGAGATGGTCATGGTCCGGGACATCCCGCTGTTCAGCGCGTGCGAGCACCACCTGACCCCGTTCCATGGCATGGCCCACGTGGCGTACATCCCCGGGAGCGACGGCCGGATCACCGGGCTCTCGAAGATCGCCCGGCTCGTCGAAGGGTTCGCCCGCCGGCCGCAGGTCCAGGAGCGCCTCACGACCCAGATCGCCGACGCGCTGGTCGAGACGCTCCAGCCACGCGGCGTGTTCGTGCTGATCCAGTGCGAGCACCTGTGCATGTCCATGCGCGGCGTGAAGAAGTCCGGGACGCTGACGGTCACCTCCGCCGTGCGGGGGCTGTTCAAGGACAATCCGGCCACCCGGGCCGAGGCGATCAGCTTCATCGGATCGCCCGGAAATCGGCTGTAGCGGCGGGGTCCCGGCGACCCGACCCCTGTACGCTGCCTGACCTGATGTTCGACTGGGGCGAGGTCGCGGGCGCGGTGATGGGCGTCGTCAACGTGACCCCGGATTCGTTCTCGGACGGCGGGTTGTACCTCGATCCCGACGCCGCGATCGCCCACGGGATCGCGCTCTGCGACGCGGGCTGCGCGGTGCTCGACGTCGGCGGTGAGTCCACCCGCCCGGGCGCCGCGCCGGTCGCGGCCGACGAGGAGGTCGCCCGCGTGGTGCCGGTGATTAGGGCACTGGCGGCGCGGGCGCCGGTTCCCGTCAGCGTCGACACCACCAAGGCCGAGGTCGCGGCCCGGGCGATCGAGGCCGGCGCCACGATCGTCAACGACGTGTCGGCCGGGCGCCACGACCCCAGCCTCATGGGCGTGGTCGCCGACGCCGGCGCGGGCTACGTCGTCATGCACATGCAGGGCGAGCCGGGCACCATGCAGGACGACCCCCGCTACGACGACGTGCTCGAGGAGGTCGGCGCCTTCCTGGCGCAGCGCCTCGACGCCGCGCGCGCGGCCGGGATCGCCGGCGCGTCGCTCATGGGGGATCCGGGAATCGGGTTCGGGAAGCGACCGGAGCACAACCTGGCGCTCCTGGCCGGCGTGGGCGCACTCGTCGAGCGGGTCGGCGTGCCCGTGCTCGTCGGTGCATCGCGCAAGACGTTCATCGGCCGCACGCTCGGAGTGGACGAGCCCGCGGCACGCGACGACGGCACGCTCGCGACCGTCGTCTGGGCGCTCGATCAGGGCGCCACCATGGTCCGGGTCCACGACGCGCGCCGCGCGCGCCGCGCCGTGGACCTCCTCGACGCCCTCGAAGGAGCCGCCGCGTGATCGGGGACCAGCTGTGACGACGTTGCGAGGGCGCTGGGCGCAAGGCCTCGAGCCCCGGTTCTTCTGCTGGATCGTCCGTGACCGGCTCGCGGCGTCCGAGCGCCCGGGTGGCTTCGCGCGCAGCCACCGCAAGATCCGCCGCCAGGAGGAGCTCATCTGGCTGGGCCAGAACGGCTTCACCCGGGTCATCTCGCTGCTCGATTCGCCGCACAACCTCCAGGCGTACGAGGAGGCGGGGCTGCCGTACGAGCACGTTCCGCTCGGTCGCCACGACGAGCTGCCCGAGCGGCTCCCGGTGATCTACGAGACGATCGCGCGCCGCCTCGACCTGCCGACGGAGAAGGTGCTGCTCCACAACGAGGAGTTCGGCGACCGCCTGCTCGGCGTCATCGCCGGGTACCTCATCTACTCGGGACTGATGGACGAAGGTCCGCACGCCATCGTCGCGAGCGAGCGGCTCGCGGGCCGTGAGCTCGGCGCCACCGGCCGCGAGATCGTGGCGATCACGGTCGAGGAGCACATCCTGCGATCGCGCGCACGCGCGGACTCCTGAGCGATGGGGACGATCATCGTCGCTGGCCTGCGTGAGCTCGGGGTCCACGGGGTGCTGCCCGAGGAGCAGAGCCGACCCCAGCCGTTCGAGGTCGACGTCGAGCTCGAGGTGGACCTGCTGGCCGCGGGACAGAGCGACGACCTGGAGGACACGGTCGACTACGCGGCGGTCTCGGAGGCCGTGAGCCGGGTGGTCAAGAACGAGCGCTACCAGCTCCTCGAGCGACTGGCCACACGCATTGGCGAGGTGTGCCGGACGGACGAGCGCGTGGGCGCGGTGACCGTCACGGTCCGCAAGCTGCATCCTCCGGTACGCGCCATGCTGGATCATGTCGCCGTGCGCGTCACGATGTGACCCGCGCCTACCTCGGGCTGGGTTCCAACCTCGGCGATCGCATCGCCCACCTGCAGGGCGCGCTCGACGCGCTGGGCGCGACGGACCGCATCGAGCTGCTGGCGGTGTCGGACGTCTACGAGACCGCCCCGGTCGGCGGTCCGGACCAGGACCACTTCCTCAACGCGGTCGTGGTGCTCGAGACCGATCTCTCGCCTCGCGCCCTCCTGGCCGTGGCGCGCCGCGTCGAATCGCTCGCGGCGCGGGTGCGCACGGTGCGCTGGGGTCCTCGCACGCTCGACGTCGACGTGCTGGTCTACGGCGACGAGCGGGTCGACGAGCCGGACCTGCAGATCCCGCACCCGCGGATGGCGGAGCGGGCGTTCGTGCTCGCGCCGCTGCACGACGTCGCGCCGGACCGGGTCACGGTGCCGGACGAGGGCTGGGAGGGCGTGGTCGCCACGCCGCTAGCATTGCGACTCCCTTGATCCAGTCCGGACCGTTCGGCCGGAACCGCGACGAAGGGTGGCCGCAGGTGGGTCGCGTCGAACATCCAGGGACGCTTGCCCTGGTGGGTCCGGGCCGCGCCGGCACGACGGTCGCAGTCGCGCTCGCGCTACGCGGCTGGGACGTCGTCGGGGTGGCGGGCCGCCGGATGGATGCACCCGGCACTCTCGGCGTGGCCGCCCGGCTCGGTGCGCCGGCCGTCGACGTCGCCGACGCGGGCCGGGGCGCCGACGTCGTCATCGTTGCGACGCCGGATGCGCTCGTCGAGACCACGGCAGCCACGCTCGCCGGTTCGGTGGGCCCGGACACGCTCGTCGTCCATCTCTCGGGCGCGCTCGGGCTCGACGCGCTCGCCGCGGTGCGAGGTCGGGTCGGTGCGCTGCACCCGCTGCAGACGTTCCCGTCGGTGGAGGCAGGGCTCGCCCGGCTCGCCGGCTCGTGGTGCGCGGTGGCCGGCGATCCCGAGGTGCGCGCGGATCGCGGCGCAGCTCGGCCTTCACCCGGTCGAGATCGCGGATGCCGACCGCGTCCGGTACCACGCGGCCGCGTGCATCGCGTCCAACCACCTGGTTGCGCTCCTCGATCAGGTGGGACGCCTCGCGCCGGTGCCGCTCGATGCATTCCTCCCCCTCGTGCGGGCGACGGTCGACAACGTCGGAGAGCTGGGCCCGGCGGACGCGCTGACGGGACCGGTCGCGCGAGGGGACGAAAGCACGGTGGCTCGCCATCTCGACGCGCTCTCGGGCGACGACCGCGAGGCGTACCGGGCGCTCGCGCGGCTGGCGCGCTCCCTGTCCGGGCAGGACGATCCCGCGCTGGCCGAGCTGCTCCGATGATCGTCGTCGAGCACGCCCGGGACCTGCGGGACCGCTGCGAGCAGGCCCGACGCGAAGGTCGGTCCGTCGGGCTGGTCCCGACGATGGGTTCGTTCCACGAGGGGCACCGGTCCCTCATGCGCGCCGCGCGCGCGGAGACGGACGTCGTGGTCGTCACGCTGTTCGTGAACCCGACGCAGTTCGGTCCGAACGAGGATCTCGCCGCGTATCCCCGCGACCTGGAGCGCGACCGGGCGATCGCGACGGCGGAACATGTCGACCTGCTCTTCGCCCCGAGCGTCGACGAGATGTATCCCGAAGGCCCACCGTTGACGACCGTGCACGTCGCCCGGCTCACCGACGGCCTCTGCGGCTCGGCGCGGCCGGGCCACTTCGACGGCGTCACGACCGTGGTCACGAAGCTCTTCTCCATCGTGGGGCCGTCGAGCGCGTTCTTCGGCCAAAAGGACTACCAGCAGCTCGCGGTGATCCGGCAGATGGCGGCGGACCTCGACCTGCCGGTCGCAGTACGCGGGTGCCCGCTCGTGCGCGAATCCGATGGTGTCGCGATGTCCAGCCGCAACGCGTATCTGAGTGATGAGGAGCGGGCCGCCGCCCGGGTTCTCTCGCAGTCGCTGCGCGCCGCGGCCGACGCCGTGATCGCGGGGGAGCGCGACGCGCGCGCGGTCGAATCCCTCGTGCGCCGCGTGGTCGGCGCCGAGCCGCTCGTGGCCCTGGAGTACGAAGAGGTTCGTGACGCCCGGACCCTCGAACCACGCGAATCGATCGAGGGCGAGGTGGTGCTCGCGGTCGCGGCCGGAGTCGGCCCGGCCCGCCTGCTCGACAACGTCGTGCTCACGGTCACAGACTCGGAGGTCGCGGTCGACCTCGGCGTCGGTGCGGGTGAGCGCGAACCCGGCCCGGTTCCGTAACCTCTCGCCAATGGCCGACCTCCTCGTCCTGGGCAGTGGCATCGCGGGCCTCTCGGCCGCGATCCACGCGGCCCGCCGCGGCCTCTCGGTAGCCGTGCTCACCAAGGGCGAGCTCGCGCTCTCGGCGACGCGCTACGCGCAGGGTGGGGTCGCCGCCGCGCTCGAAGCGCCGGACTCGGCCGAGCTGCACCTCTCGGACACGCTCGCGGCCGGCGCCGGGCTCTGCGATCCGGACGCGGTACGGGTGCTCGTCACGGAAGGTCCGGACCGGGTGCGCGACCTGATGGCGCTCGGCGCGGTGTTCGACCGCACCGGCGACGGCTCGGCCGCCGCGCTCGCGCTCGCACGAGAGGGCGGGCACTCGCTCTCGCGGGTGGTGCACGCGGGCGGCGACGCCACCGGCGCGGAGATCGAGCGCGCGCTCGTCGCCGCGGTGCACGCGCTCGACCTGGTCGCGGTGCACGAGCGGTGCTTCGCGGTCGATCTCGTGGTCGAAGGAGGCCGGTGTGTCGGCGTCCGCGCGCTCGACGCCGCCCGCGCACCCATCGAGGTGCGCTCCCGCAACACCATCGTCGCGACCGGTGGCGCCGGCCAGCTGTTCGCAGTGACCACCAACCCCGTCGTCTCGACGGGTGACGGGATCGCGCTCGCACTGCGCGCCGGCGCTGCAGTCGCGGACGTCGAGTTCATGCAGTTCCACCCGACCGCGCTCCATGACCCGTCGATGCCACGGCCGTTGCTGTCGGAGGCGCTGCGGGGCGACGGTGCCGTCCTGCGCGACGAGCACGGCTTCGCCTTCATGGCCGACGAGCACCCCCTCGGCGACCTCGCGCCGCGCGACGTCGTGGCGCGAGCGATCACCCGACGCCTCGTCGGGCGCGACCTGGACCACCTGTGGCTCGACGCGACGAGCATCACCGACTTCCCGACGCGCTTTCCGACGATCTGGCGGTCGACCCGATCGGTCGGCCTGGATCCGCGGCGCGAGTGGCTCCCGGTCGCGCCGGCCGCGCACTACCTGTGCGGCGGCGTTGCCGCCGACCTCGACGGTGCGACCACGCTCCCGGGCCTGTGGTCCTGTGGTGAGGCGGCCTGCTCCGGCGTGCACGGCGCGAACCGGCTCGCGTCGAACTCCCTGCTGGACGGGCTCGTGTTCGCGCCCCGGGCAGTGGATGCCATCCTCGAGGGCAAGGACGCGGCCCAGGCCACCGGTGTGCTGCGCGGGCTGCGCGACGTGGACGCCGGGGCCGCGGGCGAGACCGTTGGTCCGCCGGGACGCGCGGAGCCGATCACGCTGGTCGAGCTCCAGCAGCTGATGACGAGCGGCGCCGGGGTCCTGCGTGACGGCTCGAGCCTGCTCGCGGTGCTCGACCGGATGCCGGCCGAGGTCTCCGCCGACGACCCCGCGGGCTACGAGCTGCGGAACCTCGTCACGGTCGGCACCGGCATGGCGGCGGCCGCGCTCGCCCGGGAGGAGTCCCGGGGCACGCACACGCGCCTCGACCATCCCGACCGCTCCGCCGCGCTGCTCGGCCGGTTCGTCCGGACCGGATCGTCGCTCGCGTTCCACCCGCTGCCCGCCGACGTCCGGGAGCCGACTGCATGAGCGCAGACCGGAGCGGGCACGAAGTGCGGAGGTCGGAGCGGCCCCGAGCGGTGGAGCGGGCTGCATGAGTGACCTGGACCCGCCCGTGACGGCCGTGCGCGAGATCGTCACCCGCGCGCTGGCCGAGGACCTCGGTCTTCTCGGCGACCTCACGTCGATCGCGGTGGTCGACGCCGGTGCCACGGCGACCGGGCGGTTCGTCGCGCGTTCGGAGGGCGTGCTCGCGGGGACCGCAGCCGCGAGCGAGACGTTCGCCCAGCTCGACCGCGAGGTGCGGGTCTCGTGGGTGGTCGGCGACGGCGACGAGGTCTTCGCCGATCAGGTGCTCGGGGAGGTCTCCGGGTCGCTTCGCGCGATCCTCGGCGGCGAGCGGACGGCCCTGAACCTGTTGCAGCACTGCTCCGGGATCGCGACGCTCACGCGCCGCCACGTGCGCGCGGCGCGCGGCAAGGCGCGGATCCGGGACACCCGCAAGACACTGCCCGGACTGCGCGCGCTCGAGAAGGCCGCGGTCCGGGCGGGGGGCGGGTTCAACCACCGCGAGTCCCTGTCCGACGCGGTGCTGATCAAGGACAACCACCTGGCGCACCTGGAGCTCCGCCAGGCGGTGGACCGGGCTCGGGCCCGCTGGCCGGGGCGCGTCGTGGAGGTGGAGTGCGACACGGTCGAGCAGGTCGCGGAGGCGGTCGCGGCGGGCGCCGACCTCATCCTGCTCGACAACATGAGCCCCGAGCGCGCCGAGGAGGCGGCGCGCCTCGTCGAGGGTGTCGTCCCCATCGAGGTGTCGGGCCGGGTCGCGGTCGAGACCGTCGGCGCGTACGCCGAGACCGGCGTCGACTACATCTCGGTCGGCGCGATCACGCACTCCGCCCCCGCGCTCGACATCGCGCTCGACCTCGACTGACGGAAGCAGACCATGCTGCTCGCGCTCGACACCGGCAACACCCAGACCGTGATCGGTCTGTTCGACGGTGCCGAGCTCGCAGACCACTGGCGCATCGCGACGATCGCGTCACGCACGTCGGACGAGCTGGCGTTGATGATCCAGCAGTTCCTCGGGTTCCACGGGTTCTCGTTCGACGCGCAGGTCACCGGGGTCGCGATCGCGTCGGGTGTTCCGAGCGTCACCGCGGCGTTGCGCGAGATGACGAAGCGCTACTTCGGGTTCGAGGCACTCGTCCTCGAGCCGGGTGTGCGCACCGGCATGCCCATCCTCTACGACAACCCGAAGGAGGTCGGCGCCGACCGAATTGCGAACGCCGTCGCGGCCTACGACGGCTACGGTGGCCCGACGATCGTCGTGGACTTCGGCACCGCGAACACGATCGAGGCCATCAGCGCAAAGGGTGAGTACCTTGGCGGCGCGATCTTCCCGGGGATCGAGATCTCGATGGACGCGCTCTTCGGTCGGGCGGCCGCGCTGCGCCGGGTGGAGCTCGTCGCTCCGAAGAACGTCATCGGCAAGACGACGGTCGAGTCCATCCAGTCCGGCTCGGTGTACGGCTTCAGCGGCCAGGTCGATGCCCTCGTCGACCGGTTCCAGGACGAGCTCGGGGAGTGCACCGTGATCGCGACCGGCGGTCTCGCGGAGCTGATCATGCCGCACTCGCGCACGCTCCAACACCACGAGCCCTGGCTGACCCTGCGCGGCCTGCAGATCATCTTCGAGCGGAATCGGTAGGTCGGTCGGTGAACGAGGAGTTCGCGCGGCGGTTCGCCAAGGTCGAGAAGGCGCGGGCGGCCGGGGTCGACCCGTACCCGGTCCGGTTCGACCGCGACCGCACGATCCGCGAGCTGCGCGACGAGTTCGACGGGCTCGAGCCGGGCGGGGAGACCGACGTCTCAGTGCGCGTCGCGGGCCGGCTGCTGCTCATCCGGCGCCAGGGCAAGCTGAGCTTCGGTCGCCTGCGCGACGGCACCGGCGAGGTGCAGCTGTTCGTGTCCCAGGCGGTCGTCGGTCCCGAGGGACACGACGCGTTCGACGACCTGGACCTCGGGGACTGGGTCGGCGTCGAGGGGACGGTCATGACGACGCGCAAAGGTGAGCTCAGCGTCAAGGTGCGGGCGTTCACGCTGCTCGCGAAGGCGCTCCGCCCGGTCCCGAAGTGGCACGGGCTCTCCGACGTCGATACCCGGTACCGCCAGCGCTACGCCGACCTCATCGTGAACGAGCGCGCCCGCGAGGTGTTCGAGATCCGGTTCGCCGCGCTGAACGCGATCCGCGAGTTCCTCGCCGCGCGCGGCTTCGTCGAGGTCGAGGGCCCGGTGCTGCACGAGCAGGCCGGCGGGGCCACCGCGCGGCCGTTCTTCACCCATCACAACGCGCTCGATCTCGACCTCGTCCTGCGCATCGCGCTCGAGCTGCACCTGAAGCGCCTGATCGTCGGCGGCCTCGAGAAGGTCTTCGAGATCGGCCGCGTGTTCCGCAACGAGGGCCTCTCGACCCGGCACAACCCCGAGTTCACGATGCTCGAGCTGTACGAGGCGTTCGTGGACTACACGCACATCATGGAGCTGACCGAGGAGCTGTGCGCGCACGCCGCGCGCGAGGCGACCGGGTCGACGGTCGTCACCTTCGAGGGTGAGCCGCTCGACCTCGCGCCACCGTGGCGCCGCATGACGATGCGCGACGCGATCAGGGAGCACGCCGGTGTGGATGTGCACCCGTCGATGCCGATCACCGAGCTCGAAGCGATCGCCGACCGCTTCGAGGTCGCCCGCGAGCCGGGGTGGGGCCAGGGCAAGCTCATGCTCGAGGTGTACGAGAAGACGACCGAGCACACGCTGCGCGGCCCGGTGTTCGTCACCGACTATCCACGCGAGGTGTCCCCGTTGGCGCGCGAGCACCGTGACGATCCCCTGCTCGTCGAGCGGTTCGAGGCCATCGTTGGTGGTCGTGAGCTCGCGAACGCGTTCAGCGAGCTGAACGACCCGGTCGACCAGCGGCGGCGGTTCGAGGCCCAGGCGCGGCTGAAGGAGCTGGGCGACGACGAGGCGAACGACGTCGACGAGGACTACCTCCGGGCGATGGAGTACGGCATGCCCCCCACCGGCGGCCTGGGACTCGGCATCGACCGGTTGATCATGTTGCTCGCCGGAGTCTCTAGCATCCGTGAGGTGATCCTCTTCCCGTTGCTGCGGCCGGAGCAGGACGACGACGAAGCCCGCGACCAGGCGCGGCTGGACGAAGCGACCCGGGGGGACGCCTGATCCGCGTGCTGGTCACCGGCATGGGCGGCGAGCTCGGCACCCGCGTCGCGCAGCTCCTGGAGGAGCGCAACGAGGTCCGCGAGATCCTCGGGGTCGACTTCGTCCCGCCGCGCCGTCGCCTGCGGCGCAGCGAGTTCCGCCGGGTGGACCCGCGCGACCGCGAGAAGCTCACGAACGTCGTCACGGACTTCGCCCCGACCGCGGTCGTGCACTTCGGCGTCTACGAGCCGAGCTCGCGGGTCGCGCCCCGCCTCGCGGCGGAGTACACCCAGGCGTGCACGGTCGCAGCCCTCGGCGCGGCCGCGCGCACCGGGCAGCTCGAGCGGGTCGCGCTGCGCAGCGGTCTCGTCGTCTACGGGCGCGGCCGCGGCCGGCCCGGCGTCCCCGACGAGACCGCGCCGGTCGCGCCGACCACGCCGTACGGACGCAGCTGCCTCGAGGTCGAAGCCCTCGCGGTCGACCTCGGTCGCCGCCACGGGTTCCCGGTCGCGGCGCTGCGGATGGCCCCCGAAGCGGGCTCGCACGTCCCGTCGCCGCTCGGTCGGGTGTTGCGGCTCCCGGTCGTGCCCGTCCCCGCGCTCGCGGATCCCGCTTTCCAGCTGCTGCACCAGGAGGACTCGGCCCGCGCGATGGTGGCCGCGCTCCTGTTCGGCGTCGACGGCCCGTTCAACGTCGTCGGGCCCGGCGCGGCGAGCGTGTGGCAGGCGGTCCGCCTCGGTGGGCGTATCCCCTGGCCCGTGTTCGGGCCCGGGTGGAAGGTGGCGGCACGGGTGGTCGATCTCGCCGGGGCGCCGATGCCCCCGCAGATCCTCGAGCTGATCACCCGCGGCCGCACCGCCGACGGTTCGAAGGCGGTGGAGGTGCTCGAGCTGGGCGCGATGCGCCCGACCCAGGAGGTCTGCACCGAGCTGTTCGAGTGGGCCAAGGTCACGCCGCTGCGGCCCGCCCTCCCGATCGCCGAGGCGCAGTAGGTGATGCCGGCGGACGCGAACGTGTCGGTGCTGCCGGTCTACGGGGTGGACCCGGACCGGACCCAGTCGACCGATCTGGTGACCGTCGTGCGCCGTCGGATCGAGGGCCGCTATCCGGTCGACGCGTTCGGCGCCGATCCCCAGCTCCAGGACCTGATCGCCCCGTTCGTCACCGCGACCGTCCGCGTCGTGGTGGAGCACCCGGACCGGCTCCCGGCCGACGGGCCGGCGGTGCTGGTCTCGAACCGCGGCCTCGGCTTCGTCGAGCCCGCCGCGCTCGCCGTCGCGCTCCGACAGGAGTCGGGGCGGCGGCTCCGGGTCATCGGCGCGCCGGACGTCCCCATCATCGGCGATCTGATGCGCAAGCTCGGTGCGGTGATGTCCTACCAGGGCGACCTCGCCGCGCTGCTGCGGGCCGAGCACGTCGCCGCGATCCCGCTCGGGCCGACGTGGCTGCGCACCGGCGCCGGGACGCCGCCGATCCAGCTGCTCGTCGCCGCCCTCGGCTACCCGGTGATCCCGGTCGCGGTGCGCCCGGGGGGCCCGCTCGGCCTCCCGCTGCGGCCCTGGCGGGTCGCGGTCGGCGAGCCGCTCCCCGTGCGTGCCAACCGCGGCTCGGGCGACCCCCTCGCGGCGGCGGAGCTCGCCGAGGCCGCCCGGGACGGCGTGCAGCGGCTCCTCGACCGCTTCTGACCGTCGCCCCCGGCGCCGCTGCGCTGGCGTCGGGGAAGTCCGGAGTGGGGGTGTACGCGGTCTAAGGTGGGTTCGCGTTCGCGAGCATCGTGCTCGCGCGAGTGCGGGACACGAAGGGGGCTTCGGTGTCGGAGGTCGTGGCCAGCGACGGCGTCACGATCCACTACGACGTCTTCGGTCGCCGCGAGGGTCCGCCGGTCCTGATGATCCAGGGCCTCGGCACGGACTCGCGGGGGTGGGCCCTCCAACGGCTCGCGTTCGGCCGCAAGTTCCGCTGCTACACGCTCGACAACCGTGGCACCGGCCGCAGCGACCGGCCCCCGGGTCCCTACTCGCTCGACCAGATGGCGCTCGACACGCTCGCGGTCCTCGACGCGGAGGGCATCGAGCGGGCCCACGTCATGGGCGCGTCGATGGGCGGTGTCATCGCCCAGGTCATCGGGGTGCTGCACCCGCAGCGCACCCGCTCCCTGGTGCTCGCCTGCACGGCCTGCCGCCACCACGCGTGGCGCCGCGAGCTGCTCCAGGAGTGGGCCGACGCGGTCGACGAGGGCGGGATGGCCGCGCTGGGCGACGAGGCGCTCGAGTGGCTGGTCGGGCCGCGGCTGCGCAAGCGGTTCGGCATCTGGATGAACCTCATCGCGCGCATCGTGCTCCAGCAGCCGCCGGAGCCGTTCATCGCCCAGGTCGGTGCGATCCTCGACGCGACCGACGAGCTGCGCCTCGAGCTGGCCACGATCCGGGTGCCGACGCTCGTCATCACCGGCTCGCAGGACTCGCTCACGCCCGTCGGCGACGCCGAGGAGCTGGCCGAGCTGATCCCGCAGGCCCGGCTCGAGGTGCTCGGCGGCGCGGCGCACGGTCTCATGGTCGAGGCGCCGAACGCCTTCAACGACGTGGTCCTGCGCTTCCTCCTCGACGTCGAGGGCGTCGACGCCGCGGTCGACGAGCCCGCCGCAGAAACTGCCTGACGCGCGACGTCAAGCGGGGCGGCGAGAGGCGCGACGAAGGAGCCCTCCGAGCTCGCAGGAGCGCAGGGCGCAGCGGGTACGAAGTGCGGAGCCCGGAGCGACCAGAAGGTCAGCTGTCGCGCGACACGAGGTCGTCGACGAGGCGGCGCAGGCCGCTGGTGACCTCGGGGTCGAGCCCCGTGGTCGCGGCGAGGACCTTGTCCGCCCGGGCCGCCTGGTCGCGCGCGGACCCGAGCGCGGCGTCGATCGCGCCGTCGGACGCCGCGAGCCGGCGCGCCTCCTCGACCTGGCCGTCGTCGAGCTTGCGCCCGAGGAGCTCACGCAGTGCGGGCGTGCGCTCGAGGGCGAGGATGACCGGGAGCGTGTAGACGCCCTCCATGAGGTCGTTGCCCGCGGGCTTGCCGAGCGACGCGTCGGATCCGGTGACGTCGAGCACGTCGTCGACGATCTGGAAGCAGACGCCGAGATGCTGGCCGAACTCGGTGAGCGCGTCGAGGGTGGGACCGTCGACCTCGGCGACCATCCCGCCGATGCGGCAGGCCGTGGCGAAGAGCGCGGCCGTCTTGCCACCGATCGCGGAGAAGTAGACGTCCTCACTGCGGTCGACGTCGAACAGGTGCTGCAGCTCGAGCACCTGGCCGCGGCACAGCTCGCCGATCGTCTCCGCGAGCAGCGCGGCGACGGGCGCACCCAGCGACGCCGCGAGCTCGGACGCCCGCGCGAGCAGGTAGTCGCCCGCGAGGATCGCGACGATGTTGCTCCAGCGCGCGTTGACGCTCGGCACGCCGCGACGCGTCTCCGCTTCGTCGATCACGTCGTCGTGGTACAGCGAACCGAGATGCACGAGCTCGACCGCGACCGCACCGGTGATCGCCTCCTCCGTCGCCGGTCCGGTGCCGTGGGCGGCGTACCCGCTGCACAGCGTCAGTGCGGGGCGGAGGCGCTTCCCGCCGGCCTTCACGAGGTGGGCCGCGACCTCCCCCAGGAAGGGGTCGTCGGACCGGACCGCCGCCGCCAGCTGCGTCTCCACCCGCTCGAGATCGGAGGCCAGCGGCTCGAGCCCGAGCGCGGCAAGCGGCTGCATTTGGGCAGGGTACGGCGTCGCGGGAACAAACTCCAAGCCGGAAGCGTCTCTGTCCCGACACGCTTTTCCCGTGTTCGTCCCACCTTCAGGTGGTCCCCGGATCCGCCGATGGGTAGGCACGCGGCACGGGCCGGCATGTGGTCGTCCACACACCGCGTCGGGCCAAATCCGGCGTGGCCGATACAATGGTCGAGAGTCGACGAGAGGCGGATGTCCAAGTGTTCGAGCGCTTCACCGACCGAGCCCGGCGAGTCGTGGTCTTGGCGCAGGAAGAGGCGCGCCTGCTCAACCACAACTACATCGGGACCGAGCACATCCTGCTGGGGCTGATCCACGAAGGTGAGGGCGTCGCGGCGAAGGCGCTCGAGTCGCTCGGGATCTCGCTCGAGGCAGTGCGCGCCCAGGTCGAGGAGATCATCGGCCACGGCGGCTCGGCGCCGTCGGGTCACATCCCGTTCACCCCGCGAGCCAAGAAGGTGCTGGAGCTCTCGCTTCGCGAGGCGCTCCAGCTCGGCCACAACTACATCGGCACGGAGCACATCCTGCTCGGGCTGATCCGCGAGGGCGAGGGCGTGGCCGCCCAGGTCCTCGTCAAGCTCGGTGCCGACCTGTCGCGCGTGCGCCAGCAGGTGATCCAGCTGCTGTCCGGCTACGCCGGTGGCAAGGAGGGCGCGGCGCAGGGCGCCGGGCCGGGCGAGAGCGCGCCGTCCGGGTCGCTGGTGCTCGACCAATTCGGGCGGAACCTGACGCAGCTCGCGCGCGAGAAGAAGCTCGACCCGGTGATCGGGCGCGAGAAGGAGATCGAGCGGGTGATGCAGGTGCTCTCCCGCCGCACCAAGAACAACCCGGTGCTCATCGGTGAGCCCGGCGTCGGCAAGACCGCGATCGTCGAGGGCCTCGCCTCGGACATCGTCGAGGGCGACGTGCCCGAGACGCTGGTCGGCAAGCAGCTCTACACGCTCGACCTCGGTGCCCTGGTCGCCGGCTCCCGGTACCGCGGCGACTTCGAGGAGCGCCTCAAGAAGGTGCTGAAGGAGATCCGCACCCGCGGGGACATCATCCTGTTCATCGACGAGCTGCACACGCTGGTCGGCGCGGGCGCGGCGGAAGGCGCGATCGACGCCGCGAGCATCCTCAAGCCCATGCTGGCGCGCGGCGAGCTCCAGACCATCGGCGCGACGACGCTCGACGAGTACCGCAAGCACCTCGAGAAGGACGCCGCGCTCGAGCGGCGCTTCCAGCCGATCAAGGTCGAGGAGCCGTCGGTCCCGCACACGATCGAGATCCTCAAGGGCCTGCGCGAGCGCTACGAGAGCCACCACCGCGTGACGATCACCGACCAGGCGATCGTCGCCGCGGCGAACCTCGCCGACCGTTACATCTCGGACCGCCACCTCCCCGACAAGGCGATCGACCTCATCGACGAGGCAGGCTCGCGCCTGCGCATCCGTCGCATGCAGGCGCCGCCGGACTACCGCGAGCTCGAGGATCAGATCTCCTCGGTGCGCAAGCGCAAGGAAGAGGCGATCGAGGGCCAGCAGTTCGAGGCGGCCGCGGCGCTGCGCGACGAGGAGAAGGAGCTCCTGGAGCAGCGGGCCACCAAGGAGACCGAATGGAAGGCCGAGGGCGTCGACCTCTTCAACGAGGTCAACGAGGAGTCGGTCGCCGAGGTCCTGGCGCTGTGGACCGGGATCCCGGTCTACAAGCTCACCGAGGAGGAGACGGCGAAGCTGCTGCGCATGGAGGACGAGCTGCACAAGCGGATCGTCGGCCAGAACGCCGCGGTGAAGGCCGTGTCCCAGGCGATCCGCCGGACCCGCGCCGGCCTCAAGGACCCGAAGCGGCCCTCGGGATCGTTCATCTTCCTGGGCCCGTCGGGCGTCGGGAAGACCGAGCTCGCCAAGACGCTCGCCGAGTTCCTGTTCGGTGACGAGACCTCGTTGATCCAGCTCGACATGTCCGAGTACATGGAGAAGCACACCGTCTCCCGGCTCGTCGGCTCGCCCCCGGGCTACGTCGGCTACGACGAGGGCGGCCAGCTCACCGAGGCGGTGCGGCGCAAGCCGTTCTCCGTCGTGCTCTTCGACGAGATCGAGAAGGCGCACCCCGACGTGTTCAACGCCCTCCTGCAGATCCTGGAGGACGGGCGGCTCACCGACGCGCAGGGTCGCACGGTCGACTTCAAGAACTGCGTGATCATCATGACCTCGAACCTCGGCACCGCCGACCTGCGCAAGGCGAGCATCGGCTTCAGCCGGGCGGACGAGGCGGTCACGTACGAGAACATGAAGGGCAAGGTGACCGAGGAGCTCAAGCGGCACTTCCGTCCCGAGTTCCTGAACCGCATCGACGACGTCATCGTCTTCAGCGAGCTGAGCCAGGCCGAGGTCACCGAGATCGTCGACCTGCTCACGAAGCGGGTGCAGACCCAGCTCGAGGGTCAGGGCCTCGCCTTGGAGCTCACCGACGACGCCAAGCTGCTGCTGGCCAAGAAGGGCTACGACCCCACGCTCGGGGCCCGACCCCTGCGGCGGGCGATCCAACGGATGGTGGAGGACCCGCTGTCCGAGAAGATCCTGTGGAAGGAGTTCCACGCGGGCGACACGATCGTCGTCGACGCGCTCGGCGAGGAGATCGCGTTCCGCACCGTCGAGGGTGTCGAGCCCCCGCCGGTCGAGCTCGCGGGGAGCGGCTCCGAGGGCTGAGCCTCTGGCCCGTCAGGGTGAAGTGAACGAAGCGGCGGTCCTTCGGGGCCGCCGCTTCGCGTCCGGCGTCGTTCTTGCGGGCCCCAAGCCTCCGGCCCCGGTCCCCGTCGCCGGGCCCCCACCCACCCACCGCGGCGCCTCCGCTGGCGCTCCGGCGCTACGGCTCGGCGCCGGTGACCGGCGCCTCCGCTCTCCGGGAGGTGACGCGGATCTCTGCGGCATCGGTGCCGACTGTCGCCGGTGTCGTGGGGGTGGCTGGCAGACTCGCTCGGTGCTTCGGTGGGTGGTGCTCGTCGTGGTGTTGGTGCTCGGGCTGTCGGCGTGTCGGGTCGACGGGTCGGTGACGGTGAAGGTGCGTGACGACGGCAGCGGTGTGGTGGTCGCGGCGGTCCGGCTCGACGGGGCCGCGGTGCGTGCGGCGGAGATCGGTGGGACGAAGCTCGAGGACTCGGTGCGGCTCTCGGACCTGACCGCCGCCGGATGGCGGTCGTCGGGGTGGCGTCGGGTGAAGGACGGCGGTGCCAGCCTCACGTTGACGAAGGGCTTCGCCCGGGCCCAGGACGCCGGCGCGGTGGTGGCGGAGCTGAACGGCGCCGACGGACCACTGCGCGCCGTGCGGGTGATCCGCTCGGGCTCCACGTTCACCACCGACTGGGCGTTCTCGGGGGTTGCGGACCTGAAGGGGGTGTCGACCGGGATCTCGAAGGATCGCGAGCTGCTCGGCCGGCTCACGGGTCAGCGCGTGGACGTCGGCGCGCTGGAGCAGCGTCTCCTCCTCGAGACCCAGGCCGCGCTCCGGCTGCGGGTCGTGGCCGACCTCCCGCATGCGGCGCCGCGTGCGTTCCGGGCGCGCGCCGGGGTCCGCACGGTCATGCACACGAGCTCGAGCGAGACCGCGCTCACGCGGGTGCTCGCGCTGCTCCTGGGGGTGCTGGTGGCCGCGATCGCGATCGTCCTGCTCGTCGCGGGAGAGCTGCGGTCGCGCCGGCGCCGGGCCTGATCAGCGGGTGCGGGTCACCTCGGGGCGCACGTTCGCGCGGAGCCACCCGGGAAGGTCGACCAGGGATCCGAGCACGACCTCCGCGCCGGCGGCACGCAGCTCGTCGGCCGAGAACGGGCCGCTCGGGACCGCGACGGCGGTCGCGCCGGCGAGGTGCGCGGCGTCCATGTCCGGCGGCGTGTCGCCCACGTAGACCGACGCCCCGTGCTCGGCCAGCGTCTCGCCCTTCTGTGGGCCGTGGCGCCAGCCGACGACGTCGTCGACCAGCAGGTGCGTGTGCTCGAGGCAGCGCCAGGCGTTGGGCTCGTACTTCGCGGTGACGACGAGCGTCCGAGCGGGGATGGCCCGCACCGCGCGCAGTGCGTCCGCTGCGCCCGGAAGTGCGAGCGTCGCTTCGATCCCGACCTCCGCGTAGAGCTCGCGGTACCGGTCCGCGAGCGGGTCGATGCAGTCGGCCGGCACCCAGGCCGCGAGCTCGACCTCGAGCGGTGGCCCGAGCCGCCCGGCGACGACGTCGGGGTCGATCGGGGCGCCGGTCTCCGCGACGAGCGCGGCCATCGCCGTGCGCACCCCGGCGCGCGAGTCGATGAGGGTCATGTCGAGATCGAACCCGACGACCAGTGCCATCCGGGGACGCTACCCGCCGCCCGCTCGTGGTTCTGCGTCGCCCCGTTCACCGATTCCTCATGCGGCGCGGTGTCCGATGGCGACATGTCCCGCCACGAGCGACCGCTCCGGCGCGGCCGGTCGATCGACGTCGGGCTCGGCCCGTTCTCCACCCGGATCCTGGACACCGCCCGGCGGACGCCGCGGCCCAGGGGGTGCCGGGCCCTGAGCTCGCCGCGCCGTGGCGTGCTGACCGCGGCGCCGTCCCCAGCGGTGTCCCACCCCGGCGCTAGGGTCCCTCCATGACCCGAACACGCGTTCGCTTCTCCTGCTCCGAGTGCGGGGCCCAGGCCCCGAAGTGGCTCGGCCGCTGTCCCGAGTGCGGTGGCTGGGACACGCTCGCCGAGGAGCCGGTGCCCGGATGCACACCCGGGTCCGGCGCGGCGCCGCCGTCGGAGCGACCGATGCCGCTCGGCGACGTGGACATGGGGGGTGCCGCAGTTCGCCCGACGGGGGTGGACGAGCTCGACCGCGTGCTCGGCGGCGGCCTCGTCGGCGGGTCGGTCACCCTGCTCGGCGGCGAGCCCGGGATCGGCAAGAGCACGTTGCTGCTGCAGGCGCTCGCGCGGATGGCCGCCGCCGGTGCGCTGGTCCTGCTCGTCACCGCGGAGGAGTCGAAGGAGCAGGTGCGGTTGCGGGCCGAGCGGCTCGGCGCGCTGCATCCGAACCTCATGATCGTGGCCGAGACGTCGCTGCACCACGTGCTCACCCATGTGGCCGAGGTCGCGCCCGACGTGCTCGCGATCGACTCGATCCAGACCGTCGCCGACCCCGACGTCCCCGGCGTCCCGGGTTCGGTGAGCCAGGTGCGGGAGTGTGCGCACCGGCTCGTGCGGGTGGCCAAGGAACGCAACCTCCCGACGCTGCTCGTCGGCCACGTCACGAAGGACGGCGCCATCGCCGGACCGCGCACGCTGGAGCACGTCGTGGACACCGTCCTCGCGTTCGAGGGCGACCGTCACCACGCGTTGCGCATGCTCCACGCGCTCAAGCACCGGTTCGGTTCGACCCACGAGCTCGGCCTCTTCGCGATGGAGGGCTCCGGGCTGTCCGACGTCTCGGACCCGTCGTCGCTGTTCCTCGCCGACCGGCGCACCGGGCTGCCGGGCTCGGTCGTCACCGCGGTGCTCGAGGGCGCGCGGCCGGTGCTGGTCGAGGTCCAGGGCCTGGTCACGCCGACGCGCGCACCGGTCCCACGGCGGTCCGTCCAGGGGCTGGACCAGAACCGGCTCACGCTGCTGCTCGCGGTCCTCGACGCGCGCGCCGGGCTGCCGGTCGCGGACGCAGACGTGTACGCGAGCGTGGCCGGCGGCATCCGGGTCACCGAGGCCGGTGCCGACCTGGCGGTCGCGATCGCGGTGGCGAGCGCGCGCCTCGGCCGGCCGGTCGCCGCCGACCTGGTCGCGGTGGGCGAGATCGGCCTCGGTGGCGAGGCGCGCCAGGCCGCGCAGACCCCCCGTCGCCTGGCCGAGGCGGCCCGGCTCGGGTTCCGCGCTGCGATCGTGCCGACGTCGGTCGCCGACGTCCCCGAGCTCGACCTGATCCGGGTCGGGACGGTCCGGGAGGCACTGCACGCCGCGGGGCTCGGCGAGGGCGACGCGCCCTCCGGGCCCCGGTCGGAGCGCTCCCTCGCGCTGCTATCGTGACCACACTTCTCGTACCCGAGGGCCAGAAGCGTTCGGTTTTCGCCCCGTTCCCGGCAGAGCCAGGAGGACCAACGCCCGTGCCGGCAACGCCACGATCGGAAGCGATGCTGTCCGCCCTGCGGCTGGTGGCGCCGGGACGCCCGCTGCGGGAGGGCCTGGACCGGATCGTGCAGGCGAAGATGGGTGCGCTGGTCGTCGTCGGCGACGGCCCGGACGTGCTCGCGCTCTGCTCGGGTGGGTTCCTGCTCGACGCCGAGTTCACCCCCCAGCGCCTCTCCGAGCTGGCGAAGATGGACGGGGCCATGATCCTGTCGTCGGACTGCAGCCGGATCGCCCGGGCCAACGTGCAGCTGGTGCCGAACCCCGACATCCCGACGCTCGAGACCGGGACCCGCCACCGCACCGCGGAGCGGGTGGCGAAGCAGATCGACGCGCCGGTGATCACGATCTCCGAGGAGCTCGCGCTCGTCGCGGTCCATCGCCGGGGGCTCAAGCGCACCCTGGAGCCGGTTGTCCGCGTGCTCTCGCGCGCCGACCAGGCGCTCCAGATCCTCGAGCGCTACAAGGTGCGCCTCGACGCGGTCAGCAACTCGCTCTCCGCGCTCGAGGTCGAGGACCTGGTGACCGTGCGCGATGTCAGCACCGCGCTCCAGCGAGCCGAGATGGTCCGGCGCATCGCCGAGGAGATCGAGGAGTACGTCATCGAGCTCGGCGCCGACGGCCGTCTCATCCTGCTCCAGCTCGAGGAGCTCATGGGCGGGGTCGAGGACGACCGGCGGCTCTTCGCGAAGGACTACTTCAGCGCCGCGAGCGACTACGAGCTCCACGACGTGATGAACGCGCTCGCCGACCTCGACACCGAAGCCGTCCTCGACCTGCGCGAGGTGGCCGACGTGCTGCACCTCCCGCACGACGCCGGGCTCGACACCGCGGTGCAGCCCCACGGCTACCGGCTGCTGCACAAGATCCCCCGCCTGCCCGAGCTCGTGGCCGACCACGTCGTCGAGCGGTTCACCCACCTGCAGAAGATCATGCGCGCCGGCGTCCCGGACCTCGTCGAGGTCGAGGGCATCGGAGAGGCGCGGGCCCGGGCGATCAAGGACGGTCTGGCCCGCCTGGCCGAGACCTCGATCCTCGAACGATACGTGTAGCTGCGGATGGCGGCACTGGTCGAGGGGCCGTTCGAGGCCGAGGTGGAGCGCATCACGTTCCGAGGTGAGGGGGGAGAGCCCGTCGACGCGATCCACGCGCTGCCCGGGTGGGATGCCGAAGCTCGGACTCGTGCTCCACCCCGACGTGCTCGGGATCCGGCCGCTGTTCGACGACCTGGCGCGGCGCCTGGCGACCCATGGCCTCGCCGTGTGCGCGCCGGAGCCCTTCAACCACGTGCTCGGCCACGAGGACCTCGACGCCGCGGCGCGGCATGGCAGCGCGCGAGCGAGCTCGACGACGCCATCCAGCTCGACAACCTCGCGGCCGCGGCCGACTGGCTCGTCGTCCACGACGACGTGAGCGAGGTCGCGATCCTGGGGTTCTGCATGGGCGGGATGTACGCGCTCAAGGCCGCCGGCACCGGGCGGTTCTCCCGGGCGATCGCGTGCTACGGGATGATCCGGGTGCCCGAGGCCTGGCGGGGCCCGGGCCAGGGCGAGCCCCTCGAGCTCGCGACCGACCCGTGCCCGACGCTCGCGATCTTCGGCGCCGAGGACGACTGGACGCCGCCCGCCGACGTCGATGCCCTCCGCACGCTCTGGGCGACCTGTTCCGAGTGCGAGATCGTCGTCTACGAGGGTGCCGACCACGGCTTCCTCCACGACGAGACCCGGCCCGCGCACCGAGCCGCGGACGCCGCCGACGCCTGGTCACGGGTGCTGCGGTTCCTCGGGCTCGCGCCCGACCCGACCGACGCCGGGGCGTCGGACTCGGCGTTGCTCTAGGGGGCGCTGCTCTAGGGGTTGGCGCGCAGCTCGAGGGCCTCGCGATCCACGATGTGGTAACGGCTCCGGCCGGTGACCTCCACCCAGCCGAGCCGGGTGAACATCGCGAGCGCCTTGTTGACGCGCTCGCGCGACGCGCCCACGAGGCCCGCCAGGTCCTCCTGGGTCATCGGCAGCTGGAACTCCGAGTCCGGCCCGGCCAGCTCGAGCAGCCGCTTGGCGGTGCGCGCCGGGACGTCGAGGAAGACCGCGTCGGCGAGGGCCTCGTCGGTCGCGCGCAGGCGACGGGCGAGCAGGCGCACGATCACCCAGAGGATCTCCGGGCGGGCCTGGAGCACCGAGCGGACGTCCGCGTAGGCGAGCGCGACGACCTGGGTGTCGGTGAGCGCGCGGGCGTCGGCCGAGCGCGGCTCGTCGTCGAAGAGACCGAGCTCGCCGAACAGGCCGCCGGCCTCGAGCACGGCCACCATCGACTCGCGCCCGTCGCTCGAGCGTGTCGCGATCGCGATCCGGCCCTCCGCGATGACGAACAGCTCCTCGGACGGATCTTCCTGCGAGAACAGCAGCTCGCCCTTCGGGATCGCGAGCAGCTTGGTCCGCCCGCTCAGCTCTTCGAGCGCGTCGGCCGGCAGTGCGGCAAACAGCTCGGTGGCGTCCAACAGGCGTCGCTCGGGCACCCGGCCACACTACCGGTGCCTCCGTTTCTCGGCCTCCGGCAGGGTCCGGTACAATGGCTGGCTCCCCCCCGGTGGTTTCTCCTGAGGAGCGCTATGTCCTTCGACGTCGGCGACAAGGTCGTCTATCCGCACCATGGAGCTGCGACGATCGAGAAGCGCGAGAAGAAGGAGGCCTTCGGCAAGAAGCAGGAGTACCTGGTCCTGCGCCTGGCCTACGGCGACCTGACGCTCATGGTCCCGGCCGACAACGCCGAGGAGATCGGCCTCCGGGACGTCATCAACGACGAAGAGGTCGAAGAGGTGTTCGCGGTCCTTCGCAAGAAGGAGGCCCGGATGCCGACCAACTGGTCGCGCCGGTTCAAGAACCACGTCGAGAAGCTGAAGAGCGGCGACATCTACCAGGTGGCCGAGGTGGTGCGGAACCTGACGATCCGCGAGAAGGACAAGGGCCTCTCCGCGGGTGAGAAGCGGATGCTGGGCAAGGCCCGCCAGATCCTCGTCTCCGAGCTCACGTTCGCGTTGAAGCTCGACGAGGAGACCGCCGAGGCCAAGCTCGACGAGGTCCTCGGCAAGGGCGAGCCCGCGGTCGCGATCGACGACGAGTCGATGCCGGACCGGACGCCGGTCTCCAAGACCCCGGCCAAGAAGCCGGCCAAGGCGAAGGCCCCGGCCAAGGCGGCGGCGCCGAAGGCCCCGGCCAAGGCCCCCGCGAAGAAGGCCGCCAAGGCGAAGGCCCCGGCCAAGGCCAAGTAGCCCGCCGGCCGGCGGGCCGGACCGAGGCACCAGGTTCAAGCCCGGGCCTCCCGACGCCGATCCTCCAGGGGTTGGGAAGGGAGGCTCAGTGTTCGTCGAGGTCACGCGACTCTTCACCGTGGTGCTCCTGACCGCGGCCGGCTTCATCATCGGCAAGGACCTCGCGCCCAACAGCGCGGAGCTCTCGGGCGTCGCCGGAATGCTCGGCTGCCTGGTCGGCTACCTCTCCGGTGGTGTCCTCGGACGGTTCCTCGAGCGGGCCGCGGGCGTCGTCGAGCGCCGGGTGGACCGCGTCCCGTTGCCCCAGGTGCTCGCGGGGATGGTCGGTGGCGGCATCGGCGCGATGTTCGGGCTCACCATCGCGGTGCCGCTCGCACTGACCGTGCGGCCGATCGCCATCTCGATCGGCATCGGCGGCCTGCTCGTCTGGCTCGCGATGTACTTCGGGTTCCGCCTCGCGTCACGCAAGAGCGAAGATCTGTTCGCGATGGCCGGCCTTTCGACGCGGCCGCTCGTGCGCGCGCGCCCGTACGACGACGTCGACGGGTTCATCGTGGACTCGTCCGCGGTGATGGACGGGCAGCTCCTGCCATTGACGCGCTCCGGCCTGTTCCGCGACGACCTCTACGTGCCGCGGTTCGTGCTCGACGAGCTGCAGGGCATGGCCGACGCGAAGGACGAGCGCTCGCGGCGCGCGCAACGCGGGCTCGAGATCCTCGAGGTGCTGCGACGCGAGGCGCCGTTGCGCGTCCTCGTCGTCGACGACGAGGTGCCCGAGGTCGACGAGGTCGACGCCAAGCTCGTCGCGCTCGCGCGCAAGCTCCAGCTGCGGCTCCTCACCAACGACGTCAACCTGGCCAAGGTGGCCGAGATCCAGGGCGTGCCCGCGGTGATCCCGCGGCGCCTGGCCGCCGACCTCATCCCCGGTGTGCTCGCGGGTGAGACCCTGTCGGTCTCGCTCACCCGGCCCGGCCGGCACCCGGGCCAGGGCGTCGGCTTCCTCGACGACGGCTCGATGGTCGTCGTGAACGGCGGGGCCGACCTCGTCGGGGCCGGTCCGGTGACCCTGGTCGTCTCGTCGATCGTGCCGACCAGCGCGGGCCGGATGGTCTTTGCCCGACCGAGCGACCCGCGCACCGGGCGGGCCCAGCCCGACCCCAACGACGCCGAGCCACCGTCGTCGCGCCAGTATTGAGCGGTGCAGACCTGGACGATCGTCGTCGCGGCAGGCTCCGGCGCGCGCTTCGGGGGGGCCAAGCAGTTCGAGACGGTCGGGCCGGAGCGGCTCGTCGACCGGGCGGTCCACAGCTCAAGCCGGTGCAGCGACGGGGTGGTCCTCGTGCTCCCGCCGGGCACCTCCTGGGACGGCCCTCCGGTCGCCGCCGCGGTGGCCGGCGGAGCGACGCGGGCCGCGTCGGTGCGGGCCGGGCTCGCGGCCGTGCCCGCGACGGCGGACGTGATCCTCGTGCACGACGCGGCGCGCCCGCTGGCCAGCGACGACCTGTTCACGCTCGTCACCGCCGAGGTGACGGCCGGCGCCGACGGTGCGGTCCCCGCGATCGCGGTCACCGACACCGTGAAGCGGGTCGACGGCCGGCGGGTGGTCGCGACGCTGCCACGTGACGACCTCGTCACCGTGCAGACCCCGCAGGCGTTCCGCGCGTCGGTGCTGCGGCGGGCGCACGCCGGGCTCGAGGACGGCACCGACGACGCCGCGCTGGTCGAAGCCGCCGGTGGCGACGTCGTGGTCGTCGCGGGAGAGCCGACGAACGTGAAGGTCACCGGGCCCGCGGACCTCGCGCTCGTCCGTGCGCTGCTCGCGGCCAGGACCGGCGCGTGATCCGGATCGGGCTGGGCTTCGACGTCCATCCGTTCGGTGGCTCGGGACCGCTCGTGCTCGGCGGTGTGACCGTGGAGGGCGGTGGGCTCGTCGGGCACTCGGACGCCGACGTCGTCGCGGACGCGGTCGCGGACGCGCTGCTCGGCCCCGTCGGCCTGCCGGACCTCGGCGCGCTCTTCCCGGCCTCGGACGAGCGGTTCGCCGACGCCTCCTCGATCGAGCTGCTGCGCGAGGTCGGCGGGCGCGTCCATGCGGAACGCTGGTGGGTCGTGAACGTCGACGTCGTCGTCGCCGCGGAGGCACCCCGGCTCGCTCCGCACCTCGACGCCATGAGGATGAACCTCACGGGCGCGCTCGAGGCGGTGCGCAGGCCCATGGGTCCCGGCGTCCACGTGTCGATCACACCGAAACGAGGTGAGGGCCTCGGCTTCGTCGGTCGCACCGAGGGCATCGCGGCCTGGGCCGTCGCGCTCCTCGAGCTCGCGTGACCCGCGCGGCCGCGGCACACAACCCATCCGGCGTCGCGAGGGTCGGCAGGTAACCTCGCCCGATGCTGCGGATCCACGACACGATGGCCGCGCGCGACGTGGACTTCGTCCCACGCGTGCCCGGGCGCGCGTCGATGTACGTCTGCGGCCCGACGGTCTACGACGTGCCGCACATCGGGCATGGCCGCACCGCGGTCGTGTTCGACGTGATCCAGCGCTACCTGGAGTGGAGCGGCCTCGCGGTCACGTACGTCAGCAACGTGACCAACGTCGAGGACAAGATCATCGCCCGGGCGGCGGCCGAGGGGGCGAGCGAGCAGGAGATCGCCGACCGCTACGAGGCCGACTACTGGCGCCAGCTCGAGCGCCTCGGAGTCCGCGCCCCCGACGAGGTCCCGCGCGCGACCGAGTTCATCGACCAGATGATCGAGCTCGTCGCCGAGCTCGTCGACCGGGGCCACGCGTACGTGATCGAGGGCGAAGGGGTGTACTTCCAGGTCAGCTCATACCCGGACTACGGCGCGATCTCGCACCGCCGCCTCGAGGACCTCCTGAAGAACGCGGGCGCCCGGGTGGACGTCGACGAGCAGAAGCGCAGCCCGGTCGACTTCGCGCTGTGGAAGGCCGCGAAGCCCGGCGAGCCCGACTGGGACTCGCCCTGGGGTCGGGGACGTCCGGGCTGGCACATCGAGTGCTCGGCGATGGCGCTCGAGATCCTCGGTGAGGGCTTCGACCTCCACGGCGGGGGCGACGACCTCGTGTTCCCGCACCACGAGAACGAGCGGGCCCAGGCCGAAGCCGCGGGGCACGCGTTCTCGCGGCACTGGGTGCACAGCGGCATGGTCGAGGTCGGCGGCGAGAAGATGTCGAAGTCCCTCGGGAACTTCACCTCGCTCGCCGACGCAATCGACGCGCACGGGCCGCGCGCGTTCCGGCTGGCGGTGCTGCAGGTGCACTACCGGTCGCGCACCGAGCTCGGTCCGTCCGAGATGCAGGCCGCGGGCGAGGCGGTCGAGCGGCTCGACGCGCTCGCGCGCAGGGCCGAGGTCGCCGGCATCGACGTGGCATCGAGCGAACCCGACGAGCCGACCATGGTCGCGTTCCGGGCCGCGATGGACAACGACTTCGGGACGCCGGCGGCCGTGGCCGTGATTTTCGACGCGGTCAAACGGGCCAACGTCGCGATCGATGCCGGAGAGCTCGATGCGGCTGCCACGCTGGCCGCGACCGTGCTCGAGCTCAGTGCCGCACTCGGGCTCGAGGTCGGTGCATCCGGCGCGGCGGCGGACTCGGCCGAGATCGACACCCTGGTGGCCGCACGCGACGCGGCTCGGGCCGCGCGCGACTTCGCCGAGGCGGACCGGATCCGCGACGAGCTCGCGGCACGCGGGGTCACCCTCGAGGACACGGCCGCGGGCACGATCTGGCACCGATGAGCGCGGCGAAGCGCCCGGCCCGGTCGCGCGCGGGGTCTCGAGACGGGCACGCCGGCTCCGGTCTCGGCGGTGAGCAGGTCGAGGGGCGCAACGCGGTCCGGGAGCTGTTGCGCGCCGCGAAGCGCCCGGTCCGGGACCTCTGGGTCGTCCCGTCCCGCGATGCACCCGTCGTGGACGAGATCCTCGAGCTCGCGACCGAGGCCCACGTTCCGATCCACCGGGTCTCCGGTGACGAGCTCGACGAGCGCGCCCGCAGCGACGCTCCCCAGGGCGTGATCGCCCGCGCCGCGCCGCTCGAGGCCCACCACCTCGACGACCTGCTCGGCCGGCCGGCCGCGTTCCTCGTGGCGCTCGACGGCGTGACCGACCCCCGCAACCTCGGGGCGGTCCTGCGGGTGGCCGAGACCGCCGGCGTCACCGGGGTGGTCCTCCCGCGCCACCGCAGCGCGCACCTCACGCCGGTCGCGATGAAGGCCGCGGCCGGCGCGGCGGAGCACCTCCCGCTCGCCACCGCCTCGGGGATCCCGGCGGTGCTGGACCGCGCCTCCCGGCGGGGCGTCTGGTCGATCGGTCTCGACGCCGAGGGACGAGCCGACGTCTTCGCACTCGACGTGGCCGACCGACCTCTCGTGGTCGTCCTCGGCGCCGAGGGCCGCGGACTGGCCCGTCTCACCCGCGAGCGCTGCGACCTCGTGGCCAGCATCCCCATGCGCGGCGCGATCCAGAGCCTGAACGTCGCCACCGCGGCGGCGGTCGCGTGCCACGCGATCGCGCGCCAGCGTGCCTGACGCCGGGGGTCAGGGGTCCTAGCCTCACGGCGTCGCCGGAGTAGCTCAGTCGGCAGAGCAGCGGTTTTGTAAACCGCAGGTCATCGGTTCGATCCCGATCTCCGGCTCCACGCAAGAAACATTTGAAGATCTCCGGAGGGCGATTGCCGGGGCGCGATGGGGTCGGTGCCCTCCGGCGGCCCGAAGATCTCCGGAGGGCGATTGCCGGGGCGCGATGGGGTCGGTGCCCTCCGGCGGCCCGAAGATCTCCGGAGGGCGATTGCCGGGGCGCGATGGGGTCGGTGCCCTCCGGCGGCACCCGTCCTTTGCCACCGGTGCCGATCCGGCAACCGGTAGGGTCGACGGGGTCAGGATCGATCTCCATCGGAGCATCGGGGTCATGAGCGACTCGAACATTCCCCCCGGCGGACCGCGTGGCGAGCGCACGCGCACCGGGAAAGGCGTCGGCTTCGGGCGCAGCGTCGCGTTCTCGGCCGCGCGCGGTGCCGCGCTCATCGGGATCGCGGTGATCATCGGGATCGTGCTGCTGCAGGTGATCGACGACGGCACGAGCGGGCCCATCGGCGACGGCGGGAGCTCCGCGTCCGCGGGTGGCACCACTAACACCACGGCGGCTGGATCCGGGTCCACGGACTCGACCTCGACGACCTCGACGACGTCGTCGACGCCGGTGAAGCCACCCGCGCAGGTGGTGGTGCTCGTGCTCAACGGCTCGGGTCGTCCGGGCGCGGCCACCGCCCAGAGCAACGCGCTGAAGGCGAAGGGCTACCAGACGCTGGTCCCGGCGGACGCGACCGACCGAGCCGGGAACGTCGTGTACTTCAAGCCCGGCTTCGACCGTGAGTGCACCACGGTCGCGGCGTCGGTCGACGGCGCGCCCAAGGTGGAGGCGATCCCGACCCCGCCGCCGACCGGGAGCGACACCGCGAACTGCGTCGTCATCCTCGGCTCCTAGCGTCATACGACGGTGGTGCCGATCGCGCTCGAGCCGTTGGTCGCGCACGCCGACGATGCCGCGTTGCTGGTCGACTACGACGGTTCGCTCGCGCCGATCGTCGGCGACCCGGAGGCCGCGATCCCGCTGCCGGCGGCGCGTGACGCGCTTGAGGCGCTCGTCGGCCGGATCGCGCGCGTCGCGGTGGTGAGCGGCCGGCCGGCCGGGCTGTTGCGTGAGCGGATTGCCATCGACGGCGTCACCTACGTCGGCCAGTACGGCCTGCAGCGCTGGGAAGGGAACCGGGTCGTCACCGACGCTCGGGTCGAGCCGTTCGTCGCCGCGATCGAGGCGGTCGCGGTCGCGGCGGGCCGCGAGCTCCCGGGCGTCCTGGTGGAGCGCAAGGACGGCGTGGCCGTCGTGCTCCACTGGCGCCGACAGCCGGCACGCGAGGCCGAGGCCGAGGCCTGGGCGTCGCAGGCCGCGGCGGCGACCGGCCTCGAGCTCCACCCGGCGCGGATGGCCGCCGAGCTGCGCCCGCCGGTCCCGATGGACAAGGGCACGGTCGTCGCCGAGCTGTGCGCCGGGCTCGCCGCCGCCGCCTTCGCCGGCGACGACGCCGGGGACCTGCCGGCCTTCGACGCCCTCGACCGGTTGCAGCACTCGGGCGGCCTCGGCCACGCCGTGCGGATCGGGGTCAGCTCACCGGAGGGGCCGGCCGAGCTCGAGGCCCGGGCCGACGTACGGGTCGACGGCCCCGCCGGGCTCGCGGCGCTGCTGGCCGATCTCGGCGCGTCGTTGCGCGCGCGCTGAAACGCGTTCCGTCAGAGCTGGGCCTCGCGGAGCAGGGTCTCCAACCACGCCGCGGGAGGATTGGCCTGCGCGTGCGCACGCAGCTCGGCCGCTCGAGTCGCCCGCTCGACCGGATCCATCACGAGCGCTTCGTGCAGGCTCGCGGCGGTCTGGACGATGTCGAACGGGTGCACGGTCAGGGCCGAGTGGTGCAGCGCATCGTACGCACCGGCCTCCCGCGAGAGGCAGAGGACGCCGTCGCGCCGGTTGACGAACGGTCCTTCGAGCGCAACCAGGTTCAACCCGTCGCGCACCGGGTTCACCAGCAGGACGTCGCTGCGGACGAGGCCGGCAACCGACCGCGCGTAGTTGTCCCGCGCGTCGAGGATCACCGGCTCCCAGTCGAAGGTGGCCCACCGCTCGTTGACCCGGGCCGCGGCGTGCTCGACCTCGTTGCGGTATGCCTGGTACTCGGGCAGCGTCTGGCGGGACGGGTTGAGCAGTGCCGCGAACGTGACCCGCTCGCGCAGCTCGGGGTGCTCCTCGAGGAGCAGGTCGTAGGCGAGGAAGCCGCGCACGATGTTCTTCGACAGCTCCATGCGGTCGCTGCGCACGATGAGCTGCCGGTCGCCCACACGGGCCTCGAGCGCCTCCAGCTCCGCCGCCACCTCGGCGGTGCCGGCCTCGGCCGCGAGTGCCGAGGGATCGGGCCCGAACGATGCCGCGAACGTCCGTCCGACCGCGGCGTCCGAGCCCAGCACCTCGTGCGCGGACGCCCGGAACGCGCGGGCCCACCGCTCGGTGTGGAACCCCGCGGTGGTGCCGGCCATCGACGCGCAGATGGCGCGGGCGACGTACTCGGGCAGGACCCGCACGGAGCTGGGTCCGCAGAACGGGGTGTGGGTGAAGTGCACGACGTGCAGGTCGCGCCGGGACTCCCGCAGCATCTCCGGGACCAGGGTCAGCTGGTAGTCCTGCACGAGCACCGTCTCGCCCGGACCGGCGACGTCGAGCACCGCGTCGGTGAACGAGCGGTTGACCGAGACGTAGCCCTCCCAGGCCTCCCGGAAGCGCCGGTCGAACCGGGGCCGCCGGACGAGGTCGAACAGGCCGTGGTGCAGGAGCCACAGCACACCGTTCGACACGACGTCGTAGTGCAGGCGCGAGATCTGGGGATCGAGCGGTAGCAGACGCGCCCGGACGCCGCCCTCCGGCGTCGGCGTGCCGGCGTCGACCGCGGCGCGGTCGTCGTCGCTGATCGCGGCCGCGACCCAGGTCGCGTCTTCGCGATTCGCGAGCAGCGGCATCAGCGCGCTGACGACGCCGCCGGAGCCGCGCTGGGCGGCGAACGTCCCGTCCGAACGCTTCGCGAACTGGAACGGGCCGCGGTTGGAGACGACGATCACTTGGCGCGTGTCTACTTCTTGAGGGTGCCGAAGAGTCGGAGCCAGTCCTCGAGCTCGCGGGTCGAGAGGAAGTTCCGGCGCACGTGCTCCTGGCCGGTGGCACCCATCGTGTCCGCGCGCTCGGGGTCGGCCAGCAGCTCCATCGTTCGCTGCGCGCACTCGTCGATAGAGTCGACGAGGTAGCCGTCCTGACCGTCGCGGATCTGCAGCACGATGCCTCCCGCCCTTCCCCCGATGACCGGCCGGCCCTTCCAGAGGCCCTCGGCGACCGTGAGCCCGAAACCCTCACGCAGCGACTTCTGGATGACGACGTCTGCGGCGCGCTGGAACGCGTTGATCTGCACGTTGCCGACCTGCTGGATGTTGGACAGCAGGTGGATGTCGCGGTCGTGGCCGCGGGCGGTCTCGACCTGCTCCCACACCTGGAAGCCCTCGGGGTCGTCGGTGGCCATCGAACCCGCGAGCACGAGCTGCGCGTCCGGTACGGACTCGCGGACCGTCTGGAACGCCTCGATGACCCCGACCGGGTCCTTCCACGGGTCGTAGCGGCTCACCTGGCAGACGATCGGCCGCTTGGTGTCGATGCCGTACTGCTTGCAGATCTCGTGCACGAAGGGATCGGGCAGCTCGAGGTTCTTCACGGAGAGCGGGTCGATGCACGGGGGCGCGGTGATGATGTTGTCCATCTTCAGCGACGCGGGCACGAACTGGTCCATGGTCCACACCGACGCGTCGTACCGCTCGACGTGCGGGCGGAAGAACTCCCAGACGTCCTCGCGCGCATCGGTCAGGTCGATGTGGCAGCGCCAGATCCAGCTCGTCTCGGGCCGGTTGACGCTCGAGTACCCGATGAAGGTCAGGAGCGCGGCCGGCTGCGGGTCGTGGACGATGACGTAGTCCCACTCGCCGTCGAGCAGGAGCGCGTTCTCGAGGACCTTCTCGAGGTACACCTTCTGCATGTGTGCGTCCCAGGGCACGTCCGCGCCCTGGAGGGCGTTGTGCACGGCCTTCGTGACCGCGAAGAACTCGTCACTGCCGTGGATGACCTGCCACTCGGCCTCGATGCCCAGGCTGCGCAGGAGCGGCACGTGCGTCGAGAGCAGCTCCGCCACCCCGCCGCCGTACGCGGTGGCGTTGACGTGGAGGACCCGTGCGCCGCGAAACGGCTCCGCCAGCTCGACGATGCGCTCGATCGCGTCGGCACCGGCGACGTCCTCGTAGTCCGACAGCTCCTTTTCCAGGAGCGGGACGCGTTCGAGCATGTGAGCATTCCTCGCGAGAGGTCGGGGACCGGGTGCAATCTATCGAGGATGAATGCCAAGGCTGTTGCTTGCCCGGACAAGTTCCGAGGTTCGCTCGATGCGGCTGCGGCCGCCACGGCGATGGCGCGCGGTCTCCGGACGGCCGGCTTCACCGACGTGGTGGAGGTCCCGCTCGCCGACGGCGGCGAGGGGACCCTCGACGCGCTGCTCGCGGCACGAGGCGGCTCGCGCCGCACCGCCCGGGTCACCGGACCGCTCGGCGGAACCGTCGTCGCGGAATGGGCGAGGCTCTCGGACGGGACGGCGGTCGTCGAGATGGCGCGCGCGAGTGGGCTCGCCCTCGTCGAGGGACGCCGGGATCCCCTGCGCGCGAACACGCGCGGCACCGGTGAGCTGATCGCCGCCGCGGCCCGCGCCGGCGCGGGCCGCGTCATCGTCTGCGTCGGCGGGAGCGCGTCGACCGACGGCGGGCTCGCCGCGGTCGAAGCGCTCGGATGGTCGCTCGCCGGGCTGGACGTGGTCGTGGCCTGCGACGTCGGTACGCCGTTCATCGGGGCGGCCGAGGTGTACGGGCCGCAGAAGGGCGCGTCGGCGGCGCAGATCGCGTTGTTGACCCGCCGGCTCGAGCAGCTCGCCGGCGTCTACCGGCAACGCACGGGCGTGGACGTCACCGAGCTCGAGGGCGGGGGTGCGGCGGGTGGGCTGGCCGGCGGGCTTGCCGCGATCGGTGCGCGACTCGAGCCCGGCTTCGAGGTCGTGGCCCAGGCCGCGGGCCTCGACGCGGCCTTCGACGGCGCCGAGCTCGTGGTCACCGGCGAGGGGAAGCTCGACGTCACCAGCTTCGAGGGCAAGGTCGTCGGCGGGGTTCTCGAGTGGGCCGCGGATGCGGGTGTGGCCCACCGCGCGGCCATCGTGGGTCAGGCGACCGACGCGGCCCGCGAGGAGGCGAGCGTGCTCGGCGACGTGCAGGTGCTCGCGCTCACCGATCGCGTCTGGCAGGCGGGCGAGGCCTTCGCGCGCGCCGCGGTCCTCGTCGAGGAAGCCGCGGTCGAAGCCGGCCGCCGCGCGCTTGGTCGCGGCTGAGGCGAGCGACCAGAAATTACGCGGTGAGCTCGCGGCCGTGCTTGCGGCGGTAGTCGGGGAGCGTGATGATCGGCGGGCGCTCGCGCACCTCGACCGCCACCGTCTCGGGCTCGAAGTCCGTCGAGTAGCGGACGAGCTCGGCGACGGTGGTCCGGTCGGCGACGAGTCCGGCGCGGCGGAGCGCGGTGACCAGGATCGCGGTCGCCTGCGGCCCGAGCTCCGCGAGGCTGCGGTTCCGGTGCTCGCGCACACCGAGGTCCACCTGCGCGGTGGAGGCGAGGCCGTACCGCTCGACGATGTCGATGAGCAGCGCGAGCTCGACGCCCCACCCCTCGACGAACGGCAGGGTCTCTAGCACGTCGCGCCGTCCCGCGTATTCGCCGGACAGCGGTTGGACGAAGCGTTCGAGCTGCGGGAACAGGGTCGAGATCAGCGGTCGCGCCATCAGCTCCGTGACCCGGCCTCCGCCGTGGGGCTGCTCGTGCAGCGGGCGTCGGTAGAACCCCTTCACGAACGCGATGTCGGGCTGGGTGAGCAGCGGCCCGAGCAGCCCGGTGACGAAGTGCGCACCGAAGTTGCGGATGTCCGCGTCGAGCCAGCAGAGGATGTCGCCCTCCGCCGCGTCGAGCGTCTTCCACATCGCGTTGCCCTTCCCGGAGCCGGGTCCCGACTCGGGCAGCACTGCGTCGGCGGCGACCACGCGTGCGCCTTCCCAGGACGCGACCGCGGCCGTCGCGTCGGTGGAGCCGTCGTCGAGGACGACGACCTCGTCGACGAGCGCGGCCTCCTCCATCAGCGTCCGCCGGACCGTCGCGACGATGTGGCCGACGGTGGCCTCCTCGTTGCGAGCGGGCAGGCAGACCGAGATGGTGAGGCCACGGGCGGACTTGGCCCGGACCAGCTCGGCCGCCGAGAGGTCGTCATGGCGCCCGGGGACGGGGAGCAGCGGCACGAACGCCGAGGTTAGCCACCGGTTTTCCCCGTGATTCCCGGCCGCGTCGCTCGTCGCCGGCGGTCCGGACCGCCGCCCCATCCCCGGATCCGGTCGCACGGGGACCGCCAATGAGTGGCCCGGGGTTCCACGATCGTGCGAGACTCCCGGGGACACGCGCTCATCCAGAGCGGCTGAGGGACGGGCCCTTTGACGCCGCGGCAACCATCGCACCCTCCAGGTGCGCCAGGTGCCAATGCCCGAACGATGAGAGAGCCCTGAGTGGGCCCCGGACCTCCGGACTCCGCTCGAGGCGCTCGAAGACCCATCCGAGCGCGTCGAGACCGAACGGCGAACCCGTTCACAGGAGAAGGAGAGCGAACGACATGGCCCACGTACTCGGACTCCGGTGTCGCGAGTGTGCGCGCGAGTACGACCTCGCGCCGATCTTCACCTGCGAGTGGTGCTTCGGCCCGCTCGAGGTGGCCTACGACTACGACGCCATCGCCGCGGCGATCTCGCGCGAGAAGATCGCCGCCGGGCCGCTCAGCATGTGGCGGTACCAGGATCTGCTCCCGGTCGAGCGGAATCCGGCGGTCGACCTCGGGGCCGGCTTCACCCCGCTCGTGCGCGCGGACCGCTTGGCGGCGGAGCTCGGACTCGGTGAGGTCTGGATCAAGAACGACACGCTCAACCCCACGAACTCGTTCAAGGACCGGGTCACGTCGGTCGCGCTCTCCAAGGCGCTCGAGTTCGGCTTCAAGACCGCGGCGTGCGCCTCGACGGGCAACCTCGCCAATTCGGTCGCCGCCCACGCCGCGCACGCCGGGTTGCGCAGCTTCGTGTTCATCCCGGCGAACCTCGAGCAGGGCAAGGTCCTCACGACCGCGGTGTACGGCGGGAACGTCGTCGCGATCGACGGCAACTACGACGACGTCAACCGCCTGTGCGCCGAGCTCGCGGGCACGTACCCGTGGGCGTTCGTGAACGTCAACGTGCGCACGTACTACGCCGAGGGCTCGCGGACGCTGGCGTTCGAGACCGCGGAGCAGCTCGGCTGGGAGACGCCCGACCACGTGGTGGTCCCCGTCGCGAGCGGCTCGCTCCTCACGAAGATCCGCAAGGGCTTCGGTGAGCTCCACACGGTCGGGCTCCTGGACGCAGAGCCGGAGGTCCGGGTGTCCGGCGCCCAGGCGCTCGGGTGCTCGCCGGTCGCGTCGGCATGGCTCGACGGCAGCGAGAACATCAAGCCGGTGAAGCCGAGCACCATCGCCAAGTCACTCGCCATCGGGAACCCCGCCGACGGGTACTTCGCGCTCGATGCGGTGCGCCAGAGCGGCGGCGGGTTCGCCGCCGCGACCGACGACGAGATCATCGACGCGATACGCCTGCTCGCCCGCACCGAGGGGATCTTCGCCGAGACCGCGGGGGGTGTGACGATCGCGACCCTCAAGCGGCTCGCCGGCGAGGGCGTCATCCGTCCCGACGAGCGGGTGGTCGCGTACGTGACCGGCCACGGCCTCAAGACGCTCGACGCGGTCGCCGAGCAGGTCGGCCCGACCGCGACGATCTCCCCGACGCTCGACGCGTTCCACGCCGCGTTCGATCCCGCCACGTTCGAGAAGTAGGAGTATTCCCGCCATGGCTGTGACCATCCGCATCCCCACCCAGCTGCGCGAGCTCACCGGCGGCGCGGCCGAGGTGTCCGTCGAGGGCGGGACGGTGAAGGAGCTGCTGGCCGGGCTCGATGCCGCCCATCCCGGCTTCGCCGGCCGGCTGCACGACGACTCCGGCGAGCTCCGACGCTTCGTCAACGTGTTCGTGGCCGACGAGGACATCCGGTTCCTCGACGGTGTCGACACCGCGGTCGCGCCCGGCCAGGTCGTGAGCATCGTTCCCGCCGTCGCCGGCGGGTGCACCGGAGCGTGAGACTCGCCTGACGGGGGGCTTGCGCCGGCCCGAGACCCGCTCCTAAGGTATCCCTTACCTCACACGATCAGGGTCTGGGTCTCATGCTCCCCACATTCGTCATCGGCCTGCGCGAGGGCCTCGAAGCGGCGCTCATCGTCGGCATCATCGCGACGTTCCTGACCCAGCAGCGCCGACGGGACGCGCTGCGGGCGATGTGGATCGGCGTGGCGATCGCGATCGCGCTCTGCACCGGGGTGGCGGTCGCGCTCGAAGATCGCCGAGGAGAACCTGCCCCAGCGCCAGCAGGAAGGGCTCGAGACCGTCATCGGCCTCCTCGCGGTGGGCATGGTCACCTGGATGATCGTCTGGATGCGCCGCCACGCACGCGGCCTGAAGGGCGACCTGGAGGGCAAGGCCGCGGCCGCGCTCCTGGCGGGTTCGGTCGGGACGCTGGTGCTGATGGCGTTCCTCGCGGTGCTCCGTGAAGGCCTGGAGACTGCGGTCTTCCTCCTGGCCGCGTTCCAGGCGGCCCGAGACCCCTCGGCCGCGGGGACCGGCGCGGTGCTCGGCATCATCGTCGCGGTCGCCATCGGGTACGGCATCTACCGCGGCGGTGTGCGGCTGAACCTCGAGCGCTTCTTCAAGGTCACCGGCTTCGTGCTCGTGCTGGTCGCCGCCGGGCTTCTCGCGACCGCGGCGCACACCGCGCACGAAGCCGGGTGGCTCAACAGCGGTCAAGCCGAGGCCTTCAGTCTCCAGTGGCTGGTGGACCCGGGCTCCATCCGCTCGGCGCTGCTCACCGGGATGCTGGGGATCCAACCCCAGCCGGTGGCCGTCGAGGTCATCGTCTGGCTCGCCTACGCGATACCGATGGGAGTCTTCGTGCTCTGGCCGTCTCGTCCGAGGTCCAACCGTCCGCGGAGGACCGCCGTGACCGCAGGGGTGAGCGCCGCGCTCGTCGCCGTGCTCGCGCTCGCCGGCTGCGGCTCGGGCGGCTCCGACCGCGCGTCGGGTGACACCACCGGCATCAAGCAGGTGAGCATCAAGCTGGTGGACTCCGGGTGCGATCCCTCGAAGCTCTCGGTCCCCGCGGGCCCGACGAAGTTCAACGTGAGCAACGACGACGCCGACGCGGTGACGGAATTCGAGGTCCAGCAGGGCGGCCGGATCGCGGGCGAGGTCGAGCTCGTGGCGCCCGGCTTCTCGAAGTCCTTCTCGATGACGTTGAAGCCCGGCACGTACACCATCCAGTGCAACGGGGGCAGCAAGAACGACGGCAAGGGCAAGATGACGGTCACCGGTACCGCCAAGACGGCCGCCGGCCCGGACACCGCGGCCCGCGCCGCGGCCGTCGACACGTACCGCACCTACCTCGAGCAGCAGGCCAACCTGCTGGTTGCCGACACCACGCCGTTCGTCGCCGCGGTGAAGGCGGGCAACGTCGAGCAGGCCAAGTCCCTCTACGCGGCGGCGCGCGCTCCGTACGAGCGCATCGAGCCGGTGGCGGAGTCCTACGGTGACCTCGATCCCCGCATCGACGCCCGTGCGAACGACGTCTCCGCCAACAAGTGGAGCGGGTTCCACAAGATCGAGCAGGCGCTCTACGAGAAGGGCAACCTCGACGGGATGGGCCCGGTGGCGGACCAGCTCCTCGCCGACGTGACCACGCTCCAGGGCCTGGTCGAGACGGTGAAGCTCGAGCCGGCCACCGTCGCGAACGGTGCGGTCGAGCTGCTGAACGAGGTGTCGAGCTCCAAGATCACGGGCGAGGAGGAGCGGTACTCGCACATCGATCTCGTCGACCTGGCGGCCAACGTCGAAGGTTCGCGCGCTGCGTTCGACGCGGTCGCGCCGCTGCTCCCGGCCGGCACCCCCGTCTCGGCGGCCGCCATCACCGCCAAGTTCGACGCGATCACTGCGGCGCTGGCGCCGTACCGGCAGGGCGACACCTACGTGCTGTACACGACGTTGACGAAGCCGCAGACGCGTGCGATCGCCCAGACGATCGACGCCGCGGCCGAGCCGCTGTCCCAGGTCGCCGAGCAAGTCGTGGCGTGAGCCGACGCGAGAACCAGTCCGCGCCCGTTCGGGGTCGCGCCGTCAGCCGCCGAGCCGTGCTCGGCGGGATCGGCGCGGCCGGGGCGGGCGCGGTGCTCGGCGGCCTCGTGGTCTCGGACCGCGGCGGCCGGGCGGACGCCGACACCACCGCGGCGGCGAACAGTGGCGGCGTCGTGGCGTTCTACGGCCGCCACCAGGCCGGCATCGCGACGCCGGTGCAGGACCGTCTCCTCTTCGGTGCGTTCGACGTGCTCCCGGGCGTGAGCCGGGCCGACCTCGTCGCGCGGTTGAAGGACTGGACGGGGATCGAGCGCGACGCTCGCCTCCGGCGGTGAGATCGGGCGCAACGACGTCCCGCCCGCCCCGCCGGACGACACCGGCGAGGCGTTGGGCCTGCCCGCGAGCCGGCTCACGATCACGTTCGGGTTCGGGCCGACGCTGTTCACCCAGGACGGGGTCGACCGCTTCGGCCTCGCGCGCGACCGTCCGGCCGCCCTGATCGACCTCCCGCCGTTCGACCACGACAACCTCGACCCGTCGCTCTCGGGTGGGGACATCGGGGTCCAGGTCTGCGCCGATGACCCGCAGGTGACGTTCCACGCGCTGCGCAACCTGACCCGTCGGGGAAAGGGTGTCGTCGGGCTGCGGTGGAGCCAGCTCGGATTCGGGCGCACGTCGAGCACGAGCCAGAGTCAGGAGACCCCGCGCAACCTCATGGGGTTCAAGGACGGGACCAACAACGTCCACGGCGACGACGACCACACGATGGACGACCAGATCTGGGTCGGATCCGGCGACAGCCCGGTCTGGATGCGCGGCGGGAGCTACCTCGTCGCGCGCCGCATCCGGATGCGCATCGAGAACTGGGACCGCGACTTCCTCGAGGACCAGGAGAACGTGATCGGCCGGCTGAAGGCGAGTGGCGCCCCGCTCGGGCAGCACCACGAGTTCGACAAGGCCGACCTGAAGGCGAAGCACCGCGACGGGACGTCGGTGATCCCCGAGGACGCGCACATCCGGCTCGCAGCACCGGCTTCGAACGCCGGCGCGAAGCTGCTGCGCCGGGGCTACTCGTTCACCGACGGCGTGGACCCTCGCACCGCGGGACTCGACGCGGGGCTCTTCTTCCTCGCCTACCAGCGCGACCCGCGTCGCCAGTTCGTACCGATCCAGCAACGCCTCGCGTCGCAGGACGCGCTCAACGAGTACATCGAGCACACGTCGAGCGCGATCTTCGCGGTCCCCCCGGGCACGAGCCGCGGCGGGTGGATCGGCGAGACGCTGTTCAGCTGATCCCTGGGACAGCCGCGCGTCTACGCCGCGGTCACCCACATGAGGGTCGCGATGGGCGTCGGCACCTCGTGCTCGCCCGATGCGGTCTTCACCTTCACACCAGCCGGACCCCGCCCGACCACGACCGCTCGCTGGCCGGGGATGAGCAGCGCATCGGCGAGCAGGTGCAGCGCGTCGTCGTCGAGCTCGATCTTCTCGCTGATGCGGACGACCTCGACCGGACCGTCCTCGGAGTCCACGAGCGCCGTGCGCGGCTTCGACGCCTGCGGGCGCTTGGTGCCGGGGATCGGGTTGCCGTGCGGACACGTCGCCGGGTCGCCGAGCAGCTCGACGAGCTTCTGCTCGACGTCGGCCGAGATCGCGTGCTCCCAGCGGTCGGCCTCGCGGTGGACCTTCTCCCACTCGAGGCCGATGACGTCGACCAGGAGCCGTTCGGCGAGCCGGTGCCGTCGCACCACCGAGGTGGCGAGGTCGCGGCCCTTCTTCGTGAGCCGGAGGCTCCGGTCGTCGAGGAGCTCGGTGTAGCCACCGCCGACGAGCCGGTTCACCTGCTCGGAGACCGCCGGCGCCGAGACCTTGAGCCGCTCCACGAGCCGGGCCCGGATGGGCGTGATGCCCTCCTCCTCGAGCTCGAGGATCGTCTCGAGGTACTCCTCGGTGGCGTCGTGCATCTCGGCCATGTGGGCCCTGAGCGTACGTGCTCGGGCGAGCGGGGGACACCGTCGCGCGGACTTGCACTCGTCGTGGCAGAGTGCCAACATGGGCTAGCACTCATACAGGTCGAGTGCTAATCCGTTGCGGGTTTCCCGCAGCACCTCCGTCCCACGACGACACCCCCAGGGAGTTCCGGTATGCCCAAGCAGATCGCCTACGCCGAGTCGGCCCGCCGGTCGCTCGAGGCGGGCATGAACAAGCTCGCCGACGCCGTTCGAGTGACCCTCGGCCCGAAGGGCCGCAACGTGGTCCTCGAGAAGAAGTGGGGCGCCCCCACGATCACCAACGACGGGGTCTCCATCGCCAAGGAGATCGACCTCGAGGACCCGTACGAGAAGATCGGTGCGGAGCTCGTCAAGGAGGTCGCCAAGAAGACCGACGACGTCGCGGGCGACGGCACCACCACCGCCACGGTGCTCGCGTGGGCCATGGTGCGCGAGGGTCTGCGCAACGTCGCGGCCGGCGCGAACCCGATGACCCTGAAGAAGGGGATCCAGTCCGCGGTCGTCACCGCCGTCGAGTCGATCAAGAAGGACTCGAAGAGCGTGAAGACAGACCCGGCGCAGATCGCCAACGTCGCGGCCATCTCGGCCGCGGACGAGGAGATCGGCCAGATGATCGCCGAGTCGCTCGAGAAGGTCGGCACCGACGGCGTCATCACCGTCGAGGAGAGCCAGACCTTCGGCATGGAGCTCGACCTGGTCGAGGGCATGCGGTTCGACAAGGGCTACATCTCGCCGTACTTCGTGACCGACCCGGAGCGCATGGAGGGTGTCCTCGACGACGCCTACGTGCTCCTGGTCAGCTCGAAGATCTCGGCGGTCAAGGACCTGCTGCCGGTGCTCGAGAAGGTCATGCAGGGCGGCCGTCCGCTCGCGATCATCGCCGAGGACGTCGAGGGCGAGGCGCTCGCGACGCTGGTGGTCAACAAGATCCGCGGCACGTTCAAGTCGGTTGCCATCAAGGCCCCCGGCTTCGGCGAGCGGCGCAAGGCGATGCTCGAGGACATCGCGGTGCTCACCGGCGGCCAGGTCATCTCCGAGGAGGTCGGCCTGAAGCTCGAGGGCATCGGCCTGGAGCTGCTCGGCAAGGCCCGGAAGGTCGTCGTCACCAAGGACGAGACGACCATCGTCGAGGGCTCCGGCTCCCGCGCCGACGTCCAGGGCCGGATCAACCAGATCCGCGCCGAGATCGACAACACCGACTCGGACTACGACCGCGAGAAGCTCCAGGAGCGTCTCGCGAAGCTGTCCGGCGGTGTCGCGATCATCAAGGTCGGCGCGGCGACCGAGGTCGAGCTCAAGGAGAAGAAGCACCGCATCGAGGACGCGGTGCAGACCACCAAGGCCGCGGTCGAGGAGGGTGTCGTCCCCGGTGGGGGCGTGGCGCTGCTCCGGGCTCAGGCCAAGGTGCTCGAGCTCGCCAAGACGCTCGAGGGCGACGAGGCGACCGGCGCCAAGCTGGTGGCCCGGGCGCTCGAGGAGCCGCTCAAGCAGATCGCGCTCAACGCCGGTCTCGAGGGTGGCGTCATCGTGGAGAAGGTCCGCAGCCTCAAGGGTGCGAACGGCCTCAACGCGGCCACTGGTGAGTACGAGGACCTGGTCAAGGCGGGCGTGATCGACGCGGCCAAGGTGACCCGGTCCGCGCTGCAGAACGCAGCCTCGATCGCTGCGCTCTTCCTGACCACCGAGGCAGTCGTCGCCGACAAGCTCGAGGAGAAGGCGGCCATGCCCGCCGGCATGCCGGGCATGGACGGTGGCATGGGCGGGATGGGCGACTTCTAGAGCCTCCCCTCCGACCGGAACGACGAGTGGGGCGCCCCTCCGGGGGCGCCCCACTCGCGTCCGCATCCGGGAGACGACGTGCACGCGCGGGCCCAGGTGCAACCGGCCGCCGCGAGCGCCTGATCGGCTCGTTCGCGTGGCGCGCCGGTAGCCTGGGCGCATGGAGGTGGAGCCGGTGGCACCGTCGATCGGCTGGGGAGTGCTGCACCTCCTCTACCGGATCGACCGTGGGCTCGCGCAGCAGGATCCCGGGGCGGCGAAGCGGATCGTGGACGCGATCGCATCGCTCGAGGACGACGGCCACCGCGCGCTCACGTTCGTCGTGCTCGGCCACAAGGCCGACTTCGGTGTCATGGCGTACGGCCCGGACCTCGCCCGCCTGCACGGCTTCCAGCAGGAGATGCTGGCCGGGCCGGTGGACCCGGACTTCTCGTACGTGTCGCTGACCGAGCTGTCCGAATACACCGCGAGTGAGGACGACGAGGCGGCGCGCCTGCGCGACGAGGAGGGCCTCACCGACCCGACCGAGGTCGCGGCCCGCCTGCTCGTCTGGAACCAGCGCATCGAGCACTACCGCGAGCAGCGGCTCCATCCGGACCTCCCGGCGCGCAAGGTCATCGGCTTCTACCCGATGTCCAAGCGCCGCGACGGCGATGACAACTGGTACCGCCTTCCGTTCGAGGCCCGCAAGGAGCTGATGGCCGGACACGCGCGCATCGGCCGCACCTACGCGGGCCGGGTGCTGCAGCTGATCACCGGCTCGGTCGGACTCGACGACTGGGAGTGGGGGGTCACCTTGCTCGCCGACGACCCCGTCGTCCTCAGGGAGATCGTGTACGAGATGCGCTTCGACGACGTCTCGGCGCGCTACGGCGAGTTCGGGCCCTTCTACACGGGGCTCGTGCTCGAGCCCGCGGATGCGCTCGGCCGGGTCGGGCTGTGAGCACCGCGGGCCCGAGCGAGAGCGTCCGGCTCTACGTCTCGTTCCCCGAGCAGCTCGTCGACCGCCCGATGATCTACGAGATCGTCAAGGAGTTCGACGTCGTCCCGAACATCCGGCGCGCGGGGATCGAGGCGCACGAAGGCTGGGTCATCCTCGAGCTGACCGGACCGTCGGGCGCACGCGACGCGTCGATCGCATACCTGGAGGGTCTCGGGTGCGCGGTCAACCGCATGGAAGGCGATGTCCTCGAGGGCTGACGCCGGCGACGAGCTGCCACCCGACGAGGCGGAGGCCCGCGGGCTCGCCCTGCTCGAGCAGACCGGAGCGGCGATCGTCGCCGGCGTCGCACGTGAGGCCCCCGGCTGGGCGGTCGCGAACGTGCAGCGACTCCTGGATGCGTGGGGCGCCGCGGAACCCGCCGCGCGGGCGGGTGCGCTCGCGGCCGCGCCGGCCGCGGGCCGGGCCGCAACCGAGCGCGTCGTGGCATCGCTGCAGGCGCTGCTCGCGCTCGACCCGGGCGAGCAGCGGTCGACCCCGCTCGAGGTCGTCAGGACCCTGTACCGCGAGCCCACGGCCGTGCTCGTCGACGCCGGGGTGCCGGACGTCGTCCGGGACCAGTTCGCCGAGCGGTCCTGGCCCGAGGATCGCTACGGCCTGGTGCCCGCGACCCTCGGGGATCTCGGCGATCCCGACCTCGGCCCGCTGCACCTGGCCTGGGGGATGGCCAAGGCGGCGGTCCTGCGCGCCCGGGCCCGCCGCACCTCCTGATCCCGCGAAGGCCAAACCCCACGGAATCCGGGCGATTTTCGCTCAGGGTGGCCCCCGTCGACCCCGATAGACCGAAGGAGCAGACAGGGGGACGACGGATCGACACCATGGGAACGGCGAGCCCGCCCGCACACGACGACGCGCTCCGCGCCCGGCTGGGCGCGCCCGCGTCCGGCTCCCCCCTCGACCGCCTCGACGCCGTGACCGACCTCGACGTCCTCGCCCTCTCCGCCCCCATCGGCGTGTTCCGCTGCACCGCGGCGGACGGGATCGTGTGGGTCAACCGCCGGTTCGTGGAGATCCTGGGTTGGTCCGAGGAGGAGGCGTTGGGCCGGGACTGGCTCCCGTCCGTGCATCCGCTCGACCGCCGCCGCATCGACGACGCCCGGATCGCGTTCTTCGCCTCGCCGGAGGACCTGGTGCTGGCGTTGAGGATCGTGCGCACCGACGGCGTCGTGCGCCACGTGCGGATGCGAGTGCTGCCCGGCGCGGCCCAACCGCAGGAGCCCCCGGTCTTCGTCGGGGCGGTCGAGGACGTCACCGAGGAGGTGGGCGCGCTCCACGTCCCGGCCGACGGGCCGGCAGAGGATCCCTTCCGCACGCTGGTCGTGTCCTCGCCACTGGGGGTGTGCCACTCCGACGTCGTCGGTCGCGTGAATTACGTGAACCAGCGTTGGCTCGACATCTGCGGGATCCGCGCCGAAGACATCCTGGGATCCGACGACCTGCGGGTGGCCCACCCGGACGACCGGGACGCGATCTTCGAGTCGATGAGCGCGGCTTCGCTCGCCGGCGAGGAGTGGTTCGGCGAGATGCGCGTCGTGCGTCCGGACGGTGAGATCCGCTGCACCCGCACGAGCCTGGCCGCGATCCGCGATCCGGACGGTGCGGTCGCCGGGTACGTGGGGACTCTGGAAGACGTGACCGACGAAGCCCACGACCGTCGCGAGGCCGAGCGCGCGCTGGAGGCACGTGTCGCGGCCGAAGCCCTCGTCTCCGAGACCTCCCGGATATTGGTGACCGCGTCGGTGCAGGATGTCGACGCGCGCGTGATCTCGGTGCTCGAGCGGCTGGCCCGCTTCGTCGGCGCCGACTCTGCGGTGCTCGCCGCCCGCGCGGGTGACCTGCGCGACGGTGCGGCCCAGCACGCCTGGTACGCCCCGGAGCTCGGCGCTCCGGACCCGGGCACCGACGCCGATTGGCTGACCGGCATCGAGGAGTCGATCGGCTCGGTGACCCTCGGTTGGCGGGGCGCGGAGCCGGTCGGGCCACGCGAGGCGCGCGAGCCGCTCGCGGTCGTGGGGGACGCGCTGATCTCGACGCTCGCGCGCGTCCGCGCCGAACGCGCGGTGCGCACCAGCGAGGAGCGGTTCCGCTCGCTGGCCGAGCACTCTTCCGACTACATGCTCGTGTACGGCGAGCTCGGCGACGTCCGGTACCTGAGCCCGGGGACGGCCCGCTTGTGCGGTCTGAGCATCGGCGACAACTTCACCGACTCGACGGTGCACCCCGACGACGTCGAGCGGGTCGGCGCGGTGTTCGGCCCGTTGCGGCTCAGCCCTCGTGGCACGAGCAGCGCGGCGTTCGAAGTGCGCATCCGTGATACCAAAGGCGACTACCGGTGGCTCGAGATGGTCGCGACGAACCTGATCGGCGACGGCGTCGTCGACGGCATCGTGATCAACGCGCATGACGTGACCGAGCGGCTCGAGTCACGGGGTGAGCTGGAGCTGACCAACGCGTCGCTCGAACGCACCAATGCGGCGCTGAGCACGATCGTCGAGGAGAAGCTCGAGGTCGAGGCCCAGCTGCGCGAGAGCGAGGAGCTCTTCCGCGCGATCGTCCAGAACTCGTCGGATGCGATCACGGTGCTCGACGAGAACGGCACGATCCGGTACGGCAGCCCGCTGGGCGAGAAGGTCCTCGGCTACGAAGCCGGCTTCGCGCTCGGTCTCGACGCGCTGGAGCTCGTGCACCCCGAGGACCAGCCGATGGTCACCGACATCATGGGCCGGGCGTTCACCGAGCCCGGGGTCCATGGTCCGATCATGGTCCGCGTCCAGCACGCGGACGGCTCGTGGCGGTACCTGGAGGCGATCGGCAACAACCTGATGGACAACCCGGCGGTGCGCGGGGTCGTGGTCGCCGGCCGCGACGTGACCCAGCGCGTGGAGGCCGAGGAGGCGCTCCGGCGCAGCGACGAGCGGTTCCGCGCGCTGGTGCAGAACCTGTCCGACGTGATCACGATCGTCGGGCCCGAGCAGCGGCTGCTGTACTCGAGCCCGGCGGCACAGGTGCTGTTCGGCTTCGAGGAAGACGACGACACGTGGACGGACCCGATCTCGCACATCCACCCCGATGACCTGGAGCGCGTGGCCGAGGAGATGGGTGCACAGCTGGAGGCGAGCACCACCGATCCCGTCGCGTTCCGGCTCCGGGTCGCCGACGGCTCGTACAAGTACGTCGAGGCCATCGTCCAGGACCTGACCGACGACCCGTCCGTGGGTGGGGTCGTCGCGACGACCCGAGACGTGACCGAGCGGGCGCGGGCACAGGCGCTGATGAGCGACCAGGCCCGGATCCTCCGCTTGATCGCCGAGGGTGCGCCGCTCGCCGAGACCCTGGCCACGATCTGCGAAGTGGTCGAGAGCCAGGTCCCGGACGCGGCGTGCTCGGTCATGCTCGTCGACGAGGCCGAGTGCGTGCTGCGCATGGGCGCGGCGCCGAGCATGCCGGTCGAGTACACGCGCGCGCCGCGGACCGCGTGCCGATCGAGCCGGACGCGGGCTGCTGCGGACCCGCGGCGTTCTATGGCACGACTGTCGTGGCGGACGACATCCGGACCGACCCCCGGTGGGAGGCGTACCGAGACGTGGCGGCCGACCACGGCCTGGAGTCGTGCTGGTCGACCCCCGTCATGGCGTCGAGCGGCGACCGCGTGCTGGGAACGTTCGCGGTGTACCACCGCACGCCGCAGGCACCCACCGAGGACGGGGAGGAGATCGTCGCGATGGTGAGCCCGCTCGCCGCGATCGCCATCGAGCGCAAGACGTTCGAAGACCGTCTCGCGTACCAGGCCCAGCACGATCCGCTGACCGGCCTGCCGAACCGGGTGCTGTTCGTCGAGTTCCTCACGCTGGCGCTCGCGCGGGCATCGCGCCGCCAGACGACGTCGGCCGTGCTCTTCCTCGATCTGGACCGCTTCAAGATCGTCAACGACAGCCTCGGACACGACGCCGGCGACGAGGTCATGCGCAAGCTCACGACGCGCTTGTGCGACGCAGTCCGTCCGGGGGACACCGTTGCCCGCTTCGGCGGGGACGAGTTCACGGTGCTCTGCGACGACCTCTCCCCCGAACACGCGCGCCACCAGGCGATCGACGTGGCGCAACGGCTGCTCGAGGTCATCGAGGCCCCGGTGCAGCTGAACGGCGAGGACCAGCACCTGAGCGCGAGCATCGGCATCGCGGTGGCCGGCCCCGGCGACACTCCGGAGACGCTGTTGCGCGATGCCGACGCGGCGATGTACCAGGCCAAGGCCGGGGGGAAGGGGCGCTTCGAGCTGTTCGACGAGCAGATGCGGTCGACCGCGCAGTTCCGGCTCGAGACCGAGAACGCGCTGCACCGGGCGATCGAGCGCGAAGAGATGCGCATCTACTTCCAGCCGATCTACGAGCTGGCGACCGGCGGATGCGCAGGCGCCGAGGCGCTCGTCCGCTGGCAGCACCCGGATCGCGGGCTGGTCGCGCCGGACGCGTTCATCGACCTCGCCGAGGAGACGGGGCTCATCGTGCCGCTCGGCGCGTGGGTCCTCGAGGGCGCGTGCCGCCAGCTCATGGAGTGGCGCGAGTCGGGTGTGGTGTCGCCGACGTTCTCGATGGCCGTGAACCTCTCGGCCCGTCAGCTCGCGCAGCCGGACCTGGTCGCGCAGGTCGCGGCGGCGCTCGAGCGCACGGGCGCGCCGCCGGAGTGCGTCTGCCTCGAGATCACCGAGAGCGTCCTCATGGGGGAGACCACGATCGAGGGGATCGACGCGCTCCGGGCGCTCGGCGTGAACCTGAGCATCGACGACTTCGGCACCGGCTACTCGTCGCTGGGCTACCTCCGCCGGTTCCCGGTCAACTCGGTCAAGATCGACCGGTCGTTCGTGGACGGGCTCGGGACCGAGTCCGAGGACTCGGCGATCGTGGCCGCGGTCGTGAGCCTCGGCCACGCGCTCGGGCTGAGCGTCGTCGCCGAAGGAGTGGAGACCGACGATCAGCTCGCGGAGCTCGGCGCGCTCGGTTGCGACCGTGCGCAGGGCTTCCTCTTCTCGCCGCCGCAGCCGGCCGACGTGTTCGCGTCGGTCGTGCACCGATCCCGGCGGGAGCCCCTGGCCCCGGACGGTACGGCCGCGCGCACGTAGCGCGACGCCTTCCCCGTTCCCGGCTCGCGCATAGGGTCGGAGGCATGGAAGAGCAAGGGTCCGGCCCCGTCGTGGCCACCGATCTGCTGCGATGGGCGGAGACGCTCGCGGGCGTGGCACGTACGGGCCTCGGGTTCACCAAGAGCCTCTACGAGCAGGAGCGCTTCGAGGAGGTCTTGAAGGTGGCGGCCGACATCCGCGCCGCCGCGGTCGAAGAGATCGAAGCGGACGTCCTGTTCACGGAGTGGCTCGACACCGTCGGTGAGGGTGTCGCCGGGTACGTCACCCCGAAGGTCGCGGTCGCGGCCGTGGTCGGCAACGACGCGGGCGAGATCCTCCTGACCCAGCGGGCCGACAGCGGCATCTGGCTCTACCCGGTCGGCTGGGCGGACGTGGGGTACTCACCATCGGAGATCGCGGTGAAGGAGGTCTACGAGGAGACGGGGATCGAGGTCGAGCCGGTGTCACTGATCGCGGTGCTCGACGGCCTCCGGCTGGGCTTCGCCATGACCCCGCTGTACTCGCTCGTGTTCCACTGCCGCATGATCGGCGGCGAGTTGAGCGGGCATCCGCTCGAGACCCGCCAGGTCGGCTTCTTCGCGCGCGACCGCCTGCCGCAGCCGCTCGCGGGACAGCACCGGTGGGCCGACCTCGCCTTCCGTGCGATCGACGGCGAGGCGTTCCCCGCCGACTACGACGCGCCGCGCACCCCACCCTGGCGCGACTAGGTGCCGCCGGAGATCTTGAGAGGAGCCGCCGGAGATCTTGAGAGGAGCCGCCGGCGGCCACCGGGGATCTGGAGAGGTCAGGGATGGAGCTGGTCGGCCAGCAGGCGGACGATCGAGACCGTGCCGTGCGTCATCTCCCACGCGTCGCCGACCCTGTCGTGGTCGACGAGTCCCGAGAGCCCGGGCGCGAGCCCGAGCAGCTCGGTCGCGCGCGTCGCGAGCGTCGCGGGCTCGAGGTCGTCACCGTACGCGGGGAAGCACTCCAGGCCGTCCCAGATCGCGGTGAGCGGCCGGGTCTCGGACCCGAGCGCCAGCGCGCCCGGGTCGCGGCCCGCGGCCAGCTCGTCGACGACACGCTCCCAGAGGGAGTAGTGCGAGAGCCCCGCCGGCATCGTGAAGGAACCGACCGGGTGGACGCGCCACTCGAGCGTCTGCTCGTCGCCGCTGAACCAGGTCTGGGACCCGTTGACGTACGAGTCGACCGGGGTCCCGAGCTCGCGGTCGAGTGCGGCGACCACCTCGGGATCCATCCACCAGAGCGCGGTCGCGATCAGCACATCCGCACCCTACGGCCTTCGCCCGCGAGATGGGCTGACGCGCGGCTGACGGGCGCGCTACCGTCCCTCGACCCTGGGGAGACGGTTTCGGGCGATGAGGCGAGCACTGGTCGGTGCGGCGGTCGTTGCGCTCCTGGTCGCAGCGTGCGGCGCAGGAGGCGGCGCCTCCAAGGCGGACTACGTCAAGCAGGCCAACGCGGTGTGTCGCGACGCGGCGAAGCAGGTTGCCGCGCTCCGGATCCCGGGCCGGGCGGATGTGACGGCGATGCCGAAGGCTGCCGCCGAGGTCGTCGCGGTGCAGCGCCGCGCGCTCGACCGACTGCGCGCGATCAAGCCACCGAAGGCCGACCGGGCCCGGATCGCGAAGTGGGTCGCGCTGGTCGACCAGACCATCGACCAGGCCGACCTCTCGGCCGCGGCCCAGAAGCACGGCGACATCCAACGGGCGATCACCGCCAACGCGAACGGGTCCGCGCTGGACCGGCGGGCGGACGAGATCGCTCGGGGCTACGGGCTGCGCATGTGCGTCCAGGCCGCGTCACCACCACCACCGTCGACGACGACCACGACGCCGAAGCCGGGCACCTAGCCCGAAGCTCGTTCCGAGCGCCCGGTGACGTTCGGAGCCGGTGCCGGTACGATCGGCGCCCATGCGCTACGACCGGCTCAGTGCGCTCGACGCGTCGTTCCTGCACCTCGAGCGGCTCGAGACCCCGATGCACGTGGGCGCGGTCAGCATCTTCGAGGGGGCATCGTTCTTCGACGACTCCGGCCGGTTCCGGCTCGCGGAGACCCGCCGACTCGTGGGTTCCCGGCTCCACCTGATCCCCCGCTTCCGGAAGCGGATCATGCACGTGCCCTTCGAACAGGGCCGGCCGATCTGGGTCGACGACCGGCGCTTCGACATCGCGTACCACGTGCGCCTGACCGCGCTGCCCGCTCCGGGGAGTCGGGAGCAGCTGCTCACGCTGACCGCGCGGATCCAGGCCCAGCTGCTCGACCGCACCCGCCCCCTCTGGGAGCTCTGGTTCGTCGAGGGCCTCGAAGGGGGCAACGTCGGACTGATCCAGAAGACGCATCACGCGCTCGTCGACGGCGTGTCGGGCGTCGACGTCGCGACCGTCCTTCTCGACTTCACCCCGGACCCGACGTTCCTCGAGCCGCCGCGCTGGATCGTGGAGCCGCCACCGAGCCCGGGACGGCTCCTGGTGGACACCCTCTACGAACGCACCACCGAGCCTGCCGAGATCGCGCGGACGGTGCGCCGCATCGTCCGCACCCCGCAGCGAACCTTCGAGCGCACCGGCCAGCTCGGGCGCGCGCTCTCGACGTTGGTGGACCGCAACTCGATCGCGCCACGCACGTCGATCAACGTGACCGTCGGGCGGCGTCGGCGCTTCGAAGGCGTCAAGGTCTCGCTCGACGACGTCAAGACCATCCGCACGAGCCTCGGCGGGACCGTCAACGACGTGGTCCTCGCCGGGGTCGCGGGCGGGTTGCGACGGCTGTTCGAATCTCGCGGCGACGACCTGGACGTGCGGCTGCGCGCGCTGTGCCCGGTGTCGGTGCGCGACGACTCGGAGCGGATGCAGCTCGGCAACCGGGTGTCGGCGATGTTCGTCGACCTCCCGGTCGGGGAGGTCGATCCGGTCGAGCGGCTGCACGCGATCCGGGCGACCACCGAGGACCTGAAGGACCGTGAGCAGGCCGTCGGCGCCGCCTTTCTCGTCGACCTGACCCAGTTCGCCGCACCCACGCTGCTCGGCCTGGCCGCGCGCGTCGCCCACCGCCAGCCGTTCTTCAACCTCGTGATCACGAACATCCCCGGACCGCAGGTGCCGCTCTACTGCATGGGCGCGCGGATGCTCGAGGCCTACCCGGTCGTGCCCCTGACCCGGAATCTCGCGCTCGGGATCGCGATCCTCTCCTACTGCGGGCAGCTGCACTTCGGGCTCTACGTCGACGCCGACACGGTGGCGGACGTCGCGGTGCTGGCGGGTGGGCTCGAGGACGCGTTCGCCGAGTTGAAGAAGATTGCCGAGGAAGTCGACGAGGCAGGAGGCGACGAGTGACGGATCTCTGGGCTCGCGACGCGTGGGAGTTGGCGGAAGGCGTGCGTGCCGGTGACCTGTCGGCGGTGGAGCTCCTCGACACGTCACTCGAGCGGATCGAGGCGAGCAACGAGGATCTGAACGCGGTCATCTACCTCGACGTCGACGCCGCGCGCGCCCGGGCCCGCGAGATCGACGCCGAGGTCGCCGCGGGCGGCGACCCGGGTGCCTTCGCCGGCGTGCCGATGGGCGTGAAGGAGCTCGCGCAGGCGAAGGGGTTCCCCGACACACGCGCATCAGTGCTGTACGCGGACCGCGTCGCGGCCACCGACTGCACAGAGGTGGCCCGACTGCGCGCCGCGGGCGTGGTGATCGTCGGGCTCACGACCGCTCCGGAGTTCGGCATCCCGAGCTTCACGAACTCGCCGCTGCACGGAGTCACGCGCAACCCGTGGAATCCCGAGGCGACGCCGGGTGGCTCCTCGGGCGGCTCCGCGGCCGCGGTCGCCTCGGGGATGTTCGCCGCGTGCACCGGGAGCGACGGCGGCGGATCGATCCGCATCCCGTCGTCGTACACCGGCCTCCCCGGCCTGAAGACGACCTTCGGCCTGATCGGCAGCGGTCCCGAACCGTTCGACACCGGGCTCACGTCGGTGCACGGCCCGATGGTCCGATCGGTCCGGGACGTGGCGCGATACGTGGACGTGACCTCGGGGCCGACGGGCTACGACCCGACGTCGCTGCCGAAGCCGGCGCCGTTCGAGCCGCTGGTCACCTCGCTCGACGCGGCGCGTGACCGGCTGCGGGGCAAGCGTGTCGCGTGGTCGTCGACGCTCGGCTACGGGGTCTGCGACACCGGCGTCGAGGAGCTGACCCACGACGCGGCGCGCCAGCTGGTCGCCGAAGCCGGGCTCGAGCTGGTGGACCTCGACGTCGTGCTGCCGAAGCCCGGTCGGGCGTGGGGCCTGCTGAGCGCGCCGAACCTCGCGGCGTGGGCCTACGACGATGCCAAGGACCGGTTGGACGATCTCGACTTCCTCCTGCGGGTCTCGGTCGAGGGGATCCCGCACCTGCGGGCCGAGCACCTGGGCCGCGCGGTGCGCCGTCGCCAGGAGCTGTTGAACGCCACCGCCGCGGTCTTCGACGACGTCGACCTGCTGCTCACGCCGACGACCGCGACGACCGCGTACCCCGCCGAAGGGATCCTGAGCGGCCCGGTGAACGGCGAGGAGGTGGACCTGATGATCCTGTCGGCCGCGTTCACCGCGCCGTTCAACATGACCGGCCAGCCCGGTGTGAGCATCCCCGCGGGCCTCGTCGACGGGATGCCCGTCGGCCTCCAGGTCGTCGCGCGGCGCCACGAGGACGACGCTTGCGTCGCCGCGGCGGCGCTGATGGAGTCGGCCCGACCCTGGCCCAAGCTCGCCCCCGGCTACCGCTAGCCACCCCGCCCGGGAGCAGCAACCCGCACCGAAAGGGGCGTCGGCGGGGCGGGGTAACCTCGGCGGGTGACCGACGTGGTGCGTCGGCCGGGCGACTCCGCGCGAGCGCCCAGGCCGCCCAAGCAGGAGCAAGAGACGGCGTCCGAGGAGATCACCGAGGTCGCGCCCGGGGTGCTGCGCATGCAGCTCCCGATCTGGATGCCCGGGCTCGGCCACGTGAACATGTACGGCCTCATGGACGACCGCGGCCTGACGGTCGTGGACCCGGGCCTGCCCGGTCCGAAGAGCTGGAAGGCATTGAAGCGCCGGCTGAAGTCCGCGGGCTACGGCGTGAAGGACATCCACACCGTCGTCGTGACGCACTCGCACCCTGACCATTTCGGCGGCGCGGGCCGGATCAAGAAGGAAGCCGGCGCCGAGCTGATCACGCACAAGGCGTTCACCACGTGGTCGCTCGACCGCACCGGCCGCAACACGCTGTCGGAGGTCGAGGCGGAGCGTCTCGAGCAGGCTGCGATCGACGAGGCCGAGCGCTACACCGGGCCGTCGCTCGAGGAGCTGCCGGCGTTGCGCGACGAGGATGCGAGCGCGCTGGACGACTTCACCGAGGAGCACCAGCGCCAGTCGGTGCCGTGGGGCGGGAACACACCCTGGGGCGGGAGCAAGCACCCGATGCCCCCGCTCAAGAAGCGCGTCGCGATCCGCGCCATGCGCCTGGCGTTCGCGCCGCCCGACCCGAGCCGGCGCGTGAAGCACGGCACCCCGATCCAGCTGGCGGGGCGCACCTGGCTCGCGATCCACACCCCCGGTCACACCCTCGACCACCTCTGCCTCTACGACCCCGAACACGGGCTCCTGCTCACCGGTGACCACGTGCTGCCCTCGATCACGCCCCACATCGCGGGTTCGAACCAGGGCGACGCGCTCCACTCGTACCTCGCGACGCTCGACCTCGTCGCCGCGCTCGACGGGGTCCAGCTCGGTCTGCCTGCGCACGGCCATCCGTTCGAGGACGTCCCCGGACGCGTCGACGCAATCAAGGCCCACCACGAAGAGCGCATGGAGAAGCTGCGCGACGCTTCGCTCGCCCTCGGACCCGCGACTGTGGTCGCGCTGTCGCACGAGCTGTTCCCGGAGCGGCACTGGGGTGTGATGGCCGAGAGCGAGACGTTCGCCCACCTCGAGCACCTCCGCGGGGTGGGTTCGGTCGAGCGCTGGGACGACGACGGCACGCTGATGTACCGCGCCGCTCCCCGCACCTGAGGCCTCCGCTCCGACCTACGCTCGCCACGCCGGGTCGCTTCGGTCTGCGCACTTCGTGCCCGCTCCGACCTACGCTCGCCACGCCGGGTCGCTTCGGTCTGCGCACTTCGTGCCCGCTCCGACCTACGCTCGCTCCATGGCCTCCACCGACTTCACCGACGAAGCGACGGCACTGCTCCAGGACCTGATCCGGAACGCGTGCGTCAACGACGGGCGACCGGAGTCCGGCGAGGAGATCCGCAGCGCCGAGCTCCTGACCGGCTACCTCGCCGGCGGTGGGCTCGACATCCAGAGCTACGAGCCGCAGCCGGGGCGGCGCAGCGTGCTGGCGCGGATCGAGGGCTCGGATCCCACGGCTCCGTCACTCCTGCTGATGGGTCACACCGACGTCGTGCCGGTCAACCCGGACGGCTGGTCGCGCGACCCGTTCGGGGCCGAGGTCGTGGACGGGATGGTGTGGGGCCGGGGCGCGGTCGACATGCTGAACCTCACCGCGACCATGGCCGTCGCGTTCCGGAAGCTCGCGGACTCCGGCTTCAAGCCCAAGGGGACGATCTCCTACCTGGCGGTCGCCGACGAGGAGGCCCGCGGGATCTGGGGCGCCGACTGGCTCGTCGACCACGAGCTCGACCACGTCGCCGCGGACTTCGTCATCACCGAGTCCGGCGGGTTCCAGGTCCCCACCGCGCAGGGGCCCCGGCTGCCCGTGATGGTCGAGGAGAAGGGCACCTACTGGTCGAAGCTGACGGTCCGCGGGACGCCGGGGCACGCGTCATCGCCGTACCGGACCGACAACGCCCTCGTCACCGCGGCCGAGGTCGTGCGCCGGCTCGCCGAGTTCCGGGCCCCGCCGGAGCTCAGCGGCACCTGGCAGCGCCTCGTCCAGGGCCTCGGCCTGCCCGAGGTGCTGCTCCAGGAGGAAGGCTTCCGGGAGACGATCGACCAGCTCCCGCTCGGGCTCGCGCGCATCGCGTACTCGTGTACGCACACGACCTTCGCGCCGACGGTCGTGCACGGCGGCACGAAGACCAACGTCATCCCCGACCGGGTGGACATCGAGGTGGACATCCGCACGCTGCCCGGGCAGAGCGGCGAGCACGCGCGCAAGCTCCTGCTCGAGGCGATCGGCGACCTCGCGGACAAGGTCGAGATCGAGTCGGGCGACGACCCCGCGTCGCGCTCGGAGATCGACACGCCGCTCTGGGACGCGCTCGGTCGGGTCACCGCGCGCCTGTGCGAAGGATCCGCGCTGGTGCCGTGGCTGATGACCGGCGCGACGGACAACCGCTTCTTCCGGCGCGCGGGCTCGGTCGGCTACGGCTTCGGACTCTTCAGCAAGCGGCTCGCGTTCGAGGACTACGCGACGATGTTCCACGGCAACGACGAGCGGGTCGACCAGGAGAGCCTCGAGCTCTCGACCGAGCTCTGGCTCGCGATCGCCGAGGAGTTCGTCGGCCCGCGTTCCTAGGTGTCGTTGCCCTGCTCGCGGAGGTAGTCCTCGAAGGCCTGCGCGAGGTCCTCGCCGCTCGGGATGTCCTCCTCGCTCGCCGCCGCTTCGGCACCGGTGTCGCGCGACTCCTCGAGCTGCGCCTCGAGCCCGCGGACGTACTCGCCCATCTCCTCGTCGCCCGCGACCGCGCCGTCGACCCGTGCTCTCCACGCGTCGGCTGCGACCTTGAGCTCGCGCAGGTCCAAGGGGTGCTCGGTGAACGCAGCGAACCGTTCGAGCAGTGCTCGGGTCGCGGGCGGGTTCGGTGGCGTCGCGACGTAGTGCGGCACGGGTGCCCAGAAGGACGCGCAACGGAAGCCCGCGTTGCGGCATGTGTCGTGGAGCACCCCGACGATGCCCGTCGGCCCCTCGTAGCGGGACGGCTCGAGGCCGAGCCGCGCCATCGCCGCGGCGTCAGTCGTGGACCCCGAGACCCGGATCGGAGCCGTGTGGGGTGTGTCGGCGAGCAGCGCGCCGAAGGTGACGACGGTGCCGCAGCCGGTCTCGCGAGCGACCTCGATCACGGTGTCGCAGAAGCCCCGCCACCTGAGGTTCGGCTCCGGGCCCGTGAGCAGCACCAGGCCGGGGCCGTCTCCGGACGCGCTCGCCGCGGCGAACTCCAACGTCGGCCACGAGATCTCGCGGGTGACGCCGTCCGTGATGCGCACCTCGGGGCGATGAGCCTGGAAGTCGTAGTGCTCGTCCGGGTCGATCGACGCGAAGGGCTCGGCGCCCGAGTGGGTGCGCAACCATCCGACCGAGTCCGACGCCGCATCACCGGCGTCGTTCCAGCCGGTGAACGCGGCGACCATGATCCCTCCGGAGAGCTCGGGCCTCGACTGCCAGACCAACGCAGCCACGTCAGCCCCGCAACTCGGAGATGGAGGACCGGTTGGCCTGGTCGAGCGCACTGTCGATGAGTGCGACCACGGTCTGGCCCATCGCGTCGAATCCCTCGCCCAGCGTCTTGCCCATCTTGTAGCGGGCGTGGATGCCCTCCACGATGATCGCGAGCTTGTAGTACGCGAACACGACGTACCAGTCGAGCGCGTCGACCGCGCGACCGCTCTGCCGCGCGTAGCGCTCGATGACCTCGTCAGACGTGAGGAACCCGGCGCGTTCGTCGATCTCCGAGCCGGTTGCGATGATCTGCGCGCCCGCGTTCCCCCAGTAGAGCAGGAAGAGCCCGAGGTCGGCGAGCGGGTCGCCGAGCGTCGACATCTCCCAGTCCAGGACCGCGACGATCGTCCCGGGGTCCGTCGGGGCCATCATGGTGTTGTCGAGGCGGTAGTCGCCGTGCACGATCGTGGGCGGCCCCGACTCGGGGAGCGCGGCCGCGAGCCGGCGCGCCAGCTCGTCGACGCCGGGGAGCTCGCGGGTCTTGGACCGCTCCCACTGCTGCCCCCACCGCCGGATCTGGCGCTCGAGGTACCCCTCGGGGTGCCCGAACTCCTCGAGCCCGATCGCCGCGTAGTCCACCGAGTGGATGCGGGCCATCACGTCCACGAGCTCCTCGGACACCGCGCGCGCCTGGTCGCGATCGAGCCCGCTCAGTGCTGCACCGTCCCGGTAGATGACGCCGTCGACCTTCTCCATGACGTAGAAGGGCGCGTCGTTGACGTCGAGGTCCTCGCACAGGGCGTCGGTGCGGGGCACCGGCACACCGGTTCGGGCGAGCGCGGTCATGACCCGGTACTCGCGGGCCATGTCGTGCGCGGTCGGCAGGACGTGCCCGAGCGGAGGGCGGCGCAGCACCCAGGTCCGGACGCCGTCCGAGATCGAGTAGGTCAGGTTCGAGCGACCCCCGGCGATCAGCTCGGCGGTGAGCGGTGTGTCGCCGGCATCGGGCACGTGTGCGGCGAAGAACGGGCGCAGGCGCGCGAGATCGACGCCTTCGGGGGTTGCGCCATCGTCGGGCAAGTGCGCTCCAGGAGGTCCGGCGTGCGGACCGGAGCGTAGACCGGAGGTGCTCAGGCGACCCGCGGGGTGCGCGGCTGCACCGGCTTGCCGTTCCCCTTCGGGTACCGTGCGACCCGCCCGACGGGCATGTCGACGCGGAAGCCCGCGGCGGCGCGCTCCTCTTCGGACTCGCCGCCCCAGAAGCCGTACTCGCGCTGCTCGCGGGCCCAGTCCCGGCAGGGTTCGAGCACCGGGCACTCGCGGCAGATCGTACGGGCCTTGCTCTCGCGCACCACCCGAGCCTCCGGCCGCTCGCCGGCGGGGGCGAAGAACAGCTCGGTGCGTCCCTCGCAGGCCGCGTCGACGGTCCACGAGAGCGGACCCGTGAAGATCAGGCTGGAGATCGTGTCGATGGCCACGACAGTTCCTCGAGTGCTCGTGGGCCCGGGGGCAGGGCCGCGTACAGAAGGCGGAGCGGAGAAGGGAGAACCGGGCGAGCCGGCGGGGGGACCGACTCCCCGATTCGTCCTGCGACCCATGCAACCACTCGCCCGCTGATCTGTCCAACAGGTTGGAATGATAGGTTCTATCGGCAACTGAGATTGCACCTGAGCGGCCTGACCGGCCTGACCGGTCCGGGCCGCCGGCCCGGCCGACCGTACCGCCGCCGTGCGGCAACGATGCGGCGGCCGTGCGGGCGAAGGGTGCGAACACCCCGGCTCGGACCCCGAGCGGGGCCGCGACGCCGACGGAGGTGGGGTGGAACATGGAGCTGCGGCACCTCGAGACGCTCATCGCGATCGACGAGGAAGGCACCTTCACCGCCGCGGCCGACATGTTGCGCACGGTGCAGTCCAACGTGTCCGAGCAGATCCGCCAGCTCGAGGCCGAGCTCGGCGTCACCCTGCTCGCTCGCGGCCGGTCGGGGGCCACGCCCACGGAGTCGGGGCGCGTGGTCCTGGCGCACGCACGCCGCATCCGGCGCGAGGTGCAGCTGCTCCAGGAGGACGTCGCGGCCCTGCAAGGTCTGCAGGTCGGCAACGCGAGCTTCGGGATCGTCGGAACCGCGAGCCGGTGGCTGGTTCCCGAGCTCGTGGCCGACCTGCGCAAGCGCGCCCCGGGCATCGAGCTGCGGGTCAACGAGGGCGCGTCGGAGCGGCTGCTGGCCGAGGTGTTGGGTCAGGAGCTGGCCCAGGCGGTGGTCACCGAGCCGGTGCGCGACGAGCGGCTGACGGTCGAGCACCTGATGGACGAGGATCTCGTCGGTCTCGCACCACCGGGCACCGAGCTGCCCGACGGCCCGTTCGCGTTCGAGGCGCTCGCCGAGATGCCGCTGGTGCTGCCTCCGGCGGGCAACCCCCTGCGCATCGAGATCGAGCAGGCCGCCCGGGCGCGTGGCGTGACGCTGCAGGTCCGGGTCGAGGTGGAGGGCATCCGCCTCATCGCGGACCTCGTGGCCGCGGGCGCGGGGATGTCCGTGCTGCCCGAGACCGCGATCCCGCCCGAGCTCAGCTCCGTCGCGATCTTCACGATCGCGGACCTGCCGCCCCGGCGGCTCGCGCTGATCTCACCGAAGGCGGCGCCGCTCTCGCTGGCCGACCAGGCGGTCCGGGAGACCGTCCTGCAGATCGTCGGCGATGAGCGAGCGCTGCCGTTGCGCGCGGTGCGGCGGCGCGACTGACCGGCCGGCGAGCCGTCAGCCCGGCGTGACGACGAAGGCCGCGCCGCCGACCTCGAGCGTCGTCGCGGTGCCGGCCTGCTCGAGCTCGACCCGGCGGAAGCCGGGTGCTTCGGCCGGACGCGGTTCCAGCCGCACGCGGCCGGACCCCGGCCACGCGAGCTCGGCGAAGTCCTCGCCCTCGTCGACGATCTCGCCGTCGAGCAGGCCGGCGAAGAACCCGAGCGCGGCCGGCATGGACGGGGTGGCCATGACGACGCGGCGCAGGGCGGCTGGCGGCGTCGCGGGCGCCGGCGGCGTCGGCCACCACTCGGGTTCGAAGTGGGGCGCTCCCGCCTGTGCCGCCCGCACGAGCTCCTGGGTCCCGGGATGGTCGGGGTGGACCTGCGCGAGCTGGACGACCGTGCCGTGGGCCTCGCGCGGCTGGAGGAAGGCCTCCTTCCAGTTCGGGTCGCGCAGGTCGACGCCCACCGGCTGGTAGCCCGCGAGGCGGACCCGGTCGAGCGTCGCGAAGAGGTCGCTCACCTTGAACGTGAGGTGGTGCTGACCCGGTCCGTGCCGGGCGAGGAACCGGGCGAGGAAGTCGTTCTGCTGCGGCTCCCACTCGACGAGCAGCTCGACGGTCATGCCGGCGCCGTCCTCGCCGAGGCGCGTCTGCACCCAGCGGAAGCCGTACCCGTCACCGCCCGCGAAGATCGTCCCGCCGAGGTCTCCCACCAGCGCGCCGAGCGCGGCGGCGATGTCGGTCGTGGCGATGGCCACATGGTCGAGGTCGATCACCGTCGGAGACTCGACCCGGCGGGGTCGGTGGGGCAAGTCGGCGTCAGGCGGTGGCGGCCGTGGCCGGCGCGAGCGTCGGGCCGCGACCGGCTCGGGTCACGAGTCGGGCGACGACGTAGCCGATGGCGAAGATCGTGAACCCGGCCACCGCGTCCAGGAAGTAGTGGTTCGCGGTGATCACGATGACGATCACCGTGAGCACCGGGTACGAGGCGGCCGCCCACTTCGCCCACGCGTGCTTGAGCCGGGGAACGAGCGCGCACGCGCACCACAGCGCCCAGCAGCAGTGCACGCTCGGCATCGCGGCGAACTGGTTCGAGATGTTCTTGATCGCGCCCGAGTTGAAGGTCCAGAACGCCGGATCTTTGTCCAGGGTGTCGACGAAGTGGTACCGGATGCCCGGGTGGAGGTGCAGGTACATCTTCGCGTCGAGCAGCCGCGGCGGCATGAGCGGCCAGTAGCGGAAGCCGATGAGCGCGATCGCGGTGGCGATGCCGAGCGTGTTGCGCCAGCGCGGGTAGTCGTTCGGCCACTTGCGGAACAGGTAGACGCCCACTCCGATCGTGACGATGAAGTGCAACGACCCGTAGTAGTAGTTCGCGGCGATCACGAGCGGTCGGAAGTGCAGCGCCCACTCGTTGAAGGTCTGCTCGTGGTTGATGCCGAGCGTCTGCTGCCAGCCCATCAGCTGCTTCGCGTGCGCGAACGCCTCGGCCGTGTGCGTCTCCCCCGCGTTCCGGATCGCGGAGTACACGAGGTAGAAGAGCAGGATCGCGATGATCTCGGCCCACCAGTACAGGACGTGGCCGTCACGCAGCGCCTTCGCGCCCCAGAGCTTGCGCAGGACGGTGGGCTTCGGCGTCCGATCGTCGGTGGTCGCGCTCACGACTTCGATCCGGCTCCCAGCGACGCGCCGTGGCGGTTCCCCACGGCGAACGCCGGTGCACCCAGGAAGCTCACGAGCAGCATCGTGAGGTACCAGAGCAGGCCGATGCCGATCGCCTGGCCGTTGTGGATGCCGAGGGGGTGCAACAGGAGCACGAACATGCCTTCTCGAACGCCGAGTCCGCTCAACGAGATCGGGACGACCTGGGCCATGGCGACGACCGGCACGAACGCGATCACCGCGCCGGCCGGTACCGGAGCACCGATCGTGAGGATCACGAACCCGACGGTCAGCACGACCGAGATCTGGTAGATCATCGCGGTTCCGAGCACCGCGAGCGCGGCTCTAGGCTCCCGGCGCAGCCGCTCGACGCCGACGTGCGTGGCCCCGATGAACCGCATCCAGTTGTCGTGGTGCTCGAATCGGCCGGCCATCCGCGGGTGCGCCGCCAGCACGAGGATCGCCGCGAGCGCGGCGAGCGCGATCCCCGAGACGAGGAGCGCGACCCACGCGGTGCTCGACTCGAGCAGGGACGGGTCCAGGACGAACCCGAAGAAGCAGATCACCGGGAGGGCGAGGAACCCGCTCAGTCGCTCGAGCGCGACCGCGGCGAACGCGGTCTCACTCGAACCGATGTTCTTGGCTGAGCGCGTCACCCGCAGCACGTCGCCCCCGATCGTCGAGGGGAGCACGTTCCCGACGAACTGACCGGCGAAGTAGTGACCGGTGAGGGCGCGCAGCGGCACGCGCGCGTCGAACGCGAGGAGGACCCGCTGCCACCGCCACGCCGACAGCACGATCCCGATCGTGGCGGTCAGCACGGCGCAGGCGAAGAACACCAGCGTCGAGAGGTGCCGGTCCTTCGGCATCGCCCCGTCGAAGTTGACCTTGGTGATCAGGATCGCGAGGAGCACCGCGCTCACGACCATGCGCACGCCGAGCCCCAGGCGGGCGCGGCGCCGGGGCGCGGCTGTTTCTGACTCCTCCGGCGCCATGGTCGTAGCCTACGGGCTCCGGATCGTCGGACCGGAGCGCGCGCGGCGGTCGGCACGGGCGCCGTCCGGGTCCGCGCCGCGAGGAAGGGGAGCGAGATGCGAGTGGTGACGGACGACGGTGTCGGCCTCGCGGTCGTCGAGGCCGGGACCGGCCCGACGCTGCTGCTGGTGCACGGATTCGGGGGCGCGAAGGAGGACTTCGACGATCACGTCGACGCGTTGGCCGAGGGCCATCACGTCGTCGTGTTCGATCACCGCGGCCACGGCGAGAGCGACGCGCCGGGCGACGCGGCCGCGTACACCTTCGAACGCCTCGCGTTGGACACGCTCGCCGTCGCCGACGCAGTCGGGGCCGACCGCTTCCACCTCCTCGGCCACTCGATGGGTGGGATGGTTGCCCGGCGCATCGTGCTCGCCCACCCGGCCCGGATCGAGGCGCTCGTCCTGATGGACACCTCGCCCGGGCCGGTGCCGGGGCTCGACGGCGAGATCCTCGAGATGGGCGCGGAGATCGCGCTGACCGACGGCATGGACGAGCTCAAGCGGATCATGGACGCGTTCTCGCCGCTCGGCACGCCCGCGTACGAGCGGCTCCTGGTCGAACGGCCCGGCTACCGTGAGTTCAACGACCGCAAGTGGGCGACGCTGTCGGCGACGATGTGGTCCACGCTTGCCCGTGCGATCCGCGACCAGCCCGACGAGCTCGCGCGCGTCGGGGACGTGCGGTGCCCGACGCTCGTCATCGTGGGCGAGCAAGACGAGCCGTTCCTCGCCGTGTCCCGCCGGATGTCGGAGATCATCCCCGACGGCGAGCTGGTGATCGTTCCCGACGCCGGTCACTCACCCCAGTTCGAGAATCCGGCGGCGTGGCGGGCGGCACTCGTGGGCTTCCTCGACGCCCGACGACGCGAGGCGCCGGCCGCTTAGCTGTCAGCGCTCCCGCACCGAGCAGATCTTCCAGTCGCCGTCTTCCTTGCGGAGCCCGATCCGCGCGTCGTAGTCCTGGCCGGCTCGGCGCACGGTGCCGGTCGTCGTCGCGGTGTCGTTGTGGATGTGCGAGCTCGAGAAGTCGTAGTCCTCGATCGTGCCCTTCGTCGCGACGTCGCTGCGCTGGATCTGCTCGAAGCGCGTGGGTGTGATCTCGCGCTGGATCGCCGCGCAGAGCTCGCCGTACGCCGCGGTGTAGTCGCGGTCCTTCAGGTCCGCGTAGTAGTCGTTCGTCGTCTGCACCGGGCCGAGGACCAACCTCACCGCGAAGACGATCACGACGACGGTGCTGGCCACGAGGACCAGCAGCACCGGGATGAGGATCCAGAGCCAGGTCAGCCGGCGCTTCTTCGGCGGGGGTCCGGGTTGCCAGCCACCGGGCGCGGTCGGTGGCATCGCGCCGGGAGGCGGTGCGCCCCAGCCCGGTGCGGGCGTGCCCCAGGCCGGCGGTGTTGACGCGGAGGCGGGGGGCGTGGGCGCGGGCGGCGTGGGCGCGGGCGGCGTCGCCCCGCCCGGAGGCGTCGCGCCCGGCGGCGGCTGAGACGGAGGCGGGGTCGGTGCGGGGGAGGGAGGCGGGGTCGGGCTCGCCCACCCGGGCTGGCCGGGATCGGGCTCGGATCCGGAGTCAACGTTGGGGTTCGACGGGTTCCCGGGGTCGCCCATGTCGAGGAGGGTACCGGTGGATCAGGGGGCGCCGACGGCTTTCCCGAGGAACCGCGCGCGCTCCACCACCACGCGGGTGATCCGTCCGGCGGCCACGAGCCCGTCTCGGTGCTTCACCGAGACCCGGAAGGTCAGCCTGCGGCCCTCGACGGACTCGAGCACCGCCTCGGCGAGCACCTCGTCGCCGACCGGGACCGGCGCGAGGTGGTCGAGCTGCACCCGGTAGCCGACGGTCGTGTGCCCGGGTTCGACGTGGCCGTCGACCGCGTCGACGGTGGCGCGCTCGGTCGAGGAGCACGACCCGCGGCGTGGCGAGCACCGGGACGTCGCCGCTACCCAGCGCGAGTGCGGTGTCGGCCTCGCAGACGGTCAGCGAGCTCGATCCGACGAGTCCGGGTTCCAGCGGCACCGGCGTACCATACGCACCCCGCGCGGTCGGGAGCACTTCGGAGGCGTCCCGTGATCGAAGAGTCCGTCCTGCCGCGAACCCTCCACCGGGCCCTGGCCAGAGGCGGCGACTTCGCCGAGGTGTTCGCCGAGGACCGGCGGTCCTCGAACGCCACGTTCGACGACGGCAAGGTCGAGGAGCTGCGCTCGGGCCGCGAGCGCGGCGCCGGCCTGCGCGTCGTGCGGGGCGAGACCACCGGCTACGCGCACACCGCCGACCTGTCGGAGGCCGGACTCGGTGAGGCGGCCGAGGCCGCGGCCGCGGCGGCGAGCTCCGGCGGGCCGGGGGCGACGATCGTGCCGCTCACCCGCCGGACGTCGACGCCGCCGCACGACGTGCAGGTGATGCCCGAGGGCGTGGAGAAGGCGCGCAAGGTGGAGATGCTCACCCGCGCCGACGAGGCCGCGCGCGCCGAGGGCGACGCGGTGCGACAGGTCACCGCGAGCTACGCGGACGGGCGGCGCCGGATCCTCGTCGCGAACTCGGACGGGTTGCTCACCGAGGACGACCAGGTCCGGACCCGGTTCATGGTCAACTGCGTCGCGGTCGGGGACACCGGGATGCAGACGGGGATGGAAGCGCCGGGGTTCACCGTCGGGTTCGAGTACTTCGACGAGCACGCGCCCGAGGACATCGCCCGCATCGCCGCGGCGCGGGCGCTGTCGAAGCTGGACGCGCGGCCCGCGCCGAGCGGCAAGGTGCCCGTGGTGCTGAAGCGCGGCGCGGGTGGCGTGCTCTTCCACGAGGCGTGCGGTCACGGGCTCGAGGCCGACCTCGTCGGGAAGCGACGCGTCCGTCTTCCGCGGCCGGGTCGGCGAGCAGGTCGCGTCCCCGCTCGTGACGCTGGTGGACGACGGCGGTCTGGCGCGCGAGTGGGGCGCGTACGCGATCGACGACGAAGGCGCACCCGCCCAGCGCAACGTCCTGATCGAGGACGGGGTGCTGACCGACTACATGTGGGATCTCGTGCGCGCCCGCAAGGAGGGCCGTCCGAGCAGCGGCAACGGTCGGCGAGAGACCTACCAGCACCTCCCGATGGTGCGGATGACGAACACCTTCCTCGTCCCGGGTGCGCAGGACGAGGACGACATCATCAGCCAGACCCCGTACGGGCTGTACTGCGTCGCGCTCGGCGGCGGCCAGGTCAACACGGCGACGGGGGACTTCGTCTTCGGCATCACCGAGGCGTACATGATCGAGAACGGCAGGATCACGGATCCGGTGCGGAACGCTCAGCTGATCGGGAACGGCCCGGAGACGCTGCTCGGCGTCGACATCGTCGGTCGTGACTTCGACACCTGGGCCGGGACGTGCGGCAAGGACGGGCAGGGCGTGCCGGTGTCCTCGGGGCAACCGACGTTGCGCATCCGCGAGCTGACCGTCGGGGGGACGGCGGCGTGAGCGGGACGGACCTTGCCTCGATCGCGCGCGACGTCGTGGCCATGGCCCGGGCGGGCGAGCAGCTCGAGGCCTACGTGGTCCGGTCGCGCGACACCGAGGTCAAGGTGTTCGACGGCGAGGTCGAGTCGCTGGCGGTCGCCGAGGTCGACGGCGTCGGGGTTCGCCTGCTGATCGGACCATCGCCAGGGCTACGCGTGGGCCGGCTCGCTCGACGCGGACGTCGTGGCCGAGACCGTCGCCGAGGCCCGTGACAACGCGGCGTTCGGTACCCAGGACGAGGCGCTCGGGCTGCCCGAGCCGTCGGACGCGCCCGCAGTCGGCGCGGTGGATCTCGATCTCTGGCGTGACGCGCTGCTCTGCGGTCCCCGCCACGGAGAAGGTGGCGCTCGCGCTCGAGGTGGAAGCCGCGACCCGGGCCGCCGATCCGCGGGTGCGGGGAGTCGAGTCCGCGTCGTACGGCGACGGCGCGGTCGAGGTCGCGGTCGCGAGCTCGCTCGGCGTGGAGGCGTCGGCCCGACGCACGGTGTGCTCGGTCGCGTCGTTCGCGATGGCCGGCGAGGGCCAGGAGACCCAGACCGGATACGGCTTCTCGGTCGGGCGGACGGTCGAGGACCTCGACGTGTCGACGGCCGCGGCCGTGACGCGGCGGAGCGCTCGACGCGCCTGCTCGGCGCGCGCCAGCCCGCGTCCCGCCGGCTCCCCGTCGTCTTCGACCCGCTGGTGACGCGCTCGCTGCTCGCGCTGCTCGGTGCGGCCCTGAGCGGCGAGGCGGTCCTCAAGGGTCGCTCGATGTTCGTGGGGCGCCAGGGCGAGCAGGTCGCGGCGGCGAACGTGACGCTGGTCGACGACCCGACGCTGCCCGACGCGTTCGGCGCGGCGACGCACGACGGCGAAGGCGTCCCGACGCGTCGGGTCGAGCTCGTCGCCGCCGGAGTCCTGCAGGGCTTCCTGCAGAACGTGTACACGGCCCGCCGGGCCGGTACCAGGACGACGGGCTCCGCAGTGCGGGGATTCAAGTCGACGCCGTCGGTCGGAGCCCGCGCCCTGCACCTCCGCCCCGGCACCAAGACCCCGGAAGCCATCGTCGCGTCGGTGCCCGAGGCGCTCTACGTCCAGTCGGTCAGCGGCCTGCACTCGGGCACGGACCCGGTCAGCGGCGACTTCTCGGTCGGCGCCGAGGGCCTGATGGTGCGCGGCGGCTCGTTCGCCGAGCCGGTGCGCGAGGTGACGATCGCTTCGACGTTGCCGCGGATGCTGCTCGACGTCGTCGAGGTGGGCGCGGACCTCACCTGGCTCCCCGGCGGGTCGGGCCTGACCCTCCTGCTGTCCGACATGACGATGTCCGGCGCCTGACCCCCGGCTCCTTCTCGGCACGCTGAACCACATCTGGTGTGGTCGAACGTGCCGAGAACGGCGCGGCAGGGTGAGGTGAGGGGCGGGTCAGCGGGGTGAGGCGGTGCCGCGGCGCTCGAGGATCGCATCGAGCTCGGCCACCGCGGCGAACGGGTCCTCGCCGAAGTGGACCGTCTCCATGCCGAGCGCCCGGGCCGCCTGCGACGTTCTCGGCGTTGTCGTCGATGAACACCGAGGCGTCGGGCGCGACGCCGAGTCGCTCGCACGTGAGGAGGTAGATGCGCGGGTCCGGCTTGCGCATGCCGACCGCACTCGAGTCGACGATGATCTCGAACAGCTCGTCGACCGGGAACGTCGCCCGCCAGTGGTCGCCCCACTCCTTGACGTTGTTCGTGAGCAGCGCGATCGGCGTGCCGGCCGCGAGCAGATCCCGGGCGCGGTGCACGACCGGCCAGTGGACGCCGACGGGCATCTCGGCCATGAACGTGAAGTACGCGTCCATGTCGATCGGCTGGCCGAGGATCTCGGGCGCGCGCGCCTGGACTCCGGCGAACCAGTCGTCGAGCGTCAGTTCGCCGATCTCCATGCGGTGGAAGTCGTGCGTCCACTCGATGCTCGCGGGCTTCGGCGCCGGGTCGTCGGCCGCGTAGCCCCAGCCCTCGACCCCGATGTAGCCCTTGTCGCCGAAGAGCAGCTCGAGCACCCCGCCGGGCGGGTAGCCCATGTCGGCCTCGAACTTCCCGATGCCACGGAACAGCGGGCTGGAGAACACGCCGCCGTAGTCGAAGATCACGGCCTCGATCACCTGCGGGAGGGTACCGGCTCGCACGCCGCGCTCCGGAGCCGACGGCCGCGTTCAGGAGCGGGTGGACTCGGGTGGGGCGATCGCGAGCGCGAGGGTGCCGGCCGCGGTCGCGAACGCGAGCCGCTGGGCCTCGTCCGGGGACACGAGGACGGTCACTCCGATCGACGCCCCGCGGCCGTCGGTGCCGGTCCCGTCGTCGCGGTCCACTGCGAGGACGGGCACGGCGTGCGCGACCGTCAGCGTCGGCTCGGCGTCGTCGCCGACGGTCTGGGGATCGAAGGTCGCGTAGATGTCGACCGGGTCACCGGGCCGGGGGCGGACGCCGCCCTCGATCACGACCCGCATCGAGCGGAGCCCGGCCGGGACCGTGCCGTCGCGCCCGTCCCGGCGGTGTCGGGCGAGGTTCCGGCGCGTGACGACCGCGCCTCGCAGCAGCGGGACCGCCACGACCCGGCCGACCGCGGCGCCGGACCGGGTCAGCGCACCCGGCTCCGGCGTCTCGCCGCGTACGTGGCGGGCGGCGAGGTCGGCGGCACGCACCCGGCGGCCGAGCGGGAGGTCGTGGGACGCGACGAGCACGGTGTGGACCCGGCCGAAGGCCTCATCCTGGTGTCGGAGCGAGACGAGGACGTTGGCGACGTAGGCGGCGGTCGCGAGGGCGACCAGGGCGGCGGCGATCCAGAGCAGGACCGCGCGCGGAGAGCGACGGAGCATGGTGGAACCCCATTTCCAACCGGAGCAGGAAGGGGGAAGCTCGGGGGAGGTGGGGTGGTCAGCCGGTCGGGCCGGCCGACGCGGGGAAGGAGCGGGTCAGGCCGACTTCTTCGCCGGCTTGGTCGCCGCCGGCTTGTCCGAGCGCTTCGACGAGCCGTTCGAGGACCCGTTGGAGCCCGACGAGCCGGACTTCGAGCCGTTCGACCCGCCGGTCGTGCTGTCGGCCTTGGCCGGGGTCTTCGTGTCGGTCTTCGTGTCCGAGGTGCTCTCCGACGGCCTTGGACTCGGAGGCCTTGGACTTCGACCGGGACGAGTCGCGGCTGTCGTTCTTGTAGAAGCCTGAGCCCTTGAGGACGATCCCGACCGGCGAGAAGACCTTCTGGAGCTTGCCGCCGCAGCCGGCGTGGCGCTTGAGGGGCTCTTCGCTGAAGGTCTGGTACACCTCGACATGCCCACCGCACTTGGCGCATTCGTACTGGTAGGTGGGCATCCGGTTCGACCTCGTTCGGTGATGAGCGGGACTGGGGGACGGCCACCGCTGGCACTCGCGCCCTGCGAGTGCCACATGGTACCCGACCGTCTGTTCCCCTCAACGCTGCGCCCCGTGTGGTGTTCCATCGCCTTGAATGGGGTGGTGAGCGCAGCGGGGACGACCGGGTGAGCGACGTCACGTGGGCCCTGGTCCTGGTCGTGCCGGCCTACCTCCTCGGGACGTTCCCGAGTGCGCTCCTCGTGGCTCGCGTCGGCGGCCACGACGTCCTGGCCGAGGGATCGGGCAACCCGGGTGCGTCGAACGTGGCCCGCCTGATGGGTTGGAAGGCCGGCCTGGTGGTCCTCCTCGGCGACTTCGCCAAGGGGGCGATCGCCGAGCGGCGTCGGTCTCGCGGTCGCCGGCCGGGGCGGGGCGTTCGCGCTCGGGATCGCCGCGGTCCTCGGCCACATGTTCCCCGTGACCCGGCGGTTCAAGGGCGGCAAGGGGGTGGCCACCGCGGGCGGGCATGCTCGTGGTGCTCTACCCGGTCATCGTCCTGATCCTCGCGGTCGTCTGGGTCGCTCGTCGCCCGGGTGCTCAAGCTCGCCTCCGTCGCCTCGCTGCTCTGCGCCGTCCTCTTCCCGGTGCTGGTGGCGGTCGCGGGGTACGGCACAGCCGAGGTCGTGGTCATCGCCGCGCTCGCCGTCGTCGTGATCGCGCGGCACGCCGGCGAACCTGCGCCGCCTGTTCCAGGGTCGCGAGCTGCGCACCGGCGACGGTGACAGCCCACCCGAGGCGCCCGCGTGAGCGGCGTTCAACCCGGGCCGTTCGCCTGCCGACAACTGCGTGAACCCCACTACCCTCGCCGCCGAGCAGGCGTGACTCGACGCGTGAGGAGACTTCTGCGATGACGAGCCCGGTCCGCAAGGCAGTGATCCCGGCCGCGGGGCTCGGCACCCGGTTCCTGCCGGTGACGAAGAGCCAGCCCAAGGAGATGCTGCCCGTCGTCGACAAGCCGTCGATCCAGTACGTGGTCGAGGAGGCGGTCCGTGCCGGCCTCACCGACATCCTGATCATCACCGGGCGGGGCAAGCGGGCGATCGAGGACCACTTCGACCGCAACTTCGAGCTCGAGTACTACCTGGAGCAGAAGGGGCGCGACGACCTGCTCAAGGAGGTCCAGGAGACCTCGGACCTCGGCAACATCCACTACATCCGCCAGAAGGATCCGCTCGGCCTCGGCCACGCGGTGTCCATCGCACGTGAGCACGTCGGCGACGAGCCCTTCGCGGTGCTGCTCGGCGACGACATCATGGTGGACGAGTCCAAGCTCCTCCGCTCGATGCTCGACGTGCACGACCGCTACGGGCGCTCGGTGCTCGCGCTGATGGAGGTGACGCCGGACCAGATCTCCTCGTACGGCTGCGTCGAGCCCGAGCCGGTCGAGGAGAACCTCGTGCGGGTGCAGTCGATCGTCGAGAAGCCGAAGAAGGAGGACGCGCCGTCGAACCTCGCGGTGATCGGGCGGTACGTCTTCACGCCGGAGATCTTCGACGCGCTGGACCGCATCGAGCCCGGCGCCGGTGGTGAGCTCCAGCTCACCGACGCGATCGGCGCTGCTCAACGAGACCCAGACCGTCTACGGCCGCACGTTCGTCGATGGGCGCTACGACATCGGCCAGAAGGTCGACTTCCTGCGCGGCGAACGTCGAGCTCGCGCTCGACCGTCCCGACATCGGCCCGGAGCTCGAGCTGTTCCTCGTCGACCTCCTCGCCCGGCGCGACTCCGCGTAGCGCTCGTCGCCGCCGGGGCCGCGGGCGTACCGTCGCGCGGTGATCCCACTCGAGGACGTCCAGGCCGAGGTGCTGCGCTCGATCACACCGCTGGCGCCGGTGACCGTTCCGCTCGCGGAGGCGCTCGGGCTGGTGCTGGCCGCGCCCGTGGTGGCCGCCGAGCCCGTACCGCCGTTCGCGAACACCGCGATGGACGGCTACGCGGTCCGAGCGGCCGATACCGCGGGCGCGTCGTCGGAGGAGCCGGTGCGGCTGCGCGTCGTCGGTGACCTCCCGGCCGGCCATGCGCCGACGATCGGCGTGGGCCCCGGCGAGGCGATCCGGATCATGACCGGTGCGCCGATCCCGCACGGCGCGGACGCGATCGTCATGGTCGAGCGCACGGCGCGCGACGGCGACGACGGGGTCCTCGTGCGGGCGACAGCCCACGACGGTGACCACCTGCGCGCGGCCGGGGGCGACGTCGTCGCCGGTCAGCAGGTCTTCGAGGCCGGGACGGTGCTCGGTCCCGCGCACCTCGGGGTGATCGCGAGCCTCGGGCTGGGCGAGGTCCCCGTGGTTCCGCGGCCGCGGGTCGGTGTGCTGTCCACCGGCGACGAGCTGCTCGAGGGCCCGGTCGAGCTCGCGCCGGGCCAGATCCGCGACTCGAACCGCCCGATGCTCCTCGCGATGCTCGCAAGCGTCCGGCGCCGACGCGGTGAACCTCGGGATCGCGCGCGACGACGAGGCGTACGTCGAGCGCGTGCTCGACGACGCGCTCGCGTCCTGCGACGCGGTGATCACGAGCGGCGGCGTGTCGGTCGGTGACTACGACGTGGTGAAGGCGGTGCTCGACCGGCTCGGCGTCCTGCAGTGGTGGCAGGTGGCGATCCAGCCGGCCAAGCCGTTCGCGTTCGGGTTGCTGCGGGGGGTCCCGCTGTTCGGGCTGCCCGGCAACCCGGTGAGCTCGCACGTGAGCTTCGAGCTCTTCGCCCGTCCTGCGCTGCGGAAGATGTCCGGCCACATCGACCTGCACCGTCCCGAGGTGGACGCGGTGGCGCGCTGAGCGCGATGCCGCGCCGGCCCGACGAGAAGCTGCACCTCGACCGGGTGGTCGTCCGCTACGAGGACGGCCGCTACCTGGCCGAGCGCAGCGGCGCGCAGGCCAGCAACGCGCTCGCGGCCATGGCGCTGGCCAACGGGCTCGCCCTCCTCCCCGACGGCGACGGCGCCGCGGCAGGCGACACCGTCCGCGTCATGCTCCTCGACTGAGCGCGGCCACGAATCGCGTCCGGACGTGGGAGTGCCCGGGGTGTGAGCCCCGGGCACTCGCCTCCCTCGCGCAATCTGTCGTGCCAAATCAGTGGGTGTGGTGCTGCTCCCGGCGGCTCGTCCGCAGGAGTGCCCAGGCCGCGGCGGCGCACAGCGTGAGGAACACGCCGCTCATCGCCAGCACGGTGCCCGGGCCAGTGGTGTCGGGCAGTGCAGCTGCGGACGCCCCCGTCGCAGCTGCACCGCCCGTCACGGTCGCGGTCGCTGCTGTGGCCCCCGTCCGAACCACGCTGCTGACCGCGGCCGCGATCACTGGAGAACTTCCGGCCGTGGCGTCCCTGTCCACCGCCACGACCACTCCGGTGGGCGCGCCCGACGGCTGCCGGCGCGAGCTCCCTGCCCGAGATGTTCGTCGCGGCCCCGGCCTCGGAGAGCGTGAGGGCGACGGCCAGGGCGGCGAAGGAGAGCGCCGCCGTGCCGGTGAGGAGGATCCGGCGAGCCGTGTTGTGGGAGGACGGTCGCATGAGCACCTCGGTGCGTCCATGAGCATCGGCGAGAACAAGCCCCAAGTGGCTGGGGCCGGTTTCGCACTGGCTCCCCGCAGGCTCATGCGACCAAGTGGATCGCCTGCGGATCAACGCCTCCCCGAGGTGTGACCTGTCTCAGTTGTCAGTTCCGGTACCCGCCTCCCAGCGGCACCGGCTGGGAACATCAAACCACTCTGCGCGCGGGAATGAAATAGGGCAACCGACCCAAAAAGTGACGGATGCCACGAGGCCGGTCGGGAGCCGGTCCAGGAGGCGGACCGGCTCGAGAACGGGGCAGGCGTCGCGGAGTCTCGCCGGCTCGGCGCGCCGAGAACGATGGTCGGATGGCCGGCGTACGCTGGGCCGGTGACCGCGACGCGATGCGCCGACCCGGTGCCGCTGATCGACCCGTTCGCCCGGCGGGTGCACGACCTGCGGCTGTCGGTGACGGACCGCTGCAACTTCCGGTGCACCTACTGCATGCCGGCCGAAGGGATGCGGTGGCTGCCCCGCTCGGAGGTGCTGACCTACGAGGAGCTGGCCCGGATCGCCCGGATCTGCGTCGAGCGCTGGGGCTTCGACGGGATCCGGGTCACCGGCGGCGAGCCGACCGTGCGGGCCCACCTGCCCCGACTCTTCGAGCTGCTCCGGCCCCTCGGCGTGGACCTGGCGATGACGACCAACGGCGTCCGGCTCCCCGAGCTGGCCCACGACCTCGCCGCGGCCGGACTGGCCCGGGTCAACATCTCGCTCGACACCCTCCACCCCGAGACCTTCCAGCGTGCTGACCCGCCGCGACGAGCTGGACCGGGTCCTCGCCGGGATCGACGCGGCGCTCGACGCCGGGCTGAGCCCCGTCAAGATGAACGTCGTCGTGATCCGGGGCGTCAACGACCACGAGGTCGTCGACATCGCCGGGTTCGGCCGGGACCGGGGCGTCGGGGTCCGGTTCATCGAGTTCATGCCCCTCGACGCGCCGGGCGAGTGGACGATGGACCAGGTCGTCCCGTCCCAGGAGATCCTCGAGCGGATCCATGCCGTCTACCCGCTCGAGCTCGGCACCGGGCCGGCGCCGGCCGCCCACGTCGAGCCGGCGGCCCGGGTCCGCTACCGCGACGGGCAGGGCGACGTCGGGGTGATCGCCAGCGTGACCGAGCCGTTCTGCGAGCGCTGCGACCGGGTGCGGGTCACGGCTGACGGCAGGTTCCGGACCTGCCTGTTCGCGCTCGAGGAGACCGACCTGCGGGCGGTGCTGCGGGGTGGCGGCACCGACGACGACCTCGCCGGCGCGATCGAGGGCGCGGTGGCCACGAAGTGGGCGCGGGCACCGGATCGGGCAGGTCAGCTTCGTCCGCCCGTCACGATCGATGAGCCAGATCGGTGGATAGCTCCGGCATCTAGAATGCCGGGATGGCTTCGGAGTTCACGCATCTCGACCCGCTCGGCCGCGCCCGGATGGTGGACGTCTCGGCCAAGGATCCGAGCCACCGGCGGGCCGTGGCCCGCTGCCGGGTGCTACATGGAGCCCGACACCGCGTCCCGGATCGCCTCGGGGGCGATCACCAAGGGTGACGTGCTCGCCGTGGCCCGGGTCGCCGGGATCCAGGCGGCCAAGCAGACCGCCAACCTGCTGCCGCTCTGCCACCCCCTGCTCGTCGGCTCGGTGTTCGTGAACTTCCGGATCGAGGACCGCCACGTCGAGGTCGAGAGCCAGGTCGACACGTTCGACCGGACCGGCGTGGAGATGGAGGCGCTGACCGCCTGCACGATCGCGGCGCTGACGGTCTACGACATGTGTAAATCGCTCGATCGGGGTATGACCATCGGTGATGTGGCGCTCTGGGAGAAGACCGGAGGGCGGTCCGGCGTCTGGCGCCGGCCCGGTCGGGACGGCGACGACTTCGGTCTCTGAGCCGTCCTGCCCGTCCCGGAGTGCCCTTCGGGGCCGCGCCGGCGAACTGTCTGTTCGGGGCTCGGCTCGACGTCGGAGAGAGGCCCGGTCTATGGTCGCTCCCGGTTCGGCGGAGGGCGGAGAGGCTCGGGAATCCACCGCTTCTCGCCCACTGCTTGTTAGCGTCCGACTCACGGAAAGCGACAGGGAGCCTTGGCGATTCCGGTACTTCTGGTACTTGCGGTGCTATGGGGGGCGTTCTTCCTGTGGCCCATCCTCTCGGGCCGGAGCTCCGGCCGGCGGGTCGACTCGATCGGCGACTTCACGTACCGCCTGGGAGTGATCGGCAAGACCGGGGGGCATCGGCGCCGGCGCGAGGCGCCCGCCGCGATCCACGTCGCCATGCCGCCCGCGATCCCGCCGGCCCGCCCGCTCGGCAAGCCGGGTGGCCCCGGCGCAGCCCGCGTCGCCCGGCCCGGTGCGATGAACCGGTCCCAGCGCCGCCGCCGTGACGTCCTGCTGGTATTGGGGGTCGGGGTGCTTGAGCTCCCTGCTGCTGGCGATCGTCGCCGGGAACACGCTCTTCTACCTGGTGCAGGGCCTGACCGACGTGCTGCTGGTCGGGTACCTGGTGCTGCTCGTTCGGATGAAGCAGGTCGCGACCGAGCGCCGGGCCAAGGTCCACTTCCTGCCGGCGCCCGCGCCGGCGCCCGCGCCGGCGCTGGTGCTGCGGCGCAGCAGCGTCTCCAGCTAGTGGAGCACTAGCCGCCACGGTGCCCGACCCGCCGGTGGACCGGGCCGAGGAGATCGCGACGGCGGGGGCGGCGGTCCGCGGCGTGCTCGAGGAGAAGCACCGGGCCCGCGAGGTGACCCTCGGCGCGTGCCGTTCGACGATCCAGTGCTCGGCCGCGTCGATCCGGGCGACGCAGCGCGGCGAGTTCGATCGCGCCGAGCAGCTCGCGGCCGAAGCCGCCGCCCACCTGGCGCGTGCCGACGCGGCGGTGGCCGGTCATCTCGACGTCCGCCACGGCGGATACCTGCACGACGCGAAGAAGGAGTACGCGGAGGCGCGCGATCACGCTCGCGTTCGTGCGCGGCGACGCGCTCCCGATGCCCGGGGCGCTCGGGGTCGAGCCGCCCGCGTACCTCAACGGCCTGGCCGAGGCCGCGAGCGAGTTGCGACGCCACATCCTCGACTGCCTGCGCGCCGACCGGCTCGAGCGGGCCGAGGTGCTGCTCGCGACCATGGACGACGTCTACGCGCTGCTCGTGACCGTCGACTACCCGGACGCGATCACCGGCGGGTTGCGACGCACGACGGACGCGCTGCGCGCCGGTCGATCGAGCGGACGCGCGGCGACCTGACGAATGCGCTCGTCGCCGCGCGGCTGCGTACGGCCATCGAACGTGCGGATGGGGACGGGCGCGCGTAGGATCCGTCGAAGCGGACAAGGGGGGCCTTGTGGTGACGATCCGTCGAGTCGCGATCGGCGTGGTCATGGTGCTGGTCGCGGCATCGTGCGCGCACCTACGTGGTGGGGGTCCCGGGAACGAGGGGCTGGTCGTCGCGCGTCGGCGTGCCCCAGGGCGCCGCGCGCCCGAACGGTGACGGTGACGCGCGCCGCGCCCGGAAGCCGGGCTGCGGGCGACCGTCTGGATGGACAAGCCGGCGGGCCCGGCGGTCGCGAGCGGCCTGCTGCCCCTCACGTTCACGCTGCCCGGTGACGCGGTCGGGCCCGGGGCCCACACCGTCGTCGCGCTCGCGCATTCGCACTCGGCGGCACGCGCTACGGCGCCGCGTTCTTCAACGGCTCGCTGCGGATGAACCAGGTGCAGGTGCTCGGATCGCACAACAGCTACCACGTTGCTCCGACCGCCCAGCCGTGGAACGGCATCCTGGAGTGGCAGTACTCCCACGATCCGCTCGACGTGCAGTTCCAGTCCGAGGGCATCCGCCAGATCGAGCTCGACGTGTACGCGGATCCGAACGGGATCCGGGTGCTGCACGTCCCCGACGTGGACTTCGGCACGACTTGCTCGCTCTGGGTCGACTGCCTGCGCGTGGTGAAGCGCTGGTCCGACGCGCACCCGCACCACATGCCGATCACGATCCTCACCGAGCTGAACGACACCAGCTACAACCTGCCCACGCCGATCCTGCCGTGGGACGGTCCCGCGATGGACCAGCTCGACGCCGAGATCCGGTCGGTGTTCCCGCCGCGGGACGTGATCACGCCGGATCTCGTGCGCGGGCGCCACGCGACGCTGGCCGAGGCGGTCACGACCGACGGCTGGCCCACCATCGACTCGGTGCGGGGCAAGGTGATGTTCGTGATGGACAACGCGGGCTCGTACCGCGACACCTACACCGCGGGACACCCGACGCTCGAGCACCGGGAGATCTTCACCAATTCCGCGGTCGGGCGGCCCGACGCCGCGTTCATCAAGCTGAACGACCCGATCGGTGACAACGCGACGATCCGCAGTCCGTGGTGGCGGCCGGCTACGTGACCCGGACGCGTGCCGACGCCGACACGCACGAGGCCCGCGACGAACAACACCGGGCCTCGGGACGCTGCGATCGCCAGCGGCGCGCAATGGGTGAGCACGGACTACGAGGTTCCGGGCCGTGCGTACGGTCAGCCGTACTTCGTGTCGATTCCCGGTGGCACGCCCGCGCGCTGCAACCCGATCAACGCGCCGTCGTGGTGCACGTCGAGCCAGATCGAGTCGCTGACCCCGTAGCCTCGGGCCGAGGGGCGAGAGCCCGGGTTTGGTAGCCTCGACCTTCCTTCGGGGGTGTAGCTCAGCCCGGTAGAGCGCTACGTTCGCAACGTAGAAGTCGTGGGTTCAAGTCCCATCACCTCCAC
>CAWFYL010000002.1:0-56944 GCA_963820025.1 uncultured Acidimicrobiia bacterium
AGCGGCTTCGCCCACGCCGACCAGACGGTCTGGACGAGCGCCACGACGACGACCGCGGCTGCCCACCCCTGCACGACGCGGCGCCGCAGCAAGGTCCACGCCCGCGGCCATCCCGCGACGACGGTGAGAACGACGAGCGCGAGGAGCAGCCAGAGTGGCGAGAGCGGCCGGGTCGCGCACAGGACGCAGGCCGCGATCCCGAACCGGCGGACGAGCCGCGGATCGTCACCCGCGCCCGCGTGGGTCAATGCGATGCCGTGGACCCACATCGCGACGCCGGCCCCGATCTCCGGCCCGCTCGGGTTCACGATGCCGCTGAAGTAGAGCGCCATCGGCGTCAGTGCGAACAGGAACCCGAGCGAGAACCCGATCGAACCCACCGCGGCGATGGTCGTGATGCAGGAGGCGAGCAGCGCAGCGATGACGACGGCGCTCAGCAGACGCATGAGGTAGATCTGCCCCGCCCCCGGCGGGTACCAGTAGGTCCCGAACCCGAGCAGCGCGCCATAGGGGGGGAGATAGCGAGCGGTGTACGAGCGCAGTGTGCCGTCGCCACTGCGCTTGGACAGCTCGTAGCAGCTCGCCGGGACGTCGGGATGAAACGCGTAGCAGGGCGTCGTCGGCTCGTAGACGCGCGGCGCCGTCACGTCCACGAAGGGAGTCCCCGGATCCGACTTCCCGATGAGGTCTCCGCGCGGGCAGCGACGCGGCGTGCACCACGTGCGACGGCTCGTCGGGGCCCGAGTTGATCGGCGAGGCGAGCGCCCAGGCCGCGCCCGCCGCGAGGAAGAGCGCGAACGAGGCGATCCAGCGCACGACCGCCCACCCTAATTGGGCGAAGCTCGGCTGCACGGCAACGTCGACGCCCGTCCGCGTCGGAGCGGTGATGGGGCACCCGGAGAGAACCTTGGGAGAGGCTTGGGACAAGCTCCGGGTGCCGCCCACCAACCGTGCCGTACAGGTACCCGGACCGGGTCCCTGACAAACGCTCAGTTCGCCGGGACGAGCCCACACGCCTCGGCGATGAGGGCCAACGACCGCACGCGCACGTCGTAGGAGTGCGCGCGCGTCGACAGCATGATCTCGTCCGCGCCCGTACGGGCCTGCAGCTCCACCAGACCGTCGTGCACGGTGCCGGGTGTGCCGACGAGGTGGGTCGCGGTGGCCTCGTCGACGACGGCGCGCTCGGCGGCCGAGTACTCGTAGGCCTCGGCGTCCTCGGGGGTCGGCAGCGGGCCCAGCTTGCCGCTGCGCAGCTGCAGGATCGCGAGCTCCGACGGACCGGCGAGCCAACGCGCCTCCTCCTCGTCGGGTGCGCACAGCACCGAGACCGACGACCATGGCGTGCGGCTCGGCGAGCAGGAACGACGGTCGGAACGCCGACCGGTAGCGGTCCAGCGCGGCGTCGAGGAGCCGGGGTGCGAAGTGGTAGGCGAACGAGAACGGCAGCCCGATGAGCCCGGCCAGCTCCGCGCTGTACAACGACGAGCCGAGCAGCCACACCTCGGAGAGGTAGCCGCGGCCGGGGACCGCGGCGGGGTGGCTCGGCGGGCCCTCGCTCGCCATGAGGTAGCGGATGAGCTCGACCACGTCGTCCGGGAAGCTGTCGACGTCGAGGTCACGGGTGCGGCGCAGCGCCCGTGCGGTCACCGGGTCCGTGCCCGGCGCGCGACCGAGGCCGAGGTCGATGCGCCCCGGATGGAGCGCCTCGAGGGTGCCGAACTGCTCCGCGACCACGAGGGGTGCGTGGTTCGGGAGCATGACCCCGCCGGAGCCGACCCGCAGCGTCGTGGTGGCCTGCGCGAGGTGCGCGATCAGGACCGCCGGTGCGGAGCTGGCGACGGCCGGCATGCCGTGGTGCTCGGCGACCCAGAGCCGCTGGTACCCCAGCGCCTCGGCGACTCCGGCGAGCTGGATCGTCTCGGTGAGCGCCCGCGCGGGGGTCGAGCCGCTCGTGACGGTCGCCAGGTCGAGGACGGACAACGGAACCATGACCGCCCCAACACCGCGGTGCTGCGCCACCTTCCCTCCGCGGCTCGTCGGTACCGGTCAGCCGCGGGCCGGATGCTCGGCGAAGAAGGCGAGCATGAGGTCCGAGGCGTCGATGGAATCGGTCACCCGCCCGAGCCGGCGACCCGCCACGTTCCTGGCGCCCGGCCAGGTGTGCCCGCCGCCGTCCACCGTGTACAGCTGCACGGCGGTCCGGTCGCGGCACCGCCGTGCGGTCGTCCGCCTGACGTCCGGTCCGACACGCTCCACCGTCGGTCGCCGACGGCACCCGTCGAAGGCGGCCCAGCCCGCGATCGAGGTCCGGACCGGGCGCGCCCGCGCGTGCTCGCCGAGCACGACGGTCGCGGCGCCGCCCGCCCCGAACTCCCCGCGCAGCCGATCCTGCTCGGTGGTGCCGCTCGGGGTCGTGGCCGAGGGCGACGAGCCCGATCCACGAGAGCGCGTCAGTCCGCTGAAGAAGCGACCGCCGCCGTAGGGCACCACCGGGTCCGCGGTGCCGTGGAACGCGAGCACCGAGACAAGGGGCGTGCCCGGCCCGCACACCCGCGTCGCGTTGACCCCCGCGACCGGGGCGATCGCGGCGAACGTGCCCGGCATCGCGCAGGCGAGGCTCGTCGAGAAGATGGCACCGGCGGAGATCCCCGTCGCGAACACCTGGTGGGGGTCGATGCAGAGCGTCGACTCGGCCCGGCCGAGCATCGCCAGGACGAACGGCACGTCGTTGCCGGGGAACGGCGCGAACCGCCACGTGCGCAGCGCGACACCCGAGCCGTTGGGCGTGATGACGACGTCACCGACCTCGGCGCCCTTCGCATTGAGCCTCGAGTACGCGGCCTGGCGGTGCATGTCCGACCCGAGCCCGTGGAAGTTGAACACGAGCGCGGCGGGTCGGCGCGGGCGGTAGGACGGCGGGACCTCGAGCAGGTACTGGCGCGTCAGTCCGTCGACCTCGATGTTCTCGGTCGTCACCCCGGCGGTCGCCGGTCGGCCGCACCCCTCGCTCGCGGGCGCGCGCTCGACGGGCGCCGCCACGCCCGCGGGCGGGACCACCAGCCCGGCCATCGCGACGATCACGGCGATGCCCGCCAGCCTCCAGATCACCCTCCGACCCCGCCGACCCGTCAACCGATCACGAACCCGCGCACGCCCGTGGGCTCGAGCTCGGCGACCCGGACCTCGCGCACGCGGGCCGCGGTCGGGCCGCGCCGGCACCAGGCGACGAGGTCGTCCACCGCCTCGGGGAAGCCCTCGAACACCGCCTCGACGCGGCCGTCGGGCAGGTTCCGGACCGAGCCGGCCACGCCGGCCGCCGCGGCCACCCGCGCGCACGACACCCGGAAGCCGACCCCCTGGACCCGCCCTTCGATGACCAGCCGGCGACGCACCATGGCGCCGATGTTGGCATCCGGCCCGCGGCCGGACGGGGTCGGGGGGCCTCCACCCCTCGATCGCCCGGGCTGCCCTCCTTGTGGGTGCTGACGGTGGGCTGGAGGATCAGCAGACGATGGGCGCGATCTGGCTGGTCTCCGAGGGGCTCCTCCGGCGGCGGTGGCGGAGCCTGATCGTCCTGGCGCTCGTCATCGGTGTCGTCGGCGCGGTCACGTTGAGCGCCGCGGCCGGCGCGCGTCGGACCGCCTCGTCGCTGGAGCGCTTCAAGCGCAGCAGCCGGTCGGCGGACATCGAGCTCGCGGTGTCCGACCCGACGGCCGCACAGCTGCACCGCCTCGCCGACGCACCCGGGGTCGCAGCAGTCGCGGTCCTGCGCGCGTACGGGTTCGTCCTGTCCCGCGGGCCGAACCTCGAGGAGGGGGGCGCGATCGTCGACCATCAGTTCGGGAGCTCGATCGACCGGCCGCGCATCGTCGCCGGCCGAGCGGCGAACCCGGCCGCCCCGGACGAAGTCGCGATCGGCGAGGCGCTCGCGTCGCAGCTGCGCATCGGCGTGGGCGGGACGGTCACCGTGGCGAGCTACACCCCGGAGCAGATCGCGGCAACGCTGGGCGGGACGGCCGACGTCGGAGCTCCCGCCGGCCCGCGGATCCACCTCCACGTCGTCGGCATCGAGCGCCGGGTCTCGGACCTCGGGGAGAGCGCGGTCTCGGGCGGCCTGTTGGTCTTCACACCCGCCTTCGACCGCACGTACGCCGGCCGGGTCGGCGTGTTCGGCAGCTACGTCCGGATAGGGGCCCGCGGCGGACCCGAGCACGCCGCACCGGTCGTGGCCACGGCACGACGCATCTTCGGCGAGACGCTGTTCAGCTCCCGGATCGCGTCCGAGACGGGTGGCGCGCAGAGTGCCATCGACGTGCTGACGCTCGCGCTCTGGATCTTCGTCGGGGTCGTCGCGCTCGCGGGCACGCTCACCGTCGCGATCGTCCTGGGCCGCGAGGTCACGCTGCTGACCCGCGAACACGACATGCTGCTCTCGCTCGGAGCGACCCGTGTGGAGCGCCTCGCGGTGTGCGTACCGTCGGCGTTGCTCGTGGCCGCGGGTGGCGGGTTGCTCGCGGTGCTCGGTGCGGTTACCGTGTCCCCGCTGTTTCCACTCGGAGTCGCTCGCCGCGCCGATCCTGACGTCGGCGTGCACGTCGACGTCGGGGTCCTCGCCGTCGGGATCGCCGCGGTCTTCCTGGTCACGCTCGCGATCACGTTCACCGCGGCGTGGCGGGCAACCCGACCGGCCGCGCGACTGCGGTCGGTCGACCGCCGGCCGTCGCGTGCGACCGTCGTCGAACGCGTCGCAGAAGTGGGATTCCGGCCGCCGGTCGCGAACGGCGTTCGCCTGGCGCTGGATCGCGGCCGCGGTCGGATCCGGGTTCCGGTGCGGTCCGCGATCGCCGGGGCGGTCGTCGGCGTCCTCGGCGTCACCGCGGTGTTCCTCTTCGCGGTCAACGTCGACCAGCTCGTGCACTCCCCGAGTCGCTACGGGTGGACCTGGGACTTCGAGACGCGCGACACCACGTCGAACACGCCCTGTGGCGCCGGCACGTACGGCCTCCGCCACACCGAGGGCGTGTCCGCGGTCGCCGAGGTCTGCTACCAGGGCGTCCAGGTCGACGGCCGACCCATCGAAGGGCTCGCGTTCCGCGACCTGCGCGGCACGACGATCGGCCCGGTCGTCCTGGCCGGGCGAGCCCCCGTCGGGCGCCACGACGTCGTGCTCGGTCGCAACACCCTGCGCGCGCTCGGGAAGGAGGTCGGCGACACGGTGCGGGTGAGCGGACGGCGTACGCGGCTCCGGTACCGCGTCGTCGGCGAAGCGGTCTTCCCGACGCTCGGTCAGGCACAGCCCTTGGCCGACGGAGCCGCCTTTACCGGCGCGGGCTTCGCGCCACTGTTCGACCGGAACGTCTTCTCGCGCTACTTCGTCGGGCGCGTCGCCCCCGGGACCGATCCGGTCGCATTGGCCCACCGGATCAGTCGGGTCCGGCAGCTGTCAGCGCCGAGTGGAGCGATCCTCCCGGTCGAGGTGGACCGGCTCCGCCAGATCTCGTGGCTCCCGGTCGCCCTCGCGACGTTGTTCGGGGTGGTCGGATTGGTTGCGATCGGCCACGCGCTCGTGACCACGGTGCGGCGGCGACGCGGTGAGCTCGTGGTGTTGAAGGCTCTCGGCTTCGACCGCGGTCAAGTGCGGGCAACGGTCGCGTGGCAGGCGATCACGATGGTGATCGCCGGTCTGGCACTCGGCATCCCGCTCGGCACCGTGACCGGAGCGATCGCGTGGCGCATCGTCGCCGACGGACTCGGCATCGCGCCCGAGACCGCGATCCCCGTCCTCGGCATCGCCCTGATCATCCCGATCGCGGTCCTGTTCGGCGTCCTCGCGGCGTACCTGCCCGCGCGCGCCGCTGCCCGCACGCGGCCCGCGGTCACGCTCCGCTCAGGCTGAGCGGCAGATGCACAGCTCGTTGCCCTCGGGATCGGCGATGACCTGGAACCAGTCGTCGGGCTCCTCGCTGCGCCACAACGCGGTGCCCCCGAGCTCCAGCGCGCGCCGGATCCACGGCTGCGGATCGGCGACGAAGATGTCGAGGTGGAGGCGGTTCTTGATCGTCTTCGCCTCGGGCACCGGCTGGATCGTGAGCTTCGGCAGGGTCGCGGAGTCCGCATCGAGGTGGCGCCACCCGTCCTCGGTGTCGTCCAGCTCGCGGACTCGGTAGCCGAGCAGCGCGGCCCAGTACCCCGCGACGCGCACCGGGTCGGTGGCGTCGATGCAGAGGCGGACCGCATCGACCGCAAGAGTTTCGTCCATGCGCTGGAGCGTATGCGGACGATCACGGTGTCGTTTGTGGCGCGCGTCGCAGGTTGGGACCGGGCGGATTCGGGAACGCTTTCCAACGTGCCCGCGCCCCGTCTGGTGGATCGTCCCGGGGACCTCCCCGCGCCCGACCGTCCCGTCACGAGCCGCGCGCTGACCCGATTCGACGCGGTGACCACCCGCGCCTGGTCGGCGATCATCGCCGAGGTCTGGGTCGCTGTCGTCGGCTGGGTGCTGGTCGTTGGCACCGGCTTCGACTCAGACGTGCAGCTGGCGTTCGCGACGTGTGCTCGGGCATCACGGTGACGATGGTCTTCGTGATCCAACACACGCAGCACCGCGCGAGCCTGGGGGTGCAGTGATGGAGGACGGTCCGATCAGTCGCGGTTCGGGGACCACCGACAACCCCTGGCACCTCAAGACGCCGCCGCTCAGCTCGGACTACACGATGCACCGCGACACGCACGACCGAGTCGACGTCATCGTGTGCACGGTCGGCAAGACCGTGCTCCTTTACGACGCCCGTTGCCTCGACGACCTCGAGGCGATGCTGCGCGATCGCGATGACTGGGTCGAGCACGGCTCCGCGGAGGAGCAGAAGCCCGCGATGGACGGCACGGTCGAGGCGTGCGGTCGCGCGCCCGACAATCCGATCGGCGGCTGGTACGGGCTGAACAAGGGCTATCGCGGACGCTTGGGCATGTACGTCCCGCCCCTGATGGAGCACCTGGGCCGCGCGGCGGTCGAGCACAACAAGCGCGGCAACCGCACGCGCGCTCGATCCTCGTGAACGAGGCCGTCCATCCCCTGCGCGCGGTCGGGCTCGAGTTCGCCCGAACCGCGCCCCACCGCTTTCAGTACCGCGAGCCGATCGCGGCACCGCCCGCGACCGTGTTCGCGGCGATCTCGGCCCACCCTTCGACGTGGACGTGGTTCGCGGGGGTGGAGGACGGCACCTACGAGGGTCCCGGACCCGCGGGGATCGGCACCCGGCGGTCGGTCCGGATCGGGGGCGTGAAGTACCGGGAGACGATCCTCGCCTGGGACGCGCCGCGGCGGTGGGCGTACCGGGTCGACGAGACGTCGTCGCCCCTGTTCGAGGCACTCGTGGAGGACTGGGTGATCGAGCCCGACGGTGACAACACGACGCTCGTGTGGACGTTCGCGTTCGAGCCGCTTGCCGAGACCGAGCGGATGTTCCTCGGTGCGCGCGACCTCATCGGTACGACGTTCCACGACGCCGCGGTTGCCCTCGACGCCACGCTGCGCTGACGGGCTTGCCGCGCGACGCTGCGCTACGGCTTGACGAAGCGCTGCACGAACTTCAGCGCGAGGTCGGCGACGTCGCCCCAGCCGTGGTCGATCGTCAGTGAGTGACCGCGGTCCGGGACCTTGACGATCTCGGTGACCCCCTCGTTGCGCTTCTGCCGCTTGTACGACGAGTTGGCGATCGCCCACGGCACCGTGTGGTCCCGCTCACCGTCGATGATCAGCAGCGGTCCACGATCCGCGCCCTTGGTCCTGACCTTCACCTCGGTCCACGGGTTGAGGTTCGCCGAGGCGGCCTGGAAGAGCGGAAGTCCGGCCGCCGGGACGGCGTAGGTGTTGTAGAGCTCGTGGGCCTCGTCCTCGGTGACCGCGTTCGCGAACGCGTAGCGGAACTGCTCGTAGGTCAGCGGAACCGCGCGGCCGTGGTTGGCCGGGTTGCCGAGCACCGGCGACGCGGACTTCAGCGCGGAGATCGGCAGTGGGAGAACCCCGCGAAATGGCGCCGGGTCGATCGCGACGGACGCCCCCGAAAGGCCTCGGCCGGCGAGGATCTGGGTCAGCAACCCGCCGAACGAGTGACCGACGATCGCGGGCTTCTTCGTCAGCTGGCCGATGACCTCTGCGATGTGGTCGGCGACGTCCCCGACCGACTTCTTCGCCATCACCTCCGGGTGCGCGTTCGCTTCCGAGACCGTGTTCGGGTCGTCCGGCCATCCGGGCGCGAGCGTTGCGTAGCCGGCGGTCTCGAACCGCGCCCGCCAACGGTCCCAGCTGCTCGGCAGCAGCCAGAGCCCGTGCACGAACACCACCGGAGTCTTCCCCGTCTTGTTCGCGCTCGCGATCTGGGCGCTCTCGTAGTCGGTGATGACTGCCATGCGTTCCGTCGCCTCCTCATGCGGACCGGGATCACCCGGCGTGTCCCTCGTGGCATTCGCCATCATCGTCGCGCCGGGCCGGCGCCGCACGAATCAGGCGCGTCAGGTGGTCTTGATCAACCCGCCGTCGATCACGTAGTTGGCCCCCGTCACGTTCGCGGTGCGGTTCGAGGCGAACTCCTGGGCAAGGGGCTTCGAGAGGGCACGCGCATGATCGGGTCCTACGCTCGCGTCCGTGATCGGGCTCGTGACCGTCAACGTCGGCACGCCGTCCGTGTTGGCCGAGACCCGCCACGGCGAGCGGGTATGGAGCGGGATCCGGAAGCAGCCCGTCGCCGCGACCGCGGTGCTGTGGCTCTCGACGGTCAACCTCAGCGGTGACGGGCAGGCCGACCTGGCGGTGCACGGCGGTGTCGACAAAGCCGTGTACGCGTACCCCTCCGAGCACCTGGGGCCGTGGCGCGACGAGCTCGGGGGCGACGAGCTCGGACCCGCCCCGTTCGGCGAGAACCTCAGCACGACGGGTGTGCTCGAGCGCGACGTGCGCATCGGCGACGTCTGGACGTGGGGCGACGCCACGTTGCAGGTCTGCCAGCCCCGCTGGCCGTGCTTCAAGCTCGCCCTGCACCGCGGGACGGCGGACATCCAGGCCCGTATGCGCGCGACCGGCCGGACCGGGTGGTACCTGCGGGTCCTCGAGCCCGGCGAGGTCCCGGCCACGGGACCGGTCGAGGTCCGCGAGCCGGACCCGGCCGGCGTCACCGTCCACGACGCGCATGTCGCGATGAGCGACCGTCACCTCGTCGAGCCGGACCTCGTCCGCGCGGTCGCGACCCATCCTGCGCTCGCGACCGAGTGGCGCATCCCGCTGCTCGACCGGCTCGACGGCTGACCCGCCCGAGGAGCGCAGCCCGCGGGTTGCGTAGGCTCCGGCGATGCCGACGGTCGTCACGAACGGGATCTCGATCTTCTACGAGCGCTCGGGCAGCGGTCCACCGTTGCTGTTCTGCAACGGGTCGGGCTCGACGCTCGCGACGAGCCAGCTGCTCATCGACCCGTTCCGGCAGCACTTCGACATCGTCGCGCACGACCAGCGCGGACTCGGCCTGACCGAGGTCCCGGCCCCGCCGTACACGATGGCGCAGTACGCGGCCGACGCGATCGGGCTCGCCGACTCGGTGGGCTGGGGCCGCTTCCGCGTCGCCGGCATCAGCTTTGGCGGCATGGTCGCGGAAGAGATCGCCGTGACGTGGCCCGAGCGGATCGAGCGGCTCGCGTTGCTCTGCACCTCCTCGGGTGGCGCGGGCGGCACGTCGTACCCGCTGCACGAGCTCGCCGACCTCCCGGCCGACGAGCGCGTGGCGCGCGGGCTCGAACTGCTCGACACGCGCTTCACGCCCGAGTGGCTCGCGAGCCATCCCGACGACCAGGCCCTCGTCGAGCTGCTGGCCGGGCGCATGAGCACCGAACCGACCGCCGACTCCGAACGCGGCGAACGGGGCCAGATGCAGGCGCGCAGCCACCACGACGTCTACGACCGGCTCCCGAAGATCACGTGCCCGACGTTCGTCGCGTCGGGCCGCTACGACGGGATCGCACCTCTGGTGAACGGCGAGGCAATCGCCGCGCAGATCCCCGGAAGCGAGTTGCACGTGTACGAAGGCGGCCACATGTTCGTGGCCCAGGACCGCACCGCATTCCCCGAGATCCTCGAGTTCCTCGCGGCGTCGAGCTGAGCGCGCGCCGTCCCGCTCCGTGTCGTCGCGCTCCGGTCCGCCTAGCGGCTGCGGGTCAGTCGGGCGAGGTCGTGAGGGCCTGATCCGGGGTAGCCCCCCGCGGCCCGGACCGCCGAGCTCCACCCTCCCATCGCGGCGACGAGCTCGTCGAGGTCGTCACCCAACGCCTCCACGATCGGGCGGCACAGCTCGTCGGTCACGTGCTCGACGTCCTCGCGCGCGACCCGGCCGGCGTCGGTGAACGCGCCGTCGGCGATCAAGCCGCGAGCCTCGAGCCGCGCCTCGGCGGCGTCGAAGTCGGCGTCCGTCCAGGCCCGCGTGCGCGCGTAGGACCGGAGCGACAGCCCCCAGTACAGCTCGGTGAGCAGCCCGATCTCGGTGGAATCGAAGCCCGCGCTCGTCCATGCGGCGATGTGCGCGTCGCCCCGGAACTCACGCAGCCGATCCGCCATCCGCCACATGTCGCCGATCGGATCGCCGGGCAGACCGCGGCCGAGCAGACCCGCGTACAACGGGCGCCCTTCCGGCCGCAGATCGGCGGTGGCGCGCGCCAGCAGCTCCGTGACGCGTGGGAGCCCGTGCGGGTGACCGCCGAGGATCCGGGTCAGCTGCCCGACCGCACCCGCCGTCCGCGCCGCGCAGATCTCGTCGGCGGACACGCGGGTCCAGCCCTGGGCGACGAGCGGCACGACCACCGCCGGGTTGAACACGCCGAAGGCTGCGGCGACGACCTCACCCGGGACCTGGCCGAGCACCGAACCACGACTGCAGAAGTACGCCGGGCCGTCGGGCATCGCGACACCGCCCAGCTCGACCGGGCTCGGATCGAATCCGAACGCGGCGTACGCCTCATGACACTCGGGGGCGAAATAGACCTGACCGACCACCGGCTCGATGGCGGCGGCGAGCGCCCGGGCTCGGGCGCCGGCGACCGGTGACGGGATCACGGCGGCGAGTGTCGCAGCCGCGTCCGCGCGCCGCCAGGTCAGGCCGCTATGCCTCCAGCTCGAAGAGATCGACGAGCCCGGAGAGCTCGATCGTCAGCCGGCACTGGCGGGTGATCGGGCCCAGCGCGAACCGGACCCCGCGCGCCCGGGCGCTGCGTCGTGCCGCGATCAAGGAGGCCAGGCCCGAGCTGTCCAAGAAGCCGACGCGGCTGAGGTCCACCACGACCTCCGAGATGCCGGGTGCGAGCGTCGCCTCGACCTCGCGCGCGAGCACCGGCGCGGTCGCGAGATCGAGCTCACCCCGGAAGCGAAGGGTCGCCCGACCCTCGGCGACCGCGGTCTCGTAGCCGAACTCGGCCGAGCCGTCCGGCCCCGGCGGAGCCGAAGGGCCGGCATCGTGCTCCGGGGTCTCGATCACCGGCGGGCCTCCTGGGTCCGGAGAGGTCGGCGACTCGTGGGTCCCGTCCCAGTCACCCTCTCCCCTGCCCTCGCAGTCTGGCGGCTGGCCTCCGCGTCCACAAGACCGGCGGGTGCCACGGCCGCGCTCACCCGTCCCCCGGCGCGCTTCACCCCGCCAGCCGGTCGCGCAGCCACTTCGCATCGGCGAAGGCGTGCCCCTCGAAGTCGTTGTTGAAGTAGGCATAGACGTCGACACCCTTCGCGAGCCACTCCTCGACGCGCGCCGCGACGCGCCACAGCCGGCGTCCGCCGTACCGGCCTCGGTAGGGCTCGACGAGTGCCCGCGGCCCGTGGAAGCGCAGGAAGGTCCAGCTCGTCGTCAATTGCCACGGATGGTCGGCCAGGAGGTCGTGCAGGCAGAGCGCGGCCCCGTGGCGGGTGAGCACCGCGAACACCTCCTGGTGCAGCCACGACGGGTCCCGCAGCTCCACCGCCCAGCGGAGGTCCTTGGGCGCGACCTCGAGGAACGCGTCGAGTCGCGCTGCGTCGCGGCGCCAACGCGGTGGCAGCTGGACCAGGTTGGGACCGAGCGCCGGTCCCAGCCGACGGACCCGGTCCAGGTGGTTGGGGAGCCAGGAACCGGCGTCGCGCAGCTTCATCCGGTGGGAACCGAACGCGCCCAGCTTCACCGAGTACACGAAGCCGAGCGGCGCCTGACGCGCCCACTGGTCCACGGTCGACAGCTTTGGAAGTCGGTAGAAGGTGTTGTTGATCTCGACGGTGTCGAGCTCCGTCGCGTAATACCCGAACCAGTCGCGTTGGCGGAGGTCGGCGGGGTAGACGATCCCGCGCCAGTCCGGGTACACCCAGCCACTGCACCCGACGTGCACCCGACCGCGCGATTGGTCAGTCCGCTTCGCCGACGTGCCCCGCTCCGATCTAGAGCGGCGTGTTCGAGTGCCGACGTGACGGGCCGCTCTCGCGCTTGGTGCGGAAGAACGTCAGTGCCGAGGCGAGCACCCGGCGGGTGTCGAGCGGATCGATCACCACGTCCACGTAGCCGCGTTCGGCCGCGGCGTACGGGTTGGCGAAGCGCGCGTCGTACTCCCCGGTGAGGTTCGCCTGCTCGAGCGCTCGTTCGTCCGGATCGTCGATCGCCGCGAGCCGCCGGCTGTGCAGGACCTGCACCGCGCCGGGCGCCCCCATGACCGCGACCTGCGCGTCGGGCCAGGCGACGCAGTAGTCGTTCCCGAGCCGCTTCGAGTCCATCACGATGTACGCGCCGCCGTACGCCTTGCGCAACACGACGCACAGGCGCGGCACCGTGGCCGCGGCGTAGGCGTGCGCGAGCTGCGCGCCGTGGCGGATCATCCCCCGCCATTCGAGGTCCTTGCCGGGCTCGAACCCCGGCGTGTCGACGAACGTCACCAGCGGCAGGTTGAACGCGTCGCACCACTGGACGAACCTCGCGGCCTTGCGCGACGCGTCGATGTCGAGCGCACCGGCGCGCGAGTACGGCTGGTTCGCGATGATGCCGACGACACGCCCGTCGAGATGGGCGAGCCCGATCACGATGCTGGTCGCGTGTCCGGCGCGCAGCTCGAGCAGCGAATCCGCGTCGACGACGTCGCGCACGACGGTCCGGACGTCGTATGCCGCATTCGCGGCGGTCGGGACCGCCACCAACGCCTCCGCGCAGTCACGATCCACGGGATCCGCGGTCGGCCACCGGATCGACTCGGCAAGGTGGTTCGAAGGCACGTACTCGAGCAGTGCGTCGAGCGCGTCCTGCGCTGCGTCCTCGTCGTCGACCACGAACGACGCCACCCCGCTCGTGCGGCCGTGCATCGCCGCCCCGCCGAGGGCCAGTCGGTCGAGCGTCACGCCGGTGACCTCGGCCACGGCCTCGGGCCCACTGACGTACGCGAACGCGCGTGAGGTCATGATCACGTGGTCGACGAGGCCGAGGCAGAGCGCAGGCCCCGAGACGCACGCTCCGGTGACGACGATGACGGTGGGGACGACGCCGGAGGCCTGCACCAGCGCGTGGGCGCAGCGGCCCCACCCGTGCAGCGAGCTGATCCCCTCGCCGACGTCCGCGCCGGCGGTGTCGAGCCAGGCGACGAAGGGGACCCCGAGCTCGGTCGCGAGGCGGACCGCGCGCTCCATCGTCTCGGCGCCAGCCTCACCGACCGCGCCCTGGTGCTTCCCGCCTTCGACCCGGAGCTCGACGACCGGCCGTCCGCACCGGTCGACCAGGTGGGCCGACGCGCTGTCGGACCGGCGATCCATGATCGGCGTCACGGAAGCGCCTCGACGCGTCAGCGTCATGTCGGTCGCCGGGTCACGCAACCCGCAGCCACGCGACCGGCTGGCCGGCGCGCAGGCGTTGCCCCGGGTCCGCGAGCATCCCCATCAGCTCGCCGGCGAACGGCGTGCAGACGGGGGTCCGCACGCCGGAGTTCTCGATGACCCCGATCGACTGCCCGGCCGCCACCTGCTCGCCCTGGCCCGCCTGCGTCCCGGTCTCGGTCCCGTGGAAGACGCCGGCCGACGGCGCGACGACGAGTCGCTCCGGGACGTGCATGCGCTCACCTTGGATCAACATGATGTCGGTCACTCGAGCTCCTTGCGCCGCTCGGTTGCTCGGCTGTCGGACGGGGGCCGCGGCGACGCTCACGGAGCAAGCGATCGGGGGGTACGACCGAGGGCTTCGACTCCGAGGAACGTCGTCCTGGTTACATCGAAGCCCGGTTCTGTTTCTTGAGTGTCTCGCGTCTGTTCATTACCCGCGAGTAATCCGCCGCCTTACTCGTGAGTAACCGGTCGCGAGGCCCGCGACTTCGCACGAAACCACCCCTCGTGCGCGTTCGTGCAGGTTCGGTTGCCTGCCCGAAGGCACGCTGAGCGCCAGCGTCGGAGTCAACTCACGCCGGACTGCATCTCGACCCGGAGGGTCGCGTCGAGCGCGGTGAGCGCCAAGAGGCTCCGCACCCGGTCCGAAGGGTCCTGGAGCACGAACGCGGCACGGTGGGCACGCGCGATGCGGTGCGCGCGAAGCAGGGCGCCGAGTCCCGAGGAGTCGATGAACGTCACCCCGGACAGGTTCACCGCCAGCTTCGTCCGCGGGGTCGACATCAGCAGCCGGATCGCCGCGTCGAACTGCGGCACGCTCGCCATGTCGAGCTCCCCCCGCACGTCGAGCACGTCGCCGTGATCGCTCACCCGGGTGCGGAGCCCGCCGTGGGCCTCCCGCTCGTGATCCAGGGCGAGCCGTTCGGCCAGCGCGTTCAACATGACCGGGATCTATCCGGTGCATGACCCCGCCAAACGTCCGATGCCTGGCATCGGTCACGTCAGGCAGGTCCTCCGAACCCGCCGCCGCGCTCCGGAGCCCGGTTCCCTGCTGGCGCGCCGGTAGATTTCCGCCATGGCCGAATACACCATCCCGGATCCGGAGCCCAAGGAGATCGACGAGAAGCTCTCGATCGAGCTGCGTCACCTCTCCTCCAACGCAGTGCTGACGGGCCACCCGTCCGGCGACGAGCGGTGCGAGAACTGCCTCTACTACCTGGAGAACACCGCCGACATCTCGTACTGCTGGCACCCGAAGCTGCGGATCCTCGTCGGCGCGCAGTGGTGGTGCCAGTGGTGGGACAAGATCCCCGAGGACGCCTGAGCTACGCCGGCTCCCCCGTCGTCGGATCGATCGTCGAGCGCACTGCCGCGACCGAGTCGGCCGGGAACCCGCCCCGCTTCGCGTGCTCGCGCACCGCGTCGGCATCATCCGCGACGTAGACGCAATAGATCTTGTCGTCGGTGACGGAGCTGTGCATCCACTGAACCCTTGGCGCCATCTCGGCCAGGACCCCGGCCATCACGAAGGTGGTGAGCGGTGTGATCACTCGACCGGTCGGGACGGCAAGCCGCTCGCGCACGGCGCTTCCTCTCTGCTCGGCAATCGTGCTGCCGTCAGGGTCCCCGAGCCGCGGCCCTTGCGCATTGGGCAGATGCCCGTATTTCGCCGACGGCGGGAGCGGCCCGGGTCGTCGGGGAGGTGGGCATCCACCCCGGAGCGCGCCCTGGGTCCCGCCGGCAGGGCGCCGGGTACTCTGCGGCCCGTGAAGATCCTCGTGCTGGGTGCAGGCTTCGGCGGACTCGAGATCACCACCAGGCTGTCCGAGGCGCTCGGCGACGACGTCGAGATCGTCCTGATCGACCAGAGCGACGAGTTCGTCTTCGGGTTCTCGAAGCTCGACGTGATGTTCGGGAGGACCACGGCCGCCGCGGTGCGCCATCCCTACGGGGACATCGTGAAGCCGGGCGTCCGGTTCGTGCAGGCCACGATCCGCTCGATCGATCCCGAGGCGAAACGCGTCGAGACCGACGCCGGCACGTTCGACGCCGACTACCTCGTCGTCGCGCTGGGTGCCGACCTGCATCCCGAGGAGACGCCGGGGCTCGTCGCGGGCGGCCACGAGTTCTACACCGTGCCCGGCGCGTTCGCGCTGCGCGACGTGCTCGCGAGCTTCCCGGGCGGCCGGGTCGTCGTGGGCGTCATGTCGACGCCGTTCAAGTGCCCGCCCGCGCCGAGCGAGGCCGTACTCCTCGTGCACGACCACCTCCGAGAACACGGCGTCCGGGACCGGTCGGAGGTCGCGCTCGTCATGCCGCTGCCGCTGCCGATCCCACCGTCGCCCGCGGCATCGGAGGCGCTGCTCGTCGCGTTCGAGGAGCGCGGCATCGAGTGGCACCCGCAGACCCTCGTGCGCGGGCTCGACCCGGACCGGAAGGTGCTCCTGCTCGCGGACGGTGCCGAGATGCCCTACGACCTGTTCCTCGGCGTGCCGGTGCACCGAGCTCCCGCGGTGGTCGCAGCGTCGGGCATGACGGTGGACGGCTGGATCCCCGTCGACCCGCTGACCCTCGCGACGCGGTTCCCCGGGGTGTACGCGGTCGGCGACGTCACCAGCGTCGGGACGCCGAAGGCCGGTGTGTTCGCGGAGGGTCAGGGCATCGTCGCGGCCGAGCACATCATCGCCGCCGTCCGCGACCGGATCGGCTCCACCGAGTACGACGGTCGCGGGGTCTGCTACCTCGAGTTCGGCGACCACCGGGTCGCGACCGTCGAAGTGACGTTCCGGAGCGGGCAGGCCCCGGTCGGGACCCTGCACGGCCCGTCACCCGAGCTGGCCGCGAACAAGGTCGAGTTCGGCACCGAGCGGATCCGGCGCTGGTTCGGTCGCGCGTGGTCCATGGACACCGCCTGATCAGGACCTGAGAGCGCCGACCAGCGCGACCGCGACGATGGCGAGGTCCACTGGCCCAGCCTGCCCGCTCCCCCTCCCGTTCTCGGCACGCTGGACCACATCACGTGTGGTTGAGCGTGCCGAGAAGAGGTGACGGGGTCAGACGCCGGCGGCGGCATTGAGCGAGTTCAACCGCTCGACCGCCTCGAGGTACTCCTCCACCCAGCGCTGGATCACGGCCGCGGTCTTCTCGACCCGCTCGAACTGCCCGACGACCTGTCCGACCGGGTTGAACGCGACGTCGACCGACTGGTCGGGGTAGCGGTGGGTCGCGGCGACCGCCATGCCCGAGACCATGTACTGCAGCGGCATGCCGAGCGGGTCCGGGTTCTGCGGGTTCTCCCACGCCTCGGTCCAGTCGTTGCGGAGCATGCGGCACGGCTTCCCCGTGAACGAGCGGCTCCGCACCGTGTCGCGCGATGTCGCCTGGACGTACGTGTCCTGCTGCACCGGTGTGTTCTCGGACTCCTCGACCATCAACCACTGCGAGCCCGACCACGCCCCCTGGCATCCGAGCGCGAGCGCAGCCGCGATCTGCTCGCCGCTGCCGATCCCGCCGGCCGCCAGCACCGGTCAGCGGCGCGACCGCCCTGACCACCTGGGGCCACAGCACGATCGAGCCGACCTCGCCGCAGTGGCCACCGCCCTCGCCGCCCTGGGCGATGATGATGTCGACGTCGGCGTCGGCGTGCTTGCGGGCCTGGTACGGCGAGCCGCAGAGCGCGGCGACCTTGCGACCCGCGGCGTGGATGTGCTGGATCATGTCCGGCGGCGGGGTCCCCAGCGCGTTCGCGATCAACGTCATCTTCTCGTGCCGCAGCGCGATCTCGACCTGCGGCGTCGCCGTCGCCTCGGTCCAGCCCAACAGCTTCAGCGAGTTGTCCTCGCCCTCGGGCGTCGGCACGCCGTGGTCGTTCAGGAGCTTCCGGGCGAAGTCGAGGTGGGCCTCCGGGACCATGTCCTGGAGCATCTTCGTGAGCTCCTCGGTCGACATGTCCGCGTCCATGCCCTCGTACTTGTTCGGAATGACGATGTCGACGCCGTACGGGCGGTCGCCGATGTGCTCGTCGATCCAGTCGAGCTCGATCTCGAGCTGCTCGGGGCTGAAACCGACCGCACCCAGCACCCCGAACCCGCCGGCCTTGCTGACCGCGACGACGACGTCCCGGCAGTGGGTGAAGGCGAAGATCGGGAACTCGATGCCGAGCTCGTCGCAGATCGGCGTGCGCATGGTGGTCGCTCCTGGCGTGGCGAGAAGGTGGCTTCCTCTGCAGAGTACCCACCGCCCCCTAGGATGCGCCCGGCCGACACGAAGGGACTCCATGGGCATCGACAGCACCGGGTACAAGATCGTGCTGCTCCTTCACATCCTGTGCGCGATCGTGGGCTTCGGCACCGTCTTCCTCAACGGGTTGTACGGGCGCGAGTCCAAGCGCCGCCCCGGCCCGGGCGGGCTCGCGATCACGGAGGCCAACCTCGCCGTGTCGCAGGTCGGCGAGTACTTCATCTACGCGGTCTTCGTGCTCGGCATCGCGCTCGTGCTCATGAGCGACAAGGCGTGGAAGTTCTCGCAGTCGTGGGTGATCCTGGCGCTGATCCTCTACGTCGTCGGTGTGGCGGTGTCGCACGCCGTGCTGTTCCCGAACGCGAGGCGAATTCGCGACCTCGCAGCCGAGCTCGTCGCCGCCGGGCCGCCGCCCGCGGACGCGCCTCCGGGCCCCCCGCCGCAGGTCGCAGAGATGGAGCGCCACGGCAAGATCCTCGGCATCTCGTCCACGTTCCTCCACCTGCTGCTCGTGGCGATCCTCGTGCTCATGATCTGGAAGCCCGGCGCCTGACCCGCTGCAGGTCGCGTCGGCGTCAGTTCGGACGGATCGCGCCGTTGACCGGTCGCGCCGACTCCGCCAGCTCGAGCGCACGCGACGACCGGGCCGAGCCCAGCGTCACCTGCAGCATCACGCCCCGATCCTCGGCGTCCTTGCGGGCCGTGAGCAGCAGCGCGGCGCCCGAATTATCCATGAACGCCAACGCGTCCACATCCAGGACCATCACCTTCACCGGCTGACCGAACAGCTCGAGGAGCCGGTGCCGGAGCTCCGGCGCCGACCGCATGTTGAGGTTGCCGCGCACGGACACGACCATGGAGTCCGGCTCGTGGGTCGCGACCGAGCAGGTGAGGGTGCGCTCGACCGGGAGCGAGTCGGGGCCGTCCTCCCACCACCACCGACGATCAGGGCGTCCGAGATCGGTCACGACGCTCACACCCCGCTTCCGTACGGCTCGACACCCGGTGACGTTCGGAAGTCTGCTCAGGATCTGCGGTGCTCAATCCTCGGCCTCTGCGCCGAGGCGCCGAAGCTCCGGGGCTCGGGCTCAGAGATCGTGGTGGGGCGGGAGGCGGCCCTCGGCGATCGCGTCGGCCCGGGCGTGCAGCAGGACCCCGGCGTCGTCCAGGTCCCGGCCGATCACGAAGCTGCCCCGCCGCACCTCGGCGACCACGAACCGGCCGAGCTCGAGGAGGTCGACCACGTCGGCGGGTTTGCCCGCGGCGGCGAGGCGTTCCCGGAACTCCTCGAAGGTCACGACCGGGCCCGGCGCACGCTCCTCCTCGCGGGCGAGCTCCGGCGGACGGTTGCGCGGCGCGGTCCAGAGCCCGGTGTCCAGCAGACCGCCCGACGGGTAGAAGACCGATGCCCGCAGGCTGGTCCCGGTGTCGCGCAGCTGGTGCGCCAGCGCCTCGGTGAAGCAGCTGACCGCCGCCTTGCTCGATGCGTACACCGCCGCGTAGGGGACCGGCGCGATCCCACCATCGCCCGAGGAGGTGTTGACGACCACGCCCGGGTCACCGGTCCCGATCATGCGGGGCACGAACGCGTGCACGCAGTTGGCGACTCCGAAGACGTTGACGCCGAAGCACCAGCGCCAGTCGTTCGGCTCCTGCTCCCAGGGCAACCCGCCTCCGCCGGAGGTGACCCCCGCGTTGTTGAACAGCAGGTGACAGGTGCCGTACCGATCGAACACCGCGGCAGCGAGCGCGTCCACCGACGCCGGGTCCGAGACGTCGGTGCGGATGCCGGAGACCTCGCCCCGATCGGAGAGGTCCTCGAGTGTCGCGTCGAGCACCGGCTGCTCGATGTCGGCGATCACCACCCGCGCGCCGGCCTCGAGGAGCGCCTCGACGATGCCGCGCCCGATGCCGTTGGCGCCGCCGGTGACCACAGCGACCCTGCCCGCGATGTCCTGCATGCGCGCCATCCCCCCGATTCGTCGAGTGCGGGCGCATCTTGGTCGGGCCGCGGTGGGCTCGCAACGTGCGCCTCCGATCGGGCCGCCGTATCGTGAGGTGTTGGTCTCGTGCATCGAGCCCCGGGGGGAAGCGATGGCCACGACCGAGCTCGTCTCGACGGACCGCTACACGGTGGTCTCCGTCGACGGTCACGCCGGCGCCGCGCTGCGCGACTACAAGCCGTACCTGGCCGCTCGCTGGCACGACGAGTTCGACGCGTGGGCCGACGCGTACGTGAACCCCTTCGCCGACCTGCTCGCGCCGACCGCGTACCGCAACTGGGACAGCGAGCGGCGCCTGGAGGAGACCGAGTCGCAGGGTGTCGTCGCCGAGGTCCTGTTCCCGAACACCGTCCCGCCGTTCTTCGCCCAGGGCAACCTGACCGCGCTCGAGCCGACCGCCGAGGACTACGAGCGCCGGTGGGCCGGGGTGCAGGCCCACAACCGCTGGCTCGCCGACTTCTGCGCGGCGGCGCCGGAACGGCGCGCCGGGTGCGTGCAGATCTTCCTCAACGACCTCGACGCCGCCCTCGACGAGATCCGTTGGGCCCACGAGCACGTGGACGTCTTCGGCGGGATCCTCCTGCCCAACGTCGCGCCGAACTCGGCGTTGCCGCCGCTGTGGGACCCCCACTACGAGCCGCTGTGGTCGCTCTGCGAGGAGCTCGACGTCATCTGCAACGTGCACGCGGGCAGCGGGCTCCCGGACTTCGGCGAGCACGAGGCGGCGCGGGCGATCATGCTCGTCGAGCTCGCGTGGTTCGCGCACCGCCCGGTCTGGCACCTCATCTTCGGCGGCGTGCTCGAGCGCCACCCCCGGCTGCGCGTCGTCCTCACCGAGCAGGGTGCGGCGTGGATCCCGCGTGGGCTCGAGACGCTCGACTGGTTCCACCGGCGCATGACCATGGGCGGCGCGGCGGAGACCGTGTTCTTCGGTGCGGTCGCCAAGGACATGTCGATGACGCCGAGCGAGTACTTCCGGCGCAACTTCTGGGTCGGCGCGAGCTTCCTCCGGCCGTCGGAGAGCCCCCTGCGCCACGAGATCGGCGTCGACCGGATGATGTGGGGTGCGGACTACCCGCACTCCGAGGGCAGCTACCCGTACACCACCGAGGCGCTGCGCGCCGCGTTCGCCGACTGCACGCCGGAAGAGACCCGGATGATGGTCGAGACGACGCCGGCCGAGGTCTACCGTTTCGACCTCGCGGCACTCCGGCAGATCGGTGACCGGATCGGCCCGACGGTGGACGCCGTGCCGCGAGCCGCTCGACCCGGCCGACTACCCGACCGACTCGACCTGCAACGCATTCGACGCCGAGCAAGTCATCAAGGCCTGGTGACACGCGCCCGACGCGCAACGAGGGGGAGCACATGACCACGATCCGTTACGGCGCCCGGCCGCCGGAGCAGCAGCGCAGCCGCGAGATCGAGGCGGTGAGCACACCGATCTGGTCGACCGCGTTGACCGTGGTGTTCGAGACCGACCCCGAGGTGGTGAAGGCCGTCCTCCCGCAGCCACTCGAACCGGCGGACCCCGTCGCCCGCATCCGGTTCGCGACGGTGAGCATGGGGGGCATGCCAGTGTTCGGCGCCGGCTGGTTCGGTGTGCGCGCGCGGCACGGCAGGGTGGAGGGCGAGTACCCCCTCTTCATGCCGATGACGACCGAGCAGGCGACGGTCGGCGGCCGCGAGACGTTCGGCGAGCCGAAGAAGATCGGCGCGGTCACCGTCGAGGCGAACGACACGTCGGTGCGGGGCCGCTTCGAGCGCATGGGATTCACCCTGGCCGAGTGCACCGGCGCGCTGGGCGCCGCGATCGAGATCGCGCCCAAGGACAAAGTCGACTTCTACTTCAAGTGCAGCCCGTCGCCCGACGGCAAGGGCTTCGACACCGAGCCCGCGCTCGTCCACGTCCGTCGGCACGAGGAGGCCCGCGGAGGCCGTGCCGTCGACGGGACGCTCACGCTCGACGGCTCCCCCGTCGACCCGCTCGGCGACGTCCCGATCCGCCGGATCCTGTCGATGGAGCTCGCCGAGGTCACCACGACGCAGGAGGCCGAGGTCGTCGAGCGCGTCCCGTCGGACTGGCTGCTGCCATTCGTGCACCAGCGCTACGACGACCTCTCGGTCCTCGGACCACAGGAGGGTTGAACCCATGTCGGACCGCTACGTCGTCATCTCCGCCGACGCGCACGCCGGGCTGCCGTGCGAGGAGTACCGGCCCTACCTCGAGTCGAGGCACCACGCCGCGTTCGACGAGTTCATCGCCGAGCGCCACGAGCAGCGCGACGAGCAGATGAAGCTCAACTACGACTACATCAACGACTGGGAGACCGAGCACGCCGAGGGCCTTCGGGGCGCGTTCGACGCCGACCAGCGCGACAAGGAGATGAATGCGGACGGGGTCGCGGCCGAGGTGATCTTCCCGGATGCGGACGCGATCACCGGTATGGAGTCGCCGCCGTTCGGCGCCGGCCTCTCGGCCGGGATGATCGAGGATCCCGAGCTCGCGTTCGCCGGCGCTCGCGCCCACAACCGGTTCCTCGTCGAGCTCTGCGCGACCAGCCCGACCCGGCGCGGCGGCGTCGGGCTCGTGCCGATCTGCCACGGCGTCGAGCGCTCCGTCGCCGAGATCGAGTGGCTGGCTGCGAAACCCGGGATCCGCGGAATCATGATCCCGACGATGTGGCGTGACCGCACGCCGTACAACGACCCGTCGTACGACCCGGTGTGGGCCGCCTGCGAGGCCGCGAACCTCCCGGTGCACACGCACTCGGGTGAGGCGCCGCGAGAGGAGATGAACGAGTTCATCGGCATCTACCTCGCCGAGGTCGTCTTCTGGACCCACCGGCCGATCGCGCATCTGCTGTTCAGCGGCGCGTTCGAGCGGCACCCGGGGCTCAAGTTCGTGGTGACCGAGGGCGCGAGCTACTGGGTCGCCGACATGAAGTGGAAGTGGGACCAGTACTTCGGCGGCGGCCACACGACGAAGAAGATGGCTGCGCTGATGAAGGGGATCCTGTCGAAGCTGCCGTCGGACTACTTCGGCGAGAACATCTTCGTCGGCGCGTCCACCATGTCGAAGGAGGAGATCCGCCGGCGTCACTCGATCGGCTGCGACACGGTCATGTGGGGCACGGACTACCCGCACCCCGAGGGGACCTGGCCGCACACCGTCGAGCGGCTCCGCAAGGACTTCGGCGACGTGCCGGTCGGCGACACCCGCAAGATGCTGGGTGAGACCGCGGCGCGCTGCTACGGCTTCGACGTCGACGCGCTCCGGCCGGTCAGCGAGAAGGTCGGCCCGACACCGGCGGACCTGGGCCAGGACCCGTCGCTCGTCACCACCCCCGAGGACCTGCGCCGGGGCGAGTGGTGGAAGGACGAGTACCAGGTGCGCTGGGGCGGCTGACCCCGTCACATCCGGTTCGAACGCCGGCAGCTCCTCGAGCTCCGGGTCTCTGCGCTAGGACGAAGGCGCGGCGAAGCCGAGGAGCTGCGCGAACGCCGTGTCCTCACGCGCCCGCGCCGCGGCGACCGCGTCGGCGTGGCCGGCCAGCATCGTGGACTTGATCGCGCGGAGCGACCCGAGCGGAGCCGCCGCGATGGTCCGCGCCAGCTCGAGCGCGCGGGGCAGGACCTCGCCGTCCGGGCACTGCTCGAGCGCGATCCCGTGTTCGACAGCTTCCCCGGCGCTCAGCCAGGCATCGGTGAAGAGGACACGCGCCGCCCGCTGCCAGCCCATGCGCAACGGGAACAGGTAGCTGCTCGCCGCCTCGGGGGCGACGCCGAGGCTCGCGAACGGCGTGCGGAAGCGCGCCGACTCGGCCGCGATGACGAGGTCGCAGTGGGCCAGCATCGTGAACCCGATCCCGACCGCGACGCCGTTGACCGCGGCGACGATCGGCTTGTCGAAGGTGCAGAGCGCGTCGAGCAGCACCGGGAAGCCGGATTCGATCTGCTCTCCCGCGGCAAGGCGCTCGAGCTCCTTCAGGTCCTGGCCCGCGGAGAACGCCCGACCGGCTCCGGTGAGGACCACGACGCGTACCGCGTCGTCGGTGCGGGCGGCTTCGATCTCGGTCCCGGCATCGCGATACAGCGCCGAGTCGAACGCGTTGAGCGCTTCGGGCCGATCGAGGGTGAGGAGGCGGATGCCCTCGTCGTCATGGGTTCGGATCACGCCGCCCACACTAGAGATCGTCGTCCGCCCGCACGGGCCCGTCGAGACCCTGCCGTACTGTGGGCCTACAGCGCAGCCAGCCGCTCACCGACACGTATGACTTCGAGCACGCTCGAAGTCAAGCGGTGTGGGCCCGCCGGTGATCAACCCCCGAGGCGCTCCCGCAGGACCGCGACCCCGTCGCCGCCGAGGTCTTCGAGCGCGACCCGGCGTCCCGCGCCAGCCATCACGATCGCCTCTCCGGGACCACGGACCAGCGGACCGGCGCCGGACGACCACGGCACGTCAGTCGATTCGAGCCGCAGCTCGGCCACCGTCTGCTTCGGGTTGAACATCTTGTTGCCGACGGTCGCAGTGAGCTCCAGCGCCCGCACCAGCCGCGCTTCGGGAACGTGCCGGTGCGCGCCGAGGGGCCGCCGGATGTCCTGGTGGTGCACCAGGTGGTCGAGGAACCCGGCATCCGCCGGGATCATCTTCGAGATCCCCTTGCGGGGGTGCTGGGCGACCATGACGGTGTCCCAGAACTCCCGGAGCTCGGCCGGGCTCTTGCCCGCGGCGAACCGCTGCGACTCGGTGAACGAGGCCTTCGTGACGTTGAACCCGTACCTGCCGATGCGCACCACCATCTCCGGCAGCGGCGTCGTGTGGCCGACGCTCATGTGGCCGAGGACGTCGCGCACCGCCCAGTCCTCGCAGAGGCTCGGTCGGTCGAAGCTCTCGTCGTCGAGCTCGTGCAGCAGCAGCCCGATGTCGGCCACCTCGTCCCACATCATCGTCATGTCGTCGGCCACCGGTCCTCCGTTCCGCCCGTCCGCAGGTGCTGACGGTTCTTCGCCCGGCGGACCGAGGCGGATCACTCGGCCGGCACGGCCCGGCGACCCTCGGCGATGTCGACTGCCACGACCGGGACCGGCACGAGCGCGGTGATGCGCTCGTCGACCAGCGCCCGCTGACCGAACCACCGGGTCAGGAAGGCAGGGATGACGCTCGGTCGGGCCCGCTTCCGCTCGGAACGGTGCACCGGCTCGAGATGTCGCAGCGCGACGTCCCGGGCGTGCGCCCGTTCGGCGAGCGCGGCACGGGCGTGTGCCTCGTTGAACATCGCGGCTCCTCTCCCTCGTGGCTGCGCTGGTCGCGCCAACTCACGGAGCACTACGAGCCGGGCGTCACTCCGGGTTCAGGATCCGACGAGGTGTGCCGAGGGTCACGCCGCGCGACCACGGCCCCTCGCTCAGGCCTGGTCGCGCCAGCGCGCGTTCGCCTCGTCGAACAGACGGCGCGTGCGCTCCAGGTCACGTGGACGCTCCTCGTAGGTGTCGAAGTCCCACTCGGAGCGCTCGACGGAGAAGAAGTCGCCGCCGTACACGTGAAGCGCAACCGCGAGCTCGCTTCGTGAGTTCGCGACCGAGTGAATGACATCGTCACCGAGCACGAGCACGTCACCGGCGGGCAGCTCCCGACCACCCGCCGGTTCCAGTCCCGGCGCGGCACGGCGGTAGAACGCGTTGTCCTCCTCGCCGCCGTACATACCGATGACCGCCCACATCCGGTGGTCGTGCGGGTACAGCGCCATGCCCGGGGTCCACGCGACGCGCAGGATCGTGAGGTCGGGCGCGTGGTGGACCGTCGTGATCCCACCGAGCTCCACGCGCCCGAGCGTCCGCTCGAGGGCGTTCGGATCGGCGACGAGCTCGTCGAGGACGTCGCGCACCGCGAGCGCGGGCGAGTGCTCGTCCAGCGCCGCCCGGCACCGAACGGTGATGTCCTCGACCGTGAGCGTCACACCAGGAGGCTACGACCGGTGCGCGGCGCCCGCACCGGGGGGTCGGCGAGGCCTCAGAGCGACCCGTCGGCGAGGAGCTGGACCGGGTCCTGGAGCTCGACCGCGCCGAGGTAGCCGCCGCCGTCGGTGATCGCGTCGTGGGCCGAGTAGCCGAGCAGCTCCTGGGACCGGCGCGGCATCGCGCGCACCGCGTCGAGCGGCACCGCGAGGTACTGGTTCTCCTCGGTGCGCAACCAGCCGAGGCAGTAGCTGAGGTGCATGCCCCGGCGCCGCTCGGCCGCGGTGACGTTCGCGCCCCCGGCATGGAGCGTCGACCCGAGGTAGATCACGGCCGACCCCGCATGCATCTCGGCCGCCACCAGCTCGTCGTCGGTCGGCTGTCGCCCCACCGGCCAGTGGTTGCTCCCCGGCGCGACGCACGTCGCACCGTTGTCCACGGTGAACTCGACGAGCGCGATCACCGAGGCCAGTTGGACCTCGGGGTGCGGCTTCGGCAGGTGGATCCAGACGTCCTGGTCGCGGTGCAGGTACTGCCGTTCGGCGCCGGGGCCGCGGTCGAGCACGTGCGCGATGTTGAGCTGGTAGCGCGCGCAGCTGGGGCCGAGGATGGCGTCGCACGTGGCTCCGAAGAGCGGGTGGGGCAGGATCTCGTTGGCGAAGATCGGCGACTTGCCCGCGACGCCGGTGACGTGGCGCGTCTGCCGCCCGAAGAACCAGGCGATCGTGTCGTTGAGGAACCTGCCATCGTCCTCGGGTCGAGCCCCGTCGAGCAACGGGTCGAGCTCCGCGTTGAACCGGCCGAGCACGTCCGCGTCGAGGACGTCCTCGACGATGACGGCGCCGTCGCGGGACAGCGCCTGCGAGATGTCCTCGACCGGCGCGGTGCTGTCGAGGCGGGTGAGCTCGGCCACGGACGGAGTCTCGCGTGCCCCGGTGGTCCGCGCCCGCGTGACGGGCCCGGACTGCGGCGCCGATGGCGCACTCATCCCGCGGGGTGCGACAGCACATCCGCCGCTCGCGGGAGCTCCGAGCGCGAGCGGTCCACCAGCAAGGGCGCCGCGAGCCGCGGCGCGATCGGACCCGGTTGCACGTCGTCGGGTGCTCCGAGCGCGTGCAGGAAGGTCTCGACGAGCGCGTCGGGCCGGTCGTTCTGCAGATAGTGGTTCGCGTCGGGGATGAAGTAGAGCGAGTTCCGCCCGGGCTTGCTCGCCATGTACCGGTTCCAGACGTAGCTCACGACCCACGGTGGCGACACGGTGTCGTAGACACCCCAGACGAACGTCGTCGGGATCTCCGAGGCGGCGAGCGCCTCCAGCCAGGAGTCCTCGTCCTGAGAGCGCTCGACCAGGTACTGGATCGTCTCGTGCAGGATCTCGACCCCGCCGTCGTGCGAGAAGATCGCCGCCAGCGCCTGCACCTCGGGATCCTCGGGGCCGCGCGGCGGTGTGTACGTCGCCTGGCCCATGCCCGCGGCGAGCTGTTCGGGCGTCGCCTGCGCGAGCAGCGCGGGGCCGGTCGCCGGATCGAGCACGATCCGCTGGAACTGGGTGAGCACCGACAAGGGCAGGAAGATGTTCGCGTTGGTCAGGAACAGGTGCTCGAGCGCGACCCGCGACGTTCTGCCCGTCGTATGGATCATCGCGACGCTGGAGCCGCGGTCGTGGGCGAGCATGGTCATCGACTGGAGACCGAGCACCTCGGCCACGTAGTGCTCCAGCAGCTCGGCGTCGCGCTGGAGGCTGTAGCCCCAGCCACGCGGCTTGTCGGAGAAGCCGTAGCCGGGGAAGTCCATCGCGCAGACGCGGTACCGGTCGCTCAGCCGGGTACCGACCTCGAACCAGTCGACGCTGCTCGTCGGGAAGCCGTGCACCAGCACGAGCGGCGGCGCCCCCGGGTCACCGAGCTCGACGTGGAAGACCTGGACCTCGGCCGCTTCGACGCCCGGCGGGGCCCAGGAGAACCAGCTGCCCTGCTCACGCCACTCGTCTGCACGGCTCATGAACCCACCTCTCTCGACGGTGGCGACATCATGGCGTGCCGACGGGCAGGTCGCCCAGAGCGACCGCAGGTCTAACGGTCGAGCCAGATCCCCAGCACCTGGTGGTAGCCGGCCAGCACGTCCACCGGCTTCTGCTTGCCCGGCCTGCCGGTCGCATCGGGGAGGTTCGGTCCGAGGACCCCCTTCACGTCGCTCTGCTCGGCCACGTACCAGCTCACGTACCAGGTGTAGAGGTTGTACGCCTGCGACGAGAGACGTCGGTTCAGATCTTCGTAGATCGCGGTGCGCTTGCTCTCGTCGTGCTCGGCCCGCCCGGCCGCGAGCGCGGCGTCCACCTTCGGGTCGTCGATCTTGTTGAAGTTGACGAGCGACCCGCTCTCGAACCACGGGTACAGGGAGTCGGGATCGCCACCCGCGTAGTTGCGCCAGATGAACGCGTCGACCTGGTCGCCGATCGCCTGGCTGATGATCGTGGCCTGGTCGACCGGCGCGGGGAGGTCGACCGTGATGCCGACCTGGGCGAGCTGGCGCTTGATCTCCTGTGCGAGCGCCTTGTTCATCTCGTCCGCCGGTGACTGCAGGCTGAAGGTCGGCGTCTTCCCACCGTGCGCGCGCTTCCACGCGGCGACGTCCTTCTTGGCGGCCTTGGGGTCGTACTTCGGGAACCCGGCGTGCGCGAGGTGCCCCGGGACGCCCTCGTCGAGGACCTGGTCGGTGAGCGTGAAGCTGCCCTTGTTCGCGATCTCGTTCAACGCCTCACGGTCGGTCCCCTCGACGATCGCCTTCCGGATCGCGAGGTCGTTCAGCGGCGGATGGGTCACGTTGAGGAGCACCATCCCGAGCTCGCGCCGGCCGGCGGGCGCCACGTGGCTCGTGATGTTCGGGAAGGTCTTCACGGTCTCGTAGCCGGTGCCGCTGGAGTCCGACATGATGTCGAACTGGCCTCCCTCCAGCCCGTTCACGCGGTTGTCCGAACCCTGCTGGATCTTGAAGTTCAAGTGGTCCAGGTACGGGAAGCCCGCACGCCAGTAGCTGGGGTTCCGCTCGGTCGCGACGTCACCGGTGGACGGGTCGAAGCGCGTCACCTCGAACGGTCCCGATCCGATCAGCTTCGTGGCGCAAGACGCGCCCGCGTCGAGCTGCGCGGGTGCGGCGATGCCGACCCGGCCGATGTTCCAGAGCCAGGCCGGAAACGCGACCCACGGCGTCTTCATCGTGACGACGACCGTCGTGTCGTCCGGAGTCGTCACGTCGGCGATGTTGCCGTACATGAACTGGAGGACGGTGCCCTTGCGCCAGGCGTCGATGTTCTGCTTCACGGCCGCGGCGTCGACCGGTGTCCCGTCTTGGAACGTGACCCCCGGACGAAGTGTGATCGTCCACTGGTCGTAGGTCGAGTTCGGCTCGACGTCCTTCGCCAGGTACGGGGCGTACTTCAACGGGTCGCGCGTCGGAACCGTCAGCGTGTCGTAGACCGCACCCGCGATCATCGTCCCGGCGAGCGCGAGCTGCCGCGCTCGGCATGCAGAAGCTCGTGGTCTTGCCGTCGAGCGCGTACGTGACCGAGCCTCCCCGCTCGGCGGTGCCCGCGGCCGTCGTCGTCTCCGCCCCATCGCCGCTCCCCCCACCGCAGGCCGCGGCGGCGAGCGCGAACGCGGCCACGAGCGCCGAGACCGTCAACGAACGGAGTCGCATGTCCCGTGTTTCGACCTCGGGAGGCTCCCGCTGTAGCACCTGGGTCACTCTGGCAACAGGAGGATACGGACGTTTCGGGCGGCCCCGAGGGCGCCGAGCCGCTCGCCGCCGGCCACCGCGACGCATCCCTGAGAGGCCGGCCGCCTCACCCCTCGGGCGACCCGGCGGGCGCAGTCCTCCGTCGGCCGTCGGCGGAGCCGCGCCGCCGGTGCCGGGCCCAGGTCGCGTCGAGCGCGATCGCCGCGAGTACGGGCAGGACCGCGTCGAAGGCGATCCGGAAGCGCCTCGTCCCGTACCCGACCACCCGGCCAGACGGACTCCCGCACCCGAGCTCGCTACCCGTCCGAGCCGTGCCGCGCGAGACCCGGGCCGGGGGCTGGGCGAGTGGGCGTGACGCCAGGCGTTCCCCGGAGCGGTCACGGCTTGGTCCTGACGCGGCCGTCCTTCTAGCGTGCACACATGGCGAGGGTCGCTGGCACGGAGCCCGGGCAGCGTCAGCTCAACGGTCCACAGACCACCGGACGGGCGTACCGGAATCTCTCGGAGCCCGAGCACACCGCGCGCTCCGAAGAAGACGTGATCGTGAAGGTGCGTGACGGCACCGTGCTCCTGGCCGACGTGCACCGCCCCGATGACGACGGTCGCTACCCCGCGCTCGTCTCCGCATCGCCCTACCCGCGCCAGATCCAGGACCTCGGGGCACCCATGGGCTTCATCGAGGCAGGTGCCACCGACTTCTGGGTGCCGCGTGGCTACGTCCATGTGATCGCGAACCTTCGTGGCACGGGTGGCTCGGGAGGCACCTTCGGGTTCTTCGACGAGCAGGAGCGCCACGACGTCCACGACCTCGTCGAGTGGGCGGCGGCGCAGCCGTGGTGCGACGGCAACGTCGGAATGCTCGGGATCAGCTACTTCGCGATGACGCAGCTCGAGGCGGCGATCGAGCAGCCCCAGCACCTGCGTGCAATCTTCCCCCTCGCGGTGACGACCGACCTGTACGACGCCGCAATGCACCACGGGCTGTTCAGCGCCAGCTTCGTGACACCGTTTCTCGCCATGGTCGGGCTCACGTCGGCCCGAAGCGACAAGTTCTGGCGCAGCGCGCTCGTCGACGCCGCGCGCCACGTGCTTCGCTCTCCGCCGCTGCACCGCAAGTTCGCCACGATGAACGGTGAAGCATCCGTGGTAGTGCTGCGCGAAGCCCTGAAGCTCCACCACGAACCGCATCCGTGGGACGACCTGTGGCGCGCCATGGCGGTCGAGCATCCTCTCCACGACGCGTGGTGGGACGAGCGTGACCTCGTCCCGCTCCTCGACCGGGTCGAGGTGCCGACCTACCTGGGGTGCGACTGGCAGAACGTGCCCCTGCACCTGCCATCGACGTTCCCTGCGTTCCGGGCGCTCGTGAACGCGCCCGAGGTGCGCGTCGCGATGCTCGGCGAGTTCGGGCTGACCTGGCCGTGGGAGAGCCTCCACGTCGAGGCGCTCGCCTGGTACGACCACTGGCTCAAGGGCCGCGACACCGGCATCCTCGACGGCGACCCGATCCGCTACTGGATGCCGGGCGCCGACGGGTGGCGCACCAGCACGAGGTGGCCACCTCCGGATGCACAACTTCGAGGCTTCGCGCTCCGGGCCGACGGCGTTCTCGGCGACGATGAGGGCCCCGCGGGTGCGCGCTCGCTGATGGCGCTCGGCGCGGGCCTCAACCGGGCGAAGCCGAGCGAAGCCGATCCCCCCTCGATGCTCGAGTGGACGACTGCGCCGCTCGAGCACGCGCTCGACGTCGCCGGCGATCTCGAGCTCGAGCTCCACGCGACCGCGACCGCGATCGACACGGCATGGTTGGTCACGCTTCAGGACATCGCGCCCGACGGCACGCCGGTCGACGTCACCGCCGGGTTCCTCCGCGCGAGCCTCCACACGGTGGACGACGCGCAGAGCGTCCCTGGCGCGCCGGCGCTTCCCTGCCGCGTCAGCGCGGCAGTCGTGCCCGGCGCCCTGACGGTCTACCGCGTGCCGCTCGTCGCCACCGCCCGCCGCTTCGACGTGGCCCATCGTCTGCGCGTCGTGCTCGCCAGCGACGACCAGGACAGCACGGTGCCGGCGATCATGGGCTTCCGCCACGCGGGTGTCGGCACCAGCAGCCTCAACACGATCTACTCCATGTCGCGCCTGCTGGTCCCCGTCACCTGATGCGCGCTGGCTGACGCACACCTTCGGGGGACCGCGCGCGCTCGTTACGATGCCGCCATGACGGAGACGCGCACCGGCGCTCAGCTCGTGCAGGACTTCATCGCGACCTTCGGCATCGAGTACGTGTTCGGCAATCCCGGTACCACTGAGACGACATTCCTCGCGGCGCTCGCCGGCTCGAGCGCCATCTACGTGCTCGCGCTGAACGAACCGAGCGCGGTCGGAATCGCGGCGGGCTACTCGCTCGCGACGGGCAAGACCGCCGTGATCAGCCTGCACACCTATCCGGGCCTGGCCAGCGGCATGTTCAACCTCCGCAACGCATACCTGAGCGGCGTGCCGCTGTTCGTGGTGAACGGCACCGAGGACAGCCGCTTCCTCGTGCACAACCCGGTACTCGGAGGTCCGAACACACAGCTGGCCGAGACGGCGACCAAGTACCAGTACGAGGTGCGCAACATCGACGAGCTCACGGTTGCGATGCAGCGATGCTGGGTGCAGGCCGGGCTCCAGCCGACGCGACCTGTGTTCCTCTCGGTCCCGATGGACTTCATGCAGGGCTCGACGGAGCGGATCGCCTTCAAGGCGACGCAGGTCTTCGACGACACTGCGAGCGCATCGATCGCACAGGTCGCCGAGGCCCTTCGGGCGGCCGAGAAGCTCGCGATCGTCGTGGACTATGCGGTCGGGTGGGACCGCTCGGTGCCGGCGATGACGAATCTCGCGGTGGCGCTCGGCGCCGACATCTACGCCGCGCCGTTCCACGTGCAGGGCGTGTGCGACATGCTGCACCCGACGTTCAAGGGGCCGCTTCCGCCCACCACGAAGGAGGTGCGCGAGATCCTCTCGGGCTACGACACCGCGCTCCTGCTCGGCGAGAAGCTCGACACCTTCACCTACACCGGCGACCAGTCGGTCCCACCCGGGCTGCGGATGATCCAGATCACCCCGGCGACCGAGCAGCTCGGCTTCGACTGGCCGGTCGACATCGCCGTCGTCGGCGACATCCGCGCCAGCCTCGACGGCCTGGCCCGTGCGCTCGGTGTCGACGTCGACGCTCCGATCACCGGGGCCGACGTCGCTCCCGACCTCGACGCGCTCCGGGCGACCTACACCGCTCCCGGCCGCGACCCGTCAGACGCACTGATCCTCGCGGTGTTGGCGCAGTTCGACACCGCCGGCACGCATGTCGTGACGGAAGGCTCGTCGGAGGACGAGCTCGTGCAGCAGATGGCCACCGCGATGGGGTTCCGCAACGTCCACTTCAGCCCTCGAGGAGGTGCACTCGGCTGGGCCATGCCGCTGTCGGTCGGCATCGCGCTCGCCACCGATCGACCCCCCGTGTGCTTCGTCGGCGACGGCGGGAGCCTGTTCTCCGTCCACTCGATCTGGACCGCCGCGGCGCGTCATCTCCCGGTCGTGTTCGTGTGCTTCGTGAACCACGAGTACCGACTGTTGAAGGACCTGTGGGTGCAGTTCACCGGCAGCGACTTCGCCACGACCCGATTCGTGGGCCTCGACTTCGACGACCCCGCCCTCGACCTCGACGCGATCATGCGGGGCTTCGGCGCCACCACGGAACGGCTGACAGCGATCGATGACGCCGCGGCCGTCATCGATCGAGCGGTGGCCCGGCACGGCCCGACCGTCGTCTTCGTCGACCGCAGACCGTGAGAACAGGCCCGATCGGGATCCCGACGAGTGCCGCGAGGTCCGGCGCGCCGAAGGACGACGCTCGGCTGGGACTCGCGATCGCGCCGATCTTCAGAAGCACCAACGCGTTGAACCCGGCGCCTCTTCGGTGGTTCCGACTGCGGTCGCGGTGCTACTGGGCCGCCGTGACGGGTGCGCGGTGGCGATAGACGCGCAGCGCGAGCGTGTAGGAGACGATCAGGATGCCGATGATCCAGGCGAGGGCGGCCCACAGGTCGTGGCCGGGGGTGCCGTCGTTCAGCAGTGAGCGCATCGTTTCGATGATCGGTGTCATCGGCTGGTGCTCGGCGAAGCCTCTCAGCCATGGCTTCATCGAGGCCGTGGGGACGAACGAGGGGCTGATGAAGATCAGCAGCAGCAGGATGTAGCTGAACACACCGGCGCCTTCGGGTGTCTTCGCCAGCAGGGCGAAGAACATGGCCAGCCAGCTCGTGGCCAGGATGAGGAGCGTCAGGAGGCCGAAGAAGCCGAGCAGGGCGACTGGGTCGGCGGTCGGGCGGAAGCCGACGAGGAACGCCACCGCGATCACGAGGACGCAGGAGAAGAGATTCGACAGCGTCGACGACAGGGCTTGGCCGCTGAGGACCGACGAGGGGGCCACCGGCATGGTCCGGAAGCGGCTGATGATGCCTTGCTGGAGGTCAGTGCTGAGGCGCACGGCGGCATAGGCGATGCCGCTCATCACCGTCATGATGATGATCCCGGGCGCGATGAAGTCGACGTAGTCAATCGAGCCGGTCTGCTTTTCGAGGGCGCCGCCGAACACGTAGACGAACAGCAACAACAAGGCGATCGGCATCAAGACGACCGTGATGATCGTGTCGACGCTGCGGGTCGTGTGCCGGAGGCTGCGCTTCGCCATCGTCCAGGTGTCAGTGAGCGTTCGCATGGCGATCCTCCATCTCTTCGCCCTCCTCGTCGTCGAGGATCTTGAAGAACACGTCATCCAGCGTCGGGAGCTGGGTGGAGAACTCGGTCGGTTCGATCCCGCGGTTCTTGAGCCGGATGAACATGTCGGCCACCTCGGCCACCGAGCCCGTGGTGGCGACGAAGAGCTTCGAGTCGGCCCGGCGGACTTCGTGCTCCTCGCCGAGCGCTCGCTGCGCCGCGGACGCTTGCTGTTCGTCGCCGAATTCCAGTTCGAGGCGCCCCGCGGGCACCATGGCCTTCAGCTCGTCGGGGGTGCCGTGCGCCACGATCCTGCCGCGGCGGAGGATGGCGATCTGGTCGGCGAGTCGGTCGGCCTCGTCGAGGTACTGGGTGGTCAGGAAGACCGTGGTGCCGTGCTCGACCAGCTCGCGGATCGTGCGCCACATGTCGTTCCGCCCCTTGGGGTCGAGTCCCGTGGTCGGCTCGTCGAAGAAGATGATCGGTGAGTCGCCCACCAGGCACATGGCGATGTCGAGCCGGCGCCGCATCCCGCCCGAGAAGCTCGACAATCGGCGGTCGGCGGCCTCGTTGAGATCGAACGTGTCCAAGAGGTCCGCCGCGGTCTGCGCCGGGTCGGGAACGTGGCGCAACTCGCCCATCAGGACCAGGTTCTCCCGTGCGGTGAGCACGTGGTCGACCGCGGCGAACTGTCCGGTCACGCTGATCTGCTCGCGGACCTTGGAGGGAACCTTCGCCACATCGAAGCCGGCGACGGTCGCGGTGCCGCCGTCGGCGTTGATCAACGTGGTCAGGATGTTGATCATGGTCGTCTTGCCCGAGCCGTTGGCTCCGAGCAACGCGAAGACCGTCCCCCGTCCGACGGTGAACGAGACGTCGCGCAGCACCGGCACTCCGGGATATCCCTTGACGACGCTCCTGACCTCGATGGCGTTGCTGGTTCCATTCATCGTCTTCCTCCGGTTCCGGAGGTCTTGCGGGTCCGGTCGACGGAAGCGATCAACTTCGCGGCGGCGCGCCTCCCACTCCTGCTTGAGCTTCGGCATCTGCTCGACGAGGAAGTCCGAGAACGCCGCCATCTCCAACAGCACGGCTCGGCGCGCCGGAGCCGCGTCCCGGAGGAGGTCCAAGCCCTCCCGCGCCAGCTTGCCGAGGTCCTCGTACTCCGACGGGTCCATGCCGAGCGCCTGCGGCGAGCTCATGTCGATGCGGATCCGGTCCATGCGCTCGCCCGCCGGTCGGCTCCGTCGGACGATGCGCATCGTCTCCAGGGCCTTCACTGCGCCGGCGATGGCGCTCCGGCTCGCGAGCAGCGCTTCGGCGAGCTCGCCGATGCTCTGTTCGGGTGGATCGCACACCACGAGATAGCCGAGCAATCGCCCGACCATCGGCGCAAACGCGTACCGCTGCGCGTAGAAGCGCCCCATGTGGTCGGCGAAGGTGAGCTCGGCATCGGTCGGCATGTGCCAGAGCATACAGAGATACCTGAGATCACACAAATCTGTGTCATCTCAGCGCCGGCAGCGGACGCCGGGCCCGGACCCGACGGGTCTTGCGCAGGCGGCTCGGCGAGGCGGACGACGACCGAGGTCCACGCGAACCTCGTGCATCACTGCCACCGCTTCGTCGAGCAGTTGCTCCAACAGGAGCATCCCCGAGCGAGAATTCATCACGCAGTTACTCGGTGTTCAGGTGGAGCGGGCACTCTGGATTCGTGGAGTTCTCGTATCGAACACGACGTCGCCGTCGTCGAGCCGTCGCGGATCGGAGGACGACTGCGACGCACCTCTCGCCGAAATGGAGCGAGTGATCACCGCAGCAATGCGCGATGGGCTCGACGAGTGGGGCAAGGACGGCTACCTCGCCAAGTGGATCGAGCACCGCTTCCCAACCGGCTTGCTCGAACTCGTCGAGTCGGGGATCGGCAGTGCATGAGTGATGCGGCGAAGGAGCGGGGCCTCGCCAAGTGCTGCGGATTCGGGCGAGAAGCAATCCGACCTACTATCAGTTCCGCGCGACGGCTGGTCGATCACGATGCGGCATTGGTGATCTGATCACGACCCAACGACGCCAGCAAGCAAGCTCCCGCGAAGCATCGGCTGGCGGTACCGCACCTCCACGCGACGAGAGGAGGCCCGAGCGTGGTTCTCGGAGCAGATGTCGCGACCGATAGCACGCCAACGAGCCGTCCGACCTCGAAGCGTGAGGTCGTGCGTGAGCTCGGGGAGCTGGCGCTGGTGCTGCCGCCAATGGTGAATCAGGCACTCGAGGCCAACGATCGCGCCAAGTACTACCTCACCCTGCTGCAGGGATCTGCGGCCCGCGCCCGCTTGCCGGACAGCCCGGCGCCATCGCTCCATGGCGAGCGCCTGGCCGCGGGAATCAACGAACAATGGCTCGACCGAGTCGTGGAGTCGTCGGAGCCGAGTGATGACGACCACGCGTTCGTCGTGCCACGCGTGAGCGAGGTCCACGATGCGCTGATGGGCGCCGTCGGCGAGATGCTCAGGCCGTTCGCAGTCGCCGAGGTTGAGGAGTCGCCCGACCCTGCTCGACTTGAACGGCTCCGCGAGCGAGCACCGGATTTCGCTGGTGATCGGGTGCGGTACGACTACGTCGAGCGTGCGACGTCGGCTGACCGTGCCGTCGGCGATTCGATCCATCTCTTGGTCATGGACGGCCACCGGGCGCTCAATCGGCTCCAAGCCGAGATCGCCACCGAGAGCCTCGAAGGTGCGTCGGTCTACGGCATCCACCACGACGACCGCGAGCTCATCGCCGCGTTCATGTCCGGGCTTCATCGAACCGCCCCACTGAAGTTCGATCACCCCGGTCTCGGAACGACGGCGACGCATGTTGGCTCGCGTCTGCTCATCCAAAACGACATCGGGATGACCGAGGCCCATGTGCTCGTGGTGGCGGTCGAAGGGCTGGTCGCCACCGTCACGTACACCGACGTCCACCTTCCTCGGCTGACCTTCTTCGAAGGCATGCTCGATCCGTTCGATGTCGACTGGTCGAGAACGGAACGTCGAGACGGCGGCGTCGGATTGGGAGCGCACCACTTGGCGACGGGCCGGTTTGACGCGTCCGACCGCGACGCGCTCGCGGCCTACCTCACCCACTTGGGTTCGAGGCTCGTCTTCCTCATCGATTGGAACCGGGCACGCAAACGGCTGCTCCCGCTCGTCGGCAAGAAGACCGCGACGATGCTGCTGGGGTGGGCAGCCGATGCGGAATGCGGGCACCGGGCGTTCCTCGAGCTCGGCGGTGAACGCCTGATCTTCGCGGCCACCGAGCAAGCCATGAAGGCGCCACCGCCCTACGGCACGCCGCTGCGCGACGTGCTCGGCCTGGACGCAACTGTCGAAGTCCTTCGGTTCGCGCTGCGGGCAACTGCTATGGGTCTCCTCGAGGGCAAGTCGCACCGCTTGATCCGCGACGAGCTCCGGGTGGAGCTGCTCAGCCACCTCCACGCCGCCCAGAATCAGATCTTGGACGCGACGTGTGATCACGGCAGCCTCGTGGTCGAGGCGGCCCAGGCGCTGCAGACGTCGATCATCAGCCTCACCGACGACGAAGACGTCCAGTACGTGGAGCGAGCCTCCCGGCGAGCCAGCCGATGGGAGCATCACGCGGATCAGATCGTCATCGCGACACGGTCGCTTGCCGGCCGCGCGGCCGGTGATGAGGCGCTCGCCCGGCAGCTCACGACCCAAGACGATGCGATCGACGCGCTCGAGGAGGCCCTGTTCCAGTTGACGCTCCTGTCCCGTGATGGGGCCCCCGTCGTCCAGCCGGTGTTGGAGCCCCTCGCCGTATTGGCGGTGCTCGCTGCGCAGGAACACCTCAAGGCGCTCGAAATCGCGCGGCTCGTGCTCGACGACGCTCGACCCGACGACATCGAGGATCTCCTGCTCGCGATCGACCGGGTCGTGGACCTCGAGCACGACGCCGACCGTGCGGACCGCGCGGCTCGCGCCGCAATCACCCTCGACGCTCCGGACTTTCGTACGCTCCAGGTCGCCAATGACATTTCGCCGCGCCATCGAGGCCTCGACCGACGCGCTGATGCGTTCGGTTCTCCAGCTTCGTGACCGCGTCCTCGTCGAGGCGATTACGCGATGAATGACCGACCCGCGTCTGCTCCGCTGCCGCTTCTCCTCCCGGCCATCGGTCACACGAGCGTCGCCGACGTCAGCGTCGAACAGGTTGGCAACAAGGCCTACAACCTGATGCTGATGAGCGAGAGCGGCCTGCCGGTGCCGCCCGCATTCGTGCTGACAACAGATGTGTGTCGTTCCTACGACGACAACGGCCGAAGGCTCCCCTCGGAAGTCGAAGGGATGGTCCGGCGTGGCGTGGCGATCCTGGAGCAGGCCACGAACCGAAACTTCGGCGGTCGCCGCCGCCCCCTCCTGGTGTCGGTCCGCTCGGGTGCCGCGGTTTCGATGCCCGGAATGCTCGACACGATCCTGAACATCGGCCTCAACGACGCCACCCTTCCCGGGCTACTTCGCACGACGGGCGACCCGACATTCGTCTGGGATTCGTATCGCAGGTTCATCCAGACCTACGCCGAAGTCGTCGACGGATGCCCATCGGAGCCATTCGGTGCCGTGATCGCGGATGCGCAGGCACGCGAGGGTGTACCGGCTGTGGACGAGCTCGAGGTCGCCGCGCTGCGCATCGTCGTCGATCAACTCCAAGACGCGTACCACTCGCTCACCGGTCGTCCATTCGCGCAAGATCCCATGGACCAACTGATGAACGCCGTGGAAACGGTGCTGCGCTCGTGGTCCGCGCCTCGGGCCGTCGAGTACCGGCGGTTGGCGAAGCTCGATGACCGGGCCGGAACGGCGGTGGTCGTCCAATCCATGGTGTTCGGCAACAAGGGGATGAACTCCGGTTCGGGCGTCGGCTTCACGAGAGACCCAGCCTCAGGAGAAGACCACCTCTACGTCGACTTCCTCCTCAACGCTCAGGGAGAAGACATCGTGGCCGGTCGCCACACCGCGGGGAACGCCGAAGAGCTCATCGCGGCCATCCCCGGGCTCGCTCACCAGCTCCAACAGATCCGCAAGCGGCTCGAAGCCTTGTTCTCCGACGCTCAAGACTTCGAGTTCACCGTCGAGGACGGCGTGCTGTGGATGCTGCAGACCCGTAGCGCCAAGCGAACACCACTCGCCGCGCTACGAATCGCGTGCGACCTCGTCGACGAAGGCCTCATCGACACGGGCACCGCCGTGGGGCGATTGGACGGGTACGACCTCGACGGGATCTCGACTGGGCGACTCGACACGAACGTCCAGCCGATCGGGTCCGGTCTTGGCGCCGGGAGCGGTGTCGCATCCGGCCGAGTGGCTCTGAGCGTCGCGTCTGCTCGACAGCTCTCCGGCCGCGGTGATTCGGTGATCCTCCTGCGAGGCACCGCGACGACCGACGACATTGCCGGTCTCGCAGTGTGCGCCGGCCTCGTCACCACCTTCGGCGCCCGGACTTCGCACGCCGCGGTGGTCGCGCGTCAGCTCGGCGTCGTGACCGTGGTCGGCTGCCGCGACATGTCGATCAATACCGATGGAGAGCGGGTGCGCTTCGGTGAGCGCGAGCTGGCCGAAGGCCAGCTCGTCACCGTCGACGGTGACCATGGACTGGTATTCCAGGGCCAGCTCGCGCTGACGATCGAACGCCCCACCGCACTGATCGAACGGGTCCGCGCCTGGCAAGCGTCCGCAACGACCCGACCAGAGGCGACCCTCGCGGCGCCAGGGTCGTGATCGGCGAACCCCCGCCCTAGTGGCGGTATCCGACACGGGGGCGCACCCTCATCGTACGATCCGTAGGCGCCTCGGCCCCGCCGATTCGCTGCAGGTCTTCAGCGATGTTCAGTCACGCGATCGATCCGCAGGCTGCCTCCCGGTGAGCCAAGCTGAGTCCGTGCACGAGGAGACGGCGGCGGAATCGGTACTGCGGGTGGGTTCGGCGTTTCCCGATCCACCGTTCGACGTCGCGGGACCGGAACCGACCGGGCTCGACGTCGAGCTCACGCAGGCGATCGCGCGGCAGCTCGGAAGGCGCTGGGAGCTGCGCCGCTACGAAGGCGCCGACTTCGACGGCATCTTCGGCGAGCTCGGCAAGGCCTTCGAAGTCGTGGCATCGGGCGCGACGGTCACGGACCACCGGCGGACGTTGGCGCGCTGGTGCGATCCGTACGTCCGCTCCGGCCAGAGCCTCGTCGTGAACGTCGCGAAGACGCCGCACGTGCACAGCACCCACGACCTGGCCGGCCTCGTCGTCGGGGTTCAGGAGGGCAACACGTCGGAGCCCGTCGCACGCGAGCTGCACGAGACCGGCAAGGTCGCCGACCTGAAGATCTACGCGTACGACGAGATCCTCACCGCGCTCGACGACCTCGAGGCCGGTCGCATCGGCGGCTTCATGAAGCTCGAGCCGGTGATGCGGCATCTCACCGCCGGCCGGGCGGACCTCGGCATCGTCCAGACCGGGATCACGAAGGAGCTGATCGCGATGGCCGTCGCGCTCGACGACGCCGACTTGGCCGAACAGATCAACTCGGCCCAGCGCACGCTCGCGTCGAACGGCGAGCTCGCCGCGATGGGCGCTCGATGGTTGGCGGGCAGCGATACGAAGGCGACGGGAGTCGAGCTGTGATCAAGCAGGTGCGCCTCTTCACCGGTGACGACGGACGCTCACACGTCGAGCAGGGCGAGGTTGCGCTCGACCCCGCCGGTCGCAACGAGGCGTCGGCGTGGATGCCGGCCGGTCCCGTCCGGTTCCAGGAGGATCCGCCCGGCTCCGCGCTCGACTGGCACGACGCGCCGCAGCGTCAGTACGTGATCACGCTCGCCGGCACGCTCGAGTTCACGACGCGCGACGGCGAGACGTTCACCGTCGAGCCCGGCGTCGTGCTGCTCGCCGAGGACACCGCCGGCACCGGCCACCGCTGGCGCCTCGTCGACGACCGTCCCTGGCAGCGCCTCTACGTCCAACTGCCGTAGGGTGCGGCCTACTTCGCTCGCTTCGACTCCGACTTCACGCTCGACTCATTGAGGGCGACCGCGGCCTCGAACCGCGCCTGGAACGCACCGTCAGGTGTCGTGCGGATCTCGCCACATAGCCCACAAGACGGGGCCGCGGGGCACGTGGATCTCCTCGGTGACTTCGAACCCGTGCCGCGCGTAGAAGGGGATGTTCCGCTCCTTCGACGACTCCAGATAGACGCGTTCGCGCTGGCGGTCGCATCGTTCGAGGACCGGGGCCAGGATCGCGGAGCCTTCGCCGCGACCTTGATGCTCGGGATCAGTTCCGAGCATCTGGAGGTACCAGTGTCGTTCCTTGGGATGGTGGCCCTCGACGTACAGCAGGCCGCGGGCGCGCGTCGCGATGCGCAATCCTACGAGCCGTGCGGTGTTCAGTCCGAGCCGCGCGTCGGTGCGCCGATCCATCGGGAAGGTGCCGGGCGGGTTCCAGATGGCGGCGCAACGCGTGTCGTCGGTTGCGTACACCTCACCGAACGGGAGCGAGGCGCGCAGCAACGCACGAAAAAAGCTCGGGAGTTTGCGACGCCGAGCCGCATCATCGGGGAAGAGCCACGTCATCAACGGGTCGTCGTCGAACGCCCGCGTCAACGCGGTCGCAAGCGCACGCACATCGGAACCTTGCGCCTTACGAATGGCATGAGCACCCACACGATCAGCCTACAAACGTCAGCGTCGAACGAGGCCAACGGCAGCAGTCACCGCACAGCCTCCAACTTCTCATCAAGGGTTCCCGCGAATGGGGCTGGCCGAGTTCGCCGGCCACAGTTACGTTTCGCTGATTGATCATCACCCGGGACCTGTTCGCCACGAGTGAGCGCAAGGCAGTCGGCGTCTCGACGAGTGCGTGCTTTTCGTCAGATGGATCGCTCCCGAGGAAGGGAACGGCGCATGACCGAGGGAATTCCTCCGACGCTGTTGCTCGACTCGACAGTGATCGACGATCCGTATCCGTTCTACCGCCGGCTCCTCGCCGAGGCGCCGGTGTGGAAGATCCCCGGCACCGGGTTGTTCACGGTCAGCACGTTCGAGTTGTTGACGGAGGCGACCGGCCGAGTCGAAGACTTCTCGTCGAACATCAGTTGCCTGCTCTACCGAGACGACGCCGGCCTCCCGTGCCGCCTCTCCTACGGTGACGCCCGCGTGCAGGCGTTCGCTACCGCCGATCCGCCCGCGCACGCGATGCACAGAACCACGGTGTTCCCCGAGTTGGTCGCCAAGCGCATGGCCGAACTCGAGACCGACGTCGTCGACATCGCCAACGAGTGCACGACGCGGGCGCTGGAGTGCGGGACCGTCGAGTTCATGACCGCGATCGGCAACGTCGTACCGATCACCATTGTCAGCCGCCTCATCGGCTTCCACGAAGCCGACCTGGACCAGCTCTTGCGCGCGGCCTGCGATTCGACCGCGATGTTGGGCTCCACGCTGACCTACGACGAGTTGATCGAATGCATCGGCCGCACCGGCGAGATTCAGACCTGGATCGCCCATCAACTCTCGACGGCGAAGAAGGAGCCCGGTGACGATCTCCTCGGCGCGGTCGCCCGCGGCGTGAACGCCGGGGCGTTCGGCGACCTCGAAGCGAACATCATCTTGCACACCCTGTTGAGCGCCGGTGGTGAGTCCACCACGAGTCTGCTCGGCAACGCGGTCCGCATCCTGGCCGAGGACGCCGAACTTCAAGAGCATCTCCGCCAGAACCCCGAGCAGATCCCGACGTTTGTCGAAGAAGCGCTGCGCCTGGAGTCGCCGTTCCGCGCCTCCATGCGATCCGTACCCAACGACACCACGCTCGGCGCCACCGACATCCCGTCCGGCGCCACGCTCCTGTTGCTCTGGGGCGCCGCCAACCGCGACGCCGCCGAGTTCGACCGACCCGACGACATCGATCTCCGACGGCCGGCGTCGCGCCACCACGTGGCATTCGGGCGCGGCATCCACTACTGCGTCGGCGCACCCCTGGCCCGCATCGAGTCGCGCAGCGTGCTCACCGTGCTGCTCGAACGGACCAAGAGCATCATCCTCGACCCCGAGCGAGCGCCACGGTGGGTCAACAGCCTCATGGTCCGACGCCACGAACAGCTCCCCATACGGCTCGTCGCCCGCTGATGCGCGAGGTGCCGATCGCGAACGTCCCGGTCCCGGCGGTCTGTGATACCTCAGTCGACGAACTTCCAGCGTAGGAACTCGTCATTGTTCTGTCGGTTGGTCGCGTTCCTCTGTGCTGTGATCGATCGGAAGTCGCATGCCGATGAGCGCCGCGCGCAGGTGTTCGATCGGTGCCTTGGGCGACCGATCCATCCGAAGCAGGCCGTTCGCTTCCTGATACGTGTCGGTGAGCTGCGTCCAGCAGTATCCACTGAGGGTCCGGCTCGTGAGGAGGGCTCGGCACACCCGGCGGATGCCTCGGAGCCAGTCTTCTTCCGACCCGAGATTTCCGTACACGTAGGCGCCCGCGGGCAGCGCGCCGAAGGTCGTCCCGCCGGTCTCCGAGAGCACCACGGCGCGCCCGTCGCGGCCGCGGCCGTCGACGGTGAGTGGCTTGCCTTCGGGACCGGGACCGGCGAAGAGCGCATCCACTGCTTCGACCGATCCGTAGCGTTCCGACATCACGTCGGCGTCGTGGGTGTAGTCGTGGATGCCGACGATCTCGCCGCCGGAGGTCTCCCAACCGTCGTTGGCGCTGACGGGTCGCGTCGGGTCGAGCGCGGCGGTCAGGCTCACCAGTGCATCGATCAGCGATCGCTGTTGGCGGTCGCCGCTCACATCCGGCACGCCCCATGACTCGTTCGCCGGCACCCAAGCGACGATGCACGGGTGGTTGCGATCCCGCGTGACGATCTCCATCCATTCCGTCGTCAACGACGCGACGGCATCCGGCGAGAATCGCTGCGCACTCGGGAGCTCCTCCCACACCAGCACACCCAGCTCGTCGCAGAACGCGAGCCATCGGGGATCTTCCACCTTCTGGTGCTTCCGCACTCCGTTGAGGCCCAGCTGCTTGATCATCTCGACGTCGCGACGCAGCGCCTCGACGTTCGGCGCGGTCTGCCCAGTTCGCGGCCAGTAGCCCTGGTCCAGTGCGAACCGCAGCGGCAGCGGTCGGCCGTTGAGCTGGAACCGGCCGTCCTTCACACCGACCGATCGGATCGCGGTATAGCTCGCGACCTCGTCGCGATCGTGACGACCTGTGTAGTGGAGGGTCGCGTCGAGCAGGTGCGGGTGCTCCGGGCACCACACCAACTGATCGGGATCACCGTTCGCGGCATCGCTCAGATCGAACCGGCGGCGAACGGTCGATCGGCCGTCGATGCAGTCGACGAGCGTGATCGTGTCGTCCACGAGCAGCGCGCCGGCTCGATGCAGCACGACGCGAAGGGTGTCGCCACCGCTCACGTCTCCCGCGATCTCGGCTTCGAGCGTCACGGACAGCGACGGCAGGTCTGAGCTCCAACGCAGCGCCACAACCGACGTCGCCGGTGCATGCTCGAGCCACACCGACTGCCAGATGCCGGTGGTTCTCGGGTACCAGATCTCGTGCGGTGCGGGCCACCAGTCCTGCTTCCCGCGAGGGACCGCGAGCGACCGAGGTTGATCGTCGGCACGCACGACGAGCTCCATCGGGGCGCCATCGGCAGCACGGGCGGCCTCGGTGACGTCGACGGAGAACGGCGTGTAACCGCCGAGGTGTCGCCCGCCCAACTCGCCGTTGACCCAGACCAGCGCTTCCCGATCCACCGCTCCGAAATGGACGAGGACATGTCCCCGTTCGAGCCAACCCGGATCGACATCGAGCTGCCGGCGGTACCAGCAACGGCGGATGTAGCCCTCCACGCCGATGCCGCTCGCCTCGGTTTCCGGCGCGAACGGGACCTCGATCTCGTGCGTGAATTCGACGCGACGCGGATGCGCGACCGTAGCGTCCGGATCCAGTGCGAAGTCCCAGATCCCGTCCAGCAACCGCCACGGCTCACGCCGCAGCAGCGGCCTCGGATGGCGCGGGTCACCAACCGGCATCTCAGGCACCTCGAGTCAAAGAGTCGCGGTCTGCCGCGCCCCAAGATCTACCAGAGCATCCGAGCGGCGTGATGGATGGAACACGGCCAGCGGAACCCAGTTGAGGGTTCGAGACGTTTCCCATCTCCTGAGAGGTGACGATGGCGAGTGAGTGAGTGGAGGTGATGGGACTTGAACCCACGACTTCGACGTTGCGAAGGTCATCGGGGTGGTCGACGTGGTTCGGCGGAGTCCACCTGTGCAAGTCAGGTCGGTGCGCGAGTCTGCAGTGTCCGTGCTTCCCAGCCGGCTCGACCGGTCCCGTTGCCAATCGGTTGCCAAACCGGCGCGCCGGTTCAGCGAGCGAGAAGTTCGAGGAGCTCGCCGGCGACCCACCAGCTGCGAGGTCGCCCGGGTTCGCCGGTCGCGGGCAGGACGGCCGCACGCAACACCCCGCGCTCCGCGAGAGCTTCGAGTGCAGTTCGGGCCGTCGGGGGGCTGACGTCGAGCAGGCCGACCGCCGTGTCCACATCGAGGGCAGGGTGTGTGAGCACCTGATCGACCAGGCGACGAGCAGCCGCGTCGGATCGGAGGTTCACGAATCGAGCCGGCCATGAGGCGACGAGCTCGCTGACGGCGGCGAGCGTCTCGGTGGCGGACATCGCTGCGTGCTCGACGGTGCTGGCAAACCAGCGGATCCAGTCGTCGGGGCCGACGGTGCGGTACCGCGTCAGTCCTGACAGGTAGCCGCCGACGTCGCGGAGGAACGCAACGGACACCGGCGGCGGGACCGCCATCGCGAGGTGGCGGTGGAGGGTCCAGCCGATCAGCAACCGGCCGATGCGCCCGTTGCCGTCGGCGAACGGGTGGATCGCCTCGAACTGGGCATGGAGGAGGCCGGCGGCCGTCACCGGGTCGTGCGACGGCGTGTTCGCGTAGTCGACGAGGTCGACCATCAGTACATCGATGCGGTCGTCGGGCGCAGCGACGTACGCGGCCCGGCGTGGGGTGGGTCCGCCGACCCAGCCGAGGCGGTCGCGCCAAGCCCCCTTGAGATCGTCGTCGAGGTCTGCCGACGTCATCAGGACGCTGTGCCACTGCCACAAGTCCTCACGGGTGAGTGGCCCCTCATGGGCCAAGACCGCATCAAGGGCGCGCAGGTTGTCCGCGACCTCCGCAGCCGGCCCGGCAACGGAAGGGTCCACGTTTGCGACGGCGACCGCGTCTGCCGGAGCGTTGATCGCCTCGATCCTGCTGGAGGCCACCCCTTCGGCGCGCCGGAGCAATCGAGCGGCGACTTCGAGGCGCGGATCGTGCCGGGCCGCCGTCGCGCTCAGGACCCCCCCGGCCCGAGCCGCATCCAGCCGAGCAGCCGCGCCGAGCTCGCCGACATCGGAGAGGGGAGCTGGAACGAACGCACCCACGGGACGGCCCTCCCACTCGACCGTGACGACCTCGTGCGGCACCGGATCCCTTCTCAATCCTCGGGGTTTCGAAAGGATAACACTGAGAAGCTTGCAGAACATGCCCACAAACCGGGACTTCGCCCTGAGCAGTCCGTGACCTGCGGGCTCAGGCCAGGAGCTCGGTGGCCGCGGCCTGGATGTCCTGAGCGGCCTCCCGGGCCGAACGGCGACCGCGGAGCGCCGCCTGGATCGCCGCCCACCCCGCGTCCTCGACCTCCGGAAACCGTGCGAGCGGCGGGTACGTGATCATCGCGTTGTCGATGGTGTCGCGGGCGATCTCGAGTCGGCGACGATCCGTCTCGTCCGCCGGCTGCATCGCCGCCAGGGCGTCGAGGTGAGCGCACATGTTCCCGCCCGACGCGTCGAGTCGTTGTGCGTCGAAGCCGACGAGGTCCGTGACGAGCTGGACGGCACGCTCCAAGTCGCCGCATGTCGTCGGGATGCCCCACGAGTGACAGCCCGAGTACGACACGCGCGACACGGCGCCGGCGGGATAGCGGAACGGATGCAAGCTTGCCGCGTGGGGCGACGTCCGGATCGCGCCCCAGCCGCCCGGCCAGGCGGCCGCGGCGTCGACCCGACCTTCCACGAGCGCGGCGTCGACGCCGTCGTAGTGCCAGTCGGGCAGGTCAGCCGGCGCGCGCGCCGCGAGCCGGCACAGCGCATCGATCGCCCATTCCGCCTCCGGGGTGTTCATGCTCGGGTGCACCCGATCGTCGAACAATGCGCCGCCGGCGCCAGTCACCAGCTCGAAGAACGTGCCGAACAGGCCCGACTCCCGGCCCGGGAAGCCGAACACGATCTCGGAGTCGAGCAGCTCGGCCCAGGTGTCGGGCACCTCCACCATCCGATCGGTGCGCGCCCACAGCACCCGCACGTCGACGAGACGCGGCGCGCTGAGCAGCGACCCGTCGAACCGGCAGAGCTCGACGGCCCGCGGCGCGAGCGGAGCGAGATCCTCGGCGGGGAGCAGGTCGTCGAGCCCGCGAAGCCACTGCCGCTGAGACGGCGCGTACTTCGAGTGGGTTGCGAGCACGTCGACGCGCTCGCCGGCCTGGAGCATCGCCGCGACCCGCCGGTTGAGCGTCGGATGGTCGGCGTGGACGACGATCTCGACGTCGTCGCGAAGGCGTTCGTAGAGATGGTCGTACATGGGCCCGCCGACGAGCGCGACCCGCAGCGGGTCGGTCGGAGTCACGACGAAACGATCCGGACACCCGTGATGCCGCCGTCGAGCAGGAAATCCGCCCCGGTGGTGAAGGTGGTCGGCGCCGAGAGATAGACGATCGCGGCCGCGACCTCGTCGCACGAGACCATGCGGCCGAGCGGTTGCCGGCATCGCAAAGCCTCCTCGGCCGCGGCGGGGTCGGGAGTCGCCGCCACCAGCCGCTCGACCCAGGGACTCCGGACGGTGCCGGGAGATACGCAGTTGACCCGGATGCCGTGGACGATCTCGTCGGCCGCCATCGCCTTGGTCAGCGCGAGCACCGCGCCCTTTGACGCGCCGTACACCGACCGCTGGACGAGGCCGACGGACGCGACAACGGAGCAGGTGTTGACGACCACGCCCCGCCCGGCGGCGCGCATTGCGGGGAGGAAGGCGCGACTCATGTTGGCCACCCCGAACACGTTGACCGCGAAGACTCGCTCCCACTCGTCCGGCGTCGACACGACGACGTCTCCGGTCGCGGCGATCCCGGCGTTGTTGCACAGCACGTCGACGGCGCCGTGCTCGGCCTCGATGCGCGCCGCGGCTTCGGTGCACGCGTCCGCGTCGGTGACGTCGAAGCCGTCGAGAAGGTCGAGACCGACCGCCTGATCGCCGAGGGCCGTGAACGCCTCGACAATCGCCTGGCCGATGCCGCCCCGTGCTCCGGTCACCACGATCACGCGCTGCGCCATCGAGCACCCCTTCGAGGTCAACGGACGCACTCTGCGCCCCTCCGAGCGTCGTACGCCGCTCATCATGGCGCGCGCACGAGCGGGTGTTTACTCTCCCGCTGTGGCACGGATCACCGGGGTGCGGACGCTCGACGTGCGGGCGCGGACGTCGAGGACCCTGGCCGGCTCCGATGCGGTGCACACCGACCCCGACTACTCGGGCGCCTACGTGTTCCTCGAGACCGACGGTGAGCACGAGGGCGTCGGCATGACGTTCACGATCGGTGCCGGCAACGACCTCTGTTGCGCGGCGATCGAGCAGCTCGCGCCGCTGGTGGTCGGGCGGGAGGTGGAGGAGCTGATCGTGGACTCGGCGGCGATGTGGCGCCGGCTCACGAACCACAGCCAGCTCCGGTGGCTCGGTCCCGAGAAGGGCCTGATCCATCTGGCGACCGCCGCGATCGTGAACGCGCTCTGGGACCTCTCGGCCAAGACCGCGGGCAAGCCGCTGTGGAAATTGATCGTCGACCTGTCACCGGAGGAGCTGGTCGCGCTCATCGACTTCCGCTATCTGAGCGATGTGATCGACCGCGAGGAAGCGCTGGACCGGTTGCGCGCCCTCGCGCCCGCCAAGGCGGCACGGGTCGCCGAGCTGCAGCGCAACGGGTATCCGGCGTACCTCACCTCGGCGGGCTGGCTGGGGTACGCCGAATCGAAGGTGCGCGACCTGACGCGCGCCGCGCTGGCCGACGGGTGGCGGTGCTTCAAGACCAAGGTCGGTGTCGATGTCGCGTCCGACGTCCGGCGCTGCGAGCTGATGCGGGAGGAGATCGGGGACCTTCCGCTCATGGCCGACGCGAACCAGGTGTGGGACGTCGGTCAGGCAATCGAGTGGATGCAGCACCTGAAGCCGTTCGACCTCCGCTGGATCGAGGAGCCGACGAGCCCCGACGACATCCTCGGGCACGCGGCTATCCGGCGTGCGGTCGCGCCCGTCGGCGTGGCGACCGGCGAGCACGCGGCGAACCGCGTCGTCTTCAAGCAGCTCCTGCAGGCCGGCGCGATCGACTACTGCCAGATCGACGCGTGCCGGCTGGGAGGTGTGAACGAGGTGCTCGCAGTGCTCCTGCTCGCCGACAAGTTCGGTCTCCCGGTGTGCCCGCACGCCGGGGGACTCGGATTGTGCGAGTACGTGCAGCACCTGTCGATCATCGACTACGTGTGCGTCTCCGGCTCCTTGGCCGACCGCACGACGGAGTTCGCCGACCACCTCCACGAGCACTTCCGCCATCCCGCGGTCATCCGCGACGGCCACTACCTGGTACCGGACGCGCCCGGATACTCCGTCGACCTGTGGCCCGGGTCGTACGCCGCGCTCACGTGGCCGGACGGGTCGGAGTGGCGATGATCCCGACGTCATCGCTCGGTGGACGTGGGGTCGAGGTCACGAGGATCGGGCTCGGCAGCGCACCCCTCGGCAACTTGTTCCAGCCGGTGGACGACGACCAGGCGATCGCCACGATCGCGGCGGCCTGGGATGCCGGGATCCGCTTCTTCGACACTGCGCCGCTCTACGGCCACGGACTCGCCGAGGAGCGGTTGGGCGCGGGACTGCGCGGCTACGCACGCGATGCGTTCGTGGTGTCGTCGAAGGTCGGGCGGCTGCTCCGACCGGACCCGAGCTGCGATCCCGGCGTCTTCCGCGTCCCCCGCGGGCAGGCACCGCAGTTCGACTACTCCCGCGACGGCGTGCTGCGTTCCGTCGAGGAGAGCCTGCACCGGCTCCGGCTCGACCGGCTCGACGTGGTGCTCGTGCACGACCCCGACGACCATGAGCGGGAAGCGCTCGAGGGCGCGTTCCCGGCGCTGCTCGAGCTGCGGGAGCAGGGGGTCGTGCGCGCGATCGGGAGCGGGATGAACCAGAGCGAGATGACTGGCGCGGTTCGTGGATCGGATCGATCTCGACTGCGTGCTGCTCGCCGGTCGGTACACCCTGCTCGACCGCAGCGGCGCCGCGCTCCTTGACACCTGCGCGGCGCGCGGCGTCGGGGTGATCATCGGTGGGGTGTTCAACAGCGGCATCCTGGCTCGCGTCGACGCCGAGGCGACGTTCGACTACGAGCTTGCATCCCGCGTCACCCGCGAGCGTGCGGACGCGCTCGGTCGAGCCTGCGAACGCAACGCGGTCCCCCTCCCGGCGGCGGCGCTGGACTTCGCGCTGCGGAACCCAGCCGTGAGCGCGGTCGTCGTAGGTGCGCGGAGCGCAAACGAGATCCGCGACGACGTCGCCTGGGCCCAGTCGACGGTCCCGCAGTCGCTGCGCGACGACCTCGACGCGGCTCCGCAGCGTTGGTGAAGGTGCGTGGCGGCGCTCACGGGGTGGCCGCGCGAGCGGCGACATCCTGCAGCACGAGTACCGACGGATCGTCGCCCACCCCGGCTGAGGTGCCGATCTCGATGCCGGCCGCGTTGTCCTTCCACCCGAGCACCGTTCCTGCGACGGTCGTGACCGCCGTCGTCGGCGTCACGCGCAGGTCGGGAAGGGTGATCGTGTCCGCGGCATTCCGCGTGACGGCATAGACGGTCCCGTCGCGGGCGGTGTAGCGGACCGGTTGGCCTTCGCCGGTCGTGGTCCCCGGCGTGACCCAAGGTCGCGTGTCCATGATCGCGTCGGCGTTGCGTCCGACCCACTCACCGAGCCAGTCGAGGCGTGTGATCTGCTCGTCGGGAATCTGCGCGTCGACACCGCGCGGACCGACGTTCAGCAGGAGGTTCCCACCCTTGGCGGCGATGTCGGTGAGCATCCAGAGCAACTCGGCGCGCTCGATGAAGTGCTCCGGACGCGAGCACCGGTTGTATCCGAAGCTGTGGTCCATGCCCCGCACACATTCCCACGGCTTGCGTTGCACGTCGTCGAAGGTGACGTACTCCGGGGTACGAATGTCGGAGTGTGGCGGAGCCGGTGGGACGATCCCACGGTCCCGGCGCGCCTGCCGTTGGACTGCGAAGTCGATGGCCCGCCGGCCGAACTCCGACATGGTCACGCGGAACAGTGGGCTCCACGGCATCCAACGGTCGTTGACGACTCCGTCGGGGACCTGCTCGTAGTAGTGCTCGAACAGTGGCCAGAGCTGCTTGCCCTCCGCCGGCCAGGCGATGTCGTTCCACAACACGCTCGGCCGGTATCGGGCGATGAGCTCACGGACCTGGGCCTCGGCGTAGGCGGGGTAGTCACCGCGGGGCACCGCGTCGAGCATCTCGGCCAGCGATCCCATCCGCCGGTCGTTGAAGGTCGAGTCGAGCCCGCCGGAGTAGTAGATCCCGAAGCGCAGACCTACGCCGCGCACGGCCTCGCTCAGCTCGCCGACGACGTCGCGGCGACAGCTCCATCCGGCGCGGTGTGGATTCGTGACGTCGGTGGGCCAGAGGCAGTAGCCGTCCATGTGCTTCGTGACCAGCACGACGTAGCGCGCGCCGGTCGCGGCGAAGCGCGTCGCCCACTCCTGCGGGTCCCACTGGTCGAGACCGGCTTCCCAGTCGGCGGCGAAGCTCTCGTACGGGCGGTGGCCATACGTCTCACGATGGTGGCGCGCGACCGGGCTGTCGGGAAACTTCAGAGAGTTCTCGTACCACTCGGAGTACGGCGAGTAGGCGAACGCGTCACGCCGACCGGACTGCATCATCTCGCCGACGTCGATGTCCACCGGTGCGAACGCCGGCACCGAGGCGGGGACCCAGTGCACGAAGATCCCGAGCTTCGCGTCCTGCCACCAGGCGGGCACGCGGTGACCTCGCAACGCCCGCAGCCGCGCCCTGGGCGAAGAAGACGACACGGGACGCACGTTACCGGCATCGAGCTCGGCCGAGCACAGATCCGGCTTGTCAGGATCGAGCGATGGATCGACACCTCTCGACCCTCACGGAGTCCTGCGCCACCCGTCGCCCGTAGAACCCGGCGGGCCCCCCTCGACCGCGGCGGACAACCCGATGCGGCGGACAACCCGATCTCGAGTCACACCCACTTGGAATGGGAGCCGGCAGATCAGGGCATCCTGGAACACATGGTGACTCTCTCCATGCGCGCGATCATCTTGGACACGGTCCCTGCGCCGCCCGAGGCGCTCGCGCCGCGCGAGCGGCCGGTCCCCCGGCCCAAGCCCGGCTGGGTCCTCATCGAGGTCAAGGCCTTCGGTCTGAATCGCTCCGAGCTGAAGACCCGGCTCGGGCTCGCGGATCCCGACGTCACGTTTCCACGCGTTCCGGGGATCGAAGCGACCGGTGTCGTGGCTGCCTGTCCGGGTGGTGAGTTGGCGGTCGGACAGCAGGTTGTCGCGATGATGGGCGGTATGGGTCGCAGCTTCGATGGCGGCTACGCGGAATTCACCTGTGTACCAGTCGCGCAGACGATCCCGTTCCGCAGTGAGCTGCCGTGGACGACGTTGGGCGCGGTGCCGGAGGCACTACAGACTGCGTATGGAGCGCTGACCGTCGGGCTCGATGTGGAGCGCGGCCAGACGCTGCTGATTCGCGGCGGAACCTCCTCGGTGGGTCTCACGGCCGCGATCGTCGCCAAGCGCCGCGGCCTCACCGTCCTGGCGACGACGCGCTCCGCCGCCAAGGCCGGCGCGCTGCGCGACGGGGGTGTCGATCAGGTCGTCCTCGACGACGGAGCGATCTCGGAGCATGTGCGCGAGCTGGTGCCCGGCGGGGTGGACGCGACGCTCGACCTCGTGGGCGCACCGACGCTTCGCGACAGCCTGCAATCGACGTGCGCGCGCGGTGTCGTGTGCAGCGCGGGATACCTCTCGAACGAGTGGATCGTCCCCGACTTCTACCCGGCCGGCTTCCTCTCCCGAGGAGTGCGGCTGACGGGCTACAGCGGCGACGCGGCCGACCTGCCACAACCGGTCCTGCAGGAGTTCCTGGACGCCGTCGCCACCGGCGAGGCCTCGGTGCCGATCGCCAGGATCTACACGATGGATGACATCGCGACCGCTCACGACGACATGGAACACGACCGGGTCGCAGGCAAGTTGGTGGTGTCCACCGGGCGATGACGCCGCCCCGTACGCGGACACGTCGCATCGGCTGTCAACGAGGCCCGGCCGCGTCGCATGCGATCGCCGCGTGAGTGGACGGCGCATACATCAACGACCCCGCGGGTACCTACGAGTGACTGGTTCCATCTCGATGCCTCTGGAAAGGCTCGACGGCCATGTCGCGACAACTCATGATCCCGACCGCCGACACGCAGCTCTACACGATCGACACGCCGGGCGGCTCTCCTCCGCTGCTCTTCCTCAGCGGCGGCTTCGGTACCGTCCGGAACTGGAAACCCGTCATGCAGCGTCTCGCGGGCAGGAACCGTGTGGTGCGATTCGACGCGCGGGCCCGCGGGAGGTCCGGGACATCCGCCGACTACTCCGTGCAGGCATCGATCGACGACATCGGACGGGTCATCGACGCGACCGGCATCGAAGGTCCGATCCTGGTCGGATGGTCCTACGGCGCCACCATCGCGGTGCGCTACGCGGCACACCACCCCGCGGGTCCGCGGGCTGGTGCTCATCGACGGCGCGTACCCGATCGCCATGCTCGATGAGGCCGGCAAGGAGAAGGTCCGTGAGCAGTTCCGCCGACTGGGGTGGATCATGCGCATCCTCGCCGCGCTCGGCCGCTCAGCGCGGATGTCGCCCGCGGAATCCGCGGACGTCGTGATCGAGATGGACGGGGTCAACGGCGAGCTCGGGCCAGACTTCGCGGCGCTGGAATGCCCAACGGTGTTCGTCGTCGGCACCGGCTCGCACACGGGTGCTACCGAGGAGGAGATGCGCACCGCACGGGCTGCGGCCGCCGAGGCCGAGGCGAGCAACCCGCGCGTGTCCGTCTTCGCGACGACACCCCACAAGCACACGCAGATCCTCAGCAAGGCTCCCGACACAGTGGTCGCCGCCATCGAGGATGTCATCCACCAGTCTGGGTGACCGCCGGGAGCGGTCGTGATGGACGACCATCAGGACCCCAACCGGCGCCTGTCGCACGCTTCGGCTGCGGCGACGACGAGCCGCCCCCGGACCTGGGCCTTCGAGTGGAGGTGATGGGACTTGAACCCACGACTTCTACGTTGCGAAGGTCATCGGGGTTGTCTGCTGCGATCACTTGAGTCCGTCAGGGCTAGTCAGGACGGCGCGCCGGTCTGCCGGATCCATGGTTCCCACCCCGTTAGACCGGTTCTGTTGCCAATCGGTTGCCAATTCGCCTCCGGTGCTTCGACCTCTTGGTCACACCGCGCAGGTAGGATCTGCTGCATGGAACGTCGCACGATCAGCGCCGCGGAGCTCGAGCAGATGACGCCCGCGGAACGCTCGGCAGCCTTCGAGGCGAGCATCGTGTGGGATCTCGAGGATGCGCCCGCATCACTCGTGAAGCGCTCTCGTCAGTGGGTTGAGGATCGGATCACCGAGGAAGAGCACCAGCCGGCGGAGTGAGCGACGAACAACGGAGGCAGGTTCGGGTCGCGCACGAGGTCTTCGATCGGCTCGACGAGATCCTCGGCACCGAGCGCCGGCCGGAGGGGCGCCCTTCGGCGAACGACTTCCTCACCTTCGAGCTCGTCGAGATCCTCGAAGTGTTCGCCACCCGCTTCGATGCTCTCCCTCGCCTGATCGAGCAGCGTGGCGACTACCGCATCCTCATCAGCAACGGGACCCTCGTGCATGCATTCGCGGTCATCGGTCAGCTCAACGCGGACGAGACCATCGAGATCGTGCGCGTCGACATCGACTTCGAGCCGTAGCGCCAGCATTCGGACCAGTACCTCGTCGCGGACACATGAACCGGCAGTTCGGCCTGGCCGTCGACGCCGGATGTGGGTCAGCGGCTGGTGTCTGGGACCGCTCGGAAGCCGGAGTCGTCACCGAGGTGGAAGAAGATGCGGCCACTGAGTGAGCCGTCGGGCTGCAGCTCTGCCCAACCTCGCCCGGACACGGGACTCCCTTCGTCGTCTCCTTCCCAGCTGAACTCGACCCTCGCTCCGGTTGCGCGTTCGTCGTGCCTGAAGTCGAGGTAGCCCTCGACCGCAATGAAACAGAAGCTGCCAGTGCCGTCAGCCCTGAACTCGATGAACGCAGGACCAAGCAAGTCGATCACTTCGCGATCCCACAGATCCATCTCAGCGATGCGCCAGCTGCCGACGAGCCGTGCCATCAATCCAAGGTACGCCGCGCCGAGCACGGCGTTGGCAAGGAAGCCGGTGGGACTGGACCTGAAGCTGTCGTCGGAAGCTCCGCAAATCTCGGCGCGCTGCCTCAGGGTCGAGTGATGAGCTCTGCGAGCTCGCGTTCCGCGACCGGGGCGAAGTCCCAGACATCGACGCCGACGTTGATCATCCGTTCCCGGACCTTCCAACGCTCATGGACGTGACCGTGCAGGAGCCAGGCGCCCGCGTCGGCGGGCCGGTGCGAGACGTACCGATCGTGGTCTTGGCTGTCGCCGCGATACGGGAAGTGGCAGGCGAGGACCCGCACGCCACCAACGGTGAGATCGATCGTGCCCTGCCAGATCTCGTCGAATCCCGCGGCGAGGTAGCGGTCGGTCGCGGCCTCGGCGCCCTTCTTGTGCCCGAGCCAACAGCGGTCGTGGTTCCCGGCGAGCAGCACCTTCCGGCCGTTGAGCACACCAGCGATCGAAAGGGTCTCGTCGATGCGCCCCATCGCGAAGTCGCCGAGCACGATCACCTCGTCCTCCGGCGTCACCCTCGCGTTCCAGCGTTCGACGAGCGCGCCGTTCATCCGCTCGGCATCACGAAAGGGTCGGCTGCTGTAGTCGATGATGTTGCGATGGCCGAGGTGGAGATCAGCCGTGAAGTAGCGCGCCATGACCCCAGGATTCTGTCGCCGCCAGTGGGAACGAAGCCCTCAAATCGCGAGCTCCGTTGCCAACGGCCACCTCTCTCGACCGGGCCCGAGCCGTTTCAACGCTGTGACCAGGACTTACGGA
>CAWFYL010000003.1:0-883000 GCA_963820025.1 uncultured Acidimicrobiia bacterium
GTACCGCTTCGCGGATCGGGCTCTTCCCACCCAGCTGCTTCCAACGGAAGCAGTCGACGGTGTGGTCGTTGACCATGCCGACGGACTGCATCAGCGCGTACATCGTCGTCGGCCCGACGAACCGGAAGCCGCGCTTCTTCATGTCCTTGCTCATCGCGACCGAGATCGGCGGTCTGCGCGGGGAGCGTCGGCAGCTCACGGTGACGGTTCACGATCGTCTCGCCGTCGACGAAGGCCCAGAGGTAGGCGTCGAGGCTGCCGAGCTCGCGCTGCACCGCGCGCACAGCTCGGGCGTTGGCGATCGTCGACTCGATCTTGGCCCGGTTGCGGATGATGCCGGGATCGAGGAGGAGGCGGTCCACCTTGGCCGGCGTGAAGCGCGCCACCTTGGCGGGATCGAATCCGGAGAACGCCGTGCGGTAGCCCTCGCGCTTGCGCAGGATCGTGGACCACGAGAGCCCGGCCTGGCGCCCTCGAGGGTGATCTTCTCGAAGAGCCGCCGGTCGTCGTGCTGGGGGACGCCCCACTCGTCGTCGTGGTAGGCGACCATCTCCGGGTCGGTGCCCGCCCAGCGGCAGCGGACGCGCTCGCGGCTCACTCTCGTGCGTCGCGGAAGTTCAGGTAGTAGCGACTCGGCGTGGGCCCGCGCTGGCCCTGGTACTTCGAGCCCTTCTCCGCGCTGCCGTACGGGTGGTCGGCCGGTGTGGTCATCTCGAAGAACGAGATCTGGCCGATCTTCATCCGCGGGTAGAGCGCGATCGGCAGCGTCGCGACGTTCGAGAGCTCCAACGTGAGGTGGCCGTCCCATCCCGCATCGACGAAACCGGCCGTCGAATGTGGATGAGAAGCCCGAGACGCCCCAGGCTCGACTTGCCCTCGAGCCGGGCGACGAGATCGTCGGGGAGCGCGACCCGCTCGTAGGTGGAGCCGAGCACGAACTCGCCCGGGTGGAGGATGAACGCGTCACCGTCGCTGATCTCGACGATCTCGGTCAGGTCCTCCTGGGGCTGCTTCGGATCGATGTACGGCGTCGTGTCGTTGCGGAAGACCCGGAAGTAGCGGTCGATGTGCAGGTCCACGGAGGACGGCTGGATGTCCTCGTCGTCGATCGGGTCGATGACGATGCGCCCGGCCGCGAGCGCTTCCTTGATGGATCGGTCAGAGAGGATCACGGGGCCGGACTCTACCGATCAGTTGCAGTCGAGGCAGTCCTGGGAGAAGAGCTCCTTGCCGTCGACCTTGCCCACGAACGAACCCTTCTCCGCGGCGTCGCCGTCGGCGGTCCCGTCGAGGGTCGCCGCCTTGCCGTCGAGCGTCGTACCGGTGCACGAGACGGTCGCCTTGTTGTCCGTCGTGACCTTCGCAGTGCAGGCGAGCCGTTCCTTGAGCTCCGCACCGTTCTGCTTGAACGTCTCGGTCCCGGCGATCGCGGCGGCGTTGCGGATCGCGAACTCCCCGGCGCTCTGCTTCACCTTGTCGAGCTGCTTCTCGGCGTCGTTGCAGCCGGTGAGCCCCAGGCTCAATCCGAGTGCGCACACGGCGGCCAACGACATCATCAGGGTTCGACGCACGACGCTGCTCCATTCCTGGGCGGTCCGGTCCGTCAGCATCCCAGACCGGGCGGGTCGGCGACGAGGGCCGCCGCCTGCGGGCGAATCGCGACGGTCGGATACGCTGCCGCCTCGATCATGCGGGTGTAGTTCAGAGGCAGAACATCAGCTTCCCAAGCTGAGAACGCGAGTTCGATTCTCGTCACCCGCTCTGCCCGGCGCTCGGGTTCCTCCGGCAGCCGAACGCGACCACCGTCGGAAGCCAGACCACCTTCCCGCCGGCGTGTGACTTCGCGCACCCTCGTCCTGTGGCGTCGGCCACAGACCACGACCCCGAACGGGCGCACCATCGCTTCGAGGCTTCCAGCCGGGAAGCCCGAACGGAAGGTGGAACCCATGAAGCGCATCAAGTCTGTCGTCACCGCGGCGCTGGTCGTCGCAGGGCCGGTCGCGTTCCTGGTCATCGAGACCGCTCCGCGCCTTCGCCTCTGACCGAGCCCGACATCAGCGACAGGTCGGGACGGGGCTCTTCGCGAGTCCCGTCCCTACCTGCCCTCTACCCAAGGGAAGTCCCATGGATCTCGACCCACCGTCCCACCCGCCGCATCGCCCTGGGCGTGAGCGCGGTCGTCATCGCGGACCTGGCCACCAAGCTGGCTGCAGCATCCGTGGCCGCCGGCCACACCTCGGGCGCGCTCGTTCCGGTCCACAACCCGGATCTCAGCCTCGGTGTCGCCAGTGCACCGCCAGTCGTCGCCATCGTCCTGGGCCTGATCGGAGTGGTCATCGCGGCCGCGGTGACGATCCCGCGCGCCGAAGCGGCACCTACCCGGCCTGGCTCCCCGCGCGTCTGGTCGGCGGGGCACTCGCCAACCTGATCGACCGCCTTGCGTTCGGGTCGGTCCACGACTTCCTGGCCACCCCCTGGATCGTGCTCAACCTCGCCGACGTCGCGGTCGTCGCCGGCCTGGTGGGCCTCCTCGCCATCGTGGCGCGCTCCACCGAGCCGCCGCCGCAGGCGATTCGCTGACGAGCGCCCGACGCCATCGCTCGGTGACGACGCGCACGCTCGCACCGTGGGACGGGCACAGACCTCGGACCGGAGTCAGCGCACGATCGATTCGAGGCTTTCAGGCGGGAAGCCAAGTCCGGGGATGTGAACTGCCGGTAACGGGGCTGGTTCCGCCTTTCCTTCGGACCGAGGACGCGCCTAAGGTCACGGTTTCCCAGGGCGGAGAGCTTGGAGCGATTGGCGTGCGCGGAACGAGGCAAGGTGTCTCGATTTGTGGCCTCGGCGCCGTCACGGGTTACGGCTGGGGTCGCAAGTTCTGTGGGACGGGCTTCGCAGCAGCGAGTCCGCGGTGCTGCCCCGGCCCGGGCTACCAGGAGTGGCTGGGCCACGACGTCGCGTACTGCGCGATCGTGCCCGAGGTCGAGCGCTCCGACGGGCTGACCCGGTTCGGCGCCGCGGTCTCCGAGGCCGCCGACGAGGCGATCGACAACGCGCTCGACCGCGGCTGGCGCCCCGGCCCGGTCGTCGGCGTGATCCACGCCATCGTGCTCGGCGAGGTCGAGCTCTGGAAGGAGTTCTACCTCGAGCGCGACCGCCGGCTGAAGAGCCACGAGTACCTGCACCTCATGCCGTCGACCGTGCTGTCGCTGATGATGTCGCGCCACGACTTCCACGGCCCGGTCATGAACGTGACCGCGATGTGCGCGTCGGGCAACGCCGCGATGCTCACCGCCAAGATGTGGCTCGACGCCGGCGTGGCGAGCGACGTCATCGTCGTCGCCAGCGACCTCTCGGCCACGCCGGAGAACATCCGCCACTTCCGGAACCTCGGCGTCGTGTACCCGGACGCGCCGGCGCTCGAGGTCTGCCGGCCGTTCCAGGAGGGCTCGAAGGGGTTCGCCGGCGGTGAGGCGTCGGTCGGCATGGTGCTCTCGGGTCGCCACGAAGGGGCGTACGCCCGCGTGCTCGGTGGCGCGATGAGCCACGACGGCTACCACCCGACCCACCTGAACCCCGACCACCGCGAGATCCGGCGCTGCTACCAGCAGGCGCTGAGCAACGCGAAGGTGTTCCCGAGCGAGATCGCGTACCTCAACGCCCACGGTCCCGGCACCGCCCAGTGCGACGCCGCCGAGGCCGACATGCTCGACACCCTGCTGACCGACGCCGAGGTGTTCTCGGTCAAGCCGCTCGTCGGGCACTGCCAGGGCGCCGCGACCCTGGTCGAGCTGGCGGCGACCTGCCTGGCCTACGAGAACGGGATCATCCCGGCCCCGAAGCAGGTCGCGAAGGGCCATCCCCGGCTGCTCGACGGGCCCACGCTGCGCCGGGACGGGCTCACGCTGAAGTCCTCGATCGGCATGGGCGGCCACAACTCGGCGGTCGTCCTGGCGAACGCCTAGCACCTCGGCCGTTTCGGCCCCGGTCGCGGGCCGAATCGGGCTCAACCCGGGCGCTGCCCCGGTCGATATCTCCCCCGGAGGCCTACACACGCCTGCCGGGGGAGCATGGGAAGGCTCACGCAGAGAACACCTGAATGGAGGACCGGATCGTCGGACCCCGCGAGGTCGCCGCGCCCGCGTCGATCGCGTCGCGTCAGGCCGCAGGGCTCGCGGCGTGCCACGACCTCGCGCTCGCGACCGCCCGGATGGCGACGTGGGAGCACAGCCGCTCGGTCAACCCGGTGCGCTGGCGAGGGTCGCTGACGCTGGTCCTCGGCGCCGACCCGTCGACCTTCACCGTGCCCGGCGGCGAGCCGTGCCCGGATCTCGGCGCGTGGCTCGTCGAGCCGGTGGTCGACCGTCGTCGAGGGCGGCGGACCGTGGGAGCAGCTACGAGCTCGAGCGGGTCATCCTCGACCGGCGACGGCCACGAGCGGGTCCTGCTCGTCCGGGCCCGCCCGGTGTTCGGCGCCGGCAGCACGATCACCGGCTGCGTCGGCGTCGTCGCCGACATCACCGCGGACCGCGAGGCCGCGCAGGCCCTCCAGGAGCAGACCGACCGCTACCGCCTGCTGCTCGAGCTGAGCCCCGACGGCATCGTCGTGCACGAGGACGGCGTGATCCGCTGGGCGAACCAGGCCGCGGCCGACTTCGTCGGCGTCGACGACCTCAACGACTACCTCGGCGAGTCGCTCACCCAGTTCATCCACCCCGACTCGCTGCTCGAGACCCTCGAGCGGATCGCGTCCCTCAAGGAAGACGAAGCCGCGACCAAGCCGGCCGAGGCCACGCTCGTGCGCCTGGACGGCTCCAACATCGTCGTCGAGTCGCTCAGCGTCCGCACCAAGTGGGACGGTCGCCCCGCGTACCAGGTGATCCTGCGCGACCTCTCGTTGCGCAAGAAGGCCGAAGAGGCGATGCGCTACCAGGCCAAGCTGGTCGAGCACGTCTCCGACGCGATCATCGGCCTCGACGCCGAGGGCCGCATCGACAGCTGGAACCCGGCGGCCGAGGAGATGTACGGCTGGACCTGCGAAGCGGTGATCGGCCAGAAGTTCGCCGACGTCGTCGGCGCGGACTCCCGGCTCGGCCTCGAGTCCGCGAAGCACCTCGAGACCGTGCACCGCCGCTCCGACGGGACCCTGCTCGAGGTCCGCATCTCCGTCGCGCTCGTCCTCGACCAGGACCACCAGGTGACCGGCGCGGTCGCCGTGTGCGCCGACATCACCGAGCGCCGCCGCTCCGAAGCCGCCCGCCGGGCGCTGGAGGAGCGATACACCGCGGTCGTCGCCTCGCTCGAGGAAGGCATCGTCGTCAGCGACGACCAGGGCGTCATCACCGCCGCCAACCGGGCGGCCGAGAGCATCCTCGGCCGGCGCATCATGGTCGGCGAGCGGCTCGACGACGGTCTTCAGCGACGAGCTGCACGCCCGCCACCCGGACGGCTTCCTCATCACCGACGACGAGCACCCGACGGTGCGCACGCTGCGCACCGGCGAGTCGTTCACGAACGTGCTGATCGGCATCGAGCTCGCCGACCGCGAGCAGCGCTGGCTCTCGCTTGAACTCGCGCCCGCTGCGCCACGACGACCTCCTGCCCTACGGCATGGTGTGCTCGTTCTCGGACGTGACCGAGCGCCGCCGCACCGAGCGCCAGCTGAACTACCAGGCCACCCACGACGCGCTGACCGGCCTGGCGAACCGGCCGGTGTTCATCGAGAGCCTGCGCCAGACGCTCGACCACGCCCGCCGCGGCGGCTCACGGGTCGGCGTGCTCTTCATCGACCTCGACCGGTTCAAGGTCGTCAACGACACCCAGGGCCACCTCGTCGGCGACGAGGTGCTCAGCGCCATCGCCCGCCGGCTCCAGCAGACGACCCGCTCGATCGACACCGTCGCCCGGCTCTCCGGCGACGAGTTCGTCGTGCTCTGCCCGGACCTCGCCGACATCGAGTCCGCCCGCCGCCGGCGCCACCGAGATCGCCGACGTCATCGCCGCAGCCGATCCCGGTGTCGTCCGGCCGCGACGTCGTCATCACCGCGAGCGTCGGCGTGTCCTGCGTGGAGAGCGGGCTCGCGGATCCCGAAGCGATGCTGCGCGACGCCGACGTCGCGATGTACACCGCCAAGGAGCGCGGCCGGGCCCGGGTCGAGCTGCTCGACCACACGCTGCGGGAACGGGCCCAGCGCCGCACCGAGATCGAGCGCGACCTGCGCCTCGCGCTCGACAACGACGAGCTCGCGGTCCACTACCAGCCGATCGTCGGGCTACGGCGACGACGGCATCATCGGGCTCGAGGCGCTGGCCCGCTGGCCGCACCCGAACGGGACCGATCACGCCGGACGAGTTCATCCCGATCGCCGAGGAGTCGGGGCTCATCCTGCCGCTCGGCATCTGGGTGCTGAACCAGGCCTGCGCCGAGGCGGCGCACTGGAAGACGACGGTCCCGGCGGCCGCGGACCTGCACATCAGCGTGAACCTCTCCGGCCGCCAGCTCGGCGACCCGGACGTCGTCGCCAACATCGCCGCGGCGCTCAGCCGGTCCGGGCTCGAGCCCGACGCGCTGTGGCTCGAGATCACCGAGAGCACGCTGATGGACGACGCGGCCGGCGCGGCGCGGACGCTCGAACGCGATCCGCGAGCTCGGCGTGCACCTCGTCATCGACGACTTCGGCACCGGCTACTCGTCGCTCGCCTACCTGAAGCGGTTCCCGGTCGACACGCTGAAGATCGACCGCTCCTTCGTCGACGGCCTCGGTCGCGACGCCGAGAGCGAGGCGATCGTGCGCGCCGTCGTCGGCCTCACCGAGTCGCTGCACCTCTCGGTCATCGCCGAGGGCGTCGAGACCATCGACCAGCTCGCCACGTTGCACCGGCTCGGCTGCGACACCTACCAGGGCTACTTCTTCGCCAAGCCCATGCCCGCGGACGAGATCACGCTTCGACCTCATGGTGCCCGGACGTCGACGACCCCGACGCTCCGGACGACGCGGGAGCTGCCACCTCGTCGTCGCCGCGGCCGGCCGCCGGTCAGGAGGCGAGCGCGGCGATCCCGGCGACCAGCATGACGAAGCCCGAGGATCGCGAAGGCGACCGAACGGGCGACCGGCGCCTGGACCAGCTCACCGTCGCGGGTGCGGCCCGTGGCCTGCACCCGCGAGCTGCCCTTCGCCTTGACGCTGCGGGCACCCGATCGGGCGCCCGCGCACGTCGGCGTCCTTGTGCCGCCGGGCGAGCGCGATCAGGTTCGCCACGAGCAGCGCGGCGCCGATCGCCGCGATCAGCTCCCGCATCACCTCGTCGTAGAAGCTCACGGCGCGAGCGTACCGACCGGGCGCCCGCGATTTCCCAGCGGGACGCGCCCGGTCGGGCACGGGCGTGCCTCGCGATCCCTCGCCCGTGCTACAACGCGGTCGTGCGCGTGATCGTCGCCCGCTGCTCGGTCACCTACGAGGGGCGTCTCGGAGCCCGGCTCCCCGAGGCGACCCGACTGCTCGTGCTGAAGGCCGACGGGTCGATCGCGGTGCACTCCGACGCGCAGGCGTACAAGCCGCTGAACTGGATGAGCCCGCCGTGCTCGATCCAGGAGCGCGACGGCGTGATCGTCGCCGAGAGCCCCAAGGGCGAGACCCTGCGGGTGGAGCTGCTCGAGGTGCTCGACGACCACACCTACGATCTCGGCGACGACCCCGGGCTCGAGAAGGACGGCGTCGAGGCCGAGCTCCAGGAGCTCATCGCCGGCACGGGTCGAGGCGCTGCAGCGAGGGCTTCACGCTGGTCCGGCGCGAGTACCCGACCGACATCGGCCCGGTCGACCTGCTGTGCCGCGACGGCGAGGGCCGCGCGGTCGTGGTCGAGATCAAGCGGGTCGGGGAGATCGCCGGGGTCGAGCAGCTGATCCGGTACCAGGAGCGCCTGGACCTCGACACCCGGCTCGCGCCGACCCGCGGCATGTTCGTCGCGACCCGCATCAAGCCGCAGGCACGGTCTTCGCCGCGAGCAAGGGCATCGACTGCGTCGAGGTCGCGCTCGACGACCTGCGCGAGAACGACACACCACACCTCAAGCTGTTCTGATCGAGAGGGGAACCGAGTTGACTGCACACCCACGCGACGAGGTCGAGGCGGTCGTCGAGCGCTACTGCGACGTGCGCCGGCGGATCGACGCGGGCGAGCTGCCGTGGGACTCGCTCGCGCAGTTCTTCACCGACGACTGCGTCTACATCGACCCGGCCTGGGGCCGCGTCGAGGGCATCGGACCGGTGTCCGAGTTCTTCGAGGAGAGCATGCGCGGCCTCGAGGACTGGGAGTTCCCGATCGAGTTCGCGGCGATCGACGGCGACAACGTCGTGGTGAAGTGGCTGCAGGTGCTGCCCGGGCGCGCGGCCGGACGGCTCGCGCTACGCGCAGTCCGGCTCCTCGACGATGGTCTACGCCGGCGACGGCAAGTTCCGGTACCAGGAGGACCTGCTCAACATGGTCCACGTCCTCGACGACCTGAAGGCAGAGCGGCTGGCGACCGGGGGAGGGGTTCGCGATGCCGCCCGCCGAGCCGAACCGGGACTTCTCCCGCCCGAGCTGATCCGCGTCGCTGCGGAGCGGATCGCGCGAGCGCCGCGCCGCCGGGAGCTCGTCGACCGCGTCCGCCGGGATCGTGACCGTCCAGCCGTCCGCCCGCAGCTGGTCCGCGGTGCGGCGGATCTCGCCGAGCCGGTCGGGGCCGACGCGTCAGCCGGAACCGCCAGACCTCGCCCTGATCGACCACCGCCTCGACCGTCTCGGCGCGAGTTCGGGTCGAACGTGCCGAGCCCGAGCCAGCCGTCGCCGGCCGCGCCGGTGGTCGGCACCGTGACCGGCGCGCCGGTGCGGTTGACGATGGTGACGGCTCCCGGCCCGGCATCGAGCGCGAGAGGTTCGACGATCAGCACGCACGCGGCGACCGCGAGGATCGCCGGCGCGATCCAGGCGAGCGAGATCCGCCGCGACCCGCGGGGCCGGACGGTCGGTGGTGGTCGTGGTCATGCGATTCCTCCGGTTCGGATCACGTCTGGGGCATTCGGCGCGCCCGAAGCCCGGGCGAGGCGATCGGCGTGGGTGGCGAGCACGGGCGCGAGCAGCGAGAGCACGAGCACGTAGCCGGCGATGAACGCGGCGACCCGCGCCGTCGAGACCGGCGGCGGTCGCGAGCGCGGCGAGGATCAGCGAGAACTCGCCGCGGGCGAGCACGGTGAGCCCGACCCGGAACCCCGCCCGACGAGACAGCTCGGCGCGGCGGGCGACGAGGAGCCCGGCGACGAGGTTCACCGCGCAGGCTCGACGACCACCGCGATCAGGATCGGGCCGAGCACGTCGACGATCAGGTCCGGCTGGATGCTGACCCCGAAGACGAAGAAGAAGATGGCGCCGAACGTGTCGCGGATCGGGAGCACCAGGTGCTCGACCCGGCGGGTGAGCCCGGTCTCCGCGACGACGAGCCCGACGAGCAGCGCGGCGATCGCGTCCGAGACCCCGACCTCCTCGGCGACTCCCGCGGCGAGCACGACGAGCCCGACGACGCAGACGATCAGCAGCTCGTCGCTCTCGGCGTCGAGCAGCCGGCGCACGAGGCCCGGAGGCGAACCGGGCGATGAGCGCGAACCCGAGCAGGAACCCGAACGCCGACGCGATCGACACGAGGATCTCGGTGCCGCTCGCGTCGCTCAGGACCGGTTGCACGACCGCGAGGTAGAGCGCGAGGAACACGTCCTCGACGACGATGATCCCGAGGATCAGCGGCGTCTCCCGGTTGCCGAGCCGGCGCAGCTCGGTCAGCAGCTTGGTGACGATCGCGGAGCTCGAGATCGCGACCGCGCCGGCGATGACGAGCGCCTCGCGGTCACCCCACCCGAACGCGAAGCCGAGCACCACGCCGGCGAGCACGTTCAGCCCGAGGAACACCACGCCCGCGGTCGCGAGCCGCCGCCCGCCGGCCAGCAGGTCGCGGACCGAGAACTCGAGGCCGAGGTGGAAGAGCAGCATCACGAGCCCGAACGTGGCGAGCAGCCCGAGCTCGTCGGGCGAGTCGACCAGCGAGATCCCGGGGGTGTGCGGGCCCGAACGCGATGCCGGCGAGCACGAAGAGCGGGATCGTCGGGAGCCGGACGCGGCGGCCGAGCCGGCCGAGCAGGCCGGCGAGGAGCAACGCCCCGCCGAGCGCGACCAGCGACGCTTCCATCAGCCCGCCACCAGCGCGACGAGCCCGGGCAGGTCCTCGGGTCGACCGATCACGATGATCCGGTCGCCGGCGCTCGAGCCGCTCGTGCGGCTCGGGCGCGATGATCGGCTCCGCGCCCGGCCGCACGAGCGCGACGACCGTCATCCGGGTCCGCCGCCGGATCTCCAGCTCCGCGATCGTGCGGCCCGCCGCGGGCGAGCCGTCGCGCAGCGTCACCCAGTCGATGAGGAGCCCGTCGACGACCGCCTCGACCTGCTCGAGCGCCGCCGGCTTGTAGAACGCGCCCGCAGCGCGGCGCCGAACTCGCGCGCCTGCTCGTCGCTGAGCGCGACGCTCGCCGTCGGCTCCTCCGCCCCGGCGGCGTGACGTAGAGGTCGCGCCGCGAGCGTCTGGTGCACGACCGCGAGCAGCCGGGCGCCGTCCAGCGTCTCGAGCGAGTACGCCTTCCCGATGCCCGGCAGGTCGCGCTCGGCGAGCTGGCGCCGTGCCGGGGTCAGCTCGGCCGGGTCATCGGGATCCTCCTCGCTTCGGCCGACGAGCAGGAACACGAACGGCAGGACCATCAGCGCGATGCACATCGCGAGGACGATCGGCCAGGCGATGTCGGCGGCGCTCAGCCCGACGGACACCGCGTCGTCGTGACCATTCATGGGTGCCTCTCCCACGCCCGGCGACCGACCACCGAGGGCCGGCGACCGGGCGTTGCTCGAATCAGGTCGCGACACGGTCGCGGCGCGACTCGTGGAGGACGCCGCGTCATGCGGCGTCGGTCACGCGAAGGATTCGATGGGAGGCGCGCGGTTGGCCAGGCTCCCGCGTAGGAGCATCCGACGGCCGGGCAGGGTCGGACGGAGCCGTTGCCGGCGGAGCAGGCACAGCGCCGCGAGGCGGCCGCAGGCCGGGCAGCACCCAGAGCGGCGCCGGCGCGGCTCCGCGGTGCGGGTCGCGCCGAGCATCGGGGTCGACGACGGCGTCGGTCACGTCCACCGGCGAGACGCGTCCCGTTCGGACTCCCGCTCGGCGTGGCCGACCTGCGGCGCGGATCCGCGAGTGCGGACGGTCGACCGGTCACCGACCGCGATCCACGCGGTGGCGAGCAGCAGGACCGCGACGACCGCGAGCAACGCCGAGTGCGCTCGCGCCGGACGGTCCGCATGGGCGCCGATGCTACCGGGTCGAGGCGCCGCGGCTCCGCCGTCGTGCGGGTCGGCGCCGGCGTCCGGGCGTGCCGGAACGCCCTATTCACGGGCCATGTTGGCGAACTTCACGAAGTGGTCGAGGAAGGCGAGGCGGGCCACGCCGGTCGGCCCGTTTCGGTGCTTGGCCACGATCAGCTCGACGACGCCCCGCTGATCCGACTCCGGGTTGTAGGTCTCGTCCCGGTAGATGAACAGCACGACGTCGGCGTCCTGCTCGATCGATCCGGACTCACGGAGGTCGGCGAGCATCGGGCGCTTGTCCTGGCGGTACTCGAGCTGACGGTTCAGCTGCGAGAGCGCCATCACCGGGCAGTCGAGCTCGCGGGCGAGGATCTTGAGCCCGCGCGAGAGCTCGGACACCTCGACCTGGCGGTTCTCGGACGCGGCGCGGCGAGCTCATCAGCTGCAGGTAGTCGACGACGACGAGCGCGAGGTCGCCGTGGCGGGCCTTGATGCGCCGGGCCTTGGCCCGCATCTCCATCACGGTGCAGTGCGGGTTGTCGTCGATGAACAGCGGCGCCTCACCGAGGTGGCTGATCGCCGCGTTGAGCCGGCTCCAGTCCGCGTCGTTGAGGTCGCCGGTCTGCAGCTTGCGCGGCGTCGACGCGCGCCTCGGCCGCGAGCATGCGCTTCGTGAGCTCGACGGAACCCATCTCCATCGAGAAGAAGACGACGGGCCGCCGGCTGACCATCGCGACGTTCGCCGCCGCGCCGAGCGCGAAGCTCGTCTTGCCCATGCCGGGACGGGCCGCGGCGACGATCAGGTTCGACGGCTGGAGCCCGAGCAGGATGTTGTCGAGCTCGGTGTAGCCGGTCGGGACGCCGGTCATCGTGTCGCTCTCGCCGTAGAGCGACTCGAGCTGGTCGACGGTCGCGGTCACGGCCTCGAACACCCGCACGAGCGACTCCGAGATCCGCTTCTCGGCGACCTCGAACACCATGGCCTCGGCCCGGTCCACCGTCTCGGTGACGTCGTCGGGCTGGTTGTACGCGGACTCGGCGATCTCGCCCGAGACGGTGATCAGCCGGCGCAGCAGCGCGAGCTCGCTGACGATCTTGGCGTAGTGGCCCGGCGTTCGCCGACGCCGGGGTCGACGCCTGGATCTGGAGCAGCGTGCCCTTGCCGCCGAGCGCCTCGAGCAGGCCCGCCCGGCGCAGCTCCTCGGCGACGGTCACCGGGTCGACCGGCTCACCCTGCTCGTAGAGCGACCACACCGCTTCGAAGATGTGGCCGTACGCCGGCTTGTAGAAGTCGCTGGCGTCGACGCGGGCCTCGACCGCCGCGGTGATCGCGTCGCGGGACAGCAGCATCGACCCGAGCAGCGACTCCTCGGCCTCGAGGTTGTGCGGCGGGATGCGCGCCGCACTGCGGCGCCGTACCCGCTCCTCATCGATCGACTGGACCACGCGACCCCTTCGTCCCCGGCCGGAGGCGTCCGACTCGAGCAGGGCATGGTCGCGTCTTCCCCCTGTGGAGAGGTAGAGGCGCAACCCCGGTTTTCCCTGTGAATTCCGTTGTGGATGATGCCTCCATGTTATCCCCAGCCCTGGGGATAGCGGACGCGACGCCATCCTGGATCACCGGCGTGGGACACCAACGCGGACCAAGCCCCGCCGCGCGAAGGCCGCTGGAGGGCACCGTTCGACCGCGGTCCGGCGGTCGCCCTCCGGAGATCTTCGGACGCCCTTATTCGGCGACGACCTCGACCGCGAGCGTGACGGTGACCTCGGGGTGGAGCTGGACGTCGACCTCGGCCGGACCGAGCTCCTTGAGCGGCTCGGCGAGCGTGACCTTGCGCCGGTCGAGCTCGACCTTGGTCTGGTCCTTCACCGCGGCGACGATGTCCGCCGAGGTGACCGAGCCGAACAGCTTGCCGCCCTCGCCCGCCCGCGCCGTGACCTGGATCGGGCTGGCGGACAGGCGCGTCGCCAGCTCCTGGGCCGCTTCCTTGTCCCGGTCGTCGCGGATCTGGCGGTTGCGGCGCATGGCGGTGGCCTGCGTCCACCACACCCTTGGTCGCGACGATCGCGAGACCCGCGCGGCACGAGGTAGTTGCGGGCGTAGCCGTCGGCGACCTCGAGCAGGTCGCCCTTGCGGCCGAGCTTCTCGACGTCTTCGCGCAGCACGACCTTCACTCCGACGCCTCCGGCTCCGTGACCGCCTCGGCGCCGTCCGGCGTCTCGGTCGACGCCGACGCCGACGCGCCCGCCCCGGTCTCCTCGACCGCCTCGAGCGTCACGCCCTCGGGCAGCTCGTCGAGCTCGCCGACGACGGGCGGCGGTGCGTCCGGCGTCGGCATCGGCGCGGACAGGTCCGCACGATCGCCCCGGTCGCGACGCCCACTGCGGCTGCGCTGGGTCACCTGGCGCACGCTGTACGGCAGCAGCGCCATCTCGCGAGCGACGCGGATCGCCGCGAGCGACCTCGCGCTGCTGCTGCGCGTTGTTGCCGGTGACGCGGCGCGCCCGGATCTTGGCCCGCTCCGACATGAAGCGCCGCAGCAGGTTGACGTCCTTGTAGTCCACCCACTCGATGCTGTCCTGGTTGAGGATCGACACCTTCTTCTTGGGTGTGCGCCTTCGGTCCGCGGCCTTCGAGTCCTTGCCGCGCCGTTCCCGATCTCTTGCCATGGTTCTCGCCGCTCCGTTCCGGTTTGCGTGCTTAGAAAGGCTCTTCGTCGCCGAAGTCGTTCGGCCGGTGCGCCGCCGTCGGGCACCCGGGCCGGCGGCGGGTCGTCCGCCGCCGCCGCCGCCGAAGTCGCCGCCGCCACCGCCGCCACCCTGGCCGCCGCCACCCCGACGCTCGGAGCGCTTCACCTCGGCGGTCGCCCAGCGCAGGCTCGGTCCGACCTCGTCGGCGATGATCTCGACGACGGTGCGCTTCTCGCCCTGCTCGGTCTCCCAGCTGCGCTGCTCGAGCCGGCCCTGCACCATGACCCGGGTGCCCTTGGCGATCGAGTCGCTGACGTTCTCGGCCATGTCGCCCCAGCAGACGACGTTGAAGAAGCTGGTGCGCTCCTCCCACTCGCTCGTCTGGCGGTTCTGCCACCGTCGGCTCACCGCGATGCCGAGGCGCGCGTTCGCCTGGCCCGACGCGGTGTAGCGGATCTCCGGGTCCCGTGTGAGGTTCCCGACCACTGTGATCGTGTTGTCAGCCATTCCCTGGTCTCCTGTTCATCATCGTCTCCACTGCGAGGCCCGCCCGACCGCGACCAGCGCCGAGTCGTCGCGACTCGAGCTAGTCCTCGTCGTCGGCGTCGCGCGTGAGCGGCGTCTCGGCCGCGGGAGTACCCGCGAGCTTCCCGTAGACGTGCTCCGGAATGCGCAGCACCTTGTGGCGGACGACCTCGTCGGCAAGGGAGAGCGTCCGGTGCAGCTCGTCCATCGCCGCGGGCTCGGCCTTCGCCTGCAGGACCACGTAGTAGCCCTCCCAGCGGTGCTTCACCTCGTAGGCGAACCGTCGCTTGCCCCAGAAGTCGATCTGGCCCTTCTCGGCGCCCTTCGACTCGATGAGCTTGACGGAGCGGTCGACTGCAGATCGGATGATCTCCTCATCCAGGTCCGCGTCGAAGATGATCATGACCTCGTACGGCCGCATGGGCTCGTACCTCCTTCGGACCGCAGCCCGAGCTGCGGGCTCCTCGGATCGCCCGAAACCTACGAATCGGACGCCAGGAGCAGGGGTGATGGGACACGCGCACCCGGAGGTGCACGAACCGCGGAGGCTAGCAGACGCTTCGAACGGACCTATCGGCGGGGACGCTACCGGGACGGGTGGGACAGCTACCGGCGCGCGCCTCCGAGTAGAGGTCGAAGGCCTCACCCATCTGATCGGTCATGTGGTACGTCTCTTCGCTCGACGGGAACGTCCCTGCCCGCACGTCGTCGACGAACTGCTCGACCGCCGTCGGTGGCCACGCCGCGCAGGTCGGCGTAGCGGCGGACGAACTTCGGCAGCTTCCGGTCCTCGAGCCCGAGGAGGTCGTGGTACACGAGCACCTGGCCGTCGCAGTGGCGGCCGGCGCCGATCCCGATCGTCGGGATGTCGATGGCGTCGGTGACCATCCGGGCGACGCCGTCGGGCACGCACTCGAGGACGAGCGCGAAGCACCCGGCCTCGGCCAGCGCGATCGCGTCGTCGACGATCGCCCGGGCGGAGTCGAGCTGCTTGCCCTGCACCCGGAACCCGCCGAGCGCGTGGACCGACTGCGGGGTGAGGCCGAGGTGACCCATCACCGGGATCTCGGCGTCGAGGATCGCGGCGACGGCATCGAGGCGCTTGCGCCCGCCTTCGAGCTTCACCGCGCCGGCGCCCGCGCGCACGAGCGCGGCCGCGTTGCGCACCGTCTCCTCGCGGGACACGTGGTAGCTCAGCCACGGCAGGTCGCCGACGATCAGCGGCCGCGGACGCGTCCGCGCGACCGCGGCGATGTGGTGGACCATGTCGTCGGTCGTCACCTGCAGCGTGTCGTCGTAGCCGAGCACGACCATCGCCAGCGAGTCGCCGACGAGGATCATGTCCGCGCCCGCCGCATCGACGACGCGCGCGGACGGCGCGTCGTACGCGGTGACCATCACGAGCGGCGCACCGGTCGCCGTCGCGCAGCTCGCGCTTGCGCGCCGTGATGTCGGGCGCGCTCATGGGACGCACCCGCGCCGTGGAAGAACCCGTGGTCATGTCTGACCCTCCGCCGTCCAGGGCACACACGGCTCCCGGCAGCCCCCACAGCGTAACGGCCCGGTGCGCTACCCGTCGGCTCCCGGAGCACCGGGCCGACGCTCGGGCCCTCCGGCGCTCCGGTCAGCTCCGTCCGGCCTACGCTCGCGTCCGATGCGCGACCGGGTCGTGCGAGAACTCCGCGATGCCCGACGAGGAGCTGGTCGCTCGTCCGCCGGGTCTACGTCACGCCCGAGCGCTGGGACAGCCCGGAGGCCGAGGCGCGAGATCGTCGACGAGGCCGAGCTCTGGTGCGTCTCCTGCTGCACCCAGTACCCCCACGTCGTCGAGGGCCGAGGACGAGACCGCCGGAGGCCGCCGACGCAAGGCGTCCGACGACGGCTCCGGAGACTGCGGAGTCCGCCGGACGGGCACCGTTCGACCGCGGTCCGGCGATCGCCCGTCCAGAGATCTTCGGAATCACGCGGTGTGGCGGCGGCCGTGGAGCTCGCGGGCGCCGAGGTGGTTCCACCGGCAGTCGGTGCAGACCTCGACGACGTAGCGGTCGAACTCGTCGTGCTTCGCGCGCAGCTTCTCGAGCTCGCCCGGGATAGGAGAGGCAGCGGCCGTTCGCCTGCTGAGCCCGTCGCCGTAGACGTAGGACACGTAGTAGAGGTCGCGGCCCTGCGCACACCGGGCACTTGATCCCGGCCCGCTCGCCGACGTTGCGGGCCGCCCGGATCAGCTCGGGGTGCGCGTCGCACACGTCGTTGCGGCTCCGCACCCCGCGTCGGAGATCCCGCAGCACAGCTCGTCGGGCGAGCGCGTAGTTGGTACCCCTGGGCACGCAGGAAGTGTAGGCAGCGCGCCGGGCCGACGCGCGTCCGGACGACCGCCGCCGGCCCGCGCTGCGCGCGCAGCGCCGGCGCCGGGTGAACGGCGGGTGGACAGCCGGCAACGGGTTGGCTTGCCGCGCCGCGATCGTGTGCAATACTACTCGCTCGATATATCGGTTCGATATATCGGGGTTCACAAACTGGGCGACTCGGTCAAGCCGGACAGCCAGAGGGAGCGCACGACGGTGTTGGAGCTGGCGATCCTCGGGCTGCTGCAGGAGCAGCCCCGCCACGGCTACGAGCTCAAGAAGCGGCTGAGCGAGACGCTCGGCTCCTTCTGGGGGATCTCGTTCGGCTCGCTCTACCCGGCGCTGCGCCGGCTCGAGCGCAGCGGCGCGATCGAGGTCGTGGACGGCCGCGCGCCGACGGCGCCGGCGACCGTCCCCGCCATCCCGGCCACCGGCTCGCTCAAGGGCGAGGCCGCGGCGGCCCGCCTCCGGCTCGTGCCCGCGCCGACCGGCCGCCGCACCCGCAAGGCCTACCGCATCACCCCGTTCGGCCAGGAGCAGTTCCTCGCGCTGCTGACCGCCGACGACGGCGGCGACGACGAGCGCCTCTTCTCCCTCAAGCTCGCGTTCTGCCGCTTCCTCGACCCGCCGGCCCGCCTCGTCGTTCCTCGAGCGCCGCCGCGCCGAGCTCGCCGACCGCCTCGCCCGCGCCCGGCGCACCCGCGGCCCGGCCGTCGATCGCTACACCCGCTCCCTCATGGAGCACCGCACCCGATCCACCGAGCGCGACCTCGAGTGGATCGACGACCTGATCGCAACCGAAGACGCAATCGCCCGACGGCGGAGGCCCCCCCTCCGCTCCGAGCGCGCCCGAACAGGAAGGAGCAACCGCATGAGCGGTGCCCGTCAGAAGATCCGTGTCGCCATCGCCGGGGTCGGCAACTGCGCCAGCAGCCTGCTGCAAGGCGTGGAGTACTACCGCACGGCCGATCCCGAACGAGGACGTCCCGGGCCTGATGCACGTCGAGCTCGGCGGCTACCACGTCGGCGACGTCGAGTTCGTCGCCGCGTTCGACGTCGACGCGGCCAAGGTCGGGCTCGACCTCGGCAAGGCGATCTTCGCCGGCCAGAACAACACGATCCGGTTCGCCGACGTCCCGGAGACCGGCGTGCTCGTGCAGCGGGCCCCGACGCTCGACGGCCTCGGCAAGTACTACCGCCAGACCGTCGAGGAGAGCCCGGCCGAGCCGGTCGACGTCGCCCAGGTGCTGCGCGACTCGAAGGCCGACGTGCTCGTCTCCTACCTGCCGGTCGGGCTCCGAGGACGCGCAGAAGCACTACGCGCAGTGCTGCCTCGACACCGGCGTCGCGTTCGTGAACGCGATCCCCGTGTTCATCGCGAGCGACCCGGTGTGGGCGAAGAAGTTCACCGACGCCGGCGTGCCGATCGTCGGCGACGACATCAAGAGCCAGGTCGGCGCGACCATCGTCCACCGCATCCTCGCCCGCCTGTTCGAGGACCGCGGCATGGTGCTCGACCGCACGTACCAGCTCAACGTCGGCGGCAACATGGACTTCAAGAACATGCTCGAGCGCGAGCGCCTCGAGTCCAAGAAGATCTCGAAGACCCAGGCCGTCACGAGCCAGATCGACCACGGCATCGAGGCGGACGACGTCCACATCGGCCCGTCGGACCACGTGCCGTGGCTCCAGGACCGCAAGTGGGCCTACATCCGGCTCGAGGGCCGCAACTTCGGTGACGTGCCGCTGAACCTGGAGCTCAAGCTCGAGGTCTGGGACTCCCCGAACTCGGCCGGCGTGATCATCGACGCGCTGCGCTGCGCCAAGCTCGCGCTCGGACCGCGGCATCGGCGGCCCGCTCGAGGGTCCGTCGGCGTACTTCATGAAGTCGCCGCTGGTGCAGCACCACGACGACGAGGCGTACCGCATGGTGGAGGAGTTCGCGGCCGGGGCGTAACGCGACGTCGTCCGGGTCGCTCCGGCCTCCGCACTTCGTGCCCGCTCCGGCCTACGCTCCGCGCATGGAGAACGACGCGGTGATCCGGCTTGCTCGGCCCGGTCCGGGGCAAGCGGGTGCTCGAGCTGGGTTGCGGCACCGGTGACGCCGCGATCGCGTTCGCGCAGCAGGGCGCGACGGTCATCGGCGTCGACGGCTCGGCCGAGCGCATCGCGGCCGCGCGCGCCGCGGCCGAAGCCGCCGAGGTGCGACTCGAGCTGCACGCCGGGGACCTCGCCGACCTCGCGTTCCTGCGCGCCGACTCGATGGACGTCGCGTACAGCGACGGCGCGCTCGGCCCAGGTCCCCGACCTCGGCCGGCTGTTCCGGCAGGTGCACCGGGTGCTGCGCCACGGCGCCGGCTTCGTCTTCTCGCTCCCGCACCCGTTCGCGCTCGGCACCGAGGTCGAGCCGTCGCCGGAAGGGGCGCTGCCGCTCGGCCGCACCTTCCTCTCCCGCTCCTACTTCGACACCTCGCCGATCGACGTCGGCACCGACGGGCGAGCCGCGTGCTCGCTCACCCGCCACACGCTGAGCGAGGTGTTCACCGGGCTCACCCGCAGCGGGTTCCGGGTCGACACGCTGCTCGAGCCCGAGCCCGCCCGTACGCCGGGCGGCCGCGCGCTGCTCCCGACGACCGTCGTCTGGCGGGCCCGCAAAGAAGGTTCGTGAGCCAGCGACCCACCGGTACCGCGCGGCGTGCTGCGTGGTCGGGCTCGACCGCGGTCGGCTACGACAGCTACGACCGCGCGCACTCGCTGCGGTGCCCGCCCGCCGGACGCCGTAGCTCGCGATGAGCGGCGACCCGGCGTTCCGCGGCGACGCCGAGCGGCTCAACCCGGAGCAGCTGCTCCTCGCGGCGGCGGTCTCGTGCCAGCTGCTCTCGTTCCTCGCGGTCGCGGCCCGCGGCCCGGATCGACGTGCTCGCCTACGAGGACGACGCCGAGGCCGACATGCCCGAGGACGACCACGCCGATGCGCATCACCGCGATCCGGCTCCGGCCGCGCATCACGGTCGCGGCCGGGACGAGCCCGAGAAGGTGCACCGGCTCGTCGGCGATCGCGCACAAGGAGTGCTTCATCGCGAACTCGCTCACCAGCGCGATGGACATCCGGGCGACCGTCGTCGCCGCCTGAGCGCTCAGGCCGGCTCGATGCCCCGCTCGCGCGCCCACGGCCGCGAGCCGCTCGAAGGCGTCGGCCTCGTCGATCGGCCCCTCGTCCAGGCGCGCCTCGAGCAGGAAGTCGAGCGCGTCGCCGATGACCGGGCCCGGCGGCGACGCCGAGGAACTCCATGACCTGGCGGCCGTCGAGCGGGGGCCGGATCGCCTTCAGCTCCTCCTCGGCGGCGAGCGTCTCGATGCGCGCCTCGAGGTCGTCCATCCGGCGGTCGAGCGCGCGCGCCTTGCGCTCGTTGCGCGTCGTGCAGTCGCAGCGCTGGAGCTCGTTCAGCTGGTCGAGCAGCGGGCCCGCGTCGCGCACGTACCGGCGCACCGCGCTGTCGGTCCAGCCCATCGCGTAGGTGTGGATCCGCAGGTGCAGGTAGACGAGCTGGGTGACGGCCTCGATGACGTCCTTCGGGTACCGCAGCGCGGTGAGGCGCTCGCGCGCCATCCGGGCGCCGACGACCTCGTGGTGATGGAACGACGCGCGGCCCTGCTCGAACGAGCGCGTCTTCGGCTTGCCGACGTCGTGCAGCAGCGCGGCGAGCCGCAGCACGAGGTCAGGGCTCACCTTCTGCACGACCGCGATCGTGTGCGCGAGCACGTCCTTGTGGTGGTGGATCGGGTCCTGCTCGAGCTGCATCGCGTTGAGCTCGGGCAGGAACTCGTCCGAGAGCCCGGTGCGGGCGAGGAACCAGAGGCCCGGCGCCGGGTCGTCGACGACGAGCAGCTTCGAGAGCTCGTCGCGGATCCGCTCCGCGCTCACGATCTCGAGCCGGCCGCGGTGCTCGCCGACCGCGGCCAGCGAGCTCGGGCACGGGCTCGAGCCCGAACCCGGCGATGAACCGCGCGGCGCGCAGCATCCGCAGCGGATCGTCGGTGAACGAGACGTCCGGCGACGATCGGGCGTGCGCAGCCGGCGCTCGGCCAGGTCGATCGCGCCGTCGAACGGATCGACGAGCAGCGGGTCGGGCAGGCGCAGCGCCATCGCGTTGACCGAGAAGTCGCGGCGGGAGAGGTCCGTCTCGATGTCGTCGCCGAAGACCACCTCGGGCTTGCGGCTCTCCGGGTGGTACACGTCCGAGCGGAACGTCGTGACCTCGCACGGGCACGTCGTCGACGATGGCGCTGACCGTCCCGAAGCGCGCGCCGACGAGCACGACGCCGTGGCCGATCGGTCGGAGCAGCGCCTCGATCGCCTCCGGGCGGGCGTCGGTCGCGAAGTCGTTCTCCGGCCGTCGCCGCGCTGGTGGCCGATCGAGCGCGTCGCGCACCGAGCCGCCGACGAGGTAGCACTGGTAGCCCGCGCCGGTCAGCGCGGCCGCGACCTTCTGGGCCGGGGAATCGGGCGCGAGCAGCGGCTCGAGCCGCGGCGGGATGGTCGCTCATCCCGCCCATTGTGACCCGCGCCGGTCCGCGACGCGGCCCGAGAGATCCGGCGCGGTACTACGGCGGTCGCGGTGGCGGTCTCGCCTTCGAGGTCCTGCTGGGCCCGGCTGAGGTCGAGGTGGTCGAGCTTGAGCCGGAGGTCGTGCGAGTTCGAGGCCGCCGCCGAGCGCGTCGCGCCGGGTCACGATGCCCTGCTCGTAGAGGTTGCGCAGGCCCTGGTCGAAGGTCTGCATCCCGTAGAACTCGCCGTCGGCGATGATCTCGTCGAGCTCGTGGGTCTGCTCGCGCGTCGGCGATCTTGTCGAAGACCCGACCGGTGTTGACGAGCACCTCCATCGCGGGGACCCGACCCTGGCGGTCGGCCCGCTCGACGAGGCGCTGCGAGACGATCCCCTTCAGCGACGTCGCGACCGACATCCGCACCTGCTGCTGCTGGAACGGCGGGAAGAAGTCGATGATGCGGGTGATCGTCTCGACCGCGCCCATCGTGTGCAGCGTCGAGAGCACGAGGTGACCGGTCTCGGCGGCGGAGAGCGCGGCCCACACGGTCTCGGGGTCGCGCATCTCGCCGATGAGGATCACGTCGGGGTCCTGGCGCAGCACCCGCTTGAGCGCGTTGTGGAAGTCGTCGGTGTCGGTGCCGATCTCGCGCTGGTTCACGATCGAGCGCTTGTCCGGGTGCAGGACCTCGATCGGGTCCTCGATCGGTCACGATGTGACGCGCCTGGTGCTCGTTGATGTGGTCGATCATCGCGGCGAGCGTCGTCGTCTTGCCCGAGCCGGTCGGGCCGGTGACGAGCACGAGGCCGCGCTGCTCCTCGGCGAGCCGGCGACACGATCGGCGGGAGACCGAGCTCCTCCATCGACGGGATGCCCGGGAGCACCCGCCGCAGCACGAGCCCGACCGATCCGCGCTGGCGGAAGACGTTCACCCGGAAGCGGCCGAGGCCGGCGAGCGTGTAGGCGAAGTCGGCCTCGTGGTGATCGAGGAACTCGTCGGCGCGGGCCTTCGGCAGGAGCGCGAACGCGATGCGCTCGGTGTCGGCCGGCGTGACCGGCTCGCTGTCCCAGGGCTGGAGGTGGCCGTCGACCCGGAGGTACGGCGGCGAGCCGACCTTGATGTGGACGTCGGATGCCTCGAGCCGGACGGACTCACGCAGCAGGTTGTCGAGATCGAGCAAGGTCGTCCCCTTCAGGACCGCGGGGTCTGCGCTCTCGGGTATCGACCGGCGCGCGGGGTCCTGAAGATGACGTTCCGGACGGAGCCGGGCTCAGCCCGCGTTCGCGGCGCTGCCAGAGGTCCGCGACGGCCTCGACGACCGTGGTTCCGGGCCCGCCGGAGGTGTCCGGCTCCCCGTCGATCGCGCGCCGCCGGCGCCCCGATGAGCGTCGGGCAGGCTCGCGGCGACCGAGTCCCGGAGCGCACCGAGGTCGTAGCCGCCCTCGAGGAACGAGATCAGCCGGCCGGGCTCGGCCCACTCGGCCACCCGCTCGCTGATCGCCGCGTAGTCGCCGGCCGAGAGCCCGAGCCCGGTGAGCGGGTCGGCCCGGTGGGCGTCGAAGCCCGGCCGAGATCAGCACCCAGGTCGGCGCGAACGCGCTCGACCTGCGGCGCGACCACCTCGTCGAGCGCGCGGAGGTAGACGTCGCCGGTCGCGCCGGCGGGCAGCGGGAGGTTCACCGTCGTGCCCTCGCCGGCGCCGTGACCGATCTCGTCGTGGCGTCCGGTGCCCGGGTAGAGCGGCCACTCGTGGAACGAGACGTACAGCACGCGCGGGTCCGCGTAGAAGATCTCCTGGGTCCCGTTGCCGTGGTGCGCGTCGTAGTCGACGATCAGCACCCGCTCGCCCCGCTCGGCGAGCTCGGCCGCGGCGACCGCGACGTTGTTGATCAGGCAGAAGCCCATGCCCTGCGACGGGCGGGCGTGGTGCCCCGGCGGGCGCAGGCGCGAGGAACGCGGCGTCGGCGGCGCCGCGTCGACGAGCGCGTCGATCGCCGCGATCCCGGTCCCGGCCGCGGTGACCGCGGCACGCCACGAGTCGGCGGAGACGACGGTGTCGGCGTCGAGCATCCCGCCGCCGGCGCGGCTCTGCGCCTCGAGCGACTCGAGGTACGGCGGCCGGGTGCACCCGCTCCAGCTCCGCCGCGGTCGCGGCCCGGGCCGGCAGCGGGATCAGCGCGTCGGTCGAGCCCGGCGCGCTCGATGCCCTCCTGGACCGCCCGCAGCCGGGCCGGCCGCTCGGGATGCCCGCGCCCGGTGGCGTGGAGCGAGAAGACCGGGTCCGTGGCCACGAAGAGCACCCGCGCACGGTAACCCAGCCGGGAATTGCGAGGGTGCCCCGCCTACGCTTCCCGGTCACATGACCGACGAGACCCTGCGCTGGCGGGGCGGATGGGCGCGGCTCGGCTCCTGGCGGGGACGCGCCGACGTGGCCTACCTCTCCGTAGGGGCGGAGCGCCCCCCGACCCCCGAGATCGTGGACCGCTGCCTCCGGCTGCTGCGCGGCCACGGCTACTCCGCGGTCGTCACGAGCGCGCTCGCGGCCGCGCGACGCCCTGCCGTTCCTCGACGCCGGCTTCTCGGTGCGCGAGCGGCTCCACCTCCTCGCCCACGCGATGGGCGACCTGCCCCAGCCCGCGCCGCTCGACCCGCCGGGCCCGGAAGGGCGACCGCGCCGCGGTGCTCGAGCTCGACCACCGCTCGTTCGACGGCTTCTGGCGCCTCGACGCCGACGGGCTGACCAACGCGATCGAGGCCACGCCGTCGAGCCGGTTCCGCGTCGCCGACGGCGACGACGGCCTGCGTCGCGTACGCGGTGACCGGGCGCGCCGGCCACCACGGGTACCTCCAACGACTCGCCGTCCATCCCGGCGCGCGCCGTGCGGGATACGGGCGGTCGATCGTGCTCGACGGGTTGCGCTGGCTGCGCCGCCACGGCGCGACCCAGGCGCTGGTCAACACCCAGCGCGACAACGCGCCGGCGCTCGCGCTCTACGAGTCGTGCGGGTTCCGCGAGCTGCCGGCCGGGCTCTGCGTCATGGGTCGATCACTGTGAAGCGCGCTCGCGCGATCGTCGGCGCGGTCGCGCGTGCTCGTCGCGCTCGCTGCCGCGGCCCGCGGCGCACGCCGCGTCGGCCGACCCGCCGGCCGCGCCGCCGGAGCCGCGCGTCACGCTGCTCGAGCAGCCCGCGTGGGCGACGCTCGGCACCGACGTGCCCGCTGCGGCTCGCGATCACCGGGCCGCTCGGCGGGCTCGAGGCGCGGGCGATCGTCCACTCGTCGATGACCAGCCGCACCGGGTTCGAGCGCACGGTCGACGGCGAGCGGCTCGGCTCGACCGATCGCGACCGCCGGCGCGCCGGCCGCGACGCTGCCCGATCGCGCCGAGCGGCGGGCGCGTCCTGACCCTCAAGCTGCAGGACCCGAACCTCCCGCGCGACACCAGCCGCCTGCGGCTCCCGCTGCCCCGCTCGTCGAACACCGGCGTGTATCCCGTCGAGGTCGAGCTCCGGGACCCGGAGAGCGGCGAGCGCGTCTCGAGCTTCGTCACCCACCTCGTCGCGGTGGCCCCGGCGGTCAACGGCGCGCCGATGGGCGAGCCGCTCAACGTCGCGTGGATCTGGAAGATCGCCGCCGACCCGGCCAACGAGCCCGGCGGCGCCGGTCCGGCCCGGCTTCCTCGAGCGCGATCGGCCCCGGCGGCCGGCTGACCCGGCTCGCCACCGCCGCGGCCCGGGCCACCGAGGTCCCGCTGACCCTCGCGCCCGGGCCCGGAGACCCTCGAGTCCTGGGCCCAGCGGGCGAAGACCGATCCCGCGGCCGCGCCCGGGCTCGCCGCGATGCGCGCCGCGGCCCGCACCAAGCAGGTGCTCACCGGGCCGTACGTCCCGATCGACGTCCCGAGCCTCGAGCGGGTCGGGCTCGGCGACGAAGCCGCGCTCGAGCTCGCCGCAGGGTTCGCGTCGCGCTCGGCGACGTGCTCGACACCCGCCTCGACGCGCGCACCACCGACGTCGTCGCCCCTCGACGCCGCGGCGCTCGACCCGCCTCGAGCTGAGCCAGGTGGACCGGCTCGTCGTCTCGCCCGGACGCGCTCGTCGCGCCCGAGGAGGCGCCGCAGCTCACCCCGGCGCGCCCGTTCAACCTCGAGAGCGGCGGGCGGCAGTTCGCGACCGTGCAGACCGACGACGGGCTCGAGCACCTCCTCGAAGGCAACGCGCCGCCCGGCGCTCCGTGCCGCGCACTTCCTCGCCGGGCTCGCGATCGTCGCGATCGAGGCGCCGAACGAGACCCGCGGGGTCGCGATCGCGATGCCGCCGCGCTGGGACCCGGAGCCGGCGCTGCTCAACGCGCTGCTCGACGGGCTTCTCCGACAACCCGCTCATCGCGCCGGTCACCCTCGACCAGCTCTTCGACCACGTCCCGCTCGACGAGACACGACGACGGCCCGGTCGTGCGCTCAGCTCGCGCCGCTCGCCCGCGGCGCCGCCGACCGTGAACCCGGTCAAGTACCGGTCGACCCGCGACAACCTCAACGCGTTCGCGAGCACGGTCGGCGCCGACGACCCGGCGATCGTCGGCGGGCACCGCGGCGCTGCTGATCTCGCTCACCTCGATCTGGCCCGGCGCCGTCGGGCCGCCAGCAGTCCGCCGCGCGGCTCGACGCGATCAACGACGGGATCGCGGCGTTCGCCGAACCTGATCGAGACCCCGCCGTCCGGGCCTGACGGTCACGCTCACCTCGCGCCAGGCCGACCTCCCGCTGAGCTTCAACAACGAGACCGGCCGGACCGGTCACGCATCCGGATCAAGCTCGAGAGCGACAAGCTCGAGTTCCCGGACGGCGCCGAGCAGATCCTCGAGCTGCCAGCCGCAGAACACCACCGAAGAGCTTCCGGGTCGAGACCCGGGCCTCCGGGACGTTCCCGCTGAACATCTCGGTCACCACCGCCGACGGCCAGCTGCCGCTGCGGGCGGCCCGGTACACCGTGCGGTCCACCGTCGTCAGCGGCGTCGGGATCTTCCTGACGATCGGCGCCGGCCTCTTCCTCGCCATCTGGTGGATCACCCACTGGCGGCGGAGCCGGCGCCAGCCCATCCGGCCCGCGACGCTCGCGACGTGACCGAACGCTCGACGGGCGGCGCCGAGCACCGCCTCGTCCGGTCCAGCGCCGTCGTCGGGCTCGGGCACCGCGCTCTCGCGCATCACCGGGCTTCCTGCGCGTCTCCGCGCTCGCGGCGCTCGGCTTCGCGCGGCTCTCCGACGTCTACAACATCGCGAACTCGACCCCGAACATCGTCTACGAGCTGCTGCTCGGCGGGATCCTCACCGCGACGCTCGTCCCGCTCTACGTCGAGCACTACGAACGCAACGACGATCGCGCCACCGACGCGATCAACTCGGTCGCGATCGTCGCGCTCGCGGTCATCAGCGTCATCGGCTTCATCGCGGCGCCGTGGATCATCGACCTCTACATGCTCCGCCTCGCACGGCGCGGGCAAGGCGGCGCAGCAGGCGCTGGCCACCGACCTGCTGCGGTGGTTCATGCCGCAGGTGTTCTTCTACGGCGTCACCGCGCTCGCGACCGCGATGCTCAACGCGCGTCGGCGGTTCGCGGCGGCGGCGTTCGCGCCCGTGCTGAACAACGTCGTCGTGATCGCGGTGCTGCTCGCGCTGCCCCGGGTCGCGAGCGAGCCCCCGACCGTCACGAGCGTCCTGCCAGGACCCGGCGCTGGTCGTGCTCCTCGGCCTCGGGACCACCGCCGGCATCGTCGCCATGGCGCTCGTGCTGCTGCCCGCGCTCCGCCACGCCGGAGCCCGGCTCCACTGGGTCTGGGAGTGGCGCCACCCGGCGGTCCGCCAGCTCGCCCGGCTGTCGGGCTGGACCATCGGCTACGTCGCGACGAACCAGGTCGCGTTCTGGGTCGCGCTGTTCCTCGCGTACGGCCACAGCGGCGACGCGTCCGTCTACCTCGCCGCGTTCACGTTCTTCCAGCTGCCCGCACGGGCTGTTCGCGGTCTCGATCATGACCGCGCTCGCGCCCGAGCTCGCGAGCCGCGCGAGCCGCGGCGACTTCGACGGGCTGCGCGACCAGTTCGCGATGGGCTTCCGGCTCATGGGGCTCGTCGTGCATCCCCGCCGCCGGCGATCCTCGCTGGTGCTCGCGCGCCCGATCGTGAACGCGCTGCTCGACTACGGAAGCTTCACCGCGCGAGAACGGCGCCGCGACCGCGGAGACGCTCGCCTGGTTCGCGATCGGGCTCTTCTCGTTCTCCGCGTACCTCTTCACGCTGCGCGGCTTCTACGCGATGCAGGACACCCGGACGCCGTTCCTGCTCAACTGCCTCGAGAACGGCATCAACATCGTGCTCGCGTTCGCGCTCTACCCGGCGTTCGGCGTCCAGGGACTCGCGCTCTCGTGGTCGATCGCGTACATCGTCGCGATGTTCGTCGTCGCTCGGCGCGATGCGGAAGCGGCTCGGCCGGCTCGAGGGACGGCGCATCGTCGACACGCTGGCGCGCGTGCTCGTCGCGACCGCGCGTGCTCGCGCGCGCTCGCGTGGGGCGTCGCGACGGTGATCGGCTACGCGACGCCGGGCCGGGCGATCGTCGCGACGATCGCGGCGCTCGTCGTCGGCGGCGCCGGCTTCCTCGTCACGCTCCACCTGCTCCACGTCGCGCGAGCTCGGCCTGCTGCGCGACGCCGTCCGCCGCCGCCCGCTCCGGCCGCCGAGCGACGACCGGCGTCGGCCTGAGCGCGGCGAGGCCGTGAAAGCCTTCGGGAATGCGTGTAACCATGGGGCCGGTCAGGCAGTCGAAGGGCCCAGCACGCCATCGATCCCGGGAGGCCCCGTGGGGGTACGCGTCGTCACCGACAGCTCGTGCGACCTGCCCGTCGCGCGGGCCGCGGAGCTGGGCATCGAGATCGTCCCGCTGACCATCCGGTTCGGCAGCGAGGAGTTCGTCGACCGGGTCGAGCTGACCAACGAGCAGTTCTGGACCAAGGTCGCGACCTCCGAGGTCCTCCCCGAGACCGCGGCACCCGTCGGCCGGCGCGTTCGAGGCGACCTTCCAGCGCCTCGCCGCCGAAGGCGCCGACGGGATCATCTGCATCAACCTCTCGTCGCGGCTCTCCGCCACCATGCAGTCCGCCCAGGTCGCCGCGAAAGCCATGAAAGGGATCTGTCCCGGTCGAGGTGGTCGACTCGCTGATGCGTCTCGATGGGCCTCGGGCTGCAGTGCATCAACGCGGTGCGGCTCGCCGCCGAGGGCGCGACCTGGACCACGATCGCCCGGGCCACCGAGGACCAGGCCCGCCGGACCCGGCTCTTCGGCGCGCTCGACACGCTCGAGCACCTGCGCCGGGGCGGCCGGATCGGCGCCGCGCAGGCGCTCCTCGGCGGGATGCTCTCGATCAAGCCGGTCATCGAGGTGCGCGACGGCGCGGTCGCCGAGGCCGGCAAGGTCCGCACCCGCTCGAAGAGCCTCAAGCTGCTCGCCGACAAGGTCGCCGCGGCGACCGACCCGCAGCAGGTGTTCGTGTTCGACGCGCAGGCGCCCGACATGGACGAGATGATCGAGCTGCTCGCGCCCGACCGTCGCTCGCGATCAGATCGAGTTCGGCACCATCGGCCCGGTCATCGGCACGCACGCGGGGCCGCGCACGATCGGCGTCGGCTGGGTCGACGCGCCGTAGACGTCCGTCCGCTCGGCCCGAAAAGTCCCGCGACGCGCCTCAATGCGGCCGCGATGCCCGGGTAGCGTGAAGGGGACATGCCGGAACCCTTGCAACCCGGACGCGTCCTCGGCGGCCGCTACCGGCTCGAACGTGAGATCGCGCGCGGCGGGATGGGCACCGTCTGGGAAGCCGACGACCCGCTGCTCGCCCGCCAGATCGCGGTCAAGACGCTCGACACCGCGATCGGCATGGACGAGAGCATCCGCGCCCGGTTTCGCCGCGAGGCGGTGACCGCCGCGGCGGTCACGCACCCCAACATCGTCGCGACCTACGACACCGGCGAGGACGACGGCGTCGCGTACATCGTGATGGAGCTCGTCCACGGCATCACGCTGCGCCAGCTCATCGACCGCGACGGCGCGCTCCCCGTCGGCGACGCCGCCGGCGATCACCTACCAGGTCGCCGACGCGCTCTCGGTCGCGCACGCGCGCGGGCTCGTGCACCGCGACGTCAAGCCCGGCAACGTCCTCGTCCAACCCGACGGGCACGTGAAGGTCACCGACTTCGGCATCGCCAAGGCGGCCGACAGCAGCGGCGAGGAGCTCACCCGCACCGGGATGGTGGTCGGCACCGCGCGCGTACCTCGCGCCCGAGCAGGTCGACGGGCGCGACGTCGACGAGCGCGTCGACATCTACTCGCTCGGGCTCGTGCTCTACGAGATGCTGTGCGGCAAGGCGCCCGTTCGAGGCCGACACCGACATCGCGACCGCGGTCGCGCGCCTCACCGACGCCGCCGCGATCCGATCCGCCTCGAGTGCCCGGCGGTGCCGCCCGGGCTCGAGCACGTCATCGACCGCGCGCTCGACGAAGGACCCGGCGGACCGGTGGCCGAGCGCGCTCGCGTTTCGCGACGCGGTGGCGCCGTTCCGCACCGACGCCACGCCCGCCGGCCGCGGGCGGACCCGACCATGCCGGTGCGGCTCCCGCCCCGGCGCGCTCCGGAGCCCGCACCCGCGCCGCGGCGCCCGCACGCCGCGGCCCGGCACGTCGCCCGCTCACCCCGGCCCGGATCGCGCTCTGGACCGTGGTCTTCGTCGATCGGCGTGTTCGCCGGCTACCTCGGGCTACCGGGCGATCGACGACCAGCCGGTCGTCGAACGCCGCACCGCCGACGCCCGTGGTCGGCCCGCTGACGATCGTCGAGCGTCAGCGACTACGACCCGGAAGGCGACGGACGCGAGAACCCGCGACCAGGTCGCGGCGCATCTGGGACGACAACGTCGCCACGGTCTGGTCGACCGAGCTGTACAAGGACCGCGACGTCGGCGGGCTGAAGTCCGGGGTCGGGCTCGTCGTCGACCTCGGCGCCCCGAAGCAGGTCGAGCGGGTCGAGGTCGTCAGCCCCGGAGAGCGACTGGAGCGCGCCAGGTCTACACGAGCAACTCGGTCCCCGACGCGATCGCGGGCTGGGGTCCGCCCCGCTTCAACGGCAGCGGCCTCGGCACCGACGCGCAGCTGGAGCTGCAGCCGGGCCGCGAGGCCCGCAACGTGCTGCTCTGGATCACGAACCTGCCGCCGACCCGGCCGTACCGACTGCGCGTGGCCGAGGTCCGCGTCATTGGCTCCGCCTGATCCGCTCCGACGCGCGCGACGACACGACCCTCGCGAGACTCGCGGCGGTCGGCGACCGCGACGCGCTCGACGTGCTGCTCGAACCGCCACGTCGATCGCGTGCACGCGATCTGTCGACGCATCCTCGGCAACCCCGACGACGCGCTCGACGCGAGCCAGGAGGCGCTGATCGCCGTCGCCCGGTCGATCCACCGCTTCGACGGGCGCTCGGCGTTCACCACCTGGCTCTACCGGGTCGCCACGAACGCCGCGCTCGACGAGCTGCGCCGGCGCGGCCGGCGCCCGACGCCCGACCGAGACGCTCGACCGAGCCCGCCGCGCCGGCGCGACTCGGGCCCGGAGGCGGTCGGCGACCGGCATCGACATCGACGCCGCGCTGGCCCGGATCCCCGAGGAGTTCCGGGTCGCGGTCGTGCTCCGGGATCTCTGCGACCTCGACTACGCGCAGATCGCCGAGGTGCTCGATCGGTCCCGCCCGGCACCGTGCGGTCGCGGATCGCCCGCGGACGCGCGGCGCTGGCCGCCGAGCTCGGCGCGCGACGACGAAGCTGCCGGACGTCCCGGTCCGGGCTCCGGGAACCGGGCCGGTCCGCCGCAGCGTCCAACGGAGCACCAGCCATGAACGAGCCTCCCAGCCTTCCCGACCCGCCGTTCGGCGACGACACCGACGAGGCGCTCAGCGCGCTCATCGACGGTGAGCTCGGCGCGTTCGCCGACCGAACGCGGGATCACCGAGGCCGCGGCGCGCGGCACGCTCGAGGCCTGGCCGGGCTACGCGGCGCCGGCTCGCGGAGCTCGAGCAGGTCCGCGCCGCGGTCAGCACGCCGATGCGCCCCGCTCGACGACGTCACCCGGCGCCGGCTCGTCCGCACGGCGCGCCGACGCGGCTCCCGGCCCGGCGTGCCGCACCCGCGATCGGTCGCGTTCGTGGGTCGCGATCACCGCGGTCGCGGCCGCCGGTGCTGCTCGTCGTCGCGGGCATCGGCGTCGCGATCTCCTCGATCGGCGACGGCGGGCGGTCGACGCGGACTCGCAGCGCCCGGGATCGGCCGCGACGACGCGGCCGCTCCGTTGCGCGGCGACGTCGGCGACCTCGGTGACGTCACGCAGCCCCGAAGCGCTCCGCGCGCTGCTCGACCGCCGCGCCGCGAGCCGACGACGCCGCCGAAGCGAGCCGACGACGGCAGCGCCCGAGCGCCGCAGTCGCCGCCGCGGACCGAGCGCGACCGCGGACCGCCGGCGAGCGCCGCCGTCGATGCCGGCACGAGCGTGCGCGCGCGCAGCTCGCCGGGACCAGGGACGGTGGCGTTCACCGGGACCGGGACCTACCGGGGCACACCGGTCACGATCGTCGGCATCACCGAGGGCGGCCGCACGATCGTGTTCGTCGTCCCGAGCACCGACTGCACCAACGTGCTCGCCTCGATCTCCCGCTAGCGGCCCGGCGTCCGGCTCCGGCCCGGGAGTCGCGCCGGGCATCCGGGTACGCTCCTCACCTCCCCGGAGTGCGGCGGGCTACAGGAGGGCGCGGGCGTTGAGCGACTGGACCACCCAAGCGGCAGACGCGGTCGAGAAGGCCGTCGTCCTCGTCCGCGACAAGACCGTCGTCCCGGCCCAGCAGGGCGCCCGGGTCGTCGTCTACGGCTTCCTCACCGCGTTCTTCGCGCTCACGGCGTTCATGCTGGTGACCATCCTGGCGCTTCCGGGTCCTCGTGATCGTCGTGCCCGGTCTGGGCCGCCTGGCTGATCATCGGGGGAATCTTCCTCCTCGCCGGCGCGTTCTGCTGGTCACGCCGCTCGAAGAAGGAAGTCGAACGTGTCTGATCTCCGCGAAGTCGTCATCGTCGGCTCCGGCCCGGCCGGGCTCACCGCCGCGGTCTACGCCGCCCGCGCCGACCTCCGCCCGGTCGTGATCGAGGGGCTCGGCGCCGGCGGCCAGCTGATGCTCACCACCGACGTCGAGAACTACCCGGGGTTCCCCGAGGGGATCATGGGCCCGGACCTGATGCTGCGCTTCCGCGAGCAGGCCGAGCGCTTCGGCACCGAGTTCGTGACCGCCGACGCCGACCGCGTGGACCTCTCGGCGCCGCCGTTCACCGTCGCGGTCGGCGCGCAGGAGTACACCGCGCAAGTCGCTGATCATCTCGACCGGCGCGTCGGCGCAGATGCTCGGGCTCCCGAACGAGGCAGCGCCTGCTCGGCCACGGCGTCTCCACGTGCGCGACGTGTGACGGGTTCTTCTTCCGCGAGCAGCACATCGGCGTCGTCGGTGGCGGCGACACCGCGATCGAAGAGGCGTTGTTCCTCACGAAGTTCGCGTCGAAGGTCACGGTCATCCACCGACGCGAGGAGCTGCGCGCGTCGAAGATCATGCAGGACCGCGCGTTCGCGAACCCGAAGATCGAGTTCCGCTGGAACTCGGTGGTCGACGACGTCGTCGGCGACACGAAGCTCGAGGGCGCGCAGCCTGCGCGACACGCGTGACCGGCGACGTCGAGCGAGCTCCCGTTGACCGGACTGTTCGTCGCGATCGGGCACACGCCGAACACCGACCTCTTCAAGGGTCAGCTCGAGATGGACGAGAACGGCTACATCGTCACCGAGGGCGGCTCGACCCGGACCTCGGTCGAGGGCGTGTTCGCGGCCGGCGACGTCGCAGGACCACGTCTACCGCCAGGCGATCACCGCGGCCGGGACCGGCTGCATGGCCGCGATCGAGACCGAGCGCTGGCTCGCCGAGGTCGACGCCACGCGCGCCGCGAGATCACTGAGATCGTCGGGAAGCAACCGAACCCCGACCGGCGTTGCACCCGTCGCTACACTTCGACCCCACCGCGACCGTCTCGGGCGGCCGCCCGAAAGGAACATCCGTGTCTGACAACATTGTGACACTCTCGGACGCCACGTTCGACGAGACGGTGAAGGCCTCCGACACCCCCGTCGTCATCGACTTCTGGGCCGAGTGGTGCGGGCCGTGCAAGATGATCGCCCCCGCGCTCGAGGAGATCGCCGACGAGCACGCCGGCAAGCTCCAGATCGCGAAGCTCAACGTGGACGACAACCCGGACACCGCGCGCCGGTTCGATGTGATGAGCATCCCGACGCTGCTCGTGTTCCAGGACGGTGCGCCGGTGAAGCGCCTCGTCGGCGCCAAGGGCAAGGGCCAGCTGCTCCAGGACCTGTCCGAGTTCATCGGATGACGACGACCCGCCCCCGGGCTTCGCGTGGTCGCGCGCATCACGTAGCGCGCGCGATGCACGTCGGGGTGGGTGAGGACCACCGAGGTGGCAGCCTCGATGACCGGTGTAGAGATCCTCCGGCGCGACAGCGCGGGCAAGGCGGTGCGCGACCTCCAGCAGCGGCTCGCCGTCGGCGGGCTACGTCCCGATCGACGACGAGGCCGGCGGCTTCGGCCCGGCGACCGAGGCGTGCGGTGCGCGCGTTCCAGGAGGCACCGCGGCATCCGGGTCGACGGCATCTGCGGACCCGAGACCTGGGCCGCGCTGGTCGAGAGTGGCTTCGCGCTCGGCGACCGGCTGCTCTACGAGCGCAGCCCGAACCTGCGCGGCGACGACGTCTCCGAGCTCCAGCACCGGTTCAACGCGCTCGGCTTCGACGCCGGTCGCGAGGACGGCATCCTCGGCCACCAGACCGCGGCGGCGCTCCGCGAGTTCCAGCGCAACACCGGGCTCTCGGTCGACGGCATCCTCGGCCCCGAGACCCTGCGGGCGCTCAGCCGGGTCGGCTCGATGACCGCGGGCTCGGTCGCCGCGGTGCGCGAGCGCGAGCAGCTCCGCCACCCGCGCCGCCTCCGGGACCACCGGGTCTTCGTCGCGGTCGGTCCCGAGTTCCAGACCCTCGGCGATGTGATCGGTCGCGCGCTCTCGGGCGTCGGCGCGCAGACCATCACCGACCTCTCGGGCGAGGACGACTCCACGATCGCGGCCCGCGCGAACCAGTACCGCGCCGACCTGTTCATCGGCGTCCGCGCCGGCGACCGGTCCGGGCTGCCGGTGCCACTACTTCGCGTCCGGCGAGTTCCGCTCCGAGGCCGGCTTCCGGGTCGCCGACCGCGATCCAGGCCGAGCTCGAGTCCGTGCTCGGACCGACCGACGGCGACGGCCCGTGCGGCCGGACCTTCGCCATCCTGCGCGAGACCCGGATGGCCGCAGTCGTGTGCGAGCCGGTCGGCGAGCACGACGTCGAGGCGATGGGCGCGCTCGTCGCCGCGGTCGCCGACGTCGGCGCGGCCATCACCCGCGGGATCCAGCGGGGCATCGAAGAGCAGCCCGCCGACGATCCCGCGCCGAGCGCGAGCGGCCGCTCGGCGCGACGCGGCTACTCGGTGATGATCTTGTAGATCCGCTCGAGGTCCTCGAGGGTCGAGAACTCGATCGTCACCCGGCCCCGCTTCGTGCCCATGTCGACCTGCACCCGGGTGTCGAGGTGGTCGCCGAGCAGGCTCTCGAGCTCGAGCAGACCCGGGCGGCCGGAGCTGGCGCGTCGCCGTCGACCGAGTCGTCGCGCCGTTCGCCGTCGGCCGCCTCGGCGGCTCGTCGTCGGTCGTGACGACCGTCGGCTCGCGCAGCGCGTCCTCGACCGCCCGCACCGAGAGCCCCTCGGCCACGATCCGCTTCGCCAGCTGCTCCTGCAGCGCGCGGTCGGGGGTGCCGAGCAGCGCGCGGGCGTGGCCCATCGTCAGCGACTTGTCGCGCACCAGGCGCTGGACCGTCGGCGGGAGCTGGAGCAGGCGCAGGGTGTTGGTGACCGAGGTGCGGCTGCGGCCGACCCGGATCGCGACCTCTTCGTGGGTGAGGCCGAAGTCCTCGATGAGCTGCTGGTAGGCCGCCGCCTCCTCGAGCACGTTGAGGTCCGAGCGGTGGACGTTCTCGACCAGCGCGTGCTCGAGCGCCGACGCGTCGTCGGTGTCGCGGACCAGCGCGGGGATGTTCTGCAGCCCGACCCGCCGCGCCGCCCGCCAGCGGCGCTCGCCGGCGATCAGCTCGTAGCCGTCGTCGGTCTCGCGCACGAGCACCGGCTGGAGGATCCCGACCTCGCGGATCGACTCCGCCAGCGAAGCGAGCTCCTCCTCGTCGAAGTGCTCCCGCGGCTGGTACGGGTTCGGCCGGATCGCCGCGACCGGGAGCTCTTCGAGCCCCCCGACGCTCTCCGGGTTCGCCGCCGGGATGAGTGCCCCGAGCCCCTTACCCAGCCCGCCGCGTCGCGCCACTGCTCACCTCTTTCGCCAGCTCCCGGTACGCCACGGCGCCCCGGGAGGTCGAGTCGAACACGATGATCGGCTGCCCGAACGACGGCGCCTCGGAGAGACGGACCGTCCGGGGAACGACCGTCTGGTACACCCGGCGCCCGAAGTGCTCGCGCACCTCCTGCTCCACCTGGTCGGCGAGCTTGGTGCGGGCGTCGTACATCGTGAGGACGATCCCGCGGACATCGAGCTTCGGGTTGAGGTTGGTCCGCACCAGCGTCACGTTGCGGATCAGCTGGCTCAGACCCTCGAGCGCGTAGTACTCGCACTGGATCGGCACGATCACGTCGTCCGCCGCGGCGAGGCCGTTGACGGTCAGCAGGCCGAGCGACGGCGGGCAGTCGATCAGGACGTAGTCGTACTCGTCGCGGACCTCCTCGAGCGCCCGGCGCAGCTTCAGCTCCCGGCTGAACGCGGGGACGAGCTCGATCTCGGCGCCGGCGAGGTCGATGGTGGCCGGGGCGACGAAGAGGTTCTTGAGGCTCGTCGGCTCGACGCAGTCCTCGATCGCCGCGTTGGTCATGATCACGTCGTAGACCGAGGCCTGGAGGTTCCGGGCGTTGATGCCGAGGCCGGTGGTGGCGTTGCCCTGGGGGTCGAGGTCGACCACGAGCACCCGGTAGCCGAGCTCGGCGAGCGAGGCGCCGAGGTTGACCGAGGTGGTGGTCTTGCCCACGCCACCCTTCTGGTTCGCGATCGCGATGATCCGCGGGAGCTCGTAGGTCGGCGGCTCGTCGTCGTCGCTCTCGCCGCCCTCGGCGTCGGCCTCGTCGACGGACCGGCCGACCGCTCGGCCGAGCCGGGAAGGCCGACGCTGCCCGGAGCGGGCCTCGGGCGACTCGGGCCGGCAGCCGGCGGCTCCACGTGGCCACCCTCGGCCGGGGCGCAGCTTCGACGTCGGCTCCGGACGGGCTCGGCGCGCCGGTCGGCCGCCGGCTCCGGCTCGGGATTCGGCGCCGGGGTCCGCGACGTCGGGTCCGGTCGGCCGGCGCCGGGCACCGGCGGCGCGACGTCGCTCGGGGGCTGACCGCTCACGGCACTCTCCAGGCGGTCGGGTTGTCCGGTCGTCGGCGGCTGCGGAGTCGGTTCTCGACCGGTCGACGGTGCTCTCCGGCGTCCGCTGGCCTCCGGTGCCGGCGGTGTCCGCGGTCGCGGTGCTCGACCGGTCGCACGGGCATCGGTCGATCTCCGCGGGCTCCGTCGGGACCTCCGCCGGTGTCGGATCGCACGATCCGGCGTTCCTCGGCGTCCGATCCTCCGGCTGTCGGCGGTTCGGAGCGGGCTCGGAGAACGACCTCGGATCGGGGGCGCCGGGGGCTCCGCCTGCCGGCGCCGTGAACCGAACAGCCGGCGTCCGCGGCCCCTCGGGTCATTGCCCTCGGTTGACATGGTGCCGTCCTCTCGGGCGAATGCGCGGGACTGCCATCCTCGGTCAAGGCTCACCCCAGGGTCAAGGCTTTCCGGACCCCGAAATCGATGTTCCACGTGAAACATCTCGCCGCGGCCCGGACCTGCCTCTCGGCGCGGTCGTGCGCTCGCCGGAGGAGTGGACTCGGTCGCGGTCGGCGCTGTCGCTTCCTTGCTTCCCTGCAACCTAGTCGCTTGCGTCGTGTCGCTTCAGTGGTCTCGGGTGGATCGCTGCGCCATGTCCGTCCGCTCAGACATCACCGGGCCAACGGCGCGTCCCTGAACGTCGCTGGCGGACACTCCCCGCACGCCCTGGGCTGCCGGTCCGCGAAGCCTCACTGCCCGCTGGCGAGACCACGCCGGGAGTCGCCGCGCCGACTCCTCTCGGCCGAGTCCGGCTCCAGCGGACTCCAGTCCGGACCGCCGACGATCTCGGTCTCGCCGACGACCCGGGGAGTCCGGCGCTCCGTCGCCCATGCAGGCCCGGACGACGATCCCGGCCGGCCGACCGGCGCCGTCCGACCAGCGCTCCCGGCTCGCCGATCCGGCGCGCTCGGCCCCCGGCTCGAATCGCACCGCGTCGAGCCTCTGAGGCCACGCACCGCCCGAGTCCTGCTCGGACCCCGGCACCGACGCCGGCGAACCTGCCAGCCGGCACCGGCTCGCGACTCCGTCAGCCCGGAGCCGATCGGGCGCGACTCCCGAGCGAGGTCGCGCGCCCGGCAGCGAGTCCGAGCGCGCGGACCTGCCGAACGATCCGGCTCCCGAGACCGTCCGAGCGGACGGACGACGCCGCCGGTCCCGACGACCACTCGACGCGAGCGACGTACCGGCCCAGATGTTCCACGTGAAACATTCCGAGCCGCTCACCAGAGGGGTCGCTGCTCCGGCTTCCCGACCCGGCGAGGAAACCGGTCCGCCGAGCGCCTCGACCTTCTCCAGCATCACGAACGACGCCTCGCCCACGACCCGGGTCTCGGCCAGCCGCAGACCCGAGGTCGTCCAGCTGCTCCGCCGGCCAGCGGGCTGGAGTCGCCGCCGGGAGGCTCGCTGACGCTCAGCCGGCCGCCGACCGCGACGAAGCGGGCTCCCGCACTCCGCGGTGACCGCCGGCGGCGCCGAATCCCCGGGCGACCACCAGCGGGAAGGACTCCCGCAGCTCCGGGTCTCGCCCGGCCAGTCTCGGCCCGCTCGCAGATCGCCGTCACCCTCGAGTCCCAGCCGAGTCGGGCCGCCGCATCCTCGATCCACTCCGATCGAGCGGTGGCGGGAGTCGAGGAGCGTCGCCTCGGGCCGCGGGCCATTCGAGCGCCAGCGGCGAGCCCGGGAACCCCTCCGCCGCTGCCGAGGTCCAGGAACGTCGACCGGCGGCGATCGCCGAGCGCCTCGGCCCAGGCGTGGGTGTGGTCGAGATGGGCGTCGAGCGGGCCGGGCCCGATCAGGCCCAGGTCCTGCGCGCCCTGCGAGCAGCCCGAGCAGCCGGCGCCGCTCGTCCATGCTCAGCTGCGGCGGATCACCACGTAGCGGCGCGGCTCCTCGCCCTCCGAGCTGGTCTCCACCCCGTCGATCTCGGCCACGGTGTCGTGGACGACCTTGCGGTCGGGCGACTGCATCGGCTCGAGCACCTTGTCCTCACCGGTCTCGAGCACCTGCTCCACCAGGCCGCGGGTGAACCCGGCGAGCGCCTCCTTGCGCTTCGCCCGGTACCCGGCGACGTCGACGTGGATCCGGGCGCCGTGCCCACCGGTCTCGCGCTGGACGACCGCCCGCACCAGCTCCTCGATCGCGTTGAGGGTTGCGCCCTTGCGGGCCGACGAGCAGCCCGAGGTCGTCGCCGTCGATCCGGACCGTGATCGCGCCGTCGTCGATCTCGTCGGTCACGCTCGGCCTGCGCGCCGAACGCCTCGACGAGCCCGGCCGTGAACTCGTGCCGCGGTCTCGGCCTGCCGTTCGACCGACACCGTCGACTCTTCCATCTCGTTCCCCTTCGCAGGACTCTCGCCGGACGGCCGCCGGAGCGGTCGCTCCGGCCGCCGCCTCTTGGCTCTCGGAACCCGACCCTCGACCGCCGCGGACTCGCCTTCGCGCCTTCGCCGCGCGGCTTCGGCCTCGCCGCGGCCTTCGCCTTCGCCGCGTGGCTTGCCGTCGCCGCGGACTTGCCCTCGCCGCGCGACTTGCCCTCGCCGCGGCCCGGACCGTCGCCGCGCCCGCTGCCTTCGCCGCGGGAGCGGCCGCCCTTGCCCTTGCGCCGCCGCCGGTCGCCCGGCTTCTCGCGCGAGATCGGCTTCAGCCGGACCCGGACCCGGGCGTCGGTGCCGCCGAAGCGACCGAGGAACCCGGACTTGGGCTCCTCGAGCACCTCGACCTCGACGTCGTCCTCGTGCACCCCGAGCTCGTCGAGCGCCGAGTCGAGCGCGTCCGCGACGGTCCGACCGGTTGTCTCCACCCACTCCATCTAGCGCTTCCGCTTCCGGTTGTTCTTCCGGCGGGCGGTGCTCGAGTGACGCCGCTGCCCGAGCTCGGCGCCGCTCGCCGGCTTCTTGCTCGCCGACGGTCGAGCCCTTCGGCCGGCGCGCTCTTCGCGCCCGTGCTCTTCGCGTCGGCGCTCTTCGCACCCGCATCCTTGGGTTGAGGCTTGCCGTTGCCGCTCGACGGGGCGTCGTCCGCGGCGGCGCGAGCTCGGGGAGAGGGACTTGAACAGTCCCTTCACGCCACCGGTCGACGCCGCGGTGACCTCGGTGCTCTTGACGTCGATCGCCGGCGACACCCTTGCCGCCGCCGTCGACTCGCCGTCGCCCTTCCGCCGCCGCCCTTGTCACCCTTCTTCGTCGGTGGCCCGGCCGCGGTGCCGATCGTCCGGTACACGACCTCCTGCTGACCGATCTGCCAGAGGTTGCTGGTGAGGAAGTAGAGGACCACACCGGCCGGGATGTTGATCGAGATGAACCCGAAGACCACCGGCATGACCTTGCCGATGATCTGCATCTGCGGGTTGGCCTGGGTCTGGTTCCGCATCGTCTGGCGCTGCTGGAAGAACGCGCTGATGACGACGAGGCCGACGAGGATGTAATAGGGGAGTGCGTTGCCGAAGCCCTTCGGCGCCGAGCCGGCCGACTGGGCGCAGGTTCATGCCGAAGAAGTCGAGGACCGGCTTGGTGCACTTGAGCGTGTCCCGTTGCCCGAGCAGATGTCCTGCGTACATCGCCGAGTCGGTCGGGATGAAGTGCTGGATCTCGCGCAACGTCTGGTAGAGCGCGATGAAGACCGGCGTCTGCGCCAGCAGCGGCAGGCAGCCCCCGAGCGGGTTGATGGAGTTCTCCTTGTAGAACTTCATCAGCTCTTCGTTGAGCTTCTGCTTGTCGTTCTTGTACTTCGCCTGCAGCTTCTTGATCTCGGGCTGGGCCCGCTGCATGGCGATCATCGACTTCGCCTGCTTCGCGGTCAGCGGGAAGAGGATCAGCCGCACGCACGACGGTGAGCATGATGATCGCGAAGCCGGCATTCGGGACGATCCCGTAGAAGAACGCGAGGACGAACCCCATGCCCTCCCTGATGCCGTCCCAGATCGCTTGCACGTCAGCTACCTGCTTCCGGAGTCATGCGAACAGGTGTTCGCTCGCGGGACGGGGTCGAAGCCGCCCGGGTTCCACGGGATGGCACCGGCCGATCCGGCGGAGCGCCGAGCCAGGACCCGCGCAGCGCGCCGTGCTCCGCGACCGCCTCGAGCGCGTACTGCGAGCACGACGGCGCGAACCGGCAGCGCGGCGGGCTCCAGGCCATGAGGTGCTGGTACGCCGCGGATCGACCTTCACCGCGAGCCAGGCGACCGGGGAGAGGCGCGGCGCCCGGTCGCCGCGGCGCGGTCGCTCGGGTCCGACGTGAGCGCGGTCATCGCTGGCGTCTCGCGTGCCGCGCGCAGCACGGCGCGCAGCGTGTCGCGCAGCTCGGTCGGGCGTGGTCCTCATCGCCGCGGGCCCGGCGCTGAGCAGGTAGCGACCGCCGGGGACCAGCTCGGGCTCGAGCTCGCGGACCGCGGCGCGGAGCCGGCGGCGGAGCCGGTTGCGCTCGACCGCGCCGCCGACCGCGCGCGGCACGGCGTAGGCCACGCTCGGCGGTTGCGCCGGGTCGCCCGGGAGCAGCCGCGCGCCGAGCGCGCCATGCCGCCGGGCAGGGGCCCGGGCGAGATCCCGGAAGGTGCCATGGCCGCGAACGCGCCAGATCAGGCGGAGAGCCGGGCGCGACCGCGCCGGCGACGCGTCTTCGAGCACGTTGCGACCCGCGCGGGTCCGCATCCGTAGACGAAATCCGTGCTTCTTGCTGCGCTTCCGCTGGTTCGGCTGGAAGGTCCGCTTCACGCATGGCCTCCTCGAGAGGGCTCGCCCGTTGGGGGATCGGCGTCGGCCCTGAGGACGTGCGGGGGCCGGCCGGGAAGAAAATGGGCGGGGCCTCGGATTCTACGATCCTTCGCGGGTCAGCCGCAATCCGCGCGCGAGATCCCGCGGTCGCGAGCACCCGCCGGGCTCACGCCGCGGCGCGGCCGCGCCGTGATCGCGCCGCGGACGGTGTGCAGCGCCCCGACTCCCCCCAAGCGGGTGCAAATCGCCCTGTTGCCCCTGTGGACAGCGCCCCGAACGCGGGCTTTTGTCGCCCAGAAATGCGCTCCGCGCTCCCCTTGTTCGTCCCCAGGGCGTTTGCTAGGTTCGCCCTCTCGCCCATCGCAACGGCCTCGATTCGGCGAACTTCCCCGGAGGGCTTCCCCGCCCGCGGCAGGCCGACCGTCATCATCTCGAGAGGGGCTCCGGCCTCTCTCGTCCTTTCTCCACACTTGTGGATGGGCCTGTGGATAACTCTGATCTTGCCTCGACGGCCGTCGTGTCGTCGATGGCAGCCGACCTCTGGGACTCCGGGAGCACGGCGCTGCGCGCGCAGCTGGCCGAGGGCGACCTGGAACACCTGGTTCCGCGAGGTTCGTCCCGTCCGCTGCGACGACGACGTCCTCGTGCTCGCGGTCCCGAGCGCCGTGGCCTGCGAGCGCATCCGGTCGAGCTACTCCGGCCTGCTCACCGACCTGCTCCACGACGCCACCGGCCGCGACCTGGCGGTCGAGCTCGTCGTCGACGCCACCGAGCGCCGCGACGACCCCGTCGTCATGAGCGCGCCGGCCCCGATCGAGAGCGTCGTGCCCGCCGCGGTCCCCGGCCCGCTCCCGGCGGTCGCGCCCGGCGTCGCCGCGGCCCGGCCGACGAGAGCCCCGGCGCCCGTGGACCGCGCTGAACCCGCGCTACACGTTCGACCGCTTCGTCATCGGCGCCTCGAACCGCTTCGCGCACGCCGCCGCGCTCTCGGTCGCCGAGAACCCGGCCCGCTCCTACAACCCGCTCTTCATCTACGGGCCGGCCGGGCTGGGCAAGACCCACCTCCTGCACGCGATCGGCAACTACGTCCGGGACGTCCACAAGCTCAGCCGGGTCCGGTACGTCTCCACCGAGACCCTGATGAACGAGTTCGTCGACGCGATCCGCAACAACGCGGGCAACGCGTTCCGGCGCCGCTACCGCGAGGTCGACGTCCTGCTCGTGGACGACATCCAGTTCCTCGAGCGCAGCCAGCAGCTCCAGGAGGAGTTCTTCCACACGTTCAACTCGCTCCACGGCGCCGGCAACCAGATCGTCCTCTCGTCGGACCGGCCGCCCAAGCAGATCCCCCGCCTCGAGGACCGGCTGCGGACCCGGCTCGAGTGGGGCCTGATCACCGACGTCCAGCCGCCGGAGTTCGAGACCCGCCTGGCCATCCTGCGCATGAAGGCCGAGGCCGAGTCGCTCGAGGAGCTGCCCGCCGAGGTCCTGAACTTCATCGCGAGCAACATCAGCGACAACGTCCGCCAGCTCGAGGGCGCGCTGATCCGGGTCGCGGCCTACTCCAGCCTCAACCGGCTCCCGCTCTCCGAAGAGGTCGCCCGCCAGGTCCTCATCGACCTGCTGCCGCCCGTGGTGCCCCGGGTCATCACGCCGGAGCTGATCCTGGACGAGACCGCCAAGATGTTCGGCTTCACCGTCGAGGACCTCTGCGGCCGCAGCCGGCGCCGGCCGCTCGTCATCGCCCGCCAGATCGGGATGTACGTCTTCCGGGAGCTCACCGACTTCTCGTACCCGAAGATCGCCGAGGAGTTCGGCGGCCGGGACCACACCACCGTGATCCACGCGGTGGAGAAGATCAAAGGCCTCATGACCGAGCGCCACAACGTGTTCGACCAGGTCAACGAGCTGATGGGTCGCATCCGGCTCGGGACCGGTGGATAAGCCTGTGGACTTCTGGGGATATCTCCGCCCGCGGTGGGGAACTTCACCTCGCGGTCATCCGCCCGTCACCTGCCTGGGGACGGCGGTGGACAACCATCTGACAACCGAAGTGCCTCCCACCAGGGAGAGTCCGTGGTTGTCCACAATCCACAGGACCTACTACTGCTACGACAAGAACACCTATCGTTTTCGCCAGGAGGTGGACGGTGAAGTTCCGCTGCGAGCGCGACACGCTGGCCGAGGCCATCAGCACCGCACAGCGGGCGGTCTCGGCCCGGAGCGGCGCGCTCCCGGTGCTTTCGGGCATTCAGGTCACCGCGTCCGGATGACCACATCGAGCTCGTCGGCTAGCGACCTCGATCTCACGATCCGGGTGCAGGTGCCGGCCCAGGTCGACACCGACGGCCAGGCCGTCGTGCCGGCGAAGCTCTTCGACGGGCTGACCACGCGGCTCAAGGCCGGCGTCGTGACCTTCGAGGTCGAGGGCGACGACGCCCGGATCGCCGCCGGGTCGGCCAAGGCCAGCGTCCGGCTGCTCCCGGCCGACGAGTTCCCCCGGGTGGGCGAGCCGAGCGGCTCGGCGGTCACCGTCGACGCCGGTCCGTTCGCCGAGGCGCTGCGCCAGGTGATCCCGGGCGCGTCGCGCGACGACGCCCGCCCGATCCTGACCGGCGTGCTGCTGACCGCGACCGCCGACGGCGTGCGGCTCGTCGCGACCGACTCGTACCGGCTCGCGGTCCGCGACCTCGCCGGCGTCGGGATGCTCAGCGAGGGCCAGCGCGTGCTCGTCGGTGCCCGGGGCCTCAACGAGGTCCAGCGGGTGTTCTCGTCCGGGCAAGATCGATGTGACCTTCGGTGAGCGCGAGGTGCGGTTCGCGTCCGAGACCCGCACGGTCACCGCGCGGCTGATCGAAGGCGAGTTCCCGAACTACGAGCAGCTGATCCCGAGCGGCTACCCGAACCGGCTCACGGTCTCGCGCGAGACGCTCGAGGAAGCGGTCCGGCTGATGCAGATCGTCGGCGAGGGCCGCGAGGGCACCCCGGTGCGCCTGGCGATGAGCGCCGACGGGCTCGAGCTCTCCGCGAGCTCGCAGGAGCGGGCCGACGCGACCGAGGCCATCGACGCGAAGTTCGAGGGCACGGACGTGACCGTCGCGTTCAACCCGCAGTTCCTGCTCGACGGGCTGCTCGCGGTCGAGGGCGACGAGGTCGTGCTCGAGACGCTGGACCCGCTCAAGCCCGCGACGCTGCGGGGCACGGATCATCCGGAGTTCCTGTACCTCCTGATGCCCGTACGGATCTCCTGAGTCACACCACGGGCCGGGGGCGCTGATGCGGCTCAGCCGCCTCTGGCTCCAGGACTTCCGCTGCTACGACGCGGTGGACGTCGCGTTCGACGAAGGCTGCACGGTCATCACCGGCGCGAACGGGCAGGGCAAGACGAGCCTGCTCGAGGCGGTCGCGTGGGTCGCGACCGGGCGGTCGTTCCGCGGCGTGCCGGACGCCGCGCTCGTCGCCGCGGGTCACGACGAGGCGATCGTGCGGGCCGAGATCGTCGACGCCGACCGCACGATGCTCGTCGAGGCCGCGCTGCGGTCGGTCGGGCCGCAACCGGGTGCTGGTGAACAAGCAGCCGGTGACGCGCCGGCGCGACTACGCGGATCACCTGCGGGTCACGGTGTTCTCGCCCGACGACCTCGCGGTGGTGAAGGGCGGCCCGGCGCGCCGGCGCGACTACCTCGACGAGCTGCTGGAAGCGAGCGGGCAGAAGTACGCGTCGGTGCGCACCGACTTCGAGCGCGTGCTGCGCCAGCGCAACGCGCTGCTGCGCGGCGGGGTCCGCGACGCCGAGGCGCGCACCACGCTTGGACGTGCTCGACGACCGGCTCGTCACGAGCGGCGGCGAGCTCGTGCGGGGCCGGCTGCGGCTGGTCGATCGGCTGACGCCCGGGATCGCCGAGGCGTACGAGTCGCTGGCCGGCGTCACGCCCGGCATGGCGATGCGCTACGAGGCCGAGTGGTGCGAGGGCACGCTCGAGCCCGGCCGGCGTCGACGACGTCGACGGGCTGCTGCGCGGCGCGCTCGAAGCCGTTGCGCCGGCGGGAGACCGACCGCGGCATCACGCTCGTCGGTCCGCACCGCGACGACTGGCGGCTGGTGCTCAACGGTCTCGACGCGCGGAGCCACGCGTCGCAGGGCGAGCAGCGCACGCTGGCGCTCGCGCTGCGGCTCGCCGGGCACCGGCTGATCGCGTCGATCGTCGGGAGCGATCCGGTGCTGCTGCTCGACGACGTGTTCAGCGAGCTCGACCCGGAACGGTCGGCCGCGCTGGTGGTGCACCTCCCGGCGACCCAGACGCTGCTGACGACCGCCGGCGTCATCCCGCCGGGGATCGACGCCGAACGCCACCTCACCGTCCACGCCGGCGCGATCGTGAGCGCGTGCGGCGACGAGCCGGCGACGGCGATGACGGACGACGAGCCCGCGCGCGCGTCGCGCGACGTCGCTCGGACGCGATCCGGCGCGAGCTCGGATGGGCGCGCCGTCGGAGATCGACGCGCTGGTCGCGAGCTGGGACGAGCTGGTCGGCGCCGCGCTGGCCGCGCACAGCCGCCCGCAGACGGTGCGCGGCGGCGTGCTCGTGGTGCTCGCGGACGCCGCGGCGTGGGCCGGCCAGCTCCGGTATCTGGACCAGGTGCTCGTCGAGCGGATCGCCGAGGAGCTGCCCGCGGTGACCGTCCGCGAGGTCCGCGTCTCGGTGGCGCGCGAACCCGGCGCGAAGCCCTGAAAAACGGGCCCGTGAGACCGGGTGAACGTCCCTCGCTTCTGGTAGACTTGGACCAGTGGCAATAGGCCCCTGACCTGCGGTTTCGCGTCCCTCACGCGAGAGAACCCCCGAGATACCGCACCGGTCGAGCCGCCGGGCTGCCGTGCCACCTCACTCGACGTCGAAAGGGTGCTCGCGCGTGGCCTACGCGGCAAAGGACATCACCGTTCTCAAGGGCCTCGAGCCGGTCCGGGAACGCCCCGGGATGTACATCGGCTCCACCGGGATCTCCGGGTCTCCACCACCTCGTCTACGAGGTCGTGGACAACGCGGTGGACGAGGCGATGGCCGGCCACGCGACCCGCATCGACGTCACGCTGCTCGCCGACGGCGGGTGCCGGGTGTACGACAACGGGCGCGGCATCCCGGTCGACCCGCACCCCGAGGACAAGAAGAAGTCCGCGGCGGAGATCGTGCTCACCACGCTGCACGCCGGCGGGAAGTTCGGCGGCGAGGGCTACAAGATCTCCGGCGGCCTGCACGGCGTCGGCGTGTCGGTCGTGAACGCGCTCTCGACCCGGCTCGAGCTCGAGATCCACCGCGACGGCGGCAAGTGGGAGATGGCGTTCGAGAACGGCGGGAACCCGACCGGCCGCATCGTCCGGAAGGCCGACTCGAAGCGGACCGGGACGATCGTCACGTTCTGGCCGGACCCGACGGTCTTCGAGGAGACCGAGTTCCGCGCCCAGACCCTGATCGAGCGGCTGCGCGAGATGGCGTTCCTCAACAAGGGCCTCGAGATCCGGTTCAAGGACGAGCGCACCGACCCGGTCACCGAGCAGAACTTCCTCGCCAAGGGCGGCATCGTCGACTTCGTGAAGCACCTCAACGCGTCGAAGGAGCCGATCTTCAAGCGCGTCGTGTCGTTCGAGGAGTCCTCGGACGACCTCCGAGGTCGAGATCGCGATGCAGTGGAACACCGGCTACTACGAGGGCCTCCACTCGTTCGCGAACAACATCGCCACGACCGAGGGCGGCATGCACGAGGAGGGCTTCAAGAAGGCCCTCACGAACGCGGTCAACAAGTACGGCCGCGCCCGCGGGTTCCTCAAGGAGAAGGACGACAACCTCCTCGGCGAGGACATCCGGGAGGGCCTCACCGCGATCATCTCGGTGAAGCTGCAGAACCCGCAGTTCGAGGGTCAGACCAAGACCAAGCTCGGCAACACCGAGATGCGCTCGATGGTCGAGAAGTCGACGAACGAGAAGCTCGGCGACTGGCTCGAGGAGCACCCGCCCGAGGCGAAGCAGATCATGACGAAGGCCACCGCGGCGTCGCGGGCCCGCATGGCCGCGAAGTCGGCGCGGGACCTCACCCGGCGCAAGAGCGCGCTCGAGGGCGGCGGCCTGCCGGGCAAGCTCGCGGACTGCTCGTCGCGCAACCCGGCCGAGTCCGAGATGTTCATCGTCGAGGGGAACTCCGCCGGCTCGTCGGCGAAGGACGCGCGCGACCCGCACATCCAGGCGATCCTGCCGATCCGCGGGAAGATCCTGAACGTCGAGCGCGCCCGCATGGACAAGATGTTGAAGAACATCGAGATCCAGGCGCTCATCACCGCGATCGGCGCCGGCCTCGCCGAGGAGTTCGACGCCGACAAGGCGCGGTACCACCGGATCATCATCCTGGCCGACGCCGACGTCGACGGCTCGCACATCCGCACGCTGCTGCTGACGTTCTTCTTCCGCCAGATGCCCCAGCTCTTCGAGAAGGGCTACATCTACGTCGCGCAGCCGCCGCTGTACTCCGCGGTGCTGGGCAAGACGAAGACGTACCTCAAGGACGAGGCCGCGCTCACGGCGTTCCTCGCCGAGAACGAAGGCCGCAAGCCCGAGATCGCCCGGCTCAAGGGTCTCGGCGAGATGGACTTCGAAGAGCTCTGGGAGACGACCATGGACCCGACGCAGCGCACGCTGCTGCAGGTGTCGGTGGAGCAGGCGGCGATCGCCGACGAGGTGTGCTCGATCCTGATGGGCGACGACGTCGAGTCACGGCGGGGCTTCATCCAGCAGAACGCGAAGGACGTCCGCTTCCTCGACATCTGAGCGTCGCGAAGCGACAGGTAGACACTCGAGAAGGAGACGAACGCATGCCCGATGGGCAGCAGACGCTGGGCAACATCGAGCCCATTGAGATCCAGGAGGAGATGGAACGCTCCTTCCTGGACTACGCGATGTCCGTCATCGTGTCGCGCGCGCTCCCGGACGTGCGCGACGGCCTGAAGCCGGTCCACCGCCGCATCCTCTACGGGATGCTCGACGCCGGGCCTGCGCCCCGACCGCCAGCACACGAAGTGCTCGCGCGTCGTCGGCCACGTCATGGGCAACTTCCACCCGCACGGTGACTCCGCGATCTACGACGCGCTCGCCCGCATGGTGCAGAACTTCAGCCTGCGCCACCCCCTGGTGGACGGCCACGGCGCGTTCGGCTCGCCCGACCCGGAGTCCCAGCCCGCCGCGGCCCGGTACACCGAGTGCAAGCTCGCGCCGATCGCGATGCAGCTGCTGAACGGCATCGACGAGGACACCGTCGAGTTCACCGACAGCTACGACGGCAAGACCCGTGAGCCCACGGTGCTGCCGTCGCGGTTCCCGAACCTGCTCGTCAACGGCAGCCAGGGCATCGCGGTCGGCATGGCGACGAACATCCCGCCGCACAACCTCGCCGAGGTCATCGACGCGACGACGCACCTGATCGACCACCCGGACGCGACGCCCGACGACCTCATGGAGTTCGTGAAGGGCCCCGACTTCCCGACCGGCGCGCTGATCCTCGGCCGCTCCGGCGCGATGGACGCGTACCGCACCGGTCGCGGCTCGATCCGCATGCGCGCGGTCGCCGAGATCGAAGAGGGCAAGAACGGCGACCGCATCGTCGTCACCGAGATCCCGTACCAGACCTCGGTCGAGGGCATCGAGCGCAAGATCGCCGACCTCGTGAACAACCACGAGATCGACGGCGTGCGCGGCCTGCGCAACGAGTCGGCGAAGGGCAAGACGAAGCTCGTCATCGAGCTGAAGAAGGACGCCAACCCGCTCGTCACGCTGAACAACCTCTACAAGCACACGCCGATGCAGACGAGCTTCGGCGTGAACATGCTGGCGCTGGTGGACGGCGTGCCGCGCACGCTGAACCTCGCCGACGCGCTGACCGGCTACGTCGAACCACCAGATCGACGTCGTCACCCGTCGCTCCGAGTACCGGCTGCGCAAGGCCAAGGAGCGCGACCACATCGTCGAGGGGCTCATCCGGGCGCTCGACGTCATCGACGCGATCATCACGCTGATCCGCGCGTCGGCGGACACCGACGCGGCCCGCCAGGGCCTGATGGCGAAGCCGTTCGAGTTCTCCGAGATCCAGGCGAACCACATCCTGGACATGCCGCTGCGCCGCCTCGCCCAGCTCGAGCAGCAGAAGCTGAAGGACGAGCACGACGAGCTCCAGGCGACGATCAAGGAGCTCGAGTCGATCCTGCAGAGCGACGCGAAGCTGCGGACCGTCATCAAGGAAGAGCTCGCCGAGGTCAAGGAGGAGTTCGCCGAGCCGCGCCGGTCCCAGATCACGCTCGACGCCGGCGAGCTCGCGGACCTCGACTTCATCGAGGACGAAGAGGTCGTCCTCGTGCTCTCGCACAAGGGCTACGTGAAGACGGTGGCCAACGACGCGTTCCGCAAGCAGGGCCGCGGCGGGCGCGGGCGTGCGCGGCTCGAGCCTGAAGGACGAGGACTACGTCGAGCACCTGCTCACGACGACCGCGCACTCGTACCTGTTGTTCTTCTCGAACCGCGGCCGCGTCTACCGGCTGCGCGCGCACGAGATCCCGATGAAGGAGCGCACCGCGCGTGGCACCGCGCTCGGTGAACCTCATCGCGCTCGGGCCGGACGAGAAGATCCAGGCGATCATCGACACGCGCACCTACGAGGACGGCTCGTACCTGTTCTTCGCGACGAAGCGCGGGCACGTCAAGAAGACGAAGATGTCCGAGTACGACTCGTCGCTGCGCACCGGGCTGATCGCGATCAACCTCAAGCCCGACGACGAGCTGGTGCGGGTCATCCAGACCACGGGTGACGCGGACATCTTCATGGTGTCGCGCAACGGGATGACGATCCGCTTCTCGGAGACCGACGTCCGCTCGATGGGCCGTTCGACCGCCGGGGTGCGGGGCATGCGGCTCAAGAACGACGAGGATGCGGTCGTTTCCTGTGACGTGGCCTCGGACGACTCCGTGATGCTCTTCGTCAGCGCCAGCGGGCACGGAAAGCGGACGAAGCTGGACAAGTTCAACCGCCAGGGCCGGGGTGGCCAGGGCGTGCGGGGCATGAAGGTCACCGCGAGCCGGGTCGGCGTCGTGGCGGCGTTCATGGTGCAGCCCGACGACGAGATCCTCGTGTTCTCCTCGAGCGGCAATATCATTCGTACCGGAGTCAAAGACATTTCCTCCCAGGGCCGAGATGCCACGGGGGTCAAGGTGGCGGCGCTGGCGCAAGGGCGAGAGCGTCGTGGCCGTGGCCCGTGTGCTCGAAGCCGATGAGGAGGGGGAGGACTCGTAGGTATGGAACCGGCGCCGGTTGCGACCGCTCCCGAGAGGAGCAAGCGGCAGCGCAAGCGGGACCTGCGGGATTCGATCGCGCTCGCGTCGTCGCCCAAGACCGGGCCCCGCCGCTCCCGCTGCGAGGTCCGCCGGATCGACCTGTGGGCGGTCCTCAAGATCGCGCTGTGCTTCTACCTCGCCGCGGTCGTGCTCGTCGATCATCGCCGGCGTCGTGCTCTGGCTGATCGCCGACGCCGCGGGCGCGATCGGCAACATCGAGAACTTCATGGGCAAGATCCTGAGCTCGAAGAACTACCACCTGGTCTCGGCCCAGATCCTCGAGGGCACGATCCTCGTCGGCCTGGTGCTCGCCGCGCTGATGACGATCATCACCGTCGTCGGCGCCGCGCTCTACAACCTCTTCTCCGAGCTCGTCGGCGGGTTCGAGGTCACGCTCGTGGAGACCGACCACCGGCCCTGAGCGCGGTCGCGAACGGCTCGGCCCCGGCTCGGAGCGGCTGGTAACGTGCTCGTTCCCCACGGGGCTATAGCTCAGCCGGTTAGAGCGCATCCCTGATAAGGACGAGGTCGATGGTTCAAGTCCATCTAGCCCCACCGATGAGGAGGGGGAGGACTCGTAAGCATGGAACCGGCGCCGGCTGCTGCACCTCCTGCGAGGAGCAAACGGCAGCAGAAGCGGGACCTGAAGGAGTCGATCGCGCTTGCGTCGGCCCCTCGCTCGGGGCCCCGCCGTTCCCGTTGCGAGGTCCGCCGGGTTGACCTCTGGGCCGTCCTCAAGATCGCGCTGTGCTTCTACCTCGCGGCCGTCGTGCTCGCGATCGTCGCCGGCGTCGTGCTCTGGCTGATCGCCGATGCCGCGGGCGCCATCACCAACGTCGAGAAGTTCATGGGCAAGATCCTGAGCTCGAAGAACTACCACCTGGTGTCCGCGCAGATCCTCGAGGGGACGATCCTGGTGGGTCTGGTGCTGGCCGCGCTGATGACGATCCTCACCGTCGTGGGGGCCGCGCTGTACAACCTCTTCGCCGAGCTGGTGGGTGGCTTCGAGGTCACGCTGGTGGAGACGGATCACCGGCCCTGAGCGCAGGGTGGCGGGAGGTCGGCAACCGCTCGGCGGTCACGGGAACGTGGCTGGTAACGTCGCCGTTCCCCAAGGGGCTATAGCTCAGCCGGTTAGAGCGCATCCCTGATAAGGATGAGGTCCGTGGTTCGATTCCACGTAGCCCCACTGCGAGATCGGAGCCGCTGAACCGTGCGGACTCAGCGGGTGGCGACGACGATGAGCTCCGGGCTCGTCGGGCCGGCCGGGCGGCGGTCCCAGTCGCCGTAGATGCGCTCGATCAGGTGACGCGCCCGGTCGAGCATGGCGGCTGACGGGTCGACGCCCTCACCCGGTAGCCGTGCCGGGCGAGCTCGCCCGGTGCCCCAGCCCGAGATCGACCGCGGCCGCTCACAGAGAGCATGACCACGCTCCGCGAGAACTCGGTTCGGACTGGCATACCGGCTGCGCGCGCTGCGCACACTCGACCCGATGCGCAAGCTCAAACGCCGAGTAGGTCGCGTCAGGCCCGAAGACAAGTTCCTCAACGTCCTCCTGTTGATCATCGCGGTCGCGCTGATCGTCCTGGGAGTCTCGCGGATCGGTTCCGAAGACCGCGCGGTGTCGACCGAAGTGCTCGCGAAGCGCGTCGAGAAGACGACGACCACGACGACGCGGAAGCCAACGAGCACCACGCGCGCGGCGGTGGCGCCGGCGCCGCATCCGGGGGCCGCGCCGACCACCGCAACCACGGGTGCTCCCGCCAAGCCGAAGGCGCGTCGTCGCCGCGCGACAACAACAACGACCGCCGCGCACGCGTCACTGCCAAGCGGTCTGATCTTCTCGCCGCCGCCGATCGTGCACCGGCCGCCGCCGACCACGAGTGGGCCGACGCCGACGACAACCCGGCCGACGCCGACCACGACCCGGCCGACGCCGACGACGACCACGACACAGCCGGCACCGCCGCCCACGACCACGACGACGGTCGATCCACTCCCGGTGCCTCCGACGCCGTAACGATCCGCCGGCCTGATCGGGTTCGGGTCAGATCGCGGCGCGCCAGCGCCCGCCCGGGCCGTCCGGGAGCGGGATCGGTACACTCCGGCCCATGCGAGCGCTGCGGAGAGGTCTCATCGTCCTCGGCGTCGCGGTCCTCGCCGGCGGCCTCATGCGGTTGCGGGGCAAGGGCGGGGTACCGCCCACGAGCGGTGGCTGGCGGGAGCTCGAAGGCCCCGACTTCCGTTGATCGGGGCGCGGTGACCACGACGGTGCTGCTGGTCGGCGCCGGGGCCGTCGGAGCTCGAGCGGCGCGCCAGCTGACCGACACCGCCGGGATCGATCGGGTGCTCGTGGTGGAGCGGCGCAAGCAGCACGCGGAGGCGGTCGTCGCGGCGATGGGTTCGCGGGCCGAGGTGCTCGAGTGGCATGGCGACAGCCCGCTGCCGGGGGGCGTCTCCGCGGTGGCGTGTGCACTGCCCGGGGGATCCGAGCAGCCGATCGCATCGCGCGCGCTCGAGGCCGGGGTTCCGTTCGCCTCGTCCGGTGACGACGAGAACGATCTCATGGGACTGCGCAGCCTCACCGAGACCGCGCGCCGATGCCGGGATCGCGATCATCGCGGGCTGCGGGCTCGCGCCGGGCTTGGCCGACGTGCTCGCTCGCCATGCGGCCGACGCGTTCGACGAGGTCGACGAGATCGGCATCGCCCGGGCCGGCACCGTCGGGCGACGCGTGCGTCGCGACCGCGGGCCGTGCGTTGCGGGGTGGGTCGGTTGAGCTGCGCGACGGCGAGTACGACGAGTCCCGTCGCCGCGGCGGTCACGAGCTGGTCTGGTTCCCGGAGCCGATCGGCCCACGGGAGTGCGAGCGGGTGGCGACCGGAGTGCACCTGCTCAGTGCCGCGGTGCCGGATGCGTCGCGGATCAGCGTGCGGTTCGCACGCGACGAGACCGGCCCGCGCCAGCGCTGGTTGCGCAAGCGGGATCCGGACGGAACCTGGGGCGCGGTGCGGGTCGAGGTGTGGGGTCGGCGCGGCGCCGGTCGTGAGCCGATCGTCTACGGCGCGATCGAGCGCACGGCGATCGCGGCAGGCACGGTGTTAGGGGTGACGGCGGCCGCGCTGGCCGGCGCACTCCCCGGCCTGCTCGCACCGAGCGCCGGGCGTGTTCGGCCTGGGCGCGGTGGCCCAGCCCCGGGCCTTCCTCGCCGAGCTGTCCCGCCGAGGGGTGAAGGCCGCGATCTTCGAAGGCGTCCCCGTCGCCTGACCCGGCGCTTCAGGAAACCGGCGCTCGCCACCTACGATGGAGCCCGAACCACCTCGGGGACGTAGCTCAGCTGGCTAGAGCACCTGCTTTGCAAGCAGGGGGTCGTGGGTTCGAGTCCCATCGTCTCCACCGCGAAGACCCTGGTCAGAGCGCTGCCGTGCGCTCCGGCCTGGCCTCACGGCGCCCGTCGTGCCATCCGCGTGCCACTTCCGTGCCACAACGAGGAGCGTACCGGCGGTGCCGGCGCCTTGCTCGCGTACGCTCGTGGCGACAGGAGGGCACCGTGGGCTTCGAACGCATCACCATCGATCCGGCGCAGATGGGCGGCCAACCGTGCATCCGCGGGCTGCGCATGCCGGTCGCCACCGTGGTGGCGATGGTCGCCGACGGCATGACCGCCGACGAGATCGTCGCCGAGCACCCCGACCTCGAGGTCGAGGACGTGGCCGAAGCCCTCCGCTACGCCGCGGAGGCCGTGCGCGAGCGGGAGCTTCCCCTCCGTCGGGGCGCGTGAAGTTCCTGATCGACCAGAACCTCTCGCCCGAGCTGGCCGCGCTCCTGGTGGCAGCCGGCCACGACGCGGTCCATGTCCGGGAGCGCGGGATGCAACGGGCGACCGACGAAGCGGTCCTCGATGCGGCGGCGGCCGAGGAGCGAGTCCTCGTCTCCGGCGACACGGACTTCGGGATGCTCCTCGCCCGCTCGGGCGCAACGGGGCCCTCGTTTCTCCTGTTCCGTCAGCGAGGCGAGCGCCGCGCGGCTCAGCAGGCGCGGTTGGTGCTGGAGAACCTCGACGAGCTCCAGGTCGAGCTCGAGGCCGGAAGCGTCGTGGTGTTCACCGACGATCGCGCCAGGGTTCGACGCCTCCCACTCCCACCGAGGTAGCGGCGGGTCGAGCCTGCAGCAAGGCCGGCAGCACTGCGCTATGAGCGCGCGTTCTGAGCGGGCCTGGCGAAGCTGAGCCCGATCGGCAGATTCGGTGTGGCTAGATGCCCTCGCTCGGATCAACAACGGCTACGGCACAGCGGGGATACGAAGAGGTTCGGCCCGCGAGGTCCGACATCCCCTCGCCGCCTTGAAGGGGACGTTGCTCGATCAATCCGCCAAGCTCCCAAGCGCCGCCATCCAGCGGGAGCGGGAGCAGGAGTCACACCGGCGACAGCGTTGAGTCCGATCGATCACTTCGCCGGCGGCTTCGTGGACGACACCGCGGTCGCGGACCGTGTGAAGCGTCGGGAGGTGCCGGCGGCTGCGGAGGATCCACCGCGCCCCGTTCGGCTGACGTCCCGGTTGGCGGAGGAGTGGTGCGCTCCGCGCCGATTTCACCCACGCCCACATCTTGTCCGATCGGACCGTGGACGGAACGGCGGAATCCGCGCCCTTCTTCTCTCGTCGCTGTCAGGCGCGACGGACGGGGCATCATTGTTGACACGGCGCCTTCGGTACGCAGGAAGTCGGTGACGAGTGGCACGGGGACCAGTTCTGGTTTCTCGTACGGCGCGAGGCGAGAGGCGCCCGGAATGACCGCGAGCTGACCAGCGGGCAGCGATTCGAACAACGACAGCGTGTGTGTCGGGAGGATGGCGTCATCGTCTCCGACGAGTGCGAGCGTGGGAACCGAAGATGCCGCCAAGGTCGTCGGTGGTGAGTGTCGGCTCGTGCGTGAGGATGTCCACGCCCTTTGCGACGACGACCCGGAAATGCTCGGCACCATCGGGCGACCGTTCGGCGTAGCCGGGCAGGAGGAACCCCGTGAACTCCGACTCGGGACCGAGATCATCGAAGATGCCCGGAACCACGCCGTCGAAGTGGTAGTTGGCGGCGATCAGTACGAGCGACCGCACGAGGTCGGGGCGAGTGAGCGCGACGATCATTGCGACATTTCCTCCGTCGCTGTAGCCGATCAAGTGCGCGGTCTCGCCACCGATATGGTCGAGCACGGCGGTCGCCTCGTCGGCCATGTCGCTGTAGTGAAACGGCGCTTCGGTGTCGGCGGTACGACCGTGGCCGCGCCGGTCGAACGAAGCGGAGCTCGTACTCATCGCTGAGCTGGGCGAGCACGCCCAGCAAACCGTCGCAGTTCGTGAAGCCGCCGTGGAGCAGCAGCACGGGCGGGCCTTGACCGTTGCGTTCTATCCAGGTTGGGTGGCCGTTGACTGTGACGTAGTTGCCCACGAAGTCACCTCCGAGACTGCGCACCTGTCCAGGTCGTTCGCGCACGCAGAATGCCCTGATGGAGGATCTCGTGCAGGCGTTGCGGGTTCGCTCGTAGCGTCCGAGGGCCTGGCCGGCGGTCTCAAGAATGCCCTGCCGCCTGTGTTGGTTGGCTTCTGAACGAAGCGACCGCCGGTCGGGTTCTCGCTGCGGCGTGGCTCGAAAGAGGCGAGCAATCACCCTTCATCAGGACTGCCCGCCGTGGCATCCCCACGATGGTCAGCCTGGAGGAGGAAGTCATGTTCGTGATCGGGATCGACCCGCACAAGGGGTCGCACACCGCGGCGGTGCTCGACGAGAGCGAAGCAGCTCGTCGGTGAGTTGCGCGTCACCGCGGATCGTCGGCAACGCGACCACTTGTTGGCGTTCGCGGAGCGGTTCGAGCCGCGGACGTGGGCGGTCGAAGCGCGCGGGTGGTCTCGGTTCGTTGCTCGCCCAGCAGTTGGTCGCCGCGGGTGAGTCGGTTGTTGATGTTCCACCGACGTTGTCGGCGCGGGTGCGGCTCCTCGACTCGGGCCGCACCGACAAGACCGACGCCCACGATGCGCGTTCCGCTGCGATCGTCGCGTTGCGTCACGCACGACTCCGGGCGGTCCGCCCGGTTGATCACGCGGCGGTGTTGCGGATGCTCGCGAACCGTCACCACGACCTCGTCGCGTCGAGGACCCGGACGATCTGTCGACTCCACGCACTGTTGTGTCTGCTGATCCCGGGTGGTCTGAGCAGGCGTTTGTCGGCCGAACGGGCCGGTCGGGCGCTGCGGGGGCTTCGCCCGGTGGAGCTCGTCGACGTGGAACGCAAACGGATGGCGCTGGACCTTCTCGGGGACGTGCGTCGTGCTCGACAGTCAGCTCGAGGAACTCGACGAAGCGCATCGCCGTCGCCGTGGTCGCGTCGGAGACCTCGGTGACCGAGGTTCACGGTGTCGGTCCGATCGGCGCGGCGTTGATCGTCGGACACACCGGCGACGTGACCCGGTTCCCGAGCTCGGGTCACTACGCCCGCTACAACGCGACCGCTCCGATCGAAGCATCGAGCGGACCGAAGGTCCGCCACCGGTTGAACCCACGCGGGAACCGCCAGTTGAACCACGCGTTGCACGTCGCCGCGATCACCCAGATCGCGCACGACACGCCCGGCCGCGTCTACTTCGAACGCAAGCTCGGCGAAGGCAAGACCCGCAAAGAAGCCCTCCGCGCGTTGAAGCGGCGGATCAGCGACGCGGTCTACCGCCAACTCGTCGCCGACACCCGCGCCTGAGAACAGGGGGCCCGGGAGGACAATCGGGAACGGCTCCAAAGGCCAGCGTGGCCGGCTCTGCACCCTGACGGCCGGCTCTTCGGTGAGGTCACTCCCGGACCCGACACGAACGCTACGCCCACCCGACCAACACCGCTCAGACGCGCCCGCGAACAGGCCCTTGACACAAAGAGGCTTCGCTCCGCGTCCGTTCTGTCGCTTGCCCGGTGCCATCTCCGCGCGACCAGGCCACGGCTCGTCGATGACGCCAGTTGGCAGCCCTGAACTGATGGCAGGGCGGAAGCCGACTTGCGCGGAAATCCGAAAGTGCTGGTCAGGGGATCGGAGGGTCGTTACCCTGAACGTGTGGGGTTGCTCGCGTTTGGGTTTCTTATGTTGGTCGCCGGGTTCCTGGTCGGTCGCTACGGCTACGGCAAGCCGACTCACGAGGGTTACAACGGCGTCGGGCCGAGAGCATGGAAGGCGATCGGTGGTGCGATTGCCGCTATCGGTATCGCTGTTGTGCTCGTCGGCACCCTGGCTTAGCCGTCGTTTGCGGTCAGCCTTTCGGTCCAGCCCGGATTACAGACCCATACCCAGGGTTTGTCATCGCGCACGTCCTGTGCTTCCGGTACCAGGACGTCCCGGCGGGTGCCCTGTTCGGCAAGAAAGTGCTCAACACAATCGGGATACTTCGGCACAGAAACCCGAAGTGGTTTGCGCGCAGCGTCAGAGAGAGAAGCGGGCGGCATCGCCAGTGAGCCCTCAGCCCGGGCATCCCTGAGCCGGCGTTCGGGGGAGTCTCTGCCGTTCTCCTCCGACGAGGTCGGAGGTGGTCCCACCGGAGGACCGGCGCGTCCGCGCTGGCGCACCCTTTCACGTCGAAGCAATCTGGAGACATGAGAAAGGTGGTCGGCACGGTGATCGCCGAGAGTCTGCGGGTCGGCGCGCAGATCAGCGGTGTGCCGCTGAGCGTGACGAGGATCTCGCGGGCGGATGCCGGCGTGATCGAAGTGGGGCAGCCGCTGACCTGGACGTTCATCGAGTTCGAGGCCGAGGAGTCGTCCGCTGTGCTGTTGGCTTCGGCGTTCGAGGCGTCGCTCGCACCGCGAGGCGGCTGGTACTGCGACTTTCGCAGCAACGCAGAGACGTTTGTCGTGTTTGCCGACCGTACGTTCCGGTACCGGCGTGGCGACACGAACGGTCGCGCCGCGGCCGTTGCGCACGCGCGCGCGAGTCGGCGTTCCCGAAGAACAGCTCGACTGGCCGATTTGACGGCGCTCTCGGAGGGGAGGCTGGGTCAGTGCAGTGGGGTGAGTTCGAAGCACACGCGGCTCGTTTGGCGGCCGTGGGTCGCCGGATGCTCGGTGAGCCGGGGGTCGTGCTCGTTGTCACGATCCGCCGGGACGGGACGCCTCGACTGAGCCCTGTCGAACCGCTGTTCTGGGAGGACGATCTCTGGTTGTCGATGGGTTGGGGAACACGAAAGGCGGAAGATCTCGCCCGCGACGCGCGGCTGCTCGTTCACAGCATCGTGACCTCCAGAGACGGCACCGGGGGCGAGTTCAAGCTCAGAGGCCGCGCCGTCGCCGAAGACACCTCAGAAATTCACCATGCCTACGCAGCAGTCGTCGCTACGCAGCTCGGTTGGGAACCCGAGCCGGGCCGGCTTCACTTGTGGCGTGTCGACATCGGCGACGTCACATTCATCCGGTGGGACGACACCTCGAACGACCAGTACGTCACGCGCTCGGCCCGACGGAATCGAGTTCGTCCGACCCGGGACGTCGGCCACCAGCGTCGGCGACCCGGAGCCCGTGCACGATCTGCTCGACTGATGCCGCGTATCTGATCTGCCGGTGTCGGTCAGCCGGTTTGCCTGACCCGGCCCGGCGATCGGGGACACCGGACTGGCCCCGGCGCCCCGGATCTGAGTTGACCGGCGGACCGGAGCGCGTCCGGTGGTCGCGGACGTCAGCCGACCCTGACCTGGATTCGTCCGGCGTGAAGTGCAGCAATGACCCCGCCGTCCATGAGGAGGTCGGCGCCAGTGATCTCGTCGTGTGCCAGTGGCGTCGGGATGGTCCCGGGGAACGCGACACGGCGCGAGGGAAAATCCCGGGCCGCATGTCACTCCCTGGCGCTAATGGTCCAAGGAACCGAGTCAACTCGACGGTGGAACAGAGGCGGTGATCCGTCGCAGTGGGATGCCGAGTTCGTTGCCGATCCATCGTGTTGCGACGCGGTGGGCTGCGGTGATGCGTCGTTCGGTCGGTTGGGGGAGGTAGAGCGAGTTGATGAGGAGGTCGGCGTGGTCGGTTGTTTCGATGCGGTAGGCGAACCGGCCTCGTTCGTCGTGGAGCAGTGTGAGGTTTGCTTGGTCGAAGATTGTTTCGGCCGTGGTGTTGAGCGGGGTGGGTGGGAACAGACGACCGGTTCCGAGCGCGAGCGACAAGCGTGCGTATCGACGCCGGTCCGCCGCCGTGAGGGGGCTGCTCGCGGGGAGGAGAATCCGTACCTCGGCACCGGGTCGGAGGACGCGGCGGATCTCGGCGAGCGCCGGGAGTAGTGGGTCGATGACCATGAGTGCCATCGAGCAGAGGGCCTGATCGAAACCGGCGTCGCGGAACGGCAGGCGGGAGAGCTCTCCGGCGACGACGCGCCCGGCGGTGTTCGAACCGGCGGCCGCGAGCTCTTCAGTGCTCGCGTCGACGCCGACCCAAGCCGAGTCGAAGTGTCGTCGTGTCGGTGCGCTGCCACACGCGAGGTCGATCACGGTCGAGTCGCGGTTCATCGTGTCGGTGACCCACTCGTAGGGCGTCTGGCCGTTGCGGTGGCAGCGGGTCAGGACCGTTTCGGTGATGCCCGGCCGTTCGGCGTGAAACCGACGGATGTAGGTGTCCCACGCCGGCCGGGAAACGCGTCGCCGGCTCATCGAAGCTCAGTGTCGACCCACGCGTCCATGTCGGAGCCACAGATCGTCGAGCCACTCGGTGCGGGCATCGGGGCTGGTCGGGATGTCGCCGCGACGATGCGTTGCGCGGTGACGCGGATCGGATCACGCAACGGCGCGGCGCGAGCGATGCTCATGAAGGTGGGGCGGTGGTCGAGGCCGGCGTGGTTGATGACGACGACATCGGCCTCGGGTGCGGCGTCGAGGAGTGCGTTGAGTCCACCGGGTCGCGGCGGAAGGAGGTGGCGGAGTCCGGCGAGCCGTCCCGCTCGGGCTGGGTCCCGTTCCGCGAGTCGGCCGAGTGATTTCGTGAGCACGTCAGGCCGGAAGAGTCGTCCCTCGGGAAAGACCACGGCCACGGTCCGTTCGTCCAGCTCCGTGCAGATCGATCCTGCGATCGTGGTGGCGTCGGGGTCGTTGTCGCGTGGGATGAATACCGAACCAGCACGTTGGTAGAGAAGGTCGAACCCAGGATCGGCGAGGAGCTCGGCCATGATCACGCCGCGAGTGTGAAACCCGAGGCGTTCGTAGAGCAGGGAGGGGAGTGAGGCGTCGAAGAGGCTGACGTGGCGGCAGATCACGATCGCAGGGCCCGGCGTGAGGATCGTGTCGATGTCGGCCTCGGCCGCGACCCGGAGCCCGAGCAGCTGCTCGGCCCGGCGGGCGAGGACGCGGATCGACCAGGCCTGCAGCTGCCGATGGCGTCGTTGTGACGCGGGCCGGTGCAGCGTCGTACCGCATCCGGCGAGTATCCACAGCGGTCCCGCAGCGAGGATCTCGACGGTGTCGTTGAAAACGTACTGGCACGACGAACAGATACGTGCGCAACGTCGGCAGCCGCAACCGCAACCGGATCACGTCCCATGCCGCGGCGCCGGGGATCAGGATCGGTGCGCCGGCGAATGCGGCGACTGCGACGCCCAACATGATCGGTATGGTGACTCGACGACGGGTCCAGCGGTCCCGGGCCGACTCGACGACTGGTTGGGTCGCCGTGATCACCCGGCGTCGCTGGTGCCGGGTGGACCGTCGGCGGTGAGGCTCACGGCGAACGCGCGGCAGGCGCTCGATCGGCTCGTTGTCAGCGGTATCGCTCTGGCGGCTGAGCGCGGTGAGGATTTCACGGTAGGCCTGCTCGTCGAGACCGCAGCGGCGACAAACCGCGAGGTGCGCCGCGATGCGGGAACGAGTGGGCTCGTCGAGGCCACCGTCCAAGTACCGCTGGAGGGTGCGGGCGACCTCGATGCAGGAGGCGCCACCCTTCTTGGTGACCATGTCGAATCGGAGGTCTCGCATTCTCATGATCGGAATCTTCCGAGGTCGGGGTAGCGGTCGAGTCGGGATCGAATCTGTTTGCGGGCCCGGTGCAGGCGGCTCATCACGGTGCCAGCCGGTATCCCGAGCGTCGCGGCGGCCTCTTCGTAGGTGAACCCGGCGACGTCGACCAAGGCGACGACCTCGGCAAGCTTCGGTGACAACGAACGAACGGCCGAGTCAACCCGTTCGTCGAGGTCGCGAGCGGCGAACTCATCTTCGGCGCTGGATTGCGAACTGCGAGCGTCGAGGCGTTCGGGGATCTCACCGTTCACGAGCAGGCTCGGCCGGCGGCGCCGTCCCCGGTTGCGGTGCGTGTTGCGCACGATCGTGAGGAGCCACGCGTGGGGATGGTTCCCGTCGAACCCGTCGATGAACCGGAACGCGCGGCAGGAGCGCGTCCTGCATGAGGTCTTCGGCGTCGGCATGGTTCGCACAGATCGCACATGCGGCTCGCCACATCGCGGGGATCTCGGGAACGACGACAGTGTTGAACCGCGCCGCGCTCTGCTCCCGGGCCACGACCGGTGGCGCAGGTTCAACCATTCGAACCCGTTCGACGACCAGCCTGCTCGGACGGGGCTGCCTGCACGATGACACCCCGCCAGAAGGCCACTCGTCCCTTGATGCGCCGCGGCGAACGGTGAAGGCCTCGGGTAAAACCACGCGCCATCGATTGCGCTCAGGCCTGTGACGGTCACCGTCTTGTAGCTGGCGAGCCCCTTCCACAGGCACAGCGTTCGTATACGGCTGTCGGAGAGGAACTCCGGTTCGACGGATTCGATCGGGAAGTAGTGGTTGCCCTCGACGACGACCGTGTCGTCGCTGCGCGCCACCACGACACCGTTCCACACCGCTTGCATCTCCGGGTGTCGTTTGCTCACACCTCTGGAACCCGACTCATCCTCGAATCCTTCCACCCGATCGTTGGCTACCCGCGGTCGGAGATCCGATGAATACCGCAACCGTTCGAGCGGGTTCCCTGGCTACCGGCGATCAGCGTGGTCGCGCCCAATGATCAGGAGATCCGATGACCACAACCACACCACCGAGATCATCCAGCAGCCGACGCCGGGCGCGTTCGCAGAACCCCGACGTGGTCGGATGGAGCACTCTCGCTGTCGAACACGTCAGGTTCGGCGTCGCGATCCGTGTCATCGCATCCGTGGTGGCATCTCGCACGTCCGAGCCTGCCGCATCAGCCGGCGACCCGGACCACCACGCCGCCGCTCTCTCGTACCTACCCACTCCCGGAGACAGCCGCCGCCATCCAGTATGTGAGCGAGAACCGGGCTCTCGGGAAAGTGGTCGTCGTCGTATCTGGATGAGACATCCACTGCAGCCCCCTTGTCGGCGTCCGGCGGCGCCCGATTCTGCATCGCGACTTCTAACGCGACTTCTAACGTGATCGCTGGTACGGGTTGGGACTCGTTGGTACTGGATGGCACGACGGCTCGCGAAATGCCAGACAGAACGCCTTCGTTGGCTCTCGACGTCACTGGAAGGACGGAGGCTCGCCCTCATAACCCGAAGGTCGTAGGTTCAAATCCTACCCCCGCCACCATTTGCGCAGGTCAGAGGCCCTTCCAATGGAAGGGTCTCTTCCTTTTTGTCCGGTTCGTAGCCCGACTTCTAACGGAACTTCTAACGCGATCGCGAAATCGTGTCGCGAGGCTTTTAACGAAGAACCCGAAGTGCTCATTCGTCGTCCTCCTCCGGGTCTACTCCCGCCCCGAACACGAGGTCTCCGAACGCAGCAGCCGCGTCGGCCTGCATCCCGGGGATCACGTGTGCGTAGACCTGCATGGTGAACCCGACCGTCGCGTGTCCGAGACGTTCGCTCACGACCTTGGGTGAGACGCCGGCTTGGAGGAGCAGAGACGCGTGCGTGTGGCGGAGGTCGTGGAGCCTGATGCGGGGGACGTCGACGCGGCGCACTCGCCGGCTGAAGGCCTGGCTGAAGAGGTCAGGTTGGATCGCGCTTCCGTCGGTCTTGGTGAAGACCAGTTCGGGGACGTTGTGGCGGAGCATGATGGCGAGCGCCCGTTGCTGGGCGGCGTGCGCAGTCAGTATCTCGACGGTGCGCTCGTCGAGGTCGATGACGCGTTCGCTGCGCTGGGTCTTCGCGTCCGACTCGTGCATCTCGTATCCGACGGAGACCAGCGACCGCCGAACTGCAATTCGTCGCTTCGGGAGGTCGACATCCCTCCAACGGAGACCCAGGAGCTCGCCGCGCCGCAAGCCAGTGTTCGCGGCGACGAACCACGCGCTGAACATCGGATGGGAGATGTGCAGCTCGAGAAAGGTCCGGAGCTCATCCGCGGTCCAGAAGCTCATCTCCCGACTACGGCGACCACCGGGGCGCGGCACCGACACGCTCGCGGCGACGTTGCGCGGTACATAGTCATGACGGACCGCGTCCTGGAGTGCCTTCCGGAGCATCTGGTGAAGGTTCAAGACCGTCTTCGGACTGAGGCCACCTCCATCGCGCTTCCCGTCGCTAAGGAGCGACGTGTAGAAGCGGGTGAGATCGGCTCGAGGTGTTTCTCTGCGTCGTCGAACGGATACGCGTAACGAGCGATCGAACACTGGTCCCCAGAGCGGGGCCGGTGTCGATAATCGACGACATCTGAACAACAACCCGAAAAGGAGGCTCGAATGTCCGTCACCTCGTTCCAGGATCTGCCGCTCGCCGACCGTGACCGCGAGTGGGACGGCGGCGATGCCGAGTCCCGCGTGCGCCGGTGGGCCGGCGCGGAGGACGGGCCGAACGACAAGTATCGCGATGCCCACGTCTGGTACGACAACGAGAACAAGGACAACTTCGGCGCGTACAAGCTGCTGATCGCCGACGTCATTGGTGATCGCCTGCAAGCTGTGCCTCGCGGAGTGATGGCCGCGGCGGCGGTCATGCAGGGATCACGGGGCGGCGTCGACCTCCCGGAGCAGGACATCGACCGGGTCAAGTCTCACCTCGCCAAGTACTACGCGAAGATGGACGACACTGCACCCTGGGATCGCCAGGATTGACGGCGACGTCCGAACGATCCCGGCCCCCGTTTCGGACCCGGGCAGATGCGGGAGGAGGGCTCTATCGTCGGCGGTTGGAAGCCGTTCTGGGTGCTCACCCTCTTCGTTCAGCCAGTCGGGCCGGTCATGTACTTCCTGGTCGGCCGACGACGAGCGCGCTCGTGACGCGCCAGCCCTGCCGCCGACGCGCTCCGCACGTGACGTCGGGCCCACGATCTGAACCGGCGGACAGATCGTGAGGTCACGCGAGCCGGAGTGCGGGCCCACACGCTGCCGTCGTCATGTGTCGATGTCGGGTGAGGTGAGGTCAGCACCGTCTCTTCAGGCGACGGCACTCACGATGGCACGTCGCCTCCGCGGAAGAAGGTCGAGAACGCGCCGGCGACGGCTGTGATCACAAATACGGCCCACACCTCCAGGGCGATGTCGATCACCTTGCCGGCAGATGTCAACGGGTTCTTCAGGCTCGACGAGACCGTGAGGAGCTGCGCGCCGGTGAAGAAGGCGGCGTCGCCCAGCCCGTGGATGTCACCGCCGCGGTGCCCGGCTTCGGCGATCCACACGAGCAGGGTGCCGATGACGAACACGACGAGCGTCAGGGCGAGTGCGAGCAGGAGCCACGCGTAGAGGCGCCGATGCCGCTCCTCGTGCAACAGCAGCCGGCGAATCTCTTCGAGGACCACGGTGTACCTCCCGGTCGTACGGATGGTCGCGCCAGGATGCCCGGCCGTGGAGCGGGCTATGCATGCGACCAACGAGGACCATCGCCGTGATGATCAATCGGGCCTTGGACATCGCCGAGCCTGCGGACCCGACGGTTTCCCATGTCTTGAGAGACCCGTTTCCCATGTCCTGACGCACAGCACTATCGCCGCCACCATTTGCGTAGGTCAGAGGCCCCTCTCCGGAGGGGCCTCTCCGCTTTTGCTCGGTTCGCAGTCGGGACTTCTAACGCAATCGCGGAATCGTGTCCACGCGGCTTCTCACGCAGAACCCGAAGTACTGCTTCGCTCGTCCCATCTGGTCACGTCCGGTGCCATCGAGTACCAGAGAGTTTGGCGCGGACGATCGGGAGAGGGGATCGGGACGACACGCATTCGGGTTACGCAAGCGGAGAACCTCCGAGACGCGTGTCGAGGTGGCTCATGGCGATGTCGCGCGGCATGGCCTCCCGAGACGCGGTGTTCAGATGGCACGAAACCCGTCGTGAGATACGACGAGACCTTGGCCCGGGGGGAGTGGCCAAGGTCTCGTCAGTAGCGTGGTGCAGTCGCCGGGAGAGGCGAACATCACTCCGTTACCCGTGCTCTCCGTGCCACAAACGGCTCGTCCGAACGGCACACCCCCGGCATTGCGCGTGCGCCTCGCGGGCTGGCAAAATGAGAACCGGACAGGTTACGCAGCCAGCCGCCGCTTCGATGAGTGACTCCCCCTCCCGGAGGTCTGGTACATGACTGACATTGCCGATTCTGAAACGAAGGCTTGGGCCGTTGAAGCCGAGGCTGCCGGCGTATTCCTCTTCGCCGAGACGACCCACGCGGACGGCGGAGCCACGGTCTCGGTCCGAGGCGAGCTTGATATCGCGTCTGCTCCGGCGCTGCGCACGCGACTCTTCGAGTTGCTCTGTCTGCCTATCGACTGCCTCATCCTTGACCTTTCCGGACTCGACTTCATCGACTCATCCGGACTCAACGTGCTCAACCAAGTCCGGACGGAAACGGAAGAACGGCACATGCCGTTCTCGCTCCAATCCGTGCCTGCTTGCGTGCAGCGCGTCTTGGAGGTCACCAACATGGACGGACTGTTCTCGATGCGCTAACCGCCCGCTGGGCTCAGGCCGCGGTCTGCACCGGCATTGAAAGAGCAACAGGGTCCGCCCCACGCGCCGCCGCTCACGGTTCTTTCGGTCAGGACGGATATCGCGACGTGCGGATCAGGGGACTGCTGCACGGTTGGTTGACATCTCTTGTGCCCGGCGTGGCCGGGTCGGAAGGATGTCGCTATGCCGAAGAAGTTCCCACCCGAGTTCAAGCGTGACGTCGTCACGGTCGCCCGTCGGGGTGACCTGACGGTCGCTGAGGTCGCGGCCGACTTCGACATCTCGGTCGAGTCGGTGCGGCGATGGATGCGCCAGGCCGACATCGACGACGGCGTCAAGGAGGGCCTCACCTCCGCGGAGCAGGCCGAGGTCGTGCAGCTCCGCCGCGACAAGCGACGTTTGGAGATGGAGAACGAGATCCTGCGCCGTGCGGCCGCCTACTTCGCGAAGGACGCGCTCCCAAAATGATGTTCCCGCTCGTCTGCGATCTGTGCCGCCGAGGGTGTCCCGGTGCGGGTGACGTGCGGGGTGCTCGGCTTCTCGACCCAGGCGTTCTACAAGTGGCGGGCTCGGCCGTGCTCGGACCGGGACTGGGTCGACGCGCACACCACGAACGCGATCATCGACGTGCATGCCGATGATCCCGAGTTCGGGTATCGGTTCATCACCGATGAGCTCGAGGGCGCCGGTGAGCGAACCTGTGAACGTCGAGTCTGGCGGCTGTGCCGCGCGCAGCGGGTGTGGTCGACGACCACGAAGAAGGGCCGGCGCACCAGCGCCAAGACACCGGGCCCGGCCGTCCACGACGACCTCGTTCGGCGTGTCTTCACCGCGCCGGCACCGAACACGGTGTGGCTGACCGACATCACCGAGCATCCGACGATCGAGGGCAAGCTCTACTGCTGTTCGATCAAGGACGTGTTCTCGAACCGGATCGTCGGCTACGCGCTCGGGGATCGCATGACCGCCGCAACTCGCTGTGAAGGCGCTGCGTTCGGCGATCGCGCGTCGCCAACCGCAGGGCACGGTCGTGGTTCACTCCGACAGGGGCGGCCAGTTTCGATCCCGGGCCTTCCGGGCCACCCTCACCGCGAACCGGCTCTCCGGATCGATGGGACGAGTCGCTTCCGCCGCCGACAACGCGGCAATGGAATCGTTCTACGCGCTGTTACAGAAGAACGTCCTCAACCGGCGGCGGCGCTGGAGAACCCGCGACGAACTCGCCTACGAGATCCTCGTCTGGATCGAGCACACCTACAACCGCCGGCGACGCCAACGCGCCCTCGGCAAGCTCACCCCAGTCGCGCTACGAGCTCGCCTTCACCCCACCGCCCTGCCTCGAAGACGACGAGGCAGCATGATCAGTCACAACCACCGTCAACCGAACGTGCAGCAGTCCCATGCTTCGAACCGCTAGACACTGCACGACAGAGGGGTCAATGGTGCGCGTGGATCGCGAGCACTCCGATCGGGCTTGTGAAAAGCTGGTTGCCGAGCTCTTCGACGTCGCGGTACACCGCGAGCGCCCCCGCCTCGGCCAGCTCGTGTCGACTGGAACCGCCACTCTCGACGCACACGCAGCCCATGCCGGCCGCTGTGGCGGAGCGAACATCCCAGACGGTGTCTCCGATCGCGAGCGCCAACGCCGGGTCGATGTCGCCCGTGTGGCGGGCGGTCTCGAAGATCGCGGGATCCGGCTTTGAGCGTTGGACGTCGTCGGCCGTGATCGCGGCGTCGATTGCATCATCGGCGGCCAGCGTCGTACGCATGTCCTTGAGGTCGTCTTCGGACGCCGAGCTCGCAAGCACCACTACCAGACCGGCCTCGTGAATGCGGCGTAGCAGCGTCCCGGCTTCGGGGAACGGGCGCATGTCCGGCTTCAGCTCGGCGTAGTACCGGTCGTGCGCCTCGTCAGCGCCCTCGAGTGAGCGGCCGATGAGCTCCGGAACCAGGTGGTCGCCCCCCATCCCGATCAAACGGTGGATGGCGTTCATCGGCGCCCATTCTCCGAGCTCACGCAGTGCACGCGACCAGGCGAGCGCATGGAGATAGTTCGTGTCGAGGAGGGTCCCGTCACAGTCGATGAGCACGCCAGCGCGACCAATGGCCATCGCTGTGGCCTACCCGAGATCCGCGCTCGGCAACCTGAATCCGGTCAGTGAGCGTCGTCGTAGCGGCGCATCCACCGTGAGTCGCGGCCGGCAACGCGCTATATGTCACGGGCCAAGGCCCGAACCTTGCTGCGCAGCCACTCCGCGTCGGCGACGGCATGCCCTTCGTAGTCATTGTTGAAGTACGCGTAGACGTCGACGCCGCCGTCGAGCCAATCGTGCATCCGTCGGGCCGGGCGGGAGAGCCGTCTTCCGCCGTAGCGGCCCCGGTACTTCTGCTCCAGCGCCCGCGGGCCGTGGAAGCGCAGAAAGGTCCAGGAGGTCGTCAACATCCATGGATGGTCGGGCAGCAGGTCGTGGATGCAGAGCGCGGCTCCGTGACGCTCGAGCACCGCGTAGACGTCGTCGTGGAGCCACGATGGCTCCCGCAGCTCGACCGCCCAGCGCATGTCTGTGGGCGCCACGGACAGGAACTCGTCGAGTCGTTCGGCGTTGCGCTTCCATCGCGGTGGTAGCTGCACGAGTGTCGGGCCCAGTGCGGGGCCGAGCCGGCGCACTCGGTCGAGATGGTTCGGCAGCCATCTCGGAGCGTCGCGGAGTTTCATGCGGTGGGAGCCGAACGCGCCGAGCTTGACCGCGTACACAAAGCCCGGGGGTGCTTGCCTGGCCCATCCGTCGACCACATCGGTCGTAGGAAGCCGGTAGAACGTGCTGTTGATCTCCACCGTGTCGAACTGGGTCGTGTAGTAGCCGAACCAGTCGCGTCGACGCAGCGTCTTCGGGTACACGACGCCCCGCCAGTCCTGATAGGCCCAGCCCGAGCACCCGATCCGGGATTGTCCAGCCACGGCTGTGGTGTGCCCGACTCGTCGTGGGCGAAACCCGGGCGGACTATCGCCTCGCCCGATCGTTCCGGGGTTGAGGGCAAGGTCCGGTGGGTAGGACGTCGCCGTCCGAGCGGGAGGAACCCATATGGCAACGGCGAAGCAGAAGCAGGCCGCCCGCGAGAACCTGAAGCAGGCCCGCAAAGTGCAGAGCGATCGGTCCAAGGGTAAGAAGGTCTCTCGCAAGTCCGCCGGACTGAGCACCGCGGAGAAGAACGCGCTCCCCGATTCCGAGTTCGCGTTTCCGAAGGAGCGCAAAGAACCGCTGAAGGACGCGAAGCATGTGCGCAACGCGATCGCCCGCTTCGATCAGGTCGAAGGTGTGACAGACCGCCAGCGCGACGCGGCGTGGAAGCGAATTCGCAAGGCAGCAGAGAAGTTCGACGTCGAGATTTCGGAGCAGAGCTGGTGCGAGCTGTTCGAGGCCGGCAAGTCGCACAAGCACTGAGCCCACGAGCGCCGCGTGCTCGAAGCGGTGTCGACCGGCTCTCTGCGTCCCGAAGAAAGGAAATGCAGATGAAGATCGGCTACTCGCTCTCGAGTGAGGAGATGGACCCCACGGACATGATCCGTTGGGCGCAACAGGCGGAGGCAGCCGGCTTCACCTCGTGTGCCATCTCCGACCACTTCCATCCGTGGACCGACCGCCAGGGTCAGAGCCCGTTCGTCTGGAGCGTGCTCGGTGCGCTCGCGACCATGACCGAGATGCGCCTCGTCACCTCGGTGACGTGCCCGACCGTCCGGATCCACCCGGGGATCATTGCCCAGGCGGCCGCGACGACCGCGGTGATGGCCCCCGGACGCTTCACGCTCGGGGTCGGGAGCGGCGAGAACCTCAACGAGCACATCTTCGGCGACCGTTGGCCCGAAGTCGACGTGCGACTCGAGATGCTGCGCGAGGCGATCGAGGTCATGCGCCTCATGTGGACAGGCGGGCGCGTCTCGCATCACGGCCAGCACTACACACTCGAGAACGCGAGGCTGTACACCGTGCCCGACGAGGCCCCGCGGGTTGTGATCTCCGGCTTTGGTCCGAAGGCGGTCGAGCTCGCGGCTGAGATCGGCGATGGTTACTTCGGGACCTCCCCGGAAAAGAAGCTGCTCGACACCTTCGACGAGCACAGCGGTACCGGCCCGAAGCTGGGATTGATGAAGGTGTGCTGGGGTCCTGACGAGGAGGAGGCCGGCAAGCTCGCGCGCGAGATCTGGCCGAACATCGGCCTTCCCGGCGAGCTCGCACAGGAGCTCCCGAACCCGGGCCACTTCGAGCAGGCAAGTGAGAACGTGAGGGTCGAGGATGTCGCCGGCTCGATCAGCTGTGGGCCCGATCCCGCCGCGCACGTCGAGTCCGTCAAGCAGTACGAGGCTGCCGGTTATGACGAGGTGTTCGTCCAGCAGATAGGGCAGAACCAGGAGGGTTTCCTCAAGTTCTGGTTCGACGAGGTCGTGCCACAGCTATGACCGGCGTTCGCGTTCGTGATTGTCAGCCGAGAGCTCGGGGTAGGACCGGGGTCGTCGTCCCACACCTGAGCCCAGGAGACCTGTGATGCCCGGAGCACTCGAAGGAAAGCGGATCGCGTTTCTCGTGGCGAACGAGGGCATCGAGCAGGCCGAGCTGACCGAGCCGTGGAAAGCGGTAGAGGCGGCCGGCGGCACGCCGGAGTTGGTCGCCCCACGCTCGGGGGAAGTCCAGGCGTTCAAACACCTCGATCCCGCGGACCGCTTCCCAGTCGACCGCACGACCGCCGAGGCCACCGCCGAGCGCTATGACGGTCTTGTCCTCCCGGGCGGCGTCGCGAACGCCGACGAGATCCGCACCGATGGCGACGCGCGGCGACTGGTCGCCGAGGTGGTGGACGCGAGCCTCCCCATCGCCGTCATATGCCACGGGCCGTGGATCCTTGCGGACGTCGATGCGCTGCAGGGACGCACGCTGACGTCCTGGCCGAGTCTTGAGATGGACCTTCGCAACGCCGGCGCGCACTGGATCGACGAAGAGGTTCACGTCGATCGAGGGATGGTCAGTAGTCGCAAGCCCGACGATCTTCCCGCGTTTTGCACGAAGCTCATCGACGAATTCGCCAAGGCGAGCGCGTCGTGAGCAAGAAGGAGCCAAACCAGGACGTGGTTGATGAGGCAATCGACCAGGCCGAGGCCGCGATCAACTCGGTGAAGGACAAACTCTCGGACCCCATCCGCAAGGACCGTTGAGTCGAGCGACTCCATCGCATGGCGGCGTCATGCAGCCTTCGCCGCAGCCTGGCCGGCTCGCTGGAACCGTCTGGCTGCCTTCAGCACGCGGATCACACGCCGTTCCTCCGCCAGGAGCCAGCGGCCGTCGCGGGCGGGCTTCTCGTGCCACAGCTCCGGTAACCTGCCTTCGACGTACAGATCCACGATGTCAGGGTGGACGTATGACGCGCGGGCCACGGTCGGTGTGTTGCCGAGTTGTCGTGACACCACCTCTATCGCGGCGGCGGCCTTGCGGCGCCCGTCCGCGTCCGAATGGGGCGCATTCAGCCTGGAGAGCGCGGTCGCCGCAAGGAGGGTGCCGATCCACGTGCGGAAGTCCTTCGCCGTGAAGTTGTCGCCGGTCGTCTCCCGCAGATAGTCGTTGATGTCGCCGGACTCGATCTTGTGGCGTATCCCGTCGTCGTCGACGTACTGGAAGAGGCGCTGCCCCGGCAGGTCGCGACACTTCCGCACGATGCGGGCGGTGCGACGGTCGTCGACGGTGATCCGGTGCCGCTGCCCGCTCTTGCCGGGGAAGCTGAACTCGATCTCGCTTCCATGCACGTGGGCGTGTGGGTCCCGTAGCGTCGTGAGACCGAATGAGCCGTTCGTGCGGGCGTACTCCTCATTGCCAACCCGGATCAGTGACGTCTCGAGGAGGTGCACGATCGTGGCCAACACCTTCTCCCGGGAGAGCCCAGGCGCACCGAGATCGGTCGCGATGCGCCGCCGGATCGCGGGCAGGGCCTGGCCGAAGCTGATGAGCCGGTCGAACTTCGTCTCTTCCTGCAATGCCCGCCAATCCGGGTGATACCGGTATTGCTTGCGCCCTCGCGCGTCGCGCCCGGTGGCTTGAAGGTGTCCGTTCGCCCGCGGGCTGATCCACACGTCCGTCCATGCCGGCGGGATCGCGAGCCGTTTGATGCGGTCGATCGTCGCGGTTGACGTGATCTTGTTGCCTCGCGTGTCGACGTAGAAGAAGCCCTTCCCCGCCCGCCGCCGGCCGAACCCGGGCCCGCTGTCGTCGACGTGCCGTAAGCCACTCGAAGTCGCGGGCTGCGACACCATCGGGACAGCATTGCCCGGCTCGGTTCCCAGGAAACCTCGCGATGGCATCCTCCGCGTCAGGTCGTGAACGGCCGCTACGACACCTCCCGCGGCCGTGCCTCAGCACAGCAGCCGGAAGAACACGACCTTGCCCTCGGCTTCCTCGCGGACGCCCCACTCGGATGCGATCGCCGCGAGGATGTGGAGACCTCTTCCCTGGTCGTCGCCAGGCTTACGTAACGACGGCTTCTCGCGGTTCCGGTCGGCGACCTCGACCGAGACGGCGTGGTCCGCGTAGGTGAAGCCCACGGTAAATGGCGTACGAGCGTGACGCACTGCATTCGTGGCGAGCTCCGAGACGAGGAGGATCGCGTCGTCGATCGTGGTAGCGGGGCATTGCGCTGTGACGAGACCGGCTGCGACGAAGCGGCGAGCACGGCCGACACTTGCCCCGACCGGCGGTAGGGTGACTTGGTCGTTGAGTGGCACTGTCGTGGCTTTCTTGACGAAAACGATCGTTTGCCTGCGTCCACGAGCACGAACCGTGCGGCGGCCTACGTCACCTTCATCGAGGCTCGCGGGGCGCGGTGACGGGATTGGCGTGGGCCTGACGAAGGCGCGCTGTTCAACTTGCATCGGTGCTGTAGGTACCGACGAGTCGGGCCTGCTCGAGGATGTGCTCGTCGGCGAGATCGAGAAGCTCGAGGCGGTTCAGTCCGGGTGGCGCGTCGAGGCGGGCGCCGAGTGCATAGAGATGGAAGTAGTAGTGGTGCACACCGTGGCCGGGGGGCGGCGCAGGTCCGCGGTAGCCGAGGGTCCCGAAGCTGTTGCGGCCCTCGGTGGCGGGCCGCTCGCCACCTCGGCCGAGGTTCCGGCGCTCGGGCGCGATGTCGTACACCACCCAGTGGTCGAAGCCATGGGTCTTCGGTGCGTCAGGATCGTGGCACACGAGGGCCAGCGACAGGGTCGCCGACGGCACGAACTCAAAGGTGAGAGCGGGCGCAATGTCGTCACCGTCGCTCGTGTGGCGCTCGGGGATTCGTCCCCCAGGTTCGAAGTTCGGGCTGGTGATCTTCAGTGCGCCCAGATGCATATCGGCCATTGTTGCTCCCGCTGCTCCATCGGTCGCTCGACCCTGTAACCGCGCCCGTACCCCCCATCGCCGCCGCGGAAACCCGTCGACGACGAGCGCTAGCACCGCCTGGAGACCGACGGACCTGACCTGGATGATCAGGCGATCTTGCCCCGGCGGGCGCTATCGGCGAGCGGTGCCAGCGCGTCCGTACGTGCGATCTGGCCTCCGGTGGTCAGGAAGGCTTCTCTGACGATGTCAGCGATTCCTTCGTGTGACATGAGGTCGGTTCCCATCGTGGCGACGACCGCGGGCTCGGGCTCGATCATCACCACTGGGATGCCCCGGTGCTCCAGCCCGCGCGCTTCTGCGTGCAGGCGCCGCCGCGCGGCCAACCGGACCAGCGCCGTCAAGCTGAGCTCGACTGACGGTACGGCCGCCGACATCGGAGACAATGCGACGACCAGGTCGAATGGCCGGCTCCCGAGAACGTCTGCGTTCGTCGCCGAGTGCGCACCACCGTCGAGATACGCACGGCCGTCGATGACGACCGGTGCGAAGTAGCCGGGAACCGCGCACGAAGCAGCAAGTGCTTCGGGGAGTGATGCGGCCGGGCTTGCCTCGTGGCCGAAGACCACTCGGTGCGCGTCGGATCGGCGGGTCGCGCAGATCCAGAGATCGTCGGAGGGCCAGGGGTTCTCAAAGGCTCCGAGCATGTCTGCAGCCTCGCGCTCGATGTGCCGGTCTGCGTCATGCACCAAGGTGAGCGCCGCGGTGAGCGGACGGAACCGCCACGGCGATCGGGCCGCGTCGGCGAGCAGGTGCATCCCGGGTAGCCGGCCTGGACGCAACAGGCTGCCGAGGCGCAGAGGTTCGAAGCGGTGGTGGCGATCGAGTTGCAGCGACAGGTCGGCCATGCGCCCCCAGAGGGGCGCGTCTACGAACCATGCCGAAAGCGCGGAAGCGGGGATGCCGCATCGCAACGCTGCACCCGTGATCGCGCCCGCAGACGTGCCGACGATGACGTCGGCCGTGCGCGCATCCCAACCGAGGTCTTGTTCGAAGGCAGTCAGTGCCCCGGCGAGGTACGCCTGCCCGACGACACCACCACCACCGAGGACGAGACCGACGCGCACCAGTTCGTCTTGCCCGGGCGCGGCGAGCAGCAAACTCCCCGACCCACCGCCGCGCTCGAAACATCCCGGTATCAGGTAGCGGGCCCGAACCCGAGCTCAGCAATTTTCGGCCGTGCGCTGATTCGGGCCCCGGCATGCCGGGTACGTCGTAGTGGACGATCACCGGAAAGGAGCACTCATGACCTCAGTCTGGATCTGGCGCATCACCGAGTACGACGAGTCGGAAGATGCATCGAGTCGGGATCCGTTCGCGGGTGTGGATCCAAGCGGTTTCGAAGTCCACGCGTCGGACGGACACATCGGCAAGGTGGACGAAGCAACCAACGAAGCCGGTCGTGGCCTCCTCGTCGTGGACACCGGTTTCTGGATCTTCGGAAAGAAGCGAATGATCCCGACCACGTCGGTCGAGAGTGTCAAACGCGCAGAGCGCGTCGTGGTTCTGTCGGTCAGCAAGGACCAGGTCAAACAGGCCCCGGACTACGATGAGGCCCGTCGCGATGAGGACCAGTACCGAGACGACGTCGATCGGCACTACCAGTAGATCCCCGCCGGAGACGACATCACCTCATAACTCGCCCTTCTCCGCAGTCGCTTTCGGGAGCAGGCAACGCGGGTACGAGGTTCCGGTTGACCCAGCTTGCGACTGTGGACACTCTGCCGATCGCGCGGGCGGCCCGGCGGGGAGTGAAGCGATGGCGCGCCGTGCGCGGCCATCCGTCCGTCGAGGAGCTGATTGGGTGCCCGTGGTGCACCAGCTTCAGGATCGCGGCGTCGTCGTTGCCGCCCGCACAACCGCAGATCGGTAGGGGCCGGCCCGCCAAGTCTTGGCGCGCTGTCGGCGATCGCGGGCGTGCTCTCGTACCACCTCTCCGACGAGGTGGTACAGCTCAAGCGCCGGAGCCGGAACCACGAGCACCCGGCGGCACCAGCGGAGCTCGAGAGGAGCACATGACACAGCGCGAACACGGGGGCGACGAGAAGCCGACGGGCACAGCAGGTGAACTCGCAGGCCACAGAGCCTTGTCCGGTCGCGCCGGTCCGACGCGACACCGCACGCGCGTACCGTCGCGGCTGATGCGGTTGATCCTGGTGCGCCACGGGGATGCCTACGCCGGCTTTCATGGGGTGATCGGGGGGACCGTCGGTTGCCCCGGCCTGACGCCACTCGGACATCGGCAGGCCGAGTCACTGCGCGACGACCTGGCCGAGTCGGGTCGCGTCCGTGCCGACGTGCTGCTGGCGAGCACCATCCCGCGTGCGATCGAGACCGCGGACATCATTGCTCCTGGGCTCGGTCTCGAGATCCACGCTCGGGAGCGTGACCTCTGCGAGGTCCACCCGGGGGAGGCCGACGGCCTGGAATGGACGGAGTACGCCGCCCGCTACGGATCCTTCGACATGGAGGCCGAGCCCGACCGGCTGTTCGCCCCGGCGGGTGAGAGCTGGAACACCTTCCACGAACGCGTGCACAGGATGCTCGAGCGCATCGCACACGACTATCCCGACCAGACGGTCGTCGCCGTATGCCATGCCGGGGTGATCATGGCTTCGTTGCGAATGCTTCTGGGGATCTCGCAACGGAGCGCCGAAGCGCAGCTCCGTCCATCCAACACCGGGCTGACCGAGTGGGAGTACGACCTGATTGCCGGTCGGTGGACGCTGCACTCGTTCAATGAGACCGATCATCTGCTGCGGCTCAGAGGTGACGATCCACGGACTCGCGCATAGCCGGCCGAGGGTTGCGGGTATCGATAGGGGGTGAACGATGACAAGGAGTTCTCGTTAGATGGCGCCCGGGACGCGGCCTCGCGCGACGAGCTCGGTGCATGGGTCGCCCGGTTCCTCGCCAGCCCGGGCAGTGACAACGCTGCCCTGGCCGAGGAACTCTCACAGCGCGGTCTGTGGTGGGTGGGTCCGGTATCGGTGCACTTGGATCTGCTGCACCGACTCGCCGGACCGCCGGATGCTCCGGTGTTGTGCCCGGTGGGCGACGACTACTGGAACGACGACGTCGACGAGATGCAGCGGTGCATCGAGCAGGGCTGGGAACCGCCGCCGGTAGTCGCATCCTGTCGCGACTCGCACCTGATGCTCGAAGACGGCAACCACCGGGTAGAGAGCCTCCGGCGGAGCAACTCCGAGTACTCATGGACGATCATCGGATTCGAGGCACCGCGCGCGCCTGACGAGATCCCCTGAGAGGTCAGGCCATGTTCACGCTGAGTGGCGCGACGTGTCAGTCGAATACGTCAGGCCGGTGCCGCTGATGTCTGGCTGCCATCAGCGCAACAGTGCCCCGAGGCTCTCGTCGGGAGCGCGACCGAGGCGAACGGTCCGTGGCGCGCAGGAACTCCCGGACATCGTGGAGGGGCTTGCCGAGATCTTGTCCGCGGTCGGCGGGCAGCTCATGAGCCGCGCTCGGCGCGGGATGCTCGAGGACTCGGCCGAGCCCTGCCCGACGGGCCGTACCTTGCGATTCGACTCGTAGAAGGTCAACGGACCTCGCCCTCGCAGGGTTTCAATGATTTCGGAGTGCGTCGATGAGCTCGGACTTGTTCATCTTCGACCGGCCTTCGATGCCGATCTCGCGCGCACGGTCCATGAGCTCGTCCTTCGTGCGATCCTCGTAGTCCTCGCTGGTCCCACCGCGGCGGCCGACGGCGGACCGCCCCTCCCTCGCCGACTGGTTGGCGATGCGTGCCGCCTTCTCCTTGCTGGCACCCTGGTCCCGCAGCGCTTCGTACTGCTCGGGGTCCTTGACGGACGGTCCCGGATCAACTCTGGGCACGATGACCCCCCTCGATCGGATCGGGCGTCGGTTCACCCAATGTTCGCTCCTTCTGCTCTTCCCGCCGGGTTGCCGGCGGAAACATGCGACCACCGCGTCCTGATCTCGGGCACCGTGCATCGGCTTTCGCGACGCGTCGGCCACGGAGGGAACAACCGCGGGAACCCAGGGCGAATCTGCAAGCGCTCGTTGCTAGTGATTGAGCACCTTGCGGCAGGCACTCGTCGAGTCCGTCAGCTCGAACCGCATGCGACTTCTCGAAGGGACGCGGAAGGTGAGTGTCATCGCGGGGTGACTCCAAACCTGGCCTGTCATTGATCGTCGTTCGCGATCGCGCGCCGCAGGAGCTCCGCGATGTGGACCGGCGTCGGGCCCGAGCTCTGCTCGATCTGTTCCCGGCAGCTGAACCCGTCGGTGACGACGATCTGGTCGGCGTCGAGCGCGCGCACTGCGGGGAGCAGCACCCGTTCGCCGACCCGCATCGAGACGTCGTAGTTCTCGGCCGCGAAACCGAAGGAACCGGCCATGCCGCAACAGCCCGAGTCGATGACCTCGTGGTTCACGCCGAGGCGCTTGAGCAGTGCAACCTCTGCGTCCATGCCGAGCACAGCCTTGTGGTGGCAGTGGCCGTGCACCAGGGCCCGAACGTGGAGCGGTGGGGGTTGATAGCGCTGGCGCTCCAGGAACTCCGAGAGCAGCAGCGTCTGCTCGGAGAGGCGTCGCGCGTCGTCGTCGTGGGGGAACAGGTTGGTCAGCTCGTCCCGGAAGGCCGCGACGCAGCTCGGCTCGAGCCCGACGACAGGTACACCGGCCCGGATCCATGGCCGCAAGGTCCGGAGCGTCTGGCGCCAGAGCCGTTCGGCGGTGTCGAGCATGCCGAAGTCGTACAGAGGACGGCCGCAACAGAGTGGGCGGGGCGGGATCTCGACGATGTAGCCGGCGTGCTCGAGCACCTCGACGGCGGCTTGGAGCACGGAGGACTCGAGGTAGTTGTTGAACGTGTCTGGCCACAGCAGGACGCGGTCGGTGACGAACGGTGCATCGGTGCCATGGGGGTGCACGCGGTTCTCGCCGGCGCCGTGCTGCATGCTCGGCGTGGAGTAGCTCTCGGCGATGAACCTCGGCAGCTCCACGTCGGTCACGATGGCGCTGCCGTCGTGGCGGGAGCCCGGCCCGAGCGGGCCTGGGGTCCGGGCCCGGAACCAGTCGGTGAACGTCGGCGACGCGAACCGGGGGATCGTCCGCTCCACGGCGACGCCACCGGCCCGCTTCACCAGATTCGAGAGACCCGGCGCGTGGGTGACGGCATTGACCAACCGTGGAGCCTTTGTCGCCACGCGAGCCCACCAGTAGATCAACCCCATCGCGTAGGCGACGCGTGGACGCAAGCGACGGGCGTAGTAGTGAGACAGGAACTCGGCCTTGTAGGTGGCCATGTCGACGTTCACGGGGCAGTCGGTCTTGCACCCTTTGCAGGCGAGGCAGAGGTCGAGCGAATCGGCCACGGCGTCGTCGCGCCAGCCGTTGAGCTCGTCACCCCGCAGCATCTCGAAGAGCATCCGGGCCCGGCCGCGCGTCGAGTCCTCCTCTTCCCGGGTGGCCATGTAGCTGGGGCACATCGTTCCGGAGTCGACGTCACGGCACTTCCCGACGCCGACGCATCGGGACGTGGCGTTCGCGAAGTCGAAGTCGTCGTCGGGAAACGCGAAGTGCGTCTTCACCCGCCGCAGGCTCGCGTCAGGCCCTTTGCGCAGGTTCTCGTCGGGGCGGTAGGGGCGCACGACCTTGCCCGGGTTCATCTTCCCGTCGGGGTCCCAGACATCCTTGAACTCGGCGAACGCGCCGACGAGCTCCTCCCCGTACATCTTGGTCAGCAGCGCACCGCGCGCCTGCCCATCGCCGTGCTCTCCGGAGAGCGAGCCCCCGTAGGACACGACGAGCTCCGCGGCGCGATCGAGGAAGGCGCGCCACTGCGTGACGCCGTGCACGGTGTCGAGCGTGAAGTCGATCCGGCAATGGATACACCCTTGGCCGAAGTGCCCATAGAGCGCGGCTTCATAGCCGAACTCGTGTAACAGGTCCCGGAAGTCGCGGAGGTAGTCGCCGACCCGTTCGGGTGGGACCGCGGCGTCCTCCCAACCGGGATGACTCTCCGGCAACCCCGGGACCTGGGCGGTTGCGCCGAGACCCGACTCGCGCACCTGCCAGAGCTTGCGTTCCTCCCACCGGTCTTCGAAGAGCTTGGTGGTCGGCGCGTCCTCGCACTTCGAGACCGCATCGATGAGCGCCTTCGCCTGCGCGTCGCTCTCGGCCTTGGTGTCTGCTCCGAACTCGACCAGCAAGAAGCCCTCGCCGTCCGGCAGCAGGTCGACATCGTCGGGATGCAGTCCCTTCTTGCGCATGAAGTCGATGAGCTTGGCGTCGATGCCCTCGAGGCCCACCGGACGGTGCTCCCGCACGAGGGGCACGTGATCGCCGGCGCGGTAGGCGTCCTGGTAGCCGAGGGCCACGAGGGTCCGTTTCGGCTTCGCATCGATGAGCCGGACCGTGGCGTGGAGGACGACTACGCACGTTCCCTCGGTCCCGACGAGTGCCTTTGCGACGTTGAAGCCGCGGTCGTGCAGCAGCCGGTCGAGGTTGAAGCCCGAGACGCGCCGGGGGATGTCGGGGTATCCGGTGCGGATGGCGTGCTCGTGCTCGTCGCGGAGCTTGCGGAGATGGCGGTAGATCTCGGCGCGCCGGTCCGTGCCCGAGACGATGCGCTCCAGCTCGGTCTCGGGCGTGGATCCTACGGTCATGCGGTGGCCGTCGTAGGTGAGCACGTCAAGCTCGATGACCTGGTCTGCGGTGAGCGGTCCGGGCCCGTAGAGCTCGGCCATGACGGAGTGGATGCCGCAGGAGTTGTTGCCGATCATGCCTCCGAGCGTGTTGCGGTCATGGGTGGCCGGGTCCGGCCCGAATGTGAGCCCGTGCTCCTCGGCGGCGCGGCGCAGGTGATCCAGGTTGCATCCGGGCTCCACGACCGCGATCTGGGCATCGGGATCGATCGAGCAGACCCGGTTCAGGTACTTCGAGAAGTCGATGACGACCGCGACGTTGGTGCACTGCCCGGCCAAGCTCGTTCCGCCACCGCGACTGGTGATCGGTGCGCCGTGACGCCGGCACGCGGCGACCGTGGCCACCACGTCGTCGATCGTTCGGGGGACGACCACACCGATCGGCACCTGGCGGTAGTTCGACGCGTCCGTCGAGTACGCGGCCCGGCTGCCGACATCGAATCTCACTTCCCCATCGATTGCCGCGACGAGCTCGGCGACGAGTGCTCTCGCGTCTTCGTCGAGCAGCTGGGAGAGCTCGACGGGCGTGACGGTGTCCATGCCCTCGAAGTGTCGTGGGCTCGTCATGGTCTGCAGGCGGTCACTGGCGGTACCTCTCGGCGTCGGAACGTTTGAGCTCTATTCCCAGGCCGGGCCGGTCGCGATCGGGCCGGAGCGCGCCGTCGACCGGTTCGAGGACACCGTCGAAGAGCATCGACTCGATGCGCACGTGATCGGCGAAGTACTCCGCATGGCGCAAGTGCCAGACGCCGGCACAGGCATGTGCGCTGACCTGGGGCGCGGTGTGCGACGAGATATCCATGCAGTGCGCGTCTGCGATTGCGCCAACCCGCAGAAAAGAGGTGATCCCACCGCAGCGGGTGACGTCCGCCTGGAGGCAATCGACCGCCCCGGCGTCGAGCATGCGCCGGAAGTAGGGGAGGTCGTACCCGTACTCACCAGCAGTGATGTCCATGCCGGGAGGCGCGCAGTCGCGGATCAGTCGGAGCCCGTCGAGATCGTCCGAGCTGACGGGCTCCTCGAACCACGTGACGTCCGCGTCGGCGAAGGCATCTGCCATCGCCAGCGCCTGCTTGCGGGAGTACGCGCCATTCGCATCGACGAACAGCCCGACCCCGTCACCAATCGCGGCGCGGGCTGCCGCGACCCGACGGATGTCCGCGTCGGGGTGCCGACCCACCTTCATCTTGACGGCACGAAGACCCCGCTCGGCCCAGGCGCAGAGCTGATCGACGAGCTCGCTCTCAGTCGCACTCGTGAAGCCGCCACTCCCGTAGACCGGGACCGCGCGATGTGTCGCACCGACGGCGTCGCCGACCGAGACCTCCAACAGCTTCGCCCTGAGGTCCCACAACGAGATGTCGACGGCGGAGATCGCGGCGCTGACCACGCCGGCCCGACCCTGGTTCCGGACCGCCTGGGCCATGGCGGACCACGTCTTGCCGATGGTCATGGGGTCGCAACCCTTCACGACGCTCGCCAGGGTGTCGTTCACGATCTCGGCCGCGGCCGACGGCACGTAGCAGTAGCCGATGCCCGCGGTGGCGCCTGCGGCGACTTCGACTATCACGATCGTCGTGGAGTCCCAGACCAGCGTCCCGTCCGACTCCGGCGCCGGGGTCGGGATCGTGAACGCCGATGCCTCGACGTTCTCGACCGCGAGCCTCGCGCTGCCGATGCTCACCGCTCGTCGTCGTGATCGGCACCACCACGAAGCTTGGCGAACATCTGCGACGCGACCGCGCGGGCACTGTTCTCGACGACGTCGACCGCGTCGGGATCGCCGTGCAGCAGCGCCCGGGCAACGCCCTTGGCCTGCTCGACGGTGACGTGCGCAGGGAGGGGAGGCACGTTCTTGTCCGTGATCACGTCGAGGACCACCGGCCGGTCCGAGGCGAACGCCTCGTCCCAGGCGGCTCCGAGCTTGTCGGGATCGTCGACCCGGATGCCCCGGAGACCCAGCAGGTCGGCGTACCCGGCGTAGTCCATGTCTTCGAGCAGCTGGCTCGTGTCGTAGCGCGGGTCCCCGGCTTCGCGCATCTCCCAGGACACCTGGTTCAGATCGTCGTTGTGCAGGATCAGCACGACGAACGACGGGTTCTCCCATTCACGCCAGTGCCGTTTCACGGTGATGAGACCGTTCATCCCGAGCATCTGGAACGCGCCGTCGCCGATCGTGCACACGACCGGCCGGTCGGGGAACGCGAACTTCGCCGCGATCGCGTACGGCATGGCGGCCAGCATCGTCGCAAGCTGGCCCGAGAGGTTGCCCATCATGTTCCGGCCGAGCTTGATGTGGTGCCCGTACCAGTCGGCCGTCGTGCCGGCGTCGGCGGTGACGATCACGTCCTCGGGGAGCCGCTCGTTGAGCGTGTGGAAGACGAGTCGCGGGTTCACCGGGTCCGCCTTTGCCTTCGCCGCGCGCTCGACGGTCTCGTTCCACGTCCGCATCTCGTCGGCGACGCCTTGCTGCCAGCTCAGATCCTGCTGCTGCTCGAGCAGCGGGAGCAACGCGGAGAGCGTGGTCTTCGTGTCACCCCAGAGGTTGACGTCCATCGGATAGCGCAGGCTCAGGTGGCTCGGGTCGAGATCGATCTGCACACCCCGTGCCTGACCGCTCGGGGGGAGGAACTCGCTGTACGGGAAGTTGGTCCCCACCATGAGCAGGGTGTCGCAGTCCTGCATCATGTCGTAGCTCGGCTTCGAGCCGAGCAGCCCGAGCTGCTGGGTGTGGAACGGCACGTCGCCGGGAACGGCAGCCTTGCCGAGCAGTGCGGTGATGAGTCCGGCGCCGAGCCGTTCTGCGACCGCGAGCACTTCGTCGGTGGCATCGAGGGCACCCTGGCCGACCATCATCGCGATCCGCTCGCCGCGGTTGAGCACCGCCGCGGCGGCCTGGAGATCTTCGGGTGGCGGCGCGATGCGGGTCGACGAGTGCCCGATCCCGGTTCGAGAGACCCAGTGCTCGAGGGTGGGCGCTTCCATCTCCAGGTTCTGGACATCGGCCGGCAGGACGACCACCGTCGGCTTGCGGTAGGCACGCGCGATGCGGATCGCGCGGTCGACGACCATCTGGGCCTGCATCGGAGTAGTGACGGCCTTGACGTACTCGGCCACGTCGCCGAACAGCCGCTCCATGTTGAGCTCCTGCTGGAAGTCGCTCCCCATGGCCACCCGCGCCTGCTGGCCGACGATCGCGACCACCGGCTGGTTGTCGGACTTGGCGTCGTAGAGACCGTTCATCAGGTGCACTGCGCCGGGGCCCGAGGTGGCGATGCACACGCCGATCTCGCCGGTGAACTTGGCGTGCGCGCACGCCATCAGGCCGGCCATCTCCTCGTGCGTCGGTCTGATGTACCGGAAGTCCTTCTCGTCGCGCTCGGCACGGCCGAGGGCACCGTCGAACCCGCCGATGCCGTCTCCGGGGAAGCCGTAGAACCGGTGCAGATCCCACGCGATCAAGCGGTCGATGACGAAATCGCTGACGGTGTACACGCTGGCCTCCAGACGGCCCCGAAGGGTCTGGTGCAGTGACGATGAAATGCGCGGTGCGGCACCCGAGTGCGGGCCCCGAACCTCGATCCCGCCTTCGTCGCGTCGATACCGACCTCCAGGCCGTACCCCGTATCACACGGTCACGAAACCGACCGGCATCATGAGGTGCGCGCGCGAGTAGTGCGCGCGGGCGGAGGGTAGGACGCCAGACGTGCGCAGCAGCCTTCCGGGGGACGACCATCCATTCGCGGGTTCCGATGGCTGATCTCGGCGCGCTCGAGATCATGGGTCGGCTCGCGCTCGCCACGGTCCTCGGGCTGGCGATGGGCCTGGAGCGGGAGATCGACGGGCACGAGGCGGGCGCCAGGACTCATGCCCTGTTGGCACTGGGCGCGGCTGTGTTCGGGTTGATCTCGGTCGGGGCGTTCGACGACTTCATCACCTCCGGGTCGCGGACCAACGTTCGGGTCGACGTCACCCGGGTGGCGTCTTACGTGGCCGCGGGTATCGGGTTCCTGGGCGCCGGGTCGATCATGAAGCGTTCGGACGGCCCCAAGGGCCTGACGACCGCGGCATCGCTCTGGGTCGCGGCCGGAGTCGGCCTCGCGGCCGGACTCGGATTCTGGGTCGGGGCCGTCGGTGCTGTCGCACTCGCGCTGGCAATGCTGGTTGCGGATCGCCCGCTCTCCCGACTCCGGAAGCGCCGTGGGCGACGGCAGGCCGACGAGTAGGTGCGCCACAGGCCGGGTAGTCAGATCGGGGGCTGCTGGTGCAGCGCCTCGGTCACGTTGCTCCTTCTATGCCGGCGCCGTCGGTGGGTGCGTGGTCGGGTTCCGGCAGCGCGGCGAGGACTTCGCTGTCTTCGAGCGACGCCTCAGGGCCGTAGGCAAGGACGAGCGTCCCCTGGGTTGCGCACTGGGGACAGCTCAGCGGCAAGACGGCGATCATGTCGTCGGGGTCGGACGCGCCTTCGAGCCGACGCACCGTTTCGACGGTCGCGTCCTTGGGTGCGAACTCGTGCCGACAGGAGAAGCAGCGCACGACACCGCCTTCCCGCGCCCCGAACTGTCCTCGGTAGCCCTCGGCTTCAAGCTCGGCGATGACGCGGCGCAACGTCTCCGCCTCGCCCTGCTCGTACTCGGATGGATCCACCTGGCCGCCGCTCACGTCCGCTACCTACCCGCTCGCGCGAGAAGAAAACGTGTTCTACCGGAGCCGAGCGTCGAGCCGGTCGAGCTCGGCCAGCCACGGCGCAGGCAAACCGTCGCTCGGCGCTCTCCAGTCACCGAGCGGTGACAGCGATCCACCGGATCCGACCTTGGGGCCGTCCGGAAGCGCGGAACGCTTGAACTGGCTCAGCTCAAAGAAGCGGCGCAGGAAATCCCGCAGCCACATGACGATCGCGTCGAGGTCATACTCATTGCCGCCGCGACATCGATGGTGTCGGGCCATCTGCCTCGGTCCGATCGGCCCAGGCGTGCCGCGCGAGGAACGCCACCTTCGACAGCCGGTAGCCGAAGCACAGGACGTAGTAGAGGAGGAAGTCCTGCAGCTCGTACAGACCGACGAAGTCCTCACTTCGTTGGTGTGGACCTGCTTCGGCGTCGCCGTCGGAGGTGACCAGCTCCGGCGAGATCTCGGTTCCGGGGATCCCCATGAGCACGTCGTGCGCCGCGCCCGAGAAGTCTTCGTTGTCGACGACCCAACGGACGAGGTACTGGATCCGCGTCTTGGGGATTGAGCTGTTCACGCCGTAGTGCGACATGTGGTCGCCGACGCCATAGGTGCACCAACCGAGCGCGAACCCCCACAGATCACAGCGTGACGAGGAAGATTGGTGCGAGTTGATGATTCAGAACTCCTCACTCGCGCGAAGGATCGAACCTGTTCTCAGGACCCGCCCGGAATCGCGGCGTAAGCCGCGTCGGGTACGCGGTCCGGCTCGGAGCCGACTGTGTCAGGCCCGGCGGCTCTCCTTGTCGTCGTTGCCTGTAACGACCTCGAAGAGCTGAGCGGTATCGGTGACTTCGAGGACCTTCCGGCATACCTGCGACGGGTTCACGAGGACCAGGTGCACGTCGGTCCCTACGAGGCGGCTGCGGGCTCGAATGAGCGCCTGCAAGCCGGACGAGTCGAGGAACGTGACCCCGGAGAGATCCACTTTTGCGGGCGAGTGGGCTTCGGAGACGACGGTGTCGAGCTCCGCTTCGAACTGGGCCGCGGTGACGAGGTCGAGCTCACCGGTCACCGTCAAGGTCCGAAATCCGTCCCGGTCGGATCGTCGGAAGGTTGCCTGGTCAGCGTGCACGTTGCATCACCCCTTTCGGTCGCACACCGAGCATTGAAGCCCAATCGCAGAACCTCTGCAAGTCTTCGACAATTCTCGTGCAACCCTAAGCCGCGTCAGGGACAAAGGGGGGTAGCATGTGGGCATGTCCAGTGCGGAGCCGATCTACAGCATCGGGGCGGTCAGCCGCATGCTCGACGTGCCTGCGGCGACATTGCGCGCTTGGGAAGACCGTTACTCCGTGGTGGTTCCCCACCGCAGTGAAGGAGGTCAGCGCCTCTACACCCGTTCGCAGATCGAGCAGCTCACCTTCATCGGAGAGACGATGCAGGCGGGGTCGAGTGCCGCAGATGCGCATCGAGTGCTCAAGGAGCGCATCGTCGCGGGACAGGGCTTCGTGCCCTCGACCATTGACGAAAGCGTCCTCGTACTTCTGGCCGAGCGCGATCCGTTCGCACGCGACATCGCGGAGTTCCTGCTGCGAACCGAAGGTTTCGAAGTGATCCTCGCGCTGGACGCGGCAGAGTCTCTACAACTGAACGAGGTCCGTCAGCCCGCCGTCGTCGTGCTCGATCTCATGATTTCCGGGGGACGGGGCATGGCCTTGTGCAAGTCGCTCGCGGATCAAGGCGCGAGTGTGATTGCAGTGTCGTCGTTGGAGCAGCGCGAGCGGGCCGTAGATGCCGGCGCCGACGTCTTTCTCCGGAAGCCACTCGAGGCTCTGCAGCTGGTCTCCGCCGTTCGAGATCTTGTCGGTACGAGCGCGATGACCCGTCGCGGGGTGGCAACATCTCATCCGTGACTGATCGGTTGTCCAGCGGCTCAGAGCGACTCGACTCCTTGCTCGGTGGCGGGCTGCCGACGAATGCGATCAACCTCGTGATCGGGCCGCCCGGGAGCGGCAAGACGATCCTTGCGGAGCAGTACCTGTTCCACAACGCCACCGAAGATCGCCCCGGTCTCTTCCTGTCGACGGTGTCCGAACCCTTCGACAAGGTCCTCCGCTACGGGGAATCCCTGAACTTCTTCGATCCGGATGCGATCGGCTCGAGGGTGTTCTACGACGACCTCGGCACAACGCTGGTCTCTGACGGCATCACCGGTCTCGTCGAGAAGATCGACGGACTCCTAAAGGAGTACCGACCAGGTGTCATCGTGATCGACAGCTTCAAGGCAATCAGCGCCTTTGCGGCCGATGAAGCCGACTGCCGTCGATTTCTTCACGATCTGGCGGGCCGGCTCACCGCCGTCGCGGCCAACTCCTTCTGGATCGGCGAGTACCAGCGGGAGGCCGCGACCGACGTGGCGGAGTTCGCCGTCGCGGATGCGATCATCGCCATGGGCACGAAGCGAACCGCTGAGCGCGAGACGCGGGTCATGCAGGTGGTGAAGCTGCGAGGGAGCGGCTTCCTCTCCGGAGAGCACGCCTATCGAATCACCCCTTCGGGAGTCTCGGTGTTTCCCCGCTTGGCCGACGAGCAGGACACCGACCGCGTACACGTCCGGTACGACTCGCGACTCGACGGGAATCGCGGCGCTCGACGCGGCGCTCGGCGACGGGTACTGGGAGGGATCGTCGACGTTGGTCGCAGGTCCGACAGGAGTGGGCAAGACCCTCATGGGTCTCCACTTCGCGTTCAGCGCCGCCCAGGATCACCGGCCTGCCGTTCTCGCAACCTTCCAGGAGAACGCGACGCAGCTCGCGCGCATTGCCTCGAGCTTCGGATGGTCGTTCGACGATCCGTGCATCTCCGTGTTGAGCCGGTCACCGGTTGATCTCTACATCGATGAGTGGGTGTACGACCTCCTCGATCTGATCGATCAGGTCGGCGCCACCCGTGTCGTCGTCGACAGCCTCGGCGACCTCCTGCTCGCGTCGCCGGACAACGTGCGGTTCCGGGAGCTCCTTCATTCTCTGGTGCAGCGGTGCACGAGGCGGGGTATCAGCTTGCTCTTCACACTCGAGGTCGCGGAGCTCTTCGGAGCTACCAGGATCTCTGACGTCGGAGTGTCACACCTCAGCGACAACGTCGTGATGCTCGAGTACTACCGCGAAGGGAGCGACGTACGGCGCAGCCTGACCGTTATCAAGACCCGGGGCAGCGATCACACTCCCGAAGTACGGGAGTTCCACATCGGGCGCGACGGCCTGACCCTCGGCGATCCGGTCAACCCCGAGCACACCGGCTCGACGAGTCCGCACTGACGCAGAGAAACCTCTGGAGTCTGTTTACCCGCTCGACCTCGTGGAGAAGTTTGCCGCCGCAGGACTTCCGCATCGGGGGTCCCCCAGAGGGAGGCGCGAGCCAGGTGGAGACGCCATCGGCGGGAGAGGTCGCTCGTACGGTTCCGGACCTGCCGCCGGGCCGATTGGTCTCCCTGCTCGGTCGACCGCCGATCTGGGTCCATGACGCCGGGGGCCCACCGAACGCTCCCGCCGTCATGTTGCTCCACGGTCTCGGTGCCAGCGCCGCACTGAACTGGTTCCCGGCGTTCGGCCCACTCTCCGACCGCTTCCGGGTCATCGCTCCCGATCACCGCGGCCATGGCCGGACGCCCGGAGACGATGCACCCTTCTCGCTGCGCGGATGCGCCGAGGACGCCTTCGCCGTGGCCAATGCGCTTGGCGTCGAACGCTTCGTGGCGGTGGGATACTCGATGGGTGGGCCGATTGCGCAGCTCATGTGGCGCGACCAGCCGCATCGCATCGAGGGGCTCGTGCTCGCGGCGACGAGTCGGGACTTCGGCGGACGCCTGCGCGACCGCCTGAGGTTCCGATCGGTCCCGCTCGCCCTGGCGGCGACCCGGCTGCCGGGTTCGGGATCTTTGCGCAAGCTCGGCACCGAACTGCTGTCGTCCCGATTCACCCCGAGTCCGATGCAGCGCTGGGCATGTGAAGAGATCGAGAGGGGAGATGCTCGCAGTGTCCTCGAAGCCGCGGCCGAACTCGGTCGTTTCAGCTCCCGCACTTGGATACACAGCGTCGACGTCCCGACATCGGTCATCGTTCTGATGAACGACCAGGTCGTTCCGGTCCGTCGGCAGCTGAAGTTGGCGCGTTCCATCGAGGACTCGGTCGCGGCCTTCGTCGACGGTGACCACTACTCGGTCGTCCGTGCGCCGGAGAACTTCGTTCCCGTGCTCACACACGAGTGCCTGTCCGTCCTCCACCGCAGACAGGCCCAAACGCGTGGTCTCCCGGCGTACTGGGACGCGCTCAGCGCATGATCCGCAATTCACGCCGGCGGCAGGTCGCTGCGCTCGCCGTCCTTGTCCGAGACACCTCCCGCGCAACTGATCCGAAGGCAAGGAGATCCGGTGCCTCACCATCGTGAGCGCCTTCGCGAGAGCGAGCGAAAGGGAAAGCCATGGAGTTCATCCTCTGGTTGATTGCAGTGATCCTGGTGATCGGTGGAATCGTGACCATGGTGCGAGGCGCAGTCCTCTACGGGATTGTCCTGATCGTGGTGGGTCTGCTGGTCGGGCCAGGCGGCGTGAGCATCTTCACGTAGCTCTCCGCCTTGCGCAGAGGGCTTACAGCTCCATGTACTGGGTGGGAGAGACGTCCGACACGACGACACGATGCCCGCCGTAGGCCAGGATCACGTTGCCGATCCCGTCTGTGTTTTCGAGCTCCAGTTTCCCGACGCTGCGACTCGGCATGATGGTTTCGACCGGCTGTCCGAACGCACCGACGTAGTGGCCGACCATGGGCTCCGAGATCCTGACCTGCTTCATCGCTGCACATGTACCCACATCACGTCGTACCCACATCATCGAAGGATCGAAATTGAGCGGTCGACCGGTCTGCCTCGCCGGGACCCTCAGCGCTTGAGCGCCTTGCGACACGCGCTCGTCGAGTCGGTCAGCTCGGGACGCAGGTCTTCGACGCGTCCGAGGACATCGTTGAGCTTTGCGTTGTCGAAGTTGCGCAGCGCGGCGAGGCCATCGTCGACGACCTTGAGCCCGTCGCGCGCGACGTTCAGCGTGCGATTGCATGCATCAGGGATCACCGGGTTCGACGTCCTCGCTGATCGGGTGGTCGACGTTGCGGCGGTGGCGTTGGCGCTTCCGTTGTGATCGTCGTAGAGCCGCATGCCGAAGGCGCCGAGGCCCGCCACGACGAGGACCAACACGACGATCGCTGCGATTCGCGCGCCGATCGGCCGATCTCGTCCGCGTGTCCGCACGGCAGGCTCGTCACTCGTCATCAGAGCACTTCTCTCTCGTCGGGCATGTCACCCTCCTGGCTGGATGATTGGTGTTTGCCCGATCGGCTGCGGGTATATGCGCGTGGTGAACGAAGACTTGCCCGGCCTTCTCCGCCGGCCGGCCCGGCGATGGGTCGACGTCGCAATCTGGGTCTGGGTCGTGATCTGGGTTGTCGTCGGCGTTGCGTCAGCCGTCGAGATCTACCGACTGTCGCAGCTGGGCGAAACGTTGTCGCGGTCAGCCGATGCGCTCGACCGAACCGGGCGCGGCCTGGAGATCGTCGGGCATGTGCCGGTCGTCGGTGCCGGACTCGGTCGACTTGGCTCCGACGTACGCGCCACTGCGAGCTCGATGCATCAGAGCGCGAACGAGACGCAACACAGCGTCCACACCTTGAGCTACTTGCTCGGCGTATCGATCATCTTCATCCCGATCGTGCCCGTCCTCGCAGTATGGCTGCCCTCACGGGTCGTGCAGCGTCGTGACACGAAGACGGTCCGTCGTGCGCTCACTGGTGCGCGTGCGCCGCAGCTCGAGGAATCTTGCACGTCGAGCAGTCAGTCGATTGACCTACGACGAGCTGCTCTCGATCAGCGACGACCCGTGGGGGGACCTTCACGAGGGTTGCTTTCGAGACCTTGCTGATGCGGAGCTGGCTCACTTGGGTCTCGAGCGGGTGCCCGGTGGAGCACTCGCGGCGGACTCTCCGTCCGCGCGAGATGAGCGATGGACGTGCTCGCGTGTTGGATCGTCTGGGCCCGCTGGTTGGTCGTTCTCGGTTGGGGCATCGCCCTTGCAGCATCCGTCGTGGGCCTTCCCGATCTCTCCTCTGCGAAAGGCGGGCAGTTCGGCGGACTGGTCTCGGCCTCGAACCCCGCGATTCGAACGGAGATCCGGGCCGCCCACGAGTTCGGCTTTCCGGTGGCGGCGGAGTCGGTGCTGGTGCAGCGCAATGCCGCCGGCCTCTCGACGTTGGCGCAGGCGCGGCGGTGAACGCCGCGAGCGCAGTGACGCTCGGAATGGCGCCGGCCCGCCTGCACGGACTGGTCGGTGCGCTACCGGTGAGCAACTCGATCGATGTCCCGGGTGCCCAGGAACACGGCACCACGATCGTGACCTTGCTCTTCGCGAAGCCCTCGCTCCCGTCTGCCGTTCAGACGGAGCTGGCTCACCAATACGTCAAGACGTATCTCGATCGGGCGAGCGACCATGTCGTCGGAGTCGGCGGTGCGGTGCCGGCGCGTGAAGCCCAGTCCAGTCTCATCTCCAGAAATCTCCAATGGATCGAGCTCGGAACCATTCTCATCATCGGGCTCGTGCTGGCCTGGGGTTTTCGTGCGCTCGGGCCGCCGTTGCTCGCGCTTGCCGTCGCCGGCGTCGCGTACCTGCTCGTCCGGCACGTCGGAACGTTCATCTCGAGCGGCCTCGGAGTGTCGTTGCCCGCCGAGCTCGAGCCGCTGATCGTCGCGTCTGCTGCTCGGCATACTGACGGACTGGGCGATCTTCTTGCTGTCCGTGGACCGCGCCAATCTCGAGGCAGGAGAATCGCGCTTGGACGCAGCCCGACACGCCTCCCGTGATTACCTCCCCGTGGTTGTCACCGCGGGAGGCATCGTGGGATTCGGGATGCTCGCGTTGTTGGTGGCGAGCCTGGGCTTCTTTCGCACGGTGGGGCTCTCCCTCGCGATCACTGTGGCGATCGGGCTCGCGGTGGCGGGCACGCTGATCCCGGCCCTGATGGCGATCTTCGGTCAGGCCACGTTCTGGCCTGCGCTCGGGGCATCGACTGCACCGATGAGTGACCCGGTCGAGGTTCGAGGCGCTCATTGGATCGCGCGTCGCTACGTCGCGGCGCCGCTGGCCATCGCCTGCATCGCCGTGCTGGCCATTGCAGCTTCGCCCTTGCGAGATCTGCGAATCGGATTCCCCCTGGCGCGATCGTTGCCTTCCGACTCCGAGCCGGCTCGAGCCGAGCGCGCCGCGTCGCTTGGATTCGCGCCGGGAATCACGGCCTTGGCCGAGGTCGTCGTCGAAGGTCACGGTGTCGTGGACCAGCGCAAGGCGCTCGAACGACTGGAGGTGTCGATCAACAATGCCCCGGGGGTCGCCGGCGTGATGGGTGCGCGAGCAGCAAGGGCCATTGGCTCTCGGTGCGGTCTTCGCGAAGCTCGGGCGACGCGGCCCGGTACGTGGTCATGCTCGGAGACGCACCGCTGGGCTCGAAGGCAATCTCGGAGGTGACCGAGCTTCAATCGCGGCTACCGAAGCTTGCTCGCGAGGCGGGTCTGCGCGACGTCGAGACCGGGATCACCGGCGAGACGGCGATCGCCGGCAGCGTGATCGGCGCGGCCAGGGGCGACGCGTTCACGGTCAGCATCGCGATCATCGCGATCGAGCTCCTGCTCTTGGTGCTCTTCCTCCGGGCGATCATCGCGCCGCTGTATCTCCTGGTGTGCACGTGTCTCGGTGTGGCCGCGGCCCTGGGGATCACGACGTTCGTGTTCGTCGATCTGCTCGGTCACGAGGGCCTCACCTTCTACGTGCCGTTCGCGGCGGCGATCCTGCTGATCACGCTCGGAGCCGACTACGGAGTGTTCGGTGTGGCGACCATCTGGCAGGAGGCTCGTGATCGGCCGCTCCGGGACGCGGTGCGGAGAGCTGTACCGCGCTCCACCCGTGCGATCGTCATTGCCGGCGTCACCCTCGCGTCGAGCTTCGCGCTGCTTGCGCTCATCCCGGTCTGGCCGTTTCGAGAGATGGCGGTGGCGATCGCGGTCGGTCTCGTCGTCGATGTCCTTCTTGTGCGCCGCCTCCTCATTCCGAGCCTGGTCGTCCTCGTCGGTCGGCCGAGCGGGTGGCCCGGCCGGACTCTCCGGGCTCCGGGCTCGCGTCCCGGCGAGCGACGGGCGGCAGGAAGCGCGGTTACGGAGGGCGCCAGCGGGGAACGTCCGTCCGTATCAAGCACCCCACGGTGAAGGAGCTGTCATGCCCGACATCTGCGATCTCATCCTCGACGACCACGAGATCTTCCGCCGCCGGTTCGCCGAGCTCGACGAGAATCAAGCAGCTGAATCTGACGTGCTCGCCGGCGTCTGGGAACCCCTCGGCGAGCTCCTCGATCGGCATGCGGCCGCGGAGGAGGCGGTCTTCTACCCCAGGCTGTTGCATCGCGGCGAGCACGCCGAGAAGGAGACCGACGACGCGATCTCGGACCACAACAAGATCCGAGACGCGGTTCGCGATGCTCGAGGCGGCGAGGCGGGATCGCCGGTCTGGTGGGAGGCAGTGAAGCGGGCACGGCGCGAGAACAGCGACCACATGGCCGAGGAAGAACGTGGAGCACTGGCCGACTTTCGCGAGCGAACGTCGACCGTTCGGTGCGCGATGAGCTCGGTGCGCGGTGGCTGAGCTACATCGATGAGCACGCCGGGGGTCGTGACGTCGATACCGCGGACAAGGATCCCGACGAGTACATCGCGCAGCACTGAGTCATGGCTGCCCGGGATTTCAACACCATCAGGCCGGGCACGGTTCGCTGCCGACTCGTCGGATGCTCGTGGGCCTTCGGGGTCGATGGCGACGTGCTCACCTGGTGGTGTCGGCGTGGATGCTCCGGATCGGAAGGGCAACGGACCTACGCGACGCCGGCGGAGGCGCGGCGAGCTGCGGCACGGATGAATCGCGCTCGACCCGGATCGTCGAACGGTCTGGTCACTGGTCTGCCCGGCGTGTCGCGCCGTTCTCGCTGACCGCGGGCGCACTTCGCTCTGACCGTTCGCGTTGAGAGGTTTCGCGTCGGCGGCCAACGGAAAAGGCGCGACCGCTGACAATGGCCGACGCCTGGAGTGAAGCGATGGCGATCACCACCAAGACCATCGAGACGAAGATCCCGGCCCGCATGGATCGCCTGCCGTGGGCCCGGTGGCACTGGCTCGTCGTGTGGGCGCTGGGCGCAGTGTGGATCCTGGACGGCCTCGAGGTGACCATGAAGGGGGCCGTGGGATCTCGCCTCACGAACTCACACGCCCTCGGCCTGACCGCGGCCGAGGTCGGGCTGGCCGCCTCCATCTACATCGCCGGCGCGATCAGCGGCTCGTTGTTCTGGGGCTACCTTACCGACCGACTCGGTCGCCGGAAGCTCTTCATGGTCACACTGGCGCTGTACATGGTGGGCGTCCTCCTGACTGGTCTGGCGTGGGGGTTCATTCCCTTCGTCGTCTTCCGCTTCATCACCGGCTTCGCGATCGGGGGCGAATACTCGGCGATCAACTCGGCCATCGACGAGCTCATCCCGGCCCGTGCGCGCGGCTGGGTCGACCTCGCTGTCAACGGGAGTTACTGGCTCGGAACGATTTTCGCGGCCTCGCTCTCGCTGCTCTACCTCGATACCAACATCTTCCCCGTGGACCTGGGGTGGCGGGTCGCCTTCTTCACCGGGCTGATCCTTGCATTCGGCCTCATGCTGCTTCGCCGTCACGTGCCGGAGAGTCCGCGCTGGCTGATGACGCATGGCCGCCCCGAGGAAGCCGAGCGAATCGTCGCCGAGATCGAGCACGATGTCATGGCCCAGACCGGGCAGCGCGAGCTTCCGGATCCGCCCGACGACGATGCCATCGAGATCCGCGAGCGAGAGAGCGTCGGCTTCGTCGAGATCGCCCGTACCGCGTTCAAGGTCTATCCGAAGCGAACGTTGCTTGGCTTCTCGCTCATGGGCACGCAAGCGTTTCTCTACAACGCGATCTTCTTCACCTACGGGCTGGTGCTGACCACGTTCTACGGAGTGAGCGACTCGAGAGTCGGCCTGTACCTCATCCCGTTCGCGGTCGGGAACTTCCTCGGCCCGCTCATCCTCGGTCGTTACTTCGACACCGTCGGACGCAAGCCCATGATCTCCTCGTCGTACATCCTTGCCGGCGTCTTCCTTATCGTGACCGGCTGGTTCTTCGCGGAGGGCGACCTCACCGCCCTCACCCTGACGGCAGGATGGGTTGTCGTCTTCTTCTTCGCCTCCGCCGGGGCGAGCGCGGGTTATCTCACCGTCAGCGAGACGTTCCCCCTCGAGATCAGGGCAATGGCGATTGCCTTCTTCTACTCGGTGTCCACCGGAATCGGCGGCATCATCGGGCCGTGGCTGTTCGGCCATCTGATCGGTGACGGCACCTCGCGGTTCGCGGTGTACGACGGGTATCTGGTGGGCGCCGGTCTCATGATCATCGGTGGCATCGTCGAGCTCACGGTCGGGGTCAAGGCCGAGGGCAAGTCCCTCGAGTCGGTGGCGAAGCCCCTCTCGGCTGACGACGCTGAGAGCGAAGCGGGAGGGAAGGCCGAGATCCCCGGTCCGCTCGGCCTCGATCTGGCGGATGGCGAGGCGGTCCGTCACTTCCAGGAGGACCACGGTCTTGCGGCGACCGGCGACATCGATGCGGCGACCCGAGGCGCGCTGTCGGCGATCCTCACCGGCAGCGCGGACCAGGACGGCGAAGACGGGGAGCGTGTCGGCGACCATGGTGTCGTGCTCGAGGTCGACGTCACGAATGGCGGCTCGGTCCGAGCCTTTCAACGCGCGCATGGATTGCAGCCAGATGGCGTCATCGGTGAACGCACCCGTGGGGCCATGCTCGTAGAGCAGTCCCGTCTCGGACTCGACGCGACCGACACCGAGTCTGTGAAGCGCTTCCAGCGCGGATACCACCTGTGCGAGGACGGCGTCATCGGACCGGTGACCCAGGCCGCGATGCGAGCCGTTGCTTCCGAGCGCCGCGCGCCGACGTGCTCCGACGATGGTGAGGACGAAGCCGAAGTCGACGAGACGAACGGTTCGCTCGCCGCTTTGACCGCGGACATGGACATCACGGATCAGGGCTCGGTCGAGCGGTTCCAGCAGCAGCTCGGACTCGAAGCTACCGGCACCGTCGACGCCGAGACGCAGGGTGCACTCGCCTACGCGCAGTCGACGCTCGAGCACCGTAGTGGGGTTGACGTGTCGGATCCCGGGTCGGTGCAGATGTTCCAGCGACGAGCGGGTTTGGAGCCCGATGGCATCGTCGGGCCGGCGACGCGGCAGCGGTTGCGAGAGCTCGACCCGACGACCTCCGCATCTTCGCCGCGACGCGCCGGGGTTGATCCCACGGACCCGGATTCGGTGAAGCGGTTTCAGCGGCAACACGACATCGACGCCAGTGGGGAGGTGGACGATGCCACCGGAGCAGCGATCCGTCACGAGGAGCGCATCACCCTCGGTGTCGACCCGACCGATGTCGAATCGGTCAGGCGTTTCCAGCAGGAGAACGGACTGAACGTCGACGGGATCATCGGTGAGGAGACCCGGGGTGCGATGCGGGCGGTGCGGGCGGAGCTCGACGAGGGCGGCGACAGCACCGACGACGAGTGCGATGACGATGTCAGTCCCGGGCGCCTGCTGGATCCAGCCGACGGCGAGGCGGTGCGCGAGTTCCAACACCGCCATGGCCTGCACGTCGACGGGATCATCGGTGACGGAGACCCGGGCTGCGCTCCGAGCGGTGCGGGTCGAGCGCGACCGGCAGTCCGAGAACGAGGCGCGGCCCGAAGAGTCGAGTGCGCCGCAGCATCGGCCACGGGCCCGGCGAATGATCTACTCGAGCCTGCCGACGTTTGCTCGACTCGACGGGCCGGATCGGGACATCGACCGGGAGATGCAGTTGCTCGTCGAGGCGCTCGACGCACGCGGTCGACTCTCGCGTCGTGAGCTTCGGGAGGCCGCGCAGGCTCGCACCTGGGGACCGGGTCGGTTCTCCCAGGCCCTGCACGTCGCGCTTGACGAAGGTCGTGTCAGGAGGGCCGGGATCCGCCACTACACCGCGGGCCGCGGATAGGGGTTCACGAGGTGCTGTGCGCCCCGACGAGCTACATCGGTTCCTTCCAGCCCTGTCGGACCAGCCACCAGTTCGCTGGATAGGCGGTGGCGAAGCCGAGGACCATGCCCAGCTGCATCATGAACCAGTAGGTCGCGGTGTCGGCCTCGAGGTGGTGCACTGGGAACAGCATGAGCTGAACGACCGCCATCCAACCGAACAAGCCGACCTCGAACGCCGTGAGTGAAAGGGCATCCGCCCTTGCTGCGGCGCGGATGCCGTCGGACAGGCCCAGTCCTCGCATCGGCGCGATCGTGAAGTACTGGAATGCGATCCCGAGCGTGAAGGCCAGCGCATAGTCAACGGCGTACTCAGGCCACAGGGCCAGTCCGCTGATCGTCAGGCCCGCCGCGAGCACAATGAAACCACCGAGAATGTCGCCGAGTGTGCAGCCGGCACCGCAGTGGCTCACGGCAACGGCGACGGACGCGGCATACGGCTTCTCAGTTGAATTCCCGTCCCGCGACCGCCAGCGATCGCTCCGCGGACGGCCCCATCGATGGTAGGCGACCACCACGAAAGGTCCGAAGTACAACGCGGCTCACCGGCCAGACGATCTCCATGATCCCCGTGTCCTGCCGATAGTGCCGGATGAAGATGTCCGCAATGATGTACGCGGCGCAGGCAAAGGCGACAATCAGCGATGCCCGTGCGAGCCAGGTCAGCCAGGGCGGTGGCATGCGCGTTGCTCCCTCCCGGTTCGGCGTTTGAAGCGATCGCGCTCGTGCGAATTGTCGGGTCCTTTCCCACGAGGGTCTGATCGAAATCACGTGGTGCCTCACCCCGAGTGCAGGATTCGTCGCCGGGCCCTCCCCGCCGACGTTCAACCCACGGTTGGGTCCGGGACCTGCTGGGAAAGCAAGCAGAGCGTGCAGCAAGTCGTCGACGCTCTCGGCAGTGCTCTGGTTCCGTGGGGTTACGTGCTGCTCGCTCTGGTCACCGGTCTCGAGGCGTCGAGACTCGTAGGCCTCTTCGTCCCGGGCGAGACCGCGCTGTTGCTCGCGGGTTACCTGGCGTATCGAGGGCAGCTGAGCCTTCTTGTGGCGATGGCGGCGGCCGCGGTGGGCGCGATCCTTGGCGATTCCGTCGGATACGAGATCGGAAAGCGCTTCGGCGATGACCTGAAGAGCACGCGGTCGGCCAGGCGGTCGGCGAGGAGCGTTGGGACCGAGCGCGGAGCTTCGTTCGCCGGCATGGGTCCGTGTCGGTGCTGCTGGGGCGCTGGGTCGGGGTGCTCCGGGCACTGATCCCGGCGGTGGTCGGCGACGCCGGCATGCCCTATCGGAGCTTTCTGCTCTGGAATGCGCTGGGCGCGGTCGCGTGGAGCCCGGCTCTGATCTTCGCCGGTTATCTCGCGGGCTCCTCGTACCAGAGGGTCGAGCACTACCTGGGCCCCGGGTCGTTGATGCTCGGAGCTATTGCTGCAGCTGCCGTGGTCGTGTGGTTTCTGCACCGCGACCGCCGACATGAACCCACCGCTGAAGTCGAGGGAGATCCGAGCAGTGGCTGACACCGATTCGCGGGCGGCGGCACGGCAGAAGAAGGGACGGGGTTCGGTGCTGGTCGCGTTGGGAGCGAACGTTGCCGTGGCTCTCGCCAAGTTCTTGGGCTTCCTCTTCACCGGTGCGGCGTCGCTGCTCGCGGAAGCCATTCACTCCGTCGCCGACAGCGCGAACGAGGCGCTCCTCCTGTTCGGCGGTGTACGAGCGCGACGCCGTCCGAGTGCCGAGCATCCGTTCGGTTACGGAAGAGAGCGGTACTTCTGGGCCTTTGTCGTCGCCGTCGTGCTCTTCACTGGCGGCGGGCTCTTCGCCCTGTTCGAGGCGGAGGAGAAGCTGCGGGACCCGCATGCCATCGGTTCGATCCCGTGGGCCCTCGGCATCATCGTCGCAGCCATGATCTTCGAAGGCATCTCGCTCGGCACCGCGATTCGACGTTCCCGCCCGTTCAAGAAGGACGAGACCTGGCTCGCCTTCATCCGGCGTTCGAAGCAAGCGGAGCTGACTGTGGTACTTCTCGAGGACGCAGGTGCGCTCCTCGGTCTCTCGTTCGCGTTCGCCGGTGTTGCCGTTGCCGCCCTGACCGGCGACCCGCGCTTCGACGCGCTCGGGAGTCTGGCCATTGGAGTTCTCCTCGTCGTGATTGCACTGCTGCTCGCAATCGAGATGAAGAGCTTCCTGATCGGTGAGTCGGCCGAGCACTCCGACGTTGCCTCGATCAGACGGTTGCTGGAAGCCGGCGATCAAGTCGATCGGGTCGTGAGCCTTCGCACCGAACAGCTGGGGCCCGAGCAGCTCCTGGTCGGTGCGGAGCTTTGCCTTGATCTCGATGACGTCGAAGCACGTGAGATCCCGACTGTTCTCGAGGAGCTCGAACGGTCGCTCCGTTCGGAGCTGCCCAGTGTCGCGGTGGTGTACCTCGAGCCTGTGCGTGGCCAACCGCGTGGTTTCCGGAGCTCGCCGGAGGGGAAAGGAGACCAAGAGGTCGAACGACATCTGAAGGAGTAGCGAAGATCGTGGATCTGATGTCATGGATCATCTTGGCGTTGGTGGTGGTCGTCGTCGTTGTGATACTGGTCGTCGTCCTACGGCGTCGTCGACGCAGCGGTGGCGTGATCGCTGGCGCGCCACGTGGCGCGGGACGATCGAGAAGAAGCCAATGAGCCGCTTGCTGAATGCCACGGGGCTCATCGGCCTACCTGTGGTGACGTTGAGCGGTGACGACATCGCCGAAGTCCGAGACGTCGTCTACGAGCCAAAGCGCGGTGCGCTGGTCGGGTTCACGCTGAACAAGCGGGGCTTCTTCAGCGGGCGCCAGAAGCAGGTGCTGACGATCGACAGCGTGCGTTCCGTGGGCCGCGATGCTGTTGTCGTCGATGACGACGACGCGCTGACCGAGAAAGGGAACGGCGACGGGTCGATTGCGGCCGCGCCTTCGGATCGCGATGTCATCGGCGCTTCGGTCATCACCGACCAGGGCGTCGAGCTCGGCACGGTGAGCGACGTCGTCATCAGTCTCGGCCGGAAGGCCGAGGCAGTCGGTTACGAGCTCATCGGTTCAGACGACAGCGGGCGGCGGTTCTTCGTTCCGCTCCCCGAGCAATCGGCGGTCTCCGGCGAGGCATTGATGGTGCCGAGCGAGTTCGACGGGCTCGTCCGGGACGATCTCACCGGCTTCGGTAGCGCGATCGACGCCTATCGAGCCGATCACGGGTCCGAACGTGCCGGGGACCGAAGGACAGAGAGCCGCTCCGGCGGGGAAGACTCATCGGGGTCGGGCTCATCGCGGAGCAAGGCCGAGCTGTATCAGGAGGCTCGGAAGCTCGATATCGCTGGCCGGAGCTCGATGACCAAAGCGGAGTTGGTCTCCGCGTTGTCCGACCGTCGAGGAGTCCGATGACAACATTCCGGAACACCCGGGGCATCCCGGTCATAGCCAAGTCGTCAGCTGAGCAGGTCGGGAAGGTGAGACACTTCGTCGTCGATGGTCGGCAGATACAGGCGCTGCACGTTGACGGAGGCAAGAAGCACGGACAGCTCGTGAGCTGGTCCGATGTCGCCGCGTTCGGTGACGACGCCGTGATCGTCACGGATCCCGAAGCCGTACGTGATGCGTCGGGCGACCGAGAGGCCCGCGCCCTTCGCGACGAGCTGGTGATGCTCGACAAGCTGGTGCTCGACGACATGGGCGACGAGCACGGTGAGGTCGTAGATGTCACCTTCAATCCCGAGGACGGAGCGATCGAGTCCATGACCGTCGGTGACGGGGAGCGCGTCGAGGGTGACCACCTCCTGGGTGTCGGCGCGTACGCCGTGATGGTCCAGAGCCCGGCGAGCGACTAACGATCCGAGATGCGCGCTAAGGCCCTGGCAGGGACCCCGGTTCGTACGGCCGATGGCATGGAGTTGGCGTGAGCGAGCTGCCCGGGTCCTGGCCTTCATGGCTGACGACGCTGATCGCGACTCCGATCGCGTTCGCATCGTTGCTCCTCGTGCTCAGAGTTGCCGGAAAGCGGACGCTGGCGAAGATGACGGCCTACGGGCTCACGGTCACGGTGGCGTTCGGCTCGCTCTTGGCGACGGTGCTGCTCGACCGATCGGTCCCGCTCCTTGACGGTGCTGTGGCCTTCGCCACCCTGGCCGCGCTGCAAGGCCTTCTCGCCTGGTCCTCGAGCCGCTCCGTATTGGTCGCTCGAGCGATCACCGCCACGCCCACGCTGCTCGTCTGTCGCGGCCGTGTCGACGAAGGCCGACTTCGACGCCAGCGGGTCCGTCTGGAAGAGATCCGGGCCGCAATCCGGGCGGCCGGCTGCTCTTCGGTGACCGAGGCCCTCGCCGTCGTGTTGGAGACCGACGGCTCTCTGAGTGTGGTTCCCAGCTCGGGACGGGGTGCACCTCACGACGCACCGCAAGATGATGCAATGCAAGATGTCGAAGGTTGGAGCTCGCTCCCTCGCACGCGTGGCTCTCGGAGCTGAAGCGCGCGCTGCGGTTGCCCGAGATCCACGCTGCGAAAGTCAGCGGATATCGAATGCGACCACGTGATCGAGAGAAACGTGCGAGATCGGGCTGAGGCCGGCGAGCCCGTACCTTCGAAGCATCTGATCTTTCGTGCCCCAAGTCCATACGCTTTCGGCCCCGACCGTGAGGAGCAGGGATCGCGGGCCCGAGCGTTTCGCGATCGGTTTCGCCGGCGAGCTCGGGTCGATCACGAGGAGTCGGCCATCGTCGCGGTTCAAGGTGATGACGCGGTTTCCGGTCGCGGCGATGCTCCACGTCCCGGTACCCAGATTGGTCAGGACGCGGGACGCTCCATGGTCGATCACGAAGACGCGGCCCAGACGCGACGCGATCGCGATGAGGTGCCCACCTCCGGCTGCGAGTGCCCCGGCTGAGCAACCGCTCTGGGGGCACAGGGCAAGGCGATCGACGACAGAGTTCGACGTGGGGTCGATCTGCACCAGGGTCATCGAGAAGTCGAGCAGTGCCCAGATCCCATCTCCGGTTCGCGCGATGTCGACGACCGGGTCGGACGTTGATCCGACCGGGATGCGGGCGACGACCGTGTCGTGTCGCGGGTCGATGTGGAGCACGGAATTCGTGGCGGGATCGACAGCCCAGAGTGCAGTTCCCGTCGCTACCATGCGGGTGGGGCGCCCTCCGACGTCGATGTCGCGCTGGGCGGTTGTCGAGTCGCCAGAGAAGCCGAGGATGTGGCCGCCGGCTGCGACCCAGACCGTGGTTCTGGTGCTGGTCACGCCGTGCGGGGTGCAACAGAGCGGCGTTGTTTCCGCGGGTGCATGCGCGGTGGCGGAGTTGCCGAAGGTCATCCGTGCAGGACTCGTTCGTGCGACTGCATATCGGGCGGGGTCGACGTGACCGGAGGCCGAGCTCGACCCGCTGCAACCGGCGAGGGCGAGCGCCAAGGCCAGAATCGCTCCGACCGATGCTGTGCGCGCGGTGCTCTTCATGAGGCGTCCTTCCCCGCGAGTGGGGCCGATCGGACCAGGTTGCCGAGCTCTGTCGAGCGTCGTCGGCGCTACCCGTCGAAGGTGAGGTTGATGTCGTCTGCCCGTTGGGCGTTGTTCGACGTGGTCAGTTGGCCCACGCTGAGGAAGCAACGGGTGCCGGCGGCGGTGCAATCGTGCTTCTTGGTTCCGATCGGACCGCTGCTGACCATTGTGGTCGCGGTTCCGGTCCCGGCCGAGCCGACCTTCAGCGTGGTGATGCCGGTGAGGTCACAGTCGCTCTGGCCGACCGTCGCATCGTGTGCCGACGCGCGATTCGACGACACCGAGACTCAAGCCCGCTCCGAATCCGGCTGCGGACACCGTGACCTTGGTGCCGTCGTGCAGGCCGGTGGTCGGCGTCGCGGTCGCAGTCGGCTGCTTCCCACCGGTCCCGCCGGTGCTACCGGTGGCGGCGGAAGTGGTGGAGGTCGAGGCACCAGTGGTGCTTGTCGTCGAGCTGCTGCCACGCCCGCCGCTACTGCACGCGACGAGACCGAACGTCGCGAGCAAGATGACGCCTGCACCCGCTAGAGCCGGACGGCGCATCAACGAACATCACCTCAACTTCGGGCAAGCCCGTGGACCGGGCGGGAACTCTTCCGACCGCGGCTGCTTACCCGCCAAAGCGCTCGGCAAACCCGGTCTGGTCGCCGCGAGGTTCAGCCTCCCGAGGAGCACGCCGAACCATCATGAGTCGGCACGATGGGTTCGGAGCGGAGCGCGCGGAGACGCCGACCGGGTGTCGCACTTGTCGGGGTCTCTCGCCGCGTCACCCGGGGAGGGTGGACTCCGCCGCCTTTACCCGTGCGTGCGGCAGGCGAACACTGACTTTGTCCGGCGGGTGGCAGGCCCACGCGGTGACGTCGTCACAACCCGTTTGCGGGATCAGCGGGTGGAACCGGCCACAGCGCGTCGTCGTGCGCGTCGCTGCGGAGCACCGAGAACGCTCCGCGCGACTCGAGGAGAGCCACGTGGACCTCGGCGAGCGAGGCGATGCCGCGCTCGCGGAGCGCGGTGTCAAGATCGTCACGGGTCATGTGGGCGCGGCGGAGCGCGCCCTCGCGCACCTCGCCGGCGACGACGAGCACCACGGCCTCTCGACCAAACACCTTGCGCGCGGGGAAAACCGCACCCGCGCCGCACTGATCGCATTGTGCGTGATCAGAAGTGCGACGACGGCCGTGATTCCTTGGACGTAGCTGGGTCTGGGTGTTGTCGCGGTGCGGGCGACGATCGCGCCCAGCGCAACTGCGACGGCAAAGTCAAAGATGGTCATCTGCGTGAGCGTGCGACGTTCGCCGAACCACCGCAGCGCGAGCACCGTCGAGACATAGATGAGCACTGCGCTGAGCGCCACGTACCCGGCGGAGCGCCACGATCCAACGAGCCATGTGTACATGGGAGTCAGCCGCTCGACATGCGGAGCGCCGCGGACCGAATGCACTGGGTCGAGCGGAAGCAGCGTGCAGTTGTCATGACGATGAGCTCATGCCGGACTGATACCCCTCCACCGACGCTCGAGAAACCCGGGCGGTTCTCGCCGGTCAGCCCTGCCGGTGCGGGCTTGCAGTGTTGCGCCGGAACTGGTCGATGGACTCCGCCAGACCGCTCGGACCTTCCGTGGTCGGCGTCTCCAGGAGCTGACCGCGGTCCATCCGGTCGAGCCGTAACGGGTGGAAGCGTCCCATCACCGCTTCTGCCATCTCGGTATCCGGCTCACACGAGACCGTCACGCCCCGTTCGGCCGCAAGGTCGTCCGCAGGACTCCGCATCGCGAAGCCGCCGCCCAACAAGGTGCCGACGACCGAGCCGAATAGCGAGCCGACGAGTGCGCCGATGCCGAGCTTGATGAGCAAACCCGCGGGCGCGCTGTAGAGGAGACCCAGAGGGAGACCCAAGACCGCGCCGGCGACGCTCAGGCCAACGGCGAACGCGATCGCCCCTCGCATCTGCTCCTTCGTCAAGAACGCGGCGACGCCGCCCCAGCCTTGACTGAGCTCAGCGTCCATCTCCGCAACCTTCGATTCCTGCGCGTCGAAGGGATCTGCAATCGCGATCGCGGCGCCTTCGGGCGCCGCCCGCCGAAGCGCCTTCGTGACGTCCTCTGCGGTCCGCTCATCCGGGTACACACCAACGAGCACTGCCATGTCAGCCCTCCTCTCGAGAGAAGTGCACCCCTGCCCTCGATGGGCCCTTACCCCGCAGGGGATGCGCGGAAACCGAGCAGTCGCCATGCGGCCGGGTCCGTGTGCGGATGATGTTTATCGCCGTCCACGGGCGGTGAAAGAGACAGGGCGCTCCCGCGTGAAGGGTGGACGGGGATGCACATCGATTTCGAGACGGCACGGGGCTCACGCCGATTCGGGCTCGCCGTTGTCTGCACGGTGCTCTTCCTGACCTTTCTCGACAACACGATCGTGAGCGTCACGCTCGCCGACATCCAGAGCCGGCTCGGCGCGGGTGTTCAGACGCTCCAATGGATCGTGAATGGCTATGCCCTCGCGTTCGCGAGCCTGATGTTGGCGGGCGGAAGCATCGGAGACGTGCTCGGCCGCAAGAAGGTCATGCTCGCCGGCGTCGCGGTCTTCTGCGCCGGGTCGGTGATCGCGGCCATAGCTCCGGGCGCCAACATGCTGCTCGCAGGAAGGGTCGTCATGGGCGTCGGCGCTGCCGGCTTCCGAACCCGGCACGCTCTCGATGATCCGTCACCTGTACGACGACCCGGCGACCCAGGGCTCGGGCCCTCGGCGCCTGGGCGGCGGTGTCGGGCGCGGCGCTGGCTATGGGTCCAGTCGATCGCCGGCATCATCGTCGGGTACTCGGATTGGCGCGGCGTGTTCTGGTTCAACCTGGCGCTCGGAGGCGCCGCGTTCATCGCCGCCCTCGTCGTGCGTCCCCGAGAACTCTGATCCGCAACCGGGCGGGATCGACTGGCGGGGGGCGGTCTTCGGCGCGGTGGCGCTCGGCGTCAGCGATCTTCGCGGTCATCGAAGGCGAGACCGCGCGGATACGCGACGTGGTGGATCGTCGGCCTCTTCGTCCTCGGTGGCCTGAGTGCGGCGGGCTTCGTGATCACCGAGCTCAACGTCACGAATCCCTTGCTCGACCTGAGATACCTTCGCGATACCCCGGTTCTTCGCGTCCAATGTCGTGGCGTTCACGACCTACTTCGGTGTCTTCTCGATCTTCTTCTTCGTCGCTCTGTACCTTCAGCTGCTCGCCGGTCAGAGCCCTTACAAGACCGCGCTCGACTTCGTGCCGATGACGATCATGATGATCGCAGCATCGGCGTGCACCGGCTTCTGGGTGGCGCGGAAGGGGCCGCGGGGCCCGATGATGATCGGCTGCCTGCTCGGCGCAGCCGGTCATGATGATCGTGGACGCTGTTGCTCGGACCCGAACGTCGGCTTCGCACAGCTCGGGTGGTCCCTGCCGATCGCGGGCGTCGGCTTCGGCATTGCACTCGTCCCGGTGACCAGCAACCGCGCATCGACTCCCGTCCCTCCGGAGCATTCGGGCATGGCCGCTTCGGCGACCGAACACCAGCCGAGAGCTCGGCGCAGTGTTCGGAGTCGCCGTTCTCGGCGCGGTCGTGAACGGTCAGCTCACCGCCAACTTGAAGGGTCGCCTCCACGCGCTCGGCATCCCCCCGCAATTCGACTCGATCGTGATCCATGCCGTCACCCACGGCACCGCGCCGACGAGCTCGAAGCAGGCGGCCAAGATCAACCCGGCCGCCGCGGCAGCACCGCAGCTGGTCGAGAAGGTGTTGCATGCTGCGGAGCGAGCGTTCTACTCGGGGCTGCACCTGGCGCTGCTCATCTCGGCTGGCCTGCTCCTGCTCGGCGCCGTCGTCGCGTTCTTCGGTTGCCGGCCCACGAAGGATGGTGAAGCGACGCCGTCGGAGGACGGCGATGACGAGGGCTTCGCCGAAGGGCACCCAGCCGTCGAACTGGCCACGAAGTGAGCTGGGGCGCCCTGGGATGGCAGCCAGGTAGCGGGTTTCACCGAAGGTATCGATCATCTCGCCCCGCCCGGCCGTGGTAGCCCGGAGCCTGACCGGGTAAGGCCCACCGGATGGCCGCACTCCTTGCATTCTCTGTGCTGTTGGTCGCGGCGGTGCTGTTGTCGGAGCGGTTCCGACGCACGGTGCTTTCGAGCGCGGTGCTTGTTCCTCGTCGGAGGGTTCGTTCTCGGGAAGGGTGGCGCCGGACTGGTCGTTGCGGGATCCGGGACGAAGGGTCCGCAACTGGTGGCCGAGCTCGCGCTGTTCGCCATCTTGATCACTGATGGAACGCGACTCGGGCTCGGTCTGCGCGATCAGCGCCCGGGGCCAGGAAACCTTCAGTGGCGGTTGCCCGCACGCGCGCTCGCATTCGGGATGCCCCTGACGATCGTGCTTGCGGCGGGTGCGGCCCACTGGCTGGTTGGGCTGCCGTGGGTTGACGCCTTGCTGCTCGGTGCGGTCCTGAGCCCAACGGATCCGGTGTTCTCAGCCTCGCTGGTCGGCAACAAGGCAGTCCCACTCCGGTTGCGCCGGCTCCTCAACGTCGAGAGCGGGGTGAACGACGGGATCGCGTTGCCGGCGGTGCTGGTGTTCCTCAGCCTTGCGCTCCACGACAGCCCACCACTGCTCTCCATCGGACTCGAGCTCCTCGGAGGGGTCGCGGTCGGATTCGGAGTTCCCTACGCCGTTGCCCGACTCGAACGGCTTCGGTGGTTCGCTCGTGCGAGCCGCTACGACCCGCTCGGGCCGCTCGCCGTGACGCTGGTCGTGTACGCGACGGCTCGCGAGACCGGTGCGAACCTCTTCCTCGCCGCCTTCGCCTGTGGGATCGCGCTCGCGAGCTTCGACGAGCGGGGAACCCGTGCCTTCGAACGAATCGCTGACCCGGTCTCCGAGCTGCTCAAGCTCGGGGCCGTCTTCGTCTTCGCCGCGCTCATCACGCCGACCTACTTCGACATCGGTTTCGGTGGTGTGGTGTTCACCGTCTTGATGCTCATCGCAGTCCGACCGGCGGCCATCTTCGCCGCGCTCGGGTGGTCCGGACTGACACGGCGGGAGTTCACGGTTGCTGCTTGGTTCGGCCCCCGTGGATTCGCCTCGATCGCATACGCATTGTTCGTGCTGCAGTCCGGTGTCGCGAGCGGCGACGTGCTCTACCACCTCGCGGCAGTCGTGGTGATCTCCTCCATCGTGATCCACTCGACGCTCGATGTCCCGGTCGCCAACTGGGCCGCGACGCCCGAGTCGGACGGATCAAGAGCGACGAGCGGAGTCAGGCCCCCGACGGTGGCCCGCGGAGAGGGCGTCGACCTCGGCGCCGATCAGCGTGGCCAGCACGCCGACGTAGAGCCACAACAGCACGACGATGATGGAGCTGATCGAGCCATAGCGCCGGGACAGACTCGAGAAGTTGGAGGTGTACACCGCGAAGAGCCCGGACCCCGCGAGCCAGAGCAGTGACGCGACGATGGGACCCGCGGTGATGAACCGGTCAGCCTTGTAGCCCGCCGACACGTGATAGAGGCCACGGACGGCAAGCGCGAGGAAGGCCGCGAGCACCGGCCATCGAAGGATTCTGATGGCAGCTTCCACCCCGTCGGGCAGGGTCGCCGCCCGACTGAGCTGCGGAGGAAGCACGGAGATGAGCCAGACGGCGACGAGCACGACCACAATCAGGATGAGTGTGACCACGAGGGCCAGACCGCGGCGCCGGGCGTAGCTGCGCGCATTGCCGGAGCCATTGACCACCGCGAGCCCTCGGAGCAATGCCGCGGTCCCGGCCGATGCACTCCAGAACGCGAGCACCACCCCGACGCCCGCGGCGATGCTCACGTCAAGTCCGTCGGCTCCGTTCGTCGTGCGCAGCTGCGCGGTGAGGAACGAACGGGTCGACGACGGCAGGGCACCGGCAAAGCTCTGGACCTGTCTCGCGATCTCGTGTGGATCCGCAAACACGCCGTACACGGCTGCCGCAGCCACGAGCGCCGGGACGAGGGCGAGAAAGGCGTAGAACGCAACCCCCGCCGAGACCAGCGTCAACTCGTCGTCGCGTGCGAGCCGCTTGACTTCGAGCACCTTCTCTCTCAGCTGTTGCATCGGCGTTGCATCGTGTCGGTCGTCGACCATGCCACTCCTCCGGCCAGTATCTGACGGCGGCCCTCCGGCCTTACCCAGAACTCAGGAGCACCTTCACGAGCGACAAAGAATTCCGTGGTGCCCGAGAGGTGGAGCGCCGAAACGGGTATAGAAGAGCTGATGGAAATGGTCTGGACGTTGCTAGGCGACAACCACACCGTCGGCGGTCGAGTGGCGACGACAGTTGTCGTCGTGCTGGTTGGCCTCGCACTGGCCTGGTTGCTCGGCCACGTCGTCGGGCGCCGCAGTGACGACCCGTATCGTCGCTACTACTTCCGGAAGATCACGCGCTACCTGATCGTTGCGGCCTCGGTCGTCGTGCTCGCAATCGTATGGCACGCGTTCGCGGGGCGACTCGCGGTGGTGTTCGGACTGACGGCGGCCGGCCTCGCCTTCGCGATGCAGGAGGTGATCGGCGCACTGGCGGGGTGGTTCAACATCGTCTCGGGCGGCATCTTTCGCGTCGGCGACCGGATCGAGATGGGCGGTGTACGTGGAGATGTCATCGACGTCACGCCGCTGCGGACGAAGGTGATGGAGATCGGGAGTCCGGAGGACGACACCTGGGTGAGCGGACGGCAATACACCGGCCGGCTGGTCGCGCTCTCGAACAAGAAGACCTTCACGGAACCCGTGTTCAACTACTCGACGCTCTTCGAATACATCTGGGAAGAACTGACCGTTCCCGTCCCGTACGACGTCGACTGGCAGCAAGCGGAGCGGATCGTGCTCGGGGTGGTAGCAGATCATTCGTCCTCGACGGAAGCGGTCCGGGCGATGGCTGGAGCGACCCGCCGGTATCCGATTGCAGCCGCCGACATGGAGCCGCGGGTCTTCGTCCGGCTGGCGAGCAACGGGGCGGAGCTGACCGCCCGCTTCGTGGTCCCGGTGCGCACGGCCCGCTCAACGAAGGACGAGATCGCGCGCGAGATCCTGTCGCGGTTCGAGGCGGACGGGATCCGGGTTGCCTCAGAAAGCAGCGAGGTCACGATTCGACCGCCCGGTCCGGAGGGTGATCCGGGGCGGGGACCGTCTTCTCGACACGACTGAACCCAGGCTGCGTCTCATGGCGCGTCCGCTGCACTTCGTGACGTCGCCTGGAAGAACGCGGTCGCCTCCGCGACATCGTGTGGGTAGGTGCGCGTGGCGGCGAGCAGGACGATCCCGTTGAGCGCCAACATGGGGATCATGACGAAGAACGTGGCCCGGAGCCCCGCGGCACCTCCGCCGGCGAGATGGTCGGCGAGGAGGCCGAACACGATCGGGCCCGCGCTCTGGGCGACGGTCCGCACGATGGTGCGCACCGCTTCGGCACGCCCCCAGAGGAGCGGGTGCACGATGTCGAGCCTTGACGCGTCGAGGGTGGGGATGGGGATGGCTAGAAGCGCGCCGGCCATGAGCATGAACGGAAGCGCGGCCACGATCGAGTGGAGGAACAGCAACGGGAGCAGGACCGGACCGACCGCGACGAAGGCCACGGCCGCGAGAAGCACCCGCGCCGAGGTCTGACCACGCTGCATCCACCGATCGCCCAGCCGGCCACCGACGAGGAGGCCGGCCAGCGCACCCGCACCGACGACGGGCACGAGCAGCGCCGCGGCGTACTGCTCGATGCGGTACTGGTGGATCACGAACGAGACGAGGAAGATCTGCAATCCGGAGAAGAAGAAGTCTCCGAGCGAGCCGCCGAACATGAGCAGCACGTTGGTCCGGATGCCGAGGACATATCTGGTCACGCCAACGAGCGTCATCGTCTCCGGGTTCGTCGCTGGCTCAAGCTCTGAAGTGCATCGGAGCCGGTCGGCGCCGGTGTGAACGCCAGGCGTCCGAGTGGTCGGCTTCTCGCCGCCGCGGCTGGGCTCCGGTAGATGGCGGAGGACCAGGAACAGTCCGATCGCCGACGCGCCGAGCAGCCAGAAGACCGCGCGCCATGTGGTCACCGCGATGACGCTTCCGGCGACCACGAGTCCGGCACCGACCCCGACCATCTCACCCGTCCGGATCCGGCCCAGCGCGGAACCCCGCTGTCGACGCTCGAACAGGTCGCCGGTCAGCGACGCCACGGCCGGATACGCGACGGCGGTGACCCCGCCGAGGAAGAGGCGAGCACCGAGCAACACCTCGAACGAAGTTGCCGCGCCGGCCACTGCCATCGCAAGTCCCCAGGTGAGCACCATGAAGCTGAGCAGGGGAACTCTCGGGATCCGATCGACGGCGATGCCCGCCGGGATCGTCGCCGTCGCGGCCACGAGCGTCACGGCGCCAGCGAGCAGGCCAAGCCCGGCGTGTCCGAACCCGAAGGCCTGCTCGAGCGAAGGTGCCAACGCGCCGACAGCGCCTCGGTCGGCTGCTTCCACTGCGAGCACCCCGGCCAGGGTGATGACCATTCGACGGGCGCCAGCGGAACCCTGGGCGCGTCGCGCCAGGGGTCTCGCGCCCCGAACGTTCGAGCGGGCGGCACCGCGCTGGGCATCCACGCCTTGGTAACTACCCGGCGCGTCCACGTTCCTCACAAATCGTGGCCCACCGGCTTCGGGGACGTGGGTCAGCTGCCGCTGCTGCCCGAGCTCGACCCGCTGACGCTGACTCCCGCGTCGCCCAGCTCGAGGCTGAACTGCGTCGTCGCAGCCGCGCTCGCGTCATTCCCCAGGCCGGGGGACGGAGCCGCGCTCGACGAGGAGGCGCCGTTTGCTCTGTTGCCACTCACCCCGCCAGTCTGTGCTGCCCGAGGCTTCGGGCCGGCGGATCAGCTCCCAGGAGGAGCTCAGCCGGGACTGGTACCAGGTCAACACCGTCCGCGGAGTCGCGCTCGATACTTCGAAGCTCTGAACGGTGACACCGTTTTTGTAGTTGCGCGGGCCGGTGGAGCTGCTTCCCGGATAGCGAGGGATCGAAGCGAAGGTGCCCTTCGAGTACGTCGACTCGTGTGGCGCGGGTTGCGTCGATGCTCGTGACCCGCTCGAGCCGCATCCAGCTCCGAGCAGAATGCCGAGGAGACCTATGGGGACCCCGAGGAACCAGAGCGGACGCACACGGGCCGGGCACGATGGCCTGGTCACCCGCGCAGCGCGGCGATGAGCTCGTCCTTGTTCATGGACGCGCGTCCCTCGATGTCACGATCGGCCGCGAGTCGTTGGAGCTCCTCGACGGTGCGATGCTCGTAGGGCAGGCCGGGCCGGTGGAGCGGCACCTCGGGCTCCATCTCGGTCGTGGCCGCTTCCGCCGCCTCAACCGTGTCCGCAGCAGCACTCGCGATTTGGTCGCCACCTCGCTGGACTGCATCGGCGCCGGTCTCGCCGGCGTGGCTGATCGCCTGTTCCGTCTGCGACTCCATCGAGCTCAGCTCCGCACTCGTCGTGCGCTTGGCCCGTCCGGTGACGCGTCGACCTCTCACGGAGAGACGATCGACCGCGGTGAAGAGCTTGGCCGTCAGCTGTCCTTCGTCGGGGAGCAGATCTGCATCACTCCGACCGCGGGCCTTCGCGACCGCGAGGTCGACCGCGCCGATGACGGCGTGGGCTCCGTCGGAGATGACGTCGGATGCGACGTCAACGGTTCCGCGGCCCGCCTGCACCGCCGAACCGGCCGCGGAGCGGGAGGCCTCGGATGCTCGTTCGGCCGAGGCTCGGACTGCTCCTGCATCTCGCTGTACCTTGCGCGTGGTCATTGCTCAACCTCCGGAGTGCTTGCGTATGTGTCGTTCATGACGTCCGTCGCGACCTCGTGCTCCGCGGCGTACCGCCGTCGATCGGGATGGCCCGTGGGTCAACGTGACGATGTCGCGTGGATCCGAAGCGGAGAACCGGACTGCTGGGCGAGCTCGCGGGCGCGGTGAACGGCGCGATCGAACTCGGGCTCAACCGATCGCTCCGCGAAGGCGCCCGATACGAACACGACCCACTCGTCGGCGAACCGGTTGTAGACATGGACCGTCGTTGGCGCGGACATGTTCACCACCTCGATTCGCGGCGCAACAGATCTTGGTTCGCTTTACCCGAGTGGTCGCCCGGTAAACGTCGTGCGCCCGTCCGTCGTCCCTGGTTCGGGGCGGATCACGGCGGCCCGTCGGGGGCCCGCAGCTCGTCCGGATTGGCTCACCCGTAGCGGGGGTACAGCCGGTGTATGCGGTCGGGCAAGCGTGATCGGTGATCAGCGATCTGATGAGTCCATGAAGTTCAGGATCGGTTTCTCGGCCCTCGCGGAGCGTTGGCGGGGCAGCCTCTTCGTCGTGCCGATGATGTTCGTCATCGGGGCCGTCGTCCTTGCCGAAGTCGGCATCGTGGTCGACCGCAGCCTCGGCGCAGGTACGACGAAGCTCCCGTTGGGTCTCACCTCCACGGTCGCAAGCGCGAGATCTGTGCTCAGCACCATCGCCGGCGCCACGATCACGGTCGCGGGCATCGCATTCTCGGTGTCGCTCCTGACGATCCAACTCGCGTCGAGCCAGTACTCACCCCGTGTCGTGAGCGGCCTCTTTCGTGATCCGTTCAACAAGCGGGTCATCGGGATCGTGGTCGGCACCTTCACCTACTGCCTGGTGGTGCTGCGTTCGGTCAGGTCCGCGATCGAGCAACAGGGCCAGCCCGTCGTGCCCAACGTATCCGTCGCCGTCGGGGTGTTGTTCGGGATCACCGCCGTGCTGGCGATCATCGCGTTCATCAACCACAACGCGCATGCCATGGACATCAGCGAGATCCTCGATGATGTGACGCGCGATGCCATTCATGCGGTAGGGCGCCACTGGTCTTCGAACGCGCTGCGAACCGTCTCCGGTGCAACATCCAGAGGCCGTGCCCGACGGTCCTGGATTCCGGATCAGCTTCGACCGGGACGGGTGGGTGCAGCTGCTCGATCACGACCGTCTGCTCGGACTGACGTCCGGAGCCGGAACGATCCGACTCGACACCGCAGTCGGGCGTTATGTCATCAACGGGTCGCCTCTCTGCACGTTGTGGCCGGGCCCCTCCGACGAAGGCGCGGCGGCGAAGAGTGCACGCGCTGCTGTCCACGTCGGCGAGACGCGCACGCTCCAGCAGGACGCGTCCTACGGAATCCGCCAGCTCGCAGACGTTGCGTTGAAGGCGCTGTCGCCGGGCGTGAACGATCCGACAACGGCGCAAGACGCGATCTTCCACATCGCCTCGGTGCTCCGAGCATTTCTCGAACACGATCCCCCGAGCCGAGACGTGAGCGAAGGCGGTCTCCGGCTGATCCTGGCTCAGGCGGCTGGATACGAGCAGCTGATCGGCCTTGCTTTCGACGAGGTGAGGATCGCGGCGGCACCGTACCCGGCCGTCGTCATCTATCTCCTCGAGAGCATTGCGCTGTTGCGGAGCGCGCTCGGGAACCCGCGCGACGATGTGGTCCAGATCCTTTATGAACACGCGCGCCTGATCATGCAGGGCGCGGCCGGCGCCGATCTCAGTCGTCACGACCTGAGTCGTGTCGAGCACATCTACGATCGACACTTCTTAACGCCGTGGGTCGAAGCCCGGAGCGTACGGAACGGGCTCTTGGGCGAGCCGACCGCGCGATGACCGCCTGCTGGGAACCGACGGTGTTGCGAGAGTACGCGCTCGTCGCGGACGGCGAACGGGGTATCGTCGTCGGGCCGCATGGGGAGATGGTCTGGTTGTGCTTCCCGCGTTGGGACAGCCCCGCGGTGTTCGCATCGCTGATCGGGGGTGGCGGCGGATACGACGTGGCCCCGGCCGGCCCCTACGTCTGGGGCGGCAGCTACGAGCCGGGCAGCTTGATCTGGCGAAGCCGCTGGGTCACGGAGTCGGGGGTGGTGGAGTGCCGGGAGGCGCTGAGCCTCCCCGGCCGATCAGATCAGATGACCGCCCTGCGGCGCGTCACCGCGCAGCAGGACTCCACGGTCAACGTGAAGCTTGCCCTGCGCGCCGATTTCGGGCAACGCGGGGTCCGTGATCTCCGGCTCGGTGACGACGGGTGTTGGCGTGGGCGACTCGACAGGATGCGCTTCAGTTGGACCGGGGCTGCAGATGCGATCGTGGTCGGCGACGGCCGTCATCACGACCTCGACCTGCAGCTGCACCTCACCGCCGGTGCGACCCATGATCTGGCACTGACCCTGACCGTCGGCGACGAGCCGGACGCGGTCGATCCGGACCGCGCCTGGTCGGCGACCGAGGAAGGATGGCGACGCCACCACGAGGCCGGCGCCGGCCTCATTGCGGATCGAGATGTGCACCACGCCCATTCGGTGCTGGCCGGATTGTCGAGCGGGTCGGGAGCAATGGTCGCTGCCGCCACGATGGGTCTGCCCGAACGGGCGGAGAAGGGTCGCAACTACGACTACCGCTACGCCTGGATCCGCGACCAGTGCTTCGTCGGCATGTCCGCCGCGCACGGGGCCAGCGCCGGCTTGCTCGACAACGCCGTTCGGTTCGTGAGCGGCCGGTTGCACGACGATGGTCCGAAGCTCGCGCCCGCGTACACGGTGACGGGCGAGCCGGTCCCCGACGAGCGCCGACTCGACCTCCCGGGGTACCCCGGAGGTGCCGCGGTCGTCGGCAATTGGGTGAACGGTCAGTTCCAGCTCGACGCGTTCGGCGAGGCGCTGCAGCTCTTCGCCATCGCGGACGGGCAAGATCGGCTGGATGCCGATGGTTGGGCCGCGGCCGAGATCGCAGCTGAGGCGATCGCGAAACGTTGGCGTGAGCCGGATGCCGGGATCTGGGAGCTCCATCCGGCTCCGTGGGCGGAGAGCCGCTTGGCGTGCGCCGCCGGTTTGCGCGCCGTCGCTCGCCGTCCGCGCGCGGGGAGCACAGCCGCGCGCTGGCAGTCGCTCGCCGACACGCTCGTCGCGGACAGCTCGCAACACGCACTGCATCCCAGCGGGCGGTGGCAGCGGAGCCCGACCGATGCTCGCGTTGATGCGGCGCTGCTCCTCCCGGCGATTCGCGGCGCGCTCGCGCCGGACGATCCACGGAGTCGCGCCACACTTCGTGCAGTGCTCGAAGACCTGACGGAGGACGGTTACGCGTACCGGTTCCGCCACGGCGACCAGCCGTTGCATCGCGCCGAGGGAGCGTTTCTGCTCTGCGGATTCCTGGTGTCGCTCGCGCTCCTCGACGAGGGCGAGATCACTGGCGCGGCGCGCTGGTTCGAGCGGAACCGTGCCGCATGCGGGCCGCCCGGCCTGTTCACCGAGGAGTTCGACGTCACGCAACGCCAGCTACGCGGCAACCTGCCCCAGGCCTTCGTCCATGCACTACTCATCGAGTGCGCGCAACGACTGGGTGCGGCGGGCGCCGGATCGTCTACGGAGATGTTGTCCGGGCCCGGATAGTCGCGGCGGCGCCTGGGTAAGGGGCCAGAAGGCGCACTCGCCAGGACATTTGCGGAGGGACCATGAGAGACGGACGTGTGGCATTCGTGACCGGTGCATCAGCGGGGGTCGGACGGGCAACGGCCGTCGCGTTCGCCGAACGCGGGCTTCGACGTCGCCCTGCTCGCTCGGGGCCAGGCCGGCTTGGAGGGCGCGGCGAAGGACGTGGAGGCGCGCGGCGGACGAGCACTGATCCTGCCCGCCGACGTCTCGAGCTTCGACGCCGTCGACGAGGCCGCATCCCGGACCGAATCAGAGCTCGGGCCGATCGATGTGTGGGTCAACGACGCGATGACGACGTGCTTCTCACCGCTGTCGAAGACCCAGCCGGAGGACTTCCGCCGGGCCATCGAGGTGACGTTCCTCGGGCAGGTGTGGGGCACGATGGCCGCGCTCGAACGGATGCGACCACGCGACCACGGCTCGGTGGTCAACGTCGGATCCGCGCTCGCGTTCATCGGCATTCCGCTGCAGGCCGCGTACTGCTCGTCCAAGTTCGCGTGCCGCGGGTTCTTCGAGTCGACGAGGGCCGAGCTGCTGCACGAAGGAAGCAACGTCCGGCTCTCGATGGTGCATCTCCCGGCCGTCAACACGCCGCAGTTCGACTGGTGCCAGACGACCATGGACCGGCACCCGCAGCCGGTACCGCCGATCTACCAGCCCGAGATCCCCGCGAAGGCCATCGTGAAGGTCGCGCTGGACGGCCGAAGGTCGAAGGTGGTCGGCGCGTGGAACAAGGTCCTCGTCGCCGCGGGTCAGATTGCACCCGGACTGGGCAACCACTACGCCGCGCAAGGAGCCTGGGACAGCCAGCTCACCGACCAGAAGATCCAGCACGATCGTCCGGACAACCTGCGGGCGCCGGCAGACGACGACGGTGATGCCGGCGCGCACGGCATCTTCGATGCGCGCGCCGGTGGCTCGCTCGATCCCAGCTTCCTCAAGTCGCTTCCCGATACGGCGCGCACGTTCGTCGCCGCTGCAATGGCGGACGCCCGAGACCGGGCGCGCCGCGTCGCGGCGCACCGGTGACCGGCGGGCCTGGCCCGAGCGGTCGATCGGCAGCTCTCCTGGGAGTCCGCGTCTCCTGGGGCGCTCTCCTGGTCGTGAAGCCGGGAACTGCGCTGACGCTGCTCGGCGGTGCCGACGAAGGTCACCTGGCGCGCTCAGTGGTGCGGGTCCTCGGCGCCCGCCATCTCCTCTCGGCCGCGGCCGAACGGCACTACGGGAGATCGATGCGGGGGTTCGCAGCCCGCGTCGATGCACTCCATGCCGCATCCGCACTCGCCTTCGCTCTACTTGATCGGCGGTGGCGGAGAGCCGCGCTCATCGATGCCGCCGCGGCGACAAGCTTCGCGACCTTGGGCACGTTGGTGGCCCGGTCCTCTAGCAAAGGACATCCGACATCCCGCACGGTTCCCGAGCGAGTGCGACCCGATGTCGAGCGCTCCTCGAACGGCCGAAGCGCGAAGCCGCGTGCGAGGTTCATCAACTCATGAAGACGAGACCGCGGGAGCGCGTCATGAGGTCACCGAGGTGCGTCGTCGACCGAAGCGAAAGGCGGGAGGTCTCCATGACTGACAGCATGAGCGTCCACGGGTTCGATGTAGCGGAGACGTTGGAGCCGACACCACCGCGTGACGAACGAATCGCCGAGGTGATCGGACTGGCCGAGTATCTCGAGCCAAGCGCGTCGACATCCGAAACCGAGATCGAACGGTCGGCAACCGAGATCTCTGACGCCGTCCGTCATGACGGGGAGTTGTTGCGCGACGCGCAACGCGTGGCGCAGCAGCGGCTTTCGCAGGGCCGTTGCACGGGGCGGGTGGTCTCGCTTCTCGCTGCGGCACGACGACGGTTGCGGGGCGAGCGCAGGGGCCACCAGATCGTGATAACGGGTGAGCACGACAGACTCGTCTTGAAGGTGAGCGGGCCCCTCACGGCACACCTCGGGCGCCGACTCGAAGAAGTGGTCAACACCGCGATGGAGATCACTCCGGCCGTGGCACTCGATCTCCGAGAGGTCGACGCTGTGGACGGCCGACGGCCTCGGGAGCCTGGCCCGATGCGAAGATCGCGGGGTACGGCTCGAGAAGCGTCAAGATCCGCAGTGACGGCGCCGGTGTCAGCGGGCTCGCCGAGCGCGCCGGGCACTCAGCCACGCGTACACCAGGGCAAGTGCGGCCAACACACCCTCGAGCAGCCTGTGGCGCGCCGTTCGAGGTGCGGAGTCCGCGGTGGCCACAGACTCCGGTCCGGAAACAGCGAGTGCTGACTCGCCTGCTTCCTCACCTACCGGCTGCTCGTAGAGCGCGACCGGGGGTTCGGTGTGCTCCTCTCGGTCCTTGGAGAAGCCGCCGGCCTTGAGGTCGCGGCATATCTTCCAGACCGCGGCTCCGATCAACAGGGGGAGCACGAAGACGAGCACGCGCAACGTGGAGGTCACGGGCACGATGTCGAGCTGCAGCTTCGCGGCGATGATGTCCTGGCCTCCGGCCGCGGTCAGCACGACGAAGAACGTCAGGACTCCTGCGCCGATCGCGGTGCGCATCGGGCGATCACTCGGACGGTCGAGCAGGTGGTGCTCGGCGTGATCGCGGGTGACGCGCGCTTCGAGAAATGGCCACGCGTACAGCAGCGCGAAGGTGATGCCGGGCAGCACGATCGCGGGCCAGAAGACCTCGGGAATGCTGTAGCTCCCGATGTGTACGAACCACGGCGGGAACAGGCGGATCGCGCCCTCGGTCCAGCCGAGGTACCAGTCCGGTTGGGCGGCGGTGGACACTGCCGGGGGTTCGAACGGTCCGTAGAGCCAGACCGGGTTGATCTGGACGAGCCCGCCGAGGAAGCAGAGCACTGATGCGACGAGCGTGAAGAGCCCGACGCTCTTCATCGCGTAGGTCGGCCACAGCTTCGAGCCCACGACGTTGTGCTCCTTGCGGCCGCGGCCGCGGAACTGGGTGTGCTTCTGGCGCCACAAGATCGCCAGGTGGATCGAGAGCAGCCCGAAGATCGCGAGAGGCACGATCAGGATGTGGATCACGAAGAGCCGGCGCAGGATGTCGTGGGCCGGGAACTCGCCGCCGAAGACCAGGAACGCGATCCAGGCGCCGACGACGGGGATCGAGAGGACGAACGAGTAGACGACCCGGAGGCCGGTTCCGGAGAGGAGGTCGTCGGGCAGGGAGTAGCCGGTGAACCCGTTCGCCAAGCCGAGGAGCAGCAGCGTCACGCCGACGATCCAGTTGATCTCGCGCGGCTTGCGGAATGCGCCCGTGAAGAAGATGCGGCACAGGTGCGCCACGATCGCGGCGAGGAAGAGCAGCGCCGCCCAGTGATGGATCTGTCGCATGACGAGTCCGGCCCGCACGTCGAAGCTGATGATGGATGACGGACTGGTAGGCCGACGACATCCGGGTTCCGTAGAGCGGCGCGTAGCCGCCCCGGTAGGTCACCCGGTCGAGGCTCGGATCGAAGAAGAAGGAGAGGTAGATGCCGGTGAGGACGAGAACGACGAAGGAGTAGAGCGCGATCTCGCCGAGCATGAACGACCAGTGGTCAGGGAACACCTTGTTCAGGGACTCCCGGGTGAATTTCGACGAGCCGATCCGCTCGTCGACCCAGCGGTTGAGACGCCGGATCATGCCGAACCCCTGTCACGGGCGATCGTGCCCGAAGCGCTCGTCACGGCGCCGCGTCCCGGCGAGGCGCGGTCGAGGCTCTGGAGCCAGGAGACGAAGAGGGCGAACGCGCCGACGAGCGTCGCCATGCCGCCGAAGCCCCACATGACGACGCCGGCGAGCTGCTGGTCCTGCAGTGCCGCCGTCGCGGCGCCATGGCTGTACGACGGATACCAGGTCGTGGCCGCGATCGTCATCAGCAATCCCAGCGCATTGGCCGGCAGCGTGGCGACGAACAGGACGAGAACGCCGCCGCCCCGGCGGGACCGGCGGCCGGCACCGAGCGCGGCCCACCAGAGCACCAGGGCGGTGAAGAAGAACGAGGCGTGCTCCGCGGCATGGATCGCGTCGTTGTGCAACGCCGCGTCGTACGCGCCGGGGAGGTGCCACGCCGCGACGGCGCCGATGTGCACCACGAGTGCCAGCGGCGGTCCAGGCAGCCCAGTGTGTCGTCGCCCGCCGGGGCCGGTACTGACGGCGCAGGAGGGATGGCACGTCGCTCGGTGTGGCGTCGAAGGCGTGTCCGAAGACGACGAGCGGAGCTCCGACGGCGATCAGCGGCGCGGCGACCGTGATCAGCAGCACGTGCTGCACCATGTGTGCGGTGAGGCTGGTGTCGGCGAGGCCGATCGAGCGGTGATGCGAGGGCGACGATGAGCGCAGCGCATCCGGCGGCGAAGCACGCCACCTTCGCGGGGTGCACGAGGCGGCCCGGTCCCGCCGCGTCCCATGCCCGGAACACGCCCGCGCCGTAGAGCGCGCGCCGCGGCCAGGATCAGCGCGAGCGGTCCGAGCTCAGCCACAGGCGTGGAGGAACTGGACGACGCTGCCCTCGCCCACGATCAGGACGAGGTTGAACACCGACGGATCCGATGCCGAGCAGGCCGAGGAAGCGGAACTGCGAGGACAGGCCACCCTCGCCGGATCCGTTCCGTTGGCGATGGACGAAGAGGGCGGCGGCGAGCGACGCGAGGCAGAAGAGCGCGCCGACGGCCGTGCCGAGGTGGAGCGGCCAGACGGCGATGCCGTGCGTGCATGCGCTCGACGGGCCGATGCGGTCCCGCCCGGCCTCGGCGGCGTACGCGGCGGAGAAGACCAGATGTCCCATCCAGGCGAGCACCGGCACGCCGACGGCCGCCCAGCCGATCAGGGCGAGGTGTCGCTCGTCGGGCCGGACGTCCACGCTCATCGGATGTGCGCCGAGATGAAGAGCGACGAGAAGACGAGGATCCAGACGACGTCGACGAAGTGCCAGTACAGCGAGAACACCTCGACACTCGTGTGGTGCTCGGGATCGATGAGCCCACGCCAGACCTTGTACTGCACGACGATGCTGATCAGCAGGCCCGCGAGCACGTGTGTCGCGTGCAGACCGACCGTCACGTAGTAGATCGAGCCGTACGCGTTCGTGTCCCACCCGAAGTGCAGGTACTGGAAGTCGACGTAGGTGTTCACGAGGAACGCCGCGCCCATGAGGAACGAGAGCGCGAGCGCGACTCGGAGCACTCCGTTGCGACCGCGTACGACGGCCGCGTCCGCCGCGAAGATCGGGATGCTGCTCCCCAGGAGGATCGCGGTGAAGAGCCACGCTCGAAAGTCGAGCTTCGGCAGCTCGAGATGCCCGATCGGCCAGGTGTGCGACGAGGCTCGGAGAAAGAAGTAGGTCGCGATCAGGGCGAGGAAGAGCATCGACTCGGTCGCGATCAGCACCGCGACCCCCCAGAAGCCCCGGCCGTATCCCGTCCGTCGTGCCGGACTCGGCGGCGGGACGGAGACGGTGCGCGGCGTGCGGGCGACGGGCTCGAGCATGGCGGTCATGGCGTCTCCGCCGTCCGCCACGCCCAGCGGAGCAGACCGACTGCCGCGAGCACTCCGCCGACGATGCCGATGAGCAGGGCCTGCGCGAGGAGCGCGACGAACAGCACCGCGATGCCCGACCCGAGCACGAACGGCAGGTACGTCTCGTCAGGGATCTCCATCGTGTCGGACGGCTCCGCTCGCAACCCGCTCGTGAGCGGCGTCTCCTTGTGCAGCGCGCCTTCGCGACCGAGCGCACGCGTCGCCCGGTCCGAGCCCGACGTCGACACCGGCATCGGATCCTGGTCCCACAGCGGATGCCGGCTCTCGACGATCGGGATCTGGGCGAAGTTGTAGTCCGGTGGCGGAGACGAGGTCACCCACTCGAGCGAGTCCGCACGCCAGGGGTCGGGTGGAGCGACCTCGCCGTGACTCCTGCTCCAGATGAAGTTCACGAGCGTGAGCAGCACGCCGAACGCGAACACGAATGCTCCGATGGTCGCGAGCAGGTTCAAGCGCGTCCCATCCGAGCCCGGAGTGGTAGGTGTAGACCCGGCGCGGCATCCCCAGGAACCCGAGGATGTGCATGGGGAAGAACGCGAGGTTGAACCCGACGAACATCGTCCAGAAGCTGATCGCGCCCAGTCGCTCCGAGAGCATCCGACCCGTCATCTTCGGCATCCAGAAGTAGAGCGCGCCGAAGATCGGGAACACCACCGCGCCGTTCAGGACGTAGTGGAAGTGCGCGACGACGAAGTAGCTGTCGGTGACCTGCCAGTCGAACGGGAGCACCGAGACCATCACTCCGGTGATCCCGCCGATCAGGAAGATCAACATGAAGCCGAGCGCGAAGAGCATCGGCGTCGTGAGCTCCACGATGCCGCGCCACATGGTCGCGATCCAGGCGAAGAACTGGATCCCGCTCGGAATGGTGATGACGAAGCCGACGGCGGAGAAGAAGGACATCGCGAGCGGCGGGATCCCGGTCGCGAACATGTGGTGGACCCAGACGCCGAAGCTGATGAACCCGATCGCGACGAGCGAGGTGACGACCCACACGTAGCCCGCGAGCGGGCGGCGCGAGAACACCGGGATGATCATCGAGATCATGCCCTGCGCCGGGACGAAGAGGATGTAGACCTCGGGATGGCCCCAGAACCAGAACAGGTGCTGGTACAGCAGCGTGCTGCCCCCGAGCGCGGGCACGTAGAACTGCGTGCCGAAGAGCCGGTCCAGCTCGAGGAGGCCGGCGGCGGTCGTGACGACGGGGACCGAGAAGATCACCATGAACGAGAAGACGACCATCGACCAGACGAAGACCGGCAGCCGGTTCAGCGTCATGCCGGGTGCCCGCATCTTGAAGGTCGTCACGAGGAAGTTGACGGCGCCGACCGTGGTCGAGATGCCGACGAAGACGACTCCGAGCCCCCAGAAGTCGAGGTTCGCGCCGGCGGAGTACACGTGGTCGGTGAGGGGCGTGTACGCGAACCAACCGCCGTTGGGGGGTGCGCCGATCGAGGAAGCTGGCGTAGAGGAAGAGCCCGGCGAAGAGGAAGATCCAGTAGGAGAAGGCGTTCAGTCGGGGAAACGCCATGTCGCGGGTGCCCGAGCTGCATCGGCAGCAGGTAGTTGCCGAATCCCGCGAGCACGGGCGTGTTGAACAGGAAGATCATCGTCGTGCCGTGCATCGTGAAGAACTCGTTGTACGCCTCGGGGCTGAGGACTCCCATGTCCGGGCCGGCGAGCTGCACGCGCATGACGAGCGCGACGATTCCCGAGACGAAGAAGAAGGCGAACGCGGTGTAGATGTAGCGCATGCCGATGCGCTTGTGATCCACCGTCGTGAGGAAGCCGACGATCCCGGGTGGGTCCTGCCACGCCTCTTCGAGCTGCTCATCGGTGATGCGCGTCGGATCCGAAGGTCGCACTGCGGTCGTCGTCATGGCTACTTCAAGCTCTCCAGGTAGGCGACGATCGAGTTCACGTCGGCGGGTGAGATCGACAGCGGCGGCATGTGCGCGCCGGGCTTGTACCGCTGGGCGTCCACGATCCAGCGCGAGAGGTTCGACGGCGTGTTCTCCACCGCGCCCGCGCCGATGGAGCGACGCGACCCGAAGTCCGTCAGCGCGGGGCCGACGATTCCCTGGGCCTGGGTGCCCCGCACCGTGTGGCACCCGGCGCATGACTGGGTCTGGAACGCGAGCGCGCCACGGGTCGCGAGCTCCGACGCGGGTTCGCTGGGCGGGTTGCGATGGGCCGCGACCCATCGTTCGTAGATGCCGGGCGGATCGGCGTGCACGTACAGCGCCATGTTGGCGTGCTGCACGCCGCAGTACTCCGCGCACTGGCCCCGGTACACGCCCGGCTTCTCGATCGTGAAGCGGAAGTAGTTCGGCTGGCCGGGGATCAGGTCGACCTTGCCGCCGATCTGTGGCACCCAGAAGCTGTGGATCACGTCCGCCGACGTCAGTCGGATCTCGATCGGGGTCCCGGTGGGGAGGTGGAACTCGTTGCCCACCCGGATGCCGGTGCCCGGATAGCTGACGTCCCACCACCAGTCATGCCCGACGACGTGCACCTTCAGCGCGGAATCGTCCGGCTTGCGGAGCGCTGCCGTGGTTCCCACCGTCACGACGGCGACGACGAGCAGAACGATGACGGGCATCACGATGCCGCCGAACCAGACGAAGGCGCCGTCCGTGATGCGCGAGGAACGCCCGTGCTCGGTCTTGCGGCCCCGCAACACCGAAAGGATGATGAACGTCGCGACGAGCACGTACACCCCGGTCGCGAGGCCGAACATGATCCACCACGCCCGGGCGATGTGCTGCGCCTCGTTCCCGCGTGGGTCGAGCATCGACGGGGAGTCGCCACTGCAGGACGCGAGCGCTACGAGCGCGATGGCGACGACCGCGAGACGGAGGCGACGTCGGCTCACCGCGTCCACCACGCGGGCCCGACCGGCTCGGGGAAGTCACCCAAGGCCCGGAGCACGCCTCCGTCGTCGACCTCGATCGGAAGCCTCGGGAGGGCACGTGCCGCCGGGCCCGACGTCGGCTTCGCGTTCTCCAAGACGTTGAACGCGGACTGATGACACGGGCAGAGGAGCTGCTGGAGCTGCGCCTGGTAGAGACCGACCGGGCATCCGGCGTGCGTGCAGATCTTCGAGTACACGACGAAGCCGTGTGCGTCACCGCCCTCCGGAGTCGCCGACGCGTCGAGGCGGATCAACACCGCCTGCCCGTCGGCGGAACCGGGATGGCCCTCGGGGAAGACCGTGACCAGCCCCCCGATAGGAACCTCGTGCGCGTGAATCGGTTGGCCCTCGTCGTTCACCAGCGCCAGACCCTTGCGCCACGGGGTGTGGCGCAGCGGCGCGTCCGGCCGAGGCCCGAGAGAGCGAAGCGGGAACACCGCGGCGGCCATCATGGCGCCCGCCGCGGTGACCAGGCTGCCGAGCAGGATCCGGCGGCGGGTCAGCATCCCACCGCGTTCGAAGTCCTCGTCGGTGGCCTCCCGTTGCGCGGAGCTGCCCGCGAGCTCCGGCCTCGGCTCCACGTAGGGACCGTGTGCAAGGAGCCGATGCGCCCACATGACGAAACCAATCCCCAAGCCGCCGAACGCGACGCCGAGCAGCGCGCCCTCCAGCTGTGGATCGCCGCCGGTCGAGTAGACGTAGGTGACCGCGACCGCCGCGACCGCGCAGGTGAGGAAGCTCACGACGGAGATCCACTCGGGCCAGCGCGGTGTCCCCTCGTCGTGCTTGTTCTCCGAGGTCACGTGCGGGTTCCGATCCATCGGGTCGCGAGCAGCAATGTCCCGAGACCGAGGACCATGATCGCGGCTCCTTCGGCCAGCGGGCCCAGGTGCCAGAGCGCGTATCCACCCCGGTCCCTCGGATGGGCCGAGGTACTTCACGTACGCGACCGTGTCGTTCAGCTGCTCGTGATTGAGCGCGGCGCGCCCGAAGGCCGGCATCTGCCCGGGACCGATGCGAATCGCCTCGGCTGCCTGGGTCGCCGTCGCGGGAAAGACCGGGGGCGCGGCGCGCTGGAACAGCGCGCCGCCCACCCCCGTCGAGTCGTGACACGCTGCGCAGTTGAGCTGGTACTGGGTGGCGCCCTTCGCAACCGAGGCGCGGGCCGCGTCCAGCTTCGGGATCGAGGGCGAAGCGTTGCCCGTGAGCGCCACCACGTAGCTCACGAGCGCGCGGACCTCAGCCGGCGTGTACTTCGGCGTCTGGCGTTCGGGCGAGGCGTCCGGACTCGACAACGGCATGCGGCCCGTGGAGACCCAGTAGTCGACACCCGCCCGGCCCGCGGTCTCGAGCGAGGGACCACGCTCGGTCCCGTACCCATCAGCTCCGTGGCAGACCGAGCAGTCGGCGAGGAAGGTCCGGCGGGCGTTCCCGGTCGAGGGTGCGGCGACAGCTCGCTGCGGAGTCGCACCGAACGAGGCGATCGCGACGAGCGCAGTCAACCCTCCGATCGCGGCAGCGAGCACGAGCCAATGCCAAGCCCGAGAACGTGGACGCCTCACATGCCGGCCTTGCCCGAACGACCGAGCTCGTGACGGGTTCGACTTCGCCCGGTGAGTGTCGACCACCCTGGAATGTGCCGGCACGATCGCACTACGACGCATTACCACCCAGTCGCGCCGGGCAAACCCCGGGTCGCCTTCGGCGATCTCGCCGATCGTCGACCGTGATGCCACCCGGAGGGGGTTGGGCTCGGCAGCTCGAGTCGTCAGGATCGTCGCGACGATCTGCTTCCCGAGATCGCAGCCCGGCTCGCTGACGACCGCATGTCGTCATCCGCGTGGTGAGCCGTTCGGGCTGTCACAGCGATGGATCTCGACGCCGTCGACCTTGATGATCCGGATGTTGGGTTTTCCGGAACCGCCTCGCAGCACGCGGACGGGGTTCTTTCCGAGCGGGATGTGCACAACTGCGCCGCATATCACGCAGTGATCCTCCCTGTGGCGCTGTTCAACCACCGGTTCCTCCGCGATGCCGAGCTTCCGTTGGTGAGTCCGCCGTCTCCGACGATGGGGAGGCCGGCGAAATATGCCGCGAAACACGCGAATAACTCACGACCGGGTCCGAGATGCGAGGGGGTTGCACGAGAGATGTCGAACTTCCCGGCATGAGGTCCAGACCCGCCCGATTTCGGTAGGAGCGCCGCATCGTCGGGCGTGAGGCTAAACCGAACCTCGAACCTGTGCAATGTCTTTGTTGAAGTTTAGACGCGTGACTGCAGAGGAAACTTTCAAGAGTACTGAAGGGCGTGCTGCGGGAGGAGAGATGGCGGACGTCAGAGTCGGAACGCCGAGATTCTCGCAGCGCCGGTACCGCAACCGGCGCTGGCCGTGCCCACGACCATCGGATTTCTCCATCCTCGTCGTGTACGCCCGCGACGACATCTTCCTGCAGCTCAGCGGTCGGCTGAGCGTTGAGGGATCTCGGGCGTTCGACGACTGCGTCGTCGCGGCAATCGAGCAGGATCCTCGTCGGCTCGTCGTTGATTGCTCTGGCTTGGAAATGTTGGAGAGCGCCGGAACTGGGTGCTTCCTGAGGGCTGAGCTCCGTACTGTCGACGCCGGTGTCGGTCTCGTGCTCGAGGCACTGTGCCCCTCGGTGCAGCAAGTGCTCCGCGACGCGGCCGTCTATGACCACTTCATGGTTCGCTGACCCTCGAGTCCGACCATGGAGTAAGCCTTCGGCCGCTTCGCTCATTGCTCGTCGCTTCCGTTCGCGATCGCGCACCGGAGCAGCTCCGCGATGTGGACCGGAGCCCTCCCCGCGCTCCGCTCGTGCCCCCACCGCCCGGGACACGGTGCGTGAGCGTCAAGGCGATTCCGGAGCCGCTCTGCCCGGACTGTTCGGCGCGTCCCGAGGTGAGCATTCACGCCAAGGCACTGTTGCATTGGCGCACAAGCGTGGCCGGCAGTGAGGGTGTCCCGATGAGGTTTCGTCGTTCCCGTCCGGTACCCGTCGTTCCGAGCTCGGCCTTCAAGCGGTTCCGGTTCCCGCCCGAGGTCATCGTCCTCGCCGTGCGCTGGTACCTGCGGTACGGGCTCTCATATCGCGATGTCGAGGAACTCCTGGCGGAGCGCGGGATCGAGGTTGATCACGTCACCATCTACCGGTGGGTCCAGCGCTTCACCCCACTGCTCGTCGACGCTGCCAGCCCGTCCCGTCATGTGGTCGCCAACCGTTGGTTCGGCGACGAGACCTACGTGAAGGTCGCCGGCAAGTGGCGCTACGTGTACCGGGCCGTCGATCAGTCCGGGCAGATCATCGACGTGTGGGTGTCGGCCAAGCGTGATTTCCTCGCGGCGCGCCGGTTCTTCGCATGTGCGATCCGCGCGCATGGAGAGCCGATCGAAGTGGTGACCGACCGCGCTCCCGCGCTGCGGGCTGCGATCGAAAGGCTGATGCCTGCTGCGCTTCACAACACCGAGCAGTACGCGAACAACCGAGTCGAATGCGACCACGGTCGACTCAAAGCCAGGCTCCAACCGATGCGCGGTCTCAAACGCGACCACACCGCACGAGTAGTCATGCGTGGTCACACGCTGGTCCAGAACATCCGCCACGGTCACTACGAACTTGGCGTCGACGCGCGCACCCACAGGCGCGTCGAGCACGCGTTCACCGAACTCGCCCGAACGATCTGAACCCGAACGGCACACGCCCTCGGTTCGCCGCGGCCCAAACCGAATCAACGCAACAGTGCCTCGATAGGAGACACGATGGGTCCTCCTGGCGCATCGCGACTTCTAACGTGATCTCCGTCATCGGGGGGCGATGTGATCGAGTCCGGCGGGGTGGTAGACCGAAATTTGCGTCATTGTGCGACAGCCACTGCGTGACGGAGATGGAGGCAGGGCATGGAATTTCGCGAGGGGTGCTCGATGAGCGGCGGGTGATGCCGGTGCGCCTCATATGAGCCCTCGTCTCCGCTCCCACGTCGCGAAGCGGATCGGGTTGACCCGCTGCCCGTGGCTCACGGCGGCCATGGTCGTGGTCTTGTTGGTGATGGCGGTGGTCCAGGTGGTCGATCCCGGCGTGCTGGGGGAGCTCGAGCGGACCTCGGCGGGGATCCACGGGGACTGGTGGCGCACCGCGACGGCGCTGTTCGTGCAGGACGGCGGCCTGTTCGGCAGCGCTTCCAACGTGTTGTTCCTCGCACTGGTCGGAGCCCTGGCGGAGCAGATCGTCTCCCGACCCCGCTGGTTGCTGCACTACTTCGGCGTCGGTCTGTTCACCGAGCTCGTCGCGTACGCGCTGCAGCCCGTTGGCGGTGGCAACTCGATCGCCGTGTGTGGGCTCACCGGAGCGGTCGTGCTCGCCGCATGGCGCAACGACCCGCGGTTGCCCCGGACCGCCACCGCACCGATCCTGGTGATCTGGACGGGCGCGCTCGTGGCGACGGTTCCCTCACTCGCCGTTCCCGCGGCGGTCGCGGCAGCGGTGGCAACCGGCATCCTCATCAGGTACCAGCAGAACCACGAGCCCGCGCTGCGGCTCGCAGCCGTGGTGGTCGCCACCGCGGGCGTGCTCCTCACGGCGCTCGGCAACATCCACGGCGTCGCGCTGCTCGCCGGACTTCTCCTGGCCACGATCACCCTGGACCGATCCACCGATGCGCTGCGCTCCGAGGAAGCCGGGCCGCAATAGCGACCCTCCCGGCGGGGAGGTGTGCCTCGGGGCCTTCCTCCGGGTGTTCCCCCGGCTCGGGCCGGTGGATGTCCCGCTCACGAGGCCCGGAAGTCGAAGTCGTCTGGGACACCCAAGGGTCCCCTTGGTCAGGTGGTGATGAGGTGTTCGCCGTCGCCCGGTGGCTCGTGACCAGCGATGCGAATCGGGATGCCCGCCGCGGTCCAGGTGCTGGGGCCGTCCATGGCCTGCACGTGGACGTGAGGTTCGGTTGCGTTCCCGGAGTTGCCGCACTCGCCGATGAGATCGCCGGCCTCGACTCGTTCGTCCGGTGACACTTTGACGGACCGCCGGCGGAGGTGCGCGACCAGGACGTGGACCCCGTCATCGCTCCGTATCACCACGTGGTTCCCCAACACCCCGGTCGGACCCAGGAACTCGCGGACCGACTCCAGCACGAAGTACACGAGCGAGGCCGGTGACGAGCGGCTCCAGTGGTCCCGCATGAAATCACTGCGACGTACCACCGTGCCGCTGACCGAGGCCAGGACCGGCTGTCCGAACGCGGGGTAGTCCTGGGGCCGCCGGGCAAGGGGCCACCAGGCCATCTCTGGCCGCCCGCCGCTCTCGGGATCGTCGATCAGGTCGATGGCGTAGGTCTGCGACCATGCGTTGATCCGGTGGCTCGGAACACGCGTGGTCGGGCTGTTGAGCGCGACCCAGCGCCCGCGCACGGGGGCAGCCAGGTCGACCGGGTCCGCGTCGGGGATCCCCGCTCGGATGTAGAGCACCATGGCGACGAGGAACATGACCGCAGTCGTCGGTTTCCACCATGGCGGCACGTCGAGCACCATTGGTGCGAACAACGCGAGCACCGCCACGGCGACGAAAGGCATTCGGATGCGGGACATCAGCACCCCAGCCCGCACTGTCGGTCCTGTGCTGCCCATCGGATGCCTCCTCGATGCGAGTGGTTTCCGTCTAGCTCATACCCCGTTGGCAGCTAAACGAGACGAAGTTCAGCGTCCAGAGCCGCGCGACCGACGAGGCAGCCGCGGTTGTGAGCCGCTGTCCACCGACCGCCTTCAGCTCAACAGTTCGATCCTCTCCTCGTGTCCGGCGATGTCGCTGCCGCCCGACCAGTTCTCGACGTCTGGAGCTTCGACGACTCCCATCTGCGGGACTCGATCACCAGGAGATCTCCGAGCCGAGGCTCTCGAGGACCACGAGGGCCGCAGGGCCGTGCCGACACGCTCCTCAACGTTGCGAGGCCGCGCCGAGATCGCGCAGCTCCGCCCACCGTTCCGCGAATGCCCAGCGTGGACGCCCTCGACGCCAACCTGAAGAGCCTCGGGATGCAGACGACTGCGGCGTGGTCAGGTCCGGGCGAGCAGGATGCTCTCGCCGCTGCGAGGCGCGCAGGCCGTCGGTGCGTCCCGTCAGGTACCGGCCGGCGAGCTCGCCGGCCAAAGGGCTCCGCGAGGCCGCGGGACGTCAATAGCGTCGCGAGACCACTCACGAGCGGCTACCCGCGAGGGATCTCGCAGCGATGGATCTCGACTCCGTCCACCTTGATGAGGCGGACGTTGGGCTTGCCCGGAGCGCCGTGCAACACCCAGACGGGTCTCTTCCCCGGCGGAATGTCGACAACCGAGTCACAGATAACGCAACGATTCACGTTGGGTTCTCGCTTGACCATTCGCATTCCCCGGCACAGATGACATGCAGCGTGAATCCCTCGTGCTGCTCCCGATGCTCCGGCCTCAGTCGTGCTCGTGTTCGGGTCCGCGAGAAGTCGCCCTCGAGTGTGACGCGGAACTGCTTTCCCGACCCCACCACAGGGCGATGATCACAATCATGAAGATCGCGATGGCGATGATCGTCCACGCGGCCAAATCCATGAGTCGTGTGTACCCGCCCGCGGCGTGTCCTACACGTAAGGGTACGATCCGGAGGCGACAGGATCACGAGCAACGCGCTCGTCCGAGGTTGGCGTTCGCCTCGGCAGCAGGGTGGTCGTCGATGCCGTCCGCGCCGGTTGATGCTGGATGGCAATCGTCGACGCCACCCGCCGCGGTGTGGTTCGGCGGCAGCTGGGGTTACCCGCGGGCCCCGGTGGAATCACGAGATGTTTTCGATCTGGCCTCCACCGAGGTGCGCTGGCTGACCCGCCGCGCCGCATCATGATGGAAGGGGTGGGGTCGTTTTGTCGATTGGGCCGACGGCACCGAGATCGAGAGGGGTCCTGGCGCCGGCGGTCCGGAACTGGGCCGCGCGGGCACGAGACGCCAAGTTTCCCTTTACGGATCCGGACGTGGAAGTCTGAAGCACGTCGGGCGACGGGAGCTTTCGCGAGGGGGAGGGATCGTGACGTCTGTGGCAGACGCGAGATTGGCTCTCGCGCTCGAAGCCGCCGAGCTGGGGACCTGGACCTGGGACATGGCTGCAGGCAGCACGACCTGGGACGAGCGACTGGAGCAGCTCCACGGTCTCGAGCCCGGGGGCTTCGGCGGCAACTACGAGGACTGGGTCGCCGCGCTCCACCCCGACGATCGGGCAGAGTGCCTGGCCCGTGTCGAGCGGGCGCTCGCCAACCCCGGTCCCTACCTCCTATTGCACCGGGCCACTTGGCCGGACGGATCGATCCATTGGATCGAGTGCCGCGGTCGAGTGACGGTCGACGAGAACGGTGCGCCGAACGGAACGATCGGCGTCGCGATCGATGTGACCGATCGAGAGCAGCGCCGGGCGGTGGTGGCCGAGCAACTCGAGCAGGAACGGAGCATCGTCACGACGTTGCAGCACGCGTTGCTCCCGACGAAGCTGCCGACTGTGCCCGGGATCTCCGTCGCGGCGCGTTACGTGCCCGCCGTGGGTCCGGCCGACATCGGCGGCGACTGGTACGCGGTCATTCCGCTTCGCGGTCGTGCCTTGGGCCTGGCGATTGGCGATGTCGCGGGCCACGGTCTCGGCGCCGTCGCTGACATGGCGAACGCCCGGTTCAGCGTCCGCGCGTTAGCGCTCAACGAACCGGATCCTGCGAAATTGCTCGATCACCTTGACGAGGTGGTCCGAGTCTTCGACGCCAACGTGCTGATCACCGCGCTGTACGGAATAATCGATCCCGCTGATCGCACGTGGTCGTACGCGGCAGCCGGCCACATCCCGGCGTTGCTACGCGCGCCCGACGGATCGACGACCTTCCTCGACACACGGACCGGTCCACCACTCAATTGCGGCGCGACCTACCGCACCGAGCGGGTAACGCTCGCCCCTGGGGCCACGCTCGTGCTCTACACCGACGGGCTCGTCGAGCGCCGGCACGAGGGGATCGACGAGGGCCTGGACCGACTCGCGCAGGCCTGCGGAACGGGTCCGGCCAGTCCCGAGGGACTCTGCGACCACGTCTTGGCGGCGCTGCTCGACGACGGCGCCGCCAAGGACGACGTCGCGATCGTCGTCGCCGCCCTGGGCTGAGACCGTTCCCCACAAGCCCGATTCGCGTGAGGGATTCGGTACTTTGCGACGATGGATACGCAACCGTCGGAGGGCCACGGCGATGACGTCTCGTCCTGTGGCGCGCTCTATGCATCGCGACTTCTAACGCGATTTCTAACGGGATCCCTGGTACGGGTTGGGACTCGTTGGTACTGGATGGGACGACGAGCGCGGAAACACCAGACAGAACGGGACTTGTTGGCACTCGACGTCGCTAGAAGGACGGAGGCTCGCCGCCTCATAACCCGAAGGTCGTAGGTTCAAATCCTACCCCCGCCACCATTTGCGCAGGTCAGAGGCCGGTCCCTCGGGGCCGGCTTTCTGCTGTCTCGGGCCGGACTTCTCACGCGATCTCGAAATCGTGTCGCGACGACTTCTAACGAAGAACCCGAAGTACTGCGCCGGCCGTGCCGTCGAGTGCCATCGCGTCAGTCGTTGTACGAACGCGTGCAGGTCGATCCCAAGAGCCGAGCCGGCGCCGCGAGGCAGAGCTAAATCACGTCGGGCACGAGAACCCGATTGCGTCATGCGCGCCTGGGGGGCGCCTCGTGGGTCAGTCGAGCCTGAACGCGCCGATCAGCTACGTGGAACCTCGCGCCAGGGGCGACCGTGGGACGGGTCAGGTTCACGCGGCAACTCGAGGACCTGCTCGCCGAGGATGTTGCGCATCACCTCGGACGAGCCACCCTCGATCGTCGCAGCCCGAGATCGCAGGAACCCGACGTACGGCCCGCGCGTCCACGGCGAACCGTCACCATCGTCGACCCACAACATGCCTTCGGCGCCCAGCAACCCGAGGATCACTTCGTACACACGTTGGACGTGCTCCGTGCCGAAGAGCTTCACGACGGATCCCGCGGGTCCGGGCTGGCGGGCGCGCTGTGCGAGCATCCGGATGAGCTCGGCCTCGATGTACATCCGAGTGACTGCGTCGCGTGCCACCGGGTCTCCCTGATGGTGGGTCTGGTAGAGGTCGATCGCCACTGCGACCGGGCCGCCGCCGCTGACGCCGAATGCGCTGCCGATCGAGGCTCGCTCGTTCATCAGCGTCGTCGACGCGACCTTCCAACCTGCACCGAGCGGGCCCAGTCGAGCGTCGCCCGGCACACGAACGTCGTCCAGGAAGACCTCGTTGAACTCGGCGTCACCCGTCATCTGCCGCAGCGGCCGCACCGTCACGCCGGGGGTCTGCATGTCGAGCAGGAACGCGGTGATCCCGTTGCGCTTCGGCGCGTCGATGTCGGTTCGAGCCAGGACGAGCCCGTACCGGGCGCGGTCCGCAGCCGAGGTCCACACCTTCTGGCCGTTGAGGAGCCACCCGTCGCCGTCGGGCTCCGCGCGCGTTGCGAGCGAGCTGAGGTCCGATCCGGAACCCGGCTCGGAGAACAGCTGGCACCAGATGTCGAGTCCCGCCCACATCCGGCGCAGAGGTACCGAGCGCGCTGCGCCTCAGTTCCATGGTGCAGGATCGTCGGCCCGATCATGCCGACTGCGATCGGATTCCTCGGAAAGGGGTCGGGCGCGCCGGCCGCCCGGAGCCGCGCTTCGACGAGCTGGCGGTCTTCGGGGTCTGCGATCCAGGCCAGGCCGGCGTCGAAGCGGGCGAGGAGGAACGCCGTGGCGTCGGTGGTCGCGGGCGGGTGCCGGGCCAGCAGCTGGTCGACTCGCGCGGCGGGGGTGGTCTCGGCATTGGCGTCTTGCATATATAACAACGTTATTCTAAAGTTGAGTCGGCGTCGACCGCCCGTCGAGGAGATCGAGCATGAGCGACTACCAATCCCGCTTGGCCGAGGTGCTGACTCCGTGCGCGCCGCCTGAGGTGATCGAGGGTGTGTACCGGGACGGCGAGTTCGAGCGGATGCTCGATGTCGTGAAGCGCGAAGGGCCGTGGCCGACGATCATCTCGCATCACTTCGAGACGGTCGACGAGCTGATCGCGACCGTGACCGGTGTCGTGCCGGAGGACCACGGGCTGACGCTTGACGACGTCGCCGGCCCTCACTTCCGCGGGTTCTTCGGCCAGAACTCGGTGTGCTTCTATCCCGAGCTCCACGACCTCTTCTACAACGAACGCTTCCTGGAGATGGTCAAGGGCTACTGGGGCTGCCAGTACGCGAAGCCGACGCTGATGCTGTTCAACATCTGTGGCCCGCACGAGTCGGGCCGCGATGCGCATCTCGACGCGGTGACGTTCCGCGGTGTCCGGATCGAGAACACGCCCGTGTGGTTCCAGAACGTCATGGCGAAGTCCGGGCTCTTCACGGACTACGTCGTGAAGATGGCTCAGGTCATCACCTGGTGGTACCGGGGCGAGGAGGGAACGTTCACGTACTGGCCCGACCGGTCCGCTGGCAGCCGCCGCAGAAGCTCGAGCACCCGTTGTGGAACAAGGGCGTCGTCGTGCAGAACGAGATGATGTTCCACCGTGGTGACTCGGTCGGTCGGCCCGATGAGCGCCACGTCGAGGGCGTCAAGTGTCGGTCGACCTTCGGTTACAACGCCGCCGACGACGCGTGGGATGTCCTGACCGACGGTGAGCGAGTGCACCGCTACCAGCCGGAGCAGATCCGGTTCCTCGCCCACTGGAACGCCGAGCTCTACTCGGACATGGCCGAGCTGAAGAAGGTGATGGACCACACCGACGATCTCACGCATCAGCGCGTCGTCGACGTCCTGATCGCTGACATGCGCAGCCAGGGGATCACCGTCGCCGAGCCGAACGATCCCTTTCACGACGTCGACTGGATCCAGAAGCTGATCCACACCTACACGATCGCCCCGACGACAGACTGGCTCGCCGCGTGACCATCCCGGAGACGGAGACCTCGCTCGAGGATCCGACAACGACCGGCAGTGCCGGTGCCAGCGAAGGGCGCCAGCTCACGCCGAAGGCGATGGCGACACGCAACCGCATCATCGAGAGCGCGACCGAGCTCTTCGCGACCGAGGGCTACGCCGGAGTCTCGGTGCGCGCGGTCGCGGGACGAAGTGGCGTCAGCAGTGGCGCCATCTACGCAACGTTTCGCGGGAAGGCGGATCTGCTGATCGAGGCCCTTCGCGCCAGCATCGCGGTGGATCTCGCCGACGTACCGCTCGAAGTGCTGTCTCGGCCGTTGCCTCAGATCGACGGGTTTCAGTTCACCTCAGCCGCGAGCCCGCGGCGTCAGCGCCTCCGCATGCTGATGCTCGAAGCCGCCGTCGCCGCCCGGACCGATCCGACGGTGCGCGACCAGCTCGGAGCACTGCTCGGGGAGCGGCTGGCCGAGTGGACGACCTCGCACGAGGAATGGCAGCAGGCGGCCAACGTCGACCCGGCACTCGACATGCGTCACCTCACCGCACTCTTGATGTGCGTGGAGATCGGCGCCGGAGTGATGAGCTCTGCGGGCATCGAAGCCCCGAGCGCGGAGCAGACCGCCCTGCTCGTCGAACGGATGCTCCAAGGACTCGTTCCGAAGCGAAAGCGATGACGGACGTACTCGTTGAGCGGCCGCGGCCCGAAGTCGCGGTCGTGACCCTGAACCGTCCGGACGCGCTCAATGCCCTGACGTTCCCGCTCGTCGACGAGCTCCACTCGGTGCTCGATGACATCGATGCCGACAACACATGTCGCGTCGTCGTGCTCACCGGCGCCGGCCGCGGCTTCTGTGCGGGCCTGGACCTGAAGGAGATCGGACCGTCTTCGCGTTCCGAGGGCATCTCGTCCGGGGCTCGCGCGGGCATGCGTTCTCAGGAGCACATCGCCGCGCTTGTGCCGCGGCTGCGCACCATGCAGCAACCCGTCATCGCCGCGATCAACGGACCCGCATACGGGGGCGGGTTGGCGCTCGCGTGCGGTTGCGACGTTCGGGTCGTCGCGGAGTCAGCTCGGCTCTGCGTGCAGTTCGTCAAGGTGGGGATCGGTGGCTGCGACATCGGGATCAGCTACACGCTGCCGCGTCTCGTCGGAGTCTCTCGAGCCCACGATCTGATCCTCACTGCCCGGGTGATCGACGCGGCCGAAGCCGAGCGCATCGGTCTCGTGAGCCGGGTCGTGCCCGACGGTTCGGCCCTCGACGCCGCCTTGGAGATCGCCGACACGCTCTGCACCTACAGCCCGTTCGGCGTCGTCATGACCAAGCAGGTCATGTTGGCCAACGTCGATGCAGCAAACATCGAAGCTGCGATCCACCTCGAGAACCGCACGCAGATCCTCGCCAGCACCACCGGCGACGTCATGGAAGCGGCCACGGCGTTCGCCGAAGGCCGCCCGCCCGTTTGGAGGTAACGCAATGATCGAGCCCGCCGCGGTGCAAGACCTCATGGGGGCCTGGTGGTTCAACTACGACGAAGGGGACTTCGACGCGCTGACCGCGATGCTCACCGAGGACTGCCACTTCACGGTCCGCACCGACACGGACACCGTCGCGTGGGCGGAGTTTGCCCGCGCCGACGTCCGTGGCCGGAGCGAGGTGATGGCCTGGCAGAAGCAGCACCGCCTCGACAGTCCTTATCCCTTGCGTCACCACGGTTCGAACCTCCACCTGGTCGATGCCGCTGACACCGAAGCGTCGTTCGCGAGCTACATCAACGTGACCCACGTTGTCGACGAGATGCCCGCCAACATTCCCGGCGGGGTAGTGCGCGGTGTCGTGCACGCCGATGCCGATCGCCTGCGCCTTGCCGAGCTGCACGTCGTGCTCGACACGATGACGTCCCAGCCGATGTCAGCAGTCGTGGCGGATCGGTGACCGAGCCCGGGACCGCGACGACGCCGCGCCGCATCGACTACGCCGGGAGCGTCCACGACGAGCGGGAGATCGAGGCCGTCGTCGAGGTTCTGCGCGGTGGGCCGCAGGCGTTGCGGATCGGACGATCAGTCCGTGATTTCGAACGCGCGGTCGCGACCCTCTTCGGCAAGCGCCGTGGGATCATGTGCAACTCGGGCTCCTCTGCGCTGTATCTCGCGATCGAGCTCCTCGGGCTCGCACCCGGTGACGAGGTCATCACCCCCGCGCTGACGTTCTCGACCGACATCGCGCCGATCGTCCGGGGCGGACTGGTGCCGGTCTTCGTCGATGTCGAGCCGGACACCTACAACATCGATGTCGACGCGATCGAGGCGATGATCGGCCCGCGCACGAAGGCGATCCTGGTGCCCAACCTCATCGGCAACGTTCCGGACTGGGACCGGATCCGTGCAATCGCGGACGAGCACCAGCTCGCCGTCATCGAGGATTCGTGCGACGCGCTCGGTTCGACGTTGCGGGGGACGCCGACCGGCGCGCGCTCGGACATCTCGGTGACGTCGTTCGCGCTCTCGCACATCATCACCGCGGCCGGCACCGGCGGAATGGTGTGCGTCGACGATCAGGAGCTGGCCGATCGCTGCTTGTTGCTGCGGCGGTGGGGCCGTCGCTCCGAAGTGCAGATCTACGGGTCGACCAAGGGCGTCGACCGTCGCTTCTTCTCGACCATCGACGGCGACCTCGAGTACGACAACCTGTTCATCTTCGACGAGCTCGGTTGGAACTTCGAGCCGTCGGAGCTCTCAGCGGCGTTCGGACTGGTGCAGATCGACAAGCTGCCGGACAACCTTGCCGGCCGCAAGCGGAACTTCGCGCGACTCTGCGACCTGTTCGGCCAGCGAACCGACGTCTTCGCTTTGCCGCGGACGACCGAGGGTGCGGATACCGCGTGGCACATGTTCCCGGTCCTGATTCGCCCGGAGTCTGGGATCGAGCGGAGCGCGTTTCAGGCGCACATGGAAGCGAACGGCGTCGATACCCGAATGGTCTGGACGGGCAACGCCCTGCGCCAGCCGGCATTCCGGTCGATCGCGCACCGGCAGCCCGACGCAGGTCTGCCCAACACCGACCGGGTGATGGATCACGGCCTGATCCTGCCGTCGAACCACAGCTTGGGCGACGACGACATCGACTACATCTGGGCGACCGCGGAGGCGTTCCTTCCGTGAGCAACCGGTTTGCGGGTCGGCGCGCGCTGGTCACCGGCGCGAGCCGTGGCATCGGCGCCGCGACGGCGGTTCGGCTCGCGGCAGAAGGAGGTGACGTCGCGATCGTCGCCCGCACGCGCAATCGCCACGACCACCTTGCTGGCACTCTCGACGAGACCGCGTCGCGGATCGAGTCGCTCGGTGGCCGGGCAGTGGTGATCGTCGCTGACCTGAGCGATGCAGGCGATCGAGAGCGAATCGTTCCTGAGGCAGTCGCTGAGCTGGGGGGACCCGTCGACGTGTTGGTCAACAACGCGGCGGCCGCGATGTATGGGCCGGTCTCTTCGATGTCATTGAAGCGTCGCCGGGTACTGCTCGAAGTCAACGCGCTGGCACCACTGGACCTGATGCAGGCAGTGGTGCCAACGATGGTGGAGCGGGGAGCCGGCTGGATCGTCAACATCACGTCTGCGACCGCACGGCCCGGGGCAAACCCGACGATGGCGCTCTATGGCGCATCGAAGGCCGCGCTCAACCGCATCACCCTCGGTCTCGCGGCGGAGCTCGCCGGAAGCGGCGTCCGAGTCAACGCGCTCGAACCCCGGGCCGCAGTCATGACCGAAGGCGCGGCTGCGTTGGTCGGCGACTCGCTCGATGCAGATCAGATCGAGTCCCTCGAAGCGATGGTGGAAGCAGTCGCAGCGCTCTGCGACTGCCCCGACGACCTCACCGGCCGGGTCTGCGTGAGCCTCGACCTCCTCGACGAGCTCGGGTTGACCGTGCACGACCTCGATGGATCTCCGAGCAATCCCGTCCTCCCATGAAGGCAAGGAGCATCGAACGTGACTGCACCTGAGCTGTTCGACCTCACCGGCAAGGTCGCCATCGTGACCGGTTCGACTAAGGGCATCGGGCGCGCCATCGCCCAGGGCCTTGCGGAGGCAGGTGCATCCGTCGTGGTCAGCAGCCGCAAGCAGGATCTGTGCGACCAGGTCTCGGTGGAGATCGCTCAGACGACCGGTCGCGAGGTCCTCGGGCTCGCGTGCCACGTCGGCGACTGGGACGCGATCCCTGGCTTCGTCGATGCCGTTGTGGAGCGCTTCGGGCGAGTCGACGTCCTGGTGAACAACGCGGGGATCACACCGGCTCGCGAAGGTCCGGCAGAGATCGGGCGCGATGTGTGGCGCAAGATCTTCTCGGTCAACGTCGAAGGACCATTGCGGATGTCACAGTGCGTTCTGCCGCTCATGCAGGAGCAGGGCGGCGGCAGCATCGTGAACATCGGGTCGATGGCCGGATACTCCGGGGGGATCCCTCGTGTGCGCGTACGGGGCGTCCAAGGCCGCGCTCATCAACCTCACCAAGAGCCAGGCCCAGGAATGGGCGCAGTGGAACGTGCGCGTCAACGTGCTTTCACCCGGGCCGTTTCTCAGCGACATGGTCGAGGGAGCCGCAAGCCACGATCCTGGCTTCAAGGATCTGATTGCGAACGGGACGTGGCAACGCCGCATCGCCGACCCGAGCGAGGTTGTCGGCCCGGTCGTCTACCTCGCGAGCGATGCGTCGTCGTTCGTCACCGGCGACGACCTCTCCGTATCCGGTGGCATGGCGAAGTAGTGCAGATGACAAGTGGGGGAGAAGCTATGAGGATCAACAACGGCAGTCAGTGGTCGCCAGTTGCGAGAATGGCTGTCCTGCTCACGGTAGCGGCGGTCGTGCTCGCCGCGTGCGGGCGGAGCAGCAGCTCGTCGACCGGGGCGTCCACGACCTCGACGTCGTCCGGCTCGGCGACGACATCGAGCGCGGACTTCGGGAGCCTGAAGGACGTCTGCCAAAGTGGAAGCGGAGGTGGTGACACGGATACCGGAGTCACGGGCAACTCCATCAAGATCGCGACGTTCTCGGATGCCGGCGCGACGATCCGTCCGGGTCTGAACCAAGAGCTGTTCGACGCGGCTGACGTCTTCTCGAAGTGGTGCAACGATCACGGCGGAATCAACGGTCGCAAGATCGACGTCCTCAAGGAGGACGCGGCGCTGTTCAACGTTCCCGCCCGCATGACCGACGCATGCCAGAAGAACGCGTTCTTCATCGTAGGTGGGGGAGCTGCTTTCGACGACACCGGCGAGAAGACGCGGCTGAGTTGCCTGCTCCCGTCGGTGCCCGGATACGTCGCCTCGCCGACATCTCGGAGCTCCGAGCTGACGGTCCAGCCGGTGCCGAACCCCAACACCGGGCAGACCTACGGGCAGTACAAATGGCTCGCGAAGAAGTATCCCGGAAGCTTGGATCACCTCGGAGTCCTGACCGCCGACGTGCCCACGACCAAGACCATCTCGGACCAGGCGCAGGAGGCGGCTGAAGCCGCAGGCTTCACGACCCAGTACTCCGACAAGTATCCCGCTGCAGGCACCGTGAGTTACACGCCCTACGTCGCAGCGATGAAGGACAAGGGCGTCAAGGGCCTGATCTTCACCGGCGAGCCCGAGACCCTCGCCGGACTCGAACGAGCGATGAAGGACCAGGGCTACAAGCCCGACTGGATCAGCGGCGCCGGGAACCTCTACGACCAGCGACTCGTCAACCTCGGCGGAGACGCGATCCGCTCGACCTACATCGTGACGACCTTCCCGCCGTTCGAACAGGCCTCGTCGTACCCGGCCCTGGACCAGTACCTCAAGCTGTTCAAGCAGTACCTGCCGAACGGCAAGGCGAAGGCGCTCCTCGGAGCACAAGGCTTCTCGGCCTGGCTGTTGTTCGCACAGGCGGCGAAGCAGTGCGGCACAGACCTGACCCGACGCTGTGTGTACGACAACCTCAAGAAGGTCCACCAGTGGACCGGTGGAGGTCTACACGCCCAAACGGATCCCGGTGCAGGTACTCCCAGCGACTGCTTCGCGCTGCTCGAAGCGTCGCCGAGTGGATTCCAGCTCGCGAAGATCCCGACTACGACGGGGATCTACAACTGCAGCCCCGGCAACACGTACACGTTCAAGAAGAGCTACGGGAAGGGCCTCACGCTCGCCGACGTCGGCAAGAGCTTGAAGGACTTGAAGTAGTCCGTCCGGTCCTTCGAGCTCGCAGCCCATCCCCCCTGGGTGTGCGACAGAGCGCCCCGACCCAGCGTCGGGGCGCTCTCATTGGACCGAGTGCTGTCGCCCGAGCGCCGCGGCGATCGGCCACGGTCCCGCGCCGGCTCTGCATCGCGACTTCTAACGCGATTTCTAACGGGATTGCTGGTACTGGTTGGGACTCATTGGTACTGGATGGGACGACGCTCGCCGAAACACAAGACAGAACGGGACTTGCTGGCACTCGACGTCTCTAGAAGGACGGAGGCTCGCCGCCTCATAACCCGAAGGTCGTAGGTTCAAATCCTACCCCCGCCACCATTTGCGCAGGTCAGAGCCGGTCCTTCTGGGCCGGCTCTCTCCGTTCCGAGACTGACTTCTAACGGAATTGCGAAATCGTGTCGCGAGGCTTCTAACGAAGAACCCGAAGTACCGCGTCGCTCGTCCCATCTGGTCCCATCGCGTGCCATCCAGTACCGGGAGTCCGCGCGGTGAGCCACCCCAGCGCTGGGCGCTCATCGCATTCGGGTTACGCGAGCAGAACCCGCGCTCGCTTCTAACGGCGACTCGATCACGGAGAGCAGTAGCTCTTTGGCCACTGGATGCTGATCTCGTACCAGGTACTGGTTGGGAGTGTTCGGCAATGACACCCGAACAGATCGGCAGTTCTGTGCGCGTGGGCGATGAAGGGAGCGGCGGGGCGCGCCTCTGCGGGCTGGTGCGAGAGGGGGCACAGGCACTCGACCTCGTCACACGAATCGCGAGGCGCGAGTGGGAGCCCAGCAAAGTGGCCTCTCGGCTAGGGTGCCGCGAACGTGTAGCTCCTTGGGTGGCGAAGGGAACACGAAATGGCTGATCAAATCGAGGAGTTGGGGCCAGTTGACTACCTCGTGGTCGAGTTCCCCGCGGAAACCAGCAACTTCACTGGCGCAATGGCCTCGGAACTAGCGACGCTCGTCGAGGCCGGCACGATCAGGGTGCTCGACCTGCTCATCCTGCAGAAGGATTCCGACGGTTCTATCGAGGCCCTTGAGATTGGCGACCTAGAATCGCTCGACGAGCTTCGGGCACTGGAGACCGATCTCGCGGAGATCCTCGCGGCAGACGATGTCGAGCATCTGGCCGCTGCGATGGAGCCGGGTAGCACCGCCGGCGTGCTTGTGTACGAGAACCGGTGGGCCGCGCCCTTCGCCTCCGCAGCGCGCAAATCGGGCGGCCAACTCGTCGCCAACGGACGCATCCCCATCCAGGCCATCGTCGCAGCCCTTGAGGCGGACGAAGAGGAAGGTGACTGACATGCCCATGGTCGCGCGCCGCATGGCTCGTCGAGGAGTGATTGGGGCCCCAGTCGCTAGAACTGCTGCCGTCGTGGGTACCGCAGCGGTGGTGTCGCACGGAATCGGTCGCCGCCAGGAAAGGCGCGACGACCGGCGCGACCGGCGCTAACGCACGCTGGTACGCGAGGAGGCAGGAGCCTTCCCGCTCCCACCCGGGTGTAGCACTCGCAGAACTCGCGGGTTCCAGCGCGGCGACCGACGGGAGTTCTGGCGCGGTCAGTGGCTGCGGCCAGCTGCTTGCAAGACCTTTCGATCTGAGTCAGTGGATTGAACCCGGCTGGTCTACGACTTGCCGGTGAGGGTGGATCGAAGCTGCTAACCCCCCGACTCCTTTCGGGTGCGCATCACCGCTCCCAGATCAGCAGCTGTGCGCACTTCGCGGGATGGTCGACGCTGGCGTAGATTGCGCAGCCGCGGCCAAGTGGTCCGCCAGTCAGAGGGGTGCGTCGTGACGCAGGGACACAACGGCAAGATCGCGCTCGACGTTCGTGACTCGGTGGCGGACTGGACGCCGTACCTCGCGCCGAAGGCACCGGAGGGTGCTCCCAACGTCTTGTACATCGCCTGGGACGATGTCGGCTACGGCACGATGGATGTCTTCGGTGGTCCGGTCGAGACACCGAACATGCGCCGGGTTGCGGACATGGGGGTCCGCTTCTCGAACTTCCACACGACGGCGCTGTGCTCGCCGACGCGGTCGTCGTTGCTGACCGGTCGCAACGCGACGAGCAACGGTATGGCCACCATCGCCGAGTTCAGCTCGGGGTTCCCCGGTATCTCGACGCGCATCCCCTTCGAGAACGGTTTCATCTCCGAGGTGCTCGTCGAACGCGGTTACAACACGTACTGCGTCGGGAAATGGCATCTCACGCCGGGTGAGGAGTGCAACCTCGCCGCCTACAAGGGGCGCTGGCCCCTTGGGCGCGGCTTCGAGCGGTACTACGGATTCCTCGGTGGCGAGGCCAACCAGTGGTATCCCGACCTCGTCCAGGACAACAGCCAGATCGATGCTCCAGGCACACCGGAGGACGGGTACCACCTGTCGAAGGATCTGGCTGACCAGGCGATTGGGATGATCCAGGCCGCCAAGGTGATCGACCCCGACAAGCCGTTCTTCATGTACCTCGCGCCAGGGGCCGGGCACGCGCCACACCAGGTGTTCGAGGAGTGGGCCGACAAGTACAAGGGCAAGTTCGACCAGGGCTACGAAGCCATCCGCGAGGGCATCCTCGCGCAGCAGAAGAAGCTCGGACTCCTTCCCGACGACACCGAACTGTCGCCGATCAACCCACACGGCGAGCCCGCCCGCACCGGCCCTGACGGCCAGTCCTGGCCACTCCTCGACACCGTGCGCCCCTGGGACTCGCTCAGCGACGACGAGCGACGCCTCTTCGCCCGCATGGCGGAGGTGTTCGCAGGGTTCATCTCCTACACCGACGATCAACTCGGCCGCGTGCTCGACTACCTCGAAGAGTCGGGGCAGCTCGACAACACGCTGGTCGTCGTCGTGTCGGACAACGGCGCCAGCGGCGAGGGTGGCCCGAACGGCTCGTTCAACGAGTGGCGGTTCTTCAACGGTGTCCCCGACACCACCGAAACCACACTCCCGCACATCGACGAGCTAGGCACCCCGCAGTCGTACAACCACTACTGCACCGGTTGGGCGTGGGCGTTCGACACTCCGTTCCCGTACTGGAAGCGCTGGGCGGGCTACGAAGGTGGCGTCGCCGACATGTGCCTGGTCGCGTGGCCGAAGCAGATCAAGGCGTCAACCGACGTGCGCCACCAGTACATCCACGCAGTGGATGTGGTCCCGACCGTCTACGACCTGCTCGGCATCGAACCACCCGCGGTGATCAAGGGCTACACCCAGAGCCCGATCGAGGGGGAGAGCTTCGCGGCCGCGCTCACCGACCCGAAGGCCCCCGGCAAGACGACGCAGTTCTACGCCATGCTCGGGCAGCGCTCCATCTACCACGACGGATGGCTGGCCTGCACGGTGCACCCACCCATCTCAGGGTGGGGAAAGTTCGAACTCGACGAGTGGGAGCTCTACGACCTCGAACACGACCGCTCACAGTCGAAGAACGTCGCCGACGCCGAGCCAGTACGCCTCGAAACGCTCAAGAGCCTTTGGTTCTACTACGCCGGGATCTACAACGGCTTGCCGCTCGACGACCGCTCAGCACTCGAGCAGATGCTCGCCGACCGTCCCCGTGGAGCACCGGATCGTCCGCAGTACACCTACTACCCGCACGTAGCCGACGTCCCCGAGGCGGCCGGTGTCGCGATCAACGGCCGCTCCTACACCATCGCAGCGGGCGTCGAGATCGACTCCGCGAACGCTCAAGGTGTGTTGTACGCGCACGGTGGCGTCGCGGGAGGCCACAGCCTCTACGTCAAAGACAAGAAGCTCCGCTACACCTTCAACTGGCTCGGCACCAAGCTCTACGACATCATCGCCGACACAGAAATCAGTCCCGGCTCGCACGTCTTCACCGCCGAATTCACTTCCAACGGTCAGAGCACCGATCCGACCATGCCCGGATTCACCGGAACGTTGGCGCTCTACGTCGACACGACGAAGGTCGGTGCGGGCGAGATCATCACCCAACCAGGGGACTTCTGCCTCGTCGGAGACGGCATTTGCGTCGGACGCGACAGTGCATCACCCGTGACACCCGAATACACCGCACCGTTCCCATTCACCGGCGGCACCATCGACAAGGTCGTCGTCGACGTATCGGGCGAGAAGTTCGTCGACCACGAAGCACAGGTTGCCGCCTGGTTCAGCAAGGACTAGGTAGCGAGCGATCGCTTATCCGGCTGCACTCCCACGCGCGGAGATTGCCCGTTCTGGTGTGGCTCGCCGCCTCCGGCCAAGGTGATCTCGCCTTGGGTCCGGAGACGGGCTGTGCATCGCGACTTCTAACGCGACTTCTAACGCTTTGCAGCGGCGCTTCTAACGGCCACCCCGACGTGGTGTTCGCCCCGTCCCATCGAGTGCCATCCCGTGTCGTTGCGTCCCATCCTGTCCAGGGCCCGCTCGTCGACGGGGAAGTACTTCGGTTTGAGAACCCGACGTCTCTCCGGATGCCGTCGCCGAGATTGCCGGGGGTCGCAACGACTGGGTGCGGTGCCGAGGGCGGCCGAACCACTCTGGGGACGCGGCCGGCGTATCAGCACCGCGGAGGCCTCGTGCCAAATCGGAATCCCATGGCCAACGTCTCGGTTCCATCATCGCGGGTCAACTCCAGCGTGTGTCACGATGCCCGCGTCGCGTTTCCGACCGTGCCGCGATCGGTTCGAAGAGCAGCAGGGAAGATGGCAGGAACCTCGGGAGGGATCCAGTGAGCCCCGCGGCGCGTCGTTTCGGGCTTCGTCAGGTCGCCGCGTGCGCGCTGATGTCGCTGTTCCTGACCGCCTGTCATTCGGGCTCTCGCGCGTCAGCTCCTCGGGAGCAGACGAGGCGGACGCAGGCCGCGGTGCCGACTTCGACGGTTCCAGCCTCGACGTCGTCGACGACCACCACGGCCGCGGTGGAATCCGCCCTACGCGCGCTCCAGGGCCACACCATCGTCGTGGACGCGGGTCACAACGGTGGGAACGGGGCTCATGGCGCCGACATCTCCCGACCCATCTTCATCGGTACGCAGAGCCGGGCCTGCGACACGACCGGAACCCAGACCGCGTCCGGCTATCCGGAACACGCATACACCCTGGATGTAGCGCTCCGTCTCCGCGACCTCCTGAGCGGAGCCGGGGCGAACGTCGTGATGGTGCGGGCTGACGATACCGGTTGGGGGCCGTGCATCGACGAGCGGGCGTACGTCGGCAACCGGGCGCATGCCGAGGCGGGGATTTCGATTCATGCTGACGGGGGCCCGACCAGCGGTCGTGGCTTCCACGTGAACATGCCGGCGAACATTCCCGGCTACACCGACGACATCTACACCGCTTCGCATCAGCTCGGGCTGTCCCTCCGCGATGCATACGAGGTCGGGACCGGCATGCCACCCGCGAACTACATCGGATCGGACGGCCTGATCGAGCGGCGCGACTTCGGCGGCCTCAACCTCTCCGACGTCCCGAAGGTGCTCTTCGAGACGGGGAACATGCAGAACGCAACGGACGCGGGACTACTTCAGAACGCGGACTATCGCGAGCGCATTGCCCACGCGCTCGCGACTGGCTTTGCGAATTACTTCGCCTCGGGCTCGGCCGGCACCGGGAAGCCTTGAACCATGCATCCACTCGGCACCGAGAGGATGTGAAGAGGCGACCAAAGCGTCGCTCCTTCTGAGCCGTCCGCTTTTGCTCGAGCCCGAAAACCGGTGCTACCGTCCCCGCCACACCAGGCCGGGGCGGACGGGTCGTTGCTCTCCGATTGGCGTGGCGGCGCGTCGAGGCAGGGAGGGGTCATGGCATCGAGAGTGCTGTGCGGTCAATGCGGCGCACCGGGCGACGCGGGCGACCAGTTCTGCGGATCGTGTGGCGCGCCTCGGTCGGCTGCCGACCAACTCGCGACACCTGTGGCGCAGGACAGCCCGGCCGCGTTCACCGTCGAGCCGCCTTCTCGCGGTCCCGCGACGACGAACCATGACGGTGAGATCCTGAGCCCGGTTCCACCGAGCCCGCCGGCCGTCGCTGCGGTCATGGACGAACCGGCTCCCCCGGTCGAAGCGCCGGCTCGCCCGGCCAAGGTGTCGGATCCGCCAGTCAAGGGGCAGAGTCGCGTCAGGGGACTGGTGGGTCCGTCACCCGACCAACTCGTCGGCGATGCGGCCCCCAACTCGACCTACCTCGGTCTGCGCCAGCTCTACGAGAAGCCGGCCGAGGCCTCGTTCGATCCCCTCCTGAACACGAAATGGATAGGGCTGGCCTTCTTGCGCGCCCTGTTCTTCACCTTCCTCTGGTTCGTGGCCGGGTTCGTGTTCTTCGTGTTCTGTCTTCTATTACTCGTCGCCACGAAGAGCACTGCGATCTTTGGTGTCTATTTCATCGGCGCGATCGTCTCGGGCATCGCGTTCACACTGCTCTGGTTCTTCCTGCGGGTTCCCGCGGTGGTGTCCGAATGGAAGTTCGCGGTCGACCGGAAAGGTGCAGCGGAGACCACTGCGTTCGAGCACATCACCTGGGCGTTCCAGCAGCGCCAGACACCGGTGAAGTCGCTACGAGTCCGACGGATCTCGCAGCCCGGGATCCGAACGCGCGACTACCTCGAAGTGAAGGACGGCGTCTTCAGCGGGTACGTGTCGTGTTTCGCCTACGGCGAGGACCTCTACATCGGCTGGACGTTCTGGATCCACCTCTCGCCGTTCCAGTGGTTCATCTTGCTCGCCCGAGCCCTCTATCTCGCGGTCACGCTGCGGGGCACGGAGCTCTACTCGTCGCTTCGCTACGACAATGCGCGAGCGATGCGCGAGGCCATGCACGGGGCATGTCGCGAGGGAGTGGACGTCGCGACGGGCGAGATCAAGCCTCAGGGGCAAGGAATTGTCGGTTCCGAGGTCGGCATCGATCTGACCACGTTGACGTCGAACGACTAAGCGCTGCGGTGCTGGTCCCTGCCTCGTTACCGATTCCGGGCGTCGTGCCGGATGGGCTTGGAGAGCACACCGACTCGCTGTTGTTCGGGATCCGCATCAACTCGGCCGTGAACCTGTTGGAGGAGCGCGAATATGCCGGGCTCCAACGCGGGGAGCGCGCCACGCGGGCGCTCGAGGAACAGCAGGCGTTTCTGAACAGCCTGCTGGATCCGTCGCTCAAGTGCGCGTTCGATCTTCGTGTGATCACCCAGCCCGGCGCGGCGGTCCCTATCGACATGGCGTTGATCGGGCGCACCTGGGGCTCGACTGACTCCGCCACGGAAGCGAGTCGAACCGAGGCGCTCGTGCGTCAGATGCACGCGCTGTTGCCGCGTCACGTGACGGGTTCGATCATCGAGGACCGTGATGAGCTGCTCCAGCTCCTGTGGCCGTTCGCTGCCGACTGCTCTGTTGACACCGCGGCGATCAGCAAGCGCGAGATCCTCGGGTACCCCACCCGACCTGACGCGAAGGTCGACTACTACTTCTCGGTCGTCCCGTTCAACTGGGCCGCGAGCGATTGGACCGGTCTGTTTGGCGCGCTGGCCGCGACCCAGTCAGCCGCGATGATCTCGGTCGCACTCCTACCGATTCAGCTTCCCGGGAAGTTCACCCGGAACCTCAACGACTGGGCGACGTTCTTCGGGCGACTCGCGCGTGAGGACCAGCGCGACCAAGGCCTCTACTTCGGCCAGAAGAAGCTTCCTCCCGACGCCTTCGCGGTCGATGCGGAGAAGACGTACCAGGACTTCGCTCGCCGCTATGAGACGCGCGCCTTCGTGCTTCGCATCCAGATGGCGGCGGAAGACCAGCTGCCGCCCGCGTTGGTCGAGTCGTTCGCCGCGACGGTGTCACCTACGGACCAGACCGAGGGCAAGCAGCTCGAACGCCAGCGCGCCGCCTCTTCCTACGAGATCCGGCGCCCGGCCAACGAGTTCGAGTCGGATATCGCGCTCTGGAACCTGAAGACGATCGACTTCCGGCTGCTACCCGGGAGACCCGAGATCTGGGCGCGACCCGGCGCCCCGAGCTCCGACATGCAGCTCCTCTCGGTGCTCGGTGACGCGCGCGACGCCAACTGTGCATTCCGGTTCCCGATCGCGGTCGACGGGACCGTCCCCGGTTTCCGGGTTCGGCGAGGGCACTTCGGTCACGTCGAGGCGTCGGAGACGACGGAGCCGTCGGTCACCATCGGAAACGTGCCCGAGACGAACCAGCCGATCACCATCGCGGTCCGGAACTTGAGCAAGCACGTGCTTGTCTGCGGGAGCACCGGAAGCGGCAAGACGACGACGGTGCTCGAACTGCTGCGCCAGCTCTGGGTGGATCACCAGGTGCCGTTCCTCGTCATCGAGCCGGTGAACTCTGATGCCGACGACTACCGGCGCCTCCTCGAAGAGCCTGGATTCGAGGACGTCGAGCTGATCACCGTTGGCGACGAATCGTGCCGCCCGTTGCGATTCAATCCCTTCGAAGTCCCACAGAACGTGATGGTCGCCGAGCACGCCGCGAACCTGCTCGCGTGCTTCAAGGCGGCGTTCGGGCTCTGGGAGCCGTTGCCGTCCATCTATCAGGACGCGCTCAGCCTCACCTACCTGCGCGCCGGAGTCCTCTCCTCCGAGCGCGCGACCGGCGAGGCGCGGTCATGGCCGACCGCCGTCGAGTTCATGCGGGCGATGAGCGAGGTCACCGAAGAGCTCGCGTACGCCGGTGAGGTCAAGCACAACATCGAGGCCGCGTCGATCCGTCGCGCGCAGCAGCTCGCGACCGGAGCCAGCGCGTCAGCCTTCCTCACCAACCAAGCGAACGCCATTGGGCGCCTCATCGATCATCCGGTGATCCTGGAGCTGAAGACGCTCGGTTCGGGCGACGACCAGGCGCTGATGATCGCGCTGCTTCTGAACGCGATCACCGAGCACTACCAAGCGGTGCGCGGCGCTTCGTCGGAGCTCACGCACGTCACGGTCATCGAAGAAGCGCACCGACTGCTCGCGCGGCCGCAAGGCGGCAAGGGCGACGAATCGGCGCAGGCCAGGGAGAAGGCGGCGGAGGCATTCGCGAACACGCTCGCCGAGAACCGCAAGTACGGCGAAGGCATGATCATCGCCGAGCAGATCCCCACCAAGCTCGTGGAGGACGCGGTCAAGAACACCAACGTCAAGATCATGCACCGCCTCACTGCTGAGGACGACCGAAAGTACCTCGGCGAGAGCATGGGGTTCGACGAGAAGCAGCAACGTTTCGCGACGCGGCTGACGACCGGCGAAGCGCTGGCCTACAGCGATGAGTTCGCAGAAGCACTGCTCGTCAAGGTGAATCCGCGCGGAACGGCTGCCCATCTGGGCGCGGCGACTCGTTCGAACGCGCCGCCCTTCCTCGCTTGCGACGACTGCCGCGCCAAGTGCGAGTACCGCGGCGCCGCGCTCGCGCTCGTACACGACACCGCCTCGGTGCGGTCCGTTGCCGATGCTGTTGCGGCACTCGAGGACGAAGATGCGCCTGCGGACGAAATCCCCGAGCGTTGGGAGCGTCTGACCGGCATCCTGCGCGACCGCGTGAGCGCGTTCTCGGCGCTGCCCTCCGCCGAACCCGCGCTCAGCGACGCCGCGTACTGCTTCTTCCTCCACGCCCTTGGGATCAGGACGATGCAGTTCAGTCCCGAATGGTCTGTCGCGGTGGCTCGCCACCTTGGCGTCCGGGAAAGGGTCGCGTAGCGATGCCGGGCGACGTAACTCCTCCCCCCAAGGCTCCGGCCAACGACAACGCGAAGAGCGCCGGCGGAGACGCGTCGAAGGGTGCCCCGGCTGCTGACGCCAAGATCGGGAAGACGGTGAATGACGGCAACAAGGGGTCTGGCGACGGCAGCAAAGGGTCCAGCGACGCGTCGAAGAACGGTGAGGGCAAGGGCGCGACCCGCGACACCGGTACGGGAATCCCGAGGGACGCCGACAACGCGTCGACGACTAAGCAGTCCGACCAGCCGTCGAATGCCGAGCGCGCGGCCGACAATGCCAACCGCGCCCGCGAGAACAGCGCAGCCGCGCAGCAGAACACGCAGACCGCGGATCAGTGGGCGACGGGTGCCGCGTCGAACGCGAAGCTGGCGGATCAGAAGGCACGTCTCGCAGCGGACAACGCGCAGCTCAACACGGCGCTCGGGAAGGAGGACGCGGGCGCCGCAACGGCGGCCAGGCAGGCCGCCCAGACCAACGCGCAGTCCGCTCTGGATCGATCGGCTTACGCCTCGGCCATGGCGTCGAGCGCCAAGTCCGCAGAGGCCGACGTGGTCGGACGGCAGGCGAAGCTGCAGACCGACAGCGAGAAGTCCGGCATTACCCGCGCGCAGCTCGATGCCGACCGTGCCCGCCTCGATCAGGACCGCGCCGGTCTGGCCGCCGATCGCGCACACGTCGAGGCGCAATTTGGCCAGGTCAACGCCGACCAGAGCGCGCTGCGCAATGACGTGCAGAAGCTCGCCGGCGAGAACGCCGCGTTGAGGGCCGAGCAGGCGCAGCAGGCCGCCGCGGCGAGCCGCGCTGGTCAAGACCAGAAGCCACCCGGATCTGAGTCGGCGCTTCGGTTGCGCAATTTCCCACCGGATCGCCAGGAGTCAACGACCCCCAAGACCCGCGAGCTTGCCGAGGCGCACATCAACAAGGACAGCAATGAGACTGTCTTGGGTAAGCACATCGGGAACAGCCCACAGTCCTATGAGGTTGAGGCGCAACTGAGGGTGGCGAGCTATTACAACCTCCCCAAAGCGGATTGGGACAAGCTCACCCCCGGGGAGCGCATCGCTGCCAACCGCCACTTCCTCGACAAGGTGGCTGAGAAGGGCGACAACATCACGCTGACTACCCCGTTGAGCAAGATTCAAACTGGCAGCTTTTTGGAAGATGAAGTCCTGTATCTGACTCTCAAGCCCGAGAACGGTGGGAAGGGATACGTGATTGTCGACGATTACCATTTGAGGCCGCCGGATCGCTCATGACTGAGATTTTGCTCTATCTCGCGACGAACTGTGGGTTCTTGTTCCACCCGAGCGGGTTCCGTTTTGTCGGCTCGGCGGTCAGTGAGGGCTTTGGCGACGCCGAGGTCGTCTTGGAGTCGGACGCCGTCCGATTACGTTTCGTTCGTGACCGAGGCCAGTTGCTCCTGTGGTTTCAACCGATCTCATGGGACCCGAACGATTGGTTCTCGCTCGGTCCTCTTCGAGGCGTGTTGTTTGGCGATCGTGGTGGTTCAGAGGTGCTCGACGCCGCCTCGGCCGCCTTCCTCGCTGAGGCCATCGGCGAGCTCGAGGCACGGTTCGCAGAACGCACGACGCGGGACGCAACCGTTGAGGCGTTGCGCGAACAGGAAAGGCTCCGTGCACAGGAGCGCTTCGGATAGCTGAACGCAGGCGGAAGGGCCGGGAGCGAGCCGCGTGCGGCGCAGTCTCACAGGAGCATCAGGCGACAGCCCGTTCGGTTGGAGGAATAGGACGATGGGTCAGGCAGGGACGAGCGGGTTCTGCGTCAAGTGCGGTAAGCCGCTGGCTGCCGACGCGAAGTTCTGCGTGAGCTGCGGCGCGCCGCGGCCGAGCGCGCCCGCAGCGACGCCACCGGCACCAGCCCCGGAACCGGAGCCGACAGCGACCGCGGTCACGGCTGTCGTGGAGGAGGCACCGACTACCGAGGTCGGGCCCGTTGTGCCGGCGGCCCCGTTGGCGTCGACTCCGCCACGCCGTGACGAGAGCTCGGCGCCGCAAGCAACCGCGGGCGGCGCTGACCGCCCAACGCCGGTGGACACCCAACCGGGTCAGCCTGGCGATCGACCGCGCCGCGTCTGGGTGATTGCAGGCGTCGTGGTCCTGCTGATCGCTGCCGGGATCGGCGCATTCGCCGCGACCCAAGGTGGCGACGGAGACAAGAAGGTGGTGGACCCTCCGAAGACGACGCACACGACGGTGACGACACGCCGGAGCACCACCGCTACGACGTTCGAGCGGGAGACGCAACCGGACCGTGTGTTCGAGCCGACGTCGGTGGTCGCGAGCTCGATTCGGCCCACGGCGAGTGACGCCTGCACGCCACCGAATCCGACGAGCTTCGACGCGTCGAACGTGAGCGACGGTCGGCCGGACTCGGCGTGGATGCCGGATCCGGGTGATACGAGCCCCAGCGTGACCCTCAGCTTCGACACCCCGATTCGCGTCTCCGAGATCCAGCTCGTCAACGGATATCCGAAGCAGGATCCATGCCGGCCCGATCTGAACCGCTTCTATCAATTCATGCGACCTACACTCGTCTCCGTCGACCTGCACGACGGATCCGAGGCTCGTCAGGTGTCCGTCACGGACACTCCGACGGAGCAGACCCTGGACGTCGTTGGCACCACCGACCAGATCACGCTGACGATCCTTGAGTCGAACCCGCCGGATCCGTCGCGCATCCAGAGCGGAACCCAGATCCCCTTCTCGATTCCGGCCATCGGTGAGATCACGGTCAAGGGAAGCGATTGACCACATTGACGCCAGAGCGTGGTCACTCGTACTGTCTCGTGGTCCACAGGGCAGGGTTCGTGGATGTCGGGGCAAGCATGGTCATGGGCAGAAAGCTCCGACAGCGCGCATACCCTTTTCGGAGGAGCGAGCCATGACGAGCGGCAGCCAGCGGAACACGCATTCCGGCGAGACGGTCGAGTATCGGGGCCGAGTCTCATGGGCTTCGGCATTGCTGCCGGGAGTGCTGATCTTCGTCTTGGCCTTCTACTTCGCAGCGGTGTCGCTGGTGGATGTGTCGGGCTTTGTCGGCCTCGTGGCGATCTTTTACCTCGTCCGGGGCGTGATGCTGCGGCTCACGGCGGAGTACACGGTGACCGACCGTCGAGTGATCGGAAAGTACGGACTCGTTCGCCGCCTGTCGGTCGACGTGCTGTTCACATCGATCTCCGGGGTCAGCACCTCGTACTCGTTCTTCGGTCGCTTCTTCCGCTACGGGAACATCGTGGTCAACGGCGCGGGCACGCGAAGTCTGCTGCGGAACATCTCGAATCCGCGTGGGTTCGAAGCAGCGGTGCACCGGCGTCTCGACGACAGCCGACTCTTGAAGGGCACGGCGGCCTACACGCTGAAGGTGGAGATGGCGGATCCTCTACCGAGTCCCGCTCAGGCGCTCCCGCCGAACCCGACTGGCGGCAGCTTTTGCTCGCAATGCGGCTCGCAGGTTGGGTCCGGCGCACGATTCTGTGCCGGCTGTGGAACGTCGGTGGCCTGACGGTTCACGAGCAAGCCGGACGGGCGCAATTGGTCGGGGGGTTCTGCGTGCAACCGGTGAAGCCCGAGGCGGGCGGGTGACACCACAGATCGCTGCGGATCGCGCCGGCCGTGTGCATCGCGGCTTCCAACGGGACTTCTATCGGGATCCCTGGTACGGGTTGGGACTCGTTGGTACGAGATGCGACGACGACCGCAGAAATCCGAGACGGAACGGGACTTGCTGGCACGCGACGTCACTGGAAGGACGGAGGCTCGCCGCCTCATAACCCGAAGGTCGTAGGTTCAAATCCTACCCCCGCCACCATTTGCGCAGGTCAGAGCCGGTCCCTCGGGTCCGGCTTTCTGCGTCTCGGACTCGGCTTCTCACGCGAACCCCGAATCCTGTCGCGGGACTTCTAACGACGAACCCGACGAACTGCTTCGCTTGTCCCATCTGGTGCCATCGCCTGCCGTTGCGTACCAACGTGTGCAGCGCGATTCCGAGAATTCACGAGGCGCGGCGAGAAAGGCGCTGATCACGTCGGGCAGAGAACCCGACGTGCTCATTCGTCGTCGTCCTCCGGTCCTCCCGCCCGAACACCCATCACCGTGTCCCAGGCCACGGTGCGCCAATGTCATCCGAACAGATCGGCCGTTCGGTACTCGACGAGATCTCTCAAGGCGTCATACGCTCCGATGCGTGGAGATCTACTGCGCGGATTGTGGCTGCCTGGTCGCACGCGGATATCGGGTAGTTCCATGCAGCACTGCCGGATGCTGCTGCCTCGATCTCCCGATCCGATTCCGTACACCTGATCAGGTTGCCGAGCAGCTCCGTTCGGCGTTCGCCACCAAGGACCTCGACGCATTGGGCCGACTCCTCGCCGACGATGCCCGGTGGGGAGACGACGACCACCGGAACAAGTGCCGAAGCCGCTCGGACGTGATCGCGACCTTCGATCAACTCCTCGGCGAAGGTGTTGACGGGCAGGTGACCGACACGATCATTGGGCCGAAAGGTGTCGCCGTCTTCCTGCATGTCCAGTGGCCAAACCCTGGCGAGGGTCGCGGCGTCAACTTCTATCAGGCGTACCTCGTACACGACGGAGTCGTCACCGAGATTCAGCGGCACGACGGTCAGCGCTCCGCCGTCGCCGCGGTTTCAGACTGACTCGCCGTCGCGCAACCAGATTGGCCCTGATGGTTGAGTTCGTGTCACGCGCTGCGGTGGTTTCGTAGCGTCCAGGGTGCCGGCGGGTCGGTCTCGAGAATCCCCTAGTACCCGGCGTGACCCTCAGTCCCTTCACATGACTCGAAGGTCTCGACCCACCCGCACGCAGGACCCGAACGGCTTCGCGGATCCCTGGGTCGAGATTGGGGTATCGCGGTCGAAGCCGGCTGTGGGCGTGTGAGAGCCGCGATCTCGTCGCTACGAGAGACGCGCTGTCCACCCATCGAGCCTCGCACAGTCGGATTGAGCTGTGCGGTGGACCTGGGGAGCGCGGAGTCTCGCGGGACTACCATCACACGCCCAGCGGCGCTCGACCACGGAGGAATGACGATGGCCGCCCCGAGCTTCACCGAAGGCAACCTGCTCCGGGTCGGCGGCCACGACTTCCACTGCGAGGACCCGCCGCGCACGACGCCGCCAGGGCAGTTCCCCGTCCACAAGAACCCCGATCTCGTGGAGAACTACATCGCCACGATCGAAGAACTGCGGCCCTCACGCATCGTGGAGCTCGGGATCAATCGGGGCGGGAGCACGGCGTTAATCAGCGAGCTTGCACGCCCCGAGAAGTTGGTGGCGATCGAGCTGGACGAGATCCCGGTTGCGATCCTCACCGAGTACGTCGAGCGCGAGGGCCTCACGAGCACCGTCCGGCCGCACTACGGGGTCGACCAGTCCGACCGCTCCCGGCTGGCCGAGATCATGCGAGCCGAGTTCGGGAGCACACCGATCGACCTCGTCTTCGACGACGCGTCGCACCTCTACGAGCAGTCACGGTCGTCGTTCGAGACGATCTTCCCGTTGCTGCGACCCGACGGTGTGTATGTGATCGAGGACTGGCGGTGTCAGCACCGATACGCCGATAGCGTCCCCGCGGACGCGAATCACCTTTCCGAACGGCAGCAGCAGGCGATCATCCGGAGGATGGAGGCGCTCGACGCGGATCGACTCGCCCCGGTCGTCCCCCTCTCGCGCCTTGCGCTGGAGCTGGTGCTGGCACGGGCCTCGTCGACCGACGCCGTCGCCGAGGTGATCGTCGGCTCCGACTGGACGGTGGTCCGCCGGGGCCCCGGCCCCCTCGACGCCGCGACGTTTCGCGTCGACGACCTCTACGACGACCACTTCTCCCTGTTGGCGGCCGTAATCCGGCCATGACGGCCCGTTGGTGCGGGCGCGCTCGGTCAGGCCAGTGGGTCGATGACGCCGGTGGTGAGCCGGGCGCCGCAGCTCAACAGCGGCGCGGAAGGCACGCGAGCCGTCAGGCAAGTTCACCTCGATGTACACGCCCCAGAGCGGGATCAGGAACATGAGTACGCCGCGAGCCCGGTACCCGAGCTTCCCGACGATGTAGAGGAAGACGGCGGTCTGCACGACTGGCCAGAGGACGAGGTTGATCGCCGCGCCGAAGTCGAAGATGAACCCGGGTACGAACGGGATCCCTAGATAAGACGCGGTCCCAATCCCGAAGTCGACCGTGCGTCAGGCTCCGGTGAGCTGCTGCATGAGTGCGCCGGTGTCCATGACGCCCCAGTGCTCGACCACCATGTTGTTCTCGACGCGGAAGTATTCGCCGACTCCGACGTTGATGGTCCGGCCGGTAGCCGAGACCCCCATGAACTCGGCCTGATGGGTGCCGGTCATACGCGCGCGCACGAACACCTTGACGCCTTCTCCAATCAGGTCGTCGACTTCGAACTTCGCGTCTCGGAATGCGTCGTGAAACATCTCGAACAGCTTGCGGACGCCCTCTTTGGTGGGCTCCAAGCTCGGAAGTTCCTCGTGCTCGACGAACTCGTCCGAGATCAGTTCGTCGACAACGCCGAGATTTCCCGCGTTGAGCTGCTCGTAGAGCCGACCGACGATCGCCTTGTTGGCATCCGACATGCCGCGCGCCTCCTGAGATGCGGTGGAAGTTGTTCGTGCGACGCTACCCGCAAAGTTGCTAGAAGTCTAGTGATCAGAAGGCGGCCTATTCTTTGAGCATGTCGGACATCGTCCCCATTCGCGTGCCCGCGGACTTCGACCGGGAGTTCCCGGGTGCCAGTCGATCCGCAGCCGAGGTCGCCGCCAATCTCGTGCGGACGGCAACCGCGTTCGACGCCGAGATCGAGCGATCGCCGCGCGACATCGCCGATCTCTCTACCAGCGCGTTCCAGACACTTGCGATTCTCGAGGGTGCCGACGAACCGCTCACCGGAGCGGTCATCGCGGAGAGAATGACCGTCAGCAGCGCGAGTATGACGTCGCTCATCGACACCCTCGAACGGCGCGGCCTGGTCGAGCGCCAACGGCACCCCACCGACCGACGCAAGGTGCTCGTTCATCTCACCGACGAAGCCCGCACCATCGTCGATCGGGCACTGCCCGCCGCCCACGCAACGATCACGGCGGCGGTCGCCGACCTTTCCGAGAATGACCGCGAACGACTCATCACCTCGTTGACGACGATTCGAGCTCGCCTGAATGCGCTGGAAGGTCAGCCGGTCCCGACCGCCAAACCCCGGCGGAAGCGCCGGCCGAAGACAACGCGCCGACCGAAATCAAGGTGAGCGCGCGTTCGAGAGACCTCAGCGCGCCTGGATTTGCCCTCTCGTCGTGCCGTCATGTGCGGCCTGCGCTCGTGGCGTAACGCGCCCCGAGCGGGCATGATGCGCGGTGTCTCGCTGGTACGCGAGCATCGAGGTCGCCGCACCGTGTCGCGCATAGCTCCCGTCGCCCGATCGAAAGCGCAAGCGCGAGCCACCTACGACCGTCGTAGTGGATCCTACGAACGTGTCGAAGGCCGGTTCGAGCGCAAGTCCCGAATCGCCGGCGAACAACTCCTGTCGGTCAAGTCGAGAGAGTGTGTCCTCGAGATTGGATCGGGGCCAGGCGCCAGTCTCGCCGCGTTCGCCCGCGCGACCGGTACTGACGGATTCGTCGTCGGGATCGACATCGCGCCGCGGATGCACCGCGTCGCTGCCGACCGGCTACGCGGTGATCAACTGTCAGCCTCTGTCGGGTGCGTCGTCGCCGACGGTGCTCACGTCCCGCTTCGTGACCGATCCGTCGACGCGGCATTCGCGAGCTTCACGCTCGAACTCTTCGATACTCCCGAACTCCTCACCGTTCTCGGCGAGTTACGGCGCGTCCTTCGGCCCGGCGGGCGCGTGGCCATCGTCTCGCTCATCACGACAGAGCCGCCCGCACTGATGGAGCGCGCCTACCTCGTCGCGCACCAGCTCATGCCGCGACTCGCGGACTGTCGGCCCATTCCGGTCACCGCACTGGTCGCCGAAGCCGGCTTCGACGTTACCGACCAACGGCGGAGCGACATTCTCGGCATCCCGGTCATCGCGGCCGTGGCACGTTTGCGTGATGACGGCGACGCGCCCCACGGGCCACAGGTTCAGGCAGCGACCCAGGTCCGCGCTGCTGACTCCTCGGCGACGGTAAAACCCTTCACTTCGCCAGGCATGAGGTAACCGAAGATCTCGACCGAATGACGCACCCAGTCCCTATCGGTAACGACCGCGATCTTTTCCCACTTCGTGATGTGTGAGAACCCAACTCTCGTGTCATCCCACATCGCCCCCGCTGCCAGTCCATCGAACTCCCGCCCAGCACGTACAGCGACGGGCGTGATCAGGGCCGGTGTCATCACTCGCGTGTGCGCGTGTCGTAGACCGACTGTTGCTGGGCCATGGCCTCCTTGGCTGTCGTCAGCCTGCAGGGCTTGCAGTTTCTGCGGCGGCTGACGCAGGTGAGGGTGCCGTGGCGATTGCTGGATCAAGGAGCCGGTATGCAAGGAGCTTCACGCGGTCGTTCACGAGGAACCACACCAGCGCATAGCCCCATACGAACAGTGCCCAGCCCAAGCCGAGGGGTGTCATGAGCAGCCCGAACACGGCGACCAGCGTCGCGAGTAGTTGCGTGCCGAGCACCGCTATCCACAGCACCCGTGCGGGGCGTACGGACCAGAATGGGCCGCGTGTGCGGGTCAGGAAGATCGTCAGGTGTCCGGCGATGGAGAGCTTCAAGTACATCAGCGTTTGGACGTGCGCACGGTCGAGGTGAAAGACACGCTCGCCGAGATAGAACAGCGCGAATGCGGAGATGACCCCGGCAACGCCGAGCACGGTGGCGATCCCGAGCACGAGGCGCATGTTCCAGGCCTCGGGCTCATCCTTGTAGCGAACGTTGTCGTAAGCTATGGACAGGATGGCGGCGTCGTTGAGCAAGGCGAGCATCACGATCATCACTGGCGTCACCGGATAGAAGTTGAAGATCAGAATGGCAAGCGTCATGAACAACAGCACGCGGAGCGTCTCCGTGATGCGGTAGATCGCGTAGCTGTTCATCCGCTGGAAGATCTTCCGGCTCTCCTTGATCGCGTCGATGATCACTGACAGGCCGGGCGTCGTCAGCACGATGTCCGCCGCGGCGCGCGCGGCGTCCGTCGCGCCCGACACCGCGATGCCGCAGTCGGCCTTCTTCAACGCAGGAGCGTCATTGACCCCGTCACCCGTCATGCCGACGATGTGGCCTCGTTGCTGCAGGACGTCGACGATGTGGAACTTGTGTTCGGGGAACACCTGGGCGAAACCATCGGCCGTCTCGATGGCCTCGGCCACCGGCGTGGTCTCCTCATGCTTCACGTCGCCCAGGCCCGCGGCATCGAGAATGTCGGCGCCCATCGCGAGCTTCTTGGCGGTTTCCTTCGCGATGGCCAGTGCGTCACCGGTCACCATCTTGACGTTCACGCCCATGTGCCGGGCCGTCGCGATGGTTGCCTTGGCATCGTCTCGAGGCGGATCGAACAGCGGCACGACACCGAGGAACTGCCAGTCGTTGTCGCCGTCCGCGCGGGCAACGCCCAGCGAACGAAAGCCTCGAGCCGCGAATTCGTCGACCGCCTGCTCGACGGCAGGTCTCACGTTCCCGGCATTCGCCGCGAGTTCCAAGATCACCTGTGGCGCGCCCTTCGTGACCTTGAACATCTGTCCCTTCCCGCCCTGGACTGATGCCTCGGTGCGCTTATGTACGGGGTCGAACGGCCGGAAATGAACCACCTCATAGGCCTGTAACGTCTGGTCATCGTCAAGGCCGCCCAGCACAGCCAGATCAATGGTGTCGGCATTGTCGGCTCGCGACGCCAAGGCGGCGCCGAGGACAACCTGCTCGGGGCGGACCCCGGGGACACTGAACGGGTCACCCAGTGTCAGCTTGTTCTGGGTCAAGGTGCCGGTCTTGTCCGTGCACAGCAGGTCGACGCCCGCCAGTTCCTCGATGGCGACCAACCGACTCACGATCGCCTGCTTCTTGGCGAGCAGACGCGCGCCGACGGCCATCGTGACCGACAACACCGTCGGCATCGCGACCGGAATCGAGGCCACGGTCAGCACGAGGGCGAACTGCAACGTGGTGAGAATCGGATCACCACGCAGGATCGCGACGAAGATGATCACGGAGACAAGAGCCGCCGCGAGGATGATCAGGTAGGTGCCGATCTTCAGAACTGCGCGTTGGAAGTGGCTGACGGTGTGTGCCTGCTGCACCAGTTGCGCGGTCTCGCCGAAGTAGGTGTTCGCACCCGTGGCATAGACGAGAGCGCCGATTTCACCCTGACGAATGATCGAACCGGAGAACACTGCGTCGCCTGACTTGCGCGTGACGGGCAACGACTCTCCCGTCAGCGCGGACTGATCCACCTCCACCGCGTCGCCGCCCAACAAGCGCGCGTCCGCCGGCACGATGTCGCCCAGCCGCACGCGGATGACATCGCCCGGCACCAACTCACGTGCCGATGAAGCGATCCACTTCCCATCACGTTGCACCCGGGCCCTGATCGCCAGCTGGGCCTTCAACGCGGCGATGGCGTTGCCCGCCTGGCGTTCTTCCCAGTACCCGATGACGGCGTTGGCGACAAGCAGCACGAGGATGATGAAGAAGTCCGGCCAGTGCCCGAGCACGCCCGACAGAATCACGGCGACTTCGATCATCCACGGGATCGGACCCCAGAAGTAGGTGAGAAACTTCAGGAGTGGATTGGTCTTCTCTTCTTCGATCTCATTCGGCCCATATTGGATCAGCCGTTTCTGCGCCTCGAATTGGCTGAGACCGTCCCGTGAGGACCCCAATCTCGTCTCCACGTCCGTCACCGGAAGTGATCTCAAGTCGTCGGTCCCGTCGGGTTTCGACCTGCCAGCCGCCGGCCGCTCAGCATCGGCGCTCATCGTCGGGAGTCGCTCTCTGGCTCAGCAGGCGGGCGCCCGGGCTCACCGCGATGCGCGGGCTGACCCCGGTCATGTCGATCGGCGAGCGGCTTTCGCAGCTCACCCAACCTTCGTTGAGACCGGTGTTGCACCTCGCCGATCACCTGTCGTATCTCCACGCCTTGACGGCCACGTCCGGAGCGGCAAAGAACCCGGCCAGAGATATCGCGGCTGTTGCTGTCGCTCTGTCCCCCCAGAAGGCCACCATCACGCCGTGGCCGTCTATGGGGAAATCCAGGAGGCGCCTCGAAACCCAGGAAGCGTGAGCAGCATCTGTTTGACCGACTCGATTCTTGCGACTGCCTCTTCCCAACGCGCCATGCCGATCTCGGTGTCTGCGATGTTTGCGCACATTGGGCCTCTCTCGGAGGGACCTGCGTGAGCCGGGGTCGACGCCCGCGACGGCTAGGTCGCGTTCATCGTCTCGCAACGAGCCGCACTTAGGAAGATCTGGTGGGGGGCCGCTGGTGTCTCGATCGGACGAAGGCGAGTCTGGTGAGTATGAGGCCGATGACGCAGATGGCGATGAGGGCGAGCCCTGCCCGATCGTGTTCGAAGAGCTCGTAGCCGAGCGCGATGATCGCGGCGACGCATGCTGCGCTGCCTGCGCGAGCGAGGATTCGTGTGAGCGGGGTACGGGCTGCGCCCGCCGCGAGGTGATTCACCAAGGCGAAGACCGCCAGGAATGTCGCGGAGCCGAATGCGAGAACTTCGAGGATTCCGGGCAGCATCGCAAACGCGCTGCCAAGAACGGTGAGCAGCGCGAGTGCCGCGATCGGCAAGCCGTTGACCTGTCGGTCGAGGCGCACGGGTAGTTCGTTCGCGTCGGCGAGATCGCGCATTTGACGTGCAGTGGCAAACATCGTCGCGTTGATTGCCGAGCATGTCGCCAGGAGGGCACCGAGCGTCGCGATCCAGCGGCCAACGGACCCAAGTGCCTCGTTTCCTACTGTCGCGAACGCGACCTCCTTTTGGCGCACGATCAGGGCATCTGAGACCAGCATCTGCGATCCGAGCGTCACAACGATGTAGATGGCGGCGACGACGATCACGGAGAGATACATCGCTCGTGGCAGTGTCCGTCTGGGATCTTCAATGTCGTCATAGTCGTACACGAGCAGCTCGAAGCCTTCGTAGGCGACGAAGATCAATGCGGTCCCCAGAACGAGTCCGCCGATCCCGTGGTCGGCCAACGGTACGAGACGATGGGCGGAGAAGTGCCAGACGCCGATTGCGGCGATGCCACACAGCACGATCAGCTTGACGAACACGACGGCGTTCTCGGTCAACGCGGACGCGCTCACACCGCGCAGGTTGATTCCGAAGAACACCACCAGCACGCCCACCGACGCGACGCGGGCGACGACATCGGGAGCGCCGAGGGCGCTCGCGAAATAGTGGCCGAATGTGAACGCATAGACGGCGAGTGCGACGATGTAGCCGAGGATGAGCAGCCAGGCGGTGAGCGCCCCGAGTTCGGTGGAGCCGGCATCGTGAAGGTAGACGAACGGGCCACCCGATCGACCGGCACGCAGCGACAACATCGCGTATGAATGAGCGGTGATGAGCGCGATCACCCCGCCGAGGACGAAACAGCCGAACGCGAGGTGCCCGGCCAGATCGACCGTGACGCCCAAGACGGTGAAGATGCCGCCGCCGATCATCCCACCGATCGCCATCGCCGATGCGTCTCGCAGCCGCAGTCGCCCACGACCTCGCACACGCTGCCGTACCGTGCGCGGGTGGTACGGCACGTGTGTCATCCGGATATTGTGCACTCCATGTCGATTGGCGCGAGGTGGGCGGTGAGGGGCTCGCCCGTCCGGGGTGGCTTTCCGCTCACGTCGAGTGCGATGACGCATCACCATCGAGATGGAGATGGAGCAGCTCGACATCTCGTTCGTCCCCGGCCCGTCCCGATGATCGCCGACGCCGCGCAGGTTTCCACCGTTGTCGGGCCACGACCGTTCGCTTCGGTTCCGACAAGCAAGATGTCATCGCCCCCACGACGACGTCATCGCGGTCGGTGAGTTCTCGAGGGGTAGAGGGCGGCCAGCTCGTTTCACCAGAGATGACGGGAGTGCGCGAGTGGAGAGGGTGATCGTCGTGGGTGCCGACGGATCAGAGGGGAGTCGTCGGGCCCTGGAATGGAGCGCGGAACTCGCACGCGAGATCGACGCAAGAGTCGAAGTGGTGCACGTCGAGTCGCGCGCAGCACTCTGGGAGTTCTCCGCGATCCAGATCGACATCGACCCCTACCTCGACGAGCTCCGGGGTCTGCTGGGCGATCTCTGGACCGAGCCGCTGCGCGATGCCGATGTCGAGTATCACACTCAGCTCGTTCGTGGCGATCCGGCGGCCGAGCTGCTGAGAATCGCCGAGGAGCTCGATGCGTATGTCGTGGTCGCTGGTGCACGGAAGCACGCGGCCCTTCATGACCTCATCGTCGGGGGCACCGCCCACAAGCTGGTGAACCGCGCGAACCGCCCCGTCGTGCTCGTTCCCCCATCGACGACACAGGAGCGAGTGCCTGAGCCATGATCCCGTGGGTCTCGCTGACGTGCGCTCGCGGCCCAGGACGAACGCGGGGAGGGCGATCGGCGAGCACGAAACGACGCAGGACGTGGCACCCGACGGCCAGCCCTTCATGGCGATACCTCTTCTTCCGGTCCCGGGGGTCGGGACCGGAAGCAGGATCGGCAGAAGCCCGTCGGCACATCACCGTCCCGTGAACGACAGCAAGCCGATACCCGGCGGTGCGACGGGTCAGGGAGATGAGCGTCGGGATGAAGAGATGGACTGGACCCGTTGGTGGAAGCGCCGCCACCGTGGCTCGTTGTCGTGGGCCAGTCCGGCGGAGTCACTGAGCAGATCGGCGGCATGGTCGATCAGTTCGACGGCGGAGTACAGGTAGCGGGGAACGGAACGTTCCCCGGCAAGGTCTTCTCGCAGTGCGGCGGGCGTGAGGTCGATCCGGTCCAGGAGGTCGACGGAGCGGTGGAGCGATCGTCCGGCGAGCGCGCTCATGGAGGCGGCGTGCCAGTCGTTGGCGATGATGCGGTGCCGGTCTCCGAGCAGGTCGGCGAGCTGCGGGTAGGTGAGCAGCATGGTGGCGGCATCCCAGGTGCTCTCCATGGCGGCGGCGAGCCATGTGCCGGTCTCGATGGAGTCGTCGCCGAGGGTCCGGAGGTCCCGCTTGATCCGGGTCACCTCAACCGGTTCCCCCTCGCCCTCCATGAACAGCACCCCGTCGAGTTGGGTGGCGTCGGAGGTGTTGAGGTCCACACTGCCCTCGTAGGGGTTGAAGGCGTCGAGAGCTTCGACGGTCACCGTCGACCACCGATCCGCGAGAGCGCACAGTGTGCGGGAGTGGCGTTGCATGTCCACCGCCTGCCGGCGGGGTTGTTGGGCGTAGAACTTCTCGTGTTCCCGGTGGAAGTGGGAGAGGTTCTCGATGGCGTCGAGGAGTGGATCGGCCATTCGTTCACCCTAGGCACCGCGACCGGGGCGTGGCCCGTGGGTCGGGAGCGGAACCGGCGGCGCCCCTCGTTCATGGCCGTGCTCGACAAGGCAGGCCTGCGGTGAGCCGGCCATGACCAAGCGACGGCACGTCCGCGACGGCGACCGACTCGACGACGACGAAACGGTCGCCAATCGCGACCGCCCTGGACCGGCACCTGGCGATGTCGTAGTCCTGCCCCCGCCACCGTCTGGCACCATCGGTGTCTCTCGAGAACCCGTCGGGCTTCGCTCGGCGGGTTCTTGCTGCTTCGGCTCACCCACAGTCCGTTCACAACGTCGAGCGAGGCACGGCCACGGTGCACGTAGCCGGCAATGGCCAGGTCGGCGGCGACGAGCATGGTGGAGGTCCCGATGATGTCGGCGACTCCGAACGCGCCGCAGTAGGCGGCGGCTCGGTGGTCACGGCGTCCGATCCGGGCGAGCATCGCTCCGCGATGCCCGTGCGAAGTGCTGGCCGGCGCATGGTCGGTAGGTCAGTCGACAGTGCTAGTGGTGGTCCCGGCGAGCATTTCTTCGAGCACGGCGTGGTCGGGTGCGTCGAACGTCGGGGCGTCGGGTGCTTGCGCGAGTGTGTCGAGCAGTGTGTCGAGCATGGCGCCGGGCGCGGGTGGGAGGTGGCCGCTGAGCACGATCTCGGGGTCGAGCTCGCCGATCTGTGCGAGGGGTTCGGTGAACAGTTTGCGATCGACGTTGTGGATCCAGGGCGAGTCGATGGTGACCCACAGTGTCTGGCCGTCGCGCAGGTCCGTTTCGGAGATGTCCGCTGCGCTTTGGGGGATGTCGGGCAAGAGCGCGCCGAAGCAGTCGGCGCTGAAGAGCGCGCGTGAAGTCTCGTCGTAGAAGCCGGTCGTCACCGCGTTGTCGTAGACCGGCGGCTTGAATGCCTTCAGCATGCGGTTGCCGATCCTGACTCGCTGGCCCGGGTTCACGAGGCGCACCCGGTCCGGCGGCAGCGGTGTCGATGAGAGCCCCATGATCCCCATCCCGAAGAAGGTGGTGATGACGCGAAGCTGCGGGTTCTCGTCCAGCAGCTTGTGCAGCGACCCGATGTGATCGAAGTCGGTGTGACTGAGCCAGATCCACCGAAGGTCGGTCGGATCGATGACCGTCCGCAGCGCGGTCATGAAGTCGTCGGTCTCGACGACTGTGCCGGTGTCGACCAGCATGGGTTCGTCGCCGTGCATCACGAACGCGTTGATCGCGAGGCTGCCGAAGTCAGCGATCGTTGCGGTGGAGCTCACCACGTCGATGTCGGGCGCGGCCCGATAGGTGGTGATCACGACTCGTCGCCTGCGGTGATCGAGGTCTCGGCCGCGGTCTTGAGCTGTTGGAGCGTGTGGCGCATGGACTCGACCAGCTCGCGGTGACGGTTTGTCGGCACGTCGACGATCCGCGCCCACGTGGGAATCCACTCGACTTCGTACGACTCGGTGACACGCGTTCCGTTACCGGCGGGTTCGAAACGGTAGCGCCAGACTGTCCCTTCGCGGCCGCCCTCCTCGGTGACGAACGCGAACTCGCGCCCGCGATCGGCGGTCAGCACCCGCCCGCGTCGGGACCACTTCATGAGCCCCAAAGGGCCGCCCCGGTTGTGACCGATGAACGTCGCGTTCGGTACGGGTCCGTCGCTGTCGTCGGTCCAGTCGACTCGTTGGCACTCGGGACTCCACTCGCCCATGCGGGGCATGTCCGCGACGAGGTCGTAGATGCGTTCGGCCGGCGCGTCGATGAGGACGGAATCGCGGTCCTGGGTCAACCACCAGCGCTGGTTCTTCGGGGCCATCGCCCACTCCTTTCCTCACCTGATAGTTACTACAAGCTAAAGGTCGTAGCTTCTGCTGTCAAGCAGAACCTGTGCTACAGTTGTCGCATGCCGACGGACGTGACGGCCCACGCCACCGCTACGCCCGACCGTCGCGCTCGACGGCGCCAGGAGACGATCGAGGAGATCCTCGACATCGCCGAAACGGTGATGCTCGAAGAAGGCGTCAACGGTCTGAGCGTCTCCGAGGTCGCTCGCCGTCTGGGCGTGCAGCCGCCCTCGATCTACAAGTACTTCCCGTCGCTCCTGGCCGTCTACGACGCCCTGTTCCAGCGCGGTCAGCGCGCCCACCTCGAGGTCATGCGCGCCGCGATGGCCGACGCGACACCAGGCCTCGACGCACTCACCAAGGGGCTCGAAGCGAGCGGCCGATGGGCGCTCGCCAACCGAGCCGTCGCGCAGCTGCTGTTCTGGCGTCCCGTCCCGAGCTTCGAACCCTCAGCCCAAGCGATGGCGCCCAGCCTCGAGATGGTCGCCATACAACGGCAGGCGTTCGCCGACGCCGTACGCGCACACGAACTCGGCCCCGACGCCGACTCCGACGAAGCCGTCTACCTCGTATCGACCCTCATCACCGGCGTGCTCAGCCAGACATTCGCCAACGAACCCGACGTGCGGTGGGGTGAGGGCCGCTTCACGCCCGCCTTCCCGAAGCTGATGCGACTGCTGTCAGCGGTCTACCCGCCACCCGTCAAGACGCGCCGCCGTTAACGCCGACGTCAGGCCACGGTGATCTCACCCGCGGGGGCGCTGAGGCGTTTCGCTTCGCATCGCGACCTCTCACGCGATTTCTCACGGGATCCTTGGTACGGGATGGGGCTCGTTGGCACTGGATGGGATGACGAAGGCCCAGGTCACTGACCTGGGCCTTCGTCGATGTCCGGTCGTTCCTCCGTGGTGCGTGCTGCGTCGGCCTGCATGCCGGGCAGGACGTGCTGGTAGGTCTGCATGGTGAAGGCGATGTTGGAGTGCCCGAGCCGCTCGCTCACGAACTTCACCGGCACGCCTTCCTTGATGAGCAGGCTCCCCCGCGTACGCTTCTTCCGACGGAAGCCGGCATCCGCGTCGTTCACCGACACGCGAGGACGTGCGTCCGGGTCGCGCAGAGGAGAACGCCATGCCATCGCTCTTCGAGTTCGCAGGAGGCCACGACGGACTGCACCGACTCGAATCCACGTTCTACGCGAGCGTCCTCGAAGATCCACTGCTCGCTCCGGTGTTCAACGGTGGAAAGCCGAGCCACATCGACACACTGACCGCCTTCACCGCCGAGTCCTTCGGTGGGCCCGATCGGTTCAGCAGGGAGCTCGGCGGGTTCACCCACCTCATCGAGGTACATCGCGGTCTGAACATCAGCGAGGAACAACGCGTCCGCTTCGTCGAGCTGTACCGGGACGCGCTCGACGTCGCCGAGATGCCCGAGGACCCCGAGTTCCGCGCCGCGGTGCTCGAACACGTCGAGTTCGGAACGCAGGTCGCCATGCAGAACTCGCGCGCCAAGGCCGAGAGCGAGCTCCATCCTCTCCGCGAGGTTCCACGCTGGACGTGGAGTGGAGAGGACCGCGTCTGAAACCCCGCATGAACGGTAGACATGCGGACGCGACAAGCGTGTGTACAGACGTGGCGAGGCTGAGGGCGACCGAATCGTATTGGCTGCGAAGCCAGACGGCCGAGGCGAACTCGGTGACGTGTGCCCGGGCCCAGTCGTCGAAGGATCGCAGTTGCGGAACCCAGCGCAGAGTGTTCGACATGTAGCCACTCGGACGCAGAATCGTCCAGTCCAGTTCGCCGCTCAGTGGCCGGTGATGGTTCTCCAGGCTGCGGGCGAGAGGGCGTAGTTCTCGACGGCGCCGCCCGAGAATGCGCGCCACCATGCGGGTCGTAGCGTGAGGGCCGCCGCGACGACGAGTACCGGGAGGGCGGCGCGCGGGTCGTGACGTGCGGGGGTGAGCTCCTCGTGGCTCCCGCGGTACGGCCCGGTGTGCAGGACACCCTGGGTGAGCTCGCGGAGCGCGCCGGTCCGTCCTTCGCCGCGTTGCGCGGCGCCGAGCATGGCGATCAGCGTCTGGTGCGTGAGCACGCCCTCGCGACCGGTGGGGATCGGTGCGATGGTCTCTCCCTGGGCGGCTGAGAGGAGGGCGCCCACGAGGTCGACGTCTGCGAGCCGCGCGTTGGTGGGTTCGACGAGCCGAGGGTTGATGTCGATGAGGACCGGTCCGGTGTCCGCGAGGATCGCGTCAGCGGAGAGAGCACCGTGCCAGCGAAGCGCGTTGCCGAGGTGCTCGATCGCGGCGCGTGCCGAAGGGCTGTGGATGCTGCGCTTGAGTGCCGCGCCGTTGTTGGAACCGGCCCGCACCCGCAGATTCGCGTGGAACGCGACAAGTTCGCCGTGGTCGAAGACTGATTGCAGCATCGCGAGGGGTCCGGCCACGGCTCGCTGCGCGAGCACTTGTCCCTGGTCGAACAGGCCGGCGCGTTCGATCCGGTCTGCGACGGTTCGCAGGGCGTCGTGGTCGCGGGCGTGCTCGATTCCGGTTCCCGCGGTGCCGATCGGTGGTTTCACAAACACCGGGAAGTCGTCGACGGCGAGCAGCTCTGAAGGACTCGAGGCGAGCCACGAGAGGGGTTGGGGGATGCCGAGTCGGGAGAGCGTGCCCGCGGCGGAGATCTTGTCCTGGACCTGCACGAGCGCCTCGAAGGGGGGCACGACGGTCGCTACTCCGAGCCGTGCGGCCTCCCGGGAGAGGATGGTGATCTGCTCCTGGGTCGGCACGACGACGTCGAAGCCGCCGTCACGCGCGATGGCCGCGGTGGCGTCGAACCATCCGAGCGGATCGAGTCCGAACGCGGGCACGCGGTGCACTCGCCGCACGTGTCGAGTCCAGCGGGCGAGGCAGATCGGGTCGGGGGCGACGACGTGCACCTCGTGGCCCTTGCCGGCGAGGATCGTCGCGGTTTGGCGCGCGGTGAGGCCGGATCCGTCGGAGAGCAGCAGCTTCATGGGGCGCGTTGCTCGCCTGGCGGGTCGGCCAAGAGGCCATGGGCGAAGAACTCGAAGTTCGCCCGGGAGCGCGCGGCGACGACGGTGGGGTCGAACGCGTCGGCACCGACATGCTGTTCGAGGAGCGGTTCGAGGAGTAGCGGGCCGAGCATGACGAACAGCACCTGATAGGGCCGCCACGTCGGATCGGTTCCGGGCCGAATGGCTCCGTCACGCTCCAGGGTCTCGAGTCCTCGTGTTGTCCAGGCGAAGAGCCGATCGAGCAGTGCGGCGCCGTCGGGACTGCCCTCGAGAACAGAGCGCCGCAGGTAGCGTCGGAGTGTCGGGTTGGCGCCGACCACGGCCGCGAACGCTTCCCCGGCGCGGGCCGAGAAGACGTCGGGACTCGAGTCGGGGTCGACGTGGGCGAACTGCTCTCGGAAGGTCTCCGTGACCGCGTCGTCGACCGCGCGGACCAGACCGGCCTTCGATCCGAAGTGGTGGATGATCAGTGCCGGTGAGACCCCGGCGGCCCGCGCGACGGTTCGCAGCGGCGTGGCGGCGACACCCTGCTTCGCGAACAGCGCGAGTGCCCGCTCCCGGATGCGCGCCCGGGCGGTGAGATCCGGGTCCCGAACCGCCGTGCTCGTCATCCCGACTCCTGACTGAACGTTTGAATGGGAACCTGAACAGATTGACAGTAGCCGGGGCGGAACGTTACCGTCCCGGCTGAACGCCCGTTCAGCCAACGAGGTGGTCTTCGCATGGGAGCGGCTACCGCGACGTCGGTGTCGGAGCCTTTCGCGTATTCCGGGTGCACGTCGGTGGGGGACGAGCGCCGCCACCGCCGCCAGCGTCTCGCAGCGGCCTTCCGACTCTTCGGGCGGTCCGGCTTCGACGAGGGAGTGGCGGGCCACATCACCGCCCGCGACCCGGAGCTCGGCGACCACTTCTGGGTGAATCCGTTCGGCATGGACGTCGCTCGCATCCGCGAGCGGTCACGCAACGCGCGGCGCTTCAAGGAAGGGACCACGGAGTTATGAGGCTGACGACCATGACACAGATCACTGTCGACGGCGTGATGCAGGGAAACGGCCACGCGACGGACGAGGAACGCAGGAGCGGATTCGAGCGCGGTGGGTGGGCCATGGGGGTGTTCGACGACGAGACCTCGAGGTTCATCACCGAGACCTACCAGCGGGCCGACGGCTTCCTGTTCGGTCGGTCGACCTACGAGATGTTCGCCGAGACCTGGGGAACGATCGCGGACATGCGGTCACACCCGATTGGCGTCGCACTCAATGAGAAGCCCAAGTACGTCGCATCGACGACTCTCACGAATCCGCGATGGGCGAACACGACGGTTCTGTCCGGTGACCTCGCGCCGGCCATCGCCGAGTTGAAGGCCAGGCCGGGCGGAGATCTGGAGGTGCATGGCAGCGGTGCTCTGATTCGGTCGTTGCTCGACGACGACCTTGTCGACGAGATCACGCTGCTCATCGTTCCCGTGATCCTTGGGCAGGGCGCGCGACTGTTCCCCGCCGACGGACCGGACACGGCCCTGGACCTGATCCGGTCGCGAACCGACACCAAGGGGGTGACGATCCAGGTCTACCGGCCAAATGGGCGGCCGTCGTACGCACCCAACTTCAGCTGACGCACGGGTGTGCTCTCGCTTGACGGACGCTGGTGACCCGCCCGCACCACACAGGTCAGTGTTTGCGAACCGGTCAGTGGAGCGACGGTCACGTCGCCGCACTCGTAGAACCCTGGGGATCGTGGTACGGAGGCACACGTGCTCCAGCCCTCCCGAGGGCATGCCAACGACGGCCGCGACCGCCGCGCTTGTCGCGATTCGAGCCAGCTGGAGTTCAGGTGCGCCGTGTCACGGCGTTGTTGCAGGCGAAGTCGACGCGCTCGCCAGTTGCTCGGCGTCGAGACTTCGGTATCGACCCGGGCAACGCTACGGGTCGCAGTTATCAGTCGCGCCGTTCCTTCTTGCTCTTGGCATGGTGCGCGAAGTGCTCTACGACCGCGTCGGAGCCCGGGAAGAAGAGGCCCTCGTGACCGTCGTCGCTCCAGCGGACCAGCCAAGGTGGCCCGCCATCGTCCCCGTGGACCTCAAGGACCTCCGCGTCCCGGTCGGGCTCCCCGAAATGGTGGCCCTTGATGATCAGGCGATCACCCACTGCTGCGCGCATCATGCCTCCTCTCCGGACTGACCGGCCTTGGCGACCGCTCGAGTGACGAGGTCGATCGCACGGCGTCGAATCGTGTTGGCGGTCAGCGATTCGAGCGGCTCGGTCGTTTCGACTCCGTGGTTCTCCGAGACGCCGACCGCAAGCTCCGGAACGGCCCGGAACGACAGCTGGACGTACTTGCCCATCAGGCTCACATTGAGGTCGACGCTCTCGCGATGACCGGCGCCCTGGTCGGGATGGTGCACGTGCACCGACGCGTATTCGTAACGGGCCCGGACGTGGTCGGCGACCTCTTCGAGCGTCGGCGCCCCGACGGTCTCCGCCCACTCACGAAAGCGTTGATGGAAGGCCGCGCCGGCGGCTCGGCGGCGCATCGCTTCGGCGCGGTGACGGTCCCGGGCCACTCGAGCATCCGCGATCGCCGCGTCGAGCTCTTCGAACTCGCTCACCTGCTCCGCCTCCCCGCGCGGGCGCGCGACCGCCGGAGACTCTGTCGCGTTGCCCGGTCGGTCGTCGATCATGCGAGGAGCGCTCCGTGCTCGAGTTCTGGTTGCCCGCACCCAACACCCGCCCGGCGGGGCGGGCCAGGGCCCAAAGTCCTCAGCCGCGCCATTCGGCGCCACGGCGGTGACCATCGGGCACAAACCCGGGACTTCCGGCCCTGGCCGCTCCCGGAGCGCCGTCCCAAGCTGGTGGCACGGTATCCGCACGACCGAAGGGGCACCCGATGGATCTCTCCGACTTCCTGAGCTACCTCAACCGATTCGACTCCACTCGCGAGCTCGCTTTGCGGCTCGGGGAGACCATTGACGCGCGGCGCAGGCGGGGCCAGTCCTCCACGATCCCGGGCTCGCGATTGCCGGCGCGCGTCGGCGCCTGAGCGCTGGGTCGCCCCGACCTTGGGCCTGATCGAGCTTGACGGAGTGAGCCGTCGGTACACCGTGGGCGGAGGGATCGTCACCGCGCTCGAGGACGTCGACCTCACGATCGGAGCCGGCGAGTTCGTGGTCGTGCTCGGGCCGTCGGGGAGCGGCAAGACCACCTTGCTCAACCTCATCGGAGCACTCTTTTGGAGAGCGGTCATGAGTGTGGTCGTCGAGATTGGAAGCGCGTGCCGAGTCGTGCTGGTGCGCGGAGGGGAGGCGTAGATGCCTCCGGTCGTCATTCCGCTCGACGGATCGGCCCGGGCTGAAGCGGCCATCCCGCACGCTCGTGCGGTCGCCGCGGGCGGTCCGTTGACGTTGGTGACCACGATGTGGGACCGAGAGGGATCCAAGCCGCGGGAGTATCTCGAACACCTCGAGCAGGAGCTGCAGGGCGTCGATGTCCGGGCGACCGTCATCTATGACCGCGGTGTCCCTGACGCGATTCTCCTGGTCGCCGAGGATCAGCCCGGTTCCATCATCTGCATGGCCACCCACGGACGGAGCGGGCTTGGTGAAGAGATCCTCGGGAGCGTGGCCGAGGCCGTTGTTCGAGAGGCAGAGCAGCCGGTTCTCCTCGTCGGCCCGAACACCGCACCGGATCCGAAACCGGGCGCGGCTGTGGTCGTCGCGGTGGACACCACCCGCACCGCAGACGCGATCGCACCCGTCGCCGCCGCACTCGCGTCTTCTCTGTCTCTGGGCATCCAGGTGATCGAAGTGGTTGCCCCGGCACCGGTGCCGTTCGCGCCGGAGGTCGACACCATGGGCTGGCCGGGCGATGGCGCCGGCGCCGAAGCCGCCCGTGCCGCGCTCACCGCTCTCGGCCAGCCGGCCGAGAGCACCGTCGTGCGGGATCTGGATGCGGTGCACGCCATCATTCGGTTCGCCACCGATCTCCCGGCGTCCTACGTCGTCGTCGGCACGCACGCTCGCAAAGGTTTTGGACGCGTCGTGCTCGGGAGTGTGGCCATGCGAGTAGTGCATGGTTCGCCCTGTCCGGTGCTGGTCGTCAGAGCATGAGCGTCGCGAACGGCGCGGTGGAGTCGTCTATCTGTCGGGCACGACCACGACCGGGCATGGCGCCCGCTCCACGCACCGTTGACTGACTGATCCGAGGAGCAGCCCCGCGAAACCGCCTCGCCCCCGCGTCCCGACCACGAGTTCGTCCGCATCTCCCGCGAGCTCGACCAAGACGTCGGCCGGCTGGCCCTCGACGGCCATCGCGCGGATCGTGACCGATCGCGGTTCGGGCGCAACGTCTTCGAGAACACGACTCAATACCGTCTGCGCCTGCTCGGCCGCGTGGTGCACCCATGAATCCTGGTAGTCCGATCCGACGTCGATCCAGGCAAGACCGGAGTCGTAGACGAGCACTGCGTCGATGTCGCTGCCTGTGGTCGCGGCTTGCTCGAGTGCCCATCGCAACGCCGCATGAGACCCGTGGGAGCCGTCGACACCCACGACGATGCGGCTCACTTCCAACTCGTCCCGCTCCTGTTGGGTCTCCATACGCAAGCTCACCTCGCATCCATGTCGTTCAGGCGCTGAGTCTCCTTCGCCCGAGCTCTGAACTGGTAGAGCCGAACGTCCTGAACTCCGTCCGGAGAAAGGGAATGACGCCGCTCGTGGGCTCGACCGCACCCGCACCGGATCCTTGCGGATGTCCCGGGCCGTGGTGACGAAAGCCCCTACAGCTCAGGACGTCGAGGCTGCACGCTCGGATGAGTGAGACGAGCTACGAAAGTGAGGACGGGCACATGACGATCTCGACCGACCTTCCGAGCACAGCGGCCCTCCACGACCCCGGAGTTCGAGAGCTCCCCGAGTGTGCTTCGGCCGGCGTCGCCGAACGCCGTCCGCTCGATCGGAGCATCCGCCGGCGCCGCGCGCACATGAGTGGAGCGGCAGTCGCGGGGATGATGCTCGGCATCTTCAGCATTCCGCTGGTCTTCTCGTACCTGTCTCCCGTCGCCCTCGTCGCGATCGTGGTCTCGCATATCGGTCTCCGGCAGTGCGAGCGCGAAGGGAGGCGGGGATGGGCGTTCGCGATCGCTGGACTGGCCATGGGTTACGGCAGCCTCGCTCTGACGCTGCTTGCCGTGTTCGGAGTCTCGACGGCAGGATGACCGAGCCGCTCATTCCCCGATGGCGCGCAGGGTGGCGAGTCGACCTTCGGGCCCGGTCTAGGTTGGCCACGGGAGGCCTGACGAGCGCGTGACCTGGTGGACGTGGGTGCTTGTTGTCGTCGCGGTGCTGGTCGCTGCCGTGCTGGTGTACGACCTGACGCAGCGTCAGCACGCGTTGCTGCGGAGCTTTCCGATCATCGGACACCTCAGGTATCTGCTCGAAGGGGTCGGTCCGGAACTCCGCCAGTACATCGTCGTCGACAACGACGCCGAGAAGCCGTTCAGCCGAGATCAGCGCCGTTGGATCTACACCGCGTCCAAGCGCGGGAACACCTACGTCGGCTTCGGGACCGACAACGACCTCGAGTTCTCGCCGGGCTATCTGATCATCAAGCAGTCCGCCTTTCCGCGCCCCGAGCCGCGTCCCGGCGATCCCGGCTTCGACGCCGAGTTCCGAGTGCCCTCCGCCAAGGTGTGCGGCGGCGCGCGCGGTCGGGCCGGGGCGCTGCGGCTGCCATCCGTCGTCAACATCTCGAACATGAGCTACGGATCGCTCGGCGCGAAGGCGGTGGAGTCGCTCAACCGGGGCGCGGCTCTGGCCGGGAGCCTCCAGGGGACGGGGGAGGGCGGCATCAGCCCGTATCACGAGCACGGCGGTGAGCTCGTCTGGCAGATCGGCACGGGCTACTTCGGGTGCCGTGACCCGCAGGGCCGATTCGACCTTTCCCGGTTTCGTGACGTGATCGCCGCCCATCCCGAGATCCGCCTCGTCGAGATCAAGCTGAGCCAGGGCGCCAAGCCCGGACTCGGAGGGATCTTGCCCGCGGCGAAGGTGACGCGCGAGATCGCCGCGATGCGCGGGGTGCCCGAGGGAGTCGACTGCTGCAGCCCCTCGACGCACACCGCATTTCACGACGCCGACAGCCTGCTCGACTTCGTCGAGCTCCTCGCCGCGGAGAGCGGGCTTCCGACCGGGATCAAATCGGCCGTCGGCCAGCTCGATCTCTTCCGCGACCTCGCGTCGCACATGGCCGCGGGCGGGCGCGGTGTCGACTTCATCGACATCGACGGCGGAGAGGGCGGAACCGGCGCCGGGCCGCTCGTCTTCAGCGATCACGTCGCGCTGCCGTTCAAAGTCGGGTTCTCACGGGTGTACCGGGTGTTCGCGGAGGCGGGCCTGCACGAGGACGTCGTGTTCACCGGTGGCGGGAAGCTCGGTCTGCCCGAGAACGCGCTGTTCGCATTCGCGCTCGGCTGCGACGCGGTGAATGTGGGCCGCGAAGCGATGCTCTCGATCGGCTGCATCCAGGCGCAGCGTTGTCACACGGGCCGGTGCCCGACCGGAGTGACGACGAACAACGCGTGGTTGCAGCGCGGGCTCGATCCTGCGCTGAAATCCGTGCGCTGCGCGAACTACCTGATCCAGATGCGCAAGGAGCTGTTGCAGCTGAGCCGCGCCTGTGGAACAACCCATCCCTCGCTCGTCACACTCGATCACCTCGAGCTGATCGATGACCGCTTCGGCGCGCGACGGACCGAAGACGTCTTCGGGTACGAACCGGGTTGGGGGACTCCCTCTGCAAACGACCAGGCCGAGATCACCCGGTTGATGAGCTCAGCCGACCGCGACTGACGCGGACCTCACTCGATCGTTCGCAGCGGGTGGTGCGACGGCTCACGGTGCCCTTCGTCTCCGCTCTCCGGCTCCAACGGCAGTGTGTGAGCTCCGGACTCGACACCAGGGACCGCCACCAGAACTCGGGACCGATGGCCCTAGTCCCGCCGGTCCGCATGTCGTCTACTCCGTTGGCGAGGTCATGCAGACAGAGAAGGAGGGCGGACGATGGCCGATCTTTCCGAGGTTCCGGAACCGGAAGCTGATGCCCAGCGGCAGGCGGCGCGGAAGCGGATCCAGAAGCGCCGCAACCTGCAGGGTGGTCTGGTCGCGTATGTGGTCGTGAATGCCTTCCTCATCGGCATCTGGGCCGCGACTGGCGCGGGCTACTTCTGGCCCGGATGGGTCTTGGCGGCCTGGGGCATCGGCTTGGTGCTCGGTCTCTGGGACTACTACCGGGGCCCCGTCACGGAAGCCGACATTGATGCCGAGCTCCGCCGGATGGCGTAGGCGCGCGGCCGGGGGGATCGAGAATCGAGATGCGTACGTTGGGTCCGGTCGCCGAGAAGGAGACGGCGGGGCGGCGACCCCGGCGACGAAGGCGATGGATTGCAGTGCTCGTCGCGCTCGCGCTCGTCGGGATCGCCGTGACGGTGGCGCTCGTCGTCTGGAGCAATCGGGGGCCGTCGCGAGCTTCGGTCGGCGATGCAGTCGACAGCTTCCGGTCCGGCTCGCCGGCGGGCCGGAGCGCTGCGACGCTTCGGCCGGCTTCGGGCGTCTACGTCTATGCCGGCACCGGGGAGGAGAAGCTCTCGTTCCTCTCGACCCATCAGTCACAGGATGGGCGCCTGCCGGGCACGGTGCGGCGAGACGCGGACGGGTGCTGGACGTTCGAGATCGAATACAACTCATTTCATCGGCAGACCTGGCGGCGCTGCGCCGTGAACGGACGGCTGGTGGAGAGAGGGGGGACGGTGGACCAGAAGTTCGACTTCGGTGCGCTCTCCCAGAGCGAGCACAGCGTGGTGACCTGCCGTCCGGCGATCGTGCTCTTCGACCCCGCCAGCCGCCCCGGTCATCGTGAGCCGGTCCGGTGCACCGGCCGTTCCGAGACCACGAAGTCGGAGATGCTCCAACGGGGGATCCTGAAGTTCGTCGGCCCCACGGCCGTGAGGATCGATGGGCAGCGGATCGCCGCGCTCCATTTCGCACAGGACGTCACCTTCACCGGGGGTCAGTCGGGCTCCCAGCACGAAGAGCTGTGGATGGCGGCGGCGGACGGATTGCCGCTTCGAGAGCTCCGCTCGATCACGGTGGTCTCACCGGCGCCCGCGCCACTTCATGAGGTCACCTACACCGAGCGCGGAACGTGGCGCCTGACCTCGATGAAGCCCCGCCGGTGATGCCCTCGGGACCCGCGCTCACGGGGCGAGCGGAGCGCAGGACCGCGAAGGCGAGGGGGCGAGACGCACGAGCACGGCTCGATGATCGGAGTGCGGACCGTCGGGCGCGTCCAGGTGACGACACTCGAGGACGCGCCACGGGGGCGACGTCGTCGGCTGCTGCACGAAGACGTAGTCGAGCCTCCGGTGCAGCACCGCGCTGAACGGCCGTGAACGGCTGTGCGTCGTTGCGTCGGCGTGGGGGTGCGCGAGACGAAATGTGTCGGTCCACGCTTCGCCCGTGCGGGCGATCTCGGGCATGTGCTCGGGCGCGTTGAAGTCGCCGCCGATGACCGCAGCCTCACCCCCGGAGATGCCGGCGACCCACGATCGCAGTCGACGGATCTGCCCGGCGTTGTGACGCTGCCAGAGGCCGAGGTGGGTCGAGACGACGAGCAAGGCTCCGTGCGGCGTATCGAGGTGCGAAGCGATGGCGAGTCGGCGAACCAGCGGATTGGAGCCGTGGCTCAGCAGCCGAAGGCGGACCTCGCCGAGCGGGAAGCGGCTGAGGATCGCTGGACCTTCCTCGAAGCCAACTGCCTCGACGTCGCCGTTCGCCCGGGCGGACGTCATCGCGAGGCCCAGCCGCTCGGCGAGCCAGCAGTCGGCGTGCAGGGTCCGCGTGCGTGCCACTTCTTGGAGCAGGACGATGTCGGCGTCGACGGACGCAGCCAGCCGTGCAAACGATTCCAGGCGCTCGCGGAGTCGTTGGTGGCGCGGCCAGTCGTGCCACAGGTTGGCGCAGAGCACCGTGATCCCGGTGGTGGCCACCGGACGGCTCACGGGCGGAACTCCGAGCACCGTGACGCGTCCCGACGCCTTGGTCACGGCCTGCAGGCGCCGAGCGAACGGCCGCCACCGCCGCAAGACGGGCACGGTGACCGCGCGCCCGACGACCGCGCTGAGCGCACGGTACCAAGCCGGTCCCAGGTCGGGATGTGCGTCGAGGAAGCGATCGTCGTTGCTCGACATGCGCTGAGGATGACACGACTGGACCGTCCGTGCTCGGTCCTCGCCGCGCGACCGCGCGTACGCTGCACGCATGCCGCTCACGGGCAGCAACGAGGGCGCGAGGACCCTCATGATCGCCCTCGACGCGGTGCCCTTCCGTGTCGTCGAGGCAGCTCGGCGGCGCGGCGCCTTCGCGGAGTGGGCGGCGCCCTCCGCCGTCGTGGCGCCGTTCCCGACGGTGACCCATGTCGCGTTCGCCTCGCTGTTCGAACCATTCGGCGTACCTCCATCGATGGGCTACGAGCTCCGACACTTCGACACCACCGCGAACGCCACAGTGGGCGGCGGCGTCCTCGACTACGCGAGGGATCGCCCGCCGTGGTTCGAGTTCTTCGACCTGCCGCACCGGAGCTTGGCGGCAGAACTCGCCAACTACGTCTCCCCCCGCAGCGCCGCCCGTCACGCGGTGGACGAGATCGAACGAGAGATGCTCGAGGCGACGCCCGACGTGTTCCTGGCGTACATCGGCGCGACCGACGGGCTGATGCACATCCATGGGGACGACCACATGGTCGAGCTGCTCATCGAGATCGACCAGCGCCTCGTCGCGCTGTGCGCGCGACACCAGCAGGCGAGGAATCGTCCGTTGCGAATCGTGCTCTTCTCCGACCACGGTTGCGGAAACGCCAAGATCCATCATGCAGAGGGTCTCGACCGCCTGCTCCGCGATGCAGGTCTGCATGTCGTCGAACAGCTCCGAGCGCCCGACGACGTGGTGGCCCCGAAGTTCGGACTGGTCAACTACGGGGCGCTGTTCCTCCAGAATGCCGATCGAGCCGGCGCGGCGGCTGCTGCGGTCGCCGGTCACGAAGCGGTCGAGCTCGCCGCGTTCTCACCTGCGTCGAACACGGTCGAGGTCGTCGCACGAGCGGGGCACGCGCGCATCCGTTGGCGGGGAGCGATCGGAACGACGCGGTACCGCTATGACGACCTGGGCGGCGATCCTCTACAGCTCGCGGACGCGCGCCGGCGAATCGAGGATGACGGGGCCCTCGACGGGGACGGCTATGCCGCGGACGACGAGTGGCTTCGAGCGAGCATGTCCGGGTACTACCCGGACGCGCTGCGCCGGCTCCGAGAGGCGCTGACCGGTGACCGGGTCCAGAGCCGCGCGAACGTCCTGTTCTCGTTCGGGCCCACCTGGGCAGGAGGATGGCATTCGGCGGTGGTCGGGGCCTGGGTACGTGGCGGCCGCCTCGCCGGAACGCACGGCGGCCTCGACCGAGAGTCGAGCCTCGGGTTCTACCTGGTCAACGACGCCGGGTTCGCGCTCGGGTCGTACGTTCGCGCCGACTCCGCGCTCGCCCGTTTCGCCGAGCTCGTCGCAACGTAGGGGTACTCGATCCCGAGCGGCTCTGGTTCGGGACCTTGGACCCTGCGGCGCGGTTGCGTCCGGCGCGAACCTTGGCGGTATGACGATCATCGATCACATCTCGATCCAGTGCGCCGATGTTCCCGCGAGCGCGGCGTTCTACGACGCGGTGCTGGGTCCCCTCGGCGGCAGCCGGGTCATGGACTTCGGCGAAGTCATCGGCTTCGGCGCGCCGATGAAGCCTGACTTCTGGGTCGGCCCACAGGCGACCGGAACCGGATTCCGTGAGTCGCACCTCGCCTTCGTGGCTTCTGACCGGGCATCGGTACGCGCGTTCTTCGATGCCGCTGTCGGTACCGGCGCCGAGGTCCTGCACGAACCACGGCTCTGGCCCGAGTACCACCCGAACTACTACGGCGCTTTCGTACGTGATCCCGACGGGAACAACGTCGAGGCGGTGTGCCACCTCCCGGACGAGGATGGCTGAGGCCCCTGGGGGGCGCCCGGGCGCGGGATGGACCGGCTCGGACGTGGTGGATCGCGAGTCGTCGCGAGCGCCCGTCGGACGGCTGATGGACGAACGTGCTGCGCGGGGAGAGTGGTCGTGCGCCCAGTCGGGATTGACGAAGTCGATCTCGAGGATCGTGAGATCACGGCTCGCGAGAGTTCGTCGACGTCCCCGACCTCGCCACCGAGGCGACTCGAGACATCACCCGTCGAGTCCGCGCTCGGTGACCTGGCCGTGGTCGATGCGGACCTGCGTGGGGGTCCAGACCGCCTTGGCTCCCGAGTCACCGATGCGGTAGATCCAGAAGGTCGCCACCGCGGAGAAGACGACGCTCGACGCAGCCACCGCGACGGTCGCGAGCTTCCACGCGTCGTAGGACCGACGCCCCGTCCCCGGCTCGGTCCCGGAAGATCCGGTCTCGCGACGCGCGCGCCGGGCGAGCAGCATGACCCCGACCAGCGCGAGGAACATCAGGAGCACCCAGGGCCGGATGTTCTCACCCATCCGGGTGTGCTCGCGGAGCAGCGCCGATTCGCGGACGTAGGGCTTGAGGCTCTGCCCGGCGCTGATCGTCAGCTGGCTGAAGATGCCCGCGATGAAGACGATGCCGACGACGAACCAGCCGATCCGCTCGCGAGCCGCGGGCCAGAGCATCGCGACGGCGCCCACCGCGGCGAGGGGGATCAGGATCACCGGGACGTGCGCGAAGAGTGGGTGCGCAGGGAGCCCCCGGATGGATGTGATGGCGAGCAACGGTCAGCCTCCGTCTCCGAACCGGTTCGAAGCGGCGATCCTGACCGCGGCGCACTCGGCCTCCGGCACGCCGCGCCGTTTGCTGCGCGACCCTTGTCCGAACCTTTACGGACGGACCTGGATGATCGCGGCGATCACCGGGCCGCTCACTTCGACTCGTCGGCCGTGGTGAGCTGCGCACGGAGCCAACGTCCGGTCTCGTCGAGCGCGGCTCGTGATGCGGGGAAACCCAGGTTGATGAAACCATGCGGCTGGCCCGCGTAACAGATCTCATCGACGGCGACATCCGCGTTCGCGGAGTCGTTGCGCGTAGGCGCGTCCCTCGTCGCGCAGCATGTCACAGCCCCCGAGCACGATCAGCGCCGGTGGCAGCCCGGTCAGGCTGTCGGCGTGCAGCGGCACCGCGTACGGGTCGTGATCGAGGTCGCGGCCCTTGCTGTACGCCTTCCAGAAGGAGCTCGTCTGTTCCTCGGAGATGACGAGACCGGAGAATTGCTCTCGGGATCCGGTCGTCGATCGTCCACCGACGACCGGATAGAGCAGTGCCTGGGCGGCCAGGCGAGGCGCGCCGGACTGATGCAGCCTGATCGCCACCGCGGTGGCGAGGTTCCCGCCGGCGCTCTCGCCGGCAACCGCGACCGACCGCGCGGGCAACCCGAAGCGGGAGGCGTTGGCTTGTGCCCACCTCGTCACGGCGTCGCAGTCGTCCAGCCCGGCCGGGTACGGATGCTCGGGCGCGAGCCGATACCCCACGGAGACGACTGCTGCACCGGAGGTGTGCGCGAGCTCGCGCGCGACGTTGTCCATGACCTCGATCCCGCCCATGACGAAGCCACCGCCGTGGAAGTACACGACGAGGCCGGTCGGCTGCCCGTCGTCCACGTAGATGCGAACGGGGATGTCGCCGACCGTCTCGTCGGTGACACACGCGATCGGTACCGTCGGCGCTCCCAGCGAGACGGTTCGAGAGAGCTCGAGCAGCTCGGGCGAGAAGTCCTCGATCGGCGACCCGAGCAACGGGTTCGACGCCAACCATTCGGCCACCCACGGGTCGAGCATTCCCTCGCCTGGACGTTGGTTCACGTCGGCTCCCGCCGTTCTGGGTCGTGGATCCGGCCGAGATCGAACCGATCGGTGTTCGAGCCCGTCATGCTGCAGCCTCGCGCGACAGGTATCCGGAGAGTGAGTCGGTCGAGCGCCGGCGATGCCGGCACCGGTCCCCGGGCGTTGAAAGATCTAGATCTATGTCGCTACGCTCGCACCGTGGTGGAGGAATGGTCGTTCGCCGGGGTGATCGACGCGGTGACGGATGCAGTTCCCGACCGGGAGATGCTCGTGTGGGAAGGCTCGCGTCGTACCTATCGCGAGGTACGGGAGCGCACGCGCGCGTTGGCGGCGTGGTTCGTCGATCGAGGCCTCGGCGTGCGGCGGGAACGCAAGGACCTGGCTCGGTGGGAGTGCGGGCAGAGCCCGGTGGCGGTGCTGCTCTCGAACTGCCCCGAGTACATCGAGACGATGTACGGCGCGTTCCGGGCCCGAGCCGTCCCCTTCAACGTCAACCACCACTACGTGCCAGGTGAGGTTGCGGGGCTCCTCGACCAGATCGGCGCCGAAGCGGTGGTGTACCACCGTCGACTGGCGCCGTTGCTCGCGGCGACCGATCTGGACGACCGCGTCCTCGTCCACGTCGACGACGGATCGGGGATCGCTCCACTCGCCGGCAGCACGGCGTACGAGGACGCGATCCTGGGCGCACCGGATGTCGCCCTGCCCGCGACCTCTCCCGACGACCTCTACCTGGTCTGCACCGGCGGCACGACGGGACGGCCGAAGGGGGTGCTGTGGCGCCAGGGTGACGCGTACGTTGCCGCGATGTGCGGGGTCGAGCACGCGACTGCGACGTCGATCGGCGCCGGCGCCCTCCGGGAGCACCAGGTGTGGTTCGCCATCCCGCCCCTGATGCACGCGGCGGCACAGTGGACCACCTTCAGCGCGCTTCATCTGGGCGGAACCGTGGTGCTCCACGACGATGCGATGTCGTTCGACGCGTCAGCAGTCCTCACCACCGCAGCTCGAGAGCGGGTGACCCTCATGACGATGGTCGGCGATGCCCATGTGCACCCGATCATCGAGGCGTTGCGCGAGCGAGTTCGATATGTCGTCGCTCGTCGTCGTGGCGACCGGCGGCGCGTTCACGAGCCCTCACCACAAGGAGGCCCTGCTCGAGCTTCTGCCGCGCGTCGTGGTCATGGATGGCTACGGCGCGTCGGAGACGGGCGGGATGGCGTTCGGCGCGTCGACCGCACGGACCGCGACCGCGCGGTTCAAGGGAGCAGACGGCGCGACCGTGCTGTCGGCGAACCGCTCCCGCGTGCTCGCGCCCGGGGAGGACGAGCTGGGGTGGACGGCCCGGTGCGGTAGGGTCCCGATCGGCTATCTCGATGATCCGGCCGCGACCCGCGACCACCTTCCCCGAGCTCGACAGCACCCGGTTCGCGGTCCCCGGGGACCGCGCCCGCGTCGAGGCCGACGGCACGATCTTGCTGCTCGGACGGGACTCGATGGTGGTGAACAGCGGGGGCGAGAAGATCTTCGTCGAGGAGGTGGAGGAGGTGTTGCGCCGGCACCCGGACGTGATCGACGCGCTCGTGGTCGGCCGACCGAGCGAGCGCTTCGGTCAGGAGGTGGTCGCGCTCGTGCAGACGCGACCCGGCGCCGACCTCACCGGCTCGGCGGTCCGCGAGCTCGTGGGCGACCAGATCGGTCGGTTCAAGGCGCCGCGGGCGGTGCGCTTCTGCGACCGAATCGGCCGGCACGTGACGGGCAAGCCCGACTACGGCTGGGCCCGGGAAGCCGCGCTCGGAGCCGATGCCGTGGTGGGATTCTAGATGCTTCTCCCTGATGGCTGCGTGTGGCACGACGCGACGAGGCGGCGATGAACGACAAGACTCCGGGTGAGGCGCCCGGCGCAGGAGTGAAGATCCGGTCCCGAGACGGGGTGCTGGAGCTCGTGCTCGACCGCCCCGAGCGCAAGAACGCGCTCGACGTCGCCATGATCTCCGGCATGATCGAAGCACTCGAGGCCGCGTCGACCGACGAGTCCGTCCGGGTGATCCTGCTTCGGTCCTCCGGTGACACGTTCTGTGCCGGCGCCGATTGGGTGACCACCAATCGCGGCGATGCAGGTGCCCCGCGACCACGAACCGGCGCGATCCAACGGCGGACGGCAGTCCAGGCACATCGGTTGGTCTGGCTGCTCTGTGAAGTCCAACTGCCCGTCGTATGTGCCGTGGGCGGCTGGGCCGCCGGGCTCGGGTGCCAGCTCGCGCTGGCTGCGGACTTCGCGGTCGCAACGGAGTCCAGCCGGTTCTGGGAACCATTCCTCGAGCGGGGCTTCACGCCCGACAGCGGGGCGACCTGGTTGTTGCCACGGCTGATCGGCCTCGGCCGAGCCAAGGAGCTCCTCATGCTCGGCCGCGAGGTCTCGGGTCGCGAGGCCGCCGACTGGGGGATGATCCACCGAGCCGTCCCCGACGCGGAGCTGGATTCAGCAGTGGCAGAGCTCGTCGAGCAACTCGGCTCGGCGGCGACGGTCGCGCTCGGTCTCACGAAGCGCTGCATCCACCGTGCCCTCACCGGCTCGCTCATGGAGGCCATGGAAGCCGAGGCCAACGGGCTGGAGCTGTCCTCGCGCACCGTCGACTTCAAGGAGGGTCTGACCGCGTTCCGAGAACGGCGCCCACCGAGGTTCGAGGGCCGTTGAGCTGATGACCTCGGCCTGGTCGCCCAAGCGACTGCCGGAGTCGCTCCTCCATGACGACGCGGCGTCCGGCTTCTTCGGGAATCGATGATGGCTCGATCGCGACGAGACTCCACCGAGTCGACGGCGAGAAAGCGAGCGGCCATGGCAGTCGCCGAGCGATCGAAGCCGGCTCGGGAGAAGCCGCAGCAGATCGCCGACGAGCTGAGGACGCTGATCGTCACCGGCGAGCTCTCCGAGGGTGATTCCCTCGGGCACGAGCCCGACCTGGTCGAGCGGTTCGGCGTCTCGCGTCCCTCGCTGCGCGAGGCGCTGCGCATCCTCGAGGCCGAGGGGTTCGTGTCGGTCATCCGCGGTGTACGAGGCGGCGTCGTGGTGCACGAGCCCGACCAGCGCATGACGGCCCGGACCGCCGCCCTGGTCCTGCAGGCCCGCAACGTCGAGCTGGCCGACGTGTACGAAGCGCGGACGCTGCTCGAGCCGATCGCAGCCAAGGCGCTCGCCCGCGCCCGGAGCCGCAAGAGCGCGCGGCGCGAGCTCGAGGTGCTGGTGCAGGAGGAGGAAGAGGCGATCGAGGACCCGGACGCGTTCGGTGTGGCCAACGCGGCGTTTCACGTGAGGCTCGTTGCACTGGCCGGGAACCAGACCCTGACGATCGTCGCCGAGATGCTCCACGAGATCGTTGCCCGGGCCGTGACCGCGGTGAGCCGCGACGAGGATGTTGTCGGATCGGTGTCGGTCCGGCGTCGGGGCATCCGGTCACAGCGGCGCCTGCTCGAGCTCGTCGACGCCGGCGACGGCGAGGCCGCCGAGGACCACTGGCGCAGCCACATGCAGATCGTCGGCAAGGTGATGTTGGGCCAGGACGCCTCGACGGTCGTCGACCTGCTCGACCACTTCTGAGGCTCGATGGCGCCCCGGAGCGTTACCGTCGTGAGGTGAGACGGGCTCCCTCCGGGTACGCGATCGGCTTTGCTGCCGCGCTGCTCTTCGGTGCGAGCGCACCGGTGTCGAAGGTGCTGCTCGACGACATCAGCCCGCAGCTGCTCGCCGGTCTGCTGTACCTGGGCGCGTTCCTCGCGATCGCCCCGTTCGTTCGATCTCGACGGGGCGAGGCGCGTCTTCGCCGCTCCGACGTCCCGACGCTGTCGGGGATCGTCGTCGCCGGTGGCATCGGCGCGCCAGTGCTGCTCATGCTCGGACTCGATCGGCTTCCGGGTGTCGCGGGGTCGCTGCTCCTGAACGTCGAGGGTCCGCTGACGCTCATGGTCGGGATCGTGATCCTGCACGAATACCTGGGCCGCCGGGCCGCATTCGGCTCGGCGGTGATCTTCGCCGGCTCGGCGGTGATCGGCTTCCAAGGCGGTGCCGCCGATCTCGACCTCGTCGGCACGGTCCTCGTGCTGGGCGCGTGCCTCGGCTGGGCGATCGACAACAACCTCACGCAGCGCCTGTCGGTACGGGATCCGTTCCAGATCGTCGCAGTGAAGACGGGCGTCGCGGCCACGGTGAACGTGAGCCTCGCCCTCCTACGCGGTGAGGATCTGCCGGCCGTTGGTCCGCTCGTAGGCGCTCTGGCCCTGGGCGCCTTGGCGTACGGCGTCAGCATCCTCCTCGACGCCTATGCGCTGCGGGCCCTCGGGGCGGCTCGCGAAGCCGCGGTCTTCTCGACCGCGCCATTCGCAGGCGCGCTCCTTGCGGTGCCGCTGCTCGCCGAGTCCTGGAACGCCGCCGACGGGGCCGCGGCGCTCGCGATGGCACTCGGCGTCGTGCTGCTCGTCCGCGACCGTCACGCGCATGCGCACGCGCACGCGCTCCTCGAGCACGATCACCGCCACGTCCACGACGAGCACCACCGGCACGAGCACGGACCCGGCGTGGACGCGACCGAGCCGCACAGCCATTCCCATGTGCATCAACCGCTCGTGCACTCCCATGCACACGTCAGCGACATCCACCACCGGCACCGGCACCGGGAGAGGCGTTCCGGCACCGACGACGAGATCCCTCGCTAGACAGCCACCCCGGCGGCTGCCAGCGCGTCGCGCATCTCGCCGAGGCGCTCGGGGATCACGCTCCACCACACCCAGCGCCCCCGCCGTTCCCCGGTGATCAGACCGGCCTCCGCGAGGACCTTGGTGTGATGCGAAACGGTCGGCTGCGACTTCCCGAGCGGTTCGAGCAGGTCGCACGCGCACACCTCGCCGGCGTCCGCGATGAGGCTGAGCAGCCGAAGCCGGACCGGATCGCTGAGCGCCGCGAACATGCCGGCGAGGTTCTCGGCCGCCCGCTGGTCGAGTGGGGCGGCGAGCACTGACGCGCAGCACGCCTCGGTCTTCGGGACTGCTCCGGGACCCGTCATCGGCGGCGCTCCTCGAGGACTCATTGACATCTGTCGATAGATTTGCGAGAGTGGATCCATCGACAGACGTCAATGTACACCTCGGAGGATCTGATGTCTCGTGTCCAGCTCGCGTTGAACGTCTCGAACCTCGACGACGCGGTGACCTTCTACAGCAAGCTCTTCAAGACGGAACCGGCGAAGATCCGCTCCGGGTACGCGAACTTCGCCGTGGACGAGCCCCCGCTGAAGCTCGTGCTCATCGAGGGCAACGGTGAGCCGGGCACGCTCAACCACCTCGGCGTCGAAGTCGAGAGCACCCAGGCGGTCGCCGACGCGCAGGCCCGCCTCGCCGCCGACGGACTCGCGACCGCGACCGAGGACGAGGTCGAGTGCTGCTTCGCCCTCCAGGACAAGGTCTGGGTGGACGGGCCGGATGCGGAACCGTGGGAGATCTACACCGTGCTCGCCGATGTCGAGATGCCCGCCGGTCAGCTGCGGTCCGCGGAGCCGGGAACTGACGCGATATGTTGCGCGAGTGCACCCGAATCCGCGGCGCGCTGCTGCTGATCGTCGGCCTCCGGGGAGACGATCGTCCCGCCATGCGCAACGACCTCGCTCGTCGCGCGACCGCTGAGGCGGTCGGCACCGCCTTCCTCGTCGCGATCGTGGTCGGATCCGGCATCTATGCGCAGCGACTGTCTCCGCACAACATCGGACTGCAGCTGCTCGAGAACTCGATTGCCACGGGCGCCGGACTCGTCGCGTTGATCCTTGCCCTCGGACCCGTCTCGGGCGCGCACTTCAATCCGATCGTCACGCTCGCGGATCGGATCCTGGGTGGCATCTCGACCCGCGACGCCGGCGTGTACATGGTGGTGCAGGTCGCGGGAGCCTGCGTCGGGGCGATCGTCGCGAACCTGATGTTCGACCTCCCGGCGGTCACGCTCTCGACGCACACCCGCTCGTCGAGTGGGCTCTGGTTGGGTGAAGTCGTCGCGAGCATCGGGCTCGTCCTCGTGATCCTCGGTGTCGTCCGTTCCGGACGCGCGTCGGCAGCCGCGTTCGCGGTCGGCGGCTACATCGCCGCGGCGTACTGGTTCACCTCGTCGACCAGCTTCGCCAACCCGGCAGTCACGATCGGGCGATCGCTCACCGACACGTTCGCCGGCATCGCGCCGAGCAGCATCCCGGGCTTCATCGTCTGCCAGATCATCGGAGGGCTCCTCGGCGTGGCGCTCGGCCACTACCTGAACCCGAATGTCCCTGCCGCCGACCTCGTGATTCCCCACGACTCCAGCACGGCCGAAGGTTGAAGGAGCGCACCATGACGGAGAACCTCACCATCGAGCAGAACCTCGCGCTGCGATCCGCGGCACGCCGGCTCGCCATCGAGTTCGAAGGCGAGTTCGGCGCCGAGACCATCGAACGCTTCCTCGTCTCGAGCTACGACCAGTTCGCCGACCGGGCCAGCATCGCGACCTTTCTCCCGCTCCTGGCCGAGCGCTTCGCGCGGCAGCGGCTCAAGGCGCTCGCTCTCGTCGAAGGCAAGACCCAGGCCGGCGTACCCACCGTGCTGTTCCTCTGCGTTCACAACGCCGGGCGCTCCCAGATGGCCCTCGGCTGGTTCAACCACCTGGCCGGTGATCGTGCCATCGCCTGGTCCGGCGGCTCCGAGCCCGGCGACGAGGTGAACCCGTCCGCCATCGCCGCGATGGCGGAGATCGGCATCGACATCACCGACGAGTTCCCCAAGCCCTGGACCGACGAGATCGTGCGCGCCGCCGACGTCGTCGTCACGATGGGCTGTGGCGATGCCTGCCCGCTCTTTCCCGGGAAGCGGTACGAGGACTGGGTGCTCGACGACCCGGCCGGGCAGGGCGTCGAAGCGGTTCGCCCCATCCGCGACGAGATCGGCTCGCGCGTCCGCGTGCTCCTCGACAGCCTGGATGTCGCAACCGCCCGAGGGTGACAATCCCCTAGGTTCGCGGGAGCGGCCGATCCGTGGGGGCCAATGAGGCGTGTCAGCTGATCGCGACGACTTCTCGGCCGGACCCCGGCGTGACCCTCCGGCTGCAACCTCACCAGCTCATGACCACGGGCGACGTGCGACCGCGACGCTCGTCTCGGTCAACGTCGGGCTTCCTCGGGAGATCACGTGGCGGGGGCAGACCGTCGTCACCGGCATCTGGAAGACGGAGGTCGATGGGTCGCGAGCGGTCCGGCACCTGAACGTCGATGGCGACGGGCAGGGTGATCTGAAGGGACACGGCGGCGAGCAGCGAGCGGTGTTCGTCTACCAGCTCGACTCGTACCGGTACTGGCAGGAGCAGCTGAAGCGCGACGACTTCAGCTACGGGCAGTTCGGCGAGAACTTCACGGTCGAGGGGCTCGGCGACGACGAGGTCTGCATCGGCGACCGGTACCGCATCGGCTCGGCGCTCTTCGAGGTCACCCAGCCGCGGGTCACCTGTTATCGGGTCGGTATCCGGATGGACGAGCCGCGAATGGCTGCGCTCCTCGTGCAGCACGGCCGACCGGGCTTCTACTTCCGCGTGCTCGAAGAGGGCGACGTCCAAGCCGGTGACGACATCGTGAAGGTCGCGACCGGGAGCGAGAGGATGACGGTCGCCGATGTCAACGCGCTGCTGTACCTCGCCGGTCATCACGAGGTCGAGCAGCTCCGGCGCACGCTCCGCGTTCCCGCGCTCAGCCCGGGCTGGCAGGTGTCACTCCAGGCGCTCCTCGACGAGCAGCTCGGGGGTTCCACGGGGGGAGGGAACGCCGGGCTGACGACGCAGGGTCCTCCGCCGCCGTGGCCGGGCTTTCGCACGCTGCGGGTGGCGGCGAAGCGACCGGAGAGCCGCGAGATCGTCTCGTTGGAGCTGGAGTCCGGCGACGGTCAGCCCATCGCCCCGCCGCGACCCGGGCAGTTCATCACGCTCAGGCTGGGGCGGGGCGAGGACGCCCCGTCGGTGCTCCGCAGCTATTCGCTCTCGGGTTCTCCGAGCGACGCCAGCTACCGGATCGCGGTCAAGGTGGAGCCCCATGGTGCCGCCGGCCACATCATCCGAGAGGAGGTGGCCGTCGGCGATCGCTTGGAGGTCGGTGCCCCACGAGGATCGTTCATCCTCGACGACGGTGAGGGGCCGGTCGTGCTCGTCAGCGCCGGCGTCGGTGTCACACCGTTGTTGGCGATGCTGCACACGCTCCACGACCGCCGCTCGAGTCGGGAGATCTGGTGGTTCCACGGCGCGCGGAACCGCTCGGAGCACGCATTCGCCGAAGAGGCGGCATCGCTGTTGGACGACCTCGACCACGTGCACCGTCGCGTCTGGTACAGCCGCCCGGGCCCGACCGATCGTGCGGACACGGACTACGACGCGGTCGGTCGCATCACGCCGGAGGCGATCGAAGCGGCGGGGGCGCCCGTCGAAGGCGACTACTACCTGTGCGGACCAACCGCGTTCATGGATGCGTTGCGCGAGGGGCTCACTGCGTTCGGGGTTCCTCTCGGACGTGTGCATACCGAGATCTTCGGTGCGCAGGGGTCGATCAGGCCCGGCGTCGTCGCGGGTCCGACGCAACCGCCGCACCAGCCCGAGGGTGCACCGGGATCCGGGCCGCTCATCTCGTTCGTGCGGACCGGTCTCGACGTGCGTTGGGGAGAACGGTGGGGAAGCATCCTCGAGCTGGCCGAGGCGTGTGACGTGCCGGTGCGATGGTCGTGTCGCACCGGCGTCTGCCACACGTGCGAGACCGGTCTCCTCGATGGAACGGTCGACTACGCCCCGGAGCCACTCGAGGCGCCGGCCGTCGGCGACCTCCTCCTGTGCTGCTCGCGTCCCGCCACCGAGCTCGTCATCGACCTCTGACCCCGCGGCGCTCGAGCCGTGGATCAGGGTGTCGGGAACCGAATGTCCCTCCCGACCTCGCCGGCGCGGGCTGACAGGATGATCACCGCATGGCGATGACCTACGGCATCCACCTCCCTCAGTACGGACGGGTCGCCAGTGGAGACGCGATCGCTCGCGCCGCCCGGCATGCGGAGGACCTCGGCTTCCGCGACGTCTGGGTGAGCGACCACATCGTGCATCCGGCCGAGCAGACCTATCCCTCGCCGTACCTCCTGGACCCGTTCGCCACGCTGAGCTGGGCCACGGCCGTCACCAGTCGGGTCCGGCTCGGCACGAGCGTGCTCGTCGTGCCGCAGCACAACCCGGTCTGGCTGGCCAACCACCTCGCGAGCGTCGACGCGATGAGCGGGGGGCGCCTGATCGTCGGGGCCGGCATCGGGTGGAGCAAGCGCGAGTACGACGCGCTCGGTCAGTCCTTCGAGACGAGGGGCAGGCGCATGGACGAGATCCTCGATCTTCTCCGCGCCGCCTGGACAGACGACCCCGTGTCGTTCGACGGCGCCGGGCATCACCTCGAGGCGATCCGCTTCCTGCCCAAGCCCGCCGGCACGATCCCGATCTGGATCGGCGGCGGGGTCGAGGCGTCGTTCCGGCGCGCGGTTGCCAAGGGCGACGGCTTCCACGTCGTGGGCCTGAAGCCGCCGGACCTCGTCCCGATCGTGGAGCGCCTCCGACGGGACCGGCCCGAGCCCTCCTTCACCATCTCGGCCCGGACCGGCTGGGATCCTCAGGGGATGGATCCCGGATTGATCAACGAGGAGAATGCGGCGTTCGAGGCCGCGGGCGTCCAGCACATGGTTGCGGCGCCATGGCGGAAGGACCTCGACGCGTGGCTCCGCTCCATGGACCTCCTGGCCGAGATCGTCCGCCCGGGCTCCCACGTCCGCTGACGCGGGTAGGTTTTCCCGGACATCTCCGGGGGGAGCGTCATGACGACGACTGAGAGCAGGGAAATCGCGGGTCGGGAGACGTGGGGCATCGAACCCCCCGACGATCCGCCCGCTCCTCGCGATCGACGATCCGGCATGGTCACGCGGAGCGTCTGGGTGGTCGCCGTGATCCTTGCGCTGGCGTTCGGATTCCTGATCGGGCAGGGGTCGGACTCGAGCTCGGGCCGCGCGCAACGACCACTCGTGACGCCGGCGCAGATCTCGAGCGCAGCCGCGAATGCACAGACCGCCGTCGACGACCGGGGATTCGCCAAGCTCGAGAACGGCGTGCAGCACAGCCACGGGTTCGAGCAGGCGATGAGCGTGAGCGATCGTCGCGAGCTGTCCCGCGAGATGAACATCTCGCGGGAGACCGCGTTGCAGTACCCGACGCTCGCCGACGCCGAGCGGGCCGGACTCCACCGCGCCGGACCGTTCTCGCCCGGGCTCGGTACGCACATGATCTCGTACGCGAACTACGGGTACGGGGCGACCGCCACCCACCTGACCGATGACCAGATCCGCCACCCGCTCGCCTGGATCTACGACGGCACCAAGCCCGATTCACCGATTGCGGGGCTCTTCTATTCGGCCTCGGTCGCCAACCCGGAGGGGTTCATCGGCCCCAACGACGTGTGGCATCAGCACAAGAACATCTGCATCACGCAGGGCGTGAATGGCATCGACACTCCACTCGGTGCCGACCGAGACGCCACGGTGGCGCAGTGCAACGCGGTGGGTGGCAACCTGATCAAGGCGACCGGGCCCCTGCTGCACGTGTGGGTCCTGCCGGGCTACGAGGACAGCCAGGGTGTCTTCGCCCACCTGAACCCGGCGGTGACCTGCACGGACGGCACATACAACACGATCGACGAGACCAAGATCGGCACCCGAGTCACGGTGTGTTCCGATGGTTCGGAGTGACGCACCGGACGAACGCCCCGCAGTAGGCGCGTTGACTCCGACGGCGCGTCGGAACCCCTTCGGGGTCCGGCGTGCGGTCGGGCGCCTCCTCGCGGTGCTGGCCGCGGCGTTCGTCATCGTCGGAGCACTCGCCGCGCCGGCATGGGCACACGCGACGCTGCAGGGCTCGACGCCCGCGGAGGGTTCGGCGCTGCCCGCCAACTCGCCGCCGAAGTCGGTCACGTTGCGCTTCGACGAAGGCGTCGCCGTGAACTCGCAGTCGGTGCAGCTCTTCAACGGGAAGGGCCGTGCCGTCAAGGTCGGCGCGATCGGCCACGGCGCCCGCGACACCACGGTCCGAGCCCCGCTGCCCCGCCTCGCCGACGGCACCTACGTCGTGACCTGGCGGGTCGTCTCGGCCGACTCGCATCCGATCCAGGGTGCGTTCAGCTTCGGCGTGGGCGCGGCCGCGTCGTCCGGGTCCAGCGCGCAAGCACTGCTCACGACGCACGGTGATCCGGCAGTGGGTGTTGCGTTCGGCGCGGTGCGCGCGTCCGCATTCCTTGCCCTCCTGGTTCTCGTAGGCGGGCTCGCGTTCGTCGGCTGGTGTTGGCCCGAAGCTCGGGAGCGTCGCGACGTGAGGGGGTTGCTCGTCGTCGCCCTCGTCGCCGTCGTCGTCACGTCGCTGCTCGGGATCGCGCTCCAGGCCGCGTACGTCCGTGGGGGTGGGTTCGGTGGCATGTTCGACAGATCCCAGCTGCGCGAGGTCACGCGCACCCGATTCGGTGAAGCCTGGTTGGCGCGTGGCCTTCTCGCGCTGGTTCTGTCGGCGCTCGCATGGGGGAGGAGTCGCACGCGCGGCGCCCGTACGGTGATCCTCGACGTCGCGTTCGTCGCGGTCGCGGTTGCGTGCTGCCTGACCTTCACGTACGCCGGCCACGGCGACACCGGACGACTGGTGCCGGTCGGGTTCCTGGCCGACCTCGCACACGTCGGTGCCGCGGCGTTGTGGCTCGGCGGGATCGTGGTGCTCGTGGTCGGCCTGCGCGACCCGTTCGAGCTCTGGGGTGCGACTCGGGCGACGGCGCGGTTCTCGAAGCTGGCTCTGCCGGCGATCGTCGTCCTCGCACTGTCGGGTGCGGTGCAAGCATGGCGCCAGACCGGAACGTGGGCGTCACTCTGGCAGACGACGTACGGGCACTTGCTGGTGGCGAAGGTCATCGTCGTCGGCGCGCTGGTCGTCGCCGCGTACGCGACCCGTGATGTGCTCCGGCTCCGGTTCGTCCCCGCGTTGAAGGTCGCGCTCGGTCCTGGAGCAGCCCGGCGTGAGGCCGATCCTGAGGACGCGCGCGAGCTCCGCAACGGAGTCTGGGTCGAGGCCGGCCTCGCCGTCATCATCCTCGCCATCACCGCCGCGCTCGTGAACTCACAACCGGCCCGCGAAGCCGCCGCCGCGACACCGCGCACCGTCACCACCAACCTGTCGGCGCCGCCGATGCGGTTCGGTGTCGCGGTGCAGCCGGCGCTCCCGGGCAACGACACCATCGTCGTCACGCCTCACCTCAGGTCCGGAGCACCACCGCTCCTGCAGCTCAACGCGCGGATGTGGTTGCCGGGCCGGGTGGCCCCGATTCCGCTTTCCTTCGCACCGCTGACCGATGGCAGCTACGCCGCAAGCGTGCTGGTCCCGTTCTCCGGGACCTGGAAGCTCGAACTGAAGGGCCTCCGCACCGCGACCGACGAATCGGTCGTCGTCACCACGATCCGGTTCGGCTGAAGCTGCTGATTGCGGGGTCCCGCCGTCGAGCGTCGTCGAGAAGCGAGGAGTCCGCGGTGCTCCGAGCCTCAAACACGAGGTATACCTCGTCCGATGAACGCAGCTGCTTCGCCGTCGAACCGCAGGGTGGCGGTCGTCACCGGCGGCTCGCACGGCATCGGTGCCGGCCTCGTCTCGGGCTTCCGACGGGAGGGGTATGGCGTCGTGGCCACCTCGCGCTCCATCAGCGCGGCCGACGAGGACGACTACCTCACGGTGAGGGGTGACATCGCCGAAGCCGAGACGGCTCGGAGCGTGGTGGAGCAGGCTCTCGATCGGTTCGGACGGATCGACTGCCTGGTCAACGACGCGGGAGTGTTCATCGGCAAGCCCTTCACGGACTACACGCTCGACGACTACGTCTCGATCACGTCCGTGAACCTGGCCGGGTTCTTCTCCCTGACCCAACGCGTCATCGGTCAGATGCTGCAGCAGGGCAGCGGTCACGTGGTCAACGTCACCACCAGCCTCGTGGAAAAGGCCGACAGCACGAGACCCGCCGCGTTGCCGGCCCTCACGAAAGGCGGGTTGGCCGCCGTGACGCGCTCGCTGGCGATCGAGTACGCGTCGCGGGGGATCCGGGTGAACGCGGTTGCTCTGGGAGTCATCCGGACGACGGAGGACCGCGCGTCGTATGCGGGTATGGCAGAGCTTCACCCGCTCGGCCGGCTCGGCGAGGTCGGCGACGTCGTCGACGGGGTCCTCTATCTCGAGCGGGCGACGTTCGTGACCGGCGAGACGCTCCACATCGACGGGGGCCAGGCCGCGGGGACCTGACCGTTCCGGGTGCGGGTGTGGGTCCCGGGTGCGATCGCGTCGCGTCAGCGGCTGACCGGGTTGGCGATCGCCGAGAGGAAGCGGTGGCGACGTCGTCGCTTCCGCCGATCAGGCTCCGCCGGCCCACCGAACGTGGGGCGAGCTGTCCTGCTGCAACCTTGCCGAGCGTCGGCGTGACGAGCTCGAGCGTTGCATCAGCTGGGGCCGGCGGCACGCCTCATGACGAGTCCCCGAAGCCTGCAGTTCCATCGATCGCCGATGACGTCGAGCGCGCGGGCAAGAGGGCACACCTGTGCGTATCGCTCCACGGTGCTCACCTTTTCCTGACGGAGCCACTCCAGGGAGCCTTTACGCACCCTGCCGCACGCGCGAGGCTCACGTGATCCACGGCAGGGGAGAGAAGCGCATGCATCGCAAGCTGCTTGCCGGGTTCGCGCTCACTGTCGCCGTCCTGGCCGCGTCCGCCCCGCAGGCGGGTGCCGTCGGATCGCCTTCGCCCCGCACCGACCGGCGCATCACCGTCAGCGGCGGGGTCGTGGTCGATTCGGGCGAGGTCGTGAACGGTCCGGTGGTGTCGGTCGACGGGCCGGCGACGATCAACGGGACGGTCGACGACGACGTGTTGGTCGGCGACGGACGTCTCATCGTTCGCGGGCTCGTCACCGGAGACGTCCTCGTGGTCAGCGGCGATGTCCTGATCACCGGTCGCGTCAACGGCGATGTCGTCGCGCTGCGGGGCCGGGTCACCACCGCGACGGCGCTCGAGTGAACGGGGACGTCAAGTCGCGACGAGCGCCGAACATCGCGCCCGGCACCGTCCGCGGTGACGTGAAGACCCTCAACGTCGGAAACCTCTTCGCCGGCTTCCTCCTGGCGTTCCTGATCTACCTGTGGATCGCAGTCACGGTGTCGGTCGCCATCCTGGGCCTGGTGTTCCTCCTCGTGTTCCCGCGCGCCGCCGATGCCACCGCGGCCGCGGGACGGCGATTCTGGCCCACGCTGGGGTGGGGCGCGCTCATCGGCATCGCGGGGCCGATCCTCGGCGGGTTGGTCCTGGTCACGATCGTCGGGATCCCGCTCGGGCTCGAGATCGTCTCGGCGTTGAACGTGCTCGCCCCCCTGGGCTACGTCGCCAGCTCGCTCGTCCTCGGGCGGTTGATGGTGAGGAGCACGAGCACCGGAGGACGCATCGGCGCGTTCTTCGCCGGGTTCGGCATCGTGCGCGCCGCCGCGCTCATCCCCGGCGTCGGGTTCGTCGTCTGGGTGCTGGTCTGCATCTACGGACTCGGGGCGCTCGCACAGGCGGCCTGGCGCGCCGGGCGACCCGCTCCCGAGGGTCTCCCGGTCGCGCCCGTCCCTGCGCCGGCGTACGAAGCACCGACGCAACCGGCGCCGGAGTGGCCCGGGGCCGTCTGAGCGAGTCGTGCGCGAGCGCGGGGCGATTCCTCTCAATCGGCCCCCGAAGACGGACGATCACCACGGGAAGCAAAAGCCGCGCTCCCGGGAGAAGGACACCGTGAAGAACCTCGAGCTGTCGGACGGCCGTGACCTCGCGTACGACGAGTACGGCGATCCCGGGGGTAGCCCGGTCATCTTCAACCACGGGCTCTCGGACTCCGCGCTGATCCGCAACCCCGACGACTCCCTGACTGCATCGCTCGGGGTCCGGGTGATCGCCGCCGACCAGCCCGGTGTCGGCGGTTCGTCGCCGCAGAAGGGTCGCAAGATGGTCGACTGGGGCAAGGACATGGAGGAGCTCGCCGACTCGCTCGGCCTCGGTCAGTTCGCCGTCGCCGGGCACTCGGGTGGGTCGCCGCACGCGCTCGCGATTCCGTACCGGATGCCGGAGCGGGTCACCAAGATCGTGCTCGCCTCGCCCGTCGCCCCCCTGGACGAGCAGGGGATGGGCAAGCTCCTGATCAACAAGGACCTCAAGCTCCTCGTGAAGCTCCACCACCTCCACCACCTCATCAGGTGGGGGTCGGACTACGCGGCCAAGAAGGCCGAGAAGGACATCCCGAGCTTCGTCGAGGCCACCGTCGAGGACGACGAATCGGATCGCGACACCTTCCTCGAGGATCCGGCGCAACGCGAGATGTTCGAGGCGTCGTTCACCGCCGGGATGATCCAGGGCGGCGAAGGCATCTACGAGATGACGATGGCACTCTGGGACTGGGGCTTCCGACCCGAAGACATCACGCAGCACGTCGAGCTGTTCTACGGCGACGCCGACGACATGCTCGACCCGAGGATGCCACTCCACCTCGCCGATCGGCTCCCGGACTGCACCACCCATGTCTGGCCGGGCGCCGGGCACTACGGCTTCGTCGATCGTGACCGGTGGACGCAGTTCTTCGGGGCCGTCGCCTGAGCAAGATCAATCAATCCCAGTTGATTGAATCCGTCAGGCGCTCTAGGGTGCCGGCGTGGTAGCGGCAGACCCGTCATCGACACTGCCGGTGTTCGTGGAGCTGGTGGCGAACCCGGTGCGCTGGCGGATCCTGGCCGAGCTGGCGATCAGCGATCGGCGGGTCCGTGAGCTGACGGCCGCGACCGGCGAGCCCCAGAGCCTGGTCTCGTATCACCTGGGTTGCTTGCGCGCGGGTGGCGTCGTGGGTGTACGCCGGAGCTCGGCGGACCGCCGCGAGGCCTACTACTCGGTCGATCTCGCGCGGTGCGGCGAGATGATCGCGGCAACCGGTCCGGCGCTGCACCCCGGACTTCGATTCGCGATGCTCGACGGTGGGAGCGACGGTCCGGGTCGCGTGTCCCGGCGGGTGCCGCGGGTGTTGTTCCTGTGCACGGGCAACAGTGCGCGATCGCAGATGGCCGAAGCCTTTCTCGCCGAGCTGGCCGGGCCTCGCGTCCGAGCGTTCAGCGCGGGGAGCAATCCCAAGCCGTTGCATCCGAACGCCGTGCGCGTGATGCGTGATCGGGGCATCGACATCGAGCGCGAAGCGCTCCAAGCACCTCGATCAGTACCGGAAGCAGCACTTCGACCACGTGATCACGCTCTGCGATCGCGTGCGTGAGGTGTGCCCGGAGCTTCCCGGCCATCCCGCGGTCGCGCACTGGAGCATGCCGGATCCGTCGAGCGCCGCCACCACGAAGCGGCAGACGCTCCCCGCCTTCGAGCAGACAGCTGACGTGATCGAGACCCGGGTGCGGTTTTTCCTGCCGGTGATCGCTCGATCCCGACCGAGGAGGTCAAGGCATGACTGACGAGTTCGTCAACGTCCGGTACATGGTCGACGACGTCGATGCAGCCGTGGACTTCTACACGACGCACCTGGGGTTCAGGCTCCTCTCGAGCGCGGCGCCCGCGTTCGCGGACGTCGCCCGCGGTCCTCTGCGTCTCTTGCTGAGCGGTCCCGCGAGCTCGGCCGGCCGGCCGATGCCCGACGGTCGTCGCCCCGAGCCGGGCGGCTGGAACCGCATCCACCTCGTCGTCGACGACATCGCGTCCGAGACCGACCGGCTCCGGAAGGCCGGGCTGCCGTTCCGCAACGACATCGTCGTCGGGCCCGGCGGTTCGCAGGTGCTCGTCGACGACCCTTCGGGAAACCCGATCGAGCTCTTCCAACCTGCCGCACGTTGACCGACCCGAGCGCTGGAGCACCTGATCCGCTTCCGGCGCTCTGGACCGTTGCGCGCGAATGGGGTCGGATCGGGTGCATCGGATTCGGTGGCCCGCCGACCCACATCGCGCTCCTGCGCGATCTGTGCGTCGAACGCCGGCGCTGGTTGACGACCGACGAGTTCGAAGACGCCGTCGCCGCGTGCAATCTCCTGCCGGGACCGGCGTCGACCCAACTCGCGATCTACTGCGCCCGCCGGCTGCGCGGCCACGCGGGCGCGGTCGTCGGTGGCGTCATGTTCATCGTTCCCGGCCTCGCACTGATCCTCGCACTCGCGACACTGTTTCTCTCCGGCGAACCACCGCTGTGGGTGCGCGGCGCCGGTGCGGGCGCCGGCGCCGCGGTGGCCGCGGTCGCGGTGCGCGCCGGGTCCGGGCTCGTCCCGGCGAGCTGGCGACGGGCGCACGACACGAGCCGAACCCGCTGGGCGTGCTACCTCGCGTTCGGAATGATCTCGGCCGCGACGCTGGGGCCGTGGCTCGTGCTCGTCCTGCTCGGGTGCGGTGCCGTCGAGCTCCTGGCCCGGCCCGCGCACGACGGTGGGATGAACCTCTCAGCGCTCACACCGGCCGCGCTCGTAGGTGTGGGTGCCGCCGCCGGTGGTCTCGCCTCGCTGGTCTGGGTCGCGTTCAAGGTGGGCGCCCTGTCCTACGGCGGCGGGTTCGTCATCATCCCCCTCATGCAGGCCGACGCCGTACACCGCTACCACTGGATGACCAACGGGCAGTTCCTCAACGCGGTCGCGCTCGGCCAGGTCACCCCGGGCCCGGTCGTACAGACCGTCGCCGTCGTGGGCTACGCCGGCTTCGGGGTCGGCGGCGGTCTCCTCGCCGCCGCGGTCGCGTTCGCACCGTCGTTTCTCTTCGTCGTCGTGGGCGCGCACCACTTCGACCGGCTCCGCTCGAACCACCATGCCCGCGCGTTCCTCGACGGCGCCGGACCTGCCGCGATCGGCGCCATCCTCGGCTCGGCGGTTCCCCTGGCGCTGGCCCTCGCCGAACCATGGCAGTACGCCGCCCTCGCGGCCGCCGCAATCCTGCTCGTGGTGCTGCGCCGCGCGGTGGTGACCACCCTTCTCGCCGCCGGCGCGATCGGGATCCTCGTTGCCGTCGCGGGCGGTCCCGTCCCTCGGTGACCCGGCGACGCCCCGCATCGGACGTTCCGGAGCCGGACAACTGTTCGTCACCTGCTGCTGGCGCCCGGTTCACCTGGCTCTGATGAGGTGCGCCACCATGCGAACCCACCTCGCCCGCAACCGGGCCACCCTCGTCATCGCCGCCTCCGCCGCGGCAGCCGTCGGTCTCTCCGGCATCGCCGCCGCCGACTCGTTCGGCTGGTGGGCGTCCCAGCCCCACGGCTTCGCCGTCCGCGACGACATCGCCGTCGCCGGTCGCGACGGCGTCGTACGCGGCAACGTGCTCGGCAACGACTTCGGAGCAACTGCGGTCGTCCGCACGAGCGCGCTCGACCACCCGGCCGCCGGCTCGCTGGTGGTGCAACCCGACGGAACGCTTTCGTTCACGCCCGCGACCCACGGTTCCCACGGCACGGTGCGGTTCACCTACGCCGCGACCGACGCGGTTCGGGTCTTCCAGACCAACCTTCCACCGCTCGACACCTTCGGCAGCGTGAAGATCTCGGGTGGCTCGTTCGGCTCGTCGTTCGCGCCTGTCCCCGGGAAGCCCGGCTTCTTCTTCGGCATCACGGACCGCGGGCCCAACGCCGACAGCGGCGACGGCAACAAGGTCGAGCCGGACTCCGGCGTGGACCCCGCGCACCCGACCTTCCACCCGATGATCGGCCTCTTCCAGCTCGCCGGCGGGACCGCGAAGCTCGTCGGTCAGCCGATCGTGCTGAAGGACGTCAAGGGCAACCCGTACAACGGTCACCCGAACACGGTCACCGCGCCGGGCGTCGCCGCGAGCTCCGAGAAGATCGAGGACATGACCGGCAACCTCCTCCCCACGAACCCGGATGGCTACGACCCCGAGGGTCTCGGGGTGCTCCGGGACGGCACCTTCTGGGTGTCCGACGAGTACGGCCCGTACATCACGCACTTCGACAAGACCGGCCGGGAGATCGAGCGGCTCTCACCGTGGGTGACGGGCGCTCCGTACGCGACGGATTCCGCGTTCCACAACATCGACACCGCTCACCCGCTCCCGGCCGAGCTGCAGCTCCGCACCAAGAACAAGGGGATGGAGGGCCTCACGGTCACGCCCGATGGCAAGACCCTCGTCGGCATCATGCAGTCGGCGCTCACCGAACCCGACCTCGCCGGCGCCAAGACGGGCCTGATCACCACGACCCGCATCGTCACGATCGACCTCAAGACGAAGGCGATGCACGAGTACCTCTACCTGCTCGACGACCCGGCGAACCACGCCGGCAACGCCGTCAGCGAGATCACCGCGCTGTCGGACACGAAGTTCCTCGTCGACGAGCGCGACGGTAACCTGGGCGCCGGTACGTTCAAGCAGCTGTACGTGATCGACCTGTCGGGCGCGACCGACGTGCGCGGCTCCGGTGACCCGAAGGGGTACCTCATCAACGGCAAGTCCATCGACGGATACGTCGGCCAGGCCGGCACCGCCGCGGCGACGAAGCTGCTCGAGGACGCCGGGGTCACGCCGGTGGGCAAGGCGCCGTACCTCGACATGGGTGCGCTGGTCACCCAGGCCGAGCCGAGCGGCTTCTTCTTCGGTCACGACAAGATCGAGGGCGTCGCCACGACGGACGGCGGCAAGACCGTCTACCTGTCGAACGACAGCGACTTCGGCCTCGACCACACCAACGAGGCCGCGGGGCCGTACACGCTGCACCAGAAGACGCTGCCGAACGGCAAGGTCGACGACGGTGAGGTGCTCGCGGTCGACGCGAGCAAGCTGCCGCTCGTGCTCGGCACCGCGACGGTGACGATCAGGTACTGATCCCTACGGGCGCGCGCTTCGCGAGCTCTTGGGCGAACGCATCCGCGATCTCCCGGGCTCGGACCCCGGGGTCCGTCGCCGAGGCTCGGCCCAGATCGACGATCTCAACGCCTTGGGTGTGCGCCGCCGCGGTGATGACGGAGTCGAACGCGCGGCGAGCGTCGGCCGTACCGGTGTCGGGTGGCGCGGTTCCGACGAGGATCCGGATCCCGTCCACTTTTCGCAGACTCTCGAGGATCGCGCCGAGATCCTGTTGCACCGTCTGCGGAGGTGAGGCGCGCTCGAGGTCGTCGAGCAACGTGATCGTGGCGATGTCCGGACGGAGACGGACGGCGGTCGGCACCTGATCCCGGTGGATCTCGGCAGCTCCATGGCGCGGGCTCGCGAGGTTGACCAACGTCGCGTTGACCGCGAGGTGATCGCGGAAGAGCAGCTGCGGCCAGGCGGTGGCCACGCTCCGGCGTCCCCCGTACGCGTCGTCGCCCCCGAGGGCAACGTAGCGCAGCGGTTTGCCGGTGGCGGGGCGCGCCCGAGCGTCGTTCCCGCCTCCACCGCTGCAGCCGACGGCGACGAGGGCAAGAACGGTCGCGGCCACGCCGACAGATCGCCGGACCCGGCGTACGCGGTTCACGCGTCACCCATCGCGCGTCGAGCCGGCAGTCGTGCCGCTCGCTGCGCCGGCACGGTCCCCGCGACGAGGGCGAGGACACCCGAGCCGATGATCCCGGCGGTGATGATGCCGACGGGCAGGCCGATCGCGACTCCCGTGAGGCCCTGTTCGTGCAGGTAGCTGTTCACCGCCAACGCGACGAGACGCGCGAGCCCGTACCCGAGCGCAGTCCCGATCGCGCCACCGACGAGACCGAGGAGTGCAGCCTCCAGCAGGAACACCCTGCGGACGTCGCGGTCTCGTGCCCCGATCGCCTTCAGCACGCCGATCTCCCGTCGACGTTCCCGTACCGCCGCGAGCATCGCGTTGGCGATGCCGAGCGCCGCGATGAGCAGCGCGATCAGTCCGATGGCGGTGAGCACTATCTCCACGACGGTCGAGTAGCGGCGCACCGAAGCGATCAGGCTCTCGGGCGCGCTGGACGAGAAGCCGATGCGGGTGATCGATTCGCGGACGGTGCCGACCGAGTCGAACCCCGCGGTGACGACGAACAGCCCGCTGTACTGCGAGTCGCCGATCACTTCGCGGACGAACCGATCCGTGTCCGACCGTCCGGTGGTGTCGCTGGCGGCGGTCCAGGCCCGAGCGGCGCGCACCTGGGCCAGGGAGCCGATGAGCTGTCCCGAGGTGCCCTGCGCGGCGACGACCGAGACGATCGTGGCTTTGGTCCACAGCCCCCGGATCGCGACGTCGCGGTTGCCGTCGCTGAACACGCGAGGGGCTCCGAGCTCGACCTCGGTGCCGATGACCGAGCTCGACTGGTTGGTCCGCAGTCCGAGCTTCCGGAGGTACGCGTCGGTCACGGCGACCTCGTCGAGGGCGCCTGGAGCCGGGAGCACCCCCGCGAGCAGGGTGACCGGCAGCTGCTCCGCTCGGCCGAGATCGACGCCGGTCAGCGTGCCGCGAAATGGCTCGGGGGTCCGGACGGCGCGGGATCCGGACTTCGCGCGCTTGGGTGCCGCGGGCACGATGAACACGCCGGTGCTCAGGAGCGGAACGACCGAGGTCACCCCGCGCAGGCCCTGGATGCGGCGGCGGACCGAATCGTCGATCGGCCTCGGCTTCGCGGGCTTCGCGCTGTCGCTGTCGAGCTGACCGAAGTCCGGGGCGTTGGGCAGGACCTGGATGCCGGTGAGCGGCCCGCCCTTCGAGACCGCCGAGAAGACACGATTGCGGGCCGCGCCGACCGCGATCAGAAGTGACGTGAGCAGTGCGGCCGCGAGCGCGACCGCGGCGACGGTCAGGACGGCGCGGCTGAAGCGGCGCCGGATGCCGCGTATCGCCATGACCCACGCGTCGGGCCAGGTCACGGGACGAGCGCTCCGCGCTCGAGGGAGAGGCGACGGTCCCAGCGCGACGCGACCGCCTCGTCGTGGGTCGCGACCACCAGCGTGCAACCGTGGCCGTCGGCCAACGAACCGAGCAGGTCGAGCACGCCGGCGGTGGACTCGTCGTCGAGGTTGCCGGTGGGCTCGTCCGCCAGGATCAGGCGGGGTGAGCTCGCGAGCGCTCGAGCGATCGCGACCCGTTGGCTCTCGCCACCACTGAGCGCCGACGGGAGGTGACGAGCGCGTTCGCTGAGACCGACGGCGTCGAGGAGCGATCGGGCCCGCTCGGCGCGTTCGACCCGGGGGAAGGACGCGACAGCCGTTGCGAGCTCGATGTTCTCGAGCGCGGTGAGCGTGCCGAGCAGCCCGAAGTGCTGAAAGACGAACCCGATCGTCGAGCCGCGGTACGCGGCGAGCGCGTCGCCGTCGAGTGCAGACACGTCGACGTCACCGACCTCGAGGCGCCCGGCTTGTATACGCTCCAGTCCACCGAGCAGCGCGAGCAGGGTCGTCTTGCCGGCTCCGGAGCGCCCGGTGACCGCGAGCCGTTCCCCGGCCCGAAGGGTCAAGTCGAGCCCGTCGAGGACGCGGACGTCGTCCTCGCCGCGCCGCCGGTAGGCGTACGTCAGGCCCTGCGCCGAGACTGCGACACCACCGGTCGCCGGCTTCACGCCCGGAGCTCGGCCGTCGAGAGCTCCCGCATCCCGGTCGTGAAGTCGATCTCGGCGCGGAAGCCGAGCTCGCGACGGGCCCGGTCCGGTGACGCGATGACGTGCCGAACGTCGCCATTGCGCCAGCCGCCGACCACCAGCGGGCGCGCGGCGCCGGGCCCGGCGGCGTCGGCGAGTGCATCGGCCATCTCGAGGACGGTGTGGGGCGTCCCGCTCGCGATGTTGAGCGGGCCGGGTACCGGTTCGGGTCGGGTGAGGGCGAGGACGTTGGCCCGCGCGACATCGGAGACATGGACGAAGTCGCGTTGCTGGCCACCGTCCTCGAACACCTGCGGCGATTCGCCCCGTGCGAGCGCGTTGCGAAAGATGCTCGCGACGCCCGCGTACGGCGTGTCTCGAGGCATGCGAGGTCCGTAGACGTTGTGGTAGCGCAGCGCGGTTGCGGTCACGCCGGGATGCTCGAGCGCGAACACCTCGGCGAGGTGCTCCTGGTGGAGCTTGGTCGCGGCATAGACGTTGCGAGGTACGGGCGAGGCGTCCTCCGGGATCGACCTCGAGACCAGCGCGCGGCCGCATCGGGGGCATTGCGGCTCGAATTGGCCGTCGGCGAGCGCGCCGGGATCCCGTGGACCGGGTCGGATCCGACCATGCCGCCGGCAGGCGTAGGCCCCTTCGCCGTAGACGACCATGCTGCTGGCGAACACGTAGCGACCGGCGAAGCCGCGTTCGTGCAGGGCGCGCAGGAGCGTTGCCGTGCCGAGGTCGTTGTGATGCACGTAGCGATCCACATCCGAGAAGTCGACGCCCAGGCCGACCTTCGCCGCCTGGTGACAGACCGCATCGCATCCGGTCACCGCATCGCGCATGCGATCGAGGTCGCAGACGCTGTGCTCGCGGTGCTCCGCGCGTGCGTCGAGCTGCGGGCGCTCGCGGTGCGCAGTCGGCTCGATCGAGTCCACGACGACGACCTCGTGCGCGGATTCGAGGAGACGCTCGACGACGTGCGAGCCCACGAACCCCAGCCCGCCCGTGACCAGTACCCTCATCGCGCGCGCACCCGGGGGAGCCGCAACGTGAAGCGCGCGCCACCGTTCTCGTTGCCGACGGTGAGCTCGCCCTGGTGTGCATCGGCGAAGCCCTTGGCGATCGCGAGCCCGAGCCCCGCCGTCCCGGAGCCGCGTGCCGGATCGCCCTGGTATCCGATGTCGAAGATCCGGGCGAGATCGGCGGCCGGAACTCCACCGCCGTCGTCCCGCACGGACACGAACACGCACCCCGGCCGGGTCTCGTCCATCCCCGCTTCCACGACCACACTGCCGTCGCTCGGTGTGTGCCGGATCGCGTTCTCGAGAAGGTTCCGCAAGACTCGCAGCACCTCGGGGGCGGACGCCTCGATCTCGGGAGGCGGCCCCACCATCCGCCCGACGAGCTGGACGCCCTTCGCCTCGGCGACCGGAGCGCTGCCCGAGAGCGCGTCGGAGACCAGGTCGCCGAGTGACACGGTGCTGTACTCCAGGCGCAGTCCGCCCGCGTGGGTCCGACTGAGCTCGAAGAGGTCGTCCACGAGCGCGGCGAGGTGGTCGGCCTCCTCACGGATGCGCCGGTGGTAGCGCTGCGTGGTCGCCGGGTCCTCGACGACGCCGTCCTCGAGCGCTTCGGCCATCGCCCGGATCCCGGCGAGCGGAGTGCGCAGGTCGTGGGAGACCCAGCCGACGAGCTCCCGGCGCGACCCCTCGAGGGTGCGCTCCCGGCGTTGGGTCTCCGCCAGCCGCACCTCCATCGCGGCGAGCTCGTAGCCCAGCCGGCGCAGCTCCTCGGGTCCTCCGGCCGGCGCGTCCGGCGGGTTCAGATCGCCACGGCCGATGCGCCGCGCCGTCTCCTCCAGGGTACGGCTGGCGTCCTCGACGCGCGCCCCGAGGACGAGTGACCCGGCGACGCCGACGGTTCCGGCGGCGAACAGGACGACGAGGAGCGCCGCCAGGTCGTGGCTCGAGATGAACATGGCCTTGGCCGCGATGTAGGCGCCGGCCATGAGCGCGACGACGGTCGTCAGCGCGACGGCCGCGACCTGGGTACCGACGGGACGGTGGCGGAGCGCCTTCAGCGCGACCGTACCGACGACGACCGCGACCAGTCCGGTGCCCGCGGCCAGCCCGCAGAGCTTGAGGGTGTCGGCGGCGGTCATCGACGCCGCAACCGCGGTGCCGACGGCCAGCACGGTTCCGACCACCACGATCAGGATGATCGGTCGAGCGCGTCTCATGGGTCCCATCGGTAGCCCACTCCCCAGACCGTGGTCAGGTGGCGTGGTGCGCTGGGCTCCAGCTCGAGCTTCTCGCGCAGCCTGCGGACGTGAACGGTCACGGTGGCGTTGTCGCCGTAGGTGTAGCCCCAGACGTGCTCGAGCAGCTCGTCGCGCCGGAACGTGCGGCGAGGACGAGCGGCGAGGAAGACGAGCAGGTCGAACTCGCGCGCGGTGAGCGCGACAGGGTTGCCGGCACGCCGGACCTCGTGCGCCGCGACTTCGATCACCAGCTCGCCGGCTTCGATCCGTCCGGGAAGGTCCGGCATCGTCACGGCGCCCGCCGCGCGGCGGAGCACCGCCTTCACCCGAGCCGTGAGCTCACGAGGTGAGAACGGCTTCGTGATGTAGTCGTCGGCGCCGAGATCGAGGCCCACGACGCGGTCGTCCTCCTCACCGCGGGCGGTGAGCATGATCACCGGGACCGGCGCCTCGGCGCGCAGCCGGCGGCACACCTCGATGCCGTCGATGCCCGGCAGCATCAGGTCGAGCACCACCAGGTCCGGCCAGCGTGCTTCCGCACATGCCAGCGCGCACGCGCCGTCCGGCGCGGTCTGGACCGTGAGGCCTTCGCGCTCCAGGTACCGGACGACGACCTCGCTCACGGTCGCGTCGTCTTCCACGACGAGGACATGGGGCACAGTGTCGGTCACCACGGCGACCGTACTGCCGCCTGCACGGCGATCGCGATCGCGGCCTGGCTGCACAACCAGATGCTGGTCCAGCCCCGCTGCATCCGCGTGGTGACGACGGCGACCGTGGCCAGGAGCAACCACGGGACGAACGGGAGCCAGATGCGCTCGACCTCACCCTTGGACATGCCGCTGAGATCCGCGAGCGCGATCACCACGAGCACACCGCCGACGAGCAGCCACACCCGCCGGTCGCGCAGCCGAGCGAGGCCGACGGCCGCCGCAGGTCCGACGGCGAGCGCGAACGCGGCGAGGTTGCCGACGACGAAGTACCAGTACGGGCGCCGGCTCGCGACGCCCGCCCAATACCGGGTGCGCGTTGCGGAGAGCCCCGCGAGCCACGAGAACCCGGCGGCGAGGAACACGAGGAGGATGAGCCCGGTGCCGAACGCGGCGACGACGAGCGGACGGAAGCGACGGCGAGCGACGGCGACCGTCACCGGGAGCACGGCGAGCAGCACCAATCCGTAGGACAACATCGCCGCGGCACCGAAGAGGAGACCGCCGGCCAACGCGAGGCGGTCGGAGCGTCGACCATCGGTTCCGGTTGCGAGCATCACGAGCGTGATCGCCCAGGCCGAGACGCCGGCGAAGAACGCGTCTCCCGAGCTCCACCAGATCGCCGCGGGTGCGAGCACCAGGAACGGAGCTGCGGCACGGGCCGCGGCCTCACCCGCGACCTCCCGCACGGCAACCATGACCGCGGCGACGGACGCAGCGCCACCCGCGAGCACGAGCGCGAGGTTCGCGCCGACGCCACCGAGACCGACGCGGTCGAGGGTCCACAGGACCAGCACCATCCCGGGTGGGTGGCCCTGCGTGTGGATGTTGTAGCCGGGCAACCGATCGGTGAACGTCATGAGGAAGCTGAACGGGTTCCCGACCTTCGGAACCGTCCTGATGTACTGGAGGCGAACCAGCGGATCGGTCAGGCCGCGCCAACCGTCGTTGAGGCCGAGCGCGATCGCCCAGACGACCGCGGTCACCATCGCCGCGCCGAGCAACAGCTCCCACCGCAGCGCTCGACTGAGCCTCGGTCCGATCGCGGCGACGAGCGCCGCGACCGCGATCGGTACGAGGAGGACCACGCCGTCGCGGGTGCGGTAGTCACCGGCAAGCGGGGGCGCATTGATGCGGAGCCGGTCGCCGACCGCGACGACATGGTCGCCCCACTTCGCCGCGATCACGATCAGCGCCACCCAGGCTCCGGCTGCGATCACCGTACGGCCGAGGTCGTTCCGCCGGCGCGCGGGCACCGCGGCAGCCTCCGGGAACGCGGGAGCAGGAGCGGCGATCGTCACCCGGCGAGGGTACCGATGCGTGCTCTGTGCACCCGAGCCGCGCCAGCAGAGTTTCGCGGATCGTAAGCAGCAGACGCGTGATCTTCGATCGGCTCGTCGTTACGTTCGAACCGTGCCCCAACGCGAAGCCTTCGACGTGGTGCTGCCTGTGCTCGATGAAGCTCGAGCGCTTCCCGTGGTGCTCGAGAATCTTCCGCCTGCTGCGAGGCCGCTGGTGGTCGACAACGGGTCTACCGATGGATCCGCCGCGATCGCGCGCGGACTCGGCGCTCGCGTCGTGGTCGAGCAGCAGCGTGGCTTCGGCGCGGCATGTTGGTCCGGACTGCTCGCGGCGACGACGGACGTCGTGTGCTTCATGGACTGCGACGGCTCCTTTCACGGTGGAGATCTCCTCGAGGTCGCCGCGCCCGTGCTCGGCGGCTCTGCCGACCTCGTCCTCGGTGCCCGTCATGGCAAGACGGGTTGGCCGCTGCACGCGCGGTGGGCAAACCGCGCCATCGCCTTCGAGCTCCGGCGTCGAACCGGAACGCGCCTGACGGACCTGGGCCCCATGCGTGCGGTGCGACGTGAGGCGCTGCTCGGTCTCGGCGTCGCCGACCGCCGGTCCGGGTGGCCCCTGGAGATGGTGCTCCGCGCGGCTGACGCGGGTTGGCGGATCGAGGAGCGACCGGTCACCTACCTTCCGCGCATCGGACGATCGAAGGTGACCGGATCCGTCGCGGGCACGATGCGCGCCGTCCATGACATGGCCGCGGTGCTCCGATGACTCCGGCGATCGAGGCGACCCTGCTGGTGATCGCCAAGTCACCGCAGCCCGGACGCGTGAAGACGCGCCTCTGCCCGCCGTGCACACCGAGACAGGCCGCCGACATTGCCGCGGCCGCGCTCGAGGACACGTTGGCAACGGTCGCCTCGGTGCCGGCGACCCACCACCTCCTCGTGCTGGACGGACCCACTGGGACCTGGATTCCCGGGGCGTTCGAGGTCGTGCCGCAGATCGAAGGGGATCTGGGGGCGCGGCTCGGAGCCGCGTTTGCGGCGGTGGCCGGTCCCGCGTTCCTCGTCGGGATGGACACGCCGCAGCTCACGGTCGCGCACTGTGTCGACGCGCTGCGCGCCATGGCCCTCCCGAACGTCGATGCCGTGCTCGGACCGGCGGCGGACGGGGGTTGGTGGGGTCTCGGCCTGTCGCGACCGGGTCCCCCGATCTTCGACGGCGTTCCGATGAGCTCCTGTTGCACCGGCCGGGCGCAGCTCGACCGGATACGCCGCCTCGGTCTGTGCACGCGGCTGCTGCCCGAGCTGCGCGACGTCGATCACTTCACCGACGCACGAGCGGTCGCGGCCGGGCTTCCCGGGTCGAGGTTCGCGCGTGCGGTCGCGTCCGTCGACGCGGCTCCCGAGCTCGGGGCGAGGGCGTCGTGACGAGCGTCATGTTGCGCTCCACGACCGGCCGGGTGCTCCGCCTCCCCGGTCGCCGATGGGTCGAAGCCGCCACGGCCGCGGACGAGCGCCTCTTGGAGCTCGTGGACGGGCCGGTGCTCGACGTCGGATGCGGCCCGGGCCGGCACGTCCTCGCGGTCGCGCGACGGGGGATCGTGACGCTCGGCATCGACGTGTCGCCGCCGGCGTTGGCCATGGCGCGACTCGGCGGTGCGCCGGTGCTCGAGCGCTCGATCTTCGGCCGCGTGCCCGCGGCAGGGCGGTGGGGGACTGCGCTGCTGCTCGACGGGAACCTCGGCATCGGCGGTTGCCCGATCACGCTGCTGCGCCGGGTCCGTGAGCTCGTGCGCCCGGGTGGTCGGCTGCTCGTCGAGCTCTCGCCGCGGGGCGAAGGTCCCGACGTCGAACGAGTGCGCTTCGAGTCCGACGGGTCGGTGGGCCCGTGGTTCTCGTGGGCCCACGTCACCATCGATGCGCTCGGCGATGTCGCGCGCGACGCGGGACTTGCGGTCCGGCGGGAGTGGTGCGACGACGACCGGTGGTTCGGATGGCTCGGGTGATCCACGTCCCCGACCTCTCGGAGCACGCTCCGTTCCGCGAAGGGACCTTCTCGAGCCCGTTGCACAGCGAGCGGGTCGCCGCGATCCTCGGGATCGCGCTCGGGGTGGCCTTCTCGATCTGCTTCGTGACCGGCCTGTACTCGCACTTCGCCCAGCACCCCACGAGCTGGTTCGAGCTTCCGGCGCGCCCGGCCGGGCTCTACCGCGTCACGCAGGGACTGCACGTCGCGACCGGGATCGCGACGATCCCGATCCTGCTGGCCAAGCTCTGGGTGATCTATCCGAAGCTGTTCCGCTGGCCGCCGTTCACGAACCTCGCGAACGTCGTCGAGCGCATCTCCCTCTTCCCGCTCATCGCCGGCGGGCTGTTCATGCTCGGCAGCGGGCTCGCGAACATCAACCTGTGGTACCCGTGGAAGTTCAGCTTCGCGGTCACGCACTACTGGGTCGCGTGGATCACGATGGGGGCGCTCGTCGTCCACATCGGCGCGAAGCGGCTGATCACGGTGCGCGCCCTCCGGCCGGCGCGTCCGAAGGAACGGGCGGCGGAACCGTCGAGGGAAGCGGAGATCGGCGCGGCCGACGCGCTCACGGACCGGAGAGGTTTCCTCGCCGGTGTGTTCGCCACGAGCGGGCTCCTCACGCTCGTCACCGTCGGCCAGACGTTCCGTCCCCTGTCCCGTCTCGCGCTGCTGTCACCACGCCGATCCGACGTCGGTCCGCAGGGATTCCCCGTCAACCGGACGGCGCGGACCGCCGGAGTGCTCGAGTCGGCGCGCGCTCCCGACTACCGGCTCGTCGTCGACGGCAAGGTCGCGCGCCCGATGTCCCTCACCATTCACGACCTCAGGGCAATGGACCAGCACTCTGCCGTCCTGCCGATCGCGTGCGTCGAAGGTTGGAGCTCGTCCCAGCACTGGACCGGAGTGAGGATGGTGGACCTCCTGCACATGGCGGGAGCGGCGCCCGGGGCATCGGTCACGGTGCACTCACTCCAACCGCACCGCAGCTATCGGACGTCCGAGGTCAACGCGCGCCAGTCCCACGACCGGGACACGTTGCTCGCGCTGCAGGTGGGCGGCGAGGAGCTGGACATCGACCATGGCTATCCCCTGCGGCTGATCGGACCCGATCGCCCCGGCGTGATGCAGACCAAGTGGGTCACCCGAGTCGAGGTTCGATGACGAGCCCCGGGGACGCGGAGCTCGACGCGGAGCCGGACGTCCCCACGGGCGGCGCGTGGTTCTGGATCGGCGCGGTCGTCGGGATCGCCATCATGGCGTTCGGCGTGAAGGGTCTGCTCGACGCCGCGCCGTCGACCCAGCCGCACCAGGTCGGACTGAGCCTCCTCGGCCTCGACCTCCTGCACGATGCGATCGTCGCGCCGATCGTCTGCTTCGGCGGTCTCCTGCTGACCCGGTTCCTCCCCGACCGTATTCGGGTGCCCGTACGAGCCGGACTGTTCGCGACGGCGATCGTGATCCTGGTCGGTTGGGCGGCGCTGCGCGGGTACGGCCGTGCCCAGGTGCCGGACAACCCGACGGTCGATCCGTTGCACTACGGCACCGCGGTGCTCACGGTGCTGGCCGTCGTGTGGGTCGCAGTCACGATCTGGGCCGGCGCGGCCTGGTGGCTCGGTCGGCGGGCGGAGCGCGCCGCGAGCCCGGCGTCCGGCGGACGATGATCCGAGGAGAGGTCAGCCGCTGGCCGGCTTCCCCCAGCTGCCTCGTTTCGGCGTGAGTTCGCGTTGCTATGGCGACGCGAAGTCACGCCGAAAGCTGAAACAGTCGAGCCGACATCGCCGACGGTCAGATCCAGGGCATCCGCTCGATCGTCAACCCGGACAAGTTGCACCACCTCGGCCCGGTCTCCGACCTCGCGCCGCCAGTCCGGCGCGGCGCCGCCTCGGAGTGACCTGAACCGGCCGACACCGGGGTCGACTTCAGGGTTGACTTCAGGGTTGACTCGGGGAGGATACTCAGTATCCTACCGTGTATGTCAGCATCCGGAGATCGACGATGAGCGTCCGTCATGCCCTGTTGGCGCTGCTCAGCGAGGGGCCGAAGTACGGGCTCCAGCTGCGGCACGAGTTCGAGGCCCGGACCGGCGAGGTGTGGCCGCTCAACGTCGGGCAGGTGTACACGACGCTGCAGCGGCTCGAGCGCGACGGCCTGGTCGAAGCCGACGAGGCCGACGACGGACCGCAGCGGGGATACACCATCACCGCGGCCGGGTCGGACGCGCTCAGCGACTGGTTGCGCACCCCGCCCGAGATGACGCAACCGCCGCGTGATGAGCTGCTGATCAAGGTGCTCGTCGCCGTGCAGGTCCCCGGCGTGGACGTGCACGAGGTGATCCAGGTGCACCGTCGCCATCTGATCGAGCTGATGCAGCACTACACCACCGTGAAGGCCGAGGCTGCGGAAGACGATGTCGCGCTGGCTCTGGTCGTCGATGCCGAGCTGTTCCGCTTCGAGGCCGCCGTGCGTTGGCTCGACACGGCAGAGGTCCGCCTGCAGCACCATCCGGTGCCTCAACGGTCCCTCCCCGCGTCGGGCCCGTCAGCGACCTCGCGGTCGCGCGGACGCCTGGGCGCGCGGTCATGAGCACCATGCTCGAGCTGCGCAGCGTGTCGAAGACCTACGGCGCGGGCCCGACGGAGGTGCACGCGCTGCGCGCAGTCGACCTCGCGGTGGCGTCCGGTGAGCTCGTGGCGATCATGGGCCCGAGCGGGTCGGGGAAGAGCAGCCTTCTCACGATCGCGGGGAGCCTCGAGGACGCGACCGCCGGCGAGGTGCTCGTCGGTGGGGTTGCGCTCTCGGGGATGTCGCGCAACGACAAGGCGCGGCTCCGGCGCCGGTCGATCGGGTTCGTCTTCCAGGACTTCAACCTGCTCTCCGGGCTGACGGCGGCCGAGAACGTCGCGATGCCGCTCGAGCTCGACGGCATGCCGACCCGCGAGGCGAGAGGTCATGCCATGACCGCGCTCGAGGATCTCGGCGTCCTGGCGCGCGCTCGAGCACTACCCCGACGACCTCTCCGGTGGCGAGCGTCAGCGCGTCGCGATTGCCCGCGCCGTCGTCGGCGAGCGTGGGCTCGTGCTGGCCGACGAGCCGACCGGTGCGCTCGACTCGGTGAACGGCGAGGCGGTGATGCGCCTGCTGCGCGGCGTCTGCTCGCGCGGCGCGGCCGGTGTCGTGGTGACCCACGAAGCGCAGCTCGCTGCGTGGGCCAACCGCGTGGTGTTCCTCCGCGACGGACGGCTGGTCGACGAGACCGGGAAGCCGGACGGACCCGAGTCGTTGCTGGCCTCGAATCCGCCCTCGATCGCGTGAGCGAGCACACGACCGGTCCCGCCCGCCGCGCCGTACTGCGGTGGGCGTGGCGGCTCTTTCGCCGGGACTGGCGCCAACAGCTCCTGGTGCTGACGCTGCTGACCGTGGCCGTTGCGGCGGCCACGACCGTCGCGACGGTCGCGACGAACGCGGCGGCCAAGAGCGATCCGAGGTTCGGCGCCGCGAGTGGGCTCGCGGTGTTGGATGCGACGAATCCGGCGTCGGTGAGGATCCAGGTCGCGAACGCGCGCGAGCGGTTCGGTCACGTGGACGTGATCTCGCACCGCTCGGTCGAGGTGCCTGGTTCGGCCGAGAGCCTCGATGTGCGCGCGCAGGATCCGAGCGGCGAGTTCAGTGGTCCGCTGTTGTCCTTGCGGGACGGGCGCTATCCGAAGGCTGCGAACGAGGTGGCGCTGACCGACAAGGTGGCAAAGCTGCTGGGCGTCGAGATCGGCGCCCGCGTCGAGCTCGGCGGCGTCGAGCGCACGCTCGTCGGACGGGTCGAGAACCCGAGCGACCTGAGCGACACGTTCGCCTTGGTCGCGCCAGGCGCGCGGAGTCCGGCCCAGACGATGACGCTGCTGTTCGACTTCGGACACGAGGGCAGCTCGCGAGGGTCGCCCGCGGGGTCGTCCGCCTCTGGTCAGCCGGAGACCGGAGGGTCAGATCTCCTCCGGGTCGAAGGTCGCACGAAGAACACCCAGGTCGTGCCGCTGGTGCTCGTGGCGACGACGCTCGTGCTGGGTCTGGTCGGTCTCATCGCGGCCGCGGGGTTCGTCGTCGTGGCGCATCGCCGGCAGCGCCAGCTCGGCCTGCTCGCCGCGATCGGCGCGACCGAACGGCAGCTGCGGTTGGTGATGGTGGCGAACGGCGCCCTTGCCGGCGTGGTGGCCACGGTCGCCGGAGTCGCGCTCGGAGTCCTGGGTTGGATTGCCGCGTCTCCCACCGTCGAGAACGCGGTGAGCTACCGCATCGACCGCTTCGACCTGCCCTGGGCGCTGATCGCGCAGTGCGCGGTGCTGGCCATCGTGATGGCGACCGCGGCTGCGTGGTGGCCCGCGCGAAACCTCGGGCGCAACTCGGTGATGGGCGCGGTCTCCGGACGCCCGCCCCGCCCTCTGCCGGTCCACCGATCGTTGACACTCGCACTCCTACTCGTCGCGCTCGGTCTGGCCGGTGTCGTCCTGTCGCATCCCACCGGTGACACCTACCAGCCACTGCTGCTGCTCGCCGGGCTGGTCGCCGTGATGGTCGGTGTGGTGATGGCGGCTCCCGCCGCGATCCGGGCCGCGGCCGTTCCGACGGCGCACTTCCCCTTCGCGACGCGGCTCGCGCTCCGCGACCTGGCTCGCTACCAGGCTCGAGCCGCGGCCGCGCTCGCGGCGATCACCCTCGCAATCAGCATCTCGGTGGCGGTCGTCGGCATCGCCGGAGCGAACGTGCACGGCGCCGACGACGGCAACATGTCCAGCCGCGAGCTCATGATCAGGCGCAGCGGCGAGGGTACGCCCGTCGATCCCCGCATCGGCGCGGCACAACGGGCGACGCTCGATACCGGCGCGGCGAAGGTCGCAGATGCACTGGCCGATCCGACCCGGGTTCCGCTCGACATCGCGATCGGCGCAAACGTCTCGGACGACCCGCAGACCTGGGACCCGGTCTCCGTCGGACGGCGGATGAGCGCGAGCTCGACTCGCATGGTCGCGCTCGTGTACGTCGCAACGCCAGCGCTGCTTCGTCACTACGGGATCGACCCGTCGACGATCGGCGACCACACCGACCTGCTCACCGCGCGGAAGGGGAACCTCTCGCTCGTCGACGTCACCACCCGCGGCGGCGCGCACCCCACCATCCAGCGCGTCGATCTCCCGACCTACACCTCGGCGCCGAGCGCACTGGTGACCGAGAGCGCACTGCAGCGCATGGGTTGGACGGCAGCTCGTACCGGATGGCTCCTCGAGTCGAAGCGACCACTCACCACCGAGCAGATCGCGAAGGCGAGGTCCGCGGCTGCTGTCGCCGGGCTGACCATCGAGACCCGAGCCGGTCAAGGCGGGCTTGCGACCCTGCGGACGATTGCGACGATCTCCGGCGCGCTGCTGGCGCTGGCGATCATTGCCATGACCATCGGCCTCATCCGCGGCGAGGCCGCGAGCGACCTGCGGACGCTGACCGCGACCGGGGCGGGCAGCCGCACCCGACGAAGCCTGACCGCCAGCACGGCCGGTGCGCTCGCGCTGCTGGGCGTCGTGCTCGGCGCCGCAGGCGTGTACGCCGCGCTGATCGCGGGCTACCACTCCGAGCTCGACAAGCTGGTCCCGCTCCCGCTCGGAGACCTTGCGCTGCTCGTCATCGGCCTTCCCGCGGTGGCGACGATCGCCGGCTGGTTGCTCGCCGGCCGCGAGCCCCGGATGTTCTCGCGCCAAGCCCTCCAATGACCGGTGCAACCGAATCGGGTGGGTGCCTCACTCCTCGACCGTGACCCCGAGGAAGTCGGCGACGCGCTGCAGCTGCGTGTCATCCATGGCGAAGGTGCGCAGCAGCATCTCCTGCATGATCAGGGCCCCGAGCCGGCCGTCCTGACTGCGCAGCGACCCGCTGTACACGCCGCGCCCGCCTCCCGCCTTCAGCGGCCGGAGCTCGAGCAGCATCCACTCGTCGGCCCGGACGGTCTCGTGGAACCACAGGCCGTGGTCGATGCTCGGTCCGCCGGCCGCGAGACCGGGTACCTCGACCTGGCCGAACCCCGAGCCGAGGTCCGAGACGTAGGTGAGTGCGCACGCGTGCACCAACCGGTCGTCGGGGAGCGGCGCCGTGGCGCGCACCCAGAGCCGGTCCGAGTGCCGGATCTGCCCGCCGGTGATCCGAGTCGGCGTGACCTCGCGCACCTCGATGAGCGATGGCGTCGGCGCCGGCCGGGTCGGGAGCGAATCCGGTGGTGTGCCACCGAGCGTCTCGACCACGTCGAGCGTCGCGGCCTCGCGAGGCTCGTGGAACGACGCGAGCATCGAGAAGATGACCTCGCCGTCCTGCACCGCGCGCACGTGGCGGGCGGAGAACGACCCGCCGTCGCGGTCCCGGTCGACGTGGAAGATGACCGGCCGGTCGGTGTGGCCGGGGCGCAGGAAGTAGCCGTGCAGCGAGTGCGGCAGCCGGTCCGGGGGAACCGTCTCGCCCGCGGCCTGGAGCGCCTGGGCCGCGACCTGGCCCCCGTAGAGCGAGAGCCGCTCACGCGCGCCGGGCTCGTTCTGGCCGCGGAAGAGGTCGCGGTCGAGGGCCTCGAGCTCGAGGAGTGCCGCCAGGTCCGGTGTCATCTCATCGCAACCTCTCGCTGCCGTCGTCGGCGACCGCTCAGGACCCTACCGACGCCGGCCGCGGCGCCGGGTGGCATGACCGCGGGCTGACGAGAGCTCGTCAACGCTGCGGCGCGGGCACCCAGCCGCTCGGGAGCGGGAGCGGCAGGTCGGTGTAGGTGACGATCCCCGGCGCCGCCGCGGCGACCCGCGGGATCGCGTTGACCGCCGGCAGGGCGGTCATGATCATCCCGAGCACCATGAAGTCGGCGAACGTCGTGGCTTCGAAGTCCGGCGGCGGCAGGAATTGCAGGGTCGTGCGGACCGTCGGCCGCCCCGCGACCTCGATCACGTAGCCCTCCTCGATCGGCCAGTCCGGCTCCAGCGTCGTGCCCTTCTTCCAACGGACGTTCAGCTCCACGATCGTCCGGCCGCCGACGCGGCCCTGCCAGCTGGCCGCGATGCCGGCGACGCATCCGGCGGGGATCGTCCACGACTCGAGCACCAGGTCCTCGGTCGTCTGCGCGTACTCCGCGGTGCAGGTGATGTCGTCCAGCTCGACGCCGAGCGCGTCGGCAACCATGGCCACCGCCTCGCCGAAGACGGCGGTGCCGTGCGCCGTCATCGCGGGAAGCTCCGGGTCGTCGATCGGCCTGGCGAAGCCCGCGGGCAGCTCCGTGGTGGGGGAGTCGTAGAGCGTGCTGTCGGCGGCCTCGTTGATCGTGACCTTGTCGACCCGGTCGCACAGCTGCGCAGTGACGATTGCCAGCAGCTCGGCGAAGCCCGGGTTGATGCCACTGCCGAACATCGTGGCATTGCCCTGCCGGCAGGCGTCCGCGAGCCGGTCGCGGTCGGCACCGAGCCCGCGCCCGTTGATGAACGCGGCGGTGCTCACGACGTTGACGCCCGCGGCGAGAATGCGCACCAGCTCGTCGGTGTCCGGCCACATCGGGTTGTAGACGACGCAGTCGGGACGCAGCGCCAGGAGCGCGTCGACGTCGTCCGTGGCGGCGACGCCGACGGGAGCGATCCCGCAGAGCTCGCCCACGTCGCGTCCGACCTTGTCCGCGGACCACGCGTAGCAGCCGACGAGGTCGAGGTCGGGGTGAGCCACGACGGCACGCACCGAGCGCTTGCCGACGTTGCCGGTCGTCCACTGCACCACTCGGAGCGTCATCACCCCACCGATCTCAGATGTACATGCCGCCGTCGACGCCCATGACCTTCTCCGCGAGCAGCACCCTCCGAACTTGCGTCACAAGAGCCGCTTGGCGCGGCTGTTTCGACGCAAGTTCGGGGGTTTGAGCTTGCGCGACGCCGAGCCCGATGCCCGAGGCCCCGCCGGTGACGACCGCGACGCGCGTCACCGGCTGTCCTCGGCGATGTCGAACTCGAGGTGCAGCGCGGTGAGGCCGCGCAGGATCCACGTCGGCTCGTAGTGGAAGTGGCGGTCGCCGGCCGGGCCGTGGTGCTCCTCCGAGAGCCGGATGCGAGTGGTCCGGTCGAGGAGTCGCTCGAGGCTGACCCGGCCCTCGGCCCGGGCGAGCGGGCCGCCCGGGCAGGAGTGGGGTCCGCGCCCGAACGCGATGTGGGCGTGGAGGTTCGGCCGGTCGAGGCGGAACTCGTGTGGGCACTCGAAGCGCCGCGGGTCGCGGTTCGCGGCGCCGTTCAGCAGCATCACGGGTGTGCCCGCGGCGATGTCGACGCCGGCGAGGGTCGTGGAGCGCGTGGTCAGGCGGAAGTCGGTCTTCACCGGGCTCTCCACCCGCAGCACCTCCTCGAGGAAGCTCGGGATCAGCTCACGGTGCTCCCGGAGCACGTCCTGCAGGTCGGGGTGCTCGGCGAGGTGCTTCAAGGCCGCCGCGAGGAGGCGCGCGGTCGTCTCCTGCCCGGCGGCGAACAGGAACGTCGCGGTGCGCACGACGTTGGTGATGTCGGGGATCGACCCGTCGGGGTACGTCGCGAGCGCGAGCTGGGTCAGCACGTCGCCTCGGGGCTCACGCCGCCGGTCCTCGAGGTACTCGGCGAAGCACTGGTCGAGCCACGCGAGGGGGTTCTCGCTCGGATTGCCCGCTTCGCCGGCGCCGACCTTGCCGACCGTGCCGCTCATGCCGAAGCCCTCGCGGAACCGCTGGTGCTCGGACTCGGGGACCCCGAGCAGGTCGGCGACGACGAGCATGGCGAACGGCTGCGCGTACGCGGTGATGAACTCGCACCGGCCCCCCGCGAGGGCGCGGTCCAGCTGCTCGTCGGCGAGGCGCCACATGAAGACCTCGTTGTCCTTGAGCCGCTTCGGCGTGATCAACCGCATCAGGAGCGCGCGCTCGCGGGTGTGATCCGGCGGGTCCATCGTGACCATGTGCTCGTGCATCGGGAGCTGATCGCGGAAGCGCGCGACGAGCTCGGTCACGTCGTCACCTTCGAGCGGGACCGGGAACGCGGCGAACGGGCCCACGACCGAGTTGCAGGACGAGAAGCTGTCCGTGTCCTTGTAGACCTCCCACGCCTCGTCGTGGCCGGTCACCGCGACGACGCCGAGGTGGTCGAGCGCGAGGACCGGGCACGCCTGCCGGAGCTCGTCGAAGTAGGGGTACGGGTCCTCGACGAGGGACTCGTCGGTGAAGAAGTCGATCGTCGTCCAGTCGCTCACGCCGCTGCTCCCATTCGCGCGTCCCGCTCGCCCCCGGCCTCCTGCTGTGCACCTGCACAACAATGTTGTGCAGTTGCCTAGCACAGCTCCCGGTGGCGTGACAAGGTGTCGCCGTGACGACCTCCGCGCCACGCCGCATCGGTGCGGCCGACTCCAAGACCCGGGCCCGGCTCGTCGACGCGGCCGAGCAGCTGATGCTCGAGGAGGGGTACCCCGCGGTCACCTCGCGTCGGGTCGGAGCCAAGGCCGGGCTCAAGCCGCAGCTGGTTCACTACTACTTCCGCACGATGGACGACCTCTTCCTCGAGGTCTTCCGCCGGGGCGCCGACGCGAACCTCGCCCGCTTCGAGGCGGCGGTCGCGGCCGGGCCCTCGCTGCGCACCCTGTGGGCGCTCAACGCCGACGCCCGCGCCGGGGGACTCACGCTCGAGTTCGTCGCGCTCGCCAACCACCGCAAGGCGATCCGGGCCGAGATCGCGAGCTACGCCGAGCGCTTCCGCACCGCCCAGCTCGAAGCGGTGACGGCCGCGCTCGAGCGCGACGGCGTCGGCGCCGACCGGATGCCGCCGATCGTCGCCCTCCTCCTGATGACCGGCCTCACGCAGGTGCTCTCGCTGGAGGAGGCGCTCGGCGTCACTGCCGGCCACGACGCGGCCCGCGCGTTCGTCGAGCGCGCGCTCGCCGGCCTCGAACCCGGCGGGGACGCCTGAACCCGCGCCGGCCCGCCCGTTGTACCGATCGGTCCAATAGGATGCCCGGTCGTGGACTTCTCGCTCACCGAGTCCGAGCGCGACCTCGTGGGGCTCGGTCGTGACTTCGCGCGAGCAGGAGATCGCCGAGCGTGCGCCCCGGGCGTGGGACGAAGGCCGCTGCCCGACCGACCTGCTCCGCGAGATGGGCACCCTCGGGCTGCTCGGGATGCTCATCCCCGAGGAGTGGGGCGGCATCGGCATGTCGACGGTCGGCTTCGTCGCCGCGATGGAGCAGCTCGGCCTCGCGGACCAGTCGGTGGCCGCCGCGTGGCAGGCGCACGTCACGATCGGCTCCTTGCCGCTGCTGCTCTTCGGCGACGACGCACAGCGCGAGCGCTGGCTCCGACCGCTGGCCGAGGGGCGGGCCCTCGGCGCGTTCGGCCTGACCGAGCCCGACGCGGGGTCGGACGCGCGCGGCATCACGACCCGAGCGGTCCGACGTGACGGCGGCTGGCTCATCAACGGGCAGAAGGCGTTCATCTCGAATGCCGGCACGGACATGTCGTTCGGCGTCACGCTGCTCGCCCGCACCGAGGCGGGGGACGGCAGGTCGACCTATGCCAGCTTCGTCGTCGAGAAGGACACCCCCGGCTTCACGATGGGCCCGAAGCTGCGCGGGATCGGGTGGCGCGGCCTCGACACCCGCGACCTGTTCTTCGACGACGTCTGGGTCGCCGACGATCATCTCGTCGGTGACCCGTCGATGGGGCTCGGGCAGTTCCTGCGCACGCTCGAGGTCGGGCGGATCTCGATCGCCGCGCTCTCGCTCAGCCTGACTCAGGCCGTGCTCGACCTCGCGATGGACTACGCCGGCCAACGCGTGCAGTTCGGCCAGCCGATCTCGAAGTTCCAGAGCATCCAATTCAAGCTCGCCGACATCGCCACCGAGCTCGAGGCGGCCCGCTGGCTCACCTACCGCGCCGCGTCCCTGCGCGATGCCGGACAGCCCTTCCTCAAGGAGGCGGCGATGGCGAAGCTCAAGGCCAGCCGCCTCGCGGTGTGGGCCGCGTCCGAAGCGGTCCAGATCCACGGAGGCATCGGCTACATGCTCGAGTCACCTGTCGCGCGCTTCTGACTGTGACGCGAAGGTCCTCGAGATCGGCGAGGGGACCAACGAGATCCAGCATCTCGTCATCGCCCGCGCGCTCGGCTGCTGAACGCTCACACTCGCGCCAGACCGCGGATCGCGTCCGCGATGTCGCCGCGGTCCGGGAGCCACGCGCGCTCGAGCTCGGGCGCGTAGGGCGGGGGCGTCGGTGCGGCGCCGATCCGTTGGATCGGCGCGTCGAGGTCCCAGAACCCGTCGCGCGCCACCGCGGCCGCGATCTCCGCACCGATGCCGAACGGGACGACCGCCTCGTGCGCGATCAGGAGACGGCTGGTCTTGTGCACGGACTCGAGGACCGGCCCGAGGTCGAGCGGCGCGACGGTGCGGAGATCGATCACCTCGACCGAGACCCCCTCGCCGGCGACCAACTCGGCCGCGGCGACCGACTCGTGCACCATGCGGGAGACCGAGACCACGGTGACGTCGGTCCCCGGGTGGACGACCGCCGAGCGGCCGATCGGCACGATGTGGTCGTCGGGCGGCCGCGGTCCCTTCATGCCGTAGAGCAGCCGGTTCTCGATGAACACGACCGGGTTCGGGTCCTGGATCGCGGCGCGCAGCAACCCGTACGTGTCGGCCGGCGTCGACGGCATCACGACGCTCAGCCCCGGGATGTGCGCGAGCAAGGCCTCGAGGCTCTGCGAATGCTGGCTGCCCGACGAGCGCCCCGCGCCGAACTGGGTCCGCACGGTCAGCGCCATTTCCGCGCCGCCACCGGTCATGAACGGAAGCTTCGCCGCCTGGTTGAGCAGCTGGTCGAGGCAGACCCCGATGAAGTCGAGGTACATCAGCTCCACGACGGGGTGCATGCCCGCCATCGCCGCGCCGACCCCGAGGCCGAGGATCGCACTCTCGGAGATGGGGGTGTCGCGGACGCGATCGCCGAAGCGGTCGTGCAGACCGCGGGTCAGGCCGAACACGTTGCCCCCGGCGGCGACGTCGATCCCGGCGACGAACACGCGGTCGTCACCGGCGAGCTCTGCCTCGATTGCGCTCCGGACCGCGTCCATGGTGCGGAACACCGGCGCGTCGTCGGCCGGCGCGGGAGGCTCCTCACGCTCGGGTCGCGGACGGGTGACGAAGTGGGTGAGGGTGGCGGCGGTGGGCGGGGGCAAGCGCCGGGCCGCCTCGACCGCCGCGTCGAGCTCGCGTGCGACGTCAGCCCGCAGGGTCGCGAGCGCGTCGTCCGTGACACCCGCGGCTCGCAGCCGCCGCTCGTGCACGAGCAGCGGGTCGCGGGCCTCCCACTCCTCGACCTCGTCCGCCGACCGGTAGCGCTCGGGATCGCCTTCGTAGTGACCGTGCCAGCGGTAGGTCTCGGCCTCGACGATGACCGGACCGCGGCCAGAACGTGCCGCGTCGACGACCGCGGTCATCGCGGCTGCGGTTGCCACGACGTCGTTGCCGTCCACCGCGACGTACTCGACGCCATAGCCGGCGGCGCGGCGCTCGAGCGATGCCCCGTGCTGGGTCGACGCGGGGGAGAACTCGGCGTAGCCGTTGTTCTCACAGAGGAAGACGACCGGCAGCCGCCAGACCGCGGCGAGGTTCACGGCTTCGTGGAACGTGCCGTGCGCCGCGGCCCCGTCGCCGAAGAACGCGACCGCGACGCTCCCGTCGTGGCGCAGCTGCGCGGCGGTGGCCGCGCCCGCGGCGATCGGCAGGCCGGCGCCGACGATCCCGTTCGCGCCGAAGATGCCGATCGCGGGGTCGGCGATGTGCATCGAGCCCCCACGCCCGCGGTTCGTGCCCTCGTCCTTGCCCATGAGCTCGGCGAACATCCCGAGCGGGTCGAGTCCCTTGGCGAGGCAGTGGCCGTGACCGCGGTGGGTGGAGGTGATCACGTCGTCCGGGCCGAGGGGCCAACACGCGCCGACGGCCGTCGCCTCCTGGCCGATCGAGAGGTGCACGAAGCCCGGTACCTCGCCGTCGCGGTAGAGCCCGGCCACGCGCGCCTCGAACCCGCGGATCACGAGCATCCGCCGCTGCATCTCGAGGAGGTCGGCAGCGGTGGGCATGGCCCATGTATTGTACTGGTCGGTACAACGAGGTGCGCCCGGTCGCAGATGGTCATGCGCCGAGCCGGTGCACCGAGCGACGACGCGGGGGACGGGGAAGGGCGATGGCCGGTCAGATCGACATCCCCGAGACCTTCGCCGGGGCCGCGGACGTGAGCGGGAAGCGGGTGGTGATCACCGGCGCCAGCCGGGGCCTCGGCCGCCTGCTCGCGCACGCGTTCGCCCGGAGCGGGGCCCGGGTCGCGCTGGTGGCGCGGACCGAGGTCGACCTCAAGGCGGTGGCCGCCGAGCTGCCGTCACCGTCGCTGGTGCTCGGGGGCGACGTGACCGACGCCGCGTTCAACGAAGCGGTCGCCGACGCGGCGGTGGCCGAGTGGGGCGGCGTCGACGTGTGGATCTGCAATGCGGGGATCTCGCCGATCGTCGCGGGGCCCCAGGCCACCGATCCGGCCGTGTGGCGCGAGGTGCTCGACGTGAACCTCACCGGTGCCTTCCTCGGCGCCCGCGCCGCGGCGCGGGTGATGCGGGAGGGCGGGCGCTTGATCTTCACCGGTTCGGTGCTGGGGGAACGGCCGCGCGAAGGGCTCGCCGCGTACAGCGCGTCGAAGGCCGGCCTGGTGGGGCTCGCGAAGGGGCTCGCCCTGGATCTTGCGCCGGCGGGCATCACCGTCAACGTCGTTGCACCGGGGTGGTTCGACTCGCCGCTCGCGCAGCCGTGGAAGAACGATCCCACCCTCGGTGCGGGCGTGCTCGAGCACACCGCGCAACGGCGCTGGGGTACCGCCATCGACCTGGCGGGCGCGTACCAGTTCCTCGCCTCCGCGGGCTCGGCGTTCGTGACCGGGACGGTCCTGAACGTCGACGGCGGATACCTGCTCGTATGAACGCGCGGCGCGTCGTCGCCATCACCGGTGCCGGCGGGACGCTCGGTGCCGCGCTGTCCTCCCGGTTCGCGAGTGAGCCGGACACGGACCTCGTGCTGAGCGACGTCAGCGCGTCGTCACTCGACGCGACGGTGGACGGCCTCCCGGCAGGCCGGGGCGCGGTGGAGACGATGACCGCGGATGTGGGTGAGGTCACGGACGTGCACGCGGTCGTCGGACGAGCGGTGGCGCGGTTCGGACAGCTCGACGTGCTGGTCAGCAACGCCGGAGTGCTGGCGCCGAACGGTCGGATCCACAACCTCACGACCGAGGACTGGGAGCGGACGCTCCGGGTGAACGTCATGGGCGCGGTCAACGGCATCCGTGCCGCGGTGCCGGTCATGCGCGAGCAGCACTCCGGCTCGATCATCCTGACCGCGTCCGTTGCCGGGATCACGGCGTGGTCGCACGCCGCGCCGTACTGCGCGACCAAGGCCGCGGTGATCCAGCTCGCGAAGGTGGCCGCGGTCGAGTACGCGCGCGACGGGATCCGGGTCAACTGCGTGTGCCCGGGGACCTTCCGCTCCGCGATCCACGCGGACCTCCCCGACGCGGCGATCGAGGCGATCGAGGCCAGGCACCCGCTCGGGTTGGGTGCGGCCGAGGACCTCGTCGGCGCGTACTCGTACCTGGCCAGCGACGCGGCCCGCTGGACGACCGGGTCGGCGATCGTGGTCGACGGCGGCTACGCCGCGCCGTAGGAGTCGCGTCGATGACCGGGGAGCCGCCCGCACCGCTGATGGACCCGGACCTGAGCTGGGTCGGCGTGCTCGAGCACCACGCGCGCCGGAAGCCGGACCGACCCCTCGCGATCTTCGGGGACGACATGGTCACCTACCAGGGGATGGTGGAGCGGGCCGGGACGCTGGCCGGCGGGCTCCACGCGCGCGGGGTCGGGGTCGGCGACGTCGTGGGCCTGCTGTCGTACAACAACATCGAGTTCCTCACGACGCTCTTCGCCGCCAACCACCTCGGCGCGACCGCGATGCCGGTCAACTGGCGGCTCGCGGCGCCGGAGCTGCGGTTCATCCTCGAGCACTCCGGCGCGCGGGTGCTCGTCTGCGACGACTCGCTGATCGACCTCGCGAACGAAGCGACCGCACCCCTGCCGGGCGGTCTCGTCCGGGTGTGCATCTCGGATCGTGAGGTCGACGGCTGGGAACGCTTCGCCGACCTGGGCGCAGGGGCCACACCGCCGGCGCGCGTGCCCGTCACGGGCGACGACGTCCACCGCCTGATGTACACGTCCGGGACCACCGGCAGGCCCAAGGGCGTGATGCTCACCCACGCCAACCTGGCGTGGAAGAACTTTGCGCACGTCATCGAGCTCGGGTTCACCGCCGACGAGATCGGGCTGGCCTGCGGCCCGCTCTACCACGTCGGCGCGCTCGACCTCGTGACCACGTCGATGATCGCGGTGGGGGCGACGACGATCATCCATCGCGTGTTCGACGCCGCCGCGGTCGTCGACGAGATCGAGCGGTCGCGGGTGACCACGGTGTGGACCGCACCGGCGATGGTGCGGGCGATCCTCGACGTGCCGGGTGTCGGCGAGCGGGATCTCTCGTCGGTGCGGCTGGTGATCGCGGGCGGCGAGACCATGCCGATCCCGTTCATCGAGCGCCTGCAGGCGACGTTCCCGTCCGCGTGGTTCGCCGACGCGTACGGCCTGACCGAGACGGTCTCGGGGGACACGTTCCTCGACCGCGACAGCACGCGGTCCAGGCTGGGGAGCGTCGGCCGCCCCTGCCAGTACCTCGACCTCGACGTTTGGGACGAGCACGGCGCCTCCGTGGCGCCGGGCGAACGGGGGGAGGTCGTGCTCCGCGGCCCGAAGGTCTTCAAGGGCTACTGGCGTGACCCGGACGCGACTCGCGCCGCGTTCGCCGGTGGATGGTTCCACACCGGTGACATCGGCGTGCGCGACGAGGACGGCTACCTCTACATCGTCGACCGGTTGAAGGACATGATCGTGTCCGGCGGGGAGAACATCGCCAGCTCCGAGATCGAGCGTGTGCTCTACGAGCACGGGTCCGTGCTGGAGGCAGCGGTCGTCGGCCGTCCCGACGAGAAGTGGGGCGAGGTCCCGGTCGCCTATGTCGTCGTGCGCCCGGGCGCCTCTGCCGATCCCGACGAGCTCGTCGAGCACTGCCGGGGCCAGCTCGCGCGGTTCAAGGTGCCGAAGGCGGTGACCGTCATCGACGCGCTCCCGCGCAACCCGTCGGGGAAGGTGCTCAAGCGCGAGCTGCGTGGCCGATCATCCTGAGTCCAGGTGCATCGTGAACCTGGCCGACCAGTCCTTGAGGTCGACCGGGACGGTGTACCCGGACTCGTCGTTGATCTCGGCCCAGTGCTCGGCGACGTCCTCGACCGTCGGCGCACGGTCGGTCTGGACATATCCCGGCGTGGAGGCGATGAAGATGCGCGAGAAGCGGCCGAAGCCCGCGGCGTAGATCTCGCCACTGACCGGGCAGGCCTCGTGGGCGAGGTACGCGACCATCGGCGCAACGAGATCCGGCGACATCGCGGGCGCGGGTGCGGCGTCGTCGGCCGACTGGCCTCCCATCCGCGTCGCGGCGGCTGGGGCGATCAGGTTGACCTTGATGCCGTGCCGGTCACCCGCGGTCCGCAGGCTGCGAGTGAGACCGACGACCCCCGCCTTCGCGGTGGCGTACGAGAGGTTCTTGGGCAGGCCGAACATTCCCGACGACGTCGTCATCACGATCCGGCCGTAGCCCTGCTCGACCAGGTGCGGCCACGCCGCGCGTGCGGTGTTGAACGAGCCGGTGACATGGACCGCGAGGTGCATCGCGAGGTTGTCCGCGTCGGCTTCCGGAAGCCCGGCCCACCGAATGATCCCGGCGTTGTTGATGAGGACGTCGACCCGCCCGTAGTGCGCGAGCGCGGTGTCGACGAGCGCCTGGGCGCCGGCCGGTGTGGCCACGTCGCTCGGGTCGGCGACGGCGTCGCCCCCGGCCGCGACGATCTCGGCCGCGACGGACGACGCGGGTCCCGTGTCGGCGCCGTCGCCTTCCACCGAGCCGCCGAGGTCGTTGACGACGACCTGCGCGCCGCGGTCGGCGAGGAGGCGGGCGTACGCGCGGCCGAGGCCCCGACCCGCGCCGGTGACGACCGCGACGCGTCCATCGAAGCTGAGCTCTTCCACGCGGGCCCTTCGCCGGCCGGTCTTGTACCGACCAGTCACTATACTTTCGCGGCTCGGGCCTCGACGCGGGAGCGTGCATTGTCCGCCGTCCTGTACTCCGCCGCCGACCGCATCGCGGTGGTCACGCTCAACCGACCGCAGGCGCGTAACGCGGTCGACCGAGAGGTGGCGCTCGGCCTCGAGGCCGCGGTCGACCGGCTGGAGGCCGATCCCGAAGTGTGGGCCGCGGTCCTCACCGCGGAGACCGGGGAGCAGGAGCGGCCCGTCTTCTGCGCGGGTGCCGACCTCAGCGTCATCCGCGAGACGGGCACCGCGACGACGCTCGACACGGAGCGCGGTGGGTTCGCGGGCTTCGTCTTCCGCGAGCGCACGAAGCCGATCGTCGTCGCGGTCGACGGCCTCGCGACCGCGGGTGGTCTCGAGATCGTTCTTGCCGCGGACATCGTGGTCGCGACGACCCGATCGGCGTTCGGGCTCGCGGAGGTGCGGCGCAACCTGATCGCGGCCGCGGGCGGGCTCTTCCGGCTGCCGCGCGCGATCGGCCGTGGTCCCGCCATGGACGCGATCCTCACCGGTGAGCCGATCGAGGCCCGGCGCGCGTTCGACCTCGGGCTCGTCAGCCGGCTGGTCGAACCCGGCGCGGCCCGCGACGAGGCGCTCCGCGTCGCGGGGCAGATCGTGGCTGCTGCTCCACTCGCGGTGCGGGCCAGCCGCCGCGTCGTCGTCGAGGCCGCGGCCACGGCAGAGCGGGACGAGACGCTGCGGCACCTGTCGAGGGGTCTCCTGGACGAGCTGCTCGCGTCTGCGGACGCGAGCGAAGGGCTGGCCGCGTTCGCCGAGAAGCGTCCGGCGCAGTGGCAGGGCCGCTGATGCCCGCGCGGGCCGAGGTACCGTCGGGCTCCATGCCCCGCACGGCGACGGGCGCCAAACCCGAACGCAGCGCGAAGTTCAAGGCTCGTCGTGACGCGATCGTCGACGCGTCGGCGCCGCTGTTCGCCCGGCGCGGCTATCACGCCACCGGCATCGTTGAGCTCTGCGAGGTCAACGGGCTCGGCAAGGGCGCCTTCTACCACTACATCGGGTCGAAGGAGGAGCTGCTCGCGGCGATCCACGACCGGGTGATGGACGAGGTCATGCTCGGCGCCGACCGCGTCGCCGCCGCGGGTGGATCACCGTCCGAGCAGCTGGCGATGCTCGGTGACGAGCTGCTCGACGTCATCCACCGCTACCCCGACCACGTGTGGGTGTTCCTCCATGAGTTCCCGGCGCTCACGGACGAGCGGGCCGAGCAGTTCCGCGTCCGCCGGCGCGAGTACGAGCGTCGCGTCGAGCAGGTCCTGCAAGCCGGCATCGACGCGGGGGAGTTCCGCGCCGTCGACCCGCGGCTCACCGCGCTCGCGTGGCTCGGGATGCACAACTACACGTACCTGTGGCTCAAGCCGGGCGGTCGGGTGTCGGCGCGCGACGTGGCGAAGCCCTTCGCCGACATCTTCATCGGCGGCATCGCGAACCCGGGCGCGTAGCGGGCTAGGCGGAGACCTTCGACTCGAAGCCGAGGAGCCGTCCCAAGGTGCCCCCGACCAACGCGGCGCGCTCGTCCGCGGGAAGGTCGCCCAGCTGCCGCGCGAGCAGCTCGCGGCTCCCGCGGAAGGTGCCCTCGGCGTGCGGGTAGTCGTTGCCCCACACGATGGTCGACAGCCCGGTCACGTGCCGGCAGGCCACGGCCACCGGGTCGTCCTGGAACGAGACGTGGAACTGGCGCCGGACGTACTCGCTCGGCGCGAGCGGGTACGGCCACTTCTCGTTGAGCCGGAACAGCTGCGCCATGCTCGGCTGGTCGTCGGGCGGGCGGGTGTCGTCCCAGAACCCGAGCCACCAGTCGGCGTCCTGGCCGGTCCCGGTGACCCAGCACTTGTCCATGCTGCCCACCAGCGACGCCAGCCAGTGCGCGTTGAACTCGATCAGGGCGAAATGCAGGTCGGGGTACCGCTCGGGGACTCCGCCGCCGATCAGCTGGCACATGACCTGCTGCGGGACGATCGGACCGTAGACGCACTGCGTGATCATCCGCTTCGAGGCCGACTTCTCGGTCATCGGCTGGTTGACCTGCGCGGCGGACTCCATGACGACCTTGAGCGTCGTCGCCTCGGGATCGTCGACCTTCACGCCGCCGGTCTGGGTGTGGATGAAGATGTGCACCCCGTTCGCCTGCGCGGCGGCCCACACCGGGTCGAGGTCGCGCGAGTAGTACGGCAGCGGGGGCGTGGCGGGCAGGAGGACGGCCCGGAAGCCGGCCGCCGCGACGCGCTCGATCTCGGCCACCGCGTCACCGATGTCGGTGATGGGGACGGGCGCGGTGGGGGCCAGCCGGTCGAAGTAGGGGGCGAACCGCTCGACGACGTAGTCGTTGTACACGCGCGCGTGGGCCATCGAGAGCTCGTGGTCGTCCGAGTACAACCCGAACAGCGACAGGTTCGGGTGCATCACCTGCACGTCGACCCCGTCGAGGTCCATGTCCTCCAGGATGTGCTCGGGGTCGCCTTCGGGCATCCGTCCGCCCGTCTGGCGGTACCTCGAGATCGTCCAACCCTCGTATCCGGACGTGTGCAGCTTCCGGAAGATCCGCGCGCCGCCCTCGACGAGCGGCTCGATCTCGAAGTCCTCCTCCCAGACCGCGCGGTCCCGGAGGTGCTTCGGGAGGCGGGTCCGGAACAGGTCCGTGGGCTCGAGCAGGTGCCCGTCCGCGGACACGACGAAGTCGGTTGCCGACATCTGGAGGACCTTCCTGCGCGGGCGCGACGTCCGTCGTTAGGCTAAACCAACCGGTCGGTACAAGCAACGTGGAACCCGGAGGAGCGACCCCGTGACGCAACGCTTCCGCCAACGCCCGGAGGGCTCGACCTGGGGTGACTGGGGTGACGACGACGAGCTCGGTCGCGTCAACCTGGTCACCCCCGAGAAGGTCCTCCAGGGGGTGCGCGAGGTCGAGGCCGGGGTCAGCTTCTGCCTCAGCCTGCCGCTCGACTACCCCGGCGGCACCGCGCTGAACCAACGGCGCCACCCACCCGTCATCGTCCCGACCGAGGACATGCGCGGCACCGCGGACACCTTCTACAACGTGCACATGAGCGAGATGGAGGAGTGGGGCGATCCGCGCTACGTGGACGTCTGGGCCGACGACGTCGTCACGCTCTCGCTGCAGTACTCGACGCAGTGGGACTCGCTCGCGCATGTCGGCGCGGAGTTCGACGCCGACGGCGACGGGATCGAGGAGGCCGTCTACTACAACGGGTACCGCGCCGGCGTCGACCTCGTCGGTCCGCAGCCCGACGCCGCGGGCGACGGGGGGCGGCACGTCGCCTTCGCCGCGCCACCTCGGCCTCGAGCACATGGCGGTCCACGGCGTGCAGGGCCGCGGGGTCCTCGTGGACCTGGCCCACCACCTCGGCCACGACTGGCGCGGCGTGGACCGCAAGACGCTCCACGAGATCATGGCGGCCGACGGTGTCGTCGTGGAGCCCGGCGACATGTTGCTCCTGCACACCGGCTTCGCCACCGAGATCCTCGCGATGAACCGCAATCCGGACCCGGTGAAGATCCACACCATGTGCGCCTACCTCGACGCGCGCGACGAGTCCCTGTTGGAGTGGATCACCGAGTCGCAGATCTCGGCGCTCGTCGCCGACAACTATGCGGTGGAGGGGCTGCTCGGCAAGGACAAGGATCCGAGCCGGCACTCGTTCCTCCCGATCCACCACCTCTGCCTGTTCAAGCTCGGCGTCCCGCTCGGGGAGATGTGGTACCTGCACGAGCTGGCGACGTGGCTGCGCGAGCACCGCCGCAGCCGCTTCCTCCTCACCGCGCCGCCGCTGCGGATGCCCGGGGTCGTGGGCTCACCCCTGACGCCGGTCGCGACCGTGTGACGCGCGCGACAGGCGGAACGCCTTGTAGTCGCTCGCTACGACCCGGTCGATCTCCTTGAACAGCTTCGGTCGGCCGCCGGAGTTCAGGAGGTACTTGCGCGGCTTGCCCGGGATGTTCGTGCCGAAGAAGTAGCTGCTCTCGCCGAAGGGGGACGTCGCGGCGCCGCGGTCGACCATGGCGGTCCAGTCCTCCTCGGCCGCGGGGTCGACCTCGATCACGTCGTACCCGCCGTCGCGCACGAAGACGAGGGCATCGGTGACGAAGTCGACCTGGTCGCCGTTGTACCGCGGGTTGTTGCCGGCCGCGGCATGGGGGCCGCCGGGGAAGAACAGGTTCGGGAAGCCGGTGGTCTGGACGCCGAGGAACGTCTTCGGGCCATCGGCCCAGTGCTCCTCCAGCGGGAGGCCGTCGCGGCCGCGGATGCCCATCCGCAGCAGCGCTCCGGTGCCGAAGTCGAAGCCGGTCGCCCACACGATGATGTCGAAGTCGCGCACGCCGCCCTCGGTCTCGATCCCGGTCTCGGTGATCCGCAGGATCGGCGTCCGACCCAGGTCGACGAGCGACACGTTCGGCTGGTTGTACGTCTCGTAGTACCCCGTGACGAACGGCGGTCGCTTCTCGCCGTAGCGGTGGTCCTTCGGGATCAGCTGCTCCGCGATCTCGGGGTCCTCGACGATGGCGCGGATCTTGCGGCCGAGGAATTCACACCACTGCGCGTTCGCCGCGGGGTCGAACAGCAGGTCCGTGTAGTTGCTGGAGAGCTTCGAGAAGCCCGGACTCCGCCACATCCTCTCGAAGAACGCCTCACGTTCGGCTTCGGAGTCGTCGAAGGTCGCCCGGTCGTGCGGCTCGTGGAGGAAGCCGGCCACGGAGGTGTTCAGCACCTCGCGGATCGACTCGAAATCGGCGCGGAGCTGAGCCTGCTGCTCCCGGGTGATCGGTCCGTTGTTGAGCGGCGTGCACCAGTTGGCGGTGCGCTGGTACACGGTGAGCGAGGCGACGTCCCCCGCGATGGCCGGGATCAGCTGGACGCCGCTCGACCCCGTCCCGACGACCGCGACGCGTTTGCCCACGAAGTCGACGGGGCTCGACGGCCACCGGCCGGTGTGGTGCTGCTCGCCGCGAAAGTCCTCACGGCCCTCCACCTCGGGGAAGAACGGAATGGACAGCACGCCCGTCGCGGCGACGAGGAATCGGGCGCGATACGTGCGGCCGTCGCCCGCGATCACCGTCCACGACCCGGATGCCTCGTCGAACGACGCGGACGTGACGGGAGCGCCGAGGCGCATGTGACGGCGGAGGTCGAAGCGGTCGACGACGTGGTTGAGGTAGCGCTCCGTCTCCGGCTGCTCGGCGAAGTGCTCCTGCCACTCCCACTCGTCGAACAGCTCGCGGGAGAAGAGGTATCCGTACGTGTAGCTCTCCGAGTCGAACCGCGCCCCCGGGTAGCGGTTCCAGTACCAGGTCCCGCCCGCACCACCGCCGGACTCGAGCAGCAGAACGGAGAAGCCGGCCTCGCGCGCGCGGTACAGCTGGTAGATGCCCGTGATGCCCGCCCCCACGACGAGCACGTCGACCTCGGCCGCGACGGGCGTGCCTGCTTCGATCACGTTCTCTCCCCGGGGGGCAATGCGGGTGCCATCGGGCGGACTCATATTGTACCGACCGGTTAGTATTCTGCCCCCGGGCCGAGCGCGCCGCCGCCGGTCCCCGTGCGATCGTGCCCCGGAGGTGGCCGGCGGGGATCGGTGAGGGGAGGGGGGAGGTGATCTTGGACCAGAAGTGGACGGCGCGGCCCGTGCCGCACGCGATGCAGGTCCCGGACCGTGCGCCCAAGGAGCGCTACTTCGACCCGGACTTCTACGCGCTGGAGGTCGAGCAGCTCTGGCCGCGGGTCTGGCAGATGGCGTGCCGGCTCGAGGAGATCCCGGCGGCCCGCGACTTCGTCGAGTACGAGATCCTCGATCAGTCGATCATCGTGCTGCGCACCGACGACATGGCGGTGCGGGCGTTCCAGAACGCCTGCCGCCACCGTGGGGTGAAGGTCGTCGAGGGCCGCGGGACGTGCTCGAGTGGGTTCACCTGCCCCTTCCACGGGTGGTGCTACGGCCTCGACGGCCGGAACACCCACGTCACGCAGGCGAAGACGTTCGCCGAGCACAACCTCGCACCACACGACATCGACCTCACGCCGGTCCGTTGCGAGGTCTGGGGCGGGTGCGCGTGGATCAACCTGGACGATGAGGCGCCTCCGCTGCGGGAGTGCATCGAGCCGTTCGCCTCGATCGCCGAGGTCTGGAAGATGGAGTCGCTCCGGGCCGAGAAGTGGTACGCCTGCCGGCTCCCGGTGAACTGGAAGCTCGCACAGGAGGCGTTCGTCGAGCAGTACCACGTCGTGGAGACGCACCCGGAGCTCGTGATCCCAGGACGGTTCGCGCCCCGCGACACGAGCACCTTCGACCCCAAGCGGTTCGTCGACGCGGAGATCCACTACCTGCACGTCATGAGCGACGGCATGGACGGGATGGTGCACGCGAACGACGTGTGCATCGCCGAGGGCCTGCGCGACATCGAGCTGCCCGCCGCCGATCCGTCGGTCGTGATGTCGACCTGGCAGCGGATGTTCAACGACGCGGTGGTGAGCCACTACCGCGCCGAGGGCTGCGACATCCCCGACCTCAACGCGCTGGAGGCGCAGGGGATCAACGAGCCGATGGGCTACTGCTTCCCCCACTTCTTCCTGCTGCCCATGTACAGCAGCGCATCCTCCTACCGCTTCCGTCCGCTCGGTCCCGAGGAGACGCTGATGGAGATCTGGTCGCTCGGACGGTTCCCGGAGGGGTCCGACGCGCCGCGGCCGACGCCCCCCGAGGTTTGGGAGTGCGACGACCCGAGGTGGCCGCCGATCCCGAAGCAGGACTTCTCGAACCTTCCCCGGCAGCAACGGGGGCTGCACGCGAAGGGCTTCGAGTACATGCGCCTGTCCGAGCGGGCCGAGGGGCACATCTCGAACTTCGAGCGGACCGTCGACGGGTTCCTCGCCGGACTGCCCTACGAGCGCCTGCTCCCCGCGCTGGCGTCGGTCAACGTCAACCCGCTCGAGATGCCCATCGTCGAGCTCGGTCTCTGAGGATGGGATCCGATCCGACCTACGCCGACGTGGTCGAAGGCGTTCGGGCCACGATCGCCGCGTACACGCACGCCCTCGACGACGGCCGCACCGACGACGTCGTCGCGACGTTCTGTCCCGACGGCATCTGCGACATCCCGGGCATGGGCACCCACGTCGGTCACGACGAGCTCCGCGCGGCGTACACGCGCTGGACGCCGCGCCGGCCGCAACGTCACCTGGTCGTGAACACGCTCGTGACCGACTGGGGCCACGACGAGGCGACGGCGATCAGCGACGTGATCTTCCTCCTGCAGGGCGACGACGGGTGGGCGGTCCAGCTCGTCGGTCGCTACGAAGACACGCTCCACCGCGCCGACGGCGCCTGGCGGTTCCATCGTCGGGCCGCGACGTTCGAGACGTAGGTCCCGACGTGCTCCGAGAGCAGCTCGACCCGGAGATCGCGACGATGACCCGGTCAGGCCGCCGCGGAGAACTCGATCGACCGGCGCTCGAGGCCGCGCAGCAGGTAGATCGGGGTGTAGTCGTAGCGGCGGTCACCGGGAGGCCCATGGACCGCGTCCGAGACGCGGATGTCGGTCATGCGGTCGAAGATGCGTTCGAGGCTGACCCGCGCCTCCGCTCGCGCGAGCGGCTCGCCCGCGCAGGTGTGGACGCCGAACCCGAACCCGAGGTGCTGGCGTCAGTTGGGACGGTCGAGCCGGAGCGCCGCGGGATCATCGAATTGCCGAGGATCACGGTTGGCCGCACCGTTCAGCAGGAACACGCTGGTCCCGGCCGGGATCGGGACGTCGCCGATCGTGGTGGGGACCCGCGACAGCTTGAACTCCCCCTAGAGCGGGCTCTCGAGCCGCAGGCACTCCTCGACGAAGTGCGGGATGAGATCCCGCTCGTTGCGCAGCTGCTGTTGCAGATCCGGCCGCTCGCCGATCAGTCGGAGCATGGTGCCGAGCAGACGCGCGGTCGTCTCCTGCCCTGCGGCAAAGAGGTTGGACGCGATCAGCACGAAAGAAGTCGACATCGTCGAGGTCGTCCCTGCTCACCGCGGCCATCTGGCGGCCTCCTCGCATCGAGGTGACAAGAGTGTTAGATAGGATGCCCATGACGCTACCCGGGACCTCAAGGCCTCGCCCACGGATCAAGCGTGATCGCGGCCTATCGGTGACGCAACTGTTCGGTCGTGGGGGGCACCGACGTGGGAGGGCGAGGTGGCGCGCCGGCGCGATCCTGACCGGCGTGGCGCTGGTGGCGGTGACCATCTGCTCGACCGGCGCCGCCGGCGCGCGCCGCGCTCGAGGTCGCGTCCCGCCCGACGGCGGCGAGTCGACCGGAGGGTCCGGCGGCCCACCTGACCCCACTGACCGGGGGCGACGGCGTCTACATCGGGGAGGCAACCGGTCAGGACCTCCGGCGCGACGGCTACGTGCAGCACGAGTACGCCGCGTCGGGCACCGCGACCTCGTACACGGCCGACGGACCGCTGACGGGCGACGGGCGGTGGAGCTTCGCTCCCGCCACGACGGGGACGTACCGGACCCGCGTGCTCGTCCGCGAGCCGGCGAAGCCATCGAAGTTCAGCGGGAACGTCGTGGTCGAGTGGCTCAACGTCAGCGGCGGCGTCGACGCCGACCCGGACTGGGTCAGCCTCAGGGAGGAGATCGTGCGCGCCGGCGACGCCTGGGTCGGCGTCTCCGCGCAGCGGATCGGCGTCGAAGGTGGACCGGTTCTCGTCCAGGTGAAGGGGATTGCGGGCGCGGAAGATGCGGGGAAGGGGCTCAAGGCGATCGACCCCGCCCGCTACGGCTCGCTCGTGCACCCGGGCGACGGCTTCTCGTTCGACATCTTCAGCCAGTCGGCCCGGGCGGTCCGGGCCGGCGCCGGCCTGGACGGAAGGCGGCCCAGGCGTCTGATCGCCGCCGGGGAGTCCCAGTCCGCGTTCGCGCTGGTCACCTACATCGACGGCGTGCAGCCGCTGACGCACGCCTTCGACGGGTTCTTCGTGCACAGCCGGGGTGCGGCCGGGATGGCCCTCGTCGGGCCCGGGCAGTACGCGGACATCAGCGGCGCGATCGGCGGCACCCCGGTGATCTTCCGGACCGATCAGGACGTGCCGGTGCTCGACGTCCAGACCGAGACCGATGTGTCGAGCATCCTCAACTCGGTCGGGGCGCGCCAGCCCGACACCAAACGGTTCCGGCTCTGGGAGGTTGCCGGCACCGCGCACGCGGACGCGCACCTCGTCGGACCGAACGCGAGCCAGCTCGACTGCGGCGTCCCCATCAACGACGGACCGATGCACATCGTGGCGAAGGCGGGGCTGCGTGCGTTGACGACCTGGCTCACGACCGGGAAGGCCCCGGTGAAGGCGAAGCGCATCGACGTCACGCCCGGCACGGCGCCGCAGATCCGTCGCAATGCCGACGGCATCGCGCTCGGCGGGATCCGGACGCCACCCGTCGACGTGCCGGTCGCCGCGCTCTCGGGCGCGCCCGGCCCGAACCCGTCGACGATCTGCCTGCTCCTGGGCTCGACGAAGCCGTTCACCGTGGCTCGGCTCGCGCAGCTGTACCCGTCACGCGCGCAGTACCTCCGGCGCTACCGGTCCGACACCGCTGCGACGATCAAGGCCGGCTTCGCGCTCCCGGGTGATCGCGCTGCACTGCTCGCGTTCGCCGAGCCGAAGCGCATAGCCGGCTGAGCTCGCGTCCCCGCGGGTCCGCCGCCGTCAGTGGATGTTCGTCGCCGCCTCGAGCTGGCGAGCCAGCTCGAGGGTCGTCCGGAACACCTCGTCGAAGTGCTCGGACAGCGGGCGGTCGTCGCGCAGGTGGTTCGTGATCGCCCACTGGATCCAGATCGCGGCCAGGTCGGTCGCGACCCGGATCTCGATCGCGGAGCGCTCGGGGTCGCGCTCGTGGAGGCGTTGCTCGAGGAGCGCGCTGAACGCGTTCGTCGCCGCGCATCCGCTGCGCGTCCTCCAGCGCGGGCTCGGCCTGGAGCACGCTCCGGACCTTGCGCAGCTGTCGACGGTCGAGCTGCGGCCAGTCGCCCGCGGTGCAGACCGCGACGACGCTCGCCACCGGCGCCTCGCCGGCCGGCCGGTCACCGATCTGCTCCAGCAGCCACTGCTGGGTCGGCTCGACCTCGGCGGAGAGCACGGCCTCCTTGTTGTCGAAGTAGCGGAAGAACGACGCGCGGCTGATGTCGCCGGCCGCGCAGATCTGCTCGACGGTGGTCGCGCCGAAGCCCTGGGTCGCGAACAGGTCGAGCGCGGCGTCGGCGACCCGCTTGCGCGCGTCGGCAACGCGCCGGGCTCGCCGTCCGACGGTCTCCTGCACGGTCATGAGACTAGTATCACTTTCCCGGAACCCGGCGAGGGCGAACCGGTGCACCGTCGAGGACTTGGAGCAGTTCGCAGTGGAGATCCCGAAGATCATCAGCGTCGACGACCACGTGGTCGAGCCGCGGCACGTGTGGCAGACGTGGCTCCCCGCCAAGCTGCGTGAGCGCGGGCCACGGGTCGAGGAGCGGCGCTTCGGTGACTTCCGCCTGTTCCCGGGCGCGAAGTACTCCAACCCCGAGGATCCGAACGGCGACTGGGGGAGCGCCTGGATCTACGAGGACAAGGTCATCTACGTGCACAAGAAGTTCGTGGCGATCCCGAAGGAGGCCACGCCTGACGGCGACGTGGAGAAGTTCGACCGCACCACGATGGTGATGACCGCGGTGACCTACGACGGGATGCGCGACGGCTGCTACGACCGTGACGCGCGGGTGAAGGACTTCGCCCTCAACTGGTGCGACGGCTCCTTGCCGTTTCCGACGTTCCCGCGCTTCTGCGGCCAGACCTTCTACGAGGCGTCGGACAAGGACCTCGCGCTCGCGTGCATCAAGGCGTACAACGACTGGATGGTCGAGGAGTGGTGCGAACCCTCGGGCGGCGTGAACATCCCGCTGTGCCTCATGCCGCTGTGGGACGTCGACCTGGCGGTGGCGGAGATCCGCCGCAACGCGGAGCGCGGGGTGCGTGCGTTCTGCTTCAGCGAGCTCCCGACGCGGCTCGAGCTGCCGAGCATCCACACCGGGCACTGGGACCCGGTCTTCTCCGTCTGCAACGACACGGGCGTGACGTTGTGCATGCACATCGGCTCCTCCTCGAGCGACCCGGTCGCTTCGCCCGACTCACCCGGTGGGGTGGGCGGGACCCTCGCGTTCAACAACTCGATGGCGTCGCTCGCGGACTACCTGTTCTCCGGGAAGCTCATCCAGTTCCCGAAGCTCAAGCTCGCGTACTCGGAAGGCCAGATCGGCTGGATCCCGTACGCGCTCGAGCGCGCCGACACCGTCTGGGAGCACCACGACGCCTGGCAGCACTCGAAGGAGCTGATCCCCGAGCCGCCGTCGACCTACTACTACGGCCGGATCTTCGGCTGCTTCACCGCGGATCGGGTCGGCCTCGCGAACCTCGACCTGGTCGGGGTGGACAACATCTGCTTCGAGACGGACTACCCGCACACCGACACCACGTGGCCGAGCTCGAAGGAGTACGTCGAACAGATGATCATCGACTCGAAGCTCGACGACGAGACCGCGTACAAGGTGCTGCGCGGGAACGCGATCCGCATGCTCGAGCTCGATCGGGTCTGAGCCCGAACGACGTGACGGAGGTGCCGGCGCCATGACCGTGACGAGCAGCAGCGACGTCTACTACGACCCGTACGACTTCGAGATCGACGCTGACCCGTATCCCGTGTGGGCGCGCATGCGCGACGAGGTACCGCTCTACTACAACGAGAAGTACGACTTCTACGCGTTGAGCCGCTTCGAGGACGTCGAGGCCGGTCTCATCGATTGGGAGACGTTCAGCTCCGCCCGCAGCGACATCCTCGAGATCATCAAGGCGAACGTCGAGCTCCCCCCCGGCCTCATCCTCTTCGAGGACCCGCCCATCCACGACATCCACCGGGGACTGCTGTCGCGGGTCTTCACCCCGAAGAAGATGAACGAGCTCGAGTCGAAGGTGCGGGAGTTCTGCGCCCGCAGCCTCGACCCGCTCGTCGGCACCGGGCGCTTCGACTTCGTCAAGGACCTGGGTGCGCAGATGCCGATGCGGACGATCGGCTATCTGCTGGGGATCCCCGAGGAGGACCAGGAGGCGATCCGGGACCAGCTGGACGAGGGCCTGCACCTCGGAGAGGGCGAGGAGATGGCCGTCCCCGAGCTCACCACCGAGATCTTCGACGAATACATCGACTGGCGGGCGAAGCACCCGTCGGACGACCTCATGACCCAGATGCTCACCACCGAGTTCGTGGACGAGACCGGCGCGACGCGCACGCTGACGCGCGAAGAGGTGCTCACCTACGTCAACCTGATCGCGGGTGCCGGCAACGAGACGACGACGCGGCTGATCGGGTGGACGGGCAAGGTGCTCGCCGAGCACCCGGACCAGCGGCGCCAGATCGCCGAGGACCGCGCGCTCGTGCCGCAGGCCATCGAGGAGCTGCTGCGCTACGAGGCGCCGTCGCCCGTACAGAGTCGCTACGTCACGCGCGACACCGAGCACCACGGGCACACGGTGCCAGAAGGCAGCGCGATGCTGCTGCTCGTCGCGTCTGCGAACCGGGACCCGAACCGGTACCCGGACGCCGACCGCTTCGACATCCACCGCAAGATCGTGCACAACCTCACGTTCGGCTACGGCATCCACTTCTGCCTCGGCGCCGCGCTGGCCCGGCTCGAGGGACGGGTCGCCCTCGACGAGGTCCTCCAGCGGTTCCCCGAATGGGAGGTCGACTGGGACCACGCGGCGCAGGCGCGCACGTCGACCGTTCGGGGCTGGGAATCGCTGCCCGTCGCGACCGCGTAGTCAGCCGGTCAGCGCGGGGCGCTCGACCGACTCCCAACACGCGCGGCCTCGCCGCTTCGCGCGGTACATCGCCTCGTCGGCCTGCCGCAGCAGCTCGGCGGACGCCCAGGTCCGACCCTGACAGGTCGCGACCCCGACACTGACGGAGAGCGCGACCTCGTGGTCGCCGATCCGGCAGGGGTGGGACAACCCCGCCGTGACCCGCGCCGCGACGTCGAGCGCGCCGTCGACGTCCGCGAGTCCCTCGAGCAGCACCGTGAACTCGTCGCCGCCGAAGCGTGCGGCGACGTCCGGCGGGCGCACGAGGGCCGCGAGGGATCCCGCGACGGTCTCGAGCACCTGGTCGCCGACCGCGTGGCCGAGCCGGTCGTTGATCTCCTTGAAGTGGTCGAGGTCGACGAAGAGGACCGCGAGCAGGTCGTCGGGCGTCGCCCGCCGGCATGCCTGCTCCAGCCGCTCGAGGAAGTGCCGTCGATTCGGCAGGCGGGTGACCGGATCGTGCTGCGCGTCGTGGACGAGCTGCTGGTGCGCGACCCGGCGCTCGCCGATGTCGCGCAGGTTGCACACGAACCCTCGGACGGCCGGGTCGTCGGTCAGGTTCGTGAAGTGGACCTCGACCCACCGGGACGTACCGTCGGGCCGCCGGATGGGGACGTCCGCGGAGGCCACGCCACCGGGCTCGGCCCCGAGGCGGGTGAACAGCGCTGCGACCGCCTCCGCGTGGTCGGGGTCGATCCACCCGATGTCGAAGGTCGTGAGCTGGTCCGGCGTGCATCCGAGCACCTTCTCGGTCGCCGGGCTCGCGTAGACCACCTCGCCGACGGGACCCAGCACCAGGATGGCGTCGGACGCATACTGCACGAGCGCGCGGAAGCGTTCGTCGGCATCGCGCTCGCGCGCCTCCGCGTGCTCCTTCTCGCGCTGGCCGCGGGTCACCAGGGAGATCACCATCCCCACGAGCGCGAGCTCGAGGAGCGCGAGCGCATGACCCGTGGGCTCCGAGACCAGCGAGCTGAAGAGTCCGAGTGCGACGGCGCACTCACCGAGGGCGATCGTGCACGCCGCGGCGACGACGGCAGTCGACCCGTATCGCGAGCCGTCGGTCTGGATGACGACCGCCGCGGCGGCGATGAACATGACTGCGAGCAGGGCGCCCCAGCCCGTGACGTACAGGAAGAGCCCGCCGAACCCGATCGTCACGACGAGGAAGAGCCGGGGCCGGGCCCGGCTCGACCCCGGCGGGTGCACCGCAGCGAAGACGGTGGCCGTGAGCTCGGCGAGCAGGAACGAGCCCACGATCGTCCAGAGCGGCACGTCGGCGGTCATGCCGTAGCGGTGCGCGAGGACGAGGACCGCGAGCCCCGGGAGGATGACGAGGTGGATCGGGTCGAGCAGCCGGTCGCGGGCCGAGCGAGACGGCGGCGGGTCCGCGGTCCTGCTGTCTGCGCGGGTCATCGACGTCGTGCCCTTCCGAGGAGAATCTCGTTCTCCGGGCTATCGGCCCGCCGCCGGACCGCCTTGACCGGGATGACGGGCGTCGGCCACGGGCTCGGCCTCGCCCGGAGCTGCTGTGCGCTGCCTGGTAACATCGTTCTCGCCTACCGGATGTCGGACTTCCGCGCCCGGCGGGTCCCGGGCCGTGACCGGCGGGCCGGCGCGCAGGACGGGGGCGGCATGGACGACGAGCCGGGGCGGACGGCGGACCTGGTCGAGCTGCACGCGCTCTGCGCCCGGTACATGGCGTTCACCAGCCAGCTCGTCGAGGGGCGGTGGCTCGAGGTCTTCACCCCGGACGCCGAGTACCACGCATTCGGGACGCCGTACCCGCTCGAGCGGTTCCCCGCATTGCTCGCCGCTGCGCCGCGGGGGCAGTTCATCGGGAACATGCCGGTCGTCGAGCTCGACGGTGACGCGGCCACCGGCATGCAGCACTTCGTGTTCATCGACCAGCAGACCCACGCGATGCGGATCGGGTGGTACCGGGACGAGTACGTCCGCACCGGGGACGGTTGGCGCATCCGGCGCCGGGCCACGACCTTCATGCGCAAGCACGGAGGCTTCGACTCTGGTCGCCAGCACGATCCCCTCGCGGACGCCGAGTGAAGGGCCGGGAAATGAGCGAGCTCCCGCAGATGATCAGCGTCGACGACCACGTCGTCGAGCCGGCGCACCTGTGGCAGGACCGGCTGCCTTCCCACCTGCGCGAGCAGGGCCCGCGGGTCGAACGCGCGCGCTGGGGCGACTTCTCCCTCGACGTCGGTGCGACCTACAAGCAGGAGATGACCGATGACGGCCGGTGGGGCGACTCCTGGCTGTACGAGGACCGCTTGATCTACGTGCACAAGCGCCACGTGGCGATCCCTCTCGACGCCACGCCCGACGGCGACGTCAGCCGCTTCGATCCGACGAAGATGTACATCGCAGCGATCACCTACGACGAGATGCGCCCCGGGTGCTACGAACCCAAGGCGCGGATCGACGACCTCGCGCTCGCAGGTGTCGACGGGTCGCTCGCCTTCCCGACGTTCCCCCGGTTCTGCGGCCAGACGTTCCTGGAGGGACGAGACCCCGAGCTCGGGTTGGCGTGCGTCCGGGCCTACAACGACTGGATGGTCGAGGAGTGGTGTGGCGACTCCGGCGGCCGGCTGATCCCGCTGTGCCTCATCCCGCTGTGGGACGCGGAGCTGGCCGCGGCCGAGGTCGCTCGCAACGCGGCCCGCGGCGCCCGGGCGGTCTGCTTCAGCGAGATCCCGACCCACCTCGGTCTCCCGAGCATCCACAGTGGCAGGTGGGACCCCTTCTTCGCGGTGTGCGAGGAGACGCGCACGACGCTGTGCATGCACATCGGCTCGTCCTCGAAGATGCCGGCGGCCTCCCCCGACGCGCCGCCGTCCACCGACATCATGCTGTCGTGCAACAACTCGATGGCCTCCCTCGCCGACTTCCTCTTCTCGGGGGTGCTGGTGCGCTTCCCGCAGCTGAAGCTCGCGTACTCGGAGGGCCAGATCGGGTGGATCCCGTACGCGCTCGAGCGCGCCGACAACACCTGGAATTACCACTCGAACTGGACCGGGTCGAAGGCGACGATCCCGGAACCGCCGTCGAGCTACTACCACGGCCGCATCTTCGGCTGCTTCACGAACGACGTCCACGGGTTGAAGTCGATCGACGAGGTCGGCGAGGACAACGTCTGCTTCGAGACCGACTACCCGCACACGGACACGACGTGGCCGTTCGCCCGGGAGGAGGCCGAGCGCATGACCGCGTCGTTGACCGACGAGCAGCGCTACAAGGTGCTGCGCGGCAACGCGATCCGGATGCTCGACCTCGACCGCACCTAGCTGAACCCCCGCCCTCGGCCACTGGCTCAGGCCGCTCGCGGCGGTCGGCCGAGGGAGACCTTCGGGAATGGGTGGTCAGCCGCGGAGGCCGTGGAGGCAGAACTCCCAGGTCGCCTCGGCGGAGAGTCGCATCCGCGTGTTGTCGGCGAGACGGTTGCCGAACCAGCTGTACATCACCGTCTGCTGCATGATCGCCGCAGTGTGGCGAGGATCGTCGACGTGGATCGCGCCGGCCGCGTCAGCCGCCTCGACGAGCGAGCGCAACATGCGTGAGATCGGGGCCATCGCCGCCTTGACCCGGTCCCCGTGATCGACGGTCAGCTGCACCGCGAACTCCATGATCGGTCGCCGCTGGTGCGTCGAGCGCTTCCGCTTCTCCGACGGATCACACCACTCGTGCAACCGGATGGTGAACGCCCGCAGGCAGTCGAGGGGCTCGTCCACCGATTCGACGACGTTCCGGAGGTCGTCGGTCGCCTCGCTCACGGTCTCCTCGAACAGGGCGAGGAGGAGCTCGTCCTTGCCGTCGAAGTACTGGTAGAAACCGCGCAGCGACTGCTTCGACCGGTCGATGACCTCCTGGATCGTGAACTCGGTGGTGCCCTTCTCGTCGATCAGCTCGAACGCGGCGTCCAGGAACCGCTGGACGCGCTGCTCGGCCCGTGAGCGCGCCGCGTTGAGGCTGCGCGAGACCGCCCGTTGGCGCCAGGCCGGCTCGGCGCCCTCCGGGGCCGTCTCGACGTCGGTCATCGGGGGGAAAGCACCTTCACGCTCGGAGACGCTACCAGCGTCACCGTTTGAGAACGACATTTCCCCCCGGGCTCACGGGTGCTTGTAGACCCGGCCGCCCTTCATGACGAAGCGGACGTCCTGGGTCGCCGCGATGTCCCGGGTCGGGTCGCCGGGCACCGCGACGACGTCGGCGAGCAGCCCGACCTCGATCCGGCCCCGGTCGTCGACATCGATGAGCTCGGCACTGCGGACCGTCGCGGCCTGCAGGGCCTGCATCGGCGTCATGCCCCGGTCGACCATCGCCCACAGCTCCTTGGCGTTCTCGCCGTGGGGGATCGCCGGCGCGTCGGTGCCGCACGCGATCTTGACGCCGGCCGCGATCGCCTTGCCGAGCATCGCGCGCGCCTTCGGGAAGACCTCCGCGGCCTTCGCCTGCAGCTCGGGCGCGGCGCGGGAGACGTCGAGCCCCTCGGAGAGGTAGCTCGTCGGCACGAGGAAGGTGCCGTGCTCGACCATCATCCGGATGGTGTCGTCGGAGGCGAGCGAGCCGTGCTCGATGCAGTCGACGCCTGCGCGGATGCACGCGCGGATGCCGGCGTCACCGTGCGCGTGGGCGGCGACCTTGAGCCCGGCGCGATGCGCCTCGTCCACGATCGCGTCCAGCTCCTCGTCGGAGTACTGCTGCGCGCCGGCGAGGCCGCTGTGGGACATCACGCCACCGGATGCCGAGATCTTGATCACGCGCGCGCCGTACTTGATCTGGTAGCGGACGGCCTTGCGCACCTCGGGCACGCCGTTCGCGATCCCTTCCTCGACGCTCAGCGGCATGATGTCGGGGCCGAGCCGTTGGAACATCGTCGGGTCCAGGTGACCGCCGGTCGGGGTGATCGCGTGCCCGGCGGGCACGAGGCGAGGACCGTCGATCCATCCGTTGTCGATCGCCCGGGCGAGCGCGACGTCGAGCAGGTAGCCGCCGGTCTTCACGAACAGCCCGAGGTTGCGTGCGGTCGTGAACCCGGCCAGCAGCGTGGTGCGGCAGGCGAGCGTGCCCCTGAGGGTGCGGAACGCCGGGTCGTCCTGGACGTCCGAGCGCTTGTTCCCGCCGCTCGGGCCGCCGAGGAGCATGTTGAGCTCCATGTCCATGAGGCCGGGCAGCAGCGTGAGGTCACCGAGGTCGATCTCGGTCGCTCCGCCCGGAGCCTCGGCCGGGTCGACCGCCACGATGCGGTCGCCTTCGACCACGATCACCGCGGGCGAGCGCAGCTCGCCGGCGTCGACGTCGACCCAGCGAGCGGCGCGCAGGACGGTTCGTTGCGTCATGGAATCGGCTCGATCAGGAGGTCGAGGTAGGCGGCGCCGGAATCGGGGATGCTCGGCTGGCGCCAGGCCTCGACCGGGAACGACGCCATCACCAGGGAGTAGAGGAGCTGCAAGAGCCGCTCGGCGTCCTCGGGCAGCTCGTCGAGCGGGAACTGCTCGCAATAGGCGATGGCCTCCTCGGCGCGGGGGAAGCACGCGTCGTAGAACGCCTGGATCTCGTCCATCGGAGTGGCCATGCGCTTCGCGAACCGCTCGCGCTCGGTCGGGAGGCACCACGCCGCGGCGAACGGCTCGAGGTCCGCGAACTGGGCAGGCAGGAGGACCTCGGTCATGCTTCCCTCCGCCGCTCGGGGCCGCTTCGAGCTTCGCACCTCGTGCCCGCTCCGCTCTGCTCTGCGCTCATCGCGTCGCCTCCGCGGTCTCGCGCTGGTAGTCGGCGACCCAGTCGGCCGCCACCTTGTGCAGATGCCGGCACAGGATCTCCTGGTCGTTGAGCGGGAAGGACGTCACGACGCGCGACTCCAGCATCAGCTGCGTCGCCTCGAGCGTGTTGGCGTCCTGCAGGCCGTACTCCTTGAAGGTCACGGCAGCCATCTCGTGCGCGAGGCGCTCGCGCGCGTTCGTCGCCGGGACGAAGTACAGGTTGCCCTCGAACACGTGCGTGTTGTGGGACGTCGGCCAGTAGTGGTACGTGAGGTACCAGCCGCGCTCCCAGATCAGGATGACGAAGTTCGGCCAGACCTGGAACGAGTCGAGACCCCACGGCTGCGTGTTCGCGGGGTTGACGCCGTCCGGGAGCGGGTCGGGGCCGAGGTCGGGCATGTCCCACGGCCCGAACAGGCCGCTGCGGGTCACGGTCTCCATCGGCTTGAGGAGCTCGGGCGGGAGCTTCCAGCCCTGACCGCCGTAGGTCGTCACCAACCGGTGCGGCCCGTCGATCTCGTAGTGCAGGCCCTCGAAGCCCGCGGCCTGGACCTCCGGCCGGGAGGCGATCGGCGATTGCCGGGCGTGCAGAATTGGTGCGTGGTAGAACTCCTGGAAGGCGTCCATGAAGAGCTTCCAGTTGCTCCCGACGACCGCGCGGTACGAGAAGCGCTCGGTCATCCGGTCGAACGGATAGCCGTCGATCGCGGTGATCATCGGGCCGAGGAACTCGGTCAGCGTCTGGTTCGGCTCGTCGGCGAGGTTCACGAACACGAACCCCGACCACACGTCGCAGTGCACGGGGACGAGCCCGTAGTCGGCCTTGTCGAGATCGAAGAATTCGTTCTCCTGCTGCACGTAGGAGCACGCGCCGTCGAGCTCGTACTTCCACCCGTGGTACTTGCAGACGAACTGCCGGCAGCTGCCCGCCGACTCCTCGCGGGGGAAGTCGGTCCAGACGAGCTTGTTGCCCCGGTGCCGGCAGATGTTGTGGAACGCGCGCACCTCGCCGTCCGTGCCCCGTACGACGATGACGGACGTGTTCGCGACCGCGAGCTCCTTCGTGAAGTAGCTCCCCTTGCGCGGGAGCTGCTCGACGCGACCGACGTTGAGCCACGAGCGCTTGAAGATCGCGTCCCGCTCGAGCTCGTGGATCTCGGGCGAGATCGAGTCCTCGTAGGACATCGGTTCGGTGCCGAGCTCCGGGTAGTGGGCGGTCCAGCTGCCCTCGGCCGGCTTCTCGATGCGAGCCATCGCGCTACTCCTCGGACGTGAGCGGTGGTGGGGTCAGGGTCGGGTCCAGGCCCGGGTCGAGCTGGAGCCCGAAGCTGTTGAAGACCATCGCGAGCGCGGTGTAGGTGCCCACGACGAAGACGAGCTCTACGAGCTGGTGCTCGTCGAGCTCCTCGGCGAGGCGCTGCCACGTCGCGTCGGCGACGACGTAGTGGTCGATCAGCTCGTCCGTGGCCTGCAGGAGCGTACGCTCGAACGGCGACCAGACGTCCGCGTCGGCGCCGTCGGCGACCGCTGCGAGCTCCTCGTCGGTCACCGCTTCCCTGCGGGCGAGGCGCTCGTGCTGCGCCCACTCGTACGCGGCGCGCGTGCGCCACGCGACGCGCAGGATGACGAGCTCGCGGGTGCGGGGGTCGAGCGCGGGCGCCCGCAGGAGGACGTTGTTGTACGCGAGGAACGGGCCGGCCACCGCAGGGTGGCGCAGCATCGTGCCGAGGGCGTTGGGCATCGGCATCGCGTCGGGGCCGGTGGAGAGGAAGCGTGCCGTGACCTCGGCCGGGAACGCGGCTTCCAGCGCGGCGCGGACGTCGTCGTCCCACTCCTCGCGTGGCAGGGGAGCCAGGCGGGGTGCCGCCTCGGTCACAGGTACCAGCCCCCGTTGACGCCGATCAGCTGGCCGGTGACGTAGCCCGCGTCCTCCGAGCAGAGGTACGCGCACGCAGCCGCGACGTCCTCCGGCGTCCCGGCCCGGCGGACCGGGGTGCGGGCCACGACCGCATCGAGCGGAGGAAGGTCGCCCCGGCCCTCGGCTCGGCGCACCATCGGGGTGTCGATGAAGCCGGGCGGGATCGTGTTGACGGTGATGCCGTGCGGCGCGTACTCGAGCGCCAGCGCCTTGGTGAGCCCGACCACCCCGCCCTTCGACGCGACGTAGTGGGCCATCCGCGCCGCGCCCGACTGCGCGCTCGACGAGGAGATCGTCACGATCCGGCCCCAGCCCGCCTCGACCATGTCCGGGATCGTCGACTGCACGCAGTGGAACGTGCCCGTGAGGTTGATCGCGAGCATGCGATCCCACGCGTCGATCGTGATCTCGGTGAACGGCCGGAACTCGTCGAAGCCGGCGCTCGTGACGAGGATGCCGATCGGCCCGAGGTCGCGGCGCACGGTCGCCACGGCGTCGTCGACCCCGGCGCGGTCGGTGACGTCGACGGTGGCGGCGACGGCATCCCGGCCCGCGCCCCGCAGGGCGTCGGCCGCCTCCTCCGCCCCGGCGCCGTCGAGGTCGAGCAGGGCGACGGGGTGTCCCTCGCGGGCGAGGCGCTGCGCGACCGCGAGGCCCATGCCCGACGCCGCCCCCGTGACCACCGCGACCCGGCTCATGGTGCTCCCCCGCAGACCGTGCTCGTCGGGTGAGTCTGGCCCAGCGCGAGCCGGGTGCGCAAGCAGGCTCTCCCAGAACGAGAATGCCATTGCCACCCCGGCGGGACGTCGGTAGGGTCCGGCCCGACGCTCGTCGTGCGAAGGAGCAGACCGTGCGGATCGGCCTGATGATCGGCCCCGAGAGAGGCCGCCACTCGGACAAGGTCGCGAAGCTCGTCGCCGACGCCGAGGCCGCGGAGCAGGCGGGGTTCACGTCGATCTGGGTGCCCCAGGTCCCCGACGACTTCGACGCGCTCACCGCGATCGCGCTCATGGGCGGGGTGACGTCGCGCGTCGAGCTCGGCACCGCGGTCGTGCCGGTCCAGACGCGTCATCCGATCGCGATGGCCCAGCAGGCGCTGTCGAACCAGGCGGTGTGCACCGGCCGGTTCACGCTCGGCCTCGGCCCGTCCCACCACTGGATCGTCGCCGACATGCTCGGGCTTCCGTACGAGCGGCCGGCCGGGCTGGTGCGGAGCTACCTCGAGGTCCTGAACGCCGCGTTCGCGGGGCCGGGTCCGGTCGACGTCGAGAACGACGACTTCCGGATCCACAACCCGCTCGACGTCACCGACGTCGGCCCGACGCCGATCTTGCTCGCCGCGCTCGCGCCGATGATGCTGCGTGTCGCGGGCGAGCTCGCGTCCGGGACGATCCTCTGGATGGCGGACGAGCGCGCGATCGGCGGCCACGTGGTCCCGCGGATCACGAAGGCAGCCGCGGGCGTCGGCCGGCCCGCCCCCCGGGTCGTGGCCGGCGTCCCGGTCGCCCTGTGCCGCAACGAGGACGTCGACGATGCCCGGGCGTGGGCGAACCGTGCGCTCGGACACGCCGAGTTCTCGCCGAACTACCAGCGCCTGTTGGAGCACGGCGATGCCACGGACGTCGGCGACATCCTCGCGGGCGGCGACGAGTCGGCGGTGGTGGAGCGCCTCGCGGAGTTTCGCGACGCCGGCGTCACCGACCTCGCCGTGCGTGTCCTGCCCTTCGGAGCGAACCGACAGTCCCGGATCGAGTCGCGGGACCGCACCCTCGCCTTCCTGAGCTCACTCTGCCCCGAGATCTAGCTGAGCGACCGCAACGGCGAGTTAGAAGTCGTAGTTGACGATCAGCTCGGTGCTCGTGGGGATCGACTGGCAGGTGAGCACGAAGCCGTCGTCGAGGTCTTCGGCGGTGAGGATGTTGTTCGCCCGCATCGAGACCGTGCCCGCGTCGAGGTGCGCCATGCAGGTCGCGCAGTTGCCGGCCTCGCACGAGAACGGGGGGTTGAGCCCGCCGCGGCGCGCGGTCTCGAGCACCGTGTCGCCGGGGTGGTACGGCACCGTGTGCTTGCGCCGCTCGAGGTGGATCACGATCGCCTCGGGCGTCCCGCCGGGGGCACCGGCGCGGTTCGCGTGCTCGTCGGGTTCGTGATCGGGCAACATCGCGGTCTCCGCTGGGGACTGGCGGCGATGATAACCGCGCTCTCATCGCGCGCTAGTGTGGTTCTCGACCGACGGGGGTGCGGCAGTGGGGGAGCGTGATCGCACGCAGTGGCGGGTGCGGGACGTACCGCCGCGACTCCGGGACCGCTACCTCGCCGAGGGGTGGTGGACCGGCGAGACGCTCGCGTCCCGCGTCGACGACCGTCTCGCCGCCGTCCCCGACGCCGGCTTCCACATCTGGTCCGACGACCACCCCTGGCACGGCACCTACGGCGAGGTGCGCGAGGGCGCGCAGCGCCTGGTGACGTTCCTGCGCGGGGCCGGTGTCGAGCCCGGCGAGGTGGTCGCGTTCCAGCTGCCGAACTGGCGCGAGGCGGTGATCGCGTTCTACGGGCTCGCGATGGGCGGCTACGTGCTCGCGCCGATCGTGCACATCTACGGGCCGAAGGAGGTGCGCTTCATCCTCGAGCAGAGCGGGGCGCGCGCGTACATCTCGGGCGACCGCTTCGGTCACGTCGACTACCTCGACATCGTCGACGGTGCGGGCGTCGCCGACTTGCGCGCGCTCGACCTGCACGTGGTCGTGGGTGACGCGGCGCCGCCTCCACGCGCCGGGCTCCGGCGCGTGGAGTGGGCCGAGGTCGAGGCAGCCGCACCCGCGGCCGGGATCGCCCAGGCCGCGCCGGACGACGTGTGCGTGCTCGCGTACACGTCGGGGACCACGAGTGACCCGAAGGGCGTGCTCCACTGCCACCGGACGCTGCTCGCCGAGTTGCTGCACATGCGGTCCTTCGAGGCGGGCAGGCCGATCCTCATGGGGTCGCCGGTCACGCATGCGACCGGGATGCTCGGCGCGCTGCTCGGACCGCTCAACCGCGGCGAGGACATCCACCTCATCGACCGTTGGGACCCGGCGCGCGTCCTCGAGGTGATGCTCGAGGCGGACGTCGCCGGCGGCACCGGCGCATCGGTGTTCCTCGCGAGCCTCATCGACCACCCCGACTTCACGCCCGAGCACGCGTGCCGGATGCCCCGGGTCGGGCTCGGCGGCGCGCCGGTCCCGGTCGCGCTCGGCGAGCGGGCGGAGGCGCTCGGCATCTCGATCGTGCGCGCCTACGGGTCGACCGAGCACCCGTCGGTCACCGGCTCGGTGTTCGAGGACCCCCCCGAGAAGCGCCACCGCACCGACGGCGCGCCGAAACTCGGGGTCGAGGTGCGCCTGCTGGACGAGGACGGGGCGCCGGTCCCCGCGGACACCGCGGGCGAGATCTGGTCGCGCGGGCCGGACCTCTGCCTCGGCTACACGGAGCCGGCGCTCACCGCCGACGCGTTCGACGCGGACGGCTGGTACCGCAGCGGCGACATGGGCGTGCTCGACGAGGACGGGTTCCTCACGATCACCGACCGGGTAAAGGACGTGATCATCCGCGGGGGCGAGAACATCTCCGCCGCGGAGCTCGAGGAGGTCATCGCGAAGCTCAGCCCGGTCGTCGAGGTCGCGGTGGTCGCGGCGCCGGACGCGAGGCTGGGCGAGCACGTGTGCGCGGTCGTGCGCCTCGCACCGGGCGCGTCGCTCACGCTCGACGAGGTCACCGTCGCGTTCGAGAAGGTGGGTACGGCGCGGCAGAAGTGGCCGGAGGAGCTCCTCGTCGTCGACGATTTCCCGCGCACCGGGTCCGGCAAGATCCGCAAGGTCGACCTCCGCCGGCAGCTGCCCCTCCGGGCCGTGTCGGAACCGGGATGATCACGCCGCGTACGTACCGGGCCATCGAGGTCACGCCGATCGCGGGCGCGCTCGGCGCCGAGATCGCGGGCGTCGACCTCGCCGACGACCTGAGCGACGCGACCGTCGCCGAGATCCGGCAGGCCTGGCTCGACCACCTGGTGGTGTTCTTCCGGGACCAGCCGCTCCCGCCCGCCGAGCTGCTCGAGTTCGCGCGGCGGGTCGGCGAGCCGGTCGAGTACCCGTTCGTGAAGGGGATCGACGGCTTCCCCGAGATCATCGCGGTCACCAAGCTGCCGGACGAGACCGTGAACTTCGGCGGCATCTGGCACAGCGACACCGTCTACCTGGAGCGCCCGCCGATGGGCACCGTGCTCGTGGCCCGCGAGGTCCCGGCGGTGGGCGGCGACACGATGTGGGCGAACATGTACGCCGCCTATGAGTCGCTCTCGCCGGGCATGCAGTCCGTGCTCGACGGCCGGCGCGCGGTGCACAGCTCTGCGCTCGCCGACGTCTCGAAGACGCGCGAGGACCGGATTCGGGACAGCGGTACCGACGCGGACGCGGAGTACGTGAGCGAGCACCCGGTCGTACGCACCCATCCGGAGACAGAGCGGAAGGCGCTGTACGTGAACGTCGCGCACACGCTCCGCTTCGTCGACATGACCGAGGAGGAGAGCAAGCCGATCCTGCGCTACCTGTTCGAGCACTCGGTGCGGCCCGAGCACACGTGTCGCTTCTCCTGGCAGCCGGGTTCGATCGCGCTGTGGGACAACCGCTGCACCATGCACTTCCCGATCAACGACTACGACGGGTTCACCCGGCGGATGCACCGGATCAGCCTGGCCGGGGACGTGCCGGCGTGAGCGCAGGCCGGAGCGGCCCCGAGCGGTGGAGCGGGAAGGATGAGCGCACGCGCACGCCGGTCTCGTGGCCGTCGATCCCGGGGATGCTGCGCGAGGTCGCGGATCGGTGCGGCGAGACCGAGGCCGTCGTCGACGGCGACCGGCGGGTGGACTTCGCCGACCTGCGGGACCGGGTCGACGCGGCGGCGCGGGCGTTGCTCGCTTTAGGGATCGGTCGGGGCGACCGGGTCGCGATCTGGGCGCCGAACTCGCTCGAGTGGATCGTCGCCGCGCTCGGGGTGACGACGGCAGGCGGGGTGCTCGTCCCGGTCAACACGCGGTTCCGCGGCGCGGAGGGTGCGTTCGTGCTCGCGCGCAGCGGCGCGCGGGTGCTCTTCACCGTACGGGGGTTCCTCGACACCGACTATCCCGCGCTGCTCGCCGATGCCGCCGCGGATCTGCCCGCGCTCGAGCAGACCGTCCTGCTGCGTGGCGAGCCCGCCGGCACCGAGGTGGCCTGGGACGACTTCCTCGACCAAGGCCGCGCCACGCCGGTCGTCGACCTCGACGCTCGGGTCGCCGCGATCGGGCCCGACGATCCGAGCGACGTCGTCTACACCTCGGGAACGACCGGCAGCCCGAAGGGCGTCGTGATGACGCACGGGCAGACGCTGCGCGCGTACCTCGACTGGTGCGACTGGGCGGACCTCCGGGAGGGTGACCGCTACCTGATCGCGAACCCGTTCTTCCACATCTTCGGGTACAAGGCCGGTTGCCTCGCGTGCCTGATGCGGGGGGCCACGATCTACCCGCTCGCGGTGTTCGACGCCGGAGTCGCGCTCGAGCTCGTCGAGCGCGAGCGCATCTCCGTGCTCCCCGGCCCGCCCACGATCTACGTGTCGTTGCTCGAGCATCCCGACCTCACCCGCCGGGACGTCTCGAGCCTGCGGGTCGGGGTCACCGGCGCGGCCGACATCCCGGTGGAGCTGGTCCGCCGGGTGCGCGAGGAGCTGCCGTTCGAGCGGATCCTCACCGGCTACGGGCTCACCGAGGCCGGAACCGTGACCGGGTGCCGCCCCGACGACGACTTCGAGCACATCGCCACGACGGTCGGCGTCCCGTGGCCGGGCTTCGAGGTGCGCACGGTCGCGGCGTCCGGCGACGACGCCCCGATCGGGGAGCCGGGTGAGGTGGTCGTGCGGGGCGAGACCGTCACGCGGGGGTACCTCGACGATCCGGAGGCGACCGCCGCCGCGATCGACCGCGACGGCTGGCTGCACACCGGCGACCTCGGCACGATCGACGCGGACGGGTACCTCCGGATCGTCGGGCGCATCAAGGACATGTTCATCGTCGGCGGCTTCAACGCGTACCCGGCCGAGATCGAGAACCTGCTGCTCCGCCATCCGGCCATCGCGCAAGTCGCGGTGATCGGTGTGCCCGACGAGCGTCTCGGCGAGGTCGCCAAGGCGTTCGTGGTGCTGCATCCGGACAGGGCCGCCGCCCCGGGGGAGATCGTCGAGTGGGCGCGCCGCGAGATGGCGAACTTCAAGGCGCCGCGCTCGGTCGAGATCCTCGACGCGCTGCCGGTCAACGCGACCGGGAAGGTCGTCAAGGACGAGCTCCGGGCGCAGGTCCGATCGTGACGCCGCTCGAAGGGAGCCCGTGATGCCGCAGGTGCCGATCGCGGAGGGCATCTTCACGTTCCCGAGCGACGAGCCGCAGCTGCTCGGCAGCGCCTGCCGGGCGTGCGGGATGGTGACCTTCCCCGCCCAGGGCTCGTGCCCCCGGTGCGCCGCGACCGACATGGAGGAGCGGCGGCTCTCCCGGCGCGGGCGGCTCTGGGCGTGGACCACGCAGGAATTCCCGCCCCCGTCGCCGCCGTACACCGGCGCGACCGGTGCGGACTTCGTCCCGTTCGCCGTCGGCTACGTCGAGCTCCCCGGCGAGGTCAAGGTCGAGACCCGGCTGACCGGGGCCGGCCCGGACGAGCTCGTGCCCGGTATGGAGATGGAGCTGGAGCTGGTGCCGTTCCGCACCGACGACGACGGCAACGAGGTCGTGACGTTCGCGTTCCGGCCGGTCGGCTGAGGAGGGCGCACGGATGGACGTGGCGATCGTCGGCGTCGGGCTGCACCCCTTCGGGCGCTTCCCCGGGATGACGGGCATCGACATGGGCGCGATCGCGATCCGGCGGGCGCTGGCCGATGCCGGCGTCGAGTGGCGCGACATCCAGTTCGCGTTCGCGGGCAGCTACGAGATCGACAACCCCGACGCGGTCGTGGCGTTGCTCGGGCTCACCGGGATCCCGTTCACGGACGTCTACAACGGGTGCGCGACTGCGGCGAGCGCGCTGACGCTCGCGGCCAACACGATCCGGCTCGGCGATTCCGACCTCGGCATCGCAGTCGGTTTGGACAAGCACCTGCCGGGCGCGTTCACCGCGGATCCGCGCCTCTACGCGTGTCCATCGTGGTACGGCGAGGTCGGCCAGTTCCTGACGACGAAGTTCTTCGGGATGAAGATCAACAAGTACATGCACGACCACGGGATCTCGAGCACGACGCTCGCCCGGGTAGCCGCGAAGAACTACCGCAACGGGGTGTCGAACCCGAACGCGTTCCGCCGCAAGGCGCTGTCCGAAGCGGAGATCCTCGCGTCCCCGATGCTCAACCACCCGCTGACCCAGTACATGTTCTGCAGCCCGGACGAGGGCGCGGCGGCCGTGGTGCTGTGCCGGGCCGAGCACGCGCACCGGTACACGGCGACGCCGGTCTACCTCCGGGCGACCACGGCGCGGACCCGCCGGCTCGGTGCGTTCGAGGTGCACAGCCCGTGGTTGCCGATCGAGGAGGTGCCGGGCCCGACGGTCGACGCATCCCGCGCCGCGTACGAGACCGCGGGGATCGGGCCCGAGGACGTCGACGTGATCCAGCTCCAGGACACCGACGCGGGCGCCGAGGTGATCCACCTGGCCGAGAACGGCTTCTGCGCCGACGGGGACCAGGAGGCGCTCGTCGCCGATGGCGCGCTCGAGATCGACGGGCGGCTCCCGGTCAACACCGACGGCGGCCTCATCGCGAACGGCGAGCCGATCGGCGCGTCCGGGCTGCGGCAGGTGCACGAGGTCGTCCTCCAGCTTCGTGGACAGGCGGGCGAACGCCAGGTCCCGGGCAGCCCGAAGGTCGGCTACACGCAGCTCTACGGCGCGCCCGGCACCGCCGGCGTGTCGATCCTCTCCGTCTGAGCCCGGGAGATCGGCTGATGGACACCCGCGACACGCCGGAGCAGGCCGAGCTGCGCCGCGCCGCCCGGCAGCTCGCGCACGAGCGCTCGGCCAGGACGGTTGCCGACATCGACGATGCAGCACGCGCCGGTCGGCTCGCCGGCGCGGTGCGCGACGCGGGGTGGCTCGAGCTGCGCGACGACGCGGGCGACGGCGCTCCGCTGGCCGGCGGGGTCGAGGCGGCGATCGTCGCCGATGCACTCGGCGGCGCGGTCGCCGACGTGCCGTACGCGGGCCCGCTGCTGGCGCGCGACCTCCTGCGTCGGGCCGGCGCGGGATACGGCGACGATCTCGTCGTCGGGTTCGAGCCCGACCTGACCACTCCCGCGACCGCGGCGGAGAGCACCGGCCCCGCGTGCGCGGTCGACGCCGGCGCCGCCGTCGGTGCGCTGGTGCTGGCCGCGGCACCCGGCGGTCACCGACTCGCCCGCGTGCCCGTCGACGGAGTGCCCTCGGGCTCCGACCTCACCCGACGGGTGCGTCGAGCCGGCGGGCCGGCTCACGCGGTCGAAGGCCAACGCCGGCTGCTGACCGACGACGACCTCCTGGCGTGGACCGCGCTCGGCCTCGCACTCACGAGCGCGGACCTCGTCGGCGTGATGCGCGGGGTGCTGGACGTGACCGTCGCCTACGCGATCGAGCGTCGGCAGTACGGGCTGCCGATCGGCTCGTTCCAGGCGGTGCAGCACCTGCTCGCCGAGGCCCGCTGCCTCATGGAGGGCTCGCTGAGCGTGTCGCAGCACGCATCGTGGGCCGTCGACGCGCTCGAACCGGGCGAGGCCGTGGCGGCCGGCCGGGTCGCCAAGGCGTACTGCGCCCGCGCCGCGCGCACGGTCTGCGAGACCGCGGTGCAGGTGCACGGAGGGATCGGGAACACGTGGGAGTGCATCGTGCACGTCTACCTGCGGCGGGCATTGCTGTCGTCCCAGTGGTTCGGAGACGACGGCGCGCAGCTCGCCGAGCTCGCGCAGGACCGCCTGGAGGTGGTCGGTGGACTTTCGTGACTCGACCGAGGAGGCGGCCTTCCGAGCGCGCCTGCGCGCGTGGCTGGACGCACGCGATCCCGCCGGGTACTCGTCCGCGACCGACCAGGAGTACTGGACTCGTCAGGCCGAGTGGCACACGTCCCTCTTCGACGCGGGGTTCTTCGGCCTGAGCTGGCCCGCCCGCTTCGGTGGCCACGAGCTGCCCACGGTGTTCGACGTCATCGTCGACGAGGAGCTCGCACGGGCCGGCGCACCGCCCCGCCCGAGCCTCGGGTACCTGGTGCAGGGCATCACCACCCACGGCAGCGAGGCGATCCAGGCGCGGTTCCTGCCCGGGCTCATCAGCGGGCAGGAACGCTGGTGCCAGGGCTTCAGCGAACCCGATGCGGGCTCCGACCTCGCGTCGCTGCGCACCACCGCGACTCGCGACGGTGACGAGTACGTGATCGACGGGCACAAGATCTGGACCAGCTACTCGGACGTCGCCGACTGGTGCCTGCTGCTCGCCCGCACCGATCCGGACGTGCTCCAGCACCGGGGCCTCTCCGCGTTCGCGGGTCGCGATGCACCAGCCCGGCATCGAGCAACGGCCGCTGCGCATGATCAACGGCATCACGAACGAGTTCGGGCAGGTGCGCTTCGACGGCGCGCGCGTCCCCGCCGGGAACATGATCGGTGCACCGGGGGAGGGTTGGCGGCTGGCGATGACGATCGTCAGCCATGAACGCGAGCCGGGCGAGCTCGGGTACGTGGCCCGCTACGCGAAGACCGTGCACGAGCTCGAGCGGACCGTGCGCGCCGCGCCGACGCGGTTCCGCGGCGACCAGCGCGAAGCCGTCGCGTGGGCGCACGTGCAGGCCGAGATGCTGCGGCTGCACGTGTGCCGCCGGCTGTCGGAGCGCCTCGACGGGGTCGAGCACGGGCCCGGCGGCTCCATCGACAAGCTGCTGATGACGCGGGTCGAGCAGAGCATCGGGCGCGCCGCGCTCGCGGTGGCCGGCCCGCACGCCGCGACCGACGCGGAAGCGTCCGAGTTGAAGACCTACCTCTACAGCCGGGCGCAGAGCGTCATGGGGGGCACGTCCCAGATCCAGAAGAACATCGTCGCGACCCGCATCCTCGGCCTGCCGACGGCCTGAGCGGACCTCTCCGAGCAAAGGATCTCCCATGGAGTACGACCTTCCCGACGTCATCAGGGTCGAGGCCGACGGCCCGGTGCGGATCGTCCGTATGTCGCGCCCGGACCAGCTCAACGCGATCGACGAGGAGCTGCACCTGGGCCTGACGCGGTTGTTCCCGCAGCTGAGCGAAGACGTCGACGCGCGCGCGGTGGTGATCACCGGCGAGGGTCGCGCGTTCTCCGCGGGCGGCGACTTCGACCTCCTCGACCGGATGGCCGAGGACCGCGCCTTGCGCGGGGCCGTGATCGCCGAGGGTCGTGAGCTCGTGCTGAACATGATCCGCTGCCGCGTGCCCGTCGTCGCCGCCGTGAACGGTCCCGCGGTCGGGCTCGGGTGCAGCGTGATCGCGCTCTCCGACGTGGTGTACATGGCCGAGTCCGCCTACCTGTCCGACCCCCACGTCACCGTCGGGCTCGTCGCGGCGGACGGCGGTCCGCTGACATGGCCGCTGCACACGAGCCTGCTGCTCGCGAAGGAGTACGCGTTCACCGGCGACCGGATCACCGCGGCACGCGCCGCGGCGATCGGCCTCGCCAACCACGTGTGCCCCGACCGCGAGGTGCTCGAGGCCGCGACGGCGGCGGCGCGCAAGATCGCGGCGCTGCCCCGCCAGGCGGTGCAGGCGACCAAGCGCGTCCTGAACCTCCACCTCGAGCGGGCGGTCCTCGCCACCATCGACTTCGCCATGGCGTCCGAGACCGAGTCCTTCGACACCGCCGACCTGCGGGCCAACGTCGACCGCTTCCTCGGCCGCCCGGAGGCCGGCTGAGTCGAGCCCGCGGCCGGGGCGCTACGGGGTGGCGGGGGTGAAGTCGAGGTGCAGGCGGTTGAGGCCGCGCAGGATGTAGGTCGGCGCGTAGTCGAAGCGACGCGCTCCGGCGGGACCGTGCTCGGTCTCCGAGATCGTGATCCCGGTCATCCGGTCGAGGATGCGCTCGATGCCGATGCGCGCCTCGGCGCGGGCGAGCGGAGCTCCCGGGCAGGTGTGGATGCCGTGCCCGAACGCGACGTGTTGGCGCGCGTTGGCCCGGTCGGGGCGGAGCTCGTCGGGCGCGTCGAAGCGTCGCGGGTCGCGGTTTGCCCCACCCAGCACCACCATCACCGTCGAGCCGGCGGGGATGTCGACGCCGGCGATGGTCGTCGGCACGCGCGCCAACCGGAAGTCGCCCTTCACCGGGCTCTCGAATCGCAGGGTCTCCTCGACGAAGCCGGCGATCCGCTCGGGCTCCCGACGGAGGGCGACCTGGAGCTCGGGCCGCTCGCCGAGCAACAGCAGTGCGCTGGCGAGGAGCCGGACCGTCGTCTCCTGCCCCGCCGCGAACAGGTTCGCCGCGATGCGGACCACGTCGATGACCTCGGGGAGCGATCCGTCCGGGAAGGTCGCGGCGGCCAGGCCGGTCATGACGTCGTCGGTCGGGTGCGCGCGCCGGTCCTCGACGTACTCGGTGAACTGGGAGTACAGGAACTCCAACGGGTTGTGCTTCATGGCCTGCTTCCCGCTGCCGACGGCGCTGCCCGGTCGCTTCGCGGCGAGGGCGGCGCGGAACTTCGCGTGGTCGGATTCGGGGACGCCGAGGAGGTCCGCGATGACGAGCATCGCGAAGGGGCTCGCGAACTCGCTCATGAACTCGCAGCGGCCGTTCGCGACGAACTCGTCGATCTGCCGATCGGCGAGCCGCCAGATGAACTGCTCGTTCTCGCTGAGTCGCTTCGGCGTGATCAGCCGCATCAGCAGCGCGCGGTGCGCGGTGTGCACGGGCGGGTCGAGCGTCGGGAGCTGGTCACTCATGGGCAGCTCGTCGCGGTGCGCCTCGATGAGCGCGGTGACGTCGTCACCCGTGAGCGGCACGGGAAAGCCCGGGAAGGGGCCCGTCACCGAGTTGCACGACGAGAACGTCTCGGTGTCGTGGAGGACCTGGATCGCCTCGTCGTAGCCGGTGACCATCACCACACCCTGGTGCGGTTCGCGCCGCACCGGGCACTCCGTGCGGAGGAAGTCGAAGTAGGGGTACGGGTCGGGGATGAACGCGGGGTCGACGAAGAAGTCGGCGGCGTCGAAGTCCGCAGCGGCGGCGTCCTGCATGGTGTCCCCCTGGTCGTCAGGTCTCACAGGTCGATGAGGGTCGGCACGCGCCGGGTCTCGAGCAGGTGCCGCCCGAGGTCGGCGGTGATCTCGTCGGACGACCCGAACAGCCCCTCCAGCAGCATCGTCCGCTTGAGGAAGCGATGGAACGGGTGGTCGGTGGTGAAGCCGATGCCGGCGAGCACCTGCTGGCAGTGCGTCGCCACCACTCCCGCGGTGCGTCCCGCCGTCGCCTTGGCGAGTGCCGCAGTGAGCACTCCCGGGTCGTCGTCGGCCGCGGCGAGCGTCGCGTCGAGAGCTTCGATCGCCACGAGCGTGTCGGCGAGCCGGTGGCGGACCGCCTGGAACGACGCGATCGGCCGGCCGAACTGGACACGTTCGACCGCGTGGGTCCGGGCGAGGTCGAGCATCGCCCGGCAGCTCCCGGCGATCTCGCTCGCGACGGCGCGTCGGCCGGACGCCACCGCGGCGTCCCACACGGTGAGGTCGAGCCGGGTCTCGACCGCGACCCCGAGCTCGGCGCGGACCAGGTGCAGCCCGGCCGTCGGATCGATGCCCTGGACCGGGCGGACGTCCGCGGCCGCGGCGGTCACGGTGACCGTGCTGGCCTCGGATCCCGCCTTGCACACGACGAGGAGCTCGGCGGCGGTGGCCACCCGCGCCGTGGCGAGGCCGCGCGCGCGGCACCGCTCCGCGCCGATGCGGCCCGGTGGCTGCCACGTGCCGAACCGCGGCAGCAGGACCGCGAGGTCCGGTCGTGGCGTGACGCCGAGGGCCGAGATGACGACGTCGTCGAGCGCGGTCGCCGCGCGGTTCGTCGCGCCGAGTGCGGTGAACACGACACCCACGGCGTCGTGTGGCTCGGCCGCCAGCATCTCGGGCCACCCGATCCCGGTGAGTGCGGCATCGGCCGCGCCGGGTCCGTCGGCGGCGTCGAGCGCGTCCTGCACGGAGGCGGCCAACAGCTGCCGCTCGACCGGGTCCATCACGGCTCGGCCCCGAGGTCCAGGAGCCGTCGGGCGATGATGTTGCGCTGGACCTCGGCGGTGCCTCCGTAGATCGTCGCAGCGCGTGAGTAGAGGTACTCGGCCCGCCAGGCGGCACCGGTCGCGCGGTCCTCGGTCTCCACGACGCCCGGGAGCAGACGCCGGGCCGCGTCGTACGTGGTCTGCTCGGCGGTCGCGACGAGGACCTTGTCGATCGAGGTCTCTGCGCCCAGCGTCTCCCCGTCCGCCAGCCGGCGCTGCGTGGCGCGCGAGCGGGCGCGGAGTGCGTGGAGCTCGACGTACGCGTTTCCGATGACGGCGGCGGCCCGCTCGTCGTCCGGCGCAACCCCGACGAGCTCTTCGAGGCGCCGGTAGAGGTACGCGATGCGCTGCCAGAAGCACGAGGACCGCTCGAATGGGAGGATGCTCATCGCCACCGCCCAGCCGCCGTCGACCTCGCCGAGGATGCGATCCGCCGGGACGACGACGTCGTCGAAGAACACCTCGGCGAACTCGCGCACGCCGTTCAGCATCTCGAGTGGCGAGACGGTGATGCCCGGCGTGTCCATGTCGACGAAGAACGCGGTGATCCCGCGGTGACGCGAGTCGGCAGCTCCGGTGCGGGTGAGCAGCACGCAGCGGTCGGAGTACTGGGCCAGGCTCGTCCAGACCTTCTGGCCGTTGACCACCCACGACGCCGCGGTCGCGGCGTCGCCGTCGGGGACCGCGGCGCAGCGCAGGGACGCCAAATCGCTGCCGGTGCCGGGCTCCGAGAATCCCTGGCACCACATCTCCGCCCCGGAGAGCAGCCGGGGGACCACCTCGGCGGCGAGGGCCGCCGGTGCGTACTCGATGACGGTGGGCGCGAGGACCTCCACGAGCGAGAACAACCCGGGGTCGGTGAGGTCCCGGGCCGCGAGCTGGGCGCCGAGCTCGGTGCGCAGCATCGGCGAGCCCCCGAACCCGCCGACCCGCTCCGGCCAGCCGTGGCGCATCCAGCCCGCGTCGAAGAGGAGCGCCTTGACCCGTTGCATCTGCGCGACCTGTTCGTCGAGCGTCCCGGGCCCGGCGTAGGTGGGGGCGAGCTCGGCCCGGTGGGCGTCGAGCCACGTCCGGAGGTCTGAGCGGAAGTCGGCGACGGGCCGCCCGCGCCCAGCCTGCTCCATCCGTCCCCCTTGACTGAGAAGCTCACATGCTCTTGGCGAGAGAGCGGTTCTCACGTAGCGTAATGGTCGTACCGACCCGGTGCGCAGAACTGACCGGTCGGTACACTACCGGGGGGAGCGTGAGCGGTGACGAGCTGGCACGAAGAGCGGTTGCTGATCGACGGGGAGCTCGTGTCGGCCGCCGCGGGGGCGACCTACGAGACCGTGGACCCGGCGACGGGTGAGGTCCTCGGCGTCGCCGCCGACGCATCGGTCGCCGACGGGCGCCGGGCGATCGAGGCCGCACGGCGGGCGTTCGACACCACCGGATGGTCGCGTGACCGCGATCTGCGCGTGCGCGGCCTCCGCCAGCTCGATCAGGCGCTGCGCGACGAGCTGGACCCGCTCCGGCAGATCCTCGTGCACGACGTCGGCGCACCGATCTCGAGCACGAGCGGCCCGCAGCTCGAGGGACCGATCGACGTCGTGGGTTGGTACGCGCAGCTCCTCGAGGGGTACGAGTTCGTCGAGGACCTCGGCGAGCGCGACACGTTCGCGGGCCGGCACTCGCGCTGGATCGAGAAGGAGGCCGCCGGGGTCGTCGGCGCCATCGCCGCGTACAACTACCCGATCCAGCTCGCCCTCGCGAAGCTCGCGCCCGCGCTCGCCGCGGGATGCACCGTCGTGCTCAAGGGAGCTCCCGACACCCCGTGGGCGACCCTTGCGCTCGGGAAGCTCATCGCCGAGCGAACCGACATCCCGCCCGGCGTCGTGAACGTGCTGACCGCGTCCGCCCCGGAGGTCGGCGCCGAGCTGACCACGCACCCCGACGTCGACGTCGTCTCCTTCACGGGCTCCACCCCGGTCGGGCGCCAGATCATGGCGGCGGCCAGCGCGACGGTGAAGCGCGTGTTCCTCGAGCTCGGCGGCAAGTCCGCGTTCGTGATGCTCGACGACGGGGACGTGTCGATGGCCGCGATGTTCTGCTCGTACGCGTCGATCTCCCACTCGGGCCAGGGCTGCGCGATCACGTCCCGGCTCGTCGTGCCGCGCGATCGCTTCGACGAAGCCGTCGACATCGCCCGCACGATGCTCGCCGACGTCGCCTACGGCGACCCCTCGGACCCGGCGAACATGATGGGCCCGCTCATCAGTGCCCGCCGAGCGCGAGAAGGTGGCGGGCTACGTGGACCGCGCGATCGCCGAAGGCGCCAAGGCGGTCGTCGGCGGGCGCATCCCCGAGCACCTTCCCGACGGCTTCTTCTACGAGCCGACGCTGCTCGTCGGCGCGGACGAGGACTCGGCCGTCGCACAGGACGAGCTGTTCGGCCCGGTGCTCGTGGTCCTGCCGCACGACGGGGACGACGACGCGGTGCGGGTCGCGAACAACTCGATCTTCGGGCTCTCGGGCGCGGTCCTCGAGCGCGGACCGTGAGCGCGCGCTCGCGGTGGCCCGACGCATCCGCGCGGGCACGATGAGCGTGAACGGCGGCCTCTACTACGGACCCGACGCGCCGTTCGGTGGCTACAAGCAGTCGGGGATCGGCCGCGAGATGGGCGCCGCCGGGCTCAACGAGTTCCTCGAGCTCAAGACGCTTGCCGAGCCGGCACCTTGACCGGACCGCGCTACCGGGTCGTCCAGTGGGCGACCGGCAACATCGGGACCCGCGCCCTGCGCGAGGTGCTCCGGCACCCGGACCTCGAGCTCGCGGGGGTCGTGGTCTACGACCCGGCCAAGGCCGGCATGGACGCCGGGACCCTCTGCGGTGAGAAGCCGGTCGGGGTCGCGGCGACCGTCGACCGGGTCGCGATGCGGACCGTCGACGCGGACTGCGTCCTCTACATGCCGCGCGTGCTCGACCTCGACGACGTCGTTGCGCTGCTGGAGGCCGGTACGAACGTCGTCACGACGCGCGGTGAGCTGTTCGGCGGCGGGGAGCGGCTCGGTGACGACGGGCGGGCGCTGGTCGCGGAGGCGTGCCGGCGGGGTGGATCGTCGATCTACGCGACCGGGAGCAGTCCCGGGTTCATCACCGAGGTGCTGCCGTTCGCGCTGCTCTCGTTGCAGCGGACCGTGGATGTCGTCGAGATCGAGGAGTTCGCGAACCTGTCGCGCCGTGACTCGCCCCACCTGCTGTTCGAGCAGATGGGCTTCGGTCACCCCGTCACCTCCTACGATCCTCGCCGCGCTTCGTACCTGCTCGGCGAGTTCGGCCCGGCGCTCCGGGTGCTTTCCGAGGCGGCGGGCCGGCCGGCCGACGCGTGGACCGCCACCGGCTCGGTCGCGGCGGCGACGCACGCGACGACCATCCGCGCCGGCGAGCTGGCGGCCGGGTCGATCGCGGCGCAGCGCACCACCATCGTCGGCACGAGCGACGGGGTCGAGGTCGTGCGCTTCACCGCGAGTTGGTACTGCACGCCGGACGTCGAGCCGGCGTGGGACCTCCAGGCGACGGGTTGGCGCGTGCGCGTGCGCGGTGATTCGCCGCTCGACGTCACGCTCGCCTTCCCGGTGCCGCTCGACGACCTCGGCGCGGTCACACCGGCGTACACCGCGAACCGGCCGGTGAACGCGATCCCGTACGTGTGCGCGGCCGCGCCCGGCATCCTCGAGGCAACCGACCTTCCCCCGATCACCGTCGCGGGTCCGCGTGCCCGCGCCGGAGCCGTCGGATGAGCTCGGTGGGGATCGTCACCGGCGCGGGCCGCGGCATCGGCGCCGCGTGCGCGGTACAGCAGCAGGGCGCGGTCGACGTCCTGCTCCTCGTGGACGTCGACGAGGCCGCGGTCACCGCGGCGGCGGCCGACGCCGCGGCGCGGGGAGGACGGTGCGAGCCGGTCGTCGCCGACGTCACCGACGCGGCCGGCATCGAGCGCCTGGCGCGGACCGTGGCGCAGTTCGGCGAGCTGCGGCGCGTCGCGCACGTGGCGGGGATCTCGCCGACGATGGGGGACTGGCGCCAAATTCTCGACGTCGACCTGCTCGGCACCGCCCGGCTGGTCGGCGCGCTCCGCCCGCTCGCCGGCGACGGCACCGCGATGGTGTGCTTCGCGTCGATGGCCGCCTACCTCAACGCCGCCGCGAACCCGGCGGCCGACGCCGCGGTCGACGATCCGCTGGCGGACGGCTTCTTCGACGCGTACTGCCAGGCGCTCGGCGAGGCGGCGACCGACCCGGGGATCGCCTACGCGTGGGCCAAGCGCGGGGTGCAGCGCCTGGTGCACCGGGAGGCCGAGGTGCTCGGACCCCGGGCGCGCGGATCTGCTCGGTGTCGCCGGGCATGATCGACACGCCGATGGGGCGCCGGGAGTACGAGCGACAACCGATGATGAAGGTCCTGGAGGGCATGACGCCGCTGCGGCGGACGGGTCGGGCCGACGAGCTCGCCGCCGTCACGGGCTTCCTCCTGTCCGACGCGGCGAGCTATGTGACCGGCATCGACGTGCTCGTCGACGGGGGCGCCTGCGCGGCCGTCGGGGCACTCGGGTAGGTCGGCGTGCGGCTACGGGGGGGAGACCGGTCGCGGTGCGAGCGTCACGGACGGCACGGAGAGCGACGCGCCGCCCTGCAGGACCGCGTCAACGAGGGTCACGAGGTGCTCGACGTCGATGAGCGAGCCGCTCAGGTAGCCGCGGGTCACCCAGATCGTGCCGAGCTCCGCTGCGAGGTCCGTGTCCCAATCCGTCGCGAACTGCGTCTGCGCGTCCCCCTCGCCGCCGGCGCAGTCACCGACGACGACGCGCGTGAAGCCCACGTCGGGGTGCTCGGCTCGCCACGCCTCGACGAGCTTGTCGAGCGCGGCCTTGCTCACGGCGTACGCGCCGAGACCCGGCCACGGCGGGGTGAGCGACGCGCTGACCGAGGACAGGTACGCCGCGGTGCCACCGGACGCCCGCAGATGTGGGAGTGCGGCGGTCGTGATCAGCGCGGCGCCCGTGACGTTGGTGTCGAACACGCGCCGCCAGGTCGTGGCGTCGGTGTCGACGAGCCGGGCGAGCGGGCCCATCCCAGGGGCGTAGACGAGCGCGTCGATGCCGCCGAGCCCACGCACCGCTTCGGCGATCGCCGACCGGCAGGAGGCTTCGTCGGTCACGTCGCACTCGATCGCGAGCGTCCCCGCGCCGGCCTCCTTCGCGGCGTCGGCGAGCAGATCCCGGCGGCGGGCGAGGAGCGCGACCTGACCGCCGCGCGCGGCGAGGCCGATCCCGATGCACCGTCCGAGGCCGCTCGAGGCGCCGACCACCACGGATCGCACTCTGGTTCCTCCTTGGGGGCGGGCCCGGGGCACCGCGCTGGTCGTCGTGTCCCGCAGATAGTAGGTCGGCGCCACGCGCCCTGGGTGACGTTGGTGTTAGAGGCTGGTCGGTCAGCCGGCCGTAGGGGAGGAGTCTGATGCAGAAGTTTCCGGGCTGCGCTGGCGGCCGATCGACACGAATGTTAAATAGGAGATCGTCCTCAGGCGAGGACGAGGCGGCCGGCGCACCCGCGCCGGCCGACGAGCGGTGGTCACGGGGGGTACGGATGTCACGGTGTCGGAGGCGCGGATGGCGCGGGGTGACGGTGGTCGTCGCCGCGTCGGTCGTGGCGGTGCTCGCGGTGGGGACGGCGGGGGCGGCGACGACGTACCCCGCGGTGGACCAGCCGGGTGTCACGGCCAAGGAGATCAAGGTCGGGGGGATCGCCTCGATCTCGAACGACCCGACCGGCGGGTCGCTCGGCTCGGCGTTCGATGGCACCGAGGCGTACTTCGCCATGGTCAACAGCAAGGGGGGGATCTACGGGCGCAAGCTCGTCCTCGACTCCAAGCGCGACGACGCCCTCGCGAACAACCGTGCCGAGGTCCAGGGGCTGCTGACCAAGGACGACGTCTTCGCCGCGCTCCCCCTCGCGGTGCAGCTCTTCACGGGCGCCGACCTGCTGGCCAAGGCGAAGATCCCGACGTACGGCTGGGACATCAACGAGGAGTACGGGTCCGAGAACCACAACCCGGGCCCGTCGAACTTCTTCACCCAGATCGGGGCGTTCCACTGCTTCACGTGCGCGACCGCGTCGGTACAGACCTGGTTGCCGAAGAAGCTGAACCGGCACAAGGTCGGTGTCCTCGCGTTCGACGTGCCGCAGTCGACGTCGTGTGCCGAGGGTCTGCAGAAGAGCTTCAAGAAGTACCCGACCGCCAAGATCGTGTTCCTGGACAAGAGCCTGACGTTCGGGAACCCGGACTACAGCGCCCAGGTCGCGCAGATGAAGGACAAGGGCGTGAACCTGGTGATCCCGTGTGTGGACGGGAACGGCGCGGCGTCGCTCGCCCGTGAGATGAAGAAGCAGGGGCTGAACGCGATCCAGATCCTGCCGAACTCCTACAACCACGACCTCATCAAGAAGAACGCGCAGGTGCTGAACGGGAACTACCTGTTCACGACCTATGCACCCTTCGAGGCGAAGCCGCAGAGCACGGGGATGAAGAACTACCAGAAGTGGATGAAGAAGAGCGGTGGGAAGCGCAACGAGAACTCGCTGGTCGGCTGGATCAACGCGGACGAGTTCGTCACCGGGCTCAAGGCCGCAGGCCCGAACTTCACCCAGGCGAAGGTCATCGCCGCGACGAACGCACTGACGAAGTACACGGCGGGCGGGCTCGTCCCGTCGATCAACTGGACGACCGCCCACCAGACGGATGTCACGTGCTTCGCGGTGGAGAAGGTCGTCGACGGAAAGTTCAAGCCGGTGTTCGGCAAGCCGGGCAAGCCGTTCGTGTGCCTGCCGCCCACGCTGAAGAAGATGCCGACGAATCCCCAGGTCAGCAGCTAGCGGACCGGCGTTGAACCCTCGTGCGCAGCCGAACGGGAGTCCCGTGACGTGACCGATCTGATCGGCTACGTCATCCGGGGCATCCCGTTCGGCTGTGTGTTCGCGCTGGTGGCGATCGGGCTCGTCCTCACCTACAAGACGTCGGGGGTGTTCAATCTCGCCTTCGCCGCACAGGCGTTCGTGTCGGCGGCGGTCTACTACCAGCTCCGGATCGAGGACGGGTGGCCGAACGTCCCGGCGTTCCTCTTTGCCGTGGTGGTCGTCGCGCCGCTGCTCGGCCTGCTCCTCGAGCGCCTGATCTTCCGTCATCTGCGCACCGCACCGGCGGTCGCCAAGCTCGTCGCCTCGTTGGGGCTGCTGGTGGCACTGCCCGAGATCGTGAACCTGTGGATCGGGTCGGAGGCGAAGTACGGCGTGCCGACGATCTGGCCCAACCAGTTCGGGATCTACCGGTGGGGCGACTACGCGATCGACGGCAACGAGGCCGCGACCGTCATCGCCACCGTGGTCTCGGTGGTGGCGCTGACCCTGCTGTTCCGCTACTCGAGCATCGGGCTGCGGATGCGCGCGGTCGTCGAGAGCCCCCGGATGACCGCGCTCGCGGGCATCAACTCGGATCGGGTCAGCGCGTTCTCGTGGATGCTCTCGAGCTTGTTCGCCGGCCTCGCCGGGGTGCTGATGGCGCCGCTCTTCACCCAGCTGACCGCCAACAACTTCACGATCCTGCTCGTCGCGGCGATCGCGGCCGCCGCGTTTCGCGCGGCTCACGAGCATCCCGATGGCCCTCCTCGGCGGCCTGTTGCTCGGCATCCTGCAGGGGATCCTCGCGGGGTACCTCCCGTTGAACAGCGTCATCGCCAACGGGCTCCGACCGTCGTTGCCCTTCGTCCTGCTGTTCCTCCTGCTGCTCTTCTGGCCGGGGCTGCGCCACCAGCGCGAGGCCACGGATCCCCTCTCCGGGGTCGACCCGCCGCCTCCGGGACTCGCGGCGCAGGCGCGTGGCCGCGGCCTGACGATCGCCACGTACGCGCTGGGCGCCGCGACCGTCCTGCTGTTCCTCCTGATCAGCCTGTTCTCGCTCGACTCCTTCTGGCTCCTGATCGTGACCAAGGCGGTCATCTTCGGGGTGATCTTCCTGTCGATCACCGTGATCACCGGCATGGCCGGTCAGATCTCGCTGTGCCAGGCGACCTTCGCCGCGGTCGGGGGGTTCGCGACCGCGCAGCTCGTGCACGCGTGGAGCCTGCCCGTGCTCCTGACGATGCTGCTCGGCGCGGTGCTCGCGGCGGCGGTCGGCGCGTTGCTGGCCATCCCGGCGCTGCGGCTCGGCGGGATCTTCCTCGCGCTCGCCACCTTCGCGTTCGCGCTGATGTTCGACAGCATCTTCGTGCCACTCGGGTGGGTCAGCGGCGGGCCGATTCCGGTCGACGTCCCGCGTCCGGAGCTCTTCAGCGGGGACCACGCGTTCTTCCTGCTCAGCGTGGCGGTGCTGGCGGTCGCCGGGGTGCTGGTCATGCTCGTGCGGCGGGGAACGACCGGGAGGTTCCTGGACGCGCTGCGGGGCAGTGAGACGGCGGCCGGTGCGATCGGCATCAACCCGGCCCGCAGCCGGGTGCTCGCGTTCGCCCTCTCCGCCGGCATCGCCGGCCTCGGTGGCGGCTTGCTCGCGATGCTCGACACGCAGGCCAACTACGCCGCCAATTACGCACCGTTCTTCGGGCTCGTCTGGCTCGTGCTCGTCGTCACGATCAGCGCGCGCACGGTGGAAGGTGCCGTGGTCGCCGGTTTCGCCCTGGCCCTGTTCCCCGAGCTCCTGAAGGAGGTCGGCATCTCGCTCGAGTGGCAGTACGTGCTCTTCGGCCTCGGCGCGCTGACCTACGCGCGGCACCCCGAAGGGATCCTCGAGGCGCAGAAGCGCCAGGTCCTGGCGGCGATCCAACGCCTCATCGATCGACGCAACCGCTCGGATGCCGGCACCCAGAGCCCTCGGACGGGCCGGGTCGACCTGGCTACGCCCGAGGCCGCCGGGGCGACGAAGCGCGCGACGCCATGACGCAGCTGAGCGCACGCGGCATCTCGAAGCGCTTCGCCGGCATCAGCGCGCTCGATGACGTCTCGCTCGACGTGGAGACCGGAGAGGCCGTCGGGCTCATCGGACCGAACGGCGCCGGCAAGACGACGTTCTTCAACTGCCTGCTCGGCATGCTGCACCCGGACCTGGGAAGCGTGACGTTCGACGGTATGGACATCTCGCGCTACCCGGTGTACCGGCGGGCGCGCCTCGGGCTCGGCCGGACGTTCCAACGGATCGAGCTGTTCGGCGGCATGACCGTGCGGGACCATCTCATCGTCGCGGGACGATCGCGGCTCGGCACGGGCCGCCTCTGGAGGGACTGCCTCAACCTCGCCCGACCGACGGCGGACGAGCTGGACGCGACGGACACCACGCTGGGGCTGCTCGGGCTCACGGACGTCGCCGGCGATCCCATCGAGTCGCTGAGCCTCGGGCGCACCCGGCTCGTGGAGCTCGGACGCGCGCTGATGACCGAGCCGCGGCTGATGCTTCTCGACGAGCCCTCGTCCGGACTCGACCAGCAGGAGACCCGGGACCTGGTCCGCACGCTCCGGGACGTCCAACGCGAGCGCGGCACCGCGATCCTGCTGGTCGAGCACGACATCGAGATGGTGACGGCGTTCACGAGCCGGGTGTACGTCCTCGACTTCGGCACGCTGATCGCCGAGGGACCGACCGCGGCGGTGATGAGCGACGACGCGGTCCGCAAGGCCTACCTCGGGGAGATCGACGACCTCGGGGCCGAAGTCCAGACCTCGCCGGTGCGTGTGGTCGCCGACGCGCCCGCACCGGGCAAGGACGGGACCGACGTCGCGCCGGTGCTCGAGCTGCGCGACGTCGAGGCCTGCTACGGACCGTTCCGCGCGTTGTTCGGCGTGTCGTTCTCGGTGCCGCCGGGCAACGTCGTCGCGTTGCTCGGCGCGAACGGGGCCGGGAAGACGACGATCGCACGCCTCGTCTCCGGCCTGCTCCCGATCACGGCCGGGTCCGTGCACTTCGACGGCGTCGACATCACCGGCATGAAGCCGTGGCGCATCGCGCCGCTCGGGATCGTGCAGGCACCGGAGGGTCGCTCGGTCTTCAGCACGCTCACCGTCGAGGAGAACCTGACGCTCGACTTCCGGCGCAACCTCGGCCGGCGCGGGGTCGGGCCCGGCCTCGAACGGGCCTACGAGCTGTTCCCGCGTCTCGGCGAGCGGCGGCGTCAGCTCGCGGGGAACCTCTCCGGCGGCGAGCAGCGGATGCTCTCGCTCGCCCGGGTGCTCGTCCGCCCGCCCCGCCTCCTCGTCGTCGACGAGCTGTCCCTCGGCCTCGCGCCGATCGCGATCGACGCCGTGTACGCGACCCTCGACCAGGTTCGTCGCGAGGGCACCACGTTGCTCCTCATCGAGCAGTACGTCGCGCACGCGCTGCGGCTCGCGGACAGCGCGGTGCTGCTCCAGCACGGGGAGGTCGTGTTCGACGGTCCGGCGGCGGAGCTCGGTGACGTCGCCCAACGGCTGATGCCGACCACCTCGACGTCATGACCGGGACCGTCGAGCGCTTCGAGATCCGCGTCGACGACGCCGTTCTCGAGGATCTGCAGCGGCGACTGGCCGCGACGCGCCTGCCGGACCAGATCGACGGCACCGGGTGGGAGTACGGGATCCCCTCCGATTACCTGGGCGAGCTGGTCCGGTACTGGGGCGAGGAGTACGACTGGCGTGCCGCGGAGGCGCGGCTCAACGAGCTGGACCACTTCCGCACCACCATCGACGGACAGTCGATCCACTTCGTGCACGCGCGCTCGGCGCACGACGGTGCGCAGCCGCTGCTCCTCACGCACGGCTGGCCGGGTTCGATCGTGGAGCTCCTCGACGTGATCCCCCGGCTGACGACGCCGGAGGCGTACGGCGGTGACGCGGCTGATGCGTTCCACGTCGTCGCACCCTCCCTGCCGGGCTACGGCTTCTCGGAGGTCACGCGCACCCGCGGGTGGGACGTCTCCCGGATCGCCGAGGCGTTCATCGCGCTCATGGCGCGCCTCGGGTACGACCGCTACGGCGCGCAGGGCGGCGACTGGGGCGCGCAGGTCACCACCCGCATCGGAGCGTTCGACCCCGACCACTGCGCCGCGATCCACGTGAACATGCCGCTCGCCGACCCGCCGAAGGACCCGGTGCCGCTGAGCGAGCAGGAGCAGGCGGACCTCGTGGCGCTGCAGCAGTTCCGGAACGAGGAGTCCGGGTACGCGCTCGAACAGGGGACGAAGCCGCAGACGCTCGGCGCCGCACTCAACGACTCGCCGTCCGGGCTGCTCGCCTGGATCGTCGAGAAGTTCCGGACCTGGAGCGACTGCGACGGTGATCCGGAGCACGCGTTCACCCGGGACCAGCTCATCACCAACGTGATGGTGTACTGGATCACCGGGACGATCACGTCCTCGATGCGCCTCTACTGGGAGCGCCAGCACGCCGGGAAGGCCGGGGGGTTGCCCGGGTACGTGGGCGTCCCCACCGGGGTCGCGCGCTACCCGCGAGAGCCGCTGCGCTACCCGCGCCCCTGGGTCGAGCGCACCTACAACGTGACGCACTGGGCCGAGATGCCGCGCGGCGGCCACTTCGCCGCGATGGAGCAGCCCGAACTGTTCACCGACGACGTTCGGGCGTTCTTCGCGTCCGTGCGCGAGACGACGGGAGACCGATGACGGGCGAGCTCGACGGCAAGGTCGCGGTGATCACCGGCGCCGGGTCGGGGATGGCCCGAGCGTCGGTGGAGATCTTCGTGCGGGAGGGGGCTCAGGTCGTGGCCGCTGACGTCACCGGCGCGGAGCAGGACACCGCGACCGCGGTCGGCAACGGCGTCGTCCCCGTGCACTGCGACGTCACGAACGAAGCCGACGTCGAAGCCCTGATGCGTGCTGCGGTCGACGAGTTCGGCCGCGTCGACTCCATGCTCAACGTTGCAGGCGTCGCCGACGCGATGATGCTCGCCGACGTCACCATGGAGCACTACGACAAGGTGATGGACGTCGACCTGCGCGGGGTGCTGCTCGGCACCAAGCACGCGATCCGCGCGATGCTCGAGTCGGGCCGGGGCGGCACGATCGTCAACTGGTCGTCGCTCGGGGGTCTCAACGGCTCGTACTTCACCGGTGTGTACTCGGCGGCCAAGGCGGGGGTGATCGCGGTCACGAAGGCGGCTGCCGTCGAGTACGGGGACAAGGGCATCCGCGCCAACTGCCTCTGCCCGGGGTTCATCTACACCGCGATGAGCGCCGGCGGCGAGAACATCCCGGGGATGCTCGAGAAGGCGGCGTTGAACCGCGGCGGCCAGGCGCACGAGGTCGCGGAGGTCGCGGCGTTCCTCGCGTCCGATCGGGCCTCGTACGTCAGCGGCGCCGTCATCCCCGTCGACGGCGGCTGGGCCGCCAAGCTCGCCTGAGCCCGGCCACCGCACCGATGAAGCCCGCCCCGTTCGAGTACCACGCCCCCGAGACCACCGACGACGCGGTGGCGCTGCTGGCCGAGCACGGTGACGAGGCGAAGGTCCTCGCGGGGGGTCAGAGCCTCGTGCCGATGCTCGCGCTGCGGCTCGCAGCGTTCGGCCACCTCGTCGACATCGGGCGCATCGACGGGCTTCGCGGCATCCAGCTCCGGGACGGCACGCTCTGGATCGGGGCCGGCACGACGGAGGCTGCGGTCGAAGCGAGTGCCGAGGTCGCGGCGGCGGTGCCGATGCTCAGCGAGGCGACGCCGTACATCGGCCATTTCCAGATCCGCAGCCGGGGGACCGTCGGGGGTTCGATCGCCCACGCGGACCCGGCAGGGGAGTACCCGGCGGTCGCGCTGGCCCTCGACGCCAGCATGGAAGTCGTCTCGCCCACGAGGTCGCGCACGATCGCAGCGCGCGACTTCTTCGACGGCCTCTGGAGCACGACCATGGAGCCCGACGAGCTCCTCGTCGGGGTCGAGTTCCCGATCTGGGGCGGCCGGAGCGGCTTCGCGGTCGAGGAGCTCGCCCGCCGCGAAGGTGACTTCGCGATCGCGGGTGCCGCCGTCGGGGTCGAGCTCACTGACGACGACCGGGTGCGGCGCGGCGCGATCGGGCTGATCGGGCTCGGGTCGACGCCCGAACGCGCCGCGGGCGCCGAGACCGAGCTCACGGGACTCCCCGTCGCCGACATCGACCCCGAGGACGTGGGGCGCCTCGCGCTCGCGGGACTGGAGTCGGTTCCTTCGGACCTCCACGGCTCTGCCGCCTACCGCGTGCGCGTCGGCGCGGTGATGGTCGCGAGGGCGTGGCGCGCCGCGGTCGGGAGCGCCGGTCGTGGGTGAGGTCTCGATCCGGCTCTCGGTCAACGAGCACGCACTCACCGCGTCCGTCGAGCCGCGCGTGACGCTCGCGGACTTCCTGCGCGAGCAGTGCCGGCTCACCGGGACGCACCTCGGCTGCGAGCACGGCGTCTGCGGTGCCTGCACCGTGCTCGTCGACGGCGCGGCAACCCGGGCATGCCTCGTGTTCGCGGTGCAGGCCGACGGCACCGAGGTGACGACGATCGAAGGCATCGGCGGGCCCGGCGGTGAGCTCTCGTCCGTGCAGGCGGCGTTCCGGGACTGCCACGGGTTGCAGTGCGGGTTCTGCACCCCGGGCTTCGTCGTGTCGGTGACGGCGTTCCTGCGCGACCACCCGAGTCCCACCGACGACGAGATCCGTCAGGGCCTGTCCGGCAACCTCTGCCGCTGCACCGGCTACCAGGGGATCGTCGCGGCGGTGCGTCGGGCCGCCGGGTCGCAGGGACCCGCGACGTGACGGAGACCACGGCCACGGGCGCGGCGCGGTACGTCGGCACCCGGGTCAGCCGGGTCGAGGACGCGCGGCTCCTCACCGGGCGCGGCACCTTCGTCGACGACGTCATGTTGCCCGGGATGCTGCACGCATGCTTCGTCCGCAGCCCCTACCCGCGCGCCACGATCCGGGGCATCGACGTCTCCGCCGCGCGCGAGCTGTCCGGGGTCGCGTTCGTCTTCACCGCGGCCGACCTGAACCCCGGTGTGCACGAGCAGTGGCACACGACGGTCGGCCCGGACGGGCCCGAGACCCCGCGCCCGCCGCTCGCCGATCGCGAGGTCCGCTTCGTGGGCGACCCGGTCGCGCTGGTGGTCGCCGCGAGTCGGGCGATCGCGGAGGACGCGGCCGAGCTCGTCGACGTCGACTACGAGCCACGGTCCGCGGTCATCGACTACGAGCTCGCCGAGGGGTCAGACGCGCTCGTCCACGAGGAGCACGGCTCCAACGTCGTGGAGGGGCTCGCCGGGCTCCCACGCTCGGCGCTCGAAGACGTGCTGGCCGCGGCGGCGCACGTGACGACCGAGACGATCCACCAGCAGGCCTACGCCCCGGTGCCGATGGAGTGCCGCGGCCTCGTGGTCGACTGCTCCCCGGCGACCGGCGAGATCACGATGTACGCGGCGACCCAGTCGCCCCACGAGTGGCGGCTCTTCTGCTCCCGCCTGCTCGGGACCCCCGAGCACCGGATCCGGGTCGTCATGCGGGACACCGGCGGCGGCTTCGGCCAGAAGGTGCTGGTCCAGCGGGACGAGATGTGCCTGATGCTCGCCGGCGCGAAGGTCGGCGCGCCGGTGAAATGGGTCGAGGACCGTCGGGAGAACCTGCTCGCGGCGGGGCAGTCCCGACACGAGCACGGCACGGTCACGATGGCGTTCGACTCGGACGGCGCGATCCTCGCCGAGCACATCGACTTCGTCGCCGACTGTGGTGCGTACCCGACGCCGTGGCCGCTCTTCCCCGCCGCCGCGGTAGGAGTCTTGTTCCCGGGTCCGTACCGCGTGCCTCGCGCCGGATTCGCGGTGCAGACCGTGTACACGAACACCGTGGGCAGGACGGCCTACCGCGGGCCCTGGCAGTTCGAGTCCCTGGCGCGCGAGGTGATGCTCGACATCTCGGCCCGCCGTATGGGAATGGACCCGATCGAGCTGCGCCGGCGCAACCTCCTTCGACGCGACGAGCTCCCCTACGCGAACGCGAACGGCATGACCTACGACGCCATCTCGCCGATGGAGACGTTCGAGCAGGCGCTGGAGATGCTCGACTACGACGGGTTCCGCCGCGAGCAGGCCGAGGCCCGCGCGGCCGGCCGCTACCTCGGCGTGGGTCTCTCGAACTACGTCGAGCCCTCGACCCCGGGGTACGGCGCCTACGCGACGGAGGCCGCGACGATGCGGGTCGAGCCCTCGGGCGTGGTGAACGTGTACATCGCCGGTGGCTCGACCGGCAACAGCCTGGAGACGACCGTCGTCCAGCTCGCCGCCGACGCGCTCGGCGTCCGGATCGAGGACGTGAATACGATCCAGGGGGACACCGCAGTCACCGGGTTCGGCGCCGGAGCCGCCGGGAGCCGGAGCGCGTCGATGACGGCGGGCTCGGTGCGCGAGACGGCGACCGTGCTGCGCGAGCGCATCCTCGCGATCGCGTCCCACCGGCTCGAAGCCGCGGTCGACGACCTCGAGCTGCGTGACAGCCGGGTCACGGTCCGCGGCACACCGTCGATCGGCCTCACCCTGCGCGAGCTGGCCGCCATCGCGTACTTCGAGCCCGCGTCACTTCCCGGGGGCATCCCGTCCGGGCTGGAGGTCAGCGCCCGGTACACGGCCACCAACCCCTCCATCTGGGTGAACGCGACGCACGTGTGCACGTGCGAGGTCGACGTGACGACGGGCCGGGTCGAGCTGCTGCGCTACATCGTGAGCGAGGACTGCGGTCCGATGATCAATCCCAACGTCGTCGAAGGCCAGATCGCGGGTGGGGTCGCGCAGGGCATCGGCGGGGCGCTCCTCGAGCACCTCGCGTACGACGAGGACGGGAACCCGGTCACGACGACGTTCATGGACTACCTCCTCCCCACCGCAGCCGATGTGCCCCTGATCGAGTACGGGCACATCGAGACCCCGAGCCCCGGCCCGGGCGGCTTCAAGGGGGTGGGTGAAGGCGGTGCGATCGGCGCGCCGCCGGCGGTCGTGAACGGGGTGGCCGACGCGATCGCCCCGTTCGGCGTGACCGTGACGACCCTGCCACTGACGCCGTCCCGGATCGTGGCCCTGCTCGACGACCGAATGCCGGGACCCCCTGCCCGACAAGGAGACTGCTGATGGAGACCACCGATGTGACCGAGCTCCGCTACGACCCCTACGACGTGCGGATCAACGCCGACCCGTACCCGGCGTTCCGCCGGCTCCGCGAGGAGGCGCCGCTCTACTACAACGACGAGCACGACTTCTTCGCGCTGAGTCGCTACGCGGACGTCGAGCAGGGTCTGCGCGACCGCGAGACCTACATCTCGGGTCGGGGTGCGATCATCGAGGTGATCCGTGCCGGCATCGAGATGCCGCCGGGCGTCATCATCTTCGAGGACCCTCCGATCCACACGCTCCACCGCGGGCTGCTCTCGCGGGTGTTCACGCCGAAGAAGATGAACGCGCTCGAACCGGAGGTCCGGGCGTTCTGCGCGGCGAGCCTCGACCCGTTGGTCGGGAGCGGCCGGTTCGACTTCGTCGCCGACCTCGGGGCCCAGATGCCGATGCGGGTCATCGGGATGTTGCTCGGGATCCCGGAGCAGGACCAGGACGCCATCCGGCGCAACGTGGACGCATCGCTGCGGACGGAGGCCGGAGCGCCGATGGACGTCTCGCAGGGGAACTTCCTGACCGGCGAGATGTTCGCCGACTACATCGACTGGCGGGCCGGGCATCCGTCCGACGACCTCATGACCGAGCTGCTCAACGCGGAGTTCGAGGACGAGACGGGCACCATGCGCACGCTCGCGCGCGAAGAGGTCCTCACCTATGTGACCGTCGTCGCGGGCGCGGGCAACGAGACGACGACCCGGTTGATCGGATGGGCGGGCAAGGTCCTGGCCGACCACCCCGACCAGCGGCGCGAGCTGGTCGAGGACCGGTCGCTCGTGCCCAACGCGATCGAGGAGCTGCTGCGGTTCGAGCCGCCGGCGCCGCACGTCGCCCGGTACGTCGCGCGCGACGTGAAGCACCACGGCACGGTCGTGCCGGAGGGCAGCATCATGATGTTCCTCATCGGTGCGGCGAACCGTGACGACCGCCGCCATCCCGAGGGTGACCGCTTCGACATCCACCGCGAGATCGGCCCGCACCTGACGTTCGGCTACGGCATCCACTTCTGCCTGGGCGCCGCGCTCGCCCGGCTCGAGGGGCGCATCGCGCTCGACGAGGTGCTCCAGCGGTTCCCGGAGTGGGAGGTCGACCTCGACCGCGCCCGCCTCTCGCCCACGTCGACCGTGCGCGGCTGGGAGACGCTCCCCACGTTCACTTCGTAGCCGGTCACTCGGGGATCAGCGGTCCCGTCGGCGCGGTGCTCGTCGCGTGCACGAGCAGCTCGGCCAGCTCGCGGGGCCGGCTCAGGAACGGTGAGTGGGACGCGTCGATCGTCAGCGACTCGACGCCGAGGCGCCGCGCGACGAGGTCCGCGAGCCACCGCGGCTGTGCATGGTCCTGATCGCAACGGATGAAGCTGCGCGGGAGATCCGCGGCCCAGAACGTCGGGACGGAGACCGGTGTCGTCGCGGTGTCACCGACGCGCTCGGGGGTGAGTCGGTCGAACGCCCACGCGACGGTCGCGTCGTCGCAGTCGTCGTAGAAGAGCTCGCGGGCGCCGCGGATGTCGTTCCATCGCATCGCGCCGTCGGCGTCGAAGGTCAGGTACTGCAGCATCCCGGTCACCTCGTCGACGGCCTGCGCGGAGTCGGTGTCGCCGTCGCGCTGGGTGAGCGCCTCCGGGTACGTACGGCCCTCGCGGGGCAGCGCCGCGGCGAGGTAGACCACGTGGCGGACCAGTTCCGGCGCGGCGTCGGCGGCGATGGTGATGTCGAAGCCGCCACCCGAGTGGCCGACGAGGACGTCGCCGGGCCGCAGGACGGTCACGACGGCCTCGAGCCGGCTCGCGGCGGTCGACTCGACGTCGACCAGGTCGCCGTGCCCGGGCATGTCGATGGCGACCGCCTCGTGGCCGAGCGCGGCCAGCTCGGGCACGGTGCGGGACCAGCACCACGCGCCGTGGAAGCCGCCGTGGATCAGGACGAAGCGCATGCGAGGCGACGCGCCCGGCTCAGACGGTCTCGGGCTGCATGCCCGGACGGCTCGCGAGCACGTCGACCTGGGTCTCGTCGACGCGGATCGGTGTCCCGTTGACGAGCACGTGGCGGACGCCGGTCGGTTGCTCCGCGGTCAGACGTTCGGCGTCGGCGGGGAAGTCGCGCACCCGGCGCAGCGGCCCGGGTCCGACCGTCTCGGGGTCGAAGACGCACAGGTCGGCCCAGCTGCCCTCGCGCAGGTAGCCGCGGCGCACGAAGCCGAAGATGTCGGCCGGCTCTCCGGTGAGCTTGCGGACCGCGTGTTCGAGCGAGAGACGACCGCGATCACGCACCCACGTGCCGAGCAGGTCGGTCGGGAGCGGTGCGTCGCACAGCTGGTCGATGTGCGCCCCCGCGTCCGAGAGCCCGAGCACCACATGCTCGTGCGCGAGCAGATCCCCGACCGCGTCGACGTCGTCGTTCGCGATGTAGGCGCGGAAGCGTGTCGTGAGGTCCTCCGCCAGGGCGACCTCGCACATCACGTCGAGCGGCCTGCAGCCCTGCTCCCTCGCGAGATCGTCGACCCGCCGGCCCTGGAGCTCGGGGAACTGCGCCGACTCGGAGATCTCGAACGTCTCCCACCGAGGCTTCATCGGCGACCGCTCGAGGTCCTCGGCCGCACGGGCCCTCCACGCCGGGTCGGCGTACGCGGCCAGGCGCGCGGCCCGGTCACCCTGGAGGAGCTCGCCGAACACCTTGCCCGTGTTCAGGCTGTACGGATCGGCCAGGGTGAACTGCATCGTCAGCGGACGGGGCGTGACCTGCGGCCACACCTGTGCGCCGGCGGCCACTCCCAGGTCGTGCAGCCCGACCGGCTCCAGGTGCTTCCCGCCGGGCGACGCGAACAGCGGGTACGTGAACGGCCGACCGACGCGCGGCTGCCACTCGTAGACGTCGGCGTAGGTGCACTGCTCGCCCGGCGTGATGAGCACCACGCCCTTGCCGGCCTCGCCGGCGGCGAGGAACAGCGCCTCGACCTCGTCGGCCTGCGCGTAGCGGCTCGGGACCGGCTTGCCGTCCACCCCGCGGTGCGCGTAGGAGAAGCTGGTCGAGAAGCCCGCCGCGCCGGCGCCGATGGCCTCGCGCACGAGCGCGGCCATGCGGGTGATCTCCTCGGCGGTCGCGGCCCGCTCGTACGCCGCGTCGCCCATGACGTAGAGGCGCAGGGCGGAGTGGCCGATGTACGCGGTGAAGTTCAGGACCGTGCCTCGCCGCCGTACCGAGGCCAGGTACTCGGGGAACGTCTCGAAGTCCCACGCCATCCCGGCGATGAGCGTCTCGGGATCCATGTCCTCGACGTTCTCGAGCGTGTGCACGATCAGCTCGTGGTGCTCGGGGCGCGTCGGGGCGATCGCGAAGCCGCAGTTGCCCGCGACGACGGTGGTGACCCCCTGGTACGAGGACGGTCGCAGTGCGGGGTCCCAGAACACCTGGGCGTCGTAGTGGGTGTGGATGTCGATGAAGCCGGGGGTCACCGCGCAGCCGGACGCGTCCAGCTCGCGCTCGCCATGCAGGTTCGGTCCGATCTCGCGGACCACCCCGTCGGCCACCACCACGTCGGCCGCACGCCCGGGTTCGCCGGTGCCGTCGAACACGGTCCCGCCGCGGATCACGACCTCAGCCGGCATCTCGCTCTCCCTTCCCCATGAGGTGACGGAGCTGGCCGGCGGGGGGACCGGCGGTCGTCCCGCCGTCAACCGGCAGCACGATCCCCGTGACCTGGGCCGCCTGCTCGCTCGCCAGCCACAGGACCGCGTTCGCGACGTCCGCCGGTCGACCACTCCGTTGCAACGGCTGCATCAGCTGGATGATCCGGTCGACGTCGTAGTCCGCATTGATCTCCGTGGCAATGTGCGCAGGGGCGATGCAGTTCACCCGGATGCCGTGCTCGGCGAGGTCGATCGCGATCGAACGCGTGAGCTGGATCACCGCGGCTTTCGAGCACCGGTATGCCATCAACCCGGCGCCGGCGTTGATGCCCGCGATCGACGTGGTGTTGACGATCGACCCGCCGCCGTGCGCCGCCATGTGGCGCGCCGCGCGCTGGCTGCCGAGCATGACCCCGAGGAGGTTGACCCTCATCACGCGGTCGAAGTCCCGCAGGTCGTCATCGAGGAAGCGGCGGCTCGCACCGGAGACCCCCGCGTTGTTGACCATGACGTGCAGGCCGCCGAACTGCGCGATCGCGAGGTCGACCGCGGCCTGAACCTGATCGGCGTCCGACACATCGGTCGCCCGGAACGCGACCGCGTCGCCGAGCTCGGTGGCGAGCGCCTCGCCGCGTTCGGCGTTCGCGTCCGCGACGACCACCCTGGCCCCCTCGGCCACGAAGCGGGCCACGATCGCGCGGCCGAGCCCGCCCGCGCCGCCGGTGACGATGGCGACCTTGCCGGCGAGGGCCTCACCGTCGGGGTGCACGCGGCGGGCCGACCGGTCAGTCATCCTCGATCCAGTAGCTGGGGACGGTCTCGACCTCGTGGCGCTCGAAGATCGCGTCGATCTCGGCGAGGTCCGCGGGGTCGATGGTCCAGCCGACCGCGCCCGCGTTGTCCTCGACCTCGGCGACGGTCCGGCAGCCGACCAGCGCGGTGCTGATCGCGGGATGCGCCAGGGCCCAGGCCAGTGCGAGCTGGGGCAGGCTCTTGTCGTACTTCGCGGCGATGCCCTTCAGCTCCTCGACCGCGTGGACGTTGCGTGGGAACGAGTCGGCTCCGAAGAGCGTGTCGAAGAGCTTGATCGAGCCCATCTTGCCCTTGCGGGCCCGCCAGTCCTTCGAGCCGAAGTCCATGTCCTCGGTGAAGGTGCCGGTGAGCAACCCGAAGGCGAGCGATCCGTAGGCCATGACGCCGATGCCTTCGGCCTCGCAGTAAGGGAAGACGTCCTGGCTCATCCGGCGGTCGAACATGTGCCACCCGTACTGGGCGACGTCGACCCGGCGGTGAGCCATGCAGGCCTCGATCTCCTCCTTGCGGAAGTTCGAGACCCCGACGAAGCGCGCCTTGCCCGCGCGCACGATCTCGTCGAGTGCGTCCATCGTCTCCTCGAACGGCGTCTCGCGGTCCGGCCAGTGCACGAGGAAGACGTCGACCCAGTCGGTGCCGAGCTGCTCGAGGCTCTTGTCGATCGACGCCATCACCCGGTCGCGGCTGGCGTCACGCAGGCCCGGCTTGTCGCGGTACCCGAAGCCGAACTTGGTGACGACGATCGCCTCGCCGCGCCGCGGGCCCAATGCCTCGCCGAGCGCCTGCTCCGAGGTGCCGTATCCCTCGGCCGTGTCGAAGCAGTTGATGCCCAGGTCGAGCGCGCGGCCCACCGCGCGGCCGAACGCGGCCTCGTCGACGTCGCCGTAGCCGCCCCCGACCTCCCAGCAGCCGAATCCGACGGCCGAGACCTCGAGGCCGGTCCGTCCGAAGGGTCGATGTTCCACGGTGGTGTCCTTTCTCGGCGGGGCGACGGAGCGCCCCGAGGGGTCGTGCGGCCCGGGTCACGATGCGTCCAGAACTAACAGCCGTGTCATTGCACCGTACCACCCAGCAAGTGAGTATGCCCACAGTCGCAATGGCGACGGCCGACGTGGGCTAACGCTAATGTCAACACCGCCCGCTCGAGCCCACCCGGGGAGGAGGTGCTGATGCCCGACGACGATCCCGACGCCCCGCTGGACCGCGCGGTCGCCGTCGTGCGCCGCGCGCCGTTCTCGGACAACCCCAGGGTCGGAGCCCGCGGCCAGCGCGCGCAGCAACGGATCCTCGACGCGGCGCTGCGGGCGTTCGGCGAGGAGGGTTATCACGGTTGCAGCATCGACCGGATCGCCAAGCTGGCCCAGTGCTCGCGTGTCTCCTTCTACCAGTACTTCGCCAACAAGGAAGACGTCTTCCGGCATCTGGCCGGTCTGGTGGCGCGCCAGGTGGGCGCATCGACGGAAGCGCTCGACTCCCTCAGCGCCGACGCGCAGGGTTGGTCGGCGATGCGCACGTGGGTCGCCCGCTACGCGTCGGTCCACGCGCGCTACGAGCCGGTGTTCCACTCGCTCGAGAGCGACGAGAGCCTCGCGACGGTGGCGCGCGTCACCGGCGGGGAGACGGTCACCCGGATCCACGCACGGTTGGTGACGGCCACGCTGGCGCCGCGGCAGCTCGACCCCGTCATCCGGCTCCTGCTGGAGTGCCTGAACCACACGTTGGACGTGAGCGGGATCCTCCGCGCGTCGGCGCCCGACGCCTACCCGCACGAACGGATCGAGACCGCCTTCACCGATGTCCTGCACCGCACGCTGTTCGGACGCGACGACGGTGTCAACGTGCACCCGTCGGCGGATCCCGCGCCGCCGGCACGGGAGTTCGGACCCGAGATGTCGGAGCTGCTCCGCGGTGGCGATCTGGTCGAGCCGGGCGCGTCCGCGAATCCGGCGCTGCTCTCCCTGCTCGCCTCGGGCCGCGACGTGTTCGTCGCGCGCGGGTACCAGGCGACCCGGGTCGACGATCTCGTCTCGCGCGCCGGGGTGTCGCGGGGCGCGTTCTACCGCTACTTCCGCAACAAGGAGGAGCTGGCGCGCATCCTGACCGCACGCGCGGTGCGGGCGGTGGGCGCGACGGTGACGGAGATCCCGGATCTGAGCGCGGTCGACGACTCGACGCGCAAGAACGTCGTGCGACGGTGGCTGCGCCGCTACCACGCGGCGCACGCGGCCGAGGCCGCGATGCTCCGGGTGTGGGTCGATGCCGCACTGCAGGACCCGGTGATCCGGGACGAGTCGGCCCCGCTGCTCGACTGGGGCCGACGGCGCATGGCGCGGTACCTGCGTCCACGCCGGTTCGGTGACGTCGACTTCGACGCCCTCGTCATGGTGGCGTTGCTGGGTGTGTTCGGCGCACGGTCGCGCTCCGCGGGCGAGGTGGACGCCGCCGCCCTGATCATCGAGCGCGGGTTGCTCGGCACGGCACCGGCGGCGGGGAGCACCCCATGACCACGCCGGACCTCGCCGAGGTCGACTTCTTCCGGGCCGGGTCCCTCTACCAGGACCCGTACCCGTACTACGAGTTCCTCCGGGAGCAGGGACCCGTCTGGCGCGAGCCGCACCACGGTGTGGTGATGGTCACCGGGTACGCGGAGGCGATGGCGGTCTACCGCGACCCGGCGACGTTCTCGTCGTGCAACGCGGTCAGCGGGCCCTTTCCCGGATTTCCGGTGCCGCTCGAAGGCGACGACGTCACCGCGCTCGTCGAAGCACACCGCGACGAGCTCCCGTTCAGCGATCAGATGCCGACCTTCGACCCGCCGAAGCACACCGACCACCGCGGGCTGCTGATGCGGCTGATCACGCCGAAGCGGCTCAGCGAGAACGAGGAGTTCATGTGGCGGCTCGCGGATCGCCAGATCGACGAGTTCCTCGACCGGGGCGCGTGCGAGTTCGTCCACGACTACGCGAACCCGTTCACGCTGCTCGTCATCGCGGACCTGCTCGGGGTCCCGGAAGCCGACCACGCGACGTTCCGTGAGGAGCTCCAGGGCGACGCCCGTCCGACGGGGCGCCGCCACCGGGCGGGCGAGGGGATGGCGCACAAGCCGTTGGAGTTCCTCTACGAGCGGTTCACGGCCTACATCGAGGAGTGCCGGCGCGCCCCGCGCGACGACGTCATGACCGCGCTCGCCACCGCGACCTTCCCCGACGGCTCCCTGCCCGAGGTCACCGACGTCATGCTCATCGCGTCGAACCTGTTCGCGGCGGGGCAGGAGACCACCGCGCGGCTGCTCGGCGCCGCGCTGCGCATGGTGGCGGAGCGCCCCGAGCTGCAGGATCTGCTGCGAGACGACCGGGCCCGGATCCCGGCGTTCATCGAGGAGGCCCTGCGCCTCGAGAGCCCGATCCAGGGTGACTTCCGGCTCTCGCTCCTGCCCGCGACGATCGGAGGGGTGGATCTCCCGGCGGGAACCACGGTGATGCTCGTCAACGGGGCTGCGAACCGCGACCCTCGCGAGTTCCCGCATCCCGGCGAGCTCGATCTCGACCGGGTCAACGGCCGCGCGCACCTCGGGTTCGGGTTCGGCATCCACACGTGCGCCGGTGCGCCCCTCGCCCGGGCCGAGGCGCGCGTCAGCTTCGAGCGCATCTTCGACCGCATGGGCGAGATCCGGATCTCGGAAGCCGACCACGGCCCGGCGAGCGCGCGCCGGTACGCGTACACCCCGATCTTCATGCTCCGCGGCCTCGAGCAGCTCCACGTCGACTTCACCCCGCGGAGCGCACCCGCCGGCGGCCGACGCTCATGACACCGCCGCGGGAGCCCGGCACCGCGGTCCTCCCCACCCGTGCTCCGAGCCCGAGCGAGCCGGCGCCGGTGGACGACGGCTCGTTCCGGGACGATCTGCGCCGCTGGCTGGCCGAGCACCCGGCCCCGCCGGTCTCCGTCGCCACGACCCCGGACCAGGCCGACTCGTTGCGCGCGTGGCAGCACGAGCTCCACGAGGCGCGCTGGGTCGGCATTCACTGGCCGGTCGAGTACGGCGGGCGCGGCGCGTCGCTCACGCAGGTCGCGATCTACAACGAGGAGCTCGCCCGCGCCGACGCACCGCCGTTGCTCGGACGGGCCGGCATCAGCCTGGTCGGGCCGACGTTGATGGCGCACGGCACCGAGGAGCAGCGCGCCCGGTGGATGCCCCGGATCCTCTCGGGCGACGACGTCTGGTGCCAGCTGTTCAGCGAGCCGGACGCCGGGAGCGATCTCGCGGGGCTGACCACGCGCGCCGAGAAGCACGGCGACGCCTACCGCGTGAACGGCCAGAAGGTGTGGTCGTCGTACGCACGGTTCGCGGACTGGGGGATCGCGCTCGTGCGGACGGACCCCACCGCGCCCAACCACCGGGGGATCTCGATGCTGGCGATCCCGATGACCGCCCCGGGCGTCGAGATCCGGCCGCTGCGCCAGATCACCGGCGAGCGCGAGTTCAACGAGGTCTTCTTCGACGACGTCGAGGTCCCGGTCGAGCAGCTCATCGGCCCCGAGCACGGTGGCTGGCGCGTGGCCGGGACGACGCTGGCCAACGAGCGGGGGGCGTCGTTCGTCTGGAAGGAGCAGGTGCTCCACGAGGTCGCGATGGGGCTCCTGGCCGCCACCGCGACCCGCCGCGGCCGAGGCGACGATCCCGTGACGCGCCAACGGCTCGCCCGGTCCTGGATCGAGGTCGAGATCTTCCGTCTGCACAACCAGCGCACACTCGCCGGGCTGGCGCGCGGCGAGGAGCTCGGCGCGGAGTCCAGCCTGGTCAAGCTGTTCTGGGCCGGCATGAGCCAGCGCCTCTACGACACCGCGATCACCGTGCTCGGGGCCGATGGCCTCCTCGCGGCCGACGACCCCAGCGCACCCGACGGGGGTCGGTGGGCACTCGGGTTGCTCGCGTCCCGTGCCAACTCGATCATGGGGGGCACGAGCGAGATCCAGCGCAACATCATCGGCGAGCGGCTCCTGGGCCTGCCGCGGGAGCCGAACCCGCGATGACGAGCGAGGCGGACGCGCGCGCGCTCGTCGATCCGGCTCGCTACGCGCGCGAAGGGTACCCGCACGAGCTGTGGACGCGGCTGCGGGCCGAGGAGCCGGTCGCTTACTGCGCACCCCCAGGGCTCGAACCGTTCTGGGCGATCACGAAGCACGCCGACATCCTGGAGATCACGAAGCAGCCGCTCCGGTTCTCGAGCGCGCAGGGCATCACGCTTCGCCGCGCGGGAGCTCCGGTCATCTCGTCGGACATGGTGGTCATGCTGGACCCGCCCGAGCACGGTCCTGTGCGCAAGGTCGCGAACGGACGCTTCACGCCCCGGGCGGTCCGGGAGCGGCGCCCCGACATCGAACGGATCGCGGTCGAGGTCCTCGACGCCGCGACGCCGCCCGGTGCTTCGGGCGAGCTCGACTTCGTCGAGCGCATCGCCGCGCCGTTCCCACTGGCGGTGATCGCGTGGATCCTCGGCGCCCCGAGCGACGACTGGGAGCGCCTGTTCCGGTGGACCAACGAGGTCATCGGCAAGGACGACCCGGAGTACCGCCGGCCCGGCGAGACGCCGGGCCAGACGATCAAGCGAGCGCGCGGGGAGGTGCACGCGTACTTCCGCGCGCTGATCGACCAGCGCCGGCGTGACCCGCAGGACGACCTGATGAGCGAGCTCATCCGCGGCGAGGTCAACGGCGGACCGTTGTCGGACGAGCAGCTGGTCTCGTACTGCGAGCTGCTCGTCGAGGCCGGCAACGAGACCACCCGCAACGCGATCACGGGTGGGTTGCTCGCCTTCACCGAGCATCCCGGCGAGTGGGAGCGGCTGCGCGCCACCCCGGACCTCATGAGCGATGCCGTGGAGGAGGTCCTGCGCTGGGTCACGCCGATCAGCCACTTCACCCGCACCGCGACCGAGGACTGCGAGGCGCGTGGCACGCACATCGCGGCCGGGGAGCAGGTCGCCCTCTACTTCGCGTCGGCCAACCGCGACGAAGAGGTCTTCGACGACCCGTTCGCCTTCCGGATCGATCGACGACCCAACCCCCACCTCGCATTCGGGTTCGGCGAGCACTTCTGCATGGGCGGGAACGTCGCGCGCGTCGAGCTCGAGACCATCTTCCGGCACCTGCTCGCGCGCCTGGAGTGGTTCGAGGTGGTCGGAGCGGTGGAACGTCTGAGCTCGATCGTCAATGGGAGCATCAAGCACCTGCCGATCGAGTTCCGGGTCTCGTGACCCGCGAGGAGGTCCGACGTGCTCCGTGCTGATGTGCAGCCGATCTCGGTCGACGACCACGTCGTCGAGCCGTCCCACGTGTTCGTCGACCACATCGAACCCAGGTTCCGCGACCGTGCCGCCCGGATCGTCGAGCAGGACGGCGCCGAGGGCTGGCTCTGGGAGGACCGGTTCTACCCCCTCACGTTCCAGGGGAACGCCAACACGCGCAGGTTCCGCCCGGGGGAGGAGGGCCGCGGCGACGACCTCTTCGCTCGGCGGTACGAGGACATGATCCCGGCCGCGTTCGACGTGCACGAGCGCGTGCGGGCGATGGATGACGACGGCGTGTGGGCGGAGCTGCTGTTCCCCACGTTCCCGCGCTTCGGCGGCACGCAGTTCCTGCACGGCACGGACAAGGATCTCGCCCTCGCGATGGTGCGCGCGTGGAACGACTGGATGATCGACGAGTGGTGCGCGACGTACCCCGAACGGTTCATCCCCCAGACGCTCATCCCGCTCTGGGACGTGCCGGCTGCGGTGACGGAGATCGAGCGGTGCGCGGACAAGGGTTCACGCGCCGTGCTGTTCGTCGAGAACCCGCACCCGCTCGGGCTGCCGTCGTTCCCGACCGGGCACTGGCGCCCCGTCTTCGAGGCGTGCAACGCCACCGGCCTCTCGCTCTCGATGCACATCGGCACGTCGTCCGGCCTCATCCGGCCGTCGCCGGAGTCGAGTCCGTCCGTCGGCATCGCCCTGTGTGGCATCAATTCGATGAGCGCGCTCGGCGACCTGATCTTCAGCGGTGCCTTCAACGGCTTGCCCGACTGCCGGGTCGCGCTGTCGGAGGGGGGAGCCGGGTGGGTGCCGTACGTGCTCGAGCGACTCGACTACACGTGGAAGCGGAGCCGGTACGAAGGTCTCGCGAACGAGGTGCCACCGGGGGAGGTCTTCGCGGCGCACGTGTGGGTCTGCATGATCTCGGACGAGTACGCGATTCGGAACCGTGACCTGATCGGGATCGACAACATCATGTGGGAGGCGGACTTCCCGCACAACGACTCGAACTGGCCGGACAGCCGCAAGGTCCTGTCCGACGCGTTGGCGGACGTCCCGGACGACGACGCGCGCCGGATCGCGGAGACCAACGCCCGCCGGCTGTACCGGTTCCCCGCCTCGTGACCGGGGCGCGGCTGTCCGTCTTCCTCCCGACGTACGCGGCGGAGGACCCCGGTGACTGGGACCACGTCCTCGGCGTCGCTCGGGCCGCCGATCTCGTGGGCGTCGACCGCCTGGTCGTCTCGGACCACGTGGTGTTCGGGGAGCATCTCGACGCCTACGCCGACCCCGCGACCGGGGGAGTCGAGGGCGGCCGCCAGCCCACCGGCCCCGACGGCCACTGGCTCGAGCCGTTGACGGTCCTGACCGCGGTCGCCGCGCAGACGGACCGGATTCGACTCGGCACGTACATCCTGCTGGCCGCGCTGCGGCGTCCCGTGGTGCTCGCCAAGCAGCTCGCGACCCTCGACGTCCTGTCGCACGGGCGGGTCGACCTCGGGGTCGGCATCGGGTGGCAACGGGAGGAGTACGAAGCGGCCGGTCTGGACTTCGGCGGCCGGGGCCGTCTGCTGGACCACTCGCTCGAGGTGTGCACGACGCTGTGGCGCGACCAGCGCGTGGAGTACGCGTCACCCGAGCTCCGATTCGACGGGATCCACGCGATGCCCAAACCAATCCAGGCGGGCGGCGTGCCGATCTGGGTCAGCGGACGGAGCAACGCGCCCGTCGCGCGTCGTCTCGCGCGGTTCGGCACGGGTTGGATCCCGTGGGGCGAGGACGCGGCCGACCCGGCATCGAGCATCCCCCGCATGCGCGCGGAGGTCGAACGGGCCGGGGGCGACGGGACCGCGCTCTCGGTGCTGGCACCGCTGCCCCTGCGGCGGCGGCCGGACCGCTCGGTCGATCTCGCGGCCTCGATGGAGGAGCTGCCGCGACTCGTCGGTGCCGGGGTCACCGACCTTCTCGTGCACCTCAAGCTGCCCGACTCCGTCGCCGCTGCCGAGGACACGTTCTCGGCGCTCGTCACCGCGTTCCGCGACGCGCGATGACGAGCACGCCCGCGAGTCGGAGCGCGCCCGCACCCGGTGAGGCTCCGATGCCCGCGGCCGACGCGGCTGCGTTGTTCCGCCGCAACGCGTCGGATCCGGACCGCCGCGACCGACCTGCGCTCCGGTTCGGCGACCGCACATGGACGCACGCGGAGTACGTCGAGGAGTGTCAGCGGTTCGCGAACCTCCTCATCGCCCGTCGACCGCGCGGTCGCGGTCGCGCCGCGCACATCGGTGTGCTGCTCGACAACATCCCCGAGTACCTGTTCGCGCTCGGGGGCGCGGCGCTCGCGGGTGCGGCCGTCGTCGGCATCAATCACACCCGCCGGGAGGAGCACCTCCGGCGCGACCTGCAGCACACCGACTGCGACCTGGTGCTGAGCGAGCCCCGCCATCTGCCGCTGCTCGAGCCGATCGCCGGGAAGCTGCCCGAGCTGCTGGTGTCGAACCGCTACCCCGACGACGCCGACCCGGACGTGCGGCTCGGCGCCGACCTCGACGACGCGCTCGGAGCCGTCGATGCGACCGACGCCGGGATCGAGCCCGGGCCCGACACCCTCTGGGGGCTGATCTTCACCTCGGGGACGTCGGATGCGCCCAAGGCGGTGATCTGCACGCAGCGCCGGTTGCTGGTCACCGGCACCCGCATGGGGATCCTCATGAGCCTCGGCGCCGACGACGTCGGCTACGTGTGCATGCCGTTGTTCCACTCGAGCGCGCTGATGGTCGGGTGGGCCCCGTCGGTGGTGACCGGCGCCTCCGTCGGGCTGGGACGCCGGTTCAGCGCGTCGGGCTGGCTCGCCGACGTCCGGCGCTACCGGGCGACGTACACGAACTACACGGGCAAGCCTCTCGCCTACATCGTCTCGACGCCGGAGCGGCCGGACGACGCGCACAACGACCTGCGGGTCGCGTTCGGCAACGAGGGATCGCCCGAGATCGTCGACCGGTTCGCCCGCCGCTTCGGACTCGAGGTGATCGACGCGTACCGGCGCGACCGAGGGCGGCATCGCGGTGAACCGCGAGGTCGAGGGTCGCCCGGGGGCGCTCGGCCAGGCCGGCCCGAACGTGTGCGTCGTCGACGAGGACGGCACGGAGCTCCCGGTGGCTCGCTTCGGGGCCGACGGCCGGTTGGCCAACGCGGACGAGTGCGTCGGTGAGATCGTCAACACCGCCGGCGCGGGTCCGTTCGAGGGCTACTACAACAACCCCGAGGCCAACGCCAAGACCCTGCGCTTCGGCTGGTACTGGAGCGGGGATCTCGGCTACCTCGACGCCGACCGCTACCTGTACTTCGCCGGTCGGAACGCCGATTGGCTCCGCGTCGACGGCGAGAACTTCCCGGCCCGACCCATCGAGGCGACGCTCGACCGTCATCCCGATGTCGTGCTCTCGGCCGTCTACGGCGTGCCCGACGACCAGGCCGGCGATCAGGTGATGGCCGGGCTCGTGCTGCGCGACGGTGCGGCGTTCGACCCGGTCGCCTTCGCGGCGTGGCTGGACGCACAGGACGCGATCGGACCGAAGTGGCGCCCGCGCTACGTGCGCATCATGGGCGATCCGCCGACGACGGGCACCAACAAGATCGTGAAGCGGACACTCGTGCACCAGAAGTGGCGGCGCGACCGCGTCGGAGGCGACTGCGTGTACGTGCGGGGTCGCGGCGAGACCGAATTCCATGAGCTCGACGACGCGCACGAGCAGGCACTGCACCGGTCGTTCGTCGCCAACCAGCGCGAGCAGTTCTGGGACCTCTGAGCACCTTGCTCCTATGGCAAGATGCTGCCACGTTGGCGGGGGGACGATGACGGCCGAGACGACGGGAAGCAACGCAGGCGCGGCGAAGGCGGTGCTCGTCACGCTGGCCGCCGCCCAGTTCGTCATGATCCTGGACTCGTCGGTGATGAACGTGTCCATCGCCACCGTCGCCAGCGACGTCGGAACGACGGTCACGGGCATCCAGACCGCGATCACGATGTACACGCTGGTGATGGCCGCGCTCATGATCACGGGCGGCAAGATGGGTGAGATCCTCGGCCGCAAGCGCGCCTTCACGATCGGGTGCGTGATCTACGCGTGCGGTTCGCTCACGACGGCGCTCTCGCCCAACCTCGCCGTGCTGATGTTCGGATGGTCCTTCCTCGAAGGGGTCGGGGCTGCGCTCGTGATGCCCGCGATCGTCGCGCTGGTGGCGTCGAACTTCGGTCGGGCCGACCGGCCTCGGGCGTACGGGATCGTGATGGCCGGCGGGGCGATCGCAGTCGCGGTCGGTCCGCTGATCGGTGGCCTGTTCACGACCTACTGGTCGTGGCGGTACGTCTTCGTGGGCGAGGTGCTGATCATCGGGGTCGTGCTGCTCCTCAACCGCCGAACCGCCGACACGCCGCGCGAGGAAGGCGCCCACCTGGACCTCGTCGGCACCGCGCTCTCCGCGCTCGGGCTCGGGCTCATCGTGTACGGGATCCTCCGATCGGGCACCTGGGGGATCGTGCAGCCGAAGCCGGATGCACCCACCTGGCTGGGCCTGTCGCCGGTGATCTGGCTGCTGCTCGGCGGCGGAGCCGTGCTCCTCGCGTTCGTCTCCTGGGAGCAGCACCGTCGGGACAGCGGCCGGGCCGCGCTGCTCGACCCGGCGATCCTGCGGGTGCCGATCCTGCGGAGCGGGGTGACCGCGTTCTTCTTCCAATACCTGCTCCAGGCCGGTCTGTTCTTCGCGGTGCCCCTGTTCCTCTCGATCGCGCTCGGCCTCTCCGCGATCGACACCGGCCTCCGGATCCTGCCGCTGTCGATCACCCTGGTGATCGCCGCGCTGGGGGTGCCGAAGGTGTTCCCGCACGCGTCGCCCCGTCGGGTCGCGCAGCTCGGCTTCCTCACGCTGTTCGTCGCCCTCGTGGTATTCGTCGCCGCGCTCGACGCCGGCGCCGGTCCGGAGATCGTGACGTGGCCGATGCTGCTCGCCGGGCTGGGCATCGGCATGCTCGCCTCGCAGCTCGGAGCGGTCACCGTGTCGTCGGTGCCCGACGAGCAGAGCGGCGAGGTCGGCGGCATCCAGAACACCGCCTCCAACCTCGGCCTTTCGATCGGCACCGCCCTGGCGGGGGCGGTCCTGATCTCCGCGCTCACCAGCTCGTTCTTCGCCGGGATCGAGGGCAATCCGGCCGTCCCGAAGGACCTCTCCTCGAAGGCACAGACGGAGCTCACCAGTGGGGTCCCGTTCATCTCCGACGCCGACCTCCAGCAGGCGCTCGATGACGCCGGCGTGTCGGCGACGGCCAGCAAGGCCGTCGTCGACGAGAACGCCGATGCGCGTCTCGACGCGCTGCGCGCGTCGCTGTCGGTGCTCGCCGTCCTTGCGCTGGTCGCGCTCTTCTTCAGTCGCGGGTTGCCCACGACCGCGGCTGCGCCCGGGTCCGCCGAGACGGAGCCGACCGACGACGCATCGCCCGCGGTCAAGCCGTAGGCGTCCGCAGTTCCCGGCTAGGAGCTCACCGCTTCGAACCGACCGAGGCCGTAGTCACCTTCGATCGTCGTACGGTGCATGCACCGCGTGTGCTCGGGCGACATCCCGGACCCGCGGTGCAGGCAGCGCCAGTTGTCCCAGATCAGCATGTCCGTCGGCTGCCATTCGTGGAAGTAGCAGAGGTCGTTCGCCGCGGCGACGATCTCGTCGCACACCGCGGCGAGCAACGCTTCTCCTTCGCCGTCCTCACGGCCCTCGAGTCCCTTCGCCATCCACGGGGAGACGTGCAGCACCTTCTCGCCGGAGCGGCGCGTCCAGACGGCCGGGTGCAACGCCCGCGCCCGGCCCTCGAATTCCGCCATCACCTCGGTGGCCTGCGTGGCGCGCTCGATCTCGACGAAGCCCTCCGGTCGACCGTATCGGAGGTTCTCCATGATCACGTCCATCGCGTAGATCACGGTCTCGCCCTCGATCCGGTCCCGCAGCTCGGGGGAGATCGCGTCGTACAACGCGATGCCGTCGACGAAGCCCGTCAAGCCGCCCTCGGGCGGAACCTCCACGGCCCGCAGCACGCCCGCCCGGTTGAGCTGATCGTTGTAGCAGTGGTCGAAGTGCCATGGCAGCCACGACGAGAGCACCTGACCGTCGACGAGCACGGCGCCCGGCTGGTTCGGTTCGTGGCGCATCTCGATGACCCCCAGCATGTCCTCGCCCTCGGCGCGCCGCGACCGCCTGGCTCGGGTGGTCCTTCAGCGGCCCGAACACGGTGCTGAACGCCACCTGCATGTTGGGGGTCGGGTCGACACCTTCGAAGATCAGGAGCCCGTGCTCCTCGAAGAGCTCGACGAGCCGGGACCGGATTCGATCGTCGCGAAGGTCCTCGTACGTGACCCCGGTGACCCGCGCTCCGAAGGAGAGGTCATCGCGGACGGGTCGTACGTTCATCGTCATGCGGGTCTCCTCATCAGGTGAGCGTCGTGTCGGCCCAGTCGACGAGCTGGGGGACCAGCAGGGGCCAGCGGACGAACAGCGATCCAACCTGTTCGACGGCGGCTCGTCGTTCGTTCCATTCGTCGTCACCCCACGGCGGCTCGACGAGCTCCGCTCCGGGCAGTCCCGCGGCGAGCGCCTCGGACGTGGCGCGGGTGTGCGACATGTCGGAGGTGCCGCTGCGGAACACGAGGATCGGGATGTCGAGCCGTGTGATGTCGTCGGCGTCGAGCCCGGGCACGAGCGAGTCCTCGCACGGGCAGTACGCCAGCATCCACCGGTCCATCACCGCGAGGAACTCCTGGCGGTCCATCGCGAGGAACCGCGCCCGGTTCCCCGGATTGCGCGCGAGCGGCTCCTGCCATTGGTCCAGCTCGACGACCGCTTCCATCCCGCCGTGCCATGCGGCGTCGGCCGACGGCATCCCGTAGTAGTTGGCGAGTTGGAGCAAGCCGGGGACGCCACCGCTGATCCACCACATCGCGAGCCCGGCCGCCACGTCGGGGTTGCGAGCCGCGGCGAGCAGCGAGACGCGGGCGCCGCCCGAGCCGCCGGCGATGACGGTCGGGCCGAGCTCGAGGTGACGCAGCAACCCGCCGAGTGCCTCCGCCTGCATCTCCGACTCCGAGGCGCCACGGAACACGACCGATGACGCACCGCAGTTCGGGCGGTCCCAGGTGAGGACCTGCTTCCCGCGATCCGCCAGCGCGCGGGCCATCTCGGGCAGCCCGCCGACGTCCTTCGTGAACCGGCCACCGGGGGTCAGCACCCAGGGTTGGCCCTCGCCCACCAGGTCGTAGGCGATCTCGATTCCGTCAAGGTCGGCGACCGGCATGACTGATCCCCCCTTGCTGCACCTCCTTGTATCACCTTTCCGGACCCTTCCACTTCGTCCCGGACGACCGCGACCTCGGGTCGCGGTTGAGCGTCGGCGGGTCGTGGGTATCACGGGTGCACGGAGCGTCCAGTCGGAAGGCCTGCCTTGGAAGTGACCCCGTTCGACTTCCGGATCGAGGTGGAGACGGTCAAGGGTCGAGCCCGGCTGTCGCTCGCCGGGGACGTCGACCTCGCGACCTCGTCGATCGTGATGAACCGGGTGGAGGCCGTCTTCCGCGAGCCGATCACGAGCCTGGCTCTCGACCTCGGCGGCGTCACCTTCCTCGACAGCTCGGGCATCGAGGCCCTGCTCAAGGCCGAAGCGCTGGCCCGCGAGCACCGGGTCCCGTTCGTGCTCGCGTCGGCGTCAGCCGACGTCCGACGCATCATCAACGGCTCGGGACTCGCCGACGTCCTCGGCGTGACCTCCGCGGCACGTCACGACGCAACGCCCTGAGGTCTCAGCCGTTGGCCTTGGACCGGTTCAGGGACACGGCCGCGCGAATCAGCTCCTTGAACGCCCTCGTGTTCACCTTCTCGCCTTCCTTGAAGTCGATGGCCCGCCGGGTGTTCCCCTCGAGACTGGAGTTGAAGAGGCCGGCCGGGTCCTTCAGCGCCGCGCCCTTCGCGAACGTGACCTTCACGACGCTCTTGTAGGTCTCGCCGGTGCAGATCATCCCGTCGTGGTACCAGGTCGGTACCCCGCGCCACTTCCACTCCTCGACGACCTCGGGATCGGCCTCCTTGATCAGGGTCCGGATCCGGCTGAGCATCTCGCCCCGCCAGTCCCCGAGCTCTTCGATCCGCTCGTCGATGAGCCGAGAAGGTGACTTGCTCTTCGGCATGCGCGTGTTCCTCTCATTCATCGGGCGACGCGGAGCGCGCCTCCGCCACCATCGCGACCATGGCGTGGTGTACCTCGTCGCCGGTGGTGCAGCCGGTCGTCGTTGCTTCGGTCGGTCATGTGCATCTCCTTTCCTGGTTGGCGCCCGTCTCAGCTGGTCACGTGGTCGCGCAGGGACCGGAGCAGCACCTGCCACCACTCCGCGGAGCGGTGCTGGAAGGCGTCGAGGGGGAAGCCGTGACGCGCCACGTGCTCCCGGGGCAGCGCGTCCCAGCCGAAGTGCTCGACGGTCACGAGGGTGCCGGTGGCGACGGGCTCGAAGCGCACCGCGACCTCGGTCGACCGGTCGGGCGGGAACGTCGCCTGCCGCCAGCCGAACACGACCCGTCTCGGGGGATCCCACACCCGCACGTCGCCGATCCGGAACCGCTCGCCGTCGGGTCCGATCTCCACCAACCGCTCCGGCGGCTCGGGTTCGAACGCCAGGCGGCCGTCGGGACGATCGGTGAACTGGAACAGCTGGTTGGGCTGCCACCACTGGCCGATCTCACCGGTGAACGCATCGAAGGTCCGTTCGGGCGGGGCGCCGACGCGGAGCGCGACCAGCACGCGCGAACCCGTCACGGACGCTCCACGTGGGCCTTGAACGCGGCGAGCTGCTCGCTCCAGCCGGTCTCGGTGTCGGCCAGCCACGCCCGCAACCCATCGATCGGCTTCGGCCGCAACGAGATGATGCGGACACGCGCGTCGAACTGCGGGTGCTCCTCCTCGACGAGCTGCGCGTCGCGCAGCACCCGGAGGTGGCGGCTCATGACCGGTGGCGACACTCCGACCGCGGCCGCGAGCTCACCGGCTCGGTGCGGTCGCTCGGCGAGCAGCTCCACGCTGCGTCGGCGCACCGGATCGGCGAGCGCGGCCAACGTCCGGTCGACTGCGGCCGCGCGTGCGCTCACCGCCAGGTGGTCGCGAAGATCGGCACGTTGATCGCGGCTTCCGCCTCTTCTCGGGTCACGTCGCGCACGTGCATCGAGAAGGTCCAGTGGTGCCCCTCGAGATCGGTGCACCGGTAGACGCGGTCACCGTAGAACTGATCGGAGGGCTCGGCCACGATGGTGGCGCCGGCGGCGCGGGCGCGCTCGCAGTGCGCGTCGAGGTCGTGGGCGACGTCGACGTGGACGCTGCAGGTGGTCTTCCCGTCGAGGGATGCGGGGCTGCGCATCCACTCGTTCCACTCGGCGCCGATCATGATGCGGCCCCGCCCGTCGAGGCCCATCTCGTAGTGACCCTGGGTGGCGTCGCCGTCCGGACCGTCGATGGCCATGGTCAGCTCGAAGCCGAACGCGGCGGCCAACCAGTCGAGGGCGGCCCTGGGGTCGCGGTAGGAGAGCGCGGGCACGAAGGTGATGTCGTCCATGGAAGGCTCCTGACGGGAGATCGTTGCCATTTGTGGAAACAATATAGCAGAAGGAGAACCATCTCACCCCTGCTGCTCTCGTCGCGGTGCTACTGGCCGGGGCAGGCGTAGCCCTTCGGAGTCCGAAGCCATCCCGCCTCATCTCACAGCCCGCCCGTTCCTGCCGAACGGGACGGCAGGACAGTACGGAGGTCTCCGTAGGACTTCAAGCCGGTGGGGCGACGGCAATGGGGGACGCCGAGGCCGAGAGCCGGATCTCGCCGTCCTGGACCGAAGCGATGTCGGTCCAGCTGACGAGGTGGCGCGGCCTCCGTCCGAAGACCCGTTTGAGCAGCCACGGACCGCGCATCTCCGGCCGCGCGAGCCCGAGGCGGGCCCCGAGCGAGCCGCGCCCGACGAGGATCCCGTGGATGCGCAACGCGGGCCCGAACGCCCCGACCTCGGGACCGTCGGCGACGAGGCGCACGTCGCGAACGTGACCGAGCGAAGTGCCGTCGGCGGCGAAGACCTCAGATCCGACGATGTCACTCAGGCGCATGGCCAGCTCCGGGGATGTGCCCGACGATGCGGTCGCGCGTCCAGCGCTCGCCGCGATTCGTCTCGAGGTTCTCGCGGGACTCGGTGACCGTCACATGGCTCGCGATCGTGCTCACGAGCTCGAACCCGACGCGCGACGGCACGCCATCGCGCGCAAGCCGCTCGTCGATCGACTCGATCCATCGGCCGAGCCGCCCTTCGAGGCGGCGCGAGAGGGCCCCGGCCCCGGACAGGATCGCGGTGACGACCGGCAGCTCCGCGGCGGGGTCGTCGCCGACCTCGAGCTCGAGGTCGTCGACCTTGCCCGCGGCCCATCCGTCGCGGTCGATGATCTGGTGGTCGAGGAGGTGGAGGCCTGCGAGGAGCTCTCGGCGATGGTTCATGCACCCGCCTTGGTGATGATCATGAGAGGGATCGTCGCCAGCGAGACGACGACCAGGATGACGAAGTAGACCGAGGCGATCGCGTTCCCGAACCTTCTGTTGACCTTCTCGCCCATGTAGTCCGGATCGTTGGCCACGACGAGGATCGGGAAGTAGGTGAGTGGGAGCGCCGCGGCCGAGAGGACGATCGAGTACTCGGTGACTTTGACCGGGTCGACGGCAGTGAGCGCGACGAGCATGGCGACGACGATCGAGACGAGCACGACGAGGTGGAATCGACTCGCGTCGCGGGGACGGTGCAGCTTGCCCCACTGCCAGCCGAAGTACTGCGAGACCGTGTACCCGGCCGACAGGCTCGTCTCGAGTGCGGCACCGAAGGTCGCGGCGAAGAAGCCGACGATGATCAGCGCCAGGCCGACCTTGCCGAGCGCGACCGAGACGGGGAGCGCGGCCTGGGAGACGTGATCCACGGAGATCCCGCGGGGGAGGAGCACCAGCGTCGCCAGCGCCATCAGGCTGATGGACAGGAGGGCACCCAGCGGGAAGCCGATGAAGACGTTGGCGCGGTTCTCGCTCAGGTCCGAGCTGGTCCAGTGCTCCTCGACCGCGCCGGACGAGAAGAAGAAGACCTCGTACGGTGTCATCGCCGCGCCGAACAGTGCGATCGCGTAATAGAAGTATGTGGCGTGTCCTTCGCCGCTCGGTACCCGGGGGTGTGAAGCCCCGTGCCAGAGTTGTGACCAGTCCGGGTGCAGCTGCCACACCGCCACGGCCATCACGATCATCGCGAGACCCATCAGGCCGAACACGTTCTCCATCAGTGTGAACCTGACCCGCCAGATCACCAGCCAGACCAGAAGTGCCGTCACCGGCAGCCAGAGGAGGTAGTTGACATCACTCGCGAGCTGGAGCGCGATCGCGATACCGGCGACCTCCGCCGTCAGGGTCAGGAGGTTGATGAAGAAGGACGCGGCGAGGTTCACGAGCGCCATGCGCGCGCCGAGTCGGTCCCGGACCAGGTCGAACGTCGGTCGGCCCGAGACGGCCGCGACGCGCCCGGCCATCTCTGCGTACACGACGATTCCCACGGTTCCGAGCAGCACCGCCCAAACGAGCGACATCCCGAAGCGCGCGCCCGTCGCGGAGTTCGCGACGATGTCGCCGATGTCCATGAAGCCACCGATGGCGGTCAGGACGCCGAGCATCACCCCGACGATGCGCTTCACTCGTGCTCCGTCGCGAACCGATCGAGACGCTTCGAGAGCGCCGGCAGGCGCGCGGCCTGCCCCTCGAGCTTCTGCAACTCGGCGCGCCGAGCAGTGATCCGCAACGCCGAGAGCACGTCGCCCGTCCGATCGAGCAGGCGACCCAGCCGGTCACGAAGCCGGTCGGCGTGCGCGTCCGGCGGCTGGATCCCGAGGAACGTGTCCTGCGAGTTCGATGCATCCGACTCGGCCTCGGACAGGAGCACCGAGACGTACGGTGGGAACGCGTCGCCGTCGGTCGCGATCCGCACGGCGAGTCGCGCGGTCTCGACGGAGGAGCGGGCGCTCTTCGCCGTGCTCTCCGCCTTCAGCTCGTAGTCGTGGAATGTGCGCGCCGGCCCGACGGGTTGGAAGCAGCCGGCCGCGACGATGAGCATGGCGCCGAACACGACCCGAACGGACCACGAGCTTCTCATCGTCCGGCCTGCGATCGATGTCTACGACGTGGGGCTGACGTGGCTCAATGTCAGAGTCGCGGCGAGATCTCGTCGGTCCAGAACTTGAAGAACTCGTCCTGGTCGGGACCGATCTGCTGGACGAAGATCTCGTCGTACCCGGCCTCCGCGTACTTCCGCACCGATGCCAGGTGCACTGCGGGATCCGGCCCGCAGCTGATCGAGCCCGCAACGTCGTCGACGCTCACGTTCTCCGTCGCCTGCTCGAAGTGCGCCGGTACCGGGAGCTCCTGGCTGAGCTCACCGGAGACGCCAATCGTCGGCCACAGCTCGTGGGCCAGCTCTCGGGCCGCCTGTTCGTTGGGACCCCAGCACACCTTCATCAACGCGAGCTTCGGGCCGGCGCCGCCCGCCTGCTCGTAGGTCTCGACGAGTTCGGAGCTCGGTTGGGTGCCGAAGTACCCGTCGCCGATCTCGGCGGCGAGCTGCGCCGCCTTCGGTCCGAAGCCCGACACGATCACCGGCGGCGGCTGGTCGGGGAGCGTGTAGATCCGCGCGTTCTCGACCGTGTAGTGGTCACCGTGATGGGAGACCTGCTCACCGGTCCACAACCGGCGCATCACCTCGACCGCTTCGCGCAGCATGTCGAGGCGCACGTCGGTCTCGGGCCACCGGTCGCCGAGGATGTGCTCGTTCAGTGCTTCCCCACTCCCGACGCCGAAGAAGAAACGGCCCCGGGCCATCTCCTGCGTCGTCGCCGCCGCCTGGGCCAGGATCGCCGGGTGGATCCGCACCGTCGGGCACGTCACCGACGTCCCGAGCCTGAGATCGTGCGTGACGGCGGTCAGCGCGCCGAGCACGTCCCAGACGAACGGGCTCTGACCCTGGCGGTTCGTCCACGGGTGGAAGTGGTCGGAGATCGCGATCGCGGAGAACCCGGCCGCCTCGGCCTGGGCGCCCCATCGCACCATGTCCGTCGGATGCATCTCCTCGCTGGAGAGCGAGTACCCGATCTTCATGCTCGCCGTGCCTCCTCGACGTTCGGCCGGCTCGAGAGCCTCATCTAGCTCTTCTTCGCGGTGGCCTGGCCGCCCTTGCGGCCGGCGGCCTTGTGCTGCGCGTGGGTGCCGCCCTGCTTGGCGTTGCCGCTCCCGCGGTGCGACTTCTCGCCACCGTGCTTCGACGCCTTCGGGGAGTTGGCGATCTTGGCCGCACGCGCCTTGGACATCCCCTTGTCCTTCAGGGCTTCGTACTGCTTCTCGTTCTTGACGTTCGGACGCTTCGACGGCACGGCGTTCTCCTCTCTCTCGAGGTGGTTCCGAAGCACTCGGGACTGCCACACACCTACCCCCGTACAGGGCCTCGTACACCCGCCCGAACGGGGGATCTGCACCCGCTCGGGTCCGGCGCCAAATCGCTTGGTCGCGCCGGCCTCGCGTGCTCGACTCGGGCCAGCCGATCCGGCGAGAGGAGCTTCGAATGCGTCGTCTGTCACCGCTCATCCATCTGGGACGAGATGCCTCTGTGGGAGACGTGACGAGACGTGGCGACGCTGAACCTCGGAATCCTTGCGCATGTAGACGCGGGGAAGACCACTCTGACCGAACGGCTGCTGTATGCGGCCGGCGTGATCGACGAGGTCGGTCGGGTCGATCACGGCACGACGCAGACCGACTCGCTGGCGCTCGAACGGCAGCGTGGGATCACGATCAAGTCGGCGGTCGTGTCCTTCGTGATCCACGACGTGACGGTCAACCTGATCGACACGCCGGGCCACCCCGACTTCATCGCCGAGGTGGAGCGGGTGCTCGGCGTGCTCGACGGTGCCGTACTGCTGATCTCAGCCGTCGAAGGGGTGCAGCCGCAGACCCTCGTGCTGCATCGTGCACTGCAACGGCTTCGGGTGCCGACGTTGATGTTCGTCAACAAGATCGATCGCCAGGGCGCGGACGAGCGACGCGTGCTCGACATGATCGCCGAACGCCTGACCCCGCGGATCGTCGTCATCCGCGACCGTGACGGCTCCCAGGCGGTCACGGAGGCACTCGCGGCCAACGACGACGAGATCCTGCGCGGGTTCGTCGACGGCGCCACCGTGCCCGCCGCCCGGCTCCGGACCGCGCTCGCCGAGCAGACCGCGGCGCTTCTCCTGCATCCCGTCTACTTAGGAGCGGCCCTCACGGGCGCCGGCGTCGACGCGCTGATGCAGGGGATCGCCGAGTACCTCCCGGCGGTTGACGGTGACGCGTCGCTGCCGCCGTCGGGCACGGTCTTCAAGATCGAACGGTCAGCCGATGCCGACAAGATCGCGCTGGTCCGCATGTTCTCGGGGACACTGAGGACGCGGGATCGGGTTCGGCTCCGTGCCGACGCGCCGACAGACGACACCGTCACAGGCATCGAAGTGTTCGAAGCCGGTGGCACGCGCCCGCGTCGGGCGACGTCGGCGGGTGACATCGCGAGAGTCCGTGGCCTCGCCACCGCTCGCATCGGTGACAGCTTCGGTGCGGCGGCGGGGACACGCGCGGCATACGCCTTCTCGCCGCCGACGCTCGAGACCGCGATCGTGCCCCGAGACCAGCGGCAGAAGTCCGCGCTGTTCGCCGCGCTGGTCGAGCTGGCCGAGCAGGACCCGCTCATCAACCTCCGCCAGGACGACACTCGCCAGGAGCTGTTCCTCTCCCTCTACGGCGAGGTGCAGCGCGAGATCGTCGCGCAGACGCTCGCCGACGATTACGGCATCGTGATCGAGTTCAGGCCCGTCACGCCGATCTGCATCGAGCGACTCCGGCACGGCGGCTCCGCGGTCGAGGTGATCCCCGAGCGGCGGTCACCGTTGCGGCCCTTCCTCGCGACCGTCGGTCTCGCCGTCGCACCGATGCCGCCGGACTCGGGCGTGACCTTCGCGTTGGAGGTCGACGTCCGCTCGATCCCGCTGCACGTCTTCGACACCGTCGGGAGCTTCCGCGACCTCATGAGCCGGACGGTGCGCGAGACGCTCCGCCAGGGCATCCACGGCTGGCAGGTCACCGACTGCGCCGTCACCATGACCGCTTGCGACTACCAGGCACCGCCGCGCCGGTGGCCCGGGACGACGCTCTCCGACTACCGGCTGCTGACGCCCTTGGTGCTGATGGCGGCACTGCGGCAGGCCGGGACGACGGTCTGCGAACCCGTGCTCGACGTCCGCCTCGAGCTCCCCGCGGACGTGCTCGGCCCGATCCTCTCGGCGCTGGTCGCGCTCGGCGCGCAACCCCGGTCACCCGACGTCCGCGGCACCACGTGCACGCTGCACGCGGAGCTGCGATCAGCCCGCCTCCACGATCTCCAGTCACGACTTCCCGACCTGACCCGGGGGGAGGGGGTGCTCGAGTCGTCCTTCGCCGGGTACCGCCCGGTCCGGGAGGCTCCTCCGTCGCGCCCCCGGACCGACCACAACCCGCTCGACCGGGCCGACTACCTCCGGCGCCTCAAGGGGATCGCGCTGGGTCAGTTGCCGACGTAGGCCGCGAGGTGCTCGCCGGTGAGGGTGGAGCGGTCGTTCACCAGGTCGGTGGGGGTGCCCTCGAAGACGATCCGGCCGCCGTCGTGGCCGGCGCCCGGGCCGAGATCGATGATCCAGTCCGCGTGCGCCATGACCGCCTGGTGGTGCTCGACGACGATGACCGACTTGCCGGAGTCGACGAGCCGATCGAGCAGACCGAGCAGCTGGTCGACGTCGGCGAGGTGGAGACCGCTGGTCGGCTCGTCGAGGACGTAGACGCCACCCTTCTCCGCGAGGTGGGTGGCGAGCTTGAGCCGCTGCCGCTCGCCTCCCGACAGTGTGGGAAGGGGCTGGCCCAGGCTCACGTAGCCGAGGCCGACGTCGGCGAGCCGCTCGAGGATCCTGTGCGCAGCCGGCGTCGCCGCCTTGCCGGACGCGAAGAACACCTCGGCCTCGGTGACCGGCATCGCGAGCACCTCGCTGATGTCCTTCCCACCGAGCTCGTACCGCAGGACCTCGGCCTGGAACCGCTTCCCTTCGCACACCTCGCAGACGGTGGCGACCCCGGCCATCATCGCCAGGTCGGAGTAGATGACACCCGCGCCGTTGCAGTTGGGACACGCGCCCTCGGAGTTGGCGCTGAACAAGGCCGGCTTGACGCCGTTCGTCTTCGCGAACGCCTTGCGGATCGGGTCGAGCAGGCCCGTGTAGGTCGCAGGGTTGCTCCGCCGTGAGCCCTTGATCGGGGCTTGGTCGATCGACACCACGCCCTCCCGGCCGGCGACCGAGCCGTCGATCAACGAGCTCTTGCCCGAGCCGGCCACGCCGGTCAGCACCACCATCACGCCGAGCGGGATGTCGACGTCGACCTTCTGCAGGTTGTGCGTGCTGGCCCCGCGCACGTCGAGCGTGCCGGTCGGTGACCGCACCGTCTCCTTGAGCGAGGCGCGGTCGTCGAGATGGCGACCGGTGATGGTGTCGCTCCGCCGCAGCCCGTCGACCGTGCCCTCGAAGACGACCTTGCCGCCCCCGGCGCCGGCGCCGGGTCCGAGGTCGACGACGTGGTCGGCGATCACGATCGCCTCGGGCTTGTGCTCCACCACGAGCACCGTGTTGCCCTTGTCGCGCAGCGCCAGCAGCAGGTCGTTCATCCGCTGGATGTCGTGTGGGTGCAGGCCGACCGTGGGCTCGTCGAAGACGTAGGTGACGTCCGTGAGCGACGAGCCGAGCTGACGGATCATCTTGACCCGCTGGGCCTCACCGCCCGACAGCGTTCCGGACGGCCGATCGAGCGACAGGTAGCCGAGCCCGATCTCCACGAACGACTCGAGGGTGTGGTGCAAGGCCTCGAGCAGCGGTGCGACGGACGGCTCGCGCAGGCGCTCCACCCACTCGACCAGGTCGCGGATCTCCATCGCGCAGAGGTCGGCGATGTTGTCGCCCTTGATCTTCGACGAGCGGGCCTCCTTGCTCAGGCGGGTCCCGTCGCACTCCGGGCACGTGCTGAACGTGACCGCGCGCTCCACGAAGGCACGGATGTGGGGCTGCAGCGCGTCGACGTCCTTCGACAGCATCGACCTCTGGATCGACGGGATCAGCCCGGCGTAGGTGAGGTTGATGCCCTCGACCTGGATCTTGGTCGGCTCCTTGTGCAGGAGCGCGTCGAGCTCCTTGTTCGTGAACCTCTTGATCGGCTTGTCGGGGTCGAAGAAGCCGCACCCGCGGAAGATGCGGCCGTACCAGCCGTCCATGCTGTAGCCGGGGATCGTGATCGCACCCTCGTTGAGCGACTTGCCGTCGTCGTACAGCTGGGTCAGGTCGATGTCGTTGACCGATCCCCGGCCTTCGCAGCGCGGGCACATGCCGCCGAGGATGCGGAAGCTCCGCTTCTCGCGCTTCGTCTGGCCGCCGCGCTCGAAGGTGACCGCGCCCGCGCCGCTGATCGACGCGACATTGAACGAGAACGCCTGGGGCGACCCGATGTGCGGCTTGCCGAGCCGGCTGAAGAGGATGCGCAGCATCGCGTACGCATCGGTCGCGGTACCGACCGTCGAACGGGGGTCGGCGCCCATTCGCTCCTGGTCGACGATGATCGCGGTCGTCAGGCCTTCGAGGACGTCGACGTCGGGGCGTGCCTGCGTCGGCATGAAGCCCTGGACGAACGCGCTGTAGGTCTCGTTGATCAGCCGCTGCGACTCGGCCGCGATCGTCCCGAACACGAGCGAGCTCTTGCCCGAGCCGGAGACCCCGGTGAAGGCGGTCAACCGGCGCTTCGGAAGCTCGACGCTGACGTCCTCGAGGTTGTTGACGCGCGCGCCGTGCACGCGGATCAGATCGTGGTCGTCGGCCGCGTGTGTGGCCGTCGCCGTCCTCGCGGTCGCCTTCCGGGTGGTCGCCTTCCTGGAGGTCGCCGTCGCGGCTGCCGTCTTCCGAGGCGCCATCGGGTCAGCGGACCTCGTTGATGCGGATCAGGTTGCCGGCGGGGTCGCGGATGGCGCAGTCACGGATGCCGTAGGGCTGCTCGGTCGGCTCCTGGACGATCTCGACGTCGCCCGCCTGGAGCTGCGCGAAGGTGCTGTCGAGGTCGGGTGTAGCCAGCGTGAGCATCGCGAAGGTCCCCTTGGCCATCATCTCGAGGATCGTGTTGCGCTCGTCCTCGGTGACGCCGGGGTCCGCGCCCGGCGGATAGAGGACGATGCAGGTGCCCGGCTGGTCGGCCGGACCGACGGTGATCCAGTGCATCCCGTTGTATCCGACGTCGTTGCGGATCTCGAAGCCGAGCGTTTCGCCATAGAAGGCCCGGGCGGCGTCCGGATCGTTCTGGGGGAGGAAGGCCGAGTAGATGCTGATGTCCATGTCCATCACCCTAAAGGTGGCTCGGTGAGGGTGCTTCTCGATTCCTGATCGGTCTCGTGACCTGCTTGGCCACGCAGGACGGCATCCCTGCGGTCGCGCTCGCGGCCTGGCGCCGGTAGACGCTGGGCGGCACGCCGACCAGCTCGGTGAAGCGGGTGCTGAACGTGCCCAGCGACGAGCAGCCGACCGCGAAGCACACGTCGGTCACGCTGAGGTCGCCGCGGCGCAGCAACGCCATCGCGCGCTCGATGCGCCGCGTCATCAGGTAGCTGTACGGCGACTCGCCGTACGCGAGCCGGAACTGGCGGCTCAGGTGACCCGCCGACATGTGCGCGCCGCGGGCGAGCGCCTCGACATCGAGGGGCTGGGTGTACTCCCGGTCGATCCGGTCGCGGACGCGCCGGAGCCACGCGAGGTCGCGCAGGCGCTGCTCCTCCGTCGGCGGGGCGGTCATCCGCGCGATCGTGCCATGTCAGACGTCATTCGGCGGAGGCGAGGGCCCTGACCTGCTCGAGGGAATCGCGCATCGTCGTCGAGAGCTTGCGGGTGCGGGGTCCGTTCACCCAGCGCTCGAACGCGACCCGGAAGACGGCGATGCCGACCTCGGCCGCGAGGCTCGCGTCCGGGTCGGGGACGCCCCGGCGCCGCAGCCCGGCGGCGAGGGCCGCCGACAGCTTGGCCATCTTGATGAGCTCGCGCTCCCGGAGCTCGGCGTTGGCGGCGATGACGGTCTGCCGCTGGCGGGCGTACTCGTGGCGCCCACCCAGCATCGACGCCGCCGTGTCGAGGGCGGCCCCGACGGCCTCCATCGGGGCCGCAGACGCAGGGGCGGCCTCGAGCGCGGCCACCAGGGCGTCCTGCAGCTGCACCGAGCCGGCGAAGAGCACCTCGCGCTTGTCGGCGAAGTACCGGAAGAAGGTCCGCGCCGTGAGGCCCGCCCGCTCGGCGATCTCGGCCACGGTCGTCTGCTCGTACCCCTGCTCGACGAACAGCTCCATGGCCACAGCTCGCAACCGATCGCCGGCGCCCGGCTCCCATCGACCCACGGGGGGAGTCTAGTGATGACATTGGGTGACATCACCTGGTAGGGTCATGTCATGCAGTGACATCACTGCCGACGTCGACCGACGGGAGACCCTCATGCGCATCTTCGTCACCGGGGCATCGGGATGGATCGGCTCGGCCGTCGTGCCCGAGCTGCTCGCCGCCGGACACCAGGTCGCCGGCCTCGCCCGCACGGACGACGCGGCGCGGGCGGTCGCCGCACTCGGCGCCGAGGTGTGCCGCGGCACCCTCGACGATCCCGCCACCCTGCGCGACGGTGCCGCCGGCTGCGACGGGGTGGTGCACCTCGCCTACCACCACGACTTCTCCCGCATGGAGGAGGCCGCGGAGACGGACCGGCGGGCGATCGAAGCGCTCGGTGCCACGCTGGTCGGCACCGGCGGGCCGCTCGTCGTCGCCTCGGGGCTGCTCGGGCTGGCCCCCGGGCGCGTCGCGACCGAGCTCGACGTGCCCGATCCCCGCGTCCACCCGCGGGTCGCCGGGGTGCAGCTGGCCATGGACCTCGCCGATGACGGTGTGCGATCGGTGAGCGTGCGCTTCGCGCCGACCGTGCACGGTCCCGGCGACCACGGGTTCGTCGCGATCCTCGTCGAGATCGCGCGCGCGTCCGGCGTCTCCGGGTACATCGACGACGGCAGCAACCGGTGGCCGGCTGTCCATCGGCTCGATGCCGCGTGTCTCGTGCGTCTCGCGGTGGAGCGGGCCCGCGCGGGATCGTCGGTGCACGCGGCGGCCGAGGAGGGCGTCCCCACCCGGGCGATCGCGGAGGCGATCGGGGCCGGCCTGGACGTCCCCGTCGCCTCGATCCCGGCCGACCGGGCCGACGAGCACTTCGGGTGGCTGGCCCGCTTCTTCGGTGCAGACGTCGCTGCGTCGAGCACCATCACGCGCGAACTGCTCGACTGGCAGCCCTCGCACCCGGGCCTGATCGAGGACCTCGCCGAGGGCTCCTACTTCTCCGCGGCGTCCGGGTGATCGGCGCCCCGGCGTGCTCCGCGGCACCGGCGTCGGCTTGCCCCCGGCTCGGGGGCGTGTGGTAGCAAGCGCCCGTGTCCGGTGCCGCCGCCCTCGACGATGCGCTCGCGGCACTCGTCGGGAAGCCCATCTCACCGGGCGGGCCGAGCGTCGCGCCGGACCCGGTCAACCAACCGATGATCCGGCACTGGGCCGCGGCCTTCGAAGACGCGAACCCGGTCTACGTCGACGCGGATGCGGCGGCCTCGTCCCGTCACGGCGAGATCGTCGCACCGCCGCTGATGCTGCAGACCTGGTCGATGGCGACGCCGAAGATCGCCGGCATCCGCGAGCGCGGCGGCTCACCGGTCGAGGGTGGGGGCGCGGAGGTGCTGCGATTGCTCGACGAGGCCGGCTTCGTCGGGACGCTCGCGACCAACTCCGAGTTCGAGATCGACCGATACCTGCACCTGGGCGACGTCGTCTCGGCGGAGACCGTGCTCGAGTCGGTCTCGCCCGAGAAGCGGACCCGACTCGGCGCCGGCCGGTTCGTCACCTGGGTCACCACCTATACGGACGCGACCGGCGAGCGGGTCGGTCGCCAGACGTTCCGGATCCTGAAGTTCGACCCCAGTGGCCTCGTCGACGCGAGTGCGTCGTGACCCTCCCGACCCGGCTCGCCCCGTCGACGTCGCCCGACACGCAGTTCTTCTGGGACGGTCTGCGCGACCGTCGGCTCCTCGTCCAGCGCTGCGACGGCTGCGCGACGTTGCGCCACCCGCCGCGGCCCATGTGCCCGCGGTGCCACTCGCTCGCGTGGACGCCGATCGCGTCGTCGGGGCGGGGGACGGTCCTCTCCGCGGTGGTGATGCGCCATCCGCAGTACCCGTGGTTCGAGACCGACCCGGTCGTCGTCCTCGTGGAGCTCGAGGAGGGCTGGCGCCTGGTGTCGAACCTGGTCGGGGTCGAGTCCGCCGACGACGTCATGGGCGCGGCCGTCGAGGTCGGCTACGAGGACTTCGAGGGCGATCTGACGCTGCCGATGTTCCGGATCCTGGGCTCGTGAGCGTCGACGGCGCTCCCGTCGCGGTCGGGGACGAGCTGCCGCCGCTCGTGATCGACGTGACCGCGAGCGTCATCGTGGCCGGCGCGATCGCGTCGCGTGACTACATGCCCGTGCACCACGACCGTGACTACGCGCAGGCACAGGGCGCACCGGACATCTTCATGAACATCCTCTCGGACACGGGCTACTGCAGCCGGTTCCTGACCGACTGGGCCGGCTCCGACGCGCGGATCCGCCGGATCGCGATCCGCCTCGGCGTGCCCGTGCACCCCGGCCACACCCTCACCTACACCGGCCACGTGACCGGGGTGCGCGACGACGGCGACGAGACCGTCGTCGACGTGGCGTTCACCGCGATGGACGACCTCGGCGAGCACGTCGGCGGCACTGCCGAGGTCGGGCTGCCCCGGGGCTCCGGTTGAGCACGCTCCCCGGAACGGCCGCGATCGCGGGGATCGGGCAGACCGAGTTCTCCAAGGAGTCGGGCCGCACCGAGCTGCAGCTCGCGTGCGAGTGCGTGCTCGCGGCCCTCGACGACGCCGGCCTGGCCGCGTCCGACGTCGACGGGCTCGTGACCTTCACCCTCGACACGAGCGAGGAGATGGAGGTCGCCCGCAACCTCGGCATGGAGCGGCTCTCGATGTTCGCCCGAATCCCCTACGGCGGGGGCGCGTCGGCGGCGACCGTGATGCAGGCGGCGATGGCCGTCGCGACGGGCACCGCCGAGGTCGTCGTCTGCTACCGCGCCTTCAACGAGCGCTCCGGCATGCGCTTCGGGAACCTCGGCGCGGTCGGCGGTGGCGGCCTGCCGCTCTGGTTGTCGTGGTACGGGCCCTTCGGGCTCCTCTCGCCCGCGGGTTGGGTGGGGCTGCACGCCCGTCGCTACATGGAGGCCTACGGGGTCGGGAACGAGGATTTCGGGACCATCGCGGTGGTCGACCGCGCGCACACGGCCACGAACCCCGATGCCTGGTTCTACGAGCGACCGATCACGATCGAGGACCACCAGGCCTCGCGCTGGATCGTCGAGCCCGTGCTCCGCCTGCTCGACTGCTGCCAGGAGAGCGACGGCGGGGTGGCGCTCGTCGTCACGTCGGTCGAGCGGGCACGGGACCTGCGCCAGCCGGTCGCGGTGGTCGAGGCGGCGGCGCAGGGTGCGTCGGATGACGGCGAGATGATGACGAGCTACTACCGCGACGACCTGACCGGTCTCCCCGAGATGGGGGTCGTCGCCGACCAGCTGTGGCGGCAGTCCGGTCTCGCGCCGGGCGACATCTCGACCGCGTTCCTGTACGACCACTTCACGCCGTTCGTGCTCATGCAGCTCGAGGAGCTCGGGTTCTGCGGCCGGGGCGAAGCGAAGGAGTTCGCCACCGTCGAACGCCTCTCGCTCGACGGCGAGCTGCCGATCAACACGAGCGGTGGTCTGCTCGGCGAGGCGTACATCCACGGAATGAACGGCATCACCGAATGCGTCCGCCAGTTGCGCGGCACCGCGGTGAACCAGGTTCCCGACGTCGAGCACGTGCTCGTGACCGCGGGCACCGGAGTGCCGACGAGCGGCTTGATCCTCGGGTCCGGCTGAGTCTCCGCCCCGCGCCGGTCGCTGCCTCTGCAGTTAGGGTCGGACGATGGCTCGTGAGGTGGTGACGGGGTACTGCTGGCCGCAGTCGGTCGGCCCGGGCGAGCAGGTCGGTCTGCATCTGTCGTCGTCCGGCGGGCGGCCGGTGCGCGTCGAGGCGGCGCGCGTCGGCGCCGGACGCGAGGTGGTGCTCCGTTCGGAGGCGGTCGCCGCCGACGAGCACGACACTCCGCCGGACGCCGCCGCGAACGGGTGCGGATGGCCGGTCGCGCTCACGCTCGACGTCGACCCGGCATGGCGATCGGGCTACTACGAGGTCGTCATGGAGATCGACGTCGGCGAGAAGGTGCGCCGCGACTTCGCGTTCTTCGTCGTGCGTCCGTCGTCCGGGACGCGCATCGTCCTCGCACTGGCCACCAACACGTGGCACGCCTACAACGACTTCGGCGGACCGAACCTCTACACCGGGGGCACGCAGGTCGCGCTGCAACGTCCGATGGCACCGGGCTACCTGTTCAAGCCGCCGGGCAAAGGCCGCCGCGTGACGGGCACGGGCGCTCCCGACCCGCAGAACGCCGCGCACGTCGGCTACCTGCAGCTCAACCACCTGTCGGGCTACGCCGGGTCGGCGGGTTGGCCGGATTGGGAGCTGCCGTTCATCGAGTGGGCCGAGCGCGAAGGGTTCGAGATCGGTGTGTGCACGAACGCCGACCTCGAGGAGCATCCCGAGGTGCTGGACGACGCGAGTCTCTACCTGTCGGTCGGCCACGATGAGTACTGGTCGTGGGGGATGCGCGACACGGTCGAGCAGTTCGTCGCGCGTGGCGGCAACGCGGCGTTCTTCTCCGGCAACACGTCGCTGTGGCAGGTGCGCATCGAGGGCGACGACCACGACGTCATGGTCGGGTACAAGGGCTTCATGAAGCGCGACCCGCTGATGGGCACCGACCGTGAGCGGGAGGTGACAACGTTCTGGTCCGACGTGATCGTCGGCCGCCCCGAGAACCAGATGACCGGCGTCTCGTTCACCCGCGGCGGCTACCACCGCATCGGCCGGAACGTCACCTCGGGGCTCGGCGGCTACACCGTCCACCGCGCGGATCACTGGATCTTCACCGGTACCGGGCTGGGCTACGGAGATGTGCTCGGCGCCGGCGCCACGACCGTCGGCTACGAGTGCGACGGGTGCGCGTTCACCTACCGCGACGGGCTGCCGTTCCCGACCGGCGAGGACGGCACCCCGTCGACCTTCGAGATCCTGGCCACCTGCCCGACCCGGCACTTCACCCGCGACACCGCACCCCGCCCGCCGAAGCCGGGGGAGCCGAGCGAGCTGGAGTACATCGCTTCACGGGTGTTCGGGACCCGTGATCCCGCGGCGATGGACCGCATCCGTCACGGCCATGCGGTGCTCGGTGCGTACACGAACGACGCGGGCGCGACCGTCGTGACGTCCGGGTCGACCGACTGGGCGCACGGGCTCGCCGGGCGCGACCCTCAGGTCGAGCAGATCACCCGCAACGTTCTGACCCGTCTGCGGTAGGAGCACAGCATGGCGCGGTGGCTGCTCAAGTCCGAACCCGACGTGTTCTCGTATGACGACCTGGTGCGTGCCCGGCGAGAGGGCTGGGACGGGATCCGGAGCTACCAGGCGCGCAACTTCATGCGCGAGATGCGCGAGGGCGACCAGGCGATCTACTACCACTCGAACACCAAGCCGCCCGGCGTCGCCGGCATCCTCTCGGTCCTGCAGCTCTCGGACCGCGAGTTCGAGCATCGTCGCGTTCTCGCTTCGCGACTCGAGGTAGCGATGGACGACATCGAGGCGATCCGGCAGCTCAAAGCCCGCTACTTCCGCACCATGGACACCAAGGACTGGGACGGCATGCGGCAGGTGTTCACCGATGACGTCGTGATGGACACCAGCGCAGCCGGCGGCGGCGTCGTGCGCGGGGCGGATGCATTCATCACGGTCCTGCGCGAGATGCTGGACGGCGCGGTGACGGTGCATCAGGGCCACATGCCGGAGATCGAGCTCACCTCCGAGACCACCGCCACCGGCATCTGGGCGCTGAACGACATCGTGATCTTCCCCGGTGGCACCCGCCTCGACGGCTACGGGCACTACCACGAGACCTACGCGCGGACCGCCGACGGCTGGCGCATCGCGTCGTCCACGCTGACGCGGGTCCACGTCGACCTCGTGGTTCCCGATCCCGACGGTGGCTGAGGCGCGTCGAGCTCCGAGCCCATCGGCGCATCGGTGATCGCGACGGTCAGCGGCGCGCGGGCTCGAAGGCGTCCTTCGTGGCGACGACGGACGCGAGGAGCTCGTTCGGTCCCGGGTCGAGCCGGTTGCACCAGGCGACGACGGTGCTGTGCGAGCGAGCGTCGAACGCGACGATCACCTGAGCGCCGGGGGAGACGCCACCGTGACCGTGGACGTCGAATCGCCGGCCGAGCAGCAGGTCGTGGGCCGTGAGCGTGCTCACCGACCGTGCGAGATGTCGACGCGACGCCCTCGAGAGCAACGCGCCGGTGTCGAACAGTGCGTGGGTGAACTTCAGGAGATCGGGGACGCTCGAGAAGAGCCCGGCGCCGGCGGGATCGATCGTGAGTGCCGCGGTGCGGGGGAACGCGCCGATGTCGGTGGGCGTCCCGGTGCCGGTGACGTCGAAGAGGCCGTGGAACACGATCGCGTTCGCTCGCTTCAGCTCGTCGGGCCCGTAGAGGGTGTGGTCGAGGCGGAGCGGATCGATGATCCGGCGACGCATGAGCGCACCGAGGCTCTGTCGGGTGAGCTGTTGCAGGATCGCCCCGAGGACGATCGTGTTTGCGTTCGAGTAGTGGTAGGTCGCCCCCGGCTCGGCGACGGGTGGGACCGCACGGACCCGGTCGAGCACCTCGTCGTAGGAGAACGCGCGCGTCGGGTCGGCGAGGACGAGCTCGCGCAGGTCAGGTCCGAAGTCGTTGCCGTAATCGCCCATGCCACTGCGATGACCGAGCAGCATGCGGACGGTGATGCGATCGCCGCGGGGCCACCGTGGGAGGAAGCGGTCGACCGGGTCGTCGAGCGAGAGCCTCCCCGCTTCGACGAGCTGGTACGCGACGACGGCGACGAACAGCTTGGTCACGCTCCCGGCGAGGAACTGTGCGCCGCGGCCGAGCGGGATGCCCCGTGCCAGCGCCCCGGCTGACGCGAACGACGTCGTGGCGCGTCGGCTGCGGTACCCGACGGCCGCGCCGGGCGACCGGCAGGTCCGGCGGTACCGCGCCGTGACCGATCCGAGGTCGATCGCGTGGTCGATCGCGTGGTCGATCGCGTGGTCGTGCGCCGGCTCCCCGGTCACCGCGCCTGCGTTGCCGGCGAGCAGCACGAGGGCGGTCCCGGAGGCGACGGTCCGGAGCAGGCGGGTCGACATCCGGTTATTAGAATGAACCATTCATTATACTGTCAAGATGCCACCGGCCCGGAGCCGCGAGCGACTCGTCGCCATCGTCGACGCGGCCACCGACGTGTTCGGCCGGGAGGGGTTCGCGGCGGCGCCGATGGTGGAGATCGCCCGGGTCGCCGGCGTCTCGGTGGGGACGCTCTACAACTACGTCGAGGGCAAGGAGGCCCTGCTGCTGCTCTGTGCCGAGCGCCCGTTCGCCGACCCCTTGGGTGACCGGCCGCTGCCGGTCGGGGCGATCGATCGGCCCGCGCTGGTCGCCGCGGTCGAAGCGACGCTGGCCGAGCGGGTCCGAGTCCCGACCCTGGAGCGCGCGCTGGACGCGGCGGATCGGACCGTGGATGGGCGGGCCGAGCTGGAAGCGATCGTCTCGGAGCTCTTCGATCTCTTCTCCAGCACCCGGCGCGCCGCGGACGCGATGGAGCGGTGCGCACGGGACGCGCCCGACCTCGCGGAGCTCTTCTACCGGGGCGTCCGCGGGCGCCTGCTCGCGCAGCTCGCCGCGTACCTCGAACGGCGCCGGGACGAGGGGGCATCGGCCTCCGTCCCGCCCGACGCCGCGGCGCGCTTCGTCCTCGAGACCGTGACGTGGTGGGCGCGCCACCGACATCGCGATCCCGAGCCGCCCGCGATCGACGACGCCGCCGCGCGTGACGTGGTCGTCGAGCTCGTCGTGCACGCGCTCCTCTGAGCGCGGTGCTGCTCGGAACCAGTCACGCCAGCTCCGCCGTGCCGGTGGTCTCGGAGTCGACCGAGGCCAGCACCCGGCCGCGGAGGTCGCCGAGGCGCACCAGGCCACGCGTGACCGCGCGCTCGATCAATCCGCGGGCGGAGGAGCGCTCGAGGCCGACACATCGAGGTGGCCCGGCGCGCAACCGGCGCTGACCGACGCATCGTGATCGCGCCGTAGCCCGCCTGGACGCCGGTTTACTAAGTTGCTAGCTTACTGGCGTGGGTGACGACGAGGTCAAGCAGTTCAACGTGTACCTGCCGATCGGGCTGATCAAGCAGGTGAAACACCGCGCCATCGAGGCCGAGCTGTCGCTGTCGGCACTCGTCGCCGACGCGTTGCGCGCCTACCTCGCCGATCCCACCGCCCCGCCACGATCCTCCCGGGAGAAGACCTGACATGACCGGCACCGACGGCATCGAGGCCGTGTTCCTGACCACCCACAACTGGGGCAAGGCGGCCAAGTTCTTCCAGGCCCTGGGCTACGAGCTGGAGTTCGCGACCGACCACGACTCCGGCCAGCTGCGCAACGGCGACGGCCCGTACCTGTTCATCGCCGAGGTCCCCGAGGACGAGGACCCGGCGCTCCGGCTCGTGCTGAAGGTGGGCGACGCCGACGCGCTCCGGCTCGATCCCGGGGTCGAGGTCGTCACCCCGTTCGAGGAGACGCACTGGGGCACCCGGGAGATGACGGTGCGCGACCCCGACGGTCGCGCCTGGAGCCTCCAGGCTCCTGGGCCCGGAACGTCACCTTCCGGCGCGTCGTGACGGTCGAGCACGTCGACGCGCCGGACGGCACTGCGGTGCGGGTCGCGCGCTGGCGCGCGATGCACGTCGACGTCGATGGTCAGCCGACCGTGCTCGAGGACCTCGTCGGTCTGCGGCTGGTGTCGGTGCTCGCCACCGGATCCTCGAGGTCGACCAGCCGGCGAGCGCCGTCGACGCGGCGCACGCGGGTCCCGCGCGATCAAGCGGTCTGCACGTCGCGCCGCCGGAAGAGCGCGACTGCCGAGGCGCTCAACCCGACTGCGATCGCGACGGTGATCGCGACCGTGCGGACCGAGACGTGCTGTGCGGGTGCGAGCGCCATGGCGTGGAACAGCGACGCGTCTCGGAGCCAGGTGAGGCCCGAGACCTGCGACGCCAGGATGTCGACGATGAGCGACCAGCCGATCACCGCGTAGACGGCCGGAGCGGCGGCGCGGGGCGCGATCGCGAGGGCGACGGCGCCGATGCCCAGCGCGACGAGCGCGGTCGGGACGACGTTGAGCCCCGCGCGGAACATCGTGCCGGCGCCGAGCTCGATCCCCTGGCTCCGTGCGCCGAGCCAGGTGCCGAGCCCGGCCAGCGCGCCGGCGACCACGATCGTCCCGGCTGTCAGCAGGAGGCGGCCGACGAGCCAGGACGTCCGCCGGAGCGGTTGCACCAGTACCAGCGCGAGACGGCCGGAGGACTCCTCGCCGGCCGCCGCGCCGACCTGACCGGCAGGGAGCAGGGCGACGATCGTGGCGACGAACAGGAACGCGGCGCCGAGGTACTGGTCCGTGAAGCTGCCGTGCACGCCGAATCCCTGCAACGCGTCGCTGAGGGACGCCGGCACCTTGTTCGCGGTGATCCGGGCGATGATGCCGAAGACCACACCGGAGGCGAGCGCGCCGGCGCACCACGCGCCGAGCACCGGCGCTTCGAGGCGCGCGGAGAGGCCGAGCACCGAACCGAGTCCTCGAGCGCGCGGCGGGGCGACGGATCGGGTGGCGAGCAGACCGTCGCCGGCGTCGCGCCGGGACGTGAGGAGCACCGCGGCGCCGCCGAGCACCATGACGGTCCCGGCTGCAGGGAGCAGGGGGACGAGGTCGTTCGCGCCGAACGGCCGGACCAGCTCGGTCCAGCCGAAGGGTGTGGTCCACCGCCACCACCGGGTGCTTGGCGAGGCGTCCCCGATCATGCGGAGGACGAACGCGACCGCGAACACGCTCATCGCCGTCCCGGTGGCGGCGCGGCGGGTCCGGAAGAGCTGCGAGGTCACCGCCCCGACCGCGGCGAACACGGCGACGGGAATCCCGAGGCTCACGGCATAGAGGAGCGAGTCGGCGGCGCCGAACCCGACGTCGGGGTTGCGGCCGGCGAGCAGCGTGAGCACCGCGGTGCCGGCGACGATCACACCGACCGCGGCGGCCAACGCCGTGAGCGCGGCCGCGGTCGCTCGCGCTGCGGTCGTCCGTCCGGCCAGCACCAGCTGCCACCGCCCGGTCTCCTCCTCGCCGCGGAGGACGCGGGTCGCGGCGAGGATCGCCCAGATCGCACCGATGGTGGTGAGGAAGACGTAGCCCTTGTAGACGGTGTAGCCACCGACGGTTCCGACCCCGGAGACCGGGCCGAGGAGGACCGAGAGACCGTTGTCGGTGCTGGTCGTCGCGACGAGCTGGTGCCGGCTCGCGGCCGACGCGAACGTCGTGACGTAGGAGAGTGCGGTTGACGCCGCGACCGCTCCGAAGGCCACGCCGCAGACCGCCGCGCTGATCCGGACCTGCCGGAACGAGCGCCGAGCGATCGCGACGGACGACCGCGATCGCGTCACCGTCGCGGGCGTGACTGTCGGCGTCGGCGCCTCGGTCGTCGTGCTCACCGCGCACTCGCATCCGTCGATGCGCCGTAGTACGCGACGAAGAGCTCTTCGAGCGAGGGCTCGCGCGTGCTGAGGTGCCGCACCCCGGCCGGCGTGAGCGCAGCCAGCAACGGCTCCATGGTCCCGGCGACGTCGCACTCGACCGTCTGTCCGGCCACGGCGACATTGCTCACGCCGTCGACCCCGCGGAGGTCCGGGGCGCGGCCGGTGACCTCGGCGCGCACGTGCGTGGCGGCCATCTCCCGCAAGGTCTCGAGCCGGCTCGTCTCGATGATGCGCCCGGCCCGGATCATCGCGACCCGGTCGCAGAGGGCCTCGACCTCACTCATGATGTGCGACGAGAGCAGGACCGTCTGGCCCCGCTCGCGGGCCTCGCGCACGCACCCGCGGAACACCTGCTCCATGAGCGGGTCGAGGCCGGTGGTGGGCTCGTCGAGCAACAGGAGGTCGGCGCGGCTCGCGAATGCCGCGATCAGAAGGATCTTCTGCCGGTTCCCGTGGCTGTAGGCGCGGACCTTCTTGTCGGCCACGAGCTCGAAGCGCGCGACGAGCTCATCGCGGTAGCGCGGGTCGACCGATCCATGGATCGCGCCGAAGAAGCGCAAGGTCTCGGCCCCGGTCAACCCCGGCCAGAGGTTGGCTTCGCTCGGGACGTACGCCAGCCGTTGGTGCAGGGTCGACGCCTCGCGCCAGACGTCGAGGTCGAAGATCCACGCGCTCCCGCTCGTGGCCCGGAGGGCGCCGAGGAGGAGCCCGATCGTCGTCGACTTCCCGGCCCCGTTCGGACCGAGGTAGCCGAACACCTCACCCGACTGGATCTCGAGGTCGAGTGCGTCGAGCGCGACCGTGTGCCCGTAGCGCTTCGTCAGCTCCTCGGTTCGCACCGCGACGGCCATGGCTGGACCTCCTCGTCGACACCGTGCCATCAGATCATGCACGGCCGCGCTTCCGGTCGAAGGTACCTGGGTAACGTCGGTGGATGGCCCGCACGCCGGACGAGGTGCGCGACGGCGTCGAGCTCACGAACCTCGACCAGTCGCTCTTCGACGGCGCCGACGCGACGAAGCGGGATCTCGTCGACTACCTCGACGGGGTCCGGGACCGGATCCTGCCCGAGCTCGAGGACCGCCCCCTGTCGGTCATCCGGGTGCACCGCGGGCAGGACGCGTTCATGCAGAAGAATCTGCCCAAGTACGCGCCGGACTGGATCCGCACCGCGAGCTTCTGGGCCGAGGCGTCGAAGCGCGACGTCACCTATGCGTTGTGCAACGACCGGCGCACCCTGCTGTGGTTCGCGAACCAGCGCGCGATCGAGTACCACCCTGCCCTCGTCACGGCTGCCCGGCCGGACCGCATGACCCATCTCGTGCTCGACCTCGACCCGCCCGAGGGTGATCCCTTCGACTCGGTCGTCCAGGTCGCGCACCTGGTGCACGAGGTGCTCGACGGCCTCGGTCTTGTCGGCGCGGTCAAGACAACTGGCGCGAAGGGCGTCCACGTGTTCGTGCCGGTCGGCGACCCTCCTCCGATGGACGACATGGCAGCCGCGACCCGGGCGATCGCGGCGCGCGTCGAGCAGCTCGATCCGTCGATCGCGACGACCGCGTTCCTCAAGGAGGATCGGGGCGGCAAGGTCTTCGTCGACCCGACGCGCGTCGGGGGCGCGACGGTGATCGCGGCCTACAGCCCGCGCCTCCGACCCGGCGTCCCGGTCTCGTTCCCGGTCACCTGGGAGGGGCTCGACGCGATCACGCCGTCCGCCGTCACGATCCACAACGCGCTCGATCGGATGGACACCGCCGGGCCGTGGCGCGACGTGCTCGGGACCGCGCAGGCACTGCCCGGTGAGCTCGTGGAGCAGGGCCACACGATCGCGGTGCCGCGCGTGCAGGCGATGCACGAGGGCAAGCGCCGGAAGCGGGCTCGCGGGTCCTGAGCGGTTCGACTCGACGGCACGGGTCGGGACCGGAGTCCGGGCGGCGGGCCCGTCGATAGGCTCGGACGACCGTCGACAAGGAGATGCGCCGTGGCCTGGGACTTCTCGACCGAACCCGAGTTCCAGAAGAAGCTCGACTGGGTGGAGGAGTTCTGCCGCGAGGAGGTGGAGCCGCTCGACTACGTGTTCCCCTACGCGGTCCGGGCCCGGGACCCCAAGATCAAGGCGCTGGTCAAGGGCCTCCAGGACCAGATCAAGGACCAGGGCCTGTGGGCGCTCTTCCTCGACGAGGATCTCGGCGGCCCCGGCTACGGCCAGCTGAAGCTCGGGCTCATCAACGAGATCCTCGGCCGCTACGGCTCCGCGCCGGCGATGTTCGGCACCGCCGCGCCCGACACCGGGAACATGGAGATGCTCGCCGCGTACGGCACCGAGGAGCAGAAGGAACGCTGGCTCACGCCGCTCATGAACCAGGAGATCTTCTCCGCGTACTCGATGACGGAGCCGCAGGGTGGCTCCGATCCGAACCTGTTCGAGACCCACGCCGTGCGCGACGGCGACGAGTGGGTCATCAACGGCGAGAAGTGGTTCACCAGCGCGGGCGCGCGGCCGACATCCTCTTCGTCATGTGCACGAACGGGATGTTCGTGGTGCCGCGCGACACCCCTGGCGTGGACATCCAGCCCGAGCCCCGCTCCCACAACCACATCATCTACAGGGACGTGCGCGTGCCGGCCGACCACCTGCTCGGCCCCGAGGACGGTGCCAAGGTGCTCGCGCAGCGTCGCCTCGGCGGCGGACGCATCCACCACGCCATGCGCACCATCGCGCAGTGCCGGCTCGCCTTCGACATGATGTGCGAGCGCGCGCTCAGCCGTGAGTCGCACGGGAAGATCATCGCCGATCACCAGATGGTGCAGGAGAAGATCGCGGACTCCTACGCCCAGATCCGCATGCTGCGCCTGTTCGTCCTCGAGACCGCGTGGAAGATCGACAACACGAGCACGCAGGAGACCCGGACTGACATCGCAGCTGTGAAGTACACCATGGCGAAGGTGCTGCGCGAGGTGTCGTACAACGCGCTGCACATCCTCGGCTCGCTCGGGACGACCAACCTCACTCCGATCCAGGCGATGTACGCGTCGGCACCCACGATGGGCATCGCGGACGGGGTCGACGAGGTGCACAAGGCGACCGTCGCCCGCAACGTCCTGAAGGGCTACCGGCCTCACGAGGGCTACTGGCCGACCGAGTACATCCCGGCCAAGCGCGAGGCGGCCTGGGAGAAGTTCCAGCCCCGGTTCGAGGCCGACCCCGAGCTGCGCGCCCTGGCCGAGGGCTACAAGAAGTACATCGCCAGCCGGCAGTGACCGCGGCCATCGACGGGGCCGCGTCCGGTCAGGGCCGGCCCATCGCGCCGGCCCGGCCGAACTCGCGGAACCGGGCTTCGAGCGCGGTGAGGTCGGCGGCGGTGAACCGCCGGTAGGCCGGGTCGGGTCCCGGCCTCCAATAGACGGGATCGTCGGTGTACCAGCGCTCGGCGCGCAGTGGGCGCTTGTCGATCTTGTTCGTGGCGCCGACGGGGAGGGTCGTCACGCGCACGTAGCGCGGCGCCCACTTCGTCCCGAGGTCGGGCTGCTCGGCGAGGAAGCGCCCGAACGCGTCGGGGTCGAACGCAGCGCCGGCGTCGAGCTCGAGGGCCAGCATGATCTGGTCGTCCGCGGTGCGCTCGTCCGGCACCGGGTAGACGGCGACGCCCTTCGCCCCGGGGAAGCGCCCGACGATCCGCTCGACCGGTGCGGTGGCGAAGTTCTCGGAATCGACGCGCAGCCACTCGCCGGCACGCCCCGCGAAGTAGAAGACGCCGGCCTCGTCCACGTACCCGAGGTCTCCCGACCAGTACCAGCCGTTGCGGGTCCGCTCGGCCTCGGCCTCCGGGTTGCGGTAGTAGCCCTCGAAGCGGTCGACGACGTTACGGCCGACGATCTCGCCGATGGCCTCGGCGCCGTTCACGAGCCGTCCCGACGGGTCGAACCGCGCGGGGACGCTCCTCCCCGGTCTCGGGATCCACGACCGCGGCGTCCACGCCCGCCTGCGGGTACCCCGAGCGCGTCCTTCGGCAGCCCGGGGCGCGGCTCCATGATGATGACGTTCTCGCTCGAGCCGTACCCGGCGACGCAGAGGATCCCGTACCGGTCCTTGAACGCGCGCATGTCGCGCGGCGACGACTCCGGCGCCAGCGCGAACTTCACCCGGTGCTCGCGGTCCTCGGGCGACTCGGGGGTGGCCAGGATGTACGCGAGGGCCCGGCCGACCGTGCTGAAGAAGGTGGCTCCGTACCGGCGGATGTCGGGCATGAACTGCGAAGCCGAGAACCGCTCGCGCAGCGCGATGGTGGCGCCCGACGCCGCCGCGGGGAACACGACCGCGTTGAGCGCGTTGCCGTGGAACAGCGGCATCGCGCAGTAGAGGACGTCATCGGCCGTGATCCAGGTCGCGGCGTTCGCGATGCGCGCCGCCCGACCGTGTGAGAGCTGGACTGCCTTGGGCGCGCCGGTGGACCCGGAGGTGAAGATCAGGAGCAGGACGTCCGCGGGACCGATCGTCGGTGGTTCGAACGGCATCGCGGCGGCGAGCCGCTGCTGCCAGTGCGGGCTCTCGATCTCGATCACCGCGGTGCCGCCGAGGTCGAGACCGGCGAGGAGCGGCGCGTGGCCCGCGTCGGCGAGGACAGCGACGCAGTCGGTGTGGCGCACGTCGCGGGCGAGCTCCTCGCCTCGGCGGGTCTCGTTGATGCCCACGAGCACGGCACCGGCGCGTGCCGCGCCGAACAGGAGGAACAGGTACTGGGGGATGTTGCCCAACAGTGCGCCGACGTGGAACGGACCCTCGGCCGGGCGCAGCTCGGCGAGCGCCGCGGCCCAGCGCCCGCTCTCGGCCACCACCTCGCGCCAGCTCCACTCGCGGTCGTCGACGACGAGGCCCGTCGTGTCGTCCTCCGCGCGGCGGTCCAGGAGCGCGACGAGGGTGTCAGGCGCGTCAGTGGTCACGACCGATACCTTTGCACCTCTTCGGGAGGCCCCTCCCGATCCGGAGGAGACGTTCGTGAAGCACTGGGTCACCTACCCGCTCATCGCGCATCCCTACGACCCGGCGTTCGTCTCGCACGACGCGCTCGTCCGGTTCGCACGCACCGCGGAGGCCGCCGGCTTCGCCGGGATCGGGTTCACCGACCACCCCGTGCCGTCGCACAAGTGGCTCCAGGCCGGTGGTCACGACGCGCTGGACCCGTTCGCCGCACTCGCGTTCGTCGCGGCGGTGACGGAGCGGTTGCTGCTCATCCCGAACATCCTGGTGCTGCCGTACCGGAATCCGTTCCTGGTCGCCAAGTCGGTCGCCACGATCGACGCGCTCTCGGGCGGCCGGTTCGTGCTCGCCACGGCGGTCGGCTACCAGCGCGCCGAGTACCGGGCGCTGGGCGTCGACTTCGACGAGCGCAACGACCTGTTCGACGAGTCGCTGGAGGTGCTGCGCGGCATCTGGGGTGAAGACGACTTCGCCTATGAGGGTCGTCACTTCATCGCGAAGGGTCAGACGGCGAACCCCAAGCCGGCCCGCGTGCCGATCTGGATCGGTGGCAACAGCCAGCTGGCCCGGCGCCGGGTTGCGGAGGCCGGCGACGGTTGGAACCCGTTCCCGGCTCCCGCGACCCTGGCCCGCACCGCGAAGACGCCGATCCTCGAGACCACCGAGGACCTCGCCCGGATGCTCGACGACCTGTGGCGGCGGGTCGACGACGCCGGGCGCGACCCGGCGACGATCGACGTCGCGTTCGGCACCGGGGCCGGGGGCACCCTGGGCCGCGCCCGATTCGACGCGGACGCCCACCGCAAGGGACTCGAAGAGCTCGCGGCCCTGGGCGTGACGTGGAACGGCGTCGGCGCCCCGGGTGACTCGCTCGACCATGCGCTCGAAGCGCTCGAGCAGTACGGCGAGCAGGTCATCAAGGCCTGACCGGCAGCCGAGAGCCTGGTGGACGGGCTCGTCTCGGTGATCACGATGCCGTCATCTCCGGACACGCGATGGAGCGCGGCGCGCCAGTAGAGCAAGCGATGCGATCTGCGCTAGGAAGGACGCCTCGACCCGGAGAGCCGCGGAGGACAACGATGCCCAACCCCCAGCACGCGATCCTGACCAACCTCACCAAGTACCAGTGGTACACGCACCTCAGTCGCAGCGACGGGGCGGACCTCGGCGTGATCAAGAAGGCGTTGGGCGACGTCCGCAAGGCGGGGACCGAGGTCGGCGTCACCACCCCGATCAACGTCTGCCTCCTCTTCGGCCCCACGCTGCTGGCCGAACTCACCGACGACGTGCCCGAGGACTTCCAGCCGTACCCGGGCTACGAGTCGGCCGACGGCAAGAAGGTCGCCAAGGCCACCCAGGAGGAGCTGCTCCTCTGGGTCCACTCGGACGACAAGGACCTGTGCTGGGAGACGCAGTTCAACTTCCGGAACGCGGTTGCCGGACACATGGCGGTCGCCCGCGAGACACCGACGTTCATCTACCGCAACAGCCTCGACCTGACCGGGTTCATCGACGGCACCGGCAACCCCGAGCCCGAGGACCAGTACGACCGGGGAATCGTGCCGGACGGCAAGCCCGGCGCGGGTGGCTCGTTCTGCATCGCGCAGCGCTGGGTCCACGACCTCGCGTACTTCAACGGCCTCTCGCTCGAGGGCCAGGAGAACACCTTCGGCCGCACCAAGGCCGACTCGACGAAGCTCGCGACCCAGGTGCCGACCTCGCACCTCGCGCACGTCGAGCTGCGGGAGGGGACGACGGGCGACGACAGCACGCCCAAGCGCGGCGAGATGGTCCGGCGCTCGACGCCGTACGCGTTCCATGACGGCACCGTCGGGCTCTACTTCATGGGCTTCTGCCGGGAGCAGGCGCCCATGCGGGAGCGCATGGAGGCGATCTACGGGATGAACGGCCAGCCGACCGACGCCCTCACCGACTACTCGACGCCGGCGTCCGGGTCCTTCTACTTCGCGCCGTCGAACGAGACGCTCGAGGCGATCATCGGCTGACCCGGGGGCGTCCCGCCGGTTGACGTTCCGGACGGAGAACGTCAATATGTCGGCATGGCGGGGCCGCGGAGCCGGACGGGCGCGACGGGGAGCCGGGACCGGATCCTCGACGCCGCGGCGCGGACCTTCGCCACCTACGGCTACCGCAAGGCCACGTTCGAGGAGATCGCGGCCGGTGCCGGCGTCTCGCGGACGCTGCTCTACCGCCACTTCGACAACAAGCTCGACCTGCTCCGGGCGGTCCGGGACCGGGCGCTCGGGCAGTGGGCCGATGTGGTGGAGCGTGCAGCCGAGCAACGGTCGACCGCACGCGGCGCGCTGGAGGCGATCGTCGGCGAGTCCCTCCGGTTCGCGAGCGCACACCCGATCTTCCGCGCGTTCCTCTCGGGCGACTCCCGGCTCGCACTCGAGGGTGAGCAGCCGACCGGGCGCTTCTCGCGGGAGGCGTGGCTCGAGCAGACCGCCGAGATCCTGCAGTGGGGCGTCACCGCGGGCGAGTTCGTCCCCGACCTGGACCCAGGTGCTGCCGCCGCGGTGCTGTGCGCGATGCAGCTCGGCCTGATCGAGCACATGCACGACGACGGCGGCGCCGCGGTCGTCATCGGTCCCGAGCACATCGCGACGGCATCGCGCGTCCTCGTCGGTGGTGTCGTCTGCCCGTTGGACGCGCTCGCGGCGCCGGCAGCGATCGCATGACCACCGCGGGGTTCATCGGGCTCGGGAGCCAGGGCGGCGGGATGGCGCAGCGGCTGATCGAGCTGCGAGTCCCCACGACGCTCTGGGCCCGCAACCCGGCGGCGCTCGAGCCGTTCGCTCCCGGCGCGACGATCGCCGCCGACCCCGCGGAGCTCGGGCGCCGCAGCGACGTCGTCGGCATCTGCGTCACCGACGGCGCTGCGGTCCGGGACGTCACCCTCGGCCCCGCCGGCGTGCTCGCGGGGATGGCCGAGGGCAGCGTCGTGGCCATCCACTCGACGATCGGCACCGACGAGTGCGAGGAGATCGCCGAAGCCGGAGCGCGCGCCGGCGTGGACGTCATCGACGCGCCGGTCAGCGGCGGTGGGGCGGCCGCCGCCGCCGGCACGCTGACCGTCTACGTCGGTGGCTCCCCGGCCAGTGTCGAACGGGCGCGGCCCGTGCTCCAGACCTACGGCGATCCCGTCCTGCACATGGGTGCGCTCGGGAGCGGACTGCGCACGAAGCTGATCAACAACGTCCTGAACGCGGCGAACTTCGCGCTCGCGCACGACGCGATGGCGATCGGCGCCGCCCTCGGCCTCGACGTGGAGCAGCTCGGGACGGCGTTGCGCAACGGCAGCGGCCGGAGCTTCTCGCTCGACGTCTTCGTCGGTCTCGGATCGCTCGATGTCATCGCCGACCATGCGGGGCCGCTGCTCGCCAAGGACGTCGCCCTGTTCGGCCGCGAGGCCAACCCGTCACTCGGGCCGGCCCGCGACGTCCTGCTCGCGCCGGCCGACCGCTTCCTCGCCCTGGTCGGGCGGCCGCGGCCCGCGGGGCCCGACGAGGGCATGGAGGCGGCCCGATGATCGAGTCGGTCGATCGTCGCCGCGTCAGCGTCGACGTCCGCACCCGGAACACCGGGGCCGCCCAAGCCGTCGATCCGGCGGTCTTCTGGGCGGAGGACTGGAACGCCGCGCTCGAAGCACACGGGGCGCGGGCCGCGGCGGACGCCGAGCACCTCGGGTTGGCGCCGCTGACGATCCGGGTCGAAGGCGACGCGCGGACGCTCGCACCCGGGAACTGTCGGATCGACGCGGTCGAAGGGGCCGACGCCCCGCTCGTCGTCCACCTCGATCGTGACGCGTTCACGGACCTGGTCCTCGAGCGGCGGACCGCGCTCGGTCTCGCGGTGGCCGGTCGGGTCGAGGGCGACGGCGCGGCGAACCAGCTGTTCTGCGCGTGGGATCCGGTCCTGCGCTCGTTGCTCGACGGACGCTCCGTGTACCGCTCCGGCGACGTCGCGCTGCGCGCGCGCTCGACGGCAGTGACCTCGCGCTCGACCAGGAGGTTCGGCTCGGCGAGGACCCGCAGGCGGCCGCGCACTTCCTCGCCGAGGCCGGGTTCCTGCTGCTGCGAGACGTCTTCACCGAGGCGGAGATGGCCGCGATCGACGCGGACCTGTCCCGGGCAGTGGACGCCGCCCGTCCCGACGACGGGACCTCGTGGTGGGCCGCGACGCGGCGAGGGCGAGCAGTACCCCTGTCGCATCCTCGACTTCGCGCAGCAGTCCGAACATCTTCGGGCCTGGTTCGGCGACGCCCGGTATCTGGCGATCGGCCAGATCCTCGACGACGAGCACGCGCCCGGGGATCCGTTCGGCGAGCACTTCAGCGACGTCACCGCGGAGGGGCTGGTGAAGCGGGTGGGCTCGGTCGAAGGCCTGGCGTGCCTGCCCTGGCACAAGGACTGCGAGCGGGGCGGCCACTCGATGTTCTGCTCCGGCATCACCGTCGGCATCTGCCTCACGCCGGTCGACGAGGCGCACGGGGGTCTCGACGTCGTCGCGGGCTCGCACCGGGCGAACATCGCACGCACCCAGTTCGACGCCGGCCTCGACCTCCCCACGGTCAGGCTCCGCGCGGCCCCGGGCGACGTCACGGTCCACCTCTCGTGCACGCTCCACCGCTCGACCCATCCCCGGAGCGCGGAGCGACGCGTTGCCTACAGCGGGTTCGCGCTGCCGCCCCGACCGGGCGACCGCAAGGACGCGGTGGATCGCCGCGTGCTCGCTCGCCAGCGCGCCGAGCTCGCCGGCGGGCAGGAGCGCGCCGGGTTCCTTGCGGCGCCGACGCGGCATCAGCCGGCATGACGACGGTGTCCGTGGTGACCGGGGCCGCGGGGGCGATGGGTTGCGCCTGCGCGCGGGCCGTCGGTCCCCATGCCGACATCCTGCTGCTGACCGATTGCGACGAAGCCCGGCTCACGGCCGCAGCGGATGCGCTCCGGACGCTCGGTGTCCCGGTCCGGACCGTCGTCGGTGACATCGCCGATCCGGTCGTCGTGAAGGAGCTCGCCGCGGAGCTCGCCGCGAGCGGTGAGCTCCGCGCGCTCGTCCACACGGCGGGCTTGTCCCCGTCGATGGCTCCGTGGTCGGAGATCCTGCGGGTGGACCTCGTGGGCAGCGCGAGGTTGCTCGACGGGTTCCTCGACCGGGTGGTGCCGGGGAGTGTCGCGATCTGCATCGCGTCCATCGCGGGCCAGCTGGGCACCTTCGATCCGGCGATGGATGCGGTGCTCGACGCACCGCTGGTCGCCGACTTCGCGCCGCGCTTCCGGTCGGCGCTCGGCACTCCGCCCGATCCCGGGTCGACCTACCGCCTGGCCAAGCGCGGGGTGATCCGGCTGTGCGAGCGTGCCGCGTCGACGTGGGGCGCCCGGGGCGGCCGGGTGCTCTCGCTGTCCCCGGGCCTGATCGACACGGAGATGGGACGGCTCGAGCTCGTGCACAACCCGATCAAGGAGCAGATGGCCGCCCGCACGCCCGTTCGCTCGGCTCGCCAGGATCCGCACGCCGCGCTGCCGGGACACGAGACCGACATCGCCGACGCGGTCGCGTTCCTCTGCTCCGAGCAGGCGTCGTTCGTCTCGGGCTGCGACGTCCGGGTCGACGGCGGCCTCGTCGCGGCGATGCAGCATCCCGAATGACGGTCGATCCGTCGACCCACGACCGACCTGGAGGAGCCATGGACGACGACGAGCGCCAACGGATCTCGGACGAGATCGCCGCGGCCCGCACCGAGACCGGCCGCCGGCGCTACCTGGAGGTGATGGTGCGAGAGGCGCCGCCGCCGGTGAGTCCGTTCCTCGAGAACGGGGTGGTGGACGCGGTGTTCGCCGAGCTCTGGGACCGTCCGGGGCTGTCGCGCCGCGACCGGCGTTGGGTCACGCTCGCGTGCGTCGCCGCGGCTGCCGTCGACGAACCGATCTACCAGCACGTGTATGCCGCGCTCGCCAGCGGCGACATCACGCGCGAGGAGTTCCAGGAGTTCGTGCTGCACTTCGCGTACTACGCCGGTTGGCCCCGTGCGTCGTCCATGGAGATGACGTACTACCGCGTCGTCGCCGAGCTGGACGCGCAAGCCGCGGGCGAGGGTGGCGAGCCTCCCTCGTGACGCAGGATCAGACGCGGTCCAGCTCGAGCATGTTGATCGCGTTCCCGCGCAGCACCTTGTAGGCCACGGTCTCGTCGAACTCGGCGAGCATCTTCGTCGCGTACTCCTTGGAGCGCGGCCACGTCGTGTCCGTGTGCGGGTAGTCGGTCTCGAAGCAGACGTTGTCCGGTCCGACCTCGGCGAGCGACGAGAGGCCGTGCCGGTCCGCGGTGAAGCAACCGAAGATGCGGCCGTAGTAGTAGGTCGACGGCGGTTCGGGGATGCGGGCCTTGGAGTGCTGCCAGCTGTCGTGCTGGTCCCACACCGTGTCCGCCCGCTCGAGCGTGTACGGGATCCAGCCGATCTGGCCTTCCGAGTACGCGAGCTTCAGCTTGGGGAACTCGATGAGCTTGCCCGAGAAGAGCCAGTCGGCCAGCGACGCCATCGAGGTGTTGAACGCGAGTGTCCCGCCGACGCCGCCGGGCGCGTCGGGAGATGCCGCGGGGTTCGTCGAGGACGAGCCGATGTGCATGCAGAGGGTGACCCCGTGGTCGTTGCACGCCGCGAGGAGCTTGTCCCACCCGCCGCTGTGGATCGTCGGGAGCTTCAGGTGATGGGGGAGCTCGCTGAAGCAGATCGCGTGGCATCCCTTCGCCGCGATTCGTTCGACCTCCTGCACCGCGAGGTCGACGTCCCAGAGTGGGATGAGGCAGAGGGGGATGTTCACGCCGCCCGATGGCTCGCACCACTCCTCGATCATCCAGTCGTTGTAGGCCTTGACGCACGCGAGGCCGAGCTCCTTGTCGTTGGCCTCGTAGAAGGTCTGCCCGCAGAACCGTGGGAACGTCGGGAAGGGCAGTGACCCGTCGACCCAGTTGAGCTCGAAGTCCTTCACGCGGCGCGTCGCGCTCGTAGCAGCCGGGCCGCATCTCGTCGTAGGTGAGAGCCTCCATCACCATCTTCGACCGGTCGAAGTTGTTCACGTCCTCTCCCGGTGTGGCTTCGAGCGGGATCGCGACGAACCGCTTGTGCACGTAGATGAGGCGGTCCTCGAAGTACCAGGCGTCACCCCAGAGCCCGTTCGGGTCCTCGGTGTTGATGTACTTCGCCCCGGGCTTGTGGCTGAACGGACCCCACCGCTTGCGCTCCACCCGGGGCCCGGCCTCCCGGAACTGCGCCGGCAGCCAGGTCTGCCAGACGTGCGCCGGCTCCACGACATGGTCGTCGACGCTGATGATCTTGGGCAGATCCATGGGTGCTCCTCGGGGGCCGGACCGATCGCTCGACTGACGCTACCGTCAGGTTCCGGCGGAGGCGACCTCTCAGCCGACGGGCGGGAGGTTGAAGGAGCTCGTCCAGTCGGGATGGATGCGGATGACCTCTCGCGAGAACCCGTCGCCCGGCGGCTCGACGTCGGAGAGCGCTTCGGCGGTGCCCCGGATCTCGAGGTAGATCGGGTGCCACCCCTCGGAGGTGTCCACGACGTCGACGACGAAGGCCACCCGCGAGCCGTCGCGCACGTTGCGGAACTTCTTCGTGTCGCCCATGTGCATGCCGCCGATGTCGATCGTGTCGTCGGCACGCACGAAGAAGGTCACCGGCGCGTTGCCGACGATACCGGCGGGCGACACCGTCGCCAGGCGACCGAGCCGCTGGCTCGCGAGCCATGCCCGCTCCTCGGGGGTGAAGCCGTCGAATGCCATCGTTGGTGACCTCCGTGGGTAAGGCTACCGGTGAGATGAACGTCCCCCGCGCCCTCGTCGAGCCCTCACCGTGACGACGCGCATCGCATTCCTGCGGGCGGTGAACCTCGGCAAGCGCCGCGTCGCCATGCCGCGCCTGATCGCGGTGCTGGAGGGACTGGGCTGCACGAACGTCTGGACGTTCGTGAACAGCGGCAACGCGGTCTTCGACCAGTCGGGGTCCCGTGCGGCGCTCGAACGGACGATCGAGGACGCGCTCCGGGAGGATTTCGGCTTCGAGGTCGAGACGTTCGTGCGTACGGCCACGGAGCTCCGGCGTGCCGTGGCGGAGCAGCCGTTCCCGATCACCGGCGGCGACACGCACTTCATCACGTTCCTCAAGCGGCCGCCCGGCACCGTCACGAGCCGGGCGCTCGAGCAGCTGTCCAACGACTACGACACGCTCGTCGTGCACGGACACGACGTCCATTGGCGGATGCGCGGGAAGTCCTCGGACTCGACGCTGAGGAAGAAGGACTGGGAGATCGTCGGCAAGAACGCGAGCACGAGTCGCAACATCAACATGCTCCGCCGTCTGGTCGCGAAGATCGACGGCTGATGACGGTGCCTCACGCGGGCGCGTAGCTCCAGTCGGGCTGCTTGCGCCCCTGCGCCGAGTCGTAGGTCGCGACGCCGTCGCGGAGGTCGACGATCTTGGGCACCGGCAGCGTCTGGAGTGACTCGGGGCTGATCGTCTCGGCGGTGAACTCGTCGGGAAACCGGCGGAGCAGGCTGCTGATGACGCGCTGCTCCTCCTCGCCGAGGAAGCAGCGGTTCTGGCTCGTCACGTCACGCAGACGCTGCCCGACGATCTCGATGTCCGGCGAATCCTCGTCGTGCGCGGCCAGCGCGTCGAGGTGGCGAGTGATCTCCCCGGTGCCGAACTTGCAGGCCCGGCACTGGCCGCAGGACTCGACGTACAGGAACCTCGAAACCATGCGCGCGACCGCGAGCATGCTGCGGCGGTCGTCGAAGACGATGAAGCCGGCGGACCCGAGGGCGCTCCCGACGGCCGCCAGCCCTTCGTAGCCGACCGGCGCGTCGAGGTCATCGCCGGCCAGGACCGGGTTCGAGACCCCGGACAGGACGGCCTTGACCGCGCGGCCGTCCGTCGCGCCACCGCCGATCCGGTCGATGACCGCCCGCAGGGACATCCCGGGCTCGATCTCCTCGTAGCCCGCGTGTGCGACGTCGCCGACGACGGTGCAGATCAACGGGCCAGGCGTCTCACGGGTCCCGATCGTCCGGAACCAGTCCGGTCCGCGCGTGAGGACGAGCGGCACATTGGCGAGGGACTCGACGTTGTTTACCAGCGTCGGATTCGACCCGGTGGCCGCGGGATCCTCGACCGGACCCACGCCCGCGGACCAGCCTTCTTGCGGGGTCGTCGCGTAGAGGCCGTGGAGGTACGGCGGCAGCCACCGGGGCAGCGGCTCGTTGCCCTCGATGACCTCGAGCAGCGCCTTCTCCTCGCCGAACAGGTACTCCTCCGGCCCGCCGACCAGGCTGACGGGGGCATCGCCGAGGAGATCGGCGTCGGCCATCTCGCGCAGCGCGCGTTGCAACGCCTCGATCTCGGGACCGAAGGAGGCCTTCACCGCGACGAACGCCTCCCGCGCGTTGACCACCGTCGAGGCGACCGCCAGCCCCTCGAGCACCTGGTAGGGGTTGGCGCGCATGAGGGGCCGGTCCTTGAACGTCCCCGGCTCGCCCTCGGCCCCGTTGGCCACGACGTACCGGTCGCCGAGCTCGCGTCCGCCGGCGGCGACGGAGCGCCACTTGGTCGCGGTGGGGAACCCAGCCCCGCCGCGCCCCCGCAGTCCGGCGCGTACGAGCTGGTCCAGCACCCACGCGTCCCCCCGCTCGCGGGCGGCCGGGAGCGCGCGGCCACCGCCGGCGGCGAGGTAGTCGGCCAGCGTCGCGTGCGGCCGCTCGGGCAGCAGGTACGTGCTCACCGCCGCATCTCCTCGCCGATCAACAGCACCGCGGCGCCGTCGACGCGGTCGTGCGCGAGGTCCCGCAGCGCGTCGTTCGCCCGCTCGAACGGATACGGCGTCGTGGTGACCTGCATATGGATCTGCGCCGCGACCTGGAGGAGCTGCCGGCCGTCGTCACGGGTGTTGGCGGTCACGCTGCGGAGGTTCCGCTCCTGGAAGAGGTGGCGCTGGTAGTCGAGCGGCGGCGTGTCCGTCAGGTAGATGCCCGCGACCGCGAGGGTGCCGCCGCGGTCCAGCGCCTCGAGTGCCGGTGGCACCAGCGTGCCGACCGGCGCGAACAGGATCGACGCGTCGAGCGGTTCGGGTGGGGTGTCGGCCTCGCCGCCCGCGCTCGAGGCTCCGAGCTCGAGTGCGAGCTCGCGCGCTCGTGCCGCGCGCGTGAGGACGTGCACCCGAAGGCCCTCGGCGATCGCGATCTGCGCGGTCAGGTGGGCCGACGCACCGAACCCGTAGATGCCGAGCCGTCCCCCGGGTGGGCACCGGGCCTGACGCAGGGCGCGGTAGCCGATGATGCCGGCGCACAGCAGCGGCGCGGCATCGACATCGTCGAACGAGGACGGAAGGGCGTACACGTAGTCGGCTTCGGCCACGAGGTACTCGGCGTATCCGCCGTCGATGTCCCAACCCGTGAACTGCGGCGCGACGCACAGGTTCTCGCGGATCGAGGTGCAGAACCGGCACGTGCCATCGGTGTGCGCGAGCCACGGCACGCCCACCCGGTCGCCGAGCGCGATCTTCACGACGTCGTCGCCGAGCGCGTCGACGATGCCGACGACCTCGTGACCCGGTGTGACCCGGGGGCGCCTGGGCGCGAGGTCACCTTCGGCGAGGTGCAGGTCGGTGCGGCACACCCCACAGGCGAGGACCCGGACCCGCACCTGACCCGGCGCCGGAGTGGGGACCGGCCGTTCCACCATGACCAACGGGTGCTCGTCGATCGGCCCCGGCTCGTCGACCACCCAGGCCCGCATCGTCTGGGGATCGGTCATCAAGGCGCTCCTCGGGTCGCGGTCGTACGCCACGGTACGCAATGCGCCGGGTGCGGTCCGCCGCCGAGCGGACCGCACCTGGGCCGTTCCCGGAGAGGCGTGAACGCCCGCGCCGACTCCCCCGGATGGGGGCGGTTGGCGCCGGACGCAAGCGGCTACAACCCATCGGTGACGAACCAGCCGGCGCGGATCGCGGTCGTGAACGACTACGAGCTCGTCGTCGCGGGAGTGGAGCACCTCCTCAGCCGCTTCGCCGACCGCCTGCTGGTCTGCGAGGCGATCCTCGTCGGTGAGCCCGTGACGGCTGACATCGACGTCGCGCTCTATGACCTGTATGGACGGGCGGGTGTCGCCGGCGACGCGTTGCGGATGCTCGTCGGCGATCCCCACATCGAGCGGGTCGCGGTGTTCGCGCTGGATCTCTCGCCCGATCTCATAGCAGACGGACGGGCGGCCGGCGCGTCGGGGTTCATCTCGAAGGCGTTGCGCGGGGACGAGATCGCGGACGCGCTGGTGCGCGTCGCGCACGGTGAGGACGTCCTGGCCGGGACCGCGACGCCGAAGGCGGCCAGCTCCGACCTGGCGTGGCCCGGCCAGGCGTCGGGGCTCACCGAGCGCGAGAGCCAGGTGCTCACGCTCCTCGCGGAGGGACACACGAACCGGGAGATCGCCGCCGCGCTCTACCTCAGCGCGGAGACGATCAAGAGCTACGTGGCGCAGATCTTCGCCAAGATCGAGGTGCGCAACCGCGTCGAGGCCGCCAACTTCGTGCACCGCACCCGCGACTTCGACCGCTGAGCGCACGCCGCTCCTCGGCGACCGCGGCCTTGTCCGAGGTCACTGACCGCGCGAAGCTCACCGTCCGTCAGAGCTGTGACCGTGGGCAGGGTGGCAGGTACGGGAGACCGTCGGGTTCGACGACGAGATTGCGTCGGGGCTCTCCATGCTCGCGACCGGATCGATTCGGGCCTCGCGACGAAAGCTCGTGAGGAGCTCGAGCAGCCAACTCCCGATGCAGAAGTCCTCCTGAACCTGGCCGAGGCATTCCGCGCGGGTACGGAGCGCCTCTTCCGGTACCGGACGGCGGCTTGGAACATTCTCCGTCGCTCGGAGCGGCGCGAGTGGCTCGGATCCGTGATCCCGTTCCATCCGGACGCGTGGCGCTCGCGGATCACTGACCGGCGAGTCGCCGCGGCGTCGAGCTATGCGATCAAGGCCCGAAGACTTCCACCTGCGGCCATCGCGCTCCCGCCGGCGACGCGTACGGACCTATGGCAGGTCCTCTACAACTACGCGTCGCGGTGGCGTTGAGGGCGACCGATGACGCGACGTTGATGTCTGCCATGCGCTATCTCGAGATGGCGCGCGAGCACGACGACGAGGGTCGGCTCACCGCGAGATGGGTCAAGCGCGACCCCGAACCTGCGACAGCTGCGAACGGCTCCCCAGTTCGAGGTCCTGCTCGCGCAGCTCCCGCCGTAGCGCGGAGACGTCGAGTGCGCGTCCCCGCGGCTATCCCGTCGACGTCGAGGTCCCGAAGCCTGGGACGTACTGCGTCAGGTTGAGCAACGGGATCAGCTGGACCAGCAGCGGGCACGTCGCGATCAGCACCGGCTTCAGGTTCGGGAAGATGGTCGCGCCGAGCGGCGGGTTGCCCGCGCACAGGGCCGGCAACAGGCTCGTGGTCGTCGTGAAGGGGTCGTTGCTGGCCACGATCGCGTCACAGGTACCGGTCACGAACGGCTTGTACGCGTCGGCGGCCTGCGAGGTGATGACGGGACAGGCCACGGGGATGCCGGCGCGGATCGCGGTGTTGAGGAGCTGCCGGACGATCGGCGGCGGGGTGGACGCGGGGACGACGACCTCCAGCTTCGCCTGCCACGCCTCGAGGTCCGCCTTCGCGACGGGGGTCGGCGTCGGGCTCGGGCCGCAGCCCGTGAATCCGGTGAGCAACGCGATCGACAGCACCGCGGCGGCCACGAGTCCTCTGCGCATTCCGAATCCCCCCGGTCTGGAAGCAGCGACGGAGGGCGACCGATTCCGGTCGCCCTCCACAGCTGTTTCCAGTCCGGCTCCGGCTCAAACCTGATCCTTGCCGCGAATCGGTCCGGGCCGCTCGGCGTGGGGTGATGGCGTTCGGGGCCGCCGGGGTTCAACCTCGGCGGGGCGCGCGCCGAGATCCGGAGGATGCGCCTCGCCTACGACGACGACCTCGGCCTCCCCCCGGCGATCGCCTCCAGCTGGGCGGTCGAGGCCACGGCCTTCCACGACGTCGGCCGGATGCTCGGAGCGTTCGAGCACGGCGACGTCGACGCCTGCTTCGCCCCCGCGGGGGTCCTCGGACGCCTGTCCGGGATCGGTCACACGCTGATCGCGCAGAGCACGGTCGAGGGGTCCACCGCGCTCGCGAGCCGCCTGGTCGTTCGAGCCGACGCACCGGACGCGACGCTCGACACGCTCGCGACGCGGGCGATCGGCTTCGTCAACGAGTACTGCACGACGAGCTACTGGGCACCGATGGTCACGTTGATGGAAGTGGTACCGGTCCGCGGGGCACTCCCGTTCCGCCCCTGCGCGGGATTCGACGACCTGCTCGGGGCGGTCGTCACGGGTCGGGTCGACGCCGCGATGGTGTGGGACCAGGTCTTGGCCCGCCACCCCTCGGAAGCGGTTCGCACTCGGGCGGTCGCGGTCGAGGCGGATCTCCCGGCACCACTGGTGTGCGCACGGGGCGACCTCTCCGCCTCCGACGCGCGAGTCCTGCGGCGCACGTTCCTCGATGCCCGCGTCGACGGCCGCGCGTCGTTCTTCGACGGGTTCACCGAACCGAACGACGAATGCGTCGCGCGGTTCGCTCGTCGGATGTCCGCGGTGCGATCGCACTTCAACCTCAGTGCGCGAGCGCTGCCGGTTCGGCAACGGGAGCCCGTTGCGAGCGGATGACGTGATATGCGCCGGTCATGTTGGTGGTGCTGAGCGTCGTGTGAGCGCGCATCATTTCTGGTTATGATGCGCGCTGGGCAGCCGTCGACATTGAGGAAAGACGAGATGCCGCCGTCCAAGCGTTCTCCGAAGAAGGCCTCCGCGAAGCGCGCGAGCCGGGGCCCGAGGCCCGGCACGATGAGCGCGGAGCACAAGAAGGCGCTGGCTCAGGGCCGCGAAGCGTCCCGGCACGTCCGCGCGTACCTGGACGCGCTGGAGATCAGCAAGCCCAAGCGAGGTCGCAAGCTCGATCCCAAGTCGGTGGAGAAGCGCATCGCGCTCATCGACGAGCAGCTCAAGGACGCCAGCGGATTCGAGAAGCTGAACTTGCTCGCCGACAAGGAATCGCTGCAGGGAAAGCTGGCCGGTTCCGGTCAGGTGATCGTGGACCTTTCGTCCCTTCGACGGGAGTTCGTGAAGCACGCGAAGGTCTATGGCGAGCGCAAGAAGATCTCGTACGCCACCTGGCGTGCGGCCGGCGTTCCCGCGGACGACCTGAAGGCTGCGGGCATCCCGCGCTCCCGGGGCTGATCTCTGGCGGCCGATCGTCGGTCCGGCGCCGCCTGCCGGGCCGCCGCGCATGCGACCGGTGGGGACCTGACGCTAACGTCAGGTGGACCTCACACGACCCGAAGGGTTCGCCATGGAGCCTCCCAAGATCATCAGCGTCGACGACCACGTCGTCGAGCCGCCGCACGTCTGGCAGACCTGGCTGCCCGAGAAGTACCGGAAGTGCGGGCCGCGCGTCGAGACGAAGCGTTGGGGCGGCTTCAAGCTCCGCAAGGGCGCGAAGTACCAGATGGCGGAGGATCCCGAAGGCAAGTGGGGGAGCGCCTGGTACTACGAGGACGAGCTCATCTACGTCCACAAGCGGTTCGTCGCGATCCCGCAGGCGGCGACGACCGGCGAGGGCGAGAACATCGAGTTCGACCGCGACCAGATGACGATGACCGCGCTCACGTACGACGAGATGCGTCCCGGCTGCTACGACCGCGACGAGCGCGTGAAGGACCTCGCCCTCAACTGGACCGACGGCTCGCTGCCGTTCCCGACGTTCCCGCGCTTCTGCGGACAGACGTTCTACGAAGGAGCGGACAAGGAGCTCGGTCTCGCGTGCGTCCGGGCGTACAACGACTGGATGGTCGAGGAGTGGTGCGAGCCGTCCGGCGGCGTCAACATCCCGCTCTGCATCATCCCGCTGTGGGACGTCGAGCTCGCGGCGCAGGAGACGCTGCGCAACGCGGAGCGCGGCGTGCACGCGATCTGCTTCAGCGAGATGCCGCACCGCCTGGACCTGCCGACGATCCACTCCGGGTACTGGGACCCGCTGTGGCAGGTCTGCAACGACAACGCGGTGACGGTGTGCATGCACGTCGGTTCGTCGTCGACGGACCCCATGGCCTCACCCGACGCGCCGACGGGGGCGAACGCGATGATCGCGTTCAACAATTCGATGGCGTCGTTGGCGGACTGGCTGTTCTCACGCAAGCTCATCGAGTTCCCGAACCTCAAGATCGCGTTCTCGGAGGGCCAGATCGGCTGGATCCCGTACGCGCTCGAGCGGGCCGACACGATCTGGGAGCAGCACAACAGCTGGCAGCGCTCCAAGGAGGTGCTCCCGGAGCCACCGTCGACCTACTACTACGGCCGGGTCTACGGCTGCTTCACCGCGGACCACCACGGCCTCTACTCGCTCGAGTACGTCGGTCCAGACAACATCTGCTTCGAGACCGACTACCCGCACACGGACACGACGTGGCCGCACTCGAAGGCGTACGTCGAGAAGATGCTCGCGGGCTTCGACGACGAGGTGGCGTACAAGGTCCTGCGCGGCAACGCGATCGAGATGCTGTCGCTCGACCGCACCTGACGTCGAGGTTCCCCGCCGCCCGCCTGCTCCGGGGTGCTCGCTCGCCCCGGCTCCAGGCGAGTCGGTAGGTTCCCCGTCATGGTCGAGCCGGTCGCGCCCCGAGTCCTGGACTCGACCACCGGCATCGCCGGTGCGTACGCCGCGCTGCTGGTCCACCAGGCCGGTGCGGAGGTCGTGCGGGTCCTCCGCGACGGCGACGATCCGGAGCTGGCGCCGGGCGCCCCGCTCACTGCCTATCTCCGCCAGGGCCAGGGCTGCGTCCGGCTCGACGGGAAGTCCGTGACCGATTCCGGCGCCGACCTCTGGCTCGTGACGCCCCAGCCCCACGAGTACGACGAGGTGCGCACGGTCGCCGCCGCCGATCCGGGGCTCGTGATCGTCGCGATCACGCCCTACGGGCTCGACGGGCCGTACGCGGGCCGGCCCGCGAGCGACCTCACGCTGCAGGCCGACAGCGGCGCGCTCGCGATCCGCGGCCGGGCGGGCGAGGAGCCGGTCCAGATGGGAGGCCGCACCACCGAATGGCTGGCCGGCGCCTTCGCCGCCGCGGTCGCGCTGGCGCTCTGGCGCGGCCGGCGGGCCGGCGGCCCGGGCGCGCTCGTGGACGTCTCGCAGGCCGAGGTGACGAACGTCGGCGCCGCGAACTTCATGGACGTCTTCCATGCGATCGAGCCGGGTGTGGATCTCGAGCCGACGACCGGCCCGCGAGCGTTCGAGACCCCGTCGATCGAGCGGACCGCGGACGGATGGGTCGGCTTCAACACGAACGCCCCGCATCAGATCGAGGGCTTCCTCCGCATGATCGGCCGGGACGACCTCGCCGACCGCGGGGAGTACATGCTCGCGGGCGCCCGCATGAGCCGCATCGACGAGTGGCAGCCGCTGGTCAGCGGGTGGACGTCGGCGCGCACCACCGACGAGATCATCGACGCCGCGCTCGCGCACAACGTGCCGGTGGCACCGGTGTGCGACGGGCGCACGGTGACCGAGCTCGACCACGTCGTCGCGCGCGACAGCCTCGTCGCCGACATCGAGGGCACGTTCCGGATGCCGCGCCGGCCGTGGCGGCTCAACGGGGACCGGGGCCCCGCCCCCGCGCCGCCGGCCGACCCGTCGGTGGCCGCGACCGGTGTCCCGCCGTGGCGCGAGCGCGATGCGGTCGTGCCTCCGCCCGGCGATGCCGTGCCCCTCGGGCGGCCGCTCACCGGGCTCCGCGTGCTGGATCTCACTGCCTGGTGGGCCGGTCCCGCGGCGACCCAGCTGCTCGCGGCGTTCGGCGCGGACGTCATCCACGTCGAGGGCCCGGCGCGCATGGACGGCATGCGCATGGTGGGTCTGACGTTCCCGGGGCGTCCGGAGTGGTGGGAGCGCAGCCCGTTCTTCCTCACGATCAACGTCAACAAGCGCGATCTCGCGCTCGACCTCACCTCCGATCGCGGCCGTGAGCTCGCGCTCGCGCTGATCGAGCACGTCGACGTGGTGGTGGAGAACTTCACGCCGCACGTCCTCGACAAGCTCGGGCTCTCCTGGGATGTCGTCCACGCAGCCAACCCGCGTGCGATCCAGGTCCGGATGCCGGCGTTCGGCCTCGACGGTCCGTGGCGCGAACGACCCGGCTTCGCGCAGAACATCGAGCAGGCGACCGGCCTTGCGTGGGTCACCGGGCACGTCGACGATCAGCCACGTATCCAGCGCGGGCCGTGCGACCCGAACGGCGGGCTGCACGCGGTGATCGGGATGCTCGCCGCGCTGGACGAGCGCGACCGCACCGGCGAAGGCTCGCTGGTCGAGGCCTCGCTGTTCGACGCCGCGCTCCCGCTGGCCGCGGAGGCGATCGTCGAATGGACCGCGAACCGGCACCTGCTCGAGCGCGACGGCAACCGCAGCGCGATCGCCGCGCCGCAAGGCGTGTACCGCTGCGAGGGGTTCGACGCCTGGCTCGCGATGTCGGTCACGACCGACGCACAATGGACGGCCCTCGCCCGCGTGCTGGCACGACCCGACCTCGCGGACGACCCGGCGCTGCGGTCCCGGGCCGGGCGCCGCGCCGCCCACGACCGGCTCGACGACGCGATCGGCGTCTGGGCGGCCGAGCGGGGCGTCGACGACGCGGTCGATCAGCTGGTGGCCGCGGGAGTCCCCGCCGCGCCGGCGCGCGACCCGCGACTCACGCTGCGCAACCCGCAGTTCGCGGCGCCGCGGGTTCCACGAGATCGTCGACCATCCGGCGACCGGGCCGATCCCCGTCCCGTCCCAACCGTTCCGGATCCCCGGCGTCGACCGCTGGATCACGAGCCGGGCGCCGACGTTCGGTGAGCACACCGATGCGGTGCTGACCGACCTGCTGGGGCTGACCGCCGCCGACCTCGAGGCTCTGCACGCCGACGGGACCGTGGCCGACCGACCGGCGGGCATGTGACCGGGCCAACCAGGAGCACGCTGTGACCGACCTGTTCGACCGCTACCGCGTCATCGATGTCGACACCCACCTCACCGAGCCGCCGGACGTCTGGACCGCGCGCATGCCGAGCGCGCTGCGCGACCGCGTGCCGCACATCGAGCGCGTCGAGGGGCGCGACGTGTGGATGGCCGACGGGAACTACATCGGTGCGCCCGGCTTCTACTCGATGGCGGGCTTCGACGGGGTGCTGCCGGCCAAGGTCCCGGCCACCTACGACGAGATCGCGCCCGCGATGTACGACGCGTCCGCCCGGGTGCGCCTCCTCGACGAGCAGGGCATCCAGGCCCAGGTCCTCTACCCGAACGTCGGCGGGTTCGGGAACGGCTACTTCACCCGGCTCGGTGAGCCCGAGCTCGTGCTCGCGTGCGTGCAGGCCTATAACGACTTCCTCACCGACTGGTGCAGCGTCGCGCCGGACCGGCTCGTCGCGATCACCGCGTTGCCGTTCTGGGACGTCGAGCTGGCCGTCGCCGAGCTGCACCGTTGCCTCGCCAACGGCCACCGCGCGGTGAACTTCTGCAACCAGCCGCAGGACTACGGCGAGCCGCCGCTCGCGCACCCGCACTGGGACCCGATCTGGGCCGCGGCCCAGGAGGCGGGGGTGTCGGTGAGCTTCCACGTCGGCGGCGGGTCCATGGGCACGCAGTTCGACGACGTCGCCGAGATGGGGTGGATGACGAACTTCGCCAAGGTCTCGTCGTTGATCTTCCTCGACAACATCCGGTGTGTCACCGATCTGATCTTCGGCGGGATCTGCCACCGGTTCCCGGACCTCAAGCTCGTCTCGGTCGAGTCCGGCGTCGGTTGGATCTCGAGCACGCTCGAGACCTGCGACTGGCAGTGGCGCAACGGGGGAGTGCTCGACGAGCACCCGAAGTACGACCTGCTGCCGAGCGAGTACTTCCGCCGCCAGGTGTACGGCTGCTTCTGGTTCGAAGAGGAGTCCGCGGTCAATGCGATCGGCCGCTACCCGGACAACGTCCTCTACGAGACGGACTACCCGCATCCCACCTGCCAGCACCCCGGGCCGCGGACGCCGGCGCAACGCCCGCGCGACTACGCAACCCGCGTCCTCGGAGCGCTGCCCGACGACGTGCTCGCGAAGGTCCTCCACGACAACGCGGCGCGCGTCTACGGGCTGTCGTGACCGGCGCCGACCTCGAGCTCGAGGTTCCCGACCTCGGCTCGCCCAACATCCGGGCCGAGCTCCGGGGCCGCGTGCTCCACCTGCGCATCGACCGGCCGGAGCGGCGCAACGCGTTCACCCAGGACATGTACCGGGCGATCAAGCGCGCCGCGATCTGGTCCGACGACCAGCCCGCCCTGGACGCGGTCTGCCTGACCGGGACCGACGACTGGTTCGGCGCCGGCGGGGACATGTCCGGCCACGCCGACGACCGCGAGGGCCTCGCGGTGGAGTGGGACCCGACCGACCAATTCCCGTTCCGCCACATCGAACGGTGCTCGAAGCTCTGGGTCGCGGGGGTCAACGGCCTGTGCCACGCCGGCGGGCTGGTGCTCACCCTCCACTGTGACGTCTCGGTCGCCTCGGACCGGGCTCGCTTCCGCGCCCCCGAGCTGCTGCGGGGCATCCCCGACCCGTTCCTCACGTCGCGCCTGGCCGAGATGGTCGGTCTCGCCCGGGCGCGCTACCTCCTGTTCGGCGCCCAGGAGATCTCCGCGGCCGAGGCCGGCGAGATGGGGCTCGTCGGCGCGGTCGTCCCCCACGCCGAGCTCGACGAGCGCGTCGACGCGGTGCTGGACCAGATCGCCCGTACCGGCCCGGTCGCACGCGCCGCGGTGAAACGCGAGCTCAACCAGCGGCTGCCGGCCGCCGACGTCGGCCTCTTCTTCCGCGCGATCCGCTCGCCCGAGATGGTCGAGGGGATGCAGGCGTTCGTCGAGAAGCGTCCGCCGGACTGGCGCCGCTCGCGCTAGCGGCCGGGGACCGACCGGGTGGATCCGGTGCTCCTCGAGCACGCCGGTGCACCCGCGACGTGGCGGACGGACCGGGCGACCACGTCGCGTCGTGTGTCGGCGTTCACGGGCGCGCCGCGTCCCCCGGCGTTACTCCGTCCCGGCGACGCCGATGAGGTTGCCCTCCGGATCGGTGAAGTGCCCGATGACGAGGCTGCCGCCGGGTGCGCGGACGGGCCCCATCCTGCGGGCGCCGCCGAGGGCCTCGGCCCGCTGGAGCGCTTCCTCGACGTTCGGCACACCGACGTAGAAGACGGTGTGCGGCGAATACCCATCCCCGCCGCCGATTCCCCCGGGGATGCCGGTCCCGTCCGGGGTCGCGGTGCGCTCCACGAAGCCGTAGTCGCCGGGCTCGGACACCGCCTCGGCGACGGTGCCGCTGGTGTCGAACTCCCATCCGAAGAGCGCACCGAAGTAGCGGCGGAGCTGCTCGGGCTGCTTGCCGATGACCTCGAAGTGCACGACCGGCAGTGCCATCTCGTGGTCCCTTCCGTCGGAGTCGGAGCGCGGGTGCCGCGGCTCCCGGAACGAGACCGGCGGGCGACGCCGGATTCATCGATCTGCACTGATCCCGCCGGGCATCCCCCGGTCCGGCGCGCTTCGACCTTGCCGCCCGGATCCGGCGTGGTGATCCGCGCGTCGGGGCGGGGCGAATGCCCGGTGACCGTATCGAGCAGGGAGGGTGCACCATGACTATCGCCGTCGTGATGGAGTTCGAGGGCGCGACCCTCGAGCAGTACGACGAGGTGATCGAGAAGATGGGCTTCACGCCCGGAGGGCCGGGCGCGCCGGGTGGGTACGGCCACTGGGTGACGAAGACCGACCGCGGGTTCCGGGTCACCGACGTCTGGGAGTCCCGGGAGCGGTTCGACGCGTTCGGGCGGGACCAGATCCTGCCGCTCATCGCCGCCGCTGGAATCACGACGCAGCCGACGTTCACGTTCTACGAGGTGCACAACTACCTCACCCCGGGCTGAGCGGACCTGATGCCGGCGGCCGCCTCAGTGGGTGAGTCCGACGCCGTCCTGGCAGTGCGGACCGCCCCAGTGCTCGACGACCTTGCCGTCGGCCAGGCGCAGGATCGCGGTGCCGTTGATCACGACCGGCGCGCCCGACGGCTCGACGCCGTAGAACGGCGCGCCGGTGTGCGTGCCGCGCACGGTCCAGTTCGACACGACGAGGTCGCCGTGCTCGATGAGCAGGTCGACGGTGAACACCATGTCGGGGAACGCGGCCCGCGCCGACGCCCACCACTTGACCTCTTCGCCCCGGATGTCGTGGCCGGCGAGCTCGGGGTTCACCCGGTCGGTCACATGGCTCACGAAGTCGGGCGACCAGAACTCGAACACGGCCTGCTCGTCGCCGCGGGACATTGCATCGCTGTACGCGCCCAGGAGGGCCAGGTTCTCGGACATGGCCGCATTCTTGCAGGCACCCGGCGCCGGCGTCCGGGCCTCGCGCACGGCGGACAGCCGTATCCTCGCGTCGTGCACAAGGGTTCCCGGATCGCGTGGGGCGCAGTGACGATCGACGCGAACGACCCCGAGCGGCTCGCCGGGTTCTACGCCGCACTGCTCGGCGCCACGTCCTTCGCGGTGGGCGACGACCGGCCCGGCTGGTTCCGGATCTCGCCCGGCGTCGATGGCGGCCCCGCGATCACGTTCCAACCGGTGCCGGCCACGGACGGTCCGAGGCCCGGTGCACATCTGGACCTCTGGGTCGACGACCTCGACTCTGCGGCCGGACGCGTCGTTACCCTCGGCGGCCGGCGGGCGCGTGACGTGCAGGTCTTCGAGCGGGGCCGGGTCCTGGTGATGGTGGACCCCGAGGGTCACGAGTTCTGCCTCGTCGCCGGACCGAAGCGCTGAGCGCACCTCCCTTCACGGTCGAGGTCCCGGTTCGCCCGCGAGCAGGTGCGCCGCGACCGTGCGCGCGAGCTCGTGGCCCAGGGCCGGGGTGACCGGCTCGCCGGTGATCAGCAGTCGGTGGAACAGCGGTCCGATGAGGACGTCGACGAGGAGGTCGACGCGTGTCCCGGCCGGGAGCTCGCCGCGGTCGATCGCACGGCGCACCATCGTCCGTACCGCGTCCCGGCGCGGGCCGATCAGCCGCTCCCGCAGGGCCGACGTCAGGTCGGGGTCCTCGGCCGCTTCGCCGATGAGCCGGCCGATCACCGGGCCGGCCTCCGGCGTGGAGAGGCTCGTGGCGAGATCAGTGAGGAAGAGGTCGCAGTCGCGGGCGAACGACCCGGTGTCGGGCACGGGTCGTTCGGTGAGCATGGCCTCGAGCGCGCCGACGACGAGGTCGACCTTGGACGTCCAGTTGCGCTGGATCGTCGCGGTCGCGAGGCCGGAGCGGGCGGCGATGCCGTTGTAGGTCAGGCTCGAGAACCCGGCGTCGGCCAGCATCCCGAGCGTCGCGCGCGCGACGCTGCGCCGCTCGGCGGCCGGCAGCCGCTGCGCCGCGCCCACGATCAGGTCGTCGAGGTCGGTGAGCGGCGCGGTGCGCGCTTCGGCGCGCGACGGCAGGAAGATCGCGGCGATGATCGCGCCGACGACCGCGACTGCGGCGCCGACGATCACCGTCTGGTCGAGCGCGTCGACGAACGCGAGCTTCGAGGCCGCGAGGACCTGCTGGGCCCCGGCGGCCGGCAGCTTCGCGGCGACCGCCGCCGCGCCCCCGATCGAGTTGGCCACCGTCGACGCGGCCTGTGGCGACTGCTGGACGAGCGATGGGTAGAGCGGGTTCCCCTTGATCGTCGATGCGTACGACGCCGCGGTGATGCTCCCGAGGATCGCGACCCCGAGCGCGCCGCCGATCTCGCGGGTCGTGTCGTTCATCGCCGAGCCGACCCCGGCGCGTTCGGGGGGAAGTGAGCCCATGATCGAGTCCGTGGCCGGGGCCATGGCGAGCCCCATCCCGAGCCCGATGGTGACGAGCACGCCGGCGATGAGGCCGTAGCCGCTGTCGACGCCCGCGGCCGACATCAGCACCATCCCCGCGGCCACGATGAGCAACCCCGCGGTGACCACGATCTTCGTGCCGATCCAGGCGACGATCTTGGCGCTCAGCGGCGCGGCGACCATCAGCGCGGCGGCTACCGGGATGAGCGCGAGCCCGGCCTCGAGCGGGTCGTAGTCGAGGACGAACTGCAGGTACTGCGAGAGGAAGAACAGCGACCCGAACATGGCGAAGAACACCAGCGTCACGGCCAGCGACGCCGCGGTGAACCGCGGGTTCTTGAAGAAGCCGATGTCGAGCAGCGGGTTCGCGACCCGCGACTCCCAGACCACGAACGTCGTGAGGAACACGACGGCGACCGCGAAGGCGCCGAGCACGACCGGATCGGTCCAGCCACGCGCCGGCCCCTCGATGATCCCGTAGAGCAGGCCCACCAGGCCGATGATCGAGAACGCGACGCCGCCGATGTCGAGGGGCGGCGCGTGCGGGTCCCGTGAGTTCGGGACGACGAGGAACGCGCCGACGAGCGCGACCGTGATCACCGGGACGTTGACGAGGAAGATCGAGCCCCACCAGAAGTGCTCGAGGAGCCAGCCGCCGGTGAGCGGGCCGACGGCCACACCGAGGCCTGACACGCCGGCCCAGAGCGCGATCGCCCGGGCGCGCTCGGCCGGATCGCGAAAGACGTTGGTGAGGATCGACAGCGTCGCCGGCATCAGGAACGCGGCGCCGACGCCCTGGACCGCGCGCATGCCGATGAGCTGCCCCGCGGTGCCCACCTGCGAGGCCGCCGCCGAGCCGACGCCGAAGACGATGAGGCCGCCGATCAACGCGGAGCGGCGCCCGAGCCGGTCACCGGTGTTGCCGGCCATGAGCAGCAGGCTGGCGAACACGATGGTGTACGCGTCGACGATCCACTGGAGGTCGCTCGCGGTCGCCTGCAGCTCGCGCACGAGCGTCGGCAGCGCGACGTTCACGATCGTGCCGTCGATCCCGACGACGAGCAGGCTGAGGCACAGCACCGCAAGGGTCAGCCAGCGGCGTCGGTGGATGGTGTCGTCGATCCGTTCGGGCGGGGTGGGCGCGGGTGCTACGACGGTCACCGTCACCTCCTGGACGGCCCCATTCAACTCCGGGCCCGGTCGGCACGCGCGAACTTCGGACGACGCTCGTTGCCGGCAGGTCGCGCGCGGTCGTTGCGGCCTGCACCGGTTCTTCACCCCGAGCTGGCGTCGACCGGTTCGGCTTCGACGAGTCCGGTCGGGGTTCCGGGCCGCCCGGAGAGTCGCGGAACGCGTCATGGGTCGGGTGGGGCGCGGTCGGCTGTGCGGGGTGCGGGTTCGAGGTGGCGGCGGGTGCCTTCGCCGACGATGCGGAGGTTGTGGGTGTGTTTGTGGTCGTGGTGGTGGTGGCAGGGGCGGGTGAGGTTCCAGAGTGCGGTGGGTCCGCCTTCGGCGATGGGGATGTTGTGGTCGATCTCGAGGTGCCGGTCGGTGTGGCAGCCCTCGATGCAGCATTCGGGGAAGAGCTCCTCGAGTGCGGTGCGCAGGCGGGCGGGGATGGTCCGTCCGGCGTGGCTGATCGCGTGGACGTCGGTGGTGTCGTGGACGAGGACTTTGAGGATGGAGTCGTCGGCGAGCTTGCGGGCGACCGTGGCGGGGACGGGTCCGATCCCGGCGATCTCGCAGGTCTCGCCGGCCCGACGTCGCGTGCCGCGCACGAGCGCGGCGTGGTCGACGCGCACGATCACGGTCGTCGGGGCGCGATTCCCGGATGCGTTGGTGGCGACTTCGGCGGAGTCGTCGGCCATCTGGACCATGGCGTCGAACGCGAGCGCGTCGGGGAGTTCGCGGCGTCCTGACGCGCGGGCCTGTTGGAACAGTTCGGATTCGATGGGTTCGAGCGCGGCCATGAACCGGGCGGTCAGGTCGATGGGGCCGCGCATCTCGACGAGTCCTTCGACGTCGGAGATCGCCCGGTGCCGGGCCGTCCGCCCGAGCCGAGCTGCTTCGTAGCGTTCCATCTGGTCGGTCGAGGCCGCGGCTTCCACGCGCGCGCAGGCCCGCTTGAGGCCGCGGACCCCGTCGACCGACGCGGCGTGGAGCAACCCGGCTTCGGCGTCCGGTTCGGCCGATGCTGCCGCCGCGATCGCGTCGACCTGCACCTGCGGAGAGCGCGCCGGCACGGAGCACGGCGCGGGTCTCGGGCAGCGACGCCAGCCGCTCCGCGGTCTCGATCGTCGCCTTCGCGCGACCGACGGTGGTGCCGGTCACGGAGGCCATCCACGCCCCGGCGTCACGGAACGCGCCGTCGGGTCCGATCCACGCGCCGGTCTGCGCGACGCGCCCGGCCGCGAGCGTCCGGACCGCGCCGGCGAGCCGCTCCAGCTCGCCGCTCTGCTCGACCAGCACCTTCGCCTCGGCGCCGGTGAGCGCCGCGGGATCGAGCCGGGCCGCGAACGACTTCACTGCAGCGATCGACTCGGCCAGCACCTCGAACACGGCACGCCCCCATCACGGAGAACTCACGGACGGGGGAAGCCGATCGAGGGAAGTCCCGACATCCTACCGAACGTACGTTCGGGCTGTCAAGAACAAATCTCGATCATCGTCATGAACGATGAGATCACCGTGGCCTGGTGGTCCGTGCTCTCCAACGTCGGCGACCGATCAGGAGATGATGTCCTCTGCTCTGTCCTGCGCGAACTCTTCGGCAAATGCCATGGCGGAGTTCGAGTCACCCTTCCAACCGGAGTACCACGTCGAGCCGTCCGTGGAGAGGAGCTTGAGCCAGCGGCCGCCGTCGCGGTTGGATTCGATCGACCATGAAACGGATTGCAGTCCGATGTCTTCTGGAGGGACACCGAGACGAGCGACCGCCGTGTCGAATGCATCCTGGTACCGCTCGCGGATCAGACGTTCGAGTCCTGTGTCCAGGTCCTCGTAGGTGCACCGCTCCGGGTCGTTTTCCACGACTCCACGCTCAGCCAAGGATTCGACGTCGGGCTCGTCCATCATGCGCATTCCTCGTACGGGGTAGCGCAGCCAGCCTATGGCGTCATTGCCGAACACTTGCCTGGCGCTAGGCGGTCTCACCAGGTGCGAAGATTGTTAGGTGAGCCGGACCTCAGATCGTTGGTCGCGCTGGCGCACTCGCAGGAGTGCCCGCCACGATCCTGTCGGGCACTGGACTCCTCCACCGAGCGAGTGGGACGACGACGACAGTCGGCAGACCGAACCTAAGAAGCGGCGCGGTGGCGGCAGTGGCGTTCGGGAACCGATTCGCCCGCGACCGAGTGGGGATGCCGGAGCTGCGCCCACCGACTAGCGCGGGTGCCTCTGGCGTCATTGGCGCACCGTGGCCTGGCGCGTCCGCACCCATACGCATCGAGCAAACTGGCTGTATGGATCGTAGAGACATGGCGCGTCAGGCATGGTTGCCGCCCCACCATCAGCACTTGTCATGGAGAGTCAGAAGCGCCGCCCGGTGAAAGGCTCCAACTTCTATGCCGACCAAGCGCGGAGGGACTCCGAGGAAGTCGAGTACGGCCGCCGATGGGTGGACAGTGAGGGCAACGGCCCGTACGAGGTGAACTGGCTGGTTGCCACGGGCGAAGTCTTCGCGTTCTTTGCCGGCAACAGCCCCGTCGACGACGGCATGAACCTGCCCAACCCGAGTTCCGTCATCGGTGACATCCTGGGCGGATTGTACGGTGCGCTCCTCCAATCAACTTCCGGACTTCCCCAGCAGGTCGTCATCTTTGGCACCACGGACCGCACGGCCATCGACGACGCGCTCGAAGGGTGGCCCGAGATGGAAGGCGACCGGTCCGGATTCGCCTGGCTGAGCGAACGACTCACATCCGCCGCCGGATGACCACATGCCAGCTCCCCGATGGCGCGGCCTGGTGGCGTCATCGCCGCACACTGGCTTCGGCGAGCGTCGTCCCTCGGGGCACGCCCTGTCCGCCCCCGCCAGAACGACGAAACGGATCGATCGCCGGCAGGCGGACGGGGACTCAGCTGCTCGGCGCGACGTCCCAGACCAGGGGCAGGTGATCGGTCTGGCGGATGCCGGGGGAGTGGGCGATCGTCGTTCCCGGCGGGATCGAGTACTCGGGGATCCGGCGGTGCCACTCCTCGAGCGCGACGCGCAGCTCGAGCCGCGCGAGGTTGATCCCGAGGCACAGATGCGGGCCGCCGCCGAACGCGAGGTTGATGGACCGCTGCCGCTCGAAGTCGACGTCGTCGGGGTGGTCGTACACCGCAGGGTCGAGGTTCGCGGCACCGAGCACGATCGTCGCGTGGTCGCCGGCCTTGAGCTCCACGCTGCCGAGCGTCGTGTCCTGCGCGATCACCCGCGGTACCAGCTGCACCGGTGTCTCCGTGCGCAGCATCTCCTCGACTGCATCGGTCGTCAGCTCCGGCCGCTCGACGAGCTCGCGGCGGCGCTCGGGGTGCAGCGCGAGGTACTTGATCATGCAGTCGAGCGTCGCGGTCACCGTGTCCAGCCCGGCGATGATGAGGAGGAACGCCATCCCGAGCAGCTCGCCGCGCTCGAGCGGCCGGCCCTCGAACTCCGCGTTCACGAGGTCCGACCAGAAGCCCGACCGAGGCGTCTCTCGCAGCCCGTCGATCTGGGCGTCGAAGTACGCCGTGATCTCCGCGCCGGTCCGCGCCCGGACGGCCTCGGCCTCGTCGGGGTCGGCGGCGGGCCGGATGATGTCGTCGCGCCAACGCAGCAGCGTGTCGAGGTCGTCCTGGGGGAGGCCCATCATCGCCAGGAACACCGTGGAGGGCAGCGGGGTGGCGAAGTCCTGGTGGAAGTCGCAGCTGCCGACGGGGACGATGCCGTCGAGGATCTCGTTGACGAGCTTGCGCACCTCGGGCTCGAGCGGCGAGATCGCGCGCGAGTTGAACCACTCGGCGAGGAAGCGGCGGTACTTGGTGTGCAGCGGGGGATCGATCTGCAGCGGGATCAGGTCGTGGCTCTGCCCGATGTCGATCGCCTCGGCGGCTGACGAGAAGATCTCCGGGTGCTTGAGCGCCCACAGCGCCTCGTCGTAGCTGCTGACCCAGACCGCCATGTCACCGGTCATCCCGGGCGTGCGGGCCACGGGGCACTCGTTGCGCAACCGGGCGTAGGCCGGCGCCGGGTCGTCGCTCGCGCCCTCGTCGATGAACAGCAGCGTCAGCGGGTCGATGTCGGTCAATGCACCCCTCCCGAGTTCCTGACCGCGACCCTAGGCCCTGGGCTCGGGGCCCGATACCCGGGCTACCCGAAGGGCTGCAAGGAGCTCGCGACGACCCAGGTGCTGAAGTACTGGCTGTTCGCGCCGTAGGCCATCGCGAGGGCGACCGACGCTCCGTCCACCTGGTGCTCCCCCGCCGCACCGCGCACCTGGTTCGCGGCCTCCGCGAAGCGGAGCAGCCCGGAGGCGCCGATCGGGTTGCTCGACAGCACCCCGCCGCTCGGGTTCACCGGGAAGGAGCCGGTGAGGGCGGTCTCGTCGTCGTCGATCATGCGCCAACCGTCGCCGGGCGCCGCGATGTCGTGGCCTTCCAGCCAGATCGCCTCGTGCCAGGAGAACGGGACGTACAGCTCCGCCACGTCGATCTGCGCGCGGGTCGGTGATGCCGGCGTGCCCGTAGACGTCCCACGCCGCCTGGACGCACGCGGCGGGCCGCACCGGGTCGCGACCCGGGAAGCTCGGCGGCTCGCTGCGCGAGGACGAGCCGAGGATCCACGCGGGCGGCCGCCCCGCGCTCGCCGCCGCCCGGCCCCCCGCTTCGTCGGTGAGCACGACCGCGCAGGCACCGTCCGACGAGGGACAGGACTCGAGGTAGCGGAGGGGCTCCCACAGCATCGGGGACTCCTTCACCTTCTCGATGGAGATGTCCTCGATCTTGAGGTGGGCGTACGGGTTCTTGAGCGCGTTCAGCCGGTCCTTCACCGCGACCTTCCAGCCGATGTGCTCGGGCGCACCGCTGCGCGCGATGTAGGCGCGGATGAATGGTGCGAACGCCCCGCCCGCGCCGAGCGATGCGCCCCGGCCACTGCCGAGCGCGAACTGCGCGTTGCCCTCGGACTGCTTCTCGAACGCGACCGCGAGCACGCGCTGGTGCTTGCGCGCCTGGACGTGGGACGCCGCGACGATCGCGGTGGTGCCCCCGACCGAGCCCGCGGTGTGCACCCGGAACATCGGCTTGCCGACGGCACCGAGCGCGTCCGAGAGGTAGAGCTCGGGCTTCATGACGCCTTCGAACAGGTCCGGCGCCTTGCCGATGACCACCGCGTCGATGTCCGCGAGCGAGAGGTCGGCGTCCTCGAGCGCGCGGAAGACCGCCTCCCGCACGAGCCCGCCGAACGACACGTCGCGCCGGCGCGACTTGTGATGGGTCTGTCCGACGCCGACGATGGCACATGGTTCGGCGCTCACCGCACCCGCTCCTGGCGCCCACGGTGCCGGGCCGGCGACCCCGTCCTCGGCGAACCGCCTCGGACACCTCCGGGAGCCCGGATCGGTTGGTTCGGTCCTCGGCTCACTCGTCTCCCTCCAGGATGCACACGAGGTTCTGCTGCAGGCACGGGCCTGACGTCGAATGCGCGAGCGCCCGCCCGCCGCCGGAGAACACGTGGTTCGCGGCGTACCCGATGCGGGCGAGGCCCGTCGCCATGATCGGGTTCGACGCGAGCGCGCCGCCCGAGCGGTTGACCGCGACGTCGTCGCCGAGCTCGAGCACGTGGCGCAACAGGAGCTCCTCGTGGGTGAACGCGGCCTGGAGCTCGGCGACCTCCACCGGCCCGTCGGCCAGGCCCGCAGCCGCGGCCGCGATGCGGGTCGACGGCGAGTCGGCCAGGTTCCGGTACCCCGGGTTGTGGCACTCGGTGCGGTGGTCGAAGCCGGTGATGAACGCGGGTCGCTCGCGCAGCTGCCGGGCCCGGTCGCCGGTTGCGAGCACCATGGCCGCCGCGCCGTCCGTGATCGGCGGGAGATCGTGGCGGCGCAGTGGCTCGCGGACGTAGTCGTCGGCGAGCAGTCCGTCGACGTCGGCCTCGCCGCTCACCTGCGCGTTCGGGTTGCTGAGCGCGTCCCGGCGGGAGCGGGCCGCGACCTCCGCCATCGCGCGTTCGTCTCCGATGCCGGCCGCGATCACCGCGCGGGCTTGGAGGGCCGCGAACGTGAGCGGGTCGACGCCGAGCGGCGCGAGGAAGAATGGGTCCATCTCCATCGGGTAGATCAGCGAGGGGTCACCGGTCGAGGAGCGCCCCGATCCGGTGACGACCGCGATCTCGATGTCGCCCTCCTGCAGGCGCAGCCAGGCCTCGTAGAGCGCCCACGCGCCGTCCATCTCGACGTGCGAGTCGCGCTTGGGCGGCCACGCCCCGATCGCGTCGAGGTTCGACACGAAGGAGAACGCCTGCCCGGTGATGTAGTCGCACGAGCCGAGGCAGGTGAAGTCGACGTCGGATCGGGTCAGGCCGAGCGGCTCGAGCGCGTCCGTGATCACCCGCAGGAGCAGCTGGGTCTCGGAGAGCTCGGTCCGCCGGACCATCGGGGTCTGCGCCCACCCGACGACCGCGATGTCCGAGGAAGGTCCGGTCCCGGCGGCCATCAGAAGATCCGGTTCACGAGCTCGGGGTCGTCGATGTCGGGCTCACCGCTGGGGAGCCAGCCGATGAGGTGGCCGTAGGCACCGCCCATGGTCCCTCCTTCGTCGACGTCGTCGTTCGCGGCGGCCCACGCCGCGGCGACCCGCTTCCCGACCTTCACGTCCTCGACCGGCAGCTCGACCACCGGTTGATAGGGGAGCACGACGTCGGTGCCGTCGAGCAGCACGAACACGCGGGCGAACGGCTCCGTCTCGGTCTGCCCGGGGTACTGCACCGGCGTGATGACGGTGAAGTTCGTGATCGTGCCGGAGTGGGGGAGATCGACGTCGTGCTCTTCCCCGAGCTCCACCGCATCGATCGGGCAGTAGCCGCGGCCGCCCGCGTAGACCCGCCCGCACACCGGGCAACGCTGCCCGAGGATCCGCTGGTCACGGCTCGCTTCACGGAGCCGGTCCGAGACGGGCGGCACCGGGTTCCGGTAGGTGATCGACGCGTTGTAGTCCATCATCGTGACCGGCTCCGCGGCCGGGCCCGTGTCGGTGCCGTCGACTTCGGGCGTCTCGCCCGGGACGAATGCGGCGATGTCCGTGATGTGCCCGGTGCGCTCGCCCCGCCACCGCGGCGCGACGCGGGCACCGACGGACAGCTGGTCCGCGGCGGCGTCCACGGCATGCAGCAGCGGCGTGGACGCGCCGTCGAGCCGGATCAACGCGAACGCGAAGGGGTGGTCGACCGGGTGCTGCTCGGACGGCGTCGGGACCCAGGTCCAGGACTCCACGGTTCCCGCCGGGCCGACCTCCACCAGCCCCGCCGCGTCCAGCTCGGCGCCGGTCGCGGGGTCCCACTCGGTGGGGGGCACGAGCACGCGGTCGCCGGCCCGGATCCCGAGGATCCGCTGCTCGGTGAGACCGGTCATGAACGCACCGATCACCGGTCCGAGCGAGCGCTTGTACGGGAAGGTGATCGAGTTCTCGACGAAGCGCGTCAACGGTTCCCCCTCTCGACGACTCGGGGATCTTGTCGCGGATGGGTGGCGGACCGCACGACGAGGCGCTGCGCCCGATCACGGCGCCGATGCTGTTCCAGCCCGCGCCCGAGTGACCGCCCGGGGTGGCGAGGCTGAGTGGCGGCGTGGCGGCCCCGGAATCCGCGTCGTCCCGTGGACCGGAGGCGTCGCGCGGGCGTACATTGGAACGGCGTTCACTGCCGCAGCACTTCGTGGAGAGCACCGGGGGACGAAGGCTCACCGAGAGAGGGGGAGCACCCTGTGACCAGCTCGACCGATCGACTGTTCCTCCGAGGCTCGGAGCCCCGTGAGCCTCACGACGACTCGGAGCTGCAGCTCTCGTCGGTCCATCACGGCGACGGGGTCACGGTGTTCGTACGCGGCGAGCTCGACCTTGCGTCCGCGCCGGCGCTCGAGCGCCGGCTCGACGAGCTGTTCGCGATGCCGCTCCAGAGCGTGACCCTCGACCTGGCCGAGCTCGCGTTCATGGACAGCACGGGGCTCCACACGCTCGACCGGCTGCGGCGCGACGCGGCCGAGCGCCGCGTGCGGTTCACCCTTGCCGCGGTCCCGGCCGTGGTGGAGCGGCTCCTGCGGGTCACCGGGATGGAGACGGTGTTCGACATCCGGACCCGCGCCCCCGCCTGATCCCTCGCGCCCGGAGAAGCACTCCGTGAGCGCCGACGTGAGCGAGACTCTCGCGGTGCGGGCCAGCTGGGATTCGTTCTTCGTCGCCCAGGTCGGCGCATCCGCGGCCCTGACCGGGCTGGTGTTCGTCGCGCTCTCGATCAACCTCGGCAACATCATCAAGGAGCGGTCCCTCGTCGACCGGGCCGGGGAGGCCGTCGCGCTGCTCGTGCTGCCGGTCGTGGTCGGGCTCGGCGTGCTGGCGCCGGCCCGCTCGCTGCGGACCACCGGGCTCGTCGCCGGGGTGCCCGCGGTCGCCGGCTGGGTCCTGGTGTCGTTGCTGCTCGTCCGAGGCCGGAAGGCCGCGCCCGACCGACCGTTGCCCGAGGCCGTGGTGCGGGCGACGTTCGTCCAGCTGGCGACGCTGCCCGCGATCGTCGGGTCCGTCCTGCTGCTCACCGGGACCTCGGCCGGGTTCGCGCTCCTCGCGGTCGGTGCCGGGATCTCGATCCTGGTCGGGATCGTCTGGGCGTGGGTCCTGCTGGTGGAGATCCTGCGTTGAGCCCGACGGTCAACGCGATGGCGCGAGCCGCGTCTCGAGACCGCGTACGTCACCGTCGCCGTCGAGCCAGGTCTGCGGGTCGACGAACCTCGCGCGCCTGAGCGCGTCGCGGAGCCGGTCGGTCTCGTCGCCCCCCAGCTCGAGCAGGAGGGCGCCGCCCGGGCGGAGGAAGCCGCGGCTCTCCTCGACGACGCGCCGCAGGAGGCTCGTGCCGTCCGGGCCGCCGTCGTACGCGCGCGGTGACTCGAAGGTGAGCGTGTCCCGCTGGAGGAACGCGAGCGCGCCGGTCGGCACGTACGGCGTGCACGCGACGACGACGTCCACCCGGCCCGCGAGGTCGGCCGGCAGCGGCGCGAAGAGGTCGCCGGCGAGCGCATCCACGCCGTTGCTCCGGGCGCACGCCACGGCCCGTTCGTCCAGCTCCGTCGCCACGATGCGAGCTGCCGGTCGCGCGGCCGCGAGCGCGGCGGCGATCGCGCCCGACCCGGTGCAGAGGTCGACTGCCACGCCGGACTCCGGAAGGCGTCGCGCGGCGCGGCGGGCGAGCAGCTCGGTCTGCGGCCGCGGGACGTAGACGCCGGGGTCGATCCGGAGGTCGAGGCCGCAGAACCGCGTGCCGCCGGTGATCCAGGCGAGTGGCTCACCGCTGAGTCGGCGCGCGACCAGCGAGTCGAGCAGGTCCGGGTCGCCCGCGGCCCGCTCGAGGAGCGCCCGCACGTCGACGTCCGGCGCGAGGAAGCCGGCCCGCGCCAGGCGGGCGATCACCGCGTGGCGAGCCGAGGTCGGTTCGGTCAACGCGTCGACACTGTCAGCCCCCCGGATGCCCACCCGCGCATCTTCGCAGGCCGGCCCGGTGATGACGTCCGCTCACGCCTCGCGGCGGAACTCCGGCTGGTCGATGACCCGGAGCCAGGAGCCGTCGGGTTGACGGCGCACGACCTGGGCCCGCGCGCCGGCGTCGTCCTTCGGCGGGGTCGACGTCAGCGCCAGGTCCCCGCTGGAGTACTTCGTCGCGGTGGTCGAGGCCGGGACCTTCACCGGTGCGGCCGCGCGGGTCCACGTCAGCCAGTCCGGGGTCAGCGCCCAGGTGCGCGAGCTCGAGCGGGAGCTCGGCCAGACCCTCCTCGACCGCTCGGGCCGGCGCGTCCGGGTCACCGATGCCGGCGCCGCGGTCCTCCCGCACGCCCGCGCCACGCTCGCGTCCGCGGCGGGCGTCCGGCAGGTCGCCGACGATCTGGCGGGCCTGGTCCAGGGACACGTCTCGGTCGGCATGATCACCGCCTGCTCGTTCGTGGCGCTCTTCGACCAGCTCGAGGACTTCCACCGCGGCCATCCCGGGATCGACATCGCGCTCACCGAGGACACCTCCGACCGCCTGGTGCAGTCGGTGCGGTCGGGAGCGATCGACCTCGCGCTCGTCGGGATCGGCGGCGCGACGCCCGGCGGTCTCGAATCCGTCGAGATCGCGGACGAGGCGCTCGTCGCCGCGGTCCCGGCCGACGACCCGCTCGCGGCGCGTCCGACGATCGCGTTGCGCGAGCTACAGGACCGCGCGCTGGTGTGTCTCCCGCGCGGCAGCGATTCGGCTGAGCGCGCGCCGGGGCCCGTCAGTCGGGGAGCATCGGCATCGAGATGCCGCGGTCGCGGCCGAGCAGGACGGCGCGGGTGACGGCCTCGGGCCCGAACCGCTCCGTCACGCCGTCGAGCGCCTGGTCGAGGGCACCGTTGCCCCGACGGTCGAACGGGAGCTCGAGCTGCACCGAGTCATCGTCGGCGACGTTGCCGACGCTGATGCCCACGAGCGTGAGCCCGTTGCGCCCGATCGCCGGCGCAGCGGACGCGAGCAGGTCCCTGGCCGCCCCGAGGATCGTGCGCGTCTCGGCAGTCGCCCGGACGAGGGTGTGCGAGCGGGTGGCGCGGGTGAAGTCGTCGAAGCGCAGCCGCAGCGTGACGGTCCGTCCGACCCGGTGGGCGGCGCGCATCCGCCGCGTCACGCGATCGACGAGCGCAACGAGGACCGCGTCGATCGCCGCCGCGGACCTCGGCGCGCGCCCGAGCGCGTGCTGGGACCCGATCGACCGTCGGCGGCGCCCGGTCTGGACCGGGCGCGGGTCGCGGTTGTGGGCGAGGCAGTGCAGGTGACCCCCGGACGCGACGCCGAGCATCGACGTGAGCACCCGCTCGGGAAGCCCCGCGACCTCGCCCACCGTGGTGATCCCGCGATCGTGCAGCTTCACGGCGGTCTTGCGCCCGACCCCCCAGAGCCGCTCGACCGGGAGGGGGTCGAGGAACGCCCGCTCGTCCTCCGGGGCCACCACGAGCAGCCCGTTCGGCTTGGAGACCGCGCTGGCGACCTTGGCGAGGAACTTCGTGCGGGCCACGCCGACCGAGATGCGCAGGCCCACCCGGTCGAGCACCTTGCTCCGGAGCTGCACCGCGATCTCGGTCGGGGTGCCCGAGATCCGGGCGAGCCCGCCGACCTCGAGGAACGCCTCGTCGATCGAGAGCCCTTCGACGAGCGGGGTCGTGTCGGCGAACACCTCGAAGACCGCCGTGCTCGCCTCGGAGTAGGCGGACATGCGGGGTCGGACCACGACCGCCCGCGGGCAGAGGAGGCGTGCGGTCCGCAGCCCCATCGCGGTGCGGACGCCGAGCGCCTTGGCCTCGTAGCTGGCCGCGAGGACGACGCCGCCGCCGACGATGACCGGCCGGCCCCGCAGCCGGGGGTCGTCGCGCTGCTCGACGGACGCGAAGAACGCATCGAGGTCGGCGTGCAGGATCGTGGCACCGGACACGAACACATGTTCGCCCGAGCCGGCTCCGGGCGCAAGCCCGCGGCGCCGTCGGGTCGCGCGGTCTACTCGGCCGGCTCGCCGACGACGTCGCGCTCGCGCTGCGTGTGGATCAGGCCGACCTCGCTCGTCAACGCGAACGAGATGATCGACGCGAGGAGTGTGGTGGGCAGCAGCCGGAACCCACCCATCTCGCTGACGACCAGCGTGGACCCGAGCGGCGTCTTCGTCACGCCCGCGTTCGCGGCCGCCATGAACGCGGCGACCATCACCGCCTCGTTCGTGCCGGGTGCCACGACGTGGAACGCGCGCCCGAGGCATGCACCCATGAAGAAGAGCGGGATGATGAAGCCGCCCCGCCATTCGGACGAGAGCGTGACCGACGTGCCGAGGAGCTTGGCGAACGCGGCGAGCGCGAAGAACGCGACGGTGCCACCGTGGTGGTCGAGGATCTCGTTGATCTGGACCTCGCCGAACGTCAGCGCGTACGTCGAGGTCAGCCCGAGCGCGGCGAGGAGGAGCCCGCCGATGATCGGGCGGAGCTCGGGCCGGAGCTTGCGGGCGCCGTAGCGCAATGCGGTGCTCAGGTAGGTGAACGCGACGGCGACGAGCGCGCCGCCGATGCCGGCGGCGGACGCCCACACGAGGTCGCTCGCGCGCATCGTCACCGGCGCGGTGAGGTGGAAGACGGGGTGGAGGCCCGCGCCCGTCGCGACGACGTACACCGCGTACCCGGCGAGCGAGCCGAGCACCGCGGGGAGTAGCGCCTCGTAGTACTGCAGCCCCTTCCGGTGCAGCATCTCGAGCGCGAAGATCGCCGACCCGAGCGGCGCGCCGAAGAGCACGGTGAACCCGGCGGCCATCCCGGCGATCGTCAGGATCCGTGACTCGCGCACGACGACCCCGGCCCGCTTCGCAGCCCACGACGCGAGGGAGCCGGTCGTCTGCACGAGGGGCGCCTCTGGGCCCATGCCACCACCCGACGCGATGCACAGCCATGAGATCGGGATGAGCGACCGCAGCTCGCGCAGCCCGGTGGCCGAACCGGAGACATGGATGTTGTCGACCATCAGCTCGACGTCACCCGGGCTGCCGACGAAGCGGGTGACCAGCGCCGCGAACAGGCCGACACCGCCGAGGATCGCGAACCCGATGGCGCCGCTCCACTCCGTCGGCCAGAGCACGTGCTGGAGCAGATGGAGCACGAGGAGGAAGAGCGCCCCGACGAGCCCGGACGTGACGCCGACGACGATCACGAGGCCGGCCACTCGCGGTTCCATGCCCACGAAGAGGCCGTCGACGATGCGGGCCGGACGGAAGCGCTGCACAGAAATATCGTAGTACGATACAAGGTGATGGCGCCCGACCGGCTCGACGACGCGGACTACCAGCGGCTGCTCGGCTTCCGGACCGAGCTCCGGCGTTTCCTCCACTGGAGCGAGGAGCAGGCGGAGGCACTCGGCGTCACCGCCGCGCAGCACCAGCTCCTGCTCGCGATCCGGGGCCATCCGGACCGCCGTGGACCGACGCTCGGCGACGTCGCGGCGTCGCTCCTGCTGCGCCACCACAGCGCGGTCGGCCTGGTCGACCGGGCCTCGGACGCCGGGCTCGTCCGGCGCGAGCACGATCCGGACGACCACCGCACCGTCCGCCTCCGGCTGACCGCGAACGGGGCGCGCAAGCTCGCCCGCCTGAGCCGACGTCACCTCGAGGAGCTCGATCGTCTCCAGTCCGGCGCGCTGCTCCGTCCGGCGCCACCGAGGTCGTGAGCAGCGAGGCGCGGCGCGTGGGCGAGGCGTTTGGGATGATCGCTCGGTGAGCCTGCTCGAGGGCGCGTGACCTCGCGCTTCGTCTCAGTCGGCGTGGACGCGGCCGACCCGGTCGCGTCGGCTCGATGGTGGGCGGACGCCCTCGGCTGGCGCGTCGTCGCGTCCGGTTCCGGCGAGGCCGAGATCGCGCCGGTCGGGGACGAGCGGGATCCGGCGCTCGTCTTCCTCGCGGAGCCCGAGCCGAAGACCGTGAAGAATCGCATCCATCTCGACCTCGCGTCGGAGAGTGCGCCGGACCAACGCGAGACCGTGGACCGTCTCGTCGCATCGGGCGCGACGCCGGTCGACATCGGTCAGCGTGCGGTGCCGTGGGTCGTGCTCGCCGATCCGTTCGGCAACGAGCTCTGCGTGCTCGAGCCGCGGGACCGCTACCGCGGCACGGGCGCGCTCGCAGCGGTGGTCGTGGACGCGCTCGATCCGTCCGCGCTGGCGCGCTTCTGGGCTGCGGCGACGGGATGGGCCGTCGGGTTCGAGGCGGACGGGATCACCAGCCTCCATCACCCGCGTGGTCGGCCCCCGGACCTCGACCTCGTGCGCGTGCCCGAGCCGAAGCAGGCGGAGAACCGGCTCCACCTGGACCTGGTTGCGCCCGCGGGGGACGTGGACGCCGAGGCCCGCCGCCTCATCGACCTCGGCGCCACGCGGGCCGACGGGGGCGGGGGCGACTCCCCGTGGGCCGTCCTCACCGACCCCGATGGCAACGAGCTCCGGATCCACTCGACCCGCGAGCTCTGAGCCGCGACGTCGGTGTCGTCCCGGCGTCCAGACTGGCAGCCGGGCCCGGACCGTCCGGCGCCCGGGCGTCGGACGAGGAGGCAGCATGCCGAACTGGGCCGAGCAGGTCACCGCGATCGCGACCGCGATCGGAGCGATCGGTCTGATCAGCGCGATCGGGGCCGCGATCTTCGCCGGGCAACAGGTCCGCGAGGCGCGCATCGGACGGCAGGCCGAGATGGCGGGGGACTTCATTCGACGTTGGAACGAGCCACCGTTGGTCGAGACCCGTCGCTTCGTCGGGCAGTACGAGTCGAGCGAGGCGTTGCGCGACGCGTTCGTCGGCTTCATTGCCGAGAACTCCGTCAACGTGTACGTGCTGTACCGCGAGCTCGACTACTTCGAGCAGCTGGGCGCGCTCGAGGAGTACGGCGGCTTCGACATCAAGCTCGTCGAGCTGCTGCTCGGCCGCCGGCTCATCGACCGCTTCGAGCTCTGGAAGCCGTCGATCGACGCGATCGGCGGCACGAGCACCTATCCGATGTTCGAGCAGCTCGTCGAGAAGATGCGCGTGCTGGTCTGACGGCGGCGGTGGTGGGCATGCCGGAGGTCGGAGAGGTCGTGGCGGACCATCGTGTTTCGGTCGGCGACGGCGCGGCCCAGCGCGAACTGGGGCGAGAGCCCGAAGATCTCCTGCCGGCGGCGCGCCCTCCAGGCCCCGTGCGAGAATGCCGCGCGATGGCGGAAAACCACGGTGGACCGTCCCGGATCCGGGCCGTCCGCCGAGACGGCGAGCAGGTCACGCCGCTCGAGCTGTTCTTCGATCTGGTCTTCGTGCTCGCGCTGACCCAGTGCACCGCGGTGATGGTGGACCGGCCGAGCTGGGCTGGCGTCGGCCAGGCAATGTTGGTGCTCGGGGTGCTCTGGTGGGCGTGGGTCGGGTACGCCTGGTTGACGAGCGTGCTCGATCCCGAAGAGGGTGCGGTGCGGCTCGTGATGTTCGCGGCGATGGCCGCGTTCCTCGTCGCCGCGCTCGCCGTCCCCGAGGCGTTCGGGGACGAGGCGCTCACCTTCGCGGTCGCGTTCGTGGTGGTGCGGGTCGCACACATCGCGCTGTTCCTGCTCGCGAGCCGCGAAGACGCCGAGCTCCGCAAGTCCGTGATTGGGCTCGCGATCAGCACCGCGCTCGCATCCGGGCTGATCATCGCGGGTGCGATCGCGAACGGGGGCATGCGCGACGCGTTGTGGACCGTCGCCCTCGTCGCCGACATGGCCGGGCCGTACTTCTTCGGTGCGGCGGGCTGGCAGCTCGTGCCGGCCCACTTCGCGGAGCGTCACGGGCTGATCGTCATCATCGCCCTGGGGGAGTCCGTCGTCGCGATCGGCGTGGGGGCCGGCGTCGCCCTGAGCGCCGAGGTCATCACCGGCGCGGTGCTGGGGGTGTTCCTCGCCGCGGGGCTGTGGTGGGCGTACTTCGACGTCGCCGCGATCGTCGCGGCGCGCCGGCTGGCCGCGATCCCCGCGGGGCGGGAGCGCAACGAGCTCGCACGCGACGCGTACTCCTACCTCCACTTCCCGATGGTGGCGGGCGTGGTGCTCGCCGCGTTCGGGATCAAGACGACGTTGGCGCACGTCAGCGCGCCACTGCACCTCGTGCCCGCGGTCGCGCTCGCCGGTGGGGTGGCGCTCTACCTCGCCGCCCACGTCGCGTTCAAGCGGCGGGCGGTAGGGCTGTGGAGCGTGCAACGAAGCGTCGTCGCGCTCGTGCTGGTTCTGCTGATCCCACTGTGGGCCTCGGTGGCCGCGCTGGCCGCCCTCGCCGGCGTGACCGGGCTCGTCGCCCTGCTCATCGGCTACGAGAGCGTTCGCTTCGCCGAGGCCCGGGCCGAGGAGCGCAACCACCTCCACGAGCACCATCCCGGAGACGGCGCCCCGGGCTGAGGCCTCTACGCCGGCGGACTCCAGGTTGCGGCGTCGAACGCCGCGGCCTCAGCCGTCCGCGTCGCCGCCGCGCCCGCGCTTCCAGTAGCCCCGCACGACGGCCTGCGGACGCGCGAGCTCGCGCGCGTCGAAGAGGTGCTTGCGGATCCGTTGCATCGCCGCAGCCTCACCGGCGGCCCACACCCTCGTGCTCGGGCCGATCCGCGCGCCGGCAACCGCGCGCACGAGCGTGTCGCCGGGCTCGTGGCCCGCGGGGAGGTCGTGCCACCCGATCGTCACGCCGGGCCGTTCGTGGAGCGGGAGGCGAGCGTCCGGGTGGGCCACCTCGACGTGGACCTGCACCGAGGCCGAGGCCGGGAGCACCTCGAGGAGCTGCTCGATCGCGGGGATCGCGGACTCGTCGCCGGCGAGGAGGAGGTCGGATACCTCCGGGTCCACCGTGTAGCCGCGGCCCGGGCCGGACAGCGCGACCTCGGCGTCGAGGGGGTGCGCGGCGGCCCACGCGGACGCGACGCCGCCCTCGTGCAGGACGATCGAGAGGACCAGCTCGCGCGCGTCGGCGCGCTTGCGCGATGGGGTCAACGTCCGGATCGTCGGGCGGCTCCCGTCGGGGAGCAGGAACTCGTTGCCGTTCCACTCGGGCACCACGAGGTCGTCGGTCCCGGGCGACGGCAGCAGGAGCCGCACGCTCGCCGCGGGCTCGTCCACGCCGAGCCCCTCGAGGGCCCGGCCTTCGATCGTGACCTGCACCATCCACGGGGAGCGGGGCTCGACCGCGGCGACCCGGGCGGACCGGAACCGCGGCGGTTCGCGCCGGATCCTGGTCACGGCGCGCCGAACCGGCGCGTGAGCCGGTGATGGCGATGCCGGAAGAACCGGTGGAGCGCGGCCCGCGCCAGCCGCGGGAATCCGGGGAGGACGGCAAGGCCCTCCCGGAGCTCGAAGCCGATGCGATCGGTGACGATCATGCGCATCACCGGTCTCGTCTCGTCGTTGGTGCCGGCGGGCGTCGTGACCCACGCCCAGATCGCGTCCGCCGGAGCGGCGAGTCGGGATCGGACCTCGAAGCGCTCCACGGGCCGATCCTACGGGCGCGCCGGGTACTGTCCCTGACGTCGGTGTCAGGTCGGGAGGCGCGGTGGCGGTCACGGGGATGGCGAACCTGGCGGTGAAGGTCGCGGACCTGGACGCCGCGTGCGCGTACTACGAGCGGGCGGGCGGAGACGTGCGGGACCGGATGCACTGGGGCAACGGGGAGCGCGCCGACGTGCACCTCGGCCCGGTGATGATCACGCTGTTCACGCGCGCGATCTACGAGGACGAGGTGGATCTTCCCGCGGAGGGCTTCCTCCACCCCGCGCTCTTCACCGACGACCTCGATGCGCAGCTCGAGGGCCATGCGGTGGTGTGGGGGCCGTCGATCGTCGAGGGGACGTTCGGTACGCGGCGCATCGCGTTCGTCGAGGCACCCGGCGGCATCCGCCTGGAGTTCATGGAGCAGCTCGCGCCGGCGCCCGCCCGATGAGCTTCCTCCCGTACGAGCGTCCCGTGCGCGCCGCGGTCGTCGGCCTCGGTCGCATCTTCGACCTGAACATCCGCGCCTACGTCGACAACCCAGACGTCGAGGTCGTCGCTCTCGTCGACCCGAGCGAGGAACGGCGCGAGGAGCGCGGGCGCGCGTGGCCCGGGGCGCGGACGTTCGCATCCACTGCGAAGCTCGCGGCGTCCGGGTTGGAGGTCGACGCGGTGGAGGCGCTGCTGCCGATCCCGCTGCACGTGGACGGCGTCCGCGAGCTGCTCGATCACGGTTGGCACGTCAACCTCCAGAAGCCGATGTGCAACACGATCGTCGACGCCGAGAAGATGCTCGACGCGGCGCGAGCGAACGACCGGGTGCTGCGGGTCATGGAGAACTACCTGTTCTACGAGCCGCTCCGGATGCTCAAGGCCACCGTCGAGTCCGGCGAGCTCGGTGACGTCGCCGGCTACCACCTGAAGATGGTGGCGAGCGGCCAGGGCGGCTGGGACGTCCCGATGAGCAGCTACCAGTGGCAGTTCCAACAGATGCAGCTCGGTCGCGGGATCCTCGTGTTCGACGACGGGTGGCACAAGCTCGCGACCGCGCTCTGGCTCTTCGGACCGATCGCCGAGGTGCGCGCGTGGGTCGGTGCGACCGAGGTGGTGCCGGGGGTGTCGATCGACGCGCCGTCGACGATCAGCTGGGAGCACGCGAACGGGATCCGCGGGGTGTGGGACATCACCCTCGCGCCGGAGCTGTACCTGCGTTCGGACTACTACACGAACGACGAGCGCTGGGAGATCACCGGCCGCGCGGGGTACGGGCGCGTGAACCGCTGCACGGGCCGGGGGATCCAGCAGCCGAGCCTCGAGATCTACACGGCGGGCGAGATGCGCAGCTTCCACGCGCTCGACGACGACTGGGCGAGCAGCTTCCGGAACTCGGGCCGACACTGGTTGCGCTGGCTCCACACCGGGGACGGACCGCTGCTCTGGAGCGGCGAGGACGCGGTCGACGTGCTGCGGTTCGCGCTCGCCGCGTACGCGAGCAGCGCGGCGGGCGGCGCCGGCGTCGACCCGGCCGCGGTCACCGACGCCGACGCCGGGTTGCTCGAGTAAGGGTATGACCCAGGAGGCGCGCTGGCCGTTCGGGCTCCCCGAGGCCGAGCGCCTCACCCGCCCCCCGGGCCCGTGCCGGTGGACCCGCGCGCCGACCGCTGAGTCCCGGGCGTCCCGGCGGTCGTATCCGTCGTGATCGCCCACATCTGGGGTGTCCCGGTCGAGGAGCTCACGATGCCCGTGCTCTTCACGAGCGGCGCCATCGTGCTGTCCGCACGCGGCCTATGGTCGCGTCTCGGACGGAGAGCCGCTCCCGGCCACCGGGTCGACCGCGGGTGTGGCGATCGGCCGGGAGAGAGCTTCGAAGAGTCGCGAGAGCGGAGGACGCGCGCATGGCGAAGTTCGAGGTCGGCGACAAGGTCGTCGTGACCCACGGCGACTTCAAGGGCGAGCGGGGCGCGATCGTCGACAAGAAGGTCCTGGGCGACGGGATCACCGTGGCGCTCGAGAAGAACGGCAAGGAGATCAAGACGCACGAGGAGCACGTGAACCTCGTCGACTGACCTGCGCTCGGCGCCACGCGCGTTTCCCGTCGTGACCGTGGACGGGGTTCTGCTCAGCGCGCGGGGGTACGGCGCTGCAGACGCCGATGTGGCGGTGGTGTTCGGCCACGGGTTCACCGGCTCGCAGCACAACCGCAAGGTCGTCGCGTTCGCCCGGCACCTGGCCGGGCGCGGGTTCGCGGTCTACACCGCCGACTTCCGGGGTCACGGGGAGAGCGGCGGGCTCTCGACGCTCGGGAACCGCGAGGTGCACGACCTCGAGGCGCTCGTCACCTACGCGCGCCGCCGGCACGGTCGCGTGGTCAGCGTCGGTGCCTCGATGGGTGCCTTCGTGGCGTTGCGGCACGCGGGGCTCGGCGGGAAGGTCGACGCGGTGGTGGCGATCAGCAGCCCGGCCGACGGGCGCGAGCCCCGCCTGCCGCGGGCGTGGCTGCTCAGCGCCCTGGTGCGCACCGAGCGGGGGCGGCGCCTGCTCGTCCGCTACGGCACGCGGGTTGATCCCCAGCGCGCCCCGGTCGCGTCCCCGCCGCTCGACCTCGCGGCCGAGATCGCGCCGGTCCCGGTGGCGATCGTCCACGGCGGCCGGGACCGGTACGTCCCCTTGCGCGACGCGCACGAGCTGTACGACCGGCTCGGCGAACCCCGCGAGCTGGTCGTCCTCCCCGAGTTCGGCCACGCCGAAGCCGGCTTCGACGAGGCGTTCGCGGAGATGCTCGGGTCCCTGATCGACCGCCTGCTGGCATCGTCCCCGCTCGGTGGGGGCTGACGGGGATCGCGGCGGCTCCGAGAAGGTTGCGGCAATCGCTCCCGGGTATTTTCGGATGTGGGCTCACAGCCGGACCGTCCCGAGCGTTCGCAGGGTATGAAGCCGTCCATACCCGCGCCCACGCCCGCGCCCACACCCAGGCCCGCGCCCACCCCCACGGCGCGGCGGGGCGGCGCCCGCAGCCGGCTCGGGGGCGTGCCGACGGTCCTGACCCCGCGCCGCGGGGCCGGCTCCGCGCCGGACCAGCTCCCGCTCGCGATCACCGGGCTCGAGCCGCCGCGCCGGCGCGCCGAGCCGTTGCCCCGCGCGGTGCACGTGCCCGACTGGCTCGACCTCGGCATGCAGAGACACCTCGTGGAGCAGTTCCGCGGGTGGGCCGAGCCACCCGCGGGCCTCCGCCATCCGCGCGTGCCGACCGGTCACCTGATGACGGTCCAGTCGGTGTGCCTGGGCTGGCACTGGTACCCGTACGCGTACGCGCGCACCGCCGACGACACCGACGGTGCACCGGTGAAGCCACTCCCGGAGCAGATCGTCGCTCTCGCGCGCGCCGCCGTCGCGGAGGCGTACGGCGCCGACGACCCCGAAGCGCGGGCGTTCGCACCGGACGCCGCGATCGTGAACCTGTACGCACCGGATGCGCATCTCGGGCTGCACCAGGACGGCGAGGAGCCCTCGGGCGCGCCCGTCGTCACGATCAGCCTCGGCGACTCGTGCACGTTCCGTCTCGCGGGCGTCGAGCGGCGCACCGGCCCGTTCACCGATGTCGACATGCGCAGCGGCGACCTCTTCGTGTTCGGCGGCCCGACCCGTCGGATCTTCCACGGCGTCCCGAAGGTGTTCCCCGGCACCGCGCCCCACGGGCTCGGGCTCCCGCCGGGCCGCCTGAGCATCACCGTGCGCGAGACCGGGTTCGGCTGAGCCGACGCCGTGCCGGACCGCCCGTTCGAGGAGATCGTCGAGGAGCACGGCCCGGTCGTCATGCGGGTCTGTCGGGCGCGGCTCGGCCGGGACGACGCCCAGGACGCGTGGTCCGAGGCCTTCCTCGCCGCGCTGCGGGCGTACCCCGAGCTGCGGCCGGACAGCAACGTCCGGGGCTGGCTCGTCACCATCGCGCACCACAAGGCCGTCGACGTGCTCCGCCGGCAATCGCGGCGCGCGACCCCGGCTGCCGAGCCTCCCGAGCGCCCGACCGAGGACCCGGACCTGACGCCCGACGACGACCTGCGCGCCGCGCTCGACGCGCTTCCGGACCGCCAGCGGACCGCGGTGGTCTTCCGCTACCTCGCCGACCTCCCGTACCCCGAGATCGCCGCGCGCCTCGAGACCACCGAGGCCGCCGCCCGGCGCAGCGCCGCGGACGGCATCGCGAAGCTCCGTGCGAGCTACCGAAAGGACCCGAACCGATGAGCAACGACACGACGACCGTCGCGCGACTGCGCGAGGCGATCGGCGAGCCCGACCCGAGTGAGCTGGCCACACTCCGGGAGGACCTGGCGGCGCGCGCCGATGCCCATGGGGTGCTCGACGTGGCCTATCGGATCGTCGAGACGCCGATCGGTCCGTTGCTGGTCGCGGCGACCCCGGTCGGGCTCGTCCGGGTGGCGTTCGAGCGCGAGGGCCAGGACGCGGTCCTCGCCGAGCTCGCGGCCACGGTGAGCCCGAGGATCCTGCGGTCGGGGCGCCGGACCGACACCGTCGCGCGCGAGCTCGACGAGTACTTCGCCGGCCGCCGGCGTCACTTCGACCTGGCGCTCGACCTCCAGCTCGTGCACGGATTCCGCCTGGCGGTGATCACGCACCTTCCCCAGATCCCGTACGGCGCGACGGAGACCTATGCCGCAGTCGCGCGGGCGGCCGGGAGCCCGGCCGCGGTCCGGGCCGTCGGCACCGCGTGCGGGCACAACCCGGTGCCGATCGTCGTGCCGTGCCACCGCGTCGTCCGCAGCGACGGGACGATCGGGCAGTACGGCGGCGGCGTCGAGGCCAAGTCTGTGCTGCTCGCGCTCGAGGGGGCACGATGACGGTGCCGACGACGACCGCGACGACTCCGCCCGCGGTGGCCCGCCGCGTCGACGGGCTCGACTGGGCCGGCATCGGCACCGAGCTCGACGACGTCGGCGTCGCGTGCACGGGTCCGCTGCTCGATGCCGACGCCTGCCGGACGATCGCCGACCTCTACGACGAGGATGGGCACTTCCGCTCGACGGTGGACATGGAGCGGCACCGCTTCGGAGCGGGGGAGTACCGCTACTTCGACCGACCGCTCCCGGAGCTCGTCGCGGCACTGCGAGCCGCGTTCTGGCCCCACCTCCTGCCGATCGCCCGCGAGTGGGCGGCGCGCCGCGCGCAGCCCGCGGCCTGGCCCGACGACTTCGACACCTGGCTCGAGCAGTGCCACACGGCGGGGCAGCGGCGGCCGACCCCGTTGCTCCTCCGCTACGGCCCCGGCGGTTGGAACGCGCTGCACCGCGACCTCTACGGCGACCTCGTGTTCCCGCTGCAGGTGGTGATCGGGCTCGACGCTCCCGTCGAGGACTACACCGGTGGCGAGCTGGTCGTGGTCGAGCAACGACCGCGCGCACAGTCGAGAGCGACGTCAGTCACGATCCCTCGTGGCCACGCCGTCGTCCTCACGACGCGCGACCGACCGATCCGCACGAAGCGCGGCTGGGCGAACGCTCTGATGCGCCACGGGGTCAGCGCCGTGCGCGAAGGCGAGCGGTGCACGCTCGGGCTCATCTTCCACGACGCCGATTGAGTCCGCGGTGGTGCCGGCGCTCGCGCGGTCACTCCAGGTCGAGGAGCTCGTCCAGCCGGCGGGTGATTGGCCACGCGCCGTAGGACGAGTTCGCGATCACGGTGTGCGTGATCCTCGATGCCGGATCGTGCACGGTCTTGAACGAGACCCCGGCGTCGAATCCCTCGAGCATCACGGTGTCGTGCGTCGCGTGGAGCCAGAACCCGAGGCCGTACCGCTTGGACTCGGCGGGAGCGTCGCTGTGCGGGCGGGTCATGTGGGCCACGTGGACGGCGTCGACGACGCGACCGTCGAGGAACGCAGGCCAGAACGCGTGGAAGTCGGCGACGGTCGAGTAGAGCCCGCCGTCACCCGTGCCCCGCACGGGTAGGTGCAGGACGTTCGTACGTGGCGACTCCGCGCCCGTGAGGTAGCCGACCGCGGCGCGCCCCGGTAGCTCGTCGGAGCGGAGGAATGCCGAGTCGGTCATCCCGGCCGGCGCGCAGACGCGCTGCTCGACGAGGTCGTGGAACGCGACCGCGCTCAGCCGCTCGGCGATCAGTGCCAGCACGACGTAGCCGCCATTGCAATACGAGAAGTCCGTGCCCGGCGCGAACTTCTGCGGGTGCCCGTCGAGCACCTCGACGAACGCCTCGGTCGTGGCGAGCTGGTGGACCGGGACCGGCAGGACGTAGTCGGTGATCTCCCCGTCGTCCTCGTCGAGGTAGTCGCCGATGCCCGAGCGGTGGGCGAGCAGGTGCTCGATGGTGACCCGGTCGTCGATCAGCGGAAGATCCGCGCCCAGCACCGATCGGGCGGTCGTCCCGAGCTCGAGCAGGCCCTCCTCGATCAGCGCGACGACCGCGAGCGCGGTCATGCCTTTGCTCCCGCTCGCGACGCAGAGCTGCGTGTCGACGGTGTTCGGCCGCCCACAGCGGCGGTCCGCCAGCCCGTAGGCGGCGACGAGCTCGGTGGTCGCGTCGCGGTCGACGCGCACGACGCCGGCGAAGCCGGTCTCGGCCGCGAGGCGGTCGATCGCGTCGCCCAGCTCCGGCATGGGACGGAGCGTAACGAGTGCGACCTTACGATTCGCTCACAATCACCTCACGCGGTGCTGGTGCGCGAGTGGTGAGGTACGCCGTCGTCGAACGGAGGAGTGGGGATGCGTCGGTTCGGAGCAATGGCCGCGGTTGCGCTCGTGGCGTTGATCACCGCCGCGTGCGTCCCCCCGTTGTCGACCCAGGGCGACACCAGCTCCATCCAGCTCGTGAGCTCGAAGACGCTCGACGGCTGGAACTACGACTTCTACCGGAACACGGCCTACCCCTGCAGCGTCAGCGGGTACCAGACCTTCGTCATCGGCACGAAGCTCGGATCCTCGAAGACCGCGGCCCGGCCGCTGTGGGCGTTCATGCACGGCGGCGGCGCCGGCTACTTCGACGAGAACGGCAACCCGATCCCGAACGCCAACCAGAAGGTCGAGGAGGGCCCGGCCGGGCTGAACACCAGCCTCGACAACAGCGGACTCCTCGCCCGCGTGCGTGACGACGCCGCCGGCTTCCGCACGCTCGCGGTCTCCTACTGCAGCCACGAGATCTACGGCGGGTTGAACACGCCCGACCCGCACAACCCGTACACCACGCCCGACGGCAAGCCCCGCCCGACCGACGGGCTCATCGCGACCAAGGCCGCGATCCAGTACGCGCAGAGCCTCTACCCGACGACCAAGACGTTCCTGCACGGTGGGAGCGCGGGCTCGGCCGGTGCGTACTACGTCGCGTGGGCGATGCAGCTCCAGGGGATCCCGCCCGCCGGGGTCGTTGCCGACGCGAGCGTCGTGAACGTCGAAGCGATGCAGGCGGGCTATGCCGCGGGCATCTGCACGGACAAGAACGACCCGGCCCGCCAGGCCGGGGTCGCGGCTCGGATCCACCCGGACATCGCGAACGTGAACAACGAGGTCGACAAGCTGGTCGCGAGCGGCCGGCTCACCGTCCCGCTCCTCAACATCTGGAACCACGGTGACCAGAACACGTGCGGCTCGCCGCCGGTCGCGTGCCCGCTGCACGACGGGACGACCGCCACCCTCGGGATGACCGACTGCGTCCACGAGCCGTTGCGCCGGGCCATCGCCGCGCGGGGGCCGACGAGCCGTTCGATGAACCTGCCGCTGTGCGTCGACGCGGACCCCGTCAAGGACTGCTCGACCCATGTGGTCACGAACAAGGGCGGGCTCACGAACACCGACCCGTCGAGCTCGCCGGACTACCTGACGACGATCATCACCTGGGTCCACGCTCGCCTCGCCGAGGCCTAGCCCACTCGTCCGCGTTGCGCGCTCGTCGCCGCGCGTTCGCCCGGCGCCGGTTGTGGCAGTAGCTTTGCCACATGACTGCTGACTCGGGACCCCGGCGGCGTCGCGCTCGGTCGCCAACACCGACTTCTACATCGGGCCCCCGCTCGCCCGGATCCTCGCGGTCCGGGGCCACGACCTGGTCGTCGGCGACCCGGAGGACGGGCTGGTCGACGAGCTCGAGGCGTCGGGCGCCGCGGTCGAGGTCGTCACCGGCGTGAAGGACCTCGCGCGATCCCGAAGCGTCGGCGCGCCTCGTCGCCGCCGGGCTGGCGCGCTTCGGGCGCATCGACGCCGCGTGCCGCGTTCTCGGGCCGCGTCGTGACCGGACGGTTCCTGCAGTCGACGATCGACGACCTGCGCGCGGTCGTCGCCGGCTGCCTCGAGTCGCCGTACCACTTCCTCAAGGCGGTGGTCCCGCCGATGGTCGAGCAGGGCGACGGCCAGGTGCTGGTCGTCACCGAGCGCGTCGGGCGCGCGCGCCGACCCCGGGCGCGCCGTTGTACTCCTCCGCGCGCGTGCCGCCGCCAACCACCTCGTGCGCAACGTCGCCGACGAGGTCGCGCGCAAGGGCGTGCAGGTCGAACGCGGTCGGCACCAACTTCATGGACTTCCCCGAGTTCCTCCGCGCGACCGGCGGCACCGACCCCGCGGTCCGCGCGCAGCTCGAGGCCGCGGTGCCGTTGCGCCGGCTCGGCACCGTCGAGGAGTGCGCGGCGTTCTGCGCGGTGTTCCTCGACGGCACCAGCCGCTTCACCACCGGCCAGTTCGTCGCCTACGCCGGCGGCTGGGCCTGACCCACCCCGCCGCGAACCGCCCCCTCCCGGTTTGGCGTCAGGTACCCACCGCGGACGGGGGTGTGCGACGCCAAAGCGCGTGGGGGGGGTCAGGTGAGGAGGGCGGTGAGGGTGCGGCGGAGGACGTCGGCGGTCTGCGCCGGGGTGAAGCCGAGCCGCACGCGCAGGTGCTCGGCGCTCTCGAACTGGAGCAGCGTGTCGAGCGCGGCCGCGGCGGCCCGGCGCTCGGCCGCGCTCATCGCCGCGAGCTCGGGTTCGAACATCGCCTCGGTCTGCACCCGCAGCGCCTCGCGCGCCCGGGCCATCTCGTCGGCGCAGGTAGTGGTTCGTCGGCGCTCGCACCAGCTGCAGCGCGCGCGGTCGGTGCCGCGGCTTCGTAGAGGCGGATCCGCCACGCCACGAAGCGCGCGCACCCGCTCGTCGAAGGGCCCGATCCCGAGGTCCGGGACCTCGTGCAGCGGTGCCACGCGCTCCGCGTGGCGTGCGATCGCCGCACGCACGAGCGCGTCCTGGTCCTCGAAGTACCGGTAGACCGACCGCAGCGACACCCCGGAACGCTCGGCGACGTCGGCCGCGTTCGGCGCCAGCTGTCCCTTCGGTGAACAGTCGATCACCGCGTCCAGCACGAGGTCGCGGTTGCGGTCCCGCCGCGCGGTCCGGCCGTCGACCGCCGGCCTCGTCGGCTGCGAGGTTCGGTCACTGGCGCGCCGCCTCGGCGCGGATCTCGGCCTCGGCGACGTCCGCGGGGTCGTGGTGCTTGCTGCTCCGGGTCCGCGTCGATGTCGACGCGGTGGAGCGTCCCGGAGAACGGGAACGGGCTCTCGTAGCGGTCGCTCACCGCGGAGCCGTTGTCGTAGCCGACGCTGGGGCCGACGCTCGAGATCACGGTCATCAGCAGCGGCAGGTCGCGCTCGCCGCACCGCTCCCCGTCGATCAGCAGCGCGACGGTTCCGGTGCGCGGTCCGGTACGGCGCACCTGGACGCCGACGCGGCTGTCGCCGACGGGAACCTCGCGATCCGACGACGAGAATCTGGTGGTCGCCGAACGCGTTGTAGTCGAACACGAGCTCGCCGCCCTGGACGAAGAAGCTGAACCCCGCGTTCTCGGTCCCACTCGCGTAGATGCACCCCCTCGTCGTCGGCCCCGCGTGTCGAGCGTCGCGGTCATGTCCCAGCCGCGCCCGCCGAGCGCGGCACCGGCCTGGGCGGGCAGCGGCGACATCGGCGGCCAGTAGGTGTACTGCCGGCTGGACGGGTGCGGCGTGCGGTCCTGGAAGCGCGCGCCGAACAGCTCGATGAGCCGGTCGTCGAGCGGGAGCACGCCGTTCGCCTCGGCCTCGCGCCACCAGAGCGCCACCATCTCCGCCAGCTTGTCGGGCATCGTCGCGGCGAGGTCGTGGCACTCCGAGAAGTCCTCGGCGACGTGGTACAGCTCCCACGATGTCGTCGTCGAACGGGACCCCCGCGGTGTGGCGGGTCACCGCCTTCCATCCGTCGGCGTAGATGCCGCGGTGGCCGACCATCTCGAAGTACTGCACGGACTTCCGGCTCGACGCGGCCGAGTCCTCGAACGTATATCGCATCGACACGCCGGTGACCGGGAGCTGGTCGAGGCCGCGGTAGACCGACGGGGGTGTGACGCCGACCACGTCGTAGATCGACGGCACGATGTCGTTGACGTGGTGGAACTGGCGGCGGATGCCGCCGCGCTCGGCGATGCCGTTCGGCCAGTGCACGATCAGCGGGACGTGGACGCCGCCCTCGTGGGTGTTCTGCTTGTACCACTTGAACGGCGTGTTGCCCGCCTGCGCCCAACCCCAGGGGTAGTTGGAGTGGCTGTGCGGGCCACCGATCTCGTCGATGTGCGCGATCGCCTCGTCCGGGGTCTCGAGGATCCCGTTGAAGAACTTCATCTCGTGGAGGACGCCGAACGGTCCGCCCTCCTGGCTCGCACCGTTGTCGGCGAGCACGAACAGCAGCGTGTTGTCGAGCTGACCGAGCTCGCGCAGGGAATCGACCAAGCGACCGATCTGGACGTCGGTGTGGTCGAGGAACGCGGCGAACGCCTCCTGCAGGCGCGCCGCGAGCGCGCGCTGGTTGTCCGACAGCTCGTCCCACGGCTCGACGCCGGTGTTGCGGGGCGCGAGCTCCGTGCCCTCGGGCACCAGGCCGAGCTCGAGCTGGCGCGCGAACCACCGCTCGCGGGCGACGTCCCACCCCTCGTCGAACCGACCCCGGTACTTGGCCAGGTACTCGGGCGGAGCCTGGTGCGGTGCGTGGGTGGCGCCGAACGCGAGGTAGCAGAAGAACGGACGGTCCGGCCTCACCGACCTGGCGTCGTGGATGAACCCGAGCGCGCGGTCGACGAGATCCTCGCTGAGGTGGTAGCCGTCGGCGGCGGTCCCGGGCGCGTGGACCCGGTGGTTGTCGTAGGTGAGGTCGGGCGCGTACTGGTCGGTCTCACCTTCGAGGAAGCCGTAGAACCGGTCGAACCCACGCTGGAGCGGCCACTGGTCGAACGGTCCCGCGGGCGACGCGTCGGCCATCTGGCAGAGGTGCCACTTGCCCACTGCGAACGTGGTGTAGCCCTCGTCGCGCAGCACCTCGGCCACGGTCCCCGCGTGGTTCGAGATGTGCCCGGTCATGTTCGGGTAGCCGGTGTTGAAGTTCGCGAGCGCCGCGCATCCCGACGCTGTGGTGGTTGCGACCGGTGAGCAGCGCGGCACGCGTCGGCGAGCAGAGCGGCGTGACGTGGAAGTTCGTGTACTGGAGCCCGTTGGCCGCGAGCCGGTCGATGTTCGGGGTCTCGATCTCGGAGCCGTAGCAGCCGAAGTGCGCGAAGCCGGTGTCGTCGAGCAGGACGACCACGACGTTCGGCGCGTCCTCGCCCGGGTGCAACGGCGCGGCGAACCACGGCGTCGACTCGTGGTGGGTGGTCCCGATCGTTCCCTGGAACTCGTCGTAGGTCGGCAACGTCCGCTCCCTTCCGGGTTTTGGCAGAGACTATGCCACTAGCGGATTCGGGAGCCATCGGCGCGGGGATAGCGTCCGTCGTGACCCACGCGAGGAGGCCGTCGACGTGCGCACCGGTGTCGTGTTCCCCCAGACCGAGCTCGGTGGCGACGCGGGCGCGGTGCGCGCCTACGCCGAACGGGTCGAGGAGCTCGGCTTCGCGCACGTGCTCGCGTACGACCACGTGCTCGGCGCAGATCCCGTGGCGCACACGCCGTGGCCGGGGCCCTACGACGTCGACACGACGTTCCACGAGCCGTTCGTGATGTTCGGCTACCTGGCCGCGGTCACGTCGCTGGAGCTCGTGACCGGCATCATCATCCTGCCTCAGCGCCAGACCGCGCTCGTCGCGAAGCAGGCCGCCGAGGTGGATCTCCTGACCCGTGGGCGCTTCCGGCTCGGCGTCGGGCTCGGATGGAACCCGGTCGAGTACGAGGCGCTCGGCCAGGACTTCTCGGACCGCGGACGCCGGATCGACGAGCAGGTCGAGCTGATGCGCGCGCTGTGGACCGAACGCGCGGTGACCCACGACGGTGCGTACGAGAAGGTCACCGCGGCGGGCCTCGCCCCGCTTCCCGTGCAGCGGCCGATCCCGGTCTGGATCGGGGCCGTCGCCGATGTCGCGCTGCGGCGGGTCGGCCGGATCGCCGACGGCTGGTTCCCGCAGGTCCCGCCGGGCCCGAAGTTGGACGCGGCGTGGGCGACGGTCCGGCAGGCCGCGGTCGACGCCGGGCGCGATCCGTCGGCCATCGGCGTCGAGGGCCGGATCAGCTGGACCGAGGCCGGAGGGGTCGAGCGCCTGGTGAAGGAGGCGGGCCGCTGGCGCGACGCCGGCGCGACGCACCTCGCGGTCAACACGATGAACGCCGATCTCGGCACGCTCGACGCGCACCTCGACGTCCTCGCCCGAGCCGCGGACGCGCTCGCGCCGCTCGTTCCCTGACCGTCCCGTCACCGGTGCCGCCCGGGCGCCGGTTCCCTCCCCGAGGAGCGCCTTTCATGAGCGATGTCGTCGACAACCCGGCCCTGGGCCGGTTCGAGGTGACCGTGGACGGGCGCACCGGCGAGCTGACCTACCGGCTCCACGCGAATCGGTTGGTGCTGATCCACACCGAGGTCCCCGAGGAGCTGGCCGGCCACGGTCTCGCGGGCGAGCTGGTCAAGGGCGCGATCGCGCGGGCCGAACGCGACGGCCTGACGGTGGTCCCGCTCTGCCCGTACGCGCGCGAGTGGTTCCGCAGGCACCCCGACGCGATCGCGAACCTGGACGTCGACTGGACCTCGTCCGAGTAGTGCCCCGGACGCTCACCACTGCAGGTCGAGGGTGGCGCGCATCGCGGCTTCGAAGGCCGCGTCGTCGAGCTGGCGGCGCGCCCCGAGCACCATCTCCGCGTCGGAGCCGACGGGCACCCGCAGCGGCGGCTCCGGGTCCTCGATCGCGTCGGCGATCGCGTGGGCGACGATCTCGGGTCCCGGCCGCCCGCCGGGGCCGGTCACCTTCGAGTCCGTCCCCTCCCACTGCTCGATCAGCGGTGCGTAGACGTCGGGGCCCGCGTGCTGCGCCCGCGCTTCATCCCCGGGGCGATGTATCCGGGCTGGATGATCACGACCCGGATGCCGAAGTGCCCGAGCTCGTACTTCATGGTCTCGGAGATCGCCTCGAGCGCGTACTTCGACGCCGCGTACGCACCCTCGAGCGGCGTCGACACCTGACCCTGGATCGAGCTGACGTTCACGAAGATCCCCGAGCCCCGTTCGCGCCAGGACGGGATGAGCGCCTGCGCGACGCGTACCGGGCCGTAGGTGTTCGTGTCGACGATCGCCTGCAGCTGCGCCATCGGGTAGCCCTCGATCGGGCCGCGGCTCTGGAGCGCCGCGTTGTTCACGACGGCGTCGAGCTCGCCGGCGGCGTCGATCGCCGTGGCCACCGACGCATCGTCGGTCACGTCGAGCGTCAGTCGCTGTGCGACGTCGAGGTCGTCGAGCAACGTGACGTCGCGGGCGGACGCGACGACGTCGTGGCCGCGCTTCGTGCACTCGACCACCGTCGCCCGGCCGATGGCCCGTCCCGCGCCCGTCACCAGAATCCGCATCCCCGGAATCTAGGCGTCGGCAGGTCCATTTCCCCGCCCCTGTCTGTGCGGATTCCGTCGTAGAGCGACTGGATACGCACAAACGGCGGGCACGGGTCGGAGGTGCGGGTGCTGCGCTACACGCCGCGGCGGACGTGGGCGGGGGTGAGGGCGACGAACGCCGCGGTCGCGGCCAGGACCATGAGCCCGGTCGCGAGGTCGAAGACGCCCGAGAGGATGCCGACGATCGGCGGGCCCGCGACCATGCCGAGGTAGCCCGCCGCGGTCACGCCGCCGATCGCGAGTGCGGGGTGCCGGGCCTCGTTGTTGACGTCGGCGAGCAGGAGCGGCCACACGACGGTGATGCCGACGCACACGAGCGCGAGCCCGATCGCGCCGACCGCGGGGACCGACGTCAGCGCCTCCAGTGCGATCCCGCCCGCGGCGAGCCCGGCGCCGAACGCCACGCCCCGCCGGGTCCCGAGCCGCCCGACGGTGGGACCACCGACGATGCGCATCGTGGTCGCGAGGCTCTCGCCGGCGACGTACGCGCCCACACCGGCGACCACGCCGAGCCCGAGGTGGCCCCGCAGGTAGAGCACCCCCCACGTCGCGATGCCTCCCTCCACCATCGCCGACGCGGCGAACACGACCGCGAGCACGACCAGACCCTCGTGGCGGAGCCCGGCGAGTGCCCGCAGCAGCGAGGGGTGCGCGGTGGTGGCGGGGTTCGGGAGCCGGGTGCGGTGGCTCAGGAGCGCGACCGCGAACCCGAGGACCGCGATCCCGACCCAGACCCACCGCCAGGTCAGCCCGAGCTCGAGCGCGATGCCCGTGGCCGCCGCGCCGAGCACCGCGCCGCCGTTGAACAGCCCGTGGAAGCGGACGAGGTGGCCCGGCCGGCGCGAGAGTGCCGCCGCCGCGACCACGTTCATCACGACGTCGACGAAGCCGCCGGCTGCGGTCGCGAGCGTGAACGCGATCGCGAACCAGCCGAGCGCCGGGGCCGCGGCGACGACGAGGAGCAGCGCGCTCCACAGCAGCAGCGCGCGGGCGAGCGCGACGCCGGCGCCCCACCGGTCGGTGAGCGCGCCGCCCACCGCGTTCACGCCGGCCGCGAGGAGGATGCCGAGCGCGAGCACGAGCCCCAGGCCCACGTCGGAGAGCCCGAAGGTCCGCTTGATGTCGATCACCGCGACCGCGAAGGCCCCGGCGAAGCTGCCGAACACGATGAACGCGCCCGCGACCGGCCGCAGGGTCGGTTCGGGCGCGACGTCGCCCTCGGTGGTGGGCTCGACGGCCACGGGGTCAGCCGGGATCGGTCAAGCGTTCGCCGGCCGCGTGCTGCCGGGCCCGCGACGCCGGAGCTCGACCTTCGTCGCGAGCTCGGTCCGGTCGCCGCCGTCGGCTTCGGCTCCCTCGACGACGAAGCCCACGTCGGCGATCATCCGGCGGTCGGCGTCGCCCGCTTGCCCCTCGCTCGTCAGGTAGTCGCCCACGAAGATGGAGTTGGCGACGTACAGCGCGAGCGGTTGCAGCGCGCCGAGGTGGATCTCGCGCCCACCGGCGATGCGCACCTCGACGTCGGGGAAGAAGAAGCGGAACAGCGCCAGGATCTTGAGGCAGCGCTCCGGAGTGAGCTCGTGGGTGCCGGCGAGCGGCGTACCGTCGAACGGGATCAGGAAGTTCACGGGGACCGACGCGGGGTCGAGCGCGCGCAGTGACCGTGCGAGGTCGACGATGTCGTCGTCCGACTCGCCCATGCCGAAGATCGCTCCGGAGCACGGCGAGAGGCCCGCGGCATGGGCGTCGGAGACGGTCGTGACCCGGTCCTCGTACGTGTGGGTCGAGCAGATGTCGTCGTAGCGCGCTTCGCTCGTGTTGAGGTTGTGGTTGTAGGCGAACACGCCGGCGTCGTGGAGCCGCTCGCCCTGACCGTCGGCAAGCAGACCCATGCTCACGCAGATCTCGAGCTCCGGGTACTCGCTGCGCAGTCGCGTCGCGGTCTCGGCGAGGTGCCCGACGTCTGCGTCGCTCGGACCGCGCCCGCTGCCGACGAGGCAGATCCGACGGGCGCCGGCCCCGACCACGCGTCCTGCGGCCTCGAGCACGACGTCCGGCTCGAGCAGGCGGTACTTCAGGATCTCGCTCGCCGACCCGCGTCGCTGCGAGCAGTAGCTGCAGTCCTCCGGGCACAACCCGGAGCGCACGTTCACCAGGAAGTTCATCTTCACCCGGCGACCGAAGTACTTCCGGCGGACCCGGAAGGCGGCGGCCACGACGTCGAGCACGTCGTCGTCGTCGAGCGCGAGCACGGCCAGCGCCTCGTCCCGGGTCGGAGGCTTGCGGTCGAGCGCGTGATCCGAGACGGTCCGCAGGACATCAGGCATGCGGGCGATTCTCGCGCGCCCGGCCGACCGGGACCGCTTCCGGCTGCCCCCCGGTCAGGTCCCGGTCACGGGCGTCGACCTGAGGGCACGAACGGAGAAGGGTGTGGGCGGTCAGGCGGCGCGGTCGGCAGCGAGCTCGGCGTGGCGCCGGTAGGCCCAGCCGGGTCCGCGCACGACGAAGGAGATGCGCTCCCGCCACGTCCTGGATCGCCCGACGTCGCGCAGCATGTCCGCGTGCTCGTGGGTCATGACGCGCGTCGGCACGAACGTGTTGATGTTCTTCGTGAGCCCGTAGACGACGCGTTCGCGCTCGCGTTCGAACGTGCCGAACAGCCGGTCCCAGACGATCAGGATGCTGCCGTGGTTGCGGTCCAGGTACTCGGGGTTCGTCCCGTGATGGACGCGGTGGTGTGACGGCGTGTTGAGCACGGACTCGAACGGGCCGAGCCGGCGGATCGTGTCGGTGTGGATCCAGTACTGGTACAGCAGGTTGACGCCGCGGGCCTGGAGGACGAGCGCGGGCCGGATGCCGAGCAGGCAGAGCAGCCCGTAGGGGGCGAGCGTGCCGAAGGCGTCGGCGACGGGTTGGCGGAGCGCGGTCGAGAGGTTGTAGCGCTCGCTCGAGTGGTGGACGACGTGGATCGCCCACATGTACCGGCTCTCGTGCATGAAGCGGTGGTTCCAGTAGTACACGAAGTCCCAGCCGAGCACCGCGGCGGCGAGCGCGAGGGGCCCGCGGCCGAGATCACGTACGACGCGGTGGTTCCACATCCGCTCGGGCGAGGCGAGCGACGCCCACGTCGTCGTGATCGCAGTCCCGCCCGCGACGACGGACGCGACGCCACCGATCGACGCGACCTTCCGCGCCGCGCGCGCGATGCGGCGGCGGCGGGCCCGGTTGCCGGGAGGCTCGGCGCCCGCGGGCTCGGCCCCGACCCGTCGCGCGATGCGGTCGGCGGCGACCGTCACCGCGACCGCGCCGAGCGCGCCGGCGACCAGGGCCTTCCCGTAGCGGCCCTGGCCCGGCGTGAACGGGCCGAGCACCTTCGGCATCACGATCGGGGCGACGAGGCTCGCGACGCCCATCGTCAGGCTGGTGATCGTGTCGCGCCGCTCGTAGTCCGCCGCCGACGGTCCTTCGCGCTCGGCCCGCCGGGCGAGGTACCGACGCTCCGCCTCCATCGTCCCGAAGTAGACGGGAACTGCCGCCACCGTGGCGTCCATGCGGTCACCTCCCCCCGCCGTCTGTCGTCGTCTCGTCGTGGGACGACCGATCCCGCACAGACGGAGGGCCTCGTCGGTCTGCGGACGTGCGAGATTGTGGCAGAGGCAGCGGGACCGCGACGGAGGGGACCCACGATGGCATTGGGCGGCGCTCGGGCGAACCGGCTCGCGGTGGTGGCCGGCACGATCCGGCTCGCGTCGGGGGTGTCGTTCCTGGTCGCGCCCGAGGCTGCGAACCGGCTCTGGGGCGACGACGAGGACAGCGGTCCGACCGCGAGCCTGCTGCTGCGGTCGATGGGCTACCGCGACGCGCTGGTGGGCGGGCTGCTGCTCTGGACCGGCCTGCGCGGGTCGCCGACCGTGGCGGGGTGGTTCCTGGCGTCGGCCGGTGCCGACGCGGCGGACTTCGTCGGCGGGCTCGCGAACCTCGAGCGCATGAGCGAACGGCAGAAGCGGCGCGGTCTCGGTGGTGCTGCGGCCGGCATCGGCATCGGGGTGCTCGGCGCCGCCGCCGCGGTCAGCCGGTCGCGCCGAAGCGCTCGACCCGGATCCGGGCGACCGGGAAGTCGAGGTCGGTGAGGAGCCCGGTCGCGGCGTCGCAGAACGCCGCGGACCCGCACACGTACACGGTACGCGTCGGGGAGGATCGCCGGCCGGAGATCGCCCGCGGCGAGGTGGCCGGCCGCCCGGGTCGATCCCGGCGGTGCGACCCGCGTGTAGACGACGGTGGTCTCCGGACCCGGCAGCTCGTCCCGGTAGTAGAGGTCGCCCGGGAGGCGGACGGACTGCACCAGCCGCACCCGATCCGCCGTCCCCCGCGCCCGAGCGAGCCGCAGCATCGCCATGAGCGGTACGACGCCGGATCCTCCGCCGATCAGCAACGCCGGCGTCTCGCCCTCCCACACGAACCAGCGGCCGATCGGCCCGCGGACCTCCAGCTCGTCACCGGTCACGACGACGTCGTGCAGGAACGACGAGATCTCCCCGTCTTCGAGTCGCTCGACGGTCAGCTCGATCTCACCGCCGTCACCGGGCGGCGACGCGATCGAGTAGGAGCGCGACGCCTGATAGCCGTCGGGAGCGGTGAGGCGGACGACGAAGTGCTGGCCGGCGAGGTGCGGCGTGGGGGTCGCGAGCGCGAGCCGGAACGTCTTCGCGGTCGGTGTCTCGTCGACGATGCCGACGACCGTCGCCTGCTGCCAGCGGATCGGGCCGCCCGGCCCGTCCGACGAATCGGCCACGCCGGGCGCGGCCGGCTCCTCGGTGCCCGCCGTCACGGGATCAGTCGCCCTGGTAGCGCTGCTCGAGCCACGGGTCGCCGCGGTCGTGGTAGCCGTTGCGCTCCCAGAACCCGGGTTCGTCGTGGTCGAGGAGCTGGAGGCCGGAGACCCACTTCGCGCTCTTCCAGAAGTAGAGGTGGGGCACGAGCAGCCGGGCCGGGCCGCCGTGCTCCCGGGAGAGCGGCTCGCCGTCCGCAGTGAACGCGACCCAGGCCTTCCCGCCGGTGACGTCGGCGAGCGGCAGGTTCGTGGTGTAGCCGGTGTGCGAGCGCGCGAGGACGAAGCTCGCGGTCGGTTGCGGACCCGCGAGCTCGAGCAACGTGTCGACCGAGACTCCGGTGAACTCCATGCCGAGCTTCGACCACGTCGTCACGCAGTGGATGTCGCCGCGGTACGTCGAAGGCGCGAGCGCGTGCATCTCGTCCCAGGTCCAGGTGGTCGGCCGGTCGACCAGGCCGTCGACGGTGAACGACCACGTCGCGAGGTCGAGCTTCGGCGTCGCCTCCGCGGTGAGCACCGGCCAGCGCTTGCCGGTGTCGTACTGGCCGGGGGGCAGGCGCGGGTCGCGGTTCTTCTTCCCTCGCCCGGTGAACCCTCTCGTGAACCCCGCCATACGCTGGCCTCCTCGTTCGGATCGTCGTCCGGATCAGGTCCGGATCAGGTCCGGATCAGGTCCGGATCACACCGGATCGGTGGTGAAGGACAGGTGCTCGTGCACCGACCGAATCGCGGCGGAACCCTCGCCGACCGCGGACGCGACGCGCTTCACCGAACCGCTGCGCACGTCGCCGACCGCGAAGAGCCCTGGCTGGCTGGTCTCGAACGGCAGCGGCGCGCGGCCGAGCACCGTCCAGACCTCCGTCAGGTCGTCGGGGTTGAGCGACCGGTCCGTGCACAGGAAGCCACGCGGGTCGGTGACGACCTGGTCGGCGAGCCACGCGCTGCCCGGGTCGGCGCCGATGAACGAGAACAGGCCGACCGCGTCGATCTCGGTGTCGGAGTCCGGTCCGGTCACCGTGATGCGCTCGAGCATCGGTTGGCCGTGCAGCTCGACGCACTCGCTGCCGGTGCGGACCATGATCCGCGGGTGTGCCGCGATGCGGTCCGCGAGGTAGCTGGACATGGACTTGCCGAGGTCGGGCCCCCGCAGCAGCAGGGTGACCGGGCTGGCCTGGGCGAGGTAGATCGCGGCCTGGCCCGCGGAGTTGCCGCCACCGACGACCACGACCGGCGCGTCGCCGACCAGGCGCGCCTCGACCTCGGTTGCCGCGTAGTAGACGCCGCGGCCTTCGAACTCGTCCAGGCGCGGGATCCGCAGCCGTCGATAGTGCGCCCCGGTTGCCACGACGACCGCACGGCCCGCGAGCTCGGTGCCGTCGGAGAGGAACACGGTCAGGTGACCGGCGACCTCCTTGAGCCCGACGACCTCGCACGGCGTGGTGAGGCGCACGCCGAACTTCAGCGCCTGGGTCATCGCCAGGTTGGTCAGCTCGTTGCCGGAGACGCCTTCGGGGAACCCGAGGTAGTTCTCGATCCGCGAGCTCGTCCCGGCCTGGCCGCCCGGCGCGATCGACTCGACGGTCAGCGTGCGGAGCCCCTCGGACGCGCCGTACACGGAGGCCGCGAGGCCGGCCGGACCGGCGCCGATGACGACCAGGTCGAAGCAGCGCTCGGGGATCGACTCGATCGTCATCCCCAGCTCCTGCGCGACCTCGCCGGGTGTCGCGCGCCGCATCACGACGCGGCTCGTGATGACCACCGGAAGGTCGCCGGCGGTGAGCCCGAGCTCGCTCACCAGCCGGTCGACGTCCGGGTCGGTGTCGACGTCGATCCACTGGTGGGGGAGCCGGTTGCGCACGAGGAACTCGCGCAACGTCAAGGACTCGGCCGAGTAGCGCGATCCGATCGCCCGCACCGTGCGCGCCGCGCCCTCGAGCAACAACGTGCGCCGGAGGACCAGGGTGGCGAGGATCGTGTCGCTGACGCCGGGGACCGTGGCGATGAGCCGGCGGAACGCGTCGGGCTGGATCTCGATGACCTCGCCGGCCTCCGCGACGCGCGCCGTGAGGTAGACGCGCTGCCCGGTCAGCAGGTTCAGCTCGCCGATGAAGCGTCCGGGCCCGTGCTGGACGATCACCTCTTCGACCCCGTCGAAGGTCCCGATGACGTCGACCGCGCCCGCCATGACGACGAAGAAGCTGTAGCTCTCGTCGCCGTCGGCGAACAGCACGTCGCCGACCGCGACGCGGCGCCGGGTGCCGAACGTCTCGAGCAGCGCGAGCTGGTCGGGTCGGAGGTCGCCCACGCTGGTGGAGCTGCTGTCGACCATCGCCCCACGCTACGCGGCGGGACCTCGGCCGTTCACCCGGTCGGTCGGTGACGCCTCCGTACGATGAGGAACGTCGCGACGAGCAGCACGACCGCCACCACCGCGACGCCGACCGCGATGGCGACCGCGTGGCTCGACGAGCGGCTCGGCGCGACGAGCTCGGGCAGGTCGGTCGCGCCCACGGCGTAGCCCGGTCCCGACCAGGGCGCCGTGAGGCTCAGGTCGCGCGGTGGCACCGCACGGGCGGGGATCTCGGTCCAGCGTCGGCCGAGGCGCGAGGTGAAGAGGTGGTCGCCGAGCTCGGGGATCTCGAGCACCAGCGTCCCCGGGTGGGCCAGCGCGCCCACCGCCGCGCCGCCGGGCTCGTATCGCATGACGACCCGGTAGGCGTTGCCGTTCGCCCGGAGGCCCGACGGCACCCGCGCCAGGTCACCCGGTGCGACGGGCGTGATCGTCACGTCGACGCGCTTCGCCCCGGCCCGGGTCGCGATCGCGCCCCGGCCGAGGTTGAGGACGAATTGCCCGTCCGGGGTCGCGATTCCCGCGGCCTCCGAACCCACCCGACCCACCGCCACCGACCGGGTCACGGGTGCGGGCGTGTCGTTGCCTGCGGCGAAGAACGCCGGCGGGTCCACCCATCGGTAGGAGGGCGGGGTCGTGAAGCCGTCGTAGAGCGGACGGACGTGGTCCGACCGGAGGCCGACGGTGACGGCCAGCACGACCAGGTATCCGCCCAGCACGAGCGCGCCCAGGACCACGCCACGACGGGTCACGGTCAGAGCACCACCAGGAGATTGGCGGCGACGTGCGTGATCGCCGGCGCGACCCACGACCCGCTCACCGACCGCTGCCACCCGAGGACGAGGCCGGCGGCGAGGTCGAGCGGGAGCACCCAGACGCCGTAGATCGAGACGTGGACCGCCGCGAACAGGAGGGTCGAGCCCGCGATCGCGATGCCGTCGCCGGCCGGCGCGAGCAGGCCGAACCACAGCCGCCGGAACCAGGCCTCCTCGGCGACCGCCGCGAGCGTGCTCGTCATCACGAGGAACGCGGTGCCCGTGGTCGGTGGATGACCGCCGACGAGCACTCGGCCGACCGCGAACGCCGCGACGCCGGCGAACGTGACGAGCGCGGTGGTCCGCCGGCCGGTGCCCGCCGAGGTGTGCCGCGCCGCGGCGTCGGGCAGTGGCAGGCCCAGGCCGGCGACCAGGACGGTGACGAACAGCACCGCGAGGAGCGTGACCGGCACGGAGGTCGCGACAATCAAGGCGGGCCGCGCCGCGAGCAGCGCGGTGCCCGTCACCGCGGCCGCGCCGACCACGAACGTCCGCGTCGTCGTGCGGTTGCCGCGCGGTCGGGTCGCGGTCGCGGTCACCGGACGGTGAAGGTGACGGCCGCGACCACACGGTTCGCGAAGGGCGCGTGGTCCGACGCCACGAACTCGGCCTGGATCGTGTGCGGTCCGGGGGACAGCCCCGGCACCTGCTGCACGACGCCGTAGAGCATCTGCGTGACCTGACCGTCGACGGACACGTGGATGTGACCGCGATCGGGCCGGATCGCACCTCCGACCTGGCTCGCGGGCGCGACCCGGGCGTTGCGCAACCGGAGCCGCAGGTCCACGTCCGAGCCCGTGACCGCATTGGGCGCGGGGGTCAGGATCTGGAGCCTGGCCGCGGTGTGGGGCCGGCCCGGCGACGAGCTCGAGCACACGGTCGCGGCGGACCCGAACCCGACGCCGAGCGCGACGACGAGGAGGGACGCGGCGAGGCCGTGGGGGAACGCTCGCGGGGCACGCCGGGCTCGCATCAGAGGGCATCCTAGGGTGGACAATCAAACGAACGTTCGTTACGCTCCGGGCCGTGGGTCGACGCCCCGGGGGCACCACCGTAGATACCAAGGAGCAACTCCTTGCCGCGGCGGCGCGGGTCATCGCGAGCCGCGGCTACGAGGGCGCCCGGGTCTCGGAGATCGCGGCCGAGGCCGGTCTGAGCACGGGTGCGATCTACGCCCACTACGACGGCAAGGCCGACCTGCTCTGCGCCGCGATCGACAGTCGCGGTCCGGATGCCGTCGCCGGGCTGCTGGACGCGGGCGTGAGCGGCTCGGTGGCCGGTACGCTCGAAATTCCTCGGCGCGCGGCTGGTCTCGGGGGTCCGGACCGGTCGGGCGCGCATCAGGGGGGATGTCTTGATCGAGTCGGTCGCCGCGAGCCGTCGGGAGCCGAAGATCGCCGAGGTGCTGCGCGAGAGCGTCGCGGCGCGCGAGGAGCGGCTCGCCACGGTCATCCGCAGCGGTCAGGACACCGGCGAGATCGCCCCCGGGGTCTCGCCCGAGGCGGTCAGCCGGCTCTGCACCCTGCTCGCGCTCGGTGCCGCGGTGACCCACGCCATCGACCTCCCCGCTCCGCCCGCCGCCGCGTGGGAGGCCGTGATCGGGACCCTGGTCGACCAGATGCAAGCGGGGGGAACGTGAGCCGCGCCCACGAGGACTCCGGCTCGGCCGCGATGCGCCGCGTGGCCCGAGCGGCCCGGCCCGCAGGGCCAAGAGCGGGGGAAGCATGAACTGGCCGGGTTCGCGAGCCGACGAGATGGTCCCGAACGAGCCCGGGCGGCGCCGCCGCCGGTGGCCGTTCTGGGTCGCGGGCGTCGTGGTGCTGGTCGCCGTGGGCGCCGGGCTGTACGTGTGGGCCCAGGTCCGCGAGCTCACGTCGTCGAAGTACAGCGTCGTGAACTACACGGTGCCGAGCTCGCCGCACCTGATCGCCGGGCAGGGCGAGACCGTCTACCGCATCGACCCGACGCACTCGAAGCTCACGTACGGGGTCGACGAGAAGCTGTTCGGCCAGGACTCGCACCATGCCGAGGGATCGACGAACGGGATCTCCGGTGACCTCGCGGTCAACGCCGCGAACCCCGGCGCGAGCCGGGTCGGCCAGATCGTGGTGAACGTCGAGCAGCTGCACTCGGACAACAACCTGCGCGACGCGAAGATGCGCCAGGACAACCTCGACTCGCACGACTACCCGCTCGCGTACCTCACGGTGTCGAAGCTCTCGGGCATGCCGGCCACGCTCACGCCGGGCCGGCCCGTGCACTTCCAGCTCGACGGCCAGCTGACCGTGAAGAAGACGCCGGCTCCGGTCACCTGGGACGTCGACGCGACGGTGAACAACGGCAAGCTGACCGCCACCGCGACCACCAAGGTGAAGATGTCGAGCTTCGGCATCGGTCCGATCAGCATCGCCGGGCTCGTCAGCACGAGCGACGACGTGACGCTCACGATGAAGCTGACCGCGATGGACCCGTCGAAGTTCACGGTGCCCAACCAGATCGCGGCGCCACCGGGCGCGCCGCGAAGCGGCGACAGCCCGTCGTTCAAGACCGTCGTCATGCCCGCGCTGCAGGCCAACTGCGCGTCGTGCCACACGACCGGCGCGGTCGGCGCCGCGCACTGGACGCTCGACACCGCCGCGGACGCCCAGAAGGTGTCCGACGGGATCGGGACCGTCGTCGCCGCCAAGTACATGCCGCCGTGGCCCGCCTCGACCGTCGGCGTCCCGCTCGACCACTCCAAGCAGCTCGACGCGAAGACGCGCAACGCGATCGTGCAGTGGTCCAAGGCCGGTGGCCCGCTCGACGTCCCCGGCTCCACCGCGGTGAAGCCGACCCGCGGCCCCGCGGGTACACCGCCCCGCCAGGACACCGTGATGCGGATGCCCCAGGCGTACACCGGATCGCTCGACAACGCGAACGACTACCGCTGCTTCGTGCTCGACCCGCACATCACCAAGCCGACCTTCATGACCGGCTACACGGTCACGCCCGGGAACCCGAAGGAGATCCACCACGCGCAGATCTTCCACATCGACCGCTCGCAGGTCGAGGCGAGCGCGAACGTCACGGGTAAGGACGGCAAGCCCGGCTGGAGCTGCTACACGGGCCCGTCGCTGCCGTCGCGCGGTCCGGACCGCACCGCCGTGCGGCCGAACACGCCCCAGCCCCAGCGCCGCCGCACCACCTTCGGCGGCCAGCCCGGGTTGGTCGCGGGGTGGGTGCCGGGCCAGGACCCGGTCATCTACCCCGAGCACTCCGGCATCCTGTTGCAGCCGGGCGACGCGCTGGTGCTGCAGATCCACTACCACTACGACACGACACCGACGCCCGATCGTTCCACCGTCGCGCTGCAGCTGGACCCCGGTACCGCGAACATCAAGAAGATGGTCGTGGTGAACCCGATCGGTCCGGTGGAGATCCCGTGCATGCCCGGGGTCGACGCGCCGCTGTGCGACCGCAACAACGCGCTGAAGGACGACGCCCGCCTCTACGGCCCGGCCGGCTCGTTCATCGAACCTGGCCTCCTCGGGCTCTGCGGGAAGACCGCCGACGAGCTCGCGGCCACGTTCAAGGACGGTGTGGCGAGCTCGACCTGCGACACGAAGGTCCCGATGTCGGGAACGATCACGGGTGTGCTCGGCCACATGCACACGCTGGGCAAGACGTTCCGCTTCACGCTCGATCCCGACACGCCCCGGCCGACGGTCCTGCTGGACATCCCGACCTGGAACTTCGACTGGCAGATGAACTACCAGCTGAAGACCCCGATCCACGTCGAGGCCGGTCAGACCGTCCGCATGGAGTGCAGCTGGGACCGTGCGCTCGACCCGAACCGGCCGCCGAAGTACATCGTGTTCGCGGAGGGCACCGAGGACGAGATGTGCTTCGGGACCTACGCGCTCATCCCGGACGACCAGTCCGCGGTCGGGTAGGCGTCGCGCCCACCCGGGCCGCGGAACGTCGGTAGGGTCGACGGCGATGGGTGAGCGTCGCGTCGTGATGGGGCTCCTGTTCTACCCGCGCGGCGGGTCGGCCTACGTCGTGCGCTACCTGAGTCCGGCGCTCGAGCGAGCGGGCTGGACGGTGGGACTCGCGACCGGGTCGCTCGGCGTCGCCGGTGACGAGACCCACGCGCCGACGTTCTTCTCCGGCTTCGACGTGCACGTGGTCGACGCGACCGACGCGGTGCGAGCGTTCGAGGCCGGCCGGGACGCGATCGCGGCACCGCAGCCGATGCACCCGTCGTACGAAGACCGCGCCGGCGTGCCCGACGCGGTGTTCGCGTCGGTCCGGCCCGAGCTCGCCGTGCACCTTGCCTCCGTCTGGGAGGCGCCGCTCCGGGCCGCGGGTGCGGGCGACGCCGACGTGCTGCACCTCCATCACCTCACGCCGCAGCTCGACGCGGCCGTGTGTCACTGGCCGGACGTGCCGAAGGTGGTGCACCTGCACGGCACCGAGCTGAAGCTCGTCGACGCGATCGACGCCCGCGCCACGGTCGCGGACGCGCTCGGCGAGAGCCTGGCGACGATGCCGGAGGCCGCGCCGGATCCGGACCGGGCGCGTGAGGTGCTCGATCCCGCGGCACTCGAGGTGCTGCAGACGACCCGCTGGGTGGCGTGGCGCCACGGCGAGTTCTGGGCCGAGCACCTCCGGCGCCAGGCCCACCTCGCGGACCACGTCATCGCCGTGTCCCCGCAGAACCGTGACGCGGCGATCGCGGTGCTCGGCCTCACCCCGGACCACGTCACCGCGCTCCCGAACGGGGTGGACATCGAGCGGTTCCATCCGCGTCCACGCGAACGCGGCGCGCGCCGCGCCGCGTTCCGGCGCTTCCTGGTCGAGGATCCGCAGGGGTGGACCGCGTCGGCGGGACCGGGGACGCTGGCGTACACCGAGGCGGACCTCGACCGGCTCCTCGGGCCCGACGACGACGCCACCGTCCTCCTGTTCGTGGGCCGGTTCCTCGGGTTCAAGCGGGTGCCGGCGCTCGTCCACGCGTTCGCGTCCACGCGCGACCGGTTCACCCGGCGCGGGTCGCTCGTCGTGTGGGGTGGCCATCCCGGTGAGTGGGAGGGCGAGCACCCGGTGACCGTCGCCGAGTCGGTGGGCCCGGAGGGCATCTTCTTCACCGGATGGCGCGGGCACGACGACCTGCCCGACGGGCTCGCGGCCGCGGACGCGCTCGTCGTGCCCTCGGTCGCCGACCCCTACCCGCAGGTCCCGCTGGAGGCGATGGCGGTGGGGCTCCCGGTCCTCGCCTGCCGCAGCGGTGGGCTCATCTCGATGGTGAACCTGGATCCGAGCCGGCCCACCGGCTGGTTCGTGCCGCCCGACGACCCCGCCGCGCTGAGCGCGGCGATCGAGCACGTCGTGAACGACCCCGGCGAGACTGCGACCCGCGGGGCGAACGCGGCCGCGCACGCGCGCGCCGAGCTCTCGTGGGACGGGCTCGTCCCGCGCTTCGAGGCCGCGTACCACCTCGCCGTCGACCGCCACCGCCGGCGCGAGCCGGCCCGACAAGGAGACGCATGACGACCGAGCAGGCCACCGACACGGAGACCCGCCACCTGCGCTTCGCGATCATCGGCGCGGGGATGGCCGGCATCCTCAGCGGCATCAAGCTGACCGAAGCGGGCGCGACCGACTTCACCATCTACGAGAAGAGCGACCGGTTCGGTGGGACCTGGCGCGAGAACACCTATCCCGGTCTCGCGTGTGACGTGCCGTCACACCTGTACTCGTACTCGTTCGCACCGAATCCCGACTGGAGCCACCAGTTCTCGCCCGGTCCCGAGATCCACGCCTACTTCGAGCGGGTCGCCCACGAGCACGGCCTCGAGGCGAAGACCCGCTTCGGCGAGGAGATCGTCAGCTGCGAGCTCCACGACGGGCGCTGGCAGCTGCGGACCGCGAACGGCACGCGCGACGAGGTCGACGTCGTGATCGCCGCGACCGGCGTCCTGCACCACCCGAAGTACCCCGACATCGAAGGCCTCGACTCGTTCGGCGGCGCGATGTTCCACAGCTCGCGTTGGGACCACGACGTCTCGCTCGACGGCAAGCGCGTGGGGGTCATAGGAACCGGGTCGACCGCGGTGCAGATCGTCGGCGCGATCGCCGACCGGGTCGGGCACCTGGACCTGTTCCAGCGCACCGCGCAATGGGTCCTGCCCCAGGAGAACCCGGCCTTCACCGACGAGGAGCAGGCGTCGTTCCGTGCCGACCCGTCGAAGCTGACCGAGCTGCACGAGAGCCTGTCGCGGGCGTTCGGGATCTTCGCCAACGCGGTCGTCGACGCGGAGTCACAGGAGGCGCACTGGATCCAGTCGGCGTGCCTGGCCAACCTCGAGAACAGCGTCGTGGACCCCGACCTGCGTGAGCGGCTCCGCCCCGAGTACCGGGCCGCGTGCAAGCGCCTGATCATCTCCCCGAACTTCTACGAGGCGATGCAGGCGCCGCAGACGGAGCTCGTGACCGAGGCGATCGAAGCGGTCGTTCCCGAAGGCGTGCGCACGAAGGACGGGGTGCTGCACGAGCTCGACGTCCTCGTGCTCGCAACGGGCTACCACGCCGACGCGTTCATGCGCCCGATGAACATCGTCGGGCGCGACGGGGTCGCGCTGAACGACGTGTGGTCCGAACGGCCGAATGCGTACCTCTCGATCTCGATCCCCGGGTTCCCGAACTTCTTCATGCTCAACGGGCCGAACGGCCCGGTCGGGAATTTCTCGCTGATCGAGGTGGCCGAGCTGCAGTTCGGGTACATCATGGGACTCGTCGACCAGCTGCGATCGGGAGAGCACCGTGAGATCAGCGCGACGAAGACCGCGATGGACGAACTCGAGGCGGCACGGGTCGAGGCGTCGAAGAAGACCGTCTGGGTCACCGGGTGCCAGAGCTGGTACCTCGACGATCGCGGCGTCCCGGCGGTGTGGCCGTGGTCGTTCGACCGGTTCCGCACGGTGATGGCTGCACCCGACCCCTCCGCCTTCGAGTACCGGTAGGTGGCGATGGCGACGAGCACGAAGCCCCGGCGCGACATCGAGGTCCCGGACCAGAGCGGGCGGCTCGCGGTCGTCACGGGTGCGAACAGTGGGATCGGCCTGGAGACCGCACGCCGGCTCGCTGCGGCGGGGGCGGCGGTGGTGCTCGCGGTGCGCAACGCGGGCAAGGGTGCGGCGGCGGTCGAGGACATCCGTGGCGATCTTCCCGACGCGGAGGTGTCCGTCGAGGCGCTCGACCTCTCGAGCCTGGCGTCCGTACGGGCGTTCACCGCGGCGTTGAGCCAGCGCGGCAGGGCCGTGGACCTGCTGGTGAACAACGCGGGGATCATGGCGGTCCCCAGGCGCGAGGTCACCGAGGACGGCTTCGAGCTCCAGCTGGGTACGAACTACCTCGGGCATTTCGCGCTGACCGGTCTGCTGCTCCCGCTGCTGCGCCGGGCCGACGCGCCCCGCGTGGTCACGCTCAGCAGCAGCGCGGCCCGGTTCGGCCGGATCAACCTGGACGACCTGCAGAGCGAGCAGCACTACGGCGCCTGGCGCGCGTACGGCCAGTCCAAGCTCGCCGACCTGATCTTCGCGTTCGAGCTCGAGCGTCGGTCGGTCGCCAACGGGTGGAACCTGATGAGCAACGCGGCGCACCCGGGCTCGACCCACACCAACCTGCAGAGCACCGGTCCCAACCTCGGGACCGGCAAGCAGGGCAACGGGATCATCGGGGTCTTCATGCGCTTTCCCGGGGTGTCGCAGGATGCCGCAGCCGGCGCGCTCCCGACCCTGTACGCGGCCACGAGCCCCGAAGCGGTCGGCTCGGGCTACTACGGCCCGAACGGCTTCCAGGAGCTCAATGGGCTGCCCGCGCCCGCCCACGTCCCCCGGCGTGCGCTCGACGCGGAGACCGCCGCGGAGCTCTGGCGCCGGGGCGAGCAGCTGACCGGGGTCACGTTCGCGGCCGACTGACCGGGGACGTGTGCGATGACAAAACCAGAAAGCAAAGGGGCTGGTCAGAGATTCGCGGGTTCACCTTCGCCTGAGCGATCCCGTTCTACGCTGCGTTGCAAGCGGGAGGCAGGAGATGGCAGGGGTCGTGTTTGCCTGGGCACTAACGGCTGCGAAGGCGTCTGCTGGCTCGTCCGGCACGAGCCTGACGGAGATCGTGACCGCGGTCGGTGCCGCGGCTAGCGCGGTGCTGGTCTTGATCGCCGTGATCCAACTTGGCCAGTGGCGCCGTTCCAGAGATCGGGAGATGGCGTCTCAACTCGCTCAGCGCTGGGCGGACCCCGTGCTCGTGGAAGCCCGCAAGTGGGTCAGCAGGCAGGGCGATCCGACGGACCCGGAGGTGTTCGCCCGCAAGTTTCAGAGCCTCTGGAGGACCAAGGCGGACGAGTTATGGGAGGTGCTTAGGGAGCCCGACTTCTTTGAGGATCTGGCAATCCTTGAGAAGAGAGGCCATCTCGACGCCGAGATCCTCGAAGACTCACTCGGGGCCATCGTCCCAGAGCGATGGCGACGATGGTCTGGCGCGATCGCCTGGCGCATCGAAACGACAGGCAACGACAAGATCTACTGCAACTTCAAGGCCTTGGTTGACAAGCTTGAAGCGCGCGAAGCGGCGGAGAAGAAGAAGTCCGCCCGTCGGGCGGCCAGGCGGTGTCCCTGGCCCGAACCCGAGGGCAAGAAAGTCTGGCTACGGATCGTTCGGCTTTTCCCTCACTGAATTCCCCTTTCCCGCTGCAGCCGAGTATCTCGGCCACTTCCTGCCCGTGCTGTAGTTACGGTACCAGCGACGAGCACTAACGGGAACCCGCCCCGGCACCCACCCATTCCCGGGGGGCCGTCAGCGAGTCTCGCCACCCTTGTCCGAGTCGTCCTCGGGCTTCTCGTCCTCGTCGTCGGGCTTCACCTGAAGGAGGGTGCGGAGAGCTTCCTCGGGGTCGAGAGGAATCTTGACTGGCTCGTCAGGGTCGGGCTTCTCCATGGGTGATCTGGAGCATCTTGCGGCACATCATTTCCGACGCCGTGTAAGCCGCGACCGGCCACCGTACATGCCGCGAGTCCGTGACCAGCCCTTTCGCGATCAGGGTTTTGTCACCACACACATCCCCGACTGACCCCCGGACGTCCGGGAGGGGGCGCGAAAGCCCTGGTCAGAGGGAATTCGAGATCGCGCTCAAGTCTCGGCCCGCAGATGTCGAGAAAGGGCCGCCACGGCGGCGCGCTCCGTGCCGCCGGCCGGGCGCCGGACGAGCGCGAGAGGCCGCGATGAGGATCAGGACTGCGGCCGCGGCCATCGCGGCCGTCGCGCTCGGCACGGTCGGCATCTCGCTCCCGGCGGCGTCGGGAGCCGGGAGCGCCCCGCTGCCACCGCGCTACTCCGGACCGCGGGTGAGCGGGCCGGAGAACACGACGTTCCTGTACGAGACGCTCGCGGACACCGCCGCAGCCGGAAAGCTCGGGACCATCGGCCATCCGCGGGATCTCGTGTTCGGGGCGAAGAACACCGACCTCGTTCCCGGGAGCGCGGATGAGCCCGCGTACGCGCACTCCATCGGTGCGCGCGCGATCAAGTACGTGCAGTTCACCTGGTTCCCGACCCTGAGCAACCGCTGGCTGGGGACCGCCGCGGCCCAGCGCGCGGGCTGGGCCGTGTGCGACCGGGGCACCACGCCCTTGACCGACGTGAGCGACGGCGACGGCACGAACACGCACGGCAGTGTCGGCTGGAGCTACGCCGACTTCAACGAGCGGGCCTACGTCGACGCCGTCCTCGGCTGGACTGCACGGCTGAAGGCGCTCGGGTACGACGGCGTCTACGTGGATGTCGCCGGCCGGGCGCTCCACGGGCCGGGATGGAACGTCACGTCGACCTGCACCACGGACCCGGTCCGGCGGGGCGCGCGTTCGAGTGACGCCTTCGCCTCGCTGCTGATGGCCATCAAGGCGCAGGGCCTGCAGGTCGCGGTCATCAACATCGGTGCGCCGACCGCGGTCGACCCGTTCTCGCGCCCCGATCCGGTCCAGCCGGCCCGCACCAAGACCGACCTCGGTGGGCTCGACTGGATCCTCCACGAGAACGCAGCCCGCCCGACCGAGAACTACGTGGGCGTCCTCAAGGCCGCCCGGTCCTACGGCACGCCGTTCGACACCCTCGTCGCGCGCCTTCGCGACGACGCGCTCGCCGGCCGGTCCAAGGTGGTCGAGATGGCCAAGGCGCGCCTGCCGCTGGACGACCCGAACCGGAGCCGTCAGGAGAAGTACGTGTGGGCGTTGGCCAAGCTCGCGGGCGGCCCCGTCGCGTTGAACGCGGGCTTCGACTTCTGCGGCGTGCCCGCTGGGACCAACGACTGCAACCGGACCGGGTTGTCGCGCCCCCTGACCGACGTCCGCCTCGGGACGCCGATCGATTCTGTGCCCTACGCGGTTGATTGCCAGGGCGCGAGCTGCATGTGGATCCGCCGGTTCGAGATGGGCATGGTCGTGGTTTCCGCGTACGGCACGCCGCGCCGCGTCACGACCGTCCCGATCGGGACGGTCGGGTGCCGGCACGTCACCGCGTTCCAGGGTGGCCCGCAGGCGAAGGGCGCGTGCGTCAAGGCCGTCGACGTCGCCACCGGCACGCCCAACTGGGGTCGCATCTACCTCTACACGCGCTGACGCCCGGCGGCGTCTCTCCGAGGATCTCCGCCGGCCGATCGACGGACCCGCGACCACATGGCGGCCGGCGGCGGTTTCGGCGAGGATCTCCGCCGGCCGATCGAGGGACCGCGACCACATGGCGGCCGGCGGCGTCTCTCCGAGGATCTCCGCCGGCCGATCGAGGGACCGCGACCACATGGCGGCCGGCGGCGGTTTAACGGTCGAGCCTGCCGCCGAGCAGCTGGGTGATGACCTCGCCCTCGTGGAAGACGGTGATGTCGCCGTCCTCGGAGACCTTGAGGACGATGTCGGCCGTGTGCGACAGGCTCTTGGCGGCCGCAGTCCGCGCGCCCTCGTGCTCGCTGTCGGAGCTCGTGACGATCGCGCCGTACGCGAGCAGGTTCGCGTCGCGGTCGACGATGGTCGCGCCGTCGAGGCCGGCGAGCCGCGAGAGCGTCTGATCGTCGAGGTCCTCGGCGTCGATGAGGTGGTGGAGCCGGGTCTCGGTCCGGATCGCCGCGGGGTCGTAGTCGTTCCGCAGGTCGAAGCGGTCCTTGGGTGAGACGATCGCGTCGAGGACCGACGCGTCGCCGACGATCGCGAGGATGGCGCCTCGCCCCTCGGCCGAGACGTTCAACGCCGCCTGCACCACGATGCCGGTGGCTTCACCGCCGCCGATCAGGTCGGCGATGAACGAGGTCAGCTCGAGCGGGAACGCGGTCCAGAACTCGCTCCGTCGCAGGACCAGCGGCTGGCCGTCGACGAACACCCAGATCGTCCGGTCCGAGCGGAGGTAGAAGCCGACCCCGCCGAGCCGCCGGGTCGCCTCGGCGACGAACGACCCGCGGTCGAGCAGCGCCGAGCGACCGGGCCGGCCGCCACCACCCGGGAACCGCTCGTTGAGCCGGTGCCGCTGCAGCTCGGACCGGGCATGGCCGTCGCGGTCGACCACCAACAGCGCCCGCTGGCCGTCGAACAGCAGCGGCGCACGCTTCGCGGCCCGGAGGTGCGCCGGGTAGTCGAAGCGCAGGCGCGGCGTGTCGCGAATCGCGTCGGTGATGATCACGCCGTGGGTCAGCTCGTGCGATTCGACCCTCGTCCCGCTCAGCTCGATGAGGTACTCGAGCGTCTCGGCGATGAGGTCCGTCGTCGATGGACGGTCCGGCGCGCCCGCGTAGTCGACGAGCAGCTCGATCACGATCGTGTCGCGCAGGGCGCGGCGCAGCGACGGGCTGATCCCACCGGAGCCCGGGCCGTGCCGACCGCGCAGCTGCGACGCGGCGCGCAACGTGGCGCCGGGCAACGTGTGGAACAGCTGCAACACCTGCCGGCTCTCGGGCGAGACGAGCTTGGCGATGCGCTCGGTCAGCGTCAGCGTGCACGTGACCCGCCAGCCCGGTGGACCGTCGCCGGCCGCGCTCGTGGTCGCGACTCCGTCCGGCGGGAGCGGCAACGGGGCGTCGTCGGGGGAGTAGACGAGCTCGACGGACGCGCCCCGGAAGATTCCCGCGAGCGCGGACGCGGCATAGCTGCCGACGGGGTCGTCGGGCACGTGCTCGACGGTGGACGTCCGGACGGGCTCGATCCCGCCAGTCTGCCCCGCCCACCTCCACGTTCTCGGCACGCTGGACCACACCTGATGTGGTTGAGCGTGCCGAGAAGCGCGGGGGTCGGGGGAGGGTCAGGGGGTGGCGCGGGCGGGCTCGAGCGCGGTGATGTAGTCGGCGAGGCGCGCCGCGAGCTCGATCGCGAGCTCGGGATCGCCGAGGTCCGGGTCGGCCCAGGTCTCGGAGACGCGGCGCCAGGTCTTCGCCCGGCCCAGGAACGGGCCCGCGACCGCGGCGGTTCCCACCTGCGGCCGCCACTGCGCCTCGCGCCCGGTGAGTCGGGCGAGGAGCTCCGCGTTCTCCCTCACCTGCGGGTGCTCGGTGTGGAACCCGATCTCGAGCGCGAGCACCTTCGCCTCCTTCACCGCGTCGGCCCCGATGACCTGGGCCTCGTAGTGCTCCCGCGGTGGGTCGAGCGGCCCGAACCACACCTTGATCCCGTACCGGCGGACCCGCAGGCGGAGCTCGCCGAGCTCCGGCGGGAGCATCCCGCGGAGCGCGTCGCCCACCTCCTCGAAGAGCTGCGATTCCACCCGGTCAGCATGGCGCGTCCCGGCTCGGCCGAGTGGAGTAGACAGGCCGCCGGGTCACGGAGGGGATGTGCATGGAGATCGAAGCGATCGACGGCCTGCGCGTGCTGCGCCTCGGCGACGGGCTCAACATGTTCGACGCGGACTTCGTGGAGGCGCTCCACGAAGCGCTCGACGCCGTCGTCGCCGACCCGGCCGCGACGAGCTTCGTGACCGTCGCGTCCGGCAAGCACTACTCCAACGGCTTCGACCTGACGTTTCTCGGCAGCCTCGAGATGGACGCGCTCCAGGCGTTCATGCAGCGCACCAGCTCGGCCCTGGGGCGGATCCTGGTCCTGCCGCTGCCCACGGTGGCCGCGATCAACGGCCACACGTTCGGGATCGGCGCGCTCCTCGCGCTCGCGCACGACCAACGGGTGCAGAACGAGCAGCGCGGCTGGTTCTGCCTGCCCGAGATCGATCTCGGCATGCGCTTCAACCCGTTCCAGCTCGGGCTGGTGACCGGCAAGCTCTCGCGCCCGACCGCGGCCGAAGCGGTGCTGAGCGGCCGACGCTACGACGGCCCGTCGTCGCTCGCGGCCGGCATCGTGGACGCGGTCGCGCCACCCGCGGACCTGGTCAGCACTGCGTTGGGCCTGGCGGCGCCGCGGGTGGGGAAGGAGCGGTCGATCGTCGCGACGTTGAAGGGCGACCTCTACGCCACGATGCTCGGCCACCTCGAGCGCTGATCAACTCCCGCCGGGGGCGCGCCGGGCCCTGCTGCCGGCGCGTACGAGCACTGCGCCGACGAAGACCATCGGTGCACCGATCACGGCCCACAGGATCTCGCCGGTCATGAACGACCCGCCGATCACGCCGACCCCCTGCCCGAACCACACCGCGCCGACCAGGACGAGCAGCACTCCCACCACGACCCGCACCATCAACGGACTCTACGGCTGCCCGGGGCCAGGAGATGCCGAACCGATCGGGGACCGCCCGCGACGAGGGACAGAATGCCGACGTGAGTGTGCCGTCGTGCTCGAGTTCCCGTCGGAGGAAGCGCTCGAGGCGTATCTCGCGGACCCGCGCCGGGCTGCGCTCGCGGACCGGCGCGAGCGGGCGGTCGCCCGCACCGAGGTGCTGCGCGTCGACGTGGTCTGACCGCCGCACGTCACCGTCAGGTTCGACGGTTCGGGTCCCGGTCGGCGGGGTACTGGTGCCCTGGTCCCATCTGGAAGGAGCCCCCGTGCCCAACGCGCTGCGTCGAGTCGCGCTCGTGTCCCTCGTCGTGTCGGCCCTGGTGGTCGCCGTCGCCCCGTCGACGGGTGCGACCCCGACGTGGGCTCCCGCCGCGACCGCGGCCGTCCACCCCGGCGTCCAGACCATGACCGACGGCGCGCAGTGCACCGCGAACTTCGTCTTCGCCGATTCGGCGAACGTCTACATCGGGCAGGCCGCGCACTGCTCGGGCACCGGTGGGAGCACCGAGACCAACGGCTGCACGTCCGCGTCCTTGCCGATCGGCACGCCGGTGACGGTGACCGGCGCGTCCAAGCCCGGCACGCTCGTCTACAACTCGTGGCTGACGATGCAGGCGCTCGGTGAGGCTGACCCGAACACGTGCGCGTACAACGACCTCGCGCTCGTGAAGCTCGACGCCGCGGACGTCGCCGAGGTGAACCCGTCGATCCCGCACTGGGGCGGCCCGGTTGGGCTCGCGACGGTGGGGACGACGCTGGGCCAGACCGTGTACTCGTACGGCAACTCAGTGCTGCGCGGTGGGGTCACGCGGCTCAGCCCGAAGACCGGCGTGAGCCTGGGAGACGCCGGCGGCGGCTGGAGCCACGACGTCACGACCCTCTCGCCCGGGATCCCCGGCGACTCGGGGAGCGCGTTCCTCGACTCGACCGGCCACGCGCTCGGCGTCCTGAGCACGCTGGAGCTCGCGCCCATCCCGGCGTCGAACGGGGTGGGGGATCTCCCACGCGAGGTCGCCTACCTCCACGCCCACACCGCGATCACGGCCCAGCTGGTCCCCGGGACCACGCCGTTCAACGGGAGCCAGCTGCCGCTCGGCACCTGATCCGGCGGCGGCGAGCTGCGACTTCGGTCACACCGCGGCGCCGGAGCACGGAAACGGGCTGGTCGCAGTGGGAACGGTCGCGTACGGTCGGGAGCCGACGTCACATCCTCGTGCCCGAAAACGTCATGAGGACAGAGGCCCGATTCGGACCCCACCACCGGGAGGCCGCGGAAGGAGAGCCGCGGTCGGCCGATGATTTCCGGGACGCCCGATCGTCTCAGGCTCCACGCGGAACGCCGCACAGTGACACGAGGAGATCGCGATGCTCGCCTATCTCGCCCGCACCTGCTACCGCCATCGCCGGATCGTCGTGGCCCTCTGGATCCTCGGGTTCGTCCTCGCGATCGTGGTGGGCCCCGCGCTGAAGGGTGAGTCGGCCACATCGGGGCGCCTGCCGAACACCGACTCGCAGTCCGCGTACGACACGCTGAAGCGTGACTTCCCGCAGCGTCACGGTGACGAGGCGCAGATCGTCTTCGCCGACGTCACCAAGGACCGACCCGCGATCGACGCCTACCTCGCGAAGGTCGAGCACGTGAAGGGCGTCATCGACGTCGACCCGATCCAGGTGTCGCGCGGCGGCAAGATCGCGATCGCGCCGATCACGACCGCGTCCGGTTCGGGCACGCATCCGAAGCAGACCGCGGACGACGTGAAGGCGCTCGCCGCGCCTCTGGCCAGGGATGGTGTGCAGGTCGAGTTCGCGGGGAACTGGTTCAGCGAGGGCGGCATGCCCGCGAGCGAGGTCGTCGGCATCCTCGCCGCGATCGTCGTGCTGCTCATCGCGTTCGGGTCCGTCATCGCGATGGGCCTGCCGATCCTCACCGCGATCGTGGGCATCGTCATCTCGCTCGCCGGCGTCGGCATCATCGCCAACTTCCTCACCACTCCTGACTTCGCGCCCCAGGTCGCGGCGATGATCGGCATCGGCGTGGGCATCGACTACGCGCTCTTCATCGTCACCCGGTACCGCGAGGCGCTGCACCGTACGGGCTCGCCGGAAGCGGCAGTGCTCGAGGCGATGACCACCTCGGGCCGGGCCGTGGTGTTCGCCGGCTTCACGGTCATGGTCTCCGTGCTCGGCATGCTGCTGATGGGGCTCAACTTCCTCCACGGCCTCGCGGTCGGGACGTCGCTCGCGGTCGTGATCGCGGTGGCCGCGGCGATCACGTTGCTGCCCGCCATGCTCGGGTTCGTCGGCTTCACGGTCGACCGGCTCAAGGTGGGTCGCCACAAGAAGTCCGAGGGCGAGGGGATGTGGCACCGGTGGGCGCGCACGGTCCAGCGGCACCCGGCGCCGATCGCGATCGCGGGCTTCGCGGTCCTCATCGCGGTCGCGCTGCCGATGTTCTCGCTGCGGCTCGGGAGTGCCGACGCCAGCAACGACGCGAAGGGCACCACGACCCACAAGGCCTACGACCTCATCGCCAGCGGCTTCGGCCCCGGCGCGAACGGACCGATCCTCGTCGTGGCGAACACCTCCAAGTCCGGCGCGTCGGCCGACCTGCCGAAGCTCGTCGCGGCCCTGCGGGCCACACCCGGCGTCGCGAACGTCAGCGAGATGCGCCCGAACCCGCAGGGGACCGCGGCGATCGGCACGCTCATCGCGAAGACCGGGCCGCAGGATGAAGCAACGTCGCGGTTGGTGCACCACCTCCGCGAGGACGTGGTGCCGGCCGCGACGTCGGGCACCGCGCTCGTCGTCAACCTCGGTGGGCAGACCGCGAGCGCGATCGACTTCTCCGACGTCATCGGCGACCGGCTGCCGATCTTCATCGGCGCGGTGCTGCTCCTGAGCTTCCTGCTCCTGCTGCTGGTGTTCCGGTCGGTGCTCGTCCCGCTCAAGGCGGTGTTGATGAACCTGCTCTCGATCGCGGCGGCCTACGGCGTGATCGTCGCCACGTTCCAGTGGGGATGGGGTGGGAGCATCCTCGGCGTGAGCGCCGGACCCATCGAGGCGTGGGTGCCGATGATGCTGTTCGCGATCGTCTTCGGGCTCTCGATGGACTACGAGGTGTTCCTCATCAGCGGCATCCGTGAGCACTACGAGCAGAGCGGTGACAACGCGCAGGCCGTCGCCGACGGGCTCGCGTCGACCGCTCGGGTCATCACCGCCGCCGCGCTCATCATGGTCTTCGTCTTCGGCAGCTTCGTCGTGTCCGACATCCGGGCGCTGAAGCTCATCGGCCTCGGCCTCGCGGTCGCGGTCGCGATCGACGCGAGCATCGTGCGCGTGATCCTCGTGCCGGCGACCATGGAGCTCCTGGGCAACGCGAACTGGTGGCTCCCGCGCTGGCTCGGAAGGCTCCTGCCGAAGATCAACGTCGAGGGCCGGACCGATCCCGACGAGGTCGAGCCGCCCGTCCGCGAACCCGTCCCCACCGGCGTCTGACCCACCCCCGTCCTCCGTGTGTGCGAGAACCCGCGCTCAGCGTCGGATTCCGCACAAACGGGGGATGGTCGGGGGCGGGCGGGGGGCGGCTCGGGGTCGGTTGGTGCGCGGGGACGGTCGGCGGTCAGGGGTCGGCGAGCTCGGGCGGGAAGCCGCCGGTCGCGATCGGGCCCCAGCGCTCGATCTCGATGCGGATGATGCACTTGCCCTGCTGCACCATCGCGGCTCGGTACCCGTCCCAGTCCGGGTGCTCGCCCGAGATCCCGCGGTAGTAGTCGACGAGCGGCTCGAGCGCCTCGGGGAGGTCGACCACCTCGGACCGGCCGTCGACCTGCACGTACTCGCCGCTCCAGTCGTCGGACTGCACGCAGATCGACACGCGCGGGTCGCGGCGGGCGTTGTGCACCTTGGCCCGCTGCGGGTAGGTCGACACGACGATGCGGCCCTGCGGGTCCGTGCCGCAGGTGACCGGTGAGAGCTGGGGCGCGCCGTCGGCGCGCGGTGTCACGAGCATCCCGCGGTGGCGCGTGCGCAGGAACTCGACGAGCTCGTCGCGTCCGACGCGGCGTGCGGTGGCGATCGGCCGGGGCATCAGCGCACCAACCGGAAGAACGCCCGGACGTCGTCGACGAACGCCTCGGGCTGCTCGAACGCGGCGAAGTGGCCGCCTCGGTCGCGCTCGGTCCAGTGCCTGATGTCCGAGAACCGGGTCTCGGCCCAGCGGCGCGAGGCCCGGATGATCTCCTTCGGGAGGACCAGGACCCCCACTGGCACGTCGACGGGTGCGAGCTTCGTCCCGAAGTCGTTGAAGCTCTCCCAGTAGAGCCGTCCGGACGACGCGCCCGTCCCGGGGATCCAGTACAGCATCACGTTGTCGAGGAGCTCGTCGCGGGTGAAGACGTGCTCCGGGTGGCCGTCGCAGTCGGTCCAGGCCCAGAACTTCTCCACGATCCACGCGGCCTGCGCGGCGGGGGAGTCGACCAGTCCGTAGCCGAGCGTCTGCGGGCGGGTGGACTGCTGGGTCGAGTACCCGGACTCCCACCGTTGGTAGTGCGCGAGCGACTCCAGCGCCGCCTGCTCCGACGGCGTCGGTTCGCCCATCGACGGGTCCGGGAACGCGATCACCATGTTGAGGTGGATGCCGACGACGTGCTCGGGGTCGAGCTGCCCGAGGCTCGTCGTCACGCTCGCACCCCAGTCCCCGCCCTGCGCGCCGTAGCGGTCGTACCCGAGCCGCGCCATGAGCGTCGCCCATGCCGCCGCGATGTGCGGCGTGGTCCACCCGGTCCCGGTCGGCCGGTCGCTGAACCCGTAGCCGGGTAGCGACGGGCAGACGACGTGGAAGGCGTCCGCAGCGTCGCCCCCGTGCGCGACCGGGTCGGTGAGCGGGCCGATGACCTTGTGGAACTCGACGACCGATCCCGGCCACCCGTGGGTGATGACGAGCGGCAGCGCGTCGGGCTCCGGCGAGCGGACGTGCAGGAAGTGGATGCCGAGCCCGTCGAGCTCGGTGCGGAACTGCGGGAAGTCGTTCAGCCGCGCCTCCGACGCGCGCCAGTCGTACAACGTCTCCCAGTAGTCGCAGAGCTCCTGCACGTAGGCGAGCGGGATGCCCTGGGACCAGTCCTCCACGGTCTCGCGCTCGGGCCAGCGGGTGCGGGCGAGGCGCTCCCGGAGGTCGACGAGATCGCGCTCGGGCACGTCGATGCGAAATCGCTGGATCTCCGCGGCCACGGCGCTCCTCTCGGTCGGCCGAGCGTACGCCCGGCCGCGGAGTCGCGCGATCGGGACGCGCGCGCGCGGCAGTCAGGACGAAGCGGCGGACGGCGCGGGCTCGCGGGCGACGATCTCGGCCGCCGCGAGCAGCAGCAGCACGACGATCGCGACGACGAGCACCGTGAGGGGCGTGGGGTGGCTCCACGCCACGAGCACGATCGCGCCGAGCCCGACGACCACGATCCGGATCCCCGTGCGGGACCGCGCGACCCAGCCGGGGAAGCCCTCGGTCGCGAGCCGGCGGCCCTCACCGCCGCGGGCGACCGACCGCAGCTTCGTCGCGCTCGACGACGGGCCAGAGAGCCAGGCGCCGATGCCGACGATGATGCCGAGCACGAAGATGCTGCGGGCCGCGAGGCGCAGGAAGCTCAGGAGCTGGTCGTACGCGGCCTGGGCCGCGGCCCGTGAGAGCGTCGCGCTCGTGACCGCATCCAGGTAGAGCGACCGGCCGACGTTGAACGCGGTGAGGATCACGAGCATCCCGATCGCGAGCCCGAGCCCGCACCACATCACGGTCCTCCGGCGCTTGCGGGAGATCGCGATGGCAGCGGCGTAGAGCAGCAGGGTCAGGATCGGCAGCACGATCGCGAGCTTCTGGAGCAGGTCGACCGCGGACTGGGCCGACTTCAGGTCCTCGGACTGGAACAGCACGAAGCGCGGGCTGACCCGCTGGCCCGAGCCGGAGAAGACGCTGATCCCCAGGCTGTCGAGCTTCTTGCGCACCTGGGTCACGGCCGGCCCGAGCTTCACCGCGACCTCGCCGTTGCTCGTCGTGATCCGGTGGCCGCCGTTGCCGGTGAGCACGTCGACGACCTGGGTGTGCGCGCGCCGGTTGGCCCGCTCCCACAGCGTGGCGAACCGGTCCGAGCTGAGCAGCCGCACCGCGACCCGGTTGACCACGGTCTTGAGCGAGCCGGCGACCGCGGGTGCGATGAAGTCGGCCCGCTTCGGGAGCGCGTCCTTGACTTTGGCCTCGACGTTCTTCTCGTTGACGAGGGAGTCGGTGATCTCGGCCGCGGCCGAGTCGATGATCGCCTGGTTCTTCGCCAGCGGCGCGACCGTCGACACGTACTGGTCGGTGTCGAGCAGGGTGTTCTTGGTCCACACCGCGATCACCGACATCGGTGCGAGCACCGATGCCACGATGAGCAGGAGGGCGACGGCGATGCGTCGACCGCGTCCCGAGCGGGCTTTCTCGTCACGCTCGGGCGTGATCGTGCTCATGCCGTCCCCTTCTGCTCGTCGTGTCGTTCAGGGTCGGATCAGCCGATGGCCTTCGCCTTGAGCTTCTGGAACTCGGCCTCGTCGATCACGCCGCGCTCCTTCAGGTCCGCGATGCGGGCGAGCTCGTCGGCGGTGCTGGCCTGGGTCCCGGTCGCCTGCTGGATGTACTGGCGCGCCGCGGCGTCCTGGGCCTCGGCGGCCTCGACCGCGTGCTGGTGCATCTTGTGGCCGCGGGCGATGAGGTACACGAACACCCCGAGGTACGGCACGACGATCACGAAGATCACCCAGATCGCCTTGGCGAAGCCCCCGAGGTCGTGGCTGCGGAAGATGTCCGAGAACACGACGATCAGCAGCCAGATCCAGATGAAGAACATGAAGAACCAGAGCATCGACCAGAGGACCTGGCCGGTACCGAAGTCGTTTGCGAGCACGTGCACTCCCCTTGTCCGATGAAGTCGTTGCTGAGGTCAGTATCGGCAGATCCGCGCCGCGGGCGCATCATCCCGCCGGGGTGATCCGGCCCATGCCCGATTCATGCTGCCCCGCCCGAGTCGTGCCGGTCAGCCCGTCGGGATCCGCCGGATCTCGAGCATCGTGGAGTGCCGGGCGCCGCGCCGGATGCCGATCCGGTACACGACCACGATGATCGCGGCGGCGCCCATCACCCACGGCCCGATGCGACGGCCGTGCTCGACCTCCTCGTCGAGCTCACCCGTCACCTCGCGCAGCTTCGCCTCGATGTCGGCCTTGGTGATCCGGCCGCGGGGCTCCGGCGGGACGGTGGGGTGGCGGGGCACGGGGGCGATTCTGGCAGAGGCGCGAGACTCGCGCCCGTGACCGATCCTTCCTGCTGCGCTCCCGGACGCGGACCGCGTGCCGCAGCGGGGCCGTCCGCCCCGACCCGGGCGGAGCGCGAGCCGCAGCCGGATCACGACACGATGGTGCGCCTCGACGGCGGGACGTTCCTGATGGGCACGACGGACCCGGACGGTTACGCGCCCGATGGCGAAGGTCCGGTGCACTCGGTCACGCTCTCACCGTTCTGGATCGACCGCTTCGCGGTGACGAACGAGCGCTTCGGCGCGTTCCTGGCCTCGACCGGCTACCGGACCGCGGCGGAGCAGTACGGGTGGTCGTTCGTGTTCGCCGGGCTGCTCCCGCACGACTTCGCCGAGACGCGCGGCGTTGCCGCGGCGCCGTGGTGGCGTCAGGTGCACGGCGCGGACTGGGCGCACCCGGAGGGCCCGCACTCGGACCTCGGCGGCCGGTCCGACCACCCGGTGGTCCACGTCTCGTGGGACGACGCGCTCGCGTACTGCACGTGGGCGGGCGTCCGGCTGCCCACCGAGGCGGAGTGGGAGTTCGCCGCGCGTGGCGGGCTCGAGCAGCAGCGGTTCCCGTGGGGGACCGACCTCGAGCCCGGCGGCGAGCACCGCATGAACGTCTGGCAGGGGGAGTTCCCGGTACAGAACACTCGGGCGGACGGCTGGTACGGCACCGCGCCGGTCGACGCGTTTGCGCCCAACCGGTACGGCCTCCACAACGTGGCCGGCAACGTGTGGGAGTGGTGCACGGACTGGTTCGGTGCCGAGTACTACGCGTCGAGCCCCGACCACGACCCGACGGGGCCACGGTCGGGGACGCACCGGGTCATGCGCGGCGGGTCGTACCTGTGCCATGCGTCGTACTGCAACCGGTACCGCGTCGCGGCGCGCAGCGCGAACACCGCCGACTCGTCGACCGGCAACCTCGGCTTCCGCTGCGCGCGCGACGCCTAGCTCTTCGCAGCGGAGATCCTTAGGCAAAGGGGCAGTGGCGACAGCCGCTCTCGCAGCACTCGCCCTTGGCGAGGAGCGCGTCGGCGGTGAAGACGAAGAAGCCGGTCTCGGGGTCGGGGTAGCCGGGCTCGCCCGCCGCGACCGCGGCGGCGTGGGCGCGCTCGATCGCGGCCGCGCGTGCGTCCTGTCGGCCGCGGTCGTCGGTCATCCGTCGATGAAGTCGAGCTCCATGCGGGCGGCGCGCAGCCCGTACACGAAGGCGTTGGGCATCTCGACCACCGAGTCCGGGACGAGGCGCAGGTCGCGGACCCGCCGCACGAGCTCCTCGAGGAAGAGCCGGATCTCCAGCCGCGCGAGCGACGCGCCGAGGCAGAAGTGGGTCCCGAAGCCGAAGGCGAGATGGCGGTTCGGGTACCGGGTGAGGTCGAGGGCCTCCGGGTCGTCGAAGTGCGCGGGATCGCGGTTGGCCGCGCCGTACATGAGGACCAGCTGGTCGCCCGCCCGGACCTTGGACCCGCCGAGCTCGACGTCCTCGGTCGCGACCCGGCACATGTTGTGGATCGGTGTGACGAACCGGATGAGCTCCTCGGTCGCGATCTCGAGGTCGACGTCGCCCTTGAGCAGGGCCCACTGGTCAGGAAAGCGCGTGAAGTTGACCAACGACCGGGCGATGACCGTCCGGGTCGTCTCGGCACCCCCGTCGAGCAGCAGCAGGGAGTCGGCGATGGTGTTGTCGACGCCGATCGGACAGCCGTCGATCTCGGCCTGGGTCCAGATCGTCATCACGTCCTGGGCGGGGCACCGGAGCTTCTCCTGATGCAGGTCGGAGGACGCTTGCGCGAATTCCATCGCCGCGACGATGCCGTCCTCGTCGTGGTAGCGCGGGCCGCCCCCGAGCGCGATGGTCCGCTCGGACCAGCTCTGCAGCTGCGGCCACGCGTCGGTGCCGAAGCCGAGCAGCTTGCCGATCATCATCGCGGGCAGCGGTGCCGCGAGATCGCCGATGATCTCGGTCCTCCCGCCGTTCGCCGCGACCGAGTCGAAGAGCTGGGTGATCGTCGCCCGCACCTCGGACTCCCACGCGCCGACCGCACGCGGCGTGAAGCTCCGGGCCACGAGGTTGCGCCGGGTCCGGTGCTCGGGATCGTCGAGGCCGATGAGCGACGGGTCGGCCGGGATGTTGGGGCGGTACCCACCCTTGTGCCGGTCCGAGTTCACGAAGAGCTCGGCGTGCTTCTCGACGTACTCGATGTCGTCGTAGCGCGACACCCCCCAGAGCTCGTTGGTGGCGTCCCAGTAGACCGGCTCGTTCTCTCGCAGCCATGCGTACGTGCCGTACGGGTCGTCCGTGTACAGGGTGCCGTCGAGGAGATCCACGTCCATCTCGGGATCGTAGAACGCCGTAGGCTCGGCCCCGAAAGGGGGTCGGTGCCCTTGTTGACCGACGGCTTCAACCACGTGGCGGTCCTGACCCTTGACCGCGAGCGCCTGCACGCCTTCTACCTCGAGGTGTTCGACGCGCCGGTGCGGAGCCCCGATCCGGAGGTGCCACCCGGAGCGCCGGTGCGACTCTCGATCATCGACATCGGTCCCCACTCGGAGCTGAACGTGTTCGAGATCGACGGCAACACGGAGGCGGAGCGCCAGGTGCCGATGTTCGGCCGGGGGCGCATCGACCACCTCGCGCTCCAGGCCGCGTCGATGGCCGAGTTCGAGACCATCCGCGACCGGCTCGTGGCGCGCGGGGCGTCCGACGGGTTCGTCACCGACTTCGGTCCCTTGTTCAGCCTCTTCTTCCGCGACCCGGACGGTCTCGAGTGCGAGGTCTGCATCGAGAACCCCGACGCCGAGCCCGGCGTCACCCACCCGCCGGGCACACCGGCGGCCCGCTGGTCCGCCGCGTGACGCCGCGGTCCTACGCGGACGCGGGCACGCGTCCGCCCGCGTGCGTCGAGAGGCCGTCGACCAGGTAGTCGAAGCCGTCCCGTACGAGCGCCTGGAGGTCGCCCCCGGACTCGAGCCAGTGGTGCATCGCGGCGTGCAGGCACGCCATCGCCGCTCCGGCCACGATGCGCAGCTGCAGATCGGGAGTGGTCCGGCCCGCGAGGCGGTCGCGCTCCACCAGGGTCGCGGTGACCGCCTCCTCCCAGCTCCGCTGGCGCTCGAACTTGTGGGACCGCAGGCCGGAGCTGCTGTCGTACGCGCGGGACCGGAGCACGAGGCGCTCCCGGTCCTGTGCGTAGTCGTCGGTGGTGGCGACGAACGCGGCCTGCACGGCGCGCAGCGGCAGCTCGCCGGCCGGCCGGCGGGCCAGCTCGGCGAGCAGCGCCTCGAGGCGGTCGTCGCCGTCCGCGAACAGGACGTCCTCCTTGGTCGCGTAGTACCGGAAGAAGGTCCGGGGGGAGACGTCGCAGGCCTCGGCGATCTCGTCGACCGTGGTCCCGTCGAAGCCCTTCTCGGCGAACAGCTCCAGCGCCGCGGTCTCCAGGGCGTGGCGCGTCTTCTCCTTCTTGCGCGCCCGCAGGCCCAGGGCGTTCGCGTCTGGGCCGGCGTCCGGTCTGTCGCCTCCGGTGGGGTCCGAATCCGTCACGTTCAGAAGTTTGGCAGGAAATAGCGATTGGCGCAAGCCGCCGAAAGTCAGGTACTGTCACTTCATGACCACCACCGCGGACTCCCCCTCCGCATCTCCGGCCGCAGCCCCGGCGGCGTCCACCCCTGCGCCCCCGGGCTCGGGCCCGCACCCCGGCACCCACGGCATCGAGCCGGCGGCCTACGCGCGGCGCTGGTGGACGTTGGCGGTGCTCTGCCTGAGCCTGCTCATCGTCTTCGTCGGCAACGCGAGCCTCAACGTCGCGATCCCGACGCTGTCGCGCGACCTCAACGCGACCACCTCGCAGCTGCAGTGGGTCGTTGCCGCGTACTCGCTCGTCTTCGCGGGCCTCCTGTTCTCGACGGGTGCACTCGGCGACCGGTTCGGGCGCAAGGGGGCGTTGCAGCTCGGACTGCTCGGGTTCATGGTCGCGGCCGCGCTCGCGTCCGAGTCGACGCAGATGTGGCAGCTCATCGCGTGCCGCGCCGCCATGGGCGCGTCGGCCGCGCTGATCATGCCGTCGACGCTGTCGATCCTCGTGAACGTCTTTCCGCCGCACGAGCGCGGCGAAGGCGATCGCGATCTGGGCCGCGACGACCGGCGCGGCGGGCGCGATCGGCCCGGTCGCCAGCGGCTTCCTGCTCGGGCACTTCTGGTACGGCTCGGTCTTCCTCATCAACGTCCCGATCATCGCGGTGGCGCTGGTCGCCGGATGGTTCCTCGTCCCGCGCTCGCGCGACCCGGAGCAGGGCAAGCTCGACCCGGTCGGCGCCCTGCTCTCCGTCATCGGGATCTCCGCGCTCGTGTACGCGCTGATCCAGGCCCCGGACCAGGGGTGGGGGAGCACCGGCACGCTCGTCGCGTTCGGTGTCGCCGCGGTGGTGCTCGCCCTGTTCGTGACCTGGGAGCTGCACGTCGACGAGCCGATGCTCGACATGAGCTTCTTCAAGAACGCCGCGTTCAGCACGGGGACCGGCGGGATGATCCTCGTCTTCCTCGCGATGTACGGCGTGATGTTCCTCATCACGCAGTACTTCCAGCTGGTCCTCGGCTACAGCCCGCTGTCCGCGGCGCTCCGGACCTTGCCGATGGCGCCGATCATGATCATCGTGGCACCGCTGACGCCGCGGCTCTCGAAGATGTTCGGCGCGCACCGCGTCGTCGCGGGCGGCATGCTCCTCATCACCGGCGGACTGCTGATGTTCCGCGCGCTCGGCGTGAACACCTCGTACTGGTACGTGCTGGCGGCCTTCATCCCGCTCGTCGGTGGCATCGCGCTGACGATGTCGCCGATGACCGCGTCGATCATGGGCGCGGTGCCGGCCCGGCGCGCCGGCGCGGGCTCCGCGATGAACGACGCCACCCGTGAGCTCGGCGCGGCACTCGGGGTCGCGGTGCTCGGCAGCATCGCCGCGTCGCACTACGCGAGCGCGATGACCGGCGTCGTCGCGCACCTCTCGCCCGCGCAGGCGGCGGAGGCGACGACGTCGCTGTCGGGCGCGCTCGGCCAGGCGGCGAGGTTGCCGGCGGCCGCCGGCCAGGCGCTGACCCTGGGCGCCCAGGACGCGTTCATCGGCGGCATCCACCTCGCGGTGACGGTCGGCGCGCTCCTGGCCGCCATCTCGGCGGTGATCGTCTACCGCTTCCTGCCCCACACCATGGGGGAGGAGGGCGCCATGCACGGTCCCGTCGCGGCCATGGAGGACGCGGCCGAGCTCGGCCTGGCCGGCACCCCGCCGATCTTCGCCGACGTCGAGGACGAGCGGTCGCTGGACGCGGATTCCCTCCGCGGCCGGTGACACCACCCAATACCGTCCCCGAGGTGAGCGAGGCACCGGGCACCCTTCCGTTCGACGAGCCCGACCCACGCCGGTGGTTCACGCTCGTGATCGTCATCCTCTCGGTGCTGATCGTCGCGCTCGACACGACGGTCCTGAACGTCGCGATCCCGACGATCCTGCGCGACCTCCACACGACGTTGCCCAGCCTGCAGTGGGTGATCACGGGGTACTCGCTGACGTTCGCGAGCCTGCTCATCATCGGGGGTCGCCTGGCCGACCTCTACGGCGCGCGCCGGATCTTCATCATCGGTGCGGCGCTCTTCGGCCTCGGATCGCTGCTGGCGTCGCTCGCGCAGTCGGTTCCCGTCCTGATCCTCGGCGAGGCGATCATCGAGGGGGTCGGAGCGTCGCTCATGATGCCCGCGACGCTCGGCATCCTGTCGTCCACCTTCCATGGGCACGAGCGGGCCACCGCGTTCGCGATGTGGGGCGCGACCGCCGGCGCCGCGGTCGCGCTCGGCCCGCTCCTCGGTGGCTTCCTCACGACGAACTACTCGTGGCGCTGGTCGTTCCGCATCAACCTCATCGTCGTCCCGGTGGCGATCATCGGGGCACTGCTCGTGATGCGGCGCAGCCCGACTGCGTCCGAGCGCGAGCGCATCGACGTGCCCGGAGCGCTCCTGATCGCGAGTGGCATGTTCCTCCTCGTGTTCGCGCTGAGCGAGGGAACGCGCTACGGCTGGTGGCGTCCGCTCGAGGAGTTCGGCATCGGCGGCTCCGAGCTCTGGCCCACGAGCCGACCGATCTCGATCGTCCCGATCGCGATCGTCGTCGCCGCGGGGCTCCTCGCCACCTTCTACGCGGTCGAGCGACGCAAGGAGCGCGAGGACGCCGACCCCCTCTTCGAGTTCGGACAGCTGCATCGGCTGAGCTTCCGGTACGGGCTGCTCACGACGCTGGTGCTCGCGATGGGCCAGCTCGGCTTCCTCTTCGTGCTGCCGGTGTTCCTCCAGGACGGGCTGCACCTGTCCGCGGTCGACAACGGCCTGTGGCTGCTGCCGTCGGGCATCTCGATCATCATCGGGACCCAGATCGGGGCCGGGCTCACCCGGCGCGTCTCGGTGACCTCCGTGGTCCGGAGCGGTCTGCTCCTCGAGGCGGTCGGGCTGGCGCTCATGGTCCTCGCGATCTCGCCGCACCTCACGTTCTGGTCGCTCCTGCCCGGCCTGGTGGTCTTCGGGATCGGCATCGGGTTCGCAGGTTCGCAGCTGACCAACGTCATCCTCTCGGAGATCCCGAACGAGCGGTCGGGCGCGGCGAGCGGCGCCAACACGACCGTGCGCCAGCTCGGCGCCGCGCTCGGCATCGCGGTGATCGGCGCGCTGCTCACCAGCGTCACCATCTCGCACGCGCTCCAGAGCGTCCGGACGTCGCGATTGTCCGGCGCGTTCAAGGGCGCGGTCGAACGGGGGCTGCACACCAACGGCGTGAACTTCGCGCCGCCCCACGGCGCCTCGATCGCCGACGTCGCCGAGCTGCGCCACGTGGTCGAGAGCGCGGTGGCGGCGGGGACGCGCAGCGCGCTGACCTTCGCAACGGTGGTCGTCGTGATCGGGGCCTTCGTGTCGCTGCTGATCCCGAAGATCAAGGTCCCGACGCGCCCGGACGAGGAGGTCGCCCTCGAGCGGATCGAGTCGCTCGGCCCGGTGAGCGGGTCGACGGTGGAGCCCACCGCGGCGGAGTGGCACGGCTGAAATCAGCCGGCTCGGCCCGTGTCCTCAAGGTGACCGACGCCATGGCCGACGAGCCCAGGACACCACCGTAGAGTTCCCGTCGGGCACGCGCGGCGGGGAGGGCGACCGTTGAAGGGGGCCGTCGTGGCGACGACGGAAGGCAAGCTCGACCGGGGCACGCTGCTGGCACTCGTCGCGATGGCACTCGGCGTCTTCGTGATCGCCAACGACTTCACCGCGCTGAGCGTCGCGGTCCCCCAGATCGAGAAGAACCTCGGGACCGACCTGTCGACTGCGCAATGGGTGATCAACGGCTACGCGCTGGTCTTCGGCGTGCTGATCGTCACCGGGGGCAAGCTCGCCGACCTCTACGGCCGCAAGCGGATCTTCATGATCGGCAGCGCGATCTTCGCGGGCTTCTCCGTGCTCGGCGGCTTCGCACCGAACATCGACGTGCTCATCGCCTGCCGGATGGTGATGGGCATCGGCGGGGCGTTGATGTGGCCCGCGGTCCTCGGGATGACCTACGCGATCCTGCCCGACGACAAGGCGGGGATCGCCGGTGGCCTCATCCTCGGGGTCGCCGGGCTCGGCAACGCGGTCGGACCGATGTTCGGGGGCTTCCTCACCGACGTGCTCAGCTGGCGGTGGGTGTTCTTCGTGAACCTCCCGATCGCGCTCTTCGCCATGTTCGTGACCCAACGCGAGGTGAGCGAGTCCCAGGTCGGCGCGACCGACCGGCGCCTCGACGCTCCCGGCATTGCGACGCTCACGGTCGGCGTGGTCGCGCTGCTGCTCGCCCTCGACGAGGGCTCCGACGTCGGGTTCACCAGCCCGTCGATCCTCGCGTTCTTCGCCGTCGGCTTCGTGATGCTGGTGGTCTTCGGCGTCGTCGAGTCCCGGCAGGGGGACCACGCGCTCATCCCGCGCGACATCCTCTCGAACCGCATCTTCACCGCGGCCAGCGTCTCGGTCCTCGTGATGTCCGCGATCTTCTTCTCGGCGCTGCTGTACCTGCCGCAGTTCATGACCAAGGTGCTCGGCTACTCCGCGCTGGGCTCCGGTGCGGGCCTGCTGCCGATGATGGGCGTGTTCGCCGCGACGTCGTTCGTCGCCGGGTCGCTCTACCAGCGACTCGGCGCCAAGGCGATCGTGTCGCTCGGCGCCGGGTTCCTCGCGGTCGGGATGCTGATGCTGTCTCGGCTCGACGTCCACTCGTCGTACGGTTCGCTCGTCCCCGGGATGATCGTCCTGGGGATCGGCGTCGGGCTCTTCTACTCGTCGGTCACGACGTCCGCGGTCACCGCACTCGATCCCTCGCGCTCGAGCCTGGCCGGCGGCATCGTCTACATGTGCCAGATCGCCGGCGGTGCGATCGGCCTGGGTCTCAACACCGCGATCGTCGTCGCGTCCGGCACGACGGGCAGTGACCTCGCGGACGGCATCTCGAACGCGTTCATGGTCGACGCGATGCTCGGCGTCGCCGGACTCGTCATCGCGTTGCTGTTCGTCGGCGGGACGGTCACCGCCGAGGAGCGCCACCGGCTGCGCTGGCACCACCGCGCCCACGCCTGAGTGATACGCGGTGGCGCCCGCGGCGAATCGTGGTCTGCAGGGAGACGACCACGAGGAGGCTCATCATGGGTGCCGAGGCCAACATCAAGACCATCGAGGGCGTGTACGACGCGTTCGCACGCGGTGACGTCGGGGCGATCGTCGACGTCGTGACCGACGACGTCGACTGGGCGTCCGAGACCACGTCGACCGCGGCACCGTGGTACGGCGTCCACCGGGGCAAGGACGGCGTCGCCGCGTTCTTCGAGCAGTTGGCCGGCGCGATGGAGGTCGAGGAGTTCACGCCGACGTCGTACGCGGGGAACGACACCGACGTGCTCACCGTCGTGCGGTTCCGGGTGAAGTCGCGCGCGACCGGCCGCCGCGCCGCCATGGATCTGCACCATCGGTTCGGGTTCCGGGACGGGAAGATCGCCTCTTACCGCGGCACCGAGGACACCGCGCAGACCGAGGCCGTGTTGCGGTCCTGAGGGGCGCCCGGCGGGAGCCGGCGCCCGTCACCTGAGTTCTTGGGTCGTTCTTACGTCGGTCGCAGTCGGCTCTTACCGGCTCCCGGCACGGTGTCGTCATGCACGACGCTCACCCCGAACGGCTCACGATCCCGACGTCCCCGGCTCCGGCCGCGCCGACGGTCGAGATCGCGGTCCCGGTCCACAACGAGGAGCGCGTCCTCGCCTCGAGCATCGAGCGCCTCCACGCCTACCTCTCCTCGCGGTTCCCGTTCACCTGGCGCATCACCATCGTCGACAACGCCTCGACCGACGGAACCTGGATCACCGCCATGCGGTTGGCACGAGACCTGCCACACGTCGCCGCGCGCCACCTCGACCGCAAGGGCCGCGGGCTCGCGTTGCGCACGGCATGGTCGGCGTCGGACGCGGCCGTCGTCGCGTACATGGATGTCGACCTGTCGACGGATCTCGACGCGCTGCTCCCGCTCGTCGCGCCGCTCGTCTCGGGTCACTCCGACCTTGCGATCGGCTCGCGGCTGGCGCCCGGCTCGTCGGTCGCTCGTGGACCCAAGCGCGAGCTCATCTCCCGCACGTACAACCTGATCCTCCGGACCGTGCTCGCGAGCCGGGTCCGTGACGCTCAGTGTGGGTTCAAGGCGGTCCGAGCCGACGTCGTCCGCCGGCTCCTGCCCGCAGTCGTGGACGACGGATGGTTCTTCGACACGGAGCTGCTCGTGCTCGCCGAGCACAACGGGCTGCGCATCCACGAGGTGCCGGTGGACTGGATCGACGACGCGGACAGCCGCGTGCACGTCGCGCGCACTGCGTACGACGACCTGCGGGGGACGGCGCGGATGGCCCGGGCGTTCGCCGCCGGGCGCGGCCATCTCGAGCTGGGCCCGACGGCGCGTCCGGCGCTCGACGACGATTTCGGACGCCGACTCGTCAGCTTCGCCGCGATCGGCGCGGTGAGCACGTTGGTCTCGCTCGTGATCTACCTGCTGAGCTGGCGCGCACTCGGCGCGATCGGCGCGAACGCGCTGGCCGTCAGCGCGACCTTCGTCGCCAACGCCTGGGCGAACGCGCGGCTCACCGTGCGGATCCGGCGGCCGCAGTGGCGTCGCGCGGGTCGCGACCTACGTCGTGTCGCTCGCCGTCACCAGTGCGGCGCTCGGGCTCGTGGCGCGCGCCGGCGGCGGCTTCGGCGCCCAGCTGGCCGTGCTGATCGTCACGTGGATGGCGCTCGCCGCGTGCCGCTTCGTGGCCATGCGCGCCACCCCCAGCCCCGATGCGCGAGCGGCATCCCGAAGGTCTCCGGAGGACGATCACCGGACCGGGGTGCGCCGGCGTCCTCCGGCGGCCGGAGCGCGCCGCACCGACCGACCCTGAGGAGTGGTCCCATCATGTCGAGCACCACGCTGATCCCCCCGACGCCCGAGCCCGCGGCCCCCGGATCCGCCCCCGCGGGGCACGGTGACGTCGGGGACCCGGCCCGCCCGGAGCCGCCGCGCACTCCCCGGTCGCGGCGGCTCTGGCGCGGGCCCGACGCCGACCCGGCGTGGGCCCGGCCCGCGCTCCTGGTGCTGCTCCTCGCGACGGGCGTCCTCTACCTGTGGGGCCTCGGCGCGTCGGGGTGGGCGAACTCGTACTACTCGGCCGCGGCGCAGGCGGCGACGAAGAGCTGGAAGGCCTTCTTCTACGGATCGACGGACTCGTCGAACTTCATCACGATCGACAAGACGCCGCTGTCGATCTGGCCGATGGCGATCTCGGCCCGCATCTTCGGCGTGAGCTCGTGGTCGATCCTCGCGCCGCAGGCCCTCGAAGGCGTGGCGATGGTCGGCATCCTGTACGCCGCGGTCAAGCGCTGGTTCTCACCCGCGGCCGCGCTGGTCGCGGGCGCAGTCGCCGCACTCACTCCGGTGGCTGCGCTCATGTTCCGGTTCAACAACCCCGACTCGCTCCTCGTGCTCCTGCTCGTCGGCGCCGCGTACGCGATGACCCGCGCGCTCGAGGCGGGCCGCACGAGGTGGCTCGTGCTCACCGGCGCCCTCGTCGGGCTCGCGTTCCTCACCAAGGAGCTCCAGGCGTTCCTCGTGCTCCCGGGCTTCGGGCTCGCGTATCTCCTGGCGGGGCCTCCCCGGCTGGCCCGGCGCATGGGGCAGCTCGTGATCCTCGGCGTGAGCACGGTGCTGGCCGGCGGGTGGTGGGTGGCGATCGTGCAGCTCACCCCGGCGTCCGCGCGCCCGTACATCGGCGGCTCGCAGAACAACAGCTTCTGGAACGTGCTGTTCGGCTACAACGGCTTCGGCCGCCTGACCGGCAGCGAGACCGGCAGCGTCGGCGGGGGCGGGGCCGGCGCGGCGGGCGGCCAGTGGGGCCCGACCGGCTGGACCAGGCTGTTCAACCAGGCGTTCGGCGGTCAGGCGTCGTGGCTGATCCCGGCCGCGCTGGTCCTGCTCGCGGGTGGGCTCGCGCTGACCCTGCGGCGGCCCCGCACCGACCGGACGCGCGCCGCGCTGATCGTCTGGGGCGGCTGGCTCCTCGTCACGGGCATGGCGATCAGCCTCGGCAAGGGCATCATCCACGAGTACTACACGGTCGCCCTCGTGCCCGCGATCGGCGCGCTCGTCGGCATCGGCGGCGCGGTGATGTGGCGTCACCGCGACCGTTGGTTCGGGCGCGCCGTCCTCGCGGCCGCACTGCTCGCGACGACGATCTGGGCCGCCACGCTGCTCGGACGCACCCCCGGTTGGTCGCCCGCGCTCCGCCCGATGATCCTCATCCTCGGCGTCGCGATCTCGATTGCCTTCCTGGTGCCCATGACCCGCCGGGTGGGGCTCGCGGTGCTCGGCGCGGGTCTGGTCGTCGCGCTCGCCGCGCCGACCGCGTACTCCCTGTCGACGGTGCGCACCGCGCACACCGGCTCGCTGCCGACCGCCGGTCCCGCGAGCGCGGGCCGCGGGTTCGGCCCCGGCGGAGGCGGCGGCTTCGGGGGCCCGGGCGGCGCGGGCGGCTTCCGGCCCGGCGCGGCCACCGGCGCGACCAACGCGCCGCCGGCGTTCGGTGGCGCGGGGACCTTCCCCGGCGGCGCGGCGAACGGCGCGACCGGGAACGGCGGGCCCGGTGCGGCCGCGGGCCCGGGTGGCGGTGGGGGCGGGTTCGGCGGGCTGCTCAACGGCACCACCGTGGGCCGCCGGCTCACCATGCTCCTCGAGACCGGCAGCGACGGCTACCGCTGGAGCGCGGCCGCGGTCGGCGCCAACAACGCGGCGAGCTACCAGCTCGCGTCGGGTCAGGCGGTCATGGCGATCGGCGGCTTCAACGGCAGCGACCCGGCGCCGACGCTCGCCCGGTTCCAGGCGTACGTGCGCCGGCACGCGATCCACTACTTCATCGGCGGCGGCGGCCTCGGCGGCGGACCGGGCGGGAGCTCGGGCTCGTCGAGCGCGATCGCGACGTGGGTCGCGGCGCACTTCAGCGCGAAGACCGTGAGCGGCGTGACGGTCTACGACCTCTCGACCGGGGCGAGCAACGCCGGTTCCTGACCCGGCGGAATAAAAACAGTATATACTTGTTCCAAGTCCCACCGCTCGGAGAGGAGCCGGACATGGAACGAGACCCGCACCCGGACACCACCAGGGTCGCCCTCGTCACCGGAGCATCGCAGGGCCTCGGCCGCGCGCTGGCGGGCGCGCTGGCCGATCGGGGCTGGGCGCTCGTGCTCGACGCCCGTCGGGCACACCGGCTCGAGCCGGCCGCCGCCGAGCTCGCGGCGCGCACCCGGGTCGTCGCGATCCCCGGCGACGTCGCCGACCCCGCGCACCGGGCCCGGCTCGTTGCCGCAGTGCACGACCTCGGGCGACTCGACCTGCTCGTGAACAACGCGAGCACGCTCGGTGCAACCCCGCTCCCCGCGCTGGACGCGATCGACCTGGACGTGCTGCGACGGACCTTCGAGGTGAACGCGGTCGCGCCGCTCGCGCTGATCCAGGCGTTGCTCGACCCGCTGCGCGACGCCCACGGCACGGTGCTCGACATCACGTCGGACGCCGCGGTCGAGGCGTACCCGGGTTGGGGTGGGTACGGCTCGTCGAAGGCGGCGTTCGAACAGCTGTCCGCGGTGCTCGCCTCCGAGCAGGGGGACATCCGCGTGCTCGTCGCCGATCCGGGGGACATGCGCACCGAGATGCACCAGGACGCCTTCCCGGGCGAGGACATCTCGGACCGACCACCACCGGAGGCGATCGTCCCTGCGCTCGTCGCGCTGATCGAGAGCGATCGCGACGGCGGTCGCTACCGGGTGCCGGAGCTGGTGCCATGACCGCGGTCGCCGAGCCCTCGGCGCTGCTCGCCCCGCTCGACCCGTCGCACGAGGCGTCCGAGCCCCCCGAGGCCCGCGGCCTCTCCCGCGACGGTGTGCGCCTGCTCGTCTCGCCTGGCGACCGCGAGGTCGTGCACACGACGTTCGCAGCCCTCCCGGACGCCTTGCAGCGCGGCGACGTGCTCGTGGTCAACAGCTCCGCGACGATCCCCGCCGCGATCTGGGCGACGCGGCCCGACGGCGAGCTCATCCGGGTCCACCTCTCGACCGAGATGCCGGGTGGGTTCTGGCTCGTCGAGGTGCGCCGCCCGTCCGGCATCACCACCGTCCCGTGTCCGGACGACCTCACCGGCGTCGACCTCGGGCTCAGCGGCGGCGGGCACCTGACGGTGCTCGACCGGCTCCCCGGGTCGCAGCGCCTCTGGCTGGCGTCCGTCCACCTCGGCGCCCCGGTCGTCGACTACCTCCGCGCGCACGGCGAACCGATCCGGTACCGCCACGCGCCCGGGCCGTGGCCGATCGACGCGTACCAGCAGATCTTCGGCATCGAGCCGGGGAGCGCGGAGATGCCGAGCGCGGCGCGACCCTTCACCGCGGAGGTCGTGCTCGCCCTCGTGCACCGCGGGGTCACGATCGAGACGATCCTGCTGCACGCGGGCGTGTCGTCCCTGGAGGCGCACGAGATGCCCTACCCGGAGCGCTACCGCGTCCCGGGCCCGACCGCGGCACACCTGAACGCCGTGCACCGGGCCGGCGGCCGGATCGTCGCGGTGGGCACCACCGTGGTCCGCGCCCTCGAGACGGTGACCGACCGGCAGGGGACGGTGCATCCCGGCGCGGGCTGGACCGACGTGGTCGTGACACCCCAAGGCGGGGTGCGCGCGGTCGACGGGCTCGTCACCGGGTGGCACGAGCCCGAGGCCAGCCATCTGCTCATGCTCGAGGCGATCGCGGGCCGGGCACCGCTCGAGCGTGCGTACGCCGCGGCCCGGCGCGAGGGTTACCGGTGGCACGAGTTCGGCGACAGCCACCTCCTCCTCCCGGAGCGGGGGACATGAGCGCAGCGGAGACATCGCGGCGCGTCGCGCCGACGCTCCCGGAGGGGCGCCGGGCGGTGCTGTACGCGCTGCGCCGCCGTGGGCAGGCGACGGCCGAGGAGGTGGCGCGCCACCTCGACATGACCGTGAGCGGCGCTCGCCAGCACCTCGAGCGCGCTGGTCGAGGACGGTCTCGCCGAAGCGGCCGAGATCCCGCGCCCCGAGGGTCGCCGGGGACGCCCGCAGCTCGAGTACACGGTGTCGGACCGCGCCGACAACCTGTTCCCCAAGGCCTACGGCGAGCTGACCAACGAGCTGCTCGGCTACGTCTCGGAGTCGGACGCCACGCTGGTCGACCAGCTGTTCGCCCGGCGGCGCGACGAGCGGGTGCGCAACGCCGAGGCGCGCCTCGCGCCGCTGCCCGACCTCGCGGCGAAGGTCGCCGAGCTCACCCGCATCCTCGACGAGGACGGGTACCTCGCCACGTGCGACCCGATGCCCGGCGGCCACCGCATCGTCGAGCACAACTGCGCGATCCTCGCGGTGGCACAGCGGTACGGGCAGGCGTGCACGAGCGAGATCGACTTCATCCGCACGGTGCTGCCGGGCACCACGGTCGAACGGGTGAGCCACATCATCGAGGGCGCCCACCACTGCGCCTACGAGGTCCGACCCGCGGCCGCTTGACCGACCGGGTCAGGTGGTGGCGATCGACTCGAGGATCGGGAGCCGCGCGGCGCGCCGAGTCGGACGCAGCGCCGCGACGACACCGGCGGCCGACCCCAGCACCGCGATGACCACCAGGGGGACCGCGGGGACGGTGAACACGCCGTCGCCCGACACGGTGGTGAACATGACCCACCCGAGCACGCCGCCGACCACCAGCCCGAGCGCGGTGCCGAAGGTCGCCAGGATCACGGATTCGACCGCGCGCAGCTGGTGGTGTTCGCGTACGAGACCGGACTGGTGCGGCCCGGCTGGCTCGACTGAGCCGGCCGGTGCGGGCGGGTGTCCCGCTAGGGTTGGCCCGCCGACGCCCCGGAGAAACTTCCGCCGGTACGCACCACGATCAGTCCACGGAGGTCACGATGGCATCATCGAGCGCGGGCCTGCACGAGCCGGCCGACAAGCTGGATCCCGGCACGATCGACCAGCACCGGGCGCTCGTCTCCATCATGGAGGAGCTCGAGGCCATCGACTGGTACCACCAGCGCGCCGACGCCACGGACGACGCGTCGCTCGCCGCGGTCCTGCGCCACAACCGCGACGAGGAGAAGGAGCACGCGGCGATGACGCTCGAGTGGCTCCGCCGTCACGACGCGGTGCTCGACCAGCACCTCCGGACCTACCTGTTCCAGGAGGGTTCGATCACCGAGATCGAGCACGAGGCCGAGCACGAGGGCGACGGCTCCTCGGCGCCGGCGTCGCTGGGGATCGGCAGCCTGAAGGGGGAGGGACTCCTGTGAACCACCTGTTCCGCGAGCTCGCACCGATCACCGCCGCCGGTTGGGAGGCGATCGAGGAGGAAGCGGGCCAGACGCTGCGCACGTACCTCGCCGGGCGCAAGGTCGTCGACTTCTCCGGCCCGAAGGGGTGGGACGAGTCGGCGGTGGACCTGGGCCGGGTCGAGTCGGTGAAGTCGCCCCATTCCGACGTGGGCGCGTCCCTGCGCAAGGTCCAGCCGCTCGTCGAGCTGCGCACGGACTTCACCGTTGCGCACGCGGAGCTCGACGCGATCGAGCGCGGGAGCCAGTCGCCCGACCTGGACCCGGTGCGCGACGCCGCGGTCCGGTTGGCCGAGGCGGAGGACAAGGCGATCTTCCATGGCTTCGGCGCGGCGGGCATCGAAGGGATGAGCGAGGCTTCGGAGCACGACGCGATCCCGATCCCCGACGACTACACCGACTATCCCCGACCGGTCGCCTCCGCCGTGGCCCGGCTCCGGGCCGCGGGTGTCGACGGCCCGTATGCCATCGCGCTCGGCCCGCGCTGCTACACCGGCGTGGTCGAGACGACCGAGGGCGGGTACCCGATCTTCAACCACCTGCGGATGATCCTCGACGGTCCCATCGTCTGGGCTCCGGCGGTCGACGGCGCGATCGTGGCCAGCATCCGCGGTGGCGACTTCGAGCTGACGAGCGGCCAGGACACGTCCATCGGGTTCGCGTCGCACGACGCGGGCGGGGTGTCGCTCTACCTGCAGGAGAGCCTGACGTTCCGCGTGCACACGCCCGAAGCGGCGGTCGCGCTCGTGTACGCGAAGAAGAAGTAGTCCTCCGGCTACCGAACGGACTCGTAGCACGCGTTGACCAGCGAGTAGCTGCGCAGGTCACCCGCGAGCCCGAGATCCATCTTGTTCATCACGTAGCCGAACGCGAGGCCGGCCTCGGGGTCACACCAGCCGGACGACCCGCCCATGCCGAAGTGGCCGAACGACCGCGGCCCACCCAGCTGGAGCAGCGACGACGGGACGAGGAACCCGAGCCCGAACTGGAGGTCCAGGTTCAGGATCACCGTGTCCGGGCCCTCGGTGCGCCGGGTCGTCGCGTCGGCGACCTGGTCGGGACCGAGGAGGCGGATGCCGTCCACGTCGCCGATGCAGGCCGCGTACATCCGGGCCACGGATCGGGCGTCGGCGATGCCCCCGGCGGCCGGGATCTCCGCCGCGTGCACGGGGCGCGTGTTGAAGAGCTGCGCATCCGAGAATGCACCGCCCGCGCTGAGGGCCTTGCCGAGGTTGGACTCGGGCCCGATGAGCGCAGCCAGCGCGGCCATCGCCTCGGGATCCGCGTCGGCCTCGGCCGCGCCACCGAAGCCCCCGAGCATCGGAGCGACGCGCGGCTCGAGCGCCTCGGGAAGGCCGATGTGGAAGTCGAGCCCGAGCGGTGCCGCGACCTCCTCGCGGAAGTACGTGCCGACGGTCCGGCCCGTGATGCACCGCACCACCTCGCCGACGAGGTAGCCGTACGTGACCGCGTGGTAGCCGTGGGCCGTCCCCGGCTCCCAGCTCGGCGCCTGAGCTTCGAGCGCACGGATCATCGGCTCCCAGGCCAGCGCCTCGTCGAGCGTGAGGGGCGCGTCGACCCAGGCCAGCCCGGCGCGGTGCGAGAGGAGGTGGTCGACGGGGACCGTGGCCTTGCCGCGGCCGCCGAACTCGGGCCAGTACTCGGTGACGGGTGCGTCGACGTCGAGGCGTCCCTCCTGCGCGAGCCGGTTCGCGCAGATCGCGGTCGCGCCCTTCGTCGTCGAGAACACGACGACGAGCGTGTCTTCCGCCCACGCGCGCCCGGTGACCTCGTCGGCGACGCCGCCCCACAGGTCCACGACCTTCTCGCCGTCCCGGTACGCGGCGAACGCCGCGCCGACCTCGAGCCCGTCGGCGAAGTTCTTCTCGAACTGGTCGCGCACGTTCTCGAAGCCCGGTGCCACCCAACCGTCGATCGTCATGCCGACTTCCTAGTCCACGCAACCGTCCCGTCGCATCCGGTGCGGACTGCGGACGGTGTGCACCGCTCGTGTCATCCGCCGGCGGTCCGGCAGCGAAACCCTGGTGTGACGATCACCCTGCAGGACCCGGCACCGGTGCGGCTCGTCGAGCCCGAGACGCTCCTGGCGGAGATGGGCGACCCGCTCGACCGCACCGACTACGACTGGAGCAGCGCGCGCCCGGAACGCTGTGCGACGAAGAGATCTTCCAGCTGACGTACGCAGCCCAGGTCGAGTGGGGCACGGAAGGCACGTTCGCGAGCCTCGACATCTCGCGCGATCCGGTCGTACGGCGGTTCCTGCGGGTGTGGCTGGACCAGGAGGTGGTCCACGCCGACCTGCTCGCCGAGGTGCTGGCCCGTGCCGGCGCGGCACCGGTCGACCCGGTGCACCGCGAGCGCAGGCACCGGTGGGCGGCGGCGCGCGGCAAGGTGCTCAACCAGCTGGCGCGACTCGGGATCGGCGACGACTTCCTCGCGGTGCACATGAGCTGGGGCGCGATCAACGAGCTGACGACGCTGCGCTTCTACCGCATCATGCGGGCGAACACGAGGAGCGACCTGCTGCGTGCGGTGCTGCGCGACGTCATAGCTCAGGAGGCGTTGCACTACTCCTTCTACCGGAACGCCGCGATCCGGCGGCTCGCGGGGAACCCGCGCGGGCAGCGGATCGCCCGGTTCGCGCTCCAGCACCTGTGGAGCCCGGTCGGGCTCGGCCTGCGCTCGCGGGCGGACGTGGACCGGCTGATGGCGGGACTCTTCGCGGACCGTCCCGAGCAGGTCGCGCAGATGGATCACCAGATCGGTCGCATCCCGGGGTTGGGCGGCCTGGACCTCATCGGCGCGACGATGGCGACGGCCGGGTGCGCCTGAGCGCTGTACCCGGCGCCCGTCATGCGGGACGATGGCGCATGACCACGGACGCCCGGCTCGAGCGCGCGGCCCGTCAGCTCGCCGAGCGCGAGGCCTCGGTGCGGGCCGAGCTGGCCGGGCTCACAGAGGCGCCGGAGGACTTCGGGGTGGTCCAGTTCGGCAAGCGGGCGGGGGACGCGACGAACGTCGCGGCCGAGCAGCTGTCCCGCGTCGGCGCGCACGGGCAGCTGCTGGCGCTCCTGGCCGACATCGAGCGGGCGCGGGCCAAGCTGGCCGACGGCAGCTACGGACGGTGCGACGCGTGCGGGGGACCGATCGGTGACGCCCGGCTCGAGGCGCTGCCGTGGGCGTCCGAGTGCGTCGCCTGCCGCGCCGACCACGACCGTCGCCGCTGACCCCACTCGTGTTTCGGTGCGACTTGCACCCTCTGGAGGGGGTGGAACCCGCACCGAAGGGGTGACGGGTGACGGGGTGAGGTGGTGTCGCGGGTTCAGAAGCCGGGGGGAACGTCGTACCCGCCGCCGCTGACCGCGGCGACGATCCCGGCGAGGCGCACGGCCTCGTGGTCGCGCAGGTACGGCGTCACGACCTGGAGCCCGACCGGCAGCCCGGCGGGCGTCCGCCCGACCGGCGGCACCGCGGACGGCAGGCCGACCACGCCGACGAGCCCGGCCCAGCTCGTGACGACGAGGTACGGCTCCTCCACACCGTTCACGGTGAGCGTGCGCGACATCATGTCGCGCTCCTGGTCGTGCGGGAAGGCCGGCACCGGGAGCACCGGGCAGAGCAGTGCGTCGTAGTCGTCGAACCACCGCGCCCACACCGCGCGCAGCTCTGCCCGCTGCCGGTCGTTGCGCAGCCAGGCGAGGTGACTGCCCCCGACCGCCTCCGCGAGCGAGGCGTCGTCCATGCTCGGCGCGATGGCAGCCATGATCATCCGGTGGAACAGGTCGCGCTGCTCCGCGAAGTCGACCGGCGGGTGCGCATCCTCCACCCGGACCCCGGCGTCGGCGAGCGTGTCCGCGGCATGGCGGAGGATCGCGAGCTCGTCGCGGTCGATCGGCATGTCCGGAGCGTCGAACCACACCCCGACGCGGTAGTCGGCGGGGTCGCGCCGGCGCGCCGGCGGCAGGTCGAGCCGCCACCCGACGGCACGATCCGGCTCCGGCCCGGCGAGCACGCCGAGCAGCAGGTCGAGGTCCTCGGCGCCGCGGGCGATCGGGCCGAACACGTTGATGTCGGCGTCCGTCGTCCCGCCGCCGACCTGATCGAGGTAGCCGCGCTGGGAGATCACGCCGAAGCTCGGCTTCAGGCCGAACACGCCACAGCAGTGCGACGGGATCCGGACCGACCCACCGATGTCCGTGCCGAGCTCGAAGGACGTGAACCCGGCCGCGACCGCGGCCGCGGCCCCGCCCGATGACCCGCCCGGGACGCGGGTCGGGTCCCACGGGTTGTTGGTCGTGCCGAACAGGTCGTTGAAGGTCTGCACGTCGCCGGACCAGCGCGGGGCGTTGGTCTTGCCGAACACGATCGCACCCGCATCCTTCAGCCGTGCGACCGCGGGCGCGTCGATCGAGGGCACGTGCTCGGCGAGCTCGCGCGCCTCCCGTCGCGCGGATGCCGGCCACCTCGATCGCGTCCTTGATCGTGATCGGGAGACCGTGCAGCGGTCCGCGCCACTCGCCGCGGGCCGCCTCGTCGTCGGCCCGGGTCGCTTCCGCGCGGGCGCGCGCCGCGTCGAGGGTGATGACCGCGTTCACGCCCGGGTTCAGACGTTCGATGCGGTCGAGGTACAGCTCGAGCAGGTCACGGCTCGACACCGTGCCCGCCCGGACGGCCTGCGCGAGTGCGGCGGCGGTCCAGGTCGCGGTGGCGTCGGTCGGGCCCATCGGTGCGCAGGATACGAGAAACCGGACACCGGCCCCGTGGGTCGGGATCGAGAGATGCGCGACGGCTTGTGCGCGCGCCGCGCGCGTTCAGACCAGATCGGGCTCCGACACCACGCCGAAGTGCTCCTGGTACCGCGCCATCCGCTCGCGCCACTCGACCCGGTCGAGCCCGGTCTCGGCGAAGGTGTAGCGGTGCGTACCGTGCTCGCTCTGCCCGTGCTCGGTCAGGAACGCGCGCATGCGCGCCTCGCTCTCGGCCGGGAGCTCGAGCCCCAGCGAGTCGTAGACCTGCCCGATCGTGGTGAACGGATCCGCCATGAAATCCGAGAACTGCACGTCGACCACACGATCCGGAGGCACCGTGCCGTCGAGGCGCGCGGTGACCGATCGGTCGAGCCCTTCGGCGATGTACTCGGCCCATTCGTTCGCGACCTCGGGGATCGACGGGTCGTCGCTGGTGAGGCTGCGCAGCATCGCCATCAGCGACGAGAGCGACGCGATGATCCGCAGCGGGTCGCGATGGGTCTGCACCAGCAGCGCGTCGGGGTACTCCGCCAGCAGCGCGTCGAGGCACCAGATGTGGGCGGGGGACTTCAGGAGCCAGCGATCGGCCGGTGCGGGCCCCGCGGGGTGCCGGGACTGGAGGTGCTGGAGGAACCGGCGGTGCAGCCGGTACGCCGGCGCCATGTCCGCCTCGTACATGCACCAGCGCGCGTACGAGGGAACGCGGTACTGGGTCGGGAAGATCACGCTGCGGAAGTCCGATGCGGTGATGCGCACGCACTCCTGGGCCAGGCGCGCGCCCATCGGGTGCATCGAGCGGAAGCCGGGGATGAGCAGGTCGACACCGGCGAGGGTGTCGTCGACCTGTTGGATGCGGGGATCGGTCTCCCAGGTCGCGGTCTCCGGCGGCGGGACCGGGAGGTCCACCTCCCAGGTCAGCGGCGCGCGGTTGGCCGGGTCCTGGGCCAGGAGGTCGTAGAGGATCGTGGTGCCGGTCCGGCCCTGCCCGATGATGACGATCGGCGGCACGACGTCGCCGTCCGCGACTTCGGGGTGCTCGGCGCGCCAGGCGGTGATCCCGGCCCGGTTGGCCAGCGCCGTCACGAGCTCGCCGGCTGCGATCTGCTCGCCCAGCTCGTGCAGCCGCGCCTCGCCGGCGAGCGCGGCGACGAGCCGACCCAGCCCGTCCTGCCAGGTCGCCTCGCCGAAGTCGTCGCGGCCGGCGGCGTCGGCCGCGAGCTGGACGATCCGGTCGACGTCGAGTGCGGCTGCGCTCATCATCCCCGCTCTCGGTCCTTCGGACCGGGCCGCTCGGGCCACGCTGCGCTGCTTGGACGACCGTACGCGGTTCGGCTCGCCGCTGCGCTCATGGAGCTCCTTCGAGGAGGGCGACGACCTCTTCGTCGGACGTCGGCGAGAAGTCAACGTACGCCGCGCCGACCGCCACCATCGCGGACGGGGTCTCGAGGCTGATCACCTCGTCGGCCTGGTCGCCCAGCGCGGCGACGGTCTCCGGCGGTGCGACCGGGACCGCCACGACCACGCGGCGAGCTCCCCGGGCCCGCGCGACGAGGATCGCCGCCCGCGCGGTCGCGCCGGTGGCCAGCCCGTCGTCGACGATGACGACGTGACGGCCGGTGATCGCGATCGGTGTCCGCTCGCCCCGGTACCGGCGGGCGCGACGTTCGAGCTCGGCTCGCTCGCGTGCCTCGACCCGCGCGAGCGCACGCTCGCTGACCCCGAGCCGCTCGACGAGGGTCGCGTCGACCACCCGCACGCCGTCCTCGCCGAGCGCACCCATCGCGAGCTCCGGTCGAGCGGGGACGCCGAGCTTCCGGACCAGGATCACGTCGAGGGGGGCGTCGAGGACGCGGGCGACCTCGACCGCGACCGGCACCCCACCCCGCGGGAGCGCGAGCACCACCGGCTCGTCGGCCGCCAGCGCCCGGAGCCGCTCGGCCAGGCGCCGACCCGCGTCGTGCCGGTCCGCGAAGCGCATGCGCCCCCCATGATGGAACGGACGGCGGACCGGGCGCAGGCCCGGATCAGCCGGGCGCCGATCCCGTCCCTCTGCTGGGCCCACCAGCGATTCGAGCTCGTCGGGCGGGTCACCATGACCGGGTCGATACGAGCGCGAGCGCGCCCCGCAGTCAAGGGCCCACGGTCCGGGTGGCGCGTCGCAGTAGCGTCAGCACCGATTCGGGGAGTTCGACGATGCTCGCAGTGCAACGAGACCCGGCCGCGGTGGCCGAGGGGATGACCCGGTGGCTGCGCGACCGGCGGGGCGCGCCGGGGCTCGTCGTGACCCGGTGCGAGCGGCCGAGTGAGGGGCTGTCGAGCGACACCCTCATGCTCGACGTGCTCGATCCCGAGCGGAGCGCGGCGTCCGAGGGGCTCGTCGTGCGCCTCGCCCCGCCCGCCGCCGGGATCTTCCCGGCCTACGACCTCGCGGTGCAGGCGCGCGCCCAGGAGGTCGCGGCCGCCGGTGGGGTCCCGACCGCGGTCCCGGTCGACCTCGAGGCCGATCCGCAGTGGCTGGGCGCACCGTTCCTCGTGATGCCGGCCGTGGCCGGGCACATCCCCGGCTCCATGCCGGTGCGCGACCGATGGGTCACCGAGAGCCCGGAAGCGGCGGCGGCCGTCTCGTGTGGCCTCTACGACGTGCTCGCGACGCTGCACCGCATCGACTGGCGCGCGGCCGAGCTCGACCGCGTCGTGCCCGCCCGTGACCTCGACGCGGAGCTCGCGTGCTGGCAGGACTACCTCGAGTGGTGCGGCGAGGGCGAGGTCCTCGTCCCTGCGCTCGTCGACGCGCTCGCCTGGTGCACGGAGCACCGCCCTGCGCACGAGCCCCCGCCGTCGTTCCTGTGGGGGGACGTGCGGCTCGGCAACATCGTGTTCGACAACGACCGGCGCCCCGTAGCGGTGCTCGACTGGGAGATGACCTCGATCGGCGCGCCGGAGCACGACCTCGCGTGGCACCTCACGCTCGAGGCGACCCAGAACGAGCTGTTCGGCCGGTCGGTCGACGGGTTCCTCGACCACGACGACGCCTGCCGCGCGCTACGAGGCGCGGGCGGGGCGTCTCCTCATGGATCTCGAGTGGTACGAGGTCTTCGCGATGGTCCGGAGCATCGCGATCATGTCCCGCCTCGCGCACGTGCAGGCGCGCCACGGGATGCCACCCATGCTGCCGATCACCGACAACCCGCTGCTCCACCTGCTCGCCCGGCGCATCGAGACCGCGAACGGAGCCGCCCGATGACCGCGATCGACCAGCTCGCCATCGACCCGGGCACGCCGGGGTTCTTCCTCCAGCCCGACTACTACGAGATCCTCGCCCGGCTCCGGACCGAGGCGCCCGTCTTCGAGTACGCACCGGGGACGAAGGCGATCACCAGGTACCACGACATCCGCGCGATCAGCCGTGATCCGGAGTCCTTCTGCTCGGGGCGCGGCGCGCTGGTCAACGACCCGCTGCGCGAGGGCGGCACGGTGGACGGCTCGATCCTGCACATGGACCCACCGCAGCACGGCAGCTGGCGGAGGATCCTCAACCGGGAGTTCACCGCGCGTGCGGTCCAGCGGATGGAGGACGACATCCGCTCGCGCGCCGCGAGCTGCTCGATGCGGTGCCTCCCGGTGAGGTCGTGGATCTCGTCGACGTGCTGTCGGCGCCGCTTCCCGTCCTCGTCATCTGCGAGCTGCTCGGCGTCCCCGACGCGAACCGGGCCGATTTCCGGCGCTGGTCGGACGCGACGATCCTCGCGTCCGACGGCCGCGCCGCACTGCCTCCCGACGCGCTCCGGGACGTGATGGAGCTCGTCGCGTTCCTCGAGGCGCACGCCCGCGAGAAGCTCGCGCATCCGGGTGACGACGTCGTCTCGCTGCTCGTCGGGGCGGAGGTGGACGGCCGCCCGCTCACGACCGGCGAGCTCGTCACGTTCAACATGTCGTTGCTCGTCGCGGGCAACGAGACCACCCGGCACCTGATCTCCGGCGGGATGATGGCCCTGGCCGAGCACCCCGACCAGCGCGCCGCGGTCGCCGCGGACCCCGCGTCCGTGCCCGGTGCGGTCGAGGAGTGCCTCCGCTGGGTCACGCCGATCCAGCAGTTCGCCCGTACGGTCACCCGGGACGCCGAGGTCGGGGGCGTGCCGGTCGCCGCCGACGACTACCTCGTGATGCTGTACGCGTCCGGCAACCGTGACGAAGCCGCCTTCGGACCGACCGCGGACCGCTTCGACGCGATGCGACCGGTCGAGGTGCCGAACCTCGCGTTCGGCTTCGGCGAGCACCTCTGCCTCGGTGCCGCGCTCGCCCGGCTCGAAGCCCGCGTCGTGTTCGAGGAGGTCCTCGGCCGCTTCCCGGACTACGAGATCGCCGGCGAAGCCGAGTGGATGCCGTCCAGCCTCGTGCGCGGCCCCCACGCGGTCCCGATCCGCTTCGCCTGACGGCTACTGGCCGGGGCCTTCGCCGGTGAGGCCGAGGTCGGGGTGCGGGCCGGTCACGATGCTCTGCAGGTCGCCGTAGCCGACTCCGCCCGCGACCGGGTCCTCGACCCGGACCAGCGCCTGGCGGTGCTGGCGGACGCGGGGCAGCGCGGCGTCGGCGGTGCAGTCCCCGAAGTGCTCCCCCACGAGGTGCTCGGCGCCCCGCCACTGGCCGTGGTGCATCCCGTCGAACCCGCCGTACAGCCCGGTCGCGAGGTGGAAGCCGGTGTCGGAGACCGGCTCGAGCAGGAGCGGGCGCGCGCCGCCGTCGCGCGTGATGCAGGTGATCCGACCCCCGAGGAAGCGGCGGGTGCGGTCGTCGAAGCGGAGCTCGGGTCGAGCCTCGACGAAGGCCTCGCGGCGGCCGTCCGCGTGCTCGACGCCACCCTCGAACGTGAGCCGGCTCCAGGCCCCCAACGAGAATCGCTGGTAGTAGAGGTGCAGGCCGTACGGCTCGGCGTCCGGGCGTTCGCAGAACGCCGGGAACCAGAGCACGTACGCGGCGGTCCCTGGTGGCTGCACCGAGGGCGCGATGTCCGGCAGCGGCGCGCCCACCTGGTAGCGCACGCCCCAGGAGTGGTCGCGGGTCGAGATCCAGCTCGAGGTGTCGAACGTCGTCCGCACTCCGTCGACGTCGACCCAGCCGCGCGCGGTGCCGGCGTGGTGGTAGCGGATGATGTCGGCGTCGATGCGGTAGCGGTCGCGGCTGACGTGCACCTCGCGGGTCTCGACCGCGGGCGGCACCGGGCTCGAGATCGTCCACTCGAAGCTGATCGGGACGGTGTCGTTCGGGTCGAGCGCGAACCGGACCTCGCGCAGCGGCCGGACGACCTCGTAGCGGATCGGGCCGACGGTCGTGGTCTCCGGGTGGGGTGCGAGCTCGCGGCTGGCGCGGACCGTCCATTGCTCGACGCCACGTGAGATCCCGGCGTAGGCGTCCATCACGCCGCGGTTCGTGTACTTCCCGAGCCCGAGCGAGAGCTGGACCGATCCGTCCTTGGCGGCCGCCATCGCGCAGACCTTCTCGGTCCAGCTCCGGTCGCGCTCGCCCACCCGGGCGAAGGTGTCGACGATCTGGTGGGTGAGCTGCTCGTCCGCGTCGAGGAGCGGTCCCGGGTTCGTCACGGCGGTGACCCTACGCTCGCGCGGCGAGCTGCCCCGGCACAGGGCCGGCGTCACTCGCTCCAGCGGACCCGCACCGCGTCGCGCCAGATGCCGAGCGGGGCCGGATCACCTTCGACCGTGACCGCGTCGGCGGGGATCCGGTTCCACAGCAGCAGGTAGAGGTCCGACGCCGGGGCCTCGACCGCGACGCCGGGCGTCGCGGGCTCGTCGGGGTCGACGAGTGTCGTGCGCTCGGGGCCCAGTTGCACGAACCACTCGCGGCCCGCGTCCGGAGCCCGGAGCCGCATCCGCAGCGGTGGGTTCGGGTACTCGCCCCGCCGGGCCGCGAAGCCGGTCAGGACCTCGTCCACGCCGTCCGCCGCGAGCGCGGGTGCGTAGGGCGTGACCGGGCCCGAGCAGCTCTGCGCGTCGGCGCGGTGGATCGCGGTCTCGTGGGTCTGGCGCCGGGCCCAGAACGCGAGCGGAGTCGGCGCGGCGAAGAACGACCAGCACTGCAGGTCCGGGTCCGCGTCGCGCAGGGTCTGCACGAGCCCCGCGTGACCGGCCCGGAACCACGCCACGAGCTCGTCGTCGGCGGGCCACGCGCCGACCACCTCGAGCAGGGTCGTGTCGTACCGCTCGGTGCGCGCCTCACGGATGGTGGTCGTCGCCCAGCGGTGGATGCCGCCGACGTGGTGGACGAGGTCGCGCAGCGACCAGTCCGGGACGGTACCGACCGGGGCGTCCGGATCGACACCGGTCGCCGCGCTCGCGAGGAGCTCACCCTCGTTCGCCAGGAAGTCCACGTGCTCGGCCACGTCCATGGTGCTCACCCCCGTCGGAGAAGGAACCTTGCGGACGATACGCGCCGGTAGGGTGACGCGAGATGGAGAAACCGGGGCGGATGGCGCAGTGGCGCGGGCGGGCGTTCGGACCCGCGTCGGAGCTGCCCTACCGCCGGCGCACCAGCGACTGGATCCGCCTCGTGATCGCCGTCGTGATCATGGCGGTGCTCATCGCGCACCGCGACGGCGGTGACGACACCAGCGAGCAGAACCTCTTCCACCTGATCAACGGCCTGCCGGACGCGCTCGCGCCGCTGTTCCAGATCCTCTACCGCTTCGGCGCGCTGTGGGCGCTCGCGCTCGTCGTGATCGCCGCGCTCGTCGCGCGCCGGTGGCGGCTCGCGCGCGATATGGCGATCGCCGGGTTCGCGTCGTGGTTCGTCGCCCGGCTGATCGGCGTCGTCGTCGTCGGCGACGCGAGCGTCATGGAGGGGATCGACTACGCCCGCCGGTTCAGCGAGACGCCCTCGTTCCCGCTGGTCCGGCTCGCGGTGATCGTGGCGGTGATCGCGGTCGCCTCGCCGTACCTCACCCGCCCGATGCGCCGGCTCGGCCAGCTGCTGATCCTCCTGCTCGCGGTCGCCTCGCTCTACCTGGGCATCGCGCTCCCCGACGCCGCGTTCGCCGCGGTCGCGCTCGGATGGGGGCTCGCGGCCGCCGTGCACCTGGTGTTCGGGTCACCGGGCGGCCGGCCCACGACCGCCCAGGTCGGCGCGGCCCTCCACGAGCTCACCGGGTTCGAGGGGGAGGTGTCGCTCGCGCCCCGGCAACCGGGCTACGGGACCAGGATGCTGGCGGTGTCGAGCGACGGGCCGCTCTGGATCCGGGTGCTGGGCCGCGACGAGGCCGACGCGCAGCTGATCTCGAAGGTCGGCCGTTCGGTGCTCTATAAGGACGCCGGCCCGAGCCTCCACCTCACCCGGCTGGCCGAGGTCGAGCACCAGGCGTACATCACGCTGCTCGCGGAGCGGGCCGAGGTTCGAGTGCCGGCCGTCGTGGTCGCGGGAGTCGCGGGCCCGGGCACGGCGTTGCTGGTGATCCGCCCGGTCGACGGGACCCGGCTCGCCGACGCCGATCCGGTTACGGTCACCGACGCGGTGCTCGCCGACCTGTGGAGCCAGGTCCGCCGCCTGCACGACGCCCGGGTCGCGCACGGCGCGCTGAACGCGCGCCACGTCGTCCTCGCGCCGGACGGCGTCGCGATCGTCGACTTCGAGCACGCGGCCGGATCGGCCACCGGCTCGCAGCGCGCGCGAGACGTCGCCGAGCTGCTCGTCAGCACCGCCGACCTGGTCGGCGACGAGCGGGCGATCGCCGCCGCCCGGCAGGGGATCGGTGCGCCCGCCCTGACCGAGGCGCTCCCGCTGCTGCAGCCCGCCGCCCTCACCCATGACCTCACCGGGGGCCACCGCAAGGAGAGGAAGGAGCGGAGCAAGCAGATCGGCGCGCGGCGCGAGGCGGCCGCGGCCGCGGTCGGCACCGAGGCGCCGCCGCTGCAGCAGCTCTACCGGGTCAGCGGGACGAACCTGCTGATGGCGATCGGCACGCTGATCGCGGTCTTCGCGCTGCTGTCCCAGGTCGGCGACCCGCAGACGTTCTACGACACGATCAAGGACGCGAACATCTGGTGGCTCGCGCTCGCGATGTTCCTCTCGCTGCTCACCAACTTCTGCACGGCCGTCGCGCTGATGGGCACGGTCCCGATCAACCTCCCGTTGGTCCGCACCGCCGAGCTCCAGCTCTCGATGTCGTTCTCGAACCTCGCGGTGCCCGCGGTCGGCGGCATGGCCGCGCAGATCCGGTTCCTCCAGCGCCAGGGTGTCGACCTGGCCTCCGCGGTCGCGTCCGGCGGGCTCCTGATCAACGTCGGCAACATCGTCGCCCAGGTGATCCTCCTCGGATTCGCGGTCGTGCTCTCGCCGACGACGCTGAAGCCGGGGAAGATCCCCACGAGCTCCATCGTCGAGGTCCTGCTGATCGCGGTCGTGGTCCTCGCGGTCGGGCTCGGGGTGATCTTCGGCATCCCGAAGGTCCGCAAGCTCGCGCTCCCGCCGATCAAGAGCGCGACCGCGACGATGTGGGCCGCGGCGCGGTCGCCCCGGCGCGTCGCGGAGCTGCTCGGTGGCAACGCGATCAACGCCCTGATGTACGCGGCGGTGATGGACGCGTGCCTCGCCGCGTTCGGTGGGTCGATCAACTTCTGGACCCTGCTCGCGATCAACATCTTCGTCTCGACGATCGCGTCGCTCGTCCCGATCCCCGGGGGTGGGACGGCGGTGTCGTCGGTCGGCATGTCGGGAGCGCTGGTGGCCGTCGGCATCTCGAGCGAGGTCGCGGTCGCCGCGGTGCTCGCGAACCAGCTGGTGGCGAACTTCATCCCGGCGGTCCCGGGGTGGTGGGCCACCAACGACCTCCTCCACCACGACTACCTGTGAATCCTGAGCGGCCCGAGGTTCGTGCGGGTCGAGCCGCGGGTCCTTTAGACGCGTTCCCTGGCGTCCGGACGCAATGGGGGCGAGTCGAGGGCGCAGTGCGACGTCGGGATCGGGACGCCTTCGTCGTCGGTGTGGAGCGGGCGGCGGATGGTCGCCCACGCGAGCAGCCCGCCGAGGATCAGCACGACGCCCGCGATCACCATCGCGTTGTGGAACCCGTCCGAGAAGTCGACCGGGCTCCCGAAGTCCGCGTTGCTGATGCCGGCGAGCGGAGGGAGCACCGCGATGGCGATGAGCCCGGCCGTGCGGGCCACGTCGTTGTTGACCGCCGACGCGACCCCGGCGAACTCCTCCGGCGCGGCGCCGAGCACGGTCGCGGTGAGCGGTGCGACGGTCAGGGTGAGCCCGCACGCGAAGACGATGATCCCCGGGAAGACGTCCACCCAGTAGGTGCCACCCGCGTCGACCCGGGTGAGCAGCATCAGGCCGCAGCCCGCGATGATCGGTCCCAGGCTCATCGGGATGCGCGGTCCGATGCGGGTCGCCAGCCGGCCGGCGCGCGCCGAGCCGAGCAGCATCACGACCGTGACCGGGAGCAGGGCGGCGCCCGAGGCGATCGGCGAGAAGTCGACGACCGTCTGCAGCTGGATCGGGAGGAGGAAGAACGCGCCCGCGAGCGCGGCGTAGACGACGAACGTCACCAGGTTCGCGGCGCTGAACTGCGCAGACTTGAAGATCCCGAGCGGCACGAGCGGGTGCGGGCTGCGCTGCTCGACGACTAGGAACCCGGCGAGCACGGCCAGCCCCCCGACCAGCGGGACCAGCACCTCGGGTGAGGTCCAGCCCTGCTCCGGGCCGCTGGTCAGCCCGGCGATCACGCCGGCGAGGCCGACGATCGTGAGCACCGCGCCCAGGACGTCGAGTCCCGGCGGCGCGTGGTCGTTCTTCGACTCGGGGACGTGGCGGATCCCGGCCCAGAGCACGACCGCGGCGAACGGCAGGTTGATGACGAAGATCCAGCGCCAGGAGGCGGACTCGACGAGCCAACCGCCGAGGAACGGCCCGATCGCGGTCATGATCCCACCGAGCCCGGACCACACGCCGATCGCCGCGGCGCGATCGTCGGGCACGAAGCTCGCCTCGAGGATCGCCAGGCTGCCCGGGGTCAGCAGCGCCGCGCCGACTCCCTGCAGCGCGCGTGCCGCGATCAGCACCTCGGTGTTCGGCGCGATCGAGCACAGCAGGGACGCGCCCGCGAACCACACGACCCCGGTGAGAAACGCGCGCCGGCGGCCGAAGCGGTCGCCGAGCGCGCCGCCCAGGAGCAGGAACCCGGCCAAGGTCAGCGTGTAGGCGTTGACCACCCACTGCAGGCTCGACAGGCCGGCGTCGAAGTCACGTGAGATCGTGGGGAGCGCGATGTTGACGACGGTCGAGTCGAGCATCGCGAGTCCGGAGCCGAGGACCGTGGCGAGGAGCACCCAACGCCCTGCGCCGGTCTTCATCCGCAGGTTGCGCTCCGCCACGATGGACCTCGGACGTCAGCTCGGCAGGGGATGCTGCTGGAAGAACTTCCACATCAGGTCGTTGGCGGAGATCGAGAACGTGGTCGGACCGACCGCGGAGGCGATCGACTTCGAGAACTGACTGCCGGGCCAGGTGTGCCCGCCGCCGGTCACGCGGTAGAGCTCGACCGGCGCGGCCTTCGGGCACGGGAAGGCGATCAACGTGACGTCGGGGGCGATCGTCCGCGACGTCGGCTTCGTGCTGCACCCGTTGCGCTTCGCCCACGTCGCGGTGATCTCGGGAATCGTCGGGCCCTTCTGCTTCGGGTCCACCGCACCGATCTGCCCGAGCGTCCGGCCCGAGCCGTCGCCCGCGGGGAGGTCGGCGGCCTTCGTGCCGAGTCCGCCGTCGTACGCCACGTACGGATCGGCGGTGCCGTGGAAGGTGATGACCGGCACCGCGCGGGCGGGCTTGCACCCGCGGATGTCGCGGATGCCGGCGACCGGCGCGGCGGCGGCGATCCGGTCGGCGTACTTGCACGCGACGGCGGAGGTCATGAACGCGCCGTTCGACAGTCCGGTGACGAAGACGCGGTGCTGGTCGACGCAGACCGTGCGCTCGACCTCGTCCAGCAGGTCACCGATGAACTTCACGTCGGCCGATCGGAGGCCGGTGTCCCAGCGCGCCACGGCATCGCCGCTGCCCTGGGGCGTGACGGTGACGAACCCGTGCGCGTCGCCGAACGGGCCCAGCGCCGACATCTGCTGGTGGACGGTTGCGCCCTCGGCGTAGCCGTGCAGGTCGAGGACGACCGGCATCGGCGTCGTCGCCCGGTAGGTGGGCGGCACGTGGCGGTAGTACCAGCGCGAGGTGCCGCCCGAGCTCGTCGTCACCTTCTCGTCGCCCGGCGCGACCGGTGCCGTGGCCCGGCACCCGGGCGAGCGCGTGGCGACGGTGGTGGCCGGCTTCGGGGCGGTCGTGCTCGTCGACCCCGCGCCGGTGCCGGTGCTCCCGCTGCAGGCGGCGAGCGCGAGTGCGGTGACTGCGGCGAGGACGACCGGGTGCAGGCGCATGACGGCATCCTGGCACGGCCCCCTGCGGGCCGCGGTCCCGGCGCCGGAGCTCGATCCGACGGGCGCCGTCGTCGGGCCGCCTCGTAGAGTGGTTCCCATGACGAGTGCGACGATGAGCTCCGAGGACCGCTACACGATCATCTCGGCCGACTGCCACGCCGGCGCCTCCCACGAGATGTATCGCGAGTACCTCGAGAAGAGGTACCTGGACGACTTCGACGCCTGGCGCGAGAAGTACCGGAACCCCTTCCGCGACCTGCAGGACGGCGGCCGGGTACGGAACTGGGACGACGAGCGCCGCATCGGCGACGAGGAGCGCGACGGGATCGTCGCGGAGGTGGTGTTCCCGAACACCGTCCCTCCGTTCTTCCCGAGCTTCATCCTCTTCGCGCGCCCGCCGACGGCCGACGAGTACGAGCACCGGCTTGCCGGCATCCGTGCCCACAACCGCTGGATGGCGGACTGGTGCGGGCGGTTCCCGGAGCGACGGGCCGGCATCGGGCAGATCTTCCTCAACGACGTCGACGACGCGATCGAGGACGTGCACTGGATCAAGGAGCACGGCCTGCGCGGCGGTGTGCTGATCTCGGCCGTCGCGCCGGACATCGACTACGTGAAGCCGCTCTACGACCCGGTCTACGACCCGTTGTGGAAGGTGTGCGAGGAGCTCGAGGTCCCGGTGAACAGCCACGGCGGCACCGGCCTGCCGAACTACGGCAAGTACCCCGCGGCGGCGCTGCTGTTCATCACCGAAGTGTCGTTCTACTCGCAGCGCCCGTTCGTGCAGCTCCTCTTCTCCGGGGTGTTCGAACGCTTCCCGAACCTCAAGTTCGTGATGACCGAGATGGGGTGCGCGTGGTTGCCGCCGATGCTGCGCCACTTCGACCGGGTGCTCGCGCAGATCAAGAAGACGGGTCGCACCGGGGAGATGCGCTACTCCGAGGAGCACATCCTCCCGAGGTCGGCGACCGAGTACTTCCGGCAGTGCTGCTACGTCGGGGTGAGCCAGCCGGGCCCGGACGACGCGGCCGCCCGGTACGCGATCGGGCTCGACCGGTTCATGTGGGGGAGCGACTACCCGCACGACGAAGGGACGTACCCGTACACCCGCGAGCACCTGCGCCAGCTCTTCCACGACAGTGACCCGGCCGAGCTGCAGCAGATCCTGGCCGGGAGCGCGGCCGCGCTCTACGACTTCGACCTCGACGCGCTCGCGCCGCTCGCGGCCAAGGTCGGCCCGACCGTCGCCGAGCTCGCACGGCCGCTCGACCGGCTCCCCGACGAGCCCAACGAGGCGCTGCTGAAGGCGGCCCGCAACGACTGAGCGACGTCTCGGCCCGCCGAGCCCCCCGCCGTTTGTGCGGATTCTGTCGGAGAACGACGAATCCGGCACAGACAGGGCGGGGGTGCGAGAGACTCCGGCGGACGAGATCGGGGGGAGGACGCATGCCGTACGTGAGCGGGCGGGTGGTGCACGACGCCGACGCGCACATCATGGAGACCCCGACCTGGCTGCGTGACCATGCCGATCCGGGCCTGCGGGACCGGATCCCGACACTCTCGCTGTCGAGCGGGAACGAGCTGCGCCAGACCGGTGACCCGGAGGAGCAGCTGCGCGACCTCGAGGCCGCGTTCACCCGGCTGCGGGCGAAGCACGCGTCCGACGAATACAGGGCGACCGAGGCCGAGGAGATCATGGCCCGGAAGAACTTCGCCGCGACCGGTGCCTTCGTCCCCGAGGACCGCTCGCGTGCGCTCGACCTGCTCGGGTTCTCGAGCCAGCTCGTCTTCAACACGTTCCACAACAGTCGGCTCCACGACTGGGAGCACCGCGGCGACCTGGAGCTCGCGCTCGGCACGGCGCGCGCCCACAACCGTGGCATGGTCGAGTTCTGCGCCGACGACCCACGCCTGCTGCCCACCTGCTACGTCCCGCTGGTCGACTTCGACGAGGCGGCGGCGATGACCGACGAGGCTCTCGCGATGGGTGCGGCCGCGCTGCTCGTCGCGTCGGGATGCCCACCTGGCCACTCGCCGAGCCACGTCGGCCTGGACCCGGTCTGGGCGCGCGCGCAGGAGGCGCAGATCCCGATCGTGTTCCACGTGGGCGGCACCGGCGAGCTCATCGACCCGAACTACTTCCGCAACGGCCTCCCGATCCCGCCCGACTTCCACGGCGGCGAGGAGAACTTCCGCTCGGTCGACTACATGGGCATCCCCGGCCCGCCCGCCCAGACGCTCGCCACGATGATCTTCGACGGGGTCCTCGAGCGGTTCCCGGGGCTGCGCATCGGCGTCATCGAGCAGGGCGCGATCTGGGTGCCGTCCTGGATGCGCCAGATGGAGTCGGCGTTCGAGGCGTTCGTGAAGCACGAGGAGCGGCTGCGCGCCCTGTCGCTGCGACCGAGCGACTACGTGCGGCATCAGGTCCGGTTCACCCCGTACCCCACCGAGGACGTCGGCTGGATCATCGAGCAGGCCGGCCCCGAGGTGTGCCTGTTCTCGTCCGACTTCCCCCACGTCGAAGGCGGCCGCCGCCCGGTCGAGCGCTTCGAGGCGTCGCTCGGTGACGCAGACGACCTGGTCCGCGACGCGTTCTACCGGGACAACTTCCTCGACCTCATGGGCGCCGCGGGCGCGGCACTCGCGCGGTAACCGGCTCCCGGTAGCTCGCGGGGTCGGGTTCTTCGCCCGACTCCTCGGCTTCCATGTACTGCCGGTTCCACTCAGGCGGGCCACCCTCGAGCACCTCGCCGCCCCAGATGTGGTTCACCAGCACGTCGAGGTGGTCGACCGCGACCGCGTCGCCTGGAACGGCGATGTCGAGATCCGGGGACCGGCTCCGACGTCCCCACCGAACCGTCACCGACGTGCTCCCGCCCGGGAACGCGCCATCATCGACATCCGAGGAGGACACCATGCCCAAGCTCCGCGTTCACAACTTCGGCGTCACGCTCGACGGGTACTCATCCGGCGTCGATCAGACCCGTGAGCGCCCGTTCGGCGACATCGAACCCCGGTTGCTGCACGGGTGGATGTTCGCCACCCGGTTCGGTCGCGAGATGATGGGCGAGGGCGGCGGGAGCGAGGGCGCCGACAACCACTTCGCCCTTGCGGGTGACGTGAACGTCGGCGCCACCATCATGGGTCGCAACATGTTCGGGCAGATCCTGGGCGAGTGGGAGGAAGGCTGGACCGGCTGGTGGGGCCCGAACCCGCCGTACCACCACCCGGTCTTCGTGCTCACGCACGAACCGCACCCGTCGATCCCGATGGAGGGCGGCACGACCTTCCACTTCGTTCGCGACGGCATCGAGGCCGCGCTCGCGCAGGCCTTCGACGCCGCGGGCGGTCAGGACGTGCGCATCGGCGGTGGTGCGTCCACCGTGCAGCAGTACCTGCGCGCCCGGCTCGTCGACGAGCTCCACCTCGTCATCGCGCCCCTTCTCGCCGGCGGGGGTGAACGCCTCTTCGACCACCTCGACGGCGGCCCGGTCGGCTACGAGGTCGTCGAGCAGGTCTGCACCGGCACCGTCACCCATGTCCGCATCGTCAAGACCAGGTGAGGCCCGACCCATCGCCGAGCCGCTTCGGCGTCGCGTACCCCCCTCTGCGGAGGGTAGGTGACGCCGAAACATGGGACGGTCAGTAGTACCGGAGCTCGACCAGGTTGTGATCGGGATCGCGGATGTAGAGCGACGTGCCGTCACCGCGGGCGCCGAAGCGGGTCGCGGGGCCGTCGGCGACCTCGAATCGCCCGCTCGCCTTCAGGGCGTCGAAGTCCATCGGCTCGACGACGAGGCAGAGGTGGTCGAGGTTCTCGCCCGAGCGGGGGAGCCCGATCAGGTCGATGATCGTCCCTGCGTCCACGCGCACCGAGGGGAAGAGCCGCTCCCCGCTCCGCCACTCGTCGACGTGGATCGGCTCGAGTCCGAGCTCCTCGGTGTAGAAGGCGAGCGACCGCTCGACGTCGGCCACGTTCAGCACGACGTGGTCGAACGCGATGACGCGAATTTCCTCGCTCACGACGGCAGTATCCGCGGGTCAGGGTTGGAGCAGGCGGGCCAGGCGCCGGCTCGCGACCCAGACCCCGACGGCCCCGAGCGCGGTCAGGTAGACGACGTGCACCATGAGGGCCCAGCTCAGGTCGCCGAACGCGAGCGAGCGCTCGAGCGCGACGCCCTGGTAGAGCGGCGTGCACCGGACGACCCACTGCAGCCCGGTGGGGTACTGCGAGAGCGGGAAGAAGGTGGCCGAGAAGAGGAAGAGGGGAAGCAGGGCCATGTTCACGTAGTCGAAGTCGACGAACGAGCGCATGAACGTGGTGCCCGCCATGCCGAGCCCCGCGAACGCGAACCCGATGAGCATCGCGCCCGGCAGGCAGAGGATGGCCCACGGCGACGAGGTGAGTCCCAGCACCGCCATGAAGAACAGGAAGGCCCCCGCGTAGATCGAGCCCCGGATGAGCGCCCAGCCCATCTCGCCGAGCGCGACATCGGTCGGCCCGAGCGGCGTCGCGAGCATCGCGTCGAACGTGCGGGCGTACTTGTACTTGAAGAAGAAGTTGAACGTGGTGTCGAACACCGAGCCGTTCATCGCGGCCGCCGCGAGCAGGCCGGGCGCGACGAACTGGTCGTAGGGCACCATCTGGCCGCCTGGACCCTTGACCGTGCCGACGAGCGCGCCGACGCCGATGCCGATCGACGCGAGGTAGAACAGCGGCTCCGCGAAGCCGGTGAGGAAGATCCCCCAGAGCCGGCGGTACGCGAACACGTTCCGCTCGATGACGTGGAAGAACATCGTCGTCATGCCGGCATTCTCACGTCGCGAGCTTCCGGGTGAAGGTGCGGATGCCCCAGCGGGCGCTGACGAACACCAGCGCGACGAGGATCGCGACGTTCGCCACGGCCTCGGGCCCGTCGATCGAGCCCGTGGTCGCGCCGCGGCACAGCTGCACTCCGTGCCAGAGCGGCGACAGCCAGCAGAACGGCTGGAGCCAGCCCGGCAGCTGCGAGATGGGGAAGAACGTGCCCGAGAACAGGAACAGCGGGATCACCCCGAGCCGCATGATCACCGGGAACCGGAAGTCGGTGTCCTGGGTCGCGGCGAAGGCCGTGAGCGGGGCCGCGAACGCGAGTGCGGTCAGGACCGTGGCCGGGATCGCCAGGGGCGCCCACCACGAGATGACGCCGCCGAGGATCGTGGCGACGATCAGGAACACCGTCGCGCCGATGAACGCCCGGGCCGCGGTCCAGGTGATGACCCCGAGGTAGACGTCGCCCGGCCCGACCGGGGTGGCGACCATCGCGTGGTAGGTCCGGATCCACTTGGTGCCCGCCATCACCGGCCAGAGCGACTCGCCCGCTGCGCCGTTCATCGCCGCCGCGGCCATGACGCCCGGAGTGATGAAGGCGAGGTAGGCGACGCCGTCGACGGTGTCGTGCTTCACGAGCCCGCCCACGCCCAGTCCGAGCGCGGCCAGGAACAGGATCGGGTTGAGCACGTACGCGACCGCGGACCCGCGCCAGAACTTCCGGAAGATGTGCGCCTGGTGCTCGACGACGCGGGTGGCGAGGAGCGTCCGCACTACTCCTCCAGCGTGCGGCCGGTGAGGCGGAGGAAGACGTCCTCGAGCGACCCTCGCCGCACGAGCTCCGAGTCGGGGTGCACGCCGGCGTGGGCCAGCCGCTCGACCTCTCCCTCACCGTCGTCCGCGTAGACGAGGATGCGATCGGCGAGCGCCTCGAACGGCGTGTCCGAGGCCTCGATCACCTTGTGCGCGTTGGCGCGGTCGTCGTCCGAGTCGAAGCGGAGCTCGACCACCTCTCGGGTCGAGTGGCGCTCGATCAGCTGGCGGGGCGAACCCTCGGCGACGATGTGGCCGCCGTCCATGATCACGAGCCGGTCGCAGAGCTGTTCGGCCTCGTCCATGTAGTGGGTCGTGAGCACGAGCGTCACGCCCTGGCGCTTCAGCTGGTACAGCCGTTCCCAGACCAGGTGACGGGCCTGCGGGTCGAGGCCGGTCGTCGGCTCGTCGAGCAGCACCAGCTCGGGCCGGTTGACCAGCGCCCGGGCGATGGTGAGCCGCCGCCGCATCCCTCCCGAGAGCTCGTCGACCTTGTCGTTGATCCGGTCGGTGAGCTGCACGAAGTCGATGAGCTCGTCGGCGCGCTCGCGGATCACCGGGCGGGGGAGCCCGAAGTAGCGGCCGTAGATCAGGAGGTTCTCGCGCACGGTCAGCTCGAGGTCGAGCGTGTCCTCCTGCGGGACCGCGCCGAGGCGGCCCCGGATCTCGGACCCTGCGACCGCCGGGTCGAGCCCGAGGACCCGCAGCTCACCGTCGGTGACGGGGGACACGCAGGCGATCATCCGCATCGTCGAGGTCTTGCCCGCGCCGTTCGGCCCGAGGAAACCGAACGCCTCGCCCGGCTCGACCCGGAAGTCGATGCCGTCGACCGCGACGAACTCGTCGAAGCGCTTGGTCAGCCTGGTGCCCTGCACCAGGGGCTCGCCGGTCGGGGGATGGGCACTCACCCGGGCGACGCTACCGGGACGCCCCCGACCACCCCGCCCGTTTGTGCGGATCGCGACGCTGAGCGCTCGGATCCGCACAAACGGAGCGGGGGTGGACGCGTAGTGTCACGACCGTGGAGAAGCTGATGTACGTGGTGTGGAACGACGGCGGCGCCGAGCCGGGCGACGCGCTGCGCGAGCAGCTGCTGGCGCGGACCGCGCCGGCTCTGTTCGCGTCCGGCGCGCGAGCGCTGACGGTCGACGTGCACGACGCCGAGGCGGCGAAGGCTCCACCGCCGATGCCGAACCCGGAGGACGAGGCACCGCTCGCCGCGATCGTCTCGGTCTGGACCGACGCCTACGACCGGCGCGCGCCGTTCGAGCACGCGCTCGACGCGCTCGGACTTCGGTTCGCGGGGTACCTCGTCGTCGAGTCCGTCTACGACGACTACGGCACGACCCAGTGGGCGGTGCCGCGCGACTGGCCCGACGGAGACCGGTCGCCGGGGGTCCTCACGGTGGCGCTCATCCACCGGCCCGCTGGTCTCTCCTACGACGAGTGGATCGAGCGCTGGCACGGGACCCAGTCACCACTCTCGGCCGAGCTCCAGCCCCGCACCCGGTACGTGCGCAACGAGGTGGTGCGCGCGGTCACGCCCGACGCGCCCGAGGTGCACGGGATCGTGGAAGAGGCGTGGGGGTCGGCCGAGGTCGTGGCCGACCCGATGCTCTTCTTCAACTCCGGTGGGGACCCGGACGTGATGAGCGCGAACGTCACCAAGATGCTCGAGAGCGTGAACGCGTGCCTGGACCTGAGCCGGTTCCGGACCGCGACGATGAGCGAGTACCTGGTGCGGTCCCTCTAGACCGCCGCCGGCCGCCATGTGGTCGCGGTCCACCGATCGGTCGGCGGGGATCTTCCGTGTGGCCGGCTAGACAGTCGAGACGGCGAGCGAGGCCGGAGCGGGCCAGTGGACCCGGGTCGCCCAACCGGCGTGCTCGAGCAGCCGGATCACGCGAGCCGAGATGTCGACCTGCCGGGGCAGCACACCGTGGCGGGCCGACGCCGGGTTCGCGTGGTGGTAGCTGTGCCAGCTCTCGCCGAGCGACAGCAGGGCCAGCGGGGCGAAGTTCGTGCTGCGGTCCTTGGTCGCGAACGGCTTCGAGCCGAACATGTGGCAGACCGAGTTGATGCTCCACGTCACGTGGTGGAACAGCATCATTCGCACCACGCCGGCCCAGATGAACGCGGTGAGCGCGCCCGTGAACGTCCCGGTGATCATCCAACCGAGCCCGAACGGGACCGCGAACGAGAGCGCGGCGTACACGGGGAAGAGCCGTGTCGCCCACACAATGTCGCGGTCGCGCAGCAGGTCCGGCGCGAAGCGCGTCGTGGACGTCGAGTCGGTGGTGAACAGCCAACCGATGTGGGCGAAGAAGAAGCCTTTCGCCTGGGCCGCGGCGCCGGACCCGTAGCGGTGCGGCGAGTGCGGGTCGCCGGGCTGGTCGCTGAACATGTGGTGGCGCCGGTGGTTGGCGACCCAGCTCGTGACCGATCCCTCGAACGCCATCGAACCCGCGGCGGCGAGGATGATCTTCAGCGGCCGGTTCGGTTTGAAGCTGTGATGGGTGAACAGCCGGTGGAACCCGATGCTGATGCCGAAGCCCCCGATCAGGTAGAAGATCCCCGCGAGCACGAGATCCGGGAGGCCCACCGCGTTGCCCCAGAGGAGGGGGAGCGCGACCGCCAGCGCGACCGCGGGGCCCGCGACGAACAGCGCGGTCACCACCCGTTCGGTCACGATGCTGCTCTGGGAAGGGCGGTCCTCGGTCTCGATCATGGCGACTCCGTCCGGCTCGGGAGCAGGGAAACGCCGGGCGTTCTGTCTGGCGCACGTGGTTGGACGCCGCGGAGTGCTCAGTACCGTGGACGTGTCGGCGGGATTCGCCGCCACCCATCCTTCCACCCTTTTGGGGTGAGCGTCGGCCGGGGTGCCCCGGGACACGAGATTCTCAGGTTGCGGGGGTCAAGTTCGCCGCCCCGGGCGCCGATACCGCGCGCCTCGGGCGCACGGACGACCACCTGGGAGTGACCATGCAGGGTGCGATGCTCGCCGGGACGCTCGATCGGGACCCTCCGCGGTGCTGGCGGTCGGGAGCCCGGTCGAGGTCCGGAACCGGTTCTGCTCGGCGTGGAGCGGCGGGTTCGAGGTCGCCGAGGCGACCGGCACCGGGTACCGGGTGCGCCGACAGTCGGACCGCTACGTGCTGCCGGCCGAGTTCGGCGCCTCGGAGGTCCGTCGACCCGCGGCGCGCACGTTCGCATCCCCCGGCGCGTCGGTCAGCACCCCGTAGGTCTCCGGTCGGCGGGTGGCCAGGAACGGGAACAGCGCGAGCCAGTCCCGGCGCTGGTCGAGGTCGAGGTCGGCCACCAGCACCGCGGGTTCGTCACGCGGGGCCTGGACCACGACCCGACCGTAGGGATCGCTCACGAACGACGAGCCGTAGAAGGTGATCGGGCCTTCGGTGCCGATGCGGTTGGGCACGACCATGAACAGGCCGTTGGCGATGCCGTGGGCGCGGATCACCTGCTCCCAGAGCGGCTCGGTGTCGAACGCCGGATGGTCGGGCTCCGATCCGATCGCGGTCGGGTACACGAGCACCTCCGCGTCGTGGAGCGAGTAGGCGCGCGCCACCTCCGGGAACCACTCGTCCCAGCAGGTCGGGAACCCGAGCCGAGCCCGGTCCACATCGACGACGGGGTAGCCGCTGTCGCCCGGCCGGAAGTAGCGGTCCTCGTAGTAGCCCGCGGTGACGGGCAGGTGCGCCTTGCGCGTGCGGGCGAGCAGGGTCCCGTCCGGCGCCACACAGATCGCGGTGTTGTAACCGAGCCCGCCGTCGTCGGGTTCCTCGTAGAGCGACGCATGCACCGGGACGCCGACCTCCGCGGCCAGTCCGGCCGCGAAGTCGGAGGTCGGGCCACCGGGCAGCCGCTCGCAGACCACGCCCGCGGCGCTCGGCCCCTCGGGCGTCACCGCGAAGTACGGCGACAGGGTCAGCTCCTGGAGGCAGACGAGGCGGGCTCCCTCCCCGGCCGCGGCGCGCACGCCCTCGGCGAGCGCGGCCCGGTGCTGCGCGGCGTCCGGGTGCCAGCGCTCCTGCACGAGCCCGACCCGCCACGGCGGCCGGCTCGGCGGATCGACCCGGGCCGGCGAGTCCGGCACCGATCCCGCCGCGATGACTCTCACGCCGGCACCGGCTGGGTGATGCAGTGCACGCCGCCGCCGCCGTACGCGAGGACCGCGCCGGGCAGGCCGATCACGTCACGGTCGGGGAAGCACCCGGCGATCAGCTCGAGCACCGACGGGTCCGCCGGATCGCCCGTGATCGGGACGAGCACCGCGCCGTTGACCGGGGAGAGGTTCACGTACGGGACGGGCACGCGCATCCCCCCGATGCTCGCGTACGGCAGGACCGGCACCTCCGTGACGTCGATCCCGGCCCGTTCGAGCGTCTCCCGGCTCGCGGCCGCGATGGCGTGGTTCGGGTTCGTGGGGTCGGCGCACCCCTGGAGGAGACACCGCCCGGGGGCATGGAACGCGACCACGTTGTCGACGTGGCCGTCGGTCCCCGCGTCCTCCGCGATCCCGTCCGCGAGCCAGACGACGGTGTCCGCACCGGTCGCGCGCAGCAGTGCCGTGTCGATCTCCGCGCGCGCGACCGGCCCGGGTTCCGGTTCGGGTTGAGCAGGCAGCGCTCGGTCGTCACGACGATGCCCTCGCCGTCCAGCGCGACCGCGCCACCCTCACCGGCGATCCCGACGTCGTAGGAGACGAAGCCCAGGTGCTCCGCGAGCCGAGCCGCGATCGTCGCGTCCCGCCCGAACGGCGTGAACGACCCGCCCCAGCCGGTGAACCGGAAGCAGAGCGCATGCCGGATGCCATCGCGTGCGACCGCGGTCACCGGACCCGAGTCACGCAGCCACGAGTCGTCGATCGGTTCGGTGACCAGCTCGATCGCGTCGCCGCCGACCTGCGCCGCCGCGGTCTCCTCGTCCGCGGGGTCGACGACGAGCAGCACGGGTTCGAAGCGGGCGATGGTGTGCGCGACGAGCGCGTGCACGTCACGCGCCGCGTCGAGCTGACCGCCCCAGAGCTGCTCCCGCCGCGATGACGTGGGCCAGGCGAGGAGCGTGCGCTCGTGTGGGCCGGTCTCCGGCGGCACCCGCGCGCCCTCCGGGAGCGACGCGAGCGGCTCGGCGGCGCCGGTGGGCCCTTCGGGCATCGCGCGAGTCAACCACGGTCGGCGCGCTTGAAGGTGGTACAGAAGAGGATGCCGACGAGCCGGGTACCCGCCTCGGCGCCCGGTCCGGTCCCGGGGTCGCCCGAATCCGAGCAGGCGTGGCTCGACCTCTTCTTCGACCTCGTCTTCGTCGCGGCCATCCTCATCCTGAGCTCGGAGTTCTCGCACGCGGACGATGTCGGCGAGTCCTGCTGGTTCGCGGGGGCGTTCGTGTCGATCTGGTGGGTGTGGCTCGCGACCACCATGTACGCCAACCGGTTCCCGACCGACGACGTCGTGCACCGGCTGCTCACGCTCGCGCAGATGTTCTTGGTCGCGCTGGTGGCGATCGGCGCGGGCGACGGGAGGTTCGCCCATCCGGAGTTCGACTCGCTCTGCTACGGCCTGCTGACCTTCACGGTCGCGCTGACCTACGCCGCGGTGCGCCCGCACGCCGAGAAGGCAGCCTTCGCACGCCGGCGCGCGGTCGAGTACACGGTCGCGGCCGTGATCTTCACCATCGCGGGCGTCTTCCCCGAGGGTGTGCGGCTCGGCCTCTGGTTCGCCGGCCTCGCGGTGACGATCGCGCCCGCGATCGCCCACTGCACGACCGCACCGCCGTTGGAGGAGCACCGCCTCCTCGAGCGGCTCGGCGCGCTGACGATCATCATGTGCGGCGAGGCGTTCGTGAAGGTCGCGCTGGCCGCGAACGCCGACTCTCTCGACGGCATCGACGTCGTGACGGTCGCGCTCGAGTTCGTGCTCTTGTTCGCGGTGTGGGCCACCTACTTCGACGACGTGCCCCGGGCCGGCGCGTCGGAGTCCCCGCGCGGTCGTTCGACCTGGCTCGGCGGTCATCTGCTGCTGCACCTCGGCATCATCGGCGTGGCGATCGGCGTCTCGCGCTTCGTCGAGTTCCATCCGGGCCAGGACGTGCCGACGCCCGATGTCGCTGCGGTCGCGATCCCGCTCGCGGAGATCTACCTCGCCCTGATCCTCATCGGCTTCGTGTCGAGGCGCCGGCCGCTCGAACGGCTCGTCCTGATCCGGCTCGCCGCCGTGCTCGGCGTCGCGGTGGTCGTGGGGGTCGCGGAGTGGGCGACATGGTTCGACACGTACTGGTCGGTCGCCGCGTTCGCGCTCGTCGCCATCGCCGAGGCCGGCGCGGAGGCCGTGGCCCGGTCGCGCACCGTCGTCCTGCCCGCCGGGTCGCGGCCCGGGGCCGATCCCGGTCAGGTCCGCCGCTGAGGCACGCTGTGCTCCCAGTCGGCGAGGAGCGTGCGCAACCCGGTGACCAGCGGGATCGGCTGGTCGAGCATCACGTGGTGGTGGGCGAGCGGCACCTCGACCACGGGCGCGAGCCGCCCGAGCTGCTCGTACATGTACTCGCCGATGTCCGGGGTGACGAGCCCGTGCTCGGAGCGGAACAGCGCGACGCGGCACCGGACCTGTTGGAGGAGCTCGCCGGTCGGGACCGGGCGATCGAAGATGCGCGGGTCGAACTTCCACGTCCAACCCCCTTCGGTGGTGCGCACCGACGTGCGCGCGACGTGGTCGAGCACGTAGGGCAGCGACGTCGGCTGGTCGGGAACGGTGTGGAAGCGGGACAGCGCCGCCTCGAGCGTCGGGTAGGTGCGCAAGGGTCCGAACGCGGCGCCCTCGGCCGCGGCCTCCTCCTCGGGTGCCCGCCGGCTCACGGGTGAATCGAGGATCACGATGCCGTCGAGCCCGTCACCCTGCTCCGCGGCCGCGGTGATCGCGACCCAGCCACCCATGCTGTGACCGACCACGACCGGCGAGCCGGCGATGCCCGCGTGCTCGGCCACCGCGACGATCTCGCGCGCCCACGTGGAGGTCGGGTAGCGGTCGCGCCGGCCGCTGTCGCCGTGGCCCGAGAGGTCGAGCGCGACCACGCCGCAGTCGCGCATCAGGAGGGGCGCGACGTGGTCCCACCAGTGCGCGTGCGCGGCGCCGCCGTGCACCAGCACGACGCCCGGGCAGTCCCTCGCCCCCCACCGCACGTAGTGGATCCGGCAGCCGTCCACGATGACCTCGTCGTCCTCGCGGGGGGCGTCGAGCGCGGCTCGATACCAATCGGGTGCGTCCACCCGGGCATCGTACGGGCCCGGGTGGTGAACGTCGGGCGAAAGTCCGAACAGGCGTTCGTCGTGCCGGATAGGGTCGGGAGGGCGTCGCGGGACGCGATGGGGCGGGAGAGGAGCTCGTGGTCGAGATGGTCGAGATGCCGCACGTCGCCGACGGGCGTACGGAGGAAGCCGGCAACCGGTCGGGGTCGGGGTTGACCGGCATGGAGAGTCCGCAACAGCTCGCGGACGCCATGCCGATGGTCGAGCGCGCGTTCGTGTTCGTCGACCTCTGCGGCTTCACCGGGTTCATGGCCGCGAACGGTGAGCACGCCGCCATCGAGGCGCTGAACGCGTTCCGCAACCTGACGCGCGACATCGCGAACGCGGCGCGGGGTGCGCATCGCGTCGTGGCTCGGCGACGGCGCGATGCTCATCGGCACCGAGGTCGGTCCGGCGGTGGCCGCCGCGGCCGAGCTCATCGCGCGCTACGACGCCAGCACGCTGGCGCTGCGTGGCGGCATCGCCGACGGCTGGGCCCTGCTCTTCGACGGCGACGACTACATCGGGCGCCCGGTCAACCTCGCGGCCCGCCTGAGCCAGGCCGCGCGGCCCGGCGAGCTGCTCGCGATCGGCTACCCACCCGAGACGTTCCCCGCGTGGATGGAGGTCCTGGGCACGCGCGACCTGACCTTGCGCGGCCTGGGTCGCTTCCGGCGGGTCCAGCGGCTCGGGCTGGTTCCCGGCACCGAGCTCCCGGCGCTGTCCCGCCGGGCCGGGCCCGAACCGATGCCGTCGCCGCTACGCTGACCGGCGTGCTGCTCGCCGCGCTCGCCGGAGCCGTCGCGATCGCCGCGGCGATCCGCTCCACCTGGTCCCCGTGCGGGCAGTCGATGCTCTCGACGATCACCCCCCTCGGCGAGGCGGGACGCGGGAACCGCTTCCGCACGACCGCGACCTGGTTCGTCATCGGAGCGACGCTCGGCGGCGCCACGCTCGGGCTCGCCGCCTCGGTGCTCGCGGTCGTCGTCGGGATGTCGGGCGTGAGCACGGACGGAGCGCTCGCCGCCGCGGCGGTGCTCGCGGTCGCGGCGGCCGTCGCCGACGCCGGGCTGTTCGGCGTGCGGGTCCCGTACCACCGGCGCCAGGTCAACGAGCTCTGGCTCGACGACTACCGGTCCTGGGTCTACGGCGGCGGCTTCGGGTTCCAGATCGGGCTCGGCTTCGCCACCTACATCATGACGTCGGCGCTCGTCCTGCTGGTCGCGATCGCGGCGCTGACCGGCAACCCGTGGGTCGCGCTCGCGCTCGGCACGCTGTTCGGGTTCACGCGCGGGCTCGGGGTCCTGCCCGGCGCCCGGCTGACCACCCCCGACCGCCTGATCACGTTCCACCGCCGCTTCGACGCGCGGTCCGCCGCGAGCCGGCAGCTGGTCATCGTGGTCCAGCTCGTCGTGGCGACGATCGCGGCCGCCGCGGTCGGCGGCCCGGAGGTCGCGGTCGCCGTCGGCGTGGTGCTCACCGCGGTCTTCGCCATGGGAGCGCGCCGCTGGGCGACGGTCCGGTCGAACGCCGGAGATCTCGTCTCGTCGTGAGCCCCGGCCCGGCGACGTCCACCCTTGCCGCGTGTCTCGGGGGCCGACGGACTGATTACCGGACCGCCGCTACAGGCGGAGTGGCTTGATCGGGGCGTTGAAGAGCGTGGGATCCGAACGCCAGTCGGCCGCCTCGACGTCCACGTAGAGCTCGATCTCGTTGCCGTCCGGATCGAGCAGGTAGAGGCTGTGGGTCACGGTGTGGTCGCTGGCCCCCACGATCTCGACGCCCGCGGCCTGCAGCTCGGCCAGCGCGGCGCGCAGCTCGTCGTCCGTGTCCCCGACCTTGAGGCCGAGGTGGTACATCCCGACCCGCCGGCCGGCCGGGATCGGCGTCGCGTCCGGGCCGACCTCGATGAGCAGCAGCTCGTGGTGAGTCCGGCCGGTCGAGAACGCGGCCGCGCCCGGCATCCCGCCCGGGAGCTCCGGGAACCCGAGGACGTCGCCGTAGAACCACCGGGACCGCTCGAGGTCACGCACGTACAGGACGACGTGACCGAGCTCCTTGACCTGCATCCCAAGCTCCCTTCGCGGCGGGACGACTGCCCCGGCCAACCCTACGACGGCCTCATGTCTTCCCGGGCCGACCCGCCGCCACCTGACCGAGGCGTCAGTGGCCGGGCACCGGGGTGATCGCATCGGTGGCCAGGGTCCGCTCGACCACCCCGCGGGCGACGTCGCCGAGCCGCAGATTGTGATTGCGGGCGAAGCGACGCAGCGCGGCGAACGCGGACTCGGCGTCGAGCCCGGTGCGCTCCGAGAGCACGCCCTTGGCCTGCTCGATGGTGACCCGGCTGTCGAGCGCGTGCTGGAGCTGGGCGGCGAGCACCTGGGCCGCGGCCGTCGCTCGCTGCTGCAGGATGCTGATGGTCGCGACGTCGGCGACCGCCTGAGCCGTGGTCAGGTCGGGGGAGTCGAGCACGCGCTGGGGGCGGGCGAGCAGGCTGAGCGCGCCGATGACCTCGTCGTGCGTGCGCATCGGCAGCGCGTGGGCCGACGAGAACCCTGCGGCATGCGCTTCGGGCGCGAAGGCGGGCCAGCGCTCGGACGCGGTGCTGAGATCGCTGCAGCCGACCGGTGCACCCGTGCGGTAGGAGTCGACCGCGGGACCGTGGTCGTGCTCCACCTCGAGGCGCGAGAGCCGCTCACCCTCGTGGCAGGACGACGCCACCACCTTGGAGCCCGACCCGCCGTCGACCAGTACCGCGGCTTCGACCGTCTCGAAGAGGTCGACGCAGCTCCGTGCGAGGCCCGAGAGGAACTCGAGCAGGTCGAAGGGCGCACCGAGCGTGTCGGCGGCATCCAGGAAGGTCCGCGCGAGGCGCTCGTCCCGGTCGGTCACGTCGCTCCTTCGCCTCGTCGGCTCTCACCGTCCCGGCGCGGGAAACGGGCGCGGTGCGCGCGGGGACTCGGCGGGACCGCGCCGAGGATGCCGCGCCCGGCCCCGGCTCAAACCCTGGAGAGATCTGGCACCCCCGGGCCTGGGCGGCTCGCCCACCGGCGGGCGCGCCACCGGTCGGCGCGGGTGTTCTTCGTCCGTTCACGCCCGGTTCTCGTACGGCTCCCTACGCGCGCGTAGGCTGGAGGCATGCGGCTCAGGGGCGCCGCGCATCACCCGAACGACGCAGTCACGATCCGGGGCTGACGTGACCGCAACGATGTGGGAGTCCTCCCTGTGCAGACTCAGACGCTGGAAGCGGACCTGGAGCCCGTCGTGGCCCGACTCCTCGACCGGCACATCTCGACCGCGATCGAGTGGTTCCCCCACGAGTACGTGCCGTGGGGCCGAGCCCGCGACTTCGTCTCCCGCGAGGAGTGGTGGGACCCGGCGGACTGCGCGGACTCGGCGGCGCGGAGCGCCCTCTTCGTGAACCTGCTCACCGAGGACAACCTGCCGTACTACTTCCGCACGCTGAGCGGCTTCGGCCGGGACGGCGTGTGGGGGGAGTGGACCCGGCGCTGGACCGCCGAGGAGGGTCGCCACGCCATCGTGATCCGCGACTACCTCATGGTGTCGCGGGCCATCGACCCGGTCGCGCTCGAGCGGGGGCGCATGCAACAGGTCACCACGGGCGTGACCCCCGAGCTCGACTACCTCCCCGACGCGCTCTGCTACACAACGCTCCAAGAGCTCGCGACGCGCCTTGCACACCGCAACACGGGGAACTATCTCGAGGATCCGGCGGGCCAGGCGATCATGGCGCGGGTCTCGAACGACGAGAACCTCCACTACTTGTTCTACCGGGACCTCGCCAGCGCGGCGATCGAGCTCGAGCCGTCGACGATGGTCGTCGCGATGGACCGCGTCGTGCGCGGGTTCACGATGCCCGGCACGGGCATCCCGGACTACGCGAAGCATGCGCGCCTCATCGCCGCGGCCGGCATCTACGACTACAACATCTTCCTCGAGAAGGTGCTGCAGCCCGTGATCTTCACCCACTGGCGCCTGCCCGAGATCGAAGGGCTGGACGCCGAAGCCGAGCAAGCGCGCGAACGTCTGGTGCGCTACATGGAGCGGCTGAAGAAGGTCGCGGCGCGAGTCACCCGGTCGCTGGTGGGTACTGCCTCGTAGCTCACTGCGGCCGGTTCAGCCGCCGGAACATCGACTTCTGGGCCTTGTAGAGCTTGGGGAACTCGGCGTAGAGGCGGTCGTAGGTCTTCCGGTTGGCGTGGTCCGGTCGGAAGGTCGCGTCCACCTCCACCAGGTCCCGCACCTCGTCCTGGTGCACCGCGCCGAGCGCGAGCCCGGCGAGGAGCGCCGCGCCGCGGCAGGTTCGCGTCGACCGGGTCGGCGACGCGCTCGATCGTGCGGTCCAGCACGTCGGCGTGGATCTGGCACCAGAGGTCCGACTGCGCGCCGCCGCCGATGAACCGCAGATGGTCCAGTCGCCGCTTCGTGAACTGCTCGACCGCGTCGTGCAGCCAGCGGCTGTTGTACGCGACCCCCTCGAGCACCGCGCGAACGAGATGGGAGCGCGTGGTCGCGAGCGACAGGTTGTGGAAGCCGCCGCGGGCGTACCGGTCGTCGACCGGCGATCGCTCGCCGGAGAGCCAGGGCGTGAACAGGACGTCGTCGGCACCGGGCGCGACGGACGCCGCCGCGTGGGTCAGCGCGGTGTAGGCCGGAGCGTCGACCGGCCCGAGGCCGTCGTCGGGCGCGATGACCTGCTCCCGCAGCCACTGCAGGCATGCACCCCCGGTCTCGTGGTTGTTCGCAACCAGGTAGCGATCGGGCGTGAGGCCGGGAACGGTCGCGATCTGGTGGAGCACGTCGGTCTTCTTGAACGGGACGGAGCAGCCGATCCAGGACGTGGTGCTGATCGCGAGGTGGGTCTCGTAGTCGAGCACCGTGCCGGCACCGACCGCGCCCGAGTGCAGGTCGGGGGTCCCCGCGACGACGCGGACGCCGTCGGGCAGGCCGAGGGCGCGGGCCACCTCCGGCAGCACCGTGCCGACGACCGACGCGGTCGCGCGCAGCGGCGGGAGGCGGTGCGCGGCTGACGCCCGAGCGACGGACGAGATCGGGGTCGTACTCGAGCCGCTCGAGGTCGCGGTTGTCGGTGAGCCAGGCGCCGGTCATCGACGCGTGGGACGCGGTCGCGACGCCGGTGAACTGCATCGAGAGGTAGTCGACCGGCTCCAGGAACCACCGGGCCGCGCGCGTCACCTCGGGCTCGTCGTGGAGGAGGTGGAGCATGTGGCCGATCGGGTCCGCCCCCGTCGTCGAGGGCGCGCCCGCGGTGCGGCGCACCCACACGGCAAGGGGAACCGGCGCGTACCCGGCCAAGGGGCCGGCGATGACCCGCTTCGCGTACGGCGCGCCCCGGCTGTCCATCCAGAGGACGCACTCGCCGACCGGGCTCCCTTGCGCGTCGACGGGAACCGTGCTCGACCACTGTCCGGTGCAGCTCACGGCCTCGACCTGCCCGGGGCGGACCGCGCCCGAGGCGATCGCCCGCTGCGCCGCGTCGCGCACCAGGTCCCACCACTCGGCCGCGTCCTGCACCGCGCCACCCCCCGGGAGGAGGTGGGTCTCGACGGGGCAGTGGTCGCTCCACGCGACCCTGCCGGTGAGCGACACCAGGCCCACCTTGGGTCCCCCGGTACCGAGATCGATCGCGAGGACGAAGCGCTCCGCGCGATCCGCGGGCGTCGCCGGGAAGGGGTCGCTCAACTCTTCGGGAGGACGGTGAGCTGGCTGTCCATCATGTCGGCCATCACCGCGCGGATGAACTCGTCGGCCTCCTCGGTGAGCCCGCCGACGACGCCCCCGTAGATCGCGCCCGACTTGGGCGCCTCGTTCGCGTGCTGCTTGGCGTACGCCACCGCGTCGGCGAGATCGGTGGCGAACGTCTCGGCCACGCCGGGCTGCGTCTGCGGTCGGGTCACGGCCATGTGGATCGCGTTCGGGTACTGCTGGCCGTTGAAGCGCCAACCGCGTGTCCGCATGAAGTCGTTGACGTGGTAGATGTCGAACTCGTCCGACGTGAAGCTGAACACGAACGTCGGGCTGCCCATGATGCGCAGCTCCGGGTGGGACAGCACCGCGGTCTTCATCACGTCCGCGGTCTCGAAGATCGCCTTGGCGTAGCCCCGGTAGCCGTCACGACCGAGCGTCACGAGCGCGGCCCACGTCGCGGCGAGCAGCCCGCCCGAGCGGGAGCCCTCGATGCCGGGCGAGCAGTACTTGCCGCCGCTCCAACCGGTCAGGAAGAAGTACTGGCCGTTGCGCAGCGCCTTGTCGCGGAACGCGAGCACCGAGGTGCCCTTGAAGGCGTAGCCGTACTTGTGCGTGTCGGCCGAGATGCTCGTGACGCCGGGAACGCGGAAGTCGAACGTCGGGATGTCGTAGCCGAGCTCCTGACCGAACGGGAGGATCCAGCCGCCGAGGCAGCCGTCGACGTGGAGGCCGATCCCGTGCTCGAGCGCCACGTCCGAGAGCGCGGCGATCGGGTCGATCGTGCCGTAGCCGTAGTTGCACGCCGAACCGACGAGGGCGACCGTGTCGTCGTCGACGTGGTCGGCGACCCATCCCACGTCGACCTGCAACGTGTCCGGGTCCACCGGCGCGTTGCGGACCTCGATGCCGAAGAGATGGCAGCCCTTGTCGAACGCCGGATGCGCGGTCTCGGGCTTGATCACGTTGGGCCGGGTCACGCCCTTCGCCGCGCCCTGCTCGCGGTAGGCGATCATCGCGTGCAGGATGCTGCCCGTCCCGCCGGTGGTGACGAGACCGACGGGCTCCGAGCCGGTCACCGCCTCGGCGTGGAGCAGGTCGAGGGTCATCGCGATGATCTCGCCCTCGAACTTCGTCTGGCTCGGGCACATGTCACGCTGCAGCGCGTTCACGTGGGCGAAGAGCCCGAACGCCTCGGTCATGAACGCGTAGTGCTCGTGGTCGCCGCAGTACATCGTCCCGGAGCACTTGCCGCTCTCCCAGGCCCTGTCCTCCTCGTGGGCCATGGTGGCGAGCTCGGCCAGGATCTCGGCCCGCGGGCGTCCCTGCTCGGGGAGGGTCCGGTTCACCGGGAAGCGGTCTTCGTACGGGTTCTCGGCCACGGCGGGCCCCTTCTCGAAGCGTGCGGAGATGCCTCCGATCATGCCACCCACCACACCCGCCCGACCCGGCCGGCTGCCAGGGTCGACAAGCTGAGCGGCTGCAACCGTGCTCGTCGCACGGCAGGTTCGTGCCGATGCTTCCCGCCCGTCGCAGAACCCCGTCAGGGCCGCTCAGGAGGAAGACGGCAGGTTCGTGCCGATGCTTCCCGCCACCCCGCAGAACCCCGTCAGGGCCGCTCAGGAACAGGACAGGAGGGCGAAGTCCATCTCGCGGCGGACGGTGAACCCGAGCGCCTCGTAGAGCCGGATCGCGGGGGTGTTCGAGCTGACCGCGTGGAGGCACGCCACCTCGCCCCGGCCGAGGATCCCGTCGACCAGCTGCCCGACGAGGACCTTGGCGAGCCCGCGCCCCCGGTGGTCCGCATCGGTGCAGACCGCGCTGATCTCGGTGAAGCCCGGGAGCCGCATCCGGGTGCCCGCCAGCGCGACGAGCGCATCGCCGTCCCGGATCCCGAGGTACGGGCCGAGCTCGATCGTCCGCGCGAGCAGCGGGCCGGGCTGGGCGCGCTCGACCAGGCCCATCATCGCGGGGACGTCGGCCGGTCCGAGGCGTTCGACCTCGCACCCGTCGCGGGCGGGCACGTCGACGGCCGGGTGGTCGCACACCATCTGCGTGCCGGGGGCGCGGAACCGTTCGGTCCAGCCCGGTGGCACCCCGACGACGTCGCGCACGACGACCGCGCTCCCGCCCGCACCCACGAGCGCGCCGAGCGCGTCCCAGCTCGCCCGCGCCGGCTCGTCGGCGACCGCCGCGAAGACCGACACTTCGGGGTCGTAGCGGAGGGCGAGCGCGTCTCCTTCCGCGACCGTGGCCTGCGGGCCCGTGAGGGCGTGCCACACCGGGTTGTCGAGCACGTGCACGCCGCATCCTGGCACCCGGGATCCGAACCGGACGAGCCACGTCCAGTACTGCCCGGGGTTCGTCCGCCAGCAGCAGAACCACTACCTCTCGATCCCGCCCGACGTCGCGGCGACGTTCTCGGACCGGCTGCTGGAGCTGCTCGGCAACCTTCTCTACAAGGGCGTGATGGGCCACGTCGACGGTCGCAGCCGGGCGAGGTCGTGTTCGGCGACCGGTTCGCCGAGACCGCGTGCCGCGACGCCGAGGCCCGCAAGGCCGGCACCGCCGACGGCTGAGTCGCGCCCCGGGCCCAACTCACCCTCCGTTTGTGCAGAAATGCGCGGCGGGTTCAACCGGTCGTCGCAACGAGTTGGGCGAGTCGTTCGGCTGGGGTTTGCCAGTCCAGAGTTTGGCGTGGCCGGCCGTTGAGTTGCACGGCGACGGCGTCGAGGTGGTCCTGGGTGACGTTCCGCAGGCTGGTGCCTTTCGGGAAGTATTGGCGGAGCAGACCGTTGGTGTTCTCGTTCGAGCCGCGTTGCCATGGGCTGTGGGGGTCGCAGAAGTAGACGTCGATGCCCGTCGCGATGGTGAAGAGCTGGTGCTGGGCCAGCTCGCGGCCCTGGTCCCAAGTCAGTGACCGCCATAGGTGCTCAGGCAGGGTCGCGACTCGTTCGAGCAGCGCCTGGCGAACGGTCTCGGCCCGCTGGTCGGCGATCCGGGCGAGCATCACGTACCGCGTCGCACGTTCGACCAGGGTGGCGATCGCGCTCTTGTTGTTCTTGCCGATGATGAGGTCGCCTTCCCAGTGGCCGGGAACGGCTCGGTCGTCGACCTCGGCGGGCCGCTCGGAGATCATCACCATGTTCGGAATGGATCCCCGCCGTTCCACTCGTCCCTGCGGGCGGCGTCGGGCTCGACCCGTGCGCAGACACCGCGCGAGTTCGCGGCGGAGCTCACCGCGCCCCTGGATGTAGATCGATTTGTAGATCGTCTCGTGCGACACCCACATCTCCGGCCGGTCCGCGAACTCGGCCCGCAGCCTCCTCTGGATCTGTTTCGGTGACCACCACCGTTCCAGATCGGCCACGACCCGCCCGCAGAGCTCACCGTTGACCGCCAGCTTCGTCGGCTTCGGCCGGCGAGCACAGCACGCCGCACGCCGATGGGCCGCGACCGGTCGATAGCCGTCTCGGCCACCATTGGCGCGCACTTCCCGACACACCGTCGATGATGCCCGGCCCAGCCCCCGAGCGATCGCAGTCAGTGACCTGCCCACCTCGAGACCAACGCGAATCTCGAGCCGTTCCTCCAACGAGAGCCGCTTCGGTGACGGCTCCCACACCACGTCGCTGCGGGTGACACCACCCCAATCCCGCAGCGCGATCGTGATCGCACCCATCGACGTGTCGACCTGCTCCAAGATCTCCCGATACGTCGCGCCCTTCGCCGCCAACCGGATGATCCGCCGCCTCAGATCACGGTCCAACCTGCGCCACGGTCCCTTCGCCACCACAACCTCCTCGTCGAGCCAAGCCTCACGACTCGACCCTCCCGTTGCAGTGATCCCTTGAACCCGCCCGCGTCAGCCGTCGGTTCCCGCACAAACGGGGGCGGTTATTCGGTGGCGCCGCGGACCCGAGTCCGGTGAGCATGGCGGGGTGACCATGGTGATGATGCTCCGTGGCCGCCTCCTCGGGGGCCGCCGGCAACCGGTACTGGGGATGGCACCAGCTCGCTGAGCCCGCGGCCCGGCGCCTGGTCGAGTCGGCCGGCATCCGTACGCGGGACCTCGTCGTCGACATCGGTGCGGGCACGGGCGCGCTGACCGCGCCGCTCGTCGCCGCGGGCGCACGGGTCATCGCGGTCGAGTTGCACCCGGCCCGGGCCGCGGCGCTGCGGCGGCGGTTCACCGGCTTCCCGGTCACCGTGGTCCAGGTCGACGCGACGGACCTCCGCCTCCCGCGCCGGCCTTTCCGGGTCGTCGCCAACCCGCCGTTCGGGGCCACGACCGCGGTGATCCGCCGGCTCCTGAGCCCGGGGAGCCGCCTGGTCTCGGCCGACCTGGTCGTGCCCCGTCACGTGGCCCGGCGCTGGAACGACGGGCGGGCGCCCGGCTTCCACCGGTGGGCGGCCACGTTCCGGGTGGCGACCGTCGCCCGGCTCCCGCGCGCCGCGTTCGGTCCGCGGCCCCCGGCCGACGCCGTGGTGCTGCGCATCGAGCGCCGGGCGTAGCGTCTCGGCAACCGAGGAGGTCGACGGATGCGCAACGCCTTCGTGTTCGAGGGGATCGCGGTGCTGGTCGGGCCCTGGCACGAGCGGATGACCCCACCGGAGCGGGGAGCCCGGGTCGAGGTCCGGCTGCTCGACCTGGAGCCGAAGCGTGGGTCGCGGTTCGCCGCCGAACGAGTCGTCCTCGACCAGCCGGTGTTCCGGGCCGACCTCTTCGACCGGACCGACTCCCCGGCCGGGAACCTGAAGAGCGCGCACTTCCACCCGCGCTTCGACGGCATCGAACCCTGCGACCGGCACTGGGACGAGGAAATCCAGCGGGACCCGGCCGCATGGCTCGCCGGCGAGCTGCGGGACCTCGAGGCGCTGCTCGAACGTTCCGGGGCCGACGTGGGCGACGCGCAGTGGCTGGCGAGCGACGCCGACGCGCTGCGTGCCGCGGTGCCGGAGATCGTGGACGCGGTCGAGTCGACGTGGGCGGACGTGCGGGCCGACTGAACCAAGGTGCCGGGCCGACTGAACGAAGGAGCCGGGCCGGCGACGCAGAGACGAGCGACTCAGAGACGATCGGCGCGGGTGCGCGCCTCCTCCAGGATCCGCGCGGTCGTGAGGCACCGCCGGCTCGCCTCCTCACCGTCGGTGCGCGCCTGACGGACCGCGCGCTCCGCATTGCGCCGGCTCTCGCGCAGCAGCTCGAAGGTGTGCAGCGCCGCGGCCTCGTCCTCGGTGATGCGGGCGGTCTGCTCCTGGCGCTCGTGCACCTGCTGCCAGCACTGTCGGGAGTGCTCCAGCGCCGCGGCATGCTCGGCCTCGGCCCGGGCGAGCGCGGCGAACGCCTCCTGGCGGATGCGCGTCGCCGAACCGCTCGGCTCCGGCGGCCGGGCGTGGACGTGGATCGCGGCGTCGGGATCCGGACCGTCGACCCGCGGCACCTCGATCGTGCCGGCCCGGTCGACGACGGCGGCGAGGCGGGCGAAGGCCTGCACCTGGCGGCCGCCCACCGGTGGGTTGATGCGGATGGTCGGGGCCGGGCCCGATTCGGGTCCCGGGTCCTCGAGCGAGCAGCGGGTGTCGATCTCGGTCATGGAAACCTCCGTTCGGCGTGGCGGTGCGCCCCAGCCCGCCGGGGTGGCGCACGGCACACTGCGGCCGGCGCACCCGCACCCATTAGGCCGCGCGCGCACGCGCGATGCAAGGCACCCCGATTGCCTTCCGTTCGCGGGGCCTGCGTGATATCGCGGATGGACCCATGTGGCTCCTCGTCGTCCTCCTCGTCGTCTCCGTGATCGCGACCGTCCTGGCCCGTCGCCGGGGGCGTGAGGCGCGGCGACTCGGTGGACGCGCAGCAGCGCCAGCTCGAGGCGCTGCGGATCGCCGCGAACGCGGCGCAGGCACCGACGGGGGAGCGCGCGACTGCGCCGGTCTCGGTGCGCAGCCTCCCCGCGGCCCGGGGCAGCTCGGAGCGCGCCTCCCGGATGTGGATGTTCGTCGGGGGCGGGTTGCTCGCGCTCGCGGCCGTCGCCGCGGTGCTGCTCGCGCTGGGTCAGAGCGACTCGTCGGGGGGCTCGGGGGACAAGGGCCGGGCCGCGGACCACCCGTCGACCTCCACGTCGACCTCGACGTCGACCACCACGACGACGGTGGCCCCGGCCCTGACCGTCGGGCCGCTGGAGCACGGGACGGTGACGGTGTCGATGCCAGCCGGCGCGTACACCGTGACGGTGGCGGCCCGGGGCGCGTGCTGGATGCAGGCCCAGGGCGCGGATCAGACCGTGATCGTGACCACGACCCTGCAGTCCGGCGACTCGAAGGAGATCCCCGGCTCGGGGCCGATGACCCTGCGCCTCGGCAACCCGGGCGTGGCCGACGTCCAGGTGAACGGCGCGGCGCTCACCCTGCCGGCGAGCGGCGGCGCGGCGATGAACGTGCAGCTCAACCCGGCGGCGTAGTCCCGTGCGCCCCGCCCCGGGCTGCGGCCGCCGGGGCGTCAGACCGCGGTCCAGCCCACGTCGACGACCAGCGTCTGGCCGGTCACGTAGCTCGACGCATCGGAGGCGAGGAAGAGCAGGGCACCGTCGAGCTCGTCGGGACGCGGGACGCGCCGCAGCAGCGTCCGTTCCTCGATGACCCGCACGAAATCCGGGTCGGCGAAGTCGTTCGTCATCTCGGTGGCGAAGTAGCCCGGGGCGAGCGCGTTGACCCGCACCCCGTGACGGCCCCACTGCGCAGCCAGGTGGCGGCTGAGGTTCACCAGCGCCCCCTTCGTGGCGTTGTAGGCGGTCATCGGACCTCGTGATCCCACGATCCCGTACATCGACGAGACGTTGACCACCGAGGCCGCGTCGCTGGCGAACAGCAGCGGGGCGGTGAGCCGGCACAGGTCCATGACCGCGACGAGGTTGAGCTCGACGACGGCCCGCAGCCGGTCCAGCGACTCCCGTTCCAGCGGCTCCTCGTCGTTGGTGGCGGCGTTGTTCACGAGCACGTCCAGCCGGCCGTGCTCCTGCCCGACGAAGGTCGCCAGCTGCGCCCGGTACGAGGCGTCGGCGAGATCCCCGGCGGACCAGGTCGCACCGATCTCGCCCGCGAGGTCGCGGAGCCGGTCGGCGCGGCGGGCGGTGAGGACGACCTCGGCGCCGGCCGCCGCGAGGACGCGTGCGAACCGCTCGCCCAGCCCCGAGGACGCGCCCGTCACCAGGGCGACGCGCCCGTCGAGGCGGAACTGGTGCTCGGGCGCCGGGGGCGTGGTCATCGGCGGAGTTTCGCGTACCGGCGGGATGCGACCCCTAGAGTCGCGCGCCCACGGCAGAGGAGAGCAGCCATGGCTTCGGAGGCAGTCGCCGAGTGGGCGGCCCGTGGGCACCGGATCGCGGTCGACGGGCGCGACGTGTTCGTGCTCGACGCGCCGCCCGCCGCAGCCGAGTCCGGTGACCCGTTGATGGTCCTCCACGGGTTCCCCACCTGCTCGTTCGACTGGCGCGCGGTGATCGAGCCGGTCCGCGCCGCGGGGCGCCGGGTCGTGCTCTTCGACTTCCTCGGCTTCGGGCTGTCCGACAAGCCCGACGTCCGCTTCAGCATCCGGGGTCATGCCGACACCGCCGAGGCCGTCGCCCGCGCCGCCGGCCTCGAGCAGGTCGTGCTCGCGACCCACGACCTCGGCGACTCGGTCGGGGGCGAGCTGCTCGCCCGGTCGCAGGAGGGCTCGCTCGACTTCGCGGTGACGAAACGGATCATCTGCAACGGCAGCATCTACATGGATCTCGTCCGGCTGACCGCGGGACAGCAGATGCTCCTGGACGCCGAGGACGCGCGCCTCGACCTCGCGGCGCTCGGCATCGAACCCTCGGTCGGCTTCAAGAGCGGGGTGGCGGGAACGTTCGCACGCCCGGACGACGCGGACCCGGGGGAGATGGACGCGCTCTGGGAGCTCGCGTCGTACCAGGACGGTCACCAGCTCCTCACCCGCACGATCCGCTACGTCGAGGACCGCCGGGTCGACGAGTCCCGCTTCACCGGCGGGATCGAGCGGCACCCGTCGCCGCTGCACATCATCTGGGGGAAGCTCGACCCGGTGGCGCGCTACGCGATGGCGACCCGCCTGCACGAGCGCAGGGGCGAGGCCCCGCTCGTCACCCTCGACGACGTCGGCCACTACCCGATGGTCGAGGCCCCCGACCGGTTCGCCACCGCGATGCTCGCCGCCCTCACCAGCACCTGACCCGACCCGAACTTGCGTCAGATGAGCCGCGTCGGGCGGCTGTTTCGACGCAAGTTCGGGGAGGGTCAGGCGCGCAGGAGGAAGGCAGCGTTGTCGTGGAACAGGCCGGGGGCGCGAGCCGCATCGGTGCCGTACCTCCCGGTGGCCGCGTAGTCGGGGATCGGCGTCGCGGTGCCCTCCGAGTGGGGGTAGTCGCTGCAGGCCATCAGCAGGTCCGCGCCGCCGAGCTGCTGGCGCAGGTGCTCGGGGAGCTCGTAGGAGAACGACGAGACGCGCACCTGGCGACGGAAGTACTCGCTCGGGCGTAGCGAGAGCCGCGCGGGGGCGAAGCCGTTGAGCCGGGTGGTGAAGTCCACGCCGCCGTCGAGCATGAGCAGGTACATCGGCACCCAGATCGCGGAGAGCTCGACGATGCCGAGCCGCAGATCCGGGTGCCGCTCCAGGACGCCGTTGACGATCAGGTCGGTGCACGCGAGCGCGGCCGCGGTGTAGAGGAAGACCGAGTCGAGCACGGGGACGAACGCGTCCGCCGAGTCGGTGTACCACGCGTCGTCGAACGGGCGGGTCTGGTCGGCGACATGGAACACCGGGCTGATCCCGTGGTCGACGAACGCGCCCCAGACCCGGTCCAGGTCCGGGTGCGAGAGCGGCTTCCCCTCGACGACCGCCGGAGCGATCATCGCCACCCGCACGCCCACCCCGGCCAGCGAGCTCAGCTCGGCCTCGACCCACTCGGGGTCGCGCAGCGACAGGTGCGCGACCGGGTGGAGCCGGCCGCCGCCCTCGCTCACGACGGTCCCGCACCAGCGGTTCCACGCCCGCATGTTCGCGAGCATCGCCGCGGGCGCGGTCGAGAGCGTGCGCTCCCAGAACAGCCCGTAGTTCGGGAACAGCACCGCCTCGTCGAGACCGAGCCCGGCGAGGCGGTCGCGCCGCGCCGCGGGATCCCAGTGGTCGCGCGGGAGCACGTCGTCATAGTGGTGCTCGGCCGGCTCACCTCGACGCACGCGGTTGTGGCGCTCGCCGAGGGTGGCGGTGTCGCCCGGCGTCTGGACCTCGGCCAGCCCGAGCCGCGCGTCGTGCCACGTCAGCCAGGTGTTGCCCGCCGCGTCGTCGGTGAAGCGGATCGCGTCGTCGCGGTCGGCCGGATCGACGTGCTCCTCCCACAGGCCGCGGTGCTCCACCAGGTGCTGGTCCGAATCGATGATCGTCACGAGGTCCCCCCTCCGTGCCCGGTCGGTTCGCTCACTGCTCCGACATGATGGCCTCGAACTCGGCCTCAGGGTCGCGGTGGCCCTCGCCGTCGACCTCGACCACGACGCGGTGGAGCGTCCCGGTGAAGCGGAACGGCGCGGCATAGCCCTCGCCGACCGGCGGCCCCTGCTCCCAGCCACACGTGAGCCCCGCGCCGCTGATCGAGTACCGCACCGGCGTGGTGGTGGCGATCTCGCCCTCACCGACCACCGCCCCGTCGACGAGCAGCCGGCCGACCCCGCTGAAGTCCCCCCGGCTCTCGAACGCGAGCTGCAGCTCGTGGCGGCCGGGCGGCACCACGGTGTCCGACGTGACCGTGTAGCGCTCCTTGCCCACGAAGTTGTGGACGTATCGGAGCATCCCGTCGACCACGTGCAGCGACCAGCCGCCGAGCACGGTTCCCATCGTGAGCAGGACCCCCTCGGGCACGACGCCCTCGGGCACGACGACCTCGGCGGTGATCGTGTGGTTGCGGTTGCGGACGTTCACCGTGACGTTCTCGGGGATCGGCGCCCCGTGCGGCCAGAAGACGTACCGAGCGCGGTCGTCGAACGGGCGGCGCGGCGCGAGCAGGGCTGCGATCGGGCGGTTGTCGAGCGGGAGCACCTGGTAGCGGCGCGCCTCGTCCCACCAGCGGTCGACCATCTCGGCGAGCCGCTCGGGCTCCTCGGCCGCGAGGTCGTGGCACTCCGAGAAGTCCTCGGCCACGTGGTAGAGCTCCCACACGTCGTCCTCGAACGGCGCGTCGGGGTCGATGCCGTCGCCGTACATCTGCCCGAGCGGCTTGAACGTCACGGCCTTCCACCCCTCGTGGTAGAGCCCGCGGCTGCCGAGCATCTCGAAGTACTGCGTGGTGTGGTGCTCGGGCGCGTCCGCCGCATGCAACATCGCGGCGAAGCTGCTGCCCTCGATCGGGCTCTGGCGGACGGCGCGCAGCTCCTCCGGTGGGTCCGCGCCGATCAGGTCGAGCACGGTGGGCAGCACGTCGATCGCGTGCGCGAACTGGTGACGGATCTCACCGCGAGCCTCGATGCCGCGCGGCCAGGCCACGATGCAGGGGTCCGCGACGCCGCCTTCGTGCACCTCGCGCTTCCAGCGCCGGAACGGCGTGTTCCCTGCCATCGTCCAGCCCCACGGGTAGTTGTTGTGCGCGGTCGGCGTGCCCAGCTCCTCGATCCGCTCCCGCAGCTCCCGGCGGCCGGCCGGGTTCCCGTTCCAGAGCCGCGCGTCGTTGATCGAGCCGCGCTCGCCTCCCTCGGCGCTTGCACCGTTGTCCGACACCAGCACGACGATGGTGTCGTCGCGCTCACCCAGCTCGTCGAGGAACGCGAGCACCCGCCCGATCTGCGCATCGGCGTGCGAGAGGAACCCCGCGAAGCACTCCATGAAGCGGGCCGCGACGGCGCGGTCCTCGGGCTCGAGGTCTTGCCAGCTCGGGACCCACGGCGGCCGGGGCGACAGCTCGGTGCCCTCGGGCAGCAGCCCCATCGCCTGCTGGCGGGCGAAGGTGGCCTCCCGCCACGCGTCCCATCCGCCGTCGAACTGGCCGCGGTAGCGCTCGATCCACTCGGGCGGTGCCTGGTGCGGTGAGTGGCAGGCGCCGGTGGCGAAGTACAGGAAGAACGGCTGGTCGGGCTCCACCGCCCGGATCTCGCCGAGGTACTGGATCGCCCGGTCCGCGAGGTCCTCGCTCAGGTGGTACCCCTGCTCGGGCGAGCGCGGCGGGAGCACCGCGGTGTTGTCCTGGAACAGGTTCGGCACGAACTGGTGCGTCTCGCCGCCGTGGAACCCGTACCAGCGCTGGAACCCGCGGCCGACCGGCCAGCTGTCACGCGGCGCCGCGGCGTGGGTCTCGTCCTCGGGCGTCAGGTGCCACTTCCCGACCGCGACCGGCGCGTACCCGTTCGCGGCGAGCGTCTCGGACAGGAAGCCGTTGCGGCGCGGGATGCGACCCCAGTAGCCGGGATAGCCGACCGCGAGGTCGGCGACGCGCGCCATCGCGTTGGAGTGGTGGTTGCGCCCGGTGAGCAGGCACGACCGGGTCGGAGAGCACAGCGCGGTGGTGTGGAAGTTGGCCAGGCGGACCCCGCCCGCCGCGAGCGCGTCGATGTTCGGCGTCGCGATGTCCGAGCCGTAGCACCCGAGCTGCGCGTACCCGACGTCGTCGAGCACAGCGAGCACGACGTTCGGGGCGCCGGACGGCGCTTGCGGGTCCGGCGGCCACCACGGCGTCGACTCGCGCCAGCTCGGCCCGATCACCCCACCGAATGCATCAGCCATGGCGGCAGTCTGCCGCGCCGGCGCGCCCCCCGTCCCTTCCGGTCCCGGTGCGCGAGGTCCGGCGAGGGTCAGGCGGGAGCAGGACGGGTGCCGCGCAAGAGGCCACCCGGGAGCGCGCCCGTCGGCTCGCCGTCCTCGAACGTCACGACGCCACCCTTGACGGTCATGCGGTAGCCGACTGCCTCCTGCATCAGGCGCCGCCCGCCCGCGGGCAGGTCGTACACCAGATGCGGGGGCCGGCACCCGAGGGCGTCGAAGTCGATGACGTTCAGGTCGGCGAGGTAGCCGGGCGCGACGACCCCGCGGTCCAGCCAGCCGACGTGGCGCGCGGTGCGCTGCGTCTGCTGGTGGACGACCTGCTCGACCGGCAGCCGGGCGCCGCGCTTGCGGTCCCGCGCCCACACCACGAGCGACGACGTCGTCATGCTGGCGTCGCAGATCGCTCCGCAGTGTGCGCCGGCGTCCGAGAGGCCGAACAGGGCGAACGGGGTCGAGATCATCTCGTAGATGTCGTCGAAGCTGCCGTGGGCGAAGTTGAACAGCGGGAGGTAGAGCAGCTGGTGACCGTGGCGCTCGAGCAGCGCGTCGTAGACCATCGCCGCGGGATCCGCACCCGCGGCCCGGGCGCGGGCGCCGAACGACCAGTCCGCGTCGAGCTCGTAATCGACCGGGTCGGTGAGCGGGAACATCACGTCGAAGCCACCGGAGATCTGCTTGAAGAGGCCGTCGGACAGCCCCCCGATCAGCGCCGCGTGCTCCTCGAGGATCCGGCGCCGGCGCTCCGGATCGCGCAACGCGACCACGCGCTCGGTCAGCGGGAGCCGGGCGACCTCGTCGAAGCTCGCGGTGAACAGGAAGGGGTTGGCGGTCGCTTCGAGGCCGAGCAGGACACCGATGGGCCGGGGCGCGACCTGCGGCTTGACGTCCAGCCCGTCGGCGCGCATGCCCTCGACCCGGTCGAAGATCTTCCGCCAGCGGTCGGGCGAGTGGTACGCCTGCTGGACGGTGAACGACAGCGGGCGCTTCGACGTGCGCGCGAACGCCTCGATGAGCCCCAGCTCGGATTCGGCGAACTCGTCGTCGGCGGTCTGGTAGCAGTCCGAGATCAGTTGCGTCACCCCGTGATCGGACCGTGAGAGCACGTCGGCGATCGCGAGGAGCTCGCGCTCGCTCGCCGAGAGCGTCCCGATGTTCGCTCCGTCCTTGGTGCGGTGCACCTCGGTGCGCGAGGTCGCGAAGCCGATCGCTCCGGCGTCGAGCGCCTCGCCGACGAGCGCGGCGAGTCGCGCCAGCTCGTCGTCGGTCGGGGCTTCGGTGTGGTCGGCGCCGCGATCGCCCATCACGTAGGTGCGGAGCGCGGCGTGGGGGATGTGCGCGCCCAGGTCGAGGGTGTGCGGCCTGGCGTCGAGCGCGTCGAGGTACTCGGGGAACGTCTCCCAGTCCCACGTGAGGCCCTCGGCCAGCGCGGTGCCCGGGATGTCCTCCACTCCTTCGAGCAGGCCGATCAGCCAGGCGTGGCGGTCGGGCCGGGCCGGCGCGAAGCCCACGCCACAGTTGCCCATCGCGATCGTGGTGACGCCGTGGATGGACGACGGCGCGACGATCGGGTCCCAGGTGACCTGGCCGTCGAAGTGGGTGTGGATGTCGACGAACCCCGGCGTGACCATGAGGCCGTCTGCGTCGACCTCCCGGGTGCCGCGCTCATCGACCTCACCCACCGCGGTGATGATCGACCCGGTCACCGCGACGTCGCCCCGCGTCGGCGGGGTGCCGGTCCCGTCGACGATCGTCGCGTTCCGGATCACGAGGTCCTGGCTCATGCCCTCCACGCTGCCACACCACCGTGACACCGTGAATAGGGTGCGGTCCACGACGACGGGGGGAACGGCATGACCTATCGGGTGATCCAGTGGGCCACGGGCCTCGTGGGCCAGGAGGCGATCAAGGGCGTGGTCGCCCACCCCGAGCTCGAGCTCGTGGGCGCCTGGGTGCACAGCCCGGAGAAGGTCGGACGGGACGTCGGCGAGCTCTGCGGCATCGAGCCGCTCGGGGTCACCGCGTCGGGCGACCTCGAGGAGATCTGCGCGATCGACGCGGACTGCGTCGTGTACGCGCCGGTCCTGGCGAGCACCCGCACCGTGGTCCGGCTGCTGGAGTCGGGCAAGAACGTCGTCACCCCGGTCGGCTGGATCTACCCGACGGAGTCACCGAAGCTCGCGCAGGTCGAGGACGCATGCCGCCGCGGCGGTACGACGATGCACGGGACGGGCATCAACCCGGGCGGCATCACCGAGCGGTTCCCGCTGATGCTCTCCGCGATGTGCCGGGACATCCGCCACGTCCGCATGGAGGAGTTCTCCGACATCCGCAACTACCCGACCGAGTCGGTGGTGCGCGAGGTGATGCTGTTCGGCACGCCGCCCGAGCAGGCGGCGACCAGCCCGATGCCCGCGGTCCTCGGCGACGGCTTCACCCAGTCGATCGACATGGTCGCGGCCGCGCTCGGGTGGACGCTCGACCCGGAGAAGCGCACGACCCACGAGATGGCGGTCGCGACCCGCCCGCTCGACACACCCGTCGGGGTGCTCGGCGAGGGGACCGTCGCCGCGCAGCGGTTCACCTGGGAGGGGCTCGTCGACGGGGACCCGGTGATCACGGTCCGGGTCAACTGGCTGATGGGGGAGGAGCACCTCGAGCCGGCGTGGCGGCTCGACGGCCAGCGCTTCGAGGTCGAGTTCGACGCGGAGCCGCCCGTCGCGGTGAGCTTCCACGGCCTCCACCCTCCGGTCGTGGGTGAGCACCCCGAGATCGGGCTGATCGCCCCGGCGATGCACTGTGTGAACGCGATCCCCTACGTCTGCGAGGCCGAGCCGGGGGTCAAGACCTACCTCGACCTGCCGTTGCTCGCCGGGCGTGGCGCGTCAGGTCGGGTCGACGAATGACGTGCTGAAGAACCGCAGGTCCTTCTCGTCGAACAGCGTCGGGATCACGGAGCCGTCGGAGCGTCGCCGGAGCCGGTAGCGGGACGTGTCATCGACCTGGATGACCTCGCACACCTCGAAGCCGGTGACCCAGCGATCGCCGAACCGGCAGCGCACCTCGACGCCGTCCGGCCGGACCCGGCGGCCGATGCGCGGGGGCGCCGGCTCGGGCGCCGCGTCGATGGCCTCGAGGTCGATCTCACGATCGGGTTCGGCGTCGACCAGGTCCGCCCGGGTGAAGATCGCGTCGGACGGCGTCGGCGTCGGCTCCACGGTCCCGCCGACGACGGTCGCGTGCCCGCCACCCGGGGGGAGCGCGAACGATCCGGCGCGGGCCACGGCGGTGGTCAGGCGGCTGATCGCATCGGTGAGCGCGCGCTGGTCGACGCGATCGAGATGGACTCGCTCGGCCAGCGACTCGCAGGTCGTGCCGACCCGCTCGAGCGCGTGGACGAGCTCGGAGTCGCGGCCGGCGATCGTCTCACGCACGCCCTGGATGCCGGCGACGAGCGCCCTCGGCTCTCCCATCCGGTGCTCGATCTCGCTGCGGACCCGGCCCGAGAGCACCGCCGCAGTGTCGGTCATCGCCGACTGGACCTCTTCACGGAGCGACGCGAGCTCGCTCCGCACGAGCTCGATCAGCTCGGCTTCCGCCTTGCGCCTGCGTCGCAGCCCCACGCTCGACTACCTCGCATCCACGCCCGGGAGGAATGCACTGTTGCCCACGGCGCAGGAGCGTAGGTCCGCGTCGCCGAAGTTCGGTGGATGCGCCGACTGACGTCGCGCGACCCGACGACGGAGCCGTCCGGGTCCGCGCGGCTGGTCCCGACCGGTCCGGCGGTGAGTCCGGCCGGCCGGCCGCGATGGTCGCGACGAGGTCGACGACCGAGCGCTCAGCGGGCGCGCTCGCCGCGGAGCAGGGCCAGGCTGCGCCACTTCCAGATGCAGTCGACGTTCGTGAGCCCCGCCTCCTCGATCCACGCGAGCTGGCTGGCCATGTCGCACAGGACGTCGGCAGGGTCGTCGCGGGCGCCCATCTCGTCCCGCCACCGGTCGTGCAGCGCGGGGGTGGGGCTGGCCACGATCTCGAGGTTCGCGAACACACCGCCGGGGGCGAGCATCGCCGCGACCTCGGCATAGAGCGCGCGCTTGCGCTCGTCGCTGACGTGATGCACGGCGAGCGACGTGACCACGGCGTCGAACGGTCCCTCGACGGGAAAGGGTGCGGCGAAGTCGTGCGCCGTGATCGTGACCCGGTCGTCGCCGGCGAAGCGATCCCGCGCGGCGGCCAGCATCGGCTCCGACATGTCGACGCACGTGGCCGTCGACCCCGGGTACGCCGCGAGCACGAGTGCGGTCAGCCGGCCGTCGCCGCAGCCGAGGTCGAGCACGCGTCCGGGAAGCGCCCCGTCGAGGTCGCGCACGAGCACCCCTTCACCCTCGCTGCGGTGGGGGAGCCGGTCGGCCCGGACCAGGTACTCGGTGGCCTTGTCGAGATCGGTCCACGAGTTCGGCATGCGCGCAGTATGCCGCCGCGCCGCGGACCCGGCCCGATCGAGGCACCCGCCTGCTTTCGTTGCGACTTCCTCCCCCTCTGGGGGGTGCAGCCCGCACCGAAACGAGCCTGGTTCGTCGCGTCAGCCGGGGATCGAGGAGGTGCGGGCCGCGGCCGAGAGCTTGCGCGCGTCGGCTGGGAGGACGAAGCCCTTGGCGACCGCCTCGTTCGTCGCGTGGTGCCAGCGGCGCAGGAAGCGGTGGTGGTCCTGGTAGAGCGCGGCGAGCTTCGCGGCGCTGAACGGCGTCGTCGTCCCGACCAGCCGGCAGAGCAGCCCCGGACCGGACTGTCCCGCGTTGGTGATCGTCGCCACCGGCGCATCGACCTCCGGGGTCCGGATCCCGCCGAGCACGTTGCCGTTCGCGTCGCTGCGCGTACGTCGTCGGCGAGAACGAGGTCACCTCGAGCCGCTTCGCCTTCGGCGGCTGGATCCCCCACCGGACCCATCGGGTCAGGCGCCGGAAGGCGCTCTGCACGATCAGGTAGCTCGGCCCGGTGTTGATCGGGACGGCACAGCCGATCGACGGAGGGTGCTGCATCGCGTCGAACAGCGCGCGGTCGGCCTGGCCGTCACCCACGTCGTTGAGCCCGACGCCGACGGTGTACGCGTCGACGTGGGAGGTGCCCGCCATCTCCCAGAGTCGGAACGTCCGCGAGTCGTCCTGACGCGCGCCCTGGTTCACGTCGGTCTCGGACTGCAGGACGATGACCGGCGCGGGGTTGTCGGTGCGGATCATGACCGCGGACGGCGTCGCGACGGAGGGGAGGGGGTCCTGCGACAGCGGCGCACCGCCCGACCCGCGGCTGTGGACGAGGAACCCGTCGAACGCGTGCGTGACGGGTTGGATCGCGTCGATGTAGGTGACCATGCGCGAGGCGGACTGCGACTCGCCATCCGCGAGGAGGCGCGTCGGACGGAGGCCACCGAGCACCGTGGCGGCGTCGTGGCGGATCGCCCCGCCGGCCTGGGTGAACATGTCGTAGGAGTAGCTGTCGCCCGGGTGCGAGAGCGACGCGTAGCGGACCGGGTCCGCGGCCTTCGCCGCGTTGAGCCCGATGGTCTGGGCGGACACCCCGACCCAGGCGTAGCCGCGACGGATCAGCTCGTTGTGCCCGAAGCCCCAGTCGACGCCGACATCGGACCCGATCGACACGTTGAGCCACTCGACGACGACGGTCCCGTTGAACTTCCTGGGATCGGTGGGCCGGTTCACGATCATGCGGGTCGTGAACGGCGCCTGCGAGCTCGGGGTGACCGACCATCGGCCGTCGCCGCCGAGCGCCGCGGTCGGGGTGTACGCGTTCGCGGTGCCGGAGAGGAAGAACTCCGACTGCTCGTACCCGACGCGCGAGAGATCGAACAGGGTCGTGAGCGCGACCGGCGTGCCATTGCCGCCCGTCACCGGACCGGACACGGCGGTCACCGGGACGGCCGACGCCGCCGGGACCGTCGTGAGCGCCAGCGCCGCCGCGAGCAGGCCCGTGATCGCCGCGCCCACCCGCGCCCGCGTCCCGACCGAATTGTGCCCAGTCCGCGCCATGTCGCTCCCCCCGGGTGGTCGTCCGGACTGCAACCTTGCCCGCCGGCTCCGCGACGTCAAACGCCCGATGCGTCCCCGGCTCGTTTCGGCGTGATTTCGCGTCGCCATAGCAACGCGAACTCACGCCGAAAGGGCCGCGGCGGATCTAGAGGGGGGTGAAGGGGATGGTGAACGACGGGGACTCGACGCCGCCGTCGATCTCGAACACCTTGCCGGTCACCCATGACGCGGCATCCGAGGCCAGGTAGAGGACACAGGCCGCGATGTCCTCCGGCTGGCCGACCCGGTGCATCGGGGTGTTGTCCTCCAGCTGGCGCCGGACGCCGTCGTCGGTGAGGACGTGCGAGAGCGCCTGGGTCTCGACCCCGCCCACCTCGATCGCGTTCACCCGCACCTTCGGCGCGAGCTCCGGTGCCATCGCTCGGGTCATCATCGAGAGCGCGGCCTTGGCCGTCGCGTACGCGACGAAGCACGGCTGCACCATGCTCGCCGCGCGTGACGAGATGTTGACGACGCTCCCGGCTCCGGCCGCCACCATGTGGGGCACGCAGAGCTGGGTGAGCGTGAACGCGGCGAGGACGTTGAACTTGAACGCGGCCTCGACCGACCGCGCGCTGGTCTGGGGGAGCGGTCGGGGGTCCCACCCCCCGGCGTTGTTGACCAGGACGTCCACCCGGTCGAGCGCGTTCACGGTCGAGTCGACGAGCGCGGCGAGCTGGTCGGTCTCGGTCACGTCGGTCGGGGCGACGACGGCCCGTCGCCCGAGGGCCCGGATCTTCTCGGCGACGACCTCCAGGTCGGCCTGCGTGCGCGACGCGAGCGCGACATCCGCTCCGGCCTCCGCGAGTGCGAGCGCGCAACCCGCGCCGATGCCCTGCCCGGCGCCGGTGACGATCGCGACGCGCCCGTCGAGGTCGAACCGGTCCAGGATCACCGCGGCCTCAGGCGGGCCGGAGCGTGTTCAGCTCCGTCGTGTTGTCGTGGAGGATCAGCTGGCGCGCCTCGGGCGAGAAGTCCTTGAGCTCCCGCGCGTAGTCGAGCGGCTCGGGCATGCCCTCGATGTGCGGCCAGTCGGAGCCGAAGATCACCCGGTCCTCGCCCATCAGCTCGGCGATCTCGTAGACGTCGTCCTCCCAGAACGGGTTGATCCACACGTTGCGCCGGAACGAGTCCACCGGGTCCTCCGGGAAGAAGCCGGGGATCTTCCGGTGCCAGGACCGGAGCTTGCGGAACATGTCGGGGAGGAACTCGGAGCCGTTCTCCACCGACGCGATGCGCACGTTCGGGAAGCGTTGGAACAGCTGGTCGAACACGAGCGACGCGAGGAAGTCGTAGATCGCGCGCTCCATCGTCAGGATCTTGATCGACGGGCGCTGCGCGCCCTCGCCGAACGCGGCCGAGAAGCCGTCCGGCGCGTACCCGTTCGACGTGTACCCGCTGTCACCGGCGTGGGCGACGACCGTGATGCCGGCTTCGTTGACCCGGGCCCAGAACGGGTCGAAGGCCCGGTCGGCCGGCGTGCGCGGCCCGGTCGCGGTGAACGCCGCGGCCGGGCGGAGGACGATCACGCGGGCGCCGCGGTCGAGCGCCCACTCCAGCTCGTGCACCGCCCAGTCGACGTCGCAGAGGGAGAGGTAGGGCGCGGCGAAGATGCGGTCCTGGTACGCGAAGCCCCAGTCCTCCTCCAGCCAGCGGTTGAACGCGGTGAACGTGATCGCGACGGCCTCGGGATCGTCCTTCAACAGCTCCTCGTAGAGCATGCCGAGCGTCGGGAAGAGCCACAGCTGCGCGAGGTGCTGCTCGTCCATCACGCCGAGCCGCGCGTCGCGGTCGCGGTACTCGGGCCGGATCGGCTCCCGCTCCCGCAGGAACTCGAGCGGGTTGCGGGCTTCCGGGTTGCCGCGGAAGTAGTCGTGCATCGCGCCGGCCTTGGCGATCGGGTTGAACGTCGGGTTCACGACCGCCCGGCTGACGCGCCCGCCGACGACGTGGTACTTCCGTCCCTCGATCTCCGCCCACTGCACCGTGCGCGGCCCGACCCGCGGGTCGAGGTGGCGGGTGAAGGCGTCGAGCGCCTCGTAGTAGTGGTTGTCCGCGTCGAAGACTGGGTGACCGATCTCGTCCATGCCCGAATCGTACCGGGCCGCCTCAGCCCGGCCCCAGGGCGTCGCGCAATTGCGCCTTGAGCACCTTGCCCGCGGCGTTGCGGGGCAGCTCCTCGACGAACTCGACCGCTCGCGGCGCCTTGAACCCGGCCAGGTGCGACCGCGCGAGCGCGACCAGCTCGTCGGCCGTGACCGGGTCGCCGGGCCGGCGCACGACGACCGCGGCGACCCGCTCGCCCCAGCGCGGGTCGGGCAGCCCGATCACCGCCACGTCCGCGACGCCGGGGTGCGAGTGCAGGACCGCCTCGACCTCGCGCGATGCGACGTTCTCGCCGCCGCTCACGATGACGTCCTTCAGGCGGTCGACGACGGTGAGCAGCCCGTCCGCGTCGAGCCGGCCGACGTCGCCGGTGTGCAGCCAGCCGCCGGCGAGCGCGCGCCCGACGCGTCCGGGTCCTCCCAGTACCCCGCCATGACCTGCGGGGCCCGCACCAGGATCTCGGCGCTCGACCGGTCCAGGCGAACCTCGACGCCGGGCGCCGGGAAGCCCGCCGCGGCGAGCAGCCGTGCGTCGCCGGCCGCGGCCCGCCGGTGCTCGTCGGGCCCGAGGAACACGGCGTTGCCGGACAGCTCGGTCATGCCGTAGCCCTGGGAGAGGTCGCAGTCCCAGCGCTCGACGGCGGCGCGCAGGACGGGGGCCGGCATCGCGGACGCGCCGTAGCCGATCGATCGGACCGACCGCATGACCGCGTCGTCCGTAGCGGGGTCGTCGAGCAGCATCGCGATCATCGTCGGTGCGAGCGAGAGCATCGTCACCCCGTGCTCGATGACCAGCGCGACGAGACGAGCGGGATCGAAGCGGCGCATCAGCACGACCGGACGTCGGCGACGGTGCAGACCTACGACGTTGTACCCGGCCACATGGCAGAGCGGGAACGGTGTGCAGAAGACCTCGTCGTCGCGCACCGGTCGTGCGTCGAGCGTCGCGTCGACCGCGGCGAGCAGGCTCGCGTGCGTGACGGTCGCGAGCTTCGGTACGCCGGTCGTGCCGCTGGTGCCGATGAGCCACGCACCGTCCGTCTCGCGGCCCGTGGCGGCCGGCGCCGGGTCCGGATCGGCGGCGAGCTCGTTGTAGACGTGGTCGATCTTCGAGTCGAGCCCGACGATCGTCGCCACGCCCACGGCCTGCGCGCGGTCGACCTCGAGTCGGTCGAGCAGGTCGGTTTCGGCGATCAGGACCCGAGCGCCCGAGCGGGTCAGGGTCCCGACCCACTCGTCGGGGTGGAGGCGCTGGTTCAGCGGGACCAGCAGCCGGCCCGCCGCGGCACCGCGTAGTAGCACTCGACGTACTCGGCCCGGTTCTCGGCGAGGATCGCAACCCGGTCACCGGGCTCCGTCAGCGCGCCGATCCCCGACGCGATCCGCGTGACCCGCGCCGCGAGGTCGGCGAACGTCTCCATCCCGGCGCCGGTGATCAGCGCGATCTCGTGTGGCGCGCGCCGCGCCGCGTCGTCGAGCACCTCGTGGAGCAGCACGGGCGCCATCGTGCTCGCTCCGCCCCTTCTCGGCACGTTCGGGCACCTCAGGGGTGCTCCAGCGGGCCGAGAAGGGCGGTTGACGCCCGGAGGAGGTGGCGGCGACGATGCCCGCCATGGCCCACGATCCGATCGTCACCGACACCGTGCGCGCGGCCGAGCACCTCGAACCGCGCTTCGTCCACGCCGGTCAGGAGGCGAGCGCGGCGGCACGGCTCGCCGCGTTCCGGCAGGCCGGCAAGCGGCCGAACGTGCTCATGATCGTGTTCGACGACGTCGGCTGGGGAGACTTCGGGTGCTACGGGGGCGGTGTCGCGGTCGGCGCCGCGACCCCGAACATCGACCGGCTCGCCCGCAACGGCCTGCTGCTCACGTCGTGCTACTCCGAGCCGTCCTGCACGCCGTCGCGCGCCTCGTTGATGACCGGACGCCTGCCGATGCGTCACGGGCTCCTGCGGCCGCCGATGTACGGCGAACCCGGTGGCCTCCAGGGCGAGGTCACGATCGCGCAGCTCCTCGCCGACGCCGGGTACGTGACCCAGGCGGTGGGGAAGTGGCACATGGGCGAGAACGAGGACTCGCAGCCCCAGAACGTCGGGTTCGACGACTTCTACGGCTTCCTCAGCGTCTCGGACATGTACACCGAGTGGCGCGACCCGTACTTCTTCCCCGAGGTCGCGTACAGCGAGGAGCGGACGCGCTGGATCGAGAACCAGCCGTTCAACCGCTGCTTCGTCCACGCCACGAAGGGCGCACCGCTCGAGAACGTCGAAGAGGTCACGATCCCGGTGCTCTCGCTCCTCGACGACAAGTGGGCCGACTACTCCCTCGACTTCCTCCGGCGGATGGGCGCACAGGAGCAGCCCTGGTTCCTGTACCACTGCACCCGTGGTGCGCACTTCGACAACTACCCCCACGAGCGCTTCCTCGGCGCCTCGCCGGCCAAGCACCCGTACAAGGACACGATCATCGAGCTCGACGACATCGTGGGCCGGCTCGTCGCCGAGCTCGAGGCGACCGGCCAGCTCGAGGACACGCTCGTGTTCGTCACCTCGGACAACGGCCCCGAGATGGAGACGTGGCCCGACGCCGCGTACTCGCCGTTCCGGAGCTCGAAGGGCTCCACTTGGGAAGGCGGCCAACGGGTGCCGGGCATCGTGTCGTGGCCCGGCATGGTCGGCGCGGACCGCGTGTCCGACGGACTCTTCTCGCTCCTGGACTGGTTCCCGACGCTGCTGCACCTCGCCGACGCCGACGCGTCGATCCCGAGCGACCGGTACATCGACGGCATCGACCAGACCTCGTTCCTGCTCGGCGAGGACGCGGACTCCAACCGCAAGTACCTGTACTACTGGCTCGGCTCGACCTTCTCCGCGCTCCGGGTCGCGGAGTGGAAGTTCATGCTCGCGTCGACCTCCGACGACGACCACGACGTGATGAACATCGGCGGGTTCAGCGGGGTCACCCAGAAGTACACCTACGGGCGCCTCTACAACCTGTACCTGGACCCGAAGGAGACGCGCAGCTACATGATCCGCAAGCTCGCCTACCTCGAGGCGTTCCAGAGCGGGATCGCGAACCACGTCCGGACGTTCGCCACGTACCCCCCGAAGAGCGTCGTCGGCGGCGTCGGGTAGCCGCCATGGGAGACTCTCGGACGTGACCCCGCTGCCGTTCCGCCGTGTCGCGCCCGTGCTGGACGCCGTGTGCCTCGTCGTCTTCGTTGCGATCGGCCGGGAGCAGCACGACCTCGACAGCACCGGCGTCGGCTGGTTCCTGACGGTGCTGTGGCCGCTCGCGGTGGGGTGGATCGTGGGCGCACTCGTCACCCGCGTCTACCTCCGCGCCGACTGGTGGTGGCTCCGGCTGGTCGGCACCGTCGCCGTCGCGGCGCTCCTCGACGCCCTGCTGCGCGGGACCTTCACCGACCGCGGCTACCTCTCGGTGTTCACGATCGTGCTGTTCCTGTTCAACTGCCTCACGACGTTCGCGTGGCGAGCGGTGTGGCTGGGTGCGGCCCGGGTGCGGCGCACCGCGCCGGTCCGGTGAGTCGTTGACGGACCGTGCCCCCTACCTGACGTCCCGGCTGCAGGGCTTCGGTACGACGATCTTCGCGGAGATGTCGGCGCTCGCCCTCCGGACCGGCGCGATCAACCTGGGCCAGGGGTTCCCGGACACGGACGGGCCGGTCGAGGTCGCGGACGCGGCGATCGCGGCGATCCGCGCCGGGCACAACCAGTACCCGCCGGGGATCGGCATCCCGGAGCTCCGGGAGGCGATCGTCGAGCACCAGCGCCACTGGTACGGGATCGAGCTCGACGCCGACACCGAGGTGCTCGTGACCGCGGGTGCGACCGAGGCGATCGCCGCGTCGCTGCTCGCGCTGTGCGAGCCCGGCGACGAGGTCGTGACGTTCGAGCCGTACTACGACTCCTACGCCGCGTGCACCGCGATGGCGGGGGCGCAGCGCAAGGTCGTCACGCTGGAAACGCCCGACTACCACTTCGACCCCGACGCCCTGCGCGCCGCCATCACACCGCGGACCCGGCTGCTGCTGCTCAACTCGCCGCACAACCCGACGGGCAAGGTCTTCTCGCCCGCGGAGCTGGAGACCGTCGCCGCGCTGTGCATCGAGCACGACCTCCTCGCCGTCACCGACGAGGTCTACGAGCACCTGGTCTTCGACGGTGAGCACGTCCCGTTGGCGACGTTCCCCGGCATGCGCGACCGCACGGTCACGATCTCGTCGGCGGGCAAGACCTTCTCGTTCACCGGATGGAAGATCGGGTGGGTGTGCGCGTCGGCGCCGCTCGTGAGCGCGGTGAAGACGGCCAAGCAGTTCCTCACCTACGTGAACGGCGCCCCGTTCCAGCATGCGATCGCGACCGCGCTCGCGCTGCCGGACGATCGGATCCGCGCGCTCGGGACGGATCTCGGCCGGCGCCGGGACCAGCTCTGCGCCGGGCTCGCGGCCGCGGGCTTCACCGTCTTCCGCCCCTCCGGGACCTACTTCGTGACGACCGACATCCGAGCGCTCGGCGAGGAGGACGGCCTGGCGTTCTGCCGGGCGCTGCCCGAGCGCTGCGGTGTCGTCGCGGTGCCGAACGTCGTGTTCTACGACGACGAGGAGGCCGGGCGGTCGCTCGTCCGGTTCACGTTCTGCAAGCGCCCCGAGGTCCTCGCTCAGGCTGTCGAACGACTGGCAACGCTCTCGGCGCGCTAGCCCTCAAATCCTGAGCGGCCGGGGTCGCGTTGCGTCCGGTGGGAAGCAACCGCACGAACCTGCGGATGCGGTGAGCCGCGTTGCTGCCGCTCAGCCCAGCTTGTCGACGACGCGGTCGGTCTGGGCCTGCTGCTCGTAGATGAACCGGGCGAGCCAGAACCGCATGAACGCGGCGAGCGAGTAGCGCAGGAACAGCGCCCCACCGACGATGGCGAGCGTGACCCCGATCAGCGAGACGGTCACCGCGTCGTTCTGGGTGAGCGGGTTCGAGGTCCCGTGCGACATGAAGTACGCGTAGATCACGAACCCGAGGCCGACCACCATCAGCGCGATGCCGAGCCGGAGCCACACGCGGTCGCGGCCCACAGACGGGTCGCGCACCTTCATCGCGTCGATCTCGCTCTTGAACTCCTGGACCCGCTCGCTCGACTCGATCATCCCGTCCGTTCTCCCGTTCATGCCCCTAGGTAAGCCTTCGACAGCTCGTCCTGCAACGTCTCCGGCGCACCGGCGCGTGCGACGCGCCCATGGACCAGGATGGCGGCGTAGTCGGCGACACCGAGCACGGTGCTCGCGAACTGCTCCACGACCAGGATCGAGACCCCTTCGCGCGCGATCTGCGCCACGATGCCATACAGCTCCTCGACGATGATCGGAGCGAGCCCCATCGACAGCTCGTCGAGCAGCAGGATCGCGGGGTTGGTCGCCAGCCCGCGCGCCATCGCGAGCATCTGCTGCTCGCCGCCCGACATCGTGCCCGCGGTCTGTTTCCGGCGCTCCTGGAGCCTCGGGAAGCGGCCGTAGGCCTCCTCCTCGATCTTCCCGAGCGCCGCGCCCGTGTAGGTCATCATGCGCAAGTTCTCGCGCACCGTGAGGTTCGGGAAGATGCCCTTCCCCTCCGGGATCAGGCAGAGCCCGGCGCCCGCCAGATCCTCCGGGCGGGCACCGTTGACCCGGCGGCCGGCGACCAGAACCTCGCCCGCGCTCGGCGGGTGGAGACCCGCGCAGACCCGGAGCGTCGTGGACTTCCCGGCCCCGTTGGGGCCCAGGAGCGCGACGACCTGGCCCTCGGGAACCGCGAGGTCGACGCCGAACAGCACCTCGATGCGGTCGTAGGCAGCGCGCACGTCGCGCAGCTCGAGGAGGTTCACTGCGTCGTCGTCCCCGACCCGAGGTACGCCGCGAGCACGGCTTCGTCGCGTTGGATCTCCGAGGCGGTGCCGCTCGCGATGATGCTGCCGAAGTCGAGCACGTGGACCGTCGAGCAGACGGACATGACGAGGTGGACGTCGTGCTCGACCAGCAGCACCGCCACGCCTTCCGCGGCGAGTTGGAGGAGCAGCTCTGCGAACTGCTCGGTCTCGTCCGCGTCCTGGCCCGATGCCGGCTCGTCGAGGAGGAGCACCTTCGGCCGGGTCGCGAGCGACCGCCCGAGCTCGACGAGTCGGCACTGGCCGGTCGGCAGGGAATCCACGCGCGCGTCGGCGACCGAGCTCAGGCGAACCCGTTCGATGATCTCCTCGACCACTGCGGCCGGGTTGCTGCGGTCACGTGCGTAGCCCTTGCGGATGTCCGCCGCGACCCGGATGTTCTCTCGGACGCTCAGCAGGGTGAACAGCTCGAGACGCTGGAAGGTGCGCGCCAGTCCGAGACGGGCGCGCTTGGTCGGGTTGGTCTTCGTGATGTCACGCCCGTCGAGCACGACTTGGCCGGAGTTCGGCGGCAGCAGCCCGGTCACGACGTTGAACAGGGTGGTCTTGCCCGCGCCGTTCGGCCCGATGAGCCCCGTCACCACCCCCGGCTCCGCCTCGATGCTCACGTCGTCGAGGGCGATGTTCCCGCCGAACCGGACGGTGACGCCGTGGACCTCAAGCAGAGCCATGGACCGTCACCTCCTCCAGACCGATCGCGCGGTCGAGCTCTTCGACGTCGGCGTCGGTCCACGGGCGGTCGATGCCACGCCACTCGAGCGGGACATCCACGATGTCCTCGATGTCGCCGGCGGCCTCCTCGACCGCCTTGGGGCGGAGCAGGCTCGCGACCAGGGTGGCGCCGACCACGGCCATCCCCATGAGCACGACGAACGGCCAGTTCGTGATGACGTCCGTGATGCGCAAGACGTAGATCACCACCAGCGCGACGACCATGCCGTAGAGCGCGGGCGGGTACTGGAGGAGCGGGAGGAAGCCCTCGCGCATGTCCTGGACCGCGCCGTTCGGGTTCCGGCCCAGCCCGATGCCGGTCAGGCCGGGCAGCAGCCCGACCCACCGGAGCAGGTCGGGCTGCAGGGCCACGAGGAGCGGGAGGAACACGAACAGCGAGAACGCGCCGAACAGCGCGCCGCCGACGGCCCCGATCCCGCCGACGACCGAGAGCGCGAACACCTCCAGGCTGGTCACCAGGTCGAAGTTGCCGGGCTGGATCGACGTCAGCTGCATCGCGTACAGCGCACCGCCGAGGCCCGCGATGCCCGCGGACACCGAGAACACCAGGAGCTTGGTCCCGAGCAGGTTGAGCCCGAGCGTCGCGCAGGCCGCCTCGCTGTCCTTCATGGCGAGCAGTCGGCGACCGAGCTTGCCGCGGCGGATGAAGATGACGAGCACGGCGATGAGCGCGAAGACCACGGACGCGAGGACGATCTGCGAGTCGGGTTGGTCGAGCGTGGTGCCGAACGCCCTCAGTGGCCTCACGTCGACCGACCCCTGGGCGAACAGGTTCACCTGGAACCAGCCGAACACCTCGAACTTCGGGAGGTTCCACACCCAGCGGTCGAGCACGACCGCGAACGCGGCGGTGCCGAGCGCGAGGTAGATGCCGGACAGGCGCAGAGCCGGCAGCGCAACCACGGCCCCGACCGCGGCGGCGATCAGCACCGCCCAGAGCAGCGCGAGCGGGTCCCCGCTGGCACCGAGGTGGGCCATGACCACGGCGCCGATGCCCGCGAACGAGAGTTGGCACAGCGAGATCTGGCCGGCGAATCCGACCAGCGGGACGAGCGACAGCGCCACGATCCCGATGGAGAAGACCTTGCCGTACGTGAACTGGTCCGGCGTCGAGAGCGTGGTGGCCATGACCACGCCGAGTGCGACCATGGCGACCGCGAACGCGATTCCGCCCCGAATCGTCGGCATCGGGAAGAACTCGCGGCTGCGGGTCACACGGCCGCGCAGGCGCGGGTTCGGAAGCGCGAGCAGGACGATGAACAGGATGATCGCCGGGCTCGCGATCCGGAGGCCGGGCAGGAACTGGTTCTGCGGCAGGTACCCGGAGAGGTAGCCCTCGGTGAGCCCGACGACGACGGCGCCGAGGAACGTGAGCGGCAGGCTGCGCAGCCTCCCGAAGATCGCGGCCGCGTATGCGCTCACGATCAGCAGCGAGAGCGACGGCGCGTCCAGCGCGAGCCCGGGAGCGATGAGGATCCCCGCCAGCGCGGCGGTGGACGTGCCGATGGCCCACGCGAGCATCGAGGTCCGGTCCGGGCGGGCGCCGTTCAACGTGGAGAGCGGGCGGTCATCGACCGCGGCGCGCATCGCGATCCCGATGCGGGTGCGGGTGAGCAGGAGCCGGAGCCCGAGCGCGACGAGGATCGCCACGCCGATCGTGATCGCCTGGTGGATGGTGATCGTCGTCGAGCCGAGGTCGATCGGCGCGCTCGACGAGAAGAACGTCTGCATCGGCCTGCTCACGCCCGGCTCCCAGATGAGCTGGGCGAAGCCGATCAGGAAGAGCAGCAGCGAGATCGACACGACGAGCTTCACGGCTTCGGTCGTGTTCTGGAGCCCACGCATGATCACGAGCTCGAGCAGGACGCCGAACAGCGGAGCCAACACGAGCAGCACGACGACGAGCGCGAGCGGGGCGGACCAGCCCCAGTCGAAGCGCAGCTGCCAGTAGACGAACGCGAAGAGCATCCCGGCCGCGCCGTGGGCGAAGTTGAAGATCCCGGTCGTCGTGTAGGTGAGGACGAGGCCGCTGGCGAAGATCGCGTAGATCGACGCGACCGTGAGGCCGACGATCGTGAAGGTCAGGAACTTGTCCACGGTCCTCGGCTCCTGCCGGCTACTTCATGTTCGAGATGCTCTGGCCCACGTCCTGGAGGGTCACGCCCTTCCCGTAGTCGCCCTTGAGCGTGTACACGTTCTTCGGGCTGCAGTTGAAGATCCCGTCGTTCGGCTTCGTGTCGGTGACCAGCTTGAAGCCGCTCGGAGTCGCCTGCTCGAGCGCGTAGCAGTCGCTCGACGTGCCGGCGCCGGGATCGGTCATGGCGTGGAGGCCGCCGCCGGTCCAGGACGTGACCTTCTTGGCGTTGTCGTACATGCAGGTCCGCGTGAGGTCGTTGCCACACGCCTTCGCGGTCTTGGCGAAGAGCAGCCAGGCCGACCAGGCCTGCAGGCCGAGGTAGGTGTTGCTCTTCCCACCCGGCTTGTACTGCTTGAACGCCTCGAGGTACTGCCCGGTGGCGTTGGACTTGTTGGCCTTCTCGAACGGGTAGAAGGAGCTCTGCACGAAGACGTTGTCGTCCGACAATGCGTCCTGCGCGATCGAGATCAGCTTCTGGTCGTAGTGGTTCGCGTCCGTCCGGATGAAGTCGAGCTTGTACCCGATGTTCCTCAGCGACTTCATCAGCGCGGCCAGGTTCTCCGGCTCCCCGACCCAGATCAGGCCCTTCACCCCTGCGCTCTTGAGTCCCTGGGTGTACGGAGTCCAGTCGGCCGCGCCCGTGGCCGGGTACTGGTCGTTGTAGACGATCTTCCAACCGGCTGCCTTCGCCGCTTCCGCGTCCTGGTCGGCGACGATCTTCGTGGTCGAGAGGTCGCCGGTGAGCACCCCGAGGTGGTCCTTGGCGCCCGGGAACTTCTTCGCCATGTAGTTCATCGCGCCGGTTCCGAGGCTCTTGATCGAGTTCGGCAGGGGTTGGACCACGAGGTCCGCGCCGCGCGCCTGCGGGCTGACGACGTAGCCGGCGATGTCCGGGAGCAGGCACTTGAGTCGGGTCTCGACGCCGTCCTGGTCGAAGACCGACCCGCCGCCGACCATGGCGAAGTCCTCCGCGCAGGCCTCGGTCATGCGGGCCTTGGTCTCGGTGAGGGCGGAGTCCCGCTTGTCGACGACGATCTTGCGCCCGTTGATGCCGCCGCGGTCGTTGCACCACGAGGAGAAGACGTCAGCGGTGTCGAAGAACTCCTGGTCGAGGCCCGGCCGACCGGAGAAGCCCGGGTCGGCGAAGGTCGCGATCTTGATCTCGGTCGGGGTGACGCCCTGGGTCGGCGAGCCCGACGGCTTCCCGGGCTGGCAGACGTCGGTAAGGTCCCCGAAGTTGGCGCTCTTGGCGGCGGTGTCCGCGCCGCTGGTGCTGGTGGTGCTGTTGGTGCCGGAGCTCGAGCTGTCGCTGCGGCTGCAGGCTGCCGCGACCAGCGCCAGGACGAGCACCAACGCGAACCAGCGGAATCGCCTCACAGTCCCCCCTCGGGCCAAGGCCGTTCGTGCGCATCTGACGCCCCGTCAGATGTCGAGACAATGCCCCGTCGCGCGACCTAGTGCAAGCCACCTCCCGTCGCGACGCTCGCGCCGGGCGCGGTATCGGACGACGCCGCCCAGAGGTGCGCGTAGTGGCCACCGAGCGCCAGGAGGGACTCATGGGATCCGTCCTCGACGACCCGACCGTCGTCGACGACGAGGATGCGGTCGGCGAGGCGCGCGAGTCTGCAGGCGATGGGCGATGAGGATCGTCGTACGGCCGCGGGAGGCGATCTGCATGGCCTCGGTGACGCGCGCCTCGGTCGCGAGGTCGAGGTTCGACGTCGCCTCGTCGAGCAGGAGGATCGCCGGGTCGACGAGGTGGGCACGCGCCAGCGCGATCAGCTGGCGCTGACCAGACGAGAGCGAGCGCCCTCGCTCGCTGACGAACGTGAGGTACCCGGCGGGCAGCGCCGCGACGAAGTCGTGGGCGCTGACCGCTCGCGCGGCCGCCTCGACCTCGGCGTCGGTCGCGTCCGCCCGCCCGAACGCGATGTTGTCCCGGATGCTGCCCGAGAACAGGTACGCCTCTTGCGGGACGATCCCCAGGTGGCGGTGGTAGGCCACCGCGTCGAACCGGTCGACCGGCACCCCGTCCACCAGCACCGCGCCGGACCCGACGTCGTAGAAGCGGGCGACGAGCTTGAGCACCGTGGACTTCCCGGCGCCGGTCTCACCCACGAGCGCGACCGACTGGCCCGCAGGGATCTCGAACGACACGCCCCGCAACGCGTCCGACACCGTCTGGGGGTAGCGGAAGACGACGTCGTCGAAGCGCACGTCGCCGCGGAGCTGCGCCGGCTGCACCGAGGCCGCGGGCGGCGGCACCGACGATTCGAGCGAGAGCAGCTCGTCGATGCGGTCGAGCGAGACCCGCGCCTGCTGGTACGAGTCGAAGGTCTGGCTCAGCTGCTGGATCGGGTCGAAGAAGAGGTCGACGTAGAGCAGGAACGCGATCAGCGTGCCGGTCTGCAACGCGTTGTCGCGCAGCAGCACGCTTCCGACGCCGAGCACGAGCGCCGCCGCGAGCTCCGAGAGCATCTCGACGAACGGGAAGTACATCGCGACGAGTCGTTGGGCACCGAGCCGAGCGTCCAGGTAGCCGCGGGCAACGGTCTCGAACTCGGCCTGGTTCGTGCCCTCCCGGACGTACGCCTGCGAGACGCGGACCCCGGACAGACCCTCCTGGAGGTTCGCGTTGACCGCGGCGATGTTGTCCCGGGCCCGGTCGTAGGCCCGGCTCGAGTTCCGCTGGAACCACACGGTCGCCGCGATCAGTGGCGGCATCACGACCGCGGTGGCCAGGGCGAGCTGCCAGTTCATGAACACGAGCGCGATAGCGATGCCCACGAGCGTGACGAGGTTCACCAGCGCCGTGACGAGACCGGTCTGCAGGAATTGGCTCAACGAGTCGATGTCGGTCGTCATCCGGGTCATGACTCGGCCCGCCATCTCGCGTTCGAAGTAGTCGATGCCGAGGCGCTGGAGGTGGGCGAAGAGCTTGACCCGGAGCGCGAACAGCATCCGCTCGGACGTGCGGCCCATCACGCGGGTCTGGGTCCACATCACCCACCAGTCGCCTAGCGTGATGACGAGGAACGCGACGGACGCGGCCCAGAGTGCCGCGTGCGCGTCCTTCGCCACGCCCTCGTTGATGCCGAAGCGGATCAGCCACGGCCCGGCGAGCGTGGCCAGGCCGTCGAGCGTGACGAGGACGAGACCCGCGGCGAGCGGGAGCCGGAACGGGCGGAGGAACCGGCGGAACGAGAACGGCCGCTCGACGCGAGTCTGCTCGTCGAGGTCGACATCCGGCTCGTCCAGCGCCGGCGGCAGTTGCGCCACCTTCTCGAGCAGCTCGGGCGTGGCGGTCAGTGCCGGGCCCATCCCGCCGAAGCCGCGCCCCATCCCGCCGCCCATGCCGCCCCGGCCGGGTCCGGCCGGCGCGCCGGCGGTCGGGGTCGCGATGCCGGCCGGCGCCGCTTGCGCCTGGGCGGGCCACGCGGCCGGTGTGATGCCGTCGGCGTTGGGCCGGGCCGCGGTCACCAGCTCGTCGGGCACGTCCACCGCGTCGAGGTCGATCCCTTCGGCGTCGTCGCCCGGCCCGGCGAGCAGGTCGCGGTACACGCGGCACCGCGCGAGCAGGTCCAGGTGGGAGCCCTCGTCGACCACGTGACCCTGGTCCACCACGACGATGCGGTCGGCGAGCTCCAGCGTCGAGCGGCGGTGGGCGATGAGGATCGTGGTGCGTCCGACGAGGAGGCGCCGCAGGGTGCGGTGGATCTCGGCCTCGACCCGAGCGTCGACCGCGGAGGTCGCGTCGTCGAGCAGCAGGATGCGCGGGTCGCTCAGCAGGGCCCGGGCCAGCGCGATCCGCTGGCGCTGACCCCCTGAGAGCGTCAGCCCCTGCTCGCCGACCACGGTGTCGTACCCGTCGGGGAGACCGGTGACGAAGTCGTGGGCCTCGACGGCGCGCGCCGCGGCCTCGACGTCGGCGTCGCTCGCGTCGGGCCGGGCGAAGGCGATGTTGTTGTGAATCGTGTCGGAGAACAGGAAGGAGTCCTCGAAGACGACGCCGATCTGTTCGCGCAACGACGCGAGGGTCACGTCGCGGACGTCGACGTCGTCGATCCGCACCGAACCGTCGTGCACGTCGTAGAAGCGGGGGAGCAGCAGGCCGACGGTGGACTTCCCCGAGCCGGACGTGCCGACGAGGGCCACGGTCTCGCCGGGCGCGACCGTGAGCGAGAAGTCGCGCAGGACGGGCTCGGCCCTGAGGTAGCCGAAGCTCACCCCGTCGAAGGTGACCTCGCCGCGGGTGGGCGTGAGCACCGAGGCGTCGGGCTTCTCCTGCACGAGCGGCGTGCTGTCCAGCAGCTCGAAGATGCGTTCGGCGCCGGCGCGCGCGAGCTGGGCGATCGTGAGCATGCTGGCGAACATCCGCACCGGCGCGACGAGCGAGAGCATGTAGGTGGAGAAGGCGAGGAAGACGCCGAGGCTGATGTCGCCCTGGATCGCGAGCCACCCGCCGAGCGCGAGCACCGCGACCATGCCGAAGGCCGGGATCGTCTGGAGCAGCGACTGCAGCCGGGCGGTGATCCGGACGAGCCGGAGCCGCGAGCCGAAGAGCGCGTCCGAGCGATCGGTCAGCTGCTCGAGCTGGCGTTGCTCCTGCCCGAAGCCCTTGACGATCCGCACGCCGGTCACGGACTCCTCGACGACGGTCGCGACCTCGCCGGCCAGCTGCTGCGCGTCCCAGCTCGCCGCGAAGATGCCCCGGCGCAGCCGCAGCGTCGTCCAGAGGAGCGCGGGCGTGACGAGGAGCATCACCAGGGTGAGCGGTGGGGAGAGGATCAGCATGATCCCGAGCGAGATGACGAACATCAGGATGTTGCCGATCACGATCGGCAGGAACTGCAGCAGACCCTGGATCAGCATGATGTCCGAGCCGGCGCGGCTCACCAGCTGGCCCGTCTGCATCTCGTCGTGGCTCGCGAAGTCGAGGCGTTGGAGCTGGCGGAAGATCGCGGTGCGCAGGTCGTGCTGGACCGCGAGCGCGATCCGGCCGCCTCGGAACCGGCGGACATAGGCGAGCGCAAACCGCGAGATCCCGAAGATCACGAGCAGGAGCAGCCAGGGCCAGAGCGGGCGGCTCGGGTCGCTGATCACGTCGTCGACGATGATCTTCTGGATGAGCGGAGCGAATGCGGCGATGGCGGTGCCGAGGATGGCAACGCTGAACGCCGCGATCGCGTCCCGCTTGTGCGGCTTGACCCACTGGATCAGGCGCCGTATCCAACCCGCCTGTCCCGCTCTCGGCCCTTCGGGCCGGGCCGCTTGGGCCACGCTTCGCTCGTCGTTGGGCCGCGAGCGTGGGGTGTCCCCGCTGCGGTCTTGCTTGCCGGCCTGTTCGGTCATGAGGTGCGGGTCCGGAAGCGCTCGCGCAGGACGGCGTGCATCTCGTCGAGGCCCTGCACGAACGCGGCCCGATCCTCGATCGCGACGACGAGCGGCTCGAGGCGCTCGGCCATCGCGGCCTCCGCGGCCGCGAGCGCCTTCGTCCCCTGCTTGGTCATGGTGAGCCGGACGGCCCGGCGGTCACCGTCGACCGGTTCCCGGGCGAGGTAGTCCCGCTCGACCAGGCCGTCGACCACCGCGCTCACGCTCGGCTTCGTGACCGCGAGCCGCCCCGCGAGGAGCGAGGCCCGCTCGTCGCCGGCCGAGACCATGGCCAGGATCCGGTACTGGGCGAGCGTCAGGTCGCCGGCCGCCCGCTCGAGCACGCGGCCCAGCAGGGCCAGCGTCCGGGCCACGCGCTGCAGGTCGTCGTCCATTTGGTGAGCCTCTCGAATGGTAAGGGTCCCAAACTACCCGCGATCGGGCCCGCCGCGTCGGTGACTCAGGTCACCCACGGTTCGAGTCGATGGTCTGGCATCGAGACGGGACCCACGTTGACCATGCCCGCAGCCGAGGATCGATCCCAATCGAGGCTGACCGAGAGCGCGACGGCGCTGAGCGCGCGTCGCGCGCGTCGGCGCGCGTTCCTCGCCGTCTTCGCGACGGTGCCGCTCGCCGGGGTCGGGATCTGGTGGTTCCGCGCCGAGGGATGGGTCGCCGACACGCCGTTCTGGGTGCTCGCGCTCCTGCTCCTCGCCACCGCGGCGTGCAACCTGGCGTCGATCGTGTGGCTGCGGGGTGCGCCGAACGAGGCGATGCGGATCGAGGTGCGGCTCGGCGTGTCGACGCTGGCGACCACCGCGGTGATCTATGCGATCGGCTGGGGACCGATGCTCATCGTCGCCTACGGCGTCGGGTTCGCCGTGGTGCTGCAGGAAGCCGGCTCCACGAGCTGGCGCTCGGGCTTCGCGTGGAGCGTCATCGGGGTGTTCCTGGGGCAGGCCGCGATCCAGCTCGGCTGGGCGCCGACGCTCATCGACACCGGCTTGTCGAACGCGGTCGCGATCGGTGGTCTGGTCTGCTTCGGTGTGGTCGCACGCGTCCTCGGGGTCAAGGCCGCGGCGGCCGAGGATGCGGAGGATGCGCTGCGAGACCGCGGCGAGCAGTTCTTGTCCTTGTTGGAGCACGCGGTCGATGTCATCGCGGTCGTCGCGCGCGACGGGCACATGGTGTTCGCGAGCCCGGCGGTGCAGACCCTGCTCGGGTACGCGCCGGAGGAGGTCGTCGCGAGCTCGATCGGCACGATCGTGGGCCCCGGTGAGATCGAGCGGCTGCTGCACCTCGTCGACAGCCTGGCCGATCACCCCGGCCGCTCGCAGACGATCGACCTCCTCGCGCTCCGGCACCGCGACGGCTCGACCCGCTGGGTTGCGGCGACGCTCACCAACCCACCGGGCCAGTGGGGCGACGCCGTCGTGATCAACATGCACGACGTCACCAAGCAGCGCGAGCTCGAGGAGCAGCTCCGCCACGATGCGCTGCACGACCCGCTCACCGGTCTGTGGAACCGACCCGCGTTCGCGCAGTACGCGGAGAAGGCCTGTGCTCGCGCGTCGCGCGACGGGTCGACGCTCGCCCTCCTGTTCCTGGACCTCGACGGGTTCAAGCAGGTCAACGACACCCTCGGGCACGGACTGGGCGACGAGGTGCTGATCGAGGTCGCGAAACGCCTTCGTGGGTGCATCCGCGGCAGTGAGGTGCTCGCCCGGCTCGGCGGCGACGAGTTCACCGTGCTCATCGACCGCGTCTCCGGCGCTCGCGACGCGATCGAGATCGCGGACCGCATCCACGCGTCCCTGACCCGGGCGATCGATGGCCCCGAGGGCCCCGTGTGGCTCGGTGCGAGCGTGGGGATCGCGCTGAGCGAGCAGGGACGGCTCACCTCGGCGGAGCTGCTGCGCGAGGCGGACCACGCGATGTACACGGCGAAGCGGTCGGGCCGCTCGGGCTGGAAGCTCGCCGACCCGGGCGGCACCACCACCCCCGTCCCGCGGTAGGGATCCGGCCGGGCACCGGCCCGGTCCACGCCGCGGTCACCGCACGGAGCACTAGCGTCGGGCCGAGTGGACGACATCGAGATCCCCGGGGGCTCGGGCGCGCAGCTGGCCGCGCGGGGCCGCGACGCCACGGCGATCCTGGACGACCTCGCGCAGCGCCAGGCGCGGGAACCGGACGTGCACGGGAACCGACTGTTCGGGCTCGTGTACCCGACCGCACGCGACGACCTCGAAGCGCTGCTCGAGGAGGTCAACCGGCGCTACCTCTTCGGCAACGCGCTGAACCCGTTCAAGTTCCAGGAGCTCGCGGCGCTCCAGGACGACGTGGTCTCGATCACCCGTGGGTTGCTGCACCACGGCGAGCGCGGCGGCGGGACCATGACGTCCGGCGGCACCGAGTCGATCCTGATGTCGATGCTCGTGAATCGGGAGCGCGCCCGCCTCCGCGGCGTGGAACGGCCCGAGATCCTCGCGCCGGTGTCGGCTCACCCGGCCTACTCGAAGGCCGCGCACTACTTCGGCATGGACGTCGTGCGTGTCCCGCTCGACGGCGACTCCCGAGCGGACCTGGCCGCCGCGTCGTCGCTGATCGGTCCCTCGACCGCCGTCGTCGTCGCGTCCGCGTTCTCCTACCCCTACGGGATCATGGATCCGGTCGAGGGGCTCGCCGCGCTCGCGGCCGAGCACGGCGTCGGGTGCCACGTCGACGCGTGCATCGGCGGGTTCGTGCTGCCGTTCCTGGAGCGGCTCGGCCATGACGTGCCGCCGTGGGACTTCCGGGTCGAGGGCGTCACCGAGATCTCGGCCGACGTGCACAAGTACGGCTACTGCCCGAAGGGCGCCTCCGTGATCCTCCACCGGGACGACGACTGGTTCGGCCACCAGGTGTTCCTTTACGACGACTGGGGCTCGGGCCTCTACGGGTCACCGGGAATCGCGGGTGCGCGCCCGGCGGCGCCGATCGCGACCGCGTGGGCCGCGCTCACGTACCTCGGTGAGCAGGGCTACGTCGACATCATGCGCGACCTCATGGCGACGACCACGCGGGTACGGGACGGTGTGGAAGCCATCGGCGGGATCGAGATCGTGGGTGACCCGATCGGTCCGGTGCTCGCGCTGCGGTCGGACGTCGTGGACCTGTACGCCGTCGGTGACGTGATGGACGACAAGGGTTGGAACCTGAATCGCAACACCGAGCCCCCCGGGCTCCACCTCATGCTCTCGCCGGCCCACGGAGCGGTCGCCGACCAGCTCGTCGCCGATCTCGGAGACGCCGTCGCCCACCACGGCGACTCCCGCGGGGTGGAGGCCCGCTACGCATGAGTTTGACGCCCGACGACCTGATGGAGATCGAGCTGATCAAGCGGGTGAAGTACGCGTACTTCCGGAACCTGGACCTGAAGCAGTGGGACGACATCCGCGAGCTGTTCACCGACGACGCCTCCGCGTCGTACGGCGGCGGCGCGTACGCGTTCGAGGGCCGCGACGCGATCGTGGAGTTCTTCCGCAAGGCGATGGGCCGTGAGAACTTCCTCTCGAGTCACAAGGCCCACCACCCCGAGATCGACCTCACCGGCCCGGACACCGCCAGTGGGGTCTGGGCGCTCGAGGACATCGTCATCGACCTCCAATGGGAGCTCGACATCCACGGTGCCGCGTTCTACGAGGACGACTACCGCAAGGTCGACGGCGCATGGAAGATCGCCCGGACGACGTACAAGCGCGTGTTCGAGGAGATCTCGTCGCGTGCCGGACGACCCGGGCTCCAGGTGACGGCGTCGTACTGGGAGACGGGTGGCCGCAGCTCGCTCCCCGGACCGGAGTAGGAGCACCCGTGGGGGAGTGGCCCGAGCTCACAATGGCCGACGAGGGTCGGCACGCGGTCGGCCGCGAGGATCTGTGGGGCGAGTCCTGGTACCTGGACTGGGCTGCGCCCGACGCGTCCTACGGCGGGTACGTCCGTCTCGGCCTGTACCCGAACCTCGGGCGCTCGTGGTGGTGGATCGCGCTCGTCGGACGTGATCGCCCGCTCGTGCTCGTCGTGGACCACGAGCTGCCGTGCCCGGCGGGCGACGCGGCGCTGGCCCCGGCCGCCGGCACCACCCGCGTCGAGCTCTCGGTTCCCGTCCCGTGGAAGCGGTTCCGGGTCGTGAGCGACGCGGTGGGCGTCGAGCTGGCCGACCCGGCGCATGCGTTCCACGCACTCGACGGCCCCGAGGTGCCCGTAAGGCTCGACCTCGAGTGGGCGAGCCGTTCAGAGGTGTTCCCGTACGCGATGACGACGCGCTACGAGATCTCGTCGTGGGTCACCGGCACGGTGACGGTCGGCGACGACACGATGGTCGTCGACTGCGCGGGCCAGCGCGACCACTCGTGGGGCGTGCGGGACTGGTGGCAGTTCCCCTGGAACTGGACATCCGGTTCCTTCGACGACGGTTCCTTCGTCCACGCAGCCCGGTCGATCATCCCCGGCCTCGACCTGTTCGCGACCGGGTACACGGTCGACCCGGACGGTGTGCTCACCGCGGCCGAGGTCGTCGAGAACGAGGTGGACATCGACGCGGAGAAGCTGCCCACCGCGGCCCGCCAGCAGATCGGGCCGGTGACGTTCACGACCGAGCCGGTCGGGCACGCGCCGATCCTGCTCGTCGCACCGGACGGGCGCGAGTCGCGCTTTCCGCGCGCGATGTGCCGCTACGCGACGAGCGACGGGCGCGCCGGCACCGGGTGGACCGAGTACAACTGGCCGCCCGGCTTCCCCACCTGAGCGCGGGTGACGACTATGCGGAGGCGCGGTCCTGGGCGACGGCGTCGAGATCTGCGTACTCCTCGCCGGTGTCGACCCAGTCCTCGAACTGGATGACGCCGGTCTCGGTGAACCGCTCGCGCAGCCACCCGTCGGCCGCGTCGAGCAGCCCGAGCTTCTTGCAGTTCGGCACGATCTTCGAGAACAGCATCTGCTGGAAGATCTGTTGCTCGGGTGGGTTGTTGGCGTCGAGCGCCCGGCGCACGGCCTTGGGGTCGACGCCCATCCGCTCCCAGACCTCGGCCTGCATGAACCGCTGCTGGAGCCGGCTCGCGGCGTCGAACGCGAACTCCTGGCGCTCGCGCATCTCCGAGTCGCTGAGCTCCCGGTAGTACTCCTGGAGCGACAGCACCCCGAACGCGACGTGGCGCGCCTCGTCCGCCATCACGTACCGCAGGAGCTGCTTGAGCAACGGCTCGTTCGTGATGTGCTGCATCATCCCGAAGGCCGCGAGCGCGAGTCCCTCGACCATGATCTGCATGCCCAGGTAGGTGATGTCCCAGCGGCTGTCCGCCAGGATGTCGTTGAGGAGCAGGCGCAGGTTGTCGTTGATCCGGTACTGGCTCGTCAGCTTCTCGTCGAGGTACTTGGCGAAGACCTCGACGTGGCGGGCCTCGTCCATGACCTGGGTCGACGCGTAGTACTTGGCGTCGATCCAGGGCACGGTCTCGACGATGCGCGCGGTGCAGAGCAGCGCGCCCTGCTCACCATGGAGGAATTGCGAGAGCAGCGAGTTCTGCATCTCCACGCCGACCTCGCTCCACTCCTTCTCGCCGAAGTGCTTGACCGGCGAGTCGTCGACCGTCTGGAGGGTGCGGAAGCGCGCGGTCGTGCCGCCGGTGAGCTCGGCTGCGACCTTCTCCGCGTCGACGTCGATGGACCAGTCGAGGTCGGTGGTGACGTTCCACTGCGACGTCTTGGCCTTCTCGTAGAGCTTGCCGAGGGCGGGGCGCGAACGCTCGTAGTCCCAGGTGAAGGTGGTCTCGATGTCCGCCTGCACCTGCTCGAGCGTCGCGGGGTCGATCTTGGTGATGGTCATGATGGAACCTCCGTCGGGGCCGCCGCGTCGAGCAGCCGCTCGATCAGCGAACCCCACTGGTCATGATCGGGCGGGGAGAGCGCCAGCGCCCGGACCACCAGCGATCCGAGCGCGAGCGTCAGGCAGAAGCGCGTGAGCACGTCCGTGTCGATCGCGGGGTCGATCGCGCGATCGGACTTACTGTGCTCGACGAGGTCGGCGATCCGGTCGTGGCGTTGCGCGATCGCGTCGCGCAGCAGGACCGCGAGCTCCTCGTCGCGCTCGGACGCGACGACCGCGTCGAGCAGCAGCGGACGGTCGTGCTCGCGGAACGCGATGTGCGATCCGAGTGCCGCGAGCAGATCGCGCGGCGGGGTGTTCGCCGCCGCCTGCAGCAACGTCTCGACCTCGGCTGCGCTGCGGTCGGCGATCGCGGCGAGGAGCAGCTCGCGCTTGTCGCGGAAGTTCGCGTAGATCGCGCCGGTCGTGAGGCCCGCGGCCCGGGCGATGTCCTGCACCCGGGCCCGCTCGTAGCCCTGCTCGACGAACACCTCGATCGCGGCTTCGACCAACCGGTCGCGGGTGCTCGGTTCGGTCCTGGTCGTCGGGGTCGTGGTGACGCTCACGCGCTCCAAGATAACCGTTATTATCCTGGAGAACAAGGCGCCCTGGCGTGCGTAGGATGCGCCGCGATGGCCGTCCCGCTCCCCGACGATCACTCGGTCAACCTGGTCCCGCCCGATCTCGACGAGATCCACGTCGTGATCCGCGGGGTGGCGACCGCGGGCGCGGCACCCGATGGGCTGACCGAGGTGCAGCGCGCCGTCATCAACGCGACCGTCGAGTCGATGAGCGGGTTCGTGGTCGACGTCGGCGGGATGGACCCGCTCGGTCCGGACGAGTTCGCGGCGGCGATGCGGCGCCGGAACCTGGCGTTCCGCGAGCGCATGGTCCAGCTGATGCTCCTGCTCGAGATGCTGCTGACGCCCTTGCCGCCCGAGGTGACTGCGCGCGTCGAGCAGTACGCGGACGCACTCGGGGTCCACGAGGACATGTTGCGGGTCACCCATCAGATCGCGCGCGGCTCGCTCGGCCTCGCGCTCATCGACTTCGAGCGCAGCGGCTACTTCCGCGAGATGCTCGAGCGTCCCCCCGACCACCTCCACACCGAGCGCGCACTCGCGGACGCGTGGGAGGGCTGTGCGAACGACCCGGCGCTCGCGGCGCGGTGGGCGGTGCTCGGCGACTGCCCCGAGGGATCGCTCGGGAACGGCGTCTGGCGCTTCTACCGCGCTCGCGGGTTCGAATTCCCGGGCATGCCGGGGAGCGCGCCGGTGACCCTCGCGCAGCACGACTGGATGCACGTGCTCGCCGACTTCGGGTCGACGGTCGAGTGCGAGATCGAGGTGTTCGGGTTCATCTCCCGCGCCAACGACAACCCCGCGGGCTTCTCGCTGCTCGCGATGGTCCTCGGGCTCTTCGAGACCGGCTACCTGTTCAACGCGGCGAAGGGCTTCTTCGAATACGACCGCGGCCACTTCTCCCGCGATGCGGAGCGGATGGCGGTCCGGCTCGCCGACGCGATGGCCCGAGGTGCGAGGGCGGCGTGGTGGCTCAACGACCACGGACGTCACTCCGACGTCGACTTCCTCGGCGTCGACTGGTTCGAATACGCGGATTGGCCGGTCAACCAGGTTCGGCGCTACTTCGGGGTACCGCCGAAGTCGGCCAAGGCGATCGAGTGCGGCTCGGTCACCGCCTGGGAGCCGGGCGGGATCTCGCCGTTCCAGTACGCCCACGGTCGCGAGGTCGTCGAGGCCGAGGGCGACGTGTACGAGTCCTTCGGCGCCGTGCCCACCTCATGAGGTCTCCCTCGGCCGGTTGCCGGGCTGCTGCCACTTCGTGGCCGAGGGCGCCAGATGCCTGACGCGGCCATCTATGAACGCGACGGACACGTCGCGACCATCACCTACAACCGTCCGCACGTCCTCAACGCGATCAACGGCGAGATGCGCCAGGCCCTCAACGCGGCCTGGAACCGGTTCCGCGAGGACGAGGACGCGTGGGTCGCGATCGTCACCGGGACGGGCAAGGCGTTCTGCGTCGGCGCGGACCTGCGCGACGGCAAGGGCGCGGTCGGGGAGTGGCCCGGCAGCTTCTGGGACATCCCGACGATCAACTCGTTCGAGAGCGGGCTCGAGGTCTGGAAGCCGACGATCGCCGCAGTGAACGGCTACTGCCTCGGCTACGGGTTGACGACCGTCGCCCGCTGCGACTTCGTCATCGCGAGCGACACCGCCGAGTTCGGCTTTCCCGAGGTCCGGCTCGGTGTGCCGACGATCGTCGGGGCGATGCGCCTCCCGGGACGCATCGGTTGGTCGGACGCGATGGAGATGCTGCTCACCGGCGAGCGCTTCGACGCAGTGCGGGCGCGGGAGATGGGTCTCGTGTGGCGGATCGTGCCGCCCGACGATCTGCTCGCCGAGGCCCGGAGCCTCGCAGCCCGCCTCGTGCGCGCCGCACCGCTCGCGCAACGTGCGACCAAGGAGATGGCGGCCCGCGGTGCCCATCTGCCGTGGGAGGACGCGCTCCGGCTCGGCGAGTCGATGCGGCGCGTCGTCGGCGGGACCGAGGACGCCGCCGAGGGGATGCGCGCTGCGCACGAGCGGCGCGACCCCGAGTGGCGCGGGCGCTAGGTGTCCGAAGCGCGCGAGGTCACCGCGTACGCGCGGTCCCTGGCCCCGCCCGAGGACGTCTGGCGCGATCTCGTCGACGCGACGGCATGGAGCCGGTGGTCGCGCATCCCGCACGCGGTCCGCGAGCGCGAGGGGGTTCCTGCACCCGACGGCGTGGGCTCGATCCGGGCGCTCGGTATCGCCGGCCGGGGCAGCCGGGAGGAGGTCGTCGTGTTCGAGCCGCCCCGGCACTTCGCCTACGTGCTGCTGTCGGGGCTCCCGCTGGCGGAGTACCGCGCCGACGTCCGCCTCACGGCCGACGACGGTGGGACGTTGATCACCTGGCAGGGCCGGTTCGTGCCGAAGTGGGCGTGGTCCGGACCGTGGTTCGCGTGGTTCCTGCGCACCACGCTCACCGGCTTCGCCCGCGGCCTGGCCCGCGACGCCGCCCGCCCCCACTGAAGCCTGCCCCGCCCCGTCCCTCCGTCTGTGCGGAAGTGCGCGCATGACGTCGGGATGTGCACAAGCGGCGGACGGGCGGTGGCTAGCCGGTGGTGGGGGCGAAGGGTGGGCGTCCGTAGTCGATCCAGGTCTTCGCGAGCGGGACCTGGCCGACGCCGGGCTTGCGCCAGTCGCACACCCCGCTTGGGAAGATCCGGCGCAGCCGCGCCGCCTGCGCGGCGGTGAGCTTCACCTTGTACTGCGCCGGGTCGGCGGCCGTCCGTCGGCACTTGAGCCGGTCGTTGATCAGCGGTGCGCCGGCCGCGGTGCGCGGATCGCCGAAGACGGGGTAGAGGTCGCGACAGGGACCGGGCTGCGTGTAGATGTTCGGGCCGCTCACGAGACGGCCGTTGGCATCCGTGCAGTTGTCCACTGCCTCCTTGGGCCGGACCCTGCCGCTCAGCCACCGGTCGAGCAGGACGATCGCATCGGCGGGGTTGAAGGCGTTGCCGGTGAGCTCGGCGGCGATGTTCCCGCTCGACGGACGGGTCCAGATCACCTCGTTCCGGTCGATCCTCCCGTCCTTCCCGCGCAGCCGCTCGCGGATGGTGAAGAGGCGGAAGCGGTCGTGGATGTCGCCGTACGGATCGCTGTACAGGTTGACGGTGATGATCGGCATGGTGCGCAGGGTGCCGCCGCCGGCCAGGACGCGCCCGGTCGCGTCAGGCGCGCCGGTTCTGTGCAGGGGTCGACTGCTCGCGCGCCGCGACCGGCTGACCGTTGATGTCGTAGCCGCCGATGTCCGCGTTGAGGTCGAGGAACTGGTCGACCGAGATCGTGCCCGCGTTCAGCGCCTCGAGCCCGTACTGCACGCCGACGTTGTCGAGCGGCCGGTTCGCGAACCCCGTCTCGGCATCGATGCCGAACTCGTTGCGGTTGAGGTCCTGCAGCGTGCAGCGGATCCCCTTGGGGTTCGTCGCCGAGAAGATCTCCGCGGCCGGGATGCGCGGGTCGCATCCCGTATACGGGTTGATCGTGCCGAGGAACGAGGAGATCCAGAGCGCACACGTCCCGACGGTGCGGTGGCCGTTGACCGCGGCTTGCTGCGCAGTCGTGAAGCTCTTGCCCGGCCCCGCATAGAAGTGCGCCAGCAGGCCGCAGTCCGACACCCCCGGCGCGACCGAGATCGCGTCGGGGAACGGGATGACCGGTGACAGCGCGTCGAGGATGCCCGGGTAGTTCTGGGCGATCATCAGCTGCTGGATGGCGCCGCCCGAGGCGCCGGCACCGATCGTGAACCGGGGCTGGCCGATCGTCTCCGCCACGTGCTCCTTGACCATCATCGCGGTCTCGGCCGACAGCACGTCGTTGCAGGAGGTCTGGAACGTGTTGAAGTTCGCCGTCGCGACCGCGTAGCCCTTGCTGAGCAGCGAGTCGTCGACGACGTTGGTCCCGAGCGGATCGCCCTGGGAGTAGGTGGTCCCGCAGCCGCCGCCGAACTCGTAGACGAGCCGGTGGTTCCAGCCGCTCGCGTCCGACAGCACCGCGAACGAGTACGGCGTGCGGTTGATGACACCGTGCTCGACGCGCACGACGTAGGGCACCGCGACACCGTTGACGGTCACGGACGCCGCATCCCCGGGTGCGGCCCTGGCGAGCAGGGGCTTGAACGCGCCGCCGGTCGTCCGGTACTGCAGTTCGACGGTCGGAGGTGCGGCGCAGGTCGCGTCCTCGCTCGCGGTGTCCGCGACCGTCGGGGTGGTGCACAGCAGGGGAAGGTGCGGGCCGGAGAAGAGCGGACCGCTCGTGGGGTGGCTGACCACCGCGAGGCTCGCCTTCGAGGCCCCGGCCGCCACGCCGATCCGGCTCGGCCCGTCAGGGAGTCCGGACACCAGCCAGTCGCCCTTGCCGAACGACCGCGCGGTCAGCGGCTTGCCGGCGACGGTGAACTTCGGGGTCCTCGACGCCGGCTGCACGCGCACGAGCACGTCGCCGCCGGTGACGTACTGCGCCTTGGTGGAGATCGCTCGCACCTGGAAAGACTTCGTGGCCGCACCGGCAACTGGCGCGATCGTGACGAGGGCGGTGGCGGCCACCGCCGCGAGGACGAGGGGAACCAAGGGTCTGCGCACGAGGCGGGAGGCTACCGGGGCGCGGCGCCCGGGCGGCTTCGTCGGGATCGCGTGGTTCTGGCATCTCGATGACGCGCGCCGTTAGTGTCACGCGACCGCCCACGGCGTTCGGTGGGGCGGTCACGGGGGGAGTTGCGATGCGCACGTTCGGAAGCCGCTTGGTGTTCGCGGGCGCGGTCGTCGCGGCCATGGCCGTCGGGCTGGCGGGCTGCCACCTGCACCACGGTGGTGGCCGTCCGAGCGGGGTCCACGTGGTCGCACCGGCCGACCGCAGCCAGGCCCCGGCGTCGGGGGACGTCGCGGTGAACGTGCGGCTGGACGCGGGCCTGCGCGTCGGGTCGCTGCGGGTGTGGCTGCTGACCGGGCCGTCGTGGCACCAGGCGCGCCGCGAGATCACCGGCCGGCTCGTCCGCGACGACCACGGGGCGACCGCCACGTTGCACGCGGCCGACCTGCAACCCGGTCTGACGACGGTCCGGGCGATCGCGACGCGCAACCGCGGCTCGAGCCACGGCCGTGACGCCGACGAAGGGATGAGCACGTTCTCATGGGAACCGGGCCTCGAACTCTCCACCGCGAGCCGGTGTGACGTGACGGTGGCGATCGAGTGCCTGATGCCGTTTCCGAACGACCTCTACACGGTCGCGGACGGCGCGACTCCGACCGGTCGGCGGGTGCACATCGATCCCGCGTCGATGAACGCCAACGCGTCCGGCGTGCGCGTCAACCCCGCCGAGTGGAACCGCAACGACGGATTCAGCCCGGGCTCGATGATCCTGAGCTACGTCCCGGGCCTCGACCTGGCCCGCACCGGCGCGGCGCCGATCACGGACATCGGCGCGTCGTTGGGCGCGGACCAGCCGATCGTGCTGCTCGACGCGACGACCGGGCAGCGCTGGCCGTTCTTCGCCGAGCTCGACTCCCAGGGCGGGCCCACGGACCCGCATTCCCTCATCATCCGTCCGGCCAGGAACCTGACCGAGGGTCACCGCTACGTGGTCGCGCTGCGCGAGCTGCGCGACGGGTCCGGCGCCTTGATCCCTGCGTCACGGGGCTTCCAGCTGTACCGCGACCGGATTCCGACGTTCTCCAGCGCCATCGAGGGTCGGCGTCCGCACTTCGAGCGCGTGTTCGCCGACCTGCACCACGCGGGGATCCGCCGGGGCGACCTCGACCTCGCGTGGGACTTCACGGTGGCCAGCGCCAAGAGCCTGGCCTCACGGGTCCTGCACATCCGCGACGACGCGTTCGCGTCGCTCCACGGTGGCGTGCCGCAGTTCACGGTCACCCAGGTGGAGGACAACGTCAACGACCAGATCTTCCGTCGCGTGACCGGGACCTTCACGATCCCGAACTACCTCACCGGCAACGGAGGTTCGGGCAACGGCTTCAACTATGCCGCCGGTGCCGGTCCGGACGCGCTCCCCGCGCGCAACGGGGACCAGACCGCGGGGTTCATCTGCAACATCCCGCGCTCGGCGACCGCGGACGGGAGCGACCCCGTGCATCCCGCGCGCGGCGGCGTGTACGGGCACGGGCTGCTCGGGAGCAACGACGAGGTCAACGCGGGCAACGTCGAGACGATGAGCAACGCGCACAACTTCGTCTTCTGCGCGACGAAGTGGGCGGGCTTCTCCGAGGACGATCTCGGCGCTGCGGTCGCGTCGCTCCAGGACTTCAGCAACTTCCCGAAGGTCGCCGACCGCACCCAGCAGGGGTTCTTGAACTTCCTCTTCCTCGCCCGACTCGAGAAGGACCCCCGGGGCTTCGCGTCGAACCCGGCGTTCCAGGCCGGCGTGGCGCACACGCCGGTCTTCGACGGATCGGTCTTCTACGACGGGAACAGCCAGGGCGGGATCCTGGGCGGCGCCGTCACCGCGATCTCGACCGAGTGGACGCGCGCCGTCCTCGGCGTGCCGGGGATGAACTACAGCACGCTGCTCCAGCGCAGCTCGGACTTCGCGACGTACGAGGTCATCCTCGATCCTGCGTACCCGAACGAGATGGACCGCATGGTGATCCTGTCGGTGGTCCAGATGCTCTGGGACCGGGCCGAGGCCGACGGGTACGCGGAGCACATGACCGACCACCCGTATCCCGGGACGCCGGCCCACACCGTCCTGATGCACGTCGCCTTCGGCGACCACCAGGTCGCGAACGTGACCGCGGACGTCGAGGCGCGGACGATCGGCGCCCGGATCCTGCAACCCGCGCTCGCCCCGGGCCGCAGCCCGGATGTCGTCCCCTTCTGGGGGATTCCCGCGGTGCCGTCGCTGCCGTGGGCCGGTTCGGCCATGGTGATCTGGGACAGCGGCAACCCGCCGGCGCCGCTCGGCAACGCCGCACCGACGGGGCCGGCCTACGGCGAGGACCCGCACGAGAACCCGCGGCGCACGCCCGCGGCCCAGCTCCAGAAGTCCGACTTCCTGCAGCCGAACGGGGCGCTGGTCGACACGTGCGGGGGCGCACCCTGTCTCGCGCCCGGGTAGTAGGGCGGCGATCCGCATAACGTCCCCGGCATGCGCGTCGCTGCGGTCCAGCTCACCTCGACGCCCGACAAGGACCGCAACGTCGCGGTCGCGGGGACCCTCGTCGCGGCCGCGGCCGACGCGGGCGCGGAGCTCGTCGCGTTGCCCGAGCTCTTCAACTGCTGGGGGAGCGCGCGCGAGCTGCGCGCCGCGGCCGAACCGCTCGACGGTCCGACGCTGACCACCGCGCGGGCCTGGGCGCGCGACCGGGCCGTCTGGCTGGTCGCGGGGAGCATCACCGAGCGGATCGAAGGCTCCGAGCTGCACGCCAACACGTCGTGCCTGATCGGACCCGACGGCGATATCGCCGCCACGTACCGCAAGATCCACCTGTTCGACGTCGACGTCGAGGGCTTCGCGTACCGGGAGTCGGCGACCGTGGTGCCGGGCGAGGAGATCGTCGTGGCGGACGCGGGCCCGCTCCGGATCGGGATGTCGATCTGCTACGACCTGCGCTTCCCCGAGGAGTTCCGCATCCAGGCGCTGCGCGGCGCGAACGTCTTCACCCTGCCGTCGGCGTTCACCGCCCCGACCGGCAAGGACCATTGGGAGCCGTTGCTCCGGGCCCGCGCGATCGAGAACCAGGTGTTCGTGATCGCGCCCGACCAGCGGGGCGCGAGCACACCGAAGCTGCAGTGGCACGGACGATCGATGATCGTCGACTCGTGGGGTGTCGTGCTCTCGCAGGCGCCCGACACCGAGTGCTTCATCACCGCGGACCTCGATCTCGCCGCGCAGCAGGACGTCCGCACCCGCATCCCGAGCCTCACCAACCGGCGGCCGGGAACCTACGACTGGCCGGAGGAACGGTGACCGATCTCCAGATCTCGTGCGGCTTCGCGCCGGGACCCGACGTCGTGGCGCACGCGCAGCTGGCCGAGGAGCTCGGCTACGAGCGGGTGTGGCTGTTCGACTCCCCGGCGCTGTACCAGGACGTCTGGGTCGCGCTCGCCCGGGTGGCCGAGCACACCGAGCGCGTCGGGCTCGGGCCCGCGGTCCTCGTGCCCGGGCTCCGGCATCCGCTGGTGCAGGCGGCCGCGATCGCCACACTCGAATCGCTCGCGCCGGGTCGGGTGGTGGTGGCGATAGGTACAGGTTTCACGGGCCGGATGGCGCTCGGTCAGCGGGCCATGCCCTGGGCCGACACCCGCACGTACATCGCCAACGTCCGCGGTCTCCTCGAGGGGGAGTCGATGGTCATCGACGGGGCGGTCGTGAAGATGATCCCGCCGCGGGGCTTCCTCCCCGAGCGTCCGATCTCGGTGCCGATCATCGTCGCGGCCAACGGGCCCAAGGGCTTCGAGGTTGCCCGCGAGCTCGGCGACGGGATCATGACGATTGGCGGGACGGGCCCCGAGTTCCCGTGGTGCACGGTGCTCGCGTTCGGGACGGTGCTCGACCCGGACGAGGTGCCCGACTCGCCGCGCGTCTATGACGCCGCCGGTCCCGCGCTCACGGTCGTGTACCACGGGATGTACGAGGCGGATCCGGAGCTCGTCGAGTCGCTCCCGGGAGGGGTCGAGTGGCGCGCCGCGATCGAGCAGGTCCCGTCGCACTCGCGGCACCTCGCGCTGCACGAGGACCACGTCGTGTACGTCACCGAGCGGGACCGCCCGCTGCTCTCGGGTGAGGGGATCACGAGCTTCACCTGGACCGGTCACGGCGCCGCGCTGCGCGAGCGCCTCGACGCGACCGCGGCGGCCGGGATGTCGGAGATCCTCTACGCGCCGATCGGCTCCGACATCCCTCGTGAGCTCGAGGCGTTCATGGCCATGGCCCGCGAATGAGCACGGGTCGCGTCTGGCTCATCGCGTTCCTGCTGCTGCTCCTCGGTGGAGGCATCGGCCTGGGAGTCGGTGCGGCGACCGCGGACGACACGTCGACGACGACGAGCACGACGTCGACCACCGCGGCACCGACCACGTCCAGCACGACGACGACCACGACGACCCGTCCGCGCATCTCGACGACGGTGACCCTCCCGACCACCACGACGACCGCGGCGCCGCCCGGCTCCACGAGCACGACCAGCTCGACCACGACCACGTCGTCCACGACGTCGACCACGACGACAACCACCCGCCCCTGAGCTCGTTTCGGCGTGACTTCGCGTCGTCAGGGCAACGCGAACTCACGCCGAAACGGGTACTTGCCGCAGCGAAGGACCGCCTGCGGCCGTCGGTCGACCGCAGTCCGGCAGTCGGCCGCAGGAGATCTTCGAAAAGGCAGCCGCAGGAGGTCTTGAGAATCAGGAGAGCGCGACGAGGTCCAGGAGGTCGTCGGACCAGTAGTCGAGATCACCCTCGGGCATGAGCAGCACCCGTTGGGGCTCGAGCGACTCGACGAACTCGGCGTCGTGGCTCACGAGGACGATCGCGCCGGGCCAGGTCCGCAGTGCCCGGCCGATCGCGTCGCGTGACGGCGGGTCGAGGTTGTTCGTCGGCTCGTCGAGGAGCAACAGGTTGTGCTTGCCCGCGACGAGCTGGGCCAGCGCGAGCTTGGTCTTCTCGCCTCCCGATAGCGTGCCCGCGTCCTGGAACGCGATATCGCCGGACAAGCCGAACGTGCCGAGCAGCGTACGCAGCTGCTGGGGCGGGAGGCCTGCGGCGTCGCTCAGCAGGCCGAGGACCTCGCTGCCCGCGGTGATGCCCTCGTGCTCCTGCGCGTAGTAGCCCGCGGAGACGTTGTGCCCGAGGTCGACCGTTCCCGCGTCCGCGGTGGTGTGCCCGGCGAGGATGCGCATCAGGGTGGTCTTGCCCGCGCCGTTGAGGCCCATGACGAGCAGCCGCTCGCCCCGGCCGACCGTGAACTCGACGTCGGTGAAGACAGGAGGCCCGCCGTAGCCCTTCGTGAGCCCGTCCACGGTCAGCACCACGTTGCCGGCGCGCGGTGGGTCCGGGAACCTCACTGCGATCTGCTTCTCGCGCTTCGGCCCGGTGACGCGCTCCTTCTGGAGCTTGCTCACCCGCGTGTCGAAGGCCTTCGCCGTCTTCGCCCGCTTCGCGCTCTGGCCGCGCATCGAGTCGGCGAGGGTGCGGAGCCGGTCGATCTCGGCGCCCTGGCGCGTCGCGAGCCGGGCGAGACGCTCCTCGTCGGCCGCGCGCGCGGTGACGTACTGGGAGTAGGTGCCGCGGTACTCGGTGAGGACGCCGTCGTGCAGGTGCAGGACCCGGGTGATCGACGAGTCGAGCAGCTCGAGGTCGTGGCTCACGACGAGCAGCGCGCCGCGGTACTGACGCAGGAACCCGACGAGCCACTCCTTCGCGTCGTTGTCCAGGTGGTTCGTGGGCTCGTCGAGCAGGAGCAGCTCGCTGCCCGCGAACAGGATGCGCGCGAGCTCGACGCGCCGGCGCTCACCGCCCGAGAGCGCGTCGATCGGGAGATCGAGCCGGCCCTCGGTGAGTCCGAGCCCGGCCGCGATCCGCCGGACCTCCGAGTCGGCCGCATACCCACCGGCATCGCGGAACTCCTCCTCGGCGCGCGCGAACTTCGCGACGTCCTTGTCGGTCGGGTGCTCCTCGATGCGCAGGCGCAGCTTCTCCACCCGCTGCGCCGCGGCGTCCAGCCCCCGGCCCGAGAGCACGTGCGAGAGCGCGGTGTTGTCGATGCCCGAGCCCCGCGGCTGCGGGTTCTGCGGCAGGTAGCCGAGCTCGTCCGAGCGCAGGACCACGCCGCCGGCGGCCGGCCCTTCACCGGCGATGACCTTGAGCATCGTGGTCTTGCCGGTGCCGTTCCGGCCGACCAGCCCGACCTTGTCCCCGGCGCGCAGCTTGAAGGACGCGCCCTCGAGCGTGACCCGGTTCCCGATCTCGATGCGGAGGTCGCGGACCTGCAACATGTGCCCATGGTCGCACGGGCCCCCTGATCCTCCCGCGCGGTTTGCGACCCGGGGCGTCGGGGCTATCATGGTTACTCGGTAGTAACTTGAGTGTCCACCACCGGCAGGGTCAGTCCAAGGAGACCGGAATGAGCGATTTCTCGCTGGATCTCAACGAGGACCAGCTGCAGATGCAGAAGTGGGTCCACGACTTCGCGGAGAACGTCATCCGCCCCGTCGCCGCCGAGTACGACGAGAAGGAGGAGACGCCCTGGCCCGTCATCCAGGAGGCGGCCAACATCGGCCTGTACTCCCAGGAGGCGATGACCAGCTTCTTCAGCGACCCGACCGGCCTGACGTTCCCGATCATCAGCGAGGAGCTCACCTGGGGCTGCGCCGGCATCGCGCTCGCGATCTTCGGCACCACCCTCGGGGTCTCCGGCATCCTCGGCAGCGGCACGCCCGAGCAGATCGGCGAGTGGATCCCGCAGTGCTTCGGCACCCCGGACGACATCCACCTCGCGGCGTTCGCGGTCACCGAGCCCGACGCCGGGTCGGACGTGAGCAGCCTGCGCACCCGTGCCGTCTACGACGAGGCCAAGGACGAGTGGGTGATCAACGGGGTGAAGACCTGGATCACGAACGGGGGGATCGACAAGGTCCCGACGGTGCACGTCGTCGTCGCGTCGGTCGAGCCGGAGCTGAAGGCGCGTGGCCACGCGAGCTTCGTGATCCCGCCGGGCACGCCCGGTCTCAAGATGGGCCAGAAGTTCCAGAAGATGGGGATCCGCGCGAGCCACACCGCGGAGGTCGTCCTCGACGACGTGCGCGTCCCCGGCTCGTGCCTGCTCGGCGGCAAGGAGAAGCTCGACGAGCGCTTCGCCCGGGCCCGTGAGGGCAAGCACAACCGGGTCCAGGCCGCGATGAGCACGTTCGAGGCGAGCCGGCCGCTCGTCGGCGCGCAGGCGCTCGGCATCGCGCGGGCCGCGTACGAGTACGCGCTCGACTACGCGAAGGAGCGGAAGGCCTTCGGCCGGGCGATCATCGAGAACCAGGCGATCGCGTTCAAGCTCGCCGACATGAAGATGGAGATCGACGCGTCCCGCCTGCTCGTCTATCGGGCGTGCTGGATGGCTCGCAACGGCAAGCAGTTCGTCGCTGGCGAGGGCTCGATGAGCAAGCTCAAGGCCGGCGAGGTGGCGGTCTGGGCGACCGAGCAGGCGATCCAGATCCTCGGCGGCTACGGCTACGTGCGCGACTACCCGGTCGAGAAGTGGCACCGCGAACGCGAAGATCTACACGATCTTCGAAGGCACCTCTGAGATCCAGCGCCTGGTCATCGCTAGGGCCATCTCTGGCGTGCATATCAAGTAGTCGCCAGTCCGTAGGGTTCGCCTGATTCGGGCGTCTATCCCTACTCATCCCTACAACTGCTACGGTCGCCTGCGATGGCGACAGTGCGCGAGCGCAAACCAGGGGTCTGGGAAGTCCGGGTCTTCACCGGACGGAACGCGCACGGCCGACCGACCCAGGTGAGCCGCACCGTGCGCGGTGGCAAGCGGGATGCTCAGCGGGTCGCGGCGCAGCTCGAAGCGCGTCCACCCTCCAACGCCGCGGGTCGCACGGTCGCCGACGTCCTGGCCGCGTGGCGCGAGGTCAACCAGGACGTCTGGTCCGAGGCAACGCGGCGCGACTGCGAGCCGCGCCGACCGGGTGGCCGAGGACGCTATCGGCCGGATTGCAGTTGCCCGACTCGGTGTAGGCGATGTCGAGCGGTGGCACGCCCGCATGCGCCGAGCGCACGTCGGAGAAGCCGCGATCCGCAGCCGCCATTCCGTCCTCCGCGCTTCCCTGGCGCAGGCCGTGCGCTGGGGTTGGGTTGCGGTGAACGTCGGGAGCGCTGCTCGCCTGCGTCGCTCGAAGAAAGCGCCCCGTGCCGCGATGACTGCAGACGAGGTCCGTGCGGTCATCGCGGCGGCGCGCGAGATCGACCCGGCCGCCGCGTTGGCGTTGCGACTCGCCGCGGTTGCAGGGGCTCGCCGTGGGGAGCTCGCCGCGTTGCGATGGGACGACCTGGAGATCGCCACCGGCCGTCTGACGATTGACAGCAGCGTCGAGGTGATCCGCGCCGGCGATGGGGGCGCCCCGACGCTGCAGGACGCGCCCACCAAGACCGGCGACCGGCGGCTTGTGCGGCTCGACCCGATGACGCTCGCAGAGGTGGTCGCGCTTCGAGCTGCGCATCAGGACATCAGCCCGTACATGTTCTCGCTGACGCTCGGACCCCCGAACCCCGATCGCATCGGCTGGTGGTGGCAGCGCGCGCGGAAGCTGTCTGGCATCGACCCGCGCTGGCGTCTGCACGATCTCCGCCACTGGACTGCGACGACTGCGATCACGAGTGGTCACGATGTTCGAACCGTGGCCGGTCGGCTGGGGCACGCGAACGCGGCGATGACCTTGCGCGTGTACGCCCACGCGATCGAGGCCGCCGACGAGCCGCTTGCGCAGACGCTCGCCGACGCGCTCGACGGCTTGCCCGCGTAGTCGGTCGGAGCGGACGGTCACAGGCCGAGCCCGAGATCGTGAGTCGCGCCGCCGCGGTCCGCGGCGAGGTGTTCGAGTGTGTGGTCGAGGGCTTCTCGGGCGTGTTGTTGGTTGTGGTTGTTCTGTTCGGCTCGTCCGAATGGGTGGCGTGGGTCGGTGATGTGGTGGCGGTGCCGGTAGTCCTCGACGTCTCGGGCCGCGCTGGTCCAGTGGGCGCGGTCGGTGGGGTCGGTGGGGCAGGGCCCGAGGGCGGCGAGGTAGGTGGGCGGGTCGCTGCGGTAGCTGGCGACGAGCTGGTCGAGTCGTATCCGGATGGTGCTCTCAACGTTGGGGATGTGTTCGAGCTCAGCACGGTGCGCGGCGATGTAGGTCTCGTGTCGGGTCTGCTGGTCGAGCGCGGACGCGAGCGCGCGTTCGGTCTGGTCGAGCCGTTCGGTGAGCCGTTCGACGTGCCGGGCTGCGGCGAGCCGTTGGGTGGCGTAATCGCGGCGATGGCGGAACGGTCGACGCGCGTCGAGTGCCGCGAGTCGTGCTTGTTGAGCGTCGAGGTCGCGTTCGAGTCCGGTACGCGAGCGGCGCAGTGCGGCGACGTCACGGCTCGCGTCGCGCGGCGCCGCGCCTTGGATGTGTTGCAGGTGGGTCAGGTCGCGGTTGAGCGTGTCGAGCTGTTGGTGGAGGGCGCGGCGGTCGATGCCGTGGTCGACCGCGAGCTGTTGGGCGTGACTGACGCGCAGCGCCGCGGCGACCGTGTCGAGAGGCCCGGCTTCGGGTGTAGGCGCGTGTTGCTCGACCTCGTCGTCGCGGGCGACGAGGTAGAGGCGGTTCTGGGCCCGGCCGCGGGAGAGGGCGACGTAGCCGGCTTCTTGGTAGAGCGTGTCGCTGCCCAAGACGAGGGCCTGGTCGCAGGTGAGGCCTTGGGCTTTGTGGATCGTCGTCGCATAGGCGTGGCGGAGATGTCCGGCGTCGAGGTACCCGGCGGGCAGCGTGTGGCTGGTGTGCGTGTCGGTGCGGATCGTCAACGCCCGTTGGTCGGCGTCGACGTAGGCGATTGTGGCGAGCATCCCGTTCCGCACCCCGAGCCGCCGCTGATTCCGCAGCGTCATGATCCGGTCGCCCGTCTGGTAGGGCCGCCCGTCGACGGTGAGGACTGGGCCAGAGAGTCGTCCGGCCCCATGGACGCGTTGACGGGCGCGGGCGTTGAGGTCATCGACGTCAGCCCATCGTCCGGCGAGCATGAGCACCCGGTCCCCGCGCAGGTGGCCGGCCCACCAGTCGGCGGCCATCTGGTCGCGGACCCCCGGGGCGGTCGGGCCGGTGACGATGCGGTCGTGATCCTGGTAGGCGGCGAGCGCGTCGTCGACGTGTCCGGCGCGCAGCGTGGTTAGCGCGGCGCGTTCCCACGGGTCGTGTTGCCGCCGGTTCTGGGTGAGCCGGATCGGGGAGAGCCGCGTCGCCGAGGCCGCGGAGCAGGCCACCGGCGTCGATCTCGGGAAGCTGGCGCGGGTCGCCGACGAGCACGACTTTCGCTCGGGCGGTGTCGGCATGGTCGATGAGCCGGGCGAGGGTGCGGGTGCCGACCATCCCTGTCTCGTCGACGACGAGCACACTCCCGGCGGGTAACCCACCGTGTTCGGGATCGTCGAGGTCGGCGAGGAGCGACGCGATCGTCTGGGAACGGATCCCGGCGCTGCCTTCGAGCTCCGCGGCGGCTCGCGCCGCGAGCGCCGCGCCGATCACCCGATGGTCGGCGTGCTGCCAGGCGTCGCGGGCTGCGTCGAGCGCGAACGTCTTGCCCGTCCCCGCGGCTGCGATGACGACCTCGATCCCATGCCCGCTCGTGGTGAGCTGCAGCACCATTGCGACTTGCTCGTCGGAGAGCTCCGGGCGGGCGCGTAACGCTGCTGAGCACGGTCTGCTCGTCACAGGTCCCGGCGTCGTGATCTTGTCGGGCGAGGGCCTGGTCGACGAGATCCTGTTCGAGGGCGAGGAGTTCGGCCGTCGAGTACCGGGCGCCGAGGGCGGGTCCCTGGATGCGCCGGCCCTTGCCCCGAGTGTGCAGACTCGCGGTCGACCCCGTGCCCAGCGCGACGACAGTCGGGTCGGCGAGGGTCCGATCCGCGAGTCCTTCGATGGTGGTGACCACAGCGCCGGCAGCGAGCTGGTCGCACCAGGCGCGCAGCACCGCGCGCCGATCGAAACTCGAGGCCCGCTCGGTCAGCCCACCCGGACCCAACAAGTGATCGACCCGCCGCGCGATGTGCGGCTCGGGTAAGGGGACGGGCGCGGCCCGATCGAGAACCTGCGCGAGGGTCTCCGGGTCGAACCCGAGGCTGTGTGCGGTCTCCCACCACTGCCCGAGGATCGCGACCGGGTCGACCTCGTAGTCCTTGGCTTGGCGGGTGTCGAACGCGGCGATCTCCGCGGCGCGTGCCGAGCTCACGCCACGGCTGGCCATCTCCGCCTCGATCTCGGCGCGGCGGGTCGAGAAGGCGCGCAACACGGGTTCGGGGATCCCGTCGATGTCCGCGATCCCGTTGCGGACCGGTCCCCACGCGACCCCGAGCCTGTGGGTCAGCTCGGCACGGAGGTGCGCTTCGTAGAGGTACCCGGCGGTCTTGGCGTGCAGGTACAGGTGCCGCGCGTCGAGGGTCGCCCACTGGTGGTCCACGCCGCGGGTCAAGTTCGCGACCAGCACATGGGTGTGGAGGTGCGGATCGCCCGCCCGGCTGGTGCGATGCCGGAACCCCGCGGCGACGAACCCCTCCCCAGGGATTTGCACCACACCGTCGGTGCCGCGCCGCGACCAACACGCGGCGCGTTCCAGGTAGCCGAGTGCGGCGTCGACCGCCGCGTCGTGCCCGGCCCGCACCTGGCGGCCCGTCACAGGGTCGGCGAGCCCGAAGAGCACCGACACGGATTTCGGCGCCCGGAACGTCAGGTCGAAGCCCGGGACCCGATCCGAGCGGCCCCGCACCAGCCGGTCGCCGCCGGGGTCGCGGCCGTCTAGCACCGCACGCAACGTCTCGGCGTTGACCCGGCAGTCCAGGCCGAGGGTCGTGGCACCGGTGGCGAGCCACCGGCCGGGAGCCTCACCGTGGCCCAGGTAGTAGTCCTCCACACCGTGCGCGACGGTCTCGAGGTAGTAGCCCTCCTGACCGTGACCGAGCTTCCCGATGCTCAACACGCGGCGCCGCCCCGCCTCAGCGCGCCCGGCGCTGGTCTGCACGCATTCTCAATGCAAGTTCGTGCGGGATCTCGCTGCGGTTGACTCACGAGCGTGTGGGGCGGCTCGTGGCGCGTGGGAGCTCTCCAGGCGCATGGTGGTCGGGCAGCGAGTGGTTCATGCGCGGCGCGGGGTGTCCAGGAGCTCGTCGAGCGCGCGCTTGGGGATCACGATGCGACGTCCGAGCTGCACATGCGTGAGCGCGCCCCGCGCCACGAGCTCGTACGCGTGTGCACGCGAGATCCCCAACAGGCGGCCGGCCTCCTCGACCGACCACACGAGACGCTCCCCATCAGGCCTCGGGACTTCGGTTTCGTGCATGTCCACCTCCATTGCGTTGCTACTGCTGCTATGCGCGTCGACCGGTGTCCGATGTGACAGCCGATCGGCAAGAATCTGCGGGACCAGTCATCGCCTCGTGCCGACCGAACGGTGAGCGGTCAACTCAGAAAAGCGTGCGCAGCGTCCCGAACGCGACGCGGAGACACGTCAACGCAAGCTGGTGCAGACCTGTGGTGCAGACCTGTGGTGCAGACGCTCAACGGCGCGTGGAGGCTTGTCGGGACCTGATCGCGCCGCGAAGATCTGACTGACGCCGATAGCGAGGCGGCACAATGCGCCGCGAGCTCTGGGTGAAGCTCGCCCACCGGGAACGGTTCTCCGCTAGCGAGATCGGAATCGGCCTCTACGACACCGTGGGCGACTTGTTCACGATCTTCTGTCTCGTCTCCGCGGTGTTCTTCTCTCGGCGCACCGTCTATATGGGAACGAGCAGAGGAGAAGCCGACCAACGTGGTCTTCGGGCCGTACCTTCATGATCATGACGCGTGGAGGCCCAGTGGGCCGCGGTGGTCGGCGCACTCCTGCGCGTTGACCGAGTCTGGGTTCCTACCTACGGTGGTGCGAGCCCACCATGTAGGAGCGAGGCAGCGGTTCAGATGGCGATCCATGGCTGGGTACGCGGCGTCTCCAACTTGGTCCGCGGCATGCAACGAGACATCCAGACCCGCAAGGACGAACGCCAGGCGGTAGCGATCAACAAGGCGATGGATGAGAAGTACGGCCCGCTCCAGAGGGCTGACGGCACGATCGATCCCGAGTCGATGAGAAAGCGCAAGGCTGCGTCCGATGCTGCACTTGGTCACATCGTTGGCGGTGATCCGAGAGACGAGACCGGGAGGGACTCCTAGCGGTGCACCGCGCCGGTGTTCGTCAGGTCGCCTCGTAGGCCCACGAAAGTCGCCCTGGGTCGTGCGATCAGGCTGCGTCAATCGCACCTAGCTACGGCACTGCTTGTGCCCTGCACGCTATGGGTGGCGGCCATCGATTCGGACACCTCCAGCCGAGAACGACGAGCGGTCGCAGTCCATGGGATTGTCGTCCGATCCTGGCGCTGCGGTTTCGCTCGCGGGATTTGGCGGCGTGGGGTGCTGAGGTAGCACGCAACCTCGCGGGCGAACACGGCCTGACGCAACGGGGTCGACACGGCACGTCGCATGGCGCCCCAGGCGTTCGCGAGTTCCTGGGGATCTAGCGACTGGAGCTCGTCGAGTGAGCCGACCGACCGGCTGGCCTGCCGCGAAATGCTGCGGGCCCGACACCACTGCGGTGTCGGGCCCGTAACCGCCGACCGGTGGGCTCAGTGCCCGTTGCTCAGGTGGTTGCTCTTGCGGGCGGACTTCCGGCCGCCGAACCTGGCGCCTTGGGTCTTGCGCTCGGTCTCGGGGCTCTTCTCGGTCTTGGTCGCCTTGGTGTCGGGGTTCTTGGGTTGGACTTTCTTGGTGGTCATGGTGTCGTCCTCCTCGTGCTCGTCGGGTGGATTGAGTGTGGACCATTCCGGTGAGTTTGTCTGTCACGGTGGTGACGTTGGGGATGTCATTCTGGTGACATTGCCGGAAGGCCGTTGGTGGCCGTGCTGCGTTGCGGTGGGTAAGGATCGGGTGGATGGCCGCGACGGTGGATGTGTGGGCGGCGACCGCGGGAGCGGTGAGCGCCGAGTCGACACCCGGCGGACCTGACCTCTGGACGGCGGTGGCAGGTCGGCTCGATCCGGCCGGGCTTCGGCCGGAGGTGGCCGGTTGGGTGGAGACCCGCGTGTTCGATGCGCGCGGTGGGCGTGACTACGTGATGGTCGCGAACACGCGTGATCTCGTCTATTACCGGTTGGAGCCGGCGGAGGCGGCGTTGCTGCCGTTGATGGACGGCACCCGGACCGCGGCGGAGATCGCGGTCGCGCATCTGCGTGATTCGGGAGAGCTCGACGTTGGCGCGGTGGTGGAGCTGTCCCGGTCGTTGCATGCGGGCGGGTTCCTCACCGAGACCTACGTCGATGTGGACGCGGCCGTCAAGCGTGCCCTCGCGCCGACGGGTCTCCAGGTACGGCTCGGGCGCATCGCGAAGACCTTGACGGTGGAGTGGTCGGGCGCGGAGCGTTTGACCGTGTGGCTGCATCGGCACGGAATGCGGTTCTTGTTCACCCGGGTCGGGATGGTCCTCGCCGCGCTGGTCGCGACAGCCGGGTTCGTCGCGTTCGGTGCGGTCGCGGCGCAGGGTCACTTCGAGTTCACCCCGCAGTCGGTGGGGATCGGGTTCGCGATCCTGTTCACACTGAACCTGGTGTTGGTGTTCATCCACGAGCTCGGTCACGCCATGTTGTTGGTGCATTACGGGCGGCGGGTCAAGGGTTCGGGGATCCGGATCTATTTCGGGACGCCCGCGTTCTTCATCGACAGCTCCGACGTGTTGATGCTCCCGCGTGGTCAACGGATCGCGCAGTCGTTCGCGGGTCCCTACTTCGAGATGGTCGCAACCGGGCTCGCCGCGATCGCCCTCTGGTCCTGGCCGGACGGTGGCGTCGCGGAAGTGCTGTACCGGTTCGTGATCCTCAACTACTTCGTGTTGTTGTTGAACCTGATCCCGATGCTCGAGCTCGACGGCTACTGGATCCTCGCCGACACCCTCCGCGTCCCCGACCTGCGGCCCCGGTCCCTGGCATTCATGCGCCGCGACCTCTGGCGCAAGCTCGCCCACCGGGAACGGTTCTCCGCCAGCGAGATCGGCATCGGCCTCTACGGGACCGTCGGGGTCTTGTTCACGATCTTCTGTCTCGTGTCCGCGGTGTTCTTCTGGCGGCGCACCTTCGGTGGGCTGGTCGAAAAGATGTGGGACGCCGGCCCCGCCGGCATCGCCCTCCTCGCAGTCTTGGTCGGCTTCCTTGCCGGGCCGCTGCTGCGTGGTGTGGTCGAGCTCGTACGCGCCGCGGCCCGTGCGCTCGCCGCCGCGTGGCGTCGGATGTCGTTCCGGGCGCAACGCCGCTGGCGGGTCGAAGCCGCCGGCATGCTCGACACGCTCCCCACCTTCGACGACCTCCCCGTCGACGTCCTCAACGACATCGCCGGACGCGTCACCCTGCGCCGCGCCGGCCGCGAAACCACGATCATCCGGGCCGGGGACCGCGCCGACGCGTTCTACGTCGTGCGCAAGGGTCGGCTCGAAGTCGTCGAGACCGACCCCGACACCCACCACGAACGAGTCCTCCGCACGGTCACCGCGGGAGAGGCGTTCGGGGAGCTCGGCCTCGCGACCGGCGCGCTGCGCAACGCGACGGTGAGGGCGGTCACCGAGGTCGAGCTGTTCGTGATCGACAAGGGCACCTTCGATCGGCTCCTCACCGACCGGGTCCACCTCCCCGAGATCGCACCCACCGTCCAGGCCCTCACCGAGCTGCGCGCCCTGCCCCCGTTCGCCGCGCTCGGCACCGACGAGCTCGCCGCGCTTCGCGAGCACGGCAGCTGGCAGACCGTCGCCCCCAACGAGACGATCATCACCCAAGGCGACATCGGCGACGCGTTCTACACCGTTGGCGCCGGACGCCTCGATGTCATCCAAGACAGCCAACCGGTCCGGCGCCTCGTTGCCGGTGAGTACTTCGGTGACGTCGCGCTCCTCGCCGACGTCCCCCGCACCGCGACCGTGCGTGCGGTCACCCCCGCCCGGGTGTTCCGCCTCGAACGCGCCGGGTTCGAGGAGATCCTCGCCGACGCGTTCCGCCGCGGCCGGCTCACCACCACGCTCCCGGTCGCATTCGTCCGCGAATAGCCTGCACGCTAAGCCTCAGGGGAGCACGCGTTGGACTGCTGGCATTGTCGCAAGGTCGCGGTCGGCACCTGCCGGTTCTGTGGCCGCGCCGTCTGCGAGAACCACGCGCAGACCCGGCCCTACATCCTCGAGGTCCTCGAACGCACCGCACCAACCCGCGCGATCGTCGTCGACGACGCCCTCCACTGCGGCGCCTGCCACCCCCACCCCGACCCCATCGCCCTCCCCGAGCTCGACTAATTGTCACTCGGTGGAGTTGACGGGGGTACGAGCAGATGGACGCCCAACGCGATCGTCAAGCTCTGAATCTCCGGGTTGCAAACCTGGACGCCGGTTGCTTGACGCAGTCGACGTCCCGTGGTCCACTTCATTGGCTTCCTAGCAAGCGGGGGTGACGCGATGGAAGCAAGCGGGCAGCCACGGGCAGCTATCTCGAACGTCGGCGTTGCACCGCGAACCTTGATCTGGGTCATCGCAGTCCTGGATAGTGTCGTCTTCGTCGCTGGCATCGCCCTCACCTTCGTGCCCGGGATCCCCTTCGAGGCCGCGATGGCCGGCGCGATGTTTGTCGTCTTGATCGTGACGTTCCTTGGCATGATGAGCATCGCTCAGAATGTGAAGAACGCCATCGCGGCAGCCTTCGTCGTCGCCTACTTCTCGATACTCCTGCTGGTCCTCTTCGCGCATGTCGCGAAGGAGGCAGGGGAAGGGTCAGTTCCTCGCGATCTGCTCGACAACTTCACAACGCTTACCGGTATCGTCGTCGCCAGCTACTTCGGGACGCTTGCCATACAGACGATTAGCGACAATGCCTCAGGGCGGGCCGCTGGCCCACGACGCGGTGATCTTCCAACGCTCGCCAACAACACATTCGGTGAGTCGTCGGACGAGACTTGACCGGCAGAACGCCGCGATGTCGCACGCCGCCGACTCTTGGGATCTCGGCGACCGACGGGGCTGCGGTCATCTGTTGAGCAAAGCAGTAAGGGGGGAGCAGAACCGGAGCCGCGCGGTACGCGAGAGATCCCGGCGCCTGCTCGTGCTCGCGAAGCTGCTCGGCGACGAAGCCCTTGATTTCATTGCTCCTGCTCACGAACTCGAGCGCTTCGACCGCCCCGATCTTGCCTGCGATGACACCCCACGCGGCGGAACGGATCTGACCCACGACGAAGTCCGAAATCTGCTTCAGAGTCGGCGCAGTGCCTGAGTTGTCCGAGACATATTTCATGGTGTCGCAGAGAATTCCGCGTGACATGGTCGCGAGTATCTCGCGGCTGGTGACATCGTCGACGAGTTCACGAGCGATCGCCCGTGCCTTCACCACTCCTCGCGGTGCCGTCACCGAGCCCAGTGCTTCGAATGCTCTGGGCGCCCAGCGAGAGTCCGAGGTTCGCAGGTGGAGGTGACCGAGGGCACTGTCGGTGCGGCCGAGTGCTCGCGTGGCATGTGTGTCCTCCCCGGCGCGGAGCGTGTCGCGAGCGGTCACGAGAGTGCGCTCGGCGGTCCGGAGCGCTTGGGGTACCTCACCGGTTCGTCCGCACGCGCCGAGCAGCACGACGCCGACGACCGAGAGGGCTGCGATCGGGGGTCGACAGCGTTTCATGCACCTTGCTCTGCGGCGTCGACAGGCCAGCCTGCTCCGCATCCCCCCGCACGCGCGCAATAGGCCCGGCACCTCGACAGGTGCCGGGCCCAGTTACGGACGAGCAGCGATCAACCCCACCTGCAGGAGTTGGTCTTCCGGGTGGCCTTGCGGCTGGTCTCGCGGGTCTTGTCGGTCTTCTTGTCGGCTTTCGTGGCCTGCTTGGGTTGGATCTTCTTGGCGGTCATGGTGTGCCCCTTCTCGTGTGGTCTGGATTGAGTGTGCGCCGTCCCGCCGTTCTTGTCTGTCGCCGGGGTGACACCGGGGAGGTCATTCTCGTGACATTGGGCGGTGCGAGTGTCTAGGGTGACGGAACACCCGGCAGGTGCGAGGGGCAGTCGATGAGCGACCCGATGGGGGCCGCGGGGGCCGGTGCGTTGCCGACGGGGACGGTGACGTTCCTGTTCACGGACGTGGTCGGTTCGACCGTCTTGTGGGAGCAGGCGCCGGAAGTGATGGGTCCGGCGATGGCGCGCCACGACGCGCTGGTCGAAGACGCGGTCGTAGGTCACGGCGGGATCGTCGTGCGGCCACGCGGCGAGGGCGACAGTCGTTTCGTCGTGTTCACGCGCGCGAGCTCGGCCGCCGCGGGTGCGATCGCGTTGGTTGCCGCGCTGCGTGCGGAGCGGTGGGCCACGCCGGCGCCGATCCAGGTGCGCGTCGCGATACATACCGGTGAGGCGGAGATCCGAGCTGGCGACTACTACGGCTCCGCGGTGAACCGTTGCGCCCGGCTGCGATCGTTGGCGCATCCGGGTCAGATCCTCGTGTCGCAGGCGACCGCGGAGCTCGTGCGCGGCGCACCCGCGGATGGCACCACGCTGATGGATCTCGGCGAACACGCGTTGAAGGATGTGCGCCGCCCGGAATGGGTGTTCCAGCTCTTGCATCCGAGCTTGCCCGACGACTTTCCACCTCTCGCAGCTTCGGTGGCCGAACCTGAGGTCGTCGAAGGAGGCCGGGTCCCGATGCCGTCGGCACTACGCGATCGTTCGGGTGTAGACGAGCTCGCGGTGTTCGTCGGGCGCGACGACGACCTTTCCCGCCTGACGGAACAGTTCGAGAAGCTTCGGGAGGGGTCGGCGGAGCTCGTGATGGTGTCGGGCGAAGCGGGGATCGGCAAGACCGCACTGGTCTCGGAGTTTGCCCGGCTCGCCTACGACGCGGATGCGGCCGTGCTGTATGGCCGCTGCGACGAGGAACTCGGCGTGCCCTACCAGCCGTGGATCGAAGCACTCACGGCGCTGGTGCGCGGCGCGCCACACGCCGTGCGCCGAACCGAAGCCGCGGAGCTGGCCGGACTGCTGCCGGCGGTGCGCGAGGTGCTGCCGGGCGTGGGGACCAGCGCGGCCGGCGACCCCGAAACGGAGCGGTATCTCCTCTTCGGCGCGATCACCGCACTGCTCGCGGCGGCCTCGACGACGGCGCGGGTCGTGATCGTGCTCGACGATCTGCACTGGGCCGACAAGTCGACCCTCGCGCTCCTGCGGCACCTCGTTGCGTCGCCAGTCCCGATGCGAGTCTTGGTGATTGGCACCTACCGGGACAGCGACATCAGCCGGGGTGACGCGCTCAGCGAAGCCCTCGCCGCACTATGGCGCACCCCAGGGGTCGAACGACTCGCACTGACCGGTCTCGACGATCGAGCGGTTCTGGCAATGCTCGAGGCTGCTGCGGGCTACGAGCTCGACGACGATGTCGCGGACCTCGCGGACGCGCTCCGGCGCGACACGGACGGCAATCCGTTCTTCGCCCGGGAGATCCTCCGCCATCTCGCCGAAACCGGTGCGCTCTTTCGCGACGACGAAGGACGCTGGCACGCGAACTTCGATCTCGCCGACACCCACCTCCCGGCGAGCGTCCGCGAGGTCGTGGGTCAACGCGTCAGCCGGCTCGGTGACGACGCCCAACGGGTGCTCTCGAGCGCCGCGGTCGTTGGCCGGGACTTCGATCTCGACTTGGTGGCCGTCCTGACCGACCGCAACGAAGATGCGCTCCTCGACCTGTTCGACGAAGCGATCGAATCGGCGGTGATCCAGGAGGTGCCGGGCCAGCCGGAGCGGTTCGCGTTCTCGCACGCATTGATCCAACGGACCCTCTACCAAGATCTGGGCGCGGCTCGACGCGGTCGGCTCCACCGCCGCGTCGCCGAGGCCCTCGAAGAGGTGTGCGGACCCGACGGAGGCGATCGGGTCGCCGAGCTGGCCCGACACTGGGCCGCGGCAACGGCACCGGTGCAAGCGGTGAAGGCCATCGACTACGCCAAGCTCGCCGGCGACCGGGCACTCAGCGCGCTCGCACCTGACGAGGCCATCCGCTGGTACACGCAGGCGCTCGAGCTGCTCGGCACCGAGCTGACAATTGATGCCATGCGATGCGACCTGCTCATCGGGCTCGGCACCGCGCAGCTTCAGATCGGCGACGTCGCGCACCGCCAGACCCTTCTCCACGCGGCCGCGTTGGCCCGACGCGCGGGAGACGCGACGCGTCTCGTCGCGGCCGCACTCGCGAACCATCGCGGCTCCGAGGCCGCGGCCGGCGAAGTCGACACCGAACGTGTCGAGATCCTGACTGCCGCGCTCGACATGCTCGAGCCCTCCGAAGTGACCACCCGGGCCCGACTGCTCGCGACGCTCGCGGTCGAGCTCACCTACTCCGGCGATCTTCAGCGGGTCACCGGCCTCGCCGACGAGGCCGTCGCGCTTGCCCGCCAACTCGACGACCCCGCGGCCCTGGTCCACGCACTGAACTCCCATCACGTCGCGCTCAGACTCCCAGAGACGCTCGCCGGCCGGCTCGTCACGACCCGAGAAACCATCACGATCGCCGACGGGCTCGGCGACCCGTGGCGGCAGTTCTCCGCACACCGTCAGCGGCTGCAAGCATCCATCGAGTCGGGCAATCGGGCCGACCGCGACCGGAGCATCTCGGTGTGCCACGAGATCGCGACGCGAATCGGGCAACCTTTCCTGCGCTGGGTCGACAGTCAGAACCGAGCGACCCAAGCCCTGCTCGACGGCAACGCTGCCCGCGCCGAGACGTTGGCCGAAGAAGCATTCGCGATCGGAACCGAGAGCGGCCAACCCGACGCACTGACGATCTTCGGCGTGCAGCTGTTGGACGTCCGCATCCACCAAGGCCGCACCGGTGAGCTCGTCGACCTCATCGCCGAGGGAGTCAACGAAAGCCCCGGACTCCCCGCACTCCGCGCCGCGCTCTCGCGCGCCTATCTCGACGCGGATCGGCACGACGACGCTCGCGCGGTGCTCGAGGCATCGGGCATCGATCTTCCCCACGACGAGCTGTGGTTGATCGGAACCTCGATCTGGGCGCTCGTCGCGGTGCAGCTCGAAGCCCGCGACACCGCCGCGGTCCTCTTCGACCGTCTCCTGCCGTGGGCCGGACAGATCCCCACTGCAGTCGTCGCCGCGTCCGAATCCATCGATCACTGCCTCGGGGAGCTGGCCGCGCTACTCGGACGCACCGCCGACGCCGAGCACCACCTCGACGCAGCCGAGCGCAGCGCGCGCGCATTCGGCTCCCCCTTCTACATCGCTCGCACACTCTTGCAACGCGCCGAACTCGACGTCCTGAAGAACCGGGCCGACGCTCAAGCCCGCGCCGCCGAGGCGCTCGTGATCGCCACCGAACACCAATACCCACGCCTCGAGCGCGCCGCCTTCGACATCCTCGAAGCCGACTGACCCACCGTCTTCACTCATGGTCTCGGGGATCCTCAACCAGCTCGCGGCGAGCGACCGGCGCGCGTTGCTCGCCCGCATGGATCGCCGACGGTTCGGCAAGGGTGAGGTGATCTTTCACGAAGGCGACCCGGGCGACACTCTCCACCTCATCGCGAAGGGTCACGTCTCGGTGCAGATCACCACGCCACTCGGCCAACCTGCGATCTTGCGGATCCTCGGGCCGGGCAGTCTCGTGGGTGAGTACGCGGCGATCGCCCCGGCGCGGCGGAGCGCAACCGCGACCGCGCTCGACCCGACCGAGACAATGACCCTCGACCATGACCAGTTCAGTGCGCTGCGCGACGAGCTGCCGATCGTCGACCGGTTCCTCCTCGAGGCCGCGATCACCGAAGTGCGGCGACTTTCGGCGGCGTTGAGCGACGCGCTCTACCTCCCGGTTGAGCAGCGCGTGTTGCGTCGTCTCCTCGAGGTCGCGGCGCTCTACGGGCCCAAGGACGGTGCAGTCGTTCCGATCGGCCAGGGCGATCTCGCCGCTCTCGCCGGCACCGCTCGGCAGACCACCAATCGCATCCTCGCCACGGCCCAATCCGCGGGCACCATCCGTCTGGGCCGCGGCAGCATCGAGATCCTCGACCTCGGCGCGTTGGAGAAACGCGCCCGCTGATCTGTCCAGCGGTGCTCGGCGCGCCGACAGCAGTGCCGCTACGCGTCGGGAAAGCTGGAGGCCGTCATCGGAGCGCTCGTCTGGTCTCGTTACCGGGTTCCGTCGAACGTCACGACGCGGACTCGCGCGCTGTCGACGGAAGTCTCGCCGACGGTCGGCGCATCACCGCGACGAAAGCGCGATGCGCTGAGCCCCGCGGCGAGCATCCCTACTTTCATCCCTACAACTCTCTCGAACGGGCCGGATCCGCTGGACACCTCGACTGAAGCGGCCCAGGTCAGCGGGCTGCGCCGCACGCCGCCGACCAGGCGGCCGGACCTACACGATCTTCGAAGGCACCTCCGAGATCCAGCGGTTGGTGATCGCGCGCGCGATCTCCGGTATTCACATCAAGTAGCCGACACGGTGTCCGCGCTGCGGCGGTAGCGTGCGCCCATGTTGAGCGGTGCGCGCATCCTGGTGACCGGGCCCACGGGTCAGGTCGCCCTCCCCGTCACCCGTGCGCTCGCGGCCGACAACGACGTCATCGGGATCGCCCGGTTCCGCGACACCCATGCGCGCGCCGAGCTCGAGGCGAGCGGCGTCACCTGCATCGAGGCCAACCTCGCGGACGGCGACTTCACCGGCGTACCCCATGACGTCGACTACGTGCTCAACCTCGCGGTGGTGAAGAGCAATCGTTGGGACGTCGACCTCGCCGCGAACGCGGAGGCCACGGGACTCCTGATGGCGCACTGCCGGAACGCGAAGGCGTGGCTCCAGTGCTCGTCGACCGGCGTCTACCAGCCGGCGGGGCAGCACCCGCTGAAGGAGACGGACGCGCTCGGCGACAACCACCGCGTGATCATGGAGACGTACTCGATCGCGAAGATCGCGGCCGAGACGGTCGCCCGGCTCGGAGCCCGTCAGTTCGACCTCCCCGTGACGATCGCGCGCCTCAACGTCCCGTACGGCGACAACGGCGGTTGGCCGGCTTTCCACCTCGCGATGATCGAGGCCGGCCAGCCCGTGCCGATCCACCCGGAGCGGCCGAACACCTTCAATCCGATCCACGAGGACGACATCATCCGGATGCTCCCGCGCCTGCTCGAGATCGCGAGCGTCCCGGCGACGACCGTCAACTGGGGTGGCAGCGAGACCGCGAGCATCGAGGACTGGAGCCGCCTGCTCGGCGAGATCGTCGGTCGGGACGTTTCGTTCGCCGAGACCGAGCAGACGGTGTCGAGCGTCGTGATCGACCCGACCAAGATGCACGAGCTCGTCGGCCGCACCGAGATCGACTGGCGAGACGGCATGCGCCGGATGGTCGCCGCCCAGCACGCCCGCGCGTCGGCCTAGCCGCCGTCCGGCACTCCCCATCGCACGTTTCGGGGTGTCCTCGACGCACCCCGGTACGTCGAACGCGCCCCGAAACGAGCGTGCGGGTCAGCCGTGGGCGCGGTAGCGACCCATCTCGCGGAACGCCTCGACCGCGTTCATGCGCTCGTGGGCCGGGTCGAGGCCGGCGTAGATCGTGTCCACGTTCACGACGGTGCGCTCGCGGTCACCCCACTCGGCGTAGTCGCCGAGCTCGATGTCCCAGGCCGCGTCGATCGCCGACATCCCGGCCCGGTGGCGCTCGGTCACCTCGCGCTCGAGCCAGCCGAGGTACCGCTCGAGCTGTTCGACGCCGGAAGCGTCGGCCAAGGGCCCGTGCCCGGGGACGACCACGCTCGGCTCGAGGCTACGAATGCGCCGGCACGCGGCGATCCAGTTGCCGACCGGGCCGGCCCACATGATCGGTGTGGAGCCGTGGAACAGGATGTCGCCGGTGAACACGACGTCGCCGTCGTCGAGGTACGCGATCACGTCGCCCCGGGTGTGGGCCGGACCGACCTCCTCGAGCGTCACCGCGCGCCCGCCGACACCCATCGTCACCGAGCCCGAGAAGGTCTCCGTCGGCGGGACGGACTCGATGTCGTCGAACCGGAACGGCCCGAATGCCTCGGCGACGAACGCGTTGCCTTCCTCGCCGATGTCGAGCTGCTTGAACGCGTGCAGCAGCGAGGGAGGCACGTCGTCCATCTCGCCCGCGGCCGCGTCGGACGCGACGATGCGCGCGTCGCGCACGAGCTGGTTGCCGTAGCAGTGGTCGCCGTTGGCGTGGGTGTTCACCACCGTCTCGATCGGTGCGCCGTCGGTGACGGCGCGCATCGCGTCGAGCATGTCGCGGGTGAGCCGTAGATCGAACAACGTGTCGACGAGGAGCGACGACCCGTCGCCCGCCACCAGCCCCGCGTTGCTGTAGCCCCACGAGCCGTCGGGCTGGAGGTAGGCCCAGACGCCGTCCGCGACCTCTTCCAGCCCCCGCTCGAACATGGGGCGCAGGGTACCGGGCCACCCTCCCGCAGGAGGGCGTCCGACCCGCTCCGGCTCGTGCTGATCGCCGTCCGGGACCGTGGGCAGGCCTGGTCCGTAGGCTCCCGTCCATGGACGAGCGGCTCCGTTCCACCCTGGAGCGCGCACTGGGAGCGGCGGTCGTGCGCGCCACGCCGGTGCGGGGCGGCGACGTCGCGATCTCGTTCGCGGTGGCACTCGACGACGGCCGGCGCGTGTTCGCCAAGACGCACCCGGGCGCGCCGGCAGAGTTCTTCACCACCGAGGCCGCGGGGCTCACCTGGCTGCGCGACGCCGGGGCGATCGCGGTCCCTGCGGTGCTCGCCGTCTCCGACGAGCCGCCCAACCACCTGGTGCTCGAGTGGGTCGACGAGGGTCCGATGGGGCGTGACACCGAGCGCAGTCTCGGTCTCGCGCTCGCCGACCTCCACCGCTGCGGCGCGCCGTCGTTCGGACGCGCCGACCGGCGCACGACCGGGAGCCGCGGCCTCCCGAACGATCCGTGCGCGACCTGGTCCGAGTTCTATGCCACCCAACGGCTGCTCCCACTCGCCCGTCTCTCGCGCGACGGTCACGCGCTGCCCGACGGCGCGATCGCGTCGCTCGAACGACTGGCCCGCGATCTCGACCGGTTCGACCCGGGCCACGAGCCGGCGTCCCGGCTGCACGGGGACCTGTGGGCGGGCAACCGTCTCGTCGACACCGCGGGCACGAGCTGGCTCATCGACCCGGCCGCGCACGGCGGTCACCGCGAGTTCGACCTCGCGATGATGCGGCTCTTCGGTGGCTTCGGCCCGGAGTGCTTCGCCGCCTACGCCGGGGCGTATCCGCTCGCCGCGGGCTGGGAGGACCGGGTCGCGCTCCACCAGGTCGCACCGCTCGTGGTGCATGCGATCAAGTTCGGCGGTGGGTACGTCGACGCCGCGGCGGCCGCCATCGAGCGTTCGCTCGCGGCGAAGTCGGTCGGGTGATCGGGCGCGTCGCCGACCGGGTCAGCGCGTCACGCAGGATCAGCGGGCGCGTGGGGGTCCAGCAGGCGACGCGGATGGCCGCCGTCGACGTAGCCCACGAACGGCGAGCAGATGTTGTAGCCGAGCAGCTCCTGCATCCGGACCGGGAGCGTCGCGACGACGTCGGGCGCGACCGCCAGGACGTGGTTCTCGACCGGACGGAGCCAGGCGACGCCGTAGTGCAGGACGACACCCAGGCGAGCGCGGTCGGTGTGGTTCGCGCCGCCACCGTGCCAGAGGCTGCCCAGGTAGATCAGCGCAGCCCCCGACGGCATCTCGATCGCCACCGTCTCCGTGGTCGCGTCCGGTCGCTCGTCGACCCACCGGTGACTCCCGGGTACGACGCGCGTTGCGCCGTTCTCCTCGGTGAAGTCGTCGAGCGGCCACATGACGTTGACCACGAGCTCCGCGTGCGGGCGGGAGATCGGGTACAGCGCGTCATCCGGGTGCAGCGGCTGCGCGACCTCGCCCGCGCCGATCTCGATCCCGGTGGGCGCGCTGAGCTGGTACTCACCGAGCACGCGATCGAGCACCGCGAGGACGACCGGGTGCGTCGCGGGCCCGTCGAACAGGCGCGTCTTGGCGAAGAGCGCGTACACCCGGCGCGTCTTTCGACCCTCGAAGTCGTCGCGGCCCTTCGGTGTCGCCGCCAGGATCTGGTGCAACTCGGTGCGCCGGGCGGCGACCTCCGCGGGCGACAGCAGGCCGTCCACCACGGCGTACCCGTCCCGTTGGACCGCAGCGACGATGTGGTCGGCGGCGCGGTCGACTCGCTGGTCGATCTGGAGCTGCGACGTCGTCATGCGACCCCCAGGGAGAGGGCCGAGCCTACCGTCGCCATCGAGGCCGAGGTCGGGACGCCGACGTCCTAGCCTGAGGTCGGTGGACTCCTCTGCCGCCGGTGGGTCGGCGATCGTCGTCGAGAACCTCGTCAAGCGCTTCGGTGACGTGGAAGCGCTCAAGGGGGTGTCGTTCGAGGTTCCGACTGGCCGCGTGCTCGGGCTCCTCGGTCCGAACGGCGCGGGGAAGACGACCGCGGTGCGCGTGCTCACCACCCTGCTGCTGCCCGACGGCGGCCAGGCGCGCGTGCTCGGCTGTGACGTCACCGCGGAGCCGACGCGCGTGCGGGCGTCGATCGGGCTCGCGGGGCAGTACGCCGCGGTGGACGAGAACCTGACCGCGGCGGAGAACCTCCGCCTCGTCGGGCGGCTCACCCACGGTTCCGACGCGATGATCAAGGAGCGGACCGCCGCGCTGCTCGAGCGCTTCGACCTGGTGCACGCCGGTGACCGGCTGGTCCGCACCTACTCCGGCGGCATGCGCCGGCGCCTCGACCTGGCCGCGGCCCTGGTGCACGAGCCGCCGGTCCTGTTCCTCGACGAGCCCACGACGGGCCTCGACCCCCAGGGCCGGACCGAGCTCTGGACGGTCATCGAGGACCTCGTCTCCGGGGGTACGACGGTGCTGCTCACCACGCAGTACCTCGAGGAGGCGGATCGGCTCGCCGACAACATCGTCGTCATCGACCACGGATCGGTGATCGCGGAAGGGACCGCTGCGCAGCTGAAGGCCCGGCTCGGCGAGACCCTCATCGAGCTCGGGTTCGGCGATGAGCAGACTGTTCGCACGGCATCCGAGCAGCTGGCGTCGGTCGGCCCGGTCGCGACCGAGGGTCATCTGCTGCGGGTCAGCGTCTCCGACGGCCCGACCGCGATGCTCGAGATCGTACGGGTGCTCGACCGTGCGGAGCTCGTGCCGATCACGATGGCGTTGCGGGAGCCCACGCTCGACGACGTCTTCCTCGAGCTCACCGGCCACAAGGCGGAGGACCCGGTGGAGAACGGCGAGGACTCCGCCGACGCCCCACCCCGACGCGCCCGGAGTGCTTCATGACAGCCACCACCACGACCACCACCGCACCGGTCTCACTCGAGCTGCGCGAGGACGCGCCGCGTCCGATCTCGGACGCGGTGACGATGGCATGGCGCAACCTGCTCAACATCCGCCGGAACCCCCAGCTGCTGGTGTTCGCCACGATCCAGCCGGTGATCTTCGTGCTGATGTTCCGCTACGTGTTCGGGGGCGCGATCGCCGCGAGCTGGCAGGGAAAGCCGGTCCCGTACGTCGACTTCCTGATGCCGGGCATCTTCGTGCAGACCGTGACCTTCGGCGCGCTCACCACCGGCGTCGGCCTCGCCGAGGATCTCGGCAAGGGACTGATCGACCGGTTCCGCTCGCTGCCGATCGCTCGCTCGGCCGTCCTCGTGGGTAGGACGTGGGCCGACCTGGTGCGCAACGTGTTCGTCGTGGTGCTGATGGCGGTGGTCGGCTTCCTCGTCGGCTGGCGGATCGACACGAACGTGGTCGGGTTGTTCGCCGCGCTCGCACTCGTCCTCGCGTTCGCCTACTCGCTGTCGTGGGTGTTCGCGATCGTCGGGCTCACCGCGTCGAACGCCGAGACCGCGCAGGCCGCGTCGTTCCCGATCCTCGCCCCGCTCGTCTTCGCGTCGTCCGCATTCGTTCCGCTGAGCTCGATGCCCGGCTGGCTGCAGGTCTTCGCCGCGCACCAGCCCGTCACCGCGGTGTGCAACGCGGCGCGCGCGCTGACCCTCGGCGGCCCGACGGTCAGCTACGTGCTCCAGGCCGTCGCGTGGATCGCAGGCATCGTCGTGCTCTGCGCTCCGCTCGCCGTCCGCCGCTACCGCCGCGCCGCCTGACCCCACCCCCACTCCGGATTTTGGCGTCACTTCCCCCCCTCGGTGGTGGGTTGACGACGCCAAAGCGGAAGTCTCCGGCCTCCGACCCGATCGTGAGTGGGGCCCTCCCCGCGGTCTCAGGCGCGGATCCGGGCCTCGCGGAGGGTTCAGATCCGGTACCCGGGTGCGGACGCGCGGTCGTCGGACGCCCGGAGGCGGCCCACCGCCGCACCGATCCAGGCGATGATCACGAGCGCGGAGACGACCGCGATCGCGCTGAACTCGTGCAGGTAGAGCAGCGCTTCGGCGACCAGCGCGTCGATGGCGACCGACAGGGCACCGGCGGTCAACCAGAACGCGATGGCGTCGTGGTCGTTGCGCACCAGCCGCACGTAGGGCAGGCCGGGGACCACCGCGAGGAACCACAGCAACGGCAGGAACGAGAGCGCGTCGCCGGTCGCGGCGATCGTCGCGAGCAGCGCGAGCGCGCTCGACACCCCGACCAGCTGCACCCAGCGGTCTTCGGTCATCCGGTGGCCCCCCGTCGCTTCGGACCGATCTTCGCGACGGGACGGTCGACGCGGAACACCACCGCGTCGCGGTTGTGGACGACGACCTTGAACCGCGCCGACGCGAGCAGCGCCCGCTCGATCCGAGACAGTGACCCCCGCGGCATGGGGCCGATCGCGTCGATCTGCTCCTTCTGCGCCCGGGTGATGATCAGGTACGCCTGCTGGTAGCGAGGGTCCGCCAGCCATTCGCCGAGCGTGGCGACCGGGTGGCGCAGGACGCGCTCGATCGACGGTGTCGGCTCGTTCTCGATCGTCGTATAGGTGAAGCGCTCCGCGTCCCGGAACTGGTTGGGGTAGTCGCGGGTCCCCTCGATGATCAGCGTGTGCGGCGGCGCGTGGTCGTAGACGGTCTCCGCGGCGCTGACCTCGCGGGGCGTGAAGTACGACCACGCGTCCTTGCCGTAGTACGCGAACAGGAACCCGACGAGGACGAGGCCGCTGATGGCGATCGCGAGGACCGGCGTGATCCAGCCGCGACCCGCCTCACGGCTGGGGAAGAGCAGGTGAGCCATGAAGAGCGCCGCGAACGGCAGCGCGAACAGGAAGACGCGGAACAGCGCCTCGCCGTCGTAGTTGCCGCCGACGAGGATGACGATCGGGCAGACGAGCAGGACCGCGCCGGCGGCGTCCCAGTTCCCGTGCTTGAGCCGGCGGAGGATCCCGGCGACGGCGAGGAGCGCGACCAGACCGACCTGGAGTCGGCCCAACTGCGCGACGACCTGCTGGCTGTGGGTGACGTGGCTGAGCTGGACCAGGTTGCTGCTGAGGTTCGAGGAGAACGAGCCGAAGCCCTTGAAGATCGAAGTGGTGTTGGCGAAGTAGTACGTGCGGGCGCCGGTGAGCAGCCAGCCCACGGTCATCGCGCCCATGATCAGCCCGAGTGCGCGCACCCGCAGCACGCCGAAGACCGCGAGCCCGAAGAGCGCCGCGGTGAGGACGATCGGCGTCAGCGGATGGCTCGTGGCGACGACCGCGAACATGACCGCGAGGATGGCGACGGTCCCGAGCGTCGACGAGGTGACCGCCGCGGGCGCGGCCTTCGCGGCCGTGGACCGCAGCGTGGGCACGAGCTTGCGGACCAGGCGCGGCGCGGCCGGTCGCTTCGACAGCGAGTTGAGGACGATGCCGATCGACATCAGGTAGAGGAAGTAGACGAAGGCCTGGGGGGCGAAGTAGTCCTGCCCGACCCAGTTCGCGATGAGGAAGAACCAGCACGCGGTGAAGCGGACGCGGCGGTCGTCGGTGAGCGCCCCGAACAGGAACCAGAGCGCGAGCACGTTGAGCAGCTCGAACACCGGCGGCGACCACGCCGCGAACGACAGTGCGCTCTTGAACCCGACCGCCTCGGTCAGGCTGGTCGCGAGGCCGAAGAACCCGGGCCAGCTCTGGTACACGGGGAGGAACGAGAGATGCGGGTTCACCGTGTGGGTCCGCATGAAGTAGTCGACGACGCCGACGTGCTTCCATGCCCAGGCGTAGCGGAGCGTGCCGTACAGCAGCACCGGCGAGGCGTGGACGATCGCGATGAACAGCACCAGATAGGCGGCGAGGAGCCAGCTCGGCGCCTCGCGGCGCACCCCGAGCAGGAAGCCCACCGTGAGCACCCCGATCGCCACGTAGAAGGTCGTGTGCAGCGCGGACAGCAGGCCGTAGTCGCCCATGTCGGCGAGGTCGGTGCTCGACAGCGACCAGAGCCAGAGCACGACGGCGAGCAGGAGCAGCACCCCGTGGAAGGCGGGTCGGGAGCTCCAGGGTCGACGGTCGGGAGCGCCGTCGTCGGGGTCGCCCGGAGCCACGACGGGCGGACCACCGGCCGCCGGGGGCGGGTTCCGCCGGGCCGCGATGACCTGGTCGGGCCGGCGTTGCGTCGCGTCGACCTCGGGCGCGCTCGGCGCGGTCACGAGGCCCCCCAGACCTTGAGGTAGTCGAGCTTGAACGTGGCCGGGAACGGTGTGCTCGGGTTCGGCGCCTTGGTGAAGATCCCACCGACCGCGAGGTTCGCGATGAGGTACATCGGCTCGTGCGGGATCTGCTTGGGGTCGGTGACCCGCAGGCGCGCGGTCCCGTCGACGTACCAGGTCAGCGAATTCGGCTTCCACTCCAGCCCGAACGTGTGCCACCCCTGCGTGAGGTCGGGTCCGTGCCACTTCGTGCCCTCGTTCTTGCGCTGGCCGTTCTCGAGCCAGTGGGTGTGGAGCTGCGCGACGTCGGGCTGCTCACCGACGGCTTCGAAGATGTCCACCTCGGGCAGCGACTGGCGCGACACGGGCAGCATCCAGAGCGCGGGCCAGAGTCCCTGGCCCTTCGGGATCTGGACCCGCGACTCGACGTACCCGTACTCGAAGGAGAACAGCGTCCGGTCGGGCGACAGGCCCGAGATCATCCCGGACACGTAGTCGAATTGCTTGCCGTCCACGCCGGTGACCGACTGCGGTTTCGCCTGGAGCGAGAGCGCGCCGTTCGCCACCTTCACCTGCTGCGGGACGTACCACTCGAGCTCGTGGTTGCCCATGTTCGTGCACCCGTTGGCGGACCACTCGTAGCAGGGCGACCAGTGGTCGGAGTTCAGCGCGGAGCCGCGGAACGGCTCGTTGAGCAGCAGGATCCCCTTGTCGGGGCCGTCGGCCACCGCGTTCTTCCGCACGACGAACACCGAGACCGCGATCGCGACGACGACCAGCGCCGCGAGCACGATCAGCACGCGACGATGCCGCCGGGCCCGTCGGAGCTCGGTGCGGTGGCGCTGGCGCCGAGCAGCTCTCGGGACCATGGGTTCGGCTTCCGTGCTGATCATGGTCCGTGCGTTGGCCTCCGTGGCTGCGCACTCTCTCCGGGAATCCTGCCTCCCATTGGAGTCCGCCCGTAGCCGGCCCGCAAACTGCGGGCGCGGGCCGCGCTGCGCCGTGCGATCCGGAACGCCTTGGTCGATGTGCGCTCGCCCCGCCAGGCCGGCGGGCGACCCCGACCGGCGAGGAGGTCCGAGAGGGTCCCGATGCCGGTGTCGCCCGGGACGATGACGCGGGCGATGGCGAGCGGGTCGTCGCCTGGGCCGCTCAACGCGTCCTTGACCGCGCACGCGGACCGGAACCCGGCCCGTTCGACCAGCGCGCGGATGCGAGGCCCGTGGAAGCCGAACGGGTACGCGAAGCTCGACACCTCGTGGCCGAGCCGGTCCTCGAGCACCCCACGGCTGCGCCGGATCTCCTCCCAGGCCGCGTCGCGGCTGATGATGTCGAGCTGCGGGTGGCTGTGGGTGTGCGCGCCGACCTCGATCCCGGCTTCGACCAGGGCTTCGATCTCGGACCAGCCGAGCATCTGCCGGTCGCCCTCGCCGACGGACTCGAGCCAGGTGCTCGTCGAGCCGACGCAGCCGGTGACGACGTACATCGTGGCGCGGAGCTGGTGCCGGGTCAGCGCCGGGAGGGCGTGCTCGGCGAAGTCCGCGAACCCGTCGTCGAAGGTGATGACGACGGTGCGCTCGGGCGCTTCCACCATCGGCTCGCCCAGCATCTCCGCGTACTCGGACACGGTGAGGGTCCGGTACCCCTCGTCGTGGAGGTACGCCATGTGCTCGGCGAAGACCTCGGGTGCGGTCACCCAGCCGTGGTGCTCCGGGCGCGGGTGCTTCTGGATCGAGTGGTAGAGGAGGACGGGCAGGAAGGTGCGTCGGGTCATGGCGTCACGCTCGCTTCTCGGAGCTCGAGCTCGACCGGATCGATGTCCGGGGTGCCGGCGAGCTCGGGCTGCGACGCGTCGGTCACCGGGCCCTCCGCCGCCACGTCGTCGATGGCGACGCTCGGCGCGGATGGGCTCGGGCGCTCGTCGAGACGCGTGTCCCAGCGGCTGAGGAGGTACAGCGCGGGTCCGACCAGCATGCCGAGGCGTTCGCGCCGTACCAGCGTCGCGGGCGTGTCCGCCGGGAGTCGCTCGTTCTTCGTCGACGACGGGCTGAGGGCGTGGCGCGCGGCGCGTGGGGCCCTGGCCAGCATGTCGAGCACCCGACGGGGTTCGTCGACGACCGTCTTGGCGAGGTAGGCGGTCAGGCCGGCGCCGTACCCGAAGGTCTGGCGGCGCAGGGCCTCGAAGGTGCGGTTGTGCTGGTGATAGACGATCGCCCCGGGCTCGTACGCGATCACGTGACCGGCGGCGATGACGTCGAAGAACGCGGCGAGGTCGTCGCCGCCCTTGGCCTCGGTGCCCGCGCCGAGCGCGGGTTCGAAGCCCTGCATCGCGACGAGGACGTCGGTGCGAAACGCCATGTTGGCGCCGGACCCGAAGCTGCCCGCGGTGTACGGGAACAGCGGGTCGGGGGAGCCGCGGCGAGCGTCGAACACCTGCGGCGCGAATCCCTTGTTGAACCCGGCGTAGTGCTCGAGCCAGTCCTGGGCCGGTGTCTCGAGCTCCAACGGGAAGATCATCCCAGTGACGCAGGCCACCCGCTCGTCCCGCGCGAAGCCGGCCAGCAGGCCGTCGAGCCAGGCAGGATCGACGACGACGTCGTCGTCGGTGAAGGCCACGAACGGCGCCGTGACGTGCTCCAACCCGCAGTTGTGCGCCCGGGCCAGACCCGGCCGGTCCTCACGGACGTACTTGAACCGCCGGTCGCGGGTCGCGAGGGCGCGGACCAGGTCGGCGGTGTCCCGGCCGGCCGGGGCGTTGTCGACGACGATGATCTCCGCGGCCCGGTGGTCGAGGCGCTGCAGCGAGTCGAGGCAGCGTCGGAGGCTCTCGGCCCGGTCTCGCGTCGCGATGACCACGGCGACGCGGGGGAGGACCCCCCGCTCCCGGGCGGCGGCCGGGGCCGGCACCGCAGTGGCGGGGACGTCGATGCCGAGCGCGCCGCGGATCTCGCCGTTCAGCTCATCGGCTGACAGGCCGTAGGGGCCGAGCTCGACGCGCAGGACGCCGACCGGTGCGCCGTGGTCCCGGACGAGGACCACGGCGCGTCCGTAGGTGGTTCCGCTGCGGGGATCGAGCGCGGACAGGGGCTGGGCCCCGTCGGCGAGGTCGACCTGGGTGACCAGGGCGGGCTCGAAGTGGTCGGCATCGAGCTCGGGCCGGCGCCGGTCCGACGTGGGGCCGCCGGTGCGGGACGGGAGCCACCGCAGCGACCGGGGCACCCGGGCGGCCAGGTAGCCGCCGGCGGTGGTCGCGACGCCGGTGACCACGGTCGCCGCCCGGGCAACGCCCGCAGGGTCGCCGGTCCGGACGGCGAGGCCCAGCTCGCGGCGCACCGCACGGGGGAGCGCGCGCATCGTGTACTCCCGCTCGCTGGCCAGCCCGTCCCCGGCGCCGACGAGCCGGGAGATCTGCGTCTTGGAGATGCCTTCCGCGAAGCACCGGGCCCGGAAGTACCCGGCGGTGGCGCGCGCCGCCGGCACGCGATGCGAGACCGCGGCCGCAGGCTCGAACCAGACGACGCCGTCGGGGAAGTGCTGCGCGGCCCGGATGAAGAACTCGGTCTCCTCGCATCCTGCGGGCAGCGCGGCGGTGCGGCCGAGCGAGTGGCGGAACCCGCCGACCGCCGTGACGACGTCGCGTCGGACCGACATGTTGGCGCCGATCAGGTTGCGCACCGGGCCGGCGTCGTCGCGGTGGCCCGCATACGTGCAACCGACGACCCAGTCGAACTCGGAGGGGAGCCACGAGGGTCGGTCGTCGTCCCATCGGGGCACGACGCGTCCGCCGACCCCGAGCACGGAAGGGTCCGCGTAGGGCTCGAGCAGGTGCCGGACCCAGCCCGGCTCCGCGACGGCGTCGTCGTCGAGGAACGCGACGACCGCGCCGGACGAGGTGGCGATGCCGGTGTTCCGTGCGCCCGACAGACCCTTGGATTCCGCGTTCGCCACGACGCGCGCCTCGGGGAAGGCCGCGCGGGCGCGCGCGAGGAGCGCGTCGTTGTGGTCGGTGACGACGACGATCTCATCCGGCGCGGGGTCCTGGTGGCGGACCGAGGTCACCGCCGCCCGGAGATCGGACCAGCGGTCCTCCGTGTACGCGCAGATGACGACCGAGAGGGTGCGTGCCGGCGGGCTCACTGCGGAACGCTCCGGATCAGCGCACCGCCCTCCGCGTGCCCGTGAGCCGCCACGGACCGGCCGCCGGCGTGCCAGGGCGGCTGCTGGACCGGACGCGCGTGGCGGTGCTCGGGCCGGACGCGCCGGTCGGTCCCGATCACCTTCTCGAGCGCGAACTCGGTGCCGATCGCCCGCAGGACGCGGAAGCCGTCCCGCACCGTGCGCAGGTTCGTGGTCCCCGAGATCCGGATCGACTCGAAGCTCGGCACCTCGGCGATGCGCAGCCCGGCCCGGACGGCTCGGATGTGGATCACGGTCTCGACCTCGAAGCCCCGGAACGGGCCGTTCAGCACCGGGAGCACGTCTCGCCAGAACGCGGTGTAGCCGTAGCAGAGGTCGGAGAACCGGGCGCCGAAGCCGAGGCGGACCAGCCGGGTCAACGCCCAGTTGCCGACCCGGCGGTGCCGCTCCATGTCGTCGGTGCCGCCGCCCATCGTGAAGCGCGAGCCCATCACGACGTCCGAGCCGGAGAGCAGCAGGCCGACGAAGGCGGGAATCTCCTGCGGGTCGGTCGAGCCGTCCGCGTCGAGCATCACGACGATGTCGCCGGTCGTGGCGGCGAACCCGGCGCGCAGCGCCGCGCCCTTGCCCGGGGTGCTGACCATCACCACCTTGGCCCGCGGCACATAGGACTTCGCGACCGCGACGGTGTCGTCGGTCGAGAGGCCGTCCACGATGATCAGCTCGTGGATCCACGCCGGGAGCCGAGGCAGCACGTGGGGAAGGTTCCCCGCCTCGTTCAACGTCGGGATCACCACGCTGACCGACGGGATGTCCGGCAGGAGCTCACCGGCGTCCGTCGTGGTCGGCGCGTCGACTGGATCGAACGCCATGGGCGCTGCTGCTACGTCTGTCATTCTCCCCATCCCTGGGTACGGCAATGCCTGCCGTGTGCCGTTACGTCCCGTCCGTGGGCGCGTTCATCCAAGCTGTCGAGCCCCGGATGTCAGACGATGCGGTGCCCCTGCATCAGCAGAACTCTGCACTCTCGCCCGGCACGGAGCATACGCGCGCGTTCACCCGTTGTCACGGTTCACGCTGACAATCTGTTCAATCTTCGCGGTGAACGCGCGCGTTCGCGCGTCCGCGCGCGTGCAGTGGCGGTGTGGCCTCCGATCTTCTTATGCTGCTGGGGTCGTCATGGAGGGTGACGCGTTGTCCGTCGGTCGCGACGACCGGCGTTTCCAGGGAGGGTCGATGGCGGTCACCCGGATCACGAAGCGCGAGTGCGGCCGCGATCGGTGGCACGCGTGACCGCGGCCGCGTCCGTGCGTCAGCGCGTCGGCCGCTTCCGCGAGCACCTGGATGTGCCCTTCGTCCGGAATGCGTATTCCTTGGTCGGGTCGACGCTCGCGACGTCGGGGTTCGGGGTGCTGTTCTGGTTCGTCGCCGCGCGGATGTTCTCGACCGCCGACTTCGGCCGTGACGCCGCGCTCATCTCGACGATGCTCTTCCTCTCGAGCATCTCGCAGCTGAACCTCACCAACGGGTTCAACCGCTTCGTGCCGGTGGCGGGCAACCGCACCCGTCGCTTCGTGCTCACCGGCTACGGCGCGGCGACCGCGACTGCGTTCGTCGCGTCCAGCGTGTTCGTCCTGGGCGTGAACCTCTGGGCCCCGCGGCTCTCGCTGCTCCAGGACCACTGGCCGTACGCGGTCTGGTTCGTCGCCGGCACCGTCGTCTGGACGGTCTTCGCGCTCCAGGACGCCGTGCTCGCGGGCCTCGGCGAGGCCCGGTGGGTGCTGCTCGAGAACGTCATCTACGGCATCGCCAAGATCGCGCTGCTGTTCTTCGTCGCCACCGCCTTCCCGGTGCTCGGCACCTACGCGGCGTGGACGTTGCCGCTGGTGGTGATCGTCCTCGCGGTGAACGGGCTCATCTTCAAGGGCATCGTCCCGGAGCGCTCGCACCCGCCCCTGGAGGCGATCGACGCGCGCACCGTGCGTCACTACGTGGGCTTCGACATGGTCGCGACGCTGACGCTGTCGGCCACGGTCGGCCTCATGCCGGTCATCATGCTGTCGATCCTCGGGCCGTCCGCGAGCGGCTACCTCTACCTCTCGTGGACGATCGCCTACACGCTCTACCTCGTCAGCATCGGCGTCGGGATGTCGTTCATCACCGAGACGTCGAAGGCGCCCGAGCGGATCGTCGAGTTCGCGCGGACCATGATCAAGCACGCGCTCCGTATCGTGGTGCCGCTCGCGCTCCTGATCGCGATCAGCGCACCGCTGGTGCTGCGCATCTACGGACCCGCGTACTCGAACCACGCCACGCGGCTGCTGCAGCTGCTCGCGCTCTCGGCGATTCCCAACGCGGTGACGCTGACGTACCTCAACATCACCCGCGTCCAACGACGGATGAAGGCGGTGATCACGACGACCGCGGCGCTCGCCACGGGGGTGCTCGTGATCGCGATCAGCCTCGCGCCGATCATCGGCATCGCCGCGGTCGGTGTCGGGTGGTTCGTGTCGCAGTGCGCGGTAGCGGGCGTGCTGCTGCTCGGAGAGCTGCGCACCGTCTGGCTGCCGTACGTGCACACCGGCCGCTTCGGCTTCGTGACGTCGCGCCGAGCGGCGCGCGACCTCCGCGCCCGTCGTGACGCCGCCGCCGTCGGCGTCGAGGCGCTCCACGTCGCCGGGCTCGCGCCCGCAGACTGGGAGCCGCTCGGGTTCGACCAGGACCCGGACGGGATCCGCACCGTCCGCCTCCGGAACCGGCACTTCGGCGACGAGGCGATGTTGAAGGTCGCGACCTCCGCACGGGCCGAGGACGCGCTCCGCCGTGACGTCGTCGGGCTGCAGCACGCCCGGCGGGTCGCGCCGCCCGAGCTCGCCGCGGTCCTGCCACAGCCGGTGGGTCCCGACGCGGAGCGCGCGGGCTGGACGCTGGAGCGGTGGGGACCGGGGGTGAGCGGCCGGACGGTCGTGGGCGACGACCGGGTGCGCGCGGGGCTGACCGAAGCGCTCGCCTCCCTCGTCGCAGGGCTGCACCGGGCGACCCGGACGACGGTGACGATCGGCGACGAGCTCCCCGAGCTCCTGGATCTGCCCCTGGCCGTCACCGACGTGCTCCCGAGCTCCCGCCTCCGCCTCCGGGCCGACGAGTCGAGCCTGGCGAAGCTGCACGCCGAGCTGCGGGCCGACCTGGCCGGTTCGACGGTGACCGCGGCGTTCGTGCACGGCAACCTCTGGCTGGGGAGTGCGGTCTGCGATCCGGGCGACGGGCGGGTGACCGCGCTCGTGGGCTGGGAGCGCAGCCGCGTCGACATGCCGGTGCTCGAGCTGATCCACCTCGTGTGCACGACGCGGGCCATGGTCGAGCGCCGCGAGCTCGGGGCCGTGGTGCGCGACGTCCTCGCCGCGGGCGGCTTCGAGGGCCACGAGGCGGAGCTGATCGGCGCCGCGCCGGGAGCCGACGAGCTCTCGGCTCGCACCGCGGTGCTGCTCATGTGGCTCCGTCACGTGCACGCCTACACGCGCCACGCCGCCGAGGACCGTCCGAGCGACGTGTGGGTGTCCCACAACGTGCATCAGGTGCTGGAGTCGGTCTGAGGTGTGGGTACGTGGTGTTCGGGGAAGACCACGCGCGGCTTGCCGCTTGCTGTCGTACCGCCGTACCCTGTTCCTTGGTTGGCGGGGTGGGGCCCTCATGGAGGAGGACGTAGATGGGTGATGTCGTCGTCATCGGCGCGGGGCCGTATGGGCTCTCGATCGCCGCGCACCTGCGCGAGACAGGAGTCGGCGTTCGGGTGTTCGGCGACCTCATGTCGGCGTGGCGACGCAACATGCCCGCCGGCATGTACCTGAAGTCGACGCCCGACGCCTCGAGCCTTTCGTCGCCGAAGCCGGGCTCCACCATCTTCGACTACTGCGACGAGATCGGCTCGCGGGTGCTGACCGACGAGAACGCGATCCCGATCGACCTGTTCATCGACTACGGGCTCTGGTTCGCTGAGCGGCATGTCCCCGACGTCGAGGCCGACACCGTCACCGCGCTCACCCGAGCCGGCGACGACTTCGACCTGCAGCTCGCGTCGGGCGAGCAACTGCGCACGGACTCGGTGGTCGTCGCGTGCGGGGTCATCCCGTACGCGTACACGCCCCCAGAGCTGCTCGGCCTCGCACCCGGCGGTCCCCGCGCCGACGGTGTGCTGTCGCACGCCGCGCAGCACCCGGACCTCTCGGTCTTCGCCGGACGACGGATCGCGGTCGTCGGCGCCGGGCAGTCGGCGCTCGAGAGCGCCGCGCTGCTCGCCGAGGCCGGTGCGGACGTCCACGTGCTCGTGCGCGGGCCGGAGGTGCTGTGGGGGACGACACCGGTCCCGGGCCCACGGTCGGGGCTCCACCGGCTGCTCAAGCCGCCGTCGGCGCTCGGCGAAGGTTGGTCGACCCGGAGCATGAGCGACGTTCCGGGCCTGGTGCGCCACCTGCCGGCGCGGGCGCGGCTCTCGCTCGTGAAATCGGTCCTCGGTCCATCGGGCGCGTGGTGGCTGCGTGACCGGGTGGACGGTCGGGTGGACATCCGCACCGGTGTGCGCGTGCACGCCGCGAGCGCGCTTCCAGGTGATGCGGGGGTGCGACTCTCGCTCGCGTCGGCGCACGGTGGAGGTGACACGCTCGAGGTCGACCACGTGCTGGCCGCGACCGGTTACCGCGTCGGGCTCGACGCCCTCGGCTTCATGGATCCCGAGCTCAAGAGCTCGCTGCGCACGGTCACCGGGTCCGGGTCGCCGCTGCTCGACGCGTCGTTCGAGTCGTCGGTGCCCGGCCTGTACTTCTCCGGGCTCACCGCGGCGGCGACGTTCGGACCGCTGCTGCGGTTCGTCCACGGGTCGCAGTTCGCCGCCCGGCGGATCGGTGCGGGTGTGTCGGCCCGGCGGAGCCGCGTTGCCGCCTGAACCCGCTCCACCCCCTGCCGGCTGAGCTTGCCGATGCGCAGGGCCAGCGGCGCGGCCAGCGCGCAGCGACGCGGCGAGCAGCGGCAACGGGTCGTCGCGCCGGAACAACGCCGGCTCGACCGGCCCGGGCGGGTGCGGTACGGGCGCCGCCGCGCCCGCGGCGAGCAGGCGGTACGCGACACGCGCCGGCGCGTCGAGGATCTCGACCACGAAGCCGCGTCCGAGCACCGGCCGGCCCGCGGGGATCGTGCGACCCGTGAGGTCGAGGTGCATGGCGCGGACCACGTCGATGCCGGCGGTCGTCTCGAACAGACGGAACTGCGCGCCGACCCGCGGGTTGAAGTCGAGGAGCTTGTACCGCTGGTCGCGGCGGTCGTACCGCCAGTCCAGGTCGACGATCCCGCGGAAGCCGAGGCGCCGGCACAGGTCGCGTGACCGCTCCTCCAGGCCCGGGTTGCCGACCGTCCGGGCGAAGCTCGTCACGCCGGCGCGCGGCGGCCACGAGCGGTACTTCACGCCGGTGAACGCCACCGGGCACGCGGATCGGGCGTCGCAGTAGGCGTGGAAGATCCAGTCCTCGGCCACCTCGCGGGGGATGTACTCCTGGAGCATCACCGCCGGCGGGTCGGGCCAGGTCGCGGCGAGCGCGAGCAGCGCCTCGGGCGTCTTCACGACGGTGCTGACGCCCACCGCGGGGTCGCGCAGGCGGCTGAACGGGTCCACGTTCTTGGCCACGACGGGATAGGTGACCGCCTCGGCGAACGCCTCGACCTCCTGCAACGAGCCCGGGAACAGGGCGCGGGGGACGGGGACCCCGAGCTCGACGCAGGCGTCGTGCAGCCCACGCTTGCTGGCGAGCCGGCGGGGAAGCGTCGGCTCGACGGCCGGGGTCACGAACCACGGCGCGAGCGCTTCGGCGTGCTCGGCGACGAACACCGCGGCCTCGTCGTCGGTGGGGAGGGCCAGGACGGGGCGCCCGATCCCGCGGCCCACGTCCGTGACGATCTCGAGGAGCCGGGCGTCGTCCTCGAGCCCGTTCGTCGGTGCGATGCAGCGGCCGGTCAGGTACCGCGAGAGCGCGGCCGGCGTGTAGCGGTCCTCGGTCATCGCGTACGTCGGCACGCCCGCGCGTCCCAAGGTGCGGATCGCTCCGACCCCGCCGTGGTGCAGTGGGTAGTGCCCGACCTTGACGATGAGCAGCGGGAGGCTGCGGTCGAACGCGCCGTCCAGTCGACCTGACACGCGATCTCCATCCTTGGGTGCGTTTGCTCGTCCCCGACCGGCATCCGCTCCGGCCCCACCGGTGCCCGAAATTCGTCGGGCGTCGCATTGTGGCACGCGCCGACCCACCGATGCGGACGCGGTCCGAAGCCCCGCCGCGACGGCGTGGCGCGCGACATAGGGTCGCGCGCCATGGCGAGCCGCGAGCCACCGGTCATCGACGTCTCGCCGCTGCTGGGACCCGACGACGGGCGAGCCGACGTCGCCCGGGCGATCGACGTCGCGTGCCGCGACCAGGGATTCTTCTCCATCGTGGGCCACGGGATCGACCCCGCGCTCCTGGCGCGACTCGAGTTGCTCGCACGTGAGTTCTTCGCGCTCGACGAGACGGAGAAGGCCGCGATCGCGATGGCGCGCGGCGGGCGCGCGTGGCGGGGGTGGTTCCCGCTCGGCGGCGAGCTGACGAGCGGCGTCGCCGATCGGAAGGAAGGCGTGTACTTCGGCGAAGAGCTCGCGCCCGACGACCCGAGGGTCGTGGCGCGGCTGCCGCTGCACGGGCCGAACCTCTTCCCCGCTCGACCCGCGGGGCTGCGGACGACCGTTCTCGAGTGCCTCGACGCCTTCACCTCTCTCGGGCACCGGTTGATGACCGGCTTCGCGCTCGCGCTCGGCCTCGACGCGGACTGGTTCGACCGCACGCTCACCGCTGACCCGGTCGTCCTGTTCCGGATCTTCCACTACCCGGCGCTCCCGGCCCTGGCCGAGGCCGAGGAGGAAGCGGAGCCGGATGACGAGCCCGGGTGGGGTGTCGCCGAGCACACCGACTACGGGCTGCTCACGATCCTCTTCCAGGACGACGGCGGCGGGCTCGAGCTGCGCACGCGTGAGGGCTGGGTGGAGGTGCCGCCGCACCCCGGTGCGCTCGTGTGCAACCTCGGCGACATGCTCGAGCGCATGACCGGCGGTGCCTACCGGTCGACGCCGCACCGCGTCCGGCCGCCGGTCGGGCGCGACCGGATCGCGTGCCCGTTCTTCTTCGATCCCGGTTGGGATGCACAGGTCCGCCCGATCGTCGAACCGGTCCCCGCGCTCGAAGGTCGCGCTGGTCGCGATGGTGCTGACCGGTGGGACGGCGCGAGCGTGTTCGACTTCGACGGCACCTACGGCGACTACCTGCTGGGCAAGGTGTCCAAGGTCTTCCCCGCGCTGCGCGACGAAGCGCTCGAGTAGCTCGCGGCTCATGGGTCGGGTGGGGCGCGGTCGGCTGTGCGGGGTGCGGGTTCGAGGTGGCGGCGGGTGCCTTGGCCGACGATGCGGAGGTTGTGGGTGTGTTTGTGGTCGTGGTGGTGGTGGCAGGGGCGGGTGAGGTTCCAGAGGGCGGTGGGTCCGCCTTCGGCGATGGGGATGTTGTGGTCGATCTCGAGGTGCCGGTCGGTGTGGCATCCCTCGATGCAGCATTCGGGGAAGAGCTCCTCGAGTGCGGTGCGGAGGCGGGCGGGGATGGTTCGTCCGGCGTGGCTCACCGCGTGGACGTCGGTGGTGTCGTGGACGAGGACTTTGAGGATGGAGTCGTCGGCGAGCTTGCGGGCGACCGTGGCGGGGACGGGTCCGATGCCGGCGATCTCGCAGGTCTGGCCCGGCTCCGTGGTGCCGCGCACGAGCGCGGCGTGGTCGACGCGCACGATCACGGTCGCCGGGGCGCGATTCCCGGATGCCTTGGTGGCGACTTCGGCGGAGTCGTCGGCCATCTGGATGATGGCGTCGAAGGCGAGGGCGTCGGGGGGTTCGCGCCGTCCCGACGCGCGGGTCTCGGGCAGCGGTCGCCAGCCGCTCGGCGGTCTCGATCGTCGCCTTCGCGCGACCGACGGTGGTGCCGGTCACGGAGGCCATCCACGCCCCGGCGTCACGGAACGCGCCGTCGGGTCCGATCCACGCGCCGGTCTGCGCGACCCGCCCGGCCGCGAGCGTCCGGACCGCGCCGGCGAGCCGCTCCAGCTCGCCGCTCTGCTCGACCAGCACCTTCGCCTCGGCGCCGGTGAGCGCCGCCGGATCGAGCCGGGCCGCGAACGACTTCACTGCAGCGATCGACTCGGTCAGCACCTCGCACCCGGCACGCCCCCATCACGGAGAACTCACGGACGGGGGAAGCCGATCGAGGGAAGTCCCGACATGCTACCGAACGTACGTTCGGTCTGTCAAGGACAAATCTCCACGGCGCCGCGCCACGGAGATCGCCCTGGCGTGTCAACCGTTCAGCGCGATGACCATGAGCTTCGGCATCGTCGAGGAGAGATTGCCGTTCTACGACCTGCGGGCAGGATGGTCGGATGGCCGGCGCGGATGGACGGGAGCGGGGTGGGGTGTTCGACGAGGTGCCCGAGCTCTATGACCGGGTGCGACCGGCGTACCCGGCGGCGTTGTTCGCAGATCTCGTCGCGATCACCGGCGTGCACGAGCGGTCATCGGTGCTGGAGGTGGGTTGTGGCACGGGACAGGCGACGCGCTCCCTGGCCGCGCTGGGATGCGCGGTGACCGCCGTCGAGCCGGGCACCGGCATGGCGAGGTTTGCGCGCCAACGGCTCGCGGGCTCGCCGAACGTCGAGATCGAGACGTCGTCGTTCGAGGACTGGGAGGACCGCGGTCGGCGCTTCGACGTGCTGGTCGCGGCGTCGTCGTGGCACTGGGTCGACCCGGCGATCGGTTGGGACCGAGCGCACGACGTGCTTCATCCGGGCGGATGGGTGGCGCTGTTGGGCCACGTCGTCGTCCGTCGACCCGGCGAGCCCGAGGTCTACGCCGAGACCGCCGATCTGCACGAGCGCTTCTCCCCGGGCAACCCCGACTGGGGCCATCCACCGCTGGAGGACGACGTGCGCGCGACCGACGGGGGGTGGGGACCTCCCGTCGAGCCCACGGACCGGTTCGGCCCGACGACCGTTCGCTGGTACCCGACCGTGCAGTGGTTCGACGGTGACGGCTTCACGGATCACCTCCGGTCGACGTCGCAATATCGGGCCCTCGGCCCCGAGGTGCGTGAGCCACTGCTCGACGCCATCGCCCAGCGCATCCGCACGCGACTCGGCGACCGCGTCGCCCGCCGCTATCTCAGCGTCCTTCGCGTCGGCCGGCGCACCGACTGAGCGCCGAGGAGATGAGCAGCCCGATCGCTGAACGGGCACGATGTGGTGGCGTCCGACTGGGGAGGTGTACCGATCGTGCTCGCGACCGAGATCGAGGCCGTCATCGAGGGCAGACCCGGAGTGTTCGGTGTGTACGCCCGCAACCTGAGCACCGGCGAGACCATCGACATCAACGCGGATCGCGTACTCCCGGCTGAAAGCGCGGCCAAGGTCTTCATCCTGGTCTACTACTCACGACTCGTCGCTTCTGGCGCCGTCGATCCGACGACACGCGTCGCGCTCGACGATGACCACCGGTACATCGGTACGGGAGTGCTGCGGTTCCTCGCGTCCGGGCTGGCTCTGACCCTCGACGATCTCGCGTGGCTCATGATCATCGTCTCGGACAACACCGCGACGGCGATGCTCTTGCAGTCGATCGGAACCCCGGAGCAGGTCAACGCGACGATGCGAGATCTCGGCTTTCTGACGGCGCAGCTCAACGACATCACGTTCGAGGACACGCTGCAGGGTGCACCGTTCTCGCGGTCTTCCCCGCGTGACCTCGCCGAGGTGTACACGCAGCTCGACGACCGAGGCCGTGAGATGTTGTTCCGACAGCAGCATCTCATCGGACTTCCACGGCGTGTCCCTCACCTGGCGATGGCCGCCGACGTCGACATCGCCATGCCCGTGCGCGTCTACAACAAGACGGGCAACGGCATCGGGACGTTCATCGATGCAGGGCGGTTCGAGACGGATGCCAGTTCGTGGGTCGTCGCCGCGATGGCCGCGGAGCAGACGGACTTCGCGAGCCAGCCCGATGATCTTGCACCCAGGCTGTTCGGTGAGATCGGCGAGCTGCTCTACGGCGCCTGGGCGGCAACCTGAAGGTCGGCCGGTGCCGTCATCGAGGCACCGGACGGGGATGCCGGCACCCCGGCCGGTCACGTTCCGGCGGCCCCGTACGTCAAGACGGAGTGACATGACGATGGACGACCGCGACCGCCTGAGCGTCGAGTTCGAGGCGAACCGCCCGCGCCTGCGGGCACTGGCCTACCGCATGCTCGGGTCGCACGAGGAGGCCGACGACACGGTCCAGGAGGCGTGGCTCCGCGTCGGCCGGGCGGATGCCGCCGCGGTCGACAACCTCGGTGGTTGGCTCACCACGATCGTCGGCCGTCTCTGCCTCGACCGCCTCCGGGCCCGGCGTGCCCGGCCCGAGGAGCCCACGGGCATGCAGCCTCCGGAGCCCGCTGCGGCCGCCCCCGGCCCGACCGGACCCGAGGACGAGGCGGTGATCGCCGATTCCGTCGGTGCAGCGCTCCTCGTCGTGCTGGAGGTTCTCCCGCCCGCGGAACGGGTCGCGTTCGTGCTCCACGACGTGTTCGCGGTGCCGTTCGACGAGATCGGCACCATCGTCGGGCGCACGCCGGACGCCGCCCGTCAGCTCGCGAGCCGGGCGCGTCGTCGGGTCCAGGGGGCGAGCGCAGCGGGCGGCGTCGATCTCGTGCGCCGACGCGAGGTCGTCGAGGCGTTCCTCGGCGCCGCGCGGCGGCGACTTCGACGCGCTGCTCACCGTCCTCGATCCCGATGTCGTGCTGCGGCCCGACGCCACGACGGTGCGCATGGGCAACGTCCCCGAGACGCGAGGCGCCGATGCGGTTGCGGAGTTCATGCTCCGCGGCGGCCGCGCGCTGCGGCTCGCGGTCGTGGACGGTGTCGCCGGACTGGCGTGGACGCCCGCGGGACGCGTCCAGGGCGCCGTCGAGCTCACGATCGTCGACGACCGCATCGTGGAGATCGAGCTGACCCGCGACCCGGACCACCTCGACCGCCTCGACGTCGTGCTCCTGGAGGGCTGACCCGGTCACATCGTGGGCTCCCCATCCGTCATAGCAGTGTCGTCGCGAACAACCAGGAGGAAGCCATGCAGTTCGTACTTCTCATCTTCCAGGGCACCACGCCGCTGCCCACCGACCCGGACGCGTGGGCCACGCTCTCCGAAGCGGAGCAGAAGGCGATCTACAAGGACTACGGCGCGCTGAACGAGACGCCCGGGGTATCGCCGGGACTCCCCCTCGGACTGGCGCAGGACGCCACCACGGTGCACGTGGAGGACGGCAAGACCATGACGAGTCCCGGCCCGTATCTGAACGAGGGCGCGGGTGGCTACCTCGTCTTCGACGCCGATGATCTCGACGCCGCCATCGACCTCGCCTCGCGCATCCCGGCCGCGCGTCACGGCGGTGCCATCGAGATCCGCCCCGTCGCCACCTACTGGTAGCGAACGCGGTCCGGAGTCGTCAGTGGCGCACGGGTTCCGGGCTCTCGACGTCCAGTGTCGCGGCGGCGACGAGCTCCTCGAGGTAGCGATCGTCCCACCAGGAGATCTGCAGCTGCTTGGCCCGCCGGAAGTAGAGCTGGATGTCGTACTCGTTGGTGAAGCCGACGCCGCCGAAGACCTGCTGGGCCATCGCGGTCACGTCGCGGAACGTCTTGCACGCGAACAGCTTCGCCATCGGCGCGAGCGCGTCTATCGGCCGACCGTTGTCCCGTGACCACGCGGCTTCGTGGACGAGGATCGTCCCGCCTTCGACGGTCGTCGACGCGTCCGCGAGATAGTGGGCGATCGCCTGGAACGCGCCGAGCGGCTTGTCGAACTGGTGACGGTCCTTCGCGTACTGGAGCGTGATGTCGAACGCGTAGCGGGCTCCACCCATCGCGTACGCGCCGAGCAGGACGATGCCGTCGAGCATCGTCTCGCTCCACGTCGCCCAGCCGGTGCCCGCTGCGCCGATCCGGCTCGCAGCCGGCACCCGGACCCCGGACAGCTCCACCTGGTACTGCGTGTCCGACCCGATCGTCATCTGCTGGGTCAGCGTGACCCCGCTCGCCTTCGGGTCGACGAGGAACAGGTCGAGGTCGGCGTCGCCGGTGCCGGTGCGGGCGAGCACGACCAGGCGGGTCGCCGCGGCGGCGAACGGCACGTGCCATTTCACGCCGTCGAGCACGACCTCGTCGCCATCGACGGTTGCGGTTGCGGCGACGCCCCGCGGGCCGAAACTGTGGTGCGGCTCCAGCCACGCGGGGCAGAGGATCCCGTCACCGGCCGCAACCTTCGGCAGCCACTCGCGGCGCTGCTCGTCGGACCCGGCGCGCTGCAGCACCCCCGCGCTCATGACCGCGCTGGCGAAGTGCGGCGACGGGGCGAGCGCGCGCCCGAGCTCCTCGTAGACGACGACGCCGTCGAGCAGGCTCATCTCCGAGCCGCCGTACTCGGACGGGATCATCAGGCCGATCAGGTCGAGCGCGCCGAGCTGCTTCCAGAGCTCGAGCGGGTAGCCGATCGGGTCGTCCTCGACCTCGCGCACGGTCGCGAGCGACGCGTAGGAGCTGCACACCCCCCGCACCGTCTCGCGCAGCATCTCCTGCTCGTCGGTGAACTCGAGGTCCATCAGGTCACTTCCTCGTCCGGGTCGGGATGAGCGGGGTCACGGTCGCCACCGTTCGCCCCGGCGGTTCCACGGGTTGTCGTCGTCCGTGGTCGGGAGCGCGACGCGCACCGAGCAGTCGGTCTTGACCTCGTCGGCGACCGAGAGCGAGACCAGCAACGACGCCCAGCCGCAGCCGGTCTCGTCGGTCTCGACCGACTCGACGGTCGCTCGCATGACCATGGTGTCGCCGGGGAACACCGAGCCCCTCATGCGGAACTTCATGCGTCCGAGTCGGCCCTTCGGGCCCGTCCAGTCGGTCACGTAACGCTCGAACCACGCAGCCTGGTTCGGGGTGTTCAGGAAGATGTCCTGCGTGCCGTTGCGGTTGACCGCGAAGTCGTGGTCGTGGTGCATCGGGCGCCAGTCGCGGGTGGCCAGCGCCCCGAGCACGACCGTCGTCGCGGTCACGGGGTACGAGAGCTCGGGCAACGTGTCGCCCTCGTGCACGTCGGTGAGGAGGATCGCGCCGGTCGTCGTGCTCACGATGCCTCCCTGCGGTAGCCGAACCCGGTGTAGGACTCGACGCCGACGAGCTCGTCGCGCTGGTTGAGGTACTCGACGTCGATGACCCAGAAGCGGCCGGCGCCGAGCTTCGTCGTCTTCGGCTCGCTCACCGACCGGAGGATCTGCCGGGTGTGCAGGATGTCGCCGGGACGAACCGGCTCGTGGAAGACGATCGTGTTGTCGGTCATCACCGCTTCGGGCAGGCCGAAGGTCTCCTTCAGGTCGAAGTGCACCTGCAGGGGGAGCGCCACCTCGGTGCGGCCGGGGGCCCAGCTGTGGGGCCGGAACCACACGGAGAGCATCGTCGGTGGCGCGATCGGGCCGCCGGTCACCGCGTCCGCGACCTCGTCGTCCCAGAAGAGCAGGTTCCCGTTCTCGACCGACGAGCAGCTGGTCCAGATGTATCCGCGCTCGACCGGGAAGTCGCCGGTCTCCTCGTACTGCACCTCCCCGATCGTGTCGAGGACGGATTGCGGGACGGTGCTCATGCTTCCCGCTCCACCGCTCGGGGCCGCTCCGAACTTCGCACTTCGTGCCCGCTCCGTTCTGCGCTCACGCCTGATGCTCCTTCACGAAGGTCATGCGATGGCTCCGGCTTCGAGCAGCGTGGTGACCTCGCCCGGGTCGAGCCCCGCGCCGCGCAGCAGCTCCCCGGTGTCGGTTGCGGTCGCGGGCCGGACCTCGACCCCTGGCCGGTGACGGTCCATGCCCGCGAGCACCCGGCCGAGCTGGCGGAACCCACCGTGCTCGGCGTCGTGCGCGTCCGAGAACGTGGCCCGCGCGGCGAAGTGCGGGTCGTCGACGACGTCCGGCACCGACGCGACCGCGGACACGCACGTGTTCGCCGGGCCGAGCTCCGCGACCCAGTCGTCGCGGTCCCGGGTCGCGAACGCGGCGCGCAGGTCGGCCCGAACCGCGTCCTGGACCGCGTCGTCGCGCTGGTGGTCGATCCACTGCTCGCAGCCGAGCGCCCGGCAGAGGTTGGCCCAGAATTCCGGTTCGATCGCGCCGACTGCGAGCCATTCGCCGTCGCGGGCGGGGTACAGGTCGTAGCACGCATACCGACCGGTGAGGAGGTCGTGGCGGGGGGCCGGCTCGGCGCCGGTGGCGAGGAACTCGTCGAGATGCAGTGACATGAGCGAGAGCACGCCGTCCGCGACGGACACGTCGAGGTACGCGCCCTCACCGGTCGCGCCGCGGTGCACGAGCGCGGCCAGGATCGCGATCACCGCGTGCATCCCGCCGCCGGCACCGTCGCCGATCGTCGCGCCGGGGAGCGCGGGTCCACCGTCGGGGCCGCGCCCGGAGCAGTCGAGGTAGCCGCCGATCGCGAGGTAGTTCAGGTCGTGGCCGGCCCACTGCGAGTACGGGCCGTGCTGGCCGTAGCCGGTGGTCGAGCAGTACACGACGCCGGGGTTCCGGTCCCGGATCGTGTCGTAGCCGATGCCGAGCCGGTCGACGACCCCGGGCCGGAAGCTCTCGACCACGACGTCGGCGCGATCGGCGAGGCGCAGGAACGCGTCGCGGCCCGCGTCGGACTTGAGGTCGAACCGGGCGCGGAGCATGTCGCGGTGGGCGCCGTACGCGTAGAACGGCGGGGTGATCTGGACTCCGCCCTGCTTCGGCGTCGGCCCGACCTTGACAACGGTGGCCCCGTAGTCGGCGAGCCAGCGGGACGTGCGCGCGGCCGGACCGACGCTCGCGAGGTCGAGCACGGTGACGCCGTCGAGCAGCGCGGGGCCGGTCACGTCAGAAGTTCTTGGGCAGGCCCAGCCCGCGCCGGGCGATCACGTTCTTCTGGATCTCCGAGGCACCGCCGCCGATCGTGTCGATGACCGTGTAGCGGTAGGTCGACTCGGCGCGGCCCTCCATCGGGGCGGCCTCGGTGTGGACCCGCAGCTGGGAGCCGGGCGCGCCGAGGTCCATCGAAGCATCCGCGAGCCGGCGCGAGTACTCGGTCGCGAACAGCTTGTACTGCGACGACTCGACGGTGGGTGGGGGCGCGCCCTCGATCTTCTCCGCCTTCACCGATGCGGCGACGACCCGGAGCCCGAGCACGCGCGCGACCTCGGCCTGCGTCGCGAGCTGGGCGACGCGTTGCCGCACGACGGGGTCCGTGCGCAGCGGCTCGCCGTCGACCGTCTCGTTGCGGATGTGCTCGCAGAGCAGGTCGAAGCGCTGCTTGATCGGCGAGAACGTGAACATCGTGAACCGCTCGAGGTCGAGCGCCTGCGAGATGTACTGGAACCCCTTGCCGACCTCGCCGACGACGTACTCGTCCGGGACGAAGACGTCCTCGATGAAGACCTCGTTCGTCCGCTCGTCGCCCATCGTCCAGATCTCACGGATCTCGACGCCGGGCTGGTCGAGCGGGACGAGCATCAGCGTGATGCCCTTGTGCTTCTCGTTCGGGTCGGTGCGGGTCCCGAGCCAGTACCACTCGGCGAAGTGCGCGGAGGTCGTCCACGTCTTCTGCCCGTTCAGCAGCCAGCCGCTCACGCCGTCCTGCTCGTGGCGCTCCGCCTTGAGCCGCATCGACGCCGCGTCCGACCCGGCGTTCGGCTCGCTGTAGCCGACCGCGAACTCCACCTCGTTGCGCAGGATCATCGGCAGGAACTTCTCCTTGAGGAAGTCGTTGCCGTGCGCGATGAGGGTCTTGCCGATGATGCCGACGCCCTTGCCGATCTGCGGACCGCCCCGGCCGGCGAGCGCCTCGTTCAGGAGGTACTCGTAGACGCCTTCGCCTTCGGAGCCGCCGTACTCCTTCGGCCAGGTCATCCCGAGGAACCCGCGGGAGCCCATCTCGGCCATGAAGGCGCGGCGCTTGGGGGTGTCGACGATCTGGGCCATGTTCTCCCGGGTCAGGTCGAAGACGTCCGGGTCGTCGTGCTCGTCGAGGAAGACCTCGACCTGCTCGGCGAACGCCTGCTGCTCGGGGGAGAAGTCGAAGTCCATGGCGCCCGTGTCCCTGGTCGTCGTCGGCCGATCTGACGGGTCGTCAGATTCGCAGCCGCATGGTACGGGATGCGCCCGCAGCCGGTCAGATGGCCCCCCTCCCGCACCCGTCTGTGCGTGAAGGCGCGTGGAGTGTCGGCGGGTTCAAGGGATCACTGCAACGGGAGGGTCGAGTCGTGAGGCTTGGCTCGACGAGGAGGTTGTGGTGGCGAAGGGACCGTGGCGCAGGTTGGACCGTGATCTGAGGCGGCCGGATCATCCGGTTGGCGGCGAAGGGCGCGACGTATCGGGAGATCTTGGAGCAGGTCGACACGTCGATGGGTGCGATCACGATCGCGCTGCGGGATTGGGGTGGTGTCACCCGCAGCGACGTGGTGTGGGAGCCGTCACCGAAGCGGCTCTCGTTGGAGGAACGGCTCGAGATTCGCGTTGGTCTCGAGGTGGGCAGGTCACTGACTGCGATCGCTCGGGGGCTGGGCCGGGCATCATCGACGGTGTGTCGGGAAGTGCGCGCCAATGGTGGCCGAGACGGCTATCGACCGGTCGCGGCCCATCGGCGTGCGGCGTGCTGTGCTCGCCGGCCGAAGCCGACGAAGCTGGCGGTCAACGGTGAGCTCTGCGGGCGGGTCGTGGCCGATCTGGAACGGTGGTGGTCACCGAAACAGATCCAGAGGAGGCTGCGGGCCGAGTTCGCGGACCGGCCGGAGATGTGGGTGTCGCACGAGACGATCTACAAATCGATCTACATCCAGGGGCGCGGTGAGCTCCGCCGCGAACTCGCGCGGTGTCTGCGCACGGGTCGAGCCCGACGCCGCCCGCAGGGACGAGTGGAACGGCGGGGATCCATTCCGAACATGGTGATGATCTCCGAGCGGCCCGCCGAGGTCGACGACCGAGCCGTTCCCGGCCACTGGGAAGGCGACCTCATCATCGGCAAGAACAACAAGAGCGCGATCGCCACCCTGGTCGAACGTGCGACGCGGTACGTGATGCTCGCCCGGATCGCCGACCAGCGGGCCGAGACCGTTCGCCAGGCGCTGCTCGAACGAGTCGCGACCCTGCCTGAGCACCTATGGCGGTCACTGACTTGGGACCAGGGCCGCGAGCTGGCCCAGCACCAGCTCTTCACCATCGCGACGGGCATCGACGTCTACTTCTGCGACCCCCACAGCCCATGGCAACGCGGCTCGAACGAGAACACCAACGGTCTGCTCCGCCAATACTTCCCGAAAGGCACCAGCCTGCGGAACGTCACCCAGGACCACCTCGACGCCGTCGCCGTGCAACTCAACGGCCGGCCACGCCAAACTCTGGACTGGCAAACCCCAGCCGAACGACTCGCCCAACTCGTTGCGACGACCGGTTGAACCCGCCGTCGTTCCACGCACAGACGGAGCGGGGGGATGGAGTGCGAGCTCGAGCCTCTAGATCACGCCGGCGTCGCGGAGCTTCGCGATCGTCGCGTCGTCCAGGTCGAGCTCGGCGCGCAGCACCTCGTCGGTGTGCTCGCCGACCCAGGGCACGCGGGTCTCGGGACCCTCCGCGACGCGCGACAGCTTCACCGGGTTCCCCGGGACGAGCACGTCGGTCGCGACGCCGTCGGTGCGCGGGACCGCCACGAGCATGTTGCCGCGCCGCGACGTGCGGGTCGGCGATCACGTCCGCAGCCGAGTTGCTCGGCCCGGCCGCGATCCCGACCGGGTGAGCTCCGCGGCCGCCGCGAGCTTCGTGCGCCGCGACGCCCATGCGTCGACCGCCGGGCGGATCACCGTCTCGAGGTGCGGCGCCCAGCCGGCCCGCGTCTCGAAGCGCGGGTCCGTGTTCCACTCCGGGTGCCCGACGAGCTCCGCGAGCGCGGAGAACTGGTGCTCGCGCGAGATCTGGACGACCACGTACCCGTCCGACGCGCGGAACCCTTCGGAGATCACCTCGAGCTGCTTGCCCGGCTCGGGCCGGACGCCCATGGACCAGAAATTCGTGACCACGTCGGTCATCGCGAGCATCGCGTCCAGCATCGCGATGTCGACGTACTGGCCGAGTCCGGTGTGGTCGCGGTGGCGCAGCGCGGCCAGGATCCCGATCACCGCGAACAGCGCCGAGCTGATGTCGCCGAGCGCGCCGACGGGAATCGTCACCGGTGGTCGGTCGGGACCGCTCTTGTACTCGTAGATCCCGGACATCGCCTCGACGACGGAGGCGTATGCCGGCCAGTCGCGGTAGGGCGTGTCGGGCGCGTTGCCGAACCCCGAGATCGAGACGTAGACGACCCGCGGATGCACCGCGCTGATCGCCTCGTAGCCCAGGCCCATCCGGTCCATGGTCCCGGCCTTGAAGTTCTCGGCGACCACGTCGAACCGTCCCGCGAGCGCCAGGAACAGGTCACGGCCCTCCGGGGACTTCAGGTCGATGCCGAGGCTGCGCTTGTTGAGGTTGTTGCGCAGGTACGTGGCGCCGACCTCCCGGCCCTCGGGATCGAGCATCGCCGGGGTGGACGCGCGCCCCGACTCGCCGTGTTCGGGGTGCTCGACCTTGACCACGTCGGCGCCGAGCCGGGCGAGCATCTGGGTCGCGTAGGGCAGCGCCTGCATCTGCTCGGCCGCGAGCACGCGGATGCCTTCGAGCGGCTTGCCGAACTGCATCGCGTCCGCGTTGGTGACGTCTCCGAGCCGCACAGGCCGCCACTCTACGAGGCCATCAGGCGGCCTCGGGAACGGGTGAAGCCGCTGCGTAGACTCGCCCCGTGAGCACCCGAGGAATCGTGAGCGCCGGCGGGTACGTGCCCTTCCGGCGCCTCCAGCGGTCCGAGATCGCGCGGACGTTCGGCAGCGGAGGAGGCAAGGGCACGCGGTCGGTCGCCTCCTACGACGAGGACACCACGACGATGGGCGTCGAGGCCGCGCGACTCGCGACGCGCGCCGCGGAGTCGATCCACGTCGACGGGCTCTGGTTCTCGACCGCGGATCCCGCCTATCTGGACAAGACCAACGCAACCGCGATCCACGCGGCACTTCGGCTCGACTCCGACGCTGCCGCGCTCGACCTCGGCGGCGCGGCGCGCTCGGGCGTGGGCGCGCTGAAGGTCGCGCTCGAGGGCGTCGGCACCACCCTGGTCGTGACCGCGGACCTCCGCACCGGCCTCCCGACCGGTCCCGACGAGGCCGCGGGCGGCGACGGCGCCGCGGCCGTCCTCGTCGGCGACGCGGGCCCGGCGCCCGTCATCGCCGAGTACCTCGGTGGTGGCACGGCGACCGAGGAGTTCCTGGACCGGTGGCGCACCCCCGGTGAGCGGCGGTCGAAGGTCTGGGAGGAGCGCTTCGGCGAGACGAAGTACGTCCCGCTCGGCGAGCAGGCCTGGAACGCGGCGCTCAAGGCGGCCGAGCTCACACCGGACCTGGTGGACCGGGTGATCGTCACCGGGCTGCACACCCGGGCGACACGTGCGCTCGTCAAGCGGCTCGGCGCCAAAGAGGGCGCGCTGCTCGACGACCTCGCCGCAACCGTCGGCAACACCGGCGCCGCGCACCCGGGGCTGCTCCTCACGAGCGCGCTCGAGCAGGCGAAGCCGGGGGAGACGATCGCGGTCGTCGTGCTGGCCGATGGCGCCGAAGTGCTCGTGTTCCGCGCGACGGACGCGATCGCGGGCTACCGGCCGTCCCGCCCGGTCGCGACCCAGATCGAGCTGGCGGCCGACGTCCCGTACGGCAAGTTCCTGAGCTGGCGCCAGATGGTGACGGTCGAGCCGCCGCGTCGGCCCGAGCCGGCCCGCGTGTCGGGATCGGCCGCGGGCCGCTCCGAGGACTGGAAGCTCGCGTTCGTCGGGTCGCGCGACCGCGGCACCGGCGCGCTGCACCTCCCGCCGGCGCGCGTCTCGATGGCGGGCGGCGCGCTCGACGACATGGAAGCCGCGCCGATGGCCGACGTCCCCGCGACGATCGTCACCTTCACCATCGACAAGCTCGCGTACTCCCCGAGCCCGCCGATCGTGTTCGCGGTCGTCGACTTCGACGGCGGCGGCCGCTTCCCGGTGGAGCTCACCGACGTCGACGCGGACGCGGTGCGGATCGGTGACCGGGTCGAGATGACGTTCCGGAAGCTCTTCACCGCCGACGGGATCCACGACTACTTCTGGAAGGCCCGGCCCGTCAGGGCCGACTGAGAGGACCGCCATGGGCTCGCACGGGATCAAGGATCAGGTGGCCATCGTCGGGATGGGGTGCACCGCGTTCGGCGAGCGCTTCGACACCGGCCTCGACGACCTCATCATCGACGCCGCCAACCAGGCGTTCACCGACGCGGGCGTCGACAAGGACACGGTCGACGCGTACTGGTTCGGCACCGCGCAGAGCGGCATGAGCGGCATCACGCTCGCTCGCCCGCTGCAGCTGGAGGGCAAGCCGGTCACGCGGATCGAGAACTTCTGCGCCACCGGCTCGGAAGCCCTGCGCCAGGCCGCGTACGCGGTCGCGTCGGGGGCCTACGACGTGGCCATGGCGGTCGGCGCGGAGAAGGTGAAAGACAGTGGCTACGCCGGGCTCAACGCGTTTCCCGTCCCGGGCGACGGCACGGCCCGCACGCTCACCGCGGCCGCGATGTTCAGCATGGTCGCGCCCACGTACGCGAGGCGGTACGGGGTCGACGAGACCGAGATCAAGGACGTGCTCGCGCGCATCGCCTGGAAGAACCACTACAACGGCGCTCGGAACCCGCGTGCGCAGTTCCGGCGCGAGATGAGCATGGACGCGATCTGCGCCTCGCCGCGCGTCGCGGGGCCGCTCGGGATCCTCGACTGCGCGGGGGTGGCCGACGGCGCTGCCGCAGCCATCGTGGTGCGGGCCGAGGACGCGTCGCGGTACGCCGAGAAGCCGCTCTACGTGAAGGCGCTCTCGCTCGTGGCCGGCAACGGCTCGGGGCTGATCGACCCGTCCTACGACTACACCCACTTCCCCGAGGTCGAGCGCAGCGCCGAGGACGCGTACGCGCAGGCCGGGATCACCGATCCCCGTCACCAGCTGGCGATGGCCGAGGTCCACGACTGCTTCACACCCACCGAGCTCGTCCTCATGGAGGATCTGGGTTTCGCGGAGCGCGGCACCGCGTGGAAGGAAGAGCTGGCGGGGACCTTCGACCTCGGCGGCGAGCTGCCGGTGAACCCGGACGGCGGGTTGAAGAGCTTCGGGCACCCGGTCGGCGCATCGGGGCTGCGCATGATGTTCGAGTGCTGGCTCCAGCTGCGCGGTGAGGCGCCGGAGCCGCGCCGGATCGGCAACGACCGCTCGCTCGCGCTCACCCACAATCTGGGCGGGTACCCGGGTGAGATGGTCTCGTTCGTGTCCGTCGTCGGCCGCGAACACGGATGACGGACGCCGTGGAAGCTCAGACCGTCTCCATCCACGGACACGACGTCAGGTTCCGTGGGGGCGGCTCCGGTCCGGTCCTCGTGCTGATCCACGGCATGGCCGGCAGCTCGGTCACGTGGGAGCGGGTGCTCGGTGAGCTGGCCCGCCGGTACACGGTCATCGCGCCCGACCTTCCCGGGCACGGTGACTCGGACAAGCCGCGCGGCGACTACTCCCTCGGTGCGCACGCAAGCAGCATCCGTGACCTCCTGGTCGCGCTCGGTCACGAGCGGGCAACCATCGTCGGGCAGTCGTTCGGCGGCGGTGTCGCGATGCAGCTCGCCTACCAGCATCCGGAGTGCTGCGAACGGCTCGTGCTCGTCTCCAGCGGTGGACTGGGCCAGGAGGTTGCGCTGCTGCTCCGCGCGCTCACCCTCCCCGGCGCGGACTACCTGATGCCGATCGCGTGCAACGGGCGTGTGCGCGACGCGGGCGTCGCGGTCACCGGGTTCTTCGATCGACTCGGGCTGCGACCCGTTCCCGCGGTCGCGGAGATGTGGCGGAGCTTCGCCTCACTGAGCGATGCGTCGACGCGCGAGGCATTCCACCACACCCTGCGGTCGGTGGTGGACGTGCACGGTCAACGCGTCGAGCGCGCGGGACCGGATGTACCTCGCGGCGGACGTCTCGACCCTCATCGTCTGGGGCGACCGCGACCCGATCATTCCGGTCGAGCACGCGCTGACCACGCACGAGATGGTCCCCGGCAGCCGGCTCGAGATCTTCGAAGGGGCGGGTCACTTCCCCCACTGCGAGCAGCCCGAGCGGTTCGTCGAGGTGCTGATCGACTTCGTGGAGACCACCGCTCCGACGGTCAAATCTAAATATGAGTTGACACATCGGATTTAAGAGGTATGCGGGCGGCGCGGTGATCCGGCGGGACGGGCGCCGGCGCGGTCGCGAGGTCGGCGAGCGTCAACCGGCTGAGTGCGTCACGTGCCGCCGCGGTCCACTCTCCCGGTAGACATTCCATGTTGACCTCGATCCATGCGTCGAGGCTCGCGGCCGGAACCGGCAGGTCTAACTTCTGCGAATGGTGCCCAACCCTGTCAGCGCGGACGCCGGCGGCGCGCTTCCCGTGGTCGACAGCCCGCCCGGCCGCGACCGCATCTCGGTGCCGTACTTCTTCGCGCCGCGTCTCGACGCGACGCTCGGGCCGGTCGTCCTCCCGCCCGCGCTCGCGGCCGAGGTCGGGCCCGGTGGGCGAGCCGGGTCCGACCGGGCGAGCGCGACCTCGGTCGAGTACGGGTACCACGCGCTGCGTGGTTGGTTGCGCAGCCACCCCGAGGTCGCCCGCCGGCACTGGGCCGAGGCCGGGAGGAGCATCCTGTGACGGCACCGGTGATCGCCATCGATCCGCTGTTCGCCGACCGTGACGTCGCCGACGCGTTCGTCGCGAGTGCGGCGGGGTTCGGCGAGTACCGGCTCTACGCCGAGCACGAGCAGATCGAGCTCCCGGTCGGTCCGGGTATGAGCCCGCGCCACGACGCGGTGCGCAACTTCCTGAAGACGCGGGTCGGCAGCGACGACACCGCCGAGAGCGTCGGCGCGCGCACGAGCTACTTCCGCGAGGAGTACGCGTACGGCGAGCGCGTCCTGCTCCCCGGCGTCGAAGCCCTCCGGGATCACGACGGTCTGATCGCCGCGGCCCGCCGGATCCACGATCGCGGGGTCATCGAGCCGGCGATCGTCTACGCGAACCTGTTCCTCCCGGGTCAGGAGCTCGCGGTTCACACGGACGTTCCCGAGTACCGGGGGATGAACCGCAAGCTGGTCCCGCAGTGGCTCCTGGTGGTGATGCACCACTCCGGGCTCTTCGACCGGTGGCGGCTACCGATCGCGACCGGCATCAGCTGGTTCGGGCACGCGGCCGGCGGCGCGTTGGCGTACTGGCCCGAGGGCCCCGACGGTCCCGCGGCGCGGCTCGAGGCGCGCGACAACACGGCGGCGGTGCTCGACACGGACTCGGTGTTCCACGGCGTCGAGCCCGTGGGCCCGCCCGGCGCGGTCCTTCCGAGCCTGGGCCTCGGCCTGCGGCTGGCGCCGTCAGGCCAAGGGGCGCTCGTCCTGCGCAACGCGGACGAGAGCGAGATCCGCACGTACCGGTGGGAGGACCTGCGCTTCTCGGTGTCGTGGAAGGCCTACTGCTTCGTCGACGAGCAGGAGCGGGCCGTGTGGCGAGAGCACACGGAGGACCTCGAGCTGGCGTCCGTCCTCGAGACCCTCGTCGCCGACCTCGCCCGCCGGGGCCACGACGACGTCACCATCTCCAGCCCGACGCTGGGCAACCGGCTCATCGACGTCTACGTGCGCTTCCCGTCCACGGCCCCGGCGCAACCCTGGAGGGCTGAGCCGCCCGGTGGAGGCCAAGCCGCCCAGGCTCCTTGACGCGCGACGTGCGCCGACCGAGCGGGCGCGCTCAGACGCTGTTGGTCAGGATCGACGTCCGGAACAGATGGCTCGTCGCGTTGAGATAGTCGCCGGCGGCGACGCACGCGTGCCGCGACGGGCAGGACACGCCGTACAGATAGTTGTAGGTGCTGCCGCGGTAGGGGCTCGGGCTGGTGAGCCGCCAGGTCCCGCCGGACATCGTCTGGATGAGCGTGCGTGCCTTCTCGCCGTTCTGGGACTCGCCGACCGCGACGCAGTTGTTCTCGTTGCTGCAGCTCACGCCCCACAGGTGGTTGTCGTAGCCACTGCGGTCGGGGCTCCTGGCCAACGACCAGACGCCGCCACCGAGCGTCTCGATCAGGCTCTGCTCGTCGAACGGACCGGTCCCCGGGTCCGAAGCACCGACGGCGGTGCAGGTGGTCGCGGTCGGGCACGCAACGTCACGAAGCACGTTGCTCGCGCCCGGGCGATTGAAGCTCGGCTGTAAGGCCCAGGTCGTGCCCGTGCGTGCCAGCACCAAGGTCTGCAACACACCGCTCGTGGCGTTCACCGAATACCCGACCGTCGTGCAATGGGTCGCGTCACCGCATGACACGTCCGCGAGGAGGTTGCTCGTGTGGGCGCGATCAGGCGTCTTGTCGATCGTCCACCTGGCGCCCGACCAGCTCAGCACGAGGTTGCGCGACGTCTGCGACGGCGTGTCGTAGGACCGGCCGACCGCAACGCAATGGGTGGTGTCCACGCAGTCGACGCCGAACAGGAAGTTGTCGACGTTCGGCCGGTTCGGGCTGGGGACGAGGGTCCATGTCTGGCCGTCGTAGTGCGCAATGAGCGTCTGGTTGTAGCCGACGCTCAGGTTCGTCGCGGAGCCCACCGCGACGCAGCTGGTGGACCTCGGGCACGAGACGTTCCAGAGGCTGTTGCTGCCGGTGCCGCGCGCGGGCACTGCGCCGAGCTTCCAGACACCGCTGCTCGCGGTGGCGACGAGGGCGCGCTGCACGAGCGTCGACGGGTCCTGGGTGTAGCCGACTGCGGCACAACGTGTGCTGCTCGCGCACGACACCTCTTGGAAGTGGTTGTGCCCGGTGCCCAGGTTCGGGCTGTCGGCGATGTGCCACGGCGCCGGTGGCTCCGCGGTGGCGACCCCGGTCGCGGCGACGACGAGGACCACTGCCGCGACCGCGCTCAGGATGCCGGCGCGAGCGGTGCGCGACCTCGGTGCGACTCTGAACACGTCAGGCTCCCAACTTCGCATCGCGCGCCCGACGGACCCCCGTCCCCCCGGGGTTCGAGGGTAACGAGCCCGGCCGAGCGCCCGCAACGGCGCGTAGGTGACGAATCGGCCTATGTGTGGGAACCGAGTGACGGGCTACGAGTGGTGCTCGGCCGGCTCCTCGGCGCGCACGCCGCGCAGGCCGAACCAGGCCATCTCGGCGAGCCAGCCCGCCAGGCGGTCGGGGTCGTCCTCCGCGTCGTCGTTGGTGAGGCGGCGGCTCGTCGCCTCCGCCATCCCGACGATCGCGTGGGCGAGCACCCGCCGGTGGCCTGCGGGCGCCTCGATCTCGATCAGGTCGGCGATCAGCGCGGCGATCTGGTCGATCGCGCGCTCGGCGACGACCGCGAACTCGGGGTCGTTGCGCACCGACGCGCCGAACAGCAGGCGGAACCCGGCGCGGTTCTCGGCCACGAAGCGGAAGTAGGCGGCGAAGCCCTCCTGCACGCGCTCGCGCCCGCTCGCCGCACCGGAGGTCGCGGTGACCAGCCGCGCGACGAGCTGCGCGTCCACGTCGTCGAGCAGCTCGCGGTAGAGGGCCCGCTTCGAGGGGAAGTGCTGGTACAGGACCGGCTTGGTGACCCCGGCCGCCTCGGCGACCTCGTCCATCGAGGTCGCGTGGAACCCGCGTTCGCCGAAGACCTCGACCGCGACCAGGAGGAGCTGGCTCCGGCGTTGCTCGGCAGGAAGGCGCATCGACACGCCCTGGACGTTACAGGCGGTGGGTCGAGCGGTGGGTCACCGGACCCACCACTAGTGGCTCGCCTTCATCGGCATCTCGAAGCGGTTCTCGACCCCGAAGTTGTCCCGCCAGAGCTCGTCGAGGTGCGCGATCTCGTCTGCGGTCAGGGGCAGGTCGACCGCGGCCGCGTACTCCCGGACGTCGTCGACCTCGACGTTGGTCGGCAGGACGGTGGTGAAGGCCGGGTTCGCCAGGATGCCCGCGATGGCGGCCTGGCCCCGGGTCCGACCGGTGCCCTCCCAGAGGAACGCGAGCGTGTCGGCCTTGTCGAAGTTGTCGAGCATGTTGTCGCGGTTGCGGTGCGAGCGGTGGTCCTCGGGCGGGAAGACGGTGTTGCGCGTGACCTTGCCCGAGAGCGTGTCCGACGCGTGGGGCACCCGTGCGATGAGGCCGATGTCCTTGCCCCGCTCGCGGATCTCCGCCGCGAAGGTCAGGCCCGGCTCCTGCTCGATGATGTTGAAGACGGTCTGGAGCGACGCGATGTCCCGGCGTCGGATCGACTCGACGCCCTCCTCGATCCAACCGATCGCCGGCCCGAGCGCGACACCGACCTCGCGGATCTTGCCCTCGTGGCGCAGCTGCGCGAGCACCTCCCAGAGCTCGTCGTCGAGCACCGGCTCGATGCGCGCGTTGTGCAGCTGGTACAGGTCCACGTAGTCCGTGCCGAGCCGGCGCAACGAGCCTTCGAGCTGGAGCCGGATCGACGAGGGGTGCCAGTCCTGCGGGCGCTCCGACTGGCCGGGGAACATGCGCGGCGCGTCCTGGTCGTAGCCGCACTTGGTGGTGAGGACGATGTCCTCCCGGTTGGTCCTGAGCACGTCCGCGAGGAGCGACTCACCGATGCCGTCGTCGCCGTAGACCGGCGCGGTGTCGATGAAGTTGATCCCGGCATCGAGGGCCGCGTGCAGGAGGCCCTGCTTGTCCTCGATGTGACCCCACCAGTCGCTGGCGATGGTCCAGGTGCCGAACCCGACCTCGGAGACCTCGAGGTCGCTGGTGCCGAACCGTCGATAGCGCACGGCGCTCCTAGCTGTACTTGATGACCGAGCGGGCGATCTCGCCGGATCCCATCACGTCGAGCGCCTCGTTCACCTGCTCGAGCTCGATCTCCTGGGAGATGAGCTCGTCGAGCAGGAGCGTGCCCTCGGTGTAGAGCTTGGCGAGGGCGGGGACGTCGCGGTGGACGTTCGAGGAGCCGTACCAGCTGCCCCGGATCTGCTTCTCCTGGAACAGCAGGTCCATCGCCGGGGCGATCGTCATCGTGACGTCGAACGCGGGCACGCCGACGATGATCGCCTGGCCGCCACGCCGGGTCATCGCGAACGCCTGCTCGATGGTCGGGCCGAGACCGATCACCTCGAACGCGACGTCGGCGCCGCGGCCGCCGCTCAGCTCCATCACCTGGGCCACCGGGTCGGTCTTCGCGTTCACGAGCGTCGTGGCTCCGAACTTCTCGGCCCGGGCGAGCTTCCCGTCGACCATGTCGACGGCGATGATGCGCTCCGCGCCGGCGTGCTTGGCGCCCTGGATCACGTTGAGGCCGACGCCACCGCAGCCGATGACCGCGACGGTGTCACCCTTGCGGATGCTCGCGGTGTTGACGGCCGCGCCGAAACCGGTCAGGACCCCGCAGCCGATCAGCGCCGCGGCGTCGATCGGGATGCTGTCGTCCACCTTCACCGCGCCGATCGCGGGGACCACGGTCTCCTGGGAGAACGTGCCGGATGCGGCCATCTGGAACACGGGTGCGCCGTCGCGCGAGAACCGGGACGTCATGTCGAGCATGCCGCCGCTCATCGCGGCCACCGAGCCGACCTCGCAGATCTCCCCCTGGTCGTGGAGGCACGTGTAGCACTTGCCGCACTGGGGCACCCAGGACACGACGATGTGGTCGCCGACCTTCAGGTTGTCCACGCCTGCGCCGACCTGCACCACGGTCCCGGCGCCCTCGTGGCCGAGCACCGCGGGGAGGGCGAGCGGCAGCGTCCCGTTGGTGACCGAGAGGTCCGAGTGGCAGACCCCGGAGGCGCCGAGCTGGATGCGGACCTCACCTTCCTTCGCGTCCGCGAGGTCGAGGTCCATGATCTCGAGCGGCTTCCCGACTTCGGTTGCGACGGCGGCCTTCGGCATAGCTGCTCCCCCTGGGCACGACTTCGGGACGTGCGGTCGCGGGCAATCTAACCCTTGACCGTGCGGTCAATGAAACCGACCGCCGCCCCGCTCCTCGCGCTCCGCGGCCCGGATCCCGTAGCCGAGGATGATGGGGATCGGCAGCACCACGATCCCGACCACGAGCCCCGCGATCGTGATCCCGACCGCCCAGCCGGGGAAGCCGGTCGCCGCGCCGACGAAGAACGCGAAAACCGCCACGAGCAGGCCGAGGTAGCCCACGCGCTTGGCGAGCCCGACCATCCGCCCGATGCGGATCCGTCGCTGCGCGACCGGGTCGGCGCGTTCGTCGGGGGTCACCACCGCGTCCAACCGTGGGCACGGAACGCGTCGTCGACGCGCCGGGCGAGGTCACTCGACGCGTAGTGGGCGCGCGCCCGCTCGAGGTTCCGTTCGAGGATGCCCGGGTCCGGGTCGGCGAGCCACTTCGCGACGGCTTCGGGCTCGTCCACGGAGAACAGCTCGAAGCCGTGGGCCAGGATCTCGTCGAGGACGGGATAGTGGCCGACGACCAGCGGCCGGCGGGCGATGACCGACTCGATCACCGGATTGCCGAACCCCTCGACCGTCGACGGGAAGACGACGACGTCGGCCGCGGCGTACGCGTCGGCGGGCGTCGGCCCGAGTCCGAGGGTGACCGGGACCGCGCGCGTCACGCAGCCGGGCGTCGAGCTCGGGTGCGTACCCGTCCTCCGCCGGCCCGGTCAGCCAGAACCGGACCTGTCGTGGTGCGACCAGCGCGGCGAGCTCCTCGGCGAAGACCAGTGCGGCGGGGACGTTCTTGCGCGGGATCGCGCGCGCCGGTTGGAGCAGCACGATCTCGTCGGCGGCGAAGCCCAACGTCCGGCGCGTCCCGTCGCGGTCGCCCGGTGGCGCGTCGACGTCGAACGAGTTGGTGATCTCGACCGCGTCGATGCCGCGCTCGGCGAGCTCCCGGCGACGCGATCGCGTTGATCGTGACGTGCAGCGCGCCGCCGGCGCGCCGCGGCAGATCTGTGACGTCCAGTGTCGCGGCTCGTTGCCACGGCAGATCGTGGTGGTGCAGCACGACCCGCGCCGAGGTCGCGTCGACCACGGTCGCGATCGGCGCGCGGCGGGGAGGTTGAGCGGGAGGGAGCACACGTTCTCGACGACGACCAGGTCCGCGGCCTCGAAGAGCGTGGCTGCGTCGCGGGGCCCGGGCACCTGACGGGCGCCGTCGGGCAGCAGCGCCAGCCAGGGGACGGTCAGGTCGCCGGGCTCGGCCGGTCCGTGGATCTCTCCTGCGACGCGTCGGCAGGTGAATCCGAGGGTCGCGAGCGCGCGCATCCACTTTGCCGACTCGATCGAGACGCCGTCGGTGCCGCCGAGCCGGTACGAGACGAACGTGGCGGCCGCTCCCATGTCCACCGACGTTACGCCGGTCGTGCCGAGCTCCTCCGAGCGGTGATCAGCTCAGCGGTGATCAGCTCAGCGGTGATCAGCCGAGCGACGGGAGGCGCCGGTTCGTCGCGTCGAGCACCGCGCGCACGACGGTGTCGGCCTCGGCGTGCTGGCGGACGATCGCCGAGCCCGACACGAGCTGCTCGCCGGGCGGGAGCACGAACACCACGGTGACGATCGCGACGTCGTGGGCACCCACGCGGACGATCTGGGCGCTGTCGACGTCGATGCACTCGGCGGCCGTCTCGAGCTGGCGCAGCGCGTCGACGGTCGCGGTGGCGACGAGCCGGTGGCGGGCGGTCGACGCGATCGAGCCCTCGGCGAAGCCGACGGCCTCGTTGTCGCCCCAGCCGAGCGTGACCCGCACGAGGGACCGCAGGCCGCTCACCTCGGCGGTGGTGTTGACGAGCACGGGTCGGAACCCGAGGTCGGCCGCGGCCTCGGGCTGCCCGTTGCCATTGGAAGGGCTTCCCAGCTGGACCACGGACACGATGCGCCGGTCCAGCTCGATGCCGAAGCTCGCCAGCGCGACGGACTGGACGTCGCGCACCACCTGCTTGGCGTGCTTGGCGGTGTCGGCGAGGATGTGGACCTCGGTGGGGCGGCCGCTCTCGTCGGTCACGACCCGGGCGGCCGAGATCTCCGGGAGCCGACAGAGCTCCCGCTCGAGCTCGAGGACCTCGTCCTCGGCGCCGTCCGTCGCTTCCTGCTTCTCGGACCCGTGCTCCGCCACCCGTGCTCCCCGATCGTCCATGACGCCTGCGCTCCGTTTCCCCCCGCCAGCGATCGAGACTAGGGCCGGCCCGACCACATCTGGTGGTTTTCCGAGGTTCCTTGCCACGCGGGGTGTTGTCTGTGAGACTGATGTGGTCGACGTTGTCTGTGAGGGGTCGATCCGTCGCTGTTGTTGTTGTGGGCCCTCCCGTGAGGTCGCGAAGCGCAGTTGCGCCGAGGAATCCGGGGCCTACAGTCGATTTCGCCGCGTGCCGAAGCAACTCGCAGCGGCGTGAGCTGACATGAGCTGGTTCAGGGAGGAGGCGACGACGTCCGGGTGATCTGACGGAGACGGCAAGGCCTCGGTGCACGTGATCGGGACCGAAGGGTCTACGAAGCGAAGCGGAATCCCTCTGGGGCTCTAGCTGTGCGCCAGGGAGGAACTCTCGAAGAGGGTGATCTCCCATGAAGAAGGTCTACGTCCGTGTTGCTCTGCTGGCGACTGCGGCCGCTGCGCTGCTGCTCGCCGGCGGTGCCGGGTTCAGCCACCACTGATAGGTAGCAGCCGAGGCCTTGCCGCCTCCGCCCCATGAACGGACGATCGTGCAACGCGACATCCCCATCCGAGCAACGGTCTACTGCGTGGCCCTGGCCACGGCTGCGGTCGCGACCGCGGTCGTGCTCGCGGCGCGCGGTCCGATGCCGGCGATCGCCCCAGTCCTGATCCTGGGCGCGCTGTTCGCCCTCGCCGAGAACCAGGTCGTGGACCTGCCGAGCGGTGCGGGGGCCAGCGCGAGCTTCATGCTCGGGATGACCGCGATCGTCGTGTTCTCCGACCCGGGCGCGCTGCTCGGTCCGCTCCTCGTCGGGATGTGCGGCGGCTTCTACTGGCCGCACATCCGCTCCCACGAGTGGCGCAAGCCGCTCTTCAACAGCGCGAACTTCGGACTCTCGACGCTCGTGTCCGCGATCGTCTTCAACGCGCTCGCCCCGGCCGGCACCCACACACCCGCGCAGCTCCTCCTCCTCGCAGTGCCGGCGACGTCCGCGTTCGCCGTCGTGAACCTGGCGCTGCTGACCGTGTCGCTCAAGCTCTGGACCGACGAGTGGCCCGCGACCTGGCGCTCGTTCGGCGGGGCACTCCTGCAGATGTACCCGTTCGCCCTGATGGGCGTGTTCCTCGGCGCGCTGTACCTGGACTACGGCGCGGTGGTCGTCCCGCTGCTCGTCGTGCCGATCCTGGTCGCCCGCCAGACGTTCGCCTCCTACCTGGCGCTGAAGGAGTCCCAGGAGGCCGCCGTGCGGACGCTCATCGGCGCCCTCGAGGCCAAGGACCCGTACACGGCCGGGCATGCGGAGCGCGTCGCACGCTACGCCGAGTACATCGGCACCGAGCTCGGGATGTCGCCTTCGAGGCTCGAGCGGCTGCGCTTCGCCGCGCTGATGCACGACGTGGGCAAGCTCGTGGTGCCGAACCACCTCCTGAACAAGAAGGGCAAGCTCACCGCCGAGGAGTTCGCACAGGTCCGCATGCACGAGGACGTCTCGGTCGAGATCCTCACGCGCATCGACTTCCTCGCGCCGGTTGCGCCGAGCGCGACGAGCGAAGCGGCGGAGTTCGCGCCCGTGGCGGACGACCGCGGGCAGCCGATCGAGCCGCACATCGTCGCGGTCGCCGACGCGTTCGACGCGATGACGTCCACACGCTCGTACCGGCGCGCCCTTCCGCAGGAGACCGCGTTCGACGAGCTGCGCAAGAACTCGGGCAAGCAGTTCCATCCACGCGTCGTCGACGCGCTGATCATCGCCATCGAGCAGCGTCACGAGCTTCACGGCCGCGGCCACGAGGAAGTCGTCCACCACGTGGACGCCCCCGAGGCCGGGACCGGGTCCGCCGGGCTCGGTGACCTGTTGCGCGAGATCGAGAACGGCTCCGAGCAGGCGGCGGGCCGATGACGTTGCGCCGGCGCCTGCTGCTCGTGCTCGTGCTCGGCGGGATCGCCGCCGCGGTGGCCGAGCTCGTCGATCCGGGCGGCTCGTCGACCGCGCTCGCGGTCCTGGGTGCCGCGATCGTCGCCGGTGAGCTGCTCGTGCTCCGCCCGGCCGAGCGCGCGCCACTGCCGTTGTCGTACGCGGTGGTCCTGGTCCTGGTCCGCGCCGCGTCACCCTCGGAGTTCCTCGTCACGGTGGTCGCGGCCGAGGCCGTGGCCTGCCTGCTGCGGGTCGACGAGTCAGCCTGGGACCGGGTCTGGGTCACGGCGATCCGCCTGGGCGCCGCGATCGCCGCACTGGGCGCCTTCCATGCAGTCGCGGACGCGATGCAGGGAGCCGACCACCGCTGGATCGTGCTGACCGCGCTGCTCGCGGCCGGCGTCGCCGAGATCGTCGTCGACGACCTCCTCCACGTCGTGCGGGCTCGTCGCCTCTACCTCTCCATGCACGGCCGGTCCGCGGATCTCGCGCTCGTCACCGGCGGGATGCTCATGTCCGTCGGGTACCGGGGGATCGGCGGGCTCGAGGGCATGGGGCTGTGGGGGCCGCTGCTGTTCTCGATCCCGTTGCTCGCAGCCTGGTACTCGTTCGAGCGGCTCGCGTCGATCCGGCGCACCTACGAGCAGACGATCAGCGCGCTCTCGGTCGTCCCCGAGCTCGCGGGCCTGGTCCGCGCCGGCCATGCCGAGCGCGTCGCGAACCTCTCGGTCGACCTCGGCCGCGAGCTGCACCTGCCGCCGGGCGACCTCGACTACCTCCGCGCCGCGGCGCTGCTCCACCACCTCGGCCACCTCTGCCTCGACGACCCTGAGGTGCGCGGCCGGCCGATCGAGCCGAGCGAGGTGACCGACAAGGGCGCGGAGATCCTGCGCGAGACCGACTACCTGCGCCCGGCCGGCGATCTGCTCGCCTCCGACACCGCGTCGGTCGGTAGTCAGATCCTGCGGGTCGTGAGCGCTTTCGACGAGCTCACCGCGGGTGATCCCGCGTACAACGACGGGGCGATCGAGGCGATGTACTCCGGTCCCGGGTACGTCTACGACCCGCGGGTGCTGGACGCGCTCGAGCGGGTCGCGGGCTCACGCGTGCCCGCCGCCGCCCACTAGCGCGAGGTCCGCGGTGGCGTCGGGGTCCGGCGCGGGCGGGTCGAGGTCGTCCGGCGGTCCCGGCGCACGCGACCGCGACCGGCGCGGTCGCCGGCTGGCCCGGTACGTGAGGTCGACCAGCCCGACGGCGATGACCAGGTCGCCGAACGAGATCGACGCGTTGAAGGGGGAGCCGAGCGCGATGGAGTCGCCGAGCACGGGAAGGATGTCGTCGGGCTTCTCGGGCCGGTGCTTCACGGTGGTCTCGCGCCGGACGCCCTCGGGGACGCGGTAGGGCATCCCCTGGTTGAGCGCGATCACGAACGCGTTCATGGCGATCCCGACGGTGATCACGCCCATCCCGGTGAGCAGGAGGTTGGACAGCCCGAACCCGATGATGAAGACGTAGGACGCGAGCAGCAGCGCGAGCCCGACGTCGTCGAAGCGCGCCCGGGGAAGGTCGACGACCTCGAGCAGGATCTGGATCCCGAGCCCCGCGAAGAGCAGTCCGATCCGCCGCACCCGGATCCGTCCCAGCCGGCGGAACTGCCCGCCGGTGAGCGGCACGATCAGGATCGCGACGCCGAACGCGATCACGTAGACGAGCACGCGTCAACCGTAGCGAGAGGCGCAGCGGCCGCTGCGGACCCCCGGTCCGTGCCTACCATCCGGGTATGGCCGAGCCCGAGGTGCTGTACGACGTCGACGGCGGCGTCGCGCGCGTCACGATCAACCGCCCCGAGCGTCGCAACGCGATGTCGTACGGCGTGATGCAGGGTCTGCGCGACGCAGTCGACACGGCGAAGCAGGACGAGTCGGTGCGCGTCGTCATCCTCACTGGCGCCGGTGACCGCGCCTTCTGCGCCGGCGCGGACCTCGGCGGCATCGCGCAGAACGCGGGCGCGGCCGCCGCGCACGATGGACGGGGCCTCCTGGCCGCGCTGTTCCGTGAGCTCTGGGCACTCGGCAAGCCGACGATCGCCCGCGTGCGCGGGTACGCACTCGCCGGCGGTTTCGGCCTCGCGCTGGCGTGCGACTTCGTCGTGGCCGCCGACGACGCGCAGTTCGGCACACCGGAGGTCAACGTCGGCCTGTGGCCCTACATGATCACGGTCCCGCTGTTGCGCTCGATGCCGCCGAAGAAGGTGCTCGAGCTGCAGATGACCGGACGAAGGGTCCGCGCCGACGAGGCCGAGCGCATCGGCTTCGTCACCCGGGTCGTGCCCGTCTCCGAGCTCGACGCAGCCGTGGACGAGCTCGCCGGGTCGCTGGCGGCGAAGTCGCCCCTCGTGCTCCGGTGGGGGAGGGACGCCTTCTACCGGGTGCTGGAGATGGACGGCGACGCCGCGCTCGACCACCTGCAGGCGATGCTCACGGTCCACACGCAGTCGGAGGACGCGGCGGAGGGTGTCGCCGCGTTCGCCGAGAAGCGCACCCCGGAGTGGAAGGGCCGCTAGCGCGACATGGCCGAGGCGAGGTCCGTCGACGGCGCGGGTGCAAGAGTGACGCCATGACATCCACCGGCGGCGGCGACGTGCACGACTGGGGGCCGATGGTCGGCGACCTCGCCGAGCGGCGCGAGCGCGCGCTCGGGATGGGTGGGGAGAAGTTCGTCGAACGGCAGCGATCGCTCGGCAAGCTCCTGGTGCGCGAACGGCTCGACCTGCTGCTCGATCCCGGCACCTGGGTCGAGTACGGGATGCTCGCCGACCACATGGACCCGGGTCTGGGCGACCGCTATCTCGCGGCCGACGGCTCGGTCACCGGCGTCGGCGAGATCGAAGGTCGCAAGGTGGCGGTCGCGGCGTACGACTTCACGGTGATGGCGGGGTCGATGGGCGCGGTCGGCGAGAACAAGATCCGCCGCCTCCGCCACCTCGCGCTGAGCCAGCGGATCCCGATGGTGTGGCTGCTCGACTCCGCGGGAGCGCGCATCCAGGCGACGAGCGGCTCGACCTTCGCCGGCGCGGGCGACCTCTTCCGTGAGCAGGTCGCGATGAGCGGCGTGGTGCCGATGGTCGCGGCGATGATGGGCCACTGCGCCGCCGGTACCGCGTACATCCCGGCGCTGGCCGACTTCGTGCCGATGGTCAAGGGGACGTCGTCGATGGCGCTCGGAGGCCGGCACCTCGTGAAGGCCGCGGTCGGCGAGGACGTCTCCGAGGAGGAGATGGGCGGCTCCGCGGTGCACACGAGGATCAGCGGCGTGGCCGACCTCGAGGTGGCCGACGACGCCGAGTGCCTCCGGGTCGTGCGGGACTACCTGTCCTACTTCCCGCAGCACAACGGCGAGGCGCCACCCGTGCGCGCGTGCTCGGACCCGGTGGATCGGCGGGTCGAGGAGCTCTACGCCGTCGTGCCGACCGCGCCCCGGCGTGCGTACGACATGCGCAAGGTCGTCACCGCGGTCGTGGACGACGGCGAGGTGCGCTGGATGAAGCCCGAGTGGGCGAAGAACCTCGTCACCGGGTTGGCCCGGGTCGGAGGGCAGCCGGTCGGGATCGTCGGGAACCAGCCGATGGTCCTCGGCGGCGCGCTCGACGTGAACGCGGCCGACAAGGCGGCGCGTTTCGTCTGGCTGTGCGATGCGTTCGGGATCCCGCTGGTGTTCCTCCACGACGTGCCCGGCTTCATCGTCGGTTCCGCGGTGGAGAAGCAGGGGATCATCCGCCACGGCGCCAAGATGCTCTTCGCGGTGAGCGAGGCGACGGTGCCGAAGGTCAGCATCATCCTGCGCAAGAGCTACGGCGCCGGCTACTTCGTGATGAACGGGCTGGCCTACGAGGCGGACTACATCGTCGCGTGGCCGACCGCCGAGATCGCGGTGATGGGTCCGGACGGGGCGGTCGCGATCATCCACCGCCGGACACTGGAGGCGGTGCCCGAGGAGGAGCGCGTCGCCAAGCAGCTCGAGCTGGCCGAGGAGATCCGGGCCAACATCGATCCGTACATCGCCGCGGGCCATGCGCAGCTCGACGATGTCATCGATCCCGCCGAGACGCGCCGCGCGATCTGGAACGGGTTGCAGGTGAGCCGGGACAAGCGGGTCGACCGCCCGTGGCGCAAGCACGGCGTCCTCCCGGTCTGATCGGGACTGATCGGGGACGTCGTGACGATCCATCGTGAGATGAGCGAGCTCGACGGAATCCGCGTGGTGGTCACCGGCGGCAGCAGCGGTCTGGGCGCGGCGATGGCTGCTGCACTGGCCGATGCGGGCGCGCGGGTGATGGTCACCAGCCGCGACGTGGGTCGAGCGCGAGAGATCGCGGCGGCGCTCGGTGCCTCGGCGATCCCGTGCGCGCTCGACGTGCGTGACGAACGTTCGGTGGCGGGCTGCGTCGATCGCGCTCGCGAGGCATGGGGCGGCATCGACGTGCTCGTCAACAACGCGGGCATCGGCATGCGAACGGTCAATCCCCGCTTCATGTCGCAGCCGCAGCCGTTCTGGGAGGTCGACCCCGACGGGTTTCGGGACGTGGTGGACACCAAGCTCGTCGGCTGCTTCCTGATGGCGCGCGCGGTGGTGCCCCGGATGCTCCGCGACGGCGGTGGTCGTGTCGTCAACATCTCGATGAACGAGCAGACCATGGTCCGGCGGGGCTTCGTGCCCTACGGGCCGGCGGGCGCCGGCGTGGAGGCGCTGTCGCGGGTGATGGCCGCGGACCTGGCGGGGAGCTCGGTGACCGTCAACCTCCTGCTGCCCGGCGGCGGCACGATGACCGGGATGGTCCCCGACGAGGTTCCCTCCGAGGTCCGGGCCGGTCTGCTGGACCCGGCGGTGATGGGCCCCCCGATCGTGTGGCTCGCCTCCGGCCGGGCCGCCGGGGTGCACGACCGTCGCTTCGTTGCGGCCGAATTCGACGAGAGCTCACCCTCGTTCTGAGCGCGCGACCGACGCGCTCGGACGTTCGCCATCGATCAGCCCAGCAACGCGGCGACCGCGGCGGCGAAGACCTCGGTGTGGCGGTCGACGTCGGCCGCGGTCGTGTCGGGCGAGATCAGTGCCATGTTGTGGAACGGCGTCAGCAGGATCCCGCGGTTCAGCGCGTACAGGTGCATGAAGCCGTCGAGCTCCTCGTCCACCCCGGACGCGGCCTCGGCACCGTGGCGTGGCCGCTGGGGCAGGAACCAGTACTCCGCCCGTGCGCCCAGACGGGTGACGCTCCACGGCACCTGCCGGTCGTCGATGACCGACTGGACGCCGGTCTCCCACCGCTCGGCGAGCGGAAGCATGTGCGCGAACGCCGCGTCGGTCAGGACCTCGGCGAGGGTGACGCGGCATCGCGGCCAGCGCGAGCGTGTTGCCGGCGAGCGTGCCGCCGATACCGCTCACGTCACTATCGGAACCGGTCGCTGCGGGGCGCACCCGGTCCGCGACCTCCCGGGTCATCCCGTAGGCCGCCGCCGGGAGCCCGGCGGCGATCGGCTTGCCGATCGTCAGGAGGTCGGGGTCGAGGCCGTGCGTGCGCGGTGTAGCCGCCCGGGCCCGCGCAGATCGTGTGGGTCTCGTCGATGACGAGGAGTGTGCCGGTCCGCCGGGTCAGGTCCCGCACCGCGTCGAGGTAGCCGGGGTCAGGATGGATGATCCCGATGTTCGTCATGGCGGGCTCGGCGAGCACGCACGCGACGTCGCCGGGCTCGAGCGCCGCGGCCAGGGCGTCGACGTCGTTGAACGGCGCCACCTTGGTCGTGAGCGTGGGGTCGACGGGTGGTCCCATCCGACCTTCGCGCGGAACAACGCGGCAGTGGCGCGTCCAGCGTCACCAACGTCTCGTCGACGGTGCCGTGGTAGCACCAGTCGAACACGAGGATCTTTTGGCGGTCGGTCGCCTGCCGGGCGAGGCGGAGCGCGAACCGGTTCGCGTCGGTCGTGCTCGATGCGATCTGCCAGAGGGGAGCCCGAACCGGTGTGCGAGCTCCTCGGCGACCGCGAGCGAGTCCTCGGTCGGGAGCATGAACGTGATGCCGTGCTTCGCGCGATCGGCGATCACCGCGACGGCGGCGGGAGGGGAGTGCCCGGTCATCGCGCCGGTGTCGCCGAGGCAGAAGTCGACGTACTCGTGGCCGTCGACGTCGACGACACGCGCGCCGGACGCCTCGGCGGCGAACACGGGGAACTGCCCGGGCCAGCACGCCATCCAGTTCATCGGCACACTGCCGAGCAGTGATCCGGCGGCGCGCGTCGCGAGCTGTTGCGAGCCAGGGTGGGCGCGAGCGAACCGGTCCGCCTCGTCCGCTCGCAGCGCGGCCAGCCGGTCCCGGTCGATCGCTCGGTGCACGGGCGCGGATCGTAGGGGTGCCCGGGAGGTGTGCGCTCACGGCCGAGGGCTCTGGAGATCCGAGTTGATGGGTGGGGCCCGAAAGCCTACAATCCCCATCATCTCTACTAACTAGGTAGTATTGGTGCTCTGGAGGTTCCTGCTGATGAAGTTCACTCGAGGCGCCGCCCTGCTGGTGGGCGCAGTCACGCTCTCGGCCCCGGTGGTGGCAGTCGGCGGAGCCGGCTCGGCCGGCGCCGCTTCCGGCCCCCTGAAGGCCGCGTCGCTGCCCGCGGCCGAGCTCGCCCGGGGCCTACAGCACGCCCCAGGCCGCCTGTGCGGACATCATCCCGGCGTTCCAGAAGACCGCGGCGGGCAAGAACATCACCTTCACCCAGTCCTACGGCGCCTCCGGCGACCAGAGCCGGGCCGTGGTCTCGGGCCAGCCGGCCGATGTGGTGGAGTTCTCGCTGGAGCCCGACGTGACCCGGCTCGTCGACGCCGGGATCGTCAACGAGAACTGGAACCACAACCGGCACCACGGCTTCGTGACCAACTCGGTGGCCGTGATCGTGACCCGCTCGGGGAACCCGAAGAAGCTCTCGACGTGGTCCTCGCTCACGAAGTCGGGTGTCGAGGTCGTCACCCCGAACCCCGCGGCGTCGGGCTCGGCGCGGTGGAACGTCATGGCTGCCTACGGTGCGATCTCCGGCCTCGGCAAGAAGCCCCGGGTCGGCAACGCCTACCTGGACAAGCTCTTCAAGAACGTCCCTGTGCAGCCGGACAGCGGTCGGGCTGCGCTCCAGACGTTCGCCGGCGGCAAGGGCGACGCGCTCATCTCGTACGAGAACGAGGCGATCTTCGCCAAGCAGAACGGCCAGTCGCTCTCGTACAAGATCCCGAGCAAGACGATCCTGATCCAGAACCCGGTAGCAGTCAGCGCCAAGTCGAAGCACAAGAAGCAGGCCGCCGCCTTCGTGGCGTTCCTCTACTCCAAGACCGCGCAGAAGATCTTCGCCGAGAACGGGTACCGCCCCGTCGTCACGAGCGACGGCGAAGCCGGGTCAGTTCCCGACCCCGAAGGGACTGTTCACGATCGACCAGCTCGGCGGCTGGACGAAGGTGACCGACAAGTTCTTCGACCCGGAGAACGGCATCGTCACGAAGATCGAGCGCAACAACGGTGTCGCGACCACCAAGTAGCGATCTGACGTGACCGCGACCGAGATCCGAGCCGCTCGACCTGCACCCGCCCGCCACCGGCGGGCGGGTGCGGAGCGGGCGGGGCACCGGCATCGGGCTGGGGCTCGCCTCGATGTACCTCAGCATCGTGGTCGTCCTTCCGCTCGCGTTCCTCGTCGCGAAGGGCTTCGACGACGGTCTGAGCGGCTTCTGGGACGCGATCACCACGCCCGAGGCCTGGGCGGCGCTCAAGCTGACCCTCTTCACCGGCCTCGGCGTCGCCGCCGTCGAACGCCGTGCTCGGGACGCTCATCGCGTGGGTGCTCGTGCGCGATCACTTCCCCGGCAAGCGGGTGCTCGACACCGTGATCGACCTGCCGTTCGCGCTGCCGACGATCGTCGCCGGGATCCTGGTGATCGCGCTCTACGGGCCGAACAGCCCCATCGGCATCGACCTCGCGTTCAAGGTGAGCGGCGTCGTGTTCGCACTGCTGTTCGTGACCCTGCCCTTCGTCGTGCGCACGGTGCAGCCGGTGCTGTTGGAGCTCGACCGCGAGATGGAAGAGGCTGCGCTCTCGCTCGGCGCCGTCGCGCTTCACGACGTTCCGGCGCGTGATCCTGCCGAACCTCGTCCCCGCGATCGTCGGCCGGGACCGGAGCTGGCCTTCGCCCGTGCGATCAGCGAGTTCGGCGCCACCGTGCTCATCTCGGGCAACATCCCCCTGAAGACACAGGTCGCGCCGGTCTTCATCTACTCGCCAGATCGAGAGCGACCGCCCGTCCGGTGCCGCGGCGGTCTCGATCGTGCTGCTCGCGTTGGCACTCGTGATGCTGCTCCTGCTCGACCGTCTGCAGCGATGCGGGCGGCGCAGTGGCTAGCGCGACGACGGCGAGGCGTCGGTGGGAGTCGCGCGGCACGGATCGGCCTGCGGCACCATCGCGGTCGCTCTACGTCGGCGCGATCCTGCTCCTGCCGCTCGGGCTGCTGTTCTGGCGCACCTTCGATCACGGCAGCGGCCAGGTCTGGGACGACCTGACCCAACCGGATGGCGCTGCACGCGTTCCGGATCACGCTGGTGGTCGCCTTCTGGGCGGTCCTCGGGAACACGATCTTCGGCATCGTGGCCTCGATCCTGCTAGGTGCGCCATCGATTGGCGGGGCAAGCGGGTGTTCAGCGCCTTCGATCGATCTGCCGTTCGCGGTGTCGCCCGTCGTCGTCGGGCTGGCGCTGATCCTCGTAGTACGGCCCGAACGCGTCCGATCGGTGAGCTGGATCGCCGACGCAGGGCGTGAAGGTGATCTTCTCGCTGCCGGGCATGGTGATCGCGACGATGTTCGTGTCGCTCCCACTCGTGGTCCGCGACGTCGTGCCCGGTGCTCGAGGAGATCGGCGACGAGCAGGAGCAGGCCGCGTGGACGCTCGGTGCGTCGTCGACCCAGACCTTCCGTCGGATCACGCTGCCCCGCGATCCGTTGGGCGCTCGCCTACGGCGTCGTGCTGACCCTCGCTCGTTGCCTGGGCGAGTACGGCGCCGTCCTCGTCGTGTCGGGCAACATCGCAGGACAAGACGCAGACCGCACCGCTGCTCGTCGGGCACGTACTTCCAGAACTTCAACCAGTCCGGTGCGTATTCGGTCGCGTTCGCTGCTCGCGATGATCGCGATCACTCGCCCTGTTGCTGCTCAACTTCGTACGCCCGGAGGAAGACTGTCCGATGAGCATCGAGTGTCCGCAACGTCGGCAAGCGCTTCGGCCAGTTCGTCGCCCTCGACGACGTGTCGGTGGACATCCCCACCGGGTCGCTCACGGCGCTGCTCGGGCCGAGCGGCGGCGGCAAGACGACGCTGCTCCGGGTGATCGATGGGCCTCGAGACCCCGGACTCGGGCCGGGTGGAGATCGCCGGGACCGAAGTCCACCGATCTCCCGCCCCAGCAGCGCAACGCCGGCTTCGTGTTCCAGCACTACGCCGCGTTCAAGCACATGACCGTGTTCAAGAACGTGGCGTTCGGGATGGACGATCCGCAAGCGCCCCAAGGAGCGAGATCCGGGCCCGGGTGACGGAGCTGCTCGAGCTCGTGCACCTCGAGCACCTCGCGCTCCGGTACCCGTCGCAGCTCTCGGGCGGGCAACGACAGCGCATGGCGCTCGCGCGTGCGCTCGCCGTGGAGCCCGAGGTGCTCCTGCTCGACGAGCCGTTCGGCGCCTCGACGCCCAGGTGCGCAAGGAGCTGCGCACTTGGCTCCGCCGTCTGCACGACGAGGTGCACGTGACCACCGTGTTCGTCACGCACGACCAGGAGGAGGCCATGGAGGTCGCCGACCTCATCGTGGTCATCGCGAAGGGAGAGGGTGGAGCAGACCGGCACGCCCGACGAGCTCTACGACACACCGGCGAACGACTTCGTGATGAACTTCCTCGGTCCGGTCACGACGCTCGCCGGCCGGCCGGTGCGCCCGCACGATCTGGAGCTCGTCACCGGCCCGCCGGTCGCGAAGCCGTCGCGGGAACGGTGGAGCGCATCGTGCGCCTCGGCTCGAGGGCGTGGACCTCACGACGGCGGCCGGCGAGGTCTGGGTGCAGATGACCCGTGGAACCAGCGACCGGCTCGGGCTCCAGCCCGGCACGCCGGTGTCGGTACGGGTCGCCGGCGTGCCGGTGGCGGACTCCGCGATCGTCTGAGCGAACGCGGGTCGGTGCCGGTCGAAGGCTCGGTCCATGACCGCGGTTCGGATGGGTGCCGGGTACTGTGCGCCCATGGCCGAGATCCGGGCGGAGATCACCGCGAACGTGTGGCAGGTCGTCGCCGAGGAGGGCCAGATGGTCGCCGAGGGCGACGAGATCTGCATCCTCGAGTCCATGAAGATGGAGATCCCGGTGATCACGGAGGTGCCGGGCGTCGTGCGCGAGCTCCACGTCGAGCCCGAACAGGTGGTCCAGGAGGGCGACCTGATCGCCCTGATCGACGAGAGCTGACCGACCGTCGCTCGTGACCCCGCACCCGTGATCCGCTGGTCGGTCCCCCGAGAGCACCTCGGCGTCGCGACCATCGACCGTCCGGACAAGCGCAATGCGCTCAACGCCGAGCTCTGCGACGATCTGCGCGGCCACCTCGAGCAGTCCCACGCGCTGCGCGCGGTCGTGCTCACCGGCGAGGGCGCGGCTTTCTGTGCCGGCGCCGACATCCAGCGCCGGGCGCAGGACACCGGCGGGCTCGAGCACGGCGGCGGCGACACGTTCCGGCCCGCGTTCGAGCGGGTCCTGGACGCGATCGTCGACCACCCGGCGCCGGTGATCGCTGCGGTCAACGGGACGGCGCTCGGCGCGGGCATGCAGCTGGCGGTCGCCTGCGACCTCCGGGTGGTGGCGCCGACTGCGAAGGTCGGGATCCCGGCGGCGAAGCTCGGCGTGCTGTTGAGCGCGGCCAACATCCGGCGGCTGGCGGTGCTGATCGGCCAGGGCGCGGCGCGCGACGTGCTGCTCTCGGCCCGGGTGATGACCGGCGACAAGCTCGTGCAGGTCGGCTTCACCCAACGGGTTGCGCCGGACGCGCTGGCGGCCGCGCTCGACCTCGCGGGCGAGGTGGCGCAGCTCGCCCCGTTGAGCGTGCAGGGCCACAAGCGCGCGCTGAACGTCGTTGCCGACGCGACCGCGCTCGACGACGGCGCGCTCGCCACGATCCGTGCGCTCGAGCAAGGCGCGTTCGCGAGCGCCGACCTGCAGGAGGGGCTGGCCGCGTTCGGTGAGAAGCGCCTCCCGCGCTTCACGGGCACCTAGCGACCGGAGCCGCGCGGCGCACGACCCACGCGTCAGTAGTTCGCGGGCAGCAGCCGTTCGAGGTGGTAGTAGAAGACGAACAGCACGATGGTGAACGGGATCCCGCCCATGAGCCAGGTCGTCCAGCGGTGGTAGCGGTGGAAGATCAGCCACCACCCGGCACCGACGAGCAGCGTCAGCAGTCCGAACCACAGCGTCGGCAGCCGCGTCTCGCCCCGACCCGACAGCGCGTCGTCCAGCGAGGCCCGGCTCGCCACCGGCTGCGGCGGTGCCTTCTGCGGCTCGGGGCTCGCGTCCTTGTCCAGGACCGCCTTCACCACGAGGCGCTGCGACGCGGAGTACTTCGGGTTGCACGTCGTCAAGGTGAGGGTCGCGTCCGCGGTGGGGTCGAGGACCGAGACCTGGGTCGGCGACACGATGACGTGGCCGACGACGGAGTAGTGGAACGTCCCGGCGAGCGTCGAGATGATGATCGGGTCGCCCGCGCCGAGCTCGTCGATCCGGTTGAAGGGCGCGCCGTAGGTCGTGCGGTGGCCGGCGATCGCCGCGTTCCCGAGCTGGCCCGGGAGCGGAGTGGCCGGGTAGTGGCCCGGGCCCTTGCGGAGGTCCTCCACCCCGATGCCCTGGACGACGGCCCGCTCGAGGCCGATCTTCGGGATCCGGATGATGCCGATCGCGCTGCCGACGGCCGGTGGCACCTGGGGCACGGTGGTCGTGGTGGTCGACGCCGCGGCGGCGGCGCGTCGGGCCGCGGCCTTCTCCCGGGCGAGCTGGGCGTGGAACTGCGACTGGAGCCTGTCCTGCTGGCGCGACTCGTAGATCCCCGTGCCCCAGAGCTGGTACGCGACGAACAGCAGGATCAGGATCCCGACCGTGATGAGGCCGCGCCCCACGCCGCCGATGATCCGTCGCATCGTCGGATCGTAGGCGGGGCCACCCTCCGGTCCCGGGCACGCCGGGGCCGGATTCCGGCGCGCCGCCGGGGCCGGATTCCGGCGCGCCGCCGACGCCGGTTCGACCGTTCCGGAAGGGGATCCGTACACTCATCGGCGCTGGTCGCGCCCCACCCGGGGCCCCGGAGGCTCGCGTGCCGCTCGTCGTCAGACTCCGCTCCGCCGTGTGCCTCCTCGGACGCTTCCCGGCCCTGGCCGGCGCCGACCTCGACGTCGAGTCGGGGGAGGTCGTCCTCCTCGCGGGCCCGAACGGCGCGGGCAAGACGACGTTGCTGCGACTGGTCGCGGGCCTCGTGCCCCTCTACTCCGGCGAGGCCGAGGTCTTCGGCGTGGACCTCGCCGTGGACCGCCGCGGCGCCCGGCGCGGGCTGGCCCTCGTCGGTCACGAGACGTTCTGCTACGACGACCTGACCGTGCGCGAGAACCTGCGCTTCGTGGCCCGAGCCGGGGGAGGCCGAGCCACCGCGGCCGATCCGGTGATCGAGCGACTCGGGCTCGGTGGGGTCGCCGATCTGACCCACGCCAAGCTCTCCGCCGGCCAGCGGCGCCGGCTCGCGCTCGGCACCGCGCTGGTACGCGATCCGCGGCTCCTGCTGCTCGACGAGCCCCACGCCGGGCTCGACGCGGACGGGCGCGAGGTCCTGCACGAGATCGTCGCCGCCGCGCCCGCCGAGGGACGGACGGTGCTGATGGCTTCGCACGAGCTGGAGCTCGCCCGGGCGCTGGCCAGCCGGGAGGTCCGGGTCGATTCGGGTCGGACCAGCGCGGTCGCGCCCCGTGGAGCGCTCACCTGATGGGGGTCTGGCGGGAAGCCGCGCTGGTGGTCGGCAAGGATCTGCGCATCGAATCGCGCTCGCGGGTCGCGATCTCGCAGATCGTGCCGTTCGGCCTGATCGTGATCCTGCTGTTCGCCTTCGCGCTGGACCCCGACCGCGGGATCCTGGCCCGGGTCGCGCCGGGGCTGTTCTGGATCGCGGTCCTGCTCGCGGCCCTGCTCGCCATCGGGCGGGCGTTCGCGACCGAGGAGCAGCACCGCGCCCGGGACGGGCTGCGGCTCGCCGGGCTCGACGGGGGGGCCATCTTCCTGGGCAAGGCTGCCGCGATCGCGGTGGAGCTCCTCGTCCTCGAGGTGATCCTCGGCGCCGGCGTGGTGCTCCTCTACGACGTGAACGTGCACGGCATCGGCATCCTGATCCTGACCGCGGTGGCCGCGACCATCGGCCTGGCCGCCACCGGTACCCTCTACGGCGTGCTCGCGGCCGGGCTCCGGCTGCGCGAGACGCTGCTGCCGCTGCTCCTGCTGCCGGTGCTCGCACCCGTGATGCTCGGGGCGACCCGGGCCTTCGAGGACGGCCTCGAGGGTGCTCCGGGGGACGCGTGGCCGTGGGTCGCGCTGCTGGGAATCTTCGCGGTGCTCTACACGGCGATCGGCGTGCTGGCCTTCGGACCACTGTGGGAGGAGACATGAGCGGAGCGGGAGCCACCCACACCGTCGGCCGGTGGACCAGCGGAGCGGGGGCCGAGCGCCCCGGCCCGCAGGGCCAGGAGCGGGAACGATGAGCAGTCGGGAGGTGACCGGGTCCGAGGCGGGTCGGGACCGGCTCCTCGACCCGCGCGTGTCGCGCGCCTTCGGGTGGGCGTCGCTGGTGTCGCTCGTGGCCCTGGGGCTGTTCGGCCTCTGGGGCGCGCCCGAGGACGCGACCCAGAAGGAGGCGCAGCGGCTGATGTACCTCCACGTCCCGTCGGCCTGGCTCGCCTACCTCGCGTTCGGCGTCACCGCGCTCGCGTCGGTGCTGTTCCTCTGGCCGCGGACCCGCTCGATGGTGTGGGATCGCCTGGCGGGCGCTTCGGCCGAGCTCGGCGTCCTGTTCACCGCGCTGACGCTGATCCTCGGCTCGCTCTGGGGCCGCCCGGTGTGGGGCATCTGGTGGGCGTGGGACGCGCGGCTGGTCACGACCGCCGTCCTCTTCTTCCTCTACCTCGGCTACCTCGCCCTGCGCCGCATCCCGACCGGTGATCCCGTCGGCGCCGGCAAGCGCAACGCGATCGCGGCCCTGATCGCGTTCGTCGACGTGCCGATCGTCCACTTCTCCGTCGAATGGTGGAGGACGCTGCACCAGAAGGCCACGGTGTTCAACCCGCAGCTGTCCGCGCACATCCACGGCGTCATGGCGCTGACGCTCTGGATCGGGGTCATCGCGTTCACCATCCTCTACGTGTACCTCCTCGACCGCCGGTACCGGCTCGCCGCCCTGGAGGACGAGATGGAGCAGCGCGAGGTGGCCCTCGCGATCGCAGCCCGCATCGGCCCGCCGCGTGACGGCGATGCGGCACCGGACCCGGTGGAGGTCGGGCGATGACGCTCGCAGTCCACCTCGCCGACGCGGACTACGGGTGGGTGTACGTCGTGGTCGGGTGGTCGTTGACCGGCGCCGTCCTGGCCGCGTACTTCGGCCGGATGGCCGTACGCATCCGCCGGGCCGAGAAGTCGCTACCGCCCGAGCCCGAACGGTGACGACCGCTCCGCCCCGCTCGACCGGCCAGCTGCCGCCGCTCCCGCCCCGCGTGCGGAAGTCGAAGCGGACGCGCTACATCGTCGCCGCGGGCGGGTGCGCGCTCGCGGTCGTCGCCGTGATCGTCCTCACCTTCGTGCTCTCCGAGAACGTCGTGTACTTCCGCACGGTCTCCGAGGCGGTGAAGGACCAGAAGAGCCAGGGGACGAGCCGGTTCCGCCTGGCCGGCGCAGTGGTCCCCGGCTCGATCCACGAGCGGGGCACCGGCGTCGACTTCGCGCTGACCGACGGCAAGCACACCGTCAAGGTGATCCACCACGGTGACCCGCCCGAGTTGTTCAAGAGCCGGGCGCCGGTCGTGGTGGAAGGCCACTGGGCGATCGCGGCGCGGGCGCGCCCTTCGACAGCGACCGGATCCTGATCAAGCACGGCAGCGACTACGCGCCGCCGAAGGTCGACACCAAGCACGCGCCCCGGGCTGCGTCGGGCGGCGCATGAGAGCAGGTCTCGGGATCCTGGGCATCGCGCTCGGGTGTCGGCGCGTCGGCGGTCGGGGTATTCCTCCTCGCGCTGGGCCTGAAGCGCAAGAACGTCGAGCTGATCCGGTCCGGCCGGCGTTGCGTCTTCGTCGTGCTCGCAGCCGCGCTGCTCTCCGTCTTCGCGATGGAGTGGGCGCTGATCAGCCACGACTTCTCGATCAAGTACGTCGCGGACAACAACGCCCGCGCCACGCCGCTGCTCTTCACGATCACCGGGCTCTGGGCCGCGCTCGAGGGCTCGATCCTCCTCTGGGTGCTGATCCTCGCCGGCTACATCGCGTTCATGGCGCGCCGGTTCCGGTCCCGGCTCGAGGACCCGATGGTTGCGTGGGCCCTGCTCGTCGCGCTCTCGGTCGCGCTGTTCTTCTTCGTGTTCATGGCCGCGGCGGCGAACCCCTTCAAGCTGGTGGACGGCACGATCCCACTCGACGGGCGGGGACCGAACCCCCTCCTGCAGAACCACCCGCTCATGGCGTTCCACCCGCCGATGCTGTACCTCGGCTACGTCGGGTTCACCGTGCCGTTCGCGTTCGCGATGGCCGCGCTGATCACCGGCCGCTTCGGTGAAGGCTGGCTCACCGACACTCGCCGGACCACGCTCGTCGCCTGGGGCTTCCTGACGTTCGGGATCGTGCTCGGCGCGTGGTGGAGCTACGAGGTCCTCGGCTGGGGCGGCTACTGGGGCTGGGATCCGGTGGAGAACGCGTCGCTGCTGCCGTGGTTGACCGCGACCGCGTTCATCCATTCGGTGATCGTCCAGGAACGGCGCGGGATGCTACGGGTCTGGAACCTGTCGCTCGTGCTCGCGACGTTCTGCCTCACGATCCTCGGCACGTTCCTCACCCGGTCGGGCGTCGTGAATTCCGTGCATGCGTTCACGCAGTCCTCGATCGGGCCCTGGTTGCTGACGTTCCTCGGGGTCGTCGCGGTCACGTGCCTCGCGCTGATCGCCTGGCGCGCGGACAAGCTCCATGCGCCCGGCCGCATCGACTCACCCATCTCGCGCGAGTCGGCCTTCCTCGCGAACAACCTGCTGTTCACCGGGCTCGCGTTCGTGGTGCTGCTCGGGACTGTGTTCCCGCTCGTCGCCGAGGCGGTGCGCGGCAACCAGCTCTCGGTCGGCGAGCCCTACTTCGCGCGGATGACCACGCCGATCGGGCTCGCGCTGCTGTTCCTGATGGCCGTCGCCCCTGCGCTGCCGTGGCGCGCCGCCGGGAACGAGGTGCTGCGCCGGCGGCTGCTGATCCCGGCGTACGCCGGGGCCACGGTGCTGCTGCTCACGCTCATCTTCCTCACCAGCACCCTGGCGACGGTCCTCGCGTTCGGGCTCGCCGCGTTCGCGGTCGTCGCGATCTTCCGGGAGACCGCGCTGGCGGTGCGGAGCCGCAGAGCTGGTGACCACGCAGGCTGGGTCCGCTCCACGATCGGCACCGTCCGCGGCAACCCGCGGCGCTACGGGGGGTTCGTCGTGCACCTCGGCGTGATCTGCATCGCGGTCGCGCTCGCCGCGTCAGGGTCCTTCGGGGCCAAGCGCGAGGTGCGGTTGCACCGGGGTGAGTCCGCGACGGTCTCCGGTTACAAGGTGACGTTCACCGGGACCCACACCACCAAGACCGCGCAGAAGACGTCGGTCTCCGCGGATCTGAAGCTCACCCGTGGCGGCGACGGCCTCGGGACGTATGCGCCGGCGGTGTCGACCTTCCCGAACAGCGACTCGGCGATCGGCACGCCGTCGGTGCGCACCGGGATCCTCGAGGACGTCTACCTCACGATCATCTCGTCGCCGAACGACAAGGGCCGGGTCACGATCAGCATCGCGGTCAACTCGATGACGCTCTGGGTGTGGATCGGCGGCGCCCTGATGGCGCTCGGGACGATCGTGGCGCTCGGCCCGACCGTGCGCCGCCGGATCCGCGTCCGCGCCGGGGACGCGGTGCCACCCGCGGCGACCGAGCCGATGCGGGAGGACGCTCCGCCGCTGGGCGAAGAGGTGGGGGTGTGAAGCATCCGTTCCGCTGGATCGCCCTCGCCGTCGGCGCGGGTGTGTGCGTGCTCGCCGTGGTGCTGGCCCTCACGGTCAGCAGCGATCCGCACCAGGACTCCAACACGAGCCGGCTGGTCGGGAAGAAGGCACCCGCGTTCACCGTGCAGTCGCTCGACGGCAAGCCCATCACGTCGGGGAGCTTCGCGGGCAGGACCGTGCTGGTGAACTTCTGGAACTCGTGGTGCATCCCGTGCCGCCAGGAGCACGACGCGCTCTCGGCGTGGTACGCCGAGCACCGCAACGACCCGAGCGTCGCGCTCGTCGGCATCGTGCGGGAGGACACCGAGCAGGCGGTCCGCAGCTACGTCAAAGACGCGAAGGTCACCTGGCCGATCGGCTTCGACCGCGGGGCGAAGGCCGCGCTCGACTTCGGGACGCGCGGGCAACCCGAGACCTACGCGATCGGTCCCGACGGCCTCGTGGTCGCGTCGAAGTTCGGTCCGGTGACGCCCCAGGTGCTCGACCAGATGGTGGCCTTCGCGCAGGGGACGAGCTGAGTGCCCCGAACGGCGAGGTCCTCGAGGACCCGGTGGCTGCCGTGGATCGTGCTGGGCGTCGTCGTCGTCGGCGTGCTCGTCTACGCCGCGTGGCCGCGCGGGGTCGACGAGTCCACGGCGGCGCGCACGCACCGGATCGCGTCCGAGCTGCGGTGCGTCGACTGCGAGAGCCTGTCGGTCGCGGACAGCGCGACCTCGACGGCGGCGGCCACCCGCGCCGACATCGCCACCCGGATCCGCCATGGTGAGAGCGACGCCGAGATCCGACAGGTCTACGTCGATCGCTACGGAGAGTCGGTGCTGCTGAAGCCCTCGAGCAACGGGCTCGGCGCGCTCGGTCTGGGCGCTGCCGATCGCCGCGCTGGTGATCGGTGCGGGTGGGATCGCGCTCGCGTTGCGGCGCTGGTCACGCCAGCCCCGGCTCGTCGCCTCCGAGGCCGACGAGGAGCTCGTGGCGTCCGAACGGAGCCGGCGGTGAGCGACCGGGCGGCAGGCAGGGCGATGATCCGAGATGCCGCGGTCGACGATCAGCGCCGCGTGCAGGAGGAGGAACGCGACTTCCTGCTCCGGTCGCTGGACGACCTCGAGGCCGAGCGCGACGCAGGCAACATCGACGAGGGGACTTACCGGCGGCTCCACGACGACTACACCGCGCGCGCCGCGATCGCGCTGCGCGCCATGGAGGACGGCAAGGACACGGACGCACTCGCCGACGACCTCCCGTCCACCTCCCGCCGCCACCGGGTCCTCGTCATCGGTGGGCTCGTGCTGTTCGCAGTGATCGCGGCGACCACGATGGCCTTCGCGCTGGGCGCGCGGCTGCCGGGTGACACGGTCACCGGCCGCTCACGGGGCCAGGCCGAGACCACCACGAAGGACCGGCTCGCCGCACTGCGAGCGGTGGCGGCGAAGCACCCGACCGATGCGGAGGCCCGGCTCGCGGTGGCCCGGTTCCGGCTCGGCCAGCACGACCTCGCGGGCGCGCTCGAGGACTACCGGGCGGCGGCCGCGCTCGCGCCGACCAACGCGGAGCCGTACGCCTACAGCGGATGGATCATCCGGCTCCAGGGCTATCCGGACCAGGCGATGGAGCTGCTCGACAAGGCCGTCACGGTCGACCCGTCGTACCCGGACGCGCACTTCTTCCGTGGCTTCATCCTGCTGCGCGACCAGAAGAACCCCGAGGCGGCGATCCCGGAGTTCCAGCAGTACCTTGTGAGCGCGCCCGACACGGCCCTCGCCGACCAGGTGCGCTCGCTGCTCGCCGAAGCGGTCAAGGCCGCGAAGAAGAAGTAGCGCCCCCGCCACCCGCCCAACCGGAGGAACGTCGTGGCCGACCAGCCCGAGTACCAGATCGACGGTAGCAAGATCTACCGCACCACGATCGTGACCGACCGCGGCACGATCGTGGCCGACCTCGACCCGCAGCTCGCACCGAACACGGTGAACAACTTCGTGGGCCTCGCCCGGCAGGGCTTCTACGACGGCCTGACCTTCCACCGCGTCGTGCCCGACTTCGTGATCCAGGGCGGCTGCCCGCAGGGGACCGGCACCGGCGGTCCGGGCTACAAGTTCCGCGACGAGCCGGTGAAGGGCGAGTACACGCTCGGTGCGGTCGCGATGGCGAACTCGGGCCCCAACACCAACGGCTCACAGTTCTTCATCACGATCGACGACTGCCAGCGGAAGCTGTCGAAGGACTACAGCCTGTTCGGCTACGTCGTCGAGGGCATGGACGTCGCGCAGGGCACCGAGGTCGGCGACGTGATGAAGACCGTGACCGTCGAGGAGCGCGACCGCTAGGGAAACCGGGGCCCCGCACTTGTCTTCTAGCTAGAAGACAGGTACGATACAAGTCGTGCGCTACGTGGAGCTGGCCGACACCCTGCGGGACCGGATCGTCTCGGGCGCGCGCGGGGCCTTGGCCAGCGAGGCGGAGCTGGGCCGTGAGTACGGGGTCAGCCGGGTCACGGTGCGCCGGGCGCTCGAGCTGCTGCGCGACGAGGGCCTGGTGTCCGCCCGCCGGGGTGTCGGCTGGTTCGTCGCGGTCGACCCGGTCCGCCAGTCGCTCGGGCGGGTGACGACGGTCGAGGCCGCGCTCGAGGCCGCCGGGGCCGAGTCCGGGCGCCGGGTGCTGGAGTTCACCTTCGAACGGGCACCGGCCGACGTGGCGAAGACCCTCGGGCTCGCGGCCGACGCGGAGGTGCTGCGGGTGACCCGCCTGAACCTCGCCGACGGCGAGCCGTTCGCGCTCGTGACGGTCTGGGTGCCCGCGACCCTCGGCGCGCACCTCAGCCGCGCGGAGGTCGAGCGCTCGACGTTCTACGACCTCCTGCCGCTGCAGGGCGTCGAACCCGGTCGCGTCGTCCAGACGATCACCGCGACCTCGGCCGAGCCCGAGCAGTCCGGGCCGCTCGGCGTGCCCGTCGGCTCGCCGCTCCTGGCCTGCAGGAGGGTCACCTACGATCGCCACGGCGACGCCGTCATCGTCGCGGAGCACCGGTACGCGGCCCACCTCACCGCGCTCGAAGTCGAATTCCCCGCCACCCAGAACCCTGGAGCCCGTCATGGCTGACGCCGTCGAACCTTTCACCCCACTCTCGCTCGTGCGCGACGCGTACGCCCGGTATCCCGAGCGCCTCGGCATCGTCCGCGAGCGGCTCGGCCGCCCCCTCACCTACGCCGAGAAGGTCGTGTTCGCCCACGCGGACGACCCCGCGTCGATCGGGCTCGAGCGCGGGGTCGACTACGGGGACTACCGCCCCGACCGCGTGGCGATGCAGGACGCGACCGCGCAGATGGCGTTGCTGCAGTTCACGCTCGCCCGGCTTCCGACCGTCGCGGTGCCGACCACCGTGCACTGCGACCATCTGATCCAGGCCCGCGTCGGCGCCGACATCGACCTCAAGGCCGCGCTCGACACCAACTCCGAGGTCTACGAGTTCCTCCGGTCGGTCAGCGCGAAGTACGGGATCGGGTTCTGGAAGCCCGGGTCCGGCATCATCCACCAGGTCGTCCTCGAGCAGTACGCGTTCCCCGGCGGGATGATGATCGGGACCGACAGCCACACGCCCAACGCGGGCGGGCTGGGCATGGTCGCGATCGGTGTCGGCGGCGCGGACGCGGTCGACGTCATGGCCGGTTGGCCGTTCAACACGCGCGTGCCGAAGGTCATCGGCGTGCGCCTGACCGGGACGCTGTCCGGTTGGGCCGCGGCCAAGGATGTCATCCTGAAGGTCGCCGGCATCCTCACGGTCAAGGGCGGAACCGGCGCGATCGTCGAGTACTTCGGCCCGGGCACCGAGTCGATCTCGGCCACCGGCAAGGCGACGATCTGCAACATGGGTGCGGAGATCGGCGCGACCTGCTCCCTGTTCCCGTACGACGGGCGGATGGCCGCGTACCTCAAGGCGACCCGGCGCGAGGAGCTCGCGGACCTCGCCGACGAGTACGCCGAGCACCTGCGCATCGACCCCGAGATCGCCGACGACCCCGAGCGGTTCTACGACCGGGTGATCGACATCAACCTCTCCGAGCTCGAGCCGCACCTGGTCGGCCCGCACACCCCGGACCTCGACCGTCCGATCTCGGACGTGCGCGAGGCCGTGAAGACCGAGGGCTACCCGGCGGACATCTCCTACGCGCTCGTCGGTTCGTGCACCAACTCCAGCTACGAGGACATCGGTCGTGCGGCGCACGTCGCGCGCCAGGCATCCGCGCACGGCCTGCGGGTGAAGACGCCGTTGCTGATCACTCCCGGGTCGGAGCAGGTGCGCGCGACCATCGAGCGCGACGGCCTCCTCGCCGACCTCGAGGCGATCGGGGCGACCGTGCTCGCCAACGCGTGCGGCCCGTGCATCGGCCAGTGGCAACGTGACGACATCGTCAAGGGCGAGACCAACACGATCGTCTCGTCGTTCAACCGGAACTTCCCGGCCCGCAACGACGGCAACGCGGCGACGCTCTCGTTCATCGGCTCGCCCGAGACCGTCACTGCGATGGCCCTGACCGGGCGCCTCGACGTCGACTTCGTGCGCGAGCCGCTCGGTGGCGCGGACGGCGAGCCGGTCCAGCTCCAGGCCCCCGAGGCCGACGAGCTGCCGGCGCGCGGGTTCGACCCGGGGGAGTCCGGCTTCTCCGCCCCGTCGTCCGATCCCGACTCGGTGCAGATCGTCGTGAGCCCGACCTCGGAGCGGCTGCAGCTGCTCGAGCCGTTCCCGGCGTGGGACGGCCAGGATCTGACGGGGCTCCAGGTGCTGCTGAAGGCGTCGGGCAAGTGCACGACCGACCACATCTCACCCGCGGGTCCGTGGCTGCGCTACCGCGGGCACCTCGAGAACATCTCGGGCAACCTCTTCATCGGTGCGAACAACGCGTTCGCGCTCGACGAGCCCGGGCTCGGCGTGGACGCGCGCGACGGCTCGGTGGTGAAGCTGCCCGACCTGGCGAAGGCGTACAAGCAGGCCGGGATCGAGTGGGTGGCGATCGGCGACGAGAACTACGGCGAAGGGTCGTCGCGTGAGCACGCGGCGATGGAACCGCGGTTCATGGGGGGTCGCGCGGTGATCGTGCGCTCGTTCGCCCGGATCCACGAGGCGAACCTCAAGAAGCAGGGCGTGCTCGCACTCACCTTCGTCGACGGGCTCGACTACGAGCGGGTGCTCGTAGCCGACAAAGTGGACATTCTCGGCCTCGATGAGCTCGCGCCGGGGAAGCGGGTCAAGGTCGTCCTCCACCACGTCGATGGCGGAAGCGACGAGATCGAGACCACGCACACGATGTCGGAGGAGCACATCGCTTGGTTCACCGCGGGGTCGGCCCTCAACCTGCTGGCGGCGCAACCGCGCCCGTAGATGATGCGCCGCGCCCGCGCGGCCTCGAGCGCCTGGGGCGGTTCTCGGCCCGGCGCAAGTGGTGGGTGCTGGGCACCTGGCTGCTCGTCGCGATCGCGCTGATCGTCAGCGCGGCGCCCGCGGGCAAGCCCTTCCGCGACGTGTTCACGATCCCGGGGAGTGACTCGCAGGCGGCGATCGACGTCCTGAACCAACGGTTCCCGGCGGAGAACCTGCCCACTGCGCAGGTCGTGTTCCACGACTCGAAGGCCGCGGTCCCTGCCGCGACGGTCAGCGCTGCGGCCGCGGCGATCGAGAAGCTGCCCCAGGTCAAGAGCGCGTCGACGCCGCGCGTCTCCGCGGACGGCAAGACCGTCCTGCTGACCGTGACGTACGGCGTCGCCGACCCGGACATCTCGCTCGACACGATCGATCGTCTCGACCGGGCGACGGCTGCGGCGCGCTCGGCCGGGATCACGGTGGCCTACGGCGGTCCGGTCATCGACTTCGTCCAGCAGCAGACCGCACCCCAGAATCACGCGGACGAGATCGGTCTGCTCGCCGCGGTCATCATCCTGATCTTCGTGTTCGGCACGATCGTCGCGGCGTTCCTCCCGCTCATCGTCGCCCTCACCGGGGTCACGATCGCCACGTTGATCCTGACGATCATCGCCACCGGAGCCACCGTCGGCACGGTCGCACCCATCCTCGGGTCGATGATCGGCCTCGGCGTCGGCATCGACTACTCCCTCCTCATCGTCAGCCGGTTCCGGCAGGAGCGCGGCGCGGGGATCGCGGTGCAGGACGCGATCGGTCGCGCGATCGGTACCGCCGGTTCGGCGTCGCTCTTCGCGGGCATGTGCGTCGCCATCGCCCTGTGTGGCCTGTGGTTCGCCGGTGTCCCGTACGTCTCCACGCTCGGGTTCTCCGCGGCGATGTTCGTGGCAGTGATGGTCCTGGCCGCGCTCACGCTGCTGCCCGCGCTGCTCGGCATCCTGGGGCCGCGCATCGACAAGCTGCCGCGTGCTGCCGAAGCCGAGGCACGTGAAGGCCGAGGGCACGGGCTTCTGGTACCGCTGGGGCCACGAGGTCGCCCGACGCGCGTGGTGGTTCGTCGTGGCGAGCCTCGTCGTCCTCCTGCTGCTGGCGGCGCCGGCGTTGAGCATGCGGCTCGGCTTCACGACCGACGCCGACGCCCCCGTCGGTTCGACCCAGCGTGAGGCCTACGACCTCGTGACCCAGGGATTCGGGGCCGGCCAGAACGGCCCGCTGCTCGTGACCGTGGCGCTCCCGAACGCGACGGCGACGAACGAGAGCGCCGACCTCGCCGCGGCCGAGAAGCTGCTCGCCGCGGTGAAGGCCACGAAGGGCGTCGCATCGGTGACCCCTCCGCTGCCGAACTCGGCCGGCAACGCCGCGGTCGCCCTGGCGACACCGACGTCCGCGCCCAACGCCGTGACCACGCAGGCGCTGGTGCGCACCCTGCGCGACGACGTCATCCCGGCCGCGACGAAGGGCACCCCGCTGGCCGGCCAGGTCCACGTCGGCGGCGTGACTGCGGAGCTGATCGACCTGACCGACCGCATGAACTCGCGGTTGGCGCTCGTCATCGGTGCGGTGGTGCTCGGCGCGTTCATCCTCCTGATGATGGTGTTCCGCTCGATCCTGGTGCCGCTCAAGGCCGCGGTGATGAACCTGCTGTCGATCGGCGCTGCGTACGGCGTGATCGTCGCGGTCTTCCAGTGGGGTTGGGGCAAGAACCTGATCGGCCTTCGGGAGACGATCCCGATCGTCGCGTTCGTGCCCGTGATGATGTTCGCGATCCTGTTCGGGCTCTCGATGGACTACGAGGTGTTCCTGCTCTCACGCATCCGAGAGGAGTTCGACAAGTCGGGGAACAACCGCGAGGCCGTCGCGATCGGCCTGGCGAAGACCGCGCGGGTCATCTCGTCGGCGGCGCTCATCATGATCGCGGTGTTCCTCTCGTTCGTGACGAGCGACAACGCGACGGTGAAGATGATCGGGCTGGGGCTCGCGGTCGCGGTCGCGGTCGACGCGACGATCGTCCGGCTCATGCTCGTCCCGGCGACGATGGAGCTGCTCGGCAACGCGAACTGGTGGCTGCCGGAGCCGCTCGAGCGCCTCCTGCCCCACATCAACGTCGAGGGCACCCCGCCGCCCGCGCCGGGGACCGCGGCGCCGCCCGACCCGCCCCGGGCGTCCGACGCCGAACCCGAGCCCGCCCCCGTCTGACCCGACCCGTCAGAGGGCGCGGAGCTGGAGCTCGGTGGGCTCGGCGCAGCAGAACCAGGGCTCGTCGAGGTGGGGGGACTCCACCACGTCGATGAGCCCGAGCGGCGCGAGCCCCGCATCGACCCGCAGCGCGTCGTACACCTCGGCGACCGGCGTGTCGTTCGCGGCCTCGACCCGGGCGGCGAAGCGCGCCTGGAGCGGGTCGAGCGGTGACGTCCACGGGTACGACAGCCGGGTCGCGTCCCAGGGCCCGAGCCCGTCGAGGTGGCCGAGCAGCAGCGAGCCCTCGGGCACCAGCAGCCGGATCGTGTACTGCACCGGGTCCACGTTGCCGACGAGGCCGTGGTCGGCGACGAACTCGAGGATCGCGCGCACGTCGTCCAACGTCGCCCACGGGGTGAACGGCAACCAGGAAGGGCGGATCTCGATCCCGTGCCCACGCAGCAGGTCCACCGCGCGGGACGCGTCGGCCGCGGTGTGACCCTTGTCGAGCAGCTCGAGCGCGTGGTCGTTGACCGATTCGAACGCAGAGACCACGAAGATGCACCCCGACGCCGCGAGCTCGGGCCAGACCTCGGCGTGCCGGAGGATGTGCTCGACCTTGACGGTGCAGTCGAACGTGAGCTCGGGGAACCGCGCGTGCACCGCACGCACGACCCGAAGTGCGTGATGCACTCCGTTGAAGAAGTCGGGGTCGCCGTAGGTGACGTGGCGTGCCCCCATCGCGACCTGTTGCGCGACGTCCGCGACGACTGCATCGACGGGGTTCACCTGGATGCGCCCGTCGTAGACCACCGGCACCGGGCAGTGGCGGCACCGGTGCACGCACCCGCGCGACGCTTCCGTGGCCGCGACCAGCTCCGCACCTCCACCGTGGACGAGACGCGCGTATCGCTCCAGGGGCGGGAGCAGGTCGCGCGCGGGAAGCGCCGAGTCGACGAGCACCGCGTCGTCCTCGATCCAGCCGACGAGCTCGGTGTCAGGGTCCCGACTCACCAGGGCGGTCGCGACGTCGCCGCACATCGCGGCGTAGAGCCCGTAGCAGGCGACCGGACCGTCGATCGTCGGGGCGATCTCGCGCGCGAGCCGCGCCGCGGTGTGCATGGGAACCGCGATCCCGACCTTGTCGGCCCAGGCCCCGAGCGCGGGGTCCCACGGCTCGACCGAGACGTCGAGGGCCCGCACCTCGTGGCCCCGAGCCCGGAGCCGGGCCGCGGGTGCCGCCACCGCGAGCGGTTGGTGACCGAGCTCGTAGGTCGAGACCAGCAGCACCCTCACGTCACGACCATAGCGATGCACGCCGCGGCTTCCCGCAGCGCCGCCTCCACCGCGGCCGGTGTCGAGGCCCGGGCGAAGAGGAACCCGAGGTACCGATCGCCCTCGGGGAGCGGGGTGAGCTCGCGGCCGACCGGGATCGTGATCTCGAGCCCGACGATGCCGTCGATCGCGAGCGCCTCGCCGCGGCCCCGGACCTCGGCCAGCGTCCCGGCGCGCTCGATCGGGAGCATCATGACGCCCGCCGCGGACGGCTCACGCTCGAGCCCGTCGAGCGACATCCCGACCGCGTGCCGCAGGATGACCTCCTCGAGGCTGATGCCGGCGCCGAAGCGCAGGGTCCGCGCGCAGAGCCCGCCGATCGAGCGGGCGGCGACCTCGATCACCCGGACCTGCGTGCGTCCGAGCGCGTCGTCGTGGACCCGCACCTCGGCGTGGACGGGACCCTCGGTCAGCCCGATCGCCCGCGCGGCCCGCTCGGCGGCGTTGGTCGCGAGCGCGACCGTGCTCGCCGGCAGCCGTGAGGGCGTGACGTAGATCGTCTCCTCGAAGTAGGGGCCTTCGAGCGCGTCGGGCTTGTCGAACACGGCGAGCACCTCGAGCGCGCCGTCCCGCAGCAACCCCTCGAGCGCGATCTCGGCGCCGGGGACGTACTCCTCCACGAGCAGCGGGCCCGACCAGAACGCGCCGATCCGGGCGCGCGCGGCCTCGAGCTCCTCCGGCGAGTCGCACCGGATGACCCCCTGGCTCCCGGACAGCCCGGTCGGCTTCACGACGCACGGGAAGCCGACCTCCGCGCCGGTGGTGCCGAACCCGGGTTGGGGCACCTCGGCGGCCGCGAGCCGCCGCCGCATCTCCGCCTTGTCCCGGGTCGCGGCGACCGCGTCGGGCGGGCTGTGGGGGAAGCCGAGCCGAGCGCCGGCCTCGGCTGCGACCACGACGCCCCCGTCGTCGACGGCGACCACCGCGTCGACGCCCCGCCGCCGGTCCAGCGCCTCGATCCGGTCGAGCGCCGCGGGGACGTCCCCGAGCGGGATCGCCACGACGCGCTCGTCGGGACCCACGACCGGGGCGTCGTCCGCGCCGACGACGAGCTCGATGCCCAGCGTGCGGGCCGCGGCCACGAAGTCAGGGGCCCGGTAGGTGCTGGTCGGCACGAGGAGAAGCACCCGGCTCATGGGGCGTATCATGATCCACATGGCCGAGCTCACCGCCCTGCTCACGATCACCCCCGCGGCGCTGGAGCGCATCCTGGAGGTCCGCGGGGGCGAGCCGGAGCCGGACACCCTCGCGCTCTGGCTCGAGGTCAGCGGCGTCCAGGGCAACGCGTTCACCTACGACATGTACTTCCGCCGGCTCGATGAGGCGGGCGAGCAGGACGTGGTGCAACACGGTGACGACCTGCCGATCGTCGTGCCCGAGGAGCACGCCGACAACATCCGCGGCTCGACGCTCGACGTGTCGGGCGGGGGCCTCGTGCTCCAGAACCCGAACACGCCGCAGCTGGGCCCGAGCATGACCGCCACGGACCTCGACCTGTCGGACCCGATCGTGGCCAGGGTCGTCGAGGTCCTCGAGACCCAGATCAACCCGCAGATCGCCGCCCACGGCGGCTTCGCCGAGCTGGTCGCGATCGAGGAGCCCGTCGCCTACCTGCGGATGGGCGGCGGCTGCCAGGGGTGTGGCATGGCCGCGGTCACGCTGTCGCAGGGCATCGAGGTCGCCCTGCTCGAGTCGGTGCCCGAGATCACCGAGGTCGTCGACGTGACCGACCACGCCTCGGGTACGAACCCGTACTACGAGGCCGCCAAGAAGTAGCGCCCGCCGCAGCTCTCGGTCGAGAGCGGGGCGGTCTCCAGGACCGATCGTCGCCGTTGACCGAGCGGAGCGTGGCCGGAGCGGCCCGGACCGAAGGTCCGAGCGCGGGATTCAGGCGAACCGGACCGCGTCGTCCGCGGCGTAACGCGCGACTGCGGCGTCGGCCACGGAGTTGCGCTCGATCGCGCTCACGACCTCGTCGACCTTCGCGGCCGGGATCGCGCAGGTCATCTCGGTCGCGGCCATCCCGGTGCGCACCCGGCTCAGCGCGCACCCGACGCTCGCGGCGATCTCGCCCTGCTCCTTGGCGATCGCCACGATGTGGCACTGGGGCTTGCCCTCGATGCGCAGGCCGGGCACCGCGTCCGAGACGACCATCAGCTGCTTGGCGTTCAGCCGCAGGAGCACCACGTCCGGGTCGATGGGGGTCTCGGCGAGCGGGCCGTAGACCACCGTGCCGGGCTTCTCCGTGACCACCGGGATCTGCGGGACGACGTCCATCGTCACCCAGCCGGTCTCCAGCAGCGCGGCGACGTCGCTGTTGCCCGCGACCTCGTCGAGCGTCTTGAAGCCGTGCGTGAGGCTGCCCACGCTGCAGTTGCCGTGGTCCTCGGCGACCGTGCCGAAGGTGGACTCCGCGGCCCGCATCCAGAACACGCACCCGGCAGGGACTCGGCCGGTGCGGCCGTCCGGGAGCGGGGCGGGCATCGGGGCGTCGAACCGGGCGACCCCGTCCACCGGCCCGGCGCGGAAGCTGATCGCGATCGGCGCCGCGGTGAGCGCGAGGGATCCCTGCAGCCGTCCGGCGAGGTCGTTCCAGTCCTGGCTCATCGTTGCCTTTCGAGGGGGTGGTCGGAGGTCACGGCGCCCGCAGGGCGCGCAGCGAGCCGACGATACCCGGCAGCGCACCGAGCAGCTTCGTGACGTCGTCGTCGGTGGAGGACCAGCCGACGCTCACGCGCATCGAGCGGTCCGCATCGGCGCCCATCGCCTCGAGGACGGGGGAGGGTTCGAGGGCCTCGCTCGAGCAGGCGGAGCCGGAGTGCACCGCGATCCCGTGCTGGTCGAGCGCGAGCAGGATCGGCTCCGCCTCGACCCCCTCGATGCCGAGGCAGACCAGGTGGGGGACCCGGAGCTCGGGGTCGCCGTACTGCACGGTGCCGGGGACCCCGGTGAGCGTGCCGCGCACGACGGCGTCGGTCAGGCGCGCCGCCGTGAGCGCCTCGGCGCCGAGCCGGTCGTCACCGGTCAGCTCGGCGGCGGCCGCGCCGAACCCCACGATCGCGGGCACGTTCTCGAGCCCACCGCGCCGTTCGCGCTCCTGGGCGCCGCCGATGATCAGCGGCGGGATGCGGAGGCCGCGCCGCACGAGCAGCGCGCCCACGCCCTTGGGGCCGCCGAGCTTGTGGGCCGAGACGCTGAGGAGGTCGGCGCCGAGGTCGGCGAAGTCGACGACGACGTGACCCGCCGCGGTGCACGCATCCACGTGAACCAGCACCCCGCGCTCGCGTGCGTCCTCGCACACCGCCGCGACGGGCTGGACCGTCCCGACCTCGTGGTTCGCGAGCTGGACCGACACGAGGACGGTGTCGTCGTCGATCGCGGCGGTGATCTCGTCGGGATCGAACCGGCCGACGCCGTCGACGCCGACGATCGTGAGCGCGCCAGGCTCGCGCCGGCAGGCGTCGAGCACGCTCGAGTGCTCGACCGCGGTCGTGACGATCCCGCCACCGAGCCCGGCACGCCGTACGCCACCCCAGATCGCGTGGTTGACCGCCTCGGTGCCGCTCGAGGTGAAGACGACCTCGCGCGGGCGGGCGCCGAGCAGCTCGGCGACACGCCCGCGGGCCTCCTCCACTGCGACGCGGGTGACGCGGCCTTCCGCGTGCAGACGGGCGGGATCTCCCGCATGATCGGAGAGGAACGGGAGCATCGCCTCGAGCGCGGCCGGGCGCAGTGGCGTCGACGACGCGTGATCGAGGTACGCGCGGGTCACGAGGTCAGACGCGGGTCACGCAGTGGGCGTCGCCGTCCGGGCGTGTCGCTTCGAAGATCGGCTGCGTGTCGCCGTAGAGGCCCGACATCAGCCCGCGGATGAGCCCGCGGTCCACCGCGCACACGACGTGGGGGTAGGCCTGGGCGGCCGCACCGAACGGGCACTGCTCCGACACGATCGTCAGCGACGCGCCACTCGCCTCCGCGTGCGCCGAGAAGCCGTGCGCGGTGAGCGCCTCCGCGACCGTCGCGAGCGCCGCCTTCACCGATCGGTGGCCTTCGCTCGGTGCCATGCGCGCCGCGAGGGTCCGGCCGTAGTCGAACCCCACCTCTTCGGCCATGGCCTCGGCCTGGTCCGGCGGCAGCACGTCCAGCGCGCGCGCGAGCAGGTTCGCGAGGAGGTCGTCACGCCTCGGAGGGAAGACGAGCTCACCGTCCTGCTCGGCCACCCGGTACCGCTTCGACGGGCGACCCGCGGCCCGTGCACCGTCGGCGCGGTGCACGTCGACGACCACGTACCCGCCGGCCGAGAGCTTCTCGAGGTGGTGACGGGCGACGTTCGGGTGGAGGTCGAAGCGCTCGGCGACCTCGGTGGCCGTCACGCCGTCGGCGGTCTCACGGATCACCAGGTAGATGTCCCGCCGGGTCGGGTCGCCGAACACGCTCGTGACCGCGCTGACCGCGGCGCTGAAGTCGTCGGCGTCGAGCACGGGTTCTGCGGGCATGGTCCGGTATTCTACCTATGTCCGTAGTGGAAATCCTCCGGGGCCGGCGCCGCCGACCCCGGAGGGACCCAGGAGCGCCGATGCCCGGAGACAACCCGTTCTCGCACGCGGCGACCCGCGTGCTGGCGATCGCCTCCGGCAAGGGGGGCGTGGGCAAGTCGTCGGTGACGACGAACCTCGCCATCGCACTCGCCCGGCGGGGCAGGGACGTCGCGGCGCTCGACGCCGACGTCTGGGGCTTCTCGATGCCCCGGATGCTCGGGATCGCGGCGCCTCCGGAGCTGGACGAGGACAAGGCGATCATCCCGCCCGAGTCGTACGGGGTCCGGCTGATCTCGATGGGGTTCTTCGTGCCCGAGAACCAGGCGGTCATCTGGCGGGGCCCGATGCTGCACAAGGCGCTCGAGCAGTTCATCACGGACGTGCGCTGGGGCGAGCCCGACTACCTGCTGATCGACATGCCGCCCGGCACCGGGGACGTGTCGATCTCGATGTCGCAGTTCCTGCCCCGCGCCGAGGTCATCGTCGTGACGACGCCGCAGATCGCCGCGCAGTCGGTGGCCCAGCGGGCCGCGGCCATGTCGGAGAAGGTGGAGCTCGACCTCATCGGGGTGATCGAGAACATGAGCTGGTTCCGGGGCGACGACGGCACCGCGTACGAGATCTTCGGCTCCGGCGGTGGCCAGGAGCTGGCCGACCACCTCGGGGTCCCGCTGCTCGGCCAGGTGCCGCTCGTCACCGCGTTGCGCAAGGGCGGTGACATCGGGGCTCCGATCGTCGTGACCGAGCCGGAGTCCGAGGCGGCCGGGGTCTTCCGCGCCATCGCCGAGCAGATCGAGGACATCACGCCCCGGAAGATCTACAAGAAGGAGCTGCGCCTCACCTGAGCCGTCGGACGCGCCCGAGGCACGACGCCCGAGCCGCCCCGGGTACGATGCGCTCCCCCCGACCCTCCGAAGGAAACGCGCGCATGGAAGTCAGGATCGGCGTCGTCTATTCGGCCAAGGAGCTGACGGTCGAGATCGACAGCTCGCCCGAGCAGATCGTGGCCCACGTCGAGAAGGCGCTGGCCGAGTCGGCGCACATGCTCTGGATGCACGACGACCGCGGCCGTCGGATCGGTGTCCCGCTCGACAAGATCGCGTACGTCGAGATCGCGCACGATGACGACGCCCGCCGAGTGGGCTTCGGACGGTAGGGACACCCACGCCCGTGTCCTCGCCCGATCTCCTCGGGCGGCGCCTCCTCTTCTTCACCGGCAAGGGAGGCGTCGGAAAGAGCACGGTCACCGCGGCGATGGCGCTGCTCGCCGCCGACCACGGCAAGCGCGTCCTGGTCATCGAGGTCGACGCGAAGGGCAACATCACCGACCGGTTCGAGTCGCGGCCGGTCGACTTCACGCCCCGGGAGGTCTACCCGGGCGTCTTCGCGCTCTCGATGGACACCGAGGCCAGCCTGCGCGAGTACCTCAAGCTCAACCTGCGGGTCCCCGTCGTCGGCCGCATCGGCCCGCTGGCGCGCGTCCTCGACTTCGTCGCCACCGCGGCTCCGGGGGTGAAGGAGGTCCTCACGATCGGCAAGGTGTGCTGGGAGGTGCGCGAGGCGCTCGAGGGTCGCGCCGACTGGGATCTCGTCGTGGTCGATGCGGCCGCGACCGGACACGTGATCTCACAGCTCGGCGCGCCGGAGGCCATTCGTGAGCTCGTCGCGGTCGGACCGGTGCGATCCCAGACCGAATGGATGACCGAGATCCTCGACGACGCCGCGCTGACCGCGCTGAACGTCGTCGCCACGCCCGAGGAGATGCCGGTCGAGGAGACGATCGACCTCGTGGGCCGCGCGCGCGAGGAGCTCGACGTGGCGTTGGGTGCGGTGATCGTGAACCGGGTGCTGCCCGAGCTGTTCACCCACGCCGACGAGGAGGTCTACGAGGCGTTGCGGGAGCCGCCCGCGGCCGAGCTCCTGCGCGACCGCGCCGGCGCGGGTACGACCGCGGTGCTGGACGGCGCGCGCCTGGCGGTCTCGCTGCGGCGCACCCGGGCCGGGCACCTGACCCGGCTGCGCGAGGAGGTCGACCTGCCGCTGCTCTACGTGCCGTACCTGTTCTCGCGCACGCATGGCCTGCGGGAGACCCGGATGGTGGCCGAGGCGCTCAGCCAGGAGCTCGGGTTGTGAGCTCGACGAGCCTGGAGTCACTGCTCGCGGCGAAGGAGATCGTCGTGTGCTGCGGCTCGGGTGGCGTCGGCAAGACGACCGTCGCGGCCGCGGCCGCACTCGGCGCGGCGAGCCGGCTCGGCGGCAAGGTGCTCGTGCTCACGATCGATCCCGCGAAGCGGCTGGCCGACGCGCTCGGGCTCGAGGGGATCGGCAACGTCGAGAAGCGGGTGCCCGACGAGGCGTTCAAGGCTGCGGGGCTCGAGATCCGCGGCGAGCTCTGGGCCGCCATGCTCGACACGAAGCAGTCCTGGGACGCGCTGGTGCTGCGCCACGCGCCCGACGAGGAGACGGCATACCGGATCCTCGACAACCGCATGTACGAGAACATCACCGCGCGTTTCGTCCAGAGCCACGACTACATCGCGATGGAGCGCCTGTTCGAGATCCACGAGACCGGCCGCTTCGACCTCATCATCGTCGACACGCCACCGACGAGGAACGCGCTCGACTTCCTGGACGCACCCAAGCGCATGGCCGAGTTCTTCGGCGGCCGGCTCCTGCGCTGGCTCACGATGCCCTATCGCGTCGGGGGCAAGCGCGGCGCGCGCATGATCAACGTCGCGAGCCGGCCCTTCTACCAGATGGCCGATCGACTGCTCGGCAGCCAGTTCCTCCAGGACATCGCCGAGTTCTTCCTGAACTTCCAGTCGATGTACGGCGGCTTCGTCGACCGGGCGAACGCGGTCGAGCGACTGTTGCACGACCGCCGCACGACGTTCGCCGTCGTGACGACGCTCGAGTCCGCGCCGCTGCACGAAGCCGAGTTCTTCTCCGACCAGGTCACCCGGCGCGACTACCACCTCGGCGCGCTCGTCCTGAACCGCACGCTGCCCCGGTACCTGCTGTCGCCCGACGGCGATCACGCGGCGGAGATCTTCTGCGCCGACTCGGGGTCGCTCGGTGCCGCCCTGTCCGAGACCGGAGCCGCCGCGCTCGCCGATCAGGCCCGCGACGCGCGGGTGCTCACGACGATCGGGCGGTCGTTCCAGAACTTCGCGGTCGTCGCCAAGCGTGAGGCCGAGTTGCGGGCCGAGCTCTCGCGGGTGCCCGAGGTGCTGGCCGACGTGCCCGCCCTCGACTCCGACGTCGGCGACCTCGCGGGCCTCTCCCTCATCGCGGAGTCCCTGTTCCCGAAGTCCTGACCAGTGAGCGCCGCCCGGCCGGGGAGCCTCGGATGCGGTCCGCGAACCTCGGCGGCGAGAACGCGGGAACGTTCCTGCGGGTTCACGGGTCAGGAGAGGTGTGGAGCACACCGCGGACACGTCGGCTGGAGGTGTCGGAGCGCTGGCGTTCGAGGCCGTCTTCCTGGCGTCGCGCGCCCAGGTGGTGCAGACGGCGCTTCTACGAGGACCTCGGCTACGACGACATCGCCGAAGCCATGGGTTCCCGGGTCGGGACGGCCCGCACGCGCGTCCATCGGGGACTCGCCGATCTGCGCAAGGAGCTGGAGCGATGACCGAGCACGAGGTTCCGATCGAGCAACGGATCACGCGGACGCTCCGCGCGAAGGTCGCGCAGCTCCCCGTGGTCACGCTCGATCTCGACGCGGCCGTCCTCGCCGACGTCACGCCACCGCATCGCACGACGCGGTCCCGAACGCTCGTCGCGGTGACGATCGCCCTGGTCGTCGTCCTCGTGGCTGCTGCCGTCGTGCTGGCACTCCGGGACGGTGACGGCGACTCGGGCTCCCGGACACCGGCCGGCGATCCGAACGGGCCGGTGGTGGCCCACCTCCGGCTGGTCTGGTCGCCTGCGCTGAGGTTGCAGGCGACGGATCTCACGACGGTCGCGGGCGTCAACGAGATCACGTTCGTACCCGGTGGAGGCACGGAGGCTCTGGAGTTCGAGGATCCCGCGCTCGCGGCGTTCCGGGTGAGCAACGTCCCCCGTGGCACGAACGTGGGAAGGGTCGATCTCCAACCGGGCCGCGACTACCGGATCCGCTCGGTCATCCCCGGCCACGACGACGCCGGCGTTCATGCGGTGATCCACGTGCTGCCCACGACGGCGCCCGGCAACCCACCCCTTCCGAAAGCTGTCCTCGACCTCGTGTCGCAGGAGTCGCACGGTGCGTCGGGACCGATGCACGGGATCGCCCAATACGCGCTGGCGAACCGCGATGCCGCGACCAGGGCGCTGATGCAGGACGGCGTCTTCGACCAGCGCCCCGTGTACGTCTTCGTATTGCACGGCAGATTCGTCGACGACCACGCGAGCGTGCCGTTCGGCTCGAGCTCCCCGCCCTCGGGCACCACGTTGGTCTTCCTCGTGTCACAGGGACCGGCGCCTCAGGTGCTGGACTTCGGAATCTCCAGCTCGGTGCCCGACCTGTCGACCGTCGGAGGAGCGATCACCACGCGGTACTAGCGGCGGCTTGGCCGCGGCGCTGTTCATGATCGCCAGTGTGCACCCGCGTCCAGTGGATCACCGCGTTCTCCGGGCTCGGCTACGACGTGAAGTCCTCGTCCTTCACGCGGCGCCGGCCGACCCGTGCGGGCCGGCCGGAGCGGAAGCGACGCGCGCGCGGTCTGCGTCACATCGGGAGGGCTTCGTACACCTCCACGGTGCCGCCCGAGCCGAGGACCGGGCAGCCGCCGGCGAGCTTCGCCGCGAGCTCGAGGCTGTCGGCCTCGAGGATCGAATAGCCGGTGAGCCCGGCCGTCGCCTTCCCGGTCGATCCGTCGGGCTGCACCGCGGTCGCGGGGCCGAACGGGTTGCCCCCGTCGACGACCGCCGAGCCGAGGCTCCCGAACCAGCTCATCCAGGCCTGCATGGCCGCTTCCTGTGCCTCGGGCGTCTCGGCCATCCCGCCGCCCTTGTAGGCGAGCACGTACTTGCCCATGTCGGTTCTTCTCCCATGGTCGAGCCGGTCGGACCGGCTGTGTGGCTGTGCACCGGGCGCCTTCGACGCCGTCGTCCCCACGACGAACGACGGGCTGCGATTCGACCGCGGCCCGGGGCCGGTGCCCGGAAGAAGATTCCGGTCAGGCTCCGGACTCGGCATCGCAACATCTGCCCACCGGCGCACTTGGGAGCAATTGGGTAGTGTCGCCCCCTGCGATCCGGGTTCTCGGGCTTCCGGACGCGTCGACAGGGAGGTTGGGCAGTGCGCTCTTCGAAGGTGATCCTCGCCGCGTGTGCGGCCGCGGTACTCGGGCTCTCGACGGTCGTCGTCGCGGGCGCGACCATCTCGGGTTCCAGCGGGCAGGTCATCAAGCTGGCGACGCCCCCGGCGTCTGTCGCGCTGAACAAGCTCGAGAACGCGACGTCGACGTACGCGTTCGACGAGAAGCAGAACGTGACGCTCACCTCCGCGATCGCCGTCGACGCGGTCAACCCGGGGACCTACTCCTCGTTTCCCTCCGGCTCGGCCAAGGTCGCGGTGGGGACGGTCGTGGACAGCCACCTGATCCACAGCGACATCCCGTCGAGGAACTACACGGCGCGCCGGAGCGGCACGATCACGTTCGCAAACGACATCGTCGGTGTCGTGGCCTCGACCGCGAAGCTCGCGTCGAGCGACAGCCTCGGCGCCACCGGCACGACGTACGCGGGGAGCACGCAGTGGCGCGGGCTCGAGAGCGGCGAGAACGGGTGGGCGAGCGGTGACAAGTTCTCGATCTCGGCCGACCACCGGTCGGTGACCTTCGACATCTCCACCTACGTGATGGACGAGATCCGGGTCATCACGAAGCACGCGAACACCCTGGTCACCTCCATCTCCGACAGCCCGGACCCCGTGCAGGCCGGAGCGAACGTCACCTACACCGTCACGGTGACCAACGGTGGCACGTCGACGGCGGCCAACGTCTCGGTCCAGGACGTGTTCCCGGGCGCGACGCTCGTCTCCGCGTCCTCCTCGGGCGGCTGCACCGGCACGACCACCGTCACCTGCGGTCTCGGCTCCATCACCCCGGGAGGATCCGCGGCCGCCACGATCGTCGTGACCAGCCCGAGCACTGTTCCCGCCGGCGGCACGATCACGAACACCGCGTCCTCGCCCCCGGGGCAGACCCCGGCCGCGACCGCGACCACGACGGTGGTCTCGCCGTCGTTGACGACCTCGATCGCGGACGCGCCGGACCCGGTGACCGCGGGCAACGACGTCCAGTACATCCTCACCGTGACCAACAACGGCATCGGGCCGGTGGCGGACGCCCACGTCGTGGACACGCTCCCGAGCGGCACGTCGCTCAAGTCCGCGTCCTCGTCGGGCGGGTGCTCCGGATCCGGCCCGGTCGACTGCGCGCTCGGCGCGCTGGCGGTGGGTGCCTCGGCCCAGGCACAGCTCGTCGTGACGAGCCCGGGCACGGTCCCGGCCGGGGGGACGATGACGAACACCGCGGTGGCGTCGCCGGGCAGCAACACGCCTGGGAGCGAGGTCACCACGGTCGAGGCACCCCAGGACGGGGTCTCGAAGGGCTTCGTCTCGCCGGGCGGGTCGCTCACCATCCCCGGCGACGACCCGGCCACGCTGAGCCTGCCGAACACGGGCAACGGTGCGCCGGTCGAGATCACCCAGGGTGACGGCTCGTTCTGCAGCGGCCCGTGCGAGGGCCCGGCGACGACGATCTCCGAGTTCGCCGGCTACAGCGACCCGAACCAGCCGATCAGCCTGCTGCTGACCTACCAGTTCCCGGACGCGCCGGACAGCCTCACGAACGCGGCGGCCGCGTACGGCTCGACGATCTACAAGAACGACGACCCCGGCAACCCGACTCTCGGGACCGTGGTGCCGTTCTGTAGCACGTTGGGTGCCGGGGTGGCCGTGCCGCATCCGTGCGTGGATGCCCGCACGATCACCCAGCCGAGCCCGAACTCGTTCGTCGTGACCTTCACGGTCAAGTACGTCTCGGGCGACCCGAAGTTCGCCCGGAGGTAGCCCCGCCGACGCGGAGTCCCGGGCGCCGGTGCGGTAGAACGGCGCCCATGTTCGACGACCTGCTCGCCGCCAACCAGCGGTACCGGTCGGAGTTTCGGGACTCCGGCCTGCAGGGTGTCGCGGTCAGAGGCCTGGCCGTGCTCACCTGCATCGACTCGCGCATCGATCCGCTCGCGATGCTCGGGCTGGGTCCGGGCGACGCCAAGATCATCCGCAACGCCGGCGCCCGGGTCACCGACGACGCGCTCCGGTCGCTCGTGCTCGCGGTCAACCTGCTCGGGGTCGACCGGGTGTGTGTCGTCCAGCACACCGCGTGCGCCATGGCCGGGACCACCGATCAGCAGCTGCGCGCTCGCATCGAGGAACAACGCGGTGTCGATGCGTCGGGGTGGTCGTTTCTCCCGATGCAGGACCAACTCCGCGCGTTGTACGACGACCTCGAGCTCATCGAGGCGTGCCCACTGCTGCCGTCGGACCTCACGGTCGGTGGGTTCCTCTACGACGTCCACACGGGTGAGCTGACGCCGGTACCCCGCGACCAGGCGACCCGGGCCGACCGGTAGCCTCGCGGCGTGTTCTTCCGCGGCATGGGGATCCCCTTCGTCTTCCTCTTCGCGATCGCACCCCTCGCGCTCGGGATCATCGCCCTGGTCGACTCGACCCGGCGCCCGGACGACGAGTGGGACCGGGCGCGCCAGAACAAGACCCTCTGGGTCGTGCTCATCGCCGTCGGCTTCCTGCTGTGCGCCGTCGGGCTGGTGATCGACCTCGTGTACCTGTTGAGCATCCGTCCGCAGCTCGACCGGGTCGCTGTGAGCCCCGGCGGCGGGACCGGACGTGCCGCGGCGGTCGCACCGCAGCCCGGCTGGTACCCGGACCCGCACGCGCGCCACGAGTTGCGCTGGTTCGACGGACTCCGATGGACCGAGCACGTCTCGGACGGCGGGGTGAGCTCGACCGAGACCGTCGCCTGACCCCGGTGGTGTGACCACGTGAGGGAGGCCGGCGCGGACCACGCGCAGTCTGAGGCCGAGCGCGCCGAGCACGAGGCCTTCGCCCGGCCGGCGAACCGTGAGACCTGGGACCGGCTGGCCCGCGACGACCGCACTGAGGTCGACGACGAGCGCATGATCCACGCCGCGCGCGCGTCCGCGTTCCACTGGGCCGAGGTCGGCGGGGCCCTGGCGTCGACCCGGGCGGACTCGCTGGCTGCTCTCGCACGTCTCGAGCGAGTCGGACCCGGTGATGACCAGCACCGCCAGCGCGCTCATGACCACTTCTTCGCGCTCGTCACCGGCGCCCTCGCCGACCGACTCGACCGGAGACGGACCATGGTCCTCGTCGACCGGTTCAGGACGCTGAGCCAGGGCAGGGTCCCGGCGAGGGAGATCGCGGCGATGCTCGTGGGGGAGCGGGTCAGGGACGCCGCGAGCAGGCCAGCGCGGCGAGCGTCACACCGTCGCCGAGGTTCGAGACCGTCGACGCGCTCCAGAGGCGCACGTAGTTCGCGCCGAGCCGTGCGTTCGCCATCGGACGCCGAGCCTACGAGCGCACCCCCGGTACTCTGGGCGAAATGGCGACCCTCGAGGAGCTGGCGCTCGTCCACACCCCGGTGGCGGGCGATGCCCTCGCCCACCTGCAGCGTCTCGCCCTCTCCTGGCGGCTGCTGGCGGACCTGTCCTTCGCCGACCTGCTCCTGCTCGCGCCGATCGCGCACGAGAACGGGCACCGGTTCGTGGTCCTGGCCCAGGTGCGCCCGACCACGGGGCAGACGCTCTACGTGACCGACCTCGTCGGCCATGTCGTCGACGAGGTCGAGCGGCCGCTCGTGACCCGGGCGTGGCGCCGCGGGGAGCAGACCGAAGGCGAGGCCAACGTGCTGGGCGCGAAGGAGCGGGTGCGCCTGCACTGCATCCCCGTCCGCTACCGAGGGCGGCTGATCGCGATCCTGACCCGTGAGGCGCCCACGACCTCGGGCCGACGGCCCGGCGAGCTCGAGCGCTTCTATCTCGAGGCGTTCGACCGGCTCGCCCGCATGGTCACCGAGGGGACCTTCCCGTTCGCGCGCGAGGAGATCGAGCTCGAGGGGGCGCCCCGCGTCGGCGACGGGGTGATCCTGCTCGATGCCGACGGGCGGATCCGCTACGCCAGCCCGAACTCGGTCAGCTCCCTGCACCGGATCGGGATCCACGCCTACACCTCGGGGGTCCACCTGGCCGAGATCGGCTTCGACGAGGGCGCGGTCGACACCGCGGTGCGGGCCCGGATGCCGGTGATCGAGGAGGTGGAGCGGGACGAGGCATCGATCCTGCTGCGCGTGATCCCGCTGCTCGAGGACCACAAGCCCGCGGGCGCGCTGATCCTCCTGCGCGACGTCACGGACCTGCGACGCAGGGACCGGATGCTGATGTCCAAGGACGCGACGATCCGTGAGATCCACCACCGCGTGAAGAACAACCTGCAGACGATCGCCGCCCTCCTGCGGCTCCAGGGCCGGCGGCTGGACTCGCCCGAGGCCCGTCAGGCGATCAAGGAGTCCGAGCGGCGCATCCGGTCCATCGCGATCGTGCACGAGACGCTGTCACGCGACGCCCGCGAGGTCGTGGAGTTCAGCGACGTCGTGAAGCCGCTGCTGCGCGTCGTCGAGGAGACGGTCTCGACCGGTGAGGGTGGCGTGCGCTTCGAGATCGAGGGCGATGCGGGCGAGCTGCCGGGGGAGGTCGCCACATCCCTCGCGGTCGTGCTGAACGAGCTCATGCAGAACGCGGTGGATCACGCGTTCCCGCACGACGAGACCGACGCCCCGGTGAAGGGGTCGATCACCGTGCGCCTGTCACGGCGGCTCCAGGACCTCGTCGTCGAGGTGATCGACGACGGGGTCGGCCTGCCGGATGGGTTCTCGCTCGACCGGGAGCAGAACCTCGGGCTGTCCATCGTGCACGCGCTGGTCACCGGCGAGCTCGCGGGGACGATCGAGATGCACAACGAGAACGGCACCCGCGTCGAGGTGCGGATCCCGCTCGCCGCGACCGCGGCGACGAAGGTGGTCGAACCGCCGGCCTGACCTCTAGCTGGCCCGCTGCTTGGCCAGCCAGCCCTTGCGGAGCTTGCGGCGCTCCTCTTCCGTGGTCCCCCCCCAGACGCCGGCCTCCTGGTTGGTGGCGAGCGCGAACTCGAGGCACTCGGGGTTCACCGGGCACACGGCACAGATCTCCTTGGCCGCGTCGATCTGGTCGAGCGCGACGCCGGTGGCGCCGATGGGGAAGAACAGCTCGGGGTTCGAGTCCCGGCACAGCGAACGGTTCCGCCAGGCGTCGTGGTCCCAGTCGTGCGTGCGGATCCAGGTGAGGGCCACCCGACTCCCTTTCGGTCAGAGACGTGCGATTGACCCGGTATGGGTGCTCATGCGCACGTTCACAAGCGTCCCCGGGCCTCGGCCGGGCCGCTAGGTTCGCGGCGGAACGGCGTCGTTCCTCGGGGCGGCCTCCAACCTACGAGGCAACTAGAACGTGTTGCAAGGGGTCTGACCTGCGGTTCCGCGGCCGCGGCGATTTGCCTACGCTGACCGGCCGTGACCGGACCCGCACCCCGCCCGCTCGTGCTGGGCCACCGGGGCGCGCCGCGTGACGCGGTCGAGAACACACTCGACGCGTTCGTCGAGGCCCGGGAGCAGGGTGCCGACGGGGTCGAGCTCGACGTGCACCGGACCGTCGACGGGGCGCTCGTCGTCCACCACGACGCCGAGGTCGCGGGCTTCGGCGTGCTCGCCGAGCACGAGCTCGGCGCCATCCGCGCCGCGCGTCCGGGGATCCCGACGCTCGACGAGGTGTTCGATACCTGCGCCGGGATGCTCGTCAACGTGGAGGTGAAGAACTCCCCTCGGGACGCCGATTTCGACCCCCGCGAGCGCGCCTCGGACGCGGTGGTCGAGCTGGTCCGCCGACGGCGGCTCCACGACTCGGTGCTCGTGTCGTCCTTCCATCTCCCGACGATCGACCGGGTCCGGGCGCTCGACGCGGACATCCCGACCGGCTACCTCGTCGTGGTCGACCCGCTGCCGGTCCCGGCGCTGGAGATCGCGCACGAGCACGGTCACGGCGCCCTCCACCCCCACCTCGCCGCGCTGGGCGAGGCCCACGCGGCCGACGCGGTCGGCCGGGCCGCGCAGCTGGGGATCGACCTCAACGTGTGGACGGTGAACGACCCCGCCGAAATCGTCCGCCTGGCCGGGCTCGGCGTCCACGCGATCATCACCGACACGCCGCGCGAGGCGCGGCGCGCGCTCGGGCGGGCGTGACGCGCGCCCGTGCTTCACGGGACGACGATCGTTAGAACTCCGGGCTCGTAGCCGAACTCGAGCCGGTCGACCTCGCCGAGATACTCCCCGTCGACCTGATACGGGAACGGCTCCGCGCCCGTGATGGTCACCGCGGTCACGCCGTCGCGGTGCTCGACGTTCGGGTGGCGGTGCAGCATGTCGGGGGAGAGCATCGCGGCGGCGGCCAAGGTGAGCATCGAGGGGGCGCGCCGGGCCTGGACGACGGTGATGCTCAGAGGCGACTGCAGCCCGGCATCCGGCGCGACGACGAGCGGCCGGTTGCCGAGGTACGTGTACGGGCTGGTCTTCGACACGATCGCGAGCGTGCCCCCGTCGATCACCTCGCCCGAGTCGAGCGCGACCACGAACCGCCCGTGCGAGTGGTCGTAGGTGCGGAGCCAGGTGTCGAACGAGGCCAGGACGAACAACGGGTGGGCCCCGTACCGCTTGATCGCGGCGTGCCGCTCGACCCAGGCGACGACCGCGGCGTCGAACCCGATCCCCGCGTGGAAGAGGAAGTACCGGCCGTTCACCTGTCCGAGCCCGATCCGTTCGAACGACCGCCGCTCGAGGGAGCCGAGCAGCTGGGCGGTGGCGTCCACCGGGTCGTGCGCGATCCCGAGCGTGCGCGCGTAGACGTTGGTCGAGCCGCCGGGGAGTGGAGCGAGGGCCGCATCGGTCCCGACGAGCCCGTCCGCGGCCTCGTTCAGCGTCCCGTCACCGCCGAGCACGGCGACGACCTCGATGCTGCGCCGGGCCGCGCCCCGGGCGAGGCGGGCCGCGTGCCCGCGCCGCGAGGTCTCGGCCACCTCGAGGTCGTGGTCCGCGCCGAGCGCCTGCTGGATCTTCACTCGCTTGCGAGCCGTCACCGACGACGCCGTGGTGTTCACGATGAGCAGCAGGCGCACGACGAGGCAGGCTAGCGGGATGCCTCCGGACTCCCTGGCCCGGCTCGACCGCGAGATCGTCGAGTGCCGCGCGTGCCCGCGCCTGGTCGCGTGGCGCGAGGAGGTGGCGCGCACGAAGCGCGCGTCGTTCCGCGACGACGACTACTGGGGGCGCCCCGTCCCGGGGTTCGGCGACCCCCGCGCCCGCGTGCTGATCGTCGGCCTCGCCCCTGCCGCGCACGGCGCGAACCGGACCGGTCGCATCTTCACCGGGGACCGTTCCGGCGACTGGCTGTTCGCCTCCATGCACCGCACCGGGTACGCGAACCAACCCACGTCCACCTCGGCCGACGACGGGCTCGAGCTGCACGACGCGTACATCTCGGCGGCGGTGCGGTGCGCGCCGCCGGGGAACCGGCCGACGCCCGCGGAGCGCGACCGGTGCCGGCCCTACCTCGACCGAGAGCTCACGCTGCTCGACCGGGTGGCGGTGATCGTGACGCTCGGCGCGTTCGCCTACGAGGCGCTGTGGGCCGGCCTGCGGGACTCGGGCGCCGCGCTGGTGCGCCCCCGCCCGCGCTTCGGGCACCTCGTGGAGGTACCGACGCCGCGCGCCACGATCGTCGGCTGCTTCCACCCCAGCCAGCAGAACACCTTCACCGGCAAGCTCACCGAGCCGATGCTCGACGCGGTCTTCGAGCGCGCGCGGGAGCTCAGCGCAGTGCCCACACCTCGCCCGCCGCGTAGATGACCGCGATCGAGCCGAGGACGATCGCCACCGACAGCCGCAGCCCCCGCTCGGACGACCGGATCGCGAGGTGCGCGCCGACCCGGGCGCCCGGGATCACCGCGATGCAGAGAGGGAGCGCGAACGCCCAGTCGATGTGCCCGAGCAGCTGGTGGGTGATCGTCCCCGGCACCGCGAGGATGCCGACGCAGGCGAGCGAGCAGCCCACCGCCTCCTTGATCGGCAGGCGGACCCAGCTCGCGAACGCGGGAACCATGATGATCCCGCCGCCGACGCCGAGCAGCCCGCTCAGCAGGCCGGCGGCCAGGCCGATGACCGCGAGCCGCCACCACTCCGTCCGGGGCGGTCCCGCGGGGGCGGGCGCGTCGGCGAAGTCGGGGTCGCGCGCCGGCGGGAGCTCCTCCGCGTCGGCGGGGTCCGGTCGCGAGGGCGACTGCCCGGTCCGGTACGCGGTGAACATGAGCAGCAGCGCGGTGAGCACCATCAGCAGGTGGCCGTCGCCGGGCACGACGTCGGCGAGCAGCGCACCACCCACCGCGGCCGCACAACCGACGAGCGCGGTCCAGAGCACCACCCGCCAGTGCACGAGCCCTTCGCGCCGGTAGCGCAGCGACCCGCTGATCGCCGACGGGATGATCGACGGGAGGGTGCTGCCGATCGCCTCGATCGGGGTCGCGCCGAGGGCCCGGATCGCGGGCGTCGAGACGACGGCGCCGCCGACGCCGAACATCCCCGAGAGCATCCCCGTGAAGAACCCGGCGACGAGGACGAGGATGGTCTGGAGGGGTTCGGACACGAACGGCAACCCTACGCAACCCCCCTCCCGGGTATCCTGGGGCGATGACGGGAACCGGACGCCGATCGCGACGGGCGCGGCCGTGACACGCGGGGACGGGCAGCTGCGCGGCCTCTACGTCCCGCTGATCACGCCCTTCACCGCGGATGGTTCGGTCGCGCTCGACGCCGTGATGCTCCTCTGCCACGAGTACCTCGACGCGGGTGCGACGGGCATCGTCGCGCTCGGGACCACGGGCGAGTCCACCGCGCTGACCGCGGAGGAGAAGCGGGCCGTCGTCGAGGCATGTGCCACCGTCTGCGGTGAACGCAACGCGCAGCTGATCGTCGGCGCGGGTTCGAACAACACCGCCGCGACGGTCGCCGCGGTCGACGCGCTCGCCGGCACCCCGGGGCTCACGGCGACCCTGATCGTCGTCCCGTACTACGTGCGACCGTCCGAGGCCGGCATCATCGCGCACTTCCACGCGGTCGCCGACGCGAGCCCGGTGCCCGTCGTGCTCTACAACATCGGGATCCGTACCGGCCGCCACCTGAGCGCGGCCGGCGTGATCGAGGCGGCGGTACACCCGAACATCACGGGCATCAAGCAGGCCGCCACCGGCCTGGACCTCGACACGCTGCAGCTCCTCGCCGGCGCGCCGGACGACTTCGCCGTGCTCGGCGGCGAGGACCCGTTCCTGTTCCCGATCGTGCTCATGGGCGGCGCCGGCGCGATCTGCGCGTCGTCTCACGTCTGCACCGAGCGGTTCGTCGCGATGATCGAGTGCGGGCTCGCAGGCAAGGTCGACGACGGCCGGAGCCACGCCGAGGCACTCCTGCCCGTCACGCAGGCGCTGTTCGCCGAGCCCAACCCGGCGGTGTTCAAGGGCGTGCTCCACGCACAGGGCCGCATCCCCACACCGGACGTCCGGCTCCCGCTCGTGAACGCGAGCGACGACGCGGTGCAGGCGGCGCTCGCCGCCATCCACGCCGCGTCCTGAGCGCGCGTCGCTCACGCGGAGTAACGCAACGGTTGCGTTTCGGAACTACAAGGGTTAGACCGTCGCGACGGACGGGCCACGAAAGGGCGGCATCGTGGGGATCAACGAGCGAGTGCAGGAGCAGGCGTACCGCCGCCGCTGGCTGATCCTCGGCGTGCTGTGCTTCAGCCTGCTCGTCATCGTCCTCGACAACTCGATCGTCAACGTCGCCATCCCGACGCTCATCGACCAGCTCCACGCGACCAACAGCCAGGTGCAGTGGATGGTCGACTCGTACACGCTCGTGTTCGCGGGTCTGCTCCTCACCATGGGCGCGCTCGGCGACCGCTACGGGCGGCGCGGCGCGCTCCAGGCCGGCTTCGTCATCTTCGGCATCGGCTCGCTGGCGTCCGCGCTCGTGAACACCGCGGACCAGCTGATCGCGACCCGGGCGTTCATGGGCATCGGCGGGGCGCTGATCATGCCGGCGACGTTGTCGATCATCACCAACGTCTTCCCGTCCAACGAGCGGGGCAAGGCGATCGGCGTCTGGGCGGGCACCGCCGGGCTCGGCGTCGCACTCGGTCCGCTCACCGGTGGCTTTCTGCTCGAGCACTTCTACTGGGGCTCGATCTTCCTCGTGAACATCCCGATCGTGCTGTTCGGACTGCTCGCCGGCTTCTTCCTGATCCCGACGTCGAAGGATCCGAGCGCGCCGCGGCTGGACCCCTTCGGCGCGATCCTCTCCATCACGGGTCTGAGCGCCCTGCTCTACGGGATCATCGAGGCGCCGACCGACGGGTGGGGCGACTCCACCATCCTCGCGGCGTTCGGGATCGGCGCCGTGCTGATCGTGACCTTCATCTGGTGGGAGAGCCACACGGATCATCCGATGCTCGACGTGCGGTTCTTCAAGAACCCGCGGTTCACCGCCGCGAGCTCGGGGATCACGCTGCTCTTCTTCGCGCTCTTCGGGTCGATCTTCCTGCTGACCCAGTATCTGCAGTTCACGTTGGACTACTCGCCGCTGGCGGCCGGGATCCGGATGCTCCCGTTCGCCCTCACGATGATGATCGTGGCCCCGCTGTCGGCAAAGGTCGTCGAGCGGGTCGGGACGAAGATCACGGTCGCCTCGGGGTTGACGATCGTGACGATCGCGCTCGTCACGCTCACCGGGCTCCAGGTGGACAGCAGCTATGCCAGCGACGTCGTGTGGAGGTTCGTGCTGCTCGGTATCGGCATGGCGCTCACGATGGCTCCGGCGACCGAGTCGGTCATGGGCTCGCTGCCCCTGGCCAAGGCGGGCGTCGGCTCCGCGGTCAACGACACCACTCGCCAGGTCGGTGGCGCGCTCGGTGTCGCGATCATCGGCAGCGTGCTCTCGTCGACGTACGGGTCGAAGATCTCGGACTTCTTCGCATCCCGCTCGAAGGACGTCCCCACGAGCCTCAAGCCACAGTTCGCGAGCGCACGAGACGCCGCGCACAGCTCGCTCGGTGGCGCCAAGGCCGTCGCCGACGGCCTGCCGCACCAGAAGCTCGCACTCCCCCCGTCCCTGGTCGAGCAGCTCGCGCACGACCTCAACCACGTCGCCAACCAGGGGTTCGTCGACGCGATGCACGCCGGCGTGCTCGTCGCCGCGGGTGCGACGCTCATCGGAGCGATCGTCGCGGCAATCTGGTTGCCGGCGCGGGCGCGCTCGGACGACATCGAGGAGCAGGCCGGGGAGTACGCCGAAGAGCACCGCGGCGCCCTCGACCTCGCCGGCGCACGCGTCGCGGACACTCCGGCCGAGATCACGTGACGACGGCGGGCGCGACCGCGGAGCGGCGGCCGGGCCGGCCCCGCAGCGCCGAGGCGGATGCGGCGATCCTCGATGCCGCGATCGACGCGTTCATCGCCGGCGGGTGGGATGGGCTCTCGTTCGAAGGGGTCGCGGCGGCCGCGGGGGTCGGGAAGACGACCGTCTACCGCCGCTACCCGTGCCGCCTCGACCTGATCCTCGCGGCGGCGCAGAAGCTGGCCGAGGAGAAGGGCGCCGCACCCGACACCGGCACGTTGCGCGGCGATCTGCGGGCCCTCGCCGACTCGTACCTGCGCATGGTCGCCGAGACGCGTGCGGGCCGCGCCATCCCTGCGATGGTCGCGGCGACCGCCCGCAACGCCGAGCTGGCCGCGGCGTACCGGTCGTTCATCGGGGACCGTCGACGGACCTTCGCGGTGCCGTTGGCCCGCGCGGTGCGACGGGGCGAGCTCGCACTGGAAGCCGACCCGCAGCTGGTCCTCGACCTGCTCGTCGCGCCGTTGTTCTACCGGGCGTTCGTCAGCCGGGAACCGCTCGACGACCGCTATGTCGACGCGCTCGTCGACGCGGTGCTCCGCGCCTTCGCCTGACCGGGGCACGCCTCGTCGAAGATCTCCGGAGGGCGAGCGCCGGACCGCGTGGCCTCGGCGCCCTCCGGCGGCTACGTCAGGTTGGCGAACGCCTCGGCCAGGAGCTGCTCCTGCTCGCGCTCGTGCACGGTGAGGCTCCCGCTCGCCGGGCTCGGGCTCGTCGGCCACGCGATGTGGCGCAGGTCGGCGCGGTCCCGCAGGATCCGGTGCAGGCGGGCGTGGACGAAGCTCCACGCGCCCATGTTCGCCGGCTCCTCCTGGACCCACCACACCTCGGTGGCCGCGGGGTACCGGTCCAGGATCGCGAGCAGCTGCTCCTCGGGCCAGGGGTAGAGCTGCTCGATCCGTACGACCGCGGCCGGTGCGCCGAGCTCGTCGCGTCGCCCGATCAGCTCGTGTCCGAGCTTGCCCGAGCACAGCAACACGCGGGTCACCGTGTTCGCGTCGATGTCGGCGGACGGGTCGTCGAGCGTCTCGCGGAACGCGCCGCCGGTGAGGTCCTCGACCTCCGAACGGGTCTGGGGCATGCGCAGGTAGCGCTTCGGTGTGAAGCAGACGAGCGGCTTGCGCGTGAGCGCCTTCGACTGGCGGCGCAGGACGTGGAAGTACTGAGCGGCGGTCGTGGGATAGACGACCCGCAGGTTGTCCTCCGAACACAGCGCGAGGAAGCGCTCGATCCGGGCGCTCGAGTGCTCGGGCCCCTGGCCCTCGAATCCGTGCGGCAGCAGCAGGGCCAGCCCGGCGGTCTGCCCCCACTTGTCCTCGGCGGCGACGATGAACTGGTCGATGATGATCTGCGCGCCGTTCATGAAGTCGCCGAACTGCGCCTCCCACCCGACCCAGGCCTGCGGGTCGGCGACCGAGTAGCCGTACTCGAAGCCGAGCGCGGCGTACTCGGAGAGCACCGAGTCGTAGAGCATGAACGGCGCCTGGTCATCCGCGACGTGTGCGAGCTGGAAGTACTCGGTCTCGTTCTCCGTGTCGACGAGCACCCCGTGACGCTGGCTGAACGTGCCGCGCCGGGTGTCCTGGCCGGCCAGGCGGACCGGCGTGCCCTCGAGGGTCAGCGACCCGAACGCGAGGGCTTCGGCGAGTGCCCAGTCGATGTGGTCCGCGTCGAACTCGTGGCGCCGGGCGTGCAGGATCTTCTCGAGCTTCGGATTGACGTGGAAGTCATCGGGCCAGGTGACGAGCGCGTCGACGACCCGGTCGAGCACCGCCCGCTCCACGCCGGTCGGCGGGGACGTCTCGACGGTCTCGGGCAGCTCGGGGTTGACGCGCGGCTCGGGTGCCGCGCTCGCGTGCGTCTCCTCGAACGCGCGCGTCAGGCGGGCCCGGAAATCGTCCAGTGCGGCCTCGGCCTCGTCGAGGGACAGGTCGCCGCGGTTGACCAGCGTCTCGGTGTAGAGCTTGCGGACGCTGCGGTGCGCGCGGATCAGCTCGTACATCTTCGGCTGGGTGAACGCGGGTTCGTCGGCCTCGTTGTGCCCGAAGCGCCGGTAGCAGACCATGTCGACGACGACGTCCTTGCGGAACTGCTGACGGAACGCGAAGGCGAGCTCCACGACGCGCACGCAGGCTTCGGGATCGTCGCCGTTCACGTGGAAGATCGGGGCCTGGACCATCTTGGCGATGTCGGTCGCGTACACGGAGGAACGGCCGAGCTCCGGCGCGGTCGTGAATCCCAGCTGGTTGTTCACGACGATGTGCACGGTGCCGCCGACCTCGTACCCCGGCACTTCCGACAGGTTCAGCGTCTCGGCGACGACGCCCTGTCCCGCGAACGCCGCATCGCCGTGCACGAGGACCGGGAGGACCTGCGAGCGCGTGGACGTGTCGCCGCGGCGGTCTTCCTTGGCCCGCGCCATCCCCTCGACGACGGGGTCGACCGCCTCGAGGTGGCTCGGGTTCGACGCGAGCGTGACGACGATCTTGCTGCCCGACGGCGCGGTGTGGGTCCCGGCCGAGCCGACGTGGTACTTCACGTCGCCCGAGCCCTGGACCGACGCCGGGTCGAGCGCGCCCTCGAACTCACGGAAGATCTGCCCGTAGCTCTTGCCGATGATGTTGACGAGGACGTTGAGGCGGCCGCGGTGCGCGGTGCCGAGCACGACCTCGGCCATGCCTGCGTCCGCGGCGTCGCTCAGCAGCGCGTCGAGCATCGGGATGAGGCACTCCGCGCCTTCGAGGCTGAAGCGCTTCTGGCCGAGGTACTTGGTGTGGATGAACCCCTCGTAGGCCTCGGCGGCGTTCAGGCGCTCGAGGATCCGCCGCTGCTGCGTACCCTCGAGCGGTACCGGCGGCGTCTCCACGTGGGCCTGGATCCAGTCCTTCTGCTCCGGCTCCTGGATGTGCATGTACTCGACGCCGATCGTGCGCGAGTAGGCGTCGCGCAGGATGCCGAGGATGTCGCGCAGCGGCAGCGTCTTACGCCCGAGCGCGCCGGAGCCGAGGCTGCCCGCGGGGAACTCACGGTCGAGGTCCCAGATCGAGAGGCCGTAGTGGTTGACGTCGAGCTCGGGGTGCGTGTGCGGTGGGCGACGCCCGAGCGGATCGAGGTTCGCGATGAGGTGACCCCGCACCCGGTACATGTTGATGAGCTGGTGGACGTTCGCGACCTTCTCGAACGCCGTGTTCGGGTCGTCCAGCGGGCTGACGTCGGTGCTCCACCGGGCCGGCTCGTAGGGCACGCCGAAGCTCTGGAAGATCTCGTCGTAGAAGTCGTCCGCGCCGAGAAGGAGCTGGTGCATCCACCGGAGGAACTCGCCGCTCTCGGCGCCCCCGATGATGCGGTGGTCGTAGGTGCTGGTGAGCGTGAACACCTTGCTCACCGCGAGCCGGGCCACGGTCTGCGGGTCCGCGCCCTCGTACTCGGCCGGATACCCGATGGTGCCGACGCCGAGGATGAACCCCTGGCCGGGCATGAGCCGGGGCACCGAATGCACGGTGCCGATCATCCCGGGGTTGGTGATCGTGGCGGTGGTCCCCGCGAAGTCGTCGGGAGACAGCTTGTTGGTGCGGACCTTGCGGATGAGCTCCTCGTACGCGCCGAAGAAGGTGGAGAACTCCATCTCGTCGGCGTGCTTGATGTTCGGCACGAGCAAGGTGCGCGCACCGTCCGGACGCTCGGTGTCGACCGCGATGCCGAGGTTCAGGTGCTCGTGGTGGACGACGACGGGCTTGCCGTCGACGAGGCCGAACCCCGAGTTCATGACCGGCATCCGGGCCACGGCCCTGGTGATCGCGTACGCGATGAGGTGGGTGAAGCTGACCTTGCCCCGCCCGACCCGGTTGAGGTGGTTGTTCAGGATCTGGCGGTTGACCTCCAGCAGCTTGGCCGCGACGGTCCGGACCGACGTCGCGGTCGGGACCTGGAGGCTGGCCTCCATGTTGAGCGCGGTCCGGGCCGCCGCGCCCCGCAGAGGGGCCGGGACCTCACCGTCGATCACCGGCGCGTTGGTGCCGCCCGCCGGCGCCGGGGCGCTCGGCGCGGCCGGGGGAGGCGCAGCCGGAGCCGCCGGTGCGACGGGCGCGGGAGCCACCGGCGCGATCGCGATGCCGCGTGGCGCGTAGTCCGCGAAGAAGTCGCGCCACGACGCGGACACGGAGCCCGGGTTCTCGAGGAACTGCCGGTACATCTCTTCGACGAGACCCGAGTTCGGGCCCAGGTCTTCGAACTTGTCGGTCAGGGCCATCGGGGCTGGCCCCCTTTCCGTAGGGCGATCGCTCGGGGCTACCGGCGGAGGAGCTCGGCGGTCTGGAACGCGAGATCGAGCGACTGCCGGGCGTTGAGCCGCGGGTCGCACATCGTCTCGTACCGCTGCTCGAGGTGTGTGCCCAGGACCTCCTCGGTCCCACCCAGGCACTCGGTGACGTTCTCGCCGGTCAGCTCCACGTGCACGCCGCCGGGCCACACACCCGCGCTGCGGCAGGCGGTGAAGAATCGCTGCAGCTCGGCCATCACGTCGTCGAAGTGCCTCGTCTTGTAACCGCTCGCATGGCTGAAGGTGTTCCCGTGCATCGGGTCGCAGGCCCAGACGACGGGGTGCCCGTGGTCCGTCGTCGCCCGCAGCAGCGGCGGCAGGTGCTTGGCCACGTGGTCCTTGCCCATGCGGCTGATGAGCGTGAGCCGCCCGGGGATCCGATCGGGGTTCAGGCGCTCGCAGAGGCCGATGAGGTCCGCGGGCTCGGTCGACGGGCCGACCTTCACCGCGATCGGGTTCCGCACGCCCGATAGGAACTCCACGTGCGCGCCGTCGAGCTGGCGGGTGCGGTCACCGACCCAGAGCAGGTGGGCGGAGCAGTCGTACCACCCGCCGGCCAGGCTGTCCTCCCGGGTCAGCGCCTCCTCGTAACCGAGGAGGAGCGCCTCGTGGGAGGTGTAGCAATCCACCTGGTGGAGCGCGAGCTCCTTGTCGAGGTCGATGCCGCACGCCTCCATGAAGCGCAGCGCCCGCTCGATCTCGGCGGCGACGGCCTCGTAGCGGCGCCCCTCGGGGCTCGCGGTGACGAACTCCTGGTTCCAGGCGTGGACCCGCGAGAGATCGGCGAAGCCACCCTTGGTGAACGCCCGCAGCAGGTTCAACGTCGATGCCGACTGGTGGTAGCCGCGCAGCAACCGCCTGGGGTCGGGCCGGCGCGCGGCGGACTCGAACGACAGGTCGTTCACCATGTCGCCGCGGAAGCTCGGGAGCTCCTGGTCGTCGCGCCGCTCGAGCGGCGAGGACCGGGGCTTCGCGAACTGCCCCGCGATGCGGCCGACCTTCACCGTCGGCACGCCCGCACCGTAGGTGAGGACGACGGACATCTGCAGGATGATCTTGAGCTTGTCCCGGATGCCGTCGGCAGAGAACGCGCTGAACGACTCGGCGCAGTCACCGGCCTGCAGCAGGAACGCCTTGCCCTCGGCGACGAGCGCGAGCGAGGACGTGAGCGAGCGTGCCTCGCCCGCGAACACCAGCGGCGGGAGCGCGCCCAGCTCGTCGAGGACGGACTCGAGCGAACCGTCGGCGGGCCACTCGGGCTGTTGCGCGGCGGGCCGCGTCCGCCAGGAGCTCGGGGACCAGGGTGCGTCGAGGGGCGCGGCCGCGGCGGTCATCGGCCCGGGCTCAGAGGTACGCGCCGGGGAGCCGATCGCCGGCGCCCCCGGTCTCGAGCGCGCGTCGTTGGCCGATCTCGCTCAGCTGCTGCTGGGCCATGGCCTGCTGGGTGAACAGGGTGGCCTGGATGCCGTGGAAGAGCCCTTCGAGCCAGCCCACCAGCTGGGCCTGGGCGATGCGCAGCTCCGACTCGCTCGGCGTCTCCGACGTGAACGGGAGCACGACCTCCTCGAGCTCCTGCTGCAGCTCGGGGGAGAGCACGCCCTCGAGCTCGCTGAGCGACTTCTCGTGGATCTCGCGCAGGGCCCGCCGGCCCGCGTCGTCGAGCGGCGCGCGGCGTACCTCGTCGAGCATCCCGCGCACCATCGACGCGATCCGGATGAGCTTCGTCGGTCGGGTGACCTGCTCGCCCGCGGCGGGATCGGCCGCACCGTCACCGTCGGTGGCGCTGGGGTCGGGCGCGACGACCTCGGGGACGACTTCCGGCACGACGGGGTTCGGGTCGGGGTTGGTCACGCCGTCCAGCGTACCGGGTGCCCCCGTCGGCTCTCCGGGTTCAGGTGCTCCCGGTGCAGGTGGTCGGCGTTCAGGTGGTCCAGTCGTCGACCTGCGGCGGGCGCCGACCCTTTGCGGCGCTGGTACGGGGCCCGGGCACGTCGTGGAAGCGGTACGGCTCGGGATCGCGGCCGGGCTGGCAGACCCAGCACTCACCCGTGCGCCCGGTGGTCACGATAGTGAGGACCGCCTCCGCGATGTCCTCGGCGGCCATCAGGGGGAAGTCGGCCTCCTTGAAGAACTGCTTCGCGTCCGGGCTGAGGATGTTCGTGTCGGTCATCCCCGGGTTCACGGTGTTCGCGGTGATGCCGAGCGCGGCGAGCGCGGGGGCGGCGCTCCGGATGAACCCGACGACCGCGTGCTTGGTCAGGTCGTAGATCGGGTCGGGCGGGAACGGGATCAGGCCGGCGAGCGAGCTCGTCGCCACGATCGCGCCACCCCCGGTGCGCTGCATCGCGCGCGTCGCGGCCCGGGTCCCGAAGACGACGCCGTCGACGTTCACGCGCATGATCCGCGTGTAGAGGTCGTCGGAGAGCGTGGTGAGGTCCGAGACGCCGATCGCGATCCCGGCGTTGAGGTATGCGATGTCGACGCGGCCGAGCTCGAGCTCGCAGGCCTGGAACGCCTGGTCGACGTCGGTCGAATCCCCGGCGTCGGCGCGCACGAACACGCCGTCCACCGCGTCCGCGACGGCCTGGCCCCGGGGGTCGATGTCGACGCAGCAGAGGCGGGCGCCCTCGTCGGTCAGCCGCCTCGCGGTCGCCTGTCCGATGCCCGACGCCGCGCCCGTGACGAGCGCGACCTTTCCGTCCAGCTCGCCCATGCGTCCCCTCAGTCGTCGAAGATCTCCGCCGCTCGATCGTCGAGCCGCGGCCGCCGGGTTTGCGGCGGCGGGATCGACGTGGCCCGCAGGCTAGGCCGCATCGGGATCAGAGCTGGATGACGACCAGCCGCTCCTGTGTCATCTCGCGCACCGAGTAGTGGGGGCCCTCCTTGGTGTTGCCGCTGTCCTTGACCCCGCCGTACGGCATCTGATCGGTCCGGAAGGTCGGCATCTCGTTGACGGTCACCGCGCCGAAGTCGAGCGACTGCGCGGCGCGAAGCGCCGTCCCGAGGTCCTGGGTGAAGACCGCGGCCTGGAGCCCGTAGCGGCTGTCGTTCGCCAGCGCGAGCGCCTCGTCGATCGTGTCGTAGCCCTGTACCCCGATGAGCGGCCCGAAGACCTCCTGCGAGCACACCTTCATGTCCGGGGTGACGTTCACGAGCACCGTCGGCGTGAGGACGCCGTCGCGCACATCGCCGCCGGTCGCGACCTTGGCCCCGCGGCCGACGGCCTCCTCGATCCAGCCCGAGATGCGGTCCCGCTCGGAGGGCGCGATCAGCGCGGAGACGTCGGTGGCATCGTCGACCGGGTTGCCGACGACGAGCGCCTCCACCTTCGGCACCACCCGCTCGACCAGCGCGTCACGGATGGAGTGGTGTGCGTAGACGCGCTGCACCGCGATGCAGGTCTGGCCGGAGTACGAGTAGCCGCCGGCGACGATCTTCGTGGCCGCGAGCTCGAGTTCCGCGTCGGGCTCCACGATCACCGGCGCGTTGTTGCCGAGCTCGAGCCCGACCTTCTTGCGCGGGGCCCGGCCCTTGATGCCCCACCCGACCTCGGGCGACCCGGTGAAGGTGATCATCGCGACGTCGGGGTGCTCCACGAGTGCGTTCCCCACGCTGGCGCCACCACCCGTCACGACGTTGAGCCAACCGGCGGGGAGCCCGCTCTCGTCCAGCAGGATCTCGGCGAGGAGCAGCGCGGTCAGCGGCGTCTGCGACGCGGGCTTCAGCACCACCGGGCAGCCGGCGGCGATCGCGGGCGCGAGCTTGTGGCTCACGAGGTTCAGCGGGAAGTTGAACGGGCTGATCGCGCCGACGACGCCGATGGGGACCCGCAGGGTGAAGCCGAGCTTGTCGACGCCGGCGACGTTCGCGTCCATCGCGATCATCTCTCCGGTGAGCGTGCGCGCTTCGACGGCCGCGAACGCGAACGTGCCGACGGCGCGCGCCGCCTCGATGCGCGCGGTCTTGATCGGCTTCGCGGCCTCGCTCGCGATGCTCTGCGCGAGCTCGTCCTGGCGGTCGGCGATGCGATGCGACGCGGTGTCGAGGATCTCGGCCCGCTTCCAGGCCGGCATCGGGTCCGCGAGCGCCTCCCGGGCGGCACGCACCGCCGTGTCGACCTCGTCCGGTCCGGCCTTCGGGACCCGGCCGAGCTCGGTGCCGTCGAACGGCGACGAGATGACGATCTCCTCCGCGGTGGTGATCCGCTCGGCGCCGATGGGGAGGGGGTGCAGCTCGGTCATGGTCCGCTCCTCGGTGGGGTCGTCGCGCGCTCCTCCCATCGAACCACACCGACGAACCGTCCCGTCCCGCCCCGCCGCTCCCGGCGCGCGGGGAGCCCGGCGCGGGCCTCAGCGTTCCGAGAACGTGTGGGGACCGCGCCGGACCAGGCCGGATCCCTGCGGCGCCCTCGGCAGGACTCGAACCTGCGCACACGGGGCGTGCAACAGATCCAAGCGCTTCCTGGCACAACCACAGGAGGCGAACACGTGTCTGCCGCAGACCACAACGCGACGCTTGCGCGGGGCTACCTCAACTGGCTCTCGACCATCAGAGGGCGTCGCCCGACGACGACGCACAACTACGCAGCAACGCTCGATGCGTACCTGCTGCATCTCGGAGAGCGGCGCGCCGACGCGTCGCGCTCGAGGACTTGGAAGCGTTCATGCTCAGGCCGCGCGTACGGCAGTCCAAGACTGGACGCTGCCGCGGCGGGCACACTCGCCCGCGAGGCGACCACGTTGCGATCGTTCTACGCCTACCTGCAGCAGCGAGGACACACAGAGCGCAACCCTGCTCTGTTCCTCGCGTGCTCCATCTCGGCCGCGTCGTGATCCGCGCCCGATCCGCGATGAGGTCTGGCTGAAGGTCTGGACACATCCCGACCTACCCGACGAGGCGCGTGTGGTGCTTGGGCTTGGCTTCTTTCTCGGCCTACGTCGGATGGAGATTGTCGGGTTGCGACCCCAACAGGTCGCACGCTCGACCCGACAGCTCGAGGCGTTCACGAGGAAGGGCGGAGGAGACTCCACGTTGCCCTATGGCGTCATGCTGGACGTGTTCGCCGCAGAACTACCAGCGCTGAGGGTGGAGGCCTTCCTAGACCCCTTCTATGTGATGTGCGACGAAGCACAGAGCGAAGGTCGGCCCATCGTGCTGCCTTGGGCGGACGAGATCCGAGAGCTTGCGAACAAGCGCCCTCGGCGCGTGCATCCGATGCCCGATGGTGCGATCGATCCTCAGATCCTGAACAAGCGCCTTAAGCGCTGGCTTGCGGCTCTCGCCCTACCTGAACTCTTCACTCCGCACATGCTGCGCTACAGCGCAGCGACCAACCTGGCTCGAGCGGGGATGCCTGTGCAGCTCATCCAGAAGCTGCTGAACCACGCAGACATCTCGACAACGCAGCGCTACGTGCGCACGTCGAACATCGAAGTCTCGGATTGGTTCGAGCAGCGGCAGGCGCTTCGTCGCGAGCATGGCCCTTTCGGGGCGTGATCCGAGCACCTCAACCTGGGGTCTCTGCCTCGCAAGATTCAGAGATCTCTTGAAGCACCTCGGGCTTGAGGTAGCGCAGCAACGAACCAGCGTTCTGCGCGTAGTCCCGCAAGCCGTTGAACGATATGAACCTGCACACGTCTGCGAGTGGCGTCGCGAGTCGAGCGAACGTGGGTCGATTGACCTCGTGGATCACCTTGGCGTGTCGCTCGTCAGGCGCAACGATGAAGAGGGGGATGTTCAGGTTCGGCTGCATGGCGAGTAGGTCGGACATCCGCAACAGGCCCGAGTAAACGGAAGTAGTGCTCTCCACCTCGAACGCCGCGACGATGGCGCTGCCATCGAGCCAAAGAACATCGATCAGTTCGATGGTGCGACTCGTAGCAGGGTCGAACTGCGTAGGTAGTTCCTGCTTGAGACGCCGAAGGCTCTGAAACGCGTTGTCTCCCCAACTTTTTGACCTGTCGTTGCGTGCGACCCAGACGTCGAGGCCCATGTCGTTTCCGAGTTTGAGAAGCAACCACTGGACCTCCGTGTGCTGCGTACCCCCCGTGTCCTCCACAGTGGGGCTGGCCTCGTCCTCTTCGTCAGGGATCGTGACGGCGCCGCTCGGCGTCTCGATCGCCTTAGGGCGATGGATCTTCGGGATCGGACGAAACACGGGCTCTTGCTTTGCGTGGCCGATTGCTCCCTCGAGAACGTCGCCGTCCTCGGGCGGGAGTCGTGAAGGCGACGAGCGAAAGAAGATCGACCACTTGTTGGGGTTCTTCAGATCCTTGAAGAGAAGCATCTGGTCGCGAAGTTCCTGTGCTGGAACACCCGTCTCAGGCGTTAACGCCTCGACTACACGCACCTTGACTCGGGATGGGTACTCGGCGTCCGACCAGATCGGCGTGCCGTCCTGAAAGGGCGGGGCCGTGACTTCCAGTACAGCAACCCAACGAGAGATCCCCGAGATGTAGCCGTAGAGCCGATCTCCGACCTTCAGCTGTTGGACTGCGTTCCAACGACGCTCGGGGAATCCGCTGACTTCGCTGCCTGCCTCAAGGAACTCCTGCCACGACTTGACTGTGAACACGTCGATCCAGCTAGCGCTCCCGCTCATGCGCGAGAGGTTAGGGCCGCCAGGGGAGTACGGCGACGACACGCTGTGTGGCCGTCTAAGCGATCGGAGGGACGCTGTGGGGGGTAGTACAAGAACTCTGATTTTGACCCACTCTGACCTGCGCTTTTACCCCCCTTAATTTCTTGTCTGGTGCCTCCTGAGCGTCGGGGCCTTGGCGGGTCGATCTGTTGGCCAGAGCTTCGAGCCGCGCGCCTGTTCGGCGACGCTTCGAAAGTCCTGCCGAGTGCAGTGTCCGCGCCCGTGCGATCTTGGCTTTGCGGCTGTCACGCTTCGGCGGGTCTTCCCACGTCAGCCCACGATCGAACGAAGCTTCGCTCACGGGAGCATCCCCATCCTCCGCAGCGATTCCGCTCGTCGCTCCTGTTCCACGATGATCCGAGACGTGTGATGTTGTGTGCGCGGGAAAGGGCATCGGCTCGCCATTGCCTCGGAACGTGAGTCGAGTGCCAACGCCTAAGCCGACAAGCCCAAGGTTCCGCGCGATCTGCTCCAACTGCGGGGAGGTCGGCGGCTCCTGGCTGTCCGTCGTCGCAGGGTCGGGTTGCCAACGTGGCTCCCAGTCGCGCCACATCGGATGGGAGCCGTCAACATACGTATATCCGTCCAGCGCTCGTGCAGCCTCGTGTACAGCCTCAGGAGCGGCGCACTGCTCGCCTGTGTTCATGTCAAACCAGGGGAGTGAGAGTGTCTCCCACGCGGGAACCACGTACTTGCGGGAGGTCGTGTTGTCGGGCTCGATGATCACGCTTGGCCGCGCCGCTAGCCGTGCGTGTGACCAAGGCAAGAAGCAGACGGCGTCGGGTGCGTTGCTGTTCACGAGGGCGAGTGAGAACTTCGGCGCGATCTCGTCTACGAAGCAGTGCAGCTCCTCGGGAGTGTCGACGCCCGCGTAGTCGAGCGCCAGCGTGTGCAGCTTCAACTCCATCGCGTTGAAGCTCTCCATCTGGCTCGGGCTCAGATACCAGCCGCCTCCGCTGACTCGTTTTCACTTCCACCACGTGCTGCCACCTTCCGTTTGCATCCGTGACGACGAAGTCGGGCAACCCCGCGGCCCTCATGAATGTGGCCCCTTCGTCCCCGCGGCCTCGATCGGGAAGGTCCTCGGCGCAACGATCAAGTCCGACCTTCTCGAGAGAGCCTCCGAGCCGAGCGGCGCAGAACGCGCCGACTCGCTGTTCGAGGATCTGCCAGTCCTTGAGCGAGCCGTCCGCGTTGGGAGCGTTGCGTGCCGCGAAGGCGTTGCTCGGCGCAGGTGCGTTGGAGTAGCGACTCATGCTGCTCGCCTTGCCCGTGCTCGGCAGACTCGTGCGTACTGGACACGATCTCGGGCGTTCCGTTCGGCCAGCACAGCAGGACGTGTGTGCACGTCCAGGTCTCGGGCTACGTCGTCGAGGTCACGAGCTAGGTATTGCCAACGGCCGTCCTCGTCCCTGCGGGTGAGGCCGACCTGTGCCAGGCGATTGAGCTTCTGCGCTGCTGCATCGCGCTTCGTTCCGAAACGCTTCGCCAGGGTCGTGATGTTGCACGGGCCGTCGACGCGCAGCGATGTCCAGAAGCGCTCGCCACGCTGTCCGAGGCCGCCCTTCCAGCAGAAGGCGGGATGGAGTGCGCGCCCCCAACTTGTACCAGTCCCTCAGCAAGCAATCCCTTACAGGGATTGCTTGCGCTAGAAGAGCTAGCGAAGATCGAACTCTGAAGTTCGATCAAGCGAGCGAGCTTGAAGCTTGAGTTGGCCGCCACGTCTTGCCTACCTGTGACCTCCTCAAGGCCCAGGACGCGTGAGAGCCAACCCAGGGCTTCGAGCCGTGCCACGGCTGCGCGAGCCGTGGACACGTTCGAGCTGGTCGTCTCGGCGAGTAGACGCTCGCTCATGCCGAGCGTCGTCTTGCCTGTGGCGCAGTAGGCGCTGAGGAACGCGCACCACACGAGCCGAGCGCTATCGCCTCCCTTCCCATCCCACGCTCCGCTCTTCTCTCCGAACGAGAGGGACGCTTCAGCAATCTGCTGCTTGTACCTCCCGTGTTCGGCCTGGTAGTTGCGGATCCTGCGCAGGTCACTTGCGTTTACGCCTTGCACGAGCGTCAGCACTTGCTCGTTGGTCGCGCCCTTGCTGACGAGTGAGCACGCTTCTCGGAAGCGGGTGTCGTCAGCGGCAGATGCCAGCGCAGCCGTATCGGCGGCGATGCTGGCGCGGACCTCGGCGCACGCGTTCGTCCACCACGAGGAAGGCTGTGGCTTGAAGCCGTAGAAGAGCGCTGCCTCGACCTGCTCGTCAGTGCTTCCGTTTCTGATCTCGTCGCGAATGAGGCGGAGCGCGATCTCTAGGTCATCGTCGTTTCCGACGAAAGATGTCCGAGGGACGATGGGACTACACACGTAGAGGGGTTCCGTTGCTACAGACATTGGATCTCCTTGGGCGTCGCCAGTCGAAGCTGGCGGCGTCCTTCTTCGTTGGGTTGGGTTACGAGGCCAGAAGGCCGAGCAGGCGGGCGTAGGCGCCTGCGTGTTCGGGCGAGGGCGTGCTCGAGCCCCGTTCCCACGCTGCGGAGCGTGAGACGGGTCACCCCGACTGCGTTGGCGGCCTGCTCCTGGCTGAGGCCGCGCGCCTTCCGCAGACGTGTCGCTTGAGGAGGGTCGGGAAGCTCGGCCACGGGCTCAGCTCGCAGGATCGCCAAGCCGTAATCGAGCACGATGTTGCCAGTGGTCAAGGGTCGTGCGGCTCGCTGGAACTCTTCAGAAGTGATCGGGTCGCTCATCAGGGCTGCCTCTCTGAGGACGGGGTGTATATCCCTAAGGGTGTGTTCCTTTCGTCCCCTAAGGCGAGCCTTAGTAGGCGCACGAACGTCACACGTGCGCGCTGCCCGTCAAGCCAGCTTGCGCCGACAGGACGGCTCAGGAAGCTGTCAGAGTACGTTCAGGTACGTCCGTTTAGGTTGTGCGCGATTCGATCGAGCCAGTGTTTGCGGGCTCTTCGCTTGGCTGCTTGTGCGCACACTTCGCACAGCCCAGCTGGTGGCCGATCGGCGAACAACGTGCCCGCAGCTAGTCGGGCGACAGAGTCTCTGCCGCTATCGCCCTGCCGTAACTGCGCCCAGCGCCGCACCTAAAAGCGCAGGTCAGCCCATAAATGCGCCGAGCGTTGATGGGCGATGTGCGGCCACGCCGTGGCCAGATTCGAGTGATGAGGGAACGTCGTTGTGCGCGGACGCACACGGCGCAGAGAGGGGGGACGTGGCAGCCGCAAGGAGCGCCATTCTCCCGTGTCTCGTGAGGCGGGCTGCGCGCAAAAGCGCAGGTCAGCCCGCAGAGCGCTCAGACCTGGCTCGGCTCAGAGGATCGCAGGATCTTGCGGATCGTCTCGGGATGCCAGCGAGTCGAACGCTTCGGCCGCAGGCCCTCAGCGTCGAGGGTCGAGGCGATCTCACGCAGGCTTAGCCCCTCGCTGCGCAGGATCAGAATGCGATCACGTGTCAGTCGTTCTGTCTCGTCGGGCACAAGCTCCTTGCCCTCGGCTCGGCAGCCGAGGGGGATACCACCACCCACGTATCCGCCTGCCTGCGCCTTGCGCTGCTTCCCGCTGCGCAGACGCAAGCGGATCATCGCTCGCTCGTACTGCGCGACTGCGCCGATGATCTGACGGATCATGGTGCGTGACGGGTCGTCGGCTGCGCCGTCAGGATCGAGGTACGAATCCTCGGAGGCCGACGTGCTGAACACGCGGCCCGCTTGCCAGTTGGGACAACTGGAAGCTTTCACGTGCGAGTGCTCTTCGCACTCGCATCGCCCCATGCGCCAGACCTCCGCCAGCAACTGCTCTTGCAGATTGAGGTCACGGGCGAGCCTGTCGAGCTTGTAGACCACGAGGCCCTGAACGCTCTTGCTCTGCAGCGCGCCGATCGCATCCAACAAGCCGACACGTGAGTCGAGGCCGTTGGAGCCACTCACGCCCTCGTCGCTTGTCCACAGGGCAATCCTGTGGCGCTCCCGTTTCGCCCACGCTTTGATGGCGTCGCGCTGGACCTCGAGCCCGAGCCCCTGCTCGGCCTGCTTGTCCGTGCTGACCCTTGTGTACGCAACGATCTTCATGCGCAGAACGTACTGCTTGCAGCGGCAAGCGTCAACTGACTGTTAAGTCAACTGACAGTGCAGGTCAGGAAGCTAGGCCCGCTCGGAGACGGAGCACGCACGTGCTCACTCTTCCAACTACCTCTCACTCACCAACCAATCGAGAGAGCGAGCAAGCGAACGGAGAAAACTGGGGAAGTGATGGAGTGAGTGCCATCGCCCACCATCAGCAATCGGCGGACGGGGGAGGGTGTGGCCCCCATACCCATCAATAGAAAAAAGATACGGCTATTAGTGGTCTCGGGAGGCTGGTTCGTGTCGCTCTGCGCGGAAGTACCTGGCGCTATGCTGCGGCCCATGCAGGGTTCGACGGCGATGATCCATGTTTAAGAAGCGTCGGCGATCGTCTAAGGAAGCTTCGTACGCTGACAAGTACCTCGATGCGCTCGTATCTCCCATCGACCTCGATGGAAACGTGGTCGACACTCCGCTGAAGTTGGCCACGCGAGAGGGTCGACTCTTCGAAGCGGCCCTTGAGATGGGAGAACGGCCTCCTGGCTTTGTATGGCCGAACCACTTCTTGCATCTTGCGCCTGAAGAATGGCCAGCGGAGTCACGAAAAGAGGTAGTTAGAAAACTCAGATCGACGGCAATGGATCCTCTGCCGCACGTGGACTGGATGGCGCGGCATCTTAGGGACCTCGATCAAGAACCTTGGACGATCGATTCGCTTCGGGTAGAGCACGACTTTTACAGTCTCACGTTGCTCATCTCCCTCCTCGGCACGGCTCACAGCACGCTTCAGGCGAACAGTGCGCTTCGCGAGTATCTCGACACCCAAGTGGAGCCCGACGCCGCGGACTCTTGGGCCGATCCGAGTCTGCGTTCCTGCGAAATATTCGCCAAACTCAACTGGTACGACCTACAAATGCGCGAGTTGGACGTGAGCTGGGGTCGACGCATGCCAGTGGATACAGGTGAGACTTGGGATCCCTTGTCGCCCTCGGATGTCCTATTCGTCATGCACGTGTTTGTCGGGGAGCAGGCGTGGAGAGACGAGCGTCAGCTTGGCCGAGGGGTCTAGCTCGGATGACGAGAACTCTTTGGGCCGCGGCCCGTGCGGAACTGCTTTGCCACGACGCTTCCCTGTGCCCACGTGCCGAAGCCGTGAGCCTTGGCGAGCGCTACGAGCCGAGGTGCTGGGCGAGGAATCCCGTGACGCCTTCGATCATCGAAGACGTGTCCGCCGCCGTGAAGTCATTCCAGCGGCCATGATCAGCCGCGTTGCGAACTTCGATCCACACCTGTAGCTGCTTCAGGGCGAGCGCGTTGTACGCCCGCTTCTGAGCGAGCCGCGAAGCGAGGCTCCCCAGCTCGTCACGATCGGGTACTTGCTCGCCGTTCGACCTGGCGATCTTTCTCAGCCCGTCTTCAAGGACAGCGCCACATAGCGAAGCGGCAGGATGGTGGAAGCCGTTGTCGAGTAGGTGGCGCGCCATGTCCAGGAAGTCGGAGAAGACCTCAGCCTCAACCAGTTCGCGTAGCGAAGTTAAGTATCCACTCGCCAAGTCGTTGCGAAGAGCACGCATCGTCCCGATCCCGCGTTCGAGCGCGCTGATCGTGGGCTGCACAGCTAGTTCCGCAAGGTCCCTCGTGTAAGCGTTGTTCTCGTCCAGGATCCTGTAGGCGAACGCGATCGCCTGCGTCCTGAACTCTGCGTATGGAGCGCCAGCTACGTAGCCAGGGCTCGTGCCCTGGGTCTGACCTCGAGCCCACTCGCCTTTGCCAAGTATTTCGTTGACCTGCCCGACGAGAGCGTTGTCGCTGACCATCCTCGTGCTCTCCCGTGTCGGAGACTCGAAATCGGCCCCACGCAATCGTGCGCACAAGTCTGCGGGCGCTACGCTCCGCGGCGCTCTGACCAGCACAGGAAGCGTCAGATCTGGAGCGCCCTCGGCAGGACTCGAACCTGCGCACACGGCTCCGGAGGCCGATGCTCTATCCGCTGAGCTACGAGGGCGGGACCGCCGAGACGGCTCGACGGCGAGGGTTCAGCGTAGTGGAGGCCGCGGCCGCCGGCCCGAGCGGTTCGCGCTCAGGCGCCGTCGCCGTCGAGGTCCTCGACGAGGTGCTTGGCGATCGACCGGTTGAGCGCGTGCAGGGTCGCCCGGGCCGCCGCTTCGATCGCGCTCGCGCCGGCTGCGATGCCGAGGCGGCGGGAGTCGTCGGGCGCGGTCAGCTCGCAGGCGACCACGTGCGCGTCCTTGGCGTCGTCGTCGTTCAGCACCCGCGCCCACGACGGCGCGAATTCGAGTCGCGGGACGAACACCCGCAGCCCGTCGACCATCGCCTCGACCACGCCGAGGATCCCGTTGCTCGCGACCGCCCGGCCGATGATCCGGCGCCCTTCGAAGGTGAGATGGACCTCGAGCTCGTCGGTGTCCGGGAACGTCAGGACCGCCAGCAGCCGCACGCGCTGCTCGCGTGGGGCCCGGGTCTCGGGCACCGGTGCGATCGCCACCGCGGTCTCGGCGACGTTGTCGGCCACGACGGGCTGGCCCTCGACCGGCGCGCGGTCGACGAGCTCGTCGGGGAGCGTATCGATCCCGGCGAGCGATCCGAGCCCGCTCTGGAGCTGTGCATCGCCCGCGGCGACGTGGCGCGGGAGCGCCGAGCACGCGCCAGCGCACGACCTCGAGCGCCACCGGCTTCTCGGAATGCCGGTACGCGATCCGCGTCGCCTGCAGCGGCAGGTTGGGCGGTGGCGTGTCGCCGCTGACCTGCAGCTGGATCAACAGCACGTCGTCGCGCTCGGTGAAGCCGGCGGACCGCACCCCGGGGAGCTTGCGGAGCTCGAGCTCCAGGTCGTCGACGTTCACGGGCGCGCCTTCTTCGCTTCGTAGAGCCGGGAGTCGGCCAGCTTGAACAGGCTCGTGGTGTCGTCGGCCTCGGCGGGGCACTGGGCGACGCCGTACGAGAACGCCGGGCAGGGACGGTCGCCGAGCTGGGACGAGCCGATGCGCTCGAGCAGCATGGGGACGTCGTCGGGGTCGGTGTTGGGCAGGATCACCGCGAACTCGTCGCCGCCGATCCGGGCCGCGTTGTCACCGAAGCGCAGGACGCGGCGGAAGCGCTCGCTCAGGGCTTGGAGCGCCGCATCGCCCGCTGCATGACCCTCGTTGTCGTTGATCTGCTTGAGCCCGTCGAGGTCGATGACCACCAACGTGAAGGGCCAGTGGTACCGGAGGCTGCGTGCGACGGACATGTCGAGCAGGCGATCGAAGCTGCGGCGGTCGAACAGCCCGGTCAGCGGGTCGTGCCACGAGTCGTACCGCAGCACCTCCATGCGCAGCGCGACGACGCAGAGGCTGCTGAGCAGCGACGCGTCGACGACTGCGGCCTCGAGCGGGGGGTCGGTGTAGAGGCCCGGCTCCGCGTCGAGCAGTGCCTCGCCGCCGGGGTCGTCGAGCGGCTTGCGGGCGGCGCGGAAGACCTGCCGTCCGAGTCCCGGCTCGTCGATGACGATCGCGGCGTCGTGCAGCTCGTACTGCGCGACCAGCCCGTCGAGGGCGCGGTAGATGATGGCCAGACCGGACTGGTCGGTGGCCAGCTCGGCCACGAGCTCAGCCCCCAGGTCCGCCACGTCGGTCTCCTCGTTGCGCACGGTTCCCACTCCGGTCGTTCCGTCGTCCGTTGCTTCGAACCCGTCCGTGGTCTCGGCCTGCCCCGCGTTCCCCGGTGCTTCGTCGTCGGTCCCGATCCCGGGTATCGGCGGGAAGTGGCGCTCGACTGGATGGGGTTCCGGGTCGGTCGCGTCGGGAAGGAGATCCGACAGGGCGCGCCCGAGACCGCCTGATCGCCTCACGTACTTCCTCCCTCGACCGACATGCGTCGACCATGTCGCACTGCCCCATATGTCCAGAATCCCGGCGGAACCGGCCGGATCTGCACATTAGTGGCCACAGAGCGTGCTCGCGTCGAGCGGCCGCCGAATGAGCCGGGAGGCCCAGAGACGGTGTGCGATGCTGACGCGCGGCTGCGTGCTTGAAGACCACGCAACGTGACGCTCCTCTCCGCCCCCAGTCCGCCTCCAGGGATCTGCACGTTGTCCCGAATCGTCCACTCACAAACCCTGCGGACGGACCCGTGTTGCGCGTGTTGCCACTAGTCCGTCGGGGTGGTCGATGATCGCCGACGACCTGCTCGGCGCGCTGCGCGCCGCCCTCGACGCGGCGGGTCTGCCCGAGCCCAGGAAGCTCGAGGTCGTGCCCGCCGCGAACCGCGAGCACGGCGACTTCCAGTCGAGCGCAGCCCTCGGGCTCCAGAAGCAGGTCGGCGCGAAGGGTACCGAGATCGCGGCGCGCATCGCCCGGGAGATCGAGCATGCGCCGCCCCGGTACCTGGAGCGGATCGAGGTCGCGGGACCGGGCTTCCTCAACTTCTTCCTCTCGCCTGCGTGGTTGCACAACGTTCTCACAGCCGTGGCCACGGAGGGCCGCGGCTACGGGCGTGGCGAGACCTACGTGGGCCAGCGCGTCAACCTCGAGTTCGTCTCGGTCAACCCGACCGGCCCGCTGCACGCGGGCGGCGGGCGCTGGGTCGCGGTGGGCGACGCCATCGCGAACCTGCTCGCGGCACAGGGTGCAGTGGTGCATCGTGAGTACTACCTGAACGACGCGGGCAACCAGCTCGCGATGTTCGGCGCGTCGTTGTTCGCCCGGTACACGGGCACCGACCTCCCCGAGGACGGGTACCAGGGCGCGTACCTCGTGGAGATGGGGGCCCGGCTGCGGGCCGAGCGCGGCGAGGCCGTGACCGAGGAGGAAGCCCGCGAGTGGGGGCTCCACGTGGTCGTCGAGCAGCTCAAGGAGGACCTCGGGCGGATCGGCGTGCACTTCGACACCTGGTTCTCGGAGCGGACGCTCCACGAATCCGGCAAGGTCGGGATCGTGCTCGAACGGCTGGAGACGGCCGGGCTGACCTACGACCGTGACGGTGCGACGTGGCTGCGGGCCGAGGACCTCGGCGACCAGCGCGACCGCGTGCTGGTGAAGTCCGACGGAGCCACGACCTACCTCTGCAACGACCTCGCGTACCACCAGGACAAGGTCGACCGCGGCTGGCAGCACCTCATCGACATCTGGGGAGCCGACCACCACGGGCAGGTGAAGTCCGTGCAAGCCGGGATGCGCGCGCTCGGCGTCGGCACCGGCGAGGAGCCCGAGCCGGAGATCATCCTCGGCCAGTTCGTGACACTCGTGCGCGACGGTGAGACGGTCCGCCTCTCCAAGCGCACCGGCACCATCATCACGCTCTCGGACATCCTCGACGAGGTCGACCCCGACGTCGCGCGGCTGACGTTCCTGCTGCAGAGCATCGACACGACGCAGACGTTCGACCTCGACATCGTCACCGCGCAGTCGATGGAGAACCCCGTCTACTACGTGCAGTACGCGCACGCCCGGGTCTCGTCGATCGCGCGGCGCGCGGCGGAGCGCGGGGTCGTGCGCGGCCCGCTGGAGGCGACGGACCTCCCGCTGCTCGTCCATGAGCGCGAGCTCGACCTGCTGCGCTCCCTGGCCGAGTATCCCGAGGTCCTGGAGCGCGCCGCCGTGACGCGCGCCCCGCACCGGGTGGCCACCTGGGTCCGCGAGTTCGCGTCCCGGTTCCACGGCTTCTACCGGGACTGCCGCGTGATCACCGACGACGCCGCGCTCGACGCAGGCCCGGCTCTGGATCACCGAGGCGTGCCGGATCGGGCTCGCCGACGCGCTCGGCATCCTCGGGGTCAGCGCGCCCGACGTGATGGAGCGGATCGATCCCGACGGCGACGCCGGAGACGAGGCGAACGACGACCCGGGTGACCCACGTGACGGACCCGGCCGCGCCCTTCGACCGGTCCCTCGTCCCGCCGGCGCTGCTCGAGGCGGATCTCGATGCGCTCGCCGCCGAGTTCGGGACCCCGTTGTTCGTCTACGACGAAGACCATCTCCGAGCCCGCTGCCGCGAGTTCGCCGTGAGCTTCGGCGCCGGCAACGTCGCGTACGCGGGCAAGGCGTTCCTGTGCGTCGCGATGGCCGAGCTGGTCGCGGAGGAGGGGCTCAAGCTGGACGTGGCGACCGGAGGAGAGCTGCATGTCGCGCTGCACGCCGGCTTCCCGGCCGAGCGGCTCGTCTTCCACGGGAACAACAAGAGCGATGCCGAGCTCACCGCGGCGCGCGACGCCGGCGTGGGGGTCGTCGTAGCGGACTCGTTCGGGGAGCTCGACCGACTCGAGCGGATCGACTACCGCGGTCAGGTGTTCGTGCGGGTGACCCCGGGCGTCGAGGCGCACACCCACGAGTACATCGAGACCGGGACCGAGCGTTCGAAGTTCGGGTTCTCGGTGGCCAAGGGCGACGCGCTCGCCGCGGTGCGCCGCGTGGTCGAGGCGCCGGGTCTGCGCTTCGGCGGCATCCACAGCCACATCGGCTCGCAGGTCTTCCGGCTCGACTCCTGCGCGCGGCCGCAGCTGTCGTCGTCGAGTTCGCCGACGCGTGTGAGCGCGAGACCGGCGCGGAGGTGTCCGTGCTCAACCTCGGTGGTGGGCTCGGCGTGCGCTACCTCACCGAGGACCCGGTGCTCGAGGTCGCCGACTACGCCAAGGTGCTCCACGAGGCGGTCGGCGATCGCACCGTCATGGTCGAGCCAGGCCGGTCGATCGCCGCCGCCGCCGGCATCACGGTCTACCGGGTGGGCACCATCAAGGAGATCCGCGACGTCGCGACGTACGTCGCGGTCGACGGCGGGATGAGCGACAACCCGCGCCCGGTGCTGTACGGCGCGGGGTACGAGGCCTACCTCCCGGCTCACGTCGACGACGCCCGCCCGCTCGTCGCGTCGATCGCGGGGAAGCACTGCGAGCAGGGTGACGTGATCGTGACCGACGCCCACCTGCCCGAGTCGGTCGCGGTGGGCGACCTGCTCGTGACCCCCGTGACCGGCGCCTACGGGTACTCGATGGCCAGCAACTACAACAAGGTGACACGCCCGGCGGTGATCTTCGTCCGCGCCGGGAAACCCAGACTCGTGATCCGCCAGGAAACCGCCGATGACCTGGTGCGGCTGGACGTGCCGTGATCGGGGCCGCGCACCCCGGTGGGCTGGGTCAGACTGAGCCGGGAGAGGATTGGGGTACGCATGGCTGAAGACGTCGTACGGGTCGGGCTGCTCGGGTGCGGGCACGTCGGGTCGGCGCTCGTCCGCCTGATCACCGAGAACAGCGACTCGATCGAGGCGCGCACCGGGGTCCGGCTGCAGGTCACGCGTGTGGCGGTCCGCAACCTTTCGCGGGAGCGTGACGTCGCCCTGCCCGCGTCGGTCTTCACCAACGACGCGAACGCGGTGGTCAGCGACACGGACGTCGACGTCGTCGTCGAGGTGATCGGTGGGATCGAGCCTGCTCGCGAGCTGATCGTCGACGCGCTCACGAGCGGCAAGTCCGTCGTGACCGCGAACAAGGAGCTGCTCGCGAACTTCGGCAAGGAGCTCTTCGAGACCGCCGAGACGTCCGGGGTCGACCTGCTGTTCGAGGCATCCGTCGCGGGCGGGGTCCCGCTCATGCGGCCGCTGCGCGAGTCGCTCGCGGGCGATCGGATCACCCGGGTCATGGGGATCGTCAACGGGACCACCAACTACATCCTCACCCGCATGGCCGAGGAGGGAGCGTCCTTCAGCGACGCTCTCGCCGAGGCGCAGACTCTCGGGTTCGCCGAGCGCGACCCGACGGCCGACGTCGAAGGCTTCGACGCGGCGGCCAAGGCGGCGATCATCGCAACGATCGCGTTCGGCGCCCGGGTCGTCGCGGGCGACGTCTACCGCGAGGGCATCAGCGAGCTCACCGACGCCGACATGGCCTCGGCGCGCGAGCTGGGGTACGTGGTCAAGCTCTTGGCCGTGGCCGAGGAGGAGTCCCACGGCGTCGCGGTGCGGGTGCATCCCACGATGATCCCGGCGTCGCATCCGCTCGCGTCCGTCCGGGAGTCGTTCAACGCGGTCTTCATCGAGGCCGACGCGGTCGGTGAGCTGATGTTCTACGGCCGCGGCGCGGGTGGAGCGCCGACGGCGAGCGCGGTCCTCGGCGATCTCATCGACGCCGCGAAGAACCTCGTGTCCGGGCGCCGCGGAGCGGCGATCGGCGCGCTGGCGCGCAAGCCGGTGCGGCCGATCGACGAGGTCGAGAGCCAGTTCTACCTGCAGCTCGAGGTGGCCGATCAGCCGGGCGTCCTCGCGGAGATCGCGACGCAGTTCGGCGAGCACGACGTGTCGATCAAGTCGATGCAGCAGATGGGCATCGGCGACGACGCCCGCATCATCTTCATCACCCACCGGGCCCGGGAGGCCGACCTGCGCCGCACCGTCCACGCGCTCCGCGACGTGAAGTCCGTCCACCGGGTCGGCTCGGTCCTGCGCGTCATGGGGGACGAACCCGGATGAGCGCGAGATGAGCGGGGTGTTGGCCAGGGGGGCGTGGCCGGGGCTGATCGAGGCGTACCGGGAGCACCTGCCGGTGACCGAGTCGACGCCGGTGATCACGCTGCTCGAGGGGGGTACGCCGCTCGTGCACGGCGACCGGCTCTCGGACGAGCTCGGCATCGACGTCTGGTTGAAGGTCGAGGGCGCGAACCCGACCGGGTCGTTCAAGGACCGCGGCATGACGATGGCCATCACCAAGGCGGTGGAGGCGGGGGCCAAGGTGGTCGTGTGCGCGTCGACGGGCAACACCTCCGCGTCGGCCGCCGCGTACGCGGCGCGCGCCGGGCTCATCTGCGGCGTGGTCATCCCGCAGGGCCAGATCGCGCTCGGCAAGCTCGCACAGGCCCTGATCCACGGGGCACGCGTCGTGCCGGTGCAGGGGAACTTCGACGAGGCGCTCGATGTCGTCCGCGAGCTCGGCCGGCTGGGAGAGGTCACGGTCGTGAACTCGATCAACCCGTTTCGCATCGAGGGGCAGAAGACCGCGGCGTTCGAGATCGTGGACGCGCTCGGCGAGGCGCCCGACGTGCACTGCATCCCGGTCGGCAACGCGGGGAACATCACCGCGTACTGGCGGGGCTACCTGGAGTACGAGCGGCTCGGCCGTTGCGGCCGCACCCCGCGGATGCTGGGCTGGCAGGCGCAGGGCGCAGCTCCCCTGGTACAGGGCGAGCCGGTGCTGCATCCCGAGACGATCGCCACGGCGATCCGGATCGGCAACCCGGCGAGCTGGGACAGCGCGATCGCGGCGCGCGACGAGTCCGGCGGCGCGATCGGCGCGGTGAGCGACACCGAGATCCTCGCGGCCTACCGGGAGCTGGCCGCGAACGAGGGGGTGTTCGTCGAGCCGGCGTCCGCGGCGTCGGTGGCGGGTCTGCGCCGGGCGGTCGACGAGGGGCTGGTCGAGGCGGGCGAGCGCGTGGTGTGCACGGTCACGGGCCATGGCCTGAAGGACCCGCAGCGCGCGATCGACGAAGTGCGGCTGGGTGAGCCGGTGGCGCCGCGACTCGACGCGGTTGCCGTCGAGCTCGGTCTCCACTAGCACTGCACCGGTGATGACCAGCACCCGTCCGGTGGCGGTCGTGACCGGTGCCTCCTCCGGGATCGGCCGCGCGTTCGCGCTGGCGCTCGCGGACCGGGGGTACGACCTCGTTGTCGTGGCGCGCGACGCCGCGCGGCTCGAAACGCTCGCCGACGAGATACGTGACGCCTACGGCGCGCAGGCCGAGGTGCTGTCGGCCGACCTCTCGGATCCGAGCTCGCTCCTCGAGGTCGAGACCCGCGTCGCTGACGCCGGACGCCCGATCGACCTGCTCGTGAACAACGCGGGGTTCGGCACCTCGGGCGCGTTCGCGGCGTTGCCGATCGCGCGTGAGCAGCAGGAGATCCAGCTCAACGTGGTCGCGCTCGTCCGACTCACCCATGCGGCGATCGACGGTCTGGTCGCCCGCGGGCGTGGCGGGGTGATCAACGTCGCATCGATCGCGGGCTACCAGCCGACTCCGGGCAACGCGGTCTACGGGGCGACGAAGGCATTCGTCATGAGCTTCACGCAGGCAGTGCACGAGGAGCTGAAGGGCACCGGCGTGAAGTGCATGGTGCTCGCACCCGGGTTCACGCGCACCGAGTTCCAGGTGCGGGCGGGGTTCGACTCGAGTGAGGTCCCGGGCTTCCTGTGGCAGGACGCGGCGACCGTCGTCGGGCACTCCCTGCGGGCGTACGACCGGGGCCGCGCGGTGTGCGTGCCGGGACCGCTCAACGCCGCGACGGCTGCGTTCACCGCAGTGACCCCCCAGTCGATCACCCGGCGCATCGCGGGAGCCGTCGTGAGTCGCAGCGAGCGCTGAGCGACGCGGCGCGGCTCGCGTTTCGTCAGGCCGGGTCGACCCGGAAGACGTCACCCCCGTCGGTCACCGCGTACAGCTCGCCCGATGCGTCCTGGCCGAAGCTGTTGATCCCACTGGCGCGCACCGGCAGGATCCGGTCCTGGACGACCTTGCCGTCCCGGGCGGCGAGCGTGAGGAGCATCCCGCCGCAGTAGTCGGCGAACAGGTAGCCGCCGCGCAGGGCGGGGATCTTCGTCCCGCGGTAGACGAACCCGCCGGTCACCGCGCAGTTGCCGCCCTCGGCGTGCGAGTAGTCGAAGACCGGCATCACCGCGCCCGGCGCGTCGCCGTCCCGGTAGCGGTGGGTCCCCTCCCACACGTTCCACCCGTAGTTGACCCCGCGACCGCCGCCCGCTGCCTTCGTCGCGAGGTCGACCTCCTCCCACGCGTCCTGGCCGACGTCGCCGATCCAGAGGTCGCCGGTCGCTGTGTCCCACGTGAAGCGCCAGGGGTTGCGCAGCCCGTAGGCCCAGATCTCGGGACGCGCGCCGCGGTGCCCACGAACGGGTTGTCGGCCGGGACCGTGTACGCCTGGCCCGCGGACGGGGTCGGGTCGATGCGGAGGATCTTCCCCAGCCACGTTCCGAGCGATTGCCCGTTGCCGCCCGCCGCGTGGCCCGGGCCCTGGTCGCCCGCCGCGCCACCGTCGCCGAGGCCGATGTAGAGCATCCCGTCCGGGCCGAACGCGACCTCACCGCCGTTGTGGTTCACCTGAGGCTGGTCCTGGGCGAGGACCTGCCGGCGGGTCGCGGTGTCGACCGTTCCGTCCGCGCCGACGCCGTACTCGTCGACGCGCGTGTCGCCGTCGCGATTCGTGTAGTCGACGTAGAGCTTCGAGCCGTCGGGCGAGAACGCCAGGCCGAGGAGTCCCTGCTCGTTCGATGAGCTGCCCACCATCGAGGTGATGTCGAGCACCGGCGTCGGATCGAGCGCGCCGTTCCGGAGCGCGCGGATCCGTCCGACCTTCTCCACGACGTACATCGCCGGGTCGCCGGACCGGATGGCCATCGTCGTCGGCCGTTGCAGCTCGGCCAGCTGCGTGAGCTTGACGTTCACGGCCGCGAGGTCGGTCGCGCCCGTCGTGGTGGTCGTCCCGCCCGTGGACGACGACGTCGCGCGCGTCGTCGTGGTCGTGGACGAGCTGCTCGCGTCGTCGTGCGAGGAGCAGCCCGCCGCGACCAGTCCGAGCACCGCGACGGCGACCAGGGAGACGGTGAGCCGGGGGTGCATCCCCGAGACCGTATCGAGGCGGGCGCCGAGTACCTCGTCGCGTACGCTGCAGCGGATGAAGTACGTGGTCCTGGTCCCCGACGGCTGCGCCGACGAGCCGGTCGACGAGCTCGACGGGCGCACGCCGCTCGAAGTCGCCGAGCTGCCCGCGCTCACCCGGCTCGCGCGGCGAAGCGAGGTCGGCCGCGCCGACGTGATCCCCGGCGGCCTCCCGCCCGGCAGCGACGTCGGGAACCTCTCGATCCTGGGCTACGACCCGCTCGAGTTCCACACCGGCCGCGCCCCGATCGAGGCCGCGGCGATGGGGGTGGAGCTGGCGGCCGACGAGGTCGCCTACCGGTGCAACCTCGTGACCCTCGGGCTCGACGGCACCATGGTCGACTTCGCCGCAGGGCATCTGACCAGCGAGCAGAGCCACCCGATCATCGCCGCCCTCGACGCCGAGCTCGGCGGCGGTCGCGACGGCGTCCGCTTCCATCCCGGGGTCGAGTACCGCCACCTCGTCGTGACGCCGAGGGACTGGGCCGACGCGGAGTGCGTCCCGCCCCACGACCTCACCGGGAAGCTCGCGCAGCTGCCCACCGGCCCGGCCGCGTCGAAGCTCGTCGCGCTGATGGAGGCGTCGCGCCCGGTCGTGGCCGACGCGGCGCGCCGCGTGGGCTCCGTCGCGACCCAGGTCTGGCTCTGGGGGCAGGGCGTCAAGCCGACGTTGCCGCGGTTCGCCGATCGGTTCGGCGTCGACGGCCGGCTGACCTCCGCGGTCGACCTCGTGCGCGGGCTCGGGGTCCTGGCCGAGATCGAGGTCCTCGACGTGCCGGGTGCGACCGCGGGCTTCGACAACGACTACGCCGCGCAGCGCGACGCGTGCCTCGACTCGCTCGCCGACCGGGACTTCTTCCTCCTCCACGTCGAAGCCACCGACGAGGCGGGCCACCAGCAGGACGCGGCCGAGAAGGTCGGCGCGCTGGAGGCGTGGGACCGCGAGATCATCGGGCCGCTGATGGAGGCGCTCCCGACGTTCGGGGAGCACCGGGTGCTGCTGATGCCCGACCACGCGACCCCGGTTCGGCTCGGGACCCACACGTCGGACCCGGTGCCGTATCTCCTGTTCGACTCGGGTCGCGAGGTGCAGGGCCGGCCGTACACGGAGTCGGCCACCGCCGGCCTCGCCGCGGTCCCCGCCCACGAGCTCATGGGGCGGCTCACGCACTAGTCCCCGTGCCACCCCGCTCAAGCGCCGGCGGCGAGCCGCCGATGCTTGACCGGGAGGAACGGTCCACATGGCTCACGCCCTGGCGCAGCCCGTCGCGTCTGGTCCATCGGCAGACGGCGACGACGCGCGTCACGAGGATCCCGCCCCCGCCGACCCTGCCGAGCTCGCCCCACACGCGTCGTTGCCCCTCGTGGCGCTCGTGCTCGGCATCGCCGGCGTGGTGCTCGGCGTCACCGTCATCTGGTTCTTTGCCGCGATCCCGGTCGGCATCGTCAGCATCGCGACCGGTGTGATCGCGCGTCGACGCATCGAGACCTACGCGGACGCACGGGCCGCGTCCGCGCGCCACCATCGGGACCGCGCTCGGGTGCGTCGCGATCCTCCTCGGCGTGACCGGCGCGTACTTCCTGCCCCGACTCGTCGACCGCGGCGACCGGTTCATCGGCAGTGTGCAGCACAACGTGAACCGCAACGTCGACCTCGTCAACGGTGGGCTCAGCCGGGACGTGAACCGCCTGGATCGGACCCTGTCGCGCGACCTCGACCGCTTCGAGCTGCAGAACCGCCAGGACCTCACGGCGCTCGAGACACGGACCACGGTGGCCCTCAGGGCGCTCGAGGACCGGCTCAACACCGCGGTGGCCGCCACCCGTGACGGCGCCAAGACCGACCTCAAGGCGCTCGAGACGAGCCTGCGCGCGGCGATCGCCGCGCTGGACCGGTCCACGCGCGAGGACGACGCGGCGCTCCACGACACCGTCGGCGGTCTCGATCAGCGGATCACCCGCATCGAGCAGAAGCTGGGCCTCTGACCGAGTGGTCGGGCCGGCCCGAGTCCGCCCTCCCGGGCCGGTCGGGGGGCGGTTGGTCCGGGGAACCGTCGCGATGGCCTAGGATGGCTCACGGTGCCCACCGCCCACTCGGCGGGTGCGTGCCCCGACCCCCTGCAGGGGGGTCCCGCCTTCGCCCGGATCCGGATGGCTCCGAGACCCCGGGTGCTGAGTTCGAAATTCGCGTCCGGCGCTCGCCGCACGCATCGTCCGACCGGACGCCCGGCCCGCAGGGTTCAAGCCGACCGAACCGGTCGATTCCAAGGAGCAGATGATGGCCTCCGAGCAGCAACTCGAACGGTCGATGCTCGACGGCAAGGATCGCGAGGAGCTCCACGCGATCGCCGGCGCGATGGGCGTCAAGGGGATCACCCGACTGCGCAAGGCCGACCTCGTCGACGCGATCCTCGCGGCGGCCGCAGGGCAGGGACGGGCCGGCAACGGGGCCAAGGCCACGGCCAAGGAGTCGTCCAACGGCGCGGCCGAGGCGAAGCCGAAGCGTGCGGTGCGCTCGAAGAAGGCCTCCGAGCTCACGGCGCCAGACCCGGGGCTCGCCGCGCTGGCGGCCGAGGAGGAGGCGCTCGCGTCGACGGCCACCGACGCGGAGGTCGCGCCGAGTCCGGTGCGCCGGACGGTCGCGACGCCGACGGATGCGACGGCCGCGACCAGCGCGGTCGGTGACGCCACCGCATCGACGACCACCGAGCCCCGCATCGACCCCGACGACGAGCGCGCGTCATACGGCGAGGGCAACCGCACCGGGTCGCGCCGGCGGCGCCGCCGCGGTCGGGACCGCGGGGAGCGTCAGGGCAACGAGCGCGTCCCCGAGGGCGGTGGCGAGCCGCGCGAGCGCGAGTACAGCGGCGAACCGATCGAGGTCGAGGGCCTGCTCGACCTGCGGGACGAGGGCTACGGCTTCCTCCGCACGAGCGGGTACCTCCCGGGACGCGACGACGTCTACGTGTCGGCGTCACAGGTCCGGCGGTTCGCGCTGCGCAAGGGCGACTACGTCAAGGGCGCGACCCGTCCGCCGGCCAGCAACGAGAAGTACCCGGCGCTGCTGCGGGTCGACCAGATCAACGACGTCAGCCCCGACGAGGCGCGGGAGCGGCCGCGCTTCGAAGATCTCACGCCGCTCTTCCCGGACGAGCGGCTCCGGCTCGAGCTGCGCGAGGAGCCGGGCCAGCTCACCGGGCGGATCGTCGAGCTGCTCTCGCCGATCGGCAAGGGGCAGCGAGGGCTGATCGTGTCGCCGCCGAAGGCCGGCAAGACGACGATCCTCAAGCAGATCGTCTACGCGATCGAGCGCAACAACCCCGAGGTGCACCTCATGGTGCTGCTCGTCGACGAGCGGCCCGAGGAGGTCACGGACATGCGCCGGCACGTGCTCCGCGGCGATGTCGTCGCGAGCACCTTCGACCGGCCGTCCGACGAGCACACCCAGGTGGCGGAGCTCACGATCGAGCGGGCCAAGCGGCTCGTGGAGCTCGGGCGCGACGTCGTGATCGTGCTCGACGGCATCACCCGCCTGGCCCGCGCCTACAACCTCTCCGCACCCGCGTCAGGCCGGATCCTCTCGGGTGGCGTCGACTCCACCGCGTTGTACCCGCCGAAGAAGTTCTTCGGCGCGGCGCGCAACATCGAGGAGGGTGGGTCGTTGACGATCGTGGCCACCGCGCTGATCGAGACCGGGAGCCGTATGGACGAGGTCATCTTCGAGGAGTTCAAGGGCACCGGCAACATGGAGCTGCGCCTGGACCGGCGTCTCGCCGAGCGCCGGCTCTACCCGGCGATCGACGTGAACGCGAGCTCCACCCGCCACGAGGAGCTGCTCTTCGAGCGCAACCAGCTGAACCAGGTCTGGAAGCTGCGCCGGGTCCTGAACGCGCTCGCCGCGGACGGGGGGAGCGCGCCGGGCCTCGAGCTGCTGATCGACAAGCTGAAGACCACGACCAGCAACGACGAGTTCCTCGCCGAGATCGCCAAGGCCGGCGGCGTCTAGTCTCCTCTTCCGAAGATCTCCGGAGGCCGACCGGCTCGAACGGGAGACGGCAGGCGGCCTCCGGCGGCCGATGGGAAGCCCGGCGCCAACGTGAACCGTGGTAGCGGCGCCCGGTGCCGTTGCTTCCCGCCGGAGGCACCGAACCCCGGGCCGCTCGGGACGCGATCCGAGCGGCGCCAACGTGAACCGCGGTAGCGGCGCCCGGTGCCGTTGCTTCCCGCCGGACGCACCGAATCCCGGGCCGCTCGGGATGTGAGGTGCGGGAATCTTCCGACCTGCTGGCCCGTTGGAGCCGGCACTCCGTAGACTGGACTGATCATGAAGACCGACATTCACCCCGGATACGTGGAGAGCCGCGTCCACTGCTCCTGCGGCAACGAGTTCGTCACCCGATCCACCGCCAAGGAGCTCCGCGTCGAGCTGTGCTCCGAGTGCCACCCCTTCTACACGGGCAAGCAGAAGCTCGTGGACACCGGGGGCCGGGTCGAGCGCTTCCAGCGCCGGTACTCCAAGTCGTCCGGGAAGAAGAAGTAACCCGGAGCGTCGCATGGCCGACCAACCGCGGTACATGGGGGGACAGGCCGTCGTCGAAGGTGTGATGATGCGCGGCGAGTCCACCTGGGCCGTCGCGGTGCGCACACCGGAGGGCGGCATCGACGTCGAGGTCCACGACGCCCCCGACTGGGCGCAGAAGTACGCCAAGGTGCCGCTCGTGCGCGGGGTCATGAACCTCGCCGAGTCCATGGCGCTCGGGATGAAGGCCCTCTCGTGGTCCGCGAACCAGCAGGTCCCCGAGGAGGACCGGGTCGGCAGCAAGGCGATGGGCGTCACCATGGCCATCGCTCTCGTGTTCTTCGCCGGCTTCTTCGTGGTGCTGCCCGCCCTCGGTGCCCGCGGCCTGGCATCCGTGTTCGGGATCGACGGGTTCCTGTTCCACGTCCTCGAGGGCGTGCTCGTGCTCGGGATCTTCCTCGGGTACCTCACCGCGGTCGGCCTCATGCCCGACATCAAGCGCGTGTTCCAGTACCACGGCGCCGAGCACAAGGCGATCGCCGCGTACGAGAACGACGCCCCGCTCACCCCGGAGGCCGCGCAGCGCTTCACCACCCAGCACGTCCGGTGCGGGACGAACTTCCTGCTCACGGTCCTCGTCACCGCGATCATCGTGTACTCGCTGATCGGGCGGCCGGCGCTCCCGGTGCTGGTGCTCTCGCGCGTCGTGCTGATCCCGGTCATCGCCGGGCTCGCGTACGAGGTGATCCGCTTCGCAGCCCGCCACATGGACCGGGTCTGGGTGCGCGTCGCGATGAAGCCGGGTCTCACCCTCCAGAAGATGACGACCCGTGAGCCGAGCCTCGACCAGCTCGAGGTCGCGATCGCGTCGCTGCGTGCCGTGATGACCAGCCAGCAGCTGGCCGAGGTCGAGTCGCGGGTCGCGGCCTGACGGACCGGCCGCCGCTCAGCGCGACCAGGTGCCGATGGCCACCCGCACCGCGGCCGTCGCGAGCTCGATGAACTCCTCGTCCCGAGCCGGGTCGCCGAACGCGAGCCAGTTGAGCGTCGCCTCGACGAGATAGCCGACGACGGTCTGGGCCGCCCACTCGCGCAGGGTCGGGTCGATCCGCCGTTCGAGCAGAGCCCGCGACGCGTCGACCGCGTGGTCGCGCAGCTCGTTCGCGTACGCGGCGAACTGTGGCTCGCGCGCGGCGTGCCGCCAGAGCAGCTCGAACCCGGCCGGGTTCTCGCGGGCAACCCGGAGCATCGAGCGGGCCCCGACGCCGCCGCCCTCGGGCCGCCGGCTGTACCCGGTCAGGAACTCCTCGGCGAGCCGGTCGAACACCCGCTGGAGCACCGCCCGGTAGAGCTCCTCCTTCGAGGCGAAGTGGCGGTACACGATCAGCTTGGTGATCCCCGAGGCGGCGGCGATCTGCTCCATGGAGGTCGCCGCGTAGCCCCGCCGGGCGAACGCGACCGCCGCCCCGCGGATGATCACGGCGTGGCGCTCGGCGCGGGGGAGCGGTCCGCTCGGCGCGACGGGCCCGGTCGGGGCGAGGTCCACGCGGCTCGGCATAGGTATACTCTGGAGTATACCGTTCGGGGAACGGGTGACCGCAGGCATCGCGGCCCGGTGCCACCGCCTCCTGGGAGCAACGTGGCGACGAACCTCCAGACCGCGTGGACCGAGACCGAGCTGCTCGAGGGGGACCCGGTCGCCGAGCCCCTCGTCCTTGCCGGCTACCGGTGCCACGGCGGCTTCGACGACGACGGCGCCTACCGGTCGCCCCGCACCCGCTTCCGGGTCCCCGCGATCGACGCCTGGCAGCGCAGCCACGTCGAGCAGTTCGGCACCGAGCTCCTCGACGTGCCTCTCGATCGCTGGCCGGCGTCGTACCCGTCGGTCGCCCAGTCGAAGTACCTCCTGGACCAGGGGGTGCGCGAGCCGGTCATCATGGCCCTGACCCGTATCGGCACCGTCGAGGGATTCGGGGCGATGATCCGGCACGCCGCGGTGCCCGACCGCCAGCAGTACTTCGCCGACAGCATCGCGGGGACCGCGATCGAGCACCTCGACCGCGGGTTGTTCGAGGCGCACGCGCGCGACGAGGCGGGCTGGGACGAGGAGGCGGGCCACCGGCACATGTGGTTCGCGGTGCGCGATCTTGCGTTCGAGCACCCGGTGACCGAGGACCAGACCATGGAGATGCTCCAGCGGATGGGCATCCCGTCGACCGGTCCCGCGCCCACCCCGGCGGAGGCACGTGAGCGGATGCTCGCGGCGCGCCAGCTCGACGATGTCGATCCGGCGCTCGAGGCGATGATCCGGCGCATGATCGCCATCCTCCTCATCGAGATCTCGGCGCACCACGTGTTCGCCTGGGCCGAGGAGCTCCTTGCGGACTCCGATCTGGTCGCCGGCGACGGCGACGCCGCGCGCCTCGTCTCGTACATCCGCCAGGACGAGGCTCCCCACGTCGCCTACCTGGCGACCGCGTTGACCGAGATGCGCGACCGCACGTTCGTGGGCGAGTCGGGTCGACGGATCCCCGGTACCGAGGTCATCGGCCCGCTCTGGGCGACCGGGCTCGAGGAGTCGCTCGGCGCCGGGCGCGAGCAGAACCGCCGGTTGCGGACCCGCGAGGTCGAGCAGGCGCTCGAGGGCCACAGCCGCCGGGACGAGATCCTCGACGGCTTCCATGCGCACGGCGACGAGCCCGAGACGACGAGGGAGCGCACGTGAGGTTCGGCATCTTCTACGAGCACCAGCTGCCCCGCCCGTGGCAGGAGGACAGCGAGTACCAGCTGCTCCAGGACGCCCTCGAGCAGATCGAGCTCGCGGACTCCCTGGGCATCGAGTACGTGTGGGAGGTGGAGCACCACTTCCTCGAGGAGTACTCGCACAGCAGCGCCCCCGAGGTGTTCCTGGCCGCCGCTTCGCAGCGGACGAAGCACATCCGCCTCGGCCACGGGATCGTCCAGACGCCCGCCCCCTTCAACCACCCGGCCCGGGTGGCGGAGCGGGTCTCGATGCTCGACCTGGTCTCGAACGGCCGCGCGGACTTCGGCACCGGCGAGTCGTCCTCCGAGGCCGAGCTCGGCGGGTTCCTGGTCGACCCGATCGAGAAGCGCGAGCTGTGGGAGGAGGGGCTCCGGGTGGCCCTGCGGTGCATGACCGAGACGCCGTTCACCGGCCATCACGGCAAGTCGGTGACGATGCCGCCCCGCAACGTCGTGCCCAAGCCGCGCCAGAAGCCGCATCCGCCGGTGTGGGTGGCGTGCAGCCGCCGCGACACGATCCACCTCGCGGCCCAGAAGGCGATCGGCGCGCTCGCGTTCGCGTTCGTGGACCCCGAAGAGGCGCGCCAGTGGGTGGACGACTACCACGAGACGCTCGCGACCGAAGGCGTCCCGATCGGGGATGCCGTCAACGCGCAGGTCGCGTGCGTCACGACCTTCATGTGCGACCGCGACGAGGACACCGCGCTGGCGCGTGGCCTCGAGGGCGCGAACTTCTTCGGGTACTCGCTCGCGCACTACTACGTGTTCGGCCGCCATGCCCCCGGCGTGACCGACGTCTGGGCGGAGTACCAGCAGCGCCGGGCCGAGCACGGCTTCGATCCCGCGGCGGTGGCGGCCGCCGGCGCGAACGACGACCGCCTGGGCGCGAAGGTCGTGCAAGGTGGGCTCGGTGGGTTGCGGGGCGCGGTCGGGACCCCCGACCAGGTACGCGAGTACCTGCGCCGCTACGAGGAGTGCGGCGTCGACCAGGTCATCTTCTGCTCCCAGGCCGGCAAGAACCGCCATGAGCACATCATGGAGAGCCTCGAGCTCTTCGGCCGTGAGGTGCTGCCCGAGTTCAAGGAACGCGACGAGCGGGCGGCGCGGGACAAGGCCCGTCGGCTCGAGCCGGTGATCGAGCAGGTGATGGCCCGCAAGCCCGCGAGCGACCACCCCCCGCTGCCGACCCCGGACTACGACTTCCCGGCGATCCCACGCGCGATCGCGGACCGGTCCGGATCGGACGACTTCCACGCGTGGCTCGACCAGTTCGCGGAGCAGTCGGCCGCGGGGGACAGCGAGCTCCAGAACCTGCTGGGCTGACGGCGCGACCGGCGGGACCGGGATCGCCGCGCGCCGACGCCTAGCCTGGAAGGCGTGTTCGAGCGCCTGGTCGACCTCGAGACCGAGCTGGAGAAGCTCGAGTCGCAGCTCTCGGAGCTCTACGCGTCCGGTGACCAGACCGCCGCGGCCGAGGCCGGGCGGCGGATCGCGCAGCTCCGGCCCGTCGTGGACGCGTACCGGGACTACCAGCGGACTGAAGCCGATCTCGCGGAGGCGGGCGAGATGCTCGCGGCCGAGGACGACGCCGAGATGCGGGACTACCTCAAAGCCGAGCTCGACGACAAGGAGCGCCACCGGGCCGCCGTCGAGGCCGACCTCAAGGAGCTGCTGATCCCGAAGGACCTCAACGACGGGAAGAACGTCATCGTCGAGATCCGGGGGGCCGAGGGGGGCGAGGAGGCGAACCTCTGGGCGGGCGAGCTGTACCGGATGTACCAGCACTACGCCGAGCGCCGCCACTGGAAGACCGAGCTGCTCTCCGGCCAGCCGTCCGACATGGGTGGGTTCCGCGAGGTCACGTTCGTCGTCAAGGGCAAGGACGCGTGGTCGCACCTCAAGCACGAGGCGGGGCCGCACCGCGTCCAGCGGGTCCCCGTCACCGAGAGCCAGGGCCGTGTCCACACGAGCGCGGCAACGGTCGCGGTGCTGCCCGAGGCCGAGGAGGTCGACATCTCGATCGACCCCAACGACCTCGAGATCGACGTCTACCGGTCGACCGGCCCGGGCGGGCAGTCGGTGAACACCACCGACTCCGCGGTGCGGATGACGCACACGCCGACCGGGATCGTCGTGACGTGCCAGGACGAGAAGAGCCAGCTGCAGAACAAGGACAAGGCGCTGCGCATCCTGCGCTCCCGCCTGCTCCAGATGGAGCAGGAGCGACTCGCGCAGGAGCAGTCCGACGTGCGGCGCAGCCAGGTCCGTGGCGGCGGCCGCTCGGAGAAGATCCGGACGTACAACTTCAAGGAGAACCGGATCACCGACCACCGCATCGGTCTGACCACGCACAACCTCGAGCAGGTGCTCGAGGGCGACCTCGACGAGATCATCGACGCCCTGATGTCCGACGAGCGGCGCCGGCAGCTCGAGGAGGGCTCCTGAGCTCGGTCGTCACGTGGGCGCAGCTCCGAGCCGATGCGGTCGACCGCCTCCGCGCCGGCGGCATCGAGCAGCCCGGCGTCGAGGTGGGCTGGATGCTCGAGGAGGTCTCGGGGCTCGACGCGGCCGAGCAGGTCGCCGAAGCGAGCGCTCCGGCGACCGTGCCCGCCGCGAACGCGCTGGCCGGGCTCGTCGAGCGCCGGCTCCTCGGCGAGCCGCTCCAGTACGTGCTCGGCTCGTGGGCCTTCTACGGGATCGAGCTGCTCGTGGACCGCCGCGTGCTGATCCCACGGCCCGAGACCGAGGTCGTCGCCCAGGTGGCCATCGACGAGGTCGCCCGGCTCGGCGAGCGGGTGGGCAGGCACGACCCGTGGGGCGCGGGCCTCACCGCGTACGCGGTCGCGGACCTGGGCACCGGGTCCGGCGCGCTCGCACTCGCGCTCGCGTTCGCGCTCCCCGAGGCCGAGGTGTGGGCCAGCGACGTGGATCCGGAGGCGCTCGCGGTCGCGCGGGCGAACATCGCCGGCTCGGGCTCACCGAGCGTGCGGGTGCGGCTCGCGCAGGGTTCGTGGTTCGACGCGCTGCCCGCGGACCTGCGGGGCCGGCTGCTGCTCGTCGTGGCCAATCCCCCCTACCTCGCCGAGGGGGAGCTGGCCGGGCTGGACGCGTCGGTGGCCGACTGGGAGCCGACCGACGCACTCGTCAGCGGCCCGACCGGACTCGAGGCGTTCGCGGCGATCGTGCGGGACGCGCCCGACTGGCTCGACCGTCGGGGCGCGCTCGTCCTGGAGCTGGCTCCGGATCAGGTCGAGCCGGTCGCGGCGCTCGCGCGGGCTGCCGGGCTTCCCGTGATCCAGGTGCACCAAGACCTGGCTGGACGCGATCGGGTCCTCGTCGCACGCGGCGTCGATCCGGCTGGGTAGGGTGCGACCGTGGCCGACGAGCTCGATGTCGACGCGATGCTGGCCCGGTTCCGGGAACGCGCGGCGCGCGTGAAGGAGCGGGGCATGCCCCCGGTCGCCGGGCCGGAGCGCGAGCAGTTCCTGGAGCAGGCGGCGCTCGACTTCCAGGACTTCGCGATCGTCGGCGACGCGACGTGGACGTTCGCCGACGGAACGCTCACGCTGCGCGTCGAGCTCGGCTGATGGACTTCCTCACCCACGCGGACCTGACCGGCCGGATCCGGGGGCTGGTCATCATGCTGGACGAGAGGATCACGATCGAGCAGTCGCGCCGGGCCGACGAGCTGGTCGACGACGACGAGTTCGGAGCCGCCCTCGAGCTGCTCGCGGGATTCCTCGCGGAGGCCGACACCGCGCTGCCCGACGACCTGCGCGTCGACTTCGATCGGCTCTCGACCCAGGTCGGCAACCACGACACGGTGATGGCGGCGCTCGAACGCTGCCCGTCCGAACCCTGAGCGAGTCGCGGGGGTCAGTCGATGCGCTCGTTGGGGTCGAGGCGTTGGAGGAACGCGCGGTCGACCGCGATCCAGATCGTCTTCGAGAACGGGTAGAACACGATCGGACCGAAGATCATGATCGGGACGAGCACGATCAGCACCGGGACCACGGGCACGTCTGGGATCGTCGCGACCAGCAGTGCGACGAACACGACGGCGAACACGGCTCCGATGGCGATGATGTTGATCGCGAGCGCGCCCGCGAAGTAGCCGGGCTCGCGCTCGAAGTGCAACCCGCAGCTCGGGCAGTCGGGCACCATCGTGAGGTAGCGGCGGAAAAGATGGCCGGATCCGCATCGGGCACAGCGGCGGGTGAGACCCCGCCGGAGGATCGTGGATCGGCTCGGCGCGCTGGTCGGCACGATCGGTCAACATAGCGGCCAACCGAACCGCAGGGGGCAACCGTGCCGTCGCTCGACCTCTCCACCGTCGACCATCTCCTCACGACGACCCGCGCCGTGCGCAGACGGCTCGACCTCGGTCGCCCGGTCGAGCCCGAGATCATCGAGGAGTGCCTGCGACTGGCGATTCAGGCGCCGACCGGAGGCAACTCGCAGGGTTGGCGTTGGATCGTCGTGACGGATCCGGCGAAGCGGCTCGCGCTCGCGGACTTGTACCGGCGCGGCTGGGAGCCGTACATCGCCGCCAGTCGTGACGCGGCGCCGAACCCGGACGCCCAGCAGCAGCGCGTGCAGGACTCGGCGTCGTACCTCGCCGACCACCTCCACGAGGTGCCCGTGCACGTGATCCCTTGCATCTACGGGCGCGGCATCCCGAGCGGGCAGCTGGTGAGCGACGCCGGCCTGTTCGGATCGATCTACCCCGCGGTCTGGAGCTTCCAGCTCGCGCTTCGCAGCCGGGGCCTGGGCTCCGCGTTCACCACGCTGCACCTGCCGTACGCGTCCCAGGTCGCCGAGCTGCTCGCGATCCCGGACGGCGTGGTCCAGTCCTCGCTCGTCCCGGTCGCGTACTTCACCGGCGACGACTTCCTGCCCGCCCGCCGGCGACCGGTCGAGGAGATCACCTACTGGAACGGCTGGAAGCAGGTGCGGTGAGGCATCGCGTGCGCTACGCGAGCACGTTCGCGCCGTCGACCTCGCGCAGCCGGACCGTGCGGCCCTCCCAGGGCTCGGTGCACATCGACTGCAACGCGTCGACGTCGCGGCTGTTCGCGAGCGCGCGTCGCCCGTCCGCGGTGAGCGCGGTGAGCATCCCCAGGTTCGGGGTGCCGTCGCGCTCGAACGCGACCGACGTGGCCTCGACCACGACCTCCCCGTCGACACCACCGGCGGCAGCCCGGCGGGGCGTGGCATCGACCCGGGCCTGGGTCGACGCCGGGTCGACCGCGGTGAACCCGGACGTCGGCGGGGTTGTGGAGTACAGGCCCACCGCGTGCTTCGTCACGTACCAACCCAGCGCGGTGACCAGGGCCGCCGAACCGGGGTCACCCCGGCACGCGTCGACCGCGGCCGCGATCGCGTGGGTCGAGTAGTCGTTGCCCGGCCCGCCCGCGAACCCGAGGCCACCGGTCAGCGTGAGCGGCCGTCCGTCACCGCCGTCGGGACCGGTGAGCCCGAGCGCCCGCATCGCGATCTCGACCGCGACCGGGAAGCACGAGTAGAGGTCGAACCGCGCCACGTCGTCGACCGTGAGGCCCGCCGTCTCGAGCGCCGCCCCGGCCGCGACGCCGATGGCGGGCGAGGACGCCAGCGACGCTCGCTCGCTGAAGAAGAAGTGATCGTGCGCGTCCGCGCCCGACAGGGGGAACACCATCCGGTCGGCAGGAACGCCGGCACTGGTCGCCGCCTCGTAGGAGCACAGCAGCAGCGCGGCAGCCTGGTCGACGTCGATGTTGGCGCACATGCGCTTGGCGTACGGGAAGGTGACCATGCGGTTCTCGGTGGACACCGTCCGGATCTCCTCGGCCGTGAACGGGGTCCGGGACCACGCGTGCGGGTTGCGCGCCGCCACCGCGGCGAAGCCGCTCCACAGCTCCGACACGACCCGCTGGTGTTCGGCGATCCCACGTCCGGATTCCGCGCGCCACGCGGTCTCGAACAGCGGGTACACCTGGGTGGGCGCGACCGCGAGATGCGCCATCTCGTACGCGCTCGATCCCGGGCGCGCGTCGCCCCAGACCTCCGTGCACGGCGGATCGTCCGGTTCGGACCACGTCAGCCAGGCCTTCGGCTCCGCGCGGCGGGCGCGCCAGCGAGTGTGCACGCACTCGGCTCCTCCCAGCAGGACGACGTCGTGCTCGCCGCGCGTGATGCCGGCCGCGAGACGGTTGACGAGCATCTGGGGCGAGTTCCCGCCAACCGTCGTGGTCACCGTGCGGCGCGGCGTGGCCCCGACGCGCCGGGCGAGCAGCGCACCCGGGTCCGGATACTTCCAGGAGAGCATGTCGATCACGGCGACCGTGTCGGCGTCTCCGAGGAGCGACCGCCGGGCGCCGGCGTCGACGTCGGCCGCGCGCGTCGCGTTCGCCAGGAGGTCGATCGGCTCCGCCGCTTCGGTCGGGTCGTCGACGCGCTGGTCGGCCTGCCCGACGCCGACGAGGACGGGCGTGCGCGGATCCGGGGCCATCGGACGGGCACCCTACCGAGGGAGCACGGGCTCCTCGTCCTCGTCGGGATCCGGCGGCACGGGCCAGGTCGGCACCCCGGGCGCCGCGCTCTCGGGGCAGATCGATCGGTACCGGCAGAAGGTGCACACCTCGGCGTCGGCAACGCCCGGGAAGGAGCGGACCGCAGCCGCGGCGTGGATTGCCGCTGCGGTCTCGCGCAGCTCCTCCTCGATCGTGTCAAGGTCCTCGGGCTCGGGCTCGAACGGCTCCGGGTCGTCGTCGATCTCCGCGGCGAGGTGCTCGTACCGGACGCGCAGCTGCAGCCGGAGCCGGCGTGCGATCGGTGCCGCGAGCCAGGCCTGCAGCCGCGCTCGCGGGTCGTCGACGATCCGCTCGGTCACGACGGTGCCGGTCTTGTAGTCGCGGATCTCGAGCAGGCCGTCGTGTTGCCAGACCGCGTCGAGGCGGCCGGTGGCCATGAACATCGGCGGAGGACGCCGATGGAACCGTGCGACCTCCAGCTCGTGCTTGGCGTGCTGGGCCGGCGACGGGCAACGAGTCGCGTGGCGTGCGACGATCCCCGCGAGCGCGCCGTCGGGCTCCAATCCGTGCAACGCAAGCACCTCCTCGACGTGCGCCGCGTCGTGACAGTCGCCCCGGCGGTGGATCTGCTCGAGCATCGAATGGACGAGGTTGCCGAAGTCGGGCGACGACCCCGCGTCGCTCTCGGGCAGGCCGAGCACGTGCTTGTTCCAGTACTCGCGTGGGCAGCGGCGCCACATGTCGAGGGAGCTCGCGCTGATCGGCACGATGTCCGGGAGCACGCGGCCCCCGCGGGACGAGCCCAACCGGTCGGACGGTTCGCTCATGCGTGCGCCTCGCAGCCGGCGATGTACGGGCACCACGCGCACTCGATACCGGTGGTCGCCCGTGGCGCGGCGATCCGCTCGCGGATCACCGCGACCCGGTCGTCCAGCCAGGCCCACAGCTCCGGCATCAGCGCCGCCGTCTCGAGATCCTCCTCGGCGAGGGTCCCGTGGACCAGGTCGGCGACCGCAACCCGCACCTCCCGGTCCTGCAACCACGCGGCGCGCCGGAGGAGGGCGAACCGGACCGCGGGTGTGTCGCTCGACGCGGTCGCCGGGACGCGCGCGCCGAGGCGGAGGACCCGGATCTCGGGTCGCCCGTCGGAGTCGGTGAAGCCCAGACCGGCCGGGCCGACGAGGCGGAGCTCGCCCGGCAGGTCGGTGCCCCACGCGTCCTCGTCGACGACGCGCACCGGGCGCCGGAACAGGGTCACGTACCAGCGCACCGCGAGCGAGAACACGTGCTGCTGCTCGGCGGTGAGGTCGGCCGCGGTGCCGTCGAACCGTTCGACACCCGGGGCGCAGAGGTCGGTATGGGCGAGTCGCACTTCTTCGGTGACCCGGTTCCCCACCGTCCAGCGTGCGGTGCCGCCGAAGTTCGACCTGGTGTTGTCGTGCTCCTTGCGCAGCCGGCGGGCACAGATCCGCTCGGCCCGCACCAGATGCCCGAGGGTGACCTTGGCCGGCGGCTCCTCGGGCATGCGCCGACGGTAGCGACTCGGCCGGTCAAGCCCCGCCGGGACGTGGCGATACTTCGGGAGTGCCCGAAATCTCCGACCCGCCGCCCGTAGAATTGCCCGTCATGTCCGAGCCCGAGGCGCCGCCGACGCCGTCCGAGACGCCGGCAACCACCCCCGGGCCGCCCAGCGGCGCACGCGGCGCGCCCGCACCGCCGCCGCAACCGGCTGATCGTCGTCGGCGTGATCGTCGTCGCGCTGCTCTGGTGCGCGTTCGCCGCGTTCCAGCTGGTCCAGGCCCGACGGCACGCGCAGCGCGGCCTCGACCAGCTCGACGCGGCGCAGCAGGACCTTGGTCCCGCGCAGCTGATCCGGGGTGAGGGCCTCGGTCGCATGAAGGCCGCGGCGCGCCGAGTTCGACGAGGCGGCGAGCGCCGGCGACTCGTTCGCGCTCAAACCGTTCGAGGTGGTGCCGTTCCTCGGGCGCCAGGTGAGGTCGGTCGACGCCCTCACCGGCTCCGCGGCGAAGGTCGTCCGGGTCGGTGTCGACGCCATGGAGCAGTCCACCCGGCAGCTCAACAAACCCACCACCGCCGGGCCGGACCGGGTCGCCCTGGTCCACCGGCTCGGCGTGATCGCGGCCGACGCCCGCCGCCAGCTGCGCGGCCTGAATCTCGGGCCCCGCCAGGCCCTGCTCGGCCCGCTCTCCGACGCGAGGGCGAAGTTCGGCCGCAAGCTCGGGAAGGTTCGGACGTCGATGGTGGACGTCGACGACGCAGCTGTGGGGATCGGTCAGATGGCGCAGGGTCCGTCGAAGTACCTGGTCCTGGCGGCGAACAACTCGGAGATGCGGGCCGGATCGGGGATGCTCCTGAGCGCCGGGGTGATGAACGTGGGCAACGGCCAGTTCGAACTCGGTCCCATGACCGACACCGGGGACCTCATGGTGCCCACGGGCGCGGTGCCGGTCTCGGGTGATCTCGCGGCCCGGTGGGGCTGGACCGACCCCAGCCAGGAGTGGCGGAACCTCGCGATGACGCCCCGCTTCGCCGACAACGCCGCGCTCGCGGCCCAGATGTGGAAGGCGAAGACCGGCGAGACCGTCGACGGCGTGATCGCCATCGACCCGATCGGGCTCAAGGCGCTGATCGAGGTGTCCGGGCCGGTGACGGTGGAGGGGAAGGTCATCACCAAGGACAACATCGTCCGGGAGATGCTGCTGCAGTCCTACCTCGACTACGGGTCGGACACGGGCAGGGACGGTGTGGCCGGCAACGTCCAGCGTCGGGAGCGCGCGAGTGTCATCGCCCGGGCGATCGTCGATCAGCTCGACGGCAAGGGCTGGGACGTCGCGACGCTCGTCGACGACCTCCAGCATGCAGCGCAGGGCCGCCACGTCCTCGCCTGGTCCTCGAAGCCCGAGCAGCAGCGGGGCTGGGACGCCGCGGGGGTCTCGGGCCGGCTGCGGCCCGACTCGCTGCTGCTCGCGGTCCAGAACCGGGCGGGCAACAAGCTCGACCAGTTCCTCCACGTCTCCGCCACGTTCGAGCACACCCCGACCACGGGTGGGAGCCAGGTCACCGTCCGGATCCACATCGACAACCAGACCCCCGCCACCGGCCTGAACAAGTACGTTCAGGGCCCGTACTCGCCGGAGTTCGTGGCCGGGGAGTACTCGGGGATCCTCTCGGTGAACATCCCGGGCGTGTCCCGGGCGATCCACCTCGACGGGGGCGGCGAGATCGTCGCGGCCGGCCCGGACGGGCCGACCCGGGTCATCGGGACCAAGATCACCCTCCTCCGGGGCGAGAAGAAGGACTTCACGCTCACCTTCCAGGTCCCGACCGGCTACGAGCACGTGACGATCGAGCCCTCGGCCCGCTACCCGGCGGTGACCTGGACCGCGGACGGCCAGACCTGGCAGGACGACAGCGCCCGCACCATCCGCTGGTAGGACGGCTCCCGGTGCGCCTCGTCGGCCCACCGGGGTCCTGGACGATGACGACCACGGTGCGTGGGCCGGGGCACGAGCGGCGTCCGCCGCCGCGGTCGGCGGCCCCGGAGCGGCTGCCACCACCTGGCAATATGGGCCGAAAGGCCCCTTGCCCCCCTCCGGGGCAGATGACTACACTGCGTGAACATTCACCAATCAGCCGTGCTGTGCAGGGTCGTGGGAGGAACGTCGTGAAGAAGCTTTCGATGAGCGGGCGGGCGTTGCGGGTGGCCGCAGCGAGCGGCATCGTGCTCGGCGTGCTCGTGCCGACCACCGCGGCGTTCGCGGCGGACTACCCGAACGGCGGGAACCCGCCGGCGCCGACCGACCCTGGGTCCCAGGTCGCCGCGAACACCGCGACCAACAACACCAGCACCCTGCCCTTCACGGGTGGCGACGTCGCCGGCCTCGCGGTCATCGGCGCCGGTGCGGCGTTGGCGGGCGTGGTCATGGTGCGCCAGTCGAAGAAGCACCGCGCCACCGCCTGAGCGGCAGAGGTCACACACCGTTCGGAGCCCGTTGCGGTCGGCTGAAGCCGACCGCAACGTCGCGGTCTGGGGGATTGAGGCCGCCGATCACGGGGCACGCTGCTGGCTCGGCGGCGATCCCGGCCACACAAGGGGAGGTGGCGCGCTCGTGGACCCGGGTGAGGTGTTGTTCGTCAACGAGAACCTGGGTGGTCACGCGTCGATGCACCTCTCACTGCGAGAGGCGCTGCCCGAGGTGGACCCGGACCTCGATGCCGATTTCGTCGACGTCCCCACCTCCGGGACGTTGCGCCGCGTCCTCCACGCGCAGGTGCCCGGCCTCGCCCGCCTCGACCTCGACCTGCACCCGTTGCGCTTCCAGCTCGCGGAGAGCGAGGTCGCGCGCCGCCTGCTGATCCGCGCGTTCCGGCGGGCGGTCCCCGACGTGCTGCACGTCTACACGCAGAGCATCGCGTTGCGCAGCATCGACGTCCTGCGCTCGATGCCGTCGGTGGTCTCGACGGACGCCACGTTCCTCCAGGGCGCCTTCCACCTGCCGCACCGCCGCCCGACGCGCTTCACCGGCTCCGCCGTGCGGGTCGCGCAGCAGTTCGAGCGCCGCGTGTATGCCGCGGCGACGTTGCTCGTCGCGCAGTCGGAGTGGGTCGCGGACTCGTTGCGCCGGGCCTATGACATCGACCCCAGCCGGATCCGCGTCGTCCCGTTCGGTCTGCACCGCGGTCCGACGGTCCGGCGGGTGCCGGCCGCGGGACTGCCCGAGGTGACGTTCATCGGCGCGACGCTGGCTCGGAAGGGGGGCGACCGGCTGCTGCGCGTGTTCCGCCAGCGACTGCAGGGCCGGTGCGTGCTGAACCTCGTGACCCGTGACACCATCTCGCCCGAACCCGGCGTGCGGGTCTTCTCGGACTTCGAGCCCGGAGACCCGCGACTTCCGGAGTTGCTGGCCCGGACCGCGGTGTTCGCGTTCCCGACCGAGATGGACAACTCGCCCTACTGCGTGCTCGAGGCGATGCGCGCCGCGACGCCGGTCGTGACGACGCGGGTCGGTGCACTCCCGGAGATGGTGCAGGACCGCCGCACCGGGCTGTTGACGACCCATGACGACACCGCCCTCGCCGCCGCGATCGGCGTGCTGCTCGACGACCCCGAGCGGGCCGCGGCGATGGGGTCTGCCGGGCGCGACCGCTTCGAGCAGGTCTACGACGCCCGGATCACGACGCGCCAGCTCCTCGACGTCCTGACCGAGGCGCGGCACCGCCACTCCCCGATGGTGGCTGCATGAAAGGTGCCCGACCCTCGGACCGCGCGACCACGCTCGGTGCTAGGTTCGCCGGCGCGGGCAGGCCTCAGGCACCCGGCCACGGGTGAAAGCGAGAATGCCTCAGGTGCGGACGTCGCCCGGTCGAAGAAACGACGTGGCCAACATGACGAGCAGCGGTCACGCGCTTTCGGGGCGGCCGAAGCGCGGCGAGGCGAACGAACGCAGGTTGTCCGTCGCTCCCTCCGAAGCCGATGACATGATCGTCCAGCCCCCGAGCGGGATCTACGTGCGCTTCGTGAAGCCGACCTTCGACCGTGTCGTCGGGTTCTGCATCTTCGTGGTGCTGTTGCCGGTCACCGCGGTCGTCGCGGTCGCCGTGCGGCTCTCGCTCGGCTCGCCCGTCTTCTTCCGCCAGCGCCGCGTAGGTCGCGACGACCAGGAGTTCGACGTCTACAAGTTCCGGACCATGGGCCACGACCGCCGCCGAGAGCACGCGCCGGTGGACCAGGACCGGCGCCAGACGCACAAGAGCGACGCCGACCCGCGCCACACCTCCGTCGGCCGCTTCCTCCGGAAGTGGAGCTTCGACGAGCTGCCGCAGTTCTGGAACGTGGTCTGCGGTGACATGAGCCTGGTCGGACCGCGCCCCGAGCTGGTCGAGATCGTCGCGCGCTACGAGCCGTGGCAGCACCAGCGCCACCTGGTGAAGCCCGGCCTCACCGGCCTGTGGCAGGTGTCGAGCCGCGGGTCCGGCATGATGCACCTCCACACCGAGATCGACCTCGTGTACATCGAGAAGATGGGGCCGATCACCGACATGAAGATCCTGCTGCAGACGATCCCGGCCACCCTCCGCCGCCGCGGCCACTAGACCCCGCGGCGAACCGCCGATGGGTCCGGTTCCGCCGGGGGCGCCCAGGTATCGTGGCTCTCGGCGCGCGCCGCGCTCGGCGCCGCCGTCCGGACCACCCACCCGGCGGCCTTCCCCGGAGACCCACGTTGAGGACCAAGCTCGCGGAGTACGTCGACTCTGGCGATCTGACGCTCAATCTGACCCTCCGGGAGCTGCGGAGCCGCTACAAGAAGTCGTTCCTGGGCTGGACCTGGTCCCTGCTGAACCCGCTCTCGACCGTGATCGTCTATTCGATCGTCTTCGCGTTCTTCCTGAAGATCGAGCCGCCCCGGGGGGATCCGAGCGGTCTGAAGAACTTCGCCGCGTTCCTCCTCTGCGGTCTCCTGCCCTGGAACTACCTCTCCAACAGCATGAACGGGTCCATGGGCGCGCTGATCGGCAACGCGAACCTCATCAAGAAGGTCTATTTCCCCCGCGAGGTCTTCGTCGTCTCCGCGATCGGTTCGCTGCTGGTCTCGTTCCTCATCGAGCTGGGCGTGCTCGCGGGGATCCTCCTGCTCCTGGGCAACATGGTCCTTCCCTGGATCCCGGTCGTGCTCGTGCTCGTCGCGATCCAGTCGTTCTTCGTGCTCGGCATCGGGTTCCTGCTGAGCGTGCTCAACGTCTACTTCCGCGATGTGCAGCACCTGATCTCGATCGCGCTCATGGCGCTCTTCTACTCGGCCCCGATCGTGTACCCGATCTCGGTGGTGCCGGACCAGGCCCACCTCGGTGGGGTCACGATCCCGCTCGGGACGCTGTACCGCCTCAACCCACTCGTCACGCTCGTGCAGTCCTACCGTGACGCGATGTACAACCTGCGGTTCCCGCCGCTGCTCTCCGTGCTGTACCTGATCGCGTGGTCGGCGGTGCTGATGGCCCTCGGGCTGTGGGTCTTCCAGAAGCTCGACCGCCGCCTGGCCGAAGAGGTGTGACGGTGGCCGCCGCCATCTCCGTCGACGGAGTCTCCAAGACCTACCGCCTCTACCACGAGCGCAACCAGTCGCTGAAGGGCGCGTTCATGCGTCGCGCCCGGGTGAAGTACGAGTCGTTCCCCGCGCTGCACGACGTCTCGCTCGAGATCCCCGCGGGCGAGACCTTCGGCCTCATCGGCGAGAACGGTTGCGGCAAGAGCACACTGCTCAAGTGCATCGCCCGTATCCTGAACCCGGACGCGGGGAGCATCCGCACCGAGGGGAAGATCTCGGCGCTCCTGGAGCTGGGTGCGGGCTTCCACCCCGAGCTCTCGGGCCGGGACAACGTGTACCTGAACGGCGCGATCCTCGGCCTGTCCCGCAAGCAGCTCAACGCCCGCTTCGACGACATCGTCGGCTTCGCGGGGCTCGAGCACTTCATCGACACGCCGGTGAAGAACTACTCGTCGGGCATGTACGTCCGCCTCGGCTTCTCGGTCGCGATCAACGTGGACCCGGACATCCTTCTGGTCGACGAGGTCCTCGCGGTCGGCGACGAGGAGTTCCAGCGCCGGTGCTCGGAGAAGTTCGCGGAGCTCAAGCACAGCGGCAAGACGGTCGTGATCGTCTCCCACGCGCTCGGCTCGGTGCGCAACCTCTGTGACGAGGTCGCGTTGCTCGAGCACGGCAAGCTGGTGTCCGTCGGCCCGGCGGGCGAGGTCATCGACGGGTACCTGGCGGAGGTGCACGTCGACCGGGTGCAGGACGGCGAGTACGGCTCTCGATGGGGTTCCGGCGAGGGCAAGGTCGAGCGGGTCGAGCTCCTCGGGGCCGACGGCGCGCCCGCGACGGAGATCCACACCGGGGGACCGCTGACCCTGCGCCTCCACTACGCGATGAGCGAGCCGATCCCACAACCGGTGTTCGGTGTCGCGATCCAGACGCTCGAAGGGTTCACCGTGACCGGTCCGAACACGCGCCAGGCGGGTGCTGTCCCGGACCAGCTGAGCGGCACCGGGCACGTCGACCTGCGAGTCGACCGGCTGATGCTCGCGCCGGGGACGTACGACCTGAGCGTGTCGTTGTACGACTACTCGTGCTCGCACGCGTTCGACTTCCGCTACCGCACGATGCGTTTCGACGTGCAGCGCGGCGACCCGGCCGAGGAGCACGGGGTGATGGCGCTCGGCGGTGAGTGGGAAGGCGCCGTGAACCCGGTCCGACGATGAGCACCGAGACCATCGCCAGCCGCGCGGTCGACCCGCGCCTCGAGCTGCCGTTCGATCAGTTCCAGCGGTACCAGGTGACTGCTGACGTGCTCGCGCAGCTCGACCTCGAGCCCGGCTCGCTCGTGCTCGAGGTCGGGGGTGGACCGGGCCCGTTGGAGGCGTTCCTGCCCGAGTACGAGGTGATGGTGAGCGACATCACGGGTGCGCACCTCGGGCGCTTCCTCCTTGCGGACGGTGCCGCGCTGCCGTTCGCCGACGAGACGTTCGCCGCCGTCGTCACGCTCGACACGCTCGAGCACGTGCCGGCGGGGTTCCGCGAGGCGTTCCTCGGCGAGCTCCTGCGGGTGAGCGCCGACCTCGTGGTGCTGTCCGCGCCGTTCGCGAGCCCCGAGCTGGAGCTCGCGGAAGAGGCGCTCAACGAGTTCATCCGCGCACGGTTCCAGGGTGACTTCCCGACGCTCGACGAGCACGCGGACAACGGGCTCCCCGAGCTGGTCCCGACCGCCGCGGCGCTCGGTGCGTGCGGGTTCTCGGCGGTGATCCTTCCGAGTGGCTACCTGCCCCGCTGGCTGATGGGCATGCTCCTGCACCACGAGCTGCTCGCGACCGGCCTCCCGCACCTCGGCAAGCTGCACGCGTACTACAACGCGGTCGTCTCCCCGCTCGACTGCCGCGAGCCCTCCTACCGGCAAGTGATCGTCTCGTCGCGGCGGCGCCCGGCGGGGGAGCTGCAGACCGTCGTCGACGCGCTCCGTGCCCCCGAGGACGCGTCCTCCGGTCAGGCCGCGCTCAACGCGATCGCGGGCGCGGTCCTGGCCCAGCGCCTCAACGGCATCGCGCGCGCCGAGGTGCTCGGGCGCGAGCTCGACGAGTCCCGATTGCTGGTCGCGACGCGTGAGCGCGAGTTGGCCGACCGCGACGCGCACATCTTCGAGCTCGAGCGCCGCCTGGCGGACATGCAGCAACACGTCGCCGACATGAAGGCCGAGGCCCAGCGGCGCTGGCTGCTGGGGATCCCCCACGCCGCCCGTCGGGTGCGAGACAAGATGACCTCCCCCAAGGAGACGCCCGCACCGTGAGCAAGCACCTCGTCCCCGGACGGGCCTCCGTCGTCGTGGTCAATTACCCGCGGCGCGGACGACACCATCGCCTGTCTCGAGAGCCTGCGGGACCTGGACTATCCCGAGCTCGAGGTCATCGTGGTGGACAACGCCTCGGGAGACGGCAGCGCGGAGGTGCTGACCGCCCGCTTCCCCGATGCGCGCGTCCTCGCCCTCGACCTGAACACCGGCTTCGCGGGCGGGTGCAACTACGGTGCCGCGCAGGCGACCGGCCAGTACGTCGCATTCCTCAACAACGACGCGCGTCCCGACCCGGCCTGGCTCACCGAGGCCGTCGGGGCGTTGCACCGCGACACCTCGGTGGCCTGCGTCGCCAGCAAGGTGCTCGACTGGGAGGGAGAGACCGTCGACTTCGTCGACGCCGCGCTCGCGTTCTACGGGCACGGCTTCAAGCTGCACGTCGGCGCGCCCGACGGCTCGATCCCCGACAAGGCGGCAGACGTGCTGTTCGCCTCGGGCGCGGCGATGGTCATGCCCACGGACGTCTTCGAGCGCGTCGGTGGGTTCGACCCGCGCTACTTCATGTTCTTCGAGGACGTGGACCTCGGCTGGCGGCTCTGGCTCCTCGGCTACCGGGTGCGCTACGTCCCGGAGTCGCTCGTGTACCACCGGCACCACCGCTCGATGGACGGCTACGGCGCCTGGCGCGAGCACTACCTGCTCGAGCGGAACGCGCTCTTCACGATCTTCAAGAACTACGACGACGAGAACCTGGGGCGGGTGCTGCCGGCCGCGCTCATGCTCGCAGTCCGGCGGGGCGTCGTGCTCGGCGAGGCGGACGCGCATGTCCTCGACCTGGAGCGGGGTGGTGGCGCAGAGCAGGAGACGGAGCTGGCCGTCGCCAAGCAGGTGCTCGCGCCTGCGTACGCGATCGACGGGCTCGTGGAGCACCTCGACGGCCTGGCCGAGACCCGCCGGGCGCTGCAGCTGGCCCGCCGCCGGAGCGACCAGGAGATCGTGCGGCTCTTCCGCCTCCCGTTCCACCCGAACATCGGGGATCCGCGGTTCGTCTCCGGGTTCGACGCGGTGGTCGAGGCGCTCGGCGTGCGCAAGGGGTTCACCGAGCGGCGTCGCATCCTGATCGCGACCGGCGACACGCTGGCCCCGCAGATGGCCGGCCCCGCCATCCGCGCCTGGCAGATCGCGTGCGCCCTCTGCCGCGAGCACGACGTCGAGCTCGTCACCACGATCGAGTGCCGTGAGATCTCGCACCCGGACTTCACCGTGCGCAAGGTCACCGACCACGAGCTGAACGAGCTCGTCCGCTGGTCGGACATCACGATCTTCCAGGGCTACCTCATGAACCAGCACCGCGCGCTGCGGGACACGAACAAGATCGTGATCGCGGACATCTACGATCCGTTCCACCTCGAGCAGCTCGAGCAGGCGCGCGACGCCGGTGAGGCCGGCCGCAGGCTGATCGTGCGGGCCGCGACCGAGGTGCTGAACGAGCAGCTGACCCGCGGCGACCTCTTCCTCTGCGCGAGCCGGAAGCAGCGCGACTTCTGGCTCGGCCAGCTGGCCGCGGTGGGCCGGGTGAACCCGGTGACCTACGACGCGGACGAGCGCATGGACGACCTGGTCAAGGTGGTGCCGTTCGGCGTGAGCGACGAGCCGCCCCGCCACACGCGCCCGGTGTTGAAAGGTGCGGTTCCCGGCATCGATCCCGGGGACCCGGTGATCCTCTGGGGTGGCGGCATCTACAACTGGTTCGACCCGCTGACGCTGCTGCGCGCGGTCGACAAGCTGCGCGGTCGGGTACCGAACGTGCGTCTGTACTTCCTCGGGCTGAAGCACCCGAACCCCAACGTCCCCGAGATGCGCATGGCGGTCGAGACGCGCCGGTTGAGCGACGAGCTCGGGCTCACCGACACCCACGTCTTCTTCAACGAGGGGTGGGTCGCGTACGACGACCGCCAGAACTTCCTCCTCGAGGCGGACATCGGGGTCAGCACCCACCTGGACCACGTCGAGACCGAGTTCTCGTTCCGCACCCGCATCCTCGACTACCTCTGGGCGTCGCTGCCCGTGGTGGCGACGGGCGGCGACTCGTTCGGGGACGTCATCGACGAGTTCGGTGTCGGGCTGACCGTTCCGCCCGGTGACGTCGATGCACTCGAGACCGCGCTGTTCCGGCTGCTCGACGACCGCGAGCTGGCCGAGGCGTGCCGCGAGGCCTCCGGGAGGTTGGCCGAGGAGTACCGGTGGTCGCGGGTGCTCGAGCCGCTCATCGAGTTCTGCCGGAATCCGCGCCGGGCCCCCGACCTCGTGGACCCGGACATGGCCGCGGCGATCCCGTCGATCACCGGGCCGCGCTCGTGGGTCCCGGCCGAGGTGCTCGCCGTCGCACGTCTCGTGCGCGAGGGCGACGTCGGCACGATCGTGCGCAAGACCGGCGGGCGCGTGAAGCGCGCGCTCGCCGGCCGCTGACGGTGTCTAGCTGATCAGCACCGTCCGGCAGCCGAGGGTGCTGTTGCCGCCACCCAGGACGCTGATCCCGTAGGTGCACACCAGGTGACTCCCCGACGCGATCGCGCCGACGGTGATGTCGTAGCCGTGGGCGTTGCCCCACCCGAAGAAGATCTGGCCGACGTCGGGGCGGTTCGTGTTCGCGGTCGCGACGGCCCGGCCGATCCCGTCGACGTAGACGGCGACGGAGATGGAGGCCGCGGTGTCGGGGTCGAGCGCCCAGCCGCGGACCCGCACCGCGCTCCCCGAGTTGGGCCGGCCCGCGACGTCAAGCGCGCCCCGCGGCGACCCGCTGGTGCGCGCGCATCCGAGCGTGATGTTCGGCTTGCCCCGGGTGCTGATCGCGTAGGCACACACGGTGTGATCCCCTGTCACCGGGACGATGACGTCGAAGCCGTGGCCGTTCCCGTAGCCGGGCATCACGCGGGCCACATCGGTCCGCGTGGTGTTCGCGCTGCCGATCGCCGCGCCGACACCGTCGACGTACACGTGGATCGGCACCGCGTTGACGGTGTCGGGATCGATGGCCCATCCGTGGAGGAGCAGGGATCCCGGGCCTCTGGTCGTGGAGTCGAGCGACCCGACCGTCGCGCCCGAGAGGAACGCGCAGCCGATCTGGTGGTTGCCACCGTTGCCGACGCTGATCCCGTACGCGCAGACCGTGTGGGGTGCCTGGGTGACCGGGATCGTCACGTTGAAGCCGTGCGCGCTGCCGAACGTCGGGTAGGCCCGCCCGATGTCGGGCCGCTGGATGTTCGCGGTCGTGGTCGCCGCACCTCGCCCGTCGACGTAGAAGTCCGTGCGGATCGGCGCGGACGTGTCGGGGTCGGCGGTCCAGCCGGACACCTGGATGGCGTTCGGTTGTCGTCGCGCCACGTCAACGCTGCCCACCGGGTACCCGAACGCGACCCGTGGTCTCACGTTCACGATGAGCTGGGAGATGATCGCCTCACCCGCGTTCCCCGGACACGCGGTGCCGTCCCCGGACACCCTCCCGGCATCGCGGTGGCCGATGATCGGGTTGAGGATCGCGCCCCGGAACGCCACCGGGACGAACGGGTTGATCTGGTGGATCGACATCTTCCACGCGATCAGGTTGCTGAGCGCGTTGAACGTCGCCGACGTCGGCGGGACGTTGCTGTGGTCGCCGATCATCGCGATGCCGACGGTTCCCGTGTTGAAGTTGGTCGCGTGGGCGCCGATCACGCCCTGGGTGGCGCCGCCGTACCGCCCCTCGTAGATGATCCCGTAGCGGTCGACGAGGAAGTTGTACCCGATGTCGCAGTAGCCGCGACCCTGGATGTAATAGACGTAGATGCCGCGCACGATCGACGCGGTCTGGGCCGGCGAGTACGAGTTCGACGTCGCGGTGTGGTGCACGACGATGAGACGTGGCTGTGCGTACTCGGGGCCTTCGGGGCACGCCGCCTGCCGCAGGCTCTCGTCCGCGCCCCACTGCGCGCGCGGCTCACGTACCCGGGGTTGGGCGGGAACGGGACGTCCCCGGGGGCCGCCGCGTGGGCGCTCGGCACCCCGATCAGCGCGGCCGAGCCCACCATGCCGACGATGAGCACCAGCAGGAGCGCGCCGCGCCGTGACCGCCGGGTCGAGACCGCGCCGGCCGCCGCGAACGCCATGCCGCCGGCGGCCATCGGGTTGACGTCGAGCGGACCGGAACCAGAGTTCGGGTGCGCGAGTCCCGGCGGGGAGCCGACCGCGACGATGTGGACGCCGTGCACGTTGCCGTGCGTGACCCGGAGCCGGACCTGGGCCGCGTCGTCGGTGACCTGCACCGGCTCGCTCGAGAACCCCTCACCGATCCGGCGCGCCGCGTTGCGGGCCTCGGCGCTGCCCGGGTCGGCGCCGCCGTCGGGGGCGGCGACGGTGCCCTGCGGCAGCCACTTCCCGCCCGGCACTCGGGCCTCCACCCGGAACTTCGCGGTGGGGTCACCGGACCACTGCACCCCGACGATGTTGGTGTCGTGCGGCACGTCGGGCGCGGCGGACTCGTCGCCTGGGTGCGCGACGTCGACCGCGGTCTTCTGCATGGTGGTGGGAGGCGCCGACGGGCCGGCGCCGGCCGCGAGCGCGGGCAACAAGGCGCCCAGGCCCGCGACGACGAGCACGAACAGGATTCGTCGCATGGGCGGCCACCTTAGGAGGTGTCGCGCGACAAGGAGAGGTCGGGTGGGAGGGAACTCCTCGACCGAAGATCTCCGCCGCTCGACCTTTGCGACCGTGATCGTGTCGGTGAGCGGCGGCGGCCTACCGTTTGCGCCGTGAGCGCGGCTCTCCCCGGACCAGGGGCTGCCGCTGGCCGAAGCGGGTGGTCGCGTAGACCCGCTCTGGCATCACGACGGGCACCTCCGGGTCGGCGCGGAACTCGATCTCGACCCCGAACTCGAGCACGACGCTCTTGAGGTAGCGCACCGCGAAGTCGAGCGAGAACTCGGCCGCGTCCATCTCGGCGACGACCTCGGGCGGGATCACGTAGACGATCCGGTTGAGCTGCCAGCGGCCGCCGAGCATCCCGAGGAAGACGTCACGGTGCGAGACGCAGAAGTGCATCCACGGCTCTTCGGTGAGGAAGTGCAGGTGGCCGTACAGGAACGCCTCGTTCGTGAACGCGTACGGCGTCCAGAACTCGATGCGCGCCCCGTCCTTCGCGATGCGACCGATCTCACTGAAGACGTGGTTCGGCTCTTCGATGTGCTCGAGGAAGTGGGCGGAGAAGACCGCATCGACGGACCGGTCCTCGAACGGGTACCGGTCGTGGGTCAGGTCGAGCACATGATCGACCTGCGGCATCTCGACGTAGTCCAGGCCGATGTAGCCGTCCTTCTTCGCGTTGCCACAACCGAGGTCGATCTGCACGGGCATGGCGGCCATCGTAGAGGTCGCCCACCCGCGAACTCATCATCCGGTCTTGCAGCCGAGCAGGGTGTTCGCGCCCGCATCCTTGTTGATCCCGTAGGCGCACACGGTGTGCGCGCCACCGCCGGCGGGGATCGTCGCAATGAAGCCGTGGTTCTTGCCGTAGCGCGGATACAGCGTCGCGAGGTCGGGGCGCGAGCTGTCCGCGAGGACGGGTGTCGCGCCGCCGCCCTGGACGTAGAGATGCACGGTGATCGGCCCGGTCCGGTCGGGGTCGATCGCCCAGCCCCGGGCGCGGATCGAGCCGTTCGCGCTGCGCACGACGTCAAGGGATCCGAACGGGTTCGCGGGCAGCCTCACCGTCTTGCAGCCCAGGGTGGTGTTCCCACCGGGGCCCTCGTTGATCCCGTAGGTGCACACCGAGTGGGTCCCGCTCGCGAGGGCGAGGTCCGTGTGGTACCCGTGGTCCTCCCCGTACCCCGGGAACGCCCGGGCGATGTCCGGACGGGCGTCGTCGGCGTCGAGGACCTTCATCAGGCGGCCGTCGACGTAGACGTGGGCCGCGATCGGCGTGGTCCGGTTGGGGTCGATCGCCCAGCCCCGGATGCGGGCGAAGCCCACGTTCGCAACAACCGCGTCGAGGGATCCGAACGGGTTGTTGTTGACCTTGACCGTGCGGCAGCCGATCGGCTGGTTGCTCCCGGGTCCGGTGTTGATCGCGTAGGCGCACACCGAGTGCGTGCCCTGAGGAACCGGGATGTCGGTCGCGAATCCGTGTCCATCCCCGAAGCCGGGAAACGCGCGCTGCACGTCGGGACGCGACCCGGACGCGACGACCGACGCGATGGACGTGCGCCCGTCGACCCAGAAGTCCACGCGAATCGGATTCGCGGTGTCGGGGTCGATCGCCCAACCCCGGGCCCGCACGCCGCCGGGGCTCACGGTCATGCCTTCGAGCGCGCCGAACGGGTTCACGCCGTACAAGGGGGACGGCGAGGCGGTCATGCGCAGGGGACCGGTGGCGAACGTGCGCGCCTGGTCCGCGCCGTGCTTCAGCAGGACGTACACCCACACGTTGCCGGACGGCAGCGGGTTCGGCATCCAGTGGAACGTGTTGAAGCCCTGGGTCACGTTCAGGTTCGACGCGATCCGCGTGCCACCGAACGCGCCGCGCGTCGGGCTCGTGTAGATGTCCGCGGTGGTGCCGGGCTGCCACGCGTTGTCGTGGAACGTGATGTCGGTCGCGCCCCCATAGCCGGTCGAGTCCTCCGCCAGCTTGATGTTGTCGACGAGGAACGGACGTGGGCCCGAGTCCTCGTCGGGGTCGAACCGCACCGCGGTGATCAGCTGGTTGGCCCAGCCGATGCGGTTGGGGATGTCGGGATCGGTGATCGCCGCGGGCGGGGAGGTTGCGAGGTCGATCGTCACCGCGTTCCAACCCGGGTACACGACGATGTCCTCGCTGACCTGCCACACGCCGGGTGCGCCCGCGGTCTGCCAGACCCAGCGGGCGACCATCCCGCCGCCCGGTCCGGCGGCCAGGCTGAACGGACCCGTGTAGTACACGTTGAAGGTCAGCCGGTGGAACCGGTTGGCGTCGATCGGGGACGTGAGCGGGAGGAAGAAGTCCGCGTCGTCGTAGTCCCCCGTGTTCACCCCGTTCAGGACTCCGCCGGTGAAGTTGTAGCTCATGTTGTCCGACGAGAGCACGTCCGACGGCTGGCTCATGTCCCACGCGTCGCGCCGCACGACCGTCGCGTAGTCCACGCCACCTGCTGCACTCGGGCTGTCCACGACGGGGAGCGGGACCGGCGTCGCCGGTGGCGCGTCCGAGCCGGACGGCGGGACGAGGCGCACGTAGTCGAGGTTGATGTGGACCGCGCGGCCGCCCGACGGCACCAGCCGCAGCCCCTTCATGATCCCCGACCACCCTCGCCCCTGCTCACCGGGGAACGTCGCCTGGCTCGGGATGTCGAACACGTAGTTGTTCCACCCGGTGTGCACGGTGAACGGGAACCCGTTCTCGCAGGACGGCAGGATGTGGTCGCACGAGTACCAGAAGAAGCCGCCCGACGCGTCGTGGTCGGCCTTCATCCGCACCGACAGCTTCCGCAGGCTGCCGGCGTCGATCGGGTAGATGCTCGTGCTGCGCCGGTCCGGGATGGACCCCGCGATCGCCTCGGCCAGGATCACCCCGCCGCCCGCGTTGACGTGGGCGTCGAGCACGCCGTTGGCCAGGTTGTAGCCCGACATGCCCATCGCCTGGTCGCTGGTGAAGTCGGCCGCGTTCGAGTAGTCCCACGGGTCCGAGAAGTTCACGGTCGCGAAGTCCGGGTCCGAGTTCGACGACATCGCCGCGCCGGCCGGCCGGACCGGGGCCGCGGCCGCGGTGACGACCACGAGCCCGGCGGCGGCGAGGGCGAGCGCGGCCACCAGGGCCAGGGTGCGGCGGGCGGGGAGACTCATCCGTGATCGGCCGTCCTCGGAGCGTCGGCTGGGTCTGCGGCGGGCGCCAGGTGCCCGTCCGGGCGCGTATCGGCGGTGGTGGGGCGGGCCTTGAGGCGGATCAGCGCCGCGGCCGCCGACGGTCCGCGTGCCGCGATCGCACCATCGCCGGAGCCAACCACAGAAAGCCCCCGAAGGCTCGAATCCGGCGACTGACCAGAACCGGCCGCAGTGGTTCGCCGGCCCGGGCGGGCTCGAGCAGGTCGCGCCGGGCATAGGACCCGGTGATCAGCACGTACCGGAGCAGCGCACGGGCGAGGAGCCCGAGCCGGGCGTGACGCACGAGCACCAGCAGCCGGTTGCGCTCCTTCAGCGTCGCGGTCCGGGCCGAGCGCTGCGCGGTGGCCGCGTGGACGTGGCGCACGACCGAGCCGGGGACGTACCGGTGGCGCCACCCCCGTTCGAGCCCCCGCCACGCGAGCTCGACGTCCTCCGAGTAGAGGAACAGGCGCTCGTCGAACGTCCCGACGTCGCGGCAGGTAGTCGGCGCGCAGCAGCACCGCGGCACCGCACCACGCGAAGACGTCCTCGGGGCGCTCGTACTGGCCGCGGTCCCGCTCGAGCCAGCCCCGGTCGGCTGCGTATCCGTCGTCGACGAGCTGGGTGCCGACGTTGTTCACCACGTCGAACGGCGCGCCGTCGCCGGGCACCGCGCACCACACCGGGTCGGGTCCCACCCACGCCGACGTGCGCCGCCCGTCCGCGGTGAACGTGACCTCGACGGCGCGGGGCGCGTCGAGGCGCAGCTCGAGCGGCGCGGGTGACGCGATCGCGGGTACGAGCACGCGTGCGATACCCGTGGTCCAGCAGAGCCCGGTGCCGTCGCGGTCGAGCTCGGCGCCGAACGTGCCCGTGGGGAAGCGGACCTCTCCCCACACGTCGTCGTGGCCGGCGCGGGCTCCGGTGATGCGGACACCGAGGTCGCGTCGGTCGCCCCGACGGCGGGCAGTCGGCACCGAGATGTCGACGGAGCGGTACCGGCGCGCGAGCAGGATCTTGGGTGACGCGGCGCCGACCCCCGGGTCCTGGTCCAGCGCGTCGAGCAACGGCCGGAGCCAGTCCGGGGACACGCTCGCATCGCTGTTGACCAGCGCGACGTGGTCGACGTCGCGGAGATCCCCGATGCCCAGGTTGCAGCCGCCGGCGAACCCACGGTTCTCGGTGCTCTCGACGACACGCACCGAGGGCAGCTCGGCCCGCACCCGCTTGGCCACGGGGTCCTGCGACCCGTTGTCGACCAGGACGATGTCGAGCGCGTCGGCGGGGTGCTCGGACGCCACGAGGTGCTCGAGGCAGTCGAAGGTGAGGTCACCGCCGTTGTAGTCGACGACCACGATCCGGATCCGCGGCGTGACCCGGGGCGCGATCACACCGTCACCGGCGCGTCGGTGGCCACGACGGCCGTCGAGGTGGGCACGCCGAGGTGGAGATCGGCGGTCCGGTCGCCGTCTCGACCGCGCCAGTGCGGCGGCGCGAGGACGATCCACCACAGCCCTGCGGTGATGGCGAGCGCGAACCCGGCGATCAGCACCGGTGCGGTCCCCGGCGGCGTCCACCGCTCGTGCCCGACGATCCACAACGGCCCGTGCGCGCCGACCGCGTACCGCCGGATCGCCTGCGCGAAGGCCAGGATCTGGGCGACCGCCAGGCTCGCGACCACGACCACCGCCAGACGGCGACCGAGCCGGCGTGCGGTCTCGGAGGAGCCCACGCCGACGCCGGCGAGGATCGGGACGCCGACCGCGAGCGGCAACGAGTACCGCCCCTGCCAGATGAACCCGGCCTCGTGGGCGCCGGCCGCCTCGACGAGCACCGGGATCACGACGGTCGCCGCGGTCGCGGCGAGGAGCGCCCAGACGAAGCGGGCGGACGCGACCGCCAGCGCGAGCGCGATGACCGCTCCCAGCGCGAGCAGCCAGATCAGGTAGGTGGCACCCGGCGCACGCGTCTCGAGCCAACCGAACGCTCCGATCATCTCGCGCAGCATCTCACCGCTCTTGCCGAAGCTGGTGCGCACGAGCGCGAGGCCCGACTCGTGCACCGGCGTGCCGACGAAATGGCTCAGGGGCTGACCGTACGCGTACCACCAGAGCTGGATCGCCGCGCAGACCGCGACGGCCCCCGCCCAGATCCAGGTCCGGCGCGAGTGCACGAGCCCCCGCAGCCCCGCGCGGGTCGTGAGGATGAGCAGGACGAGTCCGAGGACGGCGAACCAGAGCGGCGAGAGCGCGGGGAGAGCAGCAGCACGCACGACGCGATGCCCAGCCGGTCGACGAGCTTCGGGTCGACGCCGCGTTCCGCTTCCTTCGCGAGCACCGAGCCGTGGACCCACACGCCGATCGCGGACGCGATCTCGACGCCGCTCGGGCTCACGGTCGCGCCGAGGAACAGGACCATCGGGGAGAGCGCGATCGCGAAGCCGGTGCCGGCCCACATCGGCACGACCGTGCGTCGGAGGGTCTCGAGCGCGGACGCGAGCAGCGCCGCGATCGCCAGCATGCCGATGATGCGCATGGCGTAGACCTGCGCGGCTCCGGGGCGCACGACGCGGCTGAGGAACCCGACCGGGACGTAGTACGCGGGGCTGTGGTGGCCGACGTAGGTCTCCACGTGGGTCTCCGCGCGCGAGCCGGTGAACGAGACGCAGTCAGCCGGGACGTTCGGGTGCCACGCGAGGCACGCCACACTGCTCGCGCTCCGGTAGATGCCGGGCGCGGTGACGACGACCGCGGCATCGCCGATCGGCGGGATCAGCTGGTCGGCCGGGGGCGTCCTCCCGAGAAGCTGGCCCCGGCCGACCGACGCGGCGCGCACGACGTGCGCGGGCTCGTCCGGCGCGGCGAAGAGCGGGGTGGCGAGGACCCAGGCGAGCCCGAGCGCGGCGAAGATCGCGAACGACGTCCACCACCGCCAGTTGACCCGCCGCACGGTACTACTCCGTCCGCCGCTTGAGCGGCTCCCACCACGAGCGGTTGTCGCGGTACCACGCGACGGTGGCCTCGAGCGCCTCGCGGAACTCCCGCCGGGGAGCCCACCCGAGCGCCCGCACCTTCGAGATGTCGATGGAGTAGCGCCGGTCGTGGCCGAGCCGGTCCTCGACGTAGTCGATCATCGACTCGTCCTGGCCGAGGATCTCGAGGATGCTCTCGGTGAGGAACCGGTTGGGCACCTCGTTGCCCGCGCCGATGTTGTAGATCTCGCCGACGGCCCCGGCGCGCAGCACGAGGTCCACTCCGGCGCAGTTGTCCTCCACGAAGCACCAGTCGCGGACGTTGAGCCCGTCGCCGTAGAGCGGCACCTTCTTCCCGTCGAGGAGGTTGGTGACGAACAGCGGGATCACCTTCTCCGGGAACTGGTACGGACCGAAGTTGTTCGACGACCTCGTGACCAGGACTGGCAGGCCGTAGGTGGAGTGGTACGAGAGCGCGATGAGGTCCGAGCCGGCTTTCGACGCCGAGTACGGGGACCTGGGTTCGAGCGGATCGGTTTCCCGGAACGAGCCCTCGGCGATCGACCCGTACACCTCGTCGGTGGAGATGTGGAGGAACCGGTCGACACCGACGCGGCGCGCGACGTCGCACATCACGTTGGTGCCGTCGCAGTTGGTGTGGACGAACTCGTCGGGGCTGGCGATCGAGCGGTCCACGTGGCTCTCGGCCGCGAAGTGCACGACGGCGTCGTGGCCGTCCATCGCAGCGGCGACCGCCTCCCGGTCCGTGATGTTCCCCTTCACGAACGCGAACCGGGGGTCGTCGTCGAGGCCCTGCAGGTTCTCGAGGTTGCCGGCGTAGGTGAGCGCGTCGAAGACGGTCACCCGGTCATCCGAGGTCTCGAGCACGTGCCGGACGTAGTTCGAGCCGATGAAGCCGGCGGCGCCGGTCACGAAGAGTCGCATCAGAGGTGGTCCCCGTGGTCGCTCGGAAGGGTGCACCACGGTAGGCCATTCGGTCGGCGCCACCACGTACCTCCGGGGGTCCCGGAGCGGCGCCGATCGGCGATTCCGGCCCGATCTCGGGCCGACGGGCTCCAGAAGCGCCCCCGAAGTTCCGATGCAGAACCCGGAGCCGTCGTTGCCCCGCGGCGGCCTCACCCCCAGAATGGATCGGAGACCCGTGCCTCGTATCCGCAGACCGTCCGCCATGGTGCTCGCACTGCTGCTCGCAGTCGCGTTCGCGGTGGGCAGCGTCGCGATCGAACGGCCGCCGGTCGCGCAGGCCGACTCGCTGCCGCGGGTCCCCGTGATGGGGCCGAACATCCTGAACGCGGACCAGCTGACGGCCTGGTACACCTCGAAGCACCGCGCGTTCAACGTACCGGGCATCAGCGTGCACGACCTCGCGCAGCTGTTCCTCTGGGAGGGCGCGGCCGAGAACGTGCGGGGCGACATCGCGTTCGCGCAGTCGATCGTCGAGACCGGCTACTTCGGCTTCGTGGGCAGCATCGTGAGCCCGGGCAACTGGAACTTCGCCGGGATGGGCGCGTGCGACTCGTGCAGCTCGGGCACACAGTTCCCGAGCCCGCAGATGGGTGTCCGCGCCCAGATCCAGGACCTGCGCAACTACGCGGACATCACCTCCCGCGCGTCGAACATGCACAACCCGCTCGTTCCGCAGTGGTACGGCTCGCCGGCGTCGGTCGCGGCGCAGCACTTCGACACGTTCTTCCGGAAGGGGAGAGCGCCGACCTGGAACCAGATGGGGAACGGGAACCACGCGACGTCGCCGATCTACGGGTCGACCGTGATCTCGGTGTACCAGAACATGCTGACCTTCAACGGCCTTCCCGCCGCGGCCGCTGCGGGCGCGGACCCGGTCGGCAACATCGAGGTCGTGCAGCGCACGCCGGGCGGGGTGCACATCCGCGGCTGGACCGTCGACCCGTCGAAGAGCAACCCGACCGCGGTCGACGTCTACGTCAACGGCGTCGGGGTCGCACGCACGATCGCGAACCACAACCGTCCCGACGTGAGCGCCGCGTTCGCCGCGGCCGGCGCCAACCACGGCTTCGACACGACGTTGCCGATCGAGGGCGGCCAGGTCTGCCTCTACGCGATCAACATCGGTGCCGGGACGCGCAACCCGCTGCTCGGCTGCCGGACCGTGCCGGGGCCGAACCCGTCGGCCCACATCGAGGGCATCAGCCGCCAGCCCGACGGCCTGCACCTGCAGGGCTGGTCGGTCGACCCCGACTCCGCCGCGCCGACCAGCGTCGACGTGTACGCGAACGGCGTGGGCGTCGCCCACCTCTCCGCCGGGAGATCTCGCCCGGACGTGGGCGCGGCGTTCCCCGGCTACGGCGCCGGGCACGGCTTCGACGTGGTGCTCCCGGGGGTGGGAGGGAACGTCTGCGTCTATGCGATCAACCTCGGCGCGGGCGCGAACACCTCGCTCGGGTGCCGCAGCTTCCTCGGCCCCAACCCGGTGGGGAGCCTCGACCGCGTGTCTCGGGTCCCGGCCGGGCTCCGGGTCCAGGGCTGGGCGCTCGACGCCGACACGACCGCGTCCACGATGGTCGACGTGTACGCGAACGGTATCGGGTACGCCCGCGTCCCGGCCGTCGGGGCCCGCAACGACGTCGGGAAGGTCTACCCGGCGTACGGGATCTTCCGTGGCTTCGACCTGGTCGTGCCGGTCGCCGGCGGGCAGGTCTGCGCCTACGGCATCAACTCGGGTCCCGGCGCGAACGTGCTGCTCGGGTGCGCCAACGGCTGATCGGGCGCCGGACCGCTTCCACTAGCCTGCCCGGCGATGAAGGGCTTGATCCTGTCGGGCGGGGCCGGCACCCGGCTGCGCCCGATCACGCACACGAGCGCGAAGCAGCTCGTCCCGATCGCGAACAAGCCGATCCTGTTCTACGGGATCGAGGACATGGTCACGGCGGGCATCGAGGAGATCGGCATCGTCGTCGGCGACACGGCGGAGGAGATCAAGGCCGCAGTCGGTGACGGCTCGCGCTTCGGGGCCCGCGTCACCTACATCCCGCAGGACGCGCCGCTCGGGCTCGCGCACTGCGTGCTGATCGCGGCGGACTTCCTCGGCGACGACGACTTCGTGATGTACCTCGGCGACAACATGCTCCAGCAAGGCCTGGCCGAGTTCGTCGACCGGTTCGAGTCGGTGCGCGCCCAGGATGGCGCCGACGGGCCTGCGGCGCAGATCCTGCTCGCCCACGTCGAGGATCCCAAGCAATTCGGGGTCGCCGCGGTCGACGACCGGGGTGAGGTCCTCTACCTGGTCGAGAAGCCCGAGGACCCGCCGTCGGATCTTGCCCTCGTGGGTGTGTACCTCTTCGACGCGCACATCCATCGTGCGGTCGCGTCGATCGAGCCCTCGGCCCGCGGCGAGCTCGAGATCACCGACGCCATCCAGTGGCTGCTCGAGCACGGCAACCGGGTGCGCCACGAGGTCCTCCAGGGCTGGTGGATCGACACCGGCAAGAAGGACCCGCTGCTGGACTGCAACCGCCTCGTGCTGGAGACCATCTCGGCGCGCAACGACGGGAAGGTGGACGAGGCGTCGACCATCGAGGGCAACGTCGTCATCGAGCCCGGCGGCGAGGTCGTGGGCTCCCGGATCCGCGGCCCGGCCATCATCGGCGAGCGGACGCGGGTGGTGAACAGCTACATCGGGCCGTTCACGTCCGTCGCGGCTGACTGCGAAGTCGTCGACTCCGAGCTCGACCACTCCGTGGTCCTCGCAGGAAGCAAGATCATCGGCATCGACCGGCTGACCGACTCGCTCGTCGGGCGTCAGGTGGAGGTGGTGCGCTCGGACCGGCGCCCCCGCGCGGTTCGCCTGATGCTCGGTGACCATTCGAAGGTGGAGCTCGACTGATGCGCGCCACCGACCAGGACCAGGAGCGGGAGTGGTGAGCGGAGCGGGGCGCGGTGGAGCTCGCGGCCGCACGACGAGCGGAGCGGGGCCCGAGCGGCCCGGTCCGCAGGACCAGGAGCGGGATTGATGGCAACGGTGACGGAATCCGAGATCATCAAGGACGTGCAGGTCGTCGAGCCCGCGATCCACGGCGACGAGCGCGGCTTCTTCATCGAGACCTATCGCCGCGAGTGGTTCCCGCTCGGGCGCGAGATGATCCAGGGCAACCGGGGTGATCGGGTGGCGGGCTCGGTCGTCGGCCTGCACTACCACCTGCACCAGTCCGACTACTGGTACGTGCCGTACGGACGGTGCCGGGTCGTCCTGCACGATCTGCGGGTCGGCTCGCCCACCGATGGGGCGACGCAGGTCATCGACCTCGGTGCGCGCGAGGACGGAACCCACGACCACCGCGGCGTCTTCATCCCGCCCGGGGTCGCCCACGGCTTCGCCGCGCTGACGGACATGACGATCACCTACCTGGTCGACGGCTACTACAACGCCGCCGACGAGCTGGGGGTGGCGTGGGACGACCCGGCCATCGACGCGGACTGGGGCGTCACCGAGCCGGTGCTCTCGGACCGGGACCGCAAGAACCCCGGGCGCGACGCGCTCGAGCCCGCGTTCCGGCCGCACTCCCGCCTTCGCACGTAGCGGACAAAGCCGTCGTACCCGCCCGAACACCGCCGAAATTGTCGCGGGGGAGACCAATGTCACCCGGTGCGCGCCCTGTGTGTGGTGTGGCGAGCCGGTGCGCGTTCCGCGCGATCACCGCGCTGTCCGACCACGGAACGTGGAATTTGGGCATGCACATTTCGGACGTCTGAGCACAACGCGCGCGTCACGTGAGCCGTGACGACCGCGAGCGCGCGAGAGCCGTCGTTACCCTGACCCGATCCCGGTGGGTACCCGGAGGCACGGGTTCAAGGTTCTGGACCCGGTTGCCGATTCCCGATACCGGCGCTGAGCACGACACGGAACGCCACGCATCACGGCAAGGACGCCAGCACTCACCCGCCACGTCGGCAACCGGAGGATGTTCCCACCATGCGACGACTCATCGCCGCGATCCTGATCGCCGCCAGCGCGACCTTCGTCATCGCGACCAGCCAGGGGGCCAACGCGTCGGACCCGGCGGCCGAGGCGGACTTCGTCGGTCGGATCAATTCGCTGCGCGCGAGCCAGGGCGCCGGCCAGCTGCAGGTGCACTCCGTCCTGACCGCGAAGGCCCAGGCCTGGGCCGCGCACATGGCCGCGACCGGGTGCCTCTGCCACTCGAACCTCACCGACGGCATCACGGTCGGCTGGAGCAAGCTGGGTGAGAACGTCGGCCGGGGCCCGAGCGTCGCGTCGCTCCAGGCCGCGTTCACCGCGTCGCCGGAGCACTTCGCGAACATGGTCGACCGGCGCTTCCAGTGGGTCGGCATCGGCGTCGCCTACGGGGGCGGCCAGATGTGGGTCGCCGAGGTGTTCATGGACGGCGCGGGTCCGCCCGTTCCGAGCGGGAACCCGCTCGGGCACCTCGACAACGCCGTGCGCGGACCCGGTCTGATCGGCGTCACCGGGTGGGCGATGGACCCGAACACGGTCCAACCGATCCAGGTCCACGTCTACGTCGACGGGCACATCAACAAGGTCATCACCGCGAACGCCACGCGCTCGGACATCGGCGCGGCGTTCCCGGGGTACGGCAACCAGCACGGGTTCTCGACGAACGTCGGCGTCGGCCCCGGTGATCACAGCGTCTGCACATATGCGATCAACGTGTACAACGGCCAGGGCAACCCGTCGTTGGGCTGCCGGATCGTGCAGAACACGCCGTTCGGCTCGCTCGACACGGCCAATCCCGGCCCGAGCGGGGTCCAGGTCTCCGGCTGGGCGATCGGCCCGGACGTGACCAACCCGCTCGCCGTCCACCTCTACTTCAACGGCCACATCGTGAAGGCGGTCAACGCCGCGGGGTCCCGTCCCGACGTCGCCCGAGCCTACCCCGCGTTCGGCTGGGGTCACGGCTTCACCGCCACGATCCCGGACCAGAGCGGCACGCTGTGCGCGTACGCGATCAACGGCGCGGGCAACGGGGACAACCCGCTCGTCGGCTGCCGCTTCGTCGACACGAACCCGATCGGCCATCTCGACGGCGCGAGCCGCTGGGGCAACGGGGTGCGCGTCCGCGGCTGGGCGCTCGACCCCGACGTGACCTCGTCGATCCCCGTCCACATCTGGGTCGACGGCCACCCGGTGGCGGCGATCGCCGCGAACGACGCCCGGGCGGACATCGGTGCGACGTTCCGGGCGTACAGCGCGAGCCACGCATTCGACGCGGTCGTCCCGCTCGGTCCGGGCGCGCACATCGTCTGTGCCTACGGGATCAACGCGGGTTCGGGCTACGCGAACCCGTCGCTCGGCTGTGCCGGTGTGAGCTGAGGCCCGGTTCAGGCCTCGTAGTAGTAGGACGACCGGCGGGGCGAGGACGTCCGGTTCACCACGACGCCGACGAGGTTCGCCCCGGCGCGTTCGAGCGCCTCGAGGGTCTGGCGCACCTGACGGCGCCGGCTCGTCTTGACGTCGAGGACGAAGATCGTCGCATCGCACTGGGAGGCCACCGCCATCGCGTCGGCGAACATCGCCGCGGGCGGCGTGTCCACGACGACGAGGCGCACGGCGCGCAGCGAGTCGAGCACGTGGCGGAACGGGCGGGCGCCGAGCACCGCGGACGCGTCCTGGACCGGGGCGCCGCTGGCGAGGACCCGCAGGAACGGCGTGTCCGGGAGCTTGCGCAGCATCGTGGCGAGGTCGTTGCCCTGCAGCACCGCCGACAGACCGGGTGCGCGGGGTACCCCGAGGCGCTCGTGCACCGACGGCTTGCGGAGGTCCGCATCGACGATCACCACCTTCTCGTCGAGCCCGGCGGCGGACTGGGCCAGGTGCACGGCGGTGAACGTCTTCCCCGCGCTCTGGTTCGAGCTCACGACGGCGAGGGTCCGGGGCTTCCCCGCGCCCTCGAGCACCATCAGGTTCGTCCGCAGCACGCGGAACGCCTCGACGAGCTCGATGCCCGACCCCTTCGGGATCTTGGCGAGCACGGGCAGGCCGGTGATCCGGGTGACGTCCGCGGTGTCCTCGGTCCGGGAGAAGCGGTCGCCGGTGTAGTGCACCAGGACGGTGAGCTCGGCGACGACGACGAGCGAGACGACGAAGGCCAGGATCGAGTCCCGCACCGGCATCGGCGAGATCGGGGTGTCGGAGGCGATCGCCCCGGAGATGGTGACGAGGTTGTCGTCCTTGCGTGAGCGGATCTGGGTCTCGGACTCGTTGAGCGCGTTGATCTGACCCTGGATCGCAGGCGCGTCCGGCGACCCTGCGGGCAGGTTGTCGAGCTGCGTCTGGAGCTCCTTGCGCTGGGTCGAGATCGGCTGGAGGTCGGCGAACTTCGCCTCCGTCTGCTGGGCCTGCACCGTCGAGATCAGCGACGAGGCGGCGAACCGACTGAGCCGCTCGGCGTCGCTCTTGCTCGGTCCCGTCGCCTTCACCTCGACGAAGCCGAGGTCGCCCACCTGGCTGGCGGAGATCCGGTCCGTCGCCTCCTTCAGATCGAGCTTCATGCCCGAGGTCTTGATCGCGTTGCGCACCACCGTGGGCGTGTTCGCGTACTCGGAGTAGTTCTGGGCGAGGTAGGTGGAGGCGTCGGCGAGGGTCTGCCCGTTGGATGCGGCGTTCCCCGGGATGACCTCGAGCCGGGTCTTGGCCTCGTACTTCTTGGCCTGCACGCTGCTCGCGGCGAAGACCAGCACGGCGATGCCGAGGGAGATGAGGAGGATCCGCACCCAGTTTTGCGCGATGACGCGGAAGTGGGCCGCCAGATCCATGGAGATTCGATGATAGGTCGGAGCCGCGTCGAAACCGAGCCATCCGGTCGGACCGGTCGGACCGGTCGGAAGGGACGGCGGGGCGGCTCCCTAGAATCGTTCTCTCCCGGCCCGACCGTGACGGACGGCCGGCTCGCTCCTCCGGAGGCGTCCGATCGACGAACCGATGAAGCCGGATCGCACGCCGCGCCAGTCGGGGACGATTCTCGGCGGAGCAGGCGTCCTCGTCGTCGGCCGCAACATCGTCGCCGCCCTGGGCTGGTTCGGGACGGTCATCATCGTTCGCCAGCTCTCGCAGCAGGAGTGGGGCCAGTACTCGCTCATCGTGTCGCTGCTCGGCATCATCGGGTTCATCGCCGACCTCCGGCTGAGCCGCATCGTGCTGCGCGACGTCATCGGGGCCGGCCACGAGATCGCGGGCGAGGTCGTCGGCTCCTACGTCGGGCTCCGCCTGGTGATCGGGCTCGTCTCCTACGTCGTCGCCATGGCGTGGGTGCTGCTCGGCTCCTACTCACGGGATGTCGTGCTCGGCACCGCGGTCATGGGGCTCAACCTGGTGATCCTCTCGGCGGCGTTCGGCGTCACGCTCCTGTTCGAGGCCCGCCTCTGGCTGCGCGACGTCGCGTTCGGCAATGCGCTCGGTCAACTGGTCCAGTTCGCCACGACGGTCGCGATCGCCTTCGCCGGCGTCGCCTCGATCCTGTGGTTCTCGTGGGCGACGGTCATCAACTCGATCGTCGTGATCGCCTGGCTCGCCGCCGTCGCGCACCGGACCACTCGGCTGCGGTTCCGGCTCCGGTGGGCTCAGTGGTGGCTCTGGATGCGCGAGGCCGCGCCGCTCGCGCTCGGATCCGCACTCGACACGATCTACTTCCGGATCGACGTCGTGATGCTGGCCGCGCTGAGCACCTACAAGGCAGTCGGCACCTACAGCGTCGGCTACAAGTTCTCGGACCTGCTCGGGGCGGTGCCGTTGGCGGTGATCACGCCGGCGCTCACGTTGATGGTCGCCGCGTGGCCGCACGACGTCCGCGCGTTCCGGCGGACGTTCCGACACTCGCTCATCATCCTCACCGTCGGGTCGCTCGGCGCGTGCGCCGGGTTCCTCGTGTTCGCGGGCCCGCTGGTGTCGGCGCTCTACACCGAGCGGTACGCGGACGCCGCGGACTCGGCGCGCCTGCTCGTGGTCGGGCAGGGCCTGCACTTCTTCACGTTGCTCGCGTTCACGACACTCGTCGCGGTGGGTCGCAACCGGCTGTACCCCATCGCCATGCTGGTGGGCGTCGTCGTCAACGTCGTGTTGAACCTGATCCTGATCCCGCGCTACTCATACATCGGCTCCGGCTGGGCGACGGTCGTCACCGAGGTCCTCGTGCTCGTCGTGCTCACGATCGGAGTGTTGCGCATCCCCGGCGTCCGTCCGTTGCCGTGGGTGCCCATCGCGAAGTGTGCGGTCGCGGCGACCACCGCGGGCCTGGTCGGTTGGGCCCTGCTCGATCGCATCCCGTGGCCGGTCGCGGGCCTCCTGACCGGGCTCGTCTACCTCGCGGTCGTCCACGTGATCCGCATCGACGGACCCGGCGGGTTGCGGGTGCTCGCGGGCGAGGGACGTGACGACCGCGAGGTCGCGAGCGGTCCCACGGATGGGCCGGGCCCGCGCGATCCGGAGGCCGCCGGCTGACGCGGGAATCCGCGTACCGCTCGGCTACAGCGGCGCGGTGAGCAGCACGTGCTGCAGGTACGAGAGGCGACGCAACCGTTCGAAGCGCGAGAGCTGGTCGTCGATCCAGGCGAGCTCCCGGTCGGCACGGCCGCCGTCCACCCCGCCGAAGTGCCGGAGCGCGCAGCGCGCGAGGCCGTCGTCCTCGGGGAGCACTGCAGGCTCGCGGTGCCGGTAGACGCGGTTCCAGTGCTCGGTCGGGCTGGGGTCGAGTGGTGTGCCCACGCCTGCCTCCCTCTCGCCCTCGCCCGTCTAGGAACCCGGCGGGGTCAACTGGGAAACGGTACCGGGGGCGCTCACCGCGGGCCCGGCCGCGAGGTCCGGAGCCATCGTGGCGACGATCGCGACCATCGTCCAGAAGAGCTGGTCCATCGGGACGAGCTCCAGGTACGTCGCCACGAGCGAGCTCACCATGATCGCCAGCAGCGTCGCCGACGCCGCGCAGACGAAGTCCTTGTCGATGCCGCTGACTCTTCGCTCCGTCTCGCGGGACGAGAGGAACATCATCACGAGCATGATGACGAGGAACCAGAGCGCGAACACCCCGAGCTCGAACGCGACCTTGAGCCACGAATTGTCCGGGTAGTAGGTCGAGTTCGGATCCTTGTTGTTGAGCTTCGCCGCCTTCTCGGCGGCCGCGCCGGTCGTCCCGATGCCACTGCCGAACACGGGGCTGCGCGCGAACAGGTCGATGCGGTCCCCCCAGGAGATCGTCCGCGCGCCGAAGCTCGTCGAGCTGAACACCGCGTTGCTGACGTTCGCGCCGGAGGGGATGAAGAGCGCGGCGACGAGCACGATCGGAATGCCGTAGACGAGGATCTTGTAGCGGTGGAAGGCGAGGTACAGCAGGCCGATCGCCAACCCGAGCATGGCGCCGCGCACGAAGCTGAAGAGCAGGCCGACCGAGAGCAGCGGCAGGGAGAGGAAGAAGAGCTTGCTGCGCAGCCGCTTCGGCTGCGCGAGCGACATGGGCAGCCCGATGAGGATGACGAGCATCTCGTAGAAGCCGAACGAGAACGGCAGGTTGAAGGTCGAGAACGAGCGCAGGGTGAACCCGGATGTGAACCGGATGTTGTCGTCGTAGGCGTACCCGAGCTCGTGGAGGTACGCGTGGCCCACCACCTGCTGCCAGATGCCGACCGCCGCGGTCACCGCGCCCATCACCATGAAGATCGTGACCAGGTGGTCGCGCTCGCGGCGGCTCAGCGGGCACCGCCAGATCGCGGCGGCGAGCAGGACGCTGAAGTACGAGAGGCGCAGCCCGGTGAGCGCGGTGTTCACGTCCACGAAGAAGGCCGAGACGATGCCCATCGCGAGCAGCACGCCGAACGCCGGCGCCCACTTCGGGAACTTCCGGTGCTCCTGCGCCCGCGCCTCGGGGGGGCACAGGAACGTCAGGAGGAGGATCGCGATGATGAACGCCTGCTTCCAGGGGTTCGTCCATCCGGGCCCGAGCGCCTTGAGCATGCCGTCGAACGGCAGCAGCGCGACGAAGATCAGCACTCCGCGCTGCGGTCGCTGGTACACCGCGACTGCGGTGGGAACCAGGATCGCCAGCGCCAGGACCCAGAGCGCGAATCCGAACATCAGCGCGACGCCGAGCACCACGATCGCAACCACGAAGAGGCTGGGCAGTGCAACCCGTTGCTGGCGGAACCCGCGAAGCGCCTGCATCGGACTCGACTGTACCGGCGCGTCGCCTCCAGCTCGCGTGGGGGCGCGGCGCGCCGTGGTGCCGGGGGGCCTATGGGTGGACGAGCGCCCGGTACAGGTCCATGACCTTGCGGGCGTTCTCGTCCCAGCTGATGGCTCCCGGGGGCGCGGCGGGGTGAGTGGATGGCGCGCGGCGCGGGCGGCGCGCGGCGCGGATGATCGCGTCGCGCCAGGCGGCGCGGTCCCGGACGTCGAGGTGCTCGACCTCGGGTGACGTCGCGGAGACCTCGACGAGAGCCGGGTCGGTGCTGGCGATCGCCGGCGCGCCGAACGTGAGCGCCTCGAGGAGCGGGAAGCCGAAGCCTTCCTCGAGCGTCGGGAACAGCACGACGCTCGCGTGCTCGTAGCACCAGCGGAGCTCGCCGTCGGACGCACCCCGCAGCCAGATCGCCAGGTTCCGGTGCTCGAGGTCGGCGAGCCTGCGCATCGTGTCCGCGCTGTGCGGGCCCGGGTGGCCGAGGACCACGAGCAGGAAGTCGGCGGCCTCGCTCGCGACGTCGGGCCACAGGTCGAGCAGCATGCCGACGTTCTTGCGTGGGGCGAGATCTCCCACGACCAGTCCGAACCGCGCCGCGGCCAGTCCCGGGACGGGACGCGCGGCCACGTCGAGGAGCGCGTGGCTCAGGCCGTTCGGCACGACGACCGCCTTGGGTCCCCATCGGGGGTCGATCGCGACGATGCGGTCGCGCGTGGCCCGGCTGACCGCGAGGAGCCGCGTCGCCGCGCGCATCGAAGTGCGGTACTGGCGGGGGAGGAACATGCGCTTGGCCAGTGCGGACTCCCGGGCCCGGGTGATCGTCATGAGGTCGTGGACCGTCAGCACCGTGGGCAGGCCGGTGCGCGGGACGAGGTGTTTCGTTCCATGGACGAGCTGCACGCCGGCGGCGGCGAACTTGGCGCCGCTCGCGTAGCGCTCCCAGAGGGCGATGCGGAGCTGCCCGATCGCCGGGATCGTGATGATCGCGTCGAGGCTCGCACCCGCGAGGGCCTCGACCCGCTCGGCGGCCGCCGCGGGTGCCGCGACGACCAGCCGGACATCGTTACGGCGCGCGAGCGCGGCGACGAGCTCCTCTGTGTAGCGCGCGATCCCGCCCGGGCGGTCGATCGTGTCGGCGAGCACGCCGACGCGCAGCGTGGACGTGTCGGCGCGGGGCTGCTGCATGTCGCCGCTAGCCTAAGGCGCTCCGATGCGCATCCTGATGGTCTCCAACCTGTGGCCTCCGGAGGTCGTCGGTGGCGCGGAGCAGTACGCCTCGGGGCTCGCGGCCCGGTTGCGGGACGACGGCCATGACGTCCGGGCGCTGACCCTCGGCGTCGAAGGACCGGACGTCGCCGGGAGCGTCGCGCCCTGGCCGTACCCGATCCAGGAGACGCCGTCGCAACCTGCCGCGAAGCGGGTGCTGTTCCACGCGGTGGACTTGCACAACCCGCGCGCCGGCCGGGCCATCGACCGCGTGCTGGACGACTTCCGCCCGGACGTCGTGCACACGAACGCGGTCCAGGGGTTGTCCAGTGTCGCGCTCACCCGTCCCACCCGCCGCGGGGTCGCGCACGTCCACACGCTGCACGACTACTGGCTGCTCTGCCAGCGCAATTCGATGGTGCACCGCGACGGCCGCGAGTGCGAGCCTCGGTGCCGGTCATGTGCCGGGATCTCGTGGATCCGCAACGAGGCAGTGCGCCGCGCGCCCCCGGGGGTGGTGCTCGCGGTGTCGCACGCCATCGCCAGCGAGCACGAGCGGCTCGCGTGGACCCAACCACGGATGCGGGTGCTCTACAACCCGGTCGAGATCGTCGCGGGCGGAAGGATCGCGCCTCGGGGCTCGGGCCGGCCGCTGACGTTCGGGTACCTCGGGCGTCTCGGTGTCGACAAGGGCGTGGCGACGTTGCTCGCCGCCTTCGCCCGCGCGGAGGTGGGTGACGCCCGGCTGATCGTGGCGGGCCGGGGCCCGCTCGAGGCCGACGTCCGCGCCGCCGGGCCGAAGGTCGTCGCCGCGGGTTGGGTCGACCAGGAGCGCAAGGAGGAGCTGCTCGACGACCTGGACTGCCTCGTCGTGCCGTCGCAGTGGAAGGACCCGGCGCCGGTGGTCCTCAACGAGGCCCGCGGGCGGGGGATCCCGGTGATCGGGGCCGCGATCGGCGGCATCCCGGAGCTGATCGCCCCCGCATGCTCGCCCCTGCTCTTCACCCCGGGCGACGTCGGTGGGCTCGCGGCCCGGATGGAGGCGTACGCGGCAGGGCCGGAGGCCTACCGGCCCGAGCCCGAGGCCGCGCCGATCGCCTGGCCCGGTCACCTCGCGGGCGTGCTGACGGCGTATGCCGACGCGGCCCGAGCCGCGGCGCCGCACCGGTCGCGTCCTTGACCACGGTGCGTGGCCACGAACCCGTCATATCCCCCTAAGATGACCCGATGGGAGTGGGTTCGGACGCGCTGCGTCGCGGTCTCGTGCGGGCGCGCGACTCGTTCGGGCCCGGCCGGACCACCGACGACCCTCGGGGACCGGCCGGCCCGACGCGGTCCGGGAACGACTCGGTCTGGCTGATCCTCGCCGTTGCCGCGGTCGTCGTCGTCGGCATCGGGCTGCGGTTCTTCGCCCGCTCGGACCTCTGGGCGGACGAGGTGCTCTCGGTCAACATCTCCCGGCTCCCGCTGTCCAAGCTGCGCGGCGCCCTGAAGCAGGACGGCGCGCCGCCCCTCCATTACCTGCTGCTGCACCTCTGGATGCGGGCCTTCGGGACCGGCAACGAGACGGTGCGGGCGCTCTCCGGCGTCTTCGGGGTCGCGGCGCTCGTGCCCGCGTGGTTCGCCGGCCGCCGGCTCGACCGGCGCCGGGCTCGTGCAGGTGTGGCGGACCCCTCGTCCCGAACGATCGCCTGGGCCACGGTGCTGCTGCTCGCCGCCTCGCCCTTCGCGATCCGCTATTCGACCGAGACCCGCATGTACTCGCTGGTGATGCTGCTGGTCTTCCTCGGCTACCTCGCGCTCGTGCGGGTGCTCGACCGCCCGTCGTGGGGCCGGCTCGCGTGCGTCTCGATCGTCACCGGGCTGCTGCTCTACACGCACTACTGGTCGTTCGCACTGCTGGCGGTGGTCGGGCTGTGGGTGGCCTACCTCGCGGTTTGGGGTCCGCTCGAGCGACGGCGGTCGGCGCGGTGCGCGGTCGGCGCGCTGTTCGTCGGTGCGCTCACGTTCGTCCCCTGGCTGCCGACCTTCCGCTACCAGGAGGTCCACACCGGCACGCCGTGGGGTGCAGTGGTCAGCCCGGTGAGCAGTACCGCCGAGGCGGTGAAGTCCTTCGGCGGCAACACGCACATCGTCGGGTGGGCGCTGCTCTTCCTCTTCCTGCTCGCGGTCTTCGCGCGAGCGGTCGATACGCGCCACGTCGACGTCGACCTGTGGACCCGGCCCGGCGTGCGCATCGAGGCGGGGCTCGGTCTCGTCACGCTCGGGCTCGGGCTGCTGCTCGCCCGGGCGACCACGACCACGTTCGAGGGTCGCTATGCGTCGGTGATGTTCCCCCTCTTCCTGCTCGTGGCCGGGTTCGGCGTCACGGTGTTCGCGAGCCGGGCGGTCCGGTACACGGTGATCGTGCTCCTGCTCGTCGGCGGGTTCTGGGGTGGCGCGAGCAACGCGCTGCGGAGCCGGACCCAGGCGTTCGAGATCGCCAACGCGATCAAGCACGACGGCCACCCCGGCGACCTGGTCGTCTACTGCCCGGACGCGATCGGGACCGACGTCAGCCGCCTCCTGCCTGCGGGCGTCCACCAGGTTGCCCTCCCGGGGTTCACCTCGCCCGGACGCATCGACTGGGTGGATTACGCGAAGCGGGTCGACGCGATGCGCGCGACGGACACCGCGTCGGAGATCCTGCGCCGGGCCGGCGACCACTCGATCCTGTTCGTGTACACCTCGGGAACGCAGGCGCTGCCGACGAAGTGCGGGCTCATCGCGGACACCCTCTCGCTCTCGCGGCCGCGCGTGCGCGCGGTCGAACCGGACCTGTACTTCTTCGAGAACCAGGGCCTCTACGAATTCCCGCCCCGCCCACGGTAGGGAGTGCGCCGGCTCAGGCCGCGACGGCGTTCGCAGCCTTCAGGTCGGCGGCGAGCCGGCGGGCGCGCCGGACCGTCCGCCAGTACACGTCCTCCATCAGGATGTGCGCGAACTCACCGTTGCGGCCGATGCTCTCGAGGCGGGCGACCCCGGTGCTGGTGGCGAGCCGTCGGCGGTCCTCCTCGTACGAGCGGTGGAAGACGGGGTATGCGAGCGGTTGGCGTACGACCCGGCTGCCGAGGAAGTCGCGCCGGGCCGTCGGCACGAGGTCCACGAGCGCGTCGATGCACCGGTCGCCGAGCTCCTCGTCGTCCATCTCCCACCACTCGTCGCCGAGCTCGGCGCCGATGTCGGCGGTGATGAGCGTCTTGCCCTCGGGTGCGAGCCACGGCATCGACTGGGGCGTCTCGGTGAGCCGGAAGAAGGGGTACCTGGCCTCCGGGGTCCACGTCATCGTGTCCGGGATCAGGTGCCTTCCCCGCAGTCGCAGGTTGACGAAGACCATGGGCCGGTACCGGAAGGCGCGGAACGGCTCGAGCGCGTCGGTGCCCTCGACCAGCCGGGGGAGCACGCTGATGGGCGCGGTGCTCACGACCGCGGCCGCGGGGACCTGCTGGCCGGCGACCCGGACCCCGACCGCGCGCCCGCCGCTCACGGTGATGCGCTCGACGGGGCTGTTGAGCCGGACGGAGTCGGCCACCTCGGTGGCGAGGCTCTCGCACACCGTCGAGATCCCGTGCTCGGGGTAGACGTGCCAGACGTTCGCACTCAACGGCGCCTCGCGCCCGTACCCGATCGCCACCGCCCGGTGCGTGAGCCGCGCCGCGACCGTCAGCCCGACCGTCTGCGCGATCCCGCTCGGGATCTTCTCGGCGACCGCGGGGGACAGCTCGGACGCCGGGACCCCCGACCAGGCCTCCACCAGCGGGAGCGCGATCTCGTCCGCCAGCGCGGTGCCGTACTCGCGGCGGAACTGTTCGGCCGCCGAGTCGGCCGGACCGGGCGAGCGCTTGGCGCGCGCCGCGAGCGCCGACACGACGTAGCGCGGCACGGTCAGCAGCCCCGAAGGGTAGTCGTAGCTCTGTCCGTGCACCCAGACGGTCTCGCCGTAGTGCTCGACCGTGCGGCAGCGCTCGTTCACTCCGGTGGCGGTCGCGAGCCGGTTGGTGATGAAGTGCGCGCCGGTGTCGAAGGTGAAGCCCTCGGTGTCGAAGTGGCTGTCGGCCATCCCGCCGACCTTCGGGCCGGCTTCGTAGAGCACCGCGTCGATCCCGTTGCGCAGTAGCTCTCGCGTCGCCGTGAGCCCGGCGATGCCGCCGCCCAGGACGACGACCGGCGCGGTGGTGATCTCGGGACCGCTCACACCCGGCGCGAGGTCATCGGCCCTCGGGCTCGCGTCGGAGCACCACGCGGAGCAACGCGGCGCGGCCCGCGCGTTGGTGCACCCAGTCGAACGCGGTGAACGCGGCCAGGGGGACGGCGGAATCGAGCGAGAACCAGTCGACCAACGAACGGGGCGCGCCCCAGTCGTCGAGCGCGTTGCGAATCGAGTAGACCCAGTTGACCGGGCTCACCATCGTGTCGAGCTCGTCGACCGCGAGACCGGTGTGCGCGGCGAGCTTCCGCACCGACGGTGCGTCGAACAGGTACCAGTGCCGAGGGAAGTGGTAGCCGCCCCAGTGGCGCCGCTTGGCCAGGCTGAAGTCGAGGGATCCGGTGTTGTCCGTCACGAGCAGCAGTCGCCCTCCCGGGCGCAACACCGTCCGGATCGCACGGAGCAGGGACGCGGGGTCGCCGACGTGCTCGACCGTCTGCACAGCGATCGCGAAGTCGTAGTGGTCGGCCGGAAGGTCGAGGGCCTCGATCGAGCCGCGGTGCACGACGAGGCCCCGGGCCTCTGCGGCGTCCGCGGCGCGCGGATCGAGGTCCACGCCCTCGAGCTGCCACCCGGCGGGACCGAACTCACGGAGGAGGTCGAGATGAAAGCCGTCGCCGCACCCGACGTCGAGGATCCGAGCGTTCGCCGGGAGCGGACCCGCCGCGGCCAGGAGGCGGCGCGCCTCGAGCCGGCGGCGCACCTTGTACACCAGCCCGAAGCTGTCCTCGGTGAAGTCGAACGCGTGGTACCGGTCCGGGTAGATCGTGGTCATCTCGGCGCGGGTCGGGCGCGGGTCGAGATAGACGACCCCGCACCGGTCGCAGCGCACCGTGAGGAAGCTGTCCGGTGAGGTGCGGTACTCGAAGTCCTCGCCGACACCGACCGGCTCCGCCTCGCGGGTTCCGCAGATGCAGCAGCGCGCGGCCTCGAGCGTGAGCGGGCGGGTCCCCATCTCGGGGCGGTCGGACCGTTCTCGTTGCCGAGTCGGCGGGAGGGTCGTGGCGTCGGGGCCCAAGGTGGAGATGGCGAGAATCGTACCGGCGTACGTCATGAGAACGCGCGGACGCCACGACGTCCGAAGTGGGGCGGGTCCGCTCAGGCGAGCAGCGTCGCGATCGCCGTGGCCGTGCGAACCCCGGCGTCGCCGTCGCCGAACGGCGACGGGATCTCGGCGAGGCGGGCGTGAACCGCGGCGAGGTCGTCGGACCAGGCCCGGCACCGGTCCCCGATCGCGGAACCTGGTGCCACGAGCTCGGCGAAGGTCCCGATGACTTCGGGCCGCTCGGTGGACGCGCGCACCACGAGCACCGGCCGCTTCACGATGCTCGCCTCCTCCTGGACCCCGCCCGAGTCCGAGACGAGGAACGCGCATTCGCGCGCCAGCCCGAGGAACTCGCGGTAGCCGAGGGGCTCGATCACCCGTACGGACCCGGTGTCGGCCCCGGACTGCTGGAGGCGCACCGCGGTCCGCGGATGCAGCGGGAGCAGCACCGGGAGCGGCAGCCGGCCGAGCTCCCGCAGGATGGTGGTGAGCGCGGCGTGGTCGTCGACGTTCTCGGGCCGGTGGAACGTCGAGAGCACGTAGCCGTCCGGGGCCAGCCCGAAGCGGGCGAGCAACCCGGCCCGATCCCCGGCATCCGGGAGCATGTGGAGCGCCGCGTCGACGACCGTGTTGCCGGTCACGACCACCCGGTCGCCCGCGATGCCCTCGGCCGCCAGCTGGGCCCGGCTCGTCTCGGTCGGCGCGCAGCAGAGGTCGGCGAGGTGGTCGGCGACGACGCGGTTGTGCTCCTCGGGCATCGCGCGGTCGTAGCTGCGCAGTCCCGCTTCGACATGCACCAAGGGGATGTTGCGTGCATTCGCCGCCAATGCCGCGGCCACCGTGGTGTTCGTGTCCCCCTGGACGACGACCACGCGGGGCGAGGCGGTCTCGAACGCCTGGTCGAGCAGCCTGGTCGCCTCACCCAGCTGCGTGCCGCGCGGTGCGCCGCCCACGTGCAGCTGCAGCCCCGGCGGCTCGAGCCCGAGCTCGGCGAGCAGCCCGTCCGCCAGCACCGGGTCGTAGTGCTGTCCGGTGTGAATCGTCCGGGCTGTGGCGCCGAGGGCCCAGAGCACGGGCGCGAGCTTCACGACCTCGGGTCGGGTGCCGAACACCACCGCGACGCTGCCGGGTTGCATTGCCCTCCAGGAAGGCGCGCGACCTCGGGTCGAGCGATGGTCGAGAACGCGCCGATCCGACTCGTGGAACGGAAGGTGCCTACCGGTACAGTACGTGCGCGACCCGGGCAGGACGTGCACGGCGCGATCTCCGGTGGGCGACGAGGCCGACTGGGAGAGGACTCGATGATCCCAGTGCGGTCGACGGAACCCGGGCTCGCACTTCCCAACGACCAGGACGCCACCGGCCGCAGCCTCGGCGCCGATGAGCTCGGCCGCCTCGCCGACGTGATCACGAGCGGCACGCTCACGAGCACCAAGGGCGTGCAGGTGCCCGAGCTCGAGGAGCGCTTCGCGGCACTGCTCGGCGCCCGGAGCGCGACCGCCTGCTCGTCGGGCACGGCCGCGGTGCACGCGGCAATTGCCGCGATCGATCCGGAACCCGGCGACGAGATCGTCACGACCGCGATCACCGACATGGGTGCGTTGGCCCCGATCCTCTACCAGGGCGCGATCCCGGTCTTCGCCGACGTCGATCCCCGGACGGGCAACGTCACTGCGGCGAGCGTGGCGGACCGGCTCTCCGAGCGGACCGTCGGGGTCGTGGCGACGCACCTGTTCGGGAACCCGTGCGACGTCGAGGCGATCCGACGGGTCGCCGACGACCGGGGCATCCCGGTGATCGAGGACTGCGCCCAGGCGTTCCTCGCCCGCCGGGCCGGCCGGCTCGTCGGCCGCATCGGTTCGATCGGCTGCTTCAGCTCGCAGCAGGGCAAGCACATCACGACCGGCGAGGGCGGCATCGTGATCTCGGACGACCCGGGGTTCGCCCGCCGGGTCCGGCTCTTCGTGAACAAGGCGTGGCCCTATGGCGAGGAGAACCCGGACCACGAGTTCCTCGCGCTCAACTCGCGGATGACCGAGCTCCAGGGCGCGGTGGCCAACGCGCAGCTCGACAAGCTCGAAGCCGGCGTCGCGCAGCGCGTCGCCATGGCGGACCTTCTCACCCGAGACCTGGACGGGACGCCCGGTGTCACCCCGCCGGTCGTGCGCGACGACGACGTGATGACGTACTGGAGGTTCCCGCTGCTCGTCGACGGGGGGGTCGTCCCGGGTGGTCCCCGAGCGCTGGCCGCCGAGCTCCGGCTGGGTGGGATCGCCTCGGCCCCGCGCTACATCCAGAAGCCCGCGTTCGCGTGCGCGGTGATGCGCGACCAGCGCACGTTCGGCGACAGCCGGTGGCCGTTCACCCTCGCTCGGCCGGAAGCCGTCGACTACCGATCCGAATGGTTCACCGGTACGCACGCCTTTCTCGATAACGTCCTCGTACTTCCCTGGAACGAGCGGTACGAGACCCAGCACGTCGAGCTCCTCGGTGCCGCGATCCGGGTGGCCGTCGAGCGCCTGATCGAGAGGGAACGATGACCGAGCTTCAGGGACGCGAGCTCAAGATCGGGCTGGTCGGCGCGGGCGGCATCGCGCAGTCCTACGTCAAGGTCGTCGAGGCACTGGACGGCGCGCGGCTCACCGCGGTGGCCGACCCGCGCAGCCGCGCTGCGAGCACGGTCGCGGACGCGGTGCGCGGTACCGCATACCCGTCGCACCGTGCCCTCCTCGATGAGGCCGACGTGGACGCGGTGCTCGTGTGCGCGCCGCCGTCGACGCACCCCGAGATCGTGCTGCAGGCGATCGAGCGCGGGCTCCACGTCCTGTGTGAGAAGCCGTTGGCGATCGACGCGCAGAGCGCGTGCAAGATGGTCGAGGCCGCCGACCGGGCCGGCGTCACCTTCACCATGGCGACGAAGTTCCGCTTCGTCGACGACGTGATCCGGGCTCGCCAGATCGTCGGCGCCGGGATCCTCGGTGAGCTCATGGTGCTCGAGAACGCGTTCGCGTCGCGGGTGGACATGTCGCGGCGGTGGAATGCGGACCCGGCGATCGCCGGGGGCGGTGTCCTCATCGACAACGGCACGCACTCCGTCGACATCGTGCGCTACTTCCTCGGACCGATCGCCGAGGTCATGGCGGTGGAGGGCAAGCGGGTGCAGCGCCTGCCGGTCGAGGACACGGCGAGCATGCTGCTCCGGACTCCCGAGGGGGTGCTGGCGACCGTCGACCTCTCGTGGAGCGTCGACCGCGTGACCGACACCTACCTCACGCTGTACGGGTCCGAGGGCACGGTGAGCGTCGGCTGGAACGGTGCGCGGTACCGGCAGGCCTCGAGCCCGGAGTGGGTCACCTTCGGATCGGGCTACGACAAGCTCGCCTGCATGGGCGTCGCAGGTCGCGAACTTCTGCGCCGCCGTGCGTGGCGACGAGAAGATCGCGGTGACCGCGGATGACGCGATCGCGTCGGTCGCGGTGGTCGAGGCCGCGTACGCGGCGCTCGAGCGCAACGACTGGATCGCGGTCCGCGACCTTCCGGGCGGTACAGCAGCCGCGGGCGAGCAGGTGGCATGACGGCTCCGCACACCGGAGTGCGGATCCATCCCACCGCGGAGATCGAACCAGGCGTCGAGATCGGTGACGGCACCGCGATCTGGTCGGGGGTCCACGTTCGCGGTCCCGGCACCCGCATCGGCAGCGACTGCATCGTCGGCGAGCGCACGCACATCGCGTACGGCGTCTCGATCGGCGACCGTGTGAAGCTGAACGCGTTCGTCTACATCTGTACCGGGGTGACGATCGAGGACGGCGTGATGGTCGGAGCGGGGACGATCTTCACCAACGACCGGTACCCGCGTGCGACGACGCCGGACCTGTCGACGCTGCGCCCGTCCGAGCCCGGCGAGCGGACGCTCCCGACGGTCGTCGGCGCGGGCGCGTCCATCGGGGCCGGGAGCGTGATCGGCTGCGACCTCTCGATCGGCCGCTTCGCGCTCGTCGGCATGGGCGCGATCGTCACCCGATCGGCGCCCGCCTTCCACCTCGTCGTCGGCCAACCGGCCCGCTCGGTGGCGGTGGTCTCGCGAGTGGGCGAGCCGATCGTGCGGTTCTCGGGCGCGCGCCCGCCCGACCGAGACGACGTCGTCTGCCCGGTCAGCGGGCTGCGCTACGCGATCCGCGAGGGCGAGGTCGTCGAGCTCGATCCTCCGTCATGAGCGGGGACGACCGCCCGGGCGCGACTCGTCGGCCCGAGCGGCCCGGCCCGGAGGGCCGAGAGCGGGAGAGATGGGCGGTCGTCGGGGGCGGCATGCTCGGGCTGACGCTCGCGCTGCGCCTGCGCGAGGCGGGCAAGCGGGTCACGGTGCTCGAGCGCGCCGATCGAGTCGGGGGTCTGGCCGGCGCCTGGTCGATCGAGACCCCGGAGGGGCCGGTCACGTGGGACCGGCACTACCACGTGACGCTGCTGTCGGACGCCGCGCTGCGGCGCGTGCTGACCCAGCTCGGCCTCGACGCCGAGATGCACTGGGTCGAGACCAGGACCGGGTACTTCTCCGCCGGCCGGCTCTCGTCGGTCTCGAACACCATCGAGTTCCTCCGGCTGCCCGGCCTGCCGATCACGTCGAAGCTGCGCCTCGCGCTCACGATCCTGCACGGGTCGCGCGTGAAGGACTGGCCGCGGCTCGAGCAGGAGTCGGTCGAGGCGTGGCTCACCCGTTGGTCGGGACGGGCGACGTTTCGTCGGTTCTGGCTCCCGCTGCTGCGGGCCAAGCTCGGCGAGAGCTGGCCCGACGCGAACGCCGCGTTCATCTGGGCGACGATCCAGCGCCTCTACGCCGCGCGGCGCAGCGGATTGAAGAAGGAGATGTTCGGCTACGTGCCGGGCGGATACGCGCGCGTGCTCGAGCGCTTTGCGTCCGCGCTGGGTGGGGACGGCGTCGACATCCGCTGCTCGTCGACCGTGGAGCACGTGCGCCGCACCGAGGCGGGGCTCGAGGTGTCCGTGGAGGGCGCCGCGCCGGAGGTGTTCGACCACGTCGTCGTCACGAGCGACACCCCCACCGCGGAACGCCTGTGCCCCGACCTGACCGAGGTCGAGCGGACCCGGCTGCGCGGCGTCGAGTACCAGGGGATCGTGTGCGCGTCCCTGGTCCTGCGGTCGTCGCTCAGCGACTACTACCTGACGTATCTCATGGACGACCTCCCGTTCACCGCGGTCGTCGAGATGACCGCGCTGGTCGACCGCGCGCAGGTCGGTGGGCACGCGCTGGTGTTCCTGCCCAAGTACGTCGGTCCCGAGGACCCGTTGTTCGAGGTCCCCGACGCCGAGATCGAGCGGAGCTTCCTGGCCGGCCTCCAGACGGTCCACCCGGCCCTCGGACGTGCAGATGTCCTCGCGGTGAAGGTCTCCCGGGTGCGGCGCGTGTTCCCGATCCCGACGCTCGGCTACTCGCGCCGCGTGCCGTCCATGACGACGAGCGTTCCCGGTCTGCATCTCGTGAGCTCGGCCCAGATCGTGAACGGAACCCTCAACGTGAACGAGACCGTGGAGCTCGCCGAGCGCGCCGCAGCGGAGCTCATCCGGACGACGCTGGGTACCATGCAGGGGCAGGGGAGTCGAGCATGACGCCGAAGCGAGCGCGACCGAGAGCGTTGGCGAGCCTCTCGCTCGACGCGGACAACCAGTGGTCGTACATGAAGATCCACGGCGACGACGGTTGGGACCGGTTCCCGTCCTACCTCGACGTCCTCGCGCCGCGTGCCCTCGAGGTGCTCGACCACCACGACCTGCGAATCACGTTCTTCGTCGTCGGCCAGGACGCCGCCCTGGCCAAGAACCACGCCGCGCTCGGCGCGCTGGTCGGCGCCGGCCACGAGATCGGGAACCACTCGTTCCGGCACGAGCCCTGGCTCCACCGGTACTCGGAGTCCGAGCTCGACGAGGAGCTCGAGCGAGCCGAGGACGCGATCGAGGCCGCGACCGGCGTCCGGCCGGACGGGTTCCGCGGCCCGGGATACAGCCTCTCGGAGACCACGCTCCAGGTGCTGCTGCGGCGGGGGTACGCGTACGACGCCTCGACCCTGCCGACCTACATCGGCCCGCTCGCGCGCGCCTACTACTTCCGGACCGCGAAGCTCAGCGCCGAGCAGCGGGCCGAACGCGAGCTCCTGTACGGCACCTGGGCGGACGGCCGACGCGGGGTGCGCCCGTACCGCTGGGCGGTCGATGGCCGCACCCTGCTCGAGCTGCCGGTGACGACGTTGCCGGGCATCAAGGTCCCGATCCACGTGAGCTACCTGCTGATGCTCAGCGCCTACTCGCCCGCGGCGGCGCGCGCGTACTTCGACGCGGCCCTGCGCGTCTGCCGCGCCGCCGGTGTCGGGCCGTCGATCCTGCTCCATCCGCTCGACCTGATCTCCGGTGACGACGTCGAGGAGCTCGCGTTCTTCCCGGGGATGCAGATCCCACTGGCCGAGAAGCTCGACCGGGTCGACTCGTACCTCGGGCAGCTTCGCGGTCACTTTGAGGTGGTCCCGGTGGGGGAGCACGCGCGGGCGCTCGCGACGCGCGACCTGCCCGTGCGGGCGCCGCAGTTCGCGGCCGCATCGTGAGCGGGAGCGAGGCGCGCACCGTGCCGTCGATGCCCGTGGACCCGTCGGCGACGGTGGCCGACCCCGCGGCCCCGGCGCGCGCCGCGCTCCGGGGCGAGCCCCGCCCGTTCGTCTCGGTGATCGTCCCGGCGTACAACGAAGCCGCGGTAATCGTGGACACGCTGACGAAGCTCTCCGAGTACCTGACCTCGCTCGAGAACCTCTACCGGTGGGAGATCGTCGTCGTCAACGACGGCAGCACCGACGACACGGGCGAGCTCGCGGACGGGTTCGCGCGTTCGCACCGCAACGTGCGCATCCTCCACCACCGAGTCAACTTCTTGCTCGGCCAGGCGTTGCGCTACGCGTTCAACTCGACGCAAGCCGACTACATCGCGGTCATGGACTGCGATATGAGCTACGACGCGGAGCATCTCGGGCGCATGCTCTACGCGATCCAGGACTCGAAGGCGCGCATCGTGATCGCGTCGCCCTACGCGAAGGGTGGACGCACGACGAACGTGCCGTTCGGGCGACGGGTGATGAGCCGAGTCGCGAACTGGCTGCTCTCGCGGGCCGCGGGCGGCGACCTCAGCACGGTCACCGGGATGGTCCGGGTCTACGACGGGCGCTTCCTGCGGAGCCTGGACCTGCGGGCCATGGACACCGAGATCAACACCGAGATCATCTACAAGGCCCGGATCCTGCACGCCCGGATCATCGAGATCCCCGCCCACCTCGACTGGTCCTTCCAGGCGACGGGGGGCGAGCGCCGGGCCACCAAGTTCCGGTTCTCCCGCGGCACGGTCTCGTCGCTCTTCTCGTCGTTCCTGTTCCGCCCGTTCCTGTTCTTCATGCTCCCGGGCCTGATCCTGCTCGCGGTCGCGGCCTACTCGTTCGGCTGGTGCACCTGGCACGTCTTCCAGGTCTGGGGCCAGCGGTCGTCGTTCGGGAACTCCGGGCTCACGGGCGCGATCCAGAACGCGTACGCGCGGGCCCCTCACGCCTTCCTCTTCACCGGGGTCACGCTGGTCATCGCGATCCAGCTGATCAGCCTCGGCGTCATCGCGGCCCAGGGGAAGCGGTACTTCGAGGAGCTGTTCCACCTCGGAACCTCGATCTACCGAAGAGTCCGGCCCGAGGAGCTCGGGACCGCCGACGTGGACGCGGATCCCGAGGTCGAGGAGCCCTTCCCCAGGGACGGCTGACCACGCAGGTACGGACCCGGTCGGGGTGTCCTCACTACAGTGGATGTACACGCGCCCATCCGGGTCGCCGGCGCGGGGCGGTTGACCCCGGCCGGACCGCCGAGCCGAGGAGAACGACGATGGCCGACGGCTTCGACGCTGTGGAGGCTGCCGACCCCGAGGTTGCGGGCGTCCTGCGCCGTGAGGTCGAGCGCCAGAACACGACGGTCCAGCTGATCGCGTCCGAGAACTTCACCTCACCGGCGGTGCTCGAGGCGCAGGGCTCCGTGCTCACCAACAAGTACTCGGAGGGCTATCCCGGGAAGCGGTACTACGGCGGGAACCTGGTCGTGGACGAGGCCGAGGAGCTCGCCCGGCAGCGGGCCTGCGCGCTCTTCGGCGCAGACCACGCGAACGTCCAGCCCCACTCGGGGGCGAACGCCAACATGGCTGCCTACCTCGCGCTGTTCTCGCCGGGCGACAAGCTCATGGGGATGCGCCTTGACCAGGGCGGCCACCTGACCCACGGCTCGCCGGTCAACTTCAGCGGCCGCCTCTACGACTTCGTCGCCTACGGCGTGGACGACGAGGCCGAGACGCTGGACTACGACGCGATCCGGGACCTCGCCAAGGCGGAGCGACCGAAGGCGATCATCGCCGGTGCCACCGCGTACCCCAGGATCATCGACTTCGCGGGCTTCCGCTCGATCGCCGACGACGTGGGCGCCCTCCTGATCGTGGACGCCGCGCACATCGCCGGGCTGATCGCGGGCGGGGCCCACCCGTCGCCGGTGCCGTACGCCGACGTCGTCACCTTCACCACGCACAAGACGCTCCGCGGCCCGCGTGCCGGCGCCATCCTGTGCCGCGCCGAGCACGCGGCCGCGATCGACAAGGCGGTCTTCCCGGGCCTGCAAGGCGGGCCGCTGATGCACGTCGTCGCCGCGAAGGCGGTGGCGTTCCATCTCGCGGCGCAGCCGGACTTCCGGGAGTACGCGGCGCAGATCGTGCGCAACGCGCAGGCGCTCGCGCGTGGGCTCGGCGACGAGGGCTTCCGCATCGTCTCCGGCGGCACGGACAACCACCTCATGCTCGTGGACCTGCAGCCGTTCGGCGTGACCGGGAAGGTCGCGCAGGAGGCACTCGACCGTGCCGGCATCACGTGCAACAAGAACGCGATCCCGAACGACCCCGAGAAGCCGTTCGTCACGAGCGGGCTGCGGCTCGGTACCGCGGCCGTCACAACCGCGGGGATGGGCGAGCCGGAGATGGCGGAGATCGCCACGCTCATCGCGACGGTGCTTCGCGCACCCGACGACGCAGCGGTCATCCAGGAGACGCTCGACGCCGCGCACCGTCTCTGCGCGAAGTACACGCCGTACCCCGAGCTCGCCGCCGGTCGGTAGCGGACCCGGGCGATGGGTGGCTACGCGGTCGTCTTCGCGGTCGCGGTGCTGACGACGCTCCTCATCACGCCGGTCGTCCGCCGGCTCTCGATCCGGATCGGTGCGATCGTCCCGCCCAACGCCCGCGGCGTCCACACGAAGGCGATGCCGACGCTGGGCGGGGCGGCGATGTTCGTCGGGTTCCTCGTAGCCATGGGCGTCGCGTCACAGGTCCCGCAGTTCCACGACATGTTCACCGGCTCGTCGGCCCCGGCCGGGCTCATGCTCGGCGCGGGCGTGATGTTCGCGGTCGGAGCGCTCGACGATCTCCGGGACGTGTCACCGCCGGCCAAGCTCGCCGGCATGGTCCTCGCCGGGAGCCTTCTGTCGCTGCTCGGCGTCTCGATGCTCTTCTTCCGGGTGCCGTTCGCGGGTCAGGACACGCTGGTGCTCTCCGCGGACCTCGCACCGCTCGTGACCGTCATCGTGGTCGTCGTGTTCGCGAACGCGATCAACCTGATCGACGGGCTCGACGGGCTCGCGGCCGGCATCGTCATCATCGCAGGGACCGCCCTGTTCCTCTACTCGGACCGGCTCTTCAAAGGTGGTTTCCTCGAAGGCGACAACATTGCACCGCTGGTCGCGGTGATCGCCGTCGGCATCTGCGTGGGATTCCTGCCGTACAACTTCAACCCCGCCCGCATCTTCATGGGCGACGCGGGCGCGCTCTTCCTCGGGCTCCTGCTCGCCACCACGACGATCACGATCGGCGGGCACGCCGACTACTCCTACCCGGGGACCACCTACTTCTTCTACGCGCCGCTGTTCATCCCGATCGTGATCCTCGGCGTGCCGATCATCGACACCGCGTTCTCGTTCGTCCGGCGCGCCGTGCGCGGGCGTTCGGTCGCGGTCGCGGACAAGGACCACCTTCACCACCGCCTCATGCGCCTCGGTCACGGTCCGCGCCGCACCGTCGTCATCCTCTGGCTCTGGACCGCCCTGCTCTCGGGGCTCGCGCTCCTGCCCACCTACACCCAGTCCGGGAACCTCAACGGCCTGGTCCCGATCGGCGTGCTCGCGCTCGCGCTGATCCTCTTCGCGCTCTTCGCCCCGGGCCGGCGCTCGGGACGGGCCGACCCGGACGTGGACCTGGTCGGCGAGCCGGACGAGCCGACTCCGGAGCTCGGCGCCGTGGTCGACCTCGAGAGCCGTCGCCGCAACGTCCGGTAGCACCTTTCCCGAAGATCTCCCTCGGCCGATCTCCGTAGCTGGGGATGGCCGGTGGCCGAGGGCGGCGATTTCCGGAATCTGCCTCGGCCGATCTGCTGGCGCCCCGGACCGTGGGCGCCCGGATCGGCGATGATGCGGCGCTCGGTTTGACCCCGCCGGGGCCGCCGGGTAGTTTGCGAATACATTCACAAGCAGGGGCCCGGCCGCCGCAGCGCAGCGTCGACGGGCCGGTGGGGGACGATCGGGGTTGGAACTCCGGAGCAGATGGGCGAAGCCCGGCGGTGGCGGTGGCGCCGACGACGGGCTCAGCCAGGCGCTCAGCCTGGTGGTCGGTCCGGTGGTCTTCGCGTTCCTCGGCTTCCTCCTCGACCAGGCGCTCGGCACCGGCCCGCTGTTCCTGGTCGGGTTCGGGATCCTCGGGTTCCTCGCCGCGGTCCTCGCCCTGTACTTCCGGTACCAAGCCGCCATGGCCAAGCAAGAGGCCGACAAACCGTGGAATCGTCGCCAGTGGTAGCCGCATCCGAGGTCCCCGTGGCTCACGAGAGCCGGATCGCCGATCACATGGTGCGCAACGCCGCCGTGGTCGCGCCGGTGGTGATCCTCGCCTGCGGCCTCGTGCGCGGGGTGGACGGCGCCATCAGCGCCGCCATCGGCCTGGTGCTCGTGGCGCTCAACTTCTTCGTCTCGGCCCGACTCATCGGCTGGGCCGCGACCCGGTCGCTCACCCTGCTGCAGGGCGCGGTGCTCGGCGGCTTCGTCGTCAGGCTCCTCGCGCTGACGCTGATCGTGCTCGGACTCGAGCAGTTCTCGTTCGTCGACCTTCCCGTACTCGTGCTCACGATCGCGGTCACCCACATCGCGTTGCTGATCTGGGAGACCCGGTACGTGAGCCTCACCCTCGCCGCTCCCGGCCTCAAGCCGGGCGTGTACGACCGTGAGAGCAAGCCCGACCAGAAGGAGCAGCCGGAGTGACGCTCGGGGTCTTCGTCTTCCCGCCGATCGATGAGCTCTTCCGTTGGAAGGACATCGCGTTCAAGGGCACGCCGTTCGCGATCAACAAGACGAGCCTGCTCGTCATGGTGTCGTCGGTCCTGATCATCGCCATCTTCGTCGGTGGCAGCCGCAAGATGAAGCTGATCCCGCAGGGCTTCCAGAACGTGCTCGAGATGACCTACGAGTTCGTCGACCGCGGGATCACCCGCGACGTGATCGGCAACGACGCGACCCGCTTCACGCCGTTTCTCGGGTCGCTCTTCCTCTTCATCCTCTTCCTGAACTTCTGGGAAGTGATCCCGTTCATCCAGTTCCCGCCGACGTCGCGGTTCGCGATCCCGCTGTTCCTGTCCCTGATGGTCTACGTCATCTACTGGTTCCTCGGCTTCAAGCACCAGGGCTTCAAGTACCTGACGCACCACCTCTTCCCCGAGGGCGTCCCGCTCGCGCTCTACATCCTCGTGACGCCCATCGAGCTCGTGCAGATCCTGCTCGTCCGGCCGTTCTCGCTGGCCGTCCGACTCCTCGCCAACATGATGGCCGGGCACATCCTGCTCACCGCCCTGGCACTGCTCACCGCCTACACGTTGACGAACGCGCCGATCATCGCCCTCGGGCCGTTCGCCCTCAACGTCGGCGTCACCGCCTTCGAGATCCTGGTGGGCTTCCTGCAGGCGTACATCTTCACGCTGCTGACCGCCGTCTACATCGCCGATTCTCTACACGCCGAGCACTAGGAGAGACTGACATGCACGACCTCGCACTTGCCGTCCAGCAGGCCGGAGAGCTGAAAGACGGCCTCCAGTCGATTGGTGCCGGCATCGTCTACGGTGCCGCGGCCATCGGCCCGGGCATCGGCATCGGCATCGTGGTGGGCAACGCCATCACCGCGATGGCCCGCCAGCCGGAGATGGCCGGACCGGTCCGCACCACGATGTTCCTCGGCATCGCGTTCACCGAGGCGCTCGCGCTGTTCGGCTTCGTCCTCTTCTTCCTCGCCAAGAGCTAGGGCGCCGGTCATGCATGTGGCAGTGCTGCTCGCGGCGGAGAGCGTGAAGGCGAAGAACCCGATCGTCCCGGAGACCAAGGAGATCGTCTGGGCGGTCATCAGCTTCGCCATCGTCTTCGGCCTGCTCGCCTGGAAGGCGTGGCCGGCGATCAAGAAGGCGATCGCCGACCGTGAGGCGCACATCAGGACGGACCTCGAGCGGGCCGAGTCGGCCAAGGCCGAAGCGGAGACCTCGCTGCAGGAGTACCAGCAGCAGCTCGCCGAGGCGCGCAACGAGGCCGGCAAGATCATCGAGGAGGCCCGACTGGCGGCGGACCAGGTCCGCAAGGACCTGATCGCGCGGGCCGAGACCGAGGCGGCCGAGCTGCGGGGCCGGGCCCAGGAGGACATCCGGCTGGCGACCGAGCGTGCGCTCACGGACCTGCAGGGCCGCGTGGCCGAGCTGTCCATCGAGCTCGCGGAGAAGGTCGTCGAGCGGAACCTCGACCGCGACACCCAGATCGCGCTGATCGAGAGCTACATCAACCAGGTGGGGAGCCGGTGACCGATGGCTGATCCCAACGCCGACCGGATCCAGGCGTACGCCACGGCGCTGCTCGAGGTCGCGCGCGCGGAAGGCATGCTCGGCGAGGTCGAAGACGACCTCTTCCGCTTCGCACGCGTCTTCGAGGGTAACGACGACCTGCGCATGGCGCTCACCGACCCGGCGCTGCCGACCGATCGCCGCATGGCGGTCGTCGAGGAGCTCATGGGAGGCAAGGCGCTCAACGTCTCGGCGGCGTTGGCGTCCTTCGTGGTGGGCATCGGCCGCGCGGCCGAGATGCCGGCGATCGTCGACCGGTTCGTGGAGCTCGCCGCGGGCGAGCGCGACCACGAGGTCGCCGAGGTCCGCAGCGCGGTCCCGCTCGACCAGGGCCAGCGCGACCGCCTTGCGGTGGCGCTCTCGGAGGCCACCGGCAAGCAGATCGAGGTCAAGGTGATCGTCGACGAGCACGTGCTCGGCGGGCTCGTCGCCCGCATCGGCGACACGGTCATCGACGGCACGATCCGCCACCGCCTCGAGCAGCTGAAGGAAACCATCTGATGGACGTCGAACGCACGGCAACCTCCGGGAGCACGTCACATGGCTGAGCTGACCATCAACGCCGACGAGATCGCGGCCGCGCTGCGCAAGCACGTCGGCACGTTCACGCCCGCGCTCGCGAAGGACCAGGTCGGCCGCATCCTGGAGGTCGGCGACGGCATCGCCCGCGTCTCCGGCCTGCCCGAGACCGCGGTCAACGAGCTGCTCGAGTTCGAGGGCGGCACGTTCGGGCTCGCGCTCAACCTCGACGAGGACTCGATCGGTGCCGTCGTGCTCGGCCAGTCCGACCAGGTCGAGGAGGGCCACACGGCCAAGAACACGGGCCGCATCCTCTCGGTGCCCGTCGGCGACGGCCTCATCGGCCGGGTCGTGAACGCGCTCGGCCAGGCGATCGACGGCAAGGGCGCGATCGCCGGCACCCAGACCCGCCGGCTCGAGGTGCAGGCGCCCGGCATCGTCGCCCGCAAGCCGGTGCACGAGCCGCTCCAGACCGGGATCAAGGCGATCGACTCCATGACCCCGATCGGCCGGGGCCAGCGTGAGCTGATCATCGGCGACCGCAAGACCGGCAAGACCACGATCGCGATCGACACGATCCTGAACCAGCGGGGCCAGGGCGTGAAGTGCATCTACGTCGCGATCGGCCAGAAGGGCTCGACCGTCGCGCAGACCGTCGCCACCCTCGAGGAGCACGGCGCGCTCGAGTACACCGTCGTCGTCAACGCCCCCGCGGCCGACGAAGCGGTGTTCAAGTACCTCGCGCCGTACACCGGCTGCGCGATCGGGCAGCACTGGATGGACAGCGGCGAGGCCGCGCTGGTGGTGTACGACGACCTCTCGAAGCAGGCCGAGGCCTACCGGCAGCTGTCGCTGCTGCTGCGGCGGCCGCCGGGTCGCGAGGCCTACCCGGGCGACGTCTTCTACCTGCACAGCCGCCTGCTCGAGCGCGCCGCGAAGCTCGGCGACGCGCTCGGTGCCGGGTCCCTGACCGCGCTCCCGGTCATCGAGACGAAGGCCGGCGACGTCTCGGCGTACATCCCGACCAACGTGATCTCGATCACCGACGGCCAGATCTACCTGCAGGACGACCTGTTCAAGTCGGGCGTCCGGCCCGCGGTGGACGTCGGCATCTCGGTGTCCCGGGTCGGCGGCTCCGCGCAGATCAAGGCGATGCGCGCGGTGGCCGGGACCCTGAAGCTCGACCTCGCCCAGTTCCGCGAGCTCGAGGCCTTCGCCACCTTCGGCTCCGAGCTCGACGACGTGTCCGCCGCTCAGCTCGGCCGCGGCTACCGGCTGGTCGAGCTGCTGAAGCAGCCGCTCAACTCGCCGATGCCGGTCGAGGAGCAGGTGGTGTCGATCTACTGCGGCACGAACGGCATCCTCGACGACCTGCCGGCCGAGCAGGTGCGCCGGTTCGAGTCGGACCTGCTGGAGGACTTCCGCACCCGGCACGTCGACATCCTCGAGGCGATCAAGAGCAGCGGTCAGCTGCCCGAGGGCGACAAGCTCCCTGATGCGATCGCCGACTTCAAGGCGCGCTTCGTCAACGTCGTCGGCGGCGAGATCGCGGCCGACGAGGCCGCGAAGCGCAGCGAGAACCCCCAAGAATTCGTCGGAGGCCAGGCCTAGCGATGGCGGGCGGTCAGGAGCGGATCCTCAAGCGCAGGATCCGCACGGTCCAGAGCACGAAGAAGATCACGCGGGCGATGGAGCTCATCGCCGCGAGCCGGATCGTCAAGGCGCAGGCGCGGGTCAAGGCCGCCCGTCCGTACAGCGACCAGATCACCGAGGTCATCCACCACCTCGCGCAGGGCGGGGCCGGCGTGAGCAGCCCGCTCCTCAAGCCGCGCGACGAGGTCCGCAAGGTCGCGTACGTGGTGCTCACCGCGGACCGCGGCCTGTGCGGCGCGTACAACTCGACCGTGATCCGCCAGGCCGAGCGCTCGCTCAAGGCCCAGCAGGAGCTCGGGCGCGACTACTCCCTGATCCTCGTCGGCAAGAAGGCCTTCAGCTACTTCAGCTTCCGCAAGTACCGGATCGACGCGAGCTTCGGCGGCATGAGCGACCAGCCGACCTACGAGGACGCGCGCACCGTGGCCCGCGCGGTACTCGCGCCGTTCGAGGCCGGTGACGTCGACCAGGTGCAGCTCGTCTTCACCCGCTTCCTCTCGGCCGGCTCGCAGGCGGTCGAGGAGGTCACGCTGATGCCGCTCGATCCCGGCGGCCTGGGCCTCTCGAGCCCAGCCCCGGACGAGACGGGGACGAGCGCGCACGAGGGCCCGTCGGCCAGCTACGAGTTCGAGCCCGGGGCGGACGAGATCCTCACCCGCCTGCTCCCGCGCTACGTCGAGGCCCGGATCTTCGCGGCGCAGCTCGACGCCTCGGCGTCCGAGCACGCCGCCCGCCAGCGGGCGATGAAGGCGGCCACCGACAACGCCGACGACCTCATCACGAGACTCACCCGCGTGATGAACCGCGCCCGGCAGGAGTCGATCACCACCGAGATCATGGAGATCGTCGGCGGCGCCGAGGCGCTGCGCGGCGGGACCGGCGTGGTCTCCGGCGACCTGCTCGCCGACACCATCGAGGCCCGGAACCAGGACCTCTTCCCAGTTCGCGACGCCTGAGCCCAGGAGCACAACCATGACCGCCACTGCCAATCCCGAGACCACGCCTGCGAACGCCGGCTTGAAGAACGGACGGGTCGTCGCCATCGCGGGTCCGGTCGTCGACGTGGAGTTCCCGCCCGACGCGCTCCCCGAGATCAACCACGCGCTGGAGATGGACGTCGAGCTCGAGGGCGAGACCGTCACCATCACCTCCGAGGTCGCGCAGCAGATCGGTGACAACCGGGTGCGGGTCGTCTGCCTCAAGCAGACCGACGGGCTGCGCCGCGGGACCGTCGTGCGCAACCTCGGCCACGGCATCCAGATGCCGGTCGGCGACGGCGTGCTCGGCCACGTGTTCAACGTGATCGGCGAGCCCCTCGACACCGGCGGCCAGGCCATCACCGAGGGCATCGACGACCACTGGGACATCCACCGCCCGGCGCCGAACTTCGACCAGCTCGAGCCCCGTGCGCTGATGTTCGAGACCGGCATCAAGGTGATCGACCTGCTCGAGCCGTACGTGCAGGGCGGCAAGATCGGCCTCTTCGGCGGTGCGGGCGTCGGCAAGACGATCCTCATCATGGAGATGATCAACCGGGTCGCCACCCAGCACGGCGGTGTGTCGGTGTTCGCGGGCGTGGGGGAGCGGACCCGTGAGGGCACCGACCTCTGGCTCGAGATGCAGGAGTCCGGCGTCATCGAGAAGGCTGCGCTGGTCTACGGCCAGATGGACGAGCCGCCGGGCGTCCGCCTGCGCGTCGCGCTGTCGGCCCTGACGGTCGCCGAGTACTTCCGCGACGTGAAGAACCAGGACGTGCTGCTGTTCGTCGACAACATCTTCCGGTTCGTGCAGGCCGGGTCCGAGGTGTCGACGCTGCTCGGCCGCATGCCCTCGGCGGTCGGGTACCAGCCGACCCTCGCCGACGAGATGGGCGAGCTGCAGGAGCGGATCACCTCGACCAAGGGCCGGTCGATCACCTCGCTGCAGGCCGTCTACGTACCTGCGGACGACTACACCGACCCCGCGCCGTTCACCACCTTCACCCACCTCGACGCGACCACCGAGCTGAGCCGCGACATCGCGGCGCTCGGCATCTACCCCGCGGTGGACCCGCTGTCGTCGACCTCGAACATCCTGGCGCCCGAGGTCGTCGGCCAGCGCCACTACGACTGCGCCCGCCGGGTCCAGGAGGTCCTCCAGCGCTACAAGGAGCTCCAGGACATCATCGCCATCCTCGGGCTCGACGAGCTCTCCGAGGAGGACCGCGTCATCGTGGCCCGGGCCCGCAAGATCCAGCGCTTCCTGTCCCAGCCGTTCTTCGTCGGCGAGACGTTCACCGGCCTCAAGGGCATCTACGTGCCCGTGGCCGAGACGATCGAGAGCTTCGAGAAGCTCGTCGACGGCGAGCTGGACGACATCCCGGAGCAGGCGTTCTTCAACGTCGGCGGTGTGGAGAGCGTCCTCGAGAAGGCCAAGTCCCTGCAGAGCGAGGGCTGAGCCCGGTGCCGCTGCACGTCGAGGTCGTCTCCCCGGAGAGCATCCTCTACGAGGGTGAGGCCGACCAGGTCGTGTGCCGCCCGACGGGTGGCGAGATCGCGTTCCTGCCCGGGCACCAGCCGTTCGTCGGCGCGCTGGAGACCTACCCGGTGCGGGTGCTCCTGCCCGGCTCGGGCGAGGTCGTGGTCGCGGTGCACGGCGGCTTCGTCGAGGTGCGCGACGACCGGGTCACCGTCCTGTCGGACGTGGCCGAGCTCCCCGAGCAGATCGACGTGGTGAGGGCGACGACCGCCAAGGAGATCGCGGAGGCCGCGCTGGCGCGCGACGCCGACGATGTCGAGGCGGCGGCCGCGCTCAAGCGTGCGGAGCTACGTCTGCAGGTCGCGGGTGCCGGCTCCATGGCCGGCGCGGCTCACTGACGCCGACCGCGACCCGTCACGAGCCCGTCCCGCGAGCGTGGGCTGATGCACACGCCGCGCGCCGCCTGGTGCCGCCTCCTCCCGGTGCTCGTCGCGGTGCTGACGGTCACGGCGGTCGCCGGGGTGCTGGCGATCGACGGAGCCGGCGCGTCGGCCATGACGCGGTCGACACCGGGCACCCGGGCGTTCCGAGGTCTCGGCACCTGGGTCGACGTCTACGACTACGGCCCGAAGTTCCAGGGACCGACCCTCCCGCTGCCGGCGGTCACACCCGCGTCCGTCGACGACATGGCCCGCCTCGGGGTCAGGACGCTCTACCTCCAGGCCGCGCAGGACGACACGCGCTCGGAGGGGACGCTCGTCGACCGCAAGCTGGTCGGCTCGATCCTGCGCCGCGCGCACAGCCGCGGCGTGAAGGTCGTCGCGTGGTACCTCCCGCACTTCGAGGACGTCGACCGGGATCTCCGCTACGTCGAGGCGATGTACCGCTACCGCACGCACGGTGAGCGCTTCGACGGCATCGCGCTCGATCTCGAGTGGACCTCCGACGTCAAGGACACGGCCCGCCGCAACCAGGCGCTCGTCGCGCTCTCGGGTCGTGCCCATCGGCTGGTGACGCAGGTGCCGCTCGGCGCGATCGTGCTCGAACCCGTGCTCCTCGAGGACATCAACCCGGCGTTCTGGCCCTCGTTCCCGTGGAAGCGCATCGCGGCCTCGTACGACGTGTGGATGCCGATGAGCTACTGGACGAACCGCACCGAGGCTTCGGGGTGGAGGGACGGGTTCCGGTACACCCGCGAGAACATCTCCCGGGTGCGCGCGCGACCTGGGCGAGCGCAACGCGGTGGTGTCGGTCATCGGGGGCGTCGCGGACCAGGCCGGCCCAACCGACATCGCGGGGTTCGTGCGCGCCGCGAAGGCACGGCACGCGATCGGCTGGTCGATGTACGACTACGTGACGACGTCGAGCAGCGCCTGGCCGCGCCTGCGCGGTTGAGCCGGCGCGCGACTTCCCAGGCGTCACGGGTGTGACCGAGACATCGGTTTGGTACCTTCCGCGGATGTGGGGCCGCGGAAGCCGGGGGTTCGCGGCGCCGCTCGTCGCGATCGTCGTGCTGGGCGCCATCGTGCGGCTTGCGTTCGCGCTGAGCCAGCGGCAGCACCTCCCGATCATGGGGGACGCATACGTCTACGTCTCCGGGGCCAAGGCGCTCGCAAACGGCCGGGGCTGGATCGACCCGTACGGCGGCTTCGTCTCGATCCCCACCGCGAGCCACCCGCCCCTCTACACGGCGTGGCTCTGGGTCCCGGCGTTCTTCGTCGACGGGCACACCATCACCCAGTTCTCGAGCATGCTGTGGTCCATCGTGCCGGGCACCGGCACCGTGCTGCTCTGCGGTCTCGCCGGCCGGGAGATCGCCGGCGGAAGGACTGGGCTCCTCGCTGCGGGGTTGGCGGCCGTGTATCCCGGCTTCTGGATCTACGACGGCCAGCTGCTGTCCGAGACGATGGCCATCTTCACGGCTGCCGGCATCCTGCTCTTCGCGTACCGGTACTGGAACCGGCCGACCCTGGCGCGCGCGCTGTGGCTCGGGGTGTGGTGCGGTCTGGCGACGCTTGCGCGCCCGGAGCTGGTGCTCAGCTTCGTGCTCGTGCTGCTGCCGCTCGTCGTGTTGACGAGGGAACGGCCGTGGAGGGCCCGCGTGGCCCGGCTGGTCACCGCCGGGGTCGTCGGGCTGGTGGTGGTGTCACCCTGGCTGATCTACAACGCCGACCGCTTTCACCATCGGGTCATCCTCTCCACGAGCTCCGGCCGGACGATGGCGGCGGCGAACTGCGACGCGACCTACGCGGGCCCGCTGCTCGGCTTCAAGTCCTATGCCTGCCTGCAACGGGCCTCCGAGCCGTACACGGGCGCGCGCTACGACGAGTCGGACCGGGACCGCGCGCTGCGCTCCGAGTCGACGCAGTACATGAAGGACCACGCCGGTCGACTGCCGATCGTGATCGCGGCGCGCTGGGGTCGGATCCTCCAGGTCTACCAGCCGCGCCAGGAGATCCGCCTGAACGGCTACTACCACGTGCAGGGTCGTGTCGCGACCGAGCTGCAGTTCTGGACCTTCTACCCCGTGGTGATCCTGGCCGTCGTCGGCGCGTTGCTGCTGCGCCGCCGCCGCATCCTGCTGTTCCCTCTGCTCGCGTTCCCGGTCATGACGTTGATCGCGGTCGCCGCGACGTTCGCGCAGTGGCGCTACCGGGCCGCGAGCGAGCCGGCGCTGGTGCTGCTCGCCGCGGTGGCGATCACGCATCTGTACGAGCGGTTCGCGCGCACCCGCGCCGCCGCCCTCAGTCGAACTTGACCGCCGAGTAGCGCATCAGCTTCTGCCAGCGGTGGGTGGCCTGGATCTTGCGGATGGTCCCGGTCTTCGAGCGCATGACGAGGCTCTCGGTGCTCGCACCATCACCCCAGTAGCGGACGCCCTTGAGAAGGTCGCCGTTGCTGATGCCGGTCGCCGCGAAGAACACCTCGTCGCCCGACACGAGGTCGTCGGTGGTGAGGACGCGGTTGAGGTCGTAGCCCTGGTCGATCGCAGCCTTGCGCTCCTCGTCGTTGCGCGCGTGGAGCCGGCCGAGGATCGCGCCGCCCATGCACTGGATGGCACACGCCGCGATCACCCCCTCGGGCGTCCCACCGATGCCGAACAGGATGTCCGAGCCCGAGCCCGGCGTCGCGACGTTGATCGCGCCTGCGACATCCCCGTCGGGGATCAGCGCGATCCGAGCCCCTGCCTCGCGGCACTGCCGGATGATGTCCGCGTGCCGATCGCGGTCGAGGATCACCGCGGTGACGTCCGTGACCTTCTCGCCCTTGGCCTTGGCGACGGCCTCGAGGTTGGCCGCGATCGGCGCGTCGATGTCGATGACGTCGACCGACTCGGGGCCGACGACGAGCTTGTCCATGTAGACGCACGGGCCGGGGTCGAACATCGTGCCCCGTTCCGCCATCGCGATCACCGAGATCGCGTTGTCGCGGCCGAGTGACGTGAGCGTGGTCCCGTCGATCGGGTCCACCGCGATGTCGCAGGCGGGGCCGCCGCTGCCGATCTCCTCACCGTTGAAGAGCATCGGCGCTTCGTCCTTCTCACCTTCACCGATCACGACGACCCCATCCATGGGGACGCTGTTCAGGACCAGGCGCATCGCGTCGACCGCGGCGCCGTCCGCACCGTTCTTGTCGCCCCGGCCGAACCAGCGCCCGGCTGCGAGCGCGGCGGCCTCGGTGGCTCGGGCCAGGTCCATCGCCAGATTCCGGTCAGGGGCTTGCGGCTCAGTCTCCATGTCTCGACCCTACCCGTCCCTTCGGTCGCTCCGACCTTCGCCACCTCCCATCTGGTCGCGGCGGCGTCCGCACTTGACCTCGGGTCGCTGCGGCGTCCGCACTTCGTGCCCGCTGCCCGCGCTCCGCTCCGCCGTGCCCGCTCCCGCCTCTGCTCCGCTGGGTCGCTGGGTCGGAGGCGAGGCGGGTCTCACCTGAGCTTCGGGATCACGTGCTCGCCGAGGAGCTCGATCGAGTGCATCACCGCCGGGTGCGGGATCTTGTAGGGGTTGAGCAGGCAGAGCAACAGGTCGCAGTCCGCGGCCCGGTAGCGGGTCGCGATCTCCAGGCAGCGCTCGGGATCGCCGACGACGCACGCGCCGGACTCGACGAGGTAGTCGAACGTCAGCAGGCTGAGATCGAGGTCCTTCAGGACCTCGGCGTAGTCGTACGTGCCGAGCGGCTTGCCCTCGCGCCACGTCGCGACGGTGCCGATGTGCCAGAGCGCGGTGCGCACGTACCACTCGAAGGATTCGCGTGCCTCCTCGTACGCCTGCTCGGTGGTGTCCGCGCAGTGGACCATCGTGAACGTGGCGGCGCGCTTGTTCGCGAACTTCCCGATCGGAACGGCGCGGGTCTGCGCGTCACGGTACGTCTTGATGCGCTCGCCGAGCTCCTCGGGCGGCACGCCGATCGTGAACGAGAGGAGCCCGAGGCCCAGTTCGCCGGCGAGCACGTGGCTCGGCGGGCTGCTGGTCGCGACCCAGAGCGGGGGGTGGGGTTGCTGGATGGGCTTCGGGTGGACGCGGCGCGCCGGGATGTCCCAGGTCTCGCCGTGCCACTCGAACGGATCCTCGGTCCACGCGCCGACCACCATGCGCAGGCCCTCCTCCCACTGGGCTCGCGTCAGGTCGGGGTCGGCGCCGAACCCTTCGAGCTCCGCGCGGGTCGAGGAGCGCCCGGTGCCGAACTCGAGGCGGCCGTCCGAGACCAGGTCCACGACCGCAGCCGCCTCGGCGGCGCGGATCGGGTGGTTGTACGGCTTCGGCAGCAGGCGCACGCCGTGCCCGATGCGCAACGTGCTGGTCTGCGCCGCGATCGCGCCGTAGAGCGCATCCGGCGCGGAGCAGTGCGAGTACTCGTCGAGGAAGTGGTGCTCGACGGTCCAGAACGAGTCGAAGCCGGCCTGCTCGCCGAGCACGGCTTCTTCGATCGTGTGCTTGTACGCCTGATGCTCGCTGTCGGCCGTCCACGGCTTGGGCACCGGGATCTCGTAGAAGAGCGCGAACTCCATGGTGTGCGGTTCCCTCCGGTCAGGGGACTCCTGGTCCCTGCGGCGGGGCGAGGCCCCGTACGACGAACTCCGAGACGTAGCCCCGCACGGCGTCGGGGTCGTCGAGATCGACGACGCTCGACGGCATGACCACGAGCGAGAGCAGCATGCGGACGATCCACTCCGACGCCCGGCGCCGGTCGAGGCCGGCCCGCACCTCGTGGCGGCGCTCGGCATCCTCGAGGTACGGCAGCCAGAACTCGACCCAGCGCGCGACGAGCCCGTCGACGCGCGCGGTGAGGAGGGTCGCGAACAGCTCCTCGTCCGCCGGGGTGATGGTCAACGTCGGGTCGTCGCCGTGGGTGCGGATGAACGCGGCTGCTTCCGCGACCTGGCCCGCGAGCGTGCGGCGCCGCTTCACCGACGCCTCGCTGCTCGCGACGAAGCGGTCCGCGGCCCGCTCGAGGACCGCGTCGACGAGCGTCTCGCGGTCCTGGAAGTGGTTGTAGACCGAGCCGCGGGAGAGTCCCGCGGCCTGCGCGACGTCGCCCATCGACACCCGGCGGAGCCCGTAGCGGCGGATGCACTCCTCGGCGGCCTCGAGGATGCGCGTGGCGGTGTCGGGACCACGCTCGCGGACCTGAGCCGTAGTAGACATCTGAACAGAGACTATGTAATTGTTCACCTGACAGGTCAATCCCAGAGGAGGGACCGCCGGAGGGCACCGGGTCGTTCGGGGTCCCGGAGATCGCCCTCCGGAGATCTTCGGAAGGGGAGGCATGGGTCGGCTCGACGGCAAGGTCGCAGTGGTCACGGGAGCTGCGTCGGGCATCGGCGCCGCCACCGCGAAGCGCTTCGCGAGCGAAGGTGCGACGACGGTGCTGATCGACGTCACGCCGATCGACGGTGGGGTCGCCCTCGACGTGCGCGACGAAGCCGCGGTCGTCGCCGCCTTCACCGCGGTGCAGGCCGAGCACGGCCGGGTCGACATCCTGATGAACGCCGCGGGCGTCGCCGGCGGGGGCCCCGTGCACATGATGGACACCGTCGAGTGGGACCGGATCGTCGACATCAACCTCAAGGGCACGTTCCTGACGAACAAGGCGGCGCTGTCGCTCATGCTCGAGCAGGCGCCGAGCTCGATCGGCCAGCGTGGCTCGATCGTCAACGTCGCGAGCATCGAGGGGCTCGAGGGCACCGAGGGCGGGAGCGCGTACAACGCGTCGAAGGGTGGGGTCGTGATCCTCACCAAGAACGTCGCGCTCGACTACGGCCGGCGGGGGATCCGGGCCAACTGCATCTGTCCGGGGTTCATCGACACGCCGATGATGAAGTCCGTCTTCGACATGGACGGCATGGACCACATCCGGGCGTCGTTCGTCGAGGCTCACGCGCTCGGCCGCTGCGGGCACCCGGACGAGATCGCCGCGGCCGCGGCCTTCCTGGCCTCCGACGACGCGTCGTTCGTGACCGGGAGCGCCATGGTCGTCGACGGCGGCTACACCGCCGGCCACCAGCACGGCATCGCCGACATGATGGGCCTCGCCTGACCTGACGGTCGCTCCGGTCTCCCCCTGACCACTTTGGCGTCGCTTACCCCCCGTAGACGTGGGTAGGTGACGCCAAACCGGGGGTGGGGTCCGTGCGACAATGGCTCCCATGCCGGAGCGGGACTTCACCACGTACTCGGGGATCGAGGTCGACCCGGTCTACGGCCCGGAGGGCGCCGAGCGACCCGGCGACTACCCCTTCACGCGGGGCCCGTACCCCGACATGTACCGGTCCAAGCTCTGGACGATGCGCATGTTCGCCGGGTTCGGGACGCCGGTGGACACGAACCGGCGCTTCAAGGACCTGCTCGCGGCCGGGAGCGACGGGCTCTCGACCGCGTTCGACCTGCCGACCCTGATGGGACGCGACTCCGACGACCCGCTCGCGGTCGGCGAGGTCGGGAAGTGCGGGGTCGCGATCGACACCCTTGCCGACGTCGAGGACCTCTACCGGGACATCGACCTCGGCGCGGTGACCACCTCGATGACGATCAACTCGCCCGCCCCGGTGCTCCTGGCGATGTACCTCGCGGCTGCGGAGCAGACGGGTGTGGCGCGCGCCCGGCTGGGCGGGACGTTGCAGAACGACATCCTGAAGGAGTACCAGGCCCAGAAGGAGTACGTGTTCCCGGCCCGACCCAGCATGCGCCTGGTGAGCGACGTGATCCGCTTCTGCGCCGCCGAGATGCCGCGCTGGCACCCCGTCTCCATCTCCGGGTACCACATCCGGGAAGCCGGCTCGACCGCCGCGCAGGAGCTCGCGTTCACGGTCGGGAACGGGTTCGCGTACGTCGAGGCCGCGCTCGCGGCGGGGCTCGCGGTCGACGAGTTCGCGCCCCGCCTCTCGTTCTTCTTCAACGCGCACATCGACTTCTTCGAGGAGATCGCCAAGTACCGTGCCGCACGACGCATCTGGGCCCGGTGGATGCGTGAGCGCTACGGCGCGCGACACGACCGGTCGCTCCAGCTGCGCTTCCACACCCAGACCGCCGGCGTGTCGCTGACCGCGCAGCAGCCGGAGGTGAACCTCGTGCGCACCGCGATCGAAGCGCTCGCCGGGGTCCTCGGTGGCACGCAGAGCCTGCACACGAACTCGTTCGACGAGGCGCTCGCGCTCCCGTCGGACAGGGCGGCACGCCTCGCGATCCGGACCCAGCAGGTCGTGGCGTACGAGACCCGGGTGACGAACGTGGCCGATCCGCTCGGTGGCTCGTGGTTCGTCGAGTCGCTGACCGACGAGATGGAGCGCGAGGCCGAGGCGATCTTCGCCCACGTCGAGGCGCTCGGCGGCGGTTCCATGCTCGAGGGGGCCCTCGTCGGCATCGAGGAGGGCTGGTACCAGGGCGAGATCTCGCCGCGCCGCATATGAGCTCGAGCGGAAGCTCAACGACGGCCGCCACGTCATGGTCGGCGTCACCGACTTCCTGGACGGGAACGACGAGCCGCCGCCCGACATCCTCCAGATCAGCCGCGAGTGCGAGGAGGACCAGCTCAAGCGGCTGGCTGCGGTCAAGGCCGACCGGACCGCTGACGCGGTGGACCGCGCGCTCGCCCGGCTGCGCACCGATGCCGCGGAGCCGACGGCGAACCTGATGCCGGGCATCCTCGCCGCGGTGCGCGCCTACGCGACCGTCGGCGAGATCATGGACGCGCTCGCGGACGTGTTCGGTCGCCACCGCGAGGTCCCGGTCATCTGATCGTGGACGTCGGCGTGCTCCACCCGGGGGCGATGGGCGCGGCACTGGGCGCCGCCCTCGTCCGCAACGGCCACGAAGCTCTCTGGGCATCGATCGGCCGCAGCGACGCGGCGCACACGCGGGCTGACGCGGCCGGCCTGACCGACGTCGTGACCCTCGATGCGCTCGCGTCGCGCGCCGCGGTGATCATCTCGATCTGTCCTCCGGAGCATGCGGCGACGGTCGCGCGAGACGTGCGCGCCGCAGGGTTCGGAGGTGTCTTCGTCGACGCGAACGCGATCGCGCCCGCGACGGTTCGAGCGATCGCACCCGACGTCGACGGCGGCGTGATCGGCGGTCCACCGCGGATGGCGGGAACGACGCGCCTGTACCTGTCCGGCCCGGGAGCCGCGAGCGTGGCGGGGCTCTTCTCGGGGTCGGTCCTCGACGCGCGCGTGCTCGACGACGAGATCGGCCACGCGTCCGCGCTCAAGATGACCTACGCCGCGTACACGAAGGGTCTCTCGGCGCTGCTCATCGCGCTGCGGGAGACCGCGAGCGCGTACGGGGTGGAGCAGCATCTGCTGACCGAGTGGGCGATCTCCCAGCCCGATCTGGCCGCGATCGCGGATCTCGCGGCGGCGAACGCGGCGCCGAAGGCATGGCGCTGGGTCGCCGAGATGGAGGAGATCGCCGCGACGTTCGAGGCCGCGGGCCAGCCGGAGGGCTTCCATCGGGCCGCCGCGGACGTCTATCGCCGGGTGTCGGCGCGATGACGATGAGCCCGGAGGTGTTCGCCGCGGCGCGGGCCGCGAAGGGGTTCATGCCCGAGGCCGAGGGACTGGCGCTGCACGAGGCCGCGCTCGTGGGCGGAGGTGTCGGGCCCCTGCTCGAGATCGGGTCGTACTGCGGCAAGTCCGCGGTCTACCTGGGCGCGGCGGCCCTCGAGGTCGGGACCGTCCTGTTCACGATCGACCATCACCACGGCTCCGAGGAGAACCAGCCGGGGTGGGAGCACCACGACCCCGACGTCGTCGACCCGCGCACCGGCCGGATGGACACACTCCCGTTCTTCCGGCGCACGATCGAGGACGCGGGGCTCGAGGACGCGGTCGTCGCAGTGGTGGGCGACTCGCCGACCGTCGGGCGGTTCTGGCAGACCCCGGTCGGGCTCCTCTTCATCGACGGCGGCCACGCCGTGGACGTCGCGATGGCGGACTACGACGGGTGGGCGCGGTTCGTGGCGCCGGGCGGGGTCTTGGCGATCCACGACGTGTTCGAGGACCCGGCCGACGGCGGTCAGGCTCCGTTCCGGGTCTGGCAGCGGGCGGTGGCGGAGGGCTTCAGCCCGCTCGCGACCACCGGAAGCCTCCGCACGTTGCGCCGCGACGGTCTTCGCGCATGATCGAAGTGCGCGGAGTCGACCTGGCGGTGACCGACGCGGGGAGTGGTGATCCTGCGCTGTGCTGGGGCCATGGGTTCGGGAGTTGCGTCGCGAACGAGGCGGCGTTCCTGTTCGACTGGCGGCGGCTCGCCGAGCGCCACCGGCTCGTGCGGTGGGACGCGCGCGGGCACGGCGGGTCGACCGGCACCGCGGACCCGGCCGACTACCACTGGCAAGAGCTCGCCCGGGACCTGGTCGCGCTCGCCGACGCGCTCGGCATCGGCCGGTTCGCCGCCGGTGGTGACTCGATGGGCGCGGCGACGGCGCTCCACACCGCGGTGGACGCGCCCGACCGGGTCGTCGGCCTGCTCCTGGTGCTCCCGCCGACCGCGTGGGAGACGCGCACCGAGACGGAGTACGCGCAGGCCGCCGACACCGTGGAGCAACTGGGCGTCGACGCGTACGTCGAGGAATGGAACGCGCGGCCGGTGCCGAAGATCCTCGAGCCGATCTCGGAGATCTACCGGTTCACCCCCGCAGTCCCCGCCGAGCTCTTTCCCAGTGCGCTGCGCGGCGCCGCCGCGAGCGACCTCCCGTCACCGGATCAGGTGCGGGCGATCACCGTGCCCACGCTGATCCTCGCCTGGGACACCGACCCCGGTCACCCCCTCTCGACCGCCGAGCGCCTGCACGAGCTGCTCCCGGTGTCCGAGCTGCACGTCGCCCACGAGCTCGCAGACGTCGGCCCCTGGACCGAGCAGGTCATCGCCTTCCTCGACGGTCTCGCCTGACCGAGCACCGCCGCGGGAGGGCGCCGGTCCGGTGGCGGCCCGGCGGTCGCCCTCCGGAGATCTTCGGAACCACCGCCGGAGGGCGCCGGTCCGGTGGCGGCCCGGCAGTCGCCCTCCGGAGATCTTCGGAACCACCGCCGGAGGGCGCCGGTCCGGTGGCGGCCCGGCAGTCGCCCTCCGGAGATCTTCGGAACCACCGCCGGAGGGCGCCGGTCCGGTGGCGGCCCGGCAGTCGCCCTCCGGAGATCTTCGGAACCGAGGTCAGTCGTTCGGGCGGTGGGAGCGCTGCGAGCCGCGCTCGGACTCGATCGCGACACCGGCCTGCAGGAGCTCGTCGCGGCTGAGGCCGGCGGGGAGCCCCTCGCCCCGGAACAGACCCGCGGTCGGACCGTCGTCGCCGAGCGCGTGGGCCGCGAGCACGACCGCGGCGGAGTTCCAGGTCGGGTGGTCGGCCGTGAAGTGCTCACCGGTCCGGTCGAAGCGTTCCTCGGGGAAGTTCATCCCGCACCAGTAGGCCCCGTCGTCGTTGCGGAGGAACTGCACCCAGCGGAACAGCTCGTGGGCCCGCTCGGTCTCGCCGATCGCGTCGAGTGCCATCACGAGCTCGCAGGTCTCCGCCGCGGTCACCCACGGCTGGTCCGACACGCAGCGCACGCCGCGGCCCTCGACCACGAACGTGTCCCAGAAGTGGGCGATCCTCGCCTGCCGCGGCCTGGCCCCGGAGCACCCCGCCGAGGATCGGGTAGTACCAGTCCATCGCCCAGCGGGCCTTGTCGAGGAACCGCTCGGGCCGGTGCGCGATCGCGATGGCGAGCGCACCGAGCGACAGCTCCCAGTCCGGGCGTTCGTGGTCGAGCCGCTCCACGATCGCGATCGCGCAACGCAGGCTGAGGTGGATGCTCGACGAGCCGGTCAGGAGCGCGCCGTCGGCCGGGTCGTCGGCGCGCCAGGCGATCTCGCCGGTGCCGGTCTGGTACGCGAGCGCGTGGTCGATCGTGCGCTCGACCATCGGCCAGTGCGCACGCAGGAAGCCGGTGTCCCCGGTGCAGAGGTGGTGGTGCCAGATCCCGGTGGCGACATAGCACCCGACGTTCGTGTCCAGCGCCGGGTCCTTGACCGCGTTGCCGACGTAGTACGCATGCCACGAGCCGTCCGCGTTCTGCGTCCGCTGCACCCACGCGTACGCCCGCTCGGCCTCCGCGTGCCGGCCGCCGAGGTCCAGAGCCATCGCAGCCTCGACCAGGTTCCACGGATCGGTGTGCCCGCCGGGCGTCCACGGGATGTTGCCGTCCGCCAGCTGCACGCCGGCGATCGCGCGCACGGTCTCGTCGAGCTGGGCGCCGGTGACGACGCCCGCGACGCCCCTCATGCAACCCTCGCCGGGCGCTCGCCGTAGACGATGAGGCTCTTGCCGATGAGCGGGTTCAACGCTCGGTCGACGGCGGCGAGCCAGGTGGGGCTCTCGGTGATCTGCTTCACCAGTAGCTCGTGGTAATGGCGCGCCAGGAAGCGGTCCGGGTTGTTCACGCCACCGGCGCAGCGGATCCACCAGTACGGGGAGTGGAGCCCGTGCTGATGGTCGCGACCGGTCAGCGCCAGGCCCGCGCGCTCGAGCCGGTCCTCGAGGTCCTTGCGCTTGAAGATGCGCACGTGCCCGCCGGGGACGTCGTGGTAGTCGCGATCGAGCTTCCAACAGATGCGCTCGGGCAGCTCGGACGGCACCGTGACCGCGATCCGCCCGCCGGGGCGCAGGACGCGGACGAGCTCGCTCATCGCCCATTCCGTCGCCCAAAGGTGCTCGAGCACCTCGGAGGCGACGATGACGTCGAAGGAGTCGTCGGCGAACGGCAGGTGCAGCGCGTCGCCGTTGACCGTCCCCCACTCCGTTCCGGCGGGGATCTCGTGCGCGACACCCATCGCGCCGATGACCCCTCGGACGTCCTTGAGCTCCCCCTCGGAGTAGTCGAACGCGACGACGGTCGCGCCGCGTCGGAGCGCGGCGAAGGCGTGTCGCCCGCCACCGCAACCCATGTCCAGCAGGCGGTCGCCGGAGTCCAGGCCGAGCCGGTCGAAGTCGACGGTCAGCATCCGGCGCGCTCCCGGTCCTCGAGCTGGGCGTACCAGTTCTCGACCATGCCCTCGGCGGAGCGCCGCCACGTGAACCGGTCCAGGACCCGGTTCCGGCCCGCCTCGCCGATGCGGCCCCGGAGCCCGGCGTCGTCGAGCAGACGGCCGATGGCGATCGCGAGCGCCGACGGGTCGTTGGTCGGCACCGAGAGCGCGGCCTCGCCGTCCGGGCCGACCACTTCGGGCAGCGCACCACCGGTGGTCGCCACGAGCGGGACGCCGCACGCCATCGCCTCGATCGCGGGGAGGGAGAAGCCCTCGTAGAGCGAGGGGACGACCGCGACCTGGGCCTCGGCGTAGAGCTCGATGATGCGCTCCTGCGCGACACCGGAGACGAACTCCACCGCGTGCTCGAGGCCCAGACGCTCGAGGACCGCGGGGATCTTGCTCTTCTCCTTCTGCTTCCCGATGACGACGAGGTGCACGTCTTCGCGCTCGACGCGCAGCTTCGCGATCGCCTCGAGCAAGGGGACGAGGCCCTTCATCGGGACGTCCGCGCTCGCCGTCGTCATGATACGGCCGGGAACGCGCGCGACGTCCGGAAGAGGACGGAACGTCTGCTGGTCGACGCCGACCGGCACGATGTGCAGCCGGTCCTCGTCGACGCCCATCTGCGCGACGATGTCACGCCGCGAGTTCTCGCTCACCGTCACGAGGCGCGGGATGCGCTTCGCCACCTTCATCTGCATCTCGAGGAACGCGTACCAGCGCCGTAGCGTCAGCCGCTTCCACGGCGAGGTCGCGTGCTCCATGTCCAGGTCGCGGTCCACCGTGATGGGGTGGTGCAGGGTCGCGACGACCGGGAACCCGTCGTCCATCATCCCGAGCAGGCCGGTTCCGAGGCACTGGTTGTCGTGGATGAGGTCGAAGTCGTGGCGGCGCGGCGCGAGAAGATTCCGGGCCCGGATGCTGAAGGTGTACGGCTCGGGGAAGCCCGCCGCGCACATGATCGCGAACTCCTGGAGATCGATCCGGTCCCGGAACTCCCATGGCCAGGGCACCCGGAACGGGTTGCCGGGCCGGTAGAGGTCGAGGCTCGGGATCTTGACCAGCTGCGCCGGGTCGTCGAGCTCGGGCCAGGGCTGTCCCGACAGCACCTCGATGTGGTGGCCCAGCTCGGTCACCTCGCGGGCCAGGTACCTCGTGTAGACCCCCTGACCCCCGCAGTGCGGGTTGCCGCGGTAGATCAGCCAGGCGATGCGGAGGGGGCGACGGGAGCTCGGCATGAAGCGGGCAGCCTACTGCCCCGGCCGGCCGCGCTCGCCGCGTCGCTCCTGGTCGGGACCGGTAACCTGCCCCCGCGTGACCCCCGCGATCTCGGCTCTCGCGGTCGGCCGCACCCGCACCGTCGCCGAGCCCCGCTGGTCGCCCGACGGGAGCCGGTGGGGAGCGATCGATGCGTTCGGGGGACGGGCCGACATCGTGGTCGGCCCTGCCGACGCGGGCCGGCCCGCGGTCGTCGTGACCCCAGATCTCGCGGTGACCGGCGTGGGCGCCTACGGCGGCGGTGCGTGGTGCTGGGGCTCGGCGTCGGAGGTCGTCTACGCCGCCGCCGACGGGCGCCTGGTCGCGGTCGGCGCCGACCGCGGACCGCCTCGGGTCCTGTCGCGCACCGGCCGGGCCTCGGCCCCGAGCGCGTGGGGCGGACGGATCGCGTGGAGCCGAGACGTTGGTGACGCATGCCACATCGCGGAGGTCGCGCTCGACGGGAGCTCGTGGCCGGCCCGGCTCTCCTCGGCTGGCGACTTCGCCTGGGATCCCGACGCCTCCGGCTCCGGAGTGGCGTGGGTGGAGTGGGACCTCCCGTCGATGCCCTTCGACGAGTCTCGCATCCTGCTCGCCCCGCGCGGTGAGGACGGCGTGGCGCGCGGCGACGACGCCCGGGTCGTGGCCGGCGGGGGTCCGGTGTCGGTGGGCCAGCCCCGCTTCTCGCCCGACGGCTCGCGGCTGGCGTACGTCTCGGACGCGACCGGCTGGTGGAACGTCTGGGTCGCGGACGCGGACGGCGCGCACGCGCACCCGGTGCTCGAGGAGGCGCACGACCACGCCGCGCCGACGTGGTCACCCGGCCAACGTTCGTTCGCGTGGGCACCCGACGGAACCGCGATCGCGATCTGTCGCAACGAGGACGGATTCGGCCGGCTCATCGTGGTGCCCGTCTCCGGCCGCAAGGCCGCCGGGGTGCGTGATGTGCGCGAGGGTCGCGAAGGGATGGCACCACTCGCTGGACTGGGGGCCGGGAGGGATCATCGCGACGCGTTCGGGCGCGCGCACGCCGCCGACGATCACCGTCGTGGATTCCGACACCACCGTCCGGCGGTCGCTCGCGCGCGGCGCGCCCGCGGGCATCGAGCGCGACGCGGTCGAACCCGAGGCCGTCACGTGGACGAGCGGCACCGAGACGGTGCACGGCCTGCTCTACCGGCCACCGACGCCCGGGCTCGGGGCGGAGGGCCCACCGCCGTTGCTCGTGCTCGTGCACGGCGGTCCGAGCGACCAGGCGACGGTGGTGTGGCAACCCCGGGTCGCGTACTTCGTGGACCGTGGGTGGGCGGTGCTGAGGCCCGACCACCGCGGCTCGACCGGCTACGGCCGGCCCTACGTGCAGGCCCTGCGGGAGCGATGGGGCGACCTCGACGTCGAGGACACCGCCGCGGGCATCCGGGTCGCGGGGGAGCGGGGCTGGTGCGACCCGGATCGCGTCGCGGTCATGGGCGGGAGCGCGGGCGGGCTGACCACGCTGCTGCTGTGCGCGCACCACGGGGTGCTGCTGAAGGCCGGGGTCAGCCTCTTCGGCGTGACCAACCTGTTCGACCTCGCCGAGACCACCCACCGGCTGGAGTCCCGCTACGTCGACTGGCTCGTCGGCCCGCTGCCGGAAGCCTCGGACCGGTACCGGGACCGTTCGCCGGTCACGCACGCGGCGGAGATCAAGGTCCCGCTGCTGCTGCTCCACGGAGACGCGGACAACGTCGTGCCGCCGGCCCAGGCGCAGATCGTGGTCGACGCGGTGCGCGCCGCGGGTGGGACCGTCGACCATCACGTCTACGCAGGGGAGGGCCACGGGTGGGGGCGGCCCGAGACCGTGACCGACGAGCTCGAGCGGGTCGAGGCGTTCCTGACCCGCTGGGTGCTGCGGCGATGACCGGCCACCGCCGAACGGTTGGGGTCGGGAGCGGGAGGGAGCGCAGCTGATGGAGCTCGAGACCGAGTACCAGGGTCCGAAGCGCGGCGCCGATCGTGCGGTCCTGCTCGCGCACGGTGCGGGTGCGGACATGCGCGCCGCCGCGCTGACCGTCGTTGCCGACGCGCTCGCGGCCGCGAAGATCCCGTCGCTGCGCTTCCAGTACCCCTACCGCGCCGCGGGGAAGAAGGCGCCGGACCGGCCCGCCGTCCTCGACGCGGCGACGCGCGCGGCCGTGGCCGAGCTCGCCTCGCGGGCCAAGGTCGCGCCGGAGCGACTCGTGCTCGGCGGACGCTCGATGGGCGGTCGCTACTGCTCGCTGGTCGCGGCTGCCCCGGACGACCCCGTGCCGTGCCTCGGGCTCCTGCTGCTCGGCTATCCGCTGCACCCCGCGGGCAAGCCGGACAAGCTCCGCGTCGAACATCTGCCCCGCCTCACCATGCCCGTCGCGTTCGTGAGCGGCACCCGTGACTCGCTCGCGGGGCAGTCCGCGCTCGTCGAAGCCGCGGAGTCCGTGCCCGGGCCGGTCACCTTCCATTGGCTCGAGTCGTCGGACCACGGGTTCCGGCCGCTGAAGGCGAGCGGGCGCACGATCGACGACGTGCTCGCCGACGTCGCCGCGTTCTCGGTCGATTGGGTGCGCGCGCTCCCCGGGTAACCTCGAGGACGTTCGTGACGAGGGGAGCACCGCGATGACCGACGCCGGAGCCGGCAGCGCCCGTGAGGATGCGGTCAGGCAGATCAAGCGGAAACGCATGTTCCAGCAGCAGCTCCTCGTGTTCGCCCTCATCAACCTGCTGCTGTGGATCAGCTGGGCGTTCACCGGACTCGGGTTCCCCTGGCCGATCTTCGTGACCGTGGGCTGGGGGTTCGGCATCGTCATGCAGGCCTGGGCCATCTATCGCGGGGCGCGCCCGATCACCGAGGCCGACATCCGGCGCGAGATGGGCAAGGACGCGGGGACCGCGTGAAGGTGGAGACCACTGCTCCGACGATCGCGCCGGCCATTGCGCCTGCTGAGACGCCGGTCGAGACACCAGCGCGGCCCGTCTCCGACGACGGCGACCACGACCGGTTCGCCCACTACGCCCGCAAGGACGACGTGGCGCGCGCCTACGTGACCGGCGAGGCCATCGTCGCGCTGTGCGGGAAGAAGTGGGTGCCGACGCGCGACCCGAAGAACTACCCGGTCTGCCCGACGTGCAAGGAGCGCAAGGCCGCCGGCTGGAAGATCTGACCGGCCGCGACCAGTGGCCACGCGCGATCTCGGGGCCTGGTCGCCGCTCCCACTGCGCGAGACGGTCGAACGTTTCCGAGCGTCTCCGCTTCTCTGGTGGATGAGCGGTGGCCTTGCACTCGAGCTCTACACCGGCCGTTCGTGGCGCGACCACTCGGACACCGACCTCGGGGTGCTCCGGCGTGACGCGCCCGGACTGCCGTCCGTCCTCCCGGGCTGGGATCTCCAGGTCGCGTCCGGTGGTGCGCTGAGCCCATGGACGGGAGGACCGCTCCTCGCGGAGCGTGACCAGAACAACGTGTGGTGCCGGCCCGATCCGTCGTCACCTTGGTGTCTGGATCTGACGGTTGCCGACGGCGACGACGACGCATGGGTCTTCCGACGCGACCCGTCGGTCCGCGTCCCGTGGCCCGATGCGGTGCTCGAGACCACGGACGGCATCCCGTACCTCGCACCGGAGCTCCAGCTGCTCTTCAAGAGTCGCGACCCGCGCGACAAAGACGACGTCGACGCCCGCGAGGTGATCCCCGCGCTCGACCCGGCGCGGCGCGCTCGGCTCGCCGAGCTCCTCCCCTCGGATCACCCCTGGCGCGCTTTGCTCGTTTCGGCGTGAGTTCGCGTTGCCATAGCGACGCGAACTCACGCCGAAAGCAGTGACGGCTCGAGCATCTCGCGCTCGGCGAGCCGACCCGGGCGGTTCCTCGGGCGGTGGAGTGCTCACCCGCCCATGGTCGCGCGCCAGACTGTCGCGGTGCGCGTGCCCCGGACCTTCGCCTTCGTCGACCTCTCCGGCTTCACCCGGTACACCGACCTCCACGGTGACGACGAGGCCGTCGCGGTGCTCACGCAGTTCCGCTACTCGGTCCGCTCGATCGCGTCCGACGTCGGCGTGCGCATCGCCAAGTGGCTCGGCGACGGTGCGATGCTCGTAGCGGTCGAGGGCCCGTCACTCGTCGCGGCGGTGGTCGAGCTCCAGGAGCGCTTCGCGGACGACGGGATGCTGCCCGTGCGGGCCGGCCTCGCGTGGGGCCGGGTCATCCTCTTCGAAGGTGACGACTACACGGGTGGTGCCGTGAACCTCGCGTCCCGGCTCTGCGATCTCGCGCAGCCCTTCGAGGTGCTCGGCACGGCCGAGGTCGCGCACGAGCTGCCCCCGGGCGTCGCGGCCCACCCGGTCGGCCCGAAGCCCATCCCGGGCTTCGGCGCGCCGATCGCGGTCGTCCGGCTCACGAAGATCCCGCGTCCCGATCCCACGGCCGAGGCGCTCCTCGACTGAACGACGCGTCTCCAGCAAGTGCGGCGGTAGCCTCCAAGCCGTGAACACGCTTCGGCTCGAACGCGACGGTCATGTCGGGCGGCTCGTGCTCGCCCGGCCGGAGAGGCTCAACAGCTTCACCGGCGAGATGTGGGACGAGCTCCGCACCCTCGGTCAGGAGCTGCTCGCCGATCCGGGTGACCTCCGCGCGTTGATCGTCATCGGAGAGGGGCGCGCGTTCTCGAGCGGCATCGACACGTCGGTGTTCACCACCGGCGCCGGCATCCCGGTGCCCGACCCCGGCGCGCGCGACGAGAATCCGGCGGTCGACCTGGTGCTGCGCACGCAGGAGGCGTACTCGTGGCTCGAGGCCGTGCCCTTCGCGACGATCGCGGCGGTGCGCGGCTACGCGCTGGGGGCAGGTCTGCAGATGGCGTTGGCCTGCGATCTGCGGATCTTCGCCCGGGGCACGAGCGTGGGTCTGCTCGAGTTGAAGTACGGGATCATGCCGGACCTCGGTGGCACGCAGCGGCTGCCGCGCCTCGTCGGCCCGGGCAAGGCCAAGCAGCTCATCTTCACCTCGGCGCGCATCGACGCCGAGGAGGCATACCGGATCGGCGTCTGCGAGCAGCTGGTCTCCGAGGAGGAGCTCGAGGAAGCCGCCGAGACGTTGGCGGGCACCATCGCGGCGCAGCCTCCGTTGGCCGTCACGGGTGCGAAGCGCGCGGTGAATGCCGCGCTCGACGAACGGACGGTGGACGGTCTGCGCATCGAGGCCGAGGGCCAGGCGGTCTGCCTCCCGAGCGACGACATGAAGGAAGCGATCGCCGCGTTCGTCGAGCAACGCCCGCCGGTGTACCGCAACCGGTAGCGGCGTCCTCTCGAAAACCTCTCCCGGCCGACCGAGTCGGGCTGGTGTCGTCGGGCGGCCGGGAGCGCGTCTCGAAGATCTGTCCCGGCCGATCGGCGTGAGCTGGTTTGTCCGGACGGCCGCGAGCGGCTTCCCTCGCTCTCCGAGCTGAACGAGGCGGGGCGGTGTGCTCGTGCGGCCGGTGGCCACGCTTCGCGCGATCCGCCCGATGCCTCCTCCGATGGCGCGCCCGATGCCGGTGGCGGCCGCGAGGCGCCGCTACCCTGGCTGGCCGATGGATGCCGTCGCCGTACGGCCGGGACCACCGTTGTCGGGCGCGATCAAGATCTCCGGTGCCACGAAGAACTCGGGGCTGAAGCAGCTCGCCGCCGCGTTGCTCGCACCGGGCATCACCGTCGTCCGCAACCTGCCCCCGGTCGCCGATCTCGAGATCATGATCGCCGTGCTGCGCGCGGTCGGTGCCGACGTCGAGTGGGCGGGCCCCGAAGAGCTCCACATCGACACGTCGGGCCGGCTCACGCCCGAGGCGCCGTACGACCTGGTCAGTCGCATGCGCGCTTCCATCAACGTCCTCGGCCCGCTGCTCGCACGCTGCGGCGAGGCGCGCGTCGCGCTGCCGGGCGGTGACAACATCGGGAGCCGCAAGCTCGACATGCACTTCCGCGGCCTCAACGCGATGGGCGCCGAGCTCGAGGTGTCGCACGGGTTCGTCGAAGCGCGCTGCCACAAGCTGAAGGGTGCAGCGATCGTGCTCGACTTCCCGAGCGTCGGCGCGACCGAGAACCTCCTCACCGCGGCGGTGCTGGCCAAGGGAGAGACGGTCATCGAGAACGCGGCGCGCGAGCCGGAGATCCGCGACCTCACCGCGTTCCTCAACCGCATGGGCGCACACATCCTCGGGTCGGGGACGAGCACGATCCGTGTCGAGGGTGTCCAGGAGCTCGTCCCGTGCGAGACCGAGATCATGGGTGACCGGATCGAGGCGGGCACGTTCCTCATGGCGTGCGGGATCGCCGGAGGCGAGATCGAGCTGGAGGGTGTGCGGCTCGAGCACCTCGAGATGGTCGTGATGAAGCTCGGTGAGATGGGGATGCGGGTCTCGCCGACCCCCGACGGGATCTGGGCGTCGGCGACCGATCGGCTCACCGCGGTCGACATCGCGACGCTGCCGTACCCCGGGTTCGCCACCGACTTCATGCCGATGGCCATCGCGCTGCTCGCGGTGAGCGAGGGCACGTCGATCGTGACCGAGAACGTGTTCGACAACCGGTTCTCGTTCGTGGACGAGCTCGTCCGCATGGGCGCGGACGTGCGCACGGAGGGCCGCTACGCAGTGGTGCGGGGGGTTCCCCGGCTGTCCGGTGCTCCGGTCCGCGCGCTCGACGTACGGGCGGGTGCCGCACTGGCGCTCGCAGGGCTCCAGGCCGAGGGGAGCACGATGGTGCACGAGTGGCATCACGTGGACCGGGCATACCCGGACCTGGTCGGCGCCCTGTCGATGCTCGGCGCCGACATCCACCGCATCTAGTGCGCGCCGCGCCCCGCCGGCGCAAGGAAGTCGGCGGGAAGAGCTGGGGTAGGTTGGTGGTTGGACCGCCCAGGAGGTGACCCCCCAGATGTCCACCGACACGATGGAGACCGGCATCCTCGAGGCGATCGACGCGATCCGGCCCGCCCTGCAGGCCGACGGCGGCGACATCGTCTTCAAGGACGTGGACGACGGCGGCGTGGTCCACGTCGAGCTGGTGGGTGCCTGCGGGACCTGTCCGGTGTCGACCATGACCCTGAAGGCGGGCGTTCAACGCATCATCATGGACCGGGTCCCGGGCGTCACCGAAGTCGTCGCCGACTGACGCACGCGTGGCCAGGGCGATCGATCCGGGGCCGCTCGTCGCGCGGGCCGTCGACGGCGATCGGGCCGCGGTGGCCAAGCTCATCTCGCTGGTGGAGGCGGGCGGCCCGGCGGCCATCCAGGCGTCCGCGCTGCTCTACCCCCGGACCGGACACTCGTACACGGTCGGGTTGACCGGCGCGCCGGGTTCGGGGAAGTCGAGCCTGACGAATGCGCTCATCCGGCGCCTGCGTGCCGAGGGCACCGAGGTCGGGGTGCTCGCGATCGACCCGACGAGTCCGTTCAGCGGAGGGGCGATCCTGGGTGACCGGGTGCGCATGCAGGACCACGCGATCGACGACGGCGTCTACATCCGATCGATGGCGACGCGCGGCCACCTCGGCGGGCTCGCGCTCGCGACGCCGCTCGCGGCGCGAGTGCTCGATGCGGCCGGGAAGCCGTGGGTGCTCGTGGAGACCGTCGGCGTCGGCCAGGTCGAGGTCGAGATCGCAGGGAACGCGGACACGACCGTCGTCGTGGTGAACCCCGGTTGGGGTGACGGGGTGCAGGCGAACAAGGCCGGGCTCCTCGAGATCGCCGACCTGTTCGTGGTGAACAAGGCCGACCGCGAGGGCGTGGCCGAGACCATCCGCGACCTCGAGATGATGCTCGACCTGACCGGCGAGATGGCGTGGCGTCCGAAGGTGGTGCAGACGGTGGCGACGCGCGGCGAGGGGATCGACGAGCTCTGGGCCGCGATCGGCGAGCACCGCGAGTTCCAGGAGCGCACGGGGCAGCTGGAACGGCGGCGGGCCGACCGCCTGCGCGACGAGGTGCGCGACATCGTCGCGGCCCGGCTGCGCGAGCAGGCGGATGCCGCGTGTGCCGGTGACCGCTTCGAGAAGCTCGTCGCGCAGGTCGCGGCGCGCGAGCTCGACCCGTACGCCGCGGCCGCGGAGCTGCTCGGCGCCTGACCGGGTCTGCCCGGCCTTCGGTAAGGTCCGGCCATGACCGAAGCGCTCGTCCTGACCGAGGTCCGCGACGACGGCGTGGCGACGCTGCGCCTCAACCGTCCGCCGATGAACGCGCTCTCGCAGGCGCTGCTGGGCCAGATCGCGGCTGCCGCGCTGGAATTCGGCGCCGACCCGGCCGTGAAGGCCGTGGTGGTCCTGGGCGGCGAGAAGGCCTTCGCCGCCGGCGCCGACATCGCCGAGTTCGGTGATCAATCTGCCGCGCGCCACGTCGGTCGGGCGTTCCGCGCCGCGTTCGACGGGCTCGCCGCGGTGCCGCGGCCCGTCATCGCGGCGATCAACGGCTACGCGCTCGGCGGCGGTCTCGAGCTCGCGATGAGCTGCGACCTGCGGATCGCGAGCGACAAGGCGCGCGTCGGCCAGCCCGAGATCCTGCTCGGGATCATCCCCGGGGCGGGTGGGACCCAACGGCTGACCCGGCTGGTCGGACCGGCGAAGGCGAAGGAGCTGGTCTGGAGCGGCCGTCAGGTCCGCAGCGACGAGGCGCTCACGATCGGGCTCGTCGACCGCGTCGTGCCGGCCGACGAGCTCGAAGCCGAGGCGCTCGCGTGGGCGGGGGAGCTCGCGAACGGTGCCGTCGTCGCGATGGGGCTCGCGAAGCAGGCGATCGACGACGGCCTCGACGGGTCGCTCGCGCGCGGCCTCGACGTCGAGGCGCAGGCGTTCGTCGAAGTGTTCGGCACCGAGGACGCGCGCACGGGCGTCGCGAGCTTCCGGGAGCACGGCCCCGGCAAGGCCACCTTCCGCGGCCGCTGACCCCAAAGTCGGGGGTCAGGGCCCGGAGCGCTCGGCCTTGGCGCGCAGGCGCTCGAGGTTGGCGCGCCAGAGGCGGGCGAACACGGGCCGGCTGGTCTGCTCGCCGACCGGTCCGCCCATCCACCAGGGGTAGCGGAGCCGCTCGTCCCAGCACAGCTCGGTCAGGCCGCCGGCGAGGGCGCGCAGCCGGAACCGGCCCTCGCCGGTCACGACGCCGCGGTGCACGATGCCCATCACGACGCCCGGCTCCCACTCGGTGACGGTCATGACGTCGGTGGTGGTGAACGGGCCGATGCGGGTCAGGCACTCGAGCTCGGTGCCGACTCCCGTGCGCTGCTCGCCCCGGAACGTGATGGCGACCGCGTCGGCCATCCACTCGGTGTGCGTCTCGATGTCCTCCATGGCCGCCCACACCGCGTCGGGTGGGACGCCGATCGTCTCGCAGAGTCGGATCTCGAGGGTCACCGGCGGGTCACGACGCCGCCGCGTCGCGCAGCCGGGCCGCCGCGAGCTCCGGCGGGACGACATTGACCAGGATCCCCGTCCCTTCCTCGAAGCCGGCGACGAGCGTCGTGCGCGGCAGCACGTCGACGTGCCAGTGGAACTCGCCTGCGGGCCGACCGGGAGGCGCGGTGCGGATGATGAGGTTGTAGGGCACGTCGCCGAGCGCGCCTCGCAGCCGGCGCAGCGCGTCGCGCAGCCCGAGTGCCACGACCCGGACCTCGGCGTCGGTCGCGTCCTCGATCCGGGCCCGGGTCGAGCGGTGCGCGACCCGCAACCCGTAGGGGACCCACGCCGCGAACGGGCTCCACGCGGGTGCGGGCCCGTCGATCACCACGAGGTCGTCGCGCCGGGCGTCGGCGAGCTCGCGCGCCACGAGATCCGTGGTGGCGAGCCGGTCGATCCCCGCGTCGACGGCCCCGGGCACGAGGTCGAGCGCGACGACCTGGGCGTGTGGATGGGCGATCGACGCGCCGGCGGCCTTCCCGTGGTTGATGAACGCCTGGACGTACGCGTGGCCGGCATCGAGCTGGAACCGCACCCGCTCGCGGATGACGGTGAGGACCTCGACCGCGGCGTCGTCGTCGAGGCTCGCGAACGAGGCGTCGTGATCGGGGGAGAGCACGACGACCTCGTGCGCGCCGGCGACCGGGGTCGCCCCGTGCGCCGTCCCGAAGCCCGGCGCGCTCGCGGGCTCGTGCGGCTCGCCCGGCCCGACGATCGGGTAGAGGTTCGGCACCACGCGCACCCGCCAACCCTCGGTCTCGGCGGGCCCCTCGCCGGTGCGGTGCACCTCGGGCGGCGTCATCTCCTCGCGTCCGGCGCAGAACGGGCAGTCGTCCGGTTCGGCTCCGCCGGCCGGCGCGCTCGGGAACGTGAACGGTCGCGCCGCCCGCTCGATCGCGACGATGACGCTGCGTCCGCTGATCGCATCGTGACGGAGCTCGGGCATCCGAGGGACGTTAGCGAAGGTCCCGTCGCGTAGCCTGGCCCGATGGCCGTACGCGTCGTGATCATCGGTGGGGGACCCGGAGGCAACACCGCGGCCACCGTCGCGGCCACTCTCGGCGCCGAGGTCACGCTCATCGAGCGCGACATCATCGGCGGTGCGGCCCACTTGTGGGACTGCATCCCGTCGAAGGCCATGATCGCGACCGGCGGTGAGCTGTCGGAGCTCACGCGGGCGCGGTCGATGGGGCTCGAGGCGCATGGCCGACTCGACGTCGACGCGGTGCGCGAGCGCGTGGCGTCGATCGAGGCCCACCTGCAGGCGTCGGTGCGGTCGTTGCTGGAGTCTCAGGGGGTCCGGCTGATCCACGGCACCGGTCGCCTGCAGGGCCCGCGCGAGGTCGTCGTCGAGACCGAGAACGGCCGCGAGGAGCTGGACACGGACTTCGTCATCCTCGCGACCGGCTCGCGACCGCGGTTGCCGGACTGGGCCACGGTCGACGGTGAGCGGATCCTCACGACGCGCCAGGCCTACCCGCCCCAGGAGATCCCCGAGCACCTGTGCGTGATCGGCTCGGGGGTCACCGGGGTGGAGTTCACGCACATGTTCAGCGCGCTCGGGTCCAAGGTCTCGCTCGTCGTCTCTCGCCAGCAGGTCCTGCCGCTCAAGGACGCGGAGGTCGCCGCCGTCCTCGAGGACGAGTTCCTCGCCCGCGGAGTCAAGCTTCTGAAGGGGGCGCGCGCGAAGGCGATCACGCGTGACGGGGACGTGGTCACGGTGGACTGCGACGACGGGCGGACGGTCAAGGCGTCCCACGTGGTGCTGGCGATCGGCTCGGTGCCCAACTACGAGCACCTCGGGCTCGCCGAGGCCGGCGTCGCGGTCGATGACGCGGGCTACGTGAAGGTGAACCACAACCTGCTCACGTCGGTCGGCAACATCTACGCCGCGGGCGACCTCTCCGGGAAGCTGCCGCTCTCGTCGGTGGCGGCGATGCAGGGGCGAAAGATCGCCGAGCACCTCATGGGCCTGCACGCGCGGGCCCATCGCCACCTCGACTACGAGAAGGCATCCTCCGCGATCTTCACCGAGCCTGAGATCGCCGACGTCGGGCTGGCCGAGGCCGAGGCCTTCGCGTCCGGGCGCAAGATCCGGGTGACCAAGGTGCCGTTCTCCGCCAACGCGAAGGCGCTCATCAAGGGCGACGCCCGCGGGTTCGTGAAGGTGATCTCGGACCCGGCCACGGGCGTCGTGCTGGGCGGATCGATCGTCGGTCGCAACGCGGCCGAGCTCATCTCGGTGATCGCGGTGGCGGTGACCAACGGTCTCAAGGTCGTGGACATCGTGGACTCGCTGCTCGTGCACCCCTCGATGTCCGAGTCCCTCGCCGAAGCCGCCTGGTAGCCGTCCCTCCCGCGGAGTACCGTGCCTGCCCCACCGGGCAGAGGGAAGATGTGGGCAGGACGCAACGGGGTCTTGGGCGAGGCAGTCTGGTCGGCGCGGCTGGACTGGTCGCTGCGCTCACCGTCGTGCTTGCCGCGCCGGCGGGCGCAGCTGGGCCGGTGGGTCACGTTCGCCCACCGGGTGGCGAGCTGCATGCCAATGGATTCCAGGCGTTCGCGGGGAGCTCGCCGTACAACATCACGAGTCGGGTCTGCGGTGACACCCGCCCGGCCGGGGTTCCGGCGTCGTACAGAACGCTCTTCGCGTACGGCGCCGACGGCGGTGACAACGCGCACGGCGACAAGGGTGGTGCCGGGTCCGTCGGTGTCGTGTCTCTCGCGTTGCCGACCGGGACGGTGCTGAACCCCCAGCCCGGTTGCAAGGGTCAATCCGCCAGCTTGCAGAATCACAACCCGACGATGGGCGGGAAAGCGGCCGGGGTAGTTCATGGGGGCTCCGGGACCGGCGGCGATGCGGACGGTCGGAGCAGCGGGGCGGGCGGTGGCTACAGCGGGTGGTACCGGGGCGATGTGCCGTTGGTCGAGGCCGCCGCGGGCGGCGGAGCCGGTGGATCGACGGGCGTGATGAGGGCAGGAGCGGGAGGTGACGGGGGACATGCCGGGGCGAGCCCGGACGGACCCATGTCCTCGGCCGTTCCCGGCGGGCTGCCTGGTTTCAGCCAACCGGCCGGGGTGATCGACACCCAACCCGGGGCGTGGCGCAACGGCGAGGACGGACACCTCGTCCTCGGCACCGGCGGGGGTGGCGGGGGATCCGGCGCGGTCGGTGGCACCGGCGGCGCGGGCGGGCTGAGCTTGAACGACACCGGCGGCGCCGGTGGAGGTGGAGGGGGTAGCTACGTCTATGCGGAGGCGGGCTACTGGCTGGACTTCGGTGGGGTCGGTCACGGGACCGGTCAGGACGGCCTGGTGCAGATGGTCACGGTGCGCGCGGTGACGCGACGTCCGTCGTTCACCGGTCGCGACGTCGTGCGCGGGGTCGCGCCGAACGGGACGCGCGGCGGGGGTTACGAGGTGCTGGGCAATGGAGACATCCTGACGTTCGCGCAGGGTGCCAACCCGACCGCTGCGACCGGTGCGCTCTGGTGGCCGGGCCAGGACGTCGCTCGGGGGATCGCGGTGCTGCCCGACCGGTCGGGTGGTTACGTGGTCGATGAGCACGGCCAGCTGCACACGTTCGGCATCGGTGCTCACACGCCTCCGAAGGTGACGGACCGCGTGCTGTGGCCGGGCAAGGACATCGCTCGGGGCGTGACCGTCCTGGCCGACGGCAGCGGCGGGTACGTGCTCGGTCGCGACGGACGGCTCTACTCGTTCGCGATCGGCAGGCATCCGAAGCCGATCGACGCGCAACGCGTCCCGACCTGGCCGGGGAGGGACGTGGCGCGGGGGATCACCGCCCCGTTCCTCGACTCCCATGGCGTCGCCGGCGGGTGGGTCGTCGACCCGTTCGGGGGCCTCCACCCCTGGGGTCGCCTGTTCGGCGGTCAGACCCCGCCCGCGGTGGGGCCGGCGCTCGGGGCTCGCGGCGTGCTCTCCTTCGGGGGCGGCGCCGGCGGCCTGATCGTCGACGGCTCCGGCAACCTCCGGGCGTTCGCCAGCCCCGGCCTCCCGTAGGCGCCGATCAGACGAGGAGCTCGCCGCGCGTCACGGTGACCGCGTGGCCGCCGAGGACCACGCGGTCGCCCTCGACCCGGCAGCGCACGGTGCCGCCGCGCGCCGACGCCTGGTAGCCGACGAGCTCGTCCCGGCCGAGACGTGCGGCCCAGAACGGCGCGAGCGCGCAGTGCGCGGCACCGGTCACCGGGTCCTCGTCGATGCCGACCGCGGGAGCGAAGTAGCGAGAGACGAAGTCGGTGCCGGGCGCATCCGCCTCGGCGGTGACGATCACGCCGCCGCCGGGGAGCCGCGCGATCGCACCGAAGTCGGGCGTGACGGCGCGGACTGCTGCCGCGTCGGAGAGCACGACCAGCTTGCCGACCCGGCTCTGCGACACCTCCACGACCTCGATGCCGAGCGCGTCGGTGAGCGCGTGGGTGACCGCGATCGGCTCGGTGGGGTCGGCGGGGAGGTGCATCTCGATGCGGTCGCCCGCGCGGGTGCAGACGAGCTCGCCGCGGCGCGTCTCGAACCGGGCGTCGACCGCGAGCGGCAGCCAACCCTCCCAGAGAACGTGCGCGCTCGCCAGCGTGGCGTGCCCGCACAGATCGACCTCGACCTCCGGCGTGAACCACCGCAAGCCGAATGCCGCACCGGCGGGAACCACGAACGCGGTCTCCGAGAGGTTCATCTCCGCCGCGACGGTCTGCATCCACACCGGATCGGCCGGCGCGTCGAGGAGGCACACTGCGGCCGGGTTTCCGCCGAAGGGGGCTTCCGTGAACGCGTCGACGACGAAGAGCGGGGCGCCCACGAGTGCGAGCGCTACTCGATGATGACGAGGACCGCGCCGGTCCCGACGGTCTCGCCCGCGCTCACCCGGACCTCCGCGACGGTCCCGGTCCGCTCGGCGGCGATGTGGTTCTCCATCTTCATCGCCTCGAGCACGAGCAGTCCTTGCCCGACCTCGACCGCGTCGCCGACGTTCACGAGCACCTTGACGATCGTGCCCTGCATCGGCGCGTTGACGGTGCCGTCACCGCCCGAGCCGGACGACGCGGCCGCCTTCGGCTTCGGGGCCCGCTTCGCCCCTCCCGGGCCGGCGCTCGCGACAACCGGCGCGTCGGGGAGCCAGAGCTTCACGTCGAACCGCTTGCCGTCCACCTCGACCGGCACGGTCCGCTCGGTGAGCGCCTCGGTGTCGCTGTCGACCGCGGTCGTCGCGCCCGCGTCGGACGTCAGGCCCGCCAGGTCGACCTCGTTCTCGAGCCAGTTCGTCGAGTGGTGCCCCGCCGCGAAGTCCGGGTGCGCGAGCACGAGCTCGTGTGCGGGAACCGTCGTGTGGATGCCATCGACGACGAGCTCCTGCAGCGCGCGCAGCATCCGGTGCCGGGCACGGTCGCGATCCGGCGCCCACACCACCAGCTTCGCGAGGAGGTTGTCGTAGTACTGCGAGATCGTGTCGCCCTCTTCGTACCCGCCGTCCCACCGGACGCCCGGACCCGACGGGACCCGCAGCTTCGTGACCGTCCCGGGCGAGGGGAGGAAGCCCTTGGCCGCGTTCTCCGCGTTGACCCGCACCTCGATCGAGTGGCCGTGGTGCTCGACGGACTCCTGGGTGAACGACAGCCGCTCCCCGCTCGCGACGTGGATCTGCTCGGCCACGAGGTCGAGCGAGGTGACCATCTCGGTGACGCAGTGCTCGACCTGGAGCCGGGTGTTCATCTCGAGGAAGTAGAAGTCCCCGTCGCCGCCACCCTCGGGCGGCTGGTAGAGCATCTCCACCGTGCCCGCGTTCACGTACCCGCACGCCTTCGCGACCTTCAGCGCGGCCTCGCCCATCGCGGCGCGGATCTTCTCGCTCAGGCCCGACGCGGGAGACTCCTCGACCAGCTTCTGGTGGCGCCGCTGGACCGAGCAGTCGCGCTCGCCCAGCCAGACCGCGTTGCCGTGGGTATCGGCGAAGATCTGCATCTCGATGTGGCGCGGGCGCGGCAGGTACTTCTCGAGGTACGCCTCGGAGCGCCCGAAGTAGGCCTGCGCCTCGCGCCGGGCCGAGTCGAGGGCCGAAGGCGCGGAGGCCGCGTCCTCGACCACCTTCATCCCGCGGCCGCCGCCGCCGTACGCAGCCTTGATCGCGACCGGCCAACCGACCTTCTCGCCGAAGGCGATCACGTCGTCGGGGCTCTCGATCGGGTCCAGCGTGCCCGGCACGCTCGCCACGCCGCCGCGGTCCGCCGCCCGCCGAGCGGAGATCTTGTCGCCCATCACCTCGATGGCCTCCGGCGGCGGCCCGATCCAGGTGACGCCGCGGTCGCCTATGACCCGGGCGAACTCCGCGTTCTCGGCGTAGAAGCCGTAGCCCGGGTGCACGCCGTCGGCGCCTGAGCGCTCGATCACGCCGAGGATCGCGTCGGTGTTGAGGTAGCTCTCGGCCGCGGTCTGGCCGCCGAGCGCGTACGCCTCGTCGGCGTAGCGGACGTGGAGCGCATCCCGGTCGAGCTCGGAGTACACCGCGACGGTGGGGATCCCCAGCTCGCGACACGTCCGCATGACGCGGACGGCGATCTCGCCGCGGTTGGCGATCAGGATCTTCTGCAGCACGTGAACCTCGGCCGGTGGAGACGGGTCGGCCGTATCCTACGGGCCGTGCCCGATCCCGAGGCCATTCCGGCGCGCTTCCAGGACGTCCGCCGGCTGGCCGAGACGGACTCGACGAACCGGTACGCACTGGACCTCGCTCGCGCCGGCGCGCCGGACGGTGTGGTCGTGGTCGCCGACCACCAGCGGGCGGGCCGCGGCCGCCTCGGCCGGACCTGGACCGCGCCGCCGGGGGCGTCGCTGCTCGTGTCGGTCCTCCTCCGCCCCGAGCTCCCGCCCGAGGAGCGTCACGTCGTCGTGATGGCCGCCGCGGTCGCGATGGCGGAGGCGCTCGAGCTGACGGCGCGGGTCAACGCGTCCACGAAGTGGCCGAACGACCTCCTGGTCGGGAACCGCAAGATCGCCGGCATCCTGGCGGAGGCCACCGGGGACGCGGTCGTCGTCGGCATCGGCGTGAACCTCGACTGGCCGGAGATCCCGCGCGAGCTCGAGGGCGTCGCGACCGCGTGCAACCTCGAGAGCGGGCGAACGACCTCGCGCGACGAGCTGCTCGCCGGCTTCCTCGTTCGGTACGACCTGCGGTTGGCCGACCTGGACGAGACACGGCGGCGGTACCGGCTCGGGCTGGGAACCCTCGGGCGCCGGGTCCGCGTCGAGCGCGCCGACGGCACCCTGGTGGGGCACGCGGTGGACGTCGACGACGCGGGCCGGCTGCTGGTCGAGGTCGACGGGTCGATTGAGGTCATCGCCTCCGGCGACGTCGTGCACCTGCGCGACGCGGAGCCGCCGGAGGGCGTCGGGTGACGACGGTCCGGCGCTCGCCCTCCGGAGATCGTGGAGAGCCGCCGGAGGGCGTCGGGTGACGACGGTCCGGCGCTCGCCCTCCGGAGATCTTGATGAGCAGTCCTTATGGATCGAGGTCGCGCGCGACGAGCTCGGTGAAGGCGTCCGCCAGGCGGGTGGTCACCGGCCCGCCGACCGCGGCCAGGTCGTGGCCGTCCACACGCGCGATCGCCTGCACCTCGCGGGTCGTCGACGAGAGGAACGCCTCGTCGCAGCGGTGGAGCGCGTCGAGCGGCAGTGCTGCCTCCTCGACCGGGATCCCGAGCCCGGTCGCGAGCTCGAGGAGGAGCGCGCGCGTCACCCCGAGCAGGCAGCCGGCGTCTCCGGGCGGCGTGTGCAGGACGCCCTGGAACACGAGGAACACGTTCGAGCCGGTCGCCTCGCAGAGGTCACCGCGCGTGTTGGGGAACACCGCCTCGATCGCGCCGTGCTCGCGGGCGTAGGCGAGGGCCCGGACGTTCTCCGCGTACGAGATCGTCTTGAGGCCCGCGACCGCACCGTGCTCGTTGCGCGCCCAGGGGACGGTCACGACATCCGCCTGCGCCATGGCAGGTGCGAGCTCGCTCGCGGCGACGATCACCGTCGGCGTGGCGCTCCCGCGCTCGGAGCCGAGCGGGGACTCGCCGCCGGTGACCGTGATGCGCAACCGGCCGTCGCCGAGCCCGTTGGCATCGAGCACCGCGTCGGCCGCGGTGCGCAGCTCCGTGGACTTCGGCACGTCGAGCCCGATCCCGGACGCCGAGTACCCGAGCCGCTCATGGTGGCGCCGCCACACGAACGGGACGCCGTCGTAGACGCGCAACGTCTCGAAGACCCCGTCGCCGACGAGCAGGCCGTGGTCCAGGGGCGAGATGCGGAGTGCGTCCGCCTCGTCGAGGATGCCGTTGACCCAGAGCTTCATCGGGCCGCCGAGGCCGGCTCCGGCGAGCTTCGAAGATCCCCGGACGGCGACCGCCGGACCGCGACCGCGCCTTCCGGGAGGGCCGCCGCGGCACCCGAGCGCGCGACGGCCAGCAGCCGCGCCGCCTTCAGCTCGCTCTCGCGCCACTCGGCCGCGGGGTCCGAGTCGGCGGTGATGCCGGAGCCGACGCCGAGCCGCGTCTCGCCCGCGTGCGCGGTGAAGGTGCGGATCGCGACCGCAAGGTCGGCCCGGTCCGCAGCCGTGTCGATCCAGCCGACCGCGCCGCAGTACACGCCGCGCGGGACGGGCTCGAGATCCTCGATCTCCTGGAGGACGCGAGGCTTCGGTGCACCGGTGACCGAGGCGGGCGGGAACGTGGCCCGCAGCAGGCCGCCGAGCCCGACGCCCGGTCGGCGCATCCCGCGCACCGTGCTCACGAGGTGGACGAGCCCGGGGTGGGTCTCGAGGTCACAGAGGCTCGGGACGACGATGGTGCCCGGCTCGCAGACCCGGCCGAGGTCGTTGCGGGCGAGGTCCACGATCATCACGTTCTCCGCCCGGTCCTTGGCGCTGCGGCGCAGCGTCGCCGGGGACGCGGCGGTGCCCTTGATCGGTCGGGTCTCGACCTCGGGGCCGTCGACGCGCAGGAACCGCTCCGGTGACGCGGAGACGACCGCGAGATCGGAGCCGATCTCGTCCACACCGACGCGCAGGAACGACGCGTGCGGCGCCGGGTTGCCCGACTCGAGCGCGCGCCAGAGCGCGACCGGGTCGGCCTCACGCGCGCACGTCAGCTGCCGCGTGAGGTTCACCTGGTAGCAGTCGCCCGCCTCGATGTTCGCGACGATCGTCCGCACCCCGGCTTCGAACTCCGGGCGGTCGAGGCTCGACGCCCACGGCCCCAACCCGGGCGCCCCCGGTGCGTGGGCCGCGGCACCGCCCGCGAGCGCCGCATCGAGCGTGCGCCGCGCGGCGCCGCGCCCGAAGACGCGGCAATCGCCGCCGCGGCGGTCGATCTCCACGCGCGCCGCGAAGCGGAGGAGGACAACGTCCGGATCGCGCGCGCCGCCGCGCCCGAGCGCGACACGACCCGTTCCACGCTGCGCCCGAGGTCGTAAGCGAGGAACCCGGCCCACCACCCCGGCGCCAGCCGGTCGATCCGGTCGAACGCGTCCGGCCCGTCGGCGGCGAGCACCTCGTCGGCCCCGCAGGCCACGATCGCCCGGGTCCCGTCGAACCCGACCGCGGCCGGGAGTGCGGCCGGCAACGCCGCCAGGATGGGCCCGACCTCCATGCCAGCAGGGTATCGGGGGTCCCCTGCCCGCGAATTCGGGTGGTGCTTCACTACCATCGTTGAACCGTGGTTGCCTCCCTTCCACCTTGGCGCGCCTTCGTTCGGCGCTACGTCATCGCCCTCGTCGTCACGTTCGTGCTCGTCACGGGCGGCCTCGTCGTGGGCAACCGCGTCGTGGACTCGAAGCTGAACGACATCCCCCGGGTGGGGAACCTCACCCTGGCGCCCGGACCGGGCAAGGCCGGGAACTACCTGATCATCGGATCGGACTCGCGGTCGGGCCTCGACAACGCCAAGGCCTTCGGGACCGAAGCCGACACGGGCCCGCCGAAGTCCGACACCCTGATGATCGTCCACATCGATCCGGACGCGAAGACGAGCCTCCTCGTCTCGTTTCCGCGCGATCTCCTCGTGAACGTCCCCGGGCACGGGCGGGCCCTCATCAACTCGGCGTTCAACGACGGCCCTCAGAAGGTCATCGACACGATCAAGGACAACTTCGACGTCGAGGTGAACCACTACGTCGAGATCAACTTCACCGCGTTCGTCGGCATCGTTGACGCGGTCGGGAAGATCCCCGTCTACTTCCCGGCACCGGCACGCGACAGCTACTCGGGGCTGAACATCCCGACGCCCGGCTGCATCTCCCTCGACGGTACGCAGTCGCTCGAGTACGCGCGGGCTCGCCACCTCGAGTACCTCGTCTCCGGACAGTGGACCGATGCCAGCCCTCGCGCCGACCTGGACCGCATCACCCGCCAGCAGAACTTCATCCGCAAGCTCGCGGACGTCGCGGCCCGGAAGGGAGCGGCGAACCCGCTCACGGCACTCGACATCGCCGACGCGATCGTCCCGAAGCTCAAGGTCGACCGGCAGCTGAGCAAGCAGGACATCTTCCAGCTCGTCAACACGTTCCGGAAGGTCAACCCGAACGACGACAGCGCGATCCAGATGCAGACCATCCCGGTGCAGTCCGCGCCCGACGGGGCGCATGTCGTGCTGAAGCAGCCCGACGCGAACTCGGTGCTGGCCGAGCTCCGCACCTTCGGCGGCCCGCAGGCGCCGGACTTCACGAAGCTGCTGCCCTCGCAGGTCCGCGTGCGGGTGCTCAACGCCTCTGGCGCGGCGGGTGCCGCGGGCACGGCGCTCGCCGGCTTCCAGCGCTACAGCTTCGCCCCTGCCGGGATCGGCAACCACCAGCTGCTGGGCTCGACCGAGATCCACTACCGCCCCGGCAACGAGAGCAAGGCGCTGCTGGTCGCGAGCTACATGAAGGGCGTGGGCCACGTCGTCGCGGACTCCGACATCTCGGATGCCGACGTCGTGGTCATGATCGCGAAGGACTTCAACGGCGTGGCGAAGGGCAGCAAGCACCAGCACCCCACGACGACCACCACGGCCAGGAAGTCCGGCAAATCGGGGTCGACCACCACGACGGCTCCGGGCGCCGCAGGCTGCTGAGCCGAGAAGGCCGCTCCGACGCGGACGAACCCCTAGAATTGCCCGGATGCCCCGGCTCGGTGGTGACCGCGCGCACCACGAAGGCTGGGAAGCCCGGGGCGCGGAAAGAGGACCGACCCATGAGTGACGCCGTGACCCACCATCAGCGGTGGACGACGCGGAGCGGGGCCCGAGCGGCCCGGCCCGCAGGGCCAGGAGCGGACGAGGCATGAGTGATGTTGCGGTCATCGGAGCCGGCTACGTCGGCCTGACCACGGCGACCTGCCTCGCCCACCTCGGCCATCGCGTCACGTGTGCAGACATCGACACGGAACGGGTGGCGGCGCTCTCGAAGGGGGAGATCCCGATCCTCGAGGACGGGCTCCAGGCCCTCGTTGACGAGGGACTCTCGTCGCGGCGGCTGGCCTTCGTCGTCGGGGCCGCGCGGGCTGCCGGCATCGCCGAGTTCGTGTTCCTCTGCGTCCCGACCCCGCAGGCGGAGGACGGATCGGCCAACCTCTCCTTCGTCGAGGACGTGGCCCGCGAGATCGCGCCGGTGCTGCGCCCGGGGACGGTCGTCATCAACAAGTCGACGATGCCCGTGGGCTCGACCCGCGTGGTCCAGCGCATCCTCGCCGAGGGTGGGGCCGCGATCGAGGAGGTCGGGGTGGCGTCGAACCCCGAGTTCCTGCGCGAGGGCACGTCCGTGCGCGACTTCCTCGAGCCCCACCGCGTGGTCATCGGGTGCGACGATCCCGCAGTCGCCGTCCGGGTGAGCGAGCTCTACCGCTCGATCAACGCCCCGATGCTCGTGACCGACCCCGCGTCGGCCGAGATGATCAAGTACGCGTCGAACGCGTTCCTCGCGACCAAGATCTCCTTCATGAACGCGATCGCCAACCTCTGCGAGAACGTCGACGCGGACGTCCGCGAGGTCGCGCTCGGGATGGGGTACGACCAGCGGATCGGCTTCGAGTTCCTGCACCCGGGCCCGGGCTACGGCGGCTCGTGCTTCCCGAAGGACACCGCGGCGCTCCTCTACGCAGCCCGCAGCAACGACTACGACTTCTCGCTGCTCGAGGGCGTCGTCGACGTGAACCGGCGCCAGCACGAGCGGATGGTCGACAAGGTCCGAGGGCTCGCCGGCGGTGAGCTCGACGGGATCACGGTCGCCGTGTGGGGTCTCACGTTCAAGGCCAACACCGACGATCTGCGCGACTCTCCCGCGGTGGTGATCGCCCGTCGCCTGCTCGAGGAGGGCGCAACGGTGCGGGCCTACGACCCCGCGGCCGCGGAGCGTGCGGCGGCGCTGGTCCCGGGCCTCGAAGTCGTCTCGGACCCGTACCAGGCGTGCGACGGAGCCCAGGTGCTGGCGGTGCTCACGGAGTGGGACGAGTTCCGGTGGCTCGACTACGAGCGCGTCCACGACGCGCTCGCGCGCCCGGCCGTTCTCGACGCCCGCAACCTCCTCGACCCAGTGACCCTGCGTCGCCGCGGTTTCACCTACGAAGGGGTCGGCCGCTAGTGGAGTCCACGCCCCGCCGGCGCGCCGGCGACAACCCGAGACCCAGAGCGGTGGTCACCGGCGCCGCTGGGTTCCTCGCGTCACACCTGACCGAGCGGTTGATCGACGACGGGTGGGACGTGGTCGGCCTCGACAACATGCTGACCGGTCGCGTCGAGAACATGGCCAACCTGATGTCGCGTCCGGAGTTCACCTTCGAGCGCTACGACGTCACGAACTTCATCCACGTCACGGGCGCCGTGGACGCGGTGCTCCACTTCGCGAGCCCCGCGAGCCCGCAGGACTACCTCGAGCACCCGATCAAGACGATGAAGGTCGGCGCCCTCGGCACCCACAACACGCTCGGGCTCGCGCTGGCGAAGCAGGCCCGGTACGTCCTCGCGTCGACGAGCGAGGTCTACGGCGACCCGCTCGTGCACCCGCAGCCCGAGAGCTACTGGGGCAACGTCAACCCGGTCGGACCCCGGGGGGTCTACGACGAAGCCAAGCGCTTCGCCGAGGCGATGGCCCTGGCGTACCACCGCGCCCACGGTCTCGACGTGCGGATCGCGCGGATCTTCAACACCTACGGCCCGCGGCTGCGTCCGGCGGACGGGCGGGTCGTGTCCAACTTCTTGGTCCAGGCGATGGAGGGCAAGCCGCTCACCGTGTACGGCGACGGCGGGCAGACCCGGTCGTTCTGCTACGTCGACGACCTGATCACCGGCGTCCTCGGGCTCCTGCGGTCGGACCACATCGGCCCGGTCAACATCGGCAATCCCAACGAGTTCACGATCGTCGAGCTCGCCCGCGCCGTGCTCGACGTGACCGGTTCGTCGTCGGAGATCGCGTACGAACCGCTGCCCACGGACGACCCGAGCCAGCGCCAACCCGACATCACGCTCGCCCGGGAAGTGCTCGGCTGGGAGCCCCGGATCCAGCTGCAGGAGGGTCTGACCCGGACCCTGGAGTGGTACCGAAGGGAGCGCGTGACGTGACCGGCCACGAGATCCCGGAGCCCACGCAACTTCCGGTACCGGCCATCGCCGCGCCCCCCGTGAAGGCCTACCGCAAGCTCTCGGTGATCGTGCCGGTCTTCAACGAGCGCAACACCGTCGTCGAGATCCTCCGGCGCATGCGCGCGGTCGACCTGCCCGTCGATCGGGAGTTCATCGTTGTGGACGACGGCAGCGACGACGGCACGCGCATGGTGCTCGCGCAGCTGCGCGACAACACCACCAAGGTCGTGTCGCACGGTCGGAACCAGGGCAAGGGCGCGGCGATCCGGACCGGCCTCCAGCACGTCACCGGCGATCTCGTGCTCATCCAGGACGCCGACCTCGAGTACGACCCCGACGACTGGATCAAGCTGCTCACGCCGATGTTGAAGGGTCGCGCGCAGGTCGTGTACGGCTCGCGGTTCACGGGTGAACGCCGGAACATGCTATTCCTGCACTGGTGCGGGAACCGGGTGCTCTCGCTCGTCACGAACCTCCTCTACAACACGACGCTCTCCGACATGGAGACTTGCTACAAGCTGTTCGATCGCGACGTGCTCCGCGACGTCACCGTCCGGTCCGACCGGTTCGACTTCGAGCCCGAGATCACCGCGAAGGTGCTGCGCAAGGGGATCCGCATCTACGAGGTGCCGATCTCGTACCTCGGCCGTGAGTTCGACGAGGGCAAGAAGATCACCTGGCGGGACGGCTTCGCGGCGCTCTACGCACTCGTGAAGTTCCGCTTCGTCGAGTGATGCCGATCGGGCGTTGACCTGGTGCCTTCCGATCCGCGCTGGGCCGCGGTCGTGGTCAACTACGAGGCCGGTCTCGCGCTGGTCGGGTGCGTCGCGTCGCTGCTGGCCGACGATTCGGCCGGCACCCCCGAGATCGTCGTGGTCGACAACGGCTCGCGTGACGGGTCGGCCGAGGAGGTCCGGTCGCGGTTCCCTGCGGTCCCCGTCGTGCACCCGGACGCGAACCTGGGCTACGGCCGGGCGGCCAACGTGGGGATCGCAGCCACTCGCGCGCCCGTCGTCGCGGTGCTCAACCCCGATGCGGTCGTCGCAGCCGGCACCGCCGGGGCCGTGCTCGCCCGGTTCGACGCGGACGAGCGGATCGCCGCGGTCGGCCCGCGCCTTCTGAACCCCGACGGCTCCCAGTACCCCTCCGCGCGCTCGGCACCGTCGCTCGGCGACGCGATCGGTCACGCGCTGCTCGGGAGCATCGCGCCCACGAACCGCTTCACCGAGGCCTACCGCCAGCTCGAGGCCGATCCGGACGTGGCTCGGGACGTCGCGTGGGTGTCGGGCGCGGCGTTGTGGCTGCGACGCGAGGCACTCGACCGCGTCGGGGGCTGGGACGAGCGGTTCTTCCTCTTCTTTGAGGACGTGGACCTGTGCCGGCGTCTCGGCGCCGACGGCTGGACGATCACCTACGAACCGCACGGCCGGGTGGTGCACACAGTCGGAGGCAGCCGGGTCCGCCGTCCAGTCCGCTCCATCGTCGAGCACCACCGGGCCGCCTACCAGTACGCGGACAAGTGGTGGCACGGTCCGCGGCGCCTGCTCCTCCCCGTTGCGGCAGGGTTCCTGGCCGCCCGCGCCACGGTGGTCGCGGGCGGCGCGGCGGTCCGGGCGCGCTCCGGAGCGTCGGGGGTCAGCGAGTAACCTGACCCGCGTCATGGCCAAGCCGAGCAAGTACAACCGCGCCCGGATCCGGTCCCGGGTCCGTCGTCCGAAGCGCCGCACCGGCTCGATGGTGTGGACGGTGACCACGGTCGTCGTGGTGGTCGTCGGTGTCCTGCTCGTCACCCTGACCTACGCCGACCGCCAGAACAACGCGGACGCGGCGCCGACGATCGGGGACCACTGGCACGCCTTCCTCGGCGTCGACGTGTGCGGCACCTGGCTCCCGAACGCGCCATCCTTCGAGGACCGCGCCGATCAGGCGGGCATCCGCGCCGGGCTGCACTCCCACGGCGACGGGCTGATGCACATCCACCCGTTCGCGAGCGACGAGGCGGGCGCCAAGGCCACCGTCGGGCGCTTCCTGGGCTACGGCGGGTGGAGCGCCGGCGAGTCGTCCTTCAAGGTCTGGGACGACAAGGAGCACAAGACGGGCGACTCCTGCGGGTCGGGCTCCGAGGCCAAGAAGGCCGAGGTCCAATGGACCGTCGGGAGGTTCGGCAAGCCGTGGAGCGGCTCGCCGCGCTCGGGGAGCATCTCGGACTACCACCCGAAGAACGGCGACATCGTGGCGCTGTACCTGCTGCCGAAGGGCGTGAAGCTGCCGAAGCCGCCGAAGGCGGAGGAAGCGCTCACGAACATCGAGGACCTCGGTGGGCAGCCGGTGACCGCGACGACGGCCCCGTCCGGCGGCAGCACGACCACCTCGCCACCGATCGACAGCTCGACGACGGCCCCGTCCGGCGGCGGCACGGCCACCACCTCGCCGTGAAGGCGGTCGTCCTCGTCGGCGGGCAGGGCACCCGCCTCCGCCCCCTGACCCTCACGACGCCGAAGCCGCTGCTCCCGATCGCCAACGTCCCGTTCCTCGAACGGCAGCTGACCTGGCTGGGTGCGCACGGGGTCGACGAGGTCGTCCTGTCGCTCGGCTATCTGCCCGAGGCGTTCCAGCAGCACTTCGCGGACGATCGCTTCGGCGACATCAAGCTCCGCTTCGTGGTCGAGCACGAGCCGCTCGGCACCGCCGGTGGCATCCGGTTCGCCGCCGAGGGCATCGACGAGCGGATGCTCGTGTGCAACGGCGACGTGCTCACCGACCTCGACCTCGACGCGCTCGTCGCCTTCCACACCGTGCGCGAGGCAGCCGCGACGATCGCGCTGACCCAGGTCGGCGATCCGTCCGCGTTCGGCGTCGTGCCGACGCGCGCCGACGGCGAGGTCGTGGCGTTCGTCGAGAAGCCTCCGCCCGGCACCGCGCCGACCAACTGGATCAATGCGGGCACCTACGTACTCGAGCCCGACCTCGTGGACTCCATCCCGCCCCGGCTCACGGTGTCGATCGAGCGCGAGACGTTCCCGCGCATGCTCGAGTCGCCGGGCCGGCTCTACGCGATGCAGTCGCCCGCGTACTGGCTCGACATCGGGACTCCGCAGAAGTACCTCGAGGCCCAGCGCGACGTCGCGAGCGGCCGCCTCGGCCTCCCGGTCCCGGATGCGACGGAGGTCTCCGACGGCGTGTGGACCGAGGCCGGCGCGCGGATCGACCCGACCGCCGTCGTGATCGGGCCGTCGGTCGTCGGGATCGACGCCCGCGTCGGGCCCGACGCGAGGATCGAGGCGTCGGTGCTGGGGCCGCGCACGAGCGTCGGAGCGGGCAGCCTCCTGCTGCGCTCGGTGCTGCTCGAGGGAGCGGTGGTGGCATCCGGGTCCCGGATCGTCGACGAGGTGGTCGGGCCCGACGTCGGGCTGGCGTGCGGGGAGGCATCGTGAAGGCGCTCGTGACCGGTGGGGCCGGGTTCATCGGCTCGACGCTCGCGGACCGGCTCCTGGCCGAGGCGTGGGACGTCGACGTGGTCGACGACCTCTCGACGGGCTCGCTCGCGAACCTGGCCGACGCCCGGTCGCTCACGACGCGGAAGTTCTCGTTCCACCGCCTGGACGTGCGCTCGCCCGCGATCACCGACCTGATCGCGCACCGCAAGCCCGACGTGGTGTTCCACCTCGCGGCGCAGGCGGACGTGCGCGTGTCGGTCGCCCGCCCGGTCTTCGACGCAGAGGTCAACATCCTCGGCACCCTGAACGTGTGTCAGGGCGCGCTCGCCGCCGGGACCCAGAAGGTGGTGTTCGCGGCGTCGGGAGGCACGCTCTACGGAACGCCCGAGCACCTCCCCGTGAAGGAGGGACACCCGCAGCGCCCGGAGTCGCCGTACGGCGTGGCCAAGAAGGCGTCGTGCGACTACCTGCACTACTACCGGGAGATCCACGGGCTCGAGTACTCCGCGCTCGCGTTCGCCAACGTCTACGGACCGCGCCAGGACCCGCACGGCGAAGCCGGGGTGGTCGCGATCTTCGCGGGGATGATGTTGGACCGGAGCCGTCCGACGATCTTCGGTGACGGCCGGCAAACCCGTGACTTCGTCTTCGTCGACGACGTGGTCGACGCGCTCGTACGCGCGTCCGAGAAGGGGAGCGGGCTCGTCATCAACATCGGCACCGGGATCGAGACGAGCGTGCAGGAGCTCTACGACTCGATCGCTCGCGCGGTCGGATACACGGAGGAGCCCAACCACGCGCCCGCGCGGCCGGGCGAGCTCGAGCGCTCGGCGCTGGACCCGGGCCGGGCCGAGATCCACCTCGGGTGGAAGCCGTGGACGGACCTCGACACCGGGGTGGAGCGCACGCTCGACTGGTTCCGCGAGCAGCGCGCCGCGGCCCGCTGACGGCTCCCCACGATCTCTGCCGGCCGACTGCCGGACCGTGACCGACTGACGGCCGGCAGCGGTTCTCCACGATCTCTGCCGGCCGACTGCCGGACCGTGACCGACTGACGGCCGGCAGCGGTTCTCCACGATCTCTGCCGGCCGACTGCCGGACCGTGACCGACTGACGGCCGGCAGCGGTTCTCCACGATCTCTGCCGGCCGACTGCCGGACCGTGACCGACTGACGGCCGGCAGCGGTTCTCCACGATCTCTGCCGGCCGGCAGGGTTACCGGTAGGCGCGCAGCTCGTCGAGGGGTACCGGGGGCCGGGGCCGGCCGACGTACGCGGGGTCGGGGTGGCCGACGAGCACGAGCGCGTGCGGGAGCCAGACCTCGGGGAGCCCGAGCGCGTCGCGTGCGGCTTCCGGGCAGAAGATCGGCGCCGCGACCCAACACGACGCCAGACCGGCATCGGCGGCCGCGACCATCAGGTTCTCGACCGCGGCGCCGAGCGACAGCAGGGCCATGCCCCACTCGGCCCGCTGCCGGGCCGGATCGGGGTAGCGATCGAGGCCGTCCTTGGTGAGGCAGCCGAGCACCAGTGCCGGCGCGCGCTCGAGCTTCTCGTGGGAGGCCGCCACGAGCTCGTCGACCCGCTCCCGCGCCATGCCGTCGGCGCGGAGGTCGATGCGCCACCGCTCGCCCATGCCGGTCGCGAGATCCCGCTTGGCCGTGTCCGAGTCGACGACGACGAAGCGCCACGGTCGTGAGTGGTGCGGTGCGGGCGCGATGCACGCGGCTTCGACCAACCCGTCGAGCGCGACGCGTGAGACCGGTTCGGCGGTGAACGAGCGGATCGAGCGGCGCGCCTCGAGGAACGCGGGGACCGTCCCGGCCCGGCTGCTCACCGGAAGAGATCGTCCTTCGGCGCGCGGATGAGCTCCTGCACCGAGCCGTCGCGGAACCACTCCGGGTCCAGGCCGCGCACGATCGCGACGGGGATCGCTGCGGCCTTGCCCATGACGAGCTCGGCCGCGCTGGCGACCTCGTCCGCCACCGCGACCTCGGTGACGTGCAGCTCGCGGCCGAGCGCGTCCGGCTGACCGCGCAGGTCGACGACCGCGCCCAGTCCTGACACCCCGATCGCGACGTCGGTCAGCCCGTGGCGCCAGGCCCGGCCGAACGTGTCCGAGATGACGACCGCGAGGTCGACGCCCGTCGCGGCCCGGATCGTCCACCGGATGCGGTGGGCGGAGCGGTCGCTGTCCACGGGGAGGAGCGCCGCCGAGCCCGCGTCGACGTTCGAGAGGTCGATGCCGGCGTTCGCACACACGAACCCGTGGCGCGTCTCGCTGATGATCAGGTCTCCCCGGCGGCGCAGGACGCGCACGGACTCCTGCTCGACGAGCGCGCGGCGGGCGTCGAGGTCGTCGTGGTCGAGCGGGACGAGGCGCCCCTCGACCTTCGAGACGACCTTCTGGGTCACCACGAGGCAGTCCCCGTCCGCGAGCGGTGTTTCCTGGTCCTCGGCCGCGGTCGCGATCAGCGCACCGAGCGAGTCACCCACCCGGATCTCGGGGATCCCGCCGACCGGGATGACCGTGAGCGCACCCACGGGTCAGGCGACGGCGTCGAGCGTGTGCCGGGCGAGCGCGGCGGCGACGCGGGCGTCGGTCATGAGGGTGTCCACGATCACTGCGTGGACACCGGTGGCCTCGACATCGCCGGCGCGGTCCCCGTCCCCGGAGTCGATCACGAGCGTGCCGCAGAAGTCGGCGTACGCCCGGGCGACCCCGACGCAGCTGACCTCGATCCCCAGGGGCCCCATGAGCCGGTCGGCCGGGCCCTTCACCGGAGCGCCGGCGATGATGGGGCTCACCCCGACGACGCGGTCGCGACGGCGGGTCAGCACCTCCCGGATCCCGGGGACGGCGAGGATCGGTCCGATGGAGATGACCGGGTTGGACGGGCACACCAGGATCGTCTCCGCCGCCTCGAGGGCCTCGAGCACCCCGGGCGCGGGACGCGACGTCGTGGCACCTTCGAACTCGACCGCCGCCACGGGCGGTTCGGCCCGCTCGCGCACGAACCACTCCTGCATCGCCAGGATCTCGTGGGCGCCGTGGTCGCGATCGACCGTGACCCGGGTCGCGACCCGGTCGTCGGTCATCGGGAGGATCCGGGGCACGATGCCCCATGCGTTCGCGATCTCGGCCGCGACCTCGGAGATCGTGGCGCCCTCGGCGAGTCGCTCGGTCCGGTAGATGTGGGTGCCGAGGTCGCGGTCACCCAGCCGGAACCAGGTGTCCTGGCCGTAGCGGTCCAGCGCGTCCATCGTCACGAACGTCTCGCCCGCGAGGCCCCACCCCTGCTCGGGGTGCTCCGCGCCGGCCAGGGTGTACGTGACCGTGTCGAGGTCGGGGCACACGTAGAGGCCGTGGAAGACCTCGTCGTCGGCGGTGTTGACGACGACCGTCACCGCCGCGGGCGGTACGACGCGCACGAGCCCACGCAGGAAGCGAGCCGCTCCCACTCCACCCGCCAGGGCCACCAGCATCCGCCGAGCCTAAGCCGCCGGAGGGCGCCGCTTCGATCCCGGCCGGCGCGATCGCCCTCCGGAGATCTTCGGAGTGAAGCCGCCGGAGGGCGCGCTTCGATCCCGGCCGGCGACGACAAGGCCCCCGCCGGAGCGGGGGCCTTGTCGTCGGGATCGCGGCGGGGGGCACCGCGCCCCGGGATCGAAGCGGGCTCAGGCGTCCCCGTTGACCGCGTGCGGGATCGAGGTCGGGGTGAAGCGCCGGCCCTGCACCTTGGACCGTCCGAGCTCGATCGTCTTCGCGATCTGCTCCGGGATGGCGCTCACCGCGCCGGGGAGCGAGATGTCGGGCCGCGAGATCGTGCGCAGCTGCTCGACCACGGGCTCGATGCGGACCCGGATGTCGCCGACGACCGGCTCGGCCCAGACGCGGGGGTCGGCGCTCTTCGCGGCGCCGGCACCGGCCTTGACCTGGTTGCCCACGGCGTCGAGGGTGCTCGACACGGTGGTCCCGACGGTGCCGCTCACCGTGGAGCCGAGGCTCCCGACGGTCCCGGTCACCGTCGAACCCATGTCGCTCAGGCCCGCCGCGTAGCCCGACGCCTTGCTCGTGATCGCGTCGGCCTGGCTCTTGACGGCGCTGCGCGCATCCTTGCGGAGGGCGTTGACCCGGGTCGCGGCGTCACGGCGCTTGACCTGCGCCTGCTGGAAGCCGAGCACACCGACACCGACGACGATGTAGGCGGTGTCGGTGGCGGTCTTGCGGAAGTTCACGTCCATGGTGGATTGCTCCTGGTCGGGTGGGAGAAGGGACGAGGGCCGGATCCGGATGCCTCGGGGAGGCCGGTCCGGCGCCGCCGCGCAAGCACCATAACGCAGAGTGCTAACTCTTGCAAGCACTCCGGCGGTGACCCCGGTCACCGTGCCACGGCCCGGGACCACCCCGGAAGTACGCTCGACCGGCCCATGGACACCACCCCGACCCACTCCGACGGGCCGATGCTCGACTCGGAGCCCACCGGGGAGGCGTCGGAGCCGGTCGTCGCCCCACCGGTCGTCGCGGTGGTCGTGACGCGGGACCCCGGGCCCTGGCTCGAGGAGACCCTGGCCGCCATCGGCGGGTCCGACTACCCGGCGGTCACGGTGCTCGTGCTCGACACCGGCTCGGCCGTCGACCCGACCGCCCGGGTGGCGAGCGTCCTGCCCGGCGCCTTCGTCCGGCGGCTCCCCGAGGCCGCGGGCTTCGCGGCCGCGGCCAACGACGTGATCGACGTCGTGAAGGGGGCCACCTTCCTCCTGTTCTGCCACGACGATGTGGTCGTGGATCCGTCCGCGGTCCGGCTCCTCGTCGAGGAGGCGTTCCGATCCAACGCCGCGATCATCGGTCCCAAGCTCGTCGAGTACGACCACCCCGACGTGCTGCTCGAGGTCGGGATGGCGATCGACCGGTTCGGCGTCCCGCACTCGGGGATCGAGCCGGGAGAGCTGGACCAGGAGCAGCACGACTCGGTGCGGGACGTCTTCTTCGTGTCCAGCACGGCCATGCTCGTCCGCTCGGACCTGTTCGCCGAGCTCGGCGGATTCGACGCGATGACCTTCCCCGGCGCGGAGGACCTCGACCTCTGCTGGCGGGCCCGGATCGCGGGTGCGCGCGTGATGGTCGCGCCGGACGCCCGAGCCCGCCACCGCCGGGCCGACAAGGTCCACGACACCTCTGAGGCCGTGCCGCCCGCCGTCGCCCAACGGAGCCGGCTCCGGGCCATGCTGAAGTCGGCGTCGGGATGGTCGCTCGCGTACCTGTTGCCGATCGCGCTCGTGCTGGCCGTGGTCGAGGTCGTCCTGTTCGTGCTGGCCCGTCGGCGGGACCGGGCGCGCGCGCTGATCGGCGCCTGGGCGTGGAACTTCCGCAACCTCGGTGACCTCCGGCGGGCCCGGCGATCGGCGCAGGCCCTTCGGCGGGTGCCGGACGTCGAGCTGCGGTCGATGCAGGTGCGCGGCAGCGCGCGGGTGCGCGGGTACGTCGCGGGCTCGCTCCAGGCTGAGGACCGGATCCGCAACCTCTCCGAGCGCAGCCGCGACCTCTCCGGCAGCGCGTCCGGTCGGCTCCGCGAGCCGACCTCGATCGCCGCGCTCGTGTTCGTGCTGCTCGTGCTCATCGGGTCGCGCTCGCTGGTGTTCGGCGGTGTGCCCGTCGTCGGCCAGCTCCCCGGCTGGCCGGGGGTCAGCGACCTCCTCGGCACGTTCACCTCGGCGTGGCGCTACGCGTACCTCGGGTCGACCGCGTCGGCACCGGCGCAGCTCGGCGTCTTCTCCGTGCTCGGCACGGTGCTGCTCGGCGCGACCGGGCTCGCGCGCACGATCGTCGTCGTCGTCGCACTCCCGTTCGGCGTCTTCGGCACCTGGCGCCTCGGGCGCCGGATCACCGGCCCCGGGCGGTCTGCCGTCGTCGCGGCCCTCGCGTACGGGATCAATCCGTTGCCCCGCAACGCGCTGGCCGCCGGTCGCTTCGGCCCGCTCGTCCTCTACGCGCTCGCGCCGTTCATCGTCGCGAGCCTGCTGCGCGTCGGCGGCTACCTCCCGGAGTCCGCGCCGCGCCGTTGGTGGCGGGCCGTGGTCTCGACCGGCGCGCTGGTCGCGTTGACGACCGCCGCCTGGCCGCCCGCGATCGTCCTCCCGATCGTGCTCGCCGTCGCGTTGACGCTGGCACAGCCGATCGCCCGCGGCGCGGGCGCGCTCGGCGCGCTGTGGCGGGCGACGCTGGCCAGCACGGGGATCGGTGTCGTGCTGCTCGTGCCGTGGCCGCTGTCGTTCCTCCGTGCCGGGGACCGGCTCGCCGCGCTCGGCTTCGCGTTCCGCCTCGACGAGAGCTTCTCGAACGTGCTGCGCTTCCAGACCGGGCCGAACGGCGCGGGGGTGTCCGGCTGGATCATCGCCGGGGCCGCCCTGCTGGTCCTGGTCCTCGCGTCGGGTCCGCGCCTGGTGTGGGCGACGCGCGCCTGGGTGCTCGCGTTGCTCTCGTTCGCGTGCGTCTGGATCCCGTCGCGGTTCTTCTCGGACGTGCCGATGCCGGCCGTCGAAGGGCTCCTCGTCCCGGCCGCGCTCGGCGTCTCGCTCGCAGTGGGTCTGGGCGTCGCCGTGTTCATCGAGGACGTGCGGGCGTTCCACTTCGGGTGGCGCCAGGTCGCCGCGGTGGGAGGCGCGATCGCGCTCGCGTTCCCGGTGTTCGCGTTCGCGCTCGACGCGACCGACGGCCGCTGGCACATGCCGACGAACGACTGGAACAGCAACCTGTCCTGGATGCGGGCCGAGGGCGAGAGCGGGCAGTTCCGGGTGCTCTGGCTGGGCGACCCGGCCGTGCTCCCGGTGGACCCGGTCGTGCACGGCGACGTCGGCTTCGGGATGACCAACGACGGACCGGGCGACGTGCGCACCGCGCTGCCTCCGCCGGCCGGCGGATCGAGCGCGCGCCTCGGGGCCGCGGTCGACCAGCTGCGCGACCGGCGCAGCAACCGGGTCGGTGCGCTGCTCGGCCCGATGGGGGTCCGCTACCTCGCGGTGCCCGAGCGCCCGAACCCGGGCATCACGCGTTCGGATCCGGCCCCGGCCCGACTGCTCGTCGCGCTCGCCGACCAGCTCGACCTGGTCCGGCTCGAGGGACCGCCCGGGCTGGAGCTCTACGAGAACAACGCGTGGATCCCGGTCGGTGCTGCGCTCCCGGCCGACCAGGTCAGCACCGCGCCGCCCGACCCGATCGGCACGCTCACCGGGGCCGCGCGCGCCAAGCCGGTGCGGCCCGGCGTCCGCGTGCCCGCCGGGGCGATCGTCTGGGGTCAGTCCTACGACGGGGCCTGGAGCGCATCGTCGAACGGCACGACGCTCCCGCACCGCCACGCGTTCGGATTCGCCAACGGGTACACGCTGTCGCAACCCGGTGCGGTGTCGTTCTCGTACGGCGACCAGTGGCAGCGCTACCCGCTGGTGCTCGTCGAGATCGCGCTCGTCGTGGGCGCGTTTCTGCTCTGGCGGGGCAGCGCCCGGTTCAAGTGGCCGCTGCGCCGCCCCAGTGACGAGCCGCCGAAGGCCGGGCGACCGTGAGCCCGTCCAGCGCGCGCCGGAACCGGATCGTCGTGATCGTGATCGTGCTGGGGTGTCTGCTCGTCGCCGCGCTCGTCGACGGCTCGGGTTCGAGCGGCACGAGCACGGCGGAGCAGGTCGTCGCGCTCGGACCCCGGCTCCCGGAGGCGCGCGCCGAGGCGACGGCGTGGTACTGCGCCGAGGGGACGTCGAACCCTGGTGGGCGGGCGGACGAGCGCGTGATCATCGCCAACGTCGACGGGGTCGCCGCTCGCGCACGGGTGACGGTCATGCAGGGTCCATCGCAACCCGCGCCGTCGAAGACCTACGACATCGCGGCGCGCTCGCTCGTCGTCGTGCGCGTCGCCGACATCCTCGCGGTCTCCGAGCCCGGCGTGCTGGTGGAGGTGAGCGGCGGGCGCTCGGTCGTCACCCACTCGGTCAGGGGAACCGGGGACGCGGGCTACGGGCCGTGCGCGCGGGACGCTGCGGGCAGCTGGCACTTCGCGGCGGGGACCACCGTCAAGGGAGCCCAGCAGGACCTCGCGCTGTTCAACCCGTTCGCCGAGGACGCGATCGTCAACATCCAGTTCCTGACCGACACCGGCCCGCTCGGCCCCGAGGACCTCCAGGGCTTCGTGGTCCCGGCCCACAGCCGGGTGACCGTCCCGGTGCAGGACCAGGCCCGCCGCCACGCGCTGGTCGCCACCGAGGTCAGCACGCGCCGGGGACGGGTCGTCGCCGAGCAGTCGCTGACCCTGGACGGCACCGACGGTCGCAAAGGCCTGGCGCTCTCGCTGGGGAGCCCGCAGCTCGCGCGGCACTGGGAGTTCGCGAACGCATCGGTCGTGCCCGGCCGGACGCAGGTCATGGTGATCGCCAACCCGAGCTCGGTGCCGACGACCGCTCGGGTCCGGACCCGTCTCGACGGCGGCGCGCTCGAGCCCGAGACGGTGAGCCTCCCGGCCGCCACCGCGGTGTCGGTGGATCTCGGCCGGCGCGTGCCGCCGGGCGTCGGCTTCTCGGTCGCCGTCGAGAGCCGACAGCCCGTCGTCGCCGAATCGCTCGTTGCGGTGCAGGCACCGATCGCGAGCGTGCAGCGGGGCATCGCGACGACGATCGGCGCCACGCAGTGGGCGCGACGCTGGGTCGACGCCCCGGCGCGCGCGGCGAGCAACTCGCAGGACCTCGTCGCGGTCCTGAACCCGAGTGGGCAGGCTGTGACGTTCCGCGTGCGCGTGCTCGCCGACGGCAAGGCGTCCGTGCCGCGCTCGGCCGAGCGCGTCCGACTGGAGCCCGGCAAGCGCGCCGTGCTCGACCTCGTGAAGCTCGGAGCCTCCCCGTCGGCGACCGTCGTCGTCGAAGCGACCGCGCCGGTCGTGGTCGAGCGGGCATCCGGTGCGATGCCCGGCATCACGATGGCCGGCGCCATCCCCGACCTCGGCGCCTGACGAACCTCGCTTCGGTGCGGGTTGAACCCCCCTGGACGAGGTGGAAGTCGCACCGAAAGCAGGAGGTGCGGTCCACTACGTTCGTGACGTGGTCCTGCGCGTCGGCATCGCGGTCGTCCTGCTGCTCGTGGCGGTGGTGGTCTCGGTCGTTCTCGAGCGCCGGCGGAAGGCCGCGGCGAGCCCGGTCCACGATTCGTACCCCGTGCCCCGCCAGCTGTTCCGGGCCGACTTCCCGAGCCCCGAGGCGCCGTGGCTCGTCGCCCTCTTCTCGTCGCGCGCCTGCGACTCCTGCGCCGCGATGCGCGAGAAGGTGCTGCCGCTCGCGTCACCCGAGGTCGCGGTGTGCGACCTCGAGTACTCCGAGACCCGCACCCTCCACGAGCGCTACGAGATCGCCGGCGTGCCGATGGTGGTGGTCGCCGACGCCGACGGGGTGGTGCGCCGCTCGTTCGTCGGACCCGTGAGCGCAACGGACCTCTGGGCTGCCGTCGCCGAGGCCCGCGCCGAACACCCCGCCTCCTGAGTCCTGGGTCCTGGCGGTCGGGTCCCGCTAGATCGGCTGGACCGGCCGCCCGTCCTCGTCGAGCTCGCGGCCTTCGTCGTCGACCGTCTCGACCGTGCCGTCGGCGAGGACCACCTTGCGCGGTCCGCCGGCGCGATAGCCCATGGCGTCGTCGACCAGCCGTTCGACCTCGAGCCCGTCCAGCGTCTCGTGCTCGAGCAGCGCGGTCGCGACCGCCTCGAGACCAGGCCGGTACCGGGTGAGCATCTGGAGCGTGCGGTCCTCCTGCGAGCGCAGGATCCGCTCGACCTCCTCGTCGATGACGCGCGCGGTCTCGTCGGAGTAGTCGCGCGTGTGGACGAGGTCCTCGCCGAGGAACACTGCACCTTGCGAGCCCCAGGCCATCGGGCCGATGCGGTCCGACATGCCCCACTCCCGCACCATGCGCCGGGCGATCTCGGTGCCCCGCACGAGGTCGTTCTGCGCACCGGTGGACTGCGAGCCGAAGATCAGCTGCTCCGCGACCCGGCCCCCGAGCAGCACCGACAGCATGTCGTCGAGGAACTCCTTGTCGTGGGAGTACTTCTCCTCCTCGGGCAGCTGCTGGGTCATCCCGAGCGCCATACCGGTCGGCAGGATCGTCACCTTGTGCACCGGATCGGCGTGCTCGAGGACGTAGGCCGCGACCGCGTGACCACCCTCGTGGTACGCGGTGTGCTCCTTCTCCTCCTCGTTCATCACGACGGTCGGCCGCTTGAGGCCCATCAGCACGCGGTCGCGCGCGTCTTCGAAGTCCTCGCTGTGCACCGACGTCTCGCCGCGGCGCACCGCGAACAGCGCGGCCTCGTTGACCAGGTTCGCGAGGTCGGCGCCGGACATGCCCGGTGTCCCACGCGCGACGACCTCGATCTTCACGTCGTCGGCGATCTTCTTGTCCCGGAAGTGGACCTTGAGGATGTCGACCCGCTCCTCCTGCGTGGGCAGCGGCACCATGATCTGACGGTCGAACCGGCCGGGCCGCAGCAGCGCGGGGTCGAGGATGTCGGGACGGTTGGTCGCGGCGATCATCACGATGCCGACGCTGGTCTCGAATCCGTCCATCTCGGCGAGCATCTGGTTCAGCGTCTGCTCGCGCTCGTCGTGCCCACCGCCGAGACCCGCGCCGCGTTTGCGGCCGATGGAGTCGATCTCGTCGATGAAGATGATCGCGGGCGCCTGCTTGCGCGCGGTGGCGAACAGGTCGCGCACGCGTGCGGCGCCGACGCCGACGAACATCTCCATGAAGTCCGAGCCGGTGATGGCCACGAACGGCACCCCGGCCTCACCCGCGACCGCTCGGGCCAGCAGGGTCTTGCCGGTTCCCGGTGGCCCGACGAGCAGGACGCCTCGCGGGATGCGCGCGCCGATCTCCTTGAACTTGCCCGGGTTCTTCAGGAAGTCGACGACCTCGGTGATCTCCTGCTTGACCGGGCCGTAGCCGGCCACGTCGGAGAAGGTCGTCTTCGGCTTCTCGGCGTCGTAGACCTTGGCCCGGCTGCGGCCGATGTTCATCACCGCGCCCATCTGCCCCTGTGCCCGGCGGTTCATCCACACGAAGAACCCGACGATCAGCAGCAGCGGGAGCACCCAGATCAGGATGCTCAGCAACGGGTTCGAGCTCTCGCGGACGTACTTCACGTCCACGCCCTGGGCCTTCAGGCTCTTGAGCTCGGTCGGCTGGAGGTCGTTGTTCGGGCCCGACGAGCTGAAGGACTTCTTCCCGTCCTGCTCGGTCTTGAAGTCGCCGGTGATGTGGCCGTTCGACGGGTCGTACGAGACGCTCTTGATCTCGCCGTTGCTCACGGCCTTGCTGAACGCGCTGTACGTCAGGTCGGCGCGCGCCGGGTTGTCGGCGCGGACCGTCGTGAAGAGGAAGATCGCGACGACGAGGCCGAGCATGACCAGGGGGAGCCAACGCGGCCAGGGCCGCGAGCTCGGGGTGGGGGAACCCGCAGGCTTGCCGGGCCCGGGCGGGCGTTCGGGTGGGCGACTGCTCACAGGGGAGTCGAACTCCTCGTTCGTGACGGGCTCGACCCCGTCGGTGCACCATGGTAGGGCCGGATGCCCGCCGCGGCGGGCTCGGACTGCTGAACGTCCTCGGCAGTCCGGGTGTTCCCCCGTACCGCGTATCGGCCCGGGCCCGCCGGGGCTGAACGTGCGGTCACGCGCGTTGGGCCGGCCGGCTCCTCGCCTCAGTAGCCTGCGCGCCGTGAGCGCGGCGCCGACCCCCACCCGCCGGACCGTCCGCTGGGGTCTCGGCGACGTGGTCTGGGTCTGGTTCGTGGGTCTCGTCGCCGGGTCCCTGGCCGGGACGATCACCCTTGCGATCCGGGGCCGGGCCTCGGGCCTCGACCCCGACGGGATCGACCTCGCCGTGGGGCTGATCGCGCAGAACGGGGCGATCCTGCTCGCGCTGGCCGGTCTGAGTCGCTCCAAGGGCCGCAGCTCGCTGCACGACGACTTCGGACTGGCGCTGCGCGGGCGCGACTGGCCCTGGCTGGCCGCCGGCGTGCTGCTCCAGGTCCTGGCCATCGGTGCGGTCGAGCTGCTCCAGCAGATCGGGCCCGGCCTGCCCGAGCAACAGGCCGCCGAGACCGTGTCGCACAGCCAGGGGCCCGAGATCGTCCTGGTGGTCCTGGGCGTCGCCTTCCTGGCCCCGCTGGTCGAGGAGCTGCTGTTCCGGGGCCTCCTGCTGCGGGCGCTGCTGCGCCGGACGACCCCGGTGCCGGCGGTGACGATCTCGGCGGTGGTCTTCGCCGCCGCCCACCTGCTCGACCCGAGCACCGCGTCGCTGATGGCGCCGCTCCTGCTCCTCGCGGCGATCTCGGGCATTCGGGCGGTCCGGACCGGGGACCTCTCGCAGTCGATCATGCTCCACGTGGGGTTCAACCTGCTCTCGGCGATCCTCCTCCTCTGGGCCTGAACCCCGGTCGGCCCTCCGATTTCCGGGTTTCGCGGGGCTCTGACCAGGGCAGATATCCCATCATCCTCCCGTTCATCCCTCGTCATCCCTCGATCATCCTCCAGAAAAATCCGGCTCGGGGACGACATCAGAGACGAGAGCACGTTCACGCAGACGCCACAGGGGAGCGGAACCATGCAGTGCAGCCGGTGTGCCACCGACGGGATCGTCGAGATCAGGATGAAGATCGCGGGCGAGGACGTCATGTTCCGCCAGTGCGGTCGCTGCGAGGAGAAGAGCTGGCTGACCGTCGACGGTCCGATGTCGCTCACCCGGGTCCTCGAGATGGCCAAGGTCGCCAGGTAACTGACCAGCCCCCGAACTTGCGTCACATGAGCCGCCTCACGCGGCTCATGTGACGCAAGTTCGTTTGGGGTCGGAGCGACCCGGGAGAGAAGCCGGAGCGACCCGGAATGCCGGAGTCGGGCTGCCATGCTGAGGGCATGACGGTGAGCGAGCTCCCGCCGGAGGCGCTCGCGCCCGACACCGGGCCGCCGCCGGAGGTGCCGGCCCGCGCCGACGTGGCGCTCCCCCCGTCGGACCGGGACCTCGCGGTCGTCTGGCGAGTGCTGGGCGCGCTCGTGGTCGCCGCGTGCTGCATCGTCGTGCTGTGGCAGCTCAACCCGAGGCTGCTGCTGAGGGACACGACCGCCAACGGCGGCGACATGGGCGCCCACGTGTGGTTCCCGGCGTACCTGCGGGACCACCTGCTCCCGCACTGGCGGGTCGCGGGCTGGTCGCCGGACTGGTTCGCAGGCTTCCCGGCGGGCCAGTTCTACTTTCCGCTCCCCGCCGTCATCACGGTCGTGCTCGGCGTGGTCATGCCGTACAACGTCGCGTTCAAGGTCGTCACCGCGCTGGGCCTGGTCCTGATGCCGGCCGCGGCGTACGGCCTCGGTCGGGGGCTCAACGTGCGGCGCCCCGGACCGGAGCTGTTCGCGCTCACGACCACGCTCTTCCTGTTCTTCAAGGGTGTCGCGGGCGCGCCCGGGACCCACGACGCCACGATCCAGTTCAACCAGCGGATCATGGGCGGGCCGATCGTGAGCGCACTGGCGGGGGAGTACTCGTTCTCGCTGGCGCTGACGTTCGGGATCGGGTTCCTCGGCGCCCTCGCGTACTCGCTGCGCACGCGGCGACGCCTCTGGCTGCCCGCGGTGCTGCTCGCGTGCGCGGTGTTGTGCCACATCGTCGTGGGGATCTTCGTCGTGGTCGGCGCGCTGATCGTGTGGGTCTTCCACCGGCCGATCCGTTCGTTGCGCATCGCGGGCGCGGTCGGTCTCGTGGGCGCGCTGCTCACGGCGTTCTGGAGCGTTCCGTTGCTGGCGACCTTCGCCTACACGGCGAACATGCGCTACGAGAAGCTCACCTGGTACGTCGACTACCTCTTTCCGGGCGAGCTGTGGTGGGTCTACGCACTCGCGGCGATCGGCGTCGTCATCGCGCTCGCCCGCCGGGACCGGCCCGTGCTCACCGTGGTTGCGCTGACCGCGGCGTTCGCCGTCATCTTCCGTGTGTGGCCGGAGCTGCACGCCTGGAACCTGCGGTTCCTCCCGTTCTGGTATCTCGGGCTCTTCCTCCTCGCCGCCTCGGGTGTGGCCGAGCTCGTTCGCGGCGTGTCGCAGCAGATCGCGATGGTCTGGCTCGGCTCACCGCCGGACCTCGGCGACGACTGGGCCCTCGACCCGGTCGTCGACGGCCGCCGGTTCCGGCTGGTCAAGAGCGTGGTCGCGGTCACCCTGGTCGTCCTCCTGGCCGCGGGCGGGCTGGTCTACGCCCACACGCAGCGCGGCTTCCTCGACTTCTGGGCCGAGTGGAACTACTCGGGCTACCAGGACACCGCGCCGACCAGCACGAAGCCGAAGCCGTACGCCGAGTATCGCGACCTGATGGACCAGATGGGGCGGCTCCCCCCGGGCCGCGCGATGTGGGAGGGCGGGCAGGCGATCGACACCTACGGGACGTCGCTCGCGCTCGATGCTCCTGCCGTACTGGACCCACGGGAGGATCGCGTCCATGGAGGGCCTCTACTACGAGTCCTCGGCCACCACGCCGTTCCACTTCATGGCGGTCGCGCCGCTGTCCGGCCCGGGGAACGCGTCGAACCCGGTGCGCGGGCTCGACTACCGCACGATCGACGACTTCGACCTCGGCGTCCGCTACATGCGGCTGCTCGGCGTGCGCTACTTCATGGCGTACTCGAGCGAGGCGAAGGCCAAGGCGAACGCCAACCACGACCTGGCGCTCGTCGCCCGGGTGCGCGACCGGGACAAGGCGCCGCCGCTCGGGTGGAACATCTACGAGGTCCGGGGCGCGGCGACCGTCGCGCCCCTGACGTACGAACCGGTGGTGGCCACGCCCCACGCCGGTACCCAGTCCGAGTGCTTCGGGCGTCCGGTGGCCAAGGGCCAGGAGGATCCGGAGCTGGGGGCGTGGGAGTGCATGGCCGCGAGATGGTGGAACGACCCCGCGGCCCTGGATCGGCCGATCGCGGCCGGCGGCCCCGCGAGCTGGGCTCGCGTGCCGGACGCGCACGCGAGCTCGGCCCCGCGCCGCCGACTGCCGCCGGTGCAGGTCACCCGGGTGCGGAGCACGGACGATTCCGTCTCGTTCCACGTGTCGCGCACCGGGGTGCCGGTGATGGTGCGCACGTCGTACTTCCCGAACTGGGAGGTGAGCGGCGCGAAGGGTCCGTGGCGAGCGACCCCGAACTTCATGGTCGTGGTGCCGACCTCGCGCACGGTGACGTTGCACTACGCCCGGTCGGGCGCCGAGAAGGCCGGTATCGCCCTGTCGCTGGTGGGAGTGGTGGGGCTGGTGGGGCTCGTTCTCTGGCGGCCCCGCGACCCCGACGGGCGCCGTACGGCTCCGGGACCCGACGAGACGCCCGGGGCGGGCCCGCCGGGGGGCGGCGAAGCGCCCGGGGAACCCGGTGAGGACGAGCTCCGGGACAACGCCTCGGAGGAAGCGCAGGTCCCGGCGCTACCATGATCGTCCCGCCTCCCCCGGCGGTGAGGATCTTGAGGGCCCCCACACCGTGGCCGACGCGCTCGATTCCATCTTCAAGGCGTACGACGTGCGCGGCATCTACCCGGACGAGATCGACGAATCCGTCGCGAAGAAGATCGGCAACGCCTTCGCCCGGTTCACCGCCGCATCGACCGTCATCGTGGGCCACGACATGCGCCCGTCGTCGGTGCCCCTGAGCGCGGCGTTCGTCGAGGGGGCGACCCTGGCCGGCGCGGACGTCGTGGACGTCGGGCTCGCCTCGACCGACCTCGTGTACTTCGCCTCGGGGCTGCTCGACGCGCCGGCGGCGATGTTCACGGCGAGCCACAACCCCGCGCAGTACAACGGGATCAAGATGTGCCGGGCTTCGGCGGCACCGATCGGCGAGGCCACCGGGCTGGTCCAGATCAAGGAGGCGGTCGCCGCGGGCCTGGTCGAGCGGGCCGAGGAGGCCGGGCGGGTGGAGACCCGCGACCTGTTGGGCGAGTTCGCCCGCCACGTCACCTCGTTCGTGGACGTGTCGGTGCTGCGACCGCTGAAGGTGGTCGCGGACACGGCCAACGGGATGGGGGGCCTGATCGCCCCGGCGGTCTTCGACGGGCTCCCGTTCGAGGTCGAGCTGCTGTTCGCCGAGCTCGACGGGACCTTCCCCAACCATCCCGCCGACCCGATCCAGCCCGAGAACCTCGTCTCGCTCCAGAAGGCGGTGCTCGAGGCCGGCGCGGACGTCGGGTTGGCGTTCGATGGTGACGCCGACCGTGTCTTCCTCGTCGACGACCAGGCGCAGCCGATCTCCGGGTCGATCACCACCGCCATCGTCGCCAAGGCGATCCTCGCCAAGGGCGGGCCCGGTGAGTCGGTCGTCTACAACCTCATCTGCTCGAAGGCGGTCCCCGAGATCATCGAGGAGATGGGGGGCATCCCGGTGCGGAGCCGGGTGGGGCACTCGTACATCAAGCAGGTGATGGCCGAGACCGGCGCGGTCTTCGGCGGAGAGCACTCGGGGCACTACTACTTCCGGGACAACTGGCGCGCGGACTCCGGGATCATCGCGGCCGTGATGGTCCTCGAGCAGCTCAGCATCGCGAGCGAGCCCCTCTCGGAGCTCCGCAAGCCGTTCGAGCGCTACGCGCAGTCCGGCGAGGTCAACACCAAGGTCTCGGACCCGCCCGCGGTCATCGAGCACGTCGCCGAGGCCTACCGCGACTTCGAGCAGGATCGGCTCGACGGGCTCACCGTCGACCTCGGCGACTGGTGGTTCAACCTGCGCCCGAGCAACACCGAGCCGTTGCTGCGCCTCAACGTGGAGGCAGCCGATCGGCTCGCGTGCGATGCTCACATCGAGACGGTCCTGAAGCTGATCAGATCCGAGGCGTGACCTCGAACCCGGAGGAGACATCGACGTGGCACTCGACCCCCAGCTGCTGGAGATCCTCGCGTGTCCGGAGGACAAGGGGCCGCTGCTGTACTTCGCCGACGAGGACTCGTTGTACAACCCTCGGCTGAAGCGTCGGTACGCCGTGCGCGACGACATCCCGATCATGCTCATCGACGAGGCCGAGACCGTCGCCGACGCGGAGCACGAGCGCCTGCTCGCCAAGGCCGACGCGGACGGCGTCCAGCCCACCTTCGCGGTCTAGCTTCCGTGCAGGGCCAGGTGTGGGTGGAGCGAGAGCGGAGCGGAGCGGGGTCACCGCGCGCTGGCGGCTGCACGACGAGCGCAGCGTGGCCCGAGCGGCCCGGCCCGCAGGGTCAAGAGCGGGAGAGATGACGGACTCGCTCGGGTTCCTCGACGCGGTGGCCGGGCTGCCCGAGCAGCTCGCGGCGGCGCACGAAGCCGCCGGCGAGGCGGCGACGCCCGACGTGGTCCCGGGCGTCGCCGAGCTGCGCAGCATCGTCGTGGTGGGGATGGGCGGCTCCGGCATCGCGGGTGACGTCCTCAACGTGGTGGGCAACGGTGTGCTCCCGGTGCCGGTCACGGTGCTCAAGCAGATCCGGACGCCGCGCTTCGTCGGTCCCGGGACGCTCGCGTTCGCGATCTCGTACTCGGGCGACACCGAGGAGACGCTCTCGATGGCTCGTGGTGCGGCCGAGGCCGGCGCGACGCTCGTCACGGTGTCCAACGGCGGTGAGCTCGCGGACGTCCCCGCCGCCCTGCACTTCGGGTGCCCTCCGGGGTTGATGCCGCGCGCCGCGCTCGGTGCTCTGGTCGCGCCGCTGTTCGTGACCCTGTTCCGCACGGGCCTGATGCCGGACGCGCACGCGCTGCTCGTGCGCGCGGCAGGAGCAGCTCGCGCTCCGGCGCGAGCGCTGCCACCCAGCGGTCGAGGGGATGGCGAACCCGGCCCGCGAGGTCGCGCGCCGGATCGACCGGACGATCCCGCTGATCCACGCGGGGGGCGCGCTCGGAGCGGTCGCGGCCATGCGGTGGAAGTGTGACGTCAACGAGAACGCGAAGGCGCCGGCGTTCTGGGCCGCGCATCCCGAGCTGGACCACAACGAGATCTGCGGATTCGGCCAGCACGGTGACGTGACCCGGCAGGTGCTGACGCTGGTCGAGCTGCGCCACGGCTTCGAGCACGAACGACTCGCACCGCGCTTCGACTTCGCGCGCGGCCTGATCGAGGAATGCGTCGCGTCGGTGATCGAGGTGCAGGCCGAGGGTGAGGGCCGGCTCGCGCAGCTGCTGGACCTGATGTACCTGGGCGACTGGGTGAGCTGCTACCTCGCGCTGGACAACGACGTCGACCCCGGACCCATCGACGCGATCACGTCGCTGAAGGCGGCGTTGAGGTGAGTGGCGCGGCGATGTCGCGCTTCTCGACCACGGGTTTCGCGATACGGGTCGACAAGCCCTGGGGGCACGAGATCGTGTGGACACCCCCCGATCGCCCGTACGTCGGCAAGGTGCTGCACGTCGACGCGGGCCGGCGCCTCTCGCTGCAGGTCCACGACGCCAAGACCGAGTCCTGGTTCCTGATGCGGGGCCGGGCCAAGGTCGTCTGGGACGACGGGACGGGCGCGCTGGTCGAGACCGAGCTCGAACCGGGCCTCGGCTACTCGTGCCAGATCGGCCAGCGCCACCGGCTCGTCGGCATCACCGACTGCGACATCCTCGAGGTCTCGACCCCGGAGATCGGCACGACCCACCGACTCGAGGACGACTACGCCCGCCCGGACGAGACCGAGGAGCTGCGCTCGAGCCCGGGCCGCGGTTGGACGGGCCCCTAGCCCCCGGCGCAGTGCCCCGGGCGCGCGCTGAGCCTGATCGCCTGGTCGGGCCCCTCAGGGCTGTCATCCGGTGATCCGGGCCGACTCCATCTGACCGGGCACGCTTGCAGTGCCTTGACCATCAATGGAGCAGCGCAATGACGACGACCGTTCCCTCATCCCTCGACGCGGGCGACTTCCAGGTCGCGGACATCGGCCTCGCCGACTTCGGCCGCAAGGAGATCGAGCTCGCCGAGCACGAGATGCCGGGCCTCATGGCCCTGCGCGACCGCTACTCGGCGAACAAGCCGCTCACCGGGGCACGCATCACCGGCTCGCTCCACATGACGATCCAGACCGCGGTGCTGATCGAGACGCTCGTCGCGCTCGGCGCCGAGGTCCGCTGGGCCAGCTGCAACATCTTCTCCACCCAGGACCACGCGGCGGCCGCGATCGCCGCGGCCGGGATCCCCGTGTTCGCCTGGAAGGGCGAGACCCTCGAGGAGTACTGGGACTGCACCGAGAAGGCGCTGCGTTGGCCCGCCCCCGATGGAGTGGCGAGCGGCGGCCCGAACATGATCCTCGACGACGGTGGGGACGCCACGCTCGTCGTGCACCGCGGCGTCGAGTTCGAGAAGGCGGGCCAGGTCCCGGACCCGAGGTCGGCCGACTCCGAGGAGTTCGAGATCGTCCTCAGGCTCCTGACCCGGATCCAGGCCGAGGACAACCGGCTCTGGCACCGGATCGCGGACGGCATCCAGGGCGTCACCGAGGAGACGACCACCGGTGTCCACCGCCTCTACCAGATGACCGAGTCGGGGTCGCTCCTGTTCCCGGCGATCAACGTGAACGACTCGGTGACGAAGTCGAAGTTCGACAACCTCTACGGCTGCCGGCACTCGCTCGTGGACGGCATCTGCCGCGCGACCGATGTCATGCTCGCGGGCAAGGTCACCGTCGTCTGCGGCTACGGCGACGTCGGCAAGGGATGCGCGCAGTCGCTCCGGGGCCAGGGCGCGCGGGTCGTCATCACCGAGATCGACCCGATCTGCGCCCTGCAGGCGGCGATGGAGGGCTACGAGGTCACGACGCTCGAGGACGTGGTCGACACCGCCGACCTCTTCGTCACGACGACCGGGAACAAGAACATCATCACGGCCGAGCACATGAGCCGCATGAAGCACAACGCGATCGTCGGGAACATCGGCCACTTCGACAACGAGGTCGACATGGCCGGGCTCGCGAAGATCGACGGCATCGAGCGGATCGAGATCAAGCCGCAGGTCGACGAGTGGAGGTTCCCCGCCACGCCCGGTCACGGCGGTCACTCGGTGATCATCCTGGCCGAGGGTCGGCTGCTGAACCTCGGCTGCGCGACCGGCCACCCGAGCTTCGTGATGTCGAACAGCTTCACCAACCAGGTGATGGCCCAGCTCGAGCTCTTCACCCACCCGGACTTCTACGAGCGCAAGGTGTACACGCTGCCCAAGCACCTCGACGAGGAGGTGGCACGCCTCCACCTCGAGAAGCTCGGCGTGAAGCTCACCACGCTGACCGAGGAGCAGGCGGACTACCTCGGCATCCCGGTCGAGGGCCCGTACAAGCCCGACCACTACCGGTACTGAGCACACGGCTCGCGGTCGTCGGGTCCGGCCGCGCACCGCCGGAGGGCGCCGCTCTGATCTCGGTCAGGCGGTTGCCCTCCGGGGATCTTCATGTGCGGCATCACGCGGCGCGGTGATCCGGACGACGCGAGCGTCACTGTCCCAGCCCGTCGGTAGCGTCGCCGGCATGCTCCGAGCGCTCGCCGAGGCCGTGTTCCCCGCGTCGTGCCCGGGGTGCGGCACCCCGGCGGAGCCGGTCTGCGCCGCGTGCGTCGCGACGCTACGACCCGCGCCGAGGTTGGCGACGCCGCCCGGCCTCGACCGGCTGGTCGTGGCGTTCGCGTACGACGGTGTCGCGCGCGAGCTGGTCGCCCGCGTGAAGTACCGCAACGCGCGCGCGGCGGTTGCATGGCTGGCGGACGCGATGGTGGAGCGACTCGGCCGCGAGCCGCGCGTCGACGTGCTCACCTGGGCCCCGACGATCCCGGCGCGGCGGCGAGCCCGCGGCTTCGACCACGCGGAGCTCCTAGCCCGGGCCGTGGGACGGCGGGCGGGGCTCCCCGTGCGCGGCGTGCTCACGCGAGACCCGGGGCCGGTCCAGACCGGGGCACGCCGGGCCGAGCGCCGGTGCGGACCGCAGCTCCGGGCGCGCCCCGACGTCGACGGCCGCTCGGTGCTGCTGGTCGACGACGTCGTCACGACCGGAGCCACGCTGACCGCGGCGGCCGGGGCCCTGCGCCGGAGCGGGGCGCTCGGCGTCGTCGGGCTCGCGGCGGCGCGCACCCCGTGACCACGGAGAGTGAGATTCTACTCAAGGGGGTCACGCGGCGGGACGAGAGGGAAAGGTGACCAGCACACCGCTCGCCGAGCTCGACCTGACCGACGTCCGGTCGGCGATGGCCGAGCTGCGCGTGCGGCGGGTCCGCGCCCAAGTGCGCGCCGGGACGTACCGCGCGCCGGTGCGCAAGGTCGCCGAAGCGATCATCGCGTCGTCGCTGCTCGGACTGCCTCCGGATCCACGCTTCTTGGCGTGGGTCGGCTGACCGGGGCATACTCGCCGCGCCGGCGCAGACAGGGGTGTCGATGGAGATCGTCGTGCGGGCCAAGAACACGAAGGTGGAGCCGACCGTCCAGGACCTCACGCGCGACAAGCTCACGAAGCTGGGTCGCTTCGGGCTCGACATCTTTCGGGTCGAGGTCGACTACTCGGAGATCCGCAACCCGCGTGTCCACGATTGCGAGCTGTGCGAGGTCACGCTCCACCTGAAGAAGCACTTCGTGAAGGCGCACGCCGCGTCGGTCGACCAGGTGGCCGCGCTCGACCTCGTCATCGACAAGCTCGAGCACCAGGTGACCCGGCTCAAGCAGCGCAAGGTCGACCGGAACCACAAGCCTCGCCGCCGGCGCCTGGGCGCGCCGCAGCCGCTGGAGGACTGGGAGACCGTGGATGCGGCCCGATCGGGCGATGAGGCCGGGGACGGAACCGCGGACGCCGAGATCATCCGCACCAAGCAGTTCACCGCGAAGCCGATGACGGTCGAGGAGGCGTCGCTGCAGATGGAGCTGCTCGGCCACGACTTCTACCTGTTCAAGGACGCCCAGACCGGACACGCGACCGTGCTCTACCGGCGCCGCGACGGACATCTCGGCCTGATCGAGGCGGTCGGCTGACTCCCGTTCTCAGGCCCGGCGGCTGCCGCGAGCGGGTCCGGATCGCAAAGGCCCGCCGGTAGACTCGCCCCCATGGGCCTCATGAAGAAGATCCTCAACGTCGGCGAGGGCCGCAAGGTCAAGCTGCTCGAGTCGATCGTCCCCGAGGTCGCGCGGCTCGAGCCCGAGATGGAAGCGCGCTCCGACGCGGAGCTGCGCGCGCTGACCGACGAGTACCGGCAGCGCTACGCCGACGGCGAGGACCTCGACGAGCTGCTGCCCGAGGCCTTCGCCACGGTCCGCGAGGCCGCGAAGCGGGTGCTCGGCCAGCGGCACTTCGACGTGCAGATCATGGGAGGCGCCGGCCTCCACTTCGGCTGGGTCGCCGAGATGAAGACCGGTGAGGGCAAGACGCTCGTCTCGACGCTCCCTGCGTACCTCAACGCGCTCGCCGGCAAGGGTGTGCACCTCGTCACGACCAACGACTACCTCGCCCGGCGCGACGCGGCCTGGATGGGCCAGGTGCACCAGTTCCTCGGCCTCGAGGTCGGCGTGGTGCTGCCCGAGATCGACGACCCGGAGCTCAAGCGCGCCGCGTATGCAGCGGACATCACCTACGGCACCAACAACGAGTTCGGCTTCGACTACCTGCGTGACAACATGGCCGGCTCGGCCGAGGAGCAGGTCCAGCGTGGCCACTTCTTCGCGATCGTCGACGAGGTGGACTCGATCCTCATCGACGAGGCCCGGACGCCGCTGATCATCTCGGGTCGCGCCGACGACGCGCAGCAGCTCTACTTCCAGTTCGCCCGGATCGTGAAGGGCCTGCAGCGCGACCGCGACTACGAGGTGGACGAGGCCAAGCGCACGGTCGTGCCGACGGAGGAGGGCATCCACCGGGTCGAAACGGCCCTGAACGTCACCAACCTCTACGAGCACGTCAACCAGAACTTCGTGCACCAGTTGCAGGCCGCGCTGCGGGCCAAGGAGCTGTTCAAGCGCGACGTGGACTTCGTCGTGCAGGACGGCGAGGTCAAGATCGTCGACGAGTTCACCGGCCGTATCCTCGAGGGCCGGCGCTGGAGCGAGGGATTGCACCAGGCGGTCGAGGCGAAGGAAGGGGTGCGGATCAAGGAGGAGAACCAGACCCTCGCGACCGTCACCCTGCAGAACTACTTCAAGCTCTACGAGAAGCTCTCGGGCATGACCGGCACCGCGTCGACCGAGGCCGGCGAGTTCGCGCACACCTACGCGCTCGAGGTCGTGAGCGTGCCGACCAACCGGCCGATGATCCGGACCGACAACCCGGACCTCATCTACAAGTCCGAGGACGCGAAGTTCAACGCGGCCGCCGACGACATCCAGGAGCGCTACCAGAACGGCCAGCCCGTCCTCGTCGGCACGATCTCGGTCGAGAAGTCCGAGAAGCTCTCCCGGCTGCTCGAGAAGCGCGGCATCCCGCACTCGGTGCTCAACGCCAAGGCCCACGAACGTGAGGCCCTGATCGTGACCCAGGCCGGCCGCATCGGTGCGGTGACGGTGGCCACGAACATGGCCGGTCGCGGCGTGGACATCCTCCTCGGGGGCAACCCGGAGGGCCTCGCGCTGGACGAGCTGGCCTCCGAGGGCACGACCGCCGAGGAGTCGCCCGAGAAGCTCGACAAGCTGCTCGCGGAGTTCAAGCTGCAGTGCAGCGAGGAGGGTGCGAAGGTCCGCGAGAACGGCGGGCTCTACGTGCTGGGCACGGAACGCCACGAGAGCCGGCGCATCGACGATCAGCTCCGCGGCCGCTCGGGCCGCCAGGGTGACCCGGGGGAGAGCCGGTTCTACCTCTCGCTCGAGGACGAGCTCATGCGCCTCTTCGCGACCGGCGCGATGAACTGGGTGATGGGCAAGACCTTCCCGGACGACGTCCCGCTCGAGGCGAGGATGGTCACGCGTGCGATCGAGCGCGCGCAGCGCACCGTCGAGGACCGCAACTTCGAGATCCGCAAGGACGTGCTCAAGTACGACGAGGTGATGAACGAGCAGCGCAAGGTCATCTACAAGCGCCGCCAACAGATCATCGACGGCGGCGACCTGCGCGAGGACTCGCTCGAGGCGATCGAAGGTGCGATCGACCACGTGGTCAGGGCGTCCTGCGGCGACGGCGACTACTCGGAGGACTGGGACCTCGACGAGCTGCTGCTGCAGGCTCAGGACATCTTCCCCGACGCGCGTCGCGCGCGACCAGCTCACCGAGCTCGCGAGCTCCGAGGCGGTGTTCGAGCTCCTCCATGGCGACGCGGTCGAGCAGTACGAAGCGAAGGAAGCGGCGGTCGGCGACGACACCCTGCGCGAGATCGAACGGCGGGTGATGCTGTCCGTCATCGACCAGAAGTGGCGCGAGCACCTCTACGAGATGGACTACCTGCGCGAAGGCATCAACCTCCGGGCGATGGGCCAGCGCGATCCGCTCGCGGAGTGGCAGCGCGAGGGCTTCGACATGTTCGAGGCGATGATGGAGGGCGTCAAGGACGACTTCGTCCGGTACATCTTCCGGCTCGAGGTCGTGGCGGAGGACGATGCACCCCGCCCGATGCGCAACCTGCGCTACTCGGCGGCCGAGGATCCGGTCCAGGGGAGCGGTGGCTTCGCCGCCGCGGCCCTCGCGGGGCCGGTCGAGGAGCTCGGCGCGGAGGGCCCGCCGCCCGTGGCCGCGGAGCCCGAGACCCAGGCCCCGGTACGGGTGGAGAAGACGCCCGGGCGCAACGAGCCCTGCTACTGCGGGAGCGGCAAGAAGTACAAGCTCTGCCACGGCAAGTAAGTGCGGGATTTCAGCGTCGACCTCTCCGAGCTGACCAAGCGCGTCCAGGACGCGCGGGCCTACCTGCACGTCGACGAGGCGCGGGCACGGCTTGCAGAGCTGGAGGCAGCAGCGAGCCGGCCCGACCTCTGGGACGACCCGGACGCGGCTCGTCGCGTCACCACCGAGCTCTCCGCGGTTCGTGACGACATCGAGCTGCTCGACGGGCTCGAATCCCGGGTCGACGACGCGCAGACGCTCTTCCAGCTCGGGCGCGAAGAGGCGGACGACTCGGTCGAGCCCGAGATCGAGGCCGCGGTCGAAACGCTGCGTGCCGAGCTCGACCGGCTGGAGCTGCGCGCGCTCTTCACCGGCGAGTACGACGAGCGCGACGCCATCTGCCAGGTCAGCTCGGGCGCGGGCGGCACCGACGCGCAGGACTGGACGGAGATGCTCCTGCGCATGTTCACCCGGTGGGCCGAGCGCCGCGGCTTCACCGTCGACCTGGACGAGGTCAACGAGGGCACGGAAGCCGGGCTGAGCTCGGCCACCTTCACGGTGCACGGCCGGTGGGCCTACGGCCTCCTCACCGGTGAGAAGGGCGTGCACCGGCTCATCCGGATCTCGCCCTTCGACGCGAACGCCCGTCGTCAGACCGCGTTCGCGGCGTTCGACGCAGTCCCCGCGCTCGACGCCGCCGAGCTCCCCGACATCGACCCCAACGACCTGCGCATCGACACGTACCGCTCGTCGGGTGCGGGGGGCCAGCACGTGAACGTGACGGACTCGGCCGTGCGCATCACGCACCTCCCCACCGGCGTCGTGGTCTCGTGCCAGAACCAGCGATCCCAGCTGCAGAACCGTCAGAAGGCCATGGAGATCCTCGCCGCCCGGCTCGCTCAGTTGCACCGCGAGGAGCAGCGCGCCGAGCTCGAGCGACTCTCGGGCGAGAAGCGCGACGTCGCGTTCGGCAGCCAGATCCGGACGTACACCTTGCACCCCTATCAGCTCGTGAAGGACGAGCGGACCCGCTACGAGACCGGCAACGTGCAGGCCGTCCTCGACGGCGACCTCGACGGGTTCATCGAGGCCTACCTGCAATGGCGGCGCGCGGGTTAGCCAAAGGTCGTCAGATGCGTGTGCCGGACGGCACACGTCGGCGTCACCGCTGGTCGCGCCGTCACGGACGGGAATCGTGGCAGTGGTGCCCAGACCCGCGGTGGGGTGGCGGTTAGCCTAGATCGGTCTCATGATCCGCTTCGAGAAGGTCACCAAGGTCTACAAGGGCGAGGTCGTCGCGCTCCGCGACGTCTCCATCGACGTCCAGAAGGGCGAGTTCGTGTTCCTCGTCGGGCCTTCGGGTTCGGGGAAGTCCACGTTCCTGCGCCTCCTCCTGCGCGAGGACATGCCGAGCGCGGGACGCATCGTCGTCGCCGGTCGCGACATCACGAAGCTCAGCAACTGGAAGGTCCCGCAGCTGCGCCGCAACATCGGCTGCATCTTCCAGGACTACAAGCTGCTGCCGAACAAGACGATCTACGAGAACGTCGCCTTTGCCTCCGAGGTCATCGGGCGGCCCCGCCACGTCACCCGGGCGCAGGTGCCCCAGATCCTCGACCTGGTCGGCCTCAGCAAGAAGTCCGAGAACTTCCCGGACGAGCTCTCCGGTGGTGAGCAGCAGCGGGTCTCGATCGCGCGGGCGTTCGTGAACCGGCCGCTCATCCTCCTCGCCGACGAGCCGACGGGGAACCTCGACCCGGCCACCACGACCGGGATCATGCGCCTGCTCGATCGGATCAACCGCACCGGCACGACCGTGGTGATGGCCACCCACGACTCGCGCATCGTCGACATGATGCGCCGCCGCGTGATCGAGCTCGACCGCGGCTCGCTCGTGCGCGACCAGGCGCGCGGCGTCTACGGCGTCGGGAGCTGACCTCTCACTGTGCTGACACGACTCGGGTACTTCTCGCGCGAGACGTTGGTCTCGCTGCGCCGGAACCTGCTCATGACGCTGGCCGGGATCATCACGGTCGCGGTCTCGCTCTGCGTGCTCGGGGGCGCGCTGCTGCTCTCCCGGCTGGTGGACCACGGGACCCAGCAGTGGAAGAACGGCGTCGAGCTCGAGATCTTCATGAACATCCACGCGACCGAGGGCCAGATCAAGGCGCTGGACCGGTCGCTCCACAACGACCGGGACGTCCGCTCGGTGAAGTACCTCACCAAAGAGGACGCGTACAACGAGTTCAAGAAGCTGTTCCGGGACCAGCCGGACCTGGTGCAGACCACGGACGCAGCCGCGCTGCCGTCGTCGTTCCGGGTCGCGCCCTCCAAGGCCGAGCTCACCGAGACCGTCGCGGCGCGCTACCAGACCCAGCCCGGCGTCGACGAGGTGAAGACGGCGTCGAAGGAGGTCAAGAAGCTCCTGTCGGCGACCAGCTGGATCCGGACCGCGTTCATCGTGATCTTCCTGCTGCTGCTCGCGGCCGCGCTCTTCCTCATCGTGAACACGATCCGGCTCGCGACCTTCGCCAGAAGACGCGAGATCGAGGTGATGAAGCTCGTCGGCGCGTCCAACATGTTCGTCCGCATCCCCTTCATGCTCGAGGGGCTGGTGCAGGGCGTGATCGGCGCCGCGTTCGCCTTCGGCGCGGTGTACGGCCTGAAGGAGGTCGTGAGCAACGCGATCGCACGGAACTCGGAGTTCTCGCGCGGCTTCTACGTCACCAGCGGCGACGCGTACATCATCGGGATCTACGTGCTGGTGCTCGGCGCGGCGATCGGCGTCATCGGCTCGGTCGTCGGCCTGCGCCGGTTCCTCGAGGTCTGACCCCCGAGGCCCCGGCGCCCGCACGTCGAGCTACTTGCCGGGCTGCGGGACCCAGCGCAGGTACGGCTTCTCGACCTTCCAGCCCTCCGGGAACTTCTCCTTGGCAGCCTCGTCGTTCACCGACCCGGCGATGATCACGTCCTCACCCTGCTTCCAGTTCGCTGGCGTGGCCACGCTGTAGCCCGCAGTGAGCTGCAGCGAGTCGACGACCCGAAGGATCTCGTCGATGTTGCGACCCGTGGTCTGGGGGTAGGTGAGGATCAGCTTGACCTTCTTGTCCGGGCCGATCACGAAGACCGAGCGGACCGTGACCTTCTCGTTCATGCTCGGGTGGATCATGTCGTAGAGCTCGGCGACCTTGCGGTCCGGGTCCGCGATGAGCGGGTAGTTGAGCTCGGTGCCCTTCACGTCGGCGATGTCCGGAGCCCACTTCTTGTGGGAGTCGAGCGGGTCGACGCTCAGGCCGATCAGCTTCACGCCGCGCTGGTCGAACTCGCCCTTGCGCTTGGCGAACTCGCCGAGCTCGGTGGTGCAGACCGGGGTGAAGTCGGCGGGATGCGAGAACAGCACGCCCCAGCCGTCCCCGAGGTAGTCGTAGAGGTCGACCTTCCCCTCGGTCGTCTCGGCGGTGAAGTTGGGGGCGTCGTCGCCCAGTCGCAACGTGGCCATGTCGTACCTCTCCTCGTCGTCTCGTGGATGGTGCGCGGTGTTCCGGGGCGCGGGGTCCTCGACCGTACGCTGCCTCGCGCGGCAATGTACCCGGGGTCCCTGCGAAAAGTCGAGTGAAATGGTCGGAATATGTGAGGTGCCCCGGTCGTTCGCCGCGCGCCGTTCGTGAGCGGGGGACTCCGGCGCCGGGTCCGCGCCTTCGCGATGGACCTCACTCCGCTGCGCCACCGCGACTTCCGGCTGCTCTGGACCGGCGAGCTCCTCTCCGAGACCGGCTCGAACATCACGCTCGTCGCGGTCTACATCCAGGTCTACCGGCTGACCGGCTCCGCGCTCGCGGTCGGGGCGATCGGGCTCGTGCAGCTGGTCCCGCTGATGGTGGGCGCGCTCTTCGGCGGCCCGCTGATCGACCGTCACGACCGCCGCCGGCTCCTGCTGATCGGCCAGATCGTGCAGGCCGGCGGCTCGGCGGTCCTCCTCGGCGCCGCGCTCATGGACCCGACGCCGGTCGTGCTCGTGTACCTGGGCGCGGCGCTGATCGCCGGCCTGAGCGGGTTCTCGCTCGCCACCCGATCCGCGATGACCCCCTCCCTGGTCCCGACCGATCGCCTCCCGTCGGCGCTCGCGCTGAACCAGGCGATGTGGACGACCGCCCAGATCGTCGGCCCGGCCATCGGGGGGATCATCGTCGCCGGCCTCGGCCTGGGCTGGGCCTACGCGATCGACGTGGTCAGCTTCTCGGCCACGATCACCGCGGTGCTCCTGATGCGCCCGCATCCGCCCCTCGAGTCGCCCGAGGGCGCCGACGGGGATCTCGGGGGCTGGCAGCGACTCGCCGACGGCTTCCGCTTCCTCAGGGGCCGCAGGGTGCTCCAGTCGACGTTCATCGTCGATCTCATCGCGATGATCTTCGGGATGCCGCGGTCGCTGTTCCCGATCCTGGCCGCGACCCAGTTCCACGCCGGGGCCGAGACCGTCGGGCTGCTCTTCTCCGCCGTCTCCGCCGGCGGCCTGCTGGGTGCGTTGACCAGCGGCTGGGTCCACCGCGTCACGCGGCAGGGTCTGGCGATCATCGTCGCGATCACGATCTGGGGTGTCTCGATCGCGGCATTCGGGTGGTCTGGTGACGTGTTGGTCCTCGCGCTCGCGTGCCTCGCGGTCGCCGGCGGCGCCGACGTCGTGTCCGCGGTGTTCCGCTCGACGATCCTCCAGGACACGGTGCCGGACGATCTGCGCGGCCGGCTGAGTGGCATCCACATCACCGTTGTCGCGGGCGGTCCCCGGATCGGCGACGCGGAGGCGGGGCTCGTCGCCGCGGTGTTCACGCCGACGGTCTCCGTGGTCTCGGGAGGCGTGATGTGCGTCGCGGGAGTCGGGTTGCTCGCGTTGTTGGTGCCCGAGTTCGCGCGCTACCGCCGCGGCGACGCCGCGCTGCAGTCCACAAGTTGACGGATCGCTCCGGATGCGCTCGGATGAGCGCCGCATGGCGGGGTACTCGGGGACACCATTGCCGAAGAAGCTCGGCATCAAAGACGGCAGCCGGCTCGCGTTGCTCGCGTCCCCAAAGGGATTCACGCGGCAAGCTCGCGCCACTCCCGCCCGGGGTCGAGATCCGCACGCAGGCGCGCGGCAAGCTCGACGTGATCCTGTTCTTCGCGACGCGACGTCGCGAGCTCGAGCGTCGCTTTCCCGTGATGGCGCGCGCGCTGCTGCCGAGTGGCGGCCTGTGGGTCGCGTGGCCGAAGAAGAAGTCGGGTGTCGCGACGGACCTCACGTTCGAGCCGGTGCAGGAGATCGGTCTCGAGTGCGGGTTGGTCGACAACAAGGTGTGCGCGATCGACGACACCTGGTCGGGGTTGCGCTTCGTCGTGCGCGTCTCGGATCGTCCGTCGACGAACGGCCACTGAGCCCGACGACGTGTGCGGCCGCTACATCGAGGTCTCGTCGCCCACGCTGCTCGCGGAGCGCTTCGACGTCGACGAGATCGCGGTGCCGGACGCCCCTGAGGCCGACTACAACGTGGCCCCCCGCAAGGACGTCCTGACGGTCGTCCAGCGGGGCCTCGACGACCCCGAGAGCACCGGCGCAGGCGGGGTCCGGGTCCTCGAGCAGATGCGCTGGGGCCTGGTGCCGTCGTGGGCCCGGGACACCAGGATCGGGGACCGGCTGATCAACGCCCGGGCCGAGTCCCTGGCCGAGAAACCGGCCTTCAAGACCGCGTTCCGCAAGCGCCGCTGCATCATGCCCGCGGACGGCTTCTACGAGTGGCAGCGCATCGGGGGCAAGCGCAAGCAGCCGGTGTTCGTCCACCAGCGCGACGGCGAGCCGATGGCGTTCGCGGGTCTGTGGGAGGTGTGGCGCGATCACTCCGTGCCGCACGCGCCCTGGCTGCTCTCGTGCGCCATCGTCACGACGCGTGCGAACGCGACGATGGAGCCGGTCCATGACCGCATGCCGGTGATGCTCGCGCCGGACGCGTGGGACACGTGGCTCGACGTGCGCGTCGATGCGCGTGACGTGCTCGACCCCTTGCTCGAGCCTGCGCCCGACGCGGCGATCGAGCTGTGGCCGGTGAGCAGCGCCGTCAACAACGCGGCGAACAACGGACCCGAGCTCGTCGAGCGCGTCGAGCCGGAACCCGAGCCCGAACCACCGCCGACGTTGTTTCCCTAGACCTCCTGCGGCCGGTCGCCGGATCGCGATCCGCTGGTGGCCGTACGCAGTACTCCGTAGGCTCCGTCGCGGATGGAGTACGCGGAGTTCTTCCCGGTCATCACCACGCAGGCCCGAGCGCTGGCCGACGCCGCGCGCACGACACCGTTCGACGCGCGGGTGCCGTCGTGCCCCGAGTGGGACGTCGCGAAGCTCGTGCGTCACACCGGGACCGCGCACCGATGGTCGAGCGGCGTGGTGCGGTCGCGCGCGCCGCTGTCGCACCGCGAGGTCGATCTCGCGATCCCCGACGACGCCGACGGGTTGCCGGACTGGCTCGAAGCGGGTGCGGCGCAGCTGGTGGCCACGCTTGCGGCGGCCGACCCGGAGGAGACGTGCTGGAGCTGGACCGACGACCATCACGTCCGGTTCTGGGCGCGCCGGATGGCGTGCGAGACGGTCGTGCACCGCTGGGACGGCGAGACCGCCGGGGGAGCTCCCGAGCCGATCGATGGCGCACTGGCGGTCGAGGGGATCGACGAGCACCTCGCCAACCTGCCGTTCGTCGCGCCCGACGCGGTCACGGGGACCGGCGAGACCCTCCACCTCCACTGCACCGACCGGGACGGCGAATGGCTGCTCACGCGCACGCCCGACGGCCTCGTGGTGCGGCCCGAGCACGCCAAAGGCGACATCGCGCTCAAAGGCCCCGCATCGGCGCTCTACCTGCTGCTCGTCGGCCGGGTCCCCGCGTCCACGCTGGAGCTCTTCGGCGACCCCGACGCCCTCGATCGCTGGCGCGACCTGATGCGCTTCTAGGAGGTCAAGACCCCAAGACTCCCCGCTGACGATCTCCGCCGGCCGGTCGCCGGGCCGCGGATGGGTCGGGAGCCGGCGCGGTCAGGGCTCCAGCGCGTTGCGAAGGACGTCGAGGACGTGCTCGCGCCGGGCGAGCAGCGCCGTGGCGGAGAGCGGGTCATCGTCGAGGAGGCTCGCGATCAGCGGCGCGTCGGACAGGTAGGACAACGCGGCGCCGTACCCGGTGAGCAGGAGCTGGCGGGCGTCGTAGTGGCGGAGGAGGCCGGCGTCCATCTGCGCCTGCAGGAACACGACGCCCCGGTCGAACATCGGCCGCAGCACGACGCGGAGCTGCTCGGAGAGCATCGGGCCGCCGTCGAGCGCCTCGCGCCGGATGAGCCGGACGAACTCGGGGTGGTCCTCGAAGAACTGGAAGGCGGCGCGGACGACCCGCTCGACCTGGGCCCAGCCCTGGGTCGGGTCCGCGACCGCGTCGTGGACCAGCGCCCCCCAGTCGGCCAGGTCCGCCATCAGGACTTCCTGGTAGAGCGCCTCCTTCGACGGGAAGTGGTGCAGCAGGCTCGGTCGCCGGATGCCGACCTCGTCCGCGATCTCGGTGAGGCTCGTCGCCGCGAACCCGTGATCGGCGAAACGCCGACGGGCGACCTCGATGATCAGCTCCCTGGTCCCTGCCCCGCTGGTCGTCGCCTGCACAGCTCCACCGTAGGTGCAATCCGGTTCGAGCCGGTGCTGACTACTCCGGAGCGAGCGCTCGAAGGACCTCTTTGGTGCGTTCCGGGCTGGCCAGGATCATCGGCATCGGCGTCGTCACACCGGCTTCCACGTACCGGTGGACGTGTTGCGCGCACTCCTCGGGGGACCCCGACACGATGAGGGCGTCGAGGACCTCGTCGGGGATGGCTTCGGTCGCGCCGGCGCGGTCGCCGGACTTCCAGGCGCTCCACATCGGACCGAGGAGCTCACCCCGACCGAGCCACTCGTGGAACGTCGCGTACACGGGGACGTTCAGGTACTCGGCGATCATCCGGCGACCGAGGTGGCGCACGGCGTCGCGGTCCTCGCTCGGCAGCACGAAGATCCGCGCGACGATCTCCTTCTCCTCGCCGCCCTCCCGGACGATCGGGGCGACGGTGCGCACGTCGTCGGCGCCGAGCCAGTTGATGATCGCGCCGTCGCCCTCCCGCGCCGCGAGGCGCAGCATCCCGGCTTGGAGGGCGCCCACGAGGATGGGGGGTTGCTGCTCGACGCGGACACCGAGCCGGAAGCCCTTCACCTCGAAGGTGTCGTACTCGGCGGTGACCTTCTCGCCGGTGAGCGCGGCGCGAAGGAAGCGCAGCGTGTCGCGTACGTGGTGGTACGGGCGCTCGAACGGGATGCCGTTCCACCGCTCCACGATCACGTTGGAGGACGTCCCGAGACCGACCGCGACGCGGCCCGGGGCGGCCTCGACCAGGCTGGCGATCGTCTGCGCGAGGAGTGCCGGTCCGCGGGTGTACACGGGCACGACCGCCTGGCCGAGCCGGAGCCCGGGCGCCCAGGCCGCCGCCAGCGCGAGCACGGTGAACGCGTCGTGGGCCCCGGCCTCGCTCGACCAGACGTCGGTGAAGCCGAGGTCCTCGAGCTCCTGGAACCAGGACTGGTGGTCCCGGAGCGGGACGCCGGCGAACGGGACCGTGATGCCCCAGCGGTGCTGCGTCATCTGTCGGTTGCCTTCCGGGTCAGGCGCGGGGACCGCGCGGGAGGTCGGGACCCTCGCGCCACGCCCGCACGATGGTCGACTGGCTGGCCGTGCCGAGCAGGGTGCCGTCGAGCGCCCAGAGGTGCACCAGGCCGTGCCCGAACCCGTGGGCGACGGCGTGCACCCGGATGTCGGCGAGGATCCAGTCGGTCGGCGTGCGGCTCGCGATGCGCAACGTGTTGTCGAGGCTGTTGCCGCCGGCGCGATGCCCGAGAGACTGCGAGATCCCGAACGGCACGTAGTCGCCGACGATGGCGAGCGAGGCCGCGGACATGTCGAGCACGCCGGGCAGCCGCACCCAGAGCGCGCTGCGGCCGTCGCCGGGGGTGCCATCGAGCTCGTCGAAGCTGCGCGCCGAGGCGATCCGCATCTCGATGCGGTCCATGATCGTGCCCTCGTGGCGGTCGAGGATCTCGCGGGGCGGGCAGTCCTCGGGGGGCGGGACGTCCGGTCGGATCGCCCATTCGCCGTGGTAGGCGATGTCCCGGTCGCCGAGCGCGGCGTTCACGGTCAGGATCTCGTCGCCGTCGACGGATCCGACCGCCCGGGCCTGGGAGATCTGATGGCCGCGCACGACCTCGTTGATGCGGATGTCCATGACCGACGGGGGGCGGGCATAGGAGAGGTACTGGCCCGTGGCCCAGACCAGCGGTCGCCCGGTGACCCGCTCGAGGGCCTCGACGCAGGCACCGAGCCCGCAGCCGCCGAAGAGCGCCCCGAGCCCGGAGCAGAGGGTGGGCACCACCGGCAGGCGCCAGAAGTTCGGATCCTCGGTCGCCTGGAGACCGTAGAAGTGCAGGGCGTCCACCGAGCCGAGCGTAGGTCGGAGCGGGCACGAAGTGCGGAGACCGCAGCGACCCGGAGTGCCGAGCGTAGGTCGGAGCGGGCACGAAGTGCGGAGACCGCAGCGACCCGGAGTGCCGAGCGTAGGTCGGAGCGGGCACGAAGTGCGGAGACCGCAGCGACCCGGAGTGCCGAGCGTAGGTCGGAGCGGGCACGAAGTGCGGAGACCGCAGCGACCCGGAGTGCCGAGCGGCGCGACGGCGCACGGGCTCGGGAATCGGCAATCGTTGCCGGGGGTTGAGGGACGAGACCCACGAGGGAGCGACGCGATGCACGAGACCAGTGCCCGAACGGTTGAGGCGGTGATCCCCGCCATCCGTCAGCTCGAGGGTGGCGGGTTCGAGGTGCGCCGGCCGTTCCCGACCGCGGCGTTGGAGCAGGTGGACCCGTTCCTGCTCCTCGACCACATGGGCCCGGTCGATCTCGCTGCGGGTGAGGCCAAGGGTGCGCCCGACCACCCGCACCGCGGCTTCGAGACCGTGACGTACGTGCTCGAAGGCACGATGCAGCACGAGGACTCGGCGGGTCACACCGGTCGCATCGGACCGGGCGACGTGCAGTGGATGACCGCGGGCTCGGGGGTGATCCACTCCGAGGAGCCGGTGGAGTCGTTGCGGCGTGACGGCGGCCGGATCCACGGGTTCCAGCTCTGGGTGAACCTGCCCGCGAAGGACAAGATGGTCGCGCCGCGCTACCAGGAGTTCACTGCCGCGCGGATCCCGAAGGTCGAGCGGGACGACGGGGTCGTCGTGCGCGTGATCGCGGGACGGGTCGGATCAGTGAAGGGCGCGGTCAAGACGCGTACGCCGGTGACGTACGTCCACCTCTCCCTCCCGGCCGGCACGCGCTTCGAGGTGCCGATCCCCGCGTCCCAGAACGCGATCGTCTACGGGATCAGCGGCCCGGGTGAAGGTGAGCTCACCGTGTTCGCGCACGACGGAGACGTCGTCGAGCTCGCCAACGACGACGAGCGGACCGGCCGCGAGGTGCTCTTCCTCGCCGGCGAGCCCCTCCGTGAGCCAATCGCGCGCTACGGCACGTTCGTGATGTCGACGAAGTCCGAGCTCGCGCAGGCCGTCGACGACTTCGAGGCCGGCCGGTTCGGCGCGATCGCGCGGTAGCGCGGGCGCACCCGTCGCCCCTACTGTCCGCCGGGTGGTGGAGCGGGCGACGACGATCCTGGTCGAAGGACTGCGGTTCCCGGAGGGACCACGCTGGCACGACGGGCGCCTGTGGTGCTCGGACCAGCACGATCGCCGGGTGCTCGCCGTCGGCACCGACGGGACGGTCGAGACGATCGTCGAGGTGCCGTACGGTCCCTCCGGGCTCGGGTGGCTCCCCGATGGTCGAATGCTCGTCGTCTCGATGGAGGACCGACGGCTGCTGCGCCTCGACCCGGGCGGGCTGACCGAGGTCGCCGACCTCTCCGAGCTCGCGACCTGGCACTGCAACGACATGGTGGTCGATGCCTCCGGCCGCGCGTACGTCGGCAACTTCGGCTTCGACCTGGACGGCCATGCCGACGTCGTTCCGGCCGCGATGGTGCGTGTGGACGTGGACGGCTCGGCGCACCTCGCCGCTCCGGACCTGCGCTTCCCGAACGGGACGGTCATCACCCCCGACGGCGCGACGCTCGTCGTGGGGGAGAGCTACGGCGGTTGCCTGACCGCGTTCGACGTCGATGCCGACGGCGGGCTCTCGAACCGGCGCGAGTGGGCGAAGCTCGTCGGCGCGGTCCCCGACGGGATCTGTCTCGACGCCGAAGGCGCCATCTGGTCGGCGTGCCCGCTGACCGGGCGGGTCCTGCGGGTGCGCGAGGGTGGCGAGGTGACCGATGAGGTCCACGTCGACCGCAACGGTGCCTACGCCTGCATGCTCGGCGGCGTGGATCGCACGACATTGCTCGTCTGCACCGCCGATACCAACGACCCGGAGCGCACCGGCGACCGGCGGGGCGCGATCGAGATCTGCGAGGTCGAGGTCGCGGGCGCCGGCCTGCCTTGAGCGAGCTCCTCCGGCTCAGAGGTCGCTGACGTCCGGGACCGTGGGCTGCGCGCCTGTGCGTGCCTCTTCACCGCGGGCGGCCGGGACGCGTGCATGCGCGTCGTCGCTGAGGATGAAGAACCGGTCGGCCCGCACCGCGGCGACGACCCGAGCCGCGAGCTCCGCCGGCTCCTTGCCGCCTTCGACGAGCCCGCGCACGATGTCGCCGATCCCCGAGCTCTCGACGTCGGGTGCGTCGCCGAGCGACGCCGGCCAGTTCCGCGTCGACTCGTGGATGCGGGTCCGGATGAAGCCGGGGCAGAGCACCGAGACCTTGACCGGCGACCCGGTCATGACGAGCTCGAGCGCGAGCGCTTCGGAGACACCGACGACCGCGTGCTTGGTGGCGGTGTAGGGACTCATGAACGGGAGCGCCTTCAGACCCGCGACCGAGGCGGTGTTGACGACGTGGCCCTCACGCTGCTCGACCAGCCGCGGCACGAACGCCCGGATCCCGTTCACGACGCCCCAGAAGTTGACGTTGAACGCCCAGTCCCAGCCCGCCTGCGGGATCTCCCACATGAGGCCGCCACCGCCGCCGACGCCGGCGTTGTTGCACACGACGTGCGCGGTGCCGAAGTGGGTGTAGGTGTTCGTGGCCAGGTCGATCATCTGGTCCTCGTCGGACACGTCGGTGACGACGTCGAGCACGTCGGCACCGCGCGCCCGCAGCTTGCCGGCCGCGCCGGCGAGCGCGTCGGCCTCGATGTCGGCCAGCACCACCTTCATGCCCTCGGCCGCGAACGCCTCGGCCATGCCGAAGCCGATGCCGCTCGCCCCGCCGGTGACCACCGCGACCTTGCCGTCGAGCTGCTCCATGGGTGCGCACTCTACGGGCGAGTGACAGATTGGGGCCATGACGCTGAACCGACGGATCTTGCTGCGGGCGCGCCCGGACGGGCTGGTCACCGAGGACTGCCTCGAACGCGTCGAGGAAGAGGTCGCGCCGATTCGCGACGGCGAGGTGCTCGTGCGCGTGCTGTCGCTCTCGGTGGACCCCACGAACCGCGTGTGGATGCGCGAGGAGGACTCGTACCTGCCGGCCATCCGACTCGGCGACGTGGTCCGAGCCGCCGGGCTCGGCGAGGTCGTCGAGAGTCGCGACGCCGCGTACGCGGTCGGTGACCTTGTGATGGGCCTGCCCGGGTGGCAGGACTTCTGGACGGTCACGCGTGAGGACGGCGCTGCGGTGATCCCGCCCGGCATCCCGGTCGAGGACCTCCTGAGCATCTACGGCGGAACCGGTGTCACCGCCTACTTCGGCCTACTCGAGATCGGCCGTCCGGAACCCGGGGAGACCGTCGTGGTCTCGGGCGCGGCAGGGGGGGTGGGGTCCGTCGCGGGCCAGCTGGCGCGGGTCAAGGACGCGGGCCGGGTCGTCGGGATCGCGGGGAGCGACGCGAAGTGCCGCTGGGTCGTGGAGGACCTCGGGTTCGACGCGTGCATCAACTACAAGACCGAGGACGTCGATGCCCGGCTGCGGGAGCTCTGCCCGGACGGCATCGACGTGTATTTCGACAACGTCGGGGGCGAGATCCTCGACGCGGTGCTGAGCCAGATCGCCATCGGTGCACGGATCGTCATGTGCGGCGCGATCTCCGAGTACACGCGCGCCGAGAGCGCCGGGCTCAAGAACTACACCGCGCTCATCATGCAGCGCGGTCGCATGGAGGGCTTCATCATCCTCGACTACCTGGACCGGTTCCCCGAGGCGATCATGGAGCTGGTCGGGCTCGTGGCCGGCGGTCGGATCGCGTACTCGGTCGAGCTGGTCGACGGGCTCGAACACGCGCCGGCGACGCTCAACCGCCTGTTCACCGGCGACCACAACGGCAAGCTGATCGTGCGCGTCGCCGAGCCGTCGGCCGGCTGAATCGGCCGGCGGAGGAGGTTCTCGGTTGAGCCGCCGCCGCTCATCGTGCGAACCGCGGTCCGGCGGTCGAGCGGCGGAGATCTTCGGTCAGGTCGGTCGTTCGTCGGGGACGCCGTGGCGGAGCCGGTACCAGACCATGACGGCGCCGATCGGTCCGGTCACGATGACGACCGCGCAGTAGAGCCACGTCCAGCGCAACGCGGGGGCGATCATGATGACCATCGCGCAGAACGCGAGCCAGATCATCCCGTGCAGCGAGCCGACGATCGCGGTGCCGACCTCGGACTTCGCGATCTGCCACATGGAGAAGAGCAGCAGGTAGCTGCAGGTCTCGATCAGCGCGACGACCGAGAGCGCCCTGGCCTTGCGCTGCAGCTCGGTGGTGGTGTCCCCGGCGAAGTCCGTCACGACCTCGCAGCCTACGGGCCGCGATCGCTGCGAAAGTCATTGGCCCCGGGCTCCGGGGGCTGCGAGCATCGCCCCATGGCGACCGTGCTCGAGGCCCACGGGCTGGTCAAGGACTACAGCCGCGCCCGCGCGGTCGACGGCGTCGACCTCGTCGTCCACGAGGGCGAGCGGGTCGGCCTGCTCGGCCCGAACGGCGCCGGCAAAACGACGACGCTCCTGATGGTGCTCGGTGTGGTGTCGCCCGACGAGGGCTCGGTCGTGATCTGCGGCCGGCCCCTCGACCGTCAGCGGAGCCGGGCAGCCGAGCACGTCGGGTTCGCCGCCGGGTACCTGCCGCTCGCGGAGCGGCTGCGCGTACGCGAGTACCTGCGCCTCTACGGGAACCTCTACGGGCTCGCCGACCCCGGGCCGGCGATCGAGGCCGGGCTCGCCCGCTTCCGGGTCGAGCACCTCGCCGATGCGATGGGCACCGAGCTCTCGTCGGGCCAGCGCACGCTGGTGGGCATCGTCCGGGCCACGCTGCACCGGCCCCGGGTGCTCGTGCTCGACGAGCCGACCGCGTCGCTCGACCCCGACGTGGCTCAGCGCGTCCGGACCGGGCTCGCCGACCTGTGCAACGAGGTCGGCACCTCGCTGCTGGTGACGAGCCACGACATGGCCGAGGTCTCACGGCTGTGCGAGCGCGTCGTCTTCTTGTCGAAGGGTCGCGTCGTCGCCGACGGGACGCCCGACGAGGTCACCCGGCGATTCGGACGGTCGGACCTCGAAGGAGTGTTCCTCCACCTGGCCGAGGAGCGACTCCCCGAGCAGGAGCAACCGTCCACGCAACAGACGGACCACGCACTGTGAGCGTGCCCGAGCCGCTGGTCGCGTCCGGCGGGAGCGATCGCGCTCAGGGCGCCGCGCTCACCTGGCTGCGAGTCCGGGCGGTGGCCCGCCGGCACGCCTACGTGCTCGCCCGGAGTCCGCACCGGCTCTTCGACGTGACGCTCTGGCCGCTCGTCGACGTGCTGCTGTTCGGCGCGCTCGCGACCTACGTGTCGACGGGGAACACGTCGGCGGGTGACCGCGCCGCCGCGTACCTGCTCTCGGGGATCGTGCTGTGGCACGTCGTGTACCAGTCGCAGATCGCGGTGAGCACCGGGTTCCTCGAGGAGACCTGGTCGCGCAACCTCCTGAACCTGATGGTGACGCCGCTGCGGGAGGTCGAGTACGTCGGCGGTGTGGCGCTCTTCGGCATGCTCAAGCTCGTCATCGGAGTCGGCGTGCTCGCCATCGGTGCGCTCGTCTTCTACTCGTTCGACGTCTGGTCGCTGGGGTTCGGCCTGGTCCCCATCGCCGCCGTGCTGCTGCTCGTCGGCTGGTGCATCTCGATGTTCGTGATCGGGATCGTCCTCCGGTACGGCGCGGGGGCCGAGGCGCTCGCCTGGGGCGTGATGTTCGTGGTCATGCCGTTGTCCGGCGTCTTCTACCCGGTGGACGCGCTGCCGGCCGCGCTGCAGCCGATCGCGCAGGCGTTGCCGACGACGCACGCGTTCATCGCCCTGCGCGCGCTCGTCGACGGCCACGGCGTCGCGTGGGCACAGCTCGGGATCGCCGCGGCGACCACCGCGGTCCTGGCCGCGTTGTCGCTGTGGTACGTCGTGCGCATGCTCAGCCGGTTCCGTCGCACCGGCTCGATCACCCGGTACACCTGACCTCGGGGATCCGGGGACGTCCGGGTAGGGTCCGCCCATGGAGCAGGTGCGGATCGGGACCCTTGGCGCGGCGCGCATCACGCCGCCCGCGCTCGTGCGCCCGGCCCGCCAGGTGGCGGAGGCAGACCTGGTCGCGGTCGCGGCACGTGATCATGCGCGGGCGGAGAAGTTCGCGGCGAAGCACGCGATCCCCCGGGTGCTCGACGACTACGCCGCGCTGATCGACGACCCGGACATCGATGCCGTCTACAACCCGTTGCCCAATGGGCTGCACGCCGAGTGGACGTCGCGGGCGCTCGGAGCGGGCAAGCACGTCCTCTGCGAGAAGCCGTTGACCGCGAACGCCGCCGAGGCCGAGTACGTCGCAGCCCGGGCCGCGGGCACGGGGCTCGTGGTGATGGAGGCGTTCCACTATCGATACCACCCGGTCGCGGAGCGGATGCGTCAGATCGCGCAGTCGGGTGAGCTGGGGGAGCTGCGGCGGATCGAGACGTCGATGTGCATCCCGCTGCCGCTGCCCAAGGACATCCGCTACCGCTACGACCTCGCGGGCGGCGCGGTCATGGACGTCGGCTGCTACGCGATCCACATGAACCGGCTCGTGGCCGGCGCCGAGCCTCGCGTCGTGAGCGCGCGGGCCAAGACGGTGAAGCCGAACGTGGATCGCTGGGTGCGCGCCGAGCTCCGCTACTCGGACGGCCTGAACGGGACGATGACGTGCGCGCTCCTGTCGACCACGCTCCTCAAGATCGGGGTCAAGGTCACCGGGGACCTCGGCACGCTCACGGTGTTCAACCCGACCGGTCCACAGATGGGCTACCGCATGACCGTGCGAACGGGCGGATCGAAGCGACGGGTCCGGGTCGAGGGAGCGCGGAAGCCGACGTACACCTACCAGCTCGAGGCGTTCGCGAACGCGGTGCTGCACGGCGGTCCGGTGCTCACACCGCCTTCGGACTCGATCGCCAACATGCGCGTCGTCGACGCGATCTACGAAGCGGCCGGGCTCCCGGTCCGGGGGAAGTGATGGACAACCGAAAGATCGGCACCTACATCGCGCGTTCGCCGCGTCGGGCTGGGGATCGCGCTCATGGTCGCGCCGGGGCCGAGCCTCGCCGCCGTGTTCGGCTCGGGTGCGAACAACGCCGGGGCGCGGGCGATCGGCCGCCTGACCGGTATTCGCGACGCGGTGATCGGCGCTGGTGGCTCGATTTCCATCGGGCAGCGCTCCGGTGGGGGCGACTGGCTGTCGATGATGGCGGTCTGCGACGGCGTCGACGCGCTCGTCATGCTCGCGACGCCCGGTCTGCCGAAGCGCACCCGCCTGCTCGGGCTCGTCGCCGCGGCATCCGCGGTCGCGCACCTCTCCCTCGCCCGCGACCTCGCCGCGCAGGAGCACACCGCCCCCGCCTGACTGCCTCCGCCACCCAAGCGTGGGGGTGGGGCTAGTGGGGGCGGACGGTCGCGACGGCGACGGCCATCACCCGGTCGTCGACCCCCGCGTCGACGACCTCCACCCGGACCAGCTCCCCGTCCGCCCGGGTACCGAACCGGGTCGCGGTCGCGACCGCGGGCCCCACGCGACCGGGGCGGAGGAAGTGGACGACGACGTCCACGGTCGTCGCGCCCGCGCCCACGGCGTGCGCGGCCGCCGCGTCGACGAGCACCGCGGTCGCGCCGCCGTGGAGGATCCCCCAGGGGTTGCGGACACGGGGCGTGATGTCGAGGGCGACGGCGTCCGGATCGTGCGGACGCACGCCGAAGAACTCGAACAGGGGCACCACCGGGTCGAGGCGCTCCGGAGGCCCGAGCGCCATCGGTCGCGGGAAGTCCGGTGGGCCGCCGTCGGGCTCCAGGACCGCGGACGTGAGGACGCCGTCTGCCACCGAGCGGTCGCGGTCGCCCGCGTCGCGGATCTGGATCTGGGTGACGATCGCGTTGCGCCCGGCGCGCAACACGCGCGCGTCCGAACGCGAGCGGTCCGTGGTGCCGGGCCGGCGTCGTGCGCAACATGAGATTGGTCGACACCACCCAGCCCGGTAGCGCCGCGAGTCCCGCGCACATGCCGCCCACCGTGTCGGCCATCGCCAGCAGCGCGCCGGCCCGGACACTGCCCGACGGCCCCCGCAGGTGGGCGAGATCGACCACCTCGCCCACGACGTGCGTGTCGCCCGGTGCCGCCGGGTGGTCGACTTCGCGCAGGGACACGCCGGTCACCCGGTTGACCTCGCGCCCGGTGTCCTGGTCCGAGAAGCTCGTCACGGCCGGGCCGCCACCACTCGCGCGACGGTGGTCAGCCGGTCGCCGGCGCCGGTGTCCACGATCTCGACGTGCGCGCTCCCGAAGCGCACCGAGGCGGAGAGCACCGTGGACCGGGTCCGGATGGGCCCGACCCTCGCGAGTGCGAGGTACGTGATCTGGAGGTCGACGCTCTCGACCGCGGCACCGCACGCGTGGCCGATCGCCGTGGCCGCCGCGGCATCCGCGGCCGCGGCGACCATGCCGCCCTGGACCGCGCCCATGCTGTTGAGCACGTAGTCCGTGCGTGGGAGCTCGATCACGCCGGCGGCCGCGTCCACGACGGCGAGCTGCACGCGGTCGTGGAACGCATCGCGCAGCCCGGAGCCGTTCGTGGCCATCGTCATCCGGCTCGCGCGCTCCACCTGGTCGATCGAAAGGTTCTCGGCGCGGTGGGGCAGGACCGCGAAGCTCATGGTCGCGAGGCCGAGTGACGTCCCCTCGCTCGTGCCGAGCGCGACCTCGACGACGACCGTGGTGCGACCCTGGCGGATGACGCGCCCGCGCGCCTCGATCTCGCCGGTCACGATGCTCGGGATCAGGTGGAGCGTCAGGTCCGCAGTGGCGATCCAGTCGGGGCGCACCGCGATCGCGGCCAGCCCGCCGCCGACGACGTCCACCAGGATCGAGAGCACACCGGCCCGAGGGGATCCGGACGGGTTGCAGACGTGAGGGGTCACCGGGATCCACGCGGTGCTGGTGCCGTCGGGCCGGTGCTCGACGCTCAGCCGGAGGTCACGCAGGATGTGCTCGGGAGGCGGGTACTGCTGCTCGGCCGGGGCCTGGGTCACGGGCTGTCTTCCAGGGTGGACGCGTGGTCGGGGACGTGCGCGTAGATGTCCTGGGGTGGGCGGACGTACCCCTGGTCCGGCTGACGCGGCGGGAGGTGGAGCACCGGCGGCGTGCGGTCCTCGTACGGGATCTGGCTCAGCACGTGGTGGATGCAGTTGAGGCGCGCGGCGCGCTTGTTGTCGCCCTCGACGACGAACCAGCGCGCTTCGGGGATGTCGGTGTAGACGAACATCTCGTCCTTCGCACGCGAGAACTCGACCCAGTGCTCGCGAGAGGCGAGGTCCATCCTGCTGAGCTTCCAGCGGCGCATGGGGTCGTCGGTGCGGGACACGAAGCGACGCTCCTGCTCCTCGTCGCTCACCGAGAACCAGTACTTGAGCAGGATGATCCCGTCCTCGACCAGCATGCGTTCGAAGATCGGGGTCTGGCGGAGGAACCGCGCGTGCTCCTCGGGGGTGCAGAAGCCCATCACGGTCTCGACGCCGGCGCGGTTGTACCAGCTGCGGTCGAACATCACGATCTCGCCCGCGGCGGGAAGGTGCGAGATGTAGCGCTGGAAGTACCACTGGGTCTGCTCGCGCTCGGTCGGCTTGGGCAGCGCGGCCACGCGGCAGCTGCGCGGGTTGAGGTACTCCTGGATGCGCCGGATGGACCCGCCCTTGCCCGCGGCGTCCCGGCCCTCGAAGACGATGGCCACCCGGGCACCCTCGTCCTTGACCCAGTACTGCATCTTCACGAGCTCGGCCTGCAGCCGGGCCAGCTCCTCTTCGTACACTTTCCGGTGTGGCGTGCTCATGCCGGGAAGCTATCCATGGATGAGTCGGTCCGGGGGCGACTGCTCGTCGCGACGCCGGACCTGCGCGACCCGAACTTCTCCCGCACCGTCGTCCTGATGCTGGAGCACGGCGACGAGGGGGCGCTGGGCGTCGTGCTGAACCGACCGATCGAGCTCTCGGTGGCCGAGGTCCTTCCGGGGTGGGCCGAGCTCAGCTCGGCTCCCGCGTGCCTCTTCGTCGGGGGACCGGTGGCCCCGACGGCGGTGATCGGGCTCGGTCGCGGCGACGGGCCGGTCTTCCAGCCCCTCTTCGACGGCCTCGGCACGCTCGACCTCGAACTCGAGCCGTCGGAGTACGAGGCCACGATGGCGCGGCTGCGGGTGTTCGTGGGGTACTCGGGCTGGTCGCCCGGTCAGTTGGAGCAGGAGCTCGGGTCAGGGGGCTGGCTCGTGGTCGACCTGGCGCCGGACGACCCGTTCTCGACGGATCCGAGCACGCTGTGGCGGACGGTCCTGCGCCGCCAGGGCGGCCGCGTCGCGATGTTCGCCTCCGCCCCCGAGGACCCGTCGACGAATTCGAGCGCGGGCACACGCCGTACCGGCGATGATCGAGGTTCCGACGCGACGACGTGGAGGTCATCGACGATGGAGCGCGAAGCGCTGCGGGCCGTGCAGGACCCGTTGAAGGAGCGGTACCGGGAGGATCCCGATGCGGCGGTCGTGACCTTGCGGGCGGAAGGGACGCTCGGCGAGGGGGTCGCGTGCTCGGTGGCGACGGGCCGGGCGATCGCGGAGGCGGGACTGCACCCGGCGTCGGGCGGCGACGGGTCCCTGCTGTGCTCGGGCGACATGCTCCTCGAGGCGCTCGCCGCGTGCGCGGGTGTCACCCTGCGGGCCGTCGCGACGTCGCTCGAGATCCCGGTCTCGGGCGGCTCGGTGAAGGTCGAGGGCGACCTCGACTTCCGGGGGACGCTCGCGGTGGCGAAGGACGCACCGGTCGGGTTCCGCGCGATCCGGCTCGAGTTCGTGCTCGACACCGACGCCGACGCCGACCGGCTCGACACGCTGATCCGGCTCACCGAGCGCTACTGCGTGGTACTCCAGACGATCACCCACGCGCCCCAGCTCACCGTCACCCGCGCCTCCTGACCCCCCGATCTTGCGTCACTTGAGCCGGCCCACGCGGCTCTTTCGACGCAAGTTCGGGGTGGGGGTCAGGAGCTGGAGAAGATCTGGATGCTGCCGTCGTAGACCGCGACCCAGACCGCGCCGGTCGTGCGGTCGTAGGTGATGCCGATCGGGTGGTGGCCGGTCGGGACGGTCTGCACCGTGTGGAGGTCGCTGGCCGCGAGCTTGGTCATGTCGCTCGACTCGTAGTTGACGACGTAGAGCGACTGGCCGTCGGTCGAGATCGCCATGCTCCGGGGCTGGCTCCCGGTCGAGACCTTGTACTGGACGACCCCGTTCACCGGGTCGATCTTGGCGACCTTGCCGTCGCCGTTGAGGGTGGCGTACAGCGCGCTGCCGTCGGGGGAGAGCACCAGGTGGCGCGGGCCGGAGCCGACCCCCCGGATCCAGCTGACCCCGAAGCTCGTCAGGTCGATGCGCGCGATGTCGTGCGTGCCCATCACCGCGATGTATGCCGTGTGCGAGTCGGGGGTGATCGCGATCCCCGCGGGTAGGGGCCGAGCGGGATGCGCTTGACCTCGCGGCCCGAGGCGGTGTCGACGACGCTCAGGTCGTAGCTGCACCAGTTCGTCGCGAGGACGTACCGGCCGTCCGGCGTCACCGCGACGTACTTCGGGACCTTGCCGACGGGAATGACGCGGTCGATCGCCAGCGTCTTGGTGTCGACCCGGTAGAGGAAGCTCGAGTCGGTGCTGTTGTTCGCCGGACAGTCGTCCGAGCCTTCGGGACCGAAGCCCGCGCCGTACATCGAGTAGTTCGACACGTACGCGTGCGTGCCGTCGGGTGTGAACGCGGCCTCGACGGGCGCGCCCTTCACCAGACCCGGGTGGCCGGCGATGCCGTAGGCGGCGAGATCGACCGTGTCCGGGATCGTCTTCACGAGGTTCCCGCTGCGGTCGTACACGGTCATCGTGTGGCGGTACATCATGTTCTGCGCGAACACGAGCCCACGTCCCGACGCGACGACGGACTTGGGTGAGATGTCACCGGTGATGGTCCGGGTCAGCGCCATCGGCGCCGCCGACGACGGGATCGGCAGGGTGGTGGTCGTCGTGGAGGTCGAGGTGCTGGTGGTCGTGCTCGACGGGCCGTCGTCGGTCGAGATCGCCTTGGCGCCGTCGTCCGACCCGCCCGCACCGAACCACGCGAGTGCGCCGAGCACCGCCAGCGACAGGACGAGGGCCACGACGATGGGCACAGCGCGCCTGGACATCGGACGATCGTTGCATCCCGGCAGGTCCGACGGGTGGCAGACGGTCGCCGGCCGTGAATTGGCGGTCCGCGGAGCCGGTGCGACAGCGTGGCGCGATGAGTGACGCCGCGAGCCCGCTGGTGACCGTCGAGAAGCCGCAGTCCCGCACCGCGGTCGTGACCCTGAACCGGCCCGACCGGCTCAACGCGATGTCGATCGACCTGGTCATCGAGCTCGACGAGGCGCTCCGGCAGGTCGGCGAGGACAACGAGGTCTCCGTCGTCGTTCTCACCGGCGCGGGCCGCGGCTTCTGCTCCGGGCTCGATCTGAAGGACTACGGGATCATCCCGAACCTGGACGGGCTCACCGTCGGGCGGATCGCGCAGCGGTCGATGCGTTACTACTCCCGGCTGATCGTCACGATGCGGGCGATGCCCCAGCCGATCATCGCCGCGGTCAACGGCGTGGCCTACGGGGGCGGGATGTGCCTGTCGCTCGCGGCCGAGCTTCGGATTGCGGGGCACTCGGCCGAGTTCAACGCCACCGGCATCGTGAACGGGCTGACGAGCACGGAGCTCGGTGCGAGCTGGTTGCTGCCGCGCCTCGTCGGCGCGGCGCACTCGAGCGACATGCTCCTGACCGGGCGCAAGATCGGCGCGGAGGAGGCGCTGCGCATGGGACTCGTGTCGCGGGTCATCCCCGACGACCGGCTCCTGCCCGAGGTGCTGGAGCTCGCGGCCCGCATGGCCGAGTTCAGCCCCTACGGCCTGCAGATGACCAAGGAGATCATCTGGGTGAACCTCGAGAACCCGAGTCTCCAGTCGGCGATCGAGATCGAGGACCGCAACCAGCTGATGCTGGGCTTCACCGAGAACCTGCCGGAGGCGATCCGGGCGTTCGACCGCAAGCGCAAGCCGGTCTACACCGACGAGCCCCGCAAGGATCTCTTCTCGGCCCCGACCGCGGAGTGAGAACACGTTCTAGGATTGGCGCCGTGAACCGTCACTTCCCGTTCCCGCACCCCTTCGGCTGGTTCCAGGTCGCCTACCCGGAGGATGTCGCGCCCGGCACCGCCACCGCGCTGCGCTACTGGAGCACCGACCTCGTGCTGTGGCGCGACGAGGGCGGCGGCTTCCACCTCCAGGACGCGTACTGCCCCCACCTCGGTGCGCACCTCGGCGTCGGAGGCAAGGTCGTCGGCGAGACGCTCGAGTGCCCGTTCCACGGCTGGACGTTCAACGGCGAGGGCAGCTGCGTGCAGATCCCGTACTCGGACAAGGTGAACCGCAAGGCGAGGGTGCGCACCTACCCCGTGATCGAGCGCAACGGGATGGTCCTCGCGTGGCGCCACCCGGACGAGGTCGAGCCGCAGTGGGAGATCCCCGAGATCCCCGAGATGAGCGACGACAGCTGGAGCGAGCACTACCGCTCGAGCTTCCTCATCAACACCGTGCCCCAGGAGATGGCGGAGAACGGCGTCGACCCGGCGCACTTCCGGTACGTGCACGGCACCGACGAGGTGGCCGAGATGGAGAGCTACGACACCGACGGCCCGGTGTCGGTGATGCTCTCGAAGCAGAGCTACGTCACGCCGCGCGGCGTCACCAACGGCCGCATCGACGTCTACACCTACGGCCCGGGCTTCTCGAAGGTCTGGTTCTCGGGCATCGTCGACGCGATCAACGTCGCGACCACGGTCCCCGTCGACGATGCAACGACCCAGGTGCGGTTCAACTTCACCGTGCGCAAGTTCGACGACGCGAAGCTCACGTCGACGGTCGCCGACGCGTTCGTCGCGGAGATCAACAAGCAGATCCGCGAGGACACCCCGATCTGGGAGCACAAGGCGTTCCTTCCCGTCCCCGCGCTGGCGGACGGCGACGGCCCGATCCTGAAGTTCCGCAAGTGGTACGCACAGTTCTACGCGGAGCCGATGAAGAGCGACGCGTAGCGATGAGCGTCGGGACGTGGGAGAGTCATCACGACATCACCACGCTCCTGTACCGCTACACCGAGTACATCGATGCCGCCGACTTCGAGGCGATCGGTGAGCTGTTCGAGCGCGGGAAGATCACGACCCGGGGCATGAGCGGTGAGACAGTCGGTCGCGAGGCGGTGCGCGACCTCTACAAGAACACGAACAAGGTGCATCCCGACGGCACGTTGCGGACGCGGCACCTCTGCACGAACGTGATCGTCGACATCGACGAGTCCGCCGGTACGGCGACCGCGCGGTCGTCCTTCCTCGTGCTCCAGGCCACCAAGGACCTTCCGTTGCAGCCGATCGTGGCCGGGCGCTACCGCGACCGCTTCGAGCGCTCCGCCGGCAAGTGGCACTTCGCGGCGCGGGAGATGAGCGTCGAGCAGGTGGGCGACGTGCACGACCACCTGGCGTTCGACCTCGCCCGCTTCCTCGACAAGTCCTGACGGCTGACGCCGAACCGTTATGCGATCAGGCGGACGGGGAGCGACTTCAACGCGTTGTTGAGGTTCGAGCGCTGGCGGGAGGACGGACCGGTCTGCTCGATGGTGCCGAAGGTGTCGAGCAGCTCCTCGAAGAAGATCCGGCCCTCGAGGCGCGCCAGGTGGACGCCGAGGCAGAAGTGCTCGCCGGTGCCGAACGAGAGGTGCGGGTTGGGGTCGCGGCGCACGTCGAAGGCGTGCGGGTCCGGGAACACCGCGGTGTCCCGGTTCGCGGACGTGTAGATCATCCCGACCTTCTGGCCCTCGCGGAGCTCGACGCCGGCGAGCTCGGTGTCGCAGGTCGTGGTCCGGCGGAAGTAGTGGAGCGGGTTGGCCCAGCGCAGGATCTCCTCGACCGCGCCGGGGATGCGCGACGGGTCGGCGCGCAGGTCCGCGAGCTGGTCCGGGTGGTCGAGCAGCGCGAGCAGCCCCGACGAGAGCATCGTGCGCGTCGTGTCGTTCCCGGCGGTGACGAGCTGGACGAAGAAGCTGCCGAATTGGACGTCCGTCATCGGCGCGCCGTCGAGCTCCATCGCGAGCATCAACGTCGTGAGGTCGTCGCGGGGCTCGTCCCGGCGCTGCTGCGCGAGGCCGATCGCGTACATCGCCATCTCGATCGTCGCGTTCGACGCGTCTTCGCTGTACCCGGAGCTGAAATCGGGATCCTGCCCGCCGGAGTTCCGCTCCGACCACGCGTGGATCTGAGGCCAGTCCTCCTCGGGGATGCCGACGAGCTCGCCGACGACCTGGGACGGGAGCTTCGCGCAGACGTCGTGCACGAAGTCGACGTCGACCTGCTCGGCCGCGTCGCGCAGGATCTCCCGGCAGATGGTCCGGATGCGGGGCTCGAGGCTGTTGATGACCCTCGGCGCGAACTGCGGCGACACGTTGCGGCGGTACCCGACGTGGCGCGGCGGGTCCATCGCGAGGAGCATGTCCTGCATCATCGCCAACGTCTCCGGCGCGAGGTCCTCGAGGACGACGCCGCCGCGCGCGGCCGAGTAGGTGATCGGGTCCCGCGCGACGGTGACGAGGTCCGCGTGGCGCAGGACCGCCCAGTAGCCCGTGCCGTCGGGCATCGGCTGCCAGTGGACCGGGTCCTCCGACCGGAGCCGCTCGAGGGCCTCGTGCGGCGGGCCCGCCACGTACCCGTCGGGGTCGTACAGGTCGATCTCGTCGGTGAGCATCGCCGCAGCGTAGGTCGCGCTCTGGGAAGCGGAGGCCCCGCCAGAACGGCCCGGCCACCATCCCTGGGCCGGCGCTGCGGCGCCGAGCCCGCCCGGGCGTTGCGGTCTCAGGGGGGTGGGACGCCGATCGGGTTCGGATAGGGGACCGCGTCGGCCCGCCTGACCGCGCCCGCGGCGGCGATGAGCACGGTCATGACCGCGTCGAGGTCGTCGATCCGACGGATGAGGTCCGCGCTGAGCCGGTCGGTCTCGCGCTCGATCGCCGCCCGCGCCGCCGAGCCGGCATCGGTGGCGCGCCCCTGGTCGTCGATCCAGCCACGGCCCTGCAGCCGCTCGGCCGCCGCGGACCAGTCCTCGTCGCTCCAGCCGCGGTACGGCGCGATCGAGTCGAGCGGGAGACCGTCGTCGGCGATCCGGAGGACGTGGGCCTCCGTCGGGCCGAGATCCGTCGCGACGAGCGCGCTCACGTGCCCGTCGCCGCGGTGCTCGCGCAGGATCGTCGCCGCGTGCCAGAGCGCCGGGTAGGCGTCGGTCGGCCAGGGGAGTGCGACGTTCGCACCGAAGAGCGCACGGTCACCGACCGGCGCAGCTTCCGCCGCACGGCGCACCTGGTGGGCCGCGTCGAGCGCCGCGTCCCGCGGGATGTCGTGAGCGAACACGCGCCCGGTCGCGGCGCCGATGCCCGCGAGCCGGGTCGCGATCGCCTCCGACGGGCTGAGCCGCTCCCAGACGGCCGGAACTGCTCTCGCGACGAAGTCCGGGCGGAAGCCGAAGAACGTCGCGGTCACGGGTCCCGCGGCCACGGGTCCGAGCGGCGCCGCACGCCCGGCGAAGTACCCGCGCCAGAACCCGCGCAGGCCCGCGGCCTCGAAGGCTTCGTGCGCCTCCGGCGCGAAGTAGGTCAACGCGTGGATCGGCTCGGCCTGCACCCACACCCGCCGAGGGTCCATGGGTGCTGCTGTGCCGCGCGGTCAGCGGGCCGAAGCGCCTTCGAGCATTGCGAGGGCATCGGAGACGCGCCGGCTGTGGATGGTCTCCTCGCGGCCGTTGAGCCGGAGCAAGCGTTCGACCTCGGGGTCGGTCTCGCGATCCGCCCACCGCTGGTAGCCGGCGTCCCCGTCGATCTCCGCCTGCACGATCGCCGGGAAGAGCTTCAGGCTGACGACCTCGGGGAGGGGGATCACGAACGGGGTCTGCACCTCGGCGGATGGCTCGTAGTCCGCACCGAGCCGGAGGCCCAGTGCCCGCCGCACGCGCCGTGCGTGCCCGAGCTCCTCGCGCCCGTTCCTGCGCAACAGATCCCCCGCGGCGTCGTTGCCGACCCGGTCGGCGAGCGCCTGGTAGAAGTCGTCGCCGCTGATCTCCAGCCGGTACAGCAGCTCCATCGCCGGGATGTCGAGCTCCTCGCACGCGGCGAGCTCGGCCGATGCCGTGAAGAAGTCCAGGTCCTTGGTCATGGATGCAGCCTATGACCGGGTCCGGACGAGCGCCCGGCGTCGCGCCGGCCACGGCCGGCTCGGCTCGGGGCCCGTAGGCTCCAGCCCCGTGACCGCCCGCGGGGACCGGACCCGAAACCATCTGCTCGACGTCGCCGAGCAGATGTTCGGTGACCGGGGGGTCAACGGGGTGTCGCTGCGCGAGATCCGTCTCGCGTCCGGTGCGCGCAACACCGCCGCGATCCAGTTCCACTTCGGCGACCGCGAGGGCCTGGTCGGAGCGCTGACGGCTCGACACATGCCGCGCATCGCGGCGCTGCAGCAGGAGCTCTACGACGTCATGATCCGCGAGCGCAGGGAGGAGGACTCGCGCAGCCTCGTCGAGGTGCTCGTCCGCCCGAGCGCGGACTACCTGCGACTGGGTCCGAGTGAGCGCGCGTGGGTGAAGATCATGGGTGATCTCGGCGCGGAGCCGGCGCTCGAGCCCGACGAGATGGCGATGCTGGCGCCGGAACCCGCGTTGCGCGTCTCGCGTCGGCTCTACGAGCGGCTCAGCATCTCGGTGCCTGCAGACGTCGCGCTGGAGCGCATGGTCGTGCTCGCGCAGTTCGCCGTGCACCTGTGCGCGGACCGTGCCCGACTCGAGGACGCGCCGGGCGACCGGCGAAGGCACGCACCGAACGAGCTGTTCGTCGAGAACCTGGTCGACATGGTCACGGGCGCGCTCTTCGCGCCGGTGAGCCGTCGCGGGGTCCTGCGCTCGGGCTGAGCGATCCGGTCGTCCGTCGCCGCCCGCGCGCTGCGCTGACCCGCGCTTCAGCGCAGGAAGAGCCGGTAGACGGGGTTGGCGGTCTCGTCCTCGTAGGGATACGCGAGCGTCTCGAGGAACGCGGCGAACGCGGCCTCGTCCTCGTGCGGGACCTGGAGCCCGACCAGGACCCGTCCGGCGTCGGCGCCCTGGTTCCGGTAGTGGAACAGGCTGATGTTCCAGTCGGTGTGCATGCTCGAGAGGAAGCGGATCAGGGCTCCGGGACGCTCGGGGAAGAGGAACCGGTAGAGGCGCTCGTCGTGGGCCAGCGGGCTCCGGCCGCCGACCATGTGCCGGACGTGCTCCTTGGCCAGCTCGTCGTGGGTGAGGTCGATGGTCGGGAAGCCGGCGTCCGCGAAGCTCCGGGCGATCGCGGTCGACTCCCGCCGGTCCGCCGTGCTCAGGCCGACGAAGACGTGCGCGTCGTCGGTGCCCGAGATCCGGTAGTTGAACTCGGTGACCGAACGCGGTCCGACGAGCTCGGAGAAGCGCAGGAAGCTGCCCCGGACCTCGGGGATCGTCACCGCGAACAGCGCCTCGCGCTCCTCCGCGCGCTCGGCGACGAAGCGGAGCACGTCGAAGTTCATGTTCGCCCCGCTCGTCACCGCGACCAGCGTCTGCCCGCTCAGGCCGTGGCGCTCGACGTGGGCCTTGAGCCCCGCGACGGCCAGCGCACCCGCCGGCTCGACCAGTCTCCGGGTATCCTCGAAGACGTCCTTCATGGCGGCGCAGACCGCGTCGGTGTCGACGAGGACGAACTCGTCGACCAGCTCGCGGGCCAGGCGGAAGGTCTCGGCGCCGACCTGCTTCACCGCGGTCCCGTCGCAGAAGAGGCCGACCTCGTCGAGCTCGACCCGATGTCCCACCCGGACCGAGCGGGCCATGGCGTCGGAGTCGGCAGCTTGGACCCCGACGACCAGGACCTCGGGGCGCACCGCCTTGACGTACGCGGCGATCCCGGCGATCAGCCCCCCGCCCCCGACGGGGACGAAGACCGCGTGCGGCGGGCGGTCGAGCTCGCGCAGGATCTCCATCGCGATCGTGCCCTGGCCGGCGATCACGTCCGGATCGTCGAAGGGGTGGACGAGGGTGAGCGCTTCGTCGTGCTCGAGCTCCGCGGCCCGGAGCGCGGCGTCCGAGTAGCTGTCGCCGTGCAGGACGATCCGCGCCCCGAGCGCCGCGACCGCGTCGATCTTCACCTGTGGCGTCGTCGACGGCATGACGACGGTGGCGTCACAGCCCAGGCGGGCCGCGCTGAGCGCAACTCCCTGAGCGTGGTTGCCGGCGGACGCGGAGATGACGCCCCGGTCGCGTCGCTCGCCGTCGAGCCCGGCCATCTTGTTGTAGGCCCCGCGCAGCTTGAAGCTGAAGACGGGCTGCTCGTCCTCGCGCTTGAGCAGGACCGTGTTGCCGCAGCGGGCCGACAGCCGCGCCGCCCGGTCGAGCGGCGTTTCACGCGCGACGTCGTAGACCCGGGCGGTTTCGATCGCGCGCCGGTACGAGGACAGGCTCAGTGCACCGGTCTCGTCGGGGGGATCCGTCACGGCCACGCCGCATCGTACGGACTCCCGTGCCGGAGCGACGCGCTCCGGCCGAACCCGGCGTCCGCCACGGGCGTGCTGATCCAACAAGGCAGTGGCGGCGAATGGGTCGCTGGAGCCCGGGTTTCCAGCGACGAGCGCGTCACCAGGAGGATTCATGGCAGTGGATCGAGCGTCGGTTGCAGCGCTTCTGGATCAGGCCGACCAGGTCTGGAAGACGAACGACGGCAGGCCCTCGCCGATTGCGAGCAGACGATCTCGGCTGCCGACGGCCAGGTGCTCGCGGGGCATCTCGCCGCGCTGCTCCGACGCGACGGCGACGGCTGGCAGTTCGTCGACGCGAGGCCGTACACCTTCGCGGCGGCGCCGGAGGCCTGAGGACGACATCCGGCGAGGTCACCATGACCCGGCCGGCTGCATCCCCCGGCTGTTTCGGTGCGGGTTGATCCCCCCTCTGGGGGTTGAACTCGCACGGAACGGCGGACCACCGCCATCAGTGCTCGACGCCGGTCCGGGCGGGCGACGCCCAGGGTTCGAGACGAGCAGGGAAATGGTGGAGGTGGGGGGAGTCGAACCCCCGTCTTCCGAGCCTTCATCGGGGCTTCTCCGAGCGCAGCCAGTGGAGAGATCTCGGGTCGGCGCCACCCACCGGCAGCTTGCGTCGACCCCAGCCTCGCTGTGGTGTCCCGCCGGGCCACGAGGCCCGTCCCGGCGGTGAGCCGCTCTAGATGACGTTCCGGTTCCGACCGAGCGGCTGGGCCGGGAGGAACGCGCTGACTTATCTCTAAGCAGCGAGTGCGAGGTTGTCCTCGGCAAGTGTTCGTTGTGCCGACTCTTTAGCGACGCTTCGGCGACGTCGGCTCGCTTCACCCGATTCGAACATCGAAATCGAAGCCACGCACCCCCATGTCAACGGCCGCCCCGATGCGTGCGGGAGCGACCTCACCAGTCTACGCCCCGCACCGGGCGCTCATTCCCTGCATTGGGAACGCCGCCGGGGGGTCCTAACGTTGTGCCAGGAGCCGACGAGTCGATCCGGCGTCGATCCGAGAGGAGTGAGGCCGTCGTGATGAAGCCCACGGTGAGGCTCGGTCGCATCTTCGGGATCGAGGTCGGGGTGCACTGGTCGGTCCTCGTGATCGCCGCGCTCCTGGCGTACGGCCTCACCGGCGGCATCGCCGACGGACAGCTCTGGATCGTCGCGATCCTGGCGGTCGCCTGCTTCCTGGGCTCTCTCCTCGCCCACGAGCTCGCCCACTCGGTCGTCGCCCGCCGCAACGGCATGCAGGTCACCGGCATCACGCTCTGGCTCCTCGGTGGAGTGGCCCAGCTCGGCGGCCCGATGCCGAGCGCCGGCGCCGAGCTCCGGATCGCGACCGCCGGGCCCGCAACGAGCATCGCCCTCGGGGTCGGGTTCTTCCTGCTCGCGATCGCCGGTGCCGCGAGCGGCGTCGTGTCCGCGCTCGTGGTGTCGGCCATCGCGTGGCTCGCGCTGGTCAACGGCGTGCTGGCCGTGTTCAACCTCATCCCCGCGGCGCCGCTCGACGGCGGGCGGATCCTGGCCGGTGCCCTGTGGGCGCACCACGGCGACCGCCACCGGGCCGAGATCACCGCGACCCGCGCCGGGAAGGTCGTCGGCTTCGCGCTGATCGCCGTCGGCCTCGTCGGGACCGTCCTCGCGGTTCCGTTCGTCACGATCTGGACCGCGCTGCTCGGCTGGTTCATCGTGTCGGCCGCGGGCGCGGAGCAGCGGCACGCGGTGCTGAGCCGGTCCCTCGGAGACCTGCGGGTGCGGGACGCGATGTCGCCGAAGCCCGAGACCACACGCGGTTGGGTCACGGTGCAGGCGTTCGTCGACGCGGCCAACGCCGACCCGCCGCGCCACGACACGTTCCCGGTCGAGCAGTGGGAGGGCGGGATCACCGGCATCGTCACGCTCGACGCGATCCGAGCGGTCCCCCCGGAGGCGCGGCTGACGACGCGGATCGTGGACGTCGCGATCCCGCTGCCGTCGGTGACGACCTCCGTGCCGGACGAGCGGCTCGTCGACCTCATGTCGCGGCCTCCGAACGGCCGCCTGCCCTACGTGCTCGTGTTCGCAGCCGGCGAGCTGGTCGGCGTCGTCACCGCGACCGACATCCAGCGGGTCATGGCGATCGCGTCGCTCCGCCCGCCCGACGTCCCGCCGCTTCCCGCGGACCACGACGACCGGACCGACGACCGCCGCGCGGGGAGCTAAACGCCCCGGCCCCGGAGCGCGCGTTCGGTCTCGCGCTTGGCGTCGCGCTCGGCGAGGACCTGGCGCTTGTCGTAGTTGCGCTTGCCCTTGGCCAGGCCGACCTCGACCTTCGCCCGCCCGTCCTTGAAGTACACCCGGAGCGGTACGAGGGTGAGGCCCTTCTCCTGGGTCTTGTGCCAGAGCTCGGAGATCTCCTTGTGGTGGAGGAGGAGCTTGCGGCGCCGCACCGGGTCGAGCTCGCCCCGACTGAACGCGTACGGAGCGATGTGCATGCCGTGGAGCCACACCTCGCCGTCCTCGACCCGCGCGTAGGCGTCCTGGAGGTTGGCGTGGCCCTCGCGCAGCGACTTCACCTCGGAACCTTCGAGGACGAGCCCGGCCTCCCAGCTCTCGAGGATGAAGTAGTTGTGCCGGGCCTTGCGGTTGGTGATCAGGACGGAGTCGCCACGGCGGGACATGAGCCCGTGATCGTACCGTCGGACGTGTGTCACCTGACCCGGCACTAGGTTCCGAACGTGACGCTCAGCGCCCACGCCGTCCCGGAGTGGTTCACCCAGCGCCGTTACGGGATGTTCGTGCACATGAACATCGCGACCGTCCCCGCGTTCGCCCCGGTCCACGAGTACGCCGACTGGTACCGCGCGTTCTGGGAGCCCGGGCTCCCCGACATCATCCTGCACCCTCCGGTTCCGCTGCCCGAGGTCGTCGCGTTCCACCGGGAGCACTTCCCTGAGGTGCACGAGTTCGACGATTTCATCCCCGGCCTGACGTTGGACGGCTGGGACGCGGACGCCGTCGCGCGGCTCGCGGTGGACGCGGGAATGCAGTACCTCGTCCCGGTCACGAAGCACCACGACGGGTTCTGCTGGTGGGACACGGCGCTGACGGACCGGACGAGCGTGCGCCGAGGGCCGCGGCGCGACGTCGTCGCCGAGCTCGCCGACGCCGCCGGCGCGCACGACCTGGTCTTCGGGCTCTACCACTCGTTGCTCGACTGGGGGCATCCGGACCACCCGGACCGCGAGCGGTACGTCGATGGCTACCTGCGGCCCCAGCTCGCGCAGCTGATCGAGCGGTTCACCCCCCAGCTCCTCTGGGGTGACGGGCACTGGGGCCACAACGGGGACTGGTGGCGGGCCGACCGCATCGTCGAGGACTACTACGCGGCCATGGACCGGGCCGGGCTCGAAGGGTGCGTGAACGACCGCTTCGGCGCGTCCCATGCCGACTACGCGGTGTTCGAGTACGACGTCCCCGAACAGGTGCCGGCGGGAGCCTGGGAGCTCTGCCGTGGCCTCTCGTACTCGTTCTGTTTCAACCGGGCCGAGCGCGACGACGACCACATGAGCGCGGTGGAGCTCGTCGCGATGCTGACGGAAGTGGTGGCGAAGGGTGGCAACCTGCTCCTGAACGTCGGCCCCAGGGCCGACGGCACCATCCCCGACGTCCAGGCGCGGACACTGCGCGAGGCGGGCAGCTGGGTCAACGCCAACGCCGCGGCGATCCACGGCTCGCGGCCCTTCGAGGTCTGGGGCGACGCGTCGACCCGGTACACCGTGGGATCGGACGGGACCGTCTTCGCGATCGATCTCTCGGGCGCAACCGAGCGCATCTTCCATGGTCTCCACGGCGTCGCGACGGTCGACGGCGTCCTCGAGTGGGTCGAGCGCGACGACGGTCTCCACGTCCGCACCGCGGGACCGGAGCGGGGGTCACTCGGGCGCGTCCACCGGGTCGAGCCCCACGGCCCGTCCGTCACGGTCGTGGTGCGCGCACCGTCGGTCGGCGGCGGCGAGGCGCTCGCGGCCGCGATCGGTGCCGCGAGAGCGGGTGACCTCGTCGAGGTGCCCTCCGGGATCCACCGCGTCGCGGGTGTGCGCGTCCCGGCCGGCGTCGTCGTGCGGGGCGCGCCCGGCGCGGTGCTCGACGGGGGTGGGCGCGCGGTGCTGGAGCTGGGGGCCGGCGCGCGCCTCGAGCAGCTGACCGTCACCGGGGGCGCGGCCGGCTACATGATGATTCCCCCCACCTGCGTGACCACGAGCGGGGACGCGGTCGAGATCCGCGGGTGCAGGTTGGAGTCGCTGCAGCTCGGTGGCGGCGAGGGCCATCGGGTCGTGGGCAACGAGATCGTCGGCGGCAACGTGTGGGCGTTCGGGTGCGAGCGGGTCGAGCTCCGGGACAACCGCCAGCGCGGTCTGCGGTGGGGCGTCGGGCTCGACCTGATCGGTGGGTCGGGGCACGTGGTCGAGGGCAACGACGTCAGCGACGACCTCTGCGCCATCCGGCTGACCGGCGCGTCGGACTCCCGGGTGGCCGCGAACCGGATCCGGACGCGGTGGTGGGGGGTCAACCTGCGGGGCTGCACCGCGTGCACGAGCGCGGACAACGACGTCGAGCGGACGATGCGGGCGCAATGCGTCGAGGGTGGGGTGCGCAACGCGGTGGCCGGGAACCGCGCGCACCGCTGCGACTCGTCGGTGCTCGTCGAGCAGGGCGCGGTCGACACGCTCGTGCGGGACAACGTCGCGGCGGACTGCCGCATCGACACGCTGGTGTGGGAGGGCACATGAAGATCTGTTCGTACCGGCGCGGCGACGGTGTCGTGCGCGCGGGGATCATCGAGGACGGGGTCGTCCGCGACGCTGGCTCGCTCCCGTGGGCGGCGACGCCGGGTGAGACCGTCGGCCCGATCGATGCGCTCGAGCTGCTGGCGCCGGTGCCTGCACCGGGCAAGGTCGTGTGCGTGGGGCGGAACTACGCCGAGCACGCGGCGGAGACCGGCTCCGACGCACCGACCGAGCCGCAGCTCTTCGCGAAGTGGGCGAACGCGGTCGTGGCCGACGGGGCGGACGTGATCCTGCCGAACATCACGCACGCGCTCGACTACGAGGCCGAGCTCGTGGCCGTGATCGGGACGACGGCATGCCGGGTGCCCGAGTCCCGGGCGCTCGACCACGTCCTCGGGTACACCTGTGGCAACGACGTCTCGGCCCGCGACCTGCAGTTCGGCGACACGCAGTGGACCCGGGGCAAGGCGCTCGACACCTTTGCCCCCATGGGTCCGTGGATCGTGACCACCGAAGAGATTCCCGACCCGCAGGGGCTGGGCATCCGGACGCTCGTCAACGGCGAGACGCGCCAGGACGACACCACCGCCAACATGCTGTTCTCGGTCGCGCGGATCATCGAGTTCGTGACCGAGGCGATCACCCTCGACCCCGGTGACGTGATCTACACCGGCACGCCGCCGGGGGTCGGCGTCGGGCGCACCCCGCCGGTGTTCCTGGCCGACGGCGACCTCGTCCGGGTGGAGATCGACCACATCGGCGCGATCGAGAACCGGATCGTCGCGCCCGCGTGAGCCGTCGGACGCCACCGGGGTGGGCCGTGCGCGCGTTCCTGCGGGCGCGCCACGTGCTCGGGCGCTCCTACCGCGCCTCGGTGCCGGCTACCGCTCGCCTGCTCGAGGGCTCGTTCGGGTTGATCGAGACGAAGGCGCTCTGGACCGCCGCCGAGCTCCGGCTCGCCGACGCACTGGCGGTCGGTCCGCTGAGTACCGATGCCCTCGCGACGCGCGTTCGGCGCGGACGCCGACGCGCTCGGACGGCTGCTCCGGCTGCTCGCGGCGCTCGGCTACTTCGTGCCGGCGGGTCGCGATCGGTGGTCGAACAACGCGACCTCGGAGCTGCTGCGCGCCGACCACCCCGAGTCCATGCGCGCCTGGGTGCTGTTCTTCGGGAGCACCTGGGTCGGCCGGATCTGGGACGAGCTGCCGACGTCCGTCCGTACCGGTGGCTCCGGGACGGAGGCCGCGTTCGGGGCCGAGTACTTCGACCTCATGCGCGAGCGCCCCGAGACCGGCAGCATGTTCGACGCCGCGATGGCCGCGGCGTCGCGCTTCACCGCACCGTTCGTGTGCGCGGGGTACGACTTCGGTGCCTCGACGCGGGTCTGCGACGTCGGCGGAGGTACCGGCACGCTCCTGACCGAGATCCTGGTCGCGCACCCGGCGCTGCGCGGGGTGCTGTTCGACCGGCCCGAGGTGGTCGCGGGGGCGCCGGCCGAGCTGGCGGCGCGCGGGGTCAGCGACCGCTGCGAGGTCGTCGGCGGAGACTTCTTCGCCGAGGTGCCGAAGGGCAGCGACCTCTACGTGCTCCAGTCGATCGTGCACGATTGGGACGACGACTCGGCGGTCCGGATCCTCAGCCGGGTCCGCGACGCGATGGAGCCGGGCGCGCGCGTCCTCCTTCTCGAGGCCGTGGTGCCACCCACCGCGTTCGTCCACCCGGCGAAGTACGCCGACCTCCTGATGCTGGTGCTGACCGGGCGCGGACGGGAGCGCACCGAAGTGGAGTACCGGGCCGTCGCGACGCGCGCGGGCCTCCGGCTCGAGCGGGTCGTCAGCCTGCTCGCGCGCGACGGGATCGAGCTGGCCATCGCCTAGGTGCGGGCGAGCCCGAGGAGGTCCTCGGTCTCGGCGAGGGTCGCGACCGGCCGCCCGACCGACTCGCAGAGTGCGCGGGCGCGCTCGACGATCGCCACGTTCCCGGGTGCGTTCGGGTCGTCCTCGATCCCGACCCGGAGGTGGGCGCCGCGCTCGAGCGCGCGGCGGGTCACCGGCGCGTCGACCGCGTCACCGCCGACGACCGCGACGGCCCACGGGATGCCGGTGTCGCCGAGCATCGCGAGGTAGAGGTCGAGGCCCTCGGGGATCGGTGGGACCCCCCAGAGCGCCCGGCCCGGAGTCAGGTAGCCGCCCGCGGCGAAGTAGAGCTTCACCAGCGTTCCGGGCGGGAGCGCGCCGGCCTCGTGGTACGCGAGCACGACCTGCAGGAAACCGGGCTCGAAGATCGCGATGCTCGGTCCCAGCCGGTGCTGCACCGCGAGGTCGAACGCGTACCGGATGTCGGCGAACGTGTTCGTGTACACGTACTCGATGGGCGGTGGCAGACCGTCCGTGCCGACGCCGCCGAGGTTCACCGAGCCCGGATCGACGAACGACGCGCGGATGAGCCCCTCGGACGCCAGCATCGCGACGTGGGCGTACCGATCGGCGACGGTGGGCCCGATCCCGGTCGTGGGGTACAGGATGGTGCCGGGGCGAGCCGCCAGCACCGCGTGGTAGCAGCGCGGCGTACTCGTCGGCGCGGACGCCGGCGGGCGCGGCCGGGTCCGCGACATGGGTGTGCACGACGGTCGCGCCGGCGTCGACGCAGCCCACCGCCTCCGCGACGAGCTCGTCCGGGGTCACGGGGACGAGCGGGTTCCGGCGTCGGGAGGTCAGGCCGTTCAGCGCCACCTCGATGATCACCGGGAGTCCCGTCATCGCGCCCGAGCGTACGCGGCCGGTGCTCCGAGCCGCGCCGCTCCGCCGGGTCCGCCGGGCCGCAAGTAGATTGCGCCGGTCCGCGTCGACCAGGAGACCGCATGTCCCCATCCGGATCGATCCTCGGCCACGCCGTCCTCCGGCGCGAGGACCCGAAGATCCTCGAGGGCGAGGCGCGCTACTTCGACGACCTCCCGTTCGACGGGGTGCTCCACGCCGTGTTCGTGCGCTCGACGATCGCCCACGCCGAGATCCTGTCGGTGGACACGTCGGAGGCGTCCGGGCTCCCCGGCGTTGTCGGGGTCTACGCGGGCGACGACCTCGATCTCGCCCCGATCCAGGGCTTCGTCATGCTCCCGCCCGTCTTCGCCCGTCCACCGTTCGCGAAGGGGCGGGTGCGCTTCGTGGGCGACGTCGTCGCTGCAGTGATCGCCGAGACCCGGGCCGAGGCCGTCGACGCCGCCGAGCAGGTCATCGTGGACTACGAGCCCCTCCCGACGGTCGTGGACCCCGAGGCCGCGCTCGCCGAGGGCGCGCCACTGTTGTTCCCGGAGCACGGTTCCAACCTCGCGATCGAGTTCGCGTTCGGCGAGGAGCCGACGGTCTTCGACGGTGCGGACGTGGTGATCAGCGAGCGGTTCGTCAACCAGCGCGTCGCACCGGTGCCGATGGAGGGCAACGGGATCGTCGCGCTGGGCGACGACGAGGGTGGGCTGCTCTGCTACGTCCCGACCCAGAACGCGCACGGGCTCGTGCAGCCCCTCGCCGCGGCCACCGGGCTGACCGAGGATCAGGTCCACGTGATCGCGCCCGCGGTCGGCGGCGGGTTCGGCGCGAAGGCCGGGATGTACCCCGAGTTCGCGGTGGTGGCGAAGGCCGCGCTCGTCCTCGGCCGTCCCGTGAAGTGGACCGAGACGCGCTCGGAGAACATGGTCGCGATGACCCACGGCCGTGCGCAGGTGCAGCACGTCGAGATGGGGCTCACCCGCGAGGGCACGATCGTCGGCGTGCGCGTGAAGATCTACGCCGACGGCGGGGCGTACCCGACGATCGGCTCGTTCCTCCCGTTCCTCACCCGAACGATGGCGCAGGGCGTCTACGAGATCCCCAAGGTCGAGTTCACCTCGTGGAGCGCGGCGACGAACACGACCCCCACCGCGGCCTACCGCGGCGCCGGACGACCGGAGGCGACCGCGTTCCTCGAGCGGATCGTCGACATCGCCGCGGACGAGCTCGGGATCGACCCGGTCGAGATCCGCAAGCGCAACTTCATCGCGCCCGAGCGGTTCCCGCTCAGCACGGTGACCGGCGCGAACTACGACGTCGGCGATTACGCCATGGCGCTCGACGAAGCGTGCCGGATCGCAGGCTACGGCGAGCTGCGGCGCGAGCAGGCCGCGCGGCGCGAGCGTGGGGACGTGCGCCAGCTCGGCATCGGGGTCTCCGCCTACGTCGAGGTCACCGCCGGAGGTCTGTTCCAGGAGTACGGCGCGATCGAGGTGCACGAAGACGGCTCGGTGACCGCCACGGTCGGTACCTCTGCGCACGGGCAGGGCCACGAGACCTCGTTCGCGATGATCGTGCAGGAGCTGCTCGGCATCCCGATGGAGCAGGTGAAGGTCGTGCAGTCCGACACGGCGCTGGTGCCGCGTGGAGCCGGCACGATGGGCTCGCGCTCCCTGCAGATCGGCGGGAGCGCGCTGTGGAAAGCGAGCGAAGGGGTGTTGGCCAAGGCGCGCCGGCTCGCGGCCCACCTCCTCGAGGCCGACGTCGACGACATCGTCCTCACCGACGACGGGCGTCTCGGCGTCGCCGGGGTCCCGGCGAGCGCGCGGTCGTGGGGTGATCTCGCCCGGGCCGCGAAGACGGCCGACGACCTGCCCGAGCTCGCGGAGTCGCTCCCGCCGGGCATGGAGCCCGCGCTCGCCTACGCCCTGGACTTCAACCAGGGTGAGGCGACCTACCCGTTCGGCGCGCACGTGGCCGTCGTCGAGATCGACACCGAGACCGGGCGGGTGGACCTGCTCCGGCACGTCGCCGTGGACGACTGCGGACGCGTCCTGAACCCGATGCTGGTCGGCGGCCAGCAGCACGGGGGGATCGCGCAGGGGATCGCCCAGGCGCTCTGGGAGGGGGTCGAGTACGACGCCGACGGCAACCCGTTGACCGCGAACCTCATGGACTACGCGATGCCGAGCGCGGCCGAGCTGCCGAGCTTCGAGGCGTCGAACACCGAGACGCCGACGCCGCTCAACCCGCTCGGCGCGAAGGGCATCGGCGAGTCCGGCACCATCGGATCGACCCCTGCGGTGCAGAACGCGGTGATCGACGGGCTCTCGTACCTCGGCGTCCGCCACCTCGACATGCCCCTCGGTCCGCAGCGGGTGTGGAAGGCGATCCAGGACGCGCGCGCCTGATGAAGCACGCACCGCCGCTCGTGCGCCTGTCCGTCGAGCAACACCGGCGGATCGTCGCCCACTGCTACTTCGGCTATCCGGAGGAGGCCTGCGGCCTGCTGTCGGGACCGGTCGTGGCGGGCGAGGCGACCGGATACGTCAGCGAGGTGCATCCCGCGGCGAACGCCGACGCGTCGTCGCGGACCTACACCGTCGACGCCCGCGACTACCTCCGCGCGTCACGCGACGCCGAGGCCCGCGGCGACGACATCATCGGCGTGTGGCACTCCCACACCCACACCGACGCGTACCCCTCACCCACCGACATCCGCCAGGCCGTCGACCCGATGTGGATCTTCATGATCGTCTCGATGCGCGACGAGGAGCCGATGCTGCGGGCCTACCGGATCCGCGACGGGGCGGTCGCGGAGTGCTCGGTCGTGGTCGAGGACCGAGCATCGCCCAGATAGGCTGACCGCATGGCCGTTGAAGTCCATCTCCCCACGCTCCTGCGCACGCACACCGGAGGCGCGGCGACGCTGCCGGCCACCGGCGCGACGGTCGGCGAGGTCTTCTCCGAGATCGTGGTGGCCCACCCGGGCCTGCAGGGCCAGCTCGTCGACGAGACCGGATCGCTGCACAAGTTCGTCAACGTGTACGTGAACGACGACGACGTCCGGTACCTGGACCTGCTGGACACGAAGCTGGCCGACGGTGACGTGATCTCCATCCTGCCCGCCGTCGCCGGCGGCTAGGGCTCGTTGCGCCCAGACCGGCCAGCATCATCATGAGGTTCGAGTCGATCCTCGACCTCATCGGCGAGACACCGATGGTCGGGGTCCACCAGCTGAGCCCGAACCCCACGGTGCGCATCTACGCGAAGCTCGAGGGCCAGAACCCGGGCGGCTCGTCGAAGGACCGGATCGCGCGGAAGATGGTCGAGCTGGCCGAGCTCGACGGGATCCTCGGGCCCGGCGCGACGATCCTCGAGCCGTCCTCGGGGAACACCGGGATCGGCCTCGCGCTGGTGGCGAAGCTGCGTGGCTACCGGCTCCGGGTCGTGATGCCCGAGAACGTCAGCGTCGAACGGCGTCAGCTGCTCGAGATCTTCGGGGCGGAGATCACGCTGAGCCCCGCGGACGAGGGGAGCAACGGCGCGATCCGTCGGGCGCAACAGATCGCGGCGAACGAGCCGGGGTACGTGTTCCTCTACCAGTACGGCAACCCGGCGAACCCGCTGGCGCACTACGAGGGCACGGGGCCGGAGATCTGGCGCGACTGCCCGGAGGTCGACGTCTTCGTCGCGGGCCTCGGGACGAGCGGGACGCTCATGGGCGTGGGGCGATACCTCAAGGAGCGCAAGCCCGAGGTCCGGGTCGTCGCGGTCGAGCCGCCGGCCGGGGAGCTCGTCCAGGGTCTGCGCAACCTCGAGGACGGCTTCGTGCCGCCCATCTTCACCCCTGACGTCCTCGACCGGAAGCTGATCGTGCGTCCGCGTGAGTCGATCGAGTGGACGCGCCGGCTGCTCGAGGAGTGCGGCGTGTTCACCGGGATCTCGTCGGGCGCCGCGATCGCGGGCGCGGTCAAGGTCGCGGCGACGATGGAAGCGGGCACGATCGTCACGCTCCTCCCGGATGGCGGGTGGAAGTACCTCTCCTCGGGCGCGTGGACGGACGACCTCGACGTCGTCGAGGAGCGCGCGCGGCGCATCAACTACTGGTGAGCCGGGCGGAGATCGCGCGGGCGGTCGAGATCCTGCGATCCGGAGGGCTGGTCGCGTTCCCGACCGAGACGGTCTACGGGCTCGGCGCGGACGCTGCGAACGCCGAGGCACTGCGGCGCCTGTACGCGGTCAAGGGCCGTCCGAGCGGACATCCGGTCATCGTCCACCTCGGCGTGGCCGACCTCCTCGATGACTGGGCCGTCGCCATCCCCGGTGACGCACGTGAGCTCGCGGCCGCGTTCTGGCCCGGGCCGCTCACGCTCGTCCTGCGTCGCGCCGCGAGCGTGCCCGACGAGGCGACGGGCGGGCTCGACACCGTCGGGTTGCGCGTCCCGTCCCACCCCGTGGCCCGTGCGCTCCTCGCCGAGTTCGGCGGCGGGCTCGCCGCGCCCTCCGCGAACCGGTTCGGCCGGGTCAGCCCGACGACAGCCGACGCGGTGCGCGCCGAGCTCGGTGACGCGGTGCCGCTCGTCCTGGACGGAGGCCCGAGCGCGGTGGGGGTCGAGTCGACGATCGTGGACTGCAGCGTCGACCCGGTCCGGGTCCTGCGCGTCGGCGGGGTGACCATCGAGGACCTGCGGGCCTGCCTGGGGACCGACGTACCCGTCGGGGGCGCGACTCGCGCGCCCGGGACGCTCGCCTCGCACTACGCACCTGCCGCGCGGGTCGAGGTCGTGGCCGACGGTGACGAGCTGGACGCGCGCGTCCGGCACCTGCTCGGTGCCGGGGCGCGCGTCGGGGTGCTCGCGCCGGGACCGGTGGGGCGCGCGGAGCCGTCGGGTGCCGTGACGTTGGCCACACCGGAGAGCGCGGAGGAGTACGCGCACGTCCTGTACGCATCCTTGCGCGAAGCCGATGTTCTCGGCCTCACCGTGGTGGTCGCGGTGCCACCTCCGGCGATTGGGATCGGCCGAGCGGTGGCCGACCGGCTCCGACGCGCGGCGGCGCCCCACTAGCGTGACGGCTGTGGGGGTGCAGGAAGCAACCGCGCGAGACGAGCGACCCATCGGGGTCTTCGACTCCGGCCTCGGTGGACTGACGGTCCTCCGCGCGCTCGTCGACCTCCTGCCGCACGAGTCGACGCTGTACTTCGGCGACACCGGCCGGTTCCCGTACGGGCCCAAGCCCGCCGACGTGGTGCTGAAGTACGCACTCGAGATCGCCGATCTGCTCGTGGACCGCGGGGTCAAGGCCCTGGTCGTCGCGTGCAACAGCGCAACCTCGGTGGCGCTCGAAGCGCTCCAGGACCGCTACGAGATCCCGGTGGTCGGCGTGGTCGAGCCCGGTGTGCGTGCCGCGGCGTCGACGACGCGGACGGGTCGGGTCGGGGTCGTCGGGACCGTCGGGACGGTCGCATCCGGGGCCTACCAGCAAGCCGCGATCGCGAGCGGCATCGAGATGACGTGCGCCGCGTGTCCCGGCTTCGTCGAGTTCGTCGAGGCGGGTGACGTGGACTCGGATCAGATCCGTGTGCTGGCCGAGCGCCTGCTCGCACCGCTGCGTGCCGCGGCGATCGACACGCTGGTGCTCGGCTGCACGCACTACCCACTGCTCGCGCGCACCATCACCGACGTGATGGGCCGCGACGTCGTGCTGGTGTCGAGCGCCGACGAGACGGCGTTCGAGATGCGCAGGATGCTCGGCGACGTCACGACGCGCGCGGTGCCGGTGTCGCACCGCTTCGTGACGTCGGGCGACGTCGCCACCTTCCGTCACCTCGGGGCGCGGTTCCTCGGGCCCGAGGTCGAGGAGGTCGACGCGTGGCGATGGAGCTGACGGTCCTCGGCGCCTCGGGGTCCTACGGCGCCCGGTTCGGCGGCGCGTGCAGCGGCTACCTGCTCAAGGAGGGAGACACCGCGATCTGGATGGACTGTGGCAACGGGACCTTCCCACTGCTGCAGGAGCACATCGATCCCGGAGACCTCACGGCCGTCGTGATCACTCACGAGCACCCGGACCACTGCGCCGACATCTACGGGCTGCACGTCCTCCTGAGGTACGCGCTCGAGCAGACGGGCCTGCCGGTGTTCGCCCCGGGCAGCGCGGAGGAGCGCCTCGGCGGCCTCGTCGCGAACTGGGGCGACACCTTCGAGTGGAACGCGATCGACGACGGCGACAAGGCGCGGGTCGGCTCGGTGGACCTGCGGTTCTCGCGCACCGATCATCCGCCGCCGACGTTCGCGGTCGAGGCGAGCGCGGGAGGTCGCCGGCTCGTGTACACCGCGGACACCGGTCCGGCCTGGAGCGTCGACGCCTTCGGCGCCGGCGCCGACCTCGTGCTCTCCGAGGCGTCGTACCTGCATGACGACATCCCGATCGACATCCACCTCTCCGCCCACCAGGCGGGTGTCGCCGCGCGCGAGGCCCGGGCCCGCCGTCTGCTGATCACCCACATCTGGCCCCGGGTCGACCCGGAGGCCTCGGTCGCGGAAGGATCCGAGGCATTCGGTGAGCCGGTCACGCTCGCCGTCCCGCATCTCGTCACCGAGATCTGACGACCCGCCGCACCGGCACGGAAGAGAGACCATGGGGATCCGCAAGGACGGGCGCGAGCCCGACGAGCTGCGAGCGCTGACCTTCACCCGGGACTTCACCGAGCTCGCGATGGGCTCCGTGCTCGTCGAGATGGGGCGGACCCGGGTCCTGTGCACCGCCTCGGTCGAGGACCGCGTCCCGCCGTGGCTGCGGGGCAAGGGCCGCGGGTGGGTCACCGCGGAGTACTCGATGCTGCCCGGCTCGACGCCCGAGCGGGTCGACCGGGAGGCCGCCCGGGGCAAGCAGAGCGGCCGGACGCAGGAGATCCAGCGCCTCATCGGCCGCTCGCTGCGCGCGGTGACGGACCTCGTCGTGCTGGGCGAGGTGCAGATCACCGTGGACTGCGACGCCCTGCAGGCGGACGGGGGCACCCGGACCGCGTCGATCTGCGGCGGGTACCTGGCCCTGCACGACGCGTGCTCGCGTCTGGTCGCGGCGAAGCAACTGGCTGCGCATCCCCTGACCGACTTCTGCGCCGCGATCTCGGTGGGCGTCGTCGACGCGCTGCCGTGCCTGGACCTGGACTACTCCGAGGACTCGACCGCCGAGGTCGACATGAACGTCGTCCGCACCGGCGCGGGCAAGTACATCGAGGTGCAGGGCACCGCAGAGGGCGCGCCGTTCAGCCGAACCGAGCTGGACTCGATGCTCGGTCTCGCCGACCTGGGCATCGACCGGATCTTCGACCTCCAGCGCGAGATGGTGGCGGTGCCGCCCGAGCCGCGCCCTTGGTGACGCTGCGGCTCGTCGTCGCGACCGGGAACGCGGACAAGGCGCGTGAGATCCGGGCGGTGCTCGACCACGCCGGCGCGGACGTGGAGCTGCTCCCACGACCCGAGGACGTGCCCGACGTCGAGGAGACCGGCACGACGCTGGAGGCGAACGCGCGACTCAAGGCCGAAGCCCTGCGCGACGCAACCGGCCTCGCTGCGCTCGGCGAGGACACGGGGCTCGAGGTCGATGCCCTGGGGGGCGCTCCGGGCGTCTACAGCGCGCGCTTCGGCGGCGAGGACGCGACCTACGCCGACAACGTCGAGAAGCTGCTGCGCGACTTGAACGAGGTCCGGCGTGCGTCGCGTACCGCCCGGTTCCGGACCGTGGTGGTGCTCGCGTTCCCGGACGGCCGCGAGCTCACGGCCGCGGGTGTCGTCGAGGGCGTCATCGCGGAGACCGCGCGTGGCCCGGGAGGGTTCGGCTACGACCCGGTGTTCGCCCCCGCGGGCGCGGGCGGGCGCACGTTCGCGGAGCTCGACCCCGCCCACAAGGACGCGATCTCCCATCGGGGCCGTGCCCTCCGGGCGCTCGCGGTCCGGCTGCGCGAGGCTGAAGCTCGACCGTAGGGGGGATGCAGTGCCGCTCGATCCGCAGGCCAGGAACCTGATCGACCTGATCGACCAAGCCGGGGGGTTCTCGCTGACCCCCGACAGCGACCCCCGGCAGCTCCGAGATCTCTACGCGGCCATGGCGCTGCCGTCGACGGTCGCAGTCGACCGGGTCGAGGACCGGACGATCCCCGGGCCCGCGGGCGCGGTCCCGGTCCGCGTCTACCGGCCCGAGGGCGCGGCCCCGAAGCCGATCGTCGTCTACTACCACGGCGGCGGCTGGGTGATCGGCAGCCTCGAGACCCACGACGGCGGGTGCCGGGCGATTGCGAACGCGGTCGACGCGGTGGTCGTCTCGGTGGACTACCGGCTCGCGCCCGAGCACCGGTTCCCGGCCCCGCTCGACGACGCCCGGGCCGCGCTGGCCTGGGTCGCCGAGCACGCCGAGGAGGTCGGCGGGGACGCGTCACGGATCGCGGTGGCGGGCGACAGCGCCGGCGGCAACCTGGCTGCGGTGGTCGCGGAGATGGCACGCGACACCGGAGGACCCCCGATCTGCTTCCAGCTGCTGATCTACCCGGTCACGGATCACGAGTTCGACAGCGCCTCGATGCACGACAACGCCGAGGGCTACTTCCTCACCCGCGACGCGATGCGTTGGTTCTACAGCCACTACCTCGACGAGCCGGCGCAGGGTGCAGACCCCCGCGTGTCGCCGATCCGCGCCGACGACCTCGCCGGGCTCCCGCCCGCGTTCGTCATCACCGCCGAGTACGACCCGCTGCGCGATCAGGGCGTCGCGTACGCGGCCGCGATGCGGGATGCGGGCACGCCGGTGAAGGCGACGACCTACACCGGGATGTTCCACGGGTTCCTCAGCATGGTCGAGTACGTCGACGCCGGGAAGGTGGCGTTCGACGACGCGGTCGGCGCCCTCCGCGTCGCATTCGGGGCTGGCTAGCACGCCGTGGCGGTCATCGACCTCGCCGGTTTCGTCGCCGACCTCAAGGATCATGCGGTCGAGCACGGGTTCCACGTGCACGACGAGCGGCATTTCGTCGAGAGCTACTCGCTGCGCCAGAACTGGGAGGTGGACCTCCACCCCGAGGAGGGGTGCGAAGGCCCGTTGGACCTGTACCTCTCGTTGGAGGTCGACCCCCGGGTGCTGCTCGGCTTCGAGGACGCGGTGATCTCACGAGACGGCCTCGAGGATCCGCCCGACGAGTTCTTCCTGCCGCTGAGCTTCACCTGGGCGCTGCCGCCGCTGCCGAAGGCGCCCGACCTGCTCGTGCTCGCGACGGAGCTCGCCGCGATCGGCGGTCCCGACCTGCCGCTCGAGGTCTCGGCCATCGACTCCTACCCGTCGGCGACGGACGCGCCCGAGACGAGCCTCCGGGTCGTCGCGCACCAGCGGGTCTCGCTGCTGCGCATCCGTGACGGCGAGGAGGTCCCGTGCGAGACGTTGGACCGCTGCCTGATGGTGAGCCGCTACCTGCTCGAGCGGGCGGGGGACTGGCTCGGGTAGCCGGACGGTCCGGGCACACCGCGGTGCGCCAGCTCGACCCGGTTCCGCCCCAGCTCCTTGGCCCGGTACGCAGCGATGTCGGCGTCGCGGAGCAGGTCGTCGACGGTCGCATGGCCCTCGTCGACCGCGATGCCGACGGACGCGGCGACGCTGGCCTCACCCGAGCTGAGCCGGTACGTGTGGGCGAGGCTCTCGCGGATGCGTCCCGCGATCCGCACCGCCTCGTCGCGGCCCGTGACCGCCTCGCAGACCACGACGAATTCGTCGCCGCCGAAGCGGGCGACCTTGTCACCCGCGCGGACACTGCGTTCGAGCCGACGGGCGACCAGGAGCAGGAGCTCGTCGCCCGCTTCGTGGCCATGGGTGTCGTTCACCTGCTTGAACCGGTCGAGGTCCACGAACAGGAGCGCGAGCCGGCCTTCCGGGGGACGACGGTCCCATGCCGCATCGAGCAGGTTGCGGAGCCGGGCGCGGTTCGCGAGGTGCGTCAGCGGGTCGTGGAACGCCTGGTACTCGAGTCGCTCCTCGAGCTTCTTGCGCTCGGTGACGTCGGCCGCCAGCACGATCGTGTACTCGGGGGTGCCGTCGGGGCTCGTCACGAAGGAGACGTCGACCATCGCCCACACGACGCGCCCGTCGGGTTGCAGGAGCCGGGCCGGCCCGGGCGGCGTCGTCCGCTCACCGACGACGCGCTGCGCGCTCTCCTCGACGAGTCGCTCGCGGTCGTCGGGGTGGGCCAGCAGCTCGAGGTTGACGCCCACGAGCTCCTCCTTGGTCCGTCCGGCCATTGCGGTGAACGCGGCATTCGCGTCGATGAGCGTCCCGTCGAGCGTGATCAGCGCGATCCCGAGCGGCGATCGCTCGAACGCGGCCCGGAAGCGGGTCTCGGCCTCGACCTGCGCGTCCTCGGCGGTCTTCTGCTCGGTCACGTCCCGGGCGATGATGATCATCCCCTGCACCGTCGGGTTGTCGATCTGGTTCTCAGCCGTGCAGTCGAACCAGAGGTAGTGACCGTCGATGTGGCGGAGCCGCAGCCGGACCGGCTCGTGCTTGCCGCGGGTGCCGGCGAGCACCTCGCCCATCGCCACGGTCGCGGATTCGAGGTCATCGGGGTGGACGAGCGACAGGATGCCGCCGTCGGGATCCCAACCGATGGGGTAACCGAGGATCCGCGTGCCGGCGGGGCTCGCATGCCACGACCCGTCGGGCTCGAGGATCGCCATGATGTCCGACGAGACCTCGAACAGCGTGGTGAGGCGCGCCTCGTTGTACCGGAGCTGCTCCTGGACGGCGCGCTGTTCGGTGATGTCGGTCACGAGCGCGACCACGCCCTCGTAGCGGCCGTCGGCATCGAAGATCGGCGCGACGCTGCAGCGCGTCCACACGTCGTGACCGTCGTGGTGACGCAGGCGCACGACCGAGCGCTGCGCGCCCTGCTGGGGCCGCCCCTCGGCGAACGCCTCCGAGATGTCGCCCCGGGTCTTGTCGTCCATGTAGTCCCAGGGCAGCGTCCCGACCATGTCCTGGGGCGTGACGCCCAGCATGTTGGCCATGCGACGGTTGACGAACGTCGTGCGCAGGTCGGCGGCGCACGTCCAGACGCCTTCCTCGGCGGTCTCGACGATGCGCCGGTAGTTCGCCTCGGTTCCGACCACGGCGGGCTCCACGAGCGCGTCGTATCGATCGCTCTCTCGCGTGCTCACCGAGCCTCCAGGTCACCGGACGGATCCTCTCTCCCTATCGGCCGTTCGGCGCCCTGGTTTGAGCGGTTCCGGGGCGCCCCGTGACCGGGTTCGGCGGCACGGTTCTGCGAGAATGCCCGGATGCCCATGCGTGTCGACTGCCGTCACTACGAGAGCCGGACGTACCCGAACGGCGAGATCGTCCGGAAGTGCCGGCTCGACCTCGCGCCCGAGGCGCCGTGGCGCTGCCCGCAGGACTGTGCCAGCTACTCCCAGCGTCGCTTCGACGTCGGGTGGCAGTACGGGAGCCTCGCCAAGGGCTCGACGCCGCCCGAGCCGGAGCCCGAGGGCACCGACGTCGCCGCCCTGCTCGACTCGGCCGAGGACATCGTCAACGCGGCGGCGCCCGACATCCTGGCTGAGTTCGACAAGAAGCGCAGCAAGGGAGTCTTCCGGCGGAAGGGCCCGAACAAGGGCAAGGGCAAGCGGAAGCGCTGAGATGAGTGCGCCGAGCCCGCGTGCCGCGCTCGAGGCGCGCGCCCGTGAACGGGTGGCCGTGCTCATGGACTACGAACGACGGCATCCGCGCCAGGGCGCCGACGCCCAGGGTCGTCCCTACGATCCTGGGCGCGACGTGATCGACGGCTGGCGCTCCGAATGGGTGCGGGGCGAGCGCACCGAGATCGACGAGGCGCGCACCGCGACGATCAAGCCGCGGACCTGGGAAGGGTTCGCGTGGGCGAACCACCGCTTCGTGCTCAGCGATCAGTGGGGGAACGCGGTGATCGTGGGCTACAACGAGGACGCGCGCACCTGGTTCGTCGACTCGACGACGCCGGTGCAGCTCCCGAACGACTGGGTCGCGCAGTTCGTCGCGGAGCTCGACACCCTGGGCAACATCAGCGGCCTCGAGGACCCGCGCCAGCTCCACGAGCAGATCGTGTGGGCGGCGGGCGCGACCGCACCGACGATCCCCAGCCTCGAAGAGGTCGCCCACTACCTCAGGGCCCGCCGGAGCTAGTGCCCCCCGCTCCCGAACTTGCGTCGAAAGAGCCGCCTCACGCGGCTCGAGTGACGCAAGTTCGGAGGGGCGACGTGCGAGCGGAGGGATTCGAACCCTCAAGCCCCGAGGGGCACCAGGACCTAAACCTGGCGCGTCTGCCGGTTCCGCCACGCTCGCGTGAGCGGCTCAGGGTACTCAGGCCGGGGTCGGGCGCAGCGGTGCCGCGCCGGAGACGGTGCGCAGCGCCTCGCCGAGCTCGACCGCGGGTGCGTACAGATAGCCCTGGCCCCGGGTGCAGCCGAGCTGGAGCAGGGCGGCGGCCTGCTCCGGGAGCTCGATCCCCTCGGCCACGACCGCGAGCCCGAGACCGAGCGTCAGTCCGATGATCCCCGAGATGATCGTGTCGCCGGCGCCGCCGCGGCCGAGTTCGGCCACGAAGGACCGATCGATCTTCACGATGTCGACGGGAAGGCGACGGAGGTAGTTGAGCGAGGAGTACCCGGTCCCGAAGTCGTCGATCGCGAGGAGGACGCCGGCATCCTTGAGCCGGCCGAGCGTCGTCAGCGCCCGGTCCGCGTCGTCGAGCAGCGCGCTCTCGGTGATCTCGAGGCACAGGCGCGTCGGGTCCGCTCCCGCGTCGCGCAGGGTCGCGCAGATCCGGTCCACGAGCTCGGGTTGCGCGAGCTCACGGGGTGAGAGGTTCACCGCGAGGGTGACGGGCGCCGGGATCGCGCTCAAGGTCTCGCACGCGAGCTCGATCACCCGCGCACCGATCGGCACGATCAGCGCGGACGCCTCGGCCGCGGCGAGGAACTGGTCGGGCCCGAGCAGCCCGCGCTGGGGGTGCTCCCAGCGCAGGAGGCCCTCGAGTCCGATCGGGAGTCCGGTGGTCAGGTCCACGATCGGCTGGTAACGCAGCTCGAGCTGGTTCTCGCCGAGCGCGCGGTGCAGCGCGGTCTCGGTCTCGAGTGCAGTTGCGGTGGCGGCGCGCAGCGCGTCGTCGAACACCTCGTAGCAGTTGCGGCCGCGCTCCTTGGCCCGGTAGGCCGCGGCATCGGCGTACCGGACGAGCTCGCCGCCCGTCGAGTGGTCCTCCGCGACCGCGATCCCGATGCTCGCGGTGACGAAGATCTCGCGGCCGTGCAGCTCGAACGGGGTGCCGAGGCTGAGCGCGATGCGGTGGGCGAGCTGTTCGGCGTCGACGGGCGACTCCATGTCCGTGCACAGGACGACGAATTCGTCGCCGCCGGTCCGGGCGGCCAGGTCCGAAGCTCGCAGCACGCCCTCCAGACGGCCGGCGAACGCGACGAGCAGCTCGTCGCCCGCGGCGTGGCCGAGCGCGTCGTTCACGAGCTTGAAGCGGTCGAGGTCGAGGAACAGGACCGCCACATGCATGTGGGTGCGCGACGCCCGCTTCAGCGCGAGGTTCAGGGTCTCCAGCAGCAGCGTCCGGTTGGGGAGCCCGGTGAGCGGGTCGTGGGCGGCGTCGTGGGCCAAGCGCTCTTCGAGGTGCTTGCGCTCGGTCACGTCGAACATGACGCCGTCGAGCCACTCCGGGTTGCCATCCTCGTCGTAGGCCGGCTGGCCCTGCTCCACGATCCAACGCACCGACCCGTCGCGGTGGCGGATCGGGTACTCGATGACGAACGGGCACCGCGTGCTCGAGCGCGTCGTCGAGCTCGCGGTCGCTGCGCTCGCGGTGCCCCGGCAGGATCAGCGAGTCGAAGAGCACCTCGTCGCTGAGGAACTCGGCCGCGGTGTACCCGGTCAGTTCCAGCACGGCGTCGCTCACGAACTCGTCGGCGTACGGCGGCGTGGCCTCGCAGCGGTACACCGCTCCCGGAATGTTCTTCACCAGGGTGCGGAGCCGGGCCTCGCTCTCCCGCAGGTCGCGCTCGGCCCGGATGCGATCGCGGATGTCCCGGAAGCTGACCACGACACCCTCGACCGCCGGGTTGTCGAGCAGGTTGTTCGCCTCGACCTCGACCGGGATCCACTCGCGCCCGGTGTCACGCAGACGCATCTCGAAGGGCCCGGCATGGGTCCCGCCCTCCAGGAGCTCGCCGAGGGCACGCGCCGCGACGATGCGGTCGTCGGGGTGCACGAAGTCCAGCGCGCTGGTGCCGGCGACGGTCGCGGGGTCGAAGCCCAGCGGATCACTCCGGCCCGCGGTGAAGGTGAGCCGGCCGGCCCGGTCGAGCAGGACGATCGTGTCGGACGCGTGCTTGACGAGCGCCCGGTACCGGGCCTCGTGCACGTCCGCGGTCCGCTGCGCCTCGCAGCGCGCGAGCAGCGAGGCGAGGATCCCGACGACGGTACGGAGCATCCGGATGGTGTCGTCGTCCCAGGTCCGGTCGCGCCGGACGCTGTCCAGACCGACGAACCCGCGCAGCCGTCCGCCGTTCAACAGGGGGACCGCGACGACGGAGCGGATGCCCTGGCGCTCCAGCTCGGCGCGCTCCGGACCCCACTCGTCGTCGAGCTCGGCGACGCGCCGGAAGTGGATCGAGTGCCCGCGCGCCAGGGTGTCGCGCCGAGCGCGGCATGCTCTCGGTCGGCACCTCCTGCTGTGAACCGATCTCCTCGCTGATGCCGGGTGCGCACCACTCGTGCGTGTTGGTCATCGTGGTGAGATCGTCGCTCACCGAGAACACGTACGCCCGGTCGACGGCGGCCGCGTGGCCGAGCAGCTCGAGCGCGTGGTTGATGCTGTGGTCGACGGATGTGGCGTCGGCGTCGACGAAGCGTGCCGCGATCGAGGCCACCGCCTCGTGGAGGATCCGCACGTCGCGCAGTGCCTCCTCCGCCTCGCGCTTCTGGGTGATGTCCCGCACCGTGACGACGATGCCGCCGAGCTCGTCGTTGATCGGCTCCGAGTCCGGGGCGACGAGCTCGACCTCTGCGTAGGTGCCGTCGGCGCGCTGGAGACGGGCCCGGACGTCGGGTCCGTCGTTCTCGCCGGTCAGGTACTCGGCGAGGCGCAGCGCGACGTGCTCGACGTCGTGGGGGTGGACCAGCCCGAGGCCGTCGACGCCGAGGAGGTCGCCGGGCTCGCGGCCGAGGAGCCGGTCGAGGCTCGGGGTCGCGCTGACGATGGTCCCTTCGGGGTCGATCACCACGATCCCGTCGTGCGCGTGGGCGAGCAGGAGCTTCGCGTAGGAGGGATCGTTCGGCCGATCCCACCGCGGGCTGCCTTGCTGTCTGCCACAGAGGTTGTGTCGGATCGGGAGGCGGCTCGCTTGAGGCTCGGTCCGGGGGATGGGTAGGTTCGGGCCATGGGCAAGACGGTCCCGATCGTCGATTACCTGGTGCTCGACGACGGCGCCCCTTACCTGGTGGCCAACGAGTCCGTGAGCTCCGGAGCCCTGTACCTGGACCGGCGCAACGCCGACGCCCGGTCGGGCACCACCGGCTTCCGCCGGCGCCGGCTCGCGGACACCGGGGCGGTGCGGACGTTCACGATCGTCCACCGCGCGGCGCCCGGGGTGCCCACGCCGTACGTCTCGATCGTCGTCGACCTCGACGGCGGTGGGGTGGTCAAGGCCAACCTCGTCGGCGTCGAGCCCACCCCCGAAGCCGTGCGGGTCGGGATGCGGGTCCGGCTGACGACCTACACCGTGGGCGTGGACGACGAGGGCACCGAGGCGATCGCGTTCGCGTACGAGCCCGACGATCAGGAGGCGTGACCATGGAGCGAGACGTCTGGATCCTCGGCGCGTCGATGACCAAGTTCCAGCGCTCCCCGGACAAGGACCTCATCGACCTCGGCTCGGAGGCGGCGCTGGCCGCGCTCGACGACGCCGGAGTCGGCATCCGGGACATGGACGTGATGGGTGCCGGAAACCTCGCGGAGGCCGCGAGCGGGGTCGGCCAGCGCGTGCAGAAGCAGATCGGCCAGACCGGGATCCCGGTCTACAACGTCGCCAACGCGTGCGCGACCGGCGCGACCGCGGTCCGGTGCGCGTACCTGGCGATCAAGGCCGGTGAGGCCGAGATGGGCCTCGCGGTCGGCCTGGAGAAGATGGGCAAGGCCGGCCTGCTCGGGGCCACGGCGCGCTCGGACAAGAAGGTGTACGAGCCGTCGGGACGCTACGGGGCGGTCATGAGCGTCGAGGGTCGCCTCGGCACGACGGTGATGCCCGGGGTGTTCGCCCAGGCCGGCATGGAGTACGCCGGCACCCACGAAGGGGTGGGCTTCGAGCAGTTCGCCAAAGTCGCCGAGAAGAACCACGCGCACTCGACGCTCAACCCGCTGGCCCAGTACCAGAAGGCGTTCTCGCTCGAAGAGGTCATGGGCGCGGAGATGATGGCCTACCCGAACACGCTGCTGATGTGCTGCCCCACCGGGGACGGCGCCGCGGCGCTGGTGCTCGTGAGCGAGGAGAAGCTGCGGACCCTGTCCGACGAGCAGCGGGCCCGGGCGGTCAAGATCAGCGCGTCGGTGATGACGTCGGATCCGTGGACCGACTCGGACCAGGTCCAGCCCGACGTGAACACCCTGACCCGTGAGGCTGCGACCAAGGCCTACGAGATCTCCGGCGTCGATCCGCAGGACCTCGACCTCGTCGAGCTGCACGACTGCTTCGCGACCGCCGAGCTCATCCACTACGACAACCTCGGTCTGTGCGAGCCGGGCGAGGCGGGCCGATTCATCGACGAGCGGGGACCGTGGCGCGACGGGAAGATCCCGGTCAACGTCAGTGGCGGCCTCATCTCGAAGGGCCACCCGCTCGGCGCCACCGGGGTCGCCAACCTCTACGAGGTCGCGACCCACCTCCGGGGCGAAGCGGGTGATCGCCAGATCGAGGGCGCCTCGGTCGGGCTGACCCACGTCATCGGCCTCGGCTCCGCCTGCGCCGTCCACGTCCTGGAGAAAGCTGCAGTCTGACGTGCTCGGCACGGTCAAGCACCCCTGAGGTGCTCCAGCGCGCCGAGAACTCAATCAGCCGCGGATGAGGCGCTGGAGGGTGCGGTAGGCGGGCTTGGCGCTGAAGTCCCAGCGCACCAGCCCGAAGTGGTCGTCGTAGTAGGAGGGGTTGGTGCCGTTGTCGCGGATCTGGAACCAGAACAGCGGCCCGGTGAAGCTCGCATAGTCGCCGTACCAACCTTTGAAGTAGTCGGCGAGGTACTGCGACTGGGTCGCCTCGCTCACCGACATGCCCACGTTGCCGGCCGTGCACGTGCCGATGTCGGTCCCGGTCGGCGCGCCGGCCTCGGTGCCCCAGATCTTCTTCCCGCCGTCGCCGTTCTGCACCATGACGGTGTGCAGGTCGCGGGTCTGGGTGAACGCGTTCCAGCTCGCCTTGGTCAGCGGGTTGCACGGGAACGAGTACGGGTGATGCGCGAAGGCGTCGAAGAAGCCCCGACCCCCGTTCGCGTAGATCTGGCGCAGGAACCGGATCGGCGCCATGTCCCGGCCCGAGGGGTCGTTGCCGGCGGGGGAGGTGCCGCCCGCGATCACGGTGGCGAGCGGGTCGGCGGTCTTGATCGCGACGTCGGCCCGCTGGAGCATCGCGGTGTAAGCCGGCACGTCGACGGTCGGCTGGACGAACGGGAAGTGGTTCGGCTCGTTCCAGATCTGCCAGGCCGAGATGCTGTTGCGAAGGTCGGGGATCGCGCTCGTCGAGCCGTAGCGTCGTGCTGCGGCCCGGGCGAAGGCGGCGAAGGTCTCGGGGCTGGCCGGGAGGCACTTGTCCGTGCCCTGCGGGCAGTTCGAGGGTCGCGCCCAACCGGGGGTGTAGCCGAGCATGCCGAGGATCTTGAGGCCACGGGCCCGGGCGTCCCTGACGACCCGGTCGGTGGCGCTCCACATCCAGCTGTTCGGCCCGCCGTCCTGGATCGAGTTCCAGTCGATGTCCATCTCGAACCACTTCGCGCCGGAGTCGGCGACCGTCTGGAGCTTGCGCTGCTCCACGTCGGCGGGGTCCCAGAGGATCATGTTCCCGGCGCTGATGCCCACCCGCTCGGCGAGCGGGGTGCCGGGACCGTTGGCGTTGACCGAGGGCGTCTTCGCCGACTCGGTCGCCGGGGAGGGCGTGGCGCTCGTGAACGGGATCGGGTCGGTGACCGAGCACCCCGCGAGCAGCGCCGCGCCGAGGAGGGCGGCGACCCCGACGGTGATGCGGCTGCGACGACTTCTCACGTTTCGTACTCCCAGTCACGGATTGACCGGGCTTGTCGTCACTCAGCGTGGTGATCTGTAGGGAGAATGGCCAGCTTCATCCACTTCTTGCCAAATTGCTGGTTAGTGCACCTTGCCGTGGTCACAGTCGCGTCAGGACATCAGCGCGGCCCGGAGGGAAGCGACGAGACACCCGGGATGCTCGGCGACGTCGGACCAGGTCGCGAACACGAGCCGGAAACCGTGGCGGGCCGGAATGCTCCACTTGCGTTGGTCGCGTCGATAGTCGGTCGCGTCGTGGTCCCATCGCCGCCCGAGGTGCGCGAGGCGCAACAGGGTCGCCTCGATGCCGGTGGTGCGGATCCCGCGGACGGTCCGAATCATCTGGCTCGCCGGATCTGCGTGCGACACGGTGATCCCCGGCGTCCGGCCGCGCACGTCACGGGGCAGGACGATCTCCGGTTGCGCCGCGTGCACCCCTTCGAGACCGTACTGAGCAGCAGCGGACCGGCCCGCCGCCGCCGAGCGCTCACCGGCCCACAGCAGAGCGGCGCGCAGCTGCTGCGTCCCCGTCGACGCCACGGACGTCATCCGGTACGCGGATGGACCCGCTCGATGACGCGCGGCGCGCTGAGACGCGCCAGCTGCTTCCTCGTGACGCCGAGCGCGGTGGCGTGCTCGGCTCGAAACACCCCCGAGCTCGGCGCACTGAGCTCGGACATGATGCTGACTGTTGATTCCTGTGGCACTGCGTACCCCTCACGTCCACTGGCGGCCAGAAGTTGGCCGTACGGAGGGAAGGAGGAGAAAGTGCTGGTACGCCGCGTGGGACTCGAACCCACAACCTACAGATGAAGAGGCTGTTGCGGGGTGAGCGAACCGTTGGTACGCCGCGTGGGACTCGAACCCACAACCTACAGATGAAGAGGCTGTTGCGGGGTGAGCGAACCGTTGGTACGCCGCGTGGGACTCGAACCCACAACCTACAGATTAAGAGTCTGTTGCTCTAACCAGTTGAGCTAGCGGCGCGAAAGCACAGTAGTCGGCGCGATCCGGGGATCACCGGGCTGAGGAGGACGACATGCAGATCGCAGTGACCGGGTCGAGGGGACTCATCGGCACCGCGCTGCTGGCCGCGCTGCGCGCCGACGGCCACACCGCGATCCCCGTCCTGAGGGGTGACGCGCCGGGCGACGGGCTCCGCTGGGACCCCGACGCGGGAACGATCGACGCCGAGGGCTTCGACGGGCTCGACGCGGTCGTGCACCTCGCGGGCGCCGGGATCGGGGACAAGCGTTGGACGGACGAGCAGAAGCGCCTCGTCCTCGAGAGCCGGACCCGCCCGACGCGGCTCCTCGCGACGACGCTGGCCGCGCTCGCGGCCCCACCGGCCGTTCTCGTGTCGGGCTCGGCGGTCGGCTGGTACGGCGACCGCGGCTCCGAGGTCCTCGACGAGTCGAGCGCGCCGCCGTCACCGCCGGACTTCCTGTCCGACACCTGCAGGCAGTGGGAGGCCGCGACCGAACCGGCCGAGGCCGCGGGCATCCGCACGGTGCACCTCCGCACCGGGATCGTCCTCGCGGGTGAGGGTGGCGTGCTGCCCCGCCTGGCCACCCCGTTCAAGCTCGGGCTCGGCGGCCGCACGGGGTCGGGGCGCCAGTACATGAGCTGGATCGCCCTCGCCGACGAGGTGGGCGCGATCCGGCACGCGATCAGCCACACGGAGGTGGCCGGACCGCTCAACGCGACGGCGCCCACTCCGGTCACCAACGCGGAGTTGACAGCCGCGCTCGGGCACGTGCTGAGACGCCCGACCCTGCTCCCGACCCCGTTGCCCGCGCTGAAGCTGCTCTACGGCGCGGAGCTCGTGGAGCACCTTCTCGTGGCCGGCCAGCGCGTCGTCCCCGACGTGCTCCGGGCGACCGGCTACCAGTTCACCGAGCCCGACATGGACGGCGCGCTGCGCCACGCCCTGCACCGACCCGCGACAGCGTGAGCCGTCGCAGTGGGGTGACCGAGGGGTTTCGAACCCCCGACCTCCGGGACCACAACCCGGCGCTCTAACCAGCTGAGCTACGGCCACCATGGGGCGTCGCAGGGGGCATCCCCGCCGTCGCCGCGCGCCCGGGAGGACTCGAACCCCCGACCCGCTGCTTAGAAGGCAGCTGCTCTGTCCATCTGAGCTACGGGCGCTCGCCCACCGGGCCCGGTGAGTGTACCGGTCGCGGTGGCGTGGCCCGGAGTTTCGTCGCCGCGGGCTCTCAGGGCGTCCTCAGGTGGCTGGGCCACCGTGGGACGATGGTTTGGGAACGTGCCGGCTCGGCGGCACCGGTCGATGCAGGGGACGAGGAGCAGCCCGACATGCGTGGTGGGGACCGGACGGCGCGGGTGCTCGTCGTCGACGACGAGCCGTCGATCACCGACGCGGTGGCCACCGCCCTCGGCTACGAGGGATTCGACATCGCGACCGCGGCGAACGGCCGTGAGGCCCTGGCGCGGGTCGAGGACTTCCGGCCGGACCTCGTCGTCCTGGACGTGATGCTGCCGGACCTCGATGGGATCGCGATCACGAAGCGGCTCCGCCGCGACGGCATCGACGTCCCGGTCCTCTTCCTCACCGCCCGGGACGACGCGGCCGACAAGGTCGAGGGCCTGACCGCAGGCGGCGACGACTACGTCACCAAGCCCTTCACGCTCGCCGAGGTCATCGCCCGGGTGCACGCGATCCTCCGCCGCACCGTGGGGCTCACGAACGACGACGCCGGCCGGCTGCACTTCGCCGACCTCGAGATGGTGGTCGACACCCACGAGGCCTGGCGGGCCGGGACGCCGCTGCGCCTGACCGCGACGGAGTTCAACCTGCTCCGGTACTTCATGGAGAACCCTCGCCTGGTGCTCTCCAAGACCCAGATCCTCGACCACGTGTGGAGCTACGACTTCGACGGCGACCCCAACGTCGTCGAGACCTACGTCAGCTACCTGCGCAAGAAGCTCGACGGGCTGGGTCCGCCGCTCATCCACACCATCCGCCTCGTCGGGTACACCCTCCGGGACAGCGAGGTCTGAGTCGATGGCGTCCGAGCCGATGACGTCCGACCCGCCGGTTCGTGAGCCGCGCATGTCGCCGCCCCGGTTCTCACTGCGCGCCCGGCTGCTCGCCGCGGTCGCCGTCGTCGCGCTGGTGGGCCTGCTCGTCGCGGACCTCGCGACCTACGCGGCCCTGAAGTCGTTCCTGATCGACCGGATCGACAGCAGCCTCGACTCGGCGAACCGGCCGCTCACGAACCTGCTCATCGAGCAGTCCGACCCGGTGCAGCGATTCGGCAGCGACGCGACGAGCCAGGCCGCGCTGGCCGCGGCCGCGCCGGGCGCGTACGTCGAGGTGCGCAACGCCAACAACGTGGCCGTCGTGAGCGGCTCGACCCGAGGTGACTACGCCACCGCGGTCCCGAGCCTGCCGCGGCACGTCAGCGGGCTCGGCTCGCCGAACGCCGTCCGCTACCTGACCGTCGACGCCAAGGGCGACGGCCCGCGCTTCCGGCTCCGGGCCGAGGAGCTCTCCGAGGGCGGGATGCTGCTCGTGGCGCTGCCGCTCGACGAGGTCAACCGCACCCTCCACCAGCTGTTCCTGATCGAGCTGGTCGTCACCGGCGCCGCCCTCGTGGCCGCGATCGGCCTCGGGCTCTGGCTGGTGCGGATCGGGTTGCGCCCGCTGCGTGACATCGAGACGACCGCGTCGAGCATCGCGGGGGGCGACCTCAGCCTCCGCGTCCCGGAGGACAGCCGGACCGAGGTCGGCCGGCTCGGCTTCTCGTTGAACACGATGCTGCGTCACATCGAGGACGCGTTCACCCGCCGGGCCGCGTCCGAGGAGCAGCTGCGGCAATTCGTCGCCGACGCGTCGCACGAGCTGCGCACCCCGGTCAGCGCGGTGTCGGCCTACGCGGAGCTCTTCGAGCGGGGTGCGAACGAGCGTCCGGCGGACCTGGCGAGGGTCATGCGCGGGATCCGGGTGGAGACCGCGCGGATGCAGACGCTGATCGACGATCTGCTCCTCCTCGCCCGCCTCGACGAGGGCCGCCCGCTCGCGACCGAACGGGTCGATCTCGTCGGAGTCCTCGACGACGCCGTGGACGCGGCCCGCGCGGTCGGGCCCGAGTGGCCGGTCACGTTCGCGCCCGCCGCACCCGTCGAGGTCGTCGGCGACGCCATGGCGCTGCGCCAGATCGTCGACAACCTGCTCGCCAACGTCCGCACGCACACGCCGTCGGGTACGCGGGCGACGGTCCGGCTCGTCGCCGATCCACAGGCACCGGGGACCGTCGTGCTCGAGGTCGCCGACGAGGGCCCCGGGCTCGACCCGGAGCACGTCGAGCGGGTGTTCGAGCGCTTCTACCGCGCCGACCCGTCGCGCTCCCGGGGCCGCGGCGGCACCGGGCTGGGGCTCGCGGTCGTGGCCGCGCTCGCCGCGGCGCAGGGCGGCTGGGTCGAGGTCGTGAGCCCGCCCGGCGCCGGGGCGACGTTCCGGGTCCACCTCGTGGCTGCACGACCGGAGGCGCCGCCCGACGCGCCGCCCCCGATGCCGCCGCCCGGACCGGAGTCCGAGGTGCCGGTCACTCGCTCGTCGGGCCAGTGAAGCGGGGCGCACGCTTCTCGCGGTGCGCCGCGAGGCCCTCGACCGCGTCCGGCCCGCCGAAGCCGTAGAACTCGTAGGCGAGCGACGCGTCGAAGACCGGGCCGAGCATCCGGTACCAGTGGTTGAGCGTGTGCTTGGTCCATCGGATCGCGCTCTGGGCGCCGGCGGCGAGCTCGGTCGCGACCTCGAGTGCCTCGTCGAGCAGCCGGTCGTCGTCGACGCAGAGCGCGACGAGCCCGATCCGCTCGGCCTCCTCGCCGGTGAGCGTCCGGCAGGTGAGCAGGTGGTACTTCGCCTTGGCCATCCCGCACAGCAACGGCCAGCAGATCGCCGCGTGGTCGCCCGCGGCGACACCGAGGCGGGTGTGGCCGTCGATGATCCGGGCCGAGCGGGCCACGATGGAGACGTCGGCGAGCAGGCCGACGACGAGCCCGGCGCCGACCGCAGGACCATGGATGGCCGACACGATCGGCTTCGAGCAGTCGATGACGTTGAAGACGAGGTCGCGTGCTTCGCGCAACACGCGCGTTCGCACCGCGTAGTCGTTCGCGACACCGTCGATCAGCTCGAAGCTGCCGCCCGCGGAGAACGCCCGGCCCGCGCCGGAGATCATCGCGACGCGCAGGTCGCCGTCGCGGTCCACCGCGCGCCAGACGTCGGCCAGCTCCCGGTGCATCTCCGGATGCACCGCGTTGAGGCCGGGGCCGTCGAGCACGACGTGCAGGAGACCGGGCGCCGGGCGCTCGAAGCGGAGGCTCGGGAACGCGGCGGCATAGTCGGTCATGGCGGGCACCCTTTCGGTCGGCGGCTGCCGGCCGGGCAGCGCTCACCCCAGCGTGTCAGGTGCCACGCCCGACGCGAGGAGTGCGGGTGACCAGCGCCAGGACGCCGAGACCCGCGGTCCCGCACGCGCGACCTTGGGCACCGCGTGCTCCCAGTCGCGCTGCATGCGCCCACCCATCACGAGCAGGTCCCCCGAGCCCGGCGCGAGGTTCCGCGACGGGCCACCGGCCTTGGGCCGCAGCAGGAAGGGCCGCCGCGCCCCGAGGGTGAGGATCGCGACGATCGTCTCGTCGAGCTCCCGGAGCTCGCGATCGCTGTGCGGGGCCACGCTGTCGCGCCCGTCGCGGTAGTAGTTCAGGCCCGGCCCCCGCAGCGGGACGCCGTACCGCTGCTCGAGTGCCAGGCCGATCTCGACGAGGGCCGGGTGCCACGGGCTGTCGTGGCGCGCGCCGAACGAGGTGAGGCGCGGGTCGTCCACCATGCGCTCGTACATCCAGCGGCGGCCCTGCGACCACTCCACCGCGCCGACGAGCTCCACCAGCAAGGTGTCGCCACCGTGCAGCCAGGATCGCCCGACGTCCACCCAGGAGCACTCGTCGAGCTCGATCCGGTCGACCGCGGCCGATGCGTCGACCACCGGCGGACCGACGCCGAGGAGGGAGGTCTGGAGCGGCTGCACGACGGTCATCGTAGCGAACAGGCGTTCGCCACCGGCCGGTCACGGTCGGCCCGGACTCATCCCGGTCGGGAGGCGTGGACCATCCCGATCGCAGGCGGGTCGTCGGCGAGGTCGTCGACCGGGCTCGGCTGGATGGGGAGGCGGAGCCGCACCACCGTGCCGCCGCCCGGCGCGGGTGAGGCGGTCACGGTGCCGTCGTGGGCGAGCGCGGCGTTGCGGACGATCGCCAGGCCCAGGCCGGAGCCCGGCATGGCGCGGGCCGTCGGCGCGCGGTAGAACCGGTCGAACACGTGGGGAAGGTCCTCGGGATCGATTCCACGCCCGTGGTCGCGCACGCTCAGCTGCCCGTCGGCGAGTGAGACGTCGACGTCGCCGCCGGGCGGGCTCCATTTGCACGCGTTGTCGAGGATGTTCGCGACCGCGCGCTCGAGGAGGGCCCGGCTGCCGTGCACCACCACGGGCGTGTTGTCGCGGATGCGGACGTGCACCTCGGGCGCGTGGAGGCGGGCGCGCTCCACCGCCCGCTCGACGACGTCGTCGAGGCGCACGTCCACCAGCTGGTCCTTGCCGCGCGTGTGATCTTCACGCGCGAGCTCCACGAGGTCGCCGACGAGGACGGTCAGCTCCTCGAGCTGCGCGACCGCGTCGGACAGGATGCAGTCGCGGTCGCGGGCGGGCATCGAGTCCTGCCGCGCGAGAACCTCGATGTTCGTCCGCAGGCTCGTGAGCGGTGTTCGCAGCTCGTGGCCGGCATCCGCGACGAGCTGGCGCTGCTGCACGCGCGACCGGTTCAGCGCCTCGAGCATCTCGTTGAAGCTGGTGGCGAGCCGGGCGACCTCGTCCCGACCGTGGACGTCGATCGACGCGGAGAGATCCTGGGTCTCGGCCACGTGCTCCGCGGCATCGGTGAGCCGGCGCACCGGGCGCAGGGCCGAGCGCGCCACCACGAGGCCCAGCGCCGCCGCGAGGGCGACCCCGCCGACGCCCGCGAGGATCAGCCGCAACCGGAGGTCGGCGAGGTTGTGGTCCACCTCGGCAAGCGAGCGGGTCAGCTGCATCGCGACGCCGGGCGCGGCGGGCAAGGTGATGACCCGGACGTGCTCACCGTGGACCGTCGCGTCGCGGAACCGCTTGCCGACCCGCCCGGACGCGACCGCGCGGTCGGTCGCGTCGACCGGGATGCGCTCGGGCTGGTTCGCGGGGCGGCTGGTCGAGCCGTCGGCCCCGACGAGCTGCACGAACGGCTGCTCGCTCGCCAGGGGTGAGCTCGGGACCGGACCCAGCACGCGCCCGAAGAACCGCGAGTCGCTGACCCGCTCCGCCTGATCCTGCAGGCGCCCGTCGACCTGGTGCTGCAGCTGGTCCCGGACGCTCACGTACGAGTACCCCGCGCCGAGCAGCACCGCGAGCGCGACCGCGGTCGCCGCCGCGAGCGTCAAGCGCATGCGGAGGCTCATGTCGCGTCGCGCAGCACGTATCCCACCCCGCGGACCGTGCGGATGAGCCGGGGCTCGCCCCCGGCTTCCGTCTTCCGGCGCAGGTATCCGATGTAGACCTCGAGCGAGTTCGAGTTCCAGTCCATGTCGTAGCCCCACACCTGTTCGAAGATCACCTCGCGGGTCAGCACCCGGCGCGCGTTGCGCAGGAGCAGCTCGAGCAGGAGGAACTCGGTGCGCGTGAGGTCGATCCGGCGGTCGCCGCGGAGGACCTCCCGCGTCTCGGGGTCCAGCGAGAGGTCCGCGTGGGTGAGCACGCCGTTCGTCGGGTCCGCGGTGCGCCGGAGCAACGCTCGCAGCCGGGCCAGGAGCTCACGGAGAGCGAACGGCTTCACGAGGTAGTCGTCGGCGCCGGCGTCCAGACCGGCGACGCGGTCGGACACGGTCTCGCGCGCGGTGAGCATCAGGATCGGTGTGGTGTCACCTGCAGCCCGGATCCGCCGGCACAGCTCGATCCCGTCCATCTGCGGCATCAGCACGTCGAGCACCACCGCATCGACGGGTTGGTGCGCGAGCGCCTCGAGCGCTTCGACGCCGTCGCCGGCGTGGTCGACCCGGTAGCCCTCGAAGCCGAGCGCCCGCTCGATCGCCTCGCGTACGGCGCGCTCGTCGTCGACGACCAGGATGCGCATCGACCCAGTCTGCCGACCGAGTCTGAGAGTTTGCTGAGGGGGAGAGAGAGCCGGTCGGTCAGCCGGGTTCGACCCGCTCGAGCTCCAGGCCGTAGGCGACGTTGACCTCGACCAGGCCCACGAAGGACCCGACGACCATGCCGAGGAGGCCCTGGACGAGGAACACCTCGATCAGGGCATGGTGCAGCACGTACTCGTTGGCGAGCTCGATGACCTGGTGCTCGACCCCGATCGGGACCGCGACGAGGAGGAACACGAGCCAGAAGTGGTGGCGGACGAGCCCGGCCGAGCGCCCCATGCCCCGCAGCGCCCCGAGGTGCTCGATGTTGATCACGGGCCCGGTGATGGCGAACAGCGTGAAGACCACGACGCCGGGGATCACGAGCAGGACCAGGCCGACCGCGGTCACCACGGTGATCAGGACGTCGGCGACGATCAGCGAGCCGTAGGGGAGCGTACGCAGCACGTGCAGCACCGGCTCCGGGTCCTCGCCGAGCTCGAACTCGCCGACGACCTTGTCGAGCAGTCCCGCGTAGAACGTGATGCCCACCTGCGACATCGCGGTGCCCGCGAGCGCGACCACGTACACGACGAAGTTGGGCTCCGCCCGGTGGGTCAGGTCCGCGATCGCCGCGCCGACGACCGCAGTCAGGCCGAACACGAGCGCGGCTGCGATGACCACCCGCCCGAAGCGGTGGCGGTACGACTCGCCCACGTCGCGAATGACCCGGCGAGCGGAGACGCGCGTGTCAGGGGCGGTCACGGGCTCCGGTCTAGCCGCGCACCAGCAACAGCACGAGGACGTAGTGGCACGCGGCCGCCATCAACGTCATGGCGTGCCAGACCTCGTGGTATCCGAACAACCGCGGGCTCGGGTTCGGGATGCGCAGCCACAATCCGATCGCGCCGAGCGTGTACAGCACGCCGCCGGACACGAGCAGCACGAGCTCGGGTACGTCGAGCGCGCGCAGCACCGCGGGGAGGGCCAGGACGAGCAACCAGCCGAAGCCGATGTAGAGCAACGCCGCGTACCGGTGGATGATCCGGATGTGCCAGAGCGCGAGGATCGCGCCTCCCGCGGCGATGCCCCACGCGAGGACCAGGAACGTGATGCCCCACGCGGGATCGAGCGCGAGCAGCGTCACCGGTGTGTAGGAGCCGGCGATGAGGACGAAGATCATCGCGTGGTCGAGCCGCTGCAGGCGCGCCTTGATCATCGGCGGCCAGTGGCTCATGTGGTACGTGCCGCTCGCACCGAAGAGCGCGAGGAGCGACACGACGAAGAGCACCGACGCGACGTGGGCGGTGAACCCGCGGCTCAGCGCCACGAGCAGGACACCCGCCGGGACGGCGACCACGAACGCGGCCTGGTGCAGCCGGCCGCGCAGCCGCGGTGGGGCCGTGACCTCCGCGAGCCCGAGCTCCGCCATGGCCAACGATACGCGCGGGTCGCCCCGCGTGGGCAGGGGCCGATCGGCCTATTTGTCGGCCATGACGCCCTCGATCGCCAGCGCCGCGTGGATCAGGCCGATGTGGGTGAAGGCCTGCGGGAAGTTGCCGAGCAGCGCCCGCGACCCGGGGTCGACCTCCTCGGCCAGGAGCCCGACGTCGTTGGCGCACCCGGCCATGAGCTCGAACAACGCCGCCGCCCGGTCGCGCTCGCCGGCGCGCGCGAGGCACTCGGCGAGCCAGAACGTGCAGATGCCGAACGTGCCCTCGCCGCCGGGTAGGCCGTCCTCGTTGAGGTAGCGGAAGACGAAGCCGTGCTCGTCGGTGAGCCGGGACGCGATGGCCTCGATCGTGGCCCGCATCCGAGCATCGTCGGCCGGGAGGAACCCCACGATGGGCATCATCAACACCGACGCGTCGAGCTCGGGCCGGCCGAACGCCTGCGTGTAGGCGCCGACCTCGTCGCTCCAGCCCTCGGTGAGGATCGCGGTGCGGATGCGGTCGCGCTCCTCGGCCCAACGGTCCACGCGCGCCTCATCGGCGCCGACGGGCTCGGCGAGCCGGACCGCACGGTCGAGCGCGACCCAGTTCATGAGCTTGGAGTACAGGAAGTGCCCGGCGCCGCCCCGCACCTCCCAGATCCCCTCGTCGATGTCCTGCCAGCGCAGCACGGCCCGGTCGGCGACGTTCGCGAGGAAGGCGCCGAAGTCCGCGTCGATGCCGATGCCCAGGTCCCAGATCTTCCACGCGGCGTCCAGCAGCTCGCCGTAGACGTCGAGCTGGGTCTGGTCCCAGGCGCCGTTGCCGATCCGCACCGGCCGGCTCCCGTGATGGCCGGAGAGCGCGAGCAGCTCGTGCTCGGGGACGAAGCGCTCGCCGCGGATGCCGTACATGATCTGGAGGCCCTGCCCGGTCGCGAGGCTGCCGGCCGTGGCGTTGCCGAAGAAGTCGAAGAACTTCCCGGCCTCGAAGCCGCACCCGCTGGCCGCGAGCGCTCCGATCGTGAAGCTCGCGTCCCGCACCCACGTGAACCGGTAGTCCCAGTTGCGGACGCCACCGATCTCCTCGGGCAGCGACGTCGTGGGCGCGGCGATGATCGCGCCGGTCGGGGCGTAGTTGAGCGCCCGCAGCACGATCGCGCTGCGGCGCACCGGCTCGCGGTAGTTGCCCTCGTAGCCGACGAGCTTCTCGGCCCACGACCGCCACCCGGCGATCGTGGTGTCCCGGGAAGCAAGGATGCCGCCGGGATCCAAGGGTGGCGCGGGCTCGCCCCACGGGTCTCCGGTCACCAGCCCGAAGGTGCGGACGTCGCCGGCGACGAGGGTCAGGTCCGCCTCGAGGACCGCGCCGTCGAGCTCGAGCACGGTGTCCGTCGCCAGCGACGCGGTCATCGATCCGCCGCGGGTCCGCCAGATCCCGCCCTCGTCCCGGACCATCAACGGCGTGGTCAGCCCGTACTCGGGCCGGACCGCCATCTCGACCCGGAGCTCGACCCGTCCCTCCGTGCACTCGACGATGCGGGCGAGCGCCGACGGCGAGTGGAGGCCGATGTCGTTGTACCGGTCGGCGGGGTGCAGCGGGAGGAAGTCGGTCAGCACCACCTGACCGGAGCCGGTGCGAAAGCACGTCCGCAGGACCATCGTGTCCTCGACGTACTCGCGCGCGACCTCGGCCCGGCCCTGCGGACGGATCGACCAGTAGCCGCCCGGGTCGCCGAGGATCCGGGCGAAGAACGCGGCCGAGTCCAGGCTCGGTAGGCAGGCCCAGTCGACCGAGCCCGAACGGCTGACCAGCGCGCTGCCCTGGCAGTTCCCCAGCAGCGCGTAGTCGGCGATCACCGGCGCGCCGTCGTCGACCTCTGCCCACGGACCCACGGCGCCATCCTGCCCGATCGTCGCGAGCCCGGCTCGCAGGGGTCGCCGGAGGGCGGCGCGCTAGGTGGCGGCCGGCTCGAGGGTGAAGAGGGTCGTCAGGTCGGTGATCTCGAACACCCGGAGCGCGGGCTGGGCCAGCCCGGCGAGCACCAGCCGCCCGTCCCGCTCGCGCATGTGCTTGAGCGCCGCGACGAGCACCCCGAGGCCCGACGAGTCGATGAAGCCGAGCCCGGAGAGATCCACCACGACCTCGCGCGCACCGCCGTCGATGAGCTGGTAGAGCTCCTCACGCAGGGCGGGCGAGGTGGCGACGTCGATCTCGCCCCGCACCGCGACGACCTCACGGCCCCTCGCGTCCTGACGGTGCTCGAGCTCGAGTGGCTTCAACGTGGTCTCCTGGACGTCGAACGTGCGATCCGGGCGTTCAGGTGAAGAGACTGACGCCCGCGGGCCCCACGAGCAAGCCGATGACGACGAGGACCGCGTCGGAGCGGACCGCACCGCCCACGAGGGTCACCTTCCCGCGGCCGCCAGCGCCGCGGCGAGCGACCACGGGATGAAAATCCACGTGACGCAGGTTTCCCGAGCCCTCCGGCGGGCAAACCCTCCATGGATGGATGGGGGCCCGGGCGCCGAGCGCGCCGAGGACGGCTTCTCCGCGTACGCACGCACCGGTGACCGCCGCATCCGGGACGCCCTGATCCTCGAGCACGGCGACCTGGCGCGCGCCCTCGCCCGCCGCTACCGCGGCCGGGGCGAACCGGTCGACGACCTCGAGCAGGTCGCGCTGGTCGGGCTGGTCAAGGCGGTGGAGCGCTTCGATCCGCACCTCGGCATCGCGTTCGCCAATTTCGCGGTCCCCACGATCGAGGGTGAGCTGAAGCGCCACTTCCGCGGACAGTGGATCGTGCGGGTGCCGCGGTCGCTGCAGGAGCGCGTGCTCGATCTGGGGCGGACGATCGACGAGCTGACGAACCTGAAGGGCCGGTCGCCGACCCTGCACGAGCTCGCCCGGGTGATGGGCGAGTCCGAGGAGCTGCTCCTGGAGGCGATGGAGGCCCGGCTGGCCTACTCGGCGGTGGCGCTCGATCCCCCCGAGCGCGAAGGCGGTCTCGACGGTTCGGCCGGCGCCCTCGGTCGCGAGGACGGCCGCCTCGGCGCGGTCGAGCGGGGGCTGCTCGTCGAGACCCTGCTCGAGCACCTCGGGGCCCGGGAGCAGCTCATCCTGCGGCTGCGCTTCTTCGACGAGCTGACCCAGAGCGAGATCGCGCAGCACGTGGGCCTGAGCCAGATGCAGGTCTCCCGGCTCATCCGTCACTCCCTCGAATACCTCCGGGCGATCGCCGCGGACACCTGATCCGCGAGAATTCCGTACCGTCGGGCGAGCTCCGAGATGCGAAGGTCCGAGAAGAACACGGTTGCGAGCCCCTCGAAGTGGGTAGAAAAGGCCGATCGTGAGCCAGCACAGGGAGCGGCTCCATGGCGGAACGGAGACGCCGGGCTCCCCCGCGTTCGCAGACGATCCCGGCTTCGAACGGGCGGCCAATCGCGTCCCGCTGCTGCTCTGGGCGTCCGGAGCGGATAGGCGCCACACCTGGTGCAACGACCAGTGGACCGCGTTCACCGGCCGGTCCCTCGTGCAGGAGCTGGGGCACGGATGGACCGAGGTCGTGCACCCCGACGACATCGCCCGGGTCCTCGAGGCGTCGTCCGAGGCGTTCGGCCGCCAGGAGAAGTTCTCGGTCGAGTACCGGCTGCGCCGTGCGGACGGCGAGTACCGGTGGATCCTGGACCAGGGCGTCCCGTGGCGGGCGAGCGACGGCACCTTCGTCGGCTTCGCCGGGTTGTGCGTCGACGTGCACGAGACGCGGACCGCGCTCGAGGAGTTCCGCCTGCGTGAACGCCAGCAGGCGATCGTGGCCGACCTCGGGAAGTTCGCGATCCAGGTCGACGACGAGCAGGAGCTCCTCGACTTCGCGGTCAAGGTGCTCGCCGACGGCCTCGGGGTGCCCCTGACCGCGGCGATGGCGCTCGTCGACGACGGGTCCCGGCTCGAGATCAAGGCGGGGACCGGATGGGACGCGGTCCTGCTCGGGACGACCCTCGTGAGCGCGGACAGCTCGACGATGGCGGGGTACACGCTCCAGACCGATGGCTGGGCGGTCACCGAGGACCTCGCGTTCGAGACGCGCTTCGCGGGTGGCCCGGGGTTGCAGGCCCACCACGTCGTGAGCGCGATGAGCACCTTGATCCGGCTGCCCGGGCGCTCGTTCGGCGTGCTCGGCGCGTACGCCACCGAGTGGCGGCGCTTCGACGAGGACGACATCTCGTTCGCCCGGAGCGTCGCGAACCTCCTCGGTGCGTCGTTCGCGCGCCGCGAGGTCGAGGAGGAGCTGCGGGGTCGGGAGCTGGAGGCCCGGTTGGCCTTCGCCGCGGGCCGGATGGGCTCGTGGCGCTGGGACATCCGCACCGGCGAGGTCTCGTGGTCGAAGGAGATGGAGGCGGCCTACGGCCTCGAGCCCGGCACCTTCGGCGGGACGCTCGCGGCGTTCGTCGAGCGCATCCATCCGGACGACCGCGAGCGGATCGCCGCGGAGCTCGAGCTCGCAACCGCCGCCGGCGCGGACTTCTCGATGGAGCACCGGGTGCTCATGGACGACGGCCGCGTCCGGTGGTTCGAAGGTCGTGGTGCACCCGAGCGCAGTCCCGACGGGGAGGTGACGAGCTGGATCGGCGTGGGGATCGACATCACCGAGAGCAAGGAGATCGAGCAGGAGCTGCGCGAGAACGAGCTCGAGGCCGGTCTCGCCTTCAGCGCCGGGCACATGGGGTCGTGGCGCTGGAACCCGCGCACGAACCAGGGCTCGTGGTCGTCCGAGCTCGAGGACCTCGTCGGCATCGAGCGCGGCAGCTACGACGGGACGTGGGACGCCTTCGTAGGCCCGATCCTCATCGAGGACGGACCCCACCTGCGCGACGTCATCACCGCCGCCGCGCGCGCCGGCGACGAGTTCACCGTCGGGTACCGCATCCGCCGCCCGGACGGCGTCATTCGCTGGATCGAGACGCGGGGTCGTGAGCTCGAGAAGGACGGCGACTGGATCGGCGTCAGCATCGACGTCACCGAGCAGCACCGGGCCGAGGCCGCGCTCCGGGAGTCGAACGAACGGCTCGGGGAGACGGTGGGTCGACTCGACACGCTGCTCGCGAACGCGCCACTGGGCTTCGCGTTCTACGACCGGGACCTGCGCTACGTCCGGCTCAACCAGCCGCTCGCGGACAACAACGGCATCCCGATCGAGGACCACCTCGGGCGAAGGGTGTCGGAGGTGCTCCCCGACATCGGCGTCAGGGTCGAGAAGATGCTGCGCGCGGTGCTCGAGTCCGGCGTGCCGATCTCCGACGTCGAGGTCACCGGCCAGACCCCGGCCCAACCCGGGGTCGAGCGGCACTGGCTCGCCAGCTTCTATCCGGTCCGGGGGAACGACGACGTCCCGGTCGAGGTCGGCTCGATCGTCGTCGAGATCACCGAGCGCAAGCGCGAGGAGCGCGCGGCCCTTCTCCGCGGCGCGCTGAGCGAGCTCCTTGCCGCGGGTTCGGATCTGGGCGAGCTGCTGGAGCGGGCCGCGGAGGTCATGGTCCCCGCGCTGGCCGACTCGTGCAGCATCTATCTCCTGCCCCGCACGGACGTCGCGCGGCGCTTCGCCGTCGCCCACGCCGACGACGCCATGGCCCGCGAGCTCGCGGACGCGGACCGGCGCTGGCCGCTCGACCTCTCCCGGATGCTGGCCGAGACGCCCGCGCTGTCCGAGGGCCGAGCGGTGGTGGCCAAGCACGTCACCGACGGGATGCGGCGGGCGTTCGCGCAGAGCGAAGAGCACCTGGATCTGATGACGCGCATGGCCGTGCGGTCCTCGATCATCGCTCCCCTCCACGTCGGCGAGGACGTGGTCGGTCTGCTCTGCCTCGACGACACCGTGGTGTCGGGGCGGGTGTTCCGGCCCGAGGACCTGGCGCTGGTCGAAGACCTCGCCGACCGGATCGTCGTGGTCCTCGAGCGTGCATACCTCTCGGACCAGGCGGCACACGCCCGGGCCCGGCTGGACCTGCTCGCGCAGGTGAGCGAGCTGCTCACCGTCGGCCTGGACACCCGGGCGCGGCTCGAGGCGGTGGTGGACGTCGTGCTGCCGACCTTCGGCGATGCGTGCGTCGCGTACCTGCTGGGCGACGCCGGCCTGCACCCGGCGGTCTGCCGGGTCGTCGACGCGCCGGACGACCCCTGCCGGCGGGTGACGGGCGTCCCCAGCAGCGAGCTCGGTGGCGACGGGGCGGTCGCGACCGCGTTCCGGACCCGAGAGCCGGTCCTCGTCGGCGAGGTCCAGCCCGGCACCGAGGACCCGGCCGGGGCGCTGGGCCTGCACTCGATGCTCGTCGTCCCGCTGCTCTCGGCGGACGAGCCGTTCGGCGTCCTCGGGTTCGGGTACGCGCAGTCCGGGCGGCGGTACGGATCCGACGACCTCGGTCTCGCACGCGAGATCGCCGGCCGGGTCGCGCCCACGGTCGACGACGCGATGCGGTTCGAGCGCGAGCTGGCGACCGCCGAGGCGCTCCAGCGCAGCCTGTTGCCCGACCAGCTGCCGGAGCTCCAGGACGCCGACCTGGCCACCCGATACGTCCCGGGCGGCGTCGGCCTGAAGGTCGGCGGCGACTGGTACGACGCGGTCCAACTGCGCAACGGACGGGTCATGCTCGTCATCGGCGACGTCGTGGGTCACGGGGTGCGCGCCGCGGCGTCGATGGGCAAGCTGCGCAACGTCCTGCAGTACAGCGCGCTCGACGGCCTCGCACCGGCCGAGGTGCTGCAGCGCCTGAACGCGTACTTCTTCGCGTTGGCCGACGCGGACATGGCGACGCTCCTCGTCGCCGAGTACGACCCCGCCGGCCAGCGCATCCGGTACTCGAACGCAGGCCATCCGCCCGCCATGCTGCGCATGCCCGACGGTTCGGTCGAGGTGCTCGACGACGGCCGCTCGATGCCACTCTGCGCGACCGACCAGGCGCGCTACCGCGAGGCCGAGCACGACCTCCCGCCCGGTTCGATCCTGGTGCTCTACACCGACGGGCTGATCGAGCGCCGGGGCGAATCGCTCGATGCCGGGCTCGCGCGCCTGCGTTCCTCGCTCGGGACGGCGCCGGCCGCGGTGGAGGATGTCGCGGACACCCTCCTCGCCGACTTCCTGGCCGAGGACCTGCCCGCGGACGACGTCGCGCTGCTCTGCTTCGGGGTGCGCGGTCCCGACGAGGCGCTGCGGCTCCGGATCCCCGCGACCGCGCGGCAGCTGTCGGGCATGCGCCGTGCCGTCCAGGAGTGGCTGACGCGCGCCGGCGCCTCGAGCGCCGAGAGCCATGAGATCGCGCTCGCGGTCAACGAGGCCGCGGCGAACGCGATCGAGCACACGTACGGGCTCTCCGACGAGGAGTTCGTCCTGGAGGCCGACCAGCGGGGCGACGCGGTCGAGCTCGTCGTGCGGGATTCCGGCCGGTGGCGCACACGGCGCAGTCCCGGTGACCGGGGGCGCGGGTTGGCACTCGCCCGGGCGTTGATGGATTCCGTCGACGTGGAGCCGGGGACCGAGGGGACCGTCGTGCGGCTGCGTCGTCGGCTCGGTGGCACGGCTGGCGACCGATGACCCCGCTCGCGGAGGTGACGCTCCACCCGGAGGGCGCGGTCCTCGTCGCGCGGGTGGACGGGGAGATCGACCTCTCGAACGTGGAGTCGATCCGGGCGACGCTCGTCGGCGCGGTGTCGCACGACAGCGAGCTCCTGATCCTCGACCTGACGTCGACCACCTACCTCGACAGCACCGGCGTGCGGCTGCTCTTCGAGCTGGCCGCGCGCCTGCAGAACCGGCGCCAGCAGCTCCGGCTGGTGGTGGCGGACGGGGCGCTCGTCGGCCGGGTGGTGGAGCTCACGCGGCTCGACGAGCGCGTGCCGATCGACCGGTCGGTTGCCGACGCGCTCGCCGCGGAAGGGCACGAGTGAGCGGGCGCGCCGCCACGGTTCAGGCGCGCGGCAGCTCGAACCAGACGACCTTGCCGGGAGGGCGCGGCGACCAGTTCCAGCTCCCGGCGAGCGACGTCACGATCGCCAGGCCGCGGCCCGACTCGCAGTCGGGGCCCGGGACGCCGATCACCGGCTCCTCGTCGCTCCCGTCGAGGACTTCGACCCGAATATCCTCTCCGACTCCCACCCGCAGCCGAATGGTGCTCGTCCCATGAAGGATCGCGTTCGTCGCCAGCTCGCTCACGAGGAGCATCGCGGTGTCGATGATCTCCGCGTCGATCGCGTGCCGCCCGAGTGCGGCACGGGTGAAGCGCCTCGCCGCGCCCACGCTCTCCGGTACGGCTGGGAAGATCGTCTCGGCGCTCTCGGTCGTGACCACTATGGGACTGGTCTTTCCGCGCACCAAGGACTGCAAACATGACCGCGGTGGCGGCGACGCAGATCCAGCTCGCAATTCCGGGCTCTCCGGAGTTCCTGCGCCTGGCCCGCCTGGCGGCGGCGGACGTCGGCAGCCGCATCGGGATGACCTACGAGGACCTCGAGGACCTGCGCATCGCGGTGGACGAGCTGAGCTACACGATCACCGGGGGACGTGCGGAGTCGACGCTGCACCTCGTGTTCAGCTTCGGCGACGCGGCGATCGAGGTCGAGGGGACCTGCGCGGACGAAGGCGGCCCGTTCGCGCCGACCGACCTGGCGCGCACGATCGTTGCGGCCGTCGTGGACGAGTACCAGCTCGAGGCGGACGAAGGTCAGCGCCGCTTCACGCTGCGAAAGCGTGCGCCCGAAGGATGACCACCGCGTCCGACGATCCGCTCGCGCGGTTCTTCGAGTATCGCCGGACCAGGGACCGCCGGCTCCGGGACGACCTGATCTCCGAGCATCTCGGTCTCGCGATCGCCCTCGCCCGCCGCTTCGCCGGGCGGGGCGAGGCCGTCGACGACCTCGAACAGATCGCGACCCTGGGGCTCCTCAAGGCGGTGGAGCGCTTCGAGCCCGAGCGCGGGCTCGCGTTCTCGACGTTCGCCACACCGACGATCTCCGGCGAGATCAAGCGGCACTTCCGGGACAAGTCGTGGTCGGTGCGGGTCCCGCGTGCCCTACAGGAGCTCGGGTTGCGCCTGACGGCCACGGTCGGTGACCTGACCAACGACCTCGGGCGCTCGCCGACGGTCGCCGAGATCGCCGAACGCCTGGAGGTCGACCCCGAGGCGGTGCTCGAGGCGATGGAGGCCAACCGCGCGTTCGCCACCCAGTCGCTCGACGCGCAGCTGGCGGGGGACGACCGCACCCTCGGCGACACGTTGGGCGGCGAGGAGCCCGGCATGGACCAGGTCGAACACGAGATCGTGGTCAACGACCTGCTCGCCACGCTCCCGGAGCGGGAGCAGATGATCCTGCGCCTGCGCTTCTTCGACGGGATGACCCAGACCGAGATCGCGGCGCAGGTGGGGATCAGCCAGATGCACGTCTCGCGGCTGCTCTCCCGGTCCCTGGACGCGCTCCGCCGGGACCTCGACCAGGACTGAGCCTCGCGTCGGATCCGGCCTTCCCCCGGGTTGCGTTTCGGAGCGGGGTCAGCGCGGGTAGGTCGTCGAGGCTGGTTCACGGGTCGGGCGCTCGGACGACGGCGCTGCGGCAGCCGTAGAGTGAAGCCCCTCCCGCACGAGAGAGTCGAGTCCGAGATGCCCCCCACGGCAGACCTCCAGTTGGTCGCGACGCCCGAGTCGGTCGCCGAGGTCGCCCAGCGGGCCGTGGACCTCGCGTGGTCCCACGACGCGCGGCTCGCGGTCGCCGAGTCGTGCACCGCGGGTGCGGTCGCGGCTGCGCTGGCGGCCGCCGACGGTGCGCGCGCCTGCTTCCTCGGCGGCGTGGTGGCCTACGCGTCGGAGGCGAAGTACACGATGCTCGGGGTGCAGCCGGGTCCGGTGATCGGCCACGAGGCCGCCCGCCAGATGGCCCGCGGCGCGATCGAGCGCTTCGAGGCCGACGTCGCGGTCGCGACCACGGGCGCGCTCGGACCGGTCCGCGAGGAGGACCAGCCGGTCGGCACGCTCTGGCTGGGCGGCTGCAGCGGGCGCCAGCCCGCGCTCGCGATGCGCAAGGAGCTCGCAGGCGGCGACCCGGCGGAGCTGCGCGATGCCGCGGTGCACGAGGCGCTCGCGCTCATGATCACCCTCCTGGAGCAGTAGCGGGGCGACCGGCTCCGCAGCCGACCGGGGCGCGCCCCCGGCCGGCCGTCCACGCACGCGTCGGCGGTGCACCGGCTCCGGCGCCGAGGGTCACGGCACACCCGCGCCCACCGACGTATCGTTCGCCCCAGACATTGGGCAGCGAGGTGAGGCGTGGAGGGTTCGTGATGCTTGCCGAGGAGTTCGGTTCCGGCCAGGTGCTGTGGTCGCTGTTGTGGTTCGTGATGTTCTTCATCTGGATCTGGATCCTGATCACGGTGTTCGCGGACATCTTCCGCAGCCACGATCTCTCCGGCTGGGCCAAGGCGCTCTGGGTCATCTTCGTGATCTTCGTCCCCTATCTCGGGGTGTTCGTCTACCTGATCGCCCACGGGCACAAGATGGCCGAGCACGCGCAGGAGGCTCGCGCCGCCCAGGACGCAGCAGCCCGCCAGTACATCCAGCAGGCTGCGGGTACGGCCACGAGCCCGGCTGACGAGCTCCACCGGCTCGCGGACCTGAAGGACCGCGGGGTCATCGACGACGCGGAGTTCCAGAAGCTGAAGGCCAAGGTCGTCACCTGAGCGGAGCGGGACGCGCCGGTGGCGCGCCCTGAGCCGGAGCGCCTCACCCCGATCCCGGGGCCCTTGGCGCTCGCCGCGAGCCTGGCCGCGGTCGCCGGGTGCCTGGACGCGCTCAGCCTCTTCCGCCTGACCGGCACCTTCGTCGCGTTCCAGTCGGGCAACACGGTCCTGGCCGGGCTCGAGCTCGGCCAGGGCCACTTCGCGCGCGTGTGGCCGCCGCTCGTCGCGGTGCTGACCTACGTCGCCGGCAGCGCGCTCACCCCGCTCGTGATCCGTGCCGGCACCGGCGTGACGAGTGCGGCGCGGCGCCTGCTCGCGTGGGCGACGGTCCTCCTGGCCGCCGACGCGGCCGTGATCCTGATCGGGTTCGGTGCCGGGTCCGAACGGCCGACCGGCGTGCTGCGCTATCTCGGGATCGTGCTCGCCACGACCGCGATGGCGATGCAGACCGCGTCGGTGCGCAGCGTCGACGGGGTCAGCGTGTCGTCCACGTTCTCGTCCGGCATGCTGGTCCGCCTCGGGCAGTCGATCGGCGACCTCGTCCACCCCGGCGTCCGTGCCCGCGAGTGGCCCGTGGCCCGCATCCTGGCGGTCACCAACGTGGCGTTCCTCGGGGGCGCGGTCCTCGGTGGCGTGCTGATCGACGCGTGGGGCAATGTGGCGATCCTGGCGCCCACCGTCGCGCTCGCGGCCATCGCCCTGCTGCGGGCCCGGCTCGCACCCACCGCCTGACCCGGAGCCCGTTCCGCGGGGCCTGGTTACGATCCCGGTCACGCACATCGGATCGCAGCGAAAGGCCGCCCTCGGCCGCCGGTCGGGCGACGGTCCGACGATCGGCCGAGGGAGATCTTGGGGGACGGATGGACAGGTTGCGGCTCGACGTCGATGGTGCGATCGCCACCATCACCAACGACCAGCCGGACAAGCACAACGCGTTCGACGACGAGATGGACGCCGCGCTCTTCGACATCCTGACCGAGCTGCGCGCCCGGCCCGAGGTGCGGTGCGTGATCTGGCGCGGCGAGGGGAAGTCGTTCTCGTCCGGTCGGGACGCCGGGTCGATCGGGAACGTCAAGGTGCCGCTGTCGCACCACGAGCTGATGCGGCGCGGGCACCGCGGGATCCAGCAGCTCTGGGAGCTCGACGCGCCCGTGATCGTCGCGTGCAAGGGATGGGTCATGGGCGGCTCGTTCCAGCGGGCGCTGCTCTGTGACATCCGCGTCGCCGCGGAAGGCACGCGCTTCCGGCTTCCCGAGCTGACCTACGGAGTGATCCCCGACACGGGTGGGGTCGCCGTGCTCTACGAGATGTGCGGGCACGGCGTCGTGAGCGACATGGTGCTGACCGGTCGCGTGTTGTCGGCGGATGAGGCGCTGGCGCACGGCGTCGTGAGCCGCGTCGTGGCGCCCGACGAGTTGGACGCGACGGTACGCGAGATGGCCGATCAGATCGCCGCCGCGCCGGCGGTCACGGTCAAGATGGCCCGCGAGGTGATCCGGCATCTGGCGGTGCCGCAGATCCGCGCGTCGATGACCGACGAGATGATCTACCAGACATTCGTCAACCGCAGCGACGACTTGGCGGAGCTGCGCGCCGCGCGCGCCGACGAGCGCCGACCGCACTTCACCGGAAGCTGAGGACGACACCATGGCTGAGCTGATCGGTCTTCCCGCGCCACCGCCGGTCGGCGCGAGCGCGCTCCCGGCCGGGACGTTCGACGGCCTGTGCGTCTTCGTCACCGGCGCGGGGACGGGGCTCGGCAAGGCGATCGCGTCAGAGTTCGCCCGGCTCGGCGCCGCGGTGGTGATCGCGAGCCGCAAGCCGGAGCACCTCGACGCGGGACGCGCCGCGATCGAGCAGATCGGCGCCCGTGTGCTCGCGGTGCCGTGCGACATCCGCGAGGCGGACGACGTCGCGCGCGCGTTCGACGCCGCCGAGGCCGAGATGGGTCTCCCTGACGTCCTCGTCAACAATGCGGCCGCGAACTTCCCGGTCCCGGCCGAGGACATGTCCCCGAACGCGTGGCGCACCGTGGTCGACATCACCCTGACGGGCACGTTCATCTGCTCGCGGGAGTTCGGTCGGCGCCACCTCGGGGCCGGCACACCGGGTTCGGTCATCAACGTCGGTGCCTCCTACGCATGGACCGGCGGCCCCGGGTTCGTCCACTCCGCGGCCGCGAAGGCCGGCGTGAAGAACCTGACCGAGTCGCTCGCGGTGGAGTGGGGACCGTACGGGATCCAGGTCAACGGCCTGGTCCCGGGCCTGTTCCCACACGAGGACATGACGAGCGACATCCGCAGCAACATGGACCGCACCCACGACAAGGACACGTGCCAGCCCGCGATGCGGGTCGGCGAGCGCCAGGAGCTCGGCTGGGCGGCGACGTTCCTGGCGTCGCCCTATGCCCGTTTCATCTCCGGCCACACGCTCGTCGTGGACGGGGCGAACTGGCAGCGGCGCTCGATGACGAACCCTGCCGTCATCACGATCCGGGACCAGATGGGTCGGGGCGACTTCGAACCCGACCCGAACCGCTAGCGCGCGGCGCGGCGCGACGTCGCGCCGGGGGCCGAACGTCGATCAGTTGAAGTGGCGGGCCGCGTGCGCGAGCGCGATCAGCTCGTCGCGGATCCCCGTGCCGAGCGCCCTGGGATGCCCGGTCTCATCCACCAGCGTGACCGAGCGGGCGGCGTCGCGCGGGTGGTCGTCCTCGCCGCCGACCGGGCGCACCCGTACGGCCACCACGAAGCTCGTGGGGAAGACCTCGGTTGCGGTCGCGGTGACCAGCACGTGCGGCGCGGCGGCGAGGTGCGCTGGACGCGCGGCCGGTCCGGCGTCGACCCGCAGCTCCAGGCCGTCCCGGGCGCGGGTCGTCTCGAGGATCCGGCACTGGTCCAGGTAGGCGTGCACGGCGCGGTCGACCCAGCGACCCACCGCGTTGTCCGTGATCGACCCGTCGGGCGCGAGGTCACCCGGGGTGACTGCGTGGTCGGCCCCGACCGACCAGGTCGTGTGGATCGTGCCCATGGCCCCCGACGGTAGGGGGCCGGTCACGCCGGACGGCCCGACTTTCCGAAAGCGGTCACTCGATGACCGGTTCAAGGGCGCTGGCTGGGGATCGAACCTCACACGCGAATCGAAGGGGAGCGCGACATGGACTGGAAGCTCGAGCTGGTGGTGATCCCGGTGACCGACGTCGACCGGGCGAAGGACTTCTACGAGCGGATCGGTTTCAACGCCGATCACGACCACACGGTGAGCCCCGGGCTGCGTTTCGTCCAGCTCACGCCGCCCGGATCGGCGTGCTCGATCGCGCTGGGCCAGGGCCTGACCGGCGCGGCGCCGGGATCCGTGAAGGGATTGCAGGTGGTCGTCGACGACGCCGAGGTCGCCCGCGCGACGCTCCTCGACCGCGGGGTCGAGGTCGGGCCGGTCGAGAACCTGCCGTGGGGCTCGTTCGTCTACTTCGCCGACCCCGATGGGAACGCGTGGTCGGTGCAGCAGGTGGTCCCGAACCCGTCCTGAGCGCGAGCGGCGGGAGCAGCGCGACGCGCCGGCGATCCGACGCCCACGGGCGCGAAACCTAACCTCTGCCGATGCCGGACGCGCCGCAGGACCTCGACGCGCCGTGGTGGAAGTCGGGGGTGATCTACCAGATCTACGTGCGGTCGTTCGCGGACTCGAACGCCGACGGGGTCGGCGACCTGCGCGGGGTCATCGAGCGACTCGATCACCTCGAGTGGCTCGGTGTCGACGCGATCTGGTTGAGCCCGGTCACCGTGTCGCCCAACGCGGACTGGGGCTACGACGTCGCCGACTTCCGCGCCGTCGAGCCCGAGCTGGGAACGATTGCGGACCTCGAGGAGCTGATCGCGCAGGCACACGGCCGGGACATCCGGGTGCTCCTCGACTTCGTGCCCAACCACACCAGCGCCGAGCACCCGTGGTTCGTGGAGGCCCGGAGCGAGCGGACCGCGGCGCGCCGCGAGTGGTACGTCTGGGCGGACCCCGAGCCGGACGGCACACCGCCGAACAACTGGGTCAGCAGCTTCGGCGGGCCGGCCTGGACCCTGGACGAGGCGAGCGGCCAGTACTACCTGCACAACCATCTGAGCGCGCAGCCCGACCTCAACTGGTGGAACGAGGATCTGCGCGACCAGTTCGACGACATCGTGCGGTTCTGGTTCGACCACGGCATCGACGGGTTCCGCGTCGACGTGTGCAACGTGATCGTCAAGGACGCCGAGCTGCGGGACAACCCGCCGGCGACCGAGGAAGATCCACTGGACGTCCAGCTGTTCGGCCAGCGGCCCGTCTACAACGCGAACCGGCCCGAGGTCCACGACATCCTTCGCCGGTGGCGGCGGATCGCGGACGGGTACGACCCGCCCCGGATCCTGCTCGGCGAGACGCCGGTCGAGGATCTCGCCGAGCTCGGTCGCTATTACGGCACCGCGCTCGACGAGCTCCAGCTCGCGTTCAACTTCCCGTTCATCAACGCGCCCTTCGACGGGATCGCGATGCCCGCCATCGTGGCGCGCACCGAGGCCGCGCTCCCGGACGGCGCGTGGCCGGCGTGGACGGGGTCGAACCACGACATGTCGCGACTCGCGACGCGCTGGGCCGGCGACGACCCGGCGCGGATCCGGGCCGCGCTGCTCGTGTTGCTGACCCTGCGCGGGACCCCGGTGCTCTACCAGGGTGACGAGATCGGCCTCGGCGACATGATCGTGGAGCCCCCCGACCTGCGCGACCCGCTGGGGGTCCGGTACTGGCCGGGATACGCCGGGCGCGACGCGATGCGCACGCCGATGCACTGGCGGGCGGGGCCGGGCGGAGGGTTCACGGCCGCCTCCACGCGCCCGTGGCTCCCGCTCGGGGACACCGCGTGCAACGTCGAGGACCAGCGCGCCGACCCGGCTTCGGTGCTCCATCTGACCCGGGACCTCCTCGGGCTCCGGCGCCGGACCGCCGACCTCCACTCGGGGCCGTACGCGTCCCTCCCGGGCCCCGACGGGCTCTGGGCGTGGCGCCGGGGTCGCGGGCACGTGGTCGCGGTCAGCTTCGCGGCGCACGACGCCACCCTCGACGGGTGCACCGGGCGCGTCCTCATCGGCACCGACCGGGCCCGCGATGGCGAGGGGTTCACCGGGTCGCTGCTCGTCCGGGCGAGCGAGGGGCTCGTCGCGTCGGTCGCGAGCGAGGCTGACGTGACACGCGTGTCACCTTCGATCTAACGTCCCTGCCCAAGTCACCGGAATCGGGGGGTTCGCATGACGAGGCATCGGGTACCGCGCACGTGCACTGGTCTCGTCGCGACCGCGGCCACATGTGTCCTGCTGGTGCTGTCGCTGTCGGCATTCAGCCTGAGCCCGGGCCGGGATGCCGCGCCCAAGGGCCGGCCCGCCGCGTCGTCGCAGACCGGCGTGACGCCCAAGACCATCAAGGTCGGGATCGCGCTCACGAACTTCGACTGCATCAAGCAGTTCGTCGACTCGATCCGGCTGAAGCAGCAACAGGTGTACGGAGCGTTCATCGCCGACCTCAACGCCAAGGGCGGCATCAACGGCCGCAAGATCGTGCCGGTCTACGACACCTATTGCCCGCTCGGCAGCGCCGGCCCCCTCGCGGTGTGCACCAAGTTCACCGACGACGACAAGGTGTTCGCGGTCATCGGCACCTTCGTCGACTTCTCGGGCGACGCCCAGACCTGCGTCGCGAATCAGCACAAGACCGTGCTGATGACGTTCAACCTCACCCAGCAGATCATCGACGGTTCGCCACCGGGGTTGATGATCTATCCGGGCGCGACGAACGAACGGACCGTGAAGGTCCTGCTCCAGCTCTTGAAGAAGGAGAAGAAGCTGAAGGGCAAGAAGGTCGCCGTGCTCGGCGGCTCGGCCGAGGCCAACACCGTGAACAAGACGATCGTGCCCGGCCTGAAGAAGCTCAAGGTGCCGATGGGCTCGACCGCGATCCTCTCCATCAACGGCACCGCGGACACGACGTCCGCTCAGGCCCAGCTCGACAGCTTCATCGAGAAGTGGAAGGGCCAGCACGTCAACACCGTCTTCCTGTCGGGCGACGAGGTGTCGTCGAAGCAGTTCGTGACCAAGCTCCGCCAGGAGATGCCCAAGGTCACCCTGATCACGGACACCACCGATGTCAGGGACTTCGCCCAGCAGGAGGTCCATGCGGGGATCAAGCCGAACCCGTACGAGGGGATCATCGTCGCCGGAGGTCCGACCCCCGCGGAGTACGACAAGAGCGCCAACTTCAAGTACTGCGCGCAGATCTACAAGAAGTACACGAAGAAGGCGGCACCGAAGTCCACCACGGTGATCAAGGCGCCCGGCGGCAAGACGGTGGACACCTACGGGACGATCAACGACGCGTGCCAGATCATGACGATGTTCCACGACATCGCGACCAAGGCGGGGAAGAACCTGACCAACGCGAGCTGGGTGAAGGCGGTCGACAACTACGGCGAGATCGTGAACCGCGGCTCGGGTCCGTACTCCTCGCTGCACACCGGCAAGTACGACGTCGAGGACAACTTCCGGCTGGAGGCGTTCGACTCCTCCATCAAGCCGAACGGCAACTGGAAGGCGCTCACCCCGGTGCAGAACATCACCGGTCAGTAGCGCGCTCGCCGAGCGCGCAAACCTGACACACACGTCAGGGACAGAATACGATCCCCGCACCCCGGGGTTCGTGAGCCGATCTGGGGCGAAGGCGGTCAGGTTGGGCGACACGCAAGACACCCGGGGCGACGCCGCCGCACTCGCGTCCGCGGTCCTGGACGAGGAGGCGGCGCGGCAGGAGGCGCAAGCCCGCGCCAGCGAGCAGGTGATCTTCCCGGACGACCTCCTTCCCGGCGTGAACTCCGAGCCGGTCACCTTCAAGGAGGCCTTCGCCCGGGGCGGCAAGCTGATGTTCATCGTCCTCGGGCTCCTGCTCGCGTTCGACGAGCTCGAAGGCGCTGCGATCCAGGTCCTCGGGCCCGAGATCCGCCAGACGTTCCACATCAGCAGCGGGGCGATCGTCTTCATCGGCACCGCGTCGTCCGCCTTCTTCGTGCTCGGCGCGGTCCCTATGGGCTGGTTGGCCGACCGCGTGAAGCGCGTCCCGATCGTCGGCGTCGCGAGCCTCTTCTTCTCGTTCTTCGTGCTGCTGTCGGGATTCGCGGTCAACGCCTTCATGCTGTTCTGGACCCGCTTCGCGACCGGCATCGCGAAGTCCAACAGCATTCCCGTGCACCAGTCGCTGATCGCCGACAACTACCCGATCGGGATCCGCGCCCGGATGTCGGCGGTGATGAACATGGGGGCGCACGGCATCGGCCTGTGCAGTCCGGTGCTCGCCGCCGCGATCGCGACCTGGGCCGGCGGCCCCGACGGGTGGCGTTGGGCCTGGTACATCCTCGGGATCCCGGTTGCGCTCGTCGCCATCGTCGCGTTCTGGATGAAGGAGCCGCCCCGGGGCCAGTTCGAGAAGGACGACGTCCTGGGCGAGGTGATCGAGGACGCGAACCCGGCCCCGATCTCGATGGAATCGGCGTTCGCGCGGATCAAGAAGATCGCGACGATCAAGACCGTCCTCGTCGCGTTCTGCGCCCTCGGGTTCGGGCTCTTCAGCCAAGGGGAGCTCGCGTCGCTCTACCTGCACGACAACCTGCACATCCACGACGTGCTGCAGCGCGGGCTGATCCTGAGCCTGTCGGGCATCGCCGCGCTGCCGGTCCTGCCGTTCATCGGCCGCTACTTCGACCGGGTCTACCGGGTGAACCCTGCGAAGGCGCTGGCGATGGTGGGCGCGCTGATCCTGCCCTCCGCCCTGTTCACACCGCTCCAGTACTCCGTCGACAGCTCGACCGCGTTCTGGATCCTCGGGGTCCCGCAGGCGGTGCTCACCACCTCCGCGTTCGCGATGACCGGCCCGGTGCTCCAGGCCGTCGTGCCGTACCGGCTCAGGGGCATGGGCACCGCGATGGCGACGATGTACATCTTCTTCATCGGCGGCTTCCTCGGCGGGGTGCTGTCCGGGTTCTTCACGAACGCGATCGGCGTGCGCGGCACCGTCATCGCCCTGGGCGTGCCCACGAGCATCATCGGGGGACTGCTGCTGATGAACGGGGCGCGCTTCATCCGTGGCGACCTGTCGCTCGTCGTCGAGGAGCTGCTCGAGGAGCAGGAGGAGCACCGCAAGCGGAACGAGCGCGGCGAAGCCACCCCGGCCCTCCAGGTCGCGAACATCGACTTCTCGTACGGCACGGTCCAGGTGCTGTTCGACGTGAACTTCGAGATCGCCCACGGTGAGTGCGTGGCCCTGCTCGGCACGAACGGTGCGGGGAAGTCCACGATCCTGCGGGTGATCAGCGGGCTCGAGGTACCCGAGCGTGGTGTCGTGCGCCTCGACGGGCGCAACATCACCTACGTGTCGCCCGAGGATCGGGTGAAGCTCGGGATCGTGTCGCTGCCCGGTGGCAACGGGGTGTTCCCGGCGCTCACCGTCGACCAGAACCTCGCGGTCAGCGTGTGGCTCGACGAGGGTTCCAAAGCCGAGGTGGACGCGACCATCGCCGGCGTGCTCGAGCTCTTCCCGGAGCTGCGGGAGCGCCAGAAGCAGATGGCGAGCAGCCTCTCGGGCGGCCAGCAGCAGATGCTCGCGCTCGCGCGGGTCCTGATCCACAAGCCGGACGTGTTGATCATCGACGAGCTGTCACTCGGACTGGCGCCGATCGTCGTGCAGCGGATGCTCGAGCTCATCGACCAGCTGCGCGCGCGGGGGCAGACGATGGTGATCGTCGAGCAGTCGCTGAACATCGCGCTCGCGATCTCGGACCGGGCGATCTTCCTCGAGAAGGGCGAGGTGAAGTTCGAGGGCGCCGCCGCGGACCTCATGGCCCGTGACGACCTTGCCCGCGCGGTCTTCTTCGGAGACGAGGGCGGCTGATGCGAGCGACGGTCGGATCGATCCTCGTTCCCCACATCTGGACCGCGAACCTCATCTTCATCGGCGTCGTCCGCGGCCTGATCGTGTCGCTGATCGCGATGGGCATCGTCCTCATCTACCGTTCGAGCCGGGTCATCAACTTCGCGGTGGCCGACCTCGGAGTTCCCGCCGCCGCCCTCCTGGCGCTCATGGCCGGCAAGGCACACTGGCCGTACTGGCCGTCGCTGTTCCTCGCGGTCGCAGCCGGAACCCTCGCCGGCACATTGGTCGAGCTCGCGGTGATCCGGCGCCTGTTCAAGGCACCGCGCGTCATCGTGCTGGTCGCGACCATCGGTGTCGCGGAGCTCGCCCGGGCGATCACGATGACGCTCCCGGACTACCGCACCGGGTCCCTGCAGACCGCGTACCCGACCCCGATCACGGGGGAGTGGCACCTGAGCAGCATCACCATCGAAGGCTCACAGCTGCTCGTGCTGATCGTGGTCCCGTTGATCGCGCTGGGGCTGTGGTGGCTGCTCGGGCACACGCGCTTCGGCATCTCGGTGCGAGCGTCCGCGTCGAACGCGGACCTCGCCCGACTCACCGGTATCAGCCCGAAGCTCGTCTCGACCGCGATCTGGACGATCGCGGGCTTCCTCTCGGCAGTATCGATCATCCTGTACGCGACCGAGCAGGGATCGACCGAGTTGGTGTCGATCGGGCCGGAGACCCTGCTGCTCGGGCTCTCCGCCGCGCTGATCGGCGGGATGCGGTCGTTCCCGCGCGCGGTCGCGGGCGCGATCGGGATCGGGATCCTGTACCAGGTGCTCGTCTTCAACTTCCCGAACACCGTCGGCCTCGTGCAGTTCGTGGTGCTGATCCTCGTGCTGTTCCTCGTGGCCCGGATGAGCCGCAGCGACGACTCCGGCGCGGAGAGCTTCTCCTTCGCGCCGAGGGTGCCGCCGGTGCCCGAGCGGTTGAAGGAGATCTGGTGGGTGCGGCGCATGCCCCAGCTCCTCGCCGGGTTCGCACTCATCTTCGCGATCGCCCTGCCGCTGGTCGTCACCCAGTCCTTCCACCAGCAGACGTACGCGATGGTCCTCGCCTTCGCGATCTGCGCGGTGTCGGTCACCGTCCTCACCGGCTGGGCCGGACAGCTGTCACTGGGGCAGATGGCGTTCGCCGGCATCGGTGCGCTGAGCGCAGCCGCGTTCGTGCGCGGCGTGACCTTCGACATCGGCTGGCGGTCCACCCGGATCCTGCAGGGGAGCCTGCCGAAGCTTCCCTTCGTGCCCGCGCTGCTCGCCGGCGCAGTCGTCGCGTGCCTGATCGCGGTGCTCGTGGGTTTCGGTGCGCTCCGCGTGAAGGGGCTGCTGCTCGGGATCAGCACGCTCGCGTTCGCGATTGCGGCGCAGGCGTACATCTTCTCCCGGCCGATCTTCACCGGCGAGGTGGACGCGACCACGGTGCAGCTCGCGCGCGGGCACCTCGGCCCGATCGACCTCGCGCACCTCAACCGCAGCTACTACTACTTCACGCTCGCCGTGCTGGTGGTCGTGTTGGTCCTCGCGGGCCACCTCCGCCGGACCGGTATCGGACGCTCGATCATCGGCGTCCGGGAGAACGAGCCGGCCGCGTCGGCGTTCACCGTCTCACCGAGGCGCTCGAAGCTGATGGCCTTCGCGGTTGCGGGGTTCGTCGCCGGGCTCGGCGGCGCGATCCTCGGCGGGCTCGTCGTCACGATCGGCTTCCAGGAGCGGTTCTTCCGGGTCGAGGACTCGCTCGTGCTCGTCGCGCTCGCGGTCATCGGGGGACTCGGCAGCCTGGCCGGGGCGGTCGTCGGTGCGCTCTGGGTCATCGGGCTCCCTGCGTTCTGGCCCGACAACCAGACCGTGCCCCTGTTCACCTCGAGCATCGGGCTGCTCATCATCCTGCTCTACATCCCCGGCGGATTCACGCAGATCGGCTACTGGCTGCGCAGCTCGATCCTGAACTGGCTGGAGGCGCGACTGCCCGAGATCCCGACGAAGACGCGCACCGCGCCGCCGGTCTCGCTGCACACCGCGATCGAGCGACCCATCGTCGCCAACGCAGACGGCAGCGTGATCTCGACCACCGGACTGACGGTGACCTTCGGCGGGTTGGTCGCGGTCGACTACGTCGACTTCCGCGCCGACGCCGGCGAGGTCATCGGGCTGATCGGCACGAACGGCGCCGGCAAGTCGACGCTGCTGAACGCGATCGGCGGCTACGTGCCGAGCTCGGGGACCGTCGAGCTGCTGGGCCGGGACGTCTCGAAGCTCCCCGCGCACCGGCGCTCGCACAACGGCTTGGGGCGCACGTTCCAGGCGGCCACCCTCTTCCCCGAGCTGACGGTGCGCGAGACCGTGCAGCTCGCGCTCGAGGCGCGGCACCGCACGTCGTTCTGGGGCTCCCTGCTCTTCCTGCCCAACGCGACCAGACACGAGCGGTCGAAGCGTGCCGAGGCGGCCGAGCTCATCGACTTCCTCGGTCTCGGCCGCTACGCGGACCGGTTCATCGCCGAGCTCTCCACCGGTACGCGACGTATCGTCGAGCTGGCCGCGGTGCTCGCGGTCGCGCCGCGGGTGATCTGTCTCGACGAGCCGACCGCGGGGGTGGCCCAGCGCGAGGCCGAGGCGTTCGGACCGCTGATCAAGCGGGTGCAACAGGAGCTGGACGCGACGCTCGTCGTCGTGGAGCACGACCTGCCGCTGATCATGGCGATCTCCGACCGCGTGTACTGCATGGAGGCCGGCGCGGTGATCGCGGAAGGCGCGTCGGCGACGATCCGAAGCGACCCGCTCGTCGTCGCGTCGTACCTCGGCACCGACGAGCGCGCCACCCACCGCAGCAACGCGGACGAGGTGCTCGCGCCGCTGTCGGCCGCCGCATCGGCGAGCGTCCGGGGCTCGGCCGAGGGGGATCCGGGCGACGAGAGAAGCGACGGTCCGTGAGCCCGAGCCTGGCACCCGAGTCGGCCGTGGCCACGTGGCGCGAGAACGGGTGGGTCCTGATCGAGGGCCTGGTGAGCACGGAGGAGATCGACGCCGCGGTCGCGGACCTGGCCTTGATGTTCCCGGCGGCGGAGGCGTACCACGCCGACCCCGCGGGCGAGACCGAGCGGTGGCTCGGGCGGCCGCCACCCCGGCACGAGGAGTGGGTGTGGCCCCCGACCGGTCCCGGCTTCCGTCCCGAGCAGCACACCTGGCTGCGCGAGTTCCCATTCCCCGGTTCCGGCGCGCTGAACCGGCTCTGCGTGCACCCGGCGATCGTCGACTTCATGCAGCGCGCGCTCCAGTCGTCCGACCTCCGGCTCTACCAGGCCCGGTCGAACGCGAAGTACACGGGGCTCACGAACTACGAGCAGCCCATGCACACGGACCGGAACCACTCGTTCCTGCCGCCGCTGACCCTGACGCCCTGGTTGCACGTCGAGTCGTTCCTGTACCTGTCGGACGTCCACGCGGGCACCGCGCCGACGCATCTGGTGCCCCTGCCCGACTCGGCCGGGCACTCGCCGACCGAGCCGCTGATCATGCCGGACGGCGATCCGGAGATCTACGCCGCGGAGCAGGCCGCCACCGGCGTGCGCGGCTCGTTGCTCGCCTACCGGCCGGACGTGTTCCACCGAGGGGTCGACCTGACCGACCCGGGCGGCGCCCGCTTCCTCCTGAACGTCAGCTTCAAGCACGCCGGGCAGGACTGGGTCGGCTACGACTCCATCCAGTCCCGAGCGAACTCCTCCGACTGGGACCGCTTCGCCGAGGCGTCGACGCCCGAGGAGCTCGCGCTCTTCGGGTTCCCCCGGCCCGGCCATCCGATCTGGGACGCGGACATGCTCGCCGAGACCGCGCTCCGTTACCCGAAGCTGGACCTCACCCCGTGGCTCGAGGCGGCCGGACGGGTCTGAGCTCCGCGTGGTCGGTCACGCGGCCCGCAGCGACCAGTTCCCGGCGCCGACCGTCAGCTCGACGGTCCCCGCCCGCGCGCCGGACACCCGGAGTCCGGGCTCCGCGCGCAACGGGTGACCGGACTCGGTGACGCCGGCCGTCGTGCGGGCCCGGAGGGTGACCCGCACCGACGCGTTGGCGGGCACGTGCAGCCGGAGCTCGGTGCCCGAGCCCCCACGTCGCCAGGCGACGGCCACCGGGCCGCTGACGGTGGGCACCGTGCCCGACGCGCGAGCCAGCCCGGCGTCGGGTTGCACGATCGCGAGGCGGGCGCCGGTCGGCGTGGGGCCGGGTGCGTCGGTCGTCACGCCGAGGAAGGTCTCGGGCAGCGCGGCGAACGCCGCGGAGCCCCAGCCGTGTGACGTGCTGTCGCCGTCGGCGTCGTCGGGGGCCCAGGTCTCCCACGTGAACGTCCCGTGCTGGGCGACGATCCGGGCCCAGCCCGGGCCGGACGCGTCGGTGAGGATCCGGCGGATGTCGGCGTCCCGGCCCGCGTCGTGCAGCGCGCGCAGCAGCACGAGGCCGTTGTCCGGTCCCATCGCCACCCGCAGTCCGGCGACGGTCGCGCCGACCGCGGCCCTCGACGCCGCCGGGACGATCCCCGCGTCGAGCGCAAAGGCGTTCGCCTGCTGCGAGGCGTGGCCGCTCGTCGAGCCGTCGGCCTCCAGGCCGTCGACGTAGGTGCCGTCGGGTCGTCGGAGCCGGTCGTTCATCGCGGTGACCAGCGCGGCGCGCCGGGCCTGCCAGGTCGCCGCCGTGGACGCGTCCCCGAGCAGACCGGCCATGCGCGCGACCCGATCGTAGGCCTCGACCGCGAGCGCGTTGACCGTCGTGCGCGCGACCGTCGCCATGTCGTAGCCGTAGCGCATCGGCGGCGGCCAGTCGACCGCGCCGTAGAGGTAGTCCTCGCCCCCGCCCGGGAGCCGCGTCACGAGCCCGGTCACCGGATCGGTGGCGGCCGCGATGTAGGAGGCGACGCGCGTCGCTACCGGCGCGAGCTCCTGGAGCGTGACGCGGTCACCGGTGGCCACGAAGTACTGCCAGAGCCAGTCCGGGTAGCGCTCGGTGTTGTCGGGGATGTCGCGCGCGCCGTCGCCGTTCGGGTACACGACGTTCAGCCGGCCGTCGGGCCAGTACCGCGACTGTGACCGCGCGAAGTCGCGCAGCGCCTGCCATGTGAGGTTCTGTTCGCCGAAGGCGCGGGTCGTCGCCTGCGAGTCGTCGTAGGAATCGAGGAGGAACTGGCCCTTCTCGCGGGTCGGGGTGTCGACGAACTGCTCCTGGCTGACGAAGAGCGCGGAGCGGCGGGTGAGCGCCCACACCGCGTCGACCTTCGGGTCGGAAGTGCGGAACGTTGCTTCGCCGCCCGCGGGCATCGCGGTGTGGCGCGCCTCGATCGTGAGGCGGTCGGCGGTCAGCGCCTCGCCCGCGTCGTCGACCTCGAGGTACCGGAACGCGAGGTACCCGTACGCGGCGAAGGTGGAGGCGCCCGCCGGTTCGGTGTACCCGTAGCTCATGTCGGTGCCCTGGTTCTCGTGGGTCGCCGACACGGAGCCGTCGGGCGCGAGCGCGAACCCGGCCCGCATGGTCACCGTGCGCCCGGCGAGCCCGCGTCGGAACTGGACCACCGGGCTCGCCGCGACGACCGCGCCGTAGTCCGCCACGACCGCGCCGCTCGGCAGGGTGTGCACCGACACCGGCCGGACCGCGTGGCGGACGATCCGCGTGCGCTGGGCGACGAGGTGCGTGAACGGCGCCGTCCCCGGGGGCCCGAGCACCGCGATCGGGGTCCACGCGGCGTCGTCGAAGGCGGCGGTGGACCAGCTGTCGGGGCGCGCGCGCCCGTCCACGAACTCGGTGAAGTCGCCCTCGTCGTTTCGTGGCGTCCCGGGCGACCACTCGGCGGGCGTCTCGCGCCACGTCCCGTCGGTGCCGAACACCTCGTGCGATCCGTCGCGGTGGGTCACCGAGATCTCGGCGAGCAGTCCGGGCTGCCCCGCGGGCCGGCCCTGGCCCGCGCCGTACCAGTGGTGGAGCACACCGATGCCGTTCGCGCCGGAGCGCAGCAGCGCGGTCACGTCGGTGGCCTCGACGTACTGCTCGTCCGGATAGGAGAACGACGGGCCGGCCGCGGCGCGGCGCCCGTTGACCCAGAGCTGGTACTGGTGGGACGCGGTCACATAGGCCGTGGCGCGCACGATCGGCCCGGCACCGACGTGGACCGTGGTCCGCACGTAGGTGAGCTGGTCGTGCGACGGTGGTGAGGCACCGGGCGTCACCCACTGCGCGTGCCAGTCGGCCGTGCGGGGCACGGTGACGAACGCGCTCGGACGCGCGAACGGCCCCGTGGTGCCGGCGCCGTCGCTCGTCGACACCGTCCACCAGTACTGCGCGTCGCCCTGGAGCCGGGGGCCGGTGTACGGGACGAACGCCTGTTGCGCCGAGCGCACCCGGCCGCTGTCCCACACGATGCCCCCGGATCCGGGGCGCGAGGTCGGCTGCCGGCTGACCAGGATCCGGTAGGAGTTCTGGCGTGCGCCGTTCCTCGGGTCCGCGACCCGCCACGCGAACGTGATCGCGTCGGGATCGACGCCGATCGCCGGCCGCATCCCGTTGGTCGTCAGCCCGGTCGGGGTCTCGGGTGCATTCGCGGCCCCGGCGCCGGTGGTGTGGCCGGCGACCACGAGCGACGCGACGAGCAGCGCGGTGAGCACGAATGACAGCCGCCTGCGGCTGCTCCCGACGACCCGCGCCCACCTGTGCATGCCATCACCTCGGCCCATCGCCGCCGCCCAGTCCCCGCCGGTCCCCGTTCTGAAGATCCCCGGCGCTCGATCGCCGGACGGCGACCGGACGACGAGCGCCGGCGTCGCGGCATCGGCAGCCTACCGATCGACACCTGCAGGCGGCGGTAGCGTGCGCCGGTGCCGAGGTGCCGGGGTCTGCTCGTCGCGAGCCTCGCGGTTCTCCTCGTCGCCGGCGGGTGCATGGGGCGCGCCACCGCGGACTCGAGAGCATCGGTCGCTCCGACCGTCGCGTGGCGTGCGATCCGCAACCCGATGTTGACGGATCCGCACCACGTCGTGAAGGACCAGGCGGTCGTGTCCACCGGACACCGCTGGCACGCCGTGTTCAGCTTCGAGGACCGGACGGGACGCTGGCGCATCGGCCTGCGCACGAGCCCGGACCTCGCGCACTGGTCGCGCGTGACGACGATGCCGCACGACGCAGGCGTCGCGGGTGAGGCATCCCCCGACGTCGAGCGTGCTCCGGACGGCCGGTTCGTCGTCGCATACCAGTCGTTCGCCACGGACCGCGCCGGTGCGCGCCCGAAGCTGTACTTCCGCACGACACACGACTTCGTCCGGTTCTCGGCCTCCCGCCGCCTCGCGCCTCAGCTCTTCGCCGGACCCGACGAGCGGCTGATCGATCCGGCCGTCGTGTGGTCGCCTGCCGGCCTGCTGCTGGGATTCAAGCGCGGCGTCGACCGGCAGCAGTTCGAGCTCGCGCGCTCGGCGAGCGGCAGCCTCCGGGGCCCGTGGAAGCTCGTGGGGGAGCCGGACATCTCGGTCCGGGGTGACACGGTCGAGAACTACCAGTTCCTCCACCTCGGTGGTCGGTGGCAGCTGCTCGCGACGTCGAACAACGGCAACCAACCGGTGCGCCTCGACCTCACCGGCGACCCGACGAGCGTGGCGGGCTGGCTGCAGTGGGGTCCCGCGCGGATGTTGGTCGTGCCGCAGGAGGCGTGGAACCCCGGCACCGGGCTCACCGGCACTGACGAGGAGCACGCCAATTGCGCGTACCTGGTCGAGGGCCGGCGCGTCGCGGGTTGGTACTACCTCACGTATTCGGACGCGCCCGAGAAGCGCACGTTTCACGGCGAAGGGCACGCGGTCGTCGCGATCGCGCGCAGCCGGCACCTCGTGCACTGGTCGGTTCCGCCCCGCTGACCGCGCCGCCGCGAACGCCGACCGGCCGCGTCAATCGGGTGGGCGGGCGAAGTCCTGTGGTGCGACCGTCCGGGACAGGATCCCGAGCGTCGCGCGCAGGGCGCTCTCCGGGATGATCGGGAAGATGTTCGCCTCCTTCCACGTCGGGTCGATGTCCGACCAGTCGTAGTAGGAGGTGACGAGCGTGCCGCCGTCGGTGGGCTCGAGCCGGTAGCCGTACACGTGGCCGATCTGCGGCTTGATCTGCCCGAGGATCGTCCACGCGATCTCGCGGTCGGGCACGAAGGTCTTGATCGTGACCGTCACGTCGTACCGACCCATCGGGAAGTCGTTGAGCGACTCGCGGTCCATGTGCACGACGAACGAGTCGCCGACCGCGGTCACCGGGTCACCGGTCGCCGCGAGCAGCATCCCGGAGCTGTCGATCGCGACGTGGCCCTTCGGGTCGGCCAGCAACGCGAAGATCGCCTCGGGTTCCGCGGCGATCTTCCGCTGTACTTCCATTCGCTCACTCGTCATGGCGGCATCCTGTCACCGTCGCGCGGCGGCCCGAAATTCCCGCGTCCTGCTTCACCGCACGACGACCAGGACGCCCACAGGTCGAATCCTCTCAGGTGTCGGCGCGCGCCATCGAGCAAATCCATGACCTGGTGCCCTCCCGGCGGGCAGGCTGGGCACATGGGAGACCTGGCGAAGGACACCGACGTCCGGGCGCGAGGTGAGGGGCGCTTCACCGCGACGCTCAGCAGCGACTGGGAGATCTGGGGACCGATGGGCGGGTACGTGGCCGCGTGCGCGCTGCCGCGCCGCGGGCGCGTCGACGGAGGATCCGCGGCCGGCGGCGTTCTCGTGCCACTACCTCGGCGTGGCCGAGTTCGGCGATGTCGATCTGCACGTGTCGACGCGCAAGCGCGGCCGGACCGCGTCCGCCCAGCGGGTGGAGGTGACCCAGGGCGATCGCCCGATCCTCGACGCGATGGTCTGGAGCGTCGGTGACGTCGAAGGCCTCGAGCACGACGAGACCGAGATGCCGGACGTCCCTGGGCCGGGCGAGCTCCCGGACCTCCGTGACCTGCTGCCGACCGACGCACCGCCGCCGTTCCCGTTCTGGAACAACCTCGAGGCACGACCGCTCGAGTTCGAGGTCGCGTGGCCCCCTGACGGTCCCCGACCGGCGCAGTGGCGCGAGTGGCTGCGCTTCACCCCGACCGCGACGTTCGACGAGCCGTGGGTCGACGCCGCGCGATGCCTGATCCTCGTCGATCTGCCGAGCTGGCCCTCGGCGCACCGCCCCCACGCATGGACGGCCCCGCCGTTCATCGCGCCGACGCTCGACTTGAACGTCGCGTTCCACCAGCCGACGAGCGGTCACGAGTGGTTGCTCTGCGAGGGTGCCGCGCCGCTGTCCACGGGGGGCTTGTTCGGCTGGACCGCGGGCGTCTGGTCGGAGGGTGGGAGGCTGCACGCGTCCGGCGGCGGGCAGTGCCTCTACCGGCGCCTGCCGAACGCACCCGGCTGAGGGGGTCTGCGCGCGCCGGGCTGCGTCGTTCCGACCACGCGCGTCGAGGCCCCGGCTGCGGTTGGAGCCAGGGCCGTCGAGACGCCCGCGCCCGTGCCGCTCGGGGTGGACGGGACGGCGCAGTGCTCTGAAGCTACCCAGCGCCGATGGCGCGAGACCGGCGGATGGGTGAACACGTAGCGAAGGATCACCAGCGCGCAGACGCGCGGCGCGTGGTTGCGCTGATGGCGGTCTCGGCGTCACACCGCGAGGTCGTGTTCACCGGAGACGGGGACCGCCGCGGCCTGCTGGTCGAGCGCGAGGGCGGGCGCGGGGTGGGGAACGTTCACCGGCGGTCCATCTCCTCGTCACCTGCCGTCGCGAGCTTCGCCGGATGAGGAGTCGACCCGCTCGACGCCCCAGAACGAGCCCGGGTCCGACGTGCACCCGTTTGCGACCGTGCCGGCCCGACCGCGCGGTCGACGAGCTGCTGCGCAACATCCGCCTGGCGTACGTGTTCCTCAGCCTGCGAGCGTGTGGACGACGACCCGGTTCCGCCCGTCGAGCTTCGCTCGATAGGCCGCCGCGTCCGCGTCCTTGAGCAGCAGGTCGGGCAATGGTTGGCCGGCGTCGACCGCCACGCCGAAGCTGATCCCGATCTCGGCTTGACCCGGCCCGAGGCGGAAGGGTGCGTCGATCGTGACGCGCACTCGTTCCGCGATGCGTCGAGCCTCGTCCGCGCCCGACACGCGTGGACACATGATGACGAACTCGTCACCGCCCCACCGCGCGACGACGTCGTCCGGACGTACCGCCGCGGTCAGCCGCCGGGCGACATGCACCAGGACCTCGTCGCCCGCGTCGTGCCCGAGCGAGTCGTTGACGTGCTTGAAGCCGTCGAGGTCGCCGAAGATGATCGCCATCGGAGCCGCCGTGCTCCGAGCGGCCCACGCCGCGTCGACGCGCTCGCGCAGGCCTGCGCGGTTGAACAGCCCGGTGAGCGGGTCGTGCAGAGCATCGTGGCTCAGGCTCAGCTCCCGTTCCTTCTGCTCGGTGATGTCCTCGAGCTGGCCCAGGAACTGCGCCGGGTTGCCGTCGGCGTCGCGGACCACCGACACGTGGAGCCGGGCCCAGATGATCCGGTCATCCGGGTGCCGGTAGCGCTTCTCGGTGCAGAACGAGTCGATCTTCCCTCGCAGCAACCGGCGAGCCTGTGCGATCTCGGGGCCGATCTCGTCGTCGTCGGAGAGGTCCTGGAAGCTCATCTCCAGGAGGTGGCGCTCCGGGACCCCGACGAGGCAGACGAGCGCCTCGTTGACCCACGTGAAGCGGCCGTCCAGGTTCGCCAACCCGATGCCGAGCGGAGACGTCGCGAAGGCGACGCGGAAGCGGGCCTCGGCGTCCCCGCGGCGGCGTCGGACCGACGGCGCTCCGTGATGTCGCGCGCGTTGACGATGACGGCGTCCGCGCCGAGCTCCTCCGGGAGCGGCTGCCCGGTGGCCTCGAGCCACAGCCACGAGCCGTCGCTCCGGCGCTGCCGGTACTCGAACGGCCGCGCCGCGAGCCCTTCGACGAGCTGCGCGCCGAGCCCTTCGATGAGGTCGTCGATGTCGTCAGGATGGATGTTGTCGACGCCCGAGGTCCCGACGAGCGATTCGGCGTCGAAGCCGAGCAGCTGTTCGCAGTTGGGGGAGATGTAGCGGATCACGCCGTCGAAGCCGACGACCGTGATGATGTCGGACTGGTGCTGGAGGAGCGCGCGGTACCACGCCTCGTCGCGGGCGCGGGCCTCGTTGGCGGCGATCTGGGTCGAGACGTCGGTCATGGTGGCGAGCACGTACGGATCGCCCGGCCCGCCGTCGATGAGCGAGGAGTCGAACTGCACCCACGCGACGCCACCGTCGCGCCGCAGCATCCGGATCGGTTTCGGTGGATCGCTCCGAACCCCGTGACGGTCGATGCGTTGGATGCTCGCGGCGATCGCCTGGTCGATGTCGTCGGGGTGGACGAACGCCATCGCGTCCATTCCCGCGAGATCCTCGCCCTCGGCACCCACGATCGCGCTGAACGCCGGGTTGCACGCGATCAGGCGACCGTCCAGCCCGATCGCCGCGATCGCGGCCGGGGCGTGGACGAACGCGTTGCGGAGGAAGGCATCGAGCTGCGCGGGATCCGATCGGTGGACCACCTCCCCCTATCGGATGGAAGCGGGGGACACCTGAGCGACCAGTCGAGGGCCGGCGGGCCGCCGCGTGCGGCTGTGGCCGGCCCGCGGGCCCGGTCAAATGGCGATCGCGTCGCGCTCGCCGGTCCGGACCCGGGTGATCTCCTGGACCGGTACGACCCAGATCTTGCCGTCACCGATCTTGTCGGTCCGCCCGGCGTCCACGATCGCGTCCACGGTTGCGCGCACGTCCGCGTCTTCCACGACCACCTCGACCCGAGACTTCGGGAGGAACTCGACGGTGTACTCCGCGCCGCGAGTGCTCGGTGGAGCCTCGCGGCCGGCCGTGGCCCCGGACCTCGGTGAGCGTCATGCCGCTGACGCCCAGGGCAGGGAGGGGCGCTGACGACGTCGTCGAACTTGTGCAGCTTCACAACCGCGGTGATGAGCTTCATGAAGAGATCGCCGGTGTGCTCGGCGGTCTGGTGTGCAGGACGGCCACGGAATAGCGTCGCCGTCGGCCCAGGGATGCGGGAGGAACCATGAAGCGGCTCTTCGGTTCGCGCGTGTTCATCGGGGCGTTGGCTGCCGCGTTGGGGGCGTTGCTCGCGGGTGGAGTGGCGTGGGCGGTCACGGTCGTCCCGCCGGGCAGCACCGACCGGTACTTCGCGTGCGTGGGTCCGCTCGGGCGCGTCAGGCAGAACACCATTCGATTCCGGGCGGCGCCGACATCGTGTCCCGGTCCGCACGACGTGGTCCGATCCTGGAACGCCCAGGGACCGCAGGGCATCCAGGGCCCGGCCGGCTCGTCGAACACGTCGACGCTCACCGTGGCGGTCACCGCGCCGGAACTGGGGTCGGTCACCGGTCCTGGGATCGACTCCGCGGTCGGCGCAACCAGCGACTGCACGGAGGTCTACCCGACCGGCACCGTCGTGCAGCTCGTCGCCTCGCCCGGCTCCGGGTCGTTTGCCGGCTGGGGCGGCGCGTGCTCCGGCACGACGACCTGTTCGGTCACGGTGGTCGGGGACCTGAACGTCAGTGCGGCGTTCGGGTCGCTGACGTTGACGAAGCACGGGACGCTGTTCACCGACGCCAACGCCAACGGAACCGTCTCGCCGGGTGACACCCTGCAGTACACCCTGACGATCCGCAACACGTCGGCGGTCGCCGTTCCGAACGTCGGGTTGAGTGACCGTGTGGGTGTCCCCGCGCCCTACGTCGGCACCGACCCGCCGCGATCTGCGGCGCTCGTCGACGGGTCGGTGACGACGACCGCCGGCACGATCACGTCGGGCAACCACTCCGGAGACGCCGATGTCGGGGTCACCATCGCGACCATTCCCGCGAGCGGGGTCGTGACGGTGCAGTACCGGGCGACGGCGCATCCGATGATGCTCGACATCACCCACGGAGTGTTCATCGGCCCGGCGGTCTGGAACGACGCCTCGCTGAACGGCGGGGCGGTGAAGGCGACCGACCCGGACCCACCGACCTCGGGACCGTGCAACCAGCTTGCGAGTCTCGGGGTCTGCATCAACGCGGACGCCGCCGCCTGACCGACCGTCAGGCGGAGTCCGCCGCGGCCTGCGCATTCGAACTGGAGCGGGTGACGGGAATCGAACCCGCATGACCAGCTTGGAAGGTCGGCTGCTGCGCAACCGACCTTCGGGTGTTCAGACGTTTGTGCAGGTCACTGAGGATTTCGGGTTACCGCGAGTGACCGCCACTGACCTCTGTTTCGCGTTGCTCAGGGCACGCAGAGGGCACGGCGTCGGCGACGGTTCGGCGAGCTCAGAGTTAGGTCAACGCGACGCCGTGTCGGCTCGCGACCCGCTCGCACAGGACGTTGATCGGCTGCCCGGTTCGTTCGGCTGCGATGCGGAGGTACACGACTAGCGCATCGAGTGCCCAGAACCAGAGGTCGTCCGTGCGCCACCATGAGACCTCATCGAGCAACCCTGGATCGACGCCGGCTCGGATCATGGCCGCCGCGCGGAGTGCGTAGACGCTCTTGTGGTGCTGAGCCTTGGTGCGGGCCGTGCACTCGGGGAGATGGCGCTCGCGGATCTTCTCGAACGCGATCGGCCGCTCGCGCGACGCACCTGAGACCTCGATCGCGTCGGCCGCGAGCTCGAGGAGCACTTGGCCGAGGAATGTGTCCTTCCGGAAGTTGAGCCGTTCGACTCGGGTTCGCAGGTCGTCGAGGTCTGTCCGATCCGCGACTCCGAGCAACGCGATCCGGACCGCAGCGCCCCGATCTTCGGGGGTAGGCACCTTGCGTTCTGCCACGAAGTTGAGGCTACGCGCTCATCGCGGATGCGCTCGGCGATCCTCCAGAACTGTCGCGCCGGTGCCAGATCGATAGAGGTACCGCGCGGTGCATGCGTCGGGTCGCCGTTTGCTCGCGATCGCGAGCGTCCCTACCGGTACCTTGGGGACGGTGTCGGGCGCCAGTCCGCGCATTCGGTGACGGTCCCTCAGCGGAGGGCACCGGAGCTCGATCTGGCGAGACGGCGCATCGCGGCTCGCGACAACTAGGGGTTGACAATGACAACTGGTAGTTGTCATACTCGATGCATGACACCGACACCCGTCGCACCAGGCGACCGTAGGAAGTTCGAGAAGCTCAACGAAGTACGCGCCACTGCGCTGGAGCACGCTCGGCAAGCGCGCAAGCTGTCGTCACAACGACGTCGGCTGATCATCGAGCTGGTGAATGCCGGCTACTCACAGGCGGACATCGCTCGAGAGATGGGAGTCACCCGACAGGCCGTCCAGAAGATGCTTGCGGTCGGATGACTCACTCGTGGCCATACTCGGGAGCCACCCGGCGACCATGTCGGTCGTTAGTGCGCGCCGAAGGTTCATCCCGCAGGACGCCACCTCCTGATTCGTGATGTCTCCAACGCCGGGTCGGCGGTAGCCGCGCTGTCTGCTCGAGCGTGGCAGTGCCAGGCTGACGCAATGGGCTTCTTTCCGTTCGGCCGTCCCGTCGTCGCCTGCGAACCAGTAGCAACCGGTCGCGCTGCGCTGTTCGTCTTGGGGGCGTACCCGAGTGCGCTCCACGTCAGGTGGCGTCCGCCGCAGGGGGAAGGCCGCGTCGTCCAAGCATTGGCCGTCGACAATGAACCCGAGCCGTTCTGGACCGGCGCCGACGAGGTGCACGAAGTCGAGCAATGGATGTCACAGGTCGGCTGGAGCGACGCGTGGGGAACCGTTGCACCAGTCTCACATCTCAATGGGCCGTCGGGTCTCTGGGTTGAAGAGCGAATACTCGGTCCCCTCGGTGTCGCTCGAGCCGATGCGTGGATCACGGACTGCCTGAACACCTACCGGGCGTCGGTGAAGATGCGCGCCGCGGTCGAAGACATCTACGAGCCGTTCGCACGCGCCCATGGACTGCCACCGGCGGAGCTGGCTCCGCATCCCTCGGAAGCTCAGATCGTCAGTGAAGGGATCGACCAGAACCTTGCCCGACTCCGGCGCGAGCTGGACGTCGCAGCACCGGACGTGATCGTGACTCTCGGGAACGCCGCTCTGCGAGTTCTCCGGACAGTGCTGGGCGACGCCGCCGCTCCGACGAAGCTCACCGTCGCCGACTACGGCACCGAACTCTCGGCGAACCTCAACGGACACGCGATGAGCTGGCTACCTCTCGCGCACCCGGCGGCGCCAGGGCCTTACCAGGTGGCCCACAAAACCTGGATGGCGCGCCGGCCCGCTGGCCCTTGACGCAGCGGGCCGCTGAGGAGCGAGCGTCACCAAACGCCGGGTCAAGGGCGCGCGCTATCTGATGCACGAAGGAGCGCGCGCTTGCGCTCGCGAAGCACGAGCTTGTTGCCCGATCTGGCGATCGGTGAGAGAGGCGGAGCGGTCCTCTCGGTCGCTGGCGAGGCTCGCTCCTCTAGTCGGTGCTGACCTATCTCGCCGGGGATTCACCCCTCTCGAGCACCTGCACCGCCTTCCTGTACCGCGCAACCGTCCCAGCCCAGAGACCGTCTCTGCACTGTGTAGCTCGGAATCGATTGTGCCTGGAGCGGCTCGGGACCGGGAGCCCGCCCCACCGTTCGGGGGAAGAAATGAGGAAGCGACGTCAGGTGCTGACGGGCTGGTGACCCGTCCGACATCTGATCGTCTCGGCGCCCGGGCCGGATACCGCTGCCAGGCTCCTTCCAGTCGCTACCCGTCGATGAGCCACGCAACGGGGCTCCTCGAGCCCTTCGCACCCGCTGAAGCCCATTCCGCAACCGGTCGCGATTCGCGAAAGCGACTACTGAGTGACCACGCGGGTGCGCTTCTCACAGCTGCCAGGATCGACACAGACTTGCCGCTTCCGCTAAGCGGAAGCGGCAGGGCCAGTCGTCGCTCGTTCAATCCTCGGTGCAGTTCCGGTTCGCGACTGTCGTCTCAGGATCTGTTCCACGCCGAGAATGATTCCCTTGCCGGCTCGCGCATCACTCGGCGTACCGCAGTCTGCCGGTTGCGCTAAGCGCAACCGG